>NZ_OZ252111.1:0-717500 GCF_965248585.1 Flagellimonas alvinocaridis
AACAACGTTGTCAGGTAAAAAATATGCCGGTATAAGACATATGGACAAGGTTATGGCAAAAGGAGGTATAATTTTGAAAATAACATTTTGAAAATAAAGTTTTATGGACATTCCCAATATTTTTCTAGAGATGATTACTCTAAAAACACAGGCTAAGAGTTCAATGAAAATAAATGAAATCAACCCATAATATGCAGGATATCCTAGATGGTATATAAAATAAGCAATTGGTAGGTTGAAAAGTAAAATACTCCCGACTATAGATTGATATAATTTAATGTTCCCCCCTGACTGAATGGCTGTCTGTAGGCCTATTGTTAGTTGGTTTACCAGCGTTCCTGCCAAATACAATAAAGAAAAAATTATCGTGTTCTCTGGAATTTCCTTTAGCCAGACCCTAAAGATAAAGACAACGTTTAAAGCAAAGGGAATAAGTAAAAAAGACAAAAGAAAAAAGCTAAACTTAGTTGCCCTTAAAGATAAATTGATCATAGACTTTCTTTCTCCCTGACCCTCATTTTTCATTATTTGAGGGTTTACGGCCTTGAGCATATTGGATGAAAAACTAAATATTTGACTTCCGACTTGGGCAGCTATTCCAAACGCAGCGTTTACTATGGTTCCAAAAAACAGGTTCATGATAACCGATAGTCCTTGATTTTTAGCCACCCCACATAAAGCCCCAAAAGAGTTCCATCCTGCAAAGGAAGACATTTCCTTAAATAGGCCAAAGTCAAATAACTTTATTGAAAAAGAACGGCATTCATCGAATTTTTTGAAGCAATAGAGTCCTTTGATCAATCGGACCGTCAAGGTTATGAATAAGATGGACAGAGAATACATCTCTAGCTTGTTCTCTACCCCGGTTGAAATCCATATGGCCGAACCCAGCTTTAGAATTACTTCAAATGTACTAATGACAGACTCGAACAACAACTTTTCATTAGATATAATCGAAGCATCAAAAGGAACAAAAATTATGGTAACAAAGGATGTTCCCACTAAACATTGAAATGTAAATTTGGCCGCAGAAACCCTATCAGGTGGAATCGATAAAAATCCATCGAATAAATAAAGCCCTGCTATCTCCAATCCTAAGAATACAATCAAGGCAAGACCTAGATGTAAACAAATGCTGGAGTAAAAAACACTTCTTAGCTTGGATTGCTGGTTTGCTCCAATAAAAAAAGATAAAAACCGCTGTGTTGAGACGGCCATGGCTGAATTTAAAAAAGCCAAAAGCCCAATAACACCCATGATAAGATTGAAAATTCCGTAGTCTATTACACCTAGTTCAATCAATAGTATTCTAGTTATGATCAATGACAGTGCCATTGTAATAACCATTTTTAGGTATAAAAAAGAAGTGTTTTTTAAAATTAGCTTGGATGAACTCATGGGCTTACCTCAAAAGCATAATGTATATTGATTACAATAGGTTTCCAAGGGATCATATTTACTTTGTTGTTTTATTCTAATACCCTTAGCATTTCTTCCAATGGTCTTCTTTTGGATAATGTGTATTTAATTTCATCTTGTATATAACCAATGGCCAAAACACATATAATCTTTTCGGACTCTTTTAGCTTTAAAATTCTTTGGGCTTTTTTATCCACATCGTATGTTTTGCCCCAATTGGCTGGGCAACAACCAATCTTCTTAAAATGCAGTGCATACATTACATTTAAAAGATATATGCCTCCATCGATATAAAACTGATTTCTTTCACCAATGGTATAGAAATAGTTTCTGTCTACAGTTACCACTAAAATCTGGTTAATTTCATTTTGAAACCCGGTCAAACCACCTTGAATATCCAGAACTTGATTGACCAGTTTTTTGTTGTTTATAAAGTATGCTTTTGAAGGTTGCCTGTTACATACTGATGGCGCATTGGAAGCCAAACTAACTACTTCTTCTATGGTTTCTTGGGTAATCTTTTCACTTGTAAATGACCTAATGCTTTTTCTGGAATCGGAAAACAAATCGAAAGACTTGTTAATGTCCGAAAAATACTCGACCCTATTTTTTACAACAAATGATTTTTCCTTTGTATTGGATTTAGACTTGAAACCTTTATATATTTTTTCAGGGAAATAGTCGCTTATAGAAATGTTCAATTGATGGTGGTATTCATAGTAATCAATTAACACTTTTTGAGCGATTAGGGTCTGGGAGTTGTGACAGTATTCTTTTTCTATAAGGTTTAGCTCTGCAATGAGATTTTTAACTCTCTTTATTGCAAACCGTGGTCGTATCTGATCATGCACAAACCCTTTCTCAATACCATGATAATTTAGAATAATCTTTGCTTCTATTTTTTCAAATGAATTAACCCTGAATACATTGGAGTGTCTGTAAAACATCTTCAAGTCATATAGGAAATTGTTTAGTAGCGCAAAGAAATTCCTTAAATACCTATATCTGAGAACTAAAAAATTAAATGCTCTTTCCCCAACTATTTTTCTGATTAAACTCTTCATTGATTTAGGAAATTTTACTTTGTATCCCACAAAAATCCAAAATCATCTTTTCCGGTTTTATTTCCAAACTTTCAAATTGTTTATGCGCAACCAAAAAGACTATGACATCTGCCCTTTCCGCAGCTTCTTTATAATCTGTGAGCTTAAAGACTTTATGGGAGGAAATATTAGGTTCAACAATGTAATATTCCTCATCGTTTGCATCTTGTAAGACTTTTTGCGCTATATATTTTGCAGGTGATTCCCTTAAATCATCAATGTTGGGTTTAAAAGCCAACCCCATCAAGGCAATACTTGGTTTACGTCCATGTTTCAATTGAAACTCAAGCTTCGCGTTCTTTATTTTTTCCGCACACCAAAAAGATTTGTAGTTGTTAATTTCCCGGGCTGTTCCTATAATCTTGGATTCCATGGGATAGTCCGCAACTATGAAATAGGGGTCTACTGCTATACAATGACCTCCTACGCCACACCCTGGGCTTAATATGTTTACCCGTGGGTGTTTATTGGCCAGTTCTATCAGCTCCCACACATCTATTTCAGCCTTATCGCAAATCAATGAAAGTTCATTGGCAAAGGCTATCTGCACATCTCTGGAAGAGTTTTCGACCAACTTGCACATTTCTGCAGTTCTTGCATTGGTCTTATGGAGTTTCCCCTTAATGAAACGCGCATAGAATTCAACGGCTTTTTTCGTGGATACTTCGTTTATCCCGCCGATTACCCTATCGTTGTTCACCAATTCATACATCACGTTCCCCGGCAAAACCCTTTCCGGACAATATGCGATATGAATTTTGTTCTTGAGTTCAGGTCGATTTTCAAAAATCAGGGACATCATTCGCTCAGTTGTCCCTATTGGAGACGTTGATTCAATAATGTATAGGTCTCCTTCTTTTAACAATGGCATCACAGCTTCTGTTGCCGCTTTTACAAATGAGATATCTGGCTCGTTTTTATCTTTAAAGGGTGTTGGAACTACAATAATATATGTATTGGCTTCAACTGGCATTAAAGCTGCCTTTAAGAATCCATTGGAAACTGCTTTGGAAACTGCCTCATCCAATTCTGGCTCTACGATATGGATCTTTCCTGCGTTAATGGTCTCCACAACAGTTGGGTTAATGTCCACCCCGTGGACATACGTGTTGTTTTTTGCAATCAATGCCGCTGTTGGTAAGCCTATATAGCCCAACCCAATCATTACAACTTCTGGTTTATTCATTATTTTAATTTTCTTGGGTTTTATTTTTTTTGAACATATAGGGTCCTAAATCTATATGTTTTTTGTTTCTGACATTTCCATCAAAATCCATATGGGGGGCATTTTTGACGGTTCCGACACCAATGCACGGTGACGTTTCCATTAAGTGATAATCCCCAGTTTCTGAATTAACAAACTTAGGGTCAAATTCATATATAACCTTGCCCTCAGGTGCTTTGAAGCCATTGTTCCAAAAATTGGTATTTTCAAAGTCAAAGTCTACTGCCAGAGGGTTTATCGAAAAAAAAGTGCTGCGGGAATAGTTATTGACGTTTGTAACTATGCAGTTTACCATCTTATTGTCAAAATTTTCGCGGTCTGCATTGATTAAGTACTCTCCTCCATCAAACACACAATTTTTAAATGTGTTGTTATCCACTATCGACATAGTGGCCGGGTTATAATGAAAAAACTTTATGACATTTTCTTTCGTGTTTCGAAAAATACAATTTTCAAAAACGTTATATCTTCCAGCATATTGCGCGCCTTCATCCTCGGTGGTGTCAAAGAAAAGAACTGAAGAATCTGCTCCTTCGGCAATAGAGTTTTTTATAACATTATAACTGGCCCCATCCCTTATGGAATAGCCACAGTTGATAGCTTTACAATTTATAATAAGATTATTTTTAACTCCTCTGTGCCTCAATTCATACCCGTTTATTCTCATGTTTTTTGCCACACAGTTTCTAATGATGTTGTTTTCACAGTCACGTTTAAGATCAATGCCATGACCATTGTGCTTCAGATTCCCAATACGTTCCACATGACTGTTTTCTACAATATTGCTATTTCCTCCAACATGAATATAGTAATCCATGGCACTTTTATGCCCTGTAGAATTATCATCACTATAAATCCTACAATTATTTACCTTGTGATTATCACCATAAATGGATAATCCTTCCGCACAGGCATTATATACAACTGAGTTTTCTATTGTATTATGGCTACCCATATACTGTTTGTGCCTTAACCCAAAAGCAATGCCTTTTCCATGATAATCTTCATTCACATCTCCAAAATACATTGCAACAATGTTATATATTTTAACCTTATAGGCGTTTAAGGCATACAATCCTATCTCATAATTGGTGATTTGGATATTTTTTAAATCAACATATTTTCTATTGTGCAGTTTAATGCCCACTCCTTTAGTTCTATCACCACCATTAATAAGGGGCATAACATTTGGGTCAAGATGGTCTCCATATTCCCAACTAAGATCAGGACTGTCTCCAGGGGTTAAGGTATAACCTTCAAAAGTTATCTGAGCTGTGGCTGTTCCATTTGTTTCAAAAACAACGTTCTCGTTTCCATAATTTCCAGCCTTTATGTATACAGTGTCCCCTGCCCGTACAGGGCTTTTTGATGAAGCTGCATAAGCAATGGTTCTCCATGGGGAAGACTCCGAGGTACCATTGTTCTTATTGTTTCCTGTCGTAGATACGTAATATGTTTTTTGAGCTATTCCAAAGAGAGGGTTGCCTAGTACAAAAAAAAGAAAAAGCAATGCTTTCTGATATCTACTTTTCATTTCGGTAAAGTAAATGATGTTTAAAGTTCTCTTTCAGCTATAAACTGAACTATACGTGCCGATGCATTGCCATCTCCATAAGGATTGTGAAGCTTGCCCATTTTCAAGTACTCTTCTTTATTTGAAAGAAGCTTAGCTGCTTCAGCGACAATCTTCTCTTTGTCTGTTCCAACGAGCAATACTGTTCCTGCATCAACTGCCTCTGGCCGTTCAGTGGTATTTCTCATCACCAAAACCGGTTTCCCCAAACTTGGTGCTTCCTCTTGTACGCCACCACTATCCGTTATTATCATGTAGGATTTGTTCATTAACCAAACAAATGCAGGGTAAGACAAGGGGGTAATCAGCTTGATTGCTTCAACTCCCTCCAATATTTCATATACTGGTTTTTGGACATTTGGATTTAAGTGAACGGGGTAAACAATTTGTATGTCTGAATGATCCAAGGTCAACTGTTTTAATGCCTCACAAATATTGATAAACCCTTGTCCGTGATTTTCCCTTCTATGTCCCGTGACCAAAACGATTCTTTTGCTAAAGTCTACTTGGGATTCAAGGTCTTCTATCTCTTTGTCTTTATATGATGAAGTTACTTTGCCAACACTAAACTTTAAAGCGTCTATTACAGTGTTTCCAGTAACCACAATGGATTCCGGTTTTTTGTTTTCCGAAAGCAAATTTTCCTTGGATGTTGCTGTTGGGGAAAAGTGAATGTTGGAGACAACCCCTGTAACACACCTGTTCATTTCTTCAGGAAATGGCGATTGCATGTTAAACGTTCTAAGGCCAGCCTCTACATGGCAGACTTTTGCTCCTGCATAAAAAGCGGCAATACTGGTGGCCATTGTGGTTGTAGTATCCCCATGCACATAAACATAGTCTGGCTTAAATTCCTCAAGTACAGGCTTTAGTCCTTCTATGATGTTCGCTGTAAGCGAAAACAAGTTTTGATTGGGCTTCATTAGGTCTAGGTCATACTCTGGGCTTATCTCAAAAAAAGTAAGCACTTGATCAAGCATTTCACGATGTTGGGCCGTAATGCAGACCTTCGTTTCAAAAATGTTGCTATGTTTCTCAAACTCCTTCACCAATGGGGCCATTTTAATGGCTTCAGGTCTGGTTCCAAAAACTATTAAATTCCTTTTTTTTGCCAATTCAGGGATTTTTTGGTTAATTATTTATTTGTTTTACTGAATGGGCTATCGCCCCCATCACTTCCTCTTCTTTCAAATTGGTAGAGTGGTCTGCCATCTTTTGTCCCTTTCTGAAAGCAATATATGGTCCGACGCCATTTGCCAATCGATCATCAAATGTTTGTCGTCATACTTAATTCCCTCTTCAGCTTCCTTGTTATAATAGTTATCACATTTATAGAATAAATGTGCCGTTTCGCTAAGCACTAAAAAGCCATGGGCAAAACCTTTTGGCACGAACATCTGCTTTTTGTTCTTTTCGCTTAATTCAATCGATAAATGCTGGGCAAAGGTAGGAGAATCTTTACGCAAATCAACTACCACATCCTGAATTCTTCCTTTCAATACAGAAACCAATTTACCCTGGGCGTATTCTCCTTTCTGATAGTGCAACCCCCTTAACACCCCTTTGGTGGAGAACGAAAAATTGTCTTGCACAAAGTTTACTTCTTGGCCAATTGCCTCACAAAAATCTTTGTGGTTGTAACTTTCAAAAAAAAAGCCACGTTCATCTTCGTGGATTGTGGGCTCCAAAACAAAACAGCCTTTTAGTTTAGTCTCTGTTGCTTTGATCATACTTCTTTGTTCAATATACCTAACAATCGTTTTCCGTAGCCACTTTTCATTAGTGGTTCTGCCAATTCTGCAAACTGCTTTTTGTTGATATATCCCATTTCATACGCCGCCACTTCAATGGATCCAATTATGGCACCTTGCCGTTCCTCAATGACCTCAACAAATTGCGAAGCCTGCATCAATGCCTGAAAGGTGCCCGTATCGAGCCAAGCTGTACCTCTATCCAAAATGCTTACATTGAGATTTCCTTTTTTAAGATACGCTTTGTTTACATCGGTGATTTCCAGTTCTCCTCTTGCGCTGGGCTTAATATTCCTTGCAATGGAGACCACCTCATTATCATAAAAATAAATCCCGGGAACCGCATAATTGGATTTCGGCGTTTTAGGCTTTTCTTCAATACTAATAGCTTTTCCGTCTTCATCAAACTCAATAACACCATACCGTTGGGGATCGTTTACCCGGTACGCATAGATAATACCTCCTTCTGGGTCATTGTTGGATTGTAGGAGCCTTGAAAGGCCCGTGCCGTAGAAAATATTATCGCCAAGAATCAAAGCAACTTTATCGTTCCCAATAAACTGCTCTCCAATGACAAATGCCTCTGCAAGTCCGTTTGGGGCTTCCTGTACGGCATAAGAAAACGAGCAGCCATATTTATTGCCATCTCCCAACAGTTCCTGAAAAAGCGGAAGGTCCTTTGGGGTGGAAATAATCAGTATCTCCCTGATGCCAGAATACATTAGGGTAGACAAAGGATAATAAATCATGGGCTTATCGTAAATGGGCATCAGTTGCTTGCTCACCGAAAGGGTCAGAGGGTGCAATCTGCTCCCAGTTCCACCTGCCAAAACAATTCCTTTCATGCCCATTTATTGCTGATATTGTTTGTCATAATAGGTTTTATAATCGCCTGAAGTTACATGATCTAGCCATTCCTGGTTGTTTAAATACCAATCTATGGTCAAAGCAAGGCCTTCTTCAAAGGTTACAGACGGTTTCCAGCCCAACTCTTTGTTGATCTTGGTGGCATCAATGGCATACCTTAGATCATGTCCTGGGCGATCTTTTACAAAGGTGATGAGTTTTTCAGAACCCCCTTGCGGTCGCTTAAGTTTTTCATCCATCAACCGGCAAAGTAATTTTACCAAATCAATGTTCTTCCATTCATTAAACCCTCCAACGTTGTAGGTTTCACCATTTTGCCCATCATGAAAAACCAAATCAATGGCCACTGCATGGTCTTTAACATATAACCAATCCCGGGTGTAGTTTCCGTCGCCATAAACCGGCAGTGCCCTGTTGTCTATAATATTGTTGATGAAAAGTGGAATGAGTTTTTCCGGAAAATGGTTTGGGCCATAATTGTTGGAGCAGTTGGAAATCACAAAAGGCATTCCATAGGTTTTCCCATAGGCCCTTACAAAATGGTCGGAACTTGCTTTTGATGCAGAATATGGAGAATTGGGGCTATATGGTGTATGCTCCGTAAAAAGTCCTGATTCTCCCAAAGCGCCATATACTTCATCTGTGCTGATATGATAAAACCTAAAATCAGGATTCTTTGTAGCCAAACCCAATGAAGCATTCAAAAGATTGACAGTACCCAGCACATTGGTTTTTACGAATGATAATGGCTCAGTGATGGAGCGGTCCACGTGCGACTCAGCCGCCAGATGTATTACCCCATCAAACCTGTTTTCCTGAAAGAGTTGATTGATAAACCCTGCGTCCGAAATGTCTCCTTTTACAAAAGAATAGTTTTCGGAAGTTTCAATATCCCTTAGGTTTTCCAGATTGCCCGCATATGTAAGGGCGTCAAGATTATGGATGTGGTATTCTTTATAGGTTTGAACAAACCTTCTAACCACATGAGAGCCAATGAACCCGGCTCCTCCCGTAATTAATATGTCCTTTTGGGCATACTTTTTCATCAAAGCAATTTACGAATGTTTATCTGTGGCCTTACTACATCTAAACCATTTGAATCTTAACCTAGAACACTGTTCTTGGGTCTTTTTGCGAAAGTACGATAATTCCTATCCAATTCAAGTCTGACTTTGCCACTCAAACCATTCTCTTTGAGGATTTTTTGTGCAAAAGAGTACCATGTCATCGGAACCTTATCGGTACAATGATAGGTTCCAAATGGCAAGTTCCCTTCAATACTTTGATTAAGGATGAACTTCCCCAATGTTTCGGTATTGGTAGGGCATCCTCTCTGATCATCCGTAATGTACAAATCAACCCCTTCGGTAGCCCGTTGCATAATTGTACGATAAAAATTATGCCCGTACTTTTTACTGTACAGCCATGATGTTCTTATAATGTAATGTTTGGGGAGAGTCTCTCGGATATATTCTTCTCCTTTTAGTTTGGATAAGCCGTAAACATTGATGGGATTGGGTTCATCCTCTACTGTGTAAGAACCTTCCTTTTCTCCGTCAAAAACATAGTCCGTTGAAATGTGGATCAATGTGGTTTTACCTTTGGCACAAGCCATAGCTAAATTTTTGGCGCCTTCAGTATTAACTTTATATGCGGCTTCCGGGGTCTTCTCAGCTTGCTCAACATTGGTATAGGCGGCACAATTAATGCAATAGTCGTATGTATTGCTTTCGAACAAATCAAACACCGCCATGCCATCGGTAATATCAAGATCCCTAGCTGTCTTGAACTCGAACTGAACATTTTTAAGGTTAGGGGAAGACTCTTGTAGTGTCTGTCCCAATTGTCCTCCTGCTCCTGTTACAATTACCCTGACCATTTAAGTTATATAGATTCCAGTTATTGCAGAAATTGGTCGGCGCTACCCTTAAATGGCTAGTTCTTTTTGTAAGTTCTTAGGAACTTGTTCAAGTTTATAATTCCCAAGACCGCCAGCATTGCAACAAGAAGAAGAATGGGTAATTTAAATTTATAACTGTTCCAAATACCTTTCATTTCTACTCCCCTGGTTGGAAAGTCGCTGATTACATTTATTATGGTAGACTTGTTCGCCCTTTCTTCATTGAGTTCTACTAGCTTCTCTTTAAGAACATCTTTCTCTTGTACCAAAGCCAATTCCCTGTTTTTGGACTCACCTCCTTCCGCTAGACTAATGTTTGTTCCCTGCATAGGTTTATCCGCTTCTTTAACCAAAACAGTTCTGTAGAGGCTTTGTAAAGAATCAATTTCAACAAGTTGTTGTTTGTATATTTCTTCTTGCAGCTTTAAGTTTTCGTCATTTATCTTCTTTTGAAGCTTAAAGTAATCGTTGACAGAAATGGAATTTATAATTGCTGGTTGCATCTTTTTGGCTACTCTATTATCGGTGCTTATTACTGATATTTGGTGAAACCTAGCATCTAACGAATTAAAGTTTTTAAGATAGTTTTCAAAATCAATCGTCTTTATAGTCGTCGTATCCAACTCTTTGATAAACTCATCAAAAAGCTTGATTTTTTGGTTTTCATCCGAGTAGGAATCCGCGAAAATCTCTTTAATACTGGCCGCTTCATGTTCTGTAATATTCAAGGCCGTAGCAAGGGCCGATGAATCTTGGGCCACGGCCAAATCATTGTAGAAAGCCAAGTTGTTATATAGTTGTTGAACGCTATTAAAGTTGGGTTCCACGACCATTTTAGAAATATACCTTTCCTGAGCTTTGGAATCCAAATAAACCCCTCCTACTAATCCCAATACAACAGTAATTCCAAGGACAATAACGTGCTTCTGTATAAACAGAAGAAACAATATCAACAAATGAAAAAGTCCCTTAAAAATGTTTCCTATAAAATTGAAGAATTTTTGGAATCCTCTTCCGATTACCTGAAACAGCTGTCCCAAGTCTATTTCATCTGAAGTGTTCTGATTTGCTGGTTGGTCCGCCATGTTATGAATTGAATATTTGTTTTAAAATCCTGTCTGTTATCAAATAGGTGGGCTTTACCCCTGTTGTTCCCAATCCCCCTGAGGCCAATGTACTTCCGGTCTCCAATGGGTTGTCCGATGCATAATAGGCATATCTTACCTTCACATCTTTTTTTATACTCTTCCGAATCTTTGAAGCAGATTGCACCGCTTTCTGATAGTGCACTCCTTCCATTTCCAATCCTATTACGTTCCATGTGGATTCATAAAAGAATCGAAGGATATCCTTGTTTTGTAGCGATGTGCCCAGAACCGTTACCATGGCACCTTCCAAAACCTTTAGTCCATTCCCTTCAAAATCCGAGGCGCACAGTTCATTATGAAACGGATAATTGTCCGCTGTCCCTTCAAAAATATGTGCCGATGGAATCATTAAATCTCCCTTGCCCCCTTCCAAAATACCAGCTTTACCCATAATGGAAACGGAGTCTACGTTTAAAAAATACTTCTTATCTCCTTCCTCCAAAGGTTTCAAAAGTTCATCAATGGTTTCATAGGCCTGTTCGCCAAAGGCATAGTCCATCACAAATATAACGGGTTTTTGCTCTTCAGAAATACCCTCGGACAAATCATAGCAGCACTTATCTTTCCCGAACTTGGCCGTATCAAAAATTTGTACGTCTATATTGGCGCCAGACTCATCATCCAAAAAAATCATCCCATTCTTCTCGGCAACGGTCTTTACTCTTTTATTCAGATTCTTGTTCTTGGCAGCACTCAAAGCTTCAAAAACTTCCAAAGAGTTTGCATTGGGAAATTCCTTTGCCAAGGTTTTTTTTGCAAAAAGTGAATTCATGACACTGTGCATATTGGCACTGATAATATGAATGGGACGTGACAATAAATTCTTCTCTTTTAGTGTACGCTTTATTTTATAGGCCCAACGTTCTCCGTGTATGTGATGGCCCAATCGCTCCCTAAGCAATGGACTAAACGTAATGGTCCTTTTGTTTCCTGTGGTCTCTTCCTCAATGGCCAGTTTGCCCAACCAATAGATAACATTCAGGAACTGGTCTGGATTCTCTTGGGTGCATAATTTGTTGTGAATGGCGACAACCTCATCAAAAGTCCTTCCCAAAATATTGGCAGCATGGATCATTGCCACTTCTCTTTCATCATCTCCTTTTTCCTCGCTCAACACAAAATCGGTAAGCTTGTCCCAGTCCCTAATGGTAGCATTCCCTTCATCTACCAATACCCTTTTACTTATTTTACCAGACTCAATGAACAAAAAGGTAAGGTGCGTCAAAATATCATAGATGTCACTGCGACCTCGGGTAATTTCAATGTTCATCTGCTCATTGTCTATCCGAAAACAGTTTCTTCTACGCTTGGGGGGAACAATTGGTTTTAAATGTGATTTTGAATATCCCTCTTCTGAGGTTAGGTTAATAAAGCGACACTCTTCAATACCTTGGGGCAATCGCTCCAATACATAAATAAGTCCGTTCAATTCGGCTTTTTCCTCTGCGATCGTACCATATATTTCAGGCCTAAGTAGTAAAAGAGCGCTTCGGAGGGCGTTGCCGGAAACACCCGAAGGTTTATAAAAACCCCTATTGAGCAAATGACGCATGGTAATGTACAAGCGTTCAATTGCATTGGTTGACTCTTGAGCCCTAGTGGTTTGTTTTATTTCGGTTGCCATAATGCGTTCTGGCAAAAATACATGAATTCCTACGAAAGTTACATGATTCCCAAAATCTATATTTTGAAGGGTTCCAACCCATTGGCCACTTTTCTATCGTTGGAGAGTCGCTGTATTTTGTTTTGGCCTCCCAATTTACCCAAGGTCTTCATGTACTCTTGAAAACCTCCTTGTTGAATTGGGCTAATTTTTAGTGGTTGAAGAATATTCCCGGCAATAAGGTCGTAGTAATAACTGTTTTGCACTTTCATGCTTTCTTCAATTATTGCGGAGAATTTTGTCCTGTCCGAAGGTTCTTTTTCAAACTCTATGAACCACTCATGATAGGGTAGCTCCCCCTTTTCTGGGTCTGTTTGTGGTGCCACGGTAAACTCATTGACCAGAGCGTCGGTCTGTTCAACGGCCAACCGTAATGCTTCTTCAACCTCCTTTGCAATAACGTGCTCGCCAAAAGCCGAAATAAAGTGTTTTATACGTCCGGAAACAATAATCCTATACGGGTTTTTAGAAACAAACCGAGCGGTATCCCCTAGATTGTACGCCCATAATCCAGCATTGGTGGAAATGACCATGGCATAATCCACATCCAGCTCAACATCGGCTATGGTCAATCGCTTGGGGTTATCTGAGAAAAACTCATCGGCTTTAATAAACTCATAGAAAATCCCGGAATCCAAAAGCAATAACATGCCTTTTTCTTTTTGTGAGTCTTGGTACGCAAAAAAGCCCTCACTGGCCGGGAACAATTCAATACTGTCTACTTTTCTACCAATCAAGTTTTCAAATTTGGCTCTGTAAGGTTCATAGTTTACCCCGCCATAAATGAACAATTGAAATTCCTTGAACAAGTCCCCGACTTTTTTCCCCGTCTTTGCGTTCAACTTTTCAAAATACATCTGTACCCAAGATGGGATTCCAGCAATAACGCTCATGTTCTCCTTCTCCGTCTCCTCTACAATTCTATCTACCTTGGCTTCCCAATCTTCCATACAATTGGTTTCCCAACTGGGCAATCGGTTCTTCTGAAGATAATTGGGCACATAATGGGCAGAAATTCCCGAGAGCCTACCCAGTTTGATACCATTCTTTTCCTCTAAAACAGGGCTTCCTTGGAGAAAAATCATTTTTCCGTCCACAAAATCTGCATTCCCCGTTTCGTGGATATAGCTTAAAATGGCATTTCGGGAGGCTTCTACTTGATGTTTTATAGACCCTTTGGTAATGGGGATGTATTTTGCCCCCGAAGTGGTTCCAGAGGTCTTCGCAAAATAAATGGGCTTTCCGGGCCATAAAATACTTTCTTGGCCTGCTAAAATTTCTTGGACATACCCCTTCAGTTCTTCATAATCCCTTACAGGAACTTTATCTACAAAGTCCTTGTGTGATTCTATATGTCCAAAATCATGATCTTTTCCAAATTGGGTCTGTGTGGCTTCGGAAATCAATTGTTTGAATACCCTTTTCTGGGTTTCAACAGGGTGTTTAACCCATTTAGCCGTTTTTCGGGCAACATTTTTAGCGAAAATTTTGGCGGCGAAGGCTTTTAAGGACATTTAATCAAAGTCGATATAGTTTAAGGGATCTACCGGTTTTCCCTTTCTCCAAAGTTCAAAGTGCAAATGTGGCCCGGTAGTCAACTCTCCCGTATTTCCAATAGATGCGATTACCTCTCCAACTTTAACCAAATCGCCTTGCGATTTGCTCAATGACCCATTGTGTTTGTATACCGAGGTTAGGCCGTCTTGGTGTTCAATAATGATCACATAACCGGTTTCTGAAGTCCATTCTGCAAAGAGTACCGTACCATCCGCAATAGATTTAACAGGGGAATCCTTTGGTGCAACAACATCCACGGCATAGTGTTTTGTCTTAGGGTCAAACCTTTGGGATAGGGTTCCGCTTAATGGTGAAAAGAGTAACGTTCCAACGTTTTCTATATTCCGCTCAAAAAGATTGTACTTGTCCTCTAATTCTACTTCTTCCCTTAACAATAAATCTTGTCGTATGGGTGTTAAATCCACGGTAGAGGGGTCAAGTTTGTACTGCTCAAAAAGGGAATCCCGATTGGCTTCGTTGTTTTCAATATCCCCGCGGAGCACCTTTCTAACATTGTCCAAATACCCATTGGTATAATTTAGCACGTTCACCAAGGAGTCTGTTTTATAAGTAAGTTCCGTCGCCTGGCGTTTCAATCTAGTAGAGGAATATCCGGGTATATACTCCCGAAGAGGGGTAAATGCAATAAGTAAAGTGGTAAAGCCTATCAGAACGATGATGAAAAGCATCCCGGTCACAAAAACGTTCAACCTACTGAGCTTGAACGAAATCTTTTCCTCGAAAGTACTCTCATTGAGAATCACTAAGCGATACTTGTGCAGCAGCTTTCGTTTGATCTCTTTTCTTTTCTTCTTGTCCTTTGCCATGATCAACAAAGATAATCTTAGATTTTAATATTGATGTTAAGCTTTTTAAAATACTGGGGCCGCAACTCTTTAACAATAGTGTCCTCTTTTGCTAATTTTCGTTAATACGATGGCGCTTACAGTTCTTTTTAGTAATTTTACCTTTCACTTTTAAAGGTTTTGACATTATGATTGCTCAAACTATTTTACTTGGTATGCTCGGTCCATGGCAAATTGTACTTATTGTAGTCGTGGTTCTTTTGCTTTTTGGAGGCAAAAAGATACCCGAATTAATGAGGGGCTTGGGCAGCGGCATCAAAGAATTCAAAGATGCATCCAAAGAGGAGGAAAAATTAGAAGGTGGTAACGAGACAAAGTAATCCCCTCCCATTCTCTATGTTTTTTGGCCGTGCAAACCCTCATGTTTACTGGGGGTTTTCGATAAAGAACCACATTTTTGTCGTGTACATGCCATAAATTCCATCTTTCACAACAAAAAGTTAGCCCAACTTTTTCCTTATCCTATTTTAGCGTTTGAAAACGACGTTAAGCTCTCTTTGCTTAGCCTCCAGTTAATCAAATAATTGATTAGCTGCGCAGACAGAGTGCAATGAAAAAACTGATTTTACCTTTTCTTTTTATAATTACCCTTGGGGTAAAATCCCAAGAGATATCTCTTTTGCAATTTGATGGGGATAGTGTCTCTACATTCGAAAATGGGGACGACTGGAGTTCCCCTGATAAAACCAACGGGATAAACCATTTGGAGAACCTTGACCGAAAGCAATTGGCCAAGTTTATCCGAAAAAAGGGCACTACGGCCAAACTCATAAAAAAAGGCGACGAGTACTTTGAAAAAATGTGGTATGCCGAAGCAGCTCGCTTATACGACATAGTACTTGAAAAGAGTGAGGAAGAACATACTTATAAACTACTTTCACGAGCGGGTGACTCCCATTATTACAGCGGAAATCTAGAAAAATCCTATACGTGGTACAATGAATTATATGAACGGTATCCTGATGAAATTACCGAGGACCGTTTCTTTAAATATACCCATAGTTTAAAGGGATTGGGAAAATATAGAAGAGCTGCCAAACTCACTAAGTTGTTCCGACAAAAAAGGGAAGAGCCCCTGAACGAACTGGAAAAAACAGTTCCAAATACATGGAAAGGTGCCGCTTCAGTCGAAATCAAAAACCTGTCTATCAACTCAAAATATTCAGATTTTGCCCCAATGTTCCACAAAGACGCTGATGTGGTATTTGCTTCGGCAAGAGACACCTCGTTCCTTACTACAAGAAGGTATCGTTGGAACAACCAACCCTTTCTAGACCTTTATGTTGCTAAAGGAAATTCTGAAGGAACTGATTTTATGGGTCCGAAGAAATTTTCAAAGACCATCAATACAAAATATCACGAAGCGTCCATTGCTTTTTCTCCCGATCAAAAAACCGTGTACTACACCAGAAACAATTACGGAAAAAAACTAAAACGCGGGAAAAACGGCATCAATCATCTAAAAATTTATGTGTCCAAACTCATAAATGGCGAATGGACCGAGGGTCGAGAGGTTTCTTTCAACAGTGAAAATTATTCCACAGGACACCCTGCCATAAGTTCCGATGGAAAGAAAATCTACTTTGTTTCCGATCGTCCGGGAGGTTATGGGCAAACGGATATCTATGTTGCGGATATTTTGGAAAATAACACTTTCTCTCAGCCTACAAATCTCGGGAGGGGAATTAACACCCAAGGAAAGGAAATGTTTCCTTATGTGACGGAAGGAACCCTATATTTTTCATCTGACAGGGCCATGGGATTTGGTGGATTGGATATTTACAAGTCCGATTTTGTCGATAATTTATTTAGTCCTGCCTACAACCTTGGTCAACCTGTGAACAGCAATAGAGATGATTTTTCTTATATCATTGATGCTACTGGTGAAAAAGGATATTTTGCTTCAAACCGAAAGGGAGGCAAGGGTGACGACGATATTTACTCATTCGCTTATGTGCTAAATAAAAATACCATTGTGGGCACGGTGAAGGATGCCTTAACCGACAAAGCAATTTCCGAGGCTTCAGTGGCCTTATTGAACAATGAAGGGGGACTTGTTGCCGAAACGATGACCAATGCGGATGGAAACTATAATTTTAAAGACCTGAACACAAATACCGAATACACGATCAAAACATCCAGAAAAGGATATTTTGAGGATACAACAAAAGCCGCGACCAAGAAAAATGAACGTATTGAAGTATCCCAATCCCTAAAACAACTTAAGGAGATCATTGATGAGGAAAAGAGTATTGTTGTGTTGGAACCAGATGCCATTCATTTTAATTTTGATCAATATTCCATTCGGCCAAGAGCCGCCAAAGAACTTGACAAGCTTGTGGCCGTATTGAACGAGTACAAAAGCATGGTCATTAAAATTGAGGCGCACACCGATGCCATAGGTAGTAGTTCCTATAACAAATACCTCTCGGACAAACGAGCACAATCTACACGGGATTACATTATATCCCAAGGCATTGATCCTTCCAGAATTGAAAGTGCCATAGGCTACGGAGAAGAACGGTTGCTGAACAACTGTTCCGATGGAGTGCCGTGCTCCAGGGAAAGACATCAACAAAACCGTCGTTCAGAATTCATTATAGTTCGTCAATAAAACATAGCGCCCCGATAATATCGGGGCTTTTTTATTTGGTAAATGCCGTACATCGACTATTTCTCTCGCCAAACAACACCTCCCTACAAAGTCATTCACCGATGAATGCAGGTGTTTTGTGGATTCAGAAGGGTCGCACTCCACTTTAATCTTTCTTTTTAGGTATTTCATCCTTTAGTTTTTTAACGGTGTTTGGAAATCCAAATCTTTGCTAAGTCTTAAATCTTTAAATCTTACTTATGAAAAAACTATTACTCGTTAAAGAAATTTACTTGGAAGCTTTTCGAAACCTAGGACACTTCCTTATAGAAAAGTACTTTAGAATATTCGCATGGTTCAGTTTTGTGATGTTCTTTATTGTTCTATATGCGTTTGTATACAGAATAGCCACTGGCTTTGCTTTCGATTGAGAACTCTCTTGAAAAACATACAAAAAACAGGAAGGCCCGAACCATTGGTTCGGGCCTTCCTGTTTTAAAAAGTTATAGGTCTTCTACGGAGCTGGATTGAAGTTGACCGTTTTTAAAATAGCTTCCAGTTCAAACATATAATCCCGTTTTTCTGCCGAGGGGGCAAATGTAAAGCCTTCCAATACCATTTTTCTTTTGTTCTCTTCATCGTTGATGATATACGTTAAAAAAGGACCGGCCATTGGGTATCCGTTAATTTCCCATATCCCCCGTACCTCAACACCTTTTTTTCCTCCTATTTCCGCAGGAAATACATAGGGAGCGAACGCTTTTTCCGTCATCATGAATGTATTCTCATACGGTCCAGGAACATATTTTTCCCCAATGGAATCGCGCATCTTTACGATATCTTCCACAAAAGTGGAATCATTGGAAAAGCTGTTCCAAGGCATTTCATAAGCTATAACATTCATTGTACCTTTTGGGATTTGGATATCCATCCACACGAAGTTTTTTTCACGCTTTCCTACTTTATACAAAGAGGGCACTTCAAGGCTTAGGCCAAATTCTTCTTGCAGCGCTTTATCCTTGCTCAGAGAGCGTTTAAATCGTCTTTGGGCCTCTTCTATTTCCAATTGTTTAAATGTAGAAACGGCTTTTGGAGCCAATGAATCCAAATTTTGCACTAATTCTTCATGGCTCCTTCCTGTAACCACAGCAATTTTTTGGGGGGTGGCATACACGTTTGATTTTATATGTGCCAAAGAGGTGGTATCTTGCTCCACAATGAGAATAGATCTGGAGTAGGTGGTTGCTCCTTTGAACACCCTTGGCGGTAACTGCGTTATGGTAAAGATTGGCTCTCTTTGGGGGACTCCCAAAACTTGGGCGGCAAAATGCTCCCTTATCTTGTCCCCAACACCGCTCTGCCACAGTTCGGTGTCCATCACTACCATTAACGAATTGATGCCTCCTGTTGACGGAGGAAGAAATTTTTGTTTTGATCCAGAGTCTTTACAAGACCATAGCACCAAAAGAAGTATGGCGCAGTACAGTGTTCCGAATTTTTTCATATCAAGCTAAATTTACGAAGAACAATCGCACAATTTAAGTTTTGTGCCCGGTTTTAGGTTATTGCTACTAAGACCGTTCCATTCTCGTAAATTTTCAACAGAAACTCCAGGATATTTTCTTGATATGGTCCAGAGGGAATCCCCGGGTTGTACCGTATGTACCTTTGAGTTGCTAGCCACACTTCCGGAAGATTGCTTTGAAGTATTCGTTTTGGCTGTTGCCGTTTTGGTTGGGATATACGGTTTTCTTGGGAAAATTGTCAGCCGTTGACCCACACGCAGGTTATTGCTCCGTAACCCGTTCCATGACTTGATCTGGCTTACCCCTACACCATATCGCTCAGCAATCTTACCCAAATAATCCCCACTTTTTACCTTGTAACGAATTTGGTCGTTGGCCGTAATCATTTGGGGCAATGGTTTCTCTTGGGATTCCATTTCTTGTTTCACATAGGCATAAATCTGTTCTTCGTTGGCAACAAACTTTCCTATCTTGGATTTTGGTAAACGTAGTGCATAGTTTTTCCCCTTAACCTTGGGTATGATATTAAGTTTGTACGCGGGGTTAAGCATTTCCAATTCTTCGGTACTGATGTCCACCAACTTTGAAATTTGATCAAAGGAAATCAAGTTCTTTACATGGATGGTATCCGTTTCAAAATAGGGTCTGTCCGCTTTTTTGTATTGTAATCCATGTTCTTCGGCATACTCAAAAATATACATGGTCGCCAAAAATGCAGGTAGATATCCCGCTGTTTCACGTGGAAGGAATGGACGTATGTTCCAATAGTTCTCATATCCACCCGATCGGCGAATGGCTTTGTTCACATTCCCTGGGCCAGAGTTATACGCCGCAAGGGCCAAATCCCAATCATCAAAAATATCATAGAGCTTGGAAAGGTATTTACTCGCAGCCTTGGTTGCCATAATGGGATCGTGGCGCTCATCCACATAACTGCTTACATCCAACCCATACATTTTTCCGGTTCCATACATAAACTGCCACAATCCTTTGGCGCCTACCCTAGATCTAGCCCTTGGGTTCAAGGCGGATTCTATAATGGCAAGGTATTTGATTTCCAAGGGGATGTCATGGTTGTCCAATTCCTGTTCGAACAATGGAAAATAGAATTGACTTGCGGTAATCATGCGCTGCATCAAATCCCTTCTACGTGTCAAAAAGGATTTAATCACACTTTCCAAAGAAGGGTTGTACGAAATATTGAAAGGCGTTTTTTCATTCATCAATGCCAAACGGGCCTTCAAAGTGTCCGTGGGCAGATCCACAACAACGATGGAATCGCTTCCCGGTCCATTTTCAACTTCCAAAAGCATATCGCTGAACAACTGTGCGCTTCCGTGAAGTTCTTTCAGCCATAAGCTGTCGTACCTGCGAGCTGCCTCCAAATCCTGCAATTGGATTTTTTCCTTGGAACCGACTTCCAACGCCACCAAATTCCCATCGAGTTTCTTTTCCGAAATCGAAATGTTCTGGAGTTCCCCTGTTTTCAACTTGGTAGTATCCAAGGTAGAGGTTGGGATGGAATCAACTTGTTGGGCATATCCCAATGGCGCTGCAAAAATCAGCGCAGCGTATACCGCTGTTTTCAAAATTTGGTTCATTTGGACAGGATTTGAGTTGTAGGGACCAACGAAAATGGCGTTTTTTTCTGAAATACTAAAGTTTTTCAGACCAAAACACAATTATTTGGGATTAGTCCCATTAATCCATAACGTATGGACTAGTCCAATATTGCAGCAATTCCTGGTAGGGTACGCCCTTCAAGGCTCTCCAACATGGCGCCTCCTCCTGTGGATACGTAGCTCACTTTGTCCTCAAAACCGAATTGTTTCACTGCGGCAACGGAGTCTCCACCCCCAACTAGGGAAAAGGCCCCTTTTTGTGTGGCCTCGTCTATGAAGTTTCCAATAGCGATAGTTCCTTCGGCAAAAGTCTCCATTTCAAACACACCAACAGGTCCGTTCCAAAGTATGGTCTTTGAGTTTAAGATTACCTCCTTAAAGTTTTCCAAAGTCTTTGGCCCAGCATCCAGACCTTGCCATCCATCAGGGATTTTATCCACGTCCACAAACTGGGTGTTGGCGTTGTTGTCAAAAGCATCCGCAGCCAAAACATCCACTGGGATATGTACTTTGACCCCTTTGGCCTCTGCTTGTTTTAAAATATCCAAGGCCAAATCCATTTTGTCGTCCTCACAAATAGAATCGCCTACGCTGCCTCCTTTTGCCTTGACAAACGTATAGGTCATTCCACCGCCAATAATAAGGTTGTCCACCTTGTCCAATATATTTTCAATGATGGTGATCTTGGACGATACTTTTGCCCCACCCAAGATGGCGGTTACCGGTTTTTCACCGGTCTGCATCACTTTTTCAATGGCCTTTATTTCTTTGGCCAATAAATATCCAAAACACTTGCTGCCTGGGAAGAATTGCGCCACTATGGTGGTGGATGCGTGTGCTCGGTGGGCTGTTCCGAAGGCATCGTTTATATAAACGTCCCCATGCTTGGCCAAGGCTTCGGCAAAAGACGTGTCACCTACTTCTTCCTCTGCATGGAACCGAAGGTTTTCCAACAAAAGAACCTCCCCGCTTTTTAGCTCGGCTACGGCATCATCCGCCACTTTCCCCACACAGTTCCCGGCAAACTTTACTTGGACACCTATAATCTCCGATACCGTTTCACAAATATGGGAAAGGGACATGTCCGGGTTTACTTTTCCTTTTGGCCGTCCCAAATGGCTCATTAAAATGGCAGAACCCCCATCTTCCAAAACCTTAAGGATGGTAGGCTTTGCTGCCTCTATCCTACTGGTGTCCGTTACGTTAAAGTCGCCATCCAAAGGCACATTGAAATCAACCCTGATCAATGCTTTCTTTCCGTCAAAATTGTAATCGTCTATCGTCTTCATGTAGTGTGTCTTTATGAGAAGTCCAAAAGTAAAGATTTCCTGCCTTTTGCCTTGGTCCGTATTGTTATTTTTTGGTTGCTAATCCAAAAAAACGTGAAAAGACCAAGCCCCTAAAAACCTTATCTTTGGAGCATGCTGTTTAAAAATGTCCTGGGCCTGGAGCACCTTAAAAACCATTTGGTGACCACTGCCGATTCTGGTAGGGTGGCCCACGCTCAACTATTTGTTGGCCCGGAAGGTTCTGGGGTACTTCCCATGGCATTGGCCTATGCCCAATATCTGCTCTGTAAAAACACTGGAGGTGAAAATGAAGGTGGCGATGCTGTTTGCAACACCAAATGTGCCTCTTTATCCCACCCTGACCTCCATTTTGCATTTCCCGTAGCCAGTTCGGACAAGGTGAAATCACATGCGGTAAGTGACCATTATCTGCAAGAATGGAGGCAATTTGTAAAAGAACAGCCCTATGGCAATCTTTTTGATTGGTACAGACATATTGGCATTGAGAAGAAGCAGGGGCAAATTGGTGTGGACGAAGCCCAGGATATGGTCAAAAAGCTTTCATTGAAATCGTATGAGGGAGGGTACAAAGTCTTAATGGTTTGGATGGCTGAAAAAATGAACATTTCCGCCGCCAACAAACTGCTTAAACTCATAGAAGAGCCCCCAGAAAAAACGGTTTTGCTCTTGTTAGCCGAAGAGGAAGAACAAATCATTAATACCATTAGATCCCGGTGTCAGATTTTGCATTTCCCTCCGTTGGCGGAACAAAATATTTTGGACGAGCTCACCAACCGTGGCGTAAGTCAGCCCGAAGCACATGCCATAGCTCAAGAGGCCCATGGCAATTTCAACAAGGCTCTAGATCTGTTGAACAAAGATTCCGAGGACCTCGTTTTTGAGCGTTGGTTTGTACAATGGGTGAGAAGCGCCTTTAAAGCAAGGGGTAATAAAGCTGCCATCCAGGAACTCATCTTGTGGAGCGATGAAGTGGCCAAAACAGGGAGGGAAGTACAAAAACAGTTCCTGAACTATTGCTTGTCTCTTATGCGCCAAGCCTTGTTGCTCAACTATAATGCCCATGAACTTGTGTATACCAAAATCCATATGGAGGACTTTGACCTGAAGCGCTTTGCGCCCTTTGTCCACGAAAACAATATTTTGGATATTGTGGAGGAACTGGAAAAGGCGATTTTTCACGTGGAACGTAATGGAAATTCCAAGTTGATCTTTACCGACCTATCCATAAAACTAACCCGGCTTTTGCATGCAAAAGCCGCCTAAATTAACCTGACCATGGAAAATTTTACTGCATACACCACCGAAATTCTTTTACTCATTTTTCTGACCATTACCTTCTTACAAAGTGGTTTAGATAAGATTGTTGATTGGAGGGGAAACCTAAGTTGGCTTAATGGCCATTTTGCCAAAACAGCTTTTAAGGGCATTGTTCCATTTCTATTGGGCACTGTTCTTTTTTTGGAGATGGTTTCCGGCATTTTGGCTGCAGTTGCCATTTTTCAGTTTCTTTTTGAAGGTGAAAGTTCAATTGCTTTTTACAGTGCTGTGGTATCTGCCATTACATTGTTGCTCTTACTTTTTGGACAGCGAATGGCCAAAGATTACGAAGGCGCAAAAACCATTGTAGTGTATTTGATTCCTACCGTGTTTTTAGTGTACTTGCTCCAATAATTTTTATGTAATCCAACCTTATTTAAATGAAGTTAAGAAAATTACTTTGCTTGATTGCCCTATTGATTTGTTCAACAATGACTGGTCAAACCAATGCGGCAAATAACCCTGTAGTACGTGTGCTTACTTTTAATATTCTGCATGGTGCCACAACTAAAGGAGATTTTAACCTAGATGTCCTGGCTAAAGTCATTCAAGATGCCAAACCCGATTTTGTTGCTCTTCAAGAAGTGGACTTTATGACCAATAGGGCCAAAAAATATGATTTGGTGACCGAACTGGGTTGGCGCACCAAATTGGTTCCTCTCTTTGGAAAGGCCATGTCATATGATGATGGGGAATATGGAGAAGGAATTTTATCCAAGTACAGTTTTATAAATACCCGAAATGTAGCTTTGCCGCATAGCCCACAAAATGAACCCAGAGCGGCTCTAGAAGTGGTTACAATGCTTCCTTCTGGTGACACCATTGCTTTTGTTGGCACACATTTGGACCATTTAAAAGATGTAACCGATCGTATTGCCCAGACTAAACATGTGAACACCACCTTTTCCCAAAACCGTTATCCCACCATTTTGGCCGGGGATTTAAACGATGTCCCGGGAAGCATTCCTATTTCCATACTTGAAGAAGTTTGGAACGCTAGTTATGACAAAAACAATATTGCGCCAACATATCCTTCTGACCATCCTACCAAAAAAATCGACTATGTAATGTTCCTTCCTAAAAATAGATGGAAGATACTTGAAACAAAGGTCATACAGGATACCGTGGCGTCCGATCACTGTGCCTATTTGGTGACACTGGAACTTCTAGACTTAAAATAGGACTAGCCCAGTATTGCCACTAGGTTTTGCCAGATAACCTCTACAAAAACAAAGGCTTCCTTTTAAGGAAGCCCTCAATTATAATACTACAGTTCGGTCAATATCCGAACTCTTTGTTCAAGACCTTGAGCAAGTTTAGTTTTTTGTCCCCAAAATATTCCCAAAACATAGCGCCTGCCAAGTTGTGTTCTTTAATGTAATCACATTTGGCCTTTACGGATTCTTCATCGTCGTATGTGATGAAAATCCTCTCTTCGGCATTAAAGATATATGGAGCCTTGGACTCTTCATCCCAATATCGAACAAATCCCTTTTTATTGATCAAGCTATCTTTTAGATATGTGTAGCCACCCCCTCGCCGCGGATTTTCCGGGATTTGATATAATCCATTGTTATCCGTACTCTTTACCGTTTTTCCTTTGCCATAGAATGCTATGCCCATAACTATTTTTGACGGTGGAACCCCAACTTTTTTCAGATTTTCTATGCAAACATCAGCCGAATAGATATAAGGTCTGTTTTTAGGAGACAGCAAATTGGCGTGGTGTGCGGCCATATTGTCGTACGTATTGTCAAAGTCATAGCTCATGACATTGATGTAGTCCAAGTATTTTTGTGCCTCTTCCATCTGTGTATGCTGCAAAAACTCCCTAGATCCCCCTATGGCCGTGGTTACCAAATAGGTTTTTCCCGTTTTTTGGCCTAAGGCATTTAATTTTTCCTTAAGGTGTCTGAAAAGGTTGGTGTAATTTTCACCGTCCTCTGGCCTATAGGTGTTGTTGTCCCCAACCATTCCTGGATACTCCCAATCAATGTCCACCCCATCCAAGTTGTGTTCGGACACAATATCCACTGCGCTTTGGGCAAAGGTGCTGGTGGATGCTTCTGTAAGTGTGGCATCGGAGAAATGCTTGCTCCAGGTCCAGCCTCCCACAGAAATCATAATCTTTAGATCTGGGTTGTCTTTTTTAAGTTCATTTAACTTTCTAAAATTGATGGTGTCGGTTTTCTCGTTGTGAAGCCATGCTCGCCCATCCTTAATGTCAACAAAAGCATAGTTGATGTGTGATAGCCGCTTGGCTTCAATGGTAGAAGTTTCAACAACATTACCATTATACCCTCCTACGTATCCAATAATAACTGGTTTTTTTGGGCTTTGTGCCGATGCAAACTGAGCAGCGACAAAAATGCAGGCCAATAAAGTATTCCTAAAAATAGGCTTGGACTGGTTTCTGCTTCTCGGGTTCATCTTTGTTCGTTTTTTCAATTTTCTTGTTTTTAGTGATTTGTAATTTGATTGTTCTAGTCTTCACTAAAGCTATTAAAAAACGTAACTGGATTTACAACGAAAACGTTTGAGTACTGGTGTTTCACAAATGTCTTGGAAATTCTAGCAGATATAACAAACAATTATCCTTAGACAACATGAAAGGGATAATTGTCATAAAAGAAAAATAAATAAGGCCCAATAAATTGGGCCTTCTGAAATTCTTTTGGACAAGTTCCTATTTTTCGTACTTATCATTTAAAATCTTCAAGATGGTTTCTGTAAGGTCCTTTGTGTCTTCTCCATAGAGCACCGCTCCGCCGTCACCACCTCCTAAAATATAGGTATAGCCGTTGGCCTTTCCATAATCCTTGATTTCTTTTTTTACCTTCTTCACCAAAGTATCCATTTCTGCTTGGCTGATCTGTTGAAGTTGTTGTTCCTCTTGTTGTAATTGCTGTCCAACAAACTGACCGCGTTGTTGTAATTGGCCATATTCTTCTTGGGCATTTTTTTGAGACATGCTTTGTGCCTTTGTCTGGAAAGCCTGTAATTCCATTTGGAAGGATTGGGAAATGCTGTCGCGTTTTTTGGTCATGGCATCAGCTTTCGTCTTGAATCTCGCTTCAACATCAATTTTTTCTTGATATCCGTCCATGAGCTTCACACTGTCTACATAACCAATCTTGTTTTGTTGGCATGCCATTGTTGTCAAAACTACGGCTAGTATTATAATTTTTTTCATGTTTCACTTTTTAATGATGCGCAAAAATAGAAAAGCTTTTGGAATGCTCGTCATTATCTTTTTGTGAAGTAAAGTCGTGATATTCATCACTATAAGAAATATCTATTCGTGCGAATAGAAATCATTGTTAATGACTATTGAATCAAGCCCCCATAAACAAGCTCTAAATCGCTTTTCGTTTCTTCTGAAGGCATTCATCCACATCAAACAGAATGGATGCAGGAATCGCGCCCTAAAGGCTTATTCTGCTCTTTTTAGTCCATAAATGATGGAGGAATGCTCTTTGGTGAACCAGGCACTGAAGTTAGACCACAATCCCACAAAAAAAGCACTCATCAAATACAATGGGTTTCCTTTATATTTTTCCGAGAGCATGGATACATAAAATGCATCGAACAGCATGGGCCTTGTTCGAACAACTTTCATATGGTGCTTTTCAAAAAGTTTCGATATGGCGGTTCTCGAAAAATGCCATAAATGTCTTGGCACATCATAGCCCGCCCAAAAGTTTTTGTAATATTTGGCATCCATCGATTTAAAATTAGGAACAGCCACAAACAAAAATCCATCTTCTTTAAGTAGTGAAACTATTTGTTCTATTTGCTGGTCTAGATTGGGTAAATGCTCCAGCACATGCCATAAGGTAATTACATCAAACTGCATCCCATTTAACTCACCCAAATCCTTGTGCAGTTCTATTCCTTTGGAAGCAGCATTCGTCCGAGCCCTCTCATTGGGCTCTACCCCGTACACTGAAAAACCATTAGATTTGGCCGAAACCAAAAAATCTCCTGTTCCTGCCCCAATATCGAGCAAGTTTTTAAATTCAACTTTCTGATTATCAATTATTTGAGCCTTATTTTTGAGGTTTCTTTTCTTTATGGTCTGATATAATCTGTCTGTAAAAGATGTTTTCGCATCTGTATGTGAAATATAGTTCTCGCTATCGTAGTAGAGTGCCAAGTCATTTGGTTGGGGCGTAGTGATTAGCATGTCCAAATCCTCATCTTTTAACAATTCAAAAGATTCTCCTGAAACAGAAAAATCCTTAGTCTTTAAAAATAACTTCATGCCTTTACAAGAAACTTTTATGTGTTTGAAAACATACCTAAATGGAGAAACCTAAAAAGGTATTTGTTCCACGTGGAACAAAACTTTTATCGTCCCAAAAATACCAGTAGGACACTTATGTCTGATGGAGATACCCCGCTAATTCTTGAAGCCTGAGATATGGTTACAGGTTGAATCGCCTGTAGTTTCTCGCGAGCTTCAAAGGACAATGACTTCAGCTTTGAATAATCAAAATTATCTGGAATTCTTACATTCTCCAATCGATGCAATTTATCCGCATTGCTTTTTTCCTTTTCAATATATCCTGAATATTTGACCTCGATTTCTGCTTGCTCAAGGACTTCAGAACTCAATTCATTCTCTGTTACAAAAGCCGAAACAGATTCCAACTGAAGCATGTGGTCCATAGTTACCTTTGGCCTGGAAAAAACCTTAAAAAGCTTATCAGACTGTTTTACGGTGGCAGAATCCAAAGATTCCAAAATAGGATTTATTTCATCAGGGTCAAAGCTTGTCTTTTTAAAGAACCCTATAAATTCCCTCGATTTTTCTTGCTTACTTTCCATTCTGCGCAAACGCTCTTCCTTGGCCAACCCAATGGAAAAACCTTTGGGTGTAAGCCTAAGATCGGCATTATCTTGACGAAGCAGTGTCCTGTATTCAGCCCTAGAGGTAAACATTCTATAAGGCTCCTCTGTTCCTTTTGTGATTAAATCATCTACCAAAACTCCAATATACGCCTCATCCCTTTTTAATATAAAAGGCTCTTTCTCATTGATCTTTAAATGGGCATTTATCCCAGCCATCAAACCTTGGGAAGCAGCTTCTTCATATCCAGTGGTCCCATTAATTTGACCTGCAAAATACAAGTTCTCAACTAGCTTAGTTTCTAGTGTATGCTTTAACTGTGTGGGTGGAAAATAATCATACTCTATAGCGTATCCTGGCCTAAAGAATTTAACCTTTTCAAATCCTTTTACAGATTTAAGCGCTTTATATTGAACATCCTCTGGCAAGGAAGTAGAAAACCCATTGACGTAAATTTCAACCGTATCCCAACCTTCAGGCTCAACAAAAATTTGATGTGCGTCCTTCTCTGAAAACCTGTTGATTTTATCCTCAATAGAGGGACAGTATCTAGGGCCTAAACTTTTAATTCGTCCATTGAACATAGGTGAGCGATCAAAACCTTCACGCAACAACTCGTGAACAACAGCACTAGTATGAGTCATGTAACAATCCCGTTGTTCCTTAAGTACGGGTGTGTCTAAATAGGAGAATTTTTCCGGATTTACATCTCCAGGTTGAGGAATCATTTTTGAATAATCCAAAGATCGGCCATCTACTCTTGGGGGTGTTCCGGTCTTCATGCGACCGCTATCGAACCCTAAACCTACTAGCTGCTCCGTAATACCTGTAGCCGCTTTTTCACCAGCTCTTCCCCCGCCAAACTGTTTCTCTCCAATGTGGATAAGTCCATTTAAAAAAGTGCCATTTGTCAGCACAACTGCCTTGGCCTTGATGTCTATTCCAAGCGACGTCCTAACACCGACCACCTTGCCATTTTCAATTACCAATCCAGAAACCATCTCTTGGTAAAAATCAGCATTGGGTGTGCTTTCCAAGGCAAGCCTCCACTCCTCTGCAAAACGCATACGGTCATTCTGTGCCCTTGGACTCCACATAGCTGGACCCTTGGATTTGTTTAGCATTTTAAACTGAATAGCGGACTTGTCGGTAATAATCCCGCTGTACCCGCCGAGCGCATCAATCTCCCGGACAATTTGCCCCTTGGCTATGCCGCCCATAGCAGGATTGCAGGACATTTGCCCTATAGTTTGAAGGTTCATGGTGACCAAAAGAGTCTTTGACCCCATGTTTGCAGCGGCAGCCGTTGCTTCTGCACCAGCATGGCCCCCTCCAACTACTATAACATCATATTCACTCTCAAACATATTCTATTGTTCCACGTGGAACATTTTTATTTTTTCTTCTTCTTTCTTCCTCATCAGCGAGGCCTCTTTTTCCGACTTATCCCCGTATCCCATAAGGTGTAAAACGCCATGGCTCATTACCCTTAAAAGCTCTTCGCTAAAATCAACATTAAAAGCAATAGCATTATCCATGACCCTATCCGTGGAGATAAAAACATCCCCTGAAATAGTAGTCCCATCTGAATAATCAAAAGTGATAATGTCCGTTAAGGTGTCGTGATTTAAATACTCTACATTTATCTTCAAAAGGTCGTCGTCTGAACAAAAAATATAATCAACCTGGCCCACAACAAAATTTTCCGAATTAATTATTCTACTAACCCAATCGGAATGCTGCGCTATATTTTCTAATTGAAACTCAGACTTAAAATGAAACTCAATCATTTTTAAAATACACCTTTACCTTCTTATCGTAATTTTGTCGCAAAGGTAGTGCTTGCCTGTTTAATATTTCGATGTCGTTTTGATAATCTTTAAGAAGGTCTGGTCTGGTAGTTATGGGGTTAGAGAAATCATTCTTGTTCGCAGTGCTTTCACGCTCCTTCTTCTCCCCTTGAATAAGTGTAGCATTTTCCAACTTCATTAGCTCGTGCTGAATCCTGTTGGATTTACTCCTAGTACGTTCGGTAATGCCATTCTCCAACAAATCGTTCTCAAAATCTTCCATCTGTTGGATAAGCTTTTTTGCTAGATTCTGGTCACCCTTATTCAACATATCGTTAAGTTGCTCCTCTAATTTTTGTCTTAAAAATTGTTGTTCTTTGTATATTTCATAAACCTCATCCAACCCTAGCTCATCATCCCCTAAACCCTGTCCTCCTTGCTTGTTTTCTTCTCCATCACCATTACTAGTGTTACCTTGATTCTTGTCTCCTGGTGAATTTCCCTTTTCGGATCCTTCTTCTCCTTGCCCTTCTTGTTGTGATGGCTTACTACTGTTTCCCTTGCCCTGCATTTTGTCCTGTATGCTCTGTTGCCCCTGAATAATATCCGGTAATTGAAAATCTGAGCCTTGCCCACTCCCTTGACCAGGTTTCATATTTTGCTGCATGTTATCCAAGATATTGGCCAAAAAATCAGCCAAGGAATTAGTGGCATTGATTACGTACTGTTGATAAGAAGCTCCCTGATAAATTTGATTTTCAGCTATGCTCTCCAATGACTTATCAATGTTATAATACACTTCCGTAATCTGCTCGTTCACAAATTCTGAAAGTTCAGTTCTCCGCAAAGAGAGTGCAAACAAACTATCATCCACATGCTCAAACAACCTTCTAAGCTCCTTTTGATCACGCACAGTTTTAGAGAACTGGGAAATATCTACATCACTATTTTCTACCTTATCAAACAAATTTTCTTGCTTAAAAGAAAATGTCACCAAATTGTCCAGAATTTGCCTTAACATTTCTGCATCTTCAGAATCCGATGACCCCCCAGATGATGCGGCTTGCTGCATTGCATTACTCATCTCTTCCATTTTTTGGGCGGCAGACTTCTGTTTCTTTGATGCATTTTGCTCGCTCTTTCCTTGTTCATCAGTATTCTTCATCTGCTCCAACTCTTCAAGAGCGTCCTCTTGGTCCTCTTTTACTTCTTCTTGTTCCTTCTTGGAAACGTCCAACGGCATGGGTTTGGCCAAATCATCATTGTCCTTCCTTAGTTCATCCAATTGTTTTGACAACTCCTTAAACTCATCGTTAACCTTCTTCTGATCTTCCAGAGATTGATTGTCCTTACCTTTATCACTCAACTCTTCCTGCCTTTTGGCCAATTCCTCTAAATCGCTCGCGAGCTGGGACATTTTCTCAGTGACATAATATCGCTTTGTTAACTCTAGGATTTGCTCTAGGTTTCTTGCGTTCTTACTTTGATTTTTACCCAATTCTTCCAATCGCTTTTGTAGCTCTTCCTTTTCAATCTGTTCCGCAATTTTTTTGAGTTCCTCTAAAAGTCTCTCATTCTTTCTGGCCTCAATTTCCTGCCTTTCCAGCCTTTCCTTAAGCATCTTTTGCCGTTCACTATCCTGGGCACTTTTATCGATACTCTTGTTCAGCTCACGACTAAATTTTTCCATTAACTGTTCTTGTCGTTGTTGCCTTTCCAAATAATCCTTAATCTGATTACGGTCTTCAAAGGTGAGACCCCTTTCCTCCTTTTGTGCATCGTTCAATTTAGACAACTCTTCTTGTTGCTCCTTATACGACTTAATGGAGTTGTCTAACTTATTAATCGTGTTGCTTTGAAGTTCTAACTTCTTGTTTTTCAGCTCTTTATCATTGAAAAGTGTAGCGTTGAACACCTGACTCCTACTAATCTTACCATCCCTAATACCGTCATTATCAACTACTTCAAAAAATAACTTGTAATTTACCCCAGCCTGCAACTGAAGCCCTGAAGGAAAGGTGTAATAAAATTGGTGTACGCTAGATTTTGGAGATTCCAAAACAATTCTTTGTTCTGCTTGAACATCAGCAGCAGGAAAACAAACCAACTGTATCTTGGCAATCCCATAGTCATCTGCAGCTTGTCCACTATAAAAAGACTGGTTAGGGTTTAATGTATCCAAAACTTGTTCTACTCCTATGGTGGGCTTTTCATCCTTTAGAACATCTATTCGGTAATTCAGTCGTTCAAAATCAGAAACAAATAAATTTGATGTACTTAACTCATACTGATAATCTTTATATAATCGATGTTGATACGTAAAAAATTCTCCATCCTTGGAAAATAGGTACGTAGAATCTTGAGCATTCATCGCAATGCTATCAACATAATTTCCAGTAATCTTCCATGACACTCTAGTGCCTTCTGGGACCAATGCATTACCAGTTCCTGTGACCTCTTCTGATGTTCGCTTTAAATAATTAGGGAAATCTAAAACCATTGCAAAATCCGTCAAGGTAGGTGTCCTGTGACTAACTATATTATAGCTTCGGGAGTTCCATCCGTTTGCTGTCAAAAAAAAGGTAGATTCCATAACGGGTGCATCAAACGTATAGCTATAGAATTCACCTTCATCCCTTAGCATCATTTGTTCCCCATTCACAACCATAAAGATGTTCTCCGGCTTTACACTTCCCTCTGTAGTAACCTTAATCACCAATGGTTCCTTATCCAACACTACCAACGATTCATTAAGCACTTTGAACTTAAACGGCGCAGGGCGCTCGTAGGCCAGATCATAGTTCATGACCCTCTCATTGGAATTGAAAAAAGATACTATGTTTCCAGACACCCAGATAAAGCCAAGAAGCCCTAGAGGAATGAAAATATACCTGGCATAGGTATAACTTTCCCTAAAATTAATGGCCTCCGCAAAAGGAACAGGTCCCAACCGCTTTGCACGCTGTTCAATACTTGCCAATAGCAAATCAGACTTACCAGGGTTCTCGGATAATTCCAATAGGTTCAACAATTTATCATCAACCTCATGAAAATGCTTTCCAATTAAGCGTGAAGCCTCTTTGTTATTCATTCCCTTTCTTAATCTAAAAAGAAAAAAAAGTGGTATGGCAATAAACTTATACAGCAGAAAGAATTCTACCAACAAGAAAATAAGAAATAGCGTTAAGCGCCAACTCTGATTCATCCATAATAGCTGCTCCAAAAAAGTAATCGCTATCCAAAACAGCAAACCAAAGGTTAAAAAAAGAAAACTACCCTTAATAAGCTGTTTGATGTAAAACTTTTTGGAGAAACCATTAAGCTTATCCAATATGTATGAATAGCTACTCAAGACGAACAATTTTATTACCAAGATACCCGATACTAGCTAAACCAACTGAAAATTTTTGTTAAAGCTTATCATATCAGGCAGTTTAAATCCATATAAAGGCATGCTAATATCCCTTTTCAAATCTTAATATGCTATGTATCTTTGTGCCTTAAGCTGTATACTATGAGCGAAAAAGTGAGGGTAAGATTTGCCCCTAGCCCAACCGGGCCATTACATATTGGAGGTCTTCGTACTGCTCTATTCAATTATTTATTTGCCAAAAAACATGGCGGAGACTTTCTCCTGCGGATAGAAGATACCGACCAAAATAGGTATGTAGATGGTGCCGAAGCTTATATAGTGGAGGCTCTTAATTGGTCTGGCATCCCCTTTGACGAAGGCCCGGACAAAGAAGGAGCATGTGGTCCCTACAGACAAAGCGAGCGCAAAGATATTTATAAGTCATATGCCCTACAGCTAATTGAAAGTGGAAATGCCTACTATGCATTTGACACGCAAGAAAATCTAGATTTCCATAGAAAAGACCACGAAGCAAAAGGAAAGACTTTTATTTACAATTGGCATAATCGTACAAAATTGTCAAACTCCCTGTCGCTTTCGCAAGAAGAGGTAAAAGCAAAATTAAATTCTGGCGAAGATTACGTTATCCGTTTTAAATCTCCTCAGGACAAAGAACTTATTCTAAAGGACATTATTCGTGGTGAAATAAGAATAGACACCAATGTTTTAGATGACAAGATACTTTTTAAAAGTGATGGCATGCCTACCTATCATTTAGCGAATATTGTGGATGATAATTTAATGAAAATCTCCCATGTTATCCGCGGTGAAGAATGGTTGCCTTCATTAGCCCTCCATACGCTATTATATGATGCTTTTGACTGGAAAGCGCCACAATTTGCACATTTACCCCTTATTATGAAACCCGTTGGAAAAGGCAAACTGAGCAAGCGGGATGGTGAAAAAGGAGGATTCCCTGTTTTTCCACTCACATGGAACGAATCGGAAGGTTACCGCGAAGCCGGTTTCTTTCCAGAGGCCGTGGTGAATTTTTTGGCCCTTTTAGGGTGGAACCCAGGAACAGAACAAGAGATATTTACCCTCCAAGAGCTTATAAAAACCTTTAGTCTAGAACGGGTAAACAAATCTGGGGCCCGCTTTGACCCAGAAAAAAACAGTTGGTATAATCAGCAGTGGCTACAACGCAAAAGTGATGAAGAGCTGGCAGATTTGTTTCTACGAGAACTTTCAAAAAGACCAGAGACCTTAGAAATGTCCAAATCATACGTGCAAAAAGTAGTGGGTCTGATAAAAGAAAGGGCAAGTTTTGTTTCTGAGTTTTGGGATTTGGGAAGTTACTTTTTTGAAGCCCCCTCTGAATACAATGAAAAGGCAACAAAAAAACAATGGAAGGAAGATACGCCTCAAATCATGGGCAATGTTGTTTCCGTTTTGGAAACTATCAATGACTTTTCTTCGGCCACCATTGAAGAAACAGTCAAGGCCTGGATTACAGACCAAGAACTTTCCTTTGGAAAGGTAATGCCCCCACTACGATTGGTTATTGTTGGGGATATGAAAGGCCCTCACCTATTTGACATTATGGAACTTATTGGCAAGGAAGACAGTATAGAGCGAATTAAAAAGGCCTTCTCTGTATTATCCCAGTAAAGATTCTGTAACAAAACTTGTTAGTTGCCTACTGATATGTTAGAGAGTTTTGTAAATTCCATTTCTAACATAAAATCCGATCAACATGGGCAATTACTTATTATTACCAATTGTATTTCTTGGGCTTATTGTTCTATTTAAGTTCTTCTTTATTGTAAAGCAACAGACCGCCGTTGTCATAGAACGGTTTGGTAAATTCCAAAGTATTCGCAATTCTGGACTACAAATGAAAATTCCGTTAGTGGATCGTATTGCAGGAAGGCTTAGCTTAAAAATTCAACAGCTTGATGTTATCGTTGAGACCAAAACTTTGGATGACGTGTTCGTAAAACTCAAGGTATCAGTTCAGTATGTAGTCATCAAGGACAAGGTATATGATGCCTTTTACAAATTGGAATACCCCCATGACCAGATAACCTCCTATGTTTTTGATGTGGTCCGTGCCGAAGTTCCCAAAATGAAATTGGACGATGTCTTTGTGAAAAAAGATGATATTGCCATTGCAGTTAAATCTGAACTACAGGACGCCATGTTGGAATACGGTTATGATATCATCAAGACCCTAGTGACCGATATTGACCCCGATGCCCAGGTAAAAGCTGCCATGAACCGCATCAATGCATCGGAGAGAGAAAAAATTGCCGCTCAATTTGAAGGAGATGCCGCCCGAATCCTTATTGTTGAAAAAGCAAAGGCCGAAGCAGAAAGCAAGCGACTCCAAGGACAAGGTATTGCTGATCAACGTCGTGAAATTGCAAGAGGTCTTGAAGAATCCGTTGAAGTTCTTAACAAGGTTGGCATTAACTCCCAAGAAGCTTCTGCTTTGATTGTGGTTACACAACACTATGACACACTACAGGCCATTGGTGAGGAAACCAACACCAATCTTATTCTGTTGCCCAATTCTCCACAAGCTGGGAGTGACATGCTCAACAATATGGTAGCCTCCTTTACGGCGAGCAACCAAATTGGTGAAGCCATGAAAAAACAAAACAAGAAGAAGGAAGAATAAACTCTTCTTACCTTGCTAAAAAAAAGGGAGCAAAATTGCTCCCTTTTTTTTTTAGATAAATTTCTACCTCTTTTACAAAACAATTGAATAGCCGCTCTTTCCTGAAAGATCTCCATTCCTTAAAGGCATTTGTATTGCCCCGTTTCAAAAGCGACAGAAATCGCTTCTAAAGAAGCTTGTTTTGATAGATAAACCAAATGGTATTTTGCTGAGGAATAAGAAAAAACAATACTAGTCCTTTTGCTCCAATTTGGCCCAAGTATCCCTCAAGGTTACCGTTCTGTTAAAAACAAGATGGCCCTCTACAGAATCCTTATCAACATTAAAATATCCCAATCGCTGAAACTGAAATTGGTCTCCTGGTTTTGCCTCTTTTAAACTTGGTTCTACATATCCGGTAATCTTTTGCAAAGAATCCGGGTTTATAAAACCCATAAAGTCTTTATCCTTGTGCCCATCCGGAGTAGCATCATTAAATAGACGATCATACAGACGAACTTCTGCCGTTACGGCATGCGGAATGGAAACCCAATGCAAAGTTCCCTTAACCTTTCGCAAACTTTCATCAGTACCAGAACCACTCTTACTTTTGGGATCAAATGTACATTGCACCTCAATCACATTGCCATCTTCATCTTTGGTACAGCTTTCAGCTTTTATGATATATCCGTTCTTCAATCTTACTTCACCACCCAATTTCAACCTAAAAAATTTTCGGTTGGCTTCTTCCTTAAAATCTTCCTGTTCTATGTAAAGTTCTCTTGAAAAAGGCACCTTTCTGTTTCCTGCGGACTCATCCTCAGGATTATTCTCGGCATCCAACCACTCCTCTTTGCCCTTTTCATAATTGGTAATCACCAATTTCAATGGATTGAGAACGGCCATGACACGGGGAGCAATCATATTCAAATGTTCACGCACATGAAATTCCAACAAGGATACATCAACCACATTTTCACGCTTGGCAATGCCAATGGTGTCCGCAAAGTTTCGGATAGATTCCGGGGTGTACCCCCTTCTCCGCAATCCAGAGATTGTTGGCATCCTTGGGTCATCCCATCCAGTCACCACACCACTTTCCACAAGTTGAAGTAATTTACGTTTGCTCACGACCGTATGGCTTAGGTTTCTTCGTGCAAACTCTCGCTGTTTAGGGCGTAGTTTTTTAGAATCTACCAATTGGTCCAAAAACCAGTCGTAGAGCTCCCTGTGCGGCAAAAACTCCAGTGTACAAAGGGAATGCGATACTTGTTCAATGTAATCGCTCTCCCCATGGGTCCAGTCGTACATGGGATAAATACACCAATCGGTATTGGTTCTGTGGTGTGGTCTGTGAAGAATGCGGTACATAACCGGGTCCCGCATCAACATATTGGTTGAGGCCATATTTATCTTTGCCCGAAGTACGTGTGCTCCTTCGGAAAATTCGCCATTCTTCATGCCTTCAAAAAGTTCTAAATTCTCCTCAACCGAACGGTTACGAAAAGGGCTTTCCGTGCCAGCCTCGGTGGGTGTCCCTTTCTGACTTGCTATCGCTTCCGAAGATTGACTGTCTACATAGGCCTTTCCTTGTTTGATAAGCTCCACTGCCCAGTCATACAATTGCTGAAAATAATCTGATGCGTAGCATTCCGTATCCCACTCATAGCCCAACCAAGAAACATCGTCCTTAATAGCGTCCACATACTCCTTTTCTTCCTTGGCAGGATTGGTGTCATCAAAACGAAGATTCACCGGGGCGTTATATCGTTGCCCCAATCCAAAATTTAGACAAATGGAGCTTGCATGCCCAATGTGCAAATAACCATTAGGTTCAGGAGGAAACCGAAAACGTAGGCTTTCCCGACTATACCCATTCCTTAGGTCTTCCTCAACAATATGCTCAATAAAATTCAGCGATCTAACTTCTTCGGCCATATACAAAATTTGAAGCGCAAAGGTAGTAAAAACGTGTCTTGGTAGCTAAAAATCACGGTTTAGTGTATACAAAGTATGCTGTTTCACAACACTTTTGAAGCTACCTACAACAATATCTTTCCGTTGGCCGAAAATAAAATCATATTTGTTATTAGAATACTATGCGAAAATAGGGCGTTGTGAAACGCTCAAAAGAACGAAAACATTAAGGGGCACAAACTAACGGGCATTTATTGCCCTCAACCTCTTAAAACTAACGGTGATGAAAAAAAGTAGTTCAACGTATGGCATTCTAGTACTGGTCCTTGCAATTTTGCTGGCCGTACCTTCTATGCAAGCACAGGTATTAAACAAGCCTACAGCTGCTGATAATCCAAACCTTGCGGGTAATTCAGCATGGACAGCAGCATGTGCTTCGTCCGGATTCAATGAGTATTTTGTGAACTTTACTTGGAATATTCCTTTGGTAAACTCCAACAACGAGTTCGTGCTGGAGCTTTCAGATGCCAATGGGAATTTTGGGTCTCCTACGGAATTGGCCCGTGTTGCCGACAAAAATACCGTATTCGATTTTGAATTTCAGTTTGCCGTCCCCAACACCATACGTGGAGAAAATTACAAATTTAGGGTCCGAAGCACCAGTCCGGCCAAGACCAGCCCTGCATCTGATGCTTATCCCATGTACTATATCGACTATAACTCTCCCTTGCTCATTAGCGAGAATGGTAGTGGAAGTATTCCTTCTGGAGGGGCCATACAAATTTGTGATGGCGGCAATGTAACCTTAAAACCACACAATATCCCCAACGCCGATACTTATATATATAATTGGTACAGAAGCGGAACTCTGCTTCCCCAGAAGACAGCCAGCATCACCGTTTCTACTCCTGGAATGTACTACGTAGAGCTGGACTATGGTTCCGTTTGCTCTGGTTCTGCCAATACACTCTCCAATACCATTGAAATTAATAACGGCTCCAGTCTGGGCATCGCCATAAATGGTGCCAATAATGTTGAGTTATGTCCTGGAGACCCCTACACGCTCCAAGCAAGTATCACGGGAATGGGACTTACCTATACTTGGTACAAGGATGGAAGCGTTATCAGTGGCCCCACTTTGGAGGGTGACTCCCTTATTTTAAACACCAACTTGGATGGTTTTGCCGGTAGTTATGAGGTTGAAATTGAAGGCGCAAGCGCCTGTAAGGAGCGTTCTTCTGCAACTACCGTAACAAGCGCAGGAACTTTTGAGGTAGCCCTTGTAAATGAAGAAAATATTGTATTGCTGCCTTCGCAATCCAAAAATTTATCGGTAACCACCAATGCGGTATCCCCAAGCTACCAATGGTACAAAGATGGCGCTCCAATCACTGACGCTACCAGTAGCTCACTAACCATTGATCAAGTGGGTGAATATTATGTGGCAGTTACCGAAAATGGCGGGGCATGTTCCGTTACACCAATTAATTCTACTGTAACTACGGTTGTATCACCAGATTCCTTTGAATTTGAGATTGCTTATGTGGGATCATATTCCTCATGTGAAAGCCTTGATGCCACATTGAATCTATCCGCTATAAATGCGATTGGTGATGGTGGGGCTAAAACCAATGTTACTGCCGACCTTCAATCCTCTTTCTCATACGAATGGAGGCTGGATGGTGCCGCAGTAAGTGGTGAAACCTCAAAGACCATAACCTTATCCGATCATGAAAAGAATGGAAACTATACCTTATATGGTTCTTTGGATGGCTTTAATGCCACATCCAACAGTTTAAATGTAAAGCTAGCTGTAAACCAAGCCCTTGAGATTTCTGCCAATGGGACCGTACTATGTGAAGGCTCTGATCCGATTGTCATTAGCAGCACACAGAATCTTGAAGGCGAAACCTTTGAATGGCATAAGGACGGTAACGTTGTGGATACATCATCCTTAACCTACACCGCAACAGAAATAGGTGTCTACAAATTAATCATTACAACCAATGATTGCCCAGTAGTTTCAAATGAAATTACTGTCCGTGCATTTAATGAATCACTACTAGTTTTAGATAAGCCACAAGACCTTATCATCATAGAGGGCGAGACGGTTACCATGACCGCCTCTGGAGCCGATTCTTATGAGTGGTTCGATTATAACAACAATCTAATATCAACCCAAGACTCATATGGTTTCCAAGAAGAGGGACAATACCTTTTGGTGGCCCACTTTGGCAACTGTACCGTTAGCCGGGTTGTAACAGTAGTCTTTAGGGACATGTTCGCCATTCCGAATGTTATTACCGCCAATGGCGATGGTATCAACGACTTGTGGATATTGCCCAACACATATTCCAGAGACCAAGAGGTTCTTGTAACCATATACAATGAGAGAGGTAAGGAGGTATTTAGCCAGACCAATTACGAAAACAATTGGCCACAATCCACCTCAACGTTCAACAAATCCAGCATGATCTTTTATTACAAGATCACGAAAGGAGGGAAAAGCCTGAAACAGGGCACCATAACTGTTATCAAATAAACAGCATGCGCACCAAAAAACCTTTACTACTACTACTTTATATCTTGCTACTTGCTTCAACCGGATTACACGGACAGGAAGAGGACCCTTTTGTTCCCTATAACATTCCTTCCCAAAACTTGTTGAAATTCAACAGGTTCATGATCAATCCAACGTTTTCCACGGTGCGAGAAGATAAATCATACATCAACTTATTTCACAGAAACCAGTCGGTATCTTTTGATGATAACAACCAAGTTTACTTCTTGAGCTACAGCGGTAGGGTAAGCGATAGAAGTGGGGTAGGACTAAGTCTCTTTACCAACAGGGAAGGGGTTTTTAACAATTTTGGTGTACACGCAAATTACGCATATGGTGTTCGATTGAGCCCAAAAAGCAACTTTACTTTTGGTGCCAATTTTTCATACTATCAAAGCGCCTTGAACCAAGACAGGATCAACGCCATTGAGGATGATCCATTTTTGAACACTTTGGAGAGTAGTTCCTTGATCAGTTTTCAACCTGGTTTCAATCTTTCCATAGGTAGTTTTGATATTGGTGGTTTTGCTGAAAATTTATTCGATTACAACCTTAAGAACAGTGAATCTGTCACTGAATTCAACGAGAAAACCTATTCCGGGCACCTGCAATATACCCATCAGTTTAAAAATGGTGCGGGACTTTTGGAACATGGTAGATTAATGCCTTTGGCACGTGTTAGGAAAGTAGGGGAAGAAAATATAGTACTTGGCGGAAATTTAATTCTTGACCTTCCAAAGCTGGGTTGGGTACAAGCTGGTTATGATGATTTTTATGGTGCATCTGCCGGTCTTGGCTTTAACCTTACCAAGAACATTTCTCTAGGATATACCGTAGAAAAAGGACTTAGCAACAATTTTGAAAACTTTGGGGTAAGCCATGAAATTTCATTGGCCTATTCCTTTACGCCCAACTTGACCGAAGACCGGGTAATGTTGGAAAAAGAAAACGATGCTTTGGTCGAAAACGAAAATGTTCCGCAAGATAGTCTGAGCATTACGGAAAAAGACCTTGAAATTGCCCAGTTGAAAGACAAGCTTGCAGAAAACGATGCCATATTGGATGAGTTGTTGTACCGTCAAGACTCCATTGAAAGCACCCGAAAAAAGGATTTGGAAAAGCGGTTTGAAACCGTCATGAAAATGGTTCGTCGCGAAACCAACGGTCAAAATCCTGCGTTGGAAGAAAAAGCAAAACAAGTGTATTTTGCCGATATGGACAGCGCCGACCTTGTTGCGCAAACCAAGTCGCAGCCATTATCCAACCATGGTCTTTCCAATACTTCCTCGGCCAAAAAAATCATCAGATTAAATGATGCAAAAGCCAAAAACAATGTAGCCAACACGTCTACAGTGAAAAAGGACAAGATTTATGGCACCAATGTTAAGACCAACAAAAGTGTTCGTTTTAAGTCAAATAATATCCCAAATGTTCAAAGTGGGCACTATTTGATTGCCAACGTTTTCAAAAACCCTGAAAACGTAGATGCCTTTGTTGCCCAACTGCGTGAACAAGGTATCGACGCCGGATATTTTGAAAACCCGAAAAACGGTCTCAACTATGTATACCTTGACGGATACAAGGACAAAAACGATGCCCTAAAAGCTTATCATTCAAAGCTTAATGGAGCATATCAAGGAGATGCTTGGGTCATGAACGTCAATGACGGCACCGCAACCATTCATGGCTTTGTGAACAATGCCAAAGAAAATACCCCGGGTTCATCCAAATACGGTAACAACAACTTGCACAAAAATGTAAGCAAGGGTAGTGGGGCAACCACCCATGTTACCTACAAAACTATCAAAGCGGACGGATTACCATCTGGCTTCTACATCATTGCCAGTGTTTTTGACAATTCATCTAGTGCCAATCGTTTTGTAAAAGAATTGAACGCAAGAGGCCTAAATGCCAGTTATTTCATAAATCCAGAGGACAACTACCGCTATGTATACTCAAAAAACATGAAACCTGGAACAACGCCTTGACCTCATACTATTCCAAACTAAACGCCTCGTATGATGACCAAATGTGGATCATGCGTGTAAAACCCAACTACAATAGCTAACCATGGCCAAACCATTACATAAAATATTGCTGTTCCTTGGGATGGCACTCATCTCTTGGGTGGGTACCTCCCAGGTTAAGAACACCTTTGATGTTCGTTATGCAAACGAACTCAGGGGAGATCTTACCTTTATCGCAAACAACATTGTAAATAGGGATAACAGTACATACGACCCTGAAGACCCCTACAACTCAACTGGTTCAAGCTCATCTTATAATGATGATTTGAACATGCAATACATAGATATAGATGGCGACCCTTCCACCTTTAGCTCAAGTAGTGCCACACTATCTATTCCGGACCCTTCATGTTCTTTAATCCGATATGCGGGTTTATATTGGTCAGCAGTATACCAAGACAACAATAGAAGCACCGATTTTAACCAAGTAAAGTTTAGGGTTCCAGGAGGGGCATACCAAGACTTGACTGCCGATGAAATCCTATTTGATGGTGAAGGCGATGCAGATTTTGGAAACTATGCACCATATGCTTGCTATAAAGATGTAACATCTATAGTTACTGCATTGGCCACTCCCAGTGGGGAATACTTTGTTGGTAATGTGCGGGCCAGTTCTGGAGATAGTGTACAAGGTGGTGTTTCTGGAGGTTGGACCTTGGTTATCGTTTATGAAAATCCAACCCTGCCTGGTAAATTCATCACAACTTTTGATGGGTATGCCGGTATAAAATCTGGGCAAACCGTTGATGTTCCTTTCAGTGGGTTTACTACGCTTCCCGCTCCGTTTCCGGTACGTGCCAAATTGGGTGTAGCCACATTGGAAGGTGACAACCGAATCTCAGGAGATGGGTTGGCCATACGCGCCAACAGTAATGCAACTTTTACTCCCCTTGGCAATACAGTAAACCCTACCACCAACTTTTTTAACAGTAACATTACCATTGAGGACAACATAATTACTACTCGAAACCCCAATAGTATAAATACATTGGGTTGGGATGTTGACCTATTTACTATACCAAACCCTAGTCGTACGGTTATACCAAACAGTGAGACCGGGGCCACTTTGCGCGCATCGTCAACACAAGATAAGTACGATATCTTTTTTACCTCTTTGGATGTTGAAATCATTGAGCCCAACATCGCGCTAACCAAAACCGTTGAGGATATTGCCGGAAACGACATCACCGGACTAGGAGTTAATCTGGGGCAGTATTTAGACTATGTTCTTAGTTTTGAGAATGTTGGAAACGACGACGCTGTTAACTATACCATAAGAGATGTACTCCCTATAAATGTTACCTTGGATGAGAGCACCATTTCTATGCCTAGTGGTGTTACCTACACCTATGACCCGGGCACAAGGACGATTACCTTTAGCATTCCTGATAATTTAGTACAAGAAGGTGATCCACCAGCAACAATCCGTATGCGGGTACAAGTGGCAGAAAACTGTTTTGACTTTATAGATGCTTGTACCGATATCATCCAAAACTTGGCCTATTCCACTTATAGTGGTGCCATAAACAGTGCACAGATTACAGACGACCCCAGTGTTTCCGAATTTGACGGTTGTGGTTTCCCAACACCTGGGGCCACAAACTTTTTGTTGGACGACTTAAGCGCCTGTAATTTTAGTAGGACCGTTCAACTCTGTGGGGACGATGTGCTTTTGGATGCAGGGGACAATTTTGATAACTATATCTGGTACCGTGACGAAAATGGCAACAACCAAATTGATATAGGAACCGATACTGTTATTACCGATGCCGATGCGGATAACGACCCAAGTACCATGGTAGTTACAGAAGTGGGAACCTATTTGGTTGACAAACAAGTTGCTGATCCCTGTAAAGATTTCATGGAAATCATTGAGGTGGAATTGTTTGGCTCCGTACAAAGCAACCCTATCACCGCAATGATCAATGATACATCAAACACCATTGATGGGGAGATTCAAATTTGTCCAAATGATGGAAGCGAATTGCCAGAAATCTTCCTTTGTGGACTTAATGACACCGAGCTACTCCAAGTAAATATTCCAGATGCCACAAGTATAGAATGGCAACAACTTGATGAGTCAAGCTGCCCAGCAGCAATTGACGGCTGTGCCAACACCAATGCAGGTTGCGGATGGACCAATGTTGGTTTGGGCAATGATTATGTGGCTTCAGACTCTGGGCAATACCGATTGGTCATCAATTATCTAAATGGATGTTTTAGTAGGTTCTATTTCAACATATACAAGAACCCGCTCAACCCACAATATACCTCAAGAGACATTATTTGTGATACAGATGGAAACATCACGGTTACAAACATGCCCCTAAACTATGAGTACCAACTTTTAGATCAAACCACCGGCAACATACTTGTTCCTTACGGACCAAGCCCTAGCTTTGATATAGACACCAACGGTGCTTATGCCGTTGAAATGAGACAACAAGGAGTAACCGATGGATGTGTTTTTCTCCTGGAAAATATTGGTATCCTTCGAAGAAATTTCCAAGTGGACATTACTACCGAAGACACCAACTGTAACGGTCTGGGTGAAATAGCCATATCTGTGCTCAATGTAGAGCCACAATACAGTTACGAAATAGCACAAGGAGGTACTGTTGTGGACACTTTTGGACCTTCAACAGACAACAACTATACATTTGAAAACTTAAATGCCGGAGTATACGATGTAACCGTCACTACAGATGATAACTGTACTTATACAGAGCAAGTTACCATTGTTGATTCTTCAGATTTAGATTTAAACGCAAGGGTTTCTCAACACATTACCTGTAGAGAAGGTAATATACTAATGGAATCCACAGGAGGGAAAACACCACATTTATATGCTATTTGGTCTTATGTGGATGAATTGGGTAACCCCGTAATTTCATACCCCACGGTAGCAGACATACCGCCTTCTGAATTTCAAACCAGTCAAATTTTTGATATCTATGACCCAGGTGATTATACCTTCGTGGTGGTAGATAGGTTTGATTGTTATGATATCTCCAACACCGTCACTATCGAGTTTAGACCAGCAGCTGATTTTAATCCAACGGTGATTACCGATGTGCTTTGTTATGGGGAATCAACAGGGGCAATTACTTTTAATCTAATCAACAGCAATGGGTATCAACTAACTTACTATTTGTTCGATGCAACTGGTTTTGATGAGAACGCATACGACTACAATAATGCCTTGGCCACCAACACTACCGGCTATTTTCCAAATTTAGCTAACGGAGACTACGCGGTGGTAATAAACCAACGTAAAGGAAGTGCATCATGCGATTACTTTGAGTATGCTTCCATTACAGCCCCAACAGATAGCTTGGATGGGGATGCAGCATTGATTCAAGATTATACTTGTTTACAAAATGGGATTATTGAGGCCCAAAATGTAACCGGGGGTACAGCACCCTACGAATACAGTATTGATGGGGTAAACTTTGTAAGTGGTGCTGGTGCAGAAACCTTCACAGGGCTTACCGATGGAACTTACACCATCACCATAAGGGACGATAACGGCTGTACAGTTACCACCGACCCCATTACTTTGGATGCCCTTGATCCTCCAACGGATCTTACATTTTCGGCTACCAATCCAACATGTCCAGCCTTTGTTTCCGATGTTACTTTGACTACTACGGGTGGCACACCAAACTTGACCTATGAAATCATTGCCCCTACTGCAAGCGTAGTCAACAATGGAAATAATGCCACTTTTACCGGATTGGCCCCCGACACGTATATGTTCCGTGTAACCGACAGCAATGGATGTTTCTATGATGAAAGCTACACCATAAACCCTGTTACTGAAATCACAGTTACTGGGCAATTGGTGAGCAACATCAGTTGTTTGGGAGACACAGATGGAGAGCTACGATATATTGTGGCAAACTTTAATACAGATTACGATTATTCGGTAACTGGCCCTGCAACTTTCAATGGAAGCGCTCAAACCAATGGAACCATTTCCTTGAACAACTTGGCGGCAGGCACCTATACCATTACCGTAACCGATAACTTTACCAATTGTACCGATACCGCTAGTGTTACCATAAATGCTCCGTCTTCGGCATTGACTGCCTCACATACAGTGGCACAGCCTAGCTGTGTTTCCACAGGCTCTGTTACCATTACAGCAGCTGGAGGATGGGGCGGCAATAGTTATGAAATTACTGCCGGGCCTGCTGGTTATGTATTGCCCGCAGCACAATCCAACGGTTTGTTCTCCAATTTAACCATTGGTGGAACCTATACCTATACCGTAACCGATTCCAACGGTTGTGTTTATACAGACACTTTTGATATTATTGAAGCAGTTGCCCCCGTACTGGCCATTGTGCCAAATGATATTTGTTATGATGATGCCGTTGGTTTAACCCTAACCGCAAACGTAACTTCTGGCGGGGACGGAAACTACGAATACAGCCTTAATGGTGGTCCATTTCAGGTAAGCAATGTATTCTCTGGCCTTGGCCCAGGAAGTTATACCATCCAAGTCCGTGACGGAAACACCTGTACAGATTCAGAATCAATCACCATTGATCCAGAACTGAGTGTAATCGCTTCTGCGCCCAACGTAACCGCTTGTGGTACAGATTCAGACATAAATATTACCGCAACAGGTGGAGATGGGAACTATGTTTACGCTGTTGTACCTGATGGAGCAACTCCAAATGCCGGAGATTTTTCAGGAACCAATCCTGTAACCAGAGGAACAGGTAATTATGACGTATATGTTCGTGATAACAATGGCGCGGCAGGATACTGCGAGGCTTCTTACGACATCACCATTTCACAAGATCCGCCTTTGGCATTGGTGGTTTCAGATACTGGAATCCTTTGTAGTGGTGAAGCACAGGCTACCATAACCATAACTGCTTCAGGTGGTGAGGCGCCCTATCAATACAGCATCAACAACGGTGCTACCTATCAGACTTCCAATACGTTTGTAAACCAAGCCGCTGGAAGTTATAACATCCGCGTTAGGGATGCAAACGGTTGTTTGGTCAATGAAATATATACCATTACCGAGCCCCTTACGCTTTCTGCTTCCGCCGCCGTTACCCAATTGGCCGAGTGTAACCCAGGCTTGGGTGCAGAGGTGCGCATTACCAATGCTATTGGAGGAACTGCTCCATATGAATACAGCTTTAATGGAGGAACTTCGTATGGCCCAAGTTCAATAGGGTATTTGTTGCCTGGTACGCATACCGTTTACATCAGGGATGCCAATCTTTGTGCCTACCCTATGACGGTGACTATTGATCCTGAACCAACCCCTCCGGGCGTTACCGCATCAATAGATTATGAATGTGACGGAGAGGGTATCGTTACCCTAACCCCGGACAGTGCCGCTTTTGATTATACATATGAAATAGATGGAAATCCAAACACTCCTTCTACTTCAAATGTATTTAACAATGTTGGGGTTGGATCACACACCATAACTGTAAACTATACTAGCAACACAGCTCCTTCACCAAGTGTGTTATTATTGGAAACCTTTGGGTCTGGACCAAATACAAGTATTCCAGAAGTAGACCCGGCTTATTGCTATGAACCCCAGAATGGTTCCGTTAACTCTTGCGGTTGGGGTATAGACACCCATATCCAAGATGGAGAATATTCGGTTACGCAAACCATCGTGAACCCATATGGTTCATGGAGAAGTCCCAACGATCACTCTGCTTTGGCCAATGGTAGATTTTTAGCCATGAATGTGGGTGGTGCTGTTGGCCCTAATGGTATCATCTATGCAAAAAGAAACATTGAGGTGGTTCCCAACCGGGACATAACCATCTCGCTATGGGCATTCAACCTATTAAGGGTTGGAACTGGAGGTGCTGATCCGGATATCGATATTCAATTGGTAGATGGAGTGGGTACCGTTATTGCCAGTACCACTACTGGAAATGTACCTAAAAACAACGATGCCAACGACTGGCAAAACTATACCGTTACCCTTAACCCTGGTGCCAATTCCAATTTGGACATTGTCATCAGAACCAACTCTGCCGTTACAGGTGGTAATGACATCGCCATAGATGATATTGAAGCATTCCAAACTCCAGAGGTTTGTGGTGGTTCGTTGACTGTTGATGTCAATATTGAGGATGGCCATGCCTTTGATAGTGCTATTACCGCCTTTACCGAAATTTCCTGTAATGGTGCGGCCGACGGTTCTATTACGTTTGAAACTGAAAATTTTGACCCAGCAACTGGATTTACCTATCAAGTAAATGGTGGTGTGGTTTCTGCTGCCCAATTTGCAAGTCCAATCACCGTAAACGGATTGGCCGCAGGTAATCACACGATTACCATTGTTGATTTAAGGGACCCTGCTTGCTCCGTGACCCTTAATCAAACTTTAACAGAGCCTAATGCTTTGGATGCTTCTGCCTCTGTGACCAGCATAATGACCTGTACCAACGGAGGAGCTACGATTACGGCTTCTGCAACCGGTGGAACACCAGCATACCAATACCAATTGGAAGATACTGGTGGCGGTGTACTTGTAGGATATCAATCCTCCAATATATTCCCTGGACTTGCGGCTGGAGACTATATTGTTCGTGTACGGGACACCAATCTTTGTGAAGATGCTGTTGATGCTGCCATTACTGTTGTGCCTCCTGCAAATATTGTTTTTGATGTAACTCCCACCGCATGTTACAGTGGAGACAACAACGGTACCATTCTAGTAGATGTAACTGGTGGTAATGGAGATTATCAATTCAGTTTAAATGGCGGTCCATGGATAACCCCCAGCCCTTCCAATTCCACTAACCATACCTTCTCAGGTTTGGCTGCAGGAAACTATACTATCAATGTAAGGGATGGCTTTGGTTGTGTAGGTACCCTTCAAAATGTAACCATTGTAGATGCGCTTATTGCCACAGTGGATGTTGAAGACATTACCACTTGTGCCGATGGCAGTATTTCTGTTACGGCTTCTGGTGGTTCGCCTACTTTGGAGTATGCTTTTGTACCCACCACCACAGATCCAACCGGATTCTTCTCTACAACCAACACATATACTGTAACTGCTGGAAATGAAGGCACTTACGATGTGTACGTAAGGGACAACTCTGCCACAGCTCCATTCTGTGAGTTTATGGAAACAGTAACTGTGAACCCGGCCACACCGTTGACTATGACGGCTACACCAACAGATCCTGAATGTCATGATGGTGTTGGATCTATTTTGGTGAACATTACTTCCGGGATTGCTCCGTATACTATTCAAATCATTGATTTGGACAACGGTGGCGCATCTGATCAGACCAATACCAATGTAGTGGCCTCTTCAAGAACTTATTATAACCTAATGCCCGGCGACTACACCATCAATGTAACCGATGCAACAGGTTGTACCATTACCGATACGCAGACCATCAATAATCCTGATGAGTTGACTGGCATTGTATCTGGGGTTACACCTGGAACATGTACCGGTGATATAAATGATTTCGGCTTTGAATTCTCTGGATATCCCACCACTTTAGGAACCATTCAATTTAGTGACGATGGTGGTGCCACATGGATAGGGGACAACTCAGCACCAGGTACTTCAGACCAATTTACCGGATACGTTTCTGGTCAAACCGTTTATCCTTCCATGAGAACTGTGGATGGTTCAAACAATACCATTTGTCAGACGGACCTTCCGCCATTCATCATACCTTATCCGTTAGATGACTTGGATATTACCATTTTGCCTATTGTCGTAAACTGTAATGAGCTTCAAGTTACCGTGCGGGGACAGAACGGTACGGCACCATACGAATATACCTATTCAGATGACCCTGCAAACTTTAATCCTGCTACTGCCACTTGGACAGCACCTTTGCCTTTGGGAACAACCCATACCTTTACAGGGTTGGTGCCCGGTAGAACGTACACCTTCTACGTTAGGGACAATGCAACCTGTGTTCGTCAAAGTAGCGTAAATGTGAATGACATTATCACCGTTCCTTTGGAAATTACCTCAAGCATTACGCCAAGCTGTGATGGGGCAAACAACGGAAGTATCACCTATACCGTAACTGATAACCAAGCTCCTTTTGAAACCCAGTTTAGATGGACCTTGTACGATATGAGTTCTGGTTCTGCGGTATTTGTAACAGATAGTGGGGGAATAGTACCTTTCTCTTCTCCACAACAAGATGTTACCATTACCAATTTAGCACCCGGCAACTACTTTATAGAAGTTGTAGAGGTAGACGGCTTTAATAATGATAGCTGTGTAGGTGCTACTGAAAATGAACTGTTGATAGAACTTGATCCGTTAAGCGGAACACCCAATGTGCTACAAGATATTACTTGTAATTCCCCTGGGCTTATTGAGATTCAGAACCCATTGGGCGGCGGTGGCATATACACCTATACTGTTACAGGTCCTGCTCCTTTCACAACCATTACAGCAACTGCGGACAACCCCATTGAAATACCAGCAAATTCACCTGCAGGCAGTTATTCCATACTAATGCAAGATCAATATGGTTGTTCCGTTCCCCTGGGATCGGTTAACCTAGATTTGGCCCCAAATCCTACCATAGACTCATTGGTTGTTGACAACTGTACTGTTCCTGCTACGGTTACCGTGAATGCAACAAGTGCGGCACTCCCCATATTGTATTCGTTGGATGGCGGCACCACTTATCTGAACAATGGTGGTATATTCAATAATGTCGCTGTTGGCACCTATAATGTCGCTATCATTGACGCCAATGGATGCGTTGATACAGATACGGTCACGGTTCATCCCGTGCTCCAAGTAGATGTGGCCTTGACCAAATTATTGGATTGTTCCCCAAGCCCAGATGCCGAAATTACCATTAATGTACTTCAAGGTTCTGGTAGCTATGATTATGAGATTTCCGATGGTTCGGGAATTGTGGTAAGCAGAACAAACTTGTCCACCAATCCGTTGGTGTTCAGCACTACAACTGTTGAGGATTATATTATTACTGTTTTTGATAACAATACAGCTTCGCCTGAATGTTCAAGAGTTTTCAATGTATCGGTTCCTCCGGCCATTATGCCTTCATTCAACATTACCTCTTTCACAGATGTAACTTGTAATGGTGATGCCGATGGTGCCATCTCTGTAAGTGCTACAGACAACGGTACAGGACCTTATACATTTGAAATTATTTCAGGGCCTGGAAGCGCAGCTTCCTTCCCATTGGCGCCTACTTCAAACAACGCCACCACGGCTACCTTTACTGGACTCGAAGGTAGTGCTGCCGGTATTACTTATACCATTGAAGTAACAGCAGCCAACGGTTGTACAACAACATTAACCCAGGTTATTTCCCAACCAGACCCAGTTGCAAACGTAAATACCACTGTGGTTGAATTTCTCTGTACTGCCGGAAACAATATGAACAATGCCACCATAACCGTGGATACAGCATCCATTACTGGAGGAAGTGGCAATTATGTCATTTATGAATTCATAAATGACAATGGTACGCCAGCTACTGGTGATGATGTTGTTGTACAATCTGGTCCAAACAACGTTTACATCGAAACCAATACAGCTGGAGGAAGCTACATCATCAATGTCTATGATGATAATGGATGTATGGGAACCGCTACGGAGACCATTGCCCCATTTGATGAATTGCAACCCGCAACTGTTGCTGTTGATGCTGTTGCCACTTGCGTTACAGGTGAAGACATTACCATTACTGCATTTGGTTCCTTGACAAACTCAAACACGCATCCTGCAAACTATGAGTTCAGAATATTGCCAGCAGGCATGTTCCAAGCATCCGGAATCTTTACTGGATTGTCTGTGGGCACCCACAACTTTGAAGTAAGGAATACCATAACAGGTTGTATTGTTGGCGTTTCCCATACTGTGGCTGACCCAGAGGTGTTAGATCTTATTGTAGTTGGAACCACAGATATTACCTGCTTTGGCGATACGGATGGCGAAGTGCAGCTCAATCTGGTGGATGCATCAAGCATTACCTATGCAAGTGCAACCAGCTACACCCTGTACTACGACATAAACAATACACCCGCCAACTTGGCCGATGATGTGGTTACCACTGGTTCAGATACCGATGGAAGCTTCACCATTTCCGGTCTTGCTGCTGGAACATACTACATAGAGGTAACGGACACCAATCCGCCAGGATCTGCTTGTGTCTATAGTGAATCATTCAATATTGCGGGCCCTGCCGCCGCTATCGCGGGAGCAACCCAAGTTACGCCAATCACCTGTGCTGGAAACGACGGTATCATTGAAATCATCAATGTGACCGGAGGTTGGGGTGGATACCAATATTATGTAGGCACTTCTGCTCCTTCAGGACCTGGCGATTATGTCCCTGGAGCGACCTTTAGCCCGCTTGGTGTTGGAACCTATGAAGCATGGGTAATCGATGCCGGTGGCTGTGAGCAACTGATTCAGGACAATATTGTGCTTGTAGATCCAACTCCAATTACAGCCACATTGCAAATCAACCAAGATAATTGTACCGTCTTCCAAGGAGAGATTGAGGTGGTGGGAACTGCTGGCGGCCAAGGAAGCAACTATACCTATCAATTGATCCGTAACGGATCTAATGTTGGCTCTCCGCAGACCAGTGCCATATTCTCCGGTTTGGGTGCCGGCACTTATGAGGTATTGATTGCCGATCAATGGTCTTGTACCGAAATTGTAGGCCCAGTAGAGCTATTGGATGTAATGACGGCAACTGCTACTGTTGATAAGCCTATTGATTGTACTGTAGATCCCGGAGGCCATGTAACTATAAATGTAAGTGGAGGTTCTTCCAACTTGACCTTTGCGGTAGAATTCCCTGATGGATCTACGCCACTACCAACAAATACCACAGGAATATTTACTGGACTGACCATGCCTGGTACGTATACCTTCACGGTAACCGATAACGATACAGGAACTCCTTGTACCGTCACCGTTACGCAAGAACTTGATGACAAGGTTGATCCCATTATTGATAATGTGATCATGGACCCTGTGGACTGTAATGGTGGTTCAACGGGTAGCTTAACAGTTGTTTTAGATCCAGCTTCTGTAGTAGATCCAGTATACACTTTTGAGCTGTACGAAATGTCCAACTTGGGAACACCATATCGTTTTGCACAGACCAGCACCGTTTTTGACAACCTTCCTGCTGGAGACTATAGGGTAAGGGTAATATCATCAAGGGCCTGTGAGGATTTCTTTGATCAAACCGTTACCGAACCAAGTATTTTGTCTGCTTCGGCCACTGCAACAGCATTTGCTTGTAATGCAAACAACACGGTTAATACCTCTACGGTTACTGTAACCCCAGTGGGTGGAACAGCGCCTTATCTTTATAGCTTGGATAACATCAACTTCCAGACATTAAACGAGTTCCAGATTGTGGATACTGGTGTTGATCAGAATATCACCATTTATGTTGAAGATGCCAATGGATGTCTTACGACTACAGCTGTTCCTATTACGGCTATAAATACATTCTCTGCTACTGTTACGGAGAACATTGATATAACTTGTAACAACCCTGAAGAAGTTTTGATTACGGTTTCAGACAACGGAAACCCAGCCAACACCTACACTTTTGAGTTGTTACCTGTTGGTAATACCCTTGGGTCGTTGACAGGAACTCCAACCAGTACTTCAGCAACCTTTGAGTTGACTGCTCCTGGAAGCTATGTGTTTAGGGTAACAGATACTACAACAGGCTGTTATGTGGACACAGCGCCATATAACATTGCACCGTATGACACTATTGATGTGGTAGCATCCGTTGTATCCCATGCGCTGTGCTATGGTGGCACCGGAACTCTGGAAATTGATGTAACAGGATACGCTGGCGCCTACAATTATGAAGTGTTCCGTTCAAATGGAACAACTACTGGAATTACTGGAAGTGGCAATACCTCCGTTAATCCTTTTGAAATTCCCGATCCATCAAATCTATTGATTGGAGGCAGCTATTTTATAAGGGTTACTGAAACTGGAGCTCCTTTCTGTATTGAAAATTCCAACACAGTACAAATCAATACCCCAAGTGCAGCCTTGGATGCAACACCTCTTATGGTGGCCAATGTTACTTGTACCAACGATCAGGGACAGATTCAGGTGGCCCCAATAGGGGGAACGGCGCCATATAACATTGTGTTGACCAACACCAATACTGGTCAAGTATACACGCAGAACAATGTGACAAGCTACTTGTTTACAGGTTTATCGGCAGGTGACTTTGATGTGGCCATAACCGATGCCAATGGTTGTCCGTTGATGAGGAATATATCTCTAGTAAGACCTGCAGATATTACAGCAGATATTAGTGCTTCAACAACCATGTTGGATTGCTATGGTGATGACAACGCATCCATTACTGCAATCAATGTTTTGGGTGGTCAAGGCGTATATCAATACCAATTGAACATCTATGATGCCGCGGGAGCCAATATTGTCTTTACTTCTGATTCACAAAGTAATCCAACTTTCAATGGTTTAGGTGCTGGTATATACAGTATAACTGTTTCAGATGATTGGAATTGTGATGTGGAAACCGTTACTGTAGAAATCCAAGAACCGGATGAGGTGGAAACCAACTTGGTACAAACAGCAGAAATGACCTGTACTTTGAACGGTGGTATGAGACTTTCTGCCTCTGGCGGAAATGGTACATACCAATATTTTGACACCACCACTTCTACATGGCAAAACTTCAACAATGGTAATTTCCATGACTTTACCAATATGTTGCCCAATGCCTATCAGTTCATGGTAAGGGACGGTAATGGCTGTACGGCCATGGTTTCCAACCAAGTAACTATTGACGAAGTACCGGACCTTGTTCTTAATATTGACGATTCTGCTGCCATGATAAACTGTACTGGCGAGGCCAGTGCCACTATCATTGCCAGGGCAACGGGCGGTCTGGGCAATTATAACTATGAATTGTTCAGCGATGCTGCATTGACCAACTTGGTGGCAGGACCACAAACCAGTGGTACATTCAACGGCCTTATAGCTGGTGACTACTATGTAAGGGTAACAAGTCAAGATTGTGTTGAGGTATCACCTGTTATCCCAATTACCGAACCATTGCCATTGCAAGTGGACCGTGAGGAATCAACAGATGTTACCTGTGCAGGTATGGACGATGGTACCATTACGGTTGAAGTATCTGGAGGAACTGGACAGATTCTCTATGCTATTTCACCCAACTTGGATCAGTTTGATACAGAAAACACCTTCACTGATTTGGCTCCAGGCACCTACGATGTCATTGCGCAGGATGTAAACGGATGTTTTATAACCTTCCAGTTTGATATTGAACAGCCAGAGCCTATTCAAGCAGAGGCAATCAACATTATGCATGAGGTCTGTTTCAATAGTGCAGATGGTTCCTTCGAGCTACAAATTACCGGAGGTACTGCACCTTATGAAACTGCTTTAAATTCCAATGCTGATGCAGATTTTGTACAAGACCAAACCTTGTTCCAAAATCTAGCGGCCGGAACCCATGTGGTGTTCGTTAGAGATGCACAAGGATGTGAAACCAATGTCTTTGTGGAAATTGAACCTGGAGTAAATCTGGCTGCTACGGTTACACCAATGTACGAGTGTACCGGAAACATTCCTGAAAATTCTTTGGAAATCATATTTGAAGACCCAACTGTTTCTGCCGATGTATTGTATGCTTTGGATTCCACAGATCCAGCCGATATGCAGTTGAGTGCGGACTTCACCAACATGGCTCCGGGCAATCACTACATCACCATTGCCCATGCCAACGGATGTATGACCACGTATGATTTCACCATAGAGGGTTATGAACCATTGACATTGGTTTTGGAAAACAACAACATCAACCAAATTACGGCAATAGCTACCGGTGGAGTTGAAGAATATACCTTCTACTTTGGTGATATTGATAATGGTACGGACAATACGTTCTATATCAACAGAACTGATACCTATACCGTTACGGTAATTGACCAGAACGGATGTCAGGCTACAGCCGAGATATTTATGGAGTTCATTGATATTGAAATGCCAAACTTCTTTACCCCAGATGGAGATGGACTTAATGATACCTGGATTCCAGACAATATTGAAGGCTTCCCAGACGTACTAATAACCATTTATGATCGTTATGGTAGAGTAGTGGAGAAGATGACCCGAGATACCAATGGTTGGGATGGAGAATACGATGGCAAGCCATTACCAACAGGAGATTATTGGTACGTGATTCGTTTGAATGGTGAATTGGATGATCGGGAGTTCATTGGCCACTTTACCTTATATCGACAATAACACTTAACCTGCTCAACCCCATGTTTAAGAAAATATATCCCTCTGTCTTTCTTTTCCTCTTGGCCTTTATGGCCAGAGGGCAAGAATTGACTATCCCACAGCTTTCACAATATATTGCTGATAACCCCTTTATCATGTCCCCAACCTATGCTGGGATTGGGGACCACATAAAGGTTCGCTTGAACGGGTTGACCCAGTGGGTGGGTATAGAGGACGCTCCGGACACCCAGACCTTGGCCGCAGATGCCCGGATAGGCAACCGTTCGGGGTTGGGAATGCTCTTGTACAATGATAGCAATGGCGAGACAAAACAAAGGGGGGCCAGGGTTTCTTTTGCCCACCACCTTACTTTAGATCGTTATGATGATATTTTTCTCTCTTTTGGTATTTCATACAACTTTAACCAGTTTAGGATAGATGTGGAGAACTTTACCGCTAACAACGGACAGCTTCCCACAGACGATAAAGCGACTACCAACCATAATTTTGACCTTGGGGTTCTTTACCGATACGATAAGTTTTATTTCGGTCTTAACGCATCCAATATTCTAAACAAAAACTTAGAACAGTTCAATCCTGTTTTTGAGCCCAATACTTTGAGAAATTATTATGCCTATACAGGTTATAGCATCTCTAAAAACAAGAATAGCAAATTGGAATTGGAACCCTCTGTTTTCTTTCAATGGTTTGAAAGTGATGGCCGTTCGGTAACCGACTTAAACGCTAAATTCCGTTTTCATGACTTTGAAGACTACTACTATGTTGGTCTTACCTATCGTTTTTTGAACGACCAGCTTGGTGAACCGCTATACATTGCACCCATTGCCGGATTCAAAAAAAGTAACTTCTATTTTGGATATTCATATCAAGTAATTACCAACGAAATTTTGGGATATAGTACAGGAACACACGTACTTACCGTAGGTATGGATCTCTTCCAGGGCATAAGCAATTGTAGATGTATGTATTGATTTAGCCCGTTTTGATTTATTTTTGCCCATTAATCCAATAGAAGCGTGGGAAAAATTAGGGTAAACAATATCAGGATTCATTCCAATCACGGATGTTTAAAAGAAGAAATGCTTATTGGCAGTGATTATCGGGTAGATTTGGAAATCACCGCAGACCTATCTCTGCCTGCAAAATCGGACAAACTCAGCGAAACTGTGGATTATGTACACTTGAACAATATAGTAAAGGAAGAAATGGGCATACGCTCTAACCTTTTGGAACATGTTGCCAAGCGTATTATAGACCGTATTTTCCAGGAAATAGCCAACGTAACCAACATAATTGTTGAAGTTTCAAAAATTAATCCCCCCATTGGTGGAGATGTTGAAAGTGTAACCGCTGTTCTTGAGTCAGAAAGACCTAAATAAGGATTTGGGCAAGCTAAAAAAAGTAGTACATTTGCACTCCTGAATGGCATCGTGGCCGAGTGGCTAGGCACAGCTCTGCAAAAGCTTGTACAGCGGTTCGAATCCGCTCGATGCCTCAAAAAACCCAGCAATATCTGCTGGGTTTTTTTATTCGCTTATGCGCTCGATCCCTTCTTTAATGTTAAACTCTTCTTTGGGAAGAAATCCTTTGATAATCAAAACTATTCCACAGGCAACCAAAATAAGTCCCAATCCTTTTTTGATCAAAACAACACGTTCTTTGGTGAGGTACTTTTTCAATTGTTTTGCCAAAATAATTTTCAAAAGATCTGTGGTAAAATAAACCGCTATCACCGTACCGAAGAAAACCAAAATCCTATTGGGATTATTGTCCAAACTGGGCCCCACAACAATAATCAGTCCCAACCAAAATGCCAATACCCCAATGTTGATGAAGTTAAGTAAGAACCCTTTGACCAAAAGACTAAGGTAATTTCCTTTTGTAGCTTTAAAGCTTGCTTTTTTACCAGCTTTTTTTAAAAAAAGTACTATTCCATATACCAACAAAATCATTCCTCCGAAGACAAAAAGACCGGGCTGGTTGCTAAGGTTCTCCAACAATTGAAAACTACTGAAATAGGCAATGATCAAAAAAACAATATCGGCAATGATCACCCCTACATCAAAGCTTACTCCTGCCCTAAACCCTTTGGTGGCACTGGTTTCAAGCAGCACGAAGAATACTGGGCCAATCATAAAGCTCAATAAGAAACCCAGAGGTATCGCTGCTTGAATATCGTCAATCATATTTTTTTATTCCACCCTTTTGATTTTCCCTCCAAAAACGGTGGATTCATCCATTTTTGTTGGGTCGCCATACACCAAGACCTCCCCTCCTGCTTTTACATTGGCCTTGACATAATCTGTGGCGTAGATTTCTGCATTTCCACCGGCATTTACACTAATCGTGGTAAATTTGGTCTTGAAAGCTTTTCCATTATAATCTCCACCTGTATTGATAATTACATCTTGATTATTTGAAAAACCTGACACCAATATTTTTCCTCCAGATACGGCTTTTATCAACAGTTGGTCTACTTGGCAACCTATTTCAAGTTCGCCACCTTCTTGTGCTTTCAGCTCCAGAACATCCTGTTTATAGGTTTCATCCGAATACATTCGGGCATCCTCATTCACATCTATCACTTTTAACACCTCTGTATGATACAAATCTACGTAGGTTCTGTATCCACTGAAAATTTTATCGATTTCCATTCGGATTTTTAAAACACCATTGTTGTTTACTATGGCCACTTTATGGGTATTTGCACCAGTAATCACAGCTTTGTTTTCGCTTGACTTTATCAGGTGTATGGAAAGTCCATCAAAACCCTTCACTTCTGTAAACCCATCGAGGTTACGGATAATCTCTTTATCCTGTGCATTCAGTACCTGTAAGGAAATAAAAAATAGAACAATCGTAAACGGTTTCATCTATTAAAAATTTGGTTCTCAAAAGGATAACAAATTTTATTCCAAAATAGTATTACTCATTTTTGCCAATCAACGAAAAGTCCAAATGTCTTTTCATTAAATCGGTATCCTTAACCATTACCAAAACCTCATCACCTAATTGGTACATTCGTTTGGTTCGTTCACCAATAATGGCATACTGGCGTTCATCAAAAATATAATAATCATCTTTGATATCCCTGATCCTGACCATTCCCTCACATTTGTTTTCCACAATTTCAACATAAATGCCCCATTCGGTTACTCCTGAGATTACCCCAACAAATTCTTGGTCTTTGTGGTCTTCCATAAACTTAATCTGCATATACTTGACCGAATCTCTTTCGGCATTGGCCGCCAAAAGTTCCATATCGGATGAATGCTTGCATTTCTCTTCGTATATGACAGTTTTTGCAGACTTGGCCCCATCTAAATAGGATTGTAACAATCTATGGACCATCACATCAGGATATCGTCTAATGGGCGATGTAAAATGTGTGTAGTAGTCAAATCCCAGACCATAATGCCCAATATTCTCTGTAGTGTAAATGGCCTTGCTCATACTTCTAATGGCAAGGGTATCTACCAAATTCTGCTCCTTCTTGCCTTTTACATCTTCCAACAACTGGTTTAGAGACTTGTTCACGCTCTTTTTGTCCTTGAGGTTAATACTATGTCCAAATCTGGAAATAACCCCGTTCAGGGCCATTAATTTCTCCTGATCTGGCTCATCATGTACTCTATAGACAAATGTTTTTTTCTGTTTCCCTATAAACTCGGCCACTTTTCTATTGGCCAAGAGCATAAACTCTTCAATAAGTTTATTGGCATCCTTTGCTTCTTTAAAATAAACGCTTTCCGGTTCATTTTTTTCATTGAGGTTAAATCGCACTTCAATTTTATCAAATGATATTGCCCCATCATCCATCCGTCCGGTACGCATGATTTTCGCCAATCTATCAAAAGTTAAAATGGCCTCCACTATTTCTTCTGAAACCGCATACTCTTTTCCACGAATGGAAATATCTTTCGGAATCTGTGCCTGGCCTGTCTCAATAACATGTTGTGCCTCTTCATAGGCAAAGCGCTCGTTGGAATTAATGGCTGTTCTACCAAACCATTGGTCTACCAACCGGGCCTTATCATCCATTTCGAAAATGGCAGAGAAGGTATACTTTTCTTCATTGGGCCGAAGCGAACATGCATTATTGGATAATACTTCGGGCAACATGGGAACCACCCGATCCACCAAATATACCGATGTGGCTCTATTATAGGCCTCTTCCTCTAGAATGGTATCAGGTAGTACATAATGCGATACATCAGCTATATGGATTCCAATCTCATAGTTTCCGTTCTCCAATTTCTGGAACGATAGGGCATCATCAAAATCTTTGGCATCTTTTGGATCTATGGTAAAGGTGAGCACCTCTCGCATATCCCTACGCTTTGCTATTTCTGATTCTTTGATATTGGTATCCAACGTATTGGCAAACTGTTCCACTTCATAAGGGAATTCATAGGGGAGACCGTATTCCGCTAAAATGGCATGGATTTCGGTATTGTGTTCTCCTGGTTTTCCAAGAACTTCAATGATTTCACCGTAAGGGGATTCCGTATCATTGGGCCAATCTCCCAAACTCACCAAGACCTTGTCCCCATCATTGGCCTTTTTCATCTTTTCCTGGGGAATAAAGATATCCGTGTACATCCTAGAATCGGTAGGTCGTACGAACGCAAAAGTTTTCTGTTTGTCCAAAATACCCACATAGGAAGTTTTTTTACGCTCCAATACTTTGGATATTTCCCCTTCCTGCTTTTTGCCTTTTCTTCTAGGTTTTAAAAACACTTCCACAGTATCACCATGAAATGCTTTGTTCAACCGATTGTACGGAACAAAAATATCATCCTCCAAATCATCAACAATAACATAGGCATTACCACTGGAGGTCAAATCCACTTTTCCTATAAAATATGTATGTACCGATGGTTTCTTTTTATACTTGCCTCGTTCTTCTTCTACAATTCGATCACTTGCTTTGAGTTGTCCCAACCGTTTAATGAGTTCATTGCGGTCTTGGGTATCTGAAATTCCAAGTTTAGATGCTATTTGCTTGTAATTGAAGCTTTTGGACGGTTCCTTTTCCAGTACGGTAAAAATGCCTTTCGTAATCTCATTCTTTCGTTGACTTCTGGCCCTCTTCTTTTTCTTTGACATTTACGTCTCTATTTTTTTGAAAAGTACAAATTATAATCCTTGAGCCCTCAACATAGGTTAAGTAATCCTCAAAGCAAACATGTTTTATCAACAATTATCATAAATACTTTTTTTCTTTTCTTTTAAATTTTAATAAAATGGTGATTATGATAGTTTGTTGAAATGTGGAATAAAATTTTGTTGAAAAAGTTGCTTTGAACACTTGAATGTATTTATTGACAATTTTTCAAAGTTTAAGTTTTTTAAAAATCAATCGATTAGATTTTTTATGAACGTTTTTTAATAACCGTTTTCAACATAAAATTATTGAAAAGTTAATGTGTTTTTAATGTTAATTACTGCAGAAAAATGTTTTCAAAGGGTTGATTAATTTTTAATTGAAAACAGAAGTAACATAAACAAATTATTCTATTGCATGTATTTTTCATAAAATCAAAATTTAATTGCGCTGAGTTTTCTTAAAATGATCAACAAATAAGGTAATATCATAACAAGCTGTTAAACAGCAACATGAAAGGATTCATTCTTTTTTATCAACACACCCACCAAAAAAGAATTGTACCTTTGTAATCCACTATCTTAATATATGAACCATGAAAATTGCCATAGGGAACGATCACGCAGGAACCGACTATAAATTGGCCATTATAGGCTTGTTAAAATCCAAAGGTATAGATGTTGTTAATTATGGTACCGATGGTACCGACAGTGTGGACTATCCGGATTTTGTGCATCCGGTTGCTACAGATGTCGAAGAAGGAAAAGTAGACATGGGCATTGTTATCTGTGGAAGTGGCAATGGGGCATCCATGACCATAAACAAACATCAAAAAGTAAGGGGAGCTCTTTGTTGGAACAAGGAAATCACTGCTCTTGCGCGGGAACACAACAATGCAAATATTTTAAGTCTACCTGCCCGGTTTATTGCATTACCGCAAGCCTTGGAAATGGTGGAAACCTTTTTGAACACAGAATTTCAAGGAGGCCGTCATGAACGCAGGATAGAAAAAATACCTTGCAGCTAAAAATTAGAATATGGGGCACCATCACCAGCATGGCCACTCACATTCCCACACAGATTTAAAAGGAAGAAACCTACTTATTTCCATTTTTTTAAATGTGGCCATTACCGTTTCCCAGGTAATAGGTGGCTTTATTTCCGGTAGTTTGGCATTGTTGTCCGATGCACTCCACAATTTTAGTGATGTTCTTTCCTTGATCATAAGCTATATAGCTGCTCGTTTAGGTAAAAGAAAAGCATCCAATTTTAAAACATTCGGGTATAAACGTGCCGAAATCATGGCTGCTTTTGTAAATGCGGCAACATTGGTGGTTGTGGCCATTTTTTTGATGAAGGAAGCTGTGGAACGGTTGTACAATCCCCAAGTGATAGAATCGGGTTTAGTGATATGGCTCTCATTGATTGGTATTGCCGCTAACGGCTTCAGTGTGCTTTTGTTGAAAAAGGATGCTGAAGAGAATATGAACATGAAGTCGGCTTACCTGCATCTATTGACGGATATGATGGCCTCCGTTGCAGTTTTGATAGGGGGTATTTTAATGAAGTATTTCCAGATCTATTGGATAGACGCCGCACTAACTATGCTCATTGGGCTATACTTGATCTATATGGGGTATGATTTGTTGAAGGAATCTTCCAAAGTATTGATGTTGTTCACACCAAAATCTGTGGTCATTCAAGATATTGTGGACTCCATTTGCACCATAGAACCCGTTAAAAATGTGCATCATGTCCATATTTGGCAATTGAACGAAGATGAAGTACACATGGAAGCCCATATCGATTTTAAGGAAGATATTAAACTATCGGAATTTGATTTGATATTGGAAAAAATAGAGGAGCATGTTTATCACAAACACGGCATCAATCATGTCAATATTCAACCCGAGTTCAATAAGTGTGATTCCAAAAACATAATTGTTCAAGACTAATGGAAATTGTGACCAAGACTTTTATAGAACTATCCAATTCTGAGCTGTACCAGATCATGCGTTTAAGAAGTGAAGTATTTGTAGTGGAACAAGATTGTGTATATCAAGATTTGGACAACAAGGACCAAAAAGCGCTTCACGTTTTTGGAACCAAGGAAAATGAAGTGGTGGCCTACACCCGTATTTTTAAACCGGGGGATTATTTTACAAACTCCAGTATTGGAAGGGTAGTGGTAGCCACAGATCAACGCAAATATGGATACGGCAAACAGATTATGAAGGCTTCTTTGGAAGTAATCAAAGAACGATTTCCAAACACAACTGTTGAAATATCGGCCCAGACCTATCTTTTAAAGTTCTATACCGAATTGGGTTTTGAACGCACTGGAGAAGAATACTTGGAGGACGGGATTCCCCATGTGAAAATGATAAAAGCCTAAATTATATCAACCTTTTGGCTACCCCAATTGCACTTAAAAACTCCAACCTTAAAATAAGATTTATGGGTTTTTCCGCTTTGTTTGATGTGGAAAAAAATAGATATCCGTCTGTTTTGGGATGAAGCCTTTCCAAAACCAACTTCCCATGAGTGTCTTTATTGTTGTGGGCAACCCTTGTCAAATATTCCTCGGTTAAACCCAAACCAAAAAGATGTCCAATTAATTTTTCACGGTTTACAAAAGTGATGTTGCACGAAGTAAACATCTTTTCCTCATCAGAATAAATACTCGTAACTAAGGCGTAAAAATGCGTTTTTTTGGAAACATCGAGCAGCCAGCCCTGCTTCTGATGGCCTTTTTTCTGATAAAAAAGCTCAAAAGCAAAAGTGAGCAAGCTTTCATTTACATAGTCCAGTTGGGCTTTCTCATCTACATAGAACAGATTTTTTGAGGTTTTGTGCTCAAGGATGAGATCGATGCCATGTCTTTGTTGTTTTAGATTGGAAACCCGCCTAAAGGTATATTGATTTAGGTGCTTTTCGTAATAGAAATCCAGTAAGGGGGTCAGTTGTTTTTCTTTGAATAGATCGGAATGGAAATTACTTTTCAAGTTGGGATATTTTGCGGAACAGGGCAGAACCTATTTGTTCCACAATACCTACCACAAGGGCGTTACCCATAAAAAATGCCCGCTTGGCATCTGGGATTCCATCCAATAAGGTGTGATTGTCGGGAAACATGTTCAACCGTTCCAGTTCAATAGGGGAGAGTCTTCGCAGTCCCTTGGAGGTTTGGACCACGTGCTTAAACCGAGAGGGAGATTTCCCCCCTTCTCCGGTAATAATAGTTCTGGAAGGTTGATTGAGCGCATCGGGAAAGACCATGCTTCCCTCGCTATAATTGTATTCAAAACCTGAACTGGTCTTGCGTATTTCTTTTTTGGCCCCTTTTAAGTAGCTCCATTTTGGCAGATCACAGGTGTCAATATAAAGACTTGGGTCTGCGGAACCGTTCTCCAAAATATGGGATAGTAGGGTTCTTTTTCCATCAAAGGATGGGGATGTTTTTTGAGTGAAAACCGAGCCATCGATACATAGTCCGGTATTTAAAAAAGGAGATAGTTTTTGATCCTTGTTGAAATCGTTAGATAAGGAAACCAAATCTTCATCCAAGTCAAAAGAGACAAGGGGTTTGTTGATATGTTCAATCGGAAAAGCATTGGAAATCACCCCATCTTTGAACAACCAATCCTTTGGATTGGCTTTTTTAAGTGAGGCGTAAATAGGGGTTGATTTATGATAGGCCAGAAAAAAAACGCGCCTTCGGCGCTGTGGCATCCCATAATCGGCAGCATTGATCACACGCCATTCCACGGCATAACCCAAATCGGATAAACTGCGTAGCATAACTGCAAAGTCACGCCCTCGCTGTGTTGAGGGGGACTTTAATAGCCGATCAACGTTTTCCAAAAAAAGGTATTTGGGCTTGTTCCTTTTTTCGGATAGAATGCGATGAATGGACCACCACAACACCCCTTTTTTACCGATAAGTCCTTTAGAATTTTTTAAAGATGTGGCTACCGAATAATCCTGGCACGGAAATCCGCCAACCAAAATATCATGGTCTGGAATTTCTAGGGTGGGGACGTCCTCAATATTGGTGTTGGAATGGTTTTCAGGACCAAAACGGGCCTCATAAACTTTGGATGCATGCTGCGTCTTGGTTGAAGGTTCCCATTGGTTGCTCCACACTACTTTGTAGTGTCCGGTTTCTTCCAAGCCCAACCGAAAACCACCTACCCCGGCAAAAAGTTCACACACCTTGAGTTGTTGCATGCCCAAAAATAGGATTTATTCTATTTTTTTAAGGTCTGCATCGTACAAACCCACCAAAATACTGTTGCCTTTTCTGTCCACTTTTACAGCGCCATATTCCGCGGTTTCATACTTTTCGGCTTCTCCTTCTTGAAAAAAATACGATTCCGCCCCAATATTGATGTCCCATCTATTTTGGGAAGTGTATTCAATAAGATATTCGTTTTCGCCAAGCGGAGTTCTTTCTTTTTGGAACCTTTTTTTCTGGGCCACACCATTGGCATCCAAGCCTACTACGCAAAACCCACGTTTGGGAATACTGTCGCTATTGATGTCTTCTGAAAGCGTGTACCGCAATCGCATATAATCTCCCTGCATCAAAGAGCGTGGGTCCACGGGAGCCAGCTCTAGAAGAATCAGTTCACCCTGTTCCAATAGTTCTTCTTTCTTGATAATGGAGTGATTAAAAAAGGCAAAAAACGCCACAAGGTTTACCAAGATGATGATTGTACTATACTTTTTCATTGGTCGTGGCTTTTTTGATTAGAAATAGATAAAACAGTACAAAGATTACCCCAGATGAAAAAAGGAGAATGGATTTGACCAAGAGGGTCAAATTAAGATCATAGTAATATTGTATGACAAAGTACACCAAGGCCACAATGCCAATACCCAAACCCGTTTTGTGATTCACCCTGAAACTGAGCAGGACAATCAATAGTGCCCCCGAAATTGATGGGGCAAAAAGTGTGGGCAAAAGGGTTAGACAGGTCAGAGTATATATCCAGATTTTTGTGTTTTTGGAATCTACCCCCAAGGTTTTTGTAATAGGCCCCACGAGATACAATATGATTGAAATATGGACAAGGGAAGAAATCCAGTTTAAGTTTTGGGACATTGGGGCAAGACGGTAGTTGCCAACGGCAACAAGACCAAACAATAAAGAAAAAATTAGCCCAATGCGAAGTGGACCATATATTTTGGACATCTTAAGGCCAGAAGTAAAAAATTGAGGCTCATTAAAAGAACAATACGCCAAGGCCAAGGCGTAAAAGGCGGTGTAAAAATGGAGCAATTCAAATAGATCTTTGGAAAAAATAAACACCAAGAAGCCAGAGGCAATGATCAATATGGATATAAAGGATAAAATATAGTTCTGAACAACAAACAGTGAACACAAGGCTATAGTGATGACCAAAAAGGTTGTGAGATCTTCATGTAGTTCAAAAGAAATTAAACCGAAGGACACCAGCGCAATACCAAGCACATAAATGGAAGCACCGAAGGTATCAACAATGAGCGTATCAAATTTTATATTCAAAAGCAAAGACAGTACAATAAGGATGCTTCCCAAAAGTAACATACCCAATTCAGACTCATAAATGCCCAAAATGGCCAGGAACCCAAAAAAAGCAAATGTGGCAAACAGGATTCCAAAAATAGAAAGCACCTTAATGACTAGATTGGACCTTCTTTTATGTTGTTTGGCATATTCGGCTTTTATCGCATTTTCATCAAAGGAGAAAGCGGACCCTTCAACAGCGCTAATGGTATCCAAAAAGGGTTCTATGTCTTTTATGTTGTCCATTTTCGTTGAAGCTCCATTAAGATTTTGATCAATACAGTGACACTGCCAATAATAAATAGGCCAATTATAAAAAACATTCCAGCTCCATCCGAAGCGCGGAGAAGTAAGGCACAGATGATTAGAATGATGCTAAAGCATATAATGGCCAAATAAAATGTGTTATGGGCTCTTAGTGCAAACCAAATACCAAACCCATAAGTAACCCCTGTTAGGATAAGAAGTGCCCAAAATAAGGGTTCCGGGTCTTCAAAAATACCCATTGAGATACCCAAGGTTCCTAGTACGGAAATTGTCAATGCAAGCAAATGGGTGGACCATGTCGGAAATCTTCTTTCAGGATTAAACTTGGAAATCAACAAGAAACCAACCAAGAAAAAAAGGTTGATAATAAACAGCAAGTTGATTACAAAGAGTTCGGACCAATCATTTGCAACTTGGTCTGCATAAAGAAAGACCGTGGTATTGATCAGTGCAATATAGATAACCCACAGAGGAGCGAAGCGGGCTATGCAGACCCAAATGGTAACGAACAAGACCCAAGCCAAAAAGAAATCATAAGCATTGGCCCCTGTCTGGTATATCTGCCCAAAGACCGCCAACGAAGCTCCAACAAGTACTGCGGCGGCCGTAAGCAGTATTTTTCTGATTAAAGGGTTTGCTCTGAAAAAGACAGCACCCAAAGAAACCAGGAGCACCAAGCCCTCCATTAACCCAAGCTTTACAAATTTGTTGAGATCGGCCCAATTATAGGCGAAGAAAAAAATGATACCTGCAACGGTAAATGAAACCCCAATACCGAGGAAGAGCAGTCTTAAGAATGCCAGCCATGAAGGCTTATTGGCATAAACGGTATCTCCCAGGGTTTTGGAAACCCCTTTTTCGGACCAATTGCTGCAACGGCCAATGATTTGGATATCTTCCCGATTGATTTTCGACATATCTACAATTGAGAGGTTACAAAGTACTAAAAATGAAAAACAAATGAGAAAGGATTCAACAAACTACTGTCCATTTGGAACATATCTTGGTAAAATAGCAATAGTATAAGAATAGAAAGGACAAAGATTACCACTTGAATAAGCAGCCGGATAATTTTCGGAATTTCCTTGTTTTCCAAATTTTCTACCAATCGTGAAATCCCGGGCTTATGGGCAATGTACATGATTTCCACTTCGCCTATGTCGGCTAGGGCTCCCATTTCCTTTTTATGGATGGTCTTTACATCCGTACCTTGAATACCCCGTCCAATAAGGTCCAAGAAAGTATACGTGAACTCTATTTTCGGGTTTTTTTGGATTCGAACACCGGTATCTTTATAGTCTTGAATAATAGCCTTGGCCCCCAAACCACTATAAAGGAGGTCCCAGTTCATCTTTTTTGTGGATTTTTTGGTAAGTAATTCGTTTTGCAATAAGTACCACCTCAAAAAGAGATAAATGATCACAAAAACGAAACTAAGTTGCCACACGGCGGAAGAAGCAAAGATTCGCTCATATCTTTCAGGAAAAATATTAATCCTATATATGGTTACCGCCATAAGATAAAAGTAGCCAATAATATAGGCGACCATAAAGAAGCAACAGAATAAAACCAGCACAAAGGATATGCGGTGGTTGGTGGGGATAAACTGGATGGGATCATTGGGTCTTTTGGAGGGATCCAGACCAATATGGAGCACCTTTCCCGGAAGGAAACGGTTCAAATGTGGTTGGCGATCTTTAAGACGAATTGTTCTTTGTATGGGATGACCACAGAAATTTTCAAATACGATCAAAGCCTCTACCCAAACAAACTTTCTCATTTTTAGTGTTTTTGTAGAGAGAATGGTTGCTTGCATCACAGGCACTAGATTCTCTTTTAACGCAGACCAAACGGAAAGTTGGGAGTGAAAACAGGTAGAAAACAACACATACAACCAATAGAACAGGACCAAACTCACGGTAGCCAGAGTAATAACGGTGTAGGTCATGTGGTAAGATTTTAGGGAAAAGTACGGAAAGTAGCGTGGGATTTACCCGCGATCTGATGGTTATGGCTTTTGGGTTGATGAACGGGATATTTTACTTTGTAAATGAAGAAAGTATTTCCAAGAAACGATCTAATAGGGCCACTTGATCGTGAAATGATGTGCTGGCCAGAAAACTTTTGCGGGAAAAAGCCCGTGCGAATAAATCGTATTTTAGCCGGTATACCATTCGCTGCACCTGTACGTCTTCATTTTTTCCTAAAGCCGTAAGTTTTTTCAGTTTTTCTTTCCACCAATTGAAGTCGGGCTTATCCGAGCCTTCAAAATCTTTAGAAAACTGACTGCGAAATTCTTTACCCAATCTTTGCTCCATAAGAAGCGCTTTTTTCAGTTTTCTACTCTGTTTCTTGTAAGTTGTTGATTCTTGTAATGCGGTATATCCTTGTCGGAGGCTGTCCACTTGGATTGATTCCCCGTAATCGGTCAACATACGAACATATTGTTCGGCAAGGAGAATGGGTTCATTTTGAGCTTCTATTTTTTTCAGCCATTGGTAATCAAGAGAATATTGTTTCATGAACTGTGCTGTGTCTTCGGAATTGTTTGCCTTCAATTTTTGAAGATACAGCCAATCAAAGGCTCTGGATATGTGGGAAAAATGGGGCCAGCGATGTTCATCATCGAAGGTAATAAGGGTGTTGCTAAAATGAATTTGGTCCAGATAATCATGGTTTTGCATCATTTCACTATAGTTCATATCCCGATAGCCGCAAAGGCCAACATAGGAATACGTCTGTGTAGTGGGCATATGTTCTTTCTGACCTGAAAACCCGGCACCACAACCAATAACTCCTGCAAATTGATTGGTCAATGAAGCAATGGCGCTCGCCAATCGTGAACCTCCTGAAAACCCAGCGGCATAGATACCGCCTTTCTGAATGTTAAAATTTGAGAAAACATGATTAAAAAGATGATCGGCTATTTTGAAGTTGCGCTCGTATGGGGCATTTCTGGAATTATTGGAACAGACCAAAACAAGACCATGCTTTTCAGAAGCCTCAATAAAAGGTTGAATACCGGCACGTCCCCGGGCTGCAGGATCAAATATGAATACAATTGGGCTCAATACAGCATCTGAATAGGAATCGGGAAGATAAAGGGCAAAAGACTCTCCTTGGGCTCCTGAGACCTGAACCGTATCATGGACAACGCCTTTTTTAAAGGAGGTTTGGGAATATAGGAACAGCTTGGGACAAAGAAAAATTAACCATATAAGGAATATTGTCCGCATGATTTATCGTAAAAGCTCTGTATATTTAGAACGATCTGACAAAAGCACTTTTGCAGCCAAAATGGCATCGTCGTGGCCCAAATAGTAGGTGTAAAGCCCGTCCCTGTAGAAAAACCGCGTGATGATTTCATCTTCCAAATTCTTCTGTATCTCGTTCTTATAAGTGTCCAGGGCGGAAATTTTACCACGATTTACCGCTAGGAGTAGATCTTTATATTTTTCTTGAACATCTGGCCCCAACAATGATTCATCTGCGTTAATGGATTCTTCCAACAAGGTTTCGGTTTTGGTCTGAAACGAAAAGTTCTGCTCTTGCACATATTTTTTAAACGCAACATAATCTGCTTCAGAAAAAGCAAAATCGTTCACAGAATCAAAAGAATGGTCGTAATAATAATCGGTGGCAAAATCAAAAACAAGGTTGTTTTGCTCAAGGGCATCAATTAAGGTGTTGGTGCGCAAAGAGTTGATGACCACATCGGGCATTACCCCGCCTCCATCTTGAACCTTGCGACCGTTTTTGGTGGAAAACTCCTTAAAGTCAGTATTTCTGACCGCATTTCCTTCCTCGTCACGGTGCCAATAATCCAAAGATTGAATACACCTTCCGGAAGGCGTATAATATCGGGATATGGTGACTTTCAATTGTGTGCCATAGGTAAGTTTCAAAGGTCTTTGAACCAGCCCTTTCCCGAAACTTCGTGCCCCCATGATAACGGCCCTGTCCAAATCCTGTAATCCCCCAGAAACAATTTCGCTTGCAGAGGCACTTCTACCATCAACCAAGACCACTAAAGGAATATCAACATCTTCAGGTTGGTTTCTGGTCCTATATTCTTGGTTGAATTTCTTTACCTTGGATTTTGTGGTAACGATCAATTCGCCCTTGGGAACAAAAAGATTGGTCACATTAATGGCTTCGGACAAAAGCCCTCCCGGGTTTCCCCTTAAATCGAGGACCAGTTGTTCAGCACCTCGGCCCATTAGGTCTTGCATGGCCGATTTGGTCTGACTTGAAGCCTTTCTATTAAAACGGGAAAGGACAATATACCCGGTTTTATCGTCGATCATGTCATAAAAGGGAACAGCGTCTACCTCAACCCCTTCGCGGGTAATTGTGGCAGTTTTGGTTTCTCCTTGCCTTACATAGGTGACATTCACACTTGTGTTTGAAGCTCCTTTTAGAAGCTCTCCGGCATCATCGTCAAAATCGGAAACCTTGGTCTCTCCAATCTGTATGATTTCATCACCGGCCTTAAGGCCGGCCTTATCGGCAGCATAGCCTTTGTAGGGTTCTACAATGAGCAGCTTACTTTCATAGGAACGAACAACCGCCCCGATCCCTGAATATTCTCCAGCGTTGTTGATTTTGTAGGCCTCCACATCCTGTTCGTTCAAAAACTGTGTGTAGGGGTCCAATTCTCCCAACATATTTTTAATGGCCGAATCCATGAGTTCTGCGGGATTGGTATCGTCCACATAGTTCATGTTCAACTCCTTGAAGAGCGTGGTAAAGATTTCAATCTGTTTAGCGATTTCAAAAAAATCGCTCTTTACGGCAAAACCACTGGCCCCAACCAAAATGATTATCGCTAAAACCGGGACAAGGAGTTTTTTCTTAATTGTTGCTTTCATGGGATTCTTTTTTTAAAAAGGCCTCCAAAAGATTTTTCATGGCCACATCTACCTCATTAAAGGTGGGCTGTCTATTGCCAAGGTATAAAAATAAGAACGCAAAGTTTCCCTCAATGTTGTTAAAAATGAGGGGCTTGTTCAATCGATAAGCCTCTCGCAAGAGCCGTTTGATTCGATTACGGTCTACAGCGTCCTTAAACTTTTTCTTTGGCGCCACGACCCCTACCTTGATGGGTGTTCCATCCTCAAAGTGAACTTTTCTATAAACAAGTTTTATAGGAAACTCATTGATGTTTTTGCCATCAACAAAGAGGTCTTCAAAAACCTTTTTGCTTTTTAGTTTCTCTTTTCTTTGGAAAGTGTGCATCAGTATATCTAGAGTTTTACCTCAAGGGATATGTACAATTTACTCAAATTTGATGTAATATGTTGTGGGCTCCCCCACAGATAATACAAGCCAAGAAAATCTAAGGATTGGATTGATATATATTGTTCTCTGAATTTATATCTGCCATAAGCTGCGATGGGTCTATCACCATTGCCTTGACACTTTCCAAAGGCATGTCCAATGTAAACTCATAGGTTGGATAAGCCCAGGGCCAATCTTCCAAAGTTTTCCTTTTTAGGGTTTGATAAGGATTTTCCTTTTCACCGTACATCATTCGCAAGGGAATGTAATAGGTGGTCTGTGAGCCATCTGCCCCAACGACCAAGATATCCAAAGGCATTGGCATTTCACCAATTCGCTCCAAAGTAACCTTGGTTTTATTCCCCGCTGCTTCAACGCTCTTAATGCCATAGTCGATGGTATTGGTGGTTTGGGTCCAATCAGTAAGGTACCAACCCAATTGCATACCAGAAACTTTTTCTGCAGTTCTGATCACATCATTGGGCACAGGGTGTTTAAACTTGAAATCATCAAAATACTTTCGGATGGTCTCCATCAATTTATCCTGTCCAATAATGTATCCCAATTGCGAAAGAAAAACAGCGCCTTTGCTATAGGCGGAAATGCCATAGGCAAAATTGGTGGTATATCGGTCTGCATGGGTAGATTGAGGCTTTTCCAAACCTGAATTTACCAAGGCATAATATCCTTTGTAAGAACCTTCAAAAGGGTTTTCCTTGTTCTGGTCCATGATTTCACTCTTGCACAAGCTACTGATAAAGGTAGTGAAGCCTTCATCCATCCATTCGTGTTTGGATTCGTTGTTGGCCAACACATGTTGAAACCAAGAATGTGCCATTTCGTGGACCATGACACTGACCAAGCTTCCAAAATCCCTGCCCCCTGTAATCAAGGTGCTCATGGCATATTCCATACCGCCGTCACCCCCTTGTACCACAGAATATTGTTCATAGGGATATTGACCTATGTTCTTGCTGAAAAAACGCATGGCGTCTTCGGTTTTAGGTTGTAGTTTTTTCCAGTTTTCAATGATTTCAGGGTCGTTTTTGTAAAAGAAATGAAGCACTGGCCCGTCTTCCATTTTTAGGGTATCATGAAGATATTCCGGATCCGCGGCCCACATAAAATCATGTACATTTGGTGCCACAAAATGCCAAGTAAGTGTTTTGCCCTTGGTTTTTATCTTGGTTCCGGGCGTCTCGTATCCATGCCCTACTTCATTGGGGTTCTGCAAATAGCCGGAGCCACCTACAGTATAGGTTTTGTCCAAGGTCAGTTTTACGTCAAAATTTCCCCACACCCCATGAAATTCGCGAGCAATGTATGGAGTGGGGTGCCAGCCTTCAAAATCGTATTCTGAAATTTTTGGGTACCACTGGCTCATGGAAAGAGCAACACCTTCCCTGCTATTTCTTCCAGCTCTCCTAATCTGAAGGGGAACCTGACCTTTAAAGGTCATTTCCAAGGTTGTTTTTCCGCCAGAAGCAATCGGAGTGGCCAAATCTACCACCAAAATAGTGCCTTCCTCAACAAAGGAAACCGCTTGCCCATCTTGGGTAAGGCTTTCCACATGCAGATAGCCTATTTCACTTTCAGAGAGGGAAGCGATTCTACTTTTCCCGTTTTCCATCATTCGGTTATCGGGATCTTTTATGCTCTGCAGTCTCATGTCCATCTCGCTTCCGGGCTGAAAGGCGTTGTAGTATAGATGGTAAAACACGCGTCTTAACTCATCTGGGGAATTATTGGTGTAGACCAATTTTTGTGTTCCTGTATATTGATATGTCTTGACATCCATGGCTACATCCATGGTATAATCCACATGTTGCTGCCAATAGTCTCTGTTCTGGGCGGCTAAACTTAAAACAGAGGTTAAAGTAACCAGAAGTAAAAGGGATAGTTGTTTCATTTTATTTTGAATTGCTTTGCAAGGTCATTTTACCTGTTGAAATATTATCTGCCAAAATAAGGGCATTATAGGCATTGACCATTTTTCCTGATTTTGAAATAGTATTGAATGCATCTGATTTGGTTGTATCGCCAGATAACACGACGGATGCTTTTGAGCGCAGACCAGATTGCATAATGATTTGTTTTACCTGGGTAGCTGAAAGATCAGGGTAATACGACCGAATCAACGCAGCAACACCGGAAACAGCTGGAGCAGCCATAGACGTGCCTCCTTGAAATTCATAATCGTTGTTTGGCATGGTAGAGTAGATGGCATCTCCTGGAGCAAAAACATCCACGTTTTGTGCGCCATAGTTGGAGAAGGAAGCCACCATTTCTGAACCATAGCTACTGGTAAGTGCCCCTACGGTTATTACATTGTCAATAAATTCAGTAGTGCCAAATTTATGATCATTGGGGTAATTTGGGTTTTCGGGATTGTCCAGATTGTGGCCGTCGTTACCAGCAGCGTGAACAATTAAGACGTCTCTTGAGGCAGCGTATTGAATGGCATCGTATACCCATTCTGCCTTTGGAGAAAACGATTTCCCGAAACTACAATTAATGATTTTTGCACCATTATCAACGGCGTACCGGATGGCAAGAGCAATGTCTTTGTCATATTCATCCCCATTGGGAACGGCACGAATGCTCATAATCTCAACATTTTGGGCCACACCATTGATTCCCTTGCCATTGTTGCGCTCGGCAGCAATGATTCCGGCCACGTGTGTTCCATGACTTTCTGAATCTACTTGATTTTTTGGGTTTCCATTCCCATAGCGAGCATCGTCCATATCGTATGGATCATCACCAACCGGGGTTCTACCATTAAAATCTTTGTTGAGGTTATAGTTCACTTGATCGGTAAAATAGGTGATGCCCTCTTCTAGTTCTTCCAAGACATCGGGAATACTTTCACCATAGGTGAACATTTGGGTTAAAATGGCTACGTTTTGCTGCATTTGCTCACTTTTTGGCTCAATGGCCAACAGCTCTTTTTTGGTATACGTTTCTTTACCTAGTGCCTCTTTAACCGAATTGTCGGCATTTTTAACCACTTGGAAAATCTGTTCATATTGCTGTTTGTTCTGTAAGGCCTCGGGATATTCGCTATCTAAAAGAATACGGGCTTTTGCTCTTTCGGAAGCATCACCAACATTCACACGTAGCATCCGAACATATTCCAATTGCTCGTTGTAGGAGTCCCCAAGGAAATTGTATCCATGAATATCGTCCACATATCCATTGTCATCGTCATCTTTACCATTATTGGGGCGCTCACCTTTGTTGGTCCATAGTACTCCGTTCAGGTCCTCGTGCTCCAAGTCGATTCCGGAGTCCACTACCGCAACAATAACGGTTTTGCCTTTTTTGTTTTTGATGACTTCATTGTAGGCTTTATCAACACTCATTCCAGGAATGGTATCTGTAATCAGGTCGGCATGGCCCCAATGCTTTTTCTCGGTATCCGTGAGTTCAGAGATTTTTAACGGAACGGTATCTATGTTCTCCACAGGTGTGGAAACCAAAGAGGTTGTTGCGCCACAACCCATCAAAAACAATGATGCGGACAGGGAAGCAAAGGAAAGATTAAGATATGTGCGGTTCATATGAATAAAGTGTTATTGTATTTTGAATATTTCGTTGAAAGAAAATATTTCGTCCAATCGAATACCTTTTTCGGTTTGTTTTAAGGAGCACAGCTGGTTGTGGGCATCGTGCTCAAAGAATAAAAGCCAATTGTTTTCCGCCGCAGCAGTTAAAAATTCGGCTTTTTCCTGAAGGGTTAATAATGGGCGGGTATCGTATCCCATTACGTATGGTAATGGAATATGGCCAACGGTTGGGACCAAATCGGCCACAAAGACAATGGTCTTTCCCTTATAATTGATTTGGGGGAGCATTTGTTTTTCGGTATGACCGTCCACAAAGTGGATGCCAAACCCCAATTCCGATTTTTCCTGAAAGGAATGGGCTTCTCCAAGGTACTTAAGCTGACCGCTTTCTTGCATGGGAATCAGGTTTTCCTTTAAAAAGGAAGCTTTTTCCCTTGCGTTGGGTTCGGTGGCCCATTGCCAATGGGCTTTGTTAGTCCAGAAATGGGCATTTTTAAATGCCGGTTCGTAGCCTGTGCGGTCTTTGTTCCACTGAACACTGCCTCCACAATGGTCAAAATGAAGGTGGGTCATAAAAACATCGGTGATATCATCCCTATGAAACCCTAAATCTTCCAAGGAACCGTCCAAGGAATGGTCACCCCATAAATAATAATAGCTAAAAAACTTTTCGGATTGTTTGTTGCCAAGGCCTGTATCAATGAGGATAAGTCTATCACCATCTTCAATTAAAAGGCACCGGGCACCAAGGTCGATCATGTTATTGGCATCGGCAGGATTGGTCCTGTTCCAGATAGATTTTGGGACCACACCAAACATGGCGCCGCCGTCCAATTTAAAATTGCCAGTCTCTATGGGATATATCGTCATTCAGAAAACAAATGGCATGCAAAATAAGAAAAGCCCAATGCATATACTTAAAAAATAAGCTTTTATTGGCCCTATTTTAACAAATTTATTTGATTCTTGGAGTGTATGAATGGGGTGCAAAGGCCAAAATTTTTATCCTATTAATCATATGGGATGAATTCTAAAAGAAAAGCAGTAAATTTCAAAAAAACTAAAACCAATGCTTGAACTTGCGGGAATCATCATCCTTGGCATTATAGCACAGTGGGTGGCGTGGCGTTTTAAATTACCGGCAATTTTACCTTTGATACTTATAGGATTACTGGTAGGCCCAGTGTCCACATTATATACTGAAGATGGGTCAAAACTGATTGAACCCATATGGAATGGTGAAAAGGGACTTTTTCCGGGCGAAGGGCTCTACTATTTTGTCTCTTTGGCCATCAGCGTGATTCTTTTTGAAGGAGGACTTACCTTAAAACGCGCAGAAATATCCAATGTTGGCCCAGTAATTACCAAACTGATTACCATTGGCACTGTAGTCACCTTTTTTGGAGCGGGAGTGGCCACCCATTATATTTTTGGACTTTCTTGGCAGATTTCATTTCTGTTTTCCGCATTGATTATTGTTACCGGGCCTACGGTGATCACCCCCATTCTTAGGAACATACCGTTGAAGAAAGATGTATCTGCCGTATTGAAATGGGAAGGCATTCTAATTGATCCCATAGGAGCTTTGGTGGCAGTATTGGTTTTTGAGTTTATAAGCGTTGGTGAAGGGTCTACGTTTACACAAACAGCATTGATCGAGTTTGGAAAAATACTATTGTTCGGAACCACCTTTGGTTTTACGTTTGCGCATGCATTGGCCTTTGCCATAAAAAGGGATTTTATACCACACTATTTGTTGAATGTGGTATCGCTTTCCGCTGTATTGCTCGTTTATGTGGAATCTGATGTTTTTGCCCACGAATCAGGCTTGTTGGCCGTGGTGGTTATGGGAATGGTCATGGGGAACATGAATCTACCCAACCTAAAGGAACTGCTCTACTTTAAGGAATCATTGAGTGTGCTGCTTATATCCATACTTTTTATCCTCTTATCTGCAAATATCAACATTGCCGATTTGGAGTTGATTTTAAATTGGAACACCGTTGCACTTTTTGCCGTGGTGGTTTTCATCATACGACCGCTGGGAGTTTTCTTGAGTGCGCAGGGGTCTAATTTAAAACTGAATGAAAAGCTTTTTATTGGCTGGGTAGGCCCAAGGGGTATTGTTGCCGCAGGTATTGCGTCATTATTTGGTTCAAAGTTGTTGGCCAAAGGAGAACCCGGAGCGGAATACATCACCCCATTGGTATTTATGATTGTTTTGGGAACGGTCTTGCTCAATGCTACCACGGCAAGACTTTTTGCCAAATTGGTGGGTGTGTTCCTAAAAAAATCGGAAGGTATTTTAATCATTGGCGCCTCTAGACTATCAAGGATCATTGGAAATTATTTGCGGAAAAACAATAGGCATGTAGTGTTGATAGACAATAACCAAACCAATGTGGACAAGGCCAAAAAACTAGGATTGGAAGCAATTACTGCCAATATTTTTTCTGATACCCTTACCGACAACATTGAGTTGAACGATATGGGATATCTTATGGCACTTACAGGAAACTCGGACATCAATAAGTTCGCCATAGACAAGTTCCAAAAACAGTTTGGTGAAAATGGTGCCTTCCGGTTGGTGAACACAGAAGAAGTGAATAACCCAGATGTGAACCCCAAGGAAGGGTTGTTTTCCCACACCGATGACTTCATCAAACTAATGGATACGGTAAGGAAATACCCAGCCATACATGAAATTGATCTAAAGGATAAAGCACATTACGATAGTCTGATAGACATTACCCAACAGGAGAATGACATCATTCCCGTGTTTACCAAATCGCCCAATGGGAGCATCGAAATCATACCAGCCAACAGCAAAGATTTTGAGCCCAAGGGAGACGGGTACAAACTGGTCTATTTGGGGAAACGTTTTTCCTCGGAAGAAGAGCCGGCCTAAAGCGCCTTTGTTTAGTTAAAAGCAAGGATAACCCCCTGATTTTTACCCATCCGTCAATTCAAAAGGGCCATTCGTCAATCGCAACCCTTAATTAGGCGTTTGTCCAAGTATTTTTATCTCATTGAATAACATAAAATCATATTCTATGAGAAAAATTATTTTATTCCTTACTGCATCATGCTTTTATATTATTGGCTGCTCTAAAGATGACGATGGCCCCGAATGCGACTCATGTACCGTAGCAGGAGAAAAAGTAGAAATGTGTGATAATGAAGACGGGACATATACACTTTCCTATGCTGGAGAAACAGAAAAAGTAACACAAGAAGCGTTGGATCTATTGGAAGTTACCGCCGAAGATTACTTGGACTTAATTTGTGCTTTGGGAGCAGGAAGCTAAACTTCAATGTGACGTTCGACCCTAAAATGAATATGGTTTCTACCATAATGGGTTTTAATGAGTAATGGATAATCATTCTAATCGTTTTTAGAATTTTTTGCCCATCCGTCAATCCAAAAGGGCCATCCGTCAATTCGCGGACATGTTTATGTCCATGATGAATATCTTTCCTTTTGATTATTAAACGTAAAATCAAAAAAATGAAAGTGGTAGTATTTTCTGGGATAATCTTATGGGTTTTTGCGTCCTGCTCTTTTGATGCGGAACGATTTATTGAAGAAAATTCAATTTTGGAAGAAGCCCCGGAAGTAAGTAAAAACCTGGAATGTTTTTCTTGTATGGCCAAAGATGGTATTGAATTGGAAATATGTGACCATTTGGACGGCACGTACACCCTATACCATGGCGATATTGTAAAACCCCTTACCAAGGACGATTTGGAAGGACATTCAGCCAAAGACTTTGTGGGTATCGGATGCCAATTGGAAAACTTGGAATTGTAAAGAACCTCCAGGTTATCAATCTAAGATATTGCCTGAGCTTGCTTTGACTTTAATAGACAAGGAAATGAAAATAAACGAAGCTTTAAAGGAGAAGAACAATCTTGTAAAGAAGCTCTTGGAGCTACAGAACAGGATTACTACTTATAATTGTGTAATTGAGGGGAATCCCAGGGCCTACGACCCCAAAGAGGTGATGGAAGAACTCAAAAGTACTATTGAAAAGTTGGTGAACCTTAAAACAAGCATCACCCGAGCAAACCAGTCGGTGCAGGATAAAATTTACCGGTTGTCCGAACTAAAAAGCCAAATACGCTTCCTAAAAAACATTCCGGTTACAGAAGGTAAGGCCCAGTCCGGAAAAAGCTATTATTCCCAACCCGAAACCTATGTCTGGGAATCAGCAATCAAAGCAAAAGAGCGGGATCAGCACATTTTAGAGTTGGAAGAGAAAATAGAAATTCTCCAAAAAGAATTAGACGCTCATAATTATAATACCAGTATACAATAAAGTGTAGCATGGAAATGATACTGATATTCTATTCAAATCGAGTCAAATCAATATGAAATGATTGGGATATAAGGCAGATACGATTATGTTTCAAAATTTAATTATCAAGAATGCCGTCGTCATTGTTCAAAAGACATCAATCAAACTTCAGGATGCGAGTGATTGCTCGAACAAAAATATAATGTTAACTTAAAGTACGTGCTACACCCTTTTTGGGCCCTTAATCATTCAACTTTAAAACGGCCATAAACGCCTGCTGTGGAATTTCCACATTCCCTACTTGTCGCATACGTTTTTTCCCTTTTTTCTGCTTTTCCAGAAGTTTTCGCTTTCGGGAAATATCCCCACCATAACACTTGGCGGTAACATCTTTTCGCAACGCCTTGATGGTTTCCCGGGAAATGATTTTGGAGCCAATCGCTGCTTGTATCGGAATATCAAACTGCTGCCTTGGGATAAGCTCCTTTAGCTTTTCGCACATTTTCTTGCCAATGGTGTGGGCATTGTCAAAATGCACCAAAGCCGACAGGGCATCAACAGGCTGTGCATTTAATAAAATATCTACCCGTACCAGCTTGGATACGCGCATTCCAATGGGTGAATAATCAAAAGAGGCATACCCTTTTGAAACGGTTTTTAAACGGTCGTAAAAGTCAAAAACAATTTCGGCGAGCGGCATATCAAAAATAAGCTCTACCCGTTCCGTGGTCAAATAGGTCTGGTTAACAATCTGTCCACGCTTTTCAATACAGAGCGACATGACGTTCCCCACAAAATCGGATTTGGTAATGATCGTAGCCTTGATATACGGCTCTTCCACACGGTCCACGGTGGAAGGGTCGGGCAAGTCCGAAGGGTTGTTCACAATGACCGGGGTTTCCCTGTCCTTGGTGGTAAAGGCATGGTAGCTTACGTTGGGTACCGTGGTGATCACGGTCATATCAAACTCGCGCTCCAAACGTTCCTGGATGATTTCCATATGCAACATGCCCAAGAACCCGCATCGGAAGCCAAAGCCCAAAGCGGCACTACTTTCCGGGGTAAAGACCAAGGAAGCATCATTAAGCTGCAATTTCTCCATTGAGGAGCGCAGTTCTTCAAAATCTTCAGTATCTACAGGGTATATTCCGGCAAAAACCATAGGCTTTACATCCTCAAAACCTTCAATGGCATTTTTGGTGGGATTTGCAGAATCTGTAATTGTATCTCCCACTTTTACTTCGCGGGCATCCTTGATACCGGTGATCAAATAGCCTACATCACCCGCAGATATTTTTGGTTTTGGTAACTGCTTTAGCTTCAATGTGCCAATCTCATCGGCTTCATAAGATTTTCCAGTGGCCACGAACTTAATTTTCTGACCCTTTCTAATTTCTCCATTGATGACCCTAAAATAGGTCTCAACCCCTCGGAAGGGATTATAGACAGAATCAAAGACCAAGGCTTGCAATGGTTCATCTATATTGCCTTTTGGAGGAGGGATACGTTCAATGATAGCGGTTAAAATCTCCTCGATACCTATCCCTGTCTTGGCACTTGCCGGAATGACTTCCTCTGGCCTACAACCCAAAAGATCAACAATATCGTCGGTAACTTCCTCAGGGTTGGCGCTGGGCAAATCCACTTTGTTAAGAACAGGAATGATTTCCAAGTCATTTTCCAAGGCCAAATAAAGGTTGGAAATGGTCTGTGCCTGTATGCTCTGTGCTGCATCGACTACCAAAAGCGCCCCTTCACAGGCTGCAATGGAACGGGAGACCTCGTAAGAGAAATCCACGTGGCCAGGAGTGTCTATCAAATTAAGGACATACGTTTCCCCATTGTGCACATACTCCATTTGTATGGCATGACTTTTAATGGTAATACCACGCTCGCGCTCCAAGTCCATACTGTCCAATAATTGGTCCTGCTTCTCGCGTTCGGTAACAGACCCAGTAAAGTCCAATAAGCGGTCGGCCAAGGTACTCTTACCATGGTCTATATGTGCAATGATGCAAAAATTCCTAATCTTCTCCATATCCATCGGTTGTCAATCCAAAAGCAGATTGATAGCAACTGCAAATATAGCTGTTTTAGCTACCTGCAAATGCTTTTTTACAAATAAGAAAAAGAGCGCGGTATATCGCTCTGAAATTATTTCTTAGATTTGAGGTTCAACCCAATCTGTAAATGAAGCACATCACCTATATTTTGTTATTGGTGTTTTTGGTGTCCAACAATCTCGTTGGGCAGACCTATCAGATAACGGGAAAGGTAGTGGACGAACAGAACCAAATCATTCCCTTTGCCAACATTTTGCTATTACAGGCCACCGATACCACTTTTGTAAAGGGAACCTCGGCAGATGACCATGGTGTTTTTGTCCTTGTGGGAGTTGAACCGGACCTGTATTTGTTGCAAGCCAGTTATGTGGGTAGGGGGTCGGAACCTCGGGCTTTGGACATAGCCAAAGATGTTTCCCTTGGGGCACTCATCATACCCTTGGAGACCAATGCACTTGATGAAGTGGTTGTTACGGCACAACGGCCAAAACTCCAAAGACTTTCAGACAGACTGGTCTTTTCAGTTGAAAATACCGTCATTTCCCAAGGAACCTCATGGGATATCCTGAAAAGTACACCTGGAGTGATCGTTAATCAAGATGAGCTATTGATCCGTGGACAAAATGCAACGGTTTATTTGAATGACAGAAAGGTACAATTGTCTGGTCAAGAGGTACAGGATTTGCTACAGGGCCTTTCGGGGACCAATATCAAATCCGTGGAGGTCATTGCCAACCCACCAGCACGTTACGATGCGGAAGGAGGTCCTATTTTGAACATTGTCACCAACAAGAACATTGTTCCCGGTTATAAGGGAAGTATCAACGGAACGTATACCCAAGCCGTATTTCCAAAGTTTAGTTTGGGAACCAGCCATTACTATAAAACGGACAAACTCCATTTGTTTGCCAATTATAGCATCAACCCCCAAAAAGAAGTACGAAAAACGGACAAGGACATCCATTTCATGGACGGTACCAACACCGTTTTTTCACAATGGGACACCAAGTACAATCAGACCAAAAAGACACAGTCGCATAACGCCAGCATTATCTTGGATTATGATTTGGATGACCGCAATAGTTTAAACCTGACCTCCAACTTGGTGTTCAACCCAGACCAAGACCAACAGACCCGATTGGTCAATGATATGCGCAATGGAATGGGGCAACTAGATTCCACGTTTACCACGCACAACAATGCTATGCTGGACAACACCAACTTGGCCTTTGACCTGACCTATGTGCATAAGCTAAAGAAAGAAGGGGCCCGACTGAGTGCCAATGGCCACTACACCAATTATAATGGGACATATTTTCAAAATCTGGCTTCAGACTATTATGATGCCAGTGGCGGGTTTTTGCGAAGTTTTGGGTTTGATTCCGATTCGCGGCAGGACATAGAGATCTTTACCGGGCAGGTGGATTATTCCACCCCTATTGGCAATGCATCCTTGGAGACCGGGGCTAAAATCTCTTCATTGAGTCGGAAAGCCAAGTGGATTTTTTCAACTTTTTGGGCAGTAGCAATACGGTAGATGCCACCTTGTCCGACCGATATCTTTATGATGAAAATGTATATGCGGCCTATTTGAGCTTTGTGAAGAACTGGGAAAAATGGTCCATGAAACTAGGGTTGCGTGGAGAGCTCACCGAAGCGGAGGGAAGGTCAGTGACCTTGAACCAGACCAACACACAGGATTTCTTTGAGCCGTTTCCGTCCTTGTACGTGTTGTATAGTCCTTCGGTGAACCATAGCTTTTCCTTTGATTATGGTAGAAATGTAAACCGGCCCAAATACAACGACCTAAATCCTTTCCGGTTTTTCTTCAATGAAAATGACTATGAAGAGGGGAACCCAAGGCTCACCCCGAACTTCAGCAACAATTTTAATCTCAACTATACCCTCAACAGCGAATATTTCTTCGACATCTATTATAGGGACAACGGAAGTAATATTGCTGATTTGGTCTTTCAGGACAACGACAACCAGACATTGGTGGAATTAAAGCAAAATGTGTTGGAAAGTACCTCCTACGGATTGGACTTTACGCTGAGCAAGACCATTTTGCCATCGTGGTTCGTCTATGCCTACACCTCTTTTTTTCATGAAGAGGAGACTTTTTTGGCCGTGGAGAGCAACAATGTTGAATACACCAACGAAGTGGACGGCGTTTATGGCTATTTGGCCAACTACCTTACCCTTTCCAAGGATGGAACCTTCACGGGTGAGGTGACTTTCACCTATATCTCACAATTTTTGTTCGGGTCCTATATTTCCGATGAGCAGATGAACCTGACGTTGGGGCTTCGCAAGTCACTTTTCAACAACAGGGCCACCATTTCCATAGCGGCAGAGGATATTTTGGAGCAGTATGTGCCTACCTACCGATCTCAGTATCTAAATCAGGACAATTTCTACCGAAGAAGACCCGAAACCCAGTTCATCCGAGTGGGCTTTACCTATAATTTTGGGAACTTCAGGTTGGAGGACAACCAGCGTGGAATCGATAAAAAGGAGCGTGATAGGCTCCAAGCCACGGAATAATACCTTGATTTTCGGGTATTTTGTACTTTTGCAGTCCAAAAAAGATAGGATTTGCCAAAAATTGGAAACATAGAACTACCTGATTTTCCGTTGCTTCTTGCCCCTATGGAAGATGTGAGCGACCCTCCATTCCGAGCTTTATGCAAGGAACAAGGGGCTGATGTGGTGTACACCGAGTTCATTTCATCGGAAGGGTTGATCAGGGATGCCGCCAAAAGTGTCATCAAACTGGACATTTATGAAAAGGAACGTCCCGTGGGCATCCAGATATTTGGTGCAGAGCTGGATGCCATGTTGCAGGCAGTGGATATTGTTGAAAAATCCAACCCGGATATCATCGATATCAATTTTGGCTGTCCGGTAAAGAAAGTGGTCTGCAAAAATGCAGGTGCCGGTATTTTGCGGGACATTCCCCTTATGGTAAAACTTACCGAGGAAATCGTTAAGCGCACAAAACTGCCGGTTACTGTAAAGACACGTTTGGGCTGGGATGCCAATTCCATAAAAATAGTTGAGGTTGCGGAGCGACTTCAGGATGTGGGTACCCAGGCCATATCCATCCATGGGCGTACCCGGGTACAGATGTACAAAGGTGAGGCCGATTGGAAACCCATTGCCGAGGTCAAGAACAACCCCAGAATGCATATTCCCGTTTTTGGAAATGGCGATGTGGATACCCCCGAAGCTGCGGTTAAAATGCGGGATGAATATGGATTGGACGGTGCTATGATCGGTCGTGCTAGTATAGGCTATCCTTGGTTCTTTAAAGAAGTGAAGCACTATTTCAAGACGGGAACCCATCTACCACCCCCTACCATGGAAGAACGTGTGGAAGCCGCCCGTAGACATCTTCAAATGTCCATTGATTGGAAGGGAGAAAAACTGGGAGTTTTTGAAACCCGTAGGCACTACACTAATTACTTCAAGGGTATTCCACACTTCAAGGAATATCGGATGAAGATGGTCACCAGTGACGAATCTGCCGATGTGTTTGCCGCTTTTGATGAAGTTTTGGAGAAGTTTGGCGACTTTCAGTTCGCCTAGGCCTTAATCAGTTTCTTGGTAATCCGGCTACTTGCAATTTTTGATGAGATAAAGCCCAAAACCACAATCGTGGTCAATACCAAGAACACATTCATGATGTTGTATTCCACAGGGTAGGCCAAGGAAGGGGTAATTTTCAGCCAACTGAAGGCCAATTGCGAGGCAATCAGCAAGGAGCCTATGAGCACCCCAATAAATCCACCCAAGGAAGTTACCAACAACCCTTGAACGAAATAAATTCTTCTGAGGTCCTTGATGGTGGTTCCCAAACTGAACAATGTCTTGGAGTTTTGCTGCTTGTCCAAAATCATCATGATGATGGCCCCTACCACATTGAAAAGGGCAATGATCAATACCAAGGTAAAAATGAGGTAGGTTGCTAGGTTTTCGGTATTGAGCATACGGTGCAAGGTGCCGTTCTGCTCTTGTCGGGTTAGGATTAGCACGGTATCGCCCAAAACCGTTTTAATGGAGTTCTTCACTTCATCTACTGGAACACTGGCATCCAATTTAAAATTGATTCCCGAGATTTCCGTACTGTCCTTTTCCAATAATTTTTGAACTAGGGGAAGTTGCGCAAAAATGTACTTTTTGTCCAAATGTTCCTCAACGGCATATACCCCACTGAGCACCAAGGAAAGTTGATTGTAGGGTTTGGAGTTGAACCCCTGCTGTGAGAAAGAACCCTTGCCCGGTTTAGGGGCCAATACGGTCATGGGATTTCGGTAATTGTCTATGGGCACCCCAAGCTGATTGTAGATGCCAATGCCCATAACGGTGCTATATTCCATATCGCCCCAAGTGCCAAAATAGAGGGTGCTGTCCACGCCGGTAACAGCCCTGTAATTGGCATCGATACCCTTGATGAAAGGAAAGAAACTTTTCTCCTTATATGTGATATAGACCTTTTCCTCTAATTCTTTGGAATAATTGACAACCCCTGGGAGCTTTGCCAAATCATTTTCTTGATCAGGGGTAAGGGAAAAATGTTTTCCAATAGCGGCTGTGGCCTTAAGATCGGGATCAAATGTATTGGAAAAGGAAAGACTGAAGGTTTTGAGTCCCGCAAAGGCCGAAAGCACCACAAATAGGGCCGCAGAACCAATAACAATGACCAAAAATGTAATAAAATTGATGATGTTTACCGCATTTTGGCTGCTTTTAGATCGTAAGTAACGCTTTGCGATATAGAGAGGAAAGTTCAAAATCAGGATTTCTTTCGTTTGTCGAGCAAGTCCCTATTTTCAATGGGATTTTCTTCGCCTTTGAGCGATTTTTCAATGTTATCGATGTATTCCAACGAATCATCAAGATAAAAATTAAGTTCAGGGACCTTCCTCAATTGGTTTTTGGTCCGTTGGGCCAATTCATAGCGGATGGCCACTTGGCTGGCCTTGATACCCTCCAATAGTTTTTGGGCATCCTTGTTGGGAAAAATGCTCACATATGCCTTTGCGATGGACAGGTCAGTGGTCACGGACACCTTGGAAACAGAGATCAAGGTTCCCTTTAAGCCACCATCCGTGGCGGCTCTTTGTAGGATATCGGCCAAGTCCTTTTGGATGATTCCCGCTATTTTCTTTTGCCTTTGTGTTTCCTCCATGGTGCAAAAATAAGCGAATTAATGACCATCTGCACGAAAGGATAGGATAACAGTGTGTATTTTTGGGGGATAGGACTGTGTTTTTAATCAAAAAGAGGAACCTATGGACAAGATTGAGCACATTGGCATTGCCGTAAAAGACTTGGAAGCTTCCAATGTTTTGTTCGAGAAGCTTTTGGGCGTTTCGCATTACAAAATTGAGGAAGTGGTCTCGGAAGGGGTAAAAACGTCTTTTTTTAAATCGGGACCCAACAAAGTGGAGTTGTTGGAAGCTACAACAACTGACAGCCCCATTGCTAAGTTTTTGGAAAAGAGAGGAGAAGGTATTCACCATATTGCTTTTGCTGTTGACGATATTATTACGGAAATAAAACGATTAAAAAACGAAGGGTTCGTAATTATAAACGAAACCCCGAAGAAAGGTGCTGATAATAAACTGGTTGCATTTTTGCATCCAAAGGTGACCAATGGGGTGTTGGTAGAGCTCTGCCAAGAAATAAAACAAGGGTAGGGGCGTTAAAACCTTGCGGTAAAGCAAAATAAACACTAATATTGCATCCGCAAAATGCGGGTCCTATAGCTCAGTTGGTTAGAGCACCTGACTCATAATCAGGTGGTCCCTGGTTCGAGCCCAGGTGGGACCACCGGGAGATTTCAAAATTTCTCTAAAAGCCTGAAAATGAACTGTTTTCAGGCTTTTTCATTTTTATTGGTTTCATATAAAACCATATGAAATCAACCGTTCTGGTGAGTGATTCGGTGAGTACTTTTTTATTCGCAAAAATGCCGCCCAAACTATGTTAAAGAATTGACATTCAATTCTTTGTTCGGATTTGAGATTGATATTAATAATCCAAAAAGCACAGTTATGGAGGCAAAAAACACATTTTCCATCCTTTTTTACCCAAAAACAAGTGACTCCGATAAAAACGGAATGTCCCCTCTTTTTCTTCGAATCACGGTTGATTCCAAGAGGGCCGAACTCAGCCTAAAAAGAAAAGTGAACCCCGAGGACTGGTGCCCAAATTCGGGCAAGGTCAAAGGAAGGGGACGGATACCAGAAGAAATCAACGGCTATCTGGATGAACTGAGAACACGTATACGTCGTATACAGGGGGAATTTGTGGCACAGGCAAGGCCCTATACGGCATCGATACTAAAAGGGTGCCTGTTGAACAAGGGCAATGAACTCAAAACGGTAGTATCCATTTATGATGGCCACAATGCCAAGGTGAAAAGCTTGATGGGAAAGGATTATACCTATAGCACCTATAGGAGGCACGTACGGACACGAAACCATTTGGAGGGATTCATCCGAAAAGAGTATGGACAGAAGGATTTTTTTATCAAAGATGTGGATCTGGGATTTATTACCCGGTTTGAACATCATCTTCATATGATCGGTGCAGGAGGCCACAATACCATTACCAAATATGTGACCAATTTCAAGAAGATAGTGCGAATGGCGTTTGCCAACAATTGGGTTGTCTCTGACCCTTTCTTCCATTGGAAGGCCAAATGGCGGAAAACCGAACGTGAGGTACTGACCGAGGCCGAACTACAAACGTTGATGGAGAAGGAATTCAAATCGGAGCGTTTGGAACGAGCAAGGGATGTCTTTATTTTTTGCTGCTTTACAGGTCTGTCCTATGTCGATGTCAAAAAATTGACAGGAGACGATATTGCATTAGGAATAGATGGTAGGCGTTGGATAAAGATCTTGCGGACAAAAACCAAGGTTAAGAGCACTGTCCCGCTTTTGCCAATGGCGGAAAGAATATTGGAGAAGTATGAAAAACACATTCCAAAATCTGAAAACGCGCTCTTACTTCCCGTATTGAGCAACCAAAAGTCAAACCAGTACCTAAAGGAGATTTCAGTATTGTGCGGGATAAACAAACGAATAACCTTCCATCTTTCCCGGCACACTTTTGCCACTACTGTGACCTTGGCAAATGGGGTGCCCATCGAATCTGTGAGCAAGATGCTTGGGCACCAGTCCATAAAGACCACACAGATATACGCCAAGGTGCTTGACAAAAAACTTATGGAGGATATGGAACTTGTAAGGGCCAAATATGCTGTTGTTCGAGTTTTGTAAATGAATTAAATCTCAGAAAAGTAATGTGTGTAGATCAACAGCTACTTTTTCTTATATCCTGGAGGTTTTGATTTAAATAATTTACTTTTGGCTGTAGGCTGTTGTTCGCTATCCAAACTAGCTACTGGTAATTTTACCATTTGTGTCGAAAAGAGCCCTTTACCCTTATGTCTATATAAAGTACGCTCATATGCCTTTCTTTTAGGGCTAAAGGCTATTGAATCCCCGTATTCACCAGTGTTACATATTACCACGTTACAAAACACAAGCCTTGAAATAGCTTCGGTCAAAAAGTAGTAGGATTCAGTATCAGGGTTGTGCGCAATAATAAGCATGTGATGAATCCTCCCTTTATATACTACATACCGTTCAATATCAAAAAAATCAGAGCAAATAGCTACACCTATTTTTCCGAAATCACCGGCATCCAGAATATACATTGCCGGTTCAGATTCCAGAGAACCAGGATACATTTCTTCTTCATATCTGGAAAAATAGGTCTTGCCAAAATAAAAGAATGATGTGCTATAGGATTTTCCTTTAGAAGGCCAATTTTTAGGAACACAAACAATTGCTTTGTTTGCGGCCTTTCCCTTATTCCAAACAAAGTCTAACCCCGCTATGACCACCGCGCCTGAAGCAGCACATAACCTCCTAAGCTCGTATTCAAACCCTAATGGAACGCTTAACTCAGGTAAAATAATAATATTCGGATAGTCAGAATAACTTGAAAACTCAACGAAACCCTTTTTAATCTCTTCAATTACGTTTATTTCGCTAGTCCTAGACATTCTTTTTTCAAACTTTCCATTTGGGAGTTTACGCCAGGCCACGTCTCCTTCAACAACAGTTTGTATAAATCCTATTCTAAGGTATTCTGAGTAAGACATTCTATTCAATTTCTTCTATTAAGCTTTGATAATGATCATTTTTCATTTGTACTAAACTTATTGGAATCAATTGTCTTGGCTGGTTTTCCGAAACAGAAAGTTGTTGTTTTCTTAGGAAATCCTGACTCAATTTTACATAATCAATAAAATCCCCAATAGTTATAAATCTTGGAGGGTCCTTTTTAAAATCATCACCTGTCCTTAATCTTATGTTTATTTCATCTTGAATCAATCTTTTGGTTTCCAGATTTCTTTTGGAAAAACATCCCGAAATGATGTCTCTTGTGTAAGACGAAACAGGAATTTTACCTAATCTATTATTCATCACCTCTAACCACAAGAATTGATGACCTATTGGATTCCATTTACTGGGTAAATCCATATTCTTTGAGAGGAGACATATTAGAATACAGCCCAATGAGCCGATTGCTGATTCAATTTTTTGACTGAAAGAATAAGGAATGTTACCAAAGAGAGAAAACCTACTGTCGAAAACAAAATTTTCACGGGCAATAAATTCAACCTTTCCATAGGACTTTAATATATTTCTCGTATCCTCCCATGACAAATGTTCATTTTCAATTATTCTTTTTGTAATCTTAAAATTATGAGGATGAATAGATCTTAGAAAGATATCAGCTTCGTTTATATTCTCTATTATTGACTTATCGGGCTTAATTATCTCTGATTTTACACGGACTTCTTCCGCAATCTGTTTTATTATTTCTAAAGCCACCCATTCTCCTAACCTTGGGTCAAAAAAAATAGTATCAGCATTACTTTGCGAATTTTGTTGTCTATCATTGGTCCACTCTATCCATTCATCTAACCTGATGTGTTTTTCATATTTCTTAAACTTTCTTTTCGATAACTCCAAGAACTCACTTCCTATATTTATTTCTCTTTCAACTATCCCCTTATATAAGTCAAATATCCATCCTTCATTTTGAAAAACAGATATTATGTTCTTAAGCTTATCTATTTTGCTTATCACAGTTATGGGCAGGTATTTTGGAAATTGGCTTATAACAGATTGTCCTACTTCATCATGAATATCTATATCATTTATTGCTAAATACCATATGTCTGAAGGGGCATTGTTATCAAAGCTTGAAATTTTATTGGTAAACCACCAAACCCATTCTTCAAAAGTATGAGAGGTTTTATCAGTAAATAATTTTGGGTGTTTGCTCCAATTGATAAGCCCATGATAATCAATTTGTAAACCAGTTATTTCTTCTTCACTTAACAAGTTTTTTTCTTTAATCAAATAAATAATAGAGCCAAGAGTGAACTTAAAAGTATCTAGTGTAATTTTCTGATAGAATTTCAGGTTTTCGTCTGGACCAAAAGAAATTTTATTTAAAAACCTCTCTTTAACAACCCCAAGAAGAAAATTAATTGCTCTTTCTTTTGTCCTATAAAGCACTCTCTCATTGGAAATTACCTTATAAGCCATTACCAGTTGATTAGTAAGAACCTGAAAAACAAGAGAATAAATATATGAGTTTGAAAGTGTAGTTGATTCCTTATTTTTAGCTAATCGTTCAATCTCTTCTAAAAAATGATATTCTTTTGGGCTTCCCGATTTGTAGCAGAATTCTATTAACCTAGTCCATAATCGAACTTTTTGATGGTTTTCTCTAACCGATTTAGACAATAGCCGGATAGTTCTAGAGACAATTTTCTTTTCAGCATTAGATATTACTAACTCCTCTTGTTTTAATTTCTTTTCTAGCGAAGTAATCTTAGATTTTAACTCATCCAACTTCTTCTTGTCTATATTCTGGACAATGTTTACATTTTGAATAGAACGCTTGAGATTAAAAATCTCTTTATGAATATCATAAACTTTGCTTTCATCAATTGAAATCTTTGGGACTAATGAAGTAAGCATGCTTGCGGCAAATGAAATTCGGGTGTCTCTTCGCAGTTCATTATCAGGAAACTCAGTTATCAACAAGTGTTCAATATCAGAAATAAGCCCTTTTTGTTCTTCAGGATCCAAAAGTTGAAATTCTGTACCTGCTATTTTTGAAACCTTACTCAAAGTTTGAGTCATAAGAGGGCTTGGAAATTCTGGGTCAACTTCACATTCTATTTTAGCTTTTTTATATAGTTTCCCCTCCTTTGCTCCTTCTTTTTTATTGCTCAAGAATTCAGCTAAAAACAAAGGCTCCGTTTTGCTCCAATTAATAGGTTCTTTGGTAAAAATATTAGACTCTTTTAATATAATTTCATATTCCTTTATCCAACCCAACAGCTCATCAAATGAGTTGGCAATTATTACATGATCATCAACATATCTAAAATGGGCTATATTTTTATTAGATTTTAACTTTTCAGAAATTTTAGAGTCAATTTCCAATAGTGCTACATTGGCTAAAAATCCAGCTATGAATAATCCTGTTGGTATATTTTTATATGACTTTATATTTTGTTGAATTTGTATTTCTTTAAGTTCTTCCTCGGACCATCCTATTAAGTCTATTTGAAAGTCAAGTAATCTATCCATTAATTCAAAGAATTGAACATCTTCTATGGCAAGATATTTCTCCATTATATCCTTTACGGCAGAAAGTTTGACATTTGGATAAAATTTTTCCAAATCTAACCCCGCCCAATAAAGTTTTTCTTCTTTCCCTCTTTTTGACCAGTATTTGGGATTAATATAATCTACCTTTAATGGATGCTTTTGGGGCAACGAATTATTTATTGTCATTGCTTCTTGGTCAAGATCATCAAAGCTTTCAGAATGAATCATACCTGTCAAGAATTTTGAGGTAAGATAAATGTGCCGTCTATACAAAGGCCAACTTTGAGTCCATTTTCTAAAAGTATATCTAGAAGTGTTCCTATAGAATCCGAATTTTAGCTCATTCTTGTTGGTTTCTTCATTCTCCTCATAAAATGTTGATATATAAAGCCTATTTCCATAACTCCAGAATGGCATTTTACTGTCGAGCCGCCTTCCAATGATGTTAGCCACTGCCAACCATGTAACTTGATCTCTAATAGAAACCCAAAATTCCAACTGCGTTCCACCCTAGTTGAGTTGCAGATAAAGCATCTGTCACTCCCTCACATATAAATATTTTTTCTCCCTGCTTTATGCCATTGAGAGAATGTAGGTTAAAGATTGTGGGACTAACACCTTTTAGATTAACATATTTAGGTTCTGACTCTTTTAATCTTCTTCCTTGTAGATAATCTATTTGATGATTTTGGTTGAAAAATGGAAAAACAATTGTATGGTCCCACCATACTAATCGCATCTTACTGTTTTTTTCGTCAGTTTTAAATAACCCACATTCTATTGTAGACTGCCTCCCCCATTTTCTTAACAATGAGCTTGATATTATTTCTACATTAGTTATATCCTTTATCTTAAATGAGTCTATTGTTTGCTCAGAAAAACCTCTAGAATTGATAAGATAATCTTTTCCCTCATTGCTTAGATTAAGGTTGTCTAACAGCCATTTATAAATAGCTGCATTAGGTTTAAAAGGATTATCTGGAGTTATTTTTCTACTCCTGTTTATTTTGTTTTTTTTCAGATAATAATGCTTTTGTTTTTCGCTTACTGTAATAAGATTAAATTGTTCTTCAATCCACCTGCAACTCTGACTGAAATTCAAGTTGAGTACATTTTTAACTAAATCTATTTGATCACCACCTTCACCACAACCAAAACAATAAAATAGACCTTTCTTGTCATCAAAGCTTAAGCTTGGAGTCCTAGTATCGTGTCCGTTATAGCATTCGGCTTTTTTTCGAATCACTTTAATTCCCAATTTAGTTGCTATTTCAATTATACTGACAGATTTAATTTCAAACAGGGACATCCTCTTCCTCAATGATTTATAAGTTGAATTCTAATTAGTATGTACATAGACATCTAAAAAAATTTGCGCTTTTAAGTCAAGAAGGACAACAGAAAATTGTAAAACCATATTTGCTATTGTTCTATTATTGAGTAAGTTATTTTGGGGAGAGAATTAAGATGAAAAATCTTAATTTCTAAATATAGGAATTCGATTCTAGAGTTAATCGGACAAAAGCCTTAAAAATTCTGGGGATTTTCCATAAAACCTTTAAATTCTCAAATTTTACTACAATCATCTTGTTCAAGGATTCTGTTTTGATTTATAATGATTTGGAAAAAAGCAAAGTAAAATTGGAATAGGGCGCACAACCCATTTTTATTGATGTTACTAGCTGGCTTGGCAGTGTGCGAAATTGGGATACGAAGTAGGCCAATTTTGTACAGCGAGAGGGTAGCACGCTAAAGCGATGCTACGTTGTCCAATTCCTGGCCAAAAGGTCAGTAAAATCAATGCTTTTACTTATTTGCAGTCACCAAAAATAGATTGTATTTTTTGTTGCAAAAACTCTGGGAACCCCTGAAAACATTGAAAAAATTTGTTGCAAAAACGTAATTATCCTATGGAAATAGATAATCGCAAATTAAGTTTGATAAGAAATTGAAAACCAACTTATTCGATGGCCTTCAAAAAGAGCATTTACTGTAAAACTCTTGAAACCTCCAATAAACACCGGAATTTTTTACAGCAAACGAGGGAACTTTTGCCTCGCTCAGTAGTATTAGTTTGTGTAAGTATTTGGGACGCTTGCAGCGCAAAACCCTGTTTTGCTCGCTCCTGTCTTTAAAATAAATGATAGAAAACACTTGTAAATCAACATTAATGAGGCCAACGCTTTTTAGGCTCTATCACTAATCTCTAAGAGAACAATAAACAAAATTTGACAACTGTTATTTATTGTCGGCTTTATACTTTAAAGGAATTTTATCCCTCACAGACTCTTTAAATCTATGTAATGTTGAATAGGAAACCTTTTGATTGAAAGCCAGAATTCCGACTACAATTGAAGGATGTATTTTGTGTGAAAACGAAAACTCTTTTACTTTCTCTTCTGTTATATATCCAAGATATTCTTCAAAGAATTCTAAAATTTGATCTTGCAATAAAATTTTTTCTGCCATTTGATTGGCTTCTTTCTCTTTTTTGGAGACAATGTCGCTTGTTGAATCATCCATAAAGACCATATTGCTCTTTTCCTTTTTTGGCAAATGGAGTAGCACATGAAAAGCTTCGTGGGCCAAGTTGAACCAAAAATTGTCTACCCTGTCATACCTTCCAGTTAAAGTAATAACAGGTCCATCTTCTGAAGAAAAAGCAGCTCCATCCAAATAAGTTTTAGAAAGATGAGAGAGAAAAACAAACTTAACTCCAACTTTTCCCAACTCATTCAGGAATTTGCCGACCCGTTTTTCATTACAGTATAAGTATGAAGTTCAGACATCAGTTCTCTTAGGCCTTTCTCATTATATGGCTCTACTTTTAATTTTTTAGAATGATTAAGGGCCATTTGATACCAAGCCTTTGCATTTATTTCATTAGTAGAATTTTTATAAGCATCAGATTTTCTGTATTCTATATTGATATTATTAGATTCTAAAATCGAAAAATCCAATTGTTTGTTTTTCGGAATATCCCAGAAGGAATGTAATTGTTTATTTAGACCATTAATATCATCATAAGGCTTTAGCCAACCTTTTTTCAACAACTCATTTATGGGTAGATATTTGTATACTTCAACTTGGCGTTCAACTAATTTCTCTTTAGTTTCTTCAATTTTTTTGGAAAGTTGAAAATCTGCATCTAACATTATCCATTCATATGCCTTCCATCCAGACACCTTCTCCAAAAGCCTTGCTATATCTATTGATATGGGCTTCTTGTCTTTAATTATTTCATTCGTGTGTTTTAAAGATATAGTTAAAATGTGAGCAAGATCGTCCTGTGTCCACCCATAAGAAGTTAATAAATGTTTTAAAGCTTGACCTGGGGTTTGAAAATCAGAGATTGTCTTATTAGTCATAGAGCTTGTCTTGGAGTATATCGAAGTAATTACGTCTTTACAATAGATTAAAATCTATTGAATTTAAAGATCAAAAATATGTGTTTTAAGCCTTTCAGAGTTATTATGTAAATATAACCTTTTAAGTAAAATTTGCAAATTATTTTGCATTTTTAACTTGCTTGGTAAATTAAAAAGTTCAAATTTACCAGATAGGTAATGCTTCTTTTTAGCATGTAATAATTTTTATTATCTTTGAAACATATTCAGGTTGTCTGAAAACAAAAAATCAGGCAGAAAACTACCTGATTTTGGTCTTAAAGTTTGAATTTACAAGGGCTGAGAACCCAAGTAAACCTTTTATTTTGTTCACCACAAAGGTATGAATTCTTCTTTAAAATACCAAATGGTTGCTTTTTCTGCCTGATTATTCAATAATTTTTAAAGCTTTTAAGTCTCCTTACTGTTTTTTTTTACTCGGATAAACTGGTGGTCTATAGCTACTAGATTACCTATTCCCTCTAGCACCTAATCAAATGTTTGGATTGTGAAGTGGGTCTTTATTATCGTAGCCAAATATATTTTAACAAAAAAACAGTAAGAAGACTATGAAAAACAAGAAAGTCGATTTACATGAGTGCTATTGTAATGGTGTAAAGCCCGAAATAGCATATGAGTATTCTTTTAAAATCAATAACGAAGAACACTCTACACGAGAACAAGTAATAACAGGTAATGACTTGCATGTGTTAGCAGGTACAAGTTCTGATACCCATTTTATCCGTATGGTAACAAAAAAGGGTAAGAAGGAGGTTGGCCCATTGATAAAAGTAGACCTTGCCGAATGTGGTATAGAACGGTTTATTATCCTGCGATATGAGCAAGAAACCATAGACCTAGAAACTTGCTTTTGCGAAGGCGCGACGCCCATAATCACTTTTCAATATCTCCTGAAAATAAACAGGGAGAAATACAAAGTTGAAAAGGAAAAATTGTCTGGTGCTGAAATTTTGGCTTTAGCTGGTAAAAATCCAAAATCACATAGATTAAGGATGTTTACCAAGAAAGGTAAAGTCATCGTTGAAGCAGACCAAACAATTGACCTTACGGAATGTGGAGTAGAAAGGTTTGTTGCAGAACCCTTGGATTGTACCGAGGGTTTTGTTGCTAAAAACCAATTTGCCCTACCCGATGAAGATGTACTTTTTTTGAATTCTGTTGAGAGTAAGGTAGACCTTATTCAAGAACGCAATTTAAGATGGTTAATCTTCAGAGACTACAAGATTCCGGACGGCTTTAATGTAGAAGTTGCAGATTTAGCGATACTGATACCTCCGCATTATCCGGCGGCGGGATTGGACATGATGTATTTTAATCCTCCTCTTGCAAGAAAGGACGGAGCTGTAATAAGAGCTTTATCTTATCAAACGATAGAAGGGAAGAGTTACCAACGTTGGTCTAGGCATAGAACACCTGCCAACAAATGGAACCCGGAGTTACATAATGTTGAGTCTCATGTAGATTTGATGATAAGATGTTTAACGGCTGAATTTGATAAACGTTGATAACCATGGTGCATTTTAAAATTACAGATAAGATGTGCCAAGAGTTGAAGAACCATCTCCATAACGGAGATGGTTTGGAAGCTCTGGCATTTATAGTATGTGGACGATTAAATCATGAAGGTGATTACTGGTTACTGGCCCACGAAGTTTTTCTTATGCCACATGAAAAATGTTCAAGAGATATCGACTATGTAAGCTGGAAAACAGAGCATATTGAACATTTGTTGGAAAAAGCAAAAGACAAGGGTTTTGCAATTGTAAAAGTGCATTCCCATTTTATGCCCAACTCCAATTTTTCTGAATTAGACGATATTTCTGATAAGTCTTTTTTTGAGGCAGTTTATGGATGGGCAAATTCTGATTTGCCACATGCAAGCATTATAATGTATCCAGACGGTTCGATGAGAGGCAGAATGGTTAAGGATAACCTAAGCTTTAAGGAACTAGAAAAAATAACGGTAGTTGGAAATAGTATTAAAAGGTATTATAACATGGTACAGGAGAAATCTGTTGCCGAAGAGTTTGTTCGAAACCAGCAGGCTTTTGGAAAGAAAACCGTTCGTATTCTGAAAGATTTAAAGGTAGGGGTGGTTGGATGTTCTGGCACAGGAAGTCCTGTTGTAGAGCAGCTGCACCGATTAGGTGTGGGTACAATAGTTATGATTGATTCTGATTTTTCTGAGCGCAAAAACTTAAATAGAATATTAGGAAGCACTATGGATGATGCCAATAGCAAAAGGCTTAAAGTTGAGGTACTCAAAGAACATGTGGAAAAGACCGGTCTTGGAACTAAAGTTATTGTTTTTCCAACTTTAATTCAGGAAAGCAGGGAAGCAATTGATTGCCTCGCTAGCTGTGATTTTATATTTGGCGGTGTAGATTCAGTGGAAGGAAGATTTTATATGAACTTAATTTCCACATATTATATTGTTCCATTAATTGATATTGGCGTAAAATTAGTTGCTGATGGAAGAGGGGGGGTTGACTCTATAAATGGAAACATACATTACATATATCCAGGTTCCAAAACCTTTTTAGAAAGAGGTGTTTTTACCCAAGAGCAATTAATGGCTGAAACGCTAAGAAGGGTATCTCCTGAGGAGTTCGAAAAAAGGAAGGCGTATTTTGATAACATAGAAATTGAAAGCCCAGCCGTAATTAGTGTCAACTTAACTTATGCTGCATTCGCTGTAAATGAAATGCTAGCTAGACTCCATCCTTATAGATATCGCGATAACGATAAGTATGGCCATACTTGTATCAACTTGTCTGATTGGGATATAAATTCTTACGAAGTGGGGGAGAGTAAGCTTAAGTCTACATTAAAGAATATAGGCGTTGGTAATCTTGAACCGGAACTGGAGATTTATGTTGGTGAACAAGCTGTTTAATTGGTTAAAAGTCCTTTTTAAAAAGAAAGAAAAGGGATTCAAGTATGAAGTGGTTTCTGAACTGCCAGCGGTTCCTCTCGAAAGAACCCTTTATTTGGAGGGCGACAAAAAAGAAAAGGACTATTGGTATGCATTATTAAAATGTCCCTGCGGTTGCGGGGACAATATAATGCTTAACCTTATGAATGACGCGAAACCATGTTGGAAGGTCAATATCAATAACAAAAGGCCATCGGTCTTTCCTTCTATTTGGAGAACCAAAAATTGTAAAAGTCATTTTTCGTTGAGGAAAGGCAAGGTGTTTTGGGCATAAAACGAAAACAGTTTCTATCTCCAAAAATTGATAAGTCTTAGATATTACAATTTGTATTTTTTTACTTTTCTTAGGTTTAAGCTAATATTTTGATAAAGAGGTCGTTATTTTGCCCTCTATTAAATCGGCAACCGAAATTGCATGGGCCCAATTTTCACTTTTTGATATTTCTGAATAAGATTGAGGAACATTTAATTTTCTATTCACTATGTTTGATAATTGTGAAGTATATATTGGTTTTGAATATGGCTTAATATCCTCAAAATGTATCGCATATATTTTTTCCGACTTCTCAACATAACCATCATACTCTAATTTAGAGCAACCTATAAGGCCACCATATTGAATCCAAACCTCTTTTGGGCTTAAACATTTGACTTCCTTAACCTTAGCATAACCAAGTATAGCTTTAATAGGGCTTGAAGCATAAAGAGTAACATAACTGTTTATCCATCGTTCATTAAATTTTTTCCGAATTTCAACGATTTTTTCTCCTTCAATTATTTTCTGAGCAAAATTTGGTTTTATACTCATTAAGATTCCTTGAATAGGACTCTTTTCAACATTACTTTGCAGGCTTATTATTTTAGGTAATTTGTTTAAAGTTTTTTCCCAGACTAAATTAAAGTTCGCACTGGTTGAAAGTTCTAATTCAGAAGTTCTATAATTTTTATTTGACTTTTGAATTTTATCAAATCCAAAAGATTTGAAAAATTCTGACTTTTCATACCATAAACTTTCTGGTAATGTGAAATGAATCATTTTAGCATAATTTCTTACATCCAAAGTCATCATGGTAAAAAAAAGCTCTCCAATATTATTATTAATGTATTCCTTTTCAATATGTAAATGACAAAATTTTGATGACTTTCCAAGTTTCACAATCGCGGTAACAACAGGTATTTCATCCACAAAACCCAAATACGCAATTCGTTCACCTGACACAATGCCAGGTAAAACTTTATTGTTCAACCACTTACGAATATCTGGGTATTTCTCTTCGTGTTTATATATGTTGATACTAAATTGATTAAGCAAATCAGTTTTTAGAAGAACATCTGACTTGAGAATACGTTTTATCTCTATATTAATATCGGAATAAAATAAATTCATATTTTGGAAGCCGTAGGCCAATCTTTAAAAAATTTTGAAAGTTTCAATTCTTGCTCACTATATATATTCTTATCTGAAGAAGTACCAGCTTTTTTCTTTTTAATAGGTTCTGAGTCTTCGGACATTCTGTAAAATACTAATTTTGCTAATTTTTCTTTATCTCCAAGATTTACACTCACGTTATGCCCACGAACCTCATATATTAAAGGAGTCCCCACTTTGTGGTCAACCCTGTCAACTCCGAAAAAAGGGTGAACAAATCCTGCATAATGAATACGCATCTCTCCTAAGGTTTCATCCATAGCCCTACAATAAACAGCAACTCCTTTTGGCAATTTTATTCTTTCCTTTGATCTTAGGATATAAAATTCATTTGGTTCAATTTTGAATCTAACTTTACCTTTGATTTCTTCTGATTCTAGCCTTTCCCAATATTTCTCAGGATCAAGAAATTCTTTGTCCCATAGTTGTATGAATTCCTTATTATTCTGCTTTACTCCAATTGCCTTATAAGCACATGCAGCTTTATTACCACAATTAATATTTGACAAGTCAACGGATAAAGTTCCATCAGTATGATCACCCCCACTTAAGACGACTTCAGAAATACTACTACTGGGAATTATTGAGTTTTCGGGAGGGTCAAAAAATAATCTTATTTGAGAAAGAGAAATTCCTGGCTTAATCTTAACATTGAATGTAACTGGAGTAATCTCTAAATACATATACCCGGTATTTAATTTTGTAGGGTCCATATATTCATATTCATGCATACCATCAACTATTAATCTTGCAATTACATCCATTCTTCCAATTGAACTTTTTGCAGTGGCTTGAGCATAAATCCTTGATTGTTTGATTTGGGCAGAAAATCTTTCTCTAATTTTAAAAACATATGTCTTTGAACTTTCAAGTTGATATTCACCATTTTTATTTTTACTTAATGGTTTTGCAAATTGAACATTTTTTAAGAAATCGGAATAGTTATCAATTCCAAAAGGTTTAAATGAGCCAGAAATCATTTCAAATCCCTCGTCATCTAAATGGATATCCAAAGATGAGTGATCACAAGCGGCTTCAAAATTATCCACCCTTTCTATCCATCCATTATCAATGACTTTCTTTAGTTGTTTTTTTGATAGTACGCCTGGGAGCCAGCTTTCTTTTATCCAAATCATTTTAGGTAAGATTAAATTATTACTCAACAGGATTAATTTATAAAAAGAAGTCCTCGAAACTAAGAAATTTTATAATATTTAATAAGAAGTTACTCAATATTTTGAGTACTACAACAAGGAAAAAAGACATGAATCAATGTATTTAAAGGACCAATCGATATATTTAAAAATGCAGCTTAAATCAAGCTAGTTTTATAATAAAAACTGTTCTAAAAATTGGGGGACGAACATAACCATAGGAACAACTTTAGTTAAGAAAAAAACGATTATAAAATCGAACATACATTTATCGAAATGAGGCTCTTAAAATAATTATGGTTATTTTTAAGAGTAAATACGTTCATTTAAAATCCAACGTAGTTTTGGTGAGTTTTTCGGTGAGTAATCAAATTTATTGAGTTACAAGTCACTGAAAATGAGTCAAATAGAAAAATAGTTCAGTCCCAGGTGGGACCACATAAAAACCCTTTCAGGTCATTGATTTGGAAGGGTTTTTTAATAGGCATGTTTTTGAATATAGTCATCCAAATTTGAATGTTCGGGGCCACGATAATGGAAAGCTTCGGCATATTCGCAATTAAACTGACTGCCCAATTCTTTGTCTGAAGGAGTTCCCCTCAATCGCTTGGAGTCAATATCCAGCACAAAATGCTTGATATAATTTCGATTAGCGGTTTCGGCATCATTTCCTAGAATATCCAGCTTCTTTCCCTCCTTGAGAAGGCGCTCCCTTAATCTTGAACCATGTTCCCCGGCAGGGCCTTGTGTAATGTTCACCCTATTGGCGGCCACCTTGGTGTCTATATGATCGGAAATATCCACAATCCGGTTTACGAGTTGGGGACCGCGGGCAAAATAGTAGAGTTCCTTGACCAAATGCGGTTGGATTCCGGCGTCCAGGTGCTCAGGGTAATCCCTACCTCCTCCTGCCATCCACCTTGCTGCCTCGACAGCCCTGGCCGTGACATAATGGTCCGGGTTTTCTTCATAGTGGCCCCAAGGGTCATAGGTGATAATGGTATCAATTTTTAGCATTCTTATCAAAAAAACCAATCTTGCCCTAAGCTCAACGGGGCTAATGTTGTCCATTCTGTGATTGCGATAATGAAGATCATACGTCTTTTTCAGGCCTAGAGCCTTGGCAACGGCTTCATTATCGCGTTCATTGTTGCCGATAAGCTCGCCAAAAGTATCTCCCCTTCCCGCATGGTCATCATTTGTGGTTCGGATCAGATAGCCCGTATACCCCTCGTTGATGAGTTTTGCCACGGTGCCTCCGGCGAATATGGGAACGTCATCGGAATGGGGTTGGATTGCGGCCAATACTTTGCCCTCATGGGGGCGTCCTTTTTGGGACTTTTCAACGACCATGGTCTCGTCGTCCACAAAAGTCCTACCGCCTAGGCCCACATGAAGAAAGGGCAAGGCCATGCTGCTGTTAAGAAAAGATCTTCGTTTCATAATTTTGGTTTGGTTATTACCTAAAAATAAGGAAATAACCAGCTCAGGTCAATACACGCCTCAAGCAATTTGTAACGCTATTGGGCATTTTTGTGGATTGTTGGAAACAAAGAAATTATAACAAACCTTTTCTAAGTCATGGGCTTTTAAACCTATGGGAGGATACTGGAATTCCAAGGGACGATTTCTTGTTTGTGTAACGCATCCAATCCCATTTGGACGCATATAGCTGCCTTGGCCCCGCTAATTGCATTGGATTTTGGCATCGTGTTGTCCACAATACTTTTTCTAAAGTCTAGCAATGCCTGTTTGCTGGGATCCAAATGTTCCACTTCAATGGGAATGCCCTTGCTTTGATCCCATTTGATAGTGGCTCCGGAAACGCCATCAACCTCACCAACTTCTCGGTATTGTTCCTTTTTTTCAGGATAAAACCAAGCTTTGGTATAGTCAATAGTGATAGTGCCTTTATCACCCATTACCTTGATGAGGTAATCGTCCTTGGAGTTGCTGGTAAGGCATGTATACTTGGCCCGGACTCCATTGGGGTAGGTGTAGATCATATGGACATTGTCATAAGTCTCACGACCATCTTTCCAGTAGTCTATACCCCCATCTCCCATAACCTTTATGGGTTCGGCCTCGAGTAACCAGTTGGCAAAATCGAGTTGATGGGAACACAATTCGGCCAATAATCCTCCAGAGAACTCTTGGTACATGCGCCAATTTATGGCTCTTTCATATTGAGGGCTTGGCACGGGTCTTCGCCAATTGCCATTTCGATTCCATTGGCATTCAATGGCGGCAATTTTCCCAATTTCCCCGTTTTTTATCAAGTCCACCACATGGGTATATAGCCGGGAGCTGTGGTATTGGTGACCGGTCTGAAAAACCGTTCTTGATTCCGATGCTTTTTTGACCACATTTTGTATGGCGGTATATCCTTTTACCATGGTCTTTTCACAATACACATGTTTTCCTGCATCAAGAGCATCAATGGCAATATGGGCATGTTCACTCAAGGGGGTAGCGATCAAGACGGCATCAATGGCAGAATTGTCCAAAAGGGCCCTGTAGTCGGAATATGGGGTTGCTTTGCCTTCAACCTTGGCCAATCCCTTTTCCAGTCTAAAGGGCAATACATCGCAACACGCCGCCACTTCAAGGCCTTGAATGCTGTTGATGTGGGGAATAAGACCTCCGCCCCTAGAGCCCGTTCCAATTACGCCAACACGGACCACATCTTTTTTTAGGGGATATAATGGCATGGCACCAACCGCTGAAATTCCAGCTACGGCCACTCCGGTTTTCGTAACAAAATCTCTTCGTTTCATAGGTTATAATTTAGGTTCCCATCCTTTTGCGTATTCCCGCTTCCAGCTTTTCTGCATAATGGCATTGTCATTGAGCACTTTTCCGGTTTTGGTGTCGACTTCCAAAGTATGCCCCGCATCTTGCGCCATATTGCCTAAATGGCAAAGCATCGTGGAAACGCTGGCATCATTGATATCAGAGTTCAAGGACTCATCTTTTCTGATGGCATTGAAAAAATTGGCCACATGGTCCACATCCAATCCCCCAATCCCCTGGGTATTGGTGGTGGCACTTTGTGAACGCTCGTACTCAAGTTTTATGGGATTTCCCGCCAAATCAAATAGCTTATAGAAATTTCTGTCGAGTTGGATGGTTCCTTTACTTCCATAAATGGTGGCGCCTCTCCCTGGGCGTTCCGGTTTCATAATGCCTCGACTGTGTCCTGTCCAAGTGATAAACTTATCTCCGGGAAAGGTATAGGTCACTTGTTGATTATCGACAAACTCCCAATCGTCATCATAGGTATATTTTCCACCAAAAGAGGTTACGGTCGAAGGTAGATCCACTCCCAAGGCCCATCGGCAAATATCAATTTCATGAGTGCCATTGTTGTGGATTTCACCCGTTCCCCAAGTCCTGAACCAATGCCAATTGTATGGATGTACATTGTCCCGGTAGTCTTCTTTTGGGGCTGGCCCCTGCCAAAGTCCCCAATCCAAAGTGGTAGGAACGCTTATTTTGTTTCCTTTTCCTATGGAACCCCTATTGTTGGAATAATAGGCTTCTCCTTTGTATACCTCCCCGATGACCCCATTGCGGATATCGGTAATTGCTGATGCCGAAGTCTTGGCAGAGCGCTGCTGGTTACCCATCTGTACTTTCTTCCCGTACTTGTTCTGGGCGGCTACCAAAAGGTCGTTTTCGTAAGGATTGTGGCTACAGGGTTTTTCCACATATACGTGCTTTCCGGCCTGTAGGGCCATAATGGCCATAGGGGCATGCCAGTGTTCCGGCGTGGCAATGAACACGGCATCCACATCCTTATCCTCCAATATTTTTCTGAAATCCTTTTCCACTTTGGGGATATAGCCAATATTCTTCTGGCACCACGCATTGTGCTCCTCGATAATAGTGTCGTCCACATCGCAATTGTACAGAATCCTCGCATTGGCATCTTGATGGATGGCGATCACATGGGCCTTGGCCCGACTACGTACCCCGATGACGGCAACTCCCAAGCGGTCATTCGCGCCTAGAATACTGGAAAACCCCATGTTGGGCATCAAAACTCCTGCAAAGGCCAAACCTGTTGTGCCTGCTGTTGTTTTTTTGATAAAATTTCTTCTCGTTCCCATACTGTTATGTTTAGAGTTGTTTGATTTTTATGTTTCTGAACGAGACCCGATCTCCATGGTCCTGCAGTAAAATATTTCCTTTATCTGCCTCTCCAAATTGAGGCCAAGTAACATACTTGCTTTCCGAGACCAATTTTCTATAGGCATCGCTTTTGCGCTCATACTCCAAAACCTTCATTCCGTTGAGCCAATGCTCCACATGGTTGTTATTGGATTTGATATGCGCCGTGTTCCACTCCCCAATGGGTTTTACATATTTGTTGGGGTCGGCTTGGATCAGGTCATATAGGGAGGCCAAGGTTCTGCTGCCTTCGTGGTTTCCAAGTTTGGCATCGGGATGGCGGGCATCGTCCAAAATTTGGAATTCCAATCCAATGGAGGAACCTTCACCCTTGTTCAAGTCTGTATTCACATAATATTTGATGCCGCTATTGGCCCCTTCGGTTATCTTGAATTCCAGTTTCAGCTCAAAATTGTCGTACTGTTTGTCCGTGACGATGTCCCCACCGGCTTCAGATTCACCTCCGCCTGTGGAAAGCACGGTCAGCTCGCCATTTTCAATGACCCATCCCTTCTCGGGAAAATGGTCTAATTTTGCCCCACGCCAACCATTTGTGGTTTCTCCATCCCAAAGCATTTCCCAATTGCTCTTCTTGTCCTCGGCAATAAGTTGATTTTTGGTAGTGATGGGCGGTATGGGCGATTCCGTTGCGTATTTTTCAGGGTTTTCGGTTACAATTCGGATGTTTTTCCATTGAATCTCTGTGCCCGCTTTTTGGTTTTCACCAATACTGTGTACTTGAAGGGCAATAAAGCCTGAGGCAGTGGCATCATCAATAAGATGTGCTGCAGGAACCCCATTGATCCATGTTTTTAGGGTATCGCCTATGGCTTCAATACGATAGTGGTTCCATTCATTCTGTTTGAAAGCTTTCTGTGCAGCCTCGTTTTCGGTAAGGGGGTTCAACCACCCTCTTCGGCCTTCATCATAGATGCCTGCGCTCCAAGCTCGGTCCGAAGGATCAATCTCGATTTGATATCCATGGACACGTCCGTTCTGATACTCGGGAATGCTGTTACTGCGTATCTGGATGCCAGAGTTCATGGTAGAATCCACCAAATAGTCCAATTCCAAGATAAAGTCACCATATAAGGCATCCGTGGTGAGGAAGGTGTTTGGCGTGTTGTGTTTGGTCGTACCCACAACGGCACCATTTTCCACCGAATACTCGGCAGTTCCTCCCTTTACGGTCCACCCTTCGAGGTTTTCTCCATCAAACAGGGGTACCCACGGGGTATCATCCTTGGGTTTTTGGTCGCAACTGGCTATTAAAGCCAAGGTCAGCAGTACGGTTATTCTACTCAGGATTTTTTGGTTATTCTTCACTTTTCTAGAGTTTAAATGATTCATTTTTTCTTTTTTATACATCGAATAGGCTAGGTAACCACAAAGTCAGTTGAGAGACATAGGTAATCAACAACAATGCGGCGATCATGGCCAAAAACAAGGGTAAAAGGGGCTTTATGACTTTTTGGATCGAGGTTTTGGCCACACCTACGCCCACAAAGAGGACGGAACCTACGGGCGGAGTGCACAGACCAATACATAGATTGAATATCATGATGATACCAAAATGAATAGGGTCAATACCCAATTTGGTGACAACTGGTAAAAAGATAGGGGTAAAAATGAGGACCGCCGGGGTAATGTCCATAAAGACGCCCACAAACAATAAAATGGCATTGATGATCAGCAGGACCACCACCACATTATCACTGATTCCCAATAGCACATCGCTGGTGGCCTGGGGGATATTTTCATAGGAAATGGCCCATGACATGCCAATGGAAGCCGCTATTAACAACAACACCATAGCCGTGGTCACGGAAGAATCCAATAAAATATTGGGTAGGTTTTTAAAGGAGATTTCCTTGTAAACAAACCCTAGGATCAAAGAGTAGAGCACCGCAATGGCCGACGCTTCCGTAGCGGTGAATATGCCAGCCACGATACCCCCGATAACGATGACCAATAACAACAGACTTGGGAAAGCGTCCACAAAGGTCTTTACGATTGCCAGAATACCAGAATCGCCTTTTTTGGCGTGTCCGGTATATCCTTTCTTTTTGGCCCATATTATGGCCACGATCATCAAAAACACTCCGGCAAGAATGCCAGGGATGTAGCCTGCCAAAAACAGGGCTGCAATGGAAACACCCCCACTGGCCAGGGAATACACAATCAGGATATTGCTAGGGGGGATGATCAGGCCTGTAGTGGCCGAAGTAATGTTCACCGCGGCTCCAAATTCTTTGGAATAGCCCTCTTTTTCCATCTCAGGACCCAAAATACTGCCCATGGCAGAGGCTGATGCCATGGCTGAACCCGCTATGGCACCCATAAGCATGGCGGCGGTTATGTTGATCAAGGCAAGTCCGCCGGGAAGCGCACCCACCAAGGTCTTGGCAAAAGCGATCAAACGATGGGCCATACCCCCTTTGTTCATTAAGTTTCCGGCAAGGATAAAGAAGGGAATGGCCAAAAGCGCAAAACTATCCAAGCCAACTCCCATACGTTGGGCCAAGGTGGTGGTTGCCGGTAAAAAAGGAATGCTGACCAACATAGTCAATAAAGCGGAAATGGAAATGCTCCAAGCCACAGGAACGCCTATGGCCAAAAGACCAATAAAGCTAATCAGCAGCACCAAAACGGGGAAATATTCCATTATTCGCTTTTATTTAAAATGTCCGTAATTTTATAGTAGACGATGAGTAGTCCGCTTATGGGGATGGCCAAATACACATAGGCCAGCGGTATTTGAAGGGCAGGTGACAACTGTTCCAACACAAAAGTGATATATACCAAACGAATGCCTCCAATGACCATAACCGATAACGCAAACAGGATTACTGCAACCTTAACTGCAGTCGACAGCCTTTTTTGGGTAGCTTTATTGAACCTTTGGGGCAGTACATCAATGGCAACGTGCATATCTTTCCCTGCCACATAGGCCGCTCCCAATATTCCGGCCCAGATCATGAGGTATCGGGCCAATTCATCCGTAAACGAGCTTGGGGTTCCCATCACAAAACGGGTAAAAACTTGCCAAAGCACATTGAGGACCATGGCAGACATGATGATGACCAATGCACCACCCAATACGTTATCTATGGTTTTTTTGGTGCCCATAATCATTCAACGGCTTTTATTTGTTGTATCAATTTGAACAGCGCCTCGTCTGTTTCATACTTTTCATACACCCTTTCCGTCTCTTTTGAAAAAAGGGACTTGTCTGGTCTGATGATTTCCACCCCTGCCTTTTGAACAGCTTCCAAGGCTTCTGCTTCTGCCTTGGCCCAAAGCTCTCTTTGATATACTACGGATGCATCTACCGCTTCTTGGAGCCAACCCTGCTCCTCTTCCGAAAGCTTGTCCCAGAAATGGGTGGCCACCAAAATGATATCTGGGGAGAAAGTGTGTTCATTCAAGGAGTAGTATTTGCATATTTCGTAATGTTTGGAAAGGTAAAAACTAGGCGGATTGTTTTCCGCTCCGTCCACAACGCCCTGCTGCAAGGAGGTGTACAGTTCGCCCCATGAAATGGGTGTGGGCGAGCCCCCAAATCCACGGACCATCTCCATGGCAGTGACACTGGGCATTACCCTGATTTTTTGCCCTTTTAGGTCACCGGGACTTTCAATTGCTTTTTCCTTGGTGTAGAAACTACGACTGCCTGCATCGTAAAACCCAAGGCCCTTTAACCAGTATTTTTTGCCATCGTTCAGCAATTCCTCGCCAATAAGTCCATCAAAAACCCTAAAGGAATGTTCCCGATCCCGAAAGAGATAGGGAAGTCCCAAAACCCGGGTCTTTGGCGCAAAATTTTCAAGAGTGGCAGCAGATACCTTGGTCATGTCCAGGCTTCCAATCTGCAATAATTCAACAATTTGACGCTCCGTGCCCAATTGCTGGTTGGGATAGATTTCAACCGTCATTTTACCCTTGGAAATCTCTTCAAGGTCCTCTCCCATCTTTACCAAGGCTTTGTGAACGGAATGGTTGACATCCAAGCCATGGGCGAGCTTTATGGTCTTGACCTCATTGTCTGCCTGACACCCCATCAGAAAGAGTATAAGACCAGCCCAAAGTACTATGGAAGTATACGATTTCATTATTTTTTCAATCCTTTTATATGGTATCAAAGTTGAAATAGTCCTTGGCGTTGTTATAACAGATATCCTGCACGATACTGCCCAAATGTGGTAGGTCTGCAGGCAATAATCCTTTTTGGATGTCATTCCCCAAAATATTGCAGAGCAACCGCCTAAAATATTCATGTCTTGGGAAGGACAGCAAGCTTCTCGAATCGGTGAGCATACCTATAAAGGTACTGAGGACCCCTAAATTGGATAGGGTGTTGATTTGTTTTTCCATCCCATCCAATTGGTCCAAATACCACCAACCTGAACCGTACTGAATCTTTCCCTTGATTCCACCCCTGTTGAAGTTTCCAGCCATGGTGGCAAAAACCTCATTCTGTGATGGATTTAAGTTATATAAAATAGTCTTTGCCAGTTGATCTGTGCTCTCCAAAAGGTTCAAAAACTTACCTAAGGGATACGCCTGTTCCTTATCGCCAATGGAATCAAAGCCCGTGTCCGGGCCCAATTTGTCCAGCATGCTTTGGTTGACATTGCGCAAAGGGCCCAAATGAAACTGTTGTGCCCAGCCCAGGGACTGATATTCCCTACACAGAAAAACCAAAGTTTGAAACTTATAATAATGGAGTTCTCCTGTTTCCAAGCGTTGCCCTGAACCCATTTTTTTGAAAATGGCCTCAATATCATACGTTCCTTCCTCAAAGAAATACAACTGTTCCAAGCCATGGTCTGCCAATCGGCACCCGTTTTCATGGAAATGCGCCATCCGATTTTTTAGAGCCTCCAGCACATCGGAATAAGAAGATATGGTAATGCCGGAAGCATCGGACAGTTGCTCCAAATAGCTTTTATAAGCGACATCGCCCTCAATGGCGTAGGCCTTATCCGGACGAAAGGCTGGCAACATTTTTGGGTGATGACCTGCTTTTCTGGATTTTTGGTGAAATTGCAAATCATCTATGGGGTCATCGGTGGTACAGACCACCTCAACATTCATTTGTTGTAGCATTCCCAATGCTGAACACGTCTTCTCCTGTAGCTTGGCAGAAGTGGCTTGATAGATTTCAAGGGCGTTGTCCTTGGACAGTAGATCTGTGATTCCAAAAAAGCGTTGCAGCTCCAAATGAGTCCAATGGTAGAGAGGGTTCCGAACCAAATAGGGTACGGCCTCGGCCCATTTTAAAAACTTGTCTTGATCGGATGCATTGCCGGTGATGTATTTCTCATCGATTCCCAAGGCACGCATGGCTCGCCATTTGTAATGATCTCCGTCCAACCACGCCCGGGCCATATTATTATAGTGTCCATCATTGGCCAACAACTCCGGGGTCAGATGGTTGTGATAATCAATAATGGGCATATTCTTGGCATAGCTGTGGTACAGCTCTTGGGCATATGGGGTCTGTAACAGAAAATCTTCGTGGATAAAACTCATATTCCCGATTTTTCAATGCCCAACATCAACCCCCGTAATTCGGCCAATCCCCGTAAACGACCTATGGCAGAATACCCAGGGTTGGTTTTTTTGCCAAGATCATCCAACATCTGGTGCCCATGATCGGGCCGCATGGGCATACGCCGGTCGGGACGGTTGGTCTGTGTTCTTTTGCCCTGTTCCGACAAGAGTTCCTTAAGCACACCGTACATGTCCACATCGCCATCCAAATGGTCTGCTTCGTAAAAATTTCCTTGGTCATCCCGTTTGGTGCTTCTTAGGTGGATAAAGTTGATTCGGTCAGCCAATTGATGGGCCATGTTTACCAAATCATTGTCCTCACGAACCCCGAACGAACCCGTGCAGAAACAAACTCCATTGTGCGGACTGTTATGGGCATTGATGAGGTCCTTGGCATCTTGTAAAGTACTCATGACCCTGGGCAATCCCAAAATTGGGAAAGGAGGATCATCAGGGTGAATGGTCAGGAATACCCCGGCCTCTTCAGCAGTTGGGGCTATGGCTTTGACAAAAGCGTGCAGGTTTTCCCGTAATTGTTTTGGTCCGATGTCCTTGTAGGCGTCCAACACATTTTGGAATTGCTCCAAAGTATATCCCTCTTCCGCACCGGGTAGCCCGGCAATGATATTACGGATGAGTTTCTCGTTGGAGGCTCCATCCATTTTTTCGTAGGCTTGTTGCGCCAGACCAATTTCCTCTTGGGTATAGTCTTCTTCGGCCCCCGGTCTTTTAAGGAGAAATAGTTCAAATGCGGCAAAAGCAGCTTTATCAAACCGGAGAGCCAATGAACCATCAGGCAATTGATGGGCCAAATCGGTACGGGTCCAGTCCAGTACGGGCATAAAATTGTAGCAAACGGTGTCCACTCCACATTGCCCTAGATTTCGGATGCTCTCTTTATAGTTTTCAATGTAGTGTTCAAAGTTTCCGGTGTGCTTTTTAATATCCTCGTGTACAGGGATGCTTTCCACCACGGACCACGTAAACCCATGCGCTTGGAGCTGCTTCACACGTTTCTTTATTTCTGAAACGGGCCATACTTCCCCATTGGGAATATGATGCAACGCCGTGACAATGCCTGTGGCACCTGCCATTTTTATATCTGCCAAGGAAACGGGGTCATTGGGTCCGTACCACCTCCATGTTTGTTCCAATCCCATACTCTATACGCCGCTATATGCACTGAAGCCCCCATCGATGGGCACTACAATTCCGGTTACAAATTTTGATCCATTGCCCATCAACCAAAGTACGGTTCCCACAAGATCGTCGGGTTCCCCAAACCGGTTCATGGGAGTATGTTCCAAGATGGTATTTCCACGAGGGGTAAGCGACCCATCTTTTTGGGTCAATAAAATTCTGTTTTGATCGGTTAAAAAGAAACCGGGGGCTATGGCATTTACCCGAACTCCAACGGGAGCCAAATGCACGGCCAACCACTGGGTGAAATTGCTGACGGCGGCTTTGGCCGCACTGTAGGCCGGTATCTTGGTCAAGGGCCTAAAGGCATTCATGGAAGAGATGTTCAAAACCACCGTGTCTTCTTTTCCAACCATATCCTCTGCGAACACCTGAGTAGGCAAAAGGGTCCCAATAAAGTTAAGGTCAAATACAAACTGGATGCCTTTGGGGTCCAAGGTAAAGAAAGTCGTCAAATCTTCAGGTGTATTTATATCCTCCTCAAAAAAGTGGGTCTTCGTGGTAGTACCCTTGGGGTGGTTACCTCCGGCACCATTAATGAGGATATCACAACTTCCCCATTGCTCTTTTATGATGTTCCTTGCTTTGATAAGGGATTCCTTTTCGAGCACATTGGCACCAACACCGATTGCCGAACCGCCATTGGCGTTTATTTTTTTTGCGATTTCCTGAGCAGCCTCTTCCTTTAGGTCAAGGATGGCCACCTTGGTTCCCTGATTTGCAATGGATAGGGCCAAAGCACTACCGAGGACACCTCCTCCTCCAGTGATGACCACCACTTTGTCTTTTAATTCGTTATAATGAGGTTGATTCATAGGCCTTTTCTGTATTTTTAGGGCTTGATTGAAAGATACGATTTTTCTGTGTCCCTGATACACAGTTACGAAGTTAAATTTTTTTCTGGAATAAAAAAATGAAAAGGGATTTACCTAAAAACCAACCCAATAGTCTAAACGATTATCAAGTTAAAGAAGATTCCTATGAGTGTTCCATTACCACAGACATTGCAGTTTTTGGTTATGTGGACAACCAATTGAAAATTTTGTTGACTAAAAGGACGGTAGGTAATTTCACGGATCATTGGATGTTACCCGGCGGTGCTCTTCAGGCGGAAGAAACGCTAAAAGATTGCGCCCAAAAGATATTGTTTGCCCTTACAGGATTTGAAAGCATTCATTTTGAACAGGTAAAAGCCTATTCCGAAGTGGACCGGCATCCTACAAAACGGGTGATCACCATATCGTTTTACGCCTTGGTAAAACCCGAGAACCATCCCTTGACCTTAAAGAGCGGTGTGGAACAAATTGATTGGTTTGATCTGGACAATATTCCCACCAATCTTGGGTTTGATCACAACCGAATTATCCGGGATGCACATCAATTTTTTAAAAAGAATCTAAAGGATACCCTTGTAGTTGGTGAATTGCTTCCACAGAAATTTACGCTGCCCGAACTACAGAATCTTTATGAGAACATTTTGGGCCTGGAATTGGACAAACGCAATTTTAGAAAGCGAATCTTCCAAATGGATATTCTAAAGAATACAGGCGAAAAAAAACCTGGAGTAAAGGGGGGACCCATGTTGTATTCGTATAAAGATGAAGCGTAAGACCATTTCTTGCCCAATTCAATAACAAAATCAACATTATATGTGATTTTCCATCGAATTGAAAAAAATGACAAAAATTCGAAGATGGGGAGGAAAAAGTACGGTTATGGATGCTGTCAGTATCCGTATCTTTAGACGAAATTGTAATGTTTCAATTCAATTAATACACTAAAACCCATGAGAAAACTAAAATCTTCGGTCCGTTGGGCCAGTCTTTTTACAATGACCGTTCTATTTAGTATGTGTAGCCTTGCACAAAAAAGCCCATACAAAAGCGTTGAGGGAAAAGCAGCCAATGCATCTATCGAGATTACCTATAACAGTCCTTCCATGCGGGGACGTGAAATTTTTGGAGGCCTAGTTGCCTATGATAAGGTTTGGAGAGCAGGAGCCAATATGGCCACAACCTTTACCACTGACAAGGATATTACTGTTGTCGGGGAGAAACTTTCTGCAGGCACCTATGCCTTGTTCTTTGTGCCCAGCAAAGGAGATTGGACCGTAATTTTTAATTCTAATCATGGACGCAGCGGTTCTTCTGTTGAAGGACTGACTTTGACCGAATATGATAAGGATAACAAATCAAGCGACGTACTTCGGGTAAAAGCATCACCAAAAAAAGCTTCCCAAGCCAAGGAGCAGTTGACCTATACCGTTACCAATGATGGATTTACAATGGAGTGGGCCAATGTGGTACTTCCCGTTGCCATTGACTAGGCATAGTAAAACTTTAAAATTGAAGACCCATTTTCTTGAATTGGAAGATGGGTTTTTTGTTGGAATTTACCGGAACAGAAGTAGAAGAGCACCTAAGGCGGTAAGCACAAGAATCATTTTCCTGAAAAACCCCTCGCGAATAATTTTTACCAGTCGGATACCCACATAAATCCCTGCTAAAATAGCTGGTATCAGTTTTATATCCACCCATAAAGTCTCTAGTGTAACGGTCTTCCACACAAAAATGTGGAACGGAAGTTTAAAAAGATTGGTGATGAAAAAGAGCCATGCCGCGGTTCCCACAAATTGGTTTTTTGGCAGTCGCATGGCAAGGAAGAAGATGTTGGTAAACGCCCCTGCCAAGTTTCCGATCATGGTGCATATTCCGGCCATAATCCCCATGGACCCAGCAAACATCCAATGGGTGGGAACATGAGTGGATTTTCTTCTGTCCCACCAATACAGTAGGCCCAAGCTGATAAAAATAACGGTGACCATTCCCCATTTGAACTCCACTTCCGGCAAGTCTTTTCCAACAAGAACACCAATAAGGATACCCAACACCATCCACGGAATAAACTTGAGAATGTATTTCCATTGTGTATGTCTGTTATAATAGATGACGGCAATGATATCACCAACGATCAACAAAGGCATGAATATTCCTGTAGATGCCTTGGAGCCAAAGGCCAAGGCCATGAGGGTAACATTCAATATGGACATGCCCTTAAGGCCAGCTTTGGAGGCTCCCATTAAAAAAACGGCCGTGGCGGCCATGGCCCATGCCATTATAGAGATTTCAGAGGGAAGGGAGAGAAACATCCAAAACATTTGGTGGAGTACAAAAGTAACCTAAAAAAACTATCTTTGGTTCTTACCAAAACCAAACCAATGGATATACAAACCTTAGATTATGCCATAATCTTTACATTTTTCGCTATTGTCCTATTCATAGGAATTTATGTTTCCAAGAAATCAGGAAAAAGTTCATCAGAATACTTTTTATCGGGAAGGACCATGCCATGGTGGTTGTTGGGACTTTCCATGGTGGCAACGACATTTTCCACGGATACGCCCAATTTGGTGACCGATTTGGTTCGTTCCAATGGTGTTTCCGGAAACTGGGGATGGTGGTGTTTCCTATTGACGGGAATGCTCACGGTTTTTGTATATGCCAAGTTATGGCGGAAATCCAACGTAAATACGGATTTGGAGTTTTATGAAATTAGATATGGCGGAAAAGCGGCAAGTTTTTTAAGGAAGTTCCGCGCCATTTACCTTGGGGTGTTTTTTAATGTGATCACCATGGCCTCCGTTACCTTAGCGGCCATTAAGATTGGTGGTGTTATGTTGGGGCTGGATCCTTGGGTAACCGTGATCAGCGCAGGCTTAATAACAGTTATTTTTAGTGCCCTTGGAGGATTTAAAGGAGTGGTTTACAGTGATTTTCTTCTCTTTTTTGTAGCCATGGGAGGTGCCATAGGGGCTGCCGTGTATCTGGTTAATCTTCCCGAGGTTGGTGGAATTCAGTCCATTTTGGAAAATGAAAATGTGCAAGGTAAGCTGAGTATCCTTCCCGATTTTAGCGATAAGAAAGCTTTGATCACGGCCTTGATCATTCCATTGGCTGTACAATGGTGGAGTTCGTGGTATCCTGGAGGGGAACCCGGTGGTGGTGGTTACATTGCACAACGGATGTTGGCAGCAAAAGATGAGAACCATGCCATTGGAGCCACATTCTTCTTCAATATCATGCACTATGCCTTGCGTCCTTGGCCTTGGATTTTGGTGGCACTGGCCTCTTTGGTGGTATACCCGGACATTGCCAGTATCCATGAAGCTTTTCCTAATGTAACAGAAGATAAACTGGGTCATGATTTGGCCTATTCAGCAATGATGACCAAATTGCCCACGGGTCTTTTGGGGATTGTACTGGCGTCTTTGGTGGCGGCCTATATGAGTACCATTTCCACACAGTTGAACTGGGGCTCTTCCTATATTGTATATGACTTTTACAAACAACAGATAAATCCAAATGCCACTGAAAAACAGATGGTGAATGTGGGAAGACTGTCCACCGTAGTATTGATGGTCTTGAGTGCATTTTTGGCCTTGGCACTACAGGATGCCATGGGCGTGTTCAACCTGTTACTTTCATTCGGAGCAGGAACGGGACTTATCTTTATTCTACGTTGGTTTTGGTGGCGTATCAATGCTTGGAGTGAAATCACGGCGATGTTTTCCTCTGGGATTTTAGCCGTTCTTTTGGAGACCACTTCGTTGAGGGAAATCCTTTTTGCTCCTGAAACCGGGGTGTTCCCAGAATGGGCAGACTTACCATTTATCATGGTGGTCACATCAATCATTTGGTTAACGGCCACGTTTGTGACACAACCGGAAAGCAAAGAAGTTTTGCGAAGCTTTTATCTCAAAATACAGCCGGGTGGTCCAGGCTGGAAAAAGATTGTGGATGAAGCTGACGCTGATAACGTAAAAATCGTAAAGAGCAACGAAAAATGGAGTGTTCCTGCGGGCATCACGGCCATGTTGTTGGGTGTGGTATTGATTTACTCCATCATGTTTGCAACGGGCTATTGGATCTATCAAGAAACCCAATTGGCTCTCATTTTGACCGGTGTTGCCCTTGTTTCAGGATTTTTCCTGATCAAGGCTTGGGGTAGGATCAAGGATAACATCTTATAACAACAGTACTATGAAAAACAGGGTTTTATCCGTAGATATTTTTAGGGGAATGACCATCGTATTGATGATACTGGTGAATACCCCGGGAACATGGGGGCATGTGTATGCCCCATTATTGCATGCGCAATGGCATGGGTACACACCAACAGATTTGGTGTTCCCTTTTTTCCTTTTTATTGTGGGAACCTCCATTGCGCTGGCCTATCAAAATAAAAAGACAGATTCTAGCACTTACAAGAAAATCACGATTCGAAGCTTAAAATTGATCGGGCTGGGTATATTCTTGGGGGCCTTCACCCTAAGCTTTCCTTTCTTCAAGGATTTTGAAAACATTAGGTTTCCTGGAGTTTTGCAACGGATTGGGGTTGTGTTTTTCTTTGCCTCCATCCTGTTTATCAATTTGGACTGGAAAAAGCTTATTGCCATTTCAGGTATTTTATTGATTGGGTATTGGTTGCTTATGGTATTTGTGCCCGTTGAAGGAGTGGCTTCCACTTTGGAAAGAGCACCTAATAATTTGGCAAACTATCTTGACGTAAAGGTGTTTGGCACACATAATTATAGACCTGATTATGATCCCGAAGGACTTTTAAGCACCATTCCGGCCATAGTAAGTTCATTGCTGGGCATTTTCACTGGATTGATACTGACGTCAAAACAAGAGAAGAAGACCACAATTTTGTTCGGCTTGGGAGGCGCGTTTTTGATTTTGGGCCACGTTTGGGATGTGGTATTTCCTGTCAACAAGGCATTATGGACCAGTAGCTTCGTTTTGGTAACAGCGGGATGGGCCAATATGGTATTGGCGATTATTTATCACCTCACCGATGTCAAAGGAATAAAATTCGGAAGTATTTTTAAATACGCCGGGGCCAATGCCATAGTGGTGTATTTCTTGTCCAGTTTTATCAGTAAGCTGTTCGGGTTGATCAAGGTAGATGGCGAAAACTCTCTGCACGGATGGTTGTTCCAGACCATTTATGTGCACGATTTTATGTCCATGAAACTATCATCACTGCTGTATGGTTTAACGGTAGTGTCATTTTACTGCTTGTTGGCCTACGTATTGTACAAGCGGAAGATTTTCATCAAAGTATAAGGCGAAGATTTTTCGACATTATTGTCGAAGTTCCATCAAGCGGGCCACATATTTTCCAACCACATCGAACTCTAGGTTGACCGATGTACCTATTATATAGGTATTGAATCGGGTATGTTCAAAAGTATATGGAATGATGGCTACGCTAAAGCTGTCTTTTTTGGAATCAACTACGGTCAAACTCACACCGTCCACAGTAATGGACCCTTTTTCAATGGTTACATTGCTCAAGCCGGAATCGTACTGAAACCCAAAGACCCAGCTACCATCTTTTTGTTCCATGGAAGTGCATTGGGCAGTTTGGTCCACATGTCCCTGTACAATATGGCCATCCAATCGAGCCCCTAAGACCATGGCACGTTCCAAATTTACCACATCGCCAGTCTTTAAGTCACCTATATTGCTTTTGAGCAAGGTCTCTTCAATGGCGGTCACGGTGTATAAATCATCTTTTATGGCCACCACGGTAAGGCATACCCCATTGTGGGAAACACTTTGGTCTATTTTTAGTTCCGATGTAATATTGGAGGACAGGGTAATGTGTAAATTGCCCCCTTCTTTTTCAAGCTTTTCAACTTTCCCTAAAGTCTCTATGATACCTGTGAACATGTGTCTTATTAATTGACTAGTTTTGTAATGCAAAAGTAGCCATATCGGCAGTGATTATATGAAGGAAAATCAAAAAATAAAACTGGGGATTTCCATTGGGGACCTAAATGGAATTGGGTGTGAAGTTGCCCTAAAAACGTTTGAAGATCCACGGATGTTGGATTTCTGCACCCCAATTATTTTTGCATCAAACAAAACGGTTTCCCACCAAAAGTCGGATTTGGGAATCGATATGACGTTCAATGGGGTAAGGGATGCGTCCCAAGCTGTTGAAGGAAAGATCAATATTGTAAATGTTTGGAAAGAAGTCCCAAAGATTGAATATGGGCAGGCCACACAAGAAGGAGGGTCTTTTGCCATTAAGTCGCTTCGGGCCGCGGTTTCCGCTTTAAAGGATGGAAGTATTGACGTTCTGGTAACAGCACCCATCAACAAAAACAATATACAGTCCGACGATTTTAAATTTCCGGGTCATACCGATTATCTAGCCCAAGAATTGAACGGGGAAAGCCTTATGTTCATGGTGGCAGACACCCTTCGGGTGGGGTTGCTCACGGACCACATTGCCGTTAAGGATGTGGCCCAGGCCATAACCCCCAGTTTGGTGAGGCATAAGATAGCCACCATGGAAAAATCCTTGAAAATGGATTTTGGCATCCGCAGACCCAGAATAGCATTATTGGGCATAAATCCGCATAGTGGTGATAACGGTACCATTGGGGAAGAAGATGATAAAATTTTGAAGCCGATAATCACAGAATTGTTCCATAAGGGAACGTTGGTGTACGGGCCATATTCGGCAGACAGTTTTTTTGGCTCGGATAACCACAAGAATTTTGATGCCATTTTAGCGGCCTATCATGATCAAGGACTTATTCCCTTTAAAACCCTTTCCTTTGGAAAAGGGGTGAACTATACCGCTGGACTTGACAAGGTTAGGACATCACCGGACCATGGCACGGCCTATGAAATTGCCGGAAAAGGGCAAGCGGACAACAGCTCTTTTAAAGAAGCGGTTTTTATGGCCATTGAAGTGTTCAAGAACCGTGCAGAGTATATGGAATTGAGCAAAAACCCACTGAAAAAACAAAAGACCAAGCGTGCGAGCTAAAAAAGTTCCACAAAGATGGATATTTGTTGGTGTTGGAATTGCAGTTTTATAAATAAGTAGTATCTTTGCACCCGCCTTTAGAGGCTGGTACACAAACCTTAAGTGTAGAAACAATGAAGCTGAAGGAGTTTTTTATCCCATTTTCAGGCTTGAAGTTGGGAAAACACGAATTTGTGTACGAGATTGACAATGCGTTCTTTGAATCTTTTGAATACCAAGAATTTAACGGAGCTTCCGTAAAGGTGACCGCCATATTGGAAAAGATGAGCAATATGATGGAATTGGAAATCGAGGCCGAGGGAACGGTGAATGTGGATTGCGACATGACCGGCGAACCTTTTGACCAACCCATCCATTCAGATTTGCACTTGGTCATCAAGTTTGGGGAAGAGTACAATGATGAAGATGATGAAATTTTGATCATTCCCCATGGCGAGTACCAAATCAACATTGCACAGTACATCTATGAGATGTTGGTGCTGGCCGTCCCTCAAAAAAGAGTACACCCCGGTGTATTGGACGGAACGTTGAAATCGGAAATCTTGGACAAGCTGGAAGAATTGCAGCCAAAAGAAGAAAAGAAACCATCAGAAAAAACAGATCCCAGATGGGATGATTTAAAAAAGTTACTAACGGACAAATAGGTTTATAATGGCACATCCTAAAAGAAAGACATCAAAGACCAGAAGGGACAAAAGAAGAACCCACTACAAAGCGGTAGCCCCTACAATTGCCAAGGATTCCGTAACAGGAGAAATGCACTTGTACCACAGAGCACACTGGCATGAAGGTAAATTGTACTACAGAGGTCAAGTATTGATTGACAAAACAGAGGAAGAAACTGCTGCCTAATGGCAAATCCCTCAAAATAAACCAACTCCCGTTCCAAACTAGCGGGAGTTTTTTTATGGACTGAAGTTAATTTCAAAAACGGCCCCGTTTTGATAAAAAAGTCATATAAAATGACTAATTTTCACCTCTTCTGGGTCAAATTTCAATGTTTTTGACAAAAAGAGACGCTAAAATGAATAAAACAACAGCAGCGATAACAGCTGTGGGAGGATATGTTCCCGATTTCGTACTATCCAACAAAGTGTTGGAAACCATGGTAGATACCAATGATGAATGGATAACCTCGAGGACCGGAATCAAAGAGCGGAGAATATTAAAGGAAGAGAACGCCGGAACTTCGTATATGGCCATAAGGGCGGCCCAAGATCTTATTAAAAAAGGAAATGTAGACCCTTCGGAAATTGATTTTGTATTGGTGGCCACGGCCACTCCAGATCTTCCCGTTGCGTCGACTGCGGCATATGTGGCTTCAGAAATAGGGGCCGTAAATGCCTTTGCGTATGACTTACAGGCTGCATGCTCCAGTTTTTTGTACGGAATGTCTACCGCTGCCAGTTATATTGAATCAGGAAAATACAAGAAAGTTTTGGTAATCGGGGCCGATAAGATGTCATCGATCATTGATTATACGGATCGTACTACTTGCATTATCTTTGGTGATGGTGCCGGGGCCGTACTCTTTGAACCCAATGAAGAAGGGCTTGGGGTACAGGACGAGTATTTGAGATCGGATGGAATTGGACGCCAGTTCTTGAAAATTGATGCAGGAGGCTCTATCTTACCTGCGTCCGAAGAAACGGTGAAGAACAAACAACATTATGTATACCAAGATGGGAAATCCGTTTTTAAATTTGCGGTTTCCAACATGGCCGAGGTGTCCGCACTGATCATGGAGCGGAACAATCTTTCCCATGAGGATGTACAGTGGTTGGTACCCCATCAGGCCAATAAACGTATCATAGATGCCACGGCCAATAGAATGGGAGTGGATTCCGAAAAGGTGATGATCAATATCCACCGCTACGGAAACACAACATCTGCCACCTTGCCATTGTTGTTGTTCGATTATGAAAAACAACTGAAAAAAGGAGACAATTTAATTTTTGCCGCCTTTGGAGGAGGCTTCACATGGGGTTCCATTTATTTAAAATGGGCCTATAATTCTTAAATAGCACAACTAACAAAATCATATTCCATGGACATTAAGGAAATTCAAAGTTTAATCAAGTTTGTGGCCAAATCAGGTGCCAGCGAGGTGAAGTTGGAGATGGAGGACATTAAGATCACCATCCGTACCGGTAGCACAAGCTCAAGTACCCCAGAGACAACCATTGTACAGCAAATTCCCATGGCCCAAGCACCTGCCGCTCCAGTGGCTGCGGCTCCAGCCGCTCAAGAAGCCGCGGCGCCTGCAACGGAATCTGCTTCAAAATCCGACGACTCCAAATACATCACCATTAAATCGCCCATTATAGGAACTTTCTATAGAAAGCCTTCCCCGGACAAACCTGCCTTTGTTGAGGTGGGCAGCACCATTAGCCAAGGAGATGTGCTTTGTGTGATCGAAGCCATGAAATTGTTCAACGATATAGAATCCGAAGTTTCCGGAAAAATCGTCAAGGTATTGGTTGATGACTCCTCTCCAGTGGAATTTGATCAGCCATTGTTCTTGGTAGATCCATCGTAGTGAATTTTAAATGATAAATTTTAAGCAGCGATTCCTGTTGTTTAAAACCATTTAAGATTTAGAATTCAGAATTTAAGATTGTGTTCTATGTTTAAAAAAATATTGATTGCAAATAGGGGAGAAATTGCACTGCGAATTATTCGTACCTGCAAGGAAATGGGGATAAAGACCGTTGCCGTATACTCCAAGGCGGACGAGGAAAGTCTCCATGTGCGTTTTGCAGATGAAGCCGTTTGTATTGGTCCGGCCCCCAGCCACGAATCCTATTTAAAGATTCCGAACATCATTGCTGCTGCGGAGATTACCAATGCCGATGCCATTCACCCAGGATATGGGTTTCTTTCCGAAAACGCCAAGTTCTCGAAAATCTGTGCTGAGCACGATATTAAGTTCATTGGTGCTTCCGGGGAACAGATTGAAAAAATGGGGGACAAGGCTACGGCCAAGGAAACCATGAAAAAAGCTGGGGTTCCCACAGTTCCGGGATCAGATGGGCTACTCAAGGATGTGGACCATGCCAGAAAAGAGGCCAAAAAAATGGGATATCCCGTTATGATCAAGGCTACTGCCGGTGGTGGTGGAAAGGGAATGCGCGCCATTTGGTCCGAGGACGAAATGGAAAGGAATTTTGAAAGCGCCGTGAAAGAGGCTACTGCTGCTTTTGGCAATGGTGGAATGTACATGGAAAAGCTCATCGAAGAGCCACGCCATATCGAAATTCAAGTGGTTGGCGACCAGTATGGAAAGGCATGCCACCTTTCCGAGAGGGATTGCTCCGTGCAGCGAAGACACCAAAAATTGACCGAGGAGACGCCGTCACCTTTTATGACGGATTCCCTAAGGGAAGATATGGGTAAAGCCGCTGTAAAAGCCGCTGAATATATAAAATACGAAGGAGCGGGAACCGTGGAATTTTTGGTGGACAAGCACCGTAACTTCTACTTCATGGAGATGAACACCCGTATCCAGGTGGAGCACCCCATCACAGAACAGGTGGTGGATTATGATTTGATCCGGGAGCAGATTTTGGTTGCCGGAGGCGTGCCCATTTCAGGGAAGAACTATTACCCAAAGTTGCATTCCATTGAATGCCGAATCAATGCGGAAGATCCGTACAATGATTTTAGACCTTCCCCAGGAAAAATTACAACCCTTCATACGCCCGGAGGGCATGGGGTTCGATTGGACACCCATGTGTACAGCGGGTACATGATTCCGCCAAACTACGACTCCATGATCGCCAAGTTGATTACCACGGCCCAGACCCGGGAAGAGGCCATCAACAAAATGCGTAGGGCGTTGGATGAGTTTGTGATTGAAGGCGTGAAAACCACGATTCCGTTCCACAGACAATTGATGGACCACCCAGATTATTTGGCCGGAAATTATACCACCAAATTCATGGAAGGTTTCAAGATGGATTCCAAATATCAAGATTAAATATAGCCCCGATTTTTATCGGGGTTTTTGTTTTATGGAGCTAAGCTATTGGGAATATAAGACCTGGTTGTCCCACGTGGAATTTACCATCATTGGCAGTGGTATTGTAGGGCTTAACTGCGCACTCCGATTAAGGGAAAAATATCCCAGCAGCAGGATTTTGGTTTTGGAAAGGGGCAGTCTTCCTCAAGGGGCTAGCACCAAGAATGCCGGCTTTGCCTGTTTTGGGAGCGTTTCAGAAATTTTGGCTGATGCAAAGGCACATACCGAGGAAGAAGTGGTGCAGTTGGTCCAAAAACGATATAATGGCATTCAGGTATTGCGCACGCTTTTGGGGGATAAGGCCATCGGGTTTGAACAGCATGGAGGCCATGAGCTTTTTTTGGGGGATAATTCCGAACTGTTTGTGTCTTGTTCGGACAGTATGGAGCACTTGAACCAATTGTTACTTCCTGTTTTTGGAGCCCCACCTTTTGTGAAAACCAAAAATGAATTTGGGTTTTCCGGGATTCGTGAAACCTATATTACCCATCAATTTGAAGGTCAATTGGATACCGGAAAAATGATGCAGGCCCTGCTTCAAAAATGCCATGAGAACCAAATTCCCATTTTAAATGGAGTAGAAGTCCAACGCATCCAAGACGCTGGTAGCAAAGTGACCATCCATGTAGAAGGTTTTGGATTTGATTCCAAAAAGGTGTTTGTGGCGACCAACGGTTTTGCCTCAAAACTGTTACAGTCCGAAATGGTAAAGCCTGCTAGGGCACAGGTACTGATCACAAAGCCCATCAAAAACCTAAAAATAAAGGGAACGTTCCATCTGGATGAGGGCTACTACTATTTTCGGAACATAGATAACCGAATCCTGCTTGGAGGTGGCCGCAATCTTGATTTTCAAACCGAAGAGACCATGGAATTTGGGGAGACCCTGACCATTCAGAATGCCTTGGAAAAATTACTCAAGAACGTAATCCTTCCCGACCAAGACTTTGAAATTGACCAAAGATGGAGCGGGATTATGGGTGTGGGTACCCAAAAAAACCCCATCGTAAAACAAATTTCCAATTCCGTTTACTGCGGTGTGCGACTTGGCGGAATGGGCGTTGCCTTGGGCAGTTTGGTGGGAACGGAGCTTGCGGATTTGATTTAGAAAGTTCAAGTACAAGCTCAAATACCAATGACCGCTATCATATTGGTTTCTTGAATACTTTTTTGCACTTGATGCTTGGACTTAATCAAATCATTCGTCCATCCAAAAGGTTGATGATTCTTGAACCATAGGCTGCGTTTTTCTCGGAATGTGTCACTTGGATAATGGTAACCCCTTCGTCATTCAACTGCTTAAAAAGTTGCATGATTTCCTCCCCTTGCTTGGAGTTGAGGTTTCCCGTGGGCTCATCGGCCAAAATCAGTTTTGGATTTGAGATTAAGGCTCTGGCGATGCCCACCAATTGCTGTTGCCCACCGCTGAGTTGGGCCGGGAAAAGGTCTTTTTTGCCCACAATATTGAATCGATCTAACATATCGGCCACCATAGCCTTGCGTTCAGCGCCTTTATATTTTTTATAGAGCAGGGGCATTTCTAAGTTTTCCTTTACCGTGAGTTCGTCCAGCAAATGATAGGATTGGAATACAAAACCAATGTATTCTTTATAAAGATTGGCCCGGTGTTTTTCTTTGATGGAGTGCACAGGTTCATCCAAAAATTGGTATTCCCCTTCATCAAACCCATCTAACATCCCGATAACGTTCAGCAGGGTGGATTTTCCGGAACCCGAAGGCCCCATAATGGAAATAAACTCACCTTCCCGTACTTCAAAATTGATGTCCTTTAATAAAAAAATACGCTGGCCTCCAGAGTTGACCCATTTAAAAATGTTGTGTAATTGTAAAAGCATAGTGTTGATTTATTCCGTTCGTAAACTTTTTACAGGATTGGCCGATGCAGCCCTTATGGTTCTTGCCCCTACAGTCAAGAATGCGATCAGCATAGCCAAAAAACCGGCCATGGCAAAATACAAAGGGCTCAAGGTGATTCGAAAGGGGTAAGACTCCAGCCAATTGTTCAAAAAATACCAAGCCAAGGGTGCGGCTATTAGAAAAGCGAAGCCTACCAATTTTAGGAAATCCTTGGTTAATAATAGGGTAATGGAAGATACGCTTGCCCCAATTACCTTTCTAACGCCAATTTCCTTAGTACGTTGGGTCACTACTAGCATGGACATGGCAAACAATCCAATACAGCTCAAGAGAATCCCTAAGACGCTGCCACTTGTGATAATGGTGGCCATTGTTTTTTCCTGTCTAAACGTACGGTCAACATTTTCATCCAAAAAAGAACCCAAAAATTCGGCTTGGGGCTCTACTTTTCCCCAAGCAGCCTTGATGGCATCATAAGATTTGGCTATGGCCGCGGGACTCACTTTTACGTAAGCATAGTAGAGGTCCCAATCTGTATTCATGAAAAGGGTCAGCGGTTCAATTTCCCTGTTTATATTCTGAAAATGATAATCTTTCAATACTCCAATGACGGTATAAGTTCCTTCGTCTTCCTGGATTTTGACGGATAGGGGGTCTTTCTCATTCAATTCCTTTGCCATGGTCTCATTGATTACTATACTAAGACTGTCTGAACCGTATTCTTTGCTGAAAGACCTACCCGAAACCAAGGGAATGTCCAAGGTTTTTGAATAATCATGGTCAACAGTAAGTACATTGGTGCCTATACTACGTTCTTTATAATCAAACCGCCATTTGCTCGTGGATAAACTGCCGTCCCTTCCCCGACCCAAATTATTATCGGCACCGCTCACACTAAGGATGTTTGGGTTATTTTTAAGTTCTTCCCGTAGGAGTTGTACCACCCGGTAACTATCCATTTTGCCATTGAGTGGAATGGAAACCACTTGTTCCTTGTTATAGCCCAAGTCCTTATTTCTCATATACTGGATTTGTCCATGAAGAACTATGGTTCCGCTTATGAGAACAATGGCAATGACAAATTGAAGCACTATAAGACCGTTTCGCAATCGGTTCTTGCCCATTTCCCACTTTCCTTTAAGAGCCCTAATGGCATTGAGTTTACTCAATATGAGGGCCGGATATCCACCAGCAATGAGTGTGATCAACAATAGGGAAAGAAAAAAACCTACCAATATGACTGGCTTGGATAGGTTGGAAAGGGTTGCCTGTGTGTTAAAAAGTGTTTTGAAAGGGTCCAATAGCAAATGAGCTGCTACCAATCCCAACACAATGGAAACCACAAAAATTAAGATACTCTCCAACCAAAATTGTCCGAAAAGTTGCCGTTTGACCGCTCCAAGGGTTTTTCGCATGCCTATTTCCTTAAGCCGTTTTTCTCCCAAAGCAATGTTCATATTGATAAAATTGGCACAAGCAATGAAAATGATGAGCAAGGCAATCCCTAAAATTAAATAGGGAAAGGTACGGTTGACTATAGCGATACCGGTTGCGTAGGAGACAAAGGCAACATCGGAATAAGGTAGAAGATGAAATTGTTTGTATTGCCCGTTGGTATCAGGCAATGCTCCATCTCGGACCATACTTTCAATCTGATTTTCATAGTGTTGGTTGGTGAAAGAGCGGGTATTTTTTTCAAACTGGGATAGGGAAACACCCTCTTCCAACTCTAGGTAAACCAAGTGGTTGTAAGAATCCCATATGTCGATGTTGGGAAGATACTCCCTGTGGCTCTCGAACGGAATTACAATATCAAAATCCACACTAGTGTTCACTGGAGTGTCTTTCAGTATTGAGGCAACAGTGAATGGAACTTGTTCCCTTCCTTGTTGTAGAAAGACGGTTTCTCCAATGGCATTCCCATCTCCAAATATCTTTTTGGCAGTACTTTCACTCAGTGCAATGGAATTTTTGTTCGGAATAGGTTCTTGGGTATTGCCAATGATCACAGGATAACTGAAAAGAGTGAAAAAATCGTTGTCTACATATTCGGCATCCAAGTCAAAGTCTTTGTTTTGGTATGTGATCAAAGCATCTTGGCTAAGAGATCGGGCGATATGTTTTATTCCGGGAACCTCCTCTTTTAAAGCTGGGGCCAATGGAATAGGATTTACAACACTGATAGTTGTTCCCTTTGGAGTTTGATTGGACAGATACAGTTGATAAACCGTATCCTTTTTTTTGTGGAATTGGTCAAAAGACAAATCAAACATGGCTGTCATACCCAAAAGAATAGCAATTGCAAAAGCAGTGGACAATCCAATTAAATTGGCAGTTGTGAAGACTTTGTTTTTGAGAAGGTTTCTCCATGCTATTTTAAGATAGTTCTTGAACATGGCTTTACTGGATTACTGATGAATTACTCTGTCCGTAGACTTTTTACGGGATTTGCCTTTGCAGCCCTAATGGCTTGGAAGCTTACGGTGACCACGGTCACGAACAGGGCCCCAAGCATGGCCAAGGCAAAGATCCACCACTTAAGGATTACGCGATATGGATATTCCTGCAACCATCCGTTCATAACGTAATAGGCTATGGGCACAGCTATAAAACAGGAAATGATGACCAGTTTTAAAAAGTCTTTGGACAACATGTTCCAGACATTGAAAACCGTGGCTCCCAACACTTTGCGGACCCCAATTTCCTTGGTACGCTGTTCTGCAACAAAGGAAGTCAATCCAAAGAGGCCCAAACAGCTGATAAGGATGGCCAAGGCAGTAAAAATTCCTGATAAACGACCTATTCGCTCCTCAGCAGCAAACTTTTCACCATATTCCTCATCTACAAAGTCGTACTGGAACGGAATATTGGGAAAATGCTCCTTGAAGACCCGCTCAATAACAGCCAGATTTTGTCCGGCACTTTGTTTGGGGTTCAACCGTAGGTTGTAGAAGGAAGCGTTGCCATATTTGTCAAAGGTGTACATACCTTGTTTTACAGGTTCATATGGGGATTGGGCAATCATATCCTGAACCACACCAATAATTTTTAGAGGTTCACTCGGATTTTCAGTGTCCTCATCCTTTAAAAGTTTACCAACAGGGTCTTTAAGTCCCATATATTTTACAGCAGTTTCGTTGAGCAGAACAGCATTGGAATCCGAAGGAAATTCCCTTGAAAAATCCCTTCCAGCCACGATCTTAAGGTTGAGCGATTTGGCATATTCGGGGGAAACTTCCGTATAGGCCAAATCTTCCTGAAATCCTTCTGGCTTACCTTCCCAAGTCCATCCACTTCGGTTGGACCAAATGTTGGTGGTTGGGCTACTGGAGGATGACATTTCAACAACCGCCCCGGAAGCAATGAATTCATTGCGCATTAATTCGTACTTCCCAGTAAAGTCTTGGCTCATGACCGGAATTTGTACCAAGCCTTCGCGATCGTACCCAATAGGTCGGTTTTTAGCGTGGTTGATTTGTTGCATTACGATAACAGTTCCGATGATGAAAGCAACTGAAACGGTAAATTGGAGCACGACCAAAATTTTTCTAGGCAAACCGGAATGCTTTCCTGCCTTGAAGGTGCCCTTGAGCACATCAACAGGTCTGAAGGAGGAAAGGTATAGGGCTGGATAGCTTCCCGCGAGCAAGGCAGTAGCTATAATAAAAAGGATGGAGATTGCCCAGAAGCTTGGAAGTGTCCAAGGGAAATCTATTTCCTTTCTGGCCAGTTCATTAAATCCGCCCAAGGATATCACTACAATAAGAACGGCAATGAGAAAGGCAAACAGGACCACTAAAAAGGATTCTCCCAAGAACTGGTTGATCAATTGCCCACGTTGGGATCCAATGGATTTTCGTATCCCGACCTCTTTGGCCCTTTTTTCGGAACGGGCCGTGCTGAGGTTCATAAAGTTGATACAGGCCAAAAGCAACACAAAGACACCAATGATGCCAAACAACCAAACGTATTTGATACGTCCGCCCACTTGCTTCCCATTTTCAAAAAAATTACGGAGATGCCAGTCGTCCATAGGCAGCAACATCAGTTGCGGGTTAAACTGTGCGGTATCTTCGTTTAAATCTTTTTTTACATCTTTAATGACCGATGTAACCCTTTCCATAGTAGTATTATCGGCTATTTGAACAAACATCTGGAAGGAATTGTTCCCCCATTGGTCCTCGGCATTTTTGAGCCATTCAGCCGTGGTCAGATATTTATCCCAAGGCATGAGATAGTGCATGTCATTAAAAGAGGCATTAAAAGGGATGTCTTCATAGATTGCAGTGACCATCATATCATACTGACTATTGACCTTGATGACTTTTCCAATGGGCTCCTCATTGCCAAAAAGGGCATTGGACGTGGAAGCGGAGAGCATAATGGAATTGATTTCCCTAAGACCATCTTTTTCACCTTTTATAATGGTTAGGTCGAGCATTTCAGGAGCTTCCCGTTGCATAAAGTTTCCGGTCCTTGAAATACTGGTCTCCTTGTACTTCAGATATTGGGAATTGTTCCATGAGGCCATTACTAAGTGCTCGAAGTTGTCCATATACCCATCTCGGAATACTTTTTCCAAGGGACGGGGAATGGCAGGGCCTGTGCCGGTTTCCCCATTAAAGGTCTGCGATTGGAATATCTGGGCGATAGTATCTTTATTTGAGAAGTAATCGTTGTGGGTGAGTTCATCCTGCATCCAAAGGCCAATGATAAGTGCAACCGCCATACCCAAGGCCAATCCACCCACATTTATGATGGTATACGCCTTGTGCTTGGTTAGGTTTCTCCAGGCAATTTTTAAATAGTTCTTTAACATGATGGTTTTGTTTTTTGATGTGATTTATTCGGCTCGCAAACTTTTTGCCGGGTTGACCAAACCTGCTTTAATGGCTTGGTAGCTGACCGTTAAAAATGCTACTGCCAATGCCAAAAGACCAGATAGGACAAAGACCCACCAAGAAATATTGATCCTATAGGCGAAATCTTCCAACCACCGGTTCATTAAGTACCAGCCAATAGGGGTTGCAATGAGTATTGATATTAATATCAGCTTTACAAAATCAAAAGTGAGTAATTGATATATGCTTTTGAAAGGAGCCCCAAGAACCATACGGATGCTAATTTCCTTTTTACGCTGTTCCACCAAAAATGCGGAAAGGGCAAAGAGACCTAAACAAGCGACAAGGATGGCAAATAGGGCAAAGCTGTTGAATATTTTTCCCATACGCTGGACATCATCATGCATTTGGGCAAACTCTTGATCCAAAAAAGTATATTCAAATGCTTGTTGAGGCACATAGTCTTGCCAAATGGCTTCTATGGCATGGATTGCCCTTGTGGTTTCCCCTTTATTCAGTTTTACCGATACCATGCTTGGGCTATTACCAATGACCAATGAGACCGGGGCAATTTCTTCTTTGAGATTCTTATAGTGAAAATCCTCAAGAACACCAATTATGGTCCAATCTTCCCCATTATTGATACGTTTGCCTATGGGATCATTAAATCCTAGTTCCTTAGCCATGGACGAATTGATGACTATGGCTGATGAATCACTGGCAAATTCCTTGGAAAATGCCCTTCCGTTTTTAAGCTGAAGCCCAAGGGTTTGTATATAATCATAATCTACTCGCCAAATTTGTGCAGGGACCGAGATTTCTTGTCTTCCATCACGTAGTAGACCAAATGTGTTTCCATTCCGCTTTGTGCCTTCAATGGGAAGGTAATCACTTATGGTAGCTGTTTTTACATTGGATAGCCCAAGAAGCCGTTCTTTAAAGGACTCCGTGTTGTTTCTTAGTAAATTGGTTCCCTTGATGACCAATACTTGCTCCTTGTTGAACCCCAGTTTCTTGTCCAAAATAAAATTCATTTGCTTATAGATAATCAAAGTGCCAATAATCAAAACCACCGAAGTGGTAAACTGAAAAACAACGAGTCCACTGCGGAGTTTTCCACTTTTGCTTCCCGTACTCAGGGACCCCTTAAGCACGTTCACTGGTTTAAAAGCGGATAGATAAAACGCAGGGTATAGGCCTGCAATAATCCCTATGATTAAGGCCGCTATTCCTATTATGGGAAGGAACCACCATGTTTCCCAAGGCATACCTATGTTTTTAGCCGCAATGGAATTGAAAGTAGGGAGCAGTCCCCAGGCCAATAAGACCCCAATAACAAAGGAAATTATGCTAAAAAGGATGGACTCGGTTAAAAATTGGCTTACCAAATCGCCCCGAAAAGCTCCAACCGTCTTTTTTAATCCAACCTCTTTGGCCCTATTGGCAGATTTTGCTGTGGACAAGTTGATGAAGTTTATTACCGCCAACAACAAAACAAACCCGGCAATGGCAGCGAACAGCCAGACAAATCGAATATCGCCATGGTTTAACCCATCACCCATCTTTAAATCTGATTTTAAGTGGATGTCGCCAATAGGCTGCAATTTATACTCCAATGTTTTTAAAACCTCCATGAACTTCTCTCCCCTCATCCTTTCGCGGTAGGCAGGAATGACAAAATTTTCTAGAATTGAGCCCATCTTTTTCTCCAAAGAGGCAACATCAACATTGTCATCGAGCAATACATAGGTGAAATAATTATTGTTGGACCAACTCATATTGGTGTCCTCAATCGCCAAAAGGAAGTCAAAATCCATATGTGACTTTTTGGAAAGATTCTCCTTGATGATTCCTGTCACGGTATAAGGCCTGCTGGAATTATCGTCAAGAAAAACCGTTTTTCCCACAGCATTGCCATCGGGGAAATATTTGGCCGCCTTTGAGGCCGTCATTACAACACTACCTGGATTTACAAGCAGATTTTCAGGATTGCCCTGTTCCAACTCCAATTCCAATAGGTCAAAAACGGACTGGTCTGCATATACGAAGCCCTCTTCAAAGTTGTTTTGGGTTGTTCCTTCAGGACGTAACGCCCTTTTTCCGGCACCAAAAAGTTCACTTGTATTTATTTTGCCTGCTTTTTGGATTTCTGGAAAAGTGGAGGCCAGTGTTTCTGCAAAAGGAAGTTGAAAATGAACGCTTTTGAGTTGCTCCCCATCCATCATACCTTGCATGACCACGCGGTAGATCCGATCTTTGTTCTTGTAATGGGTATCATAGCCTAGTTCATTTTTTATGAAAAGGGCTATCAAAAGACAAGCAGCAATGCCCATGGCAAATCCGCCGACCTTGATGCCAGTGAATAATTTATCTTTTTTAATGTTGCGCCAGGCAATCTTTATATAGTTTTTGAACATGGCTTCTTGTTTTTGATGATGATTATTCTGTTCTAAGGCTTTTCACTGGATTTGTCATGGCAGATTTTAAAGCCTGGAATCCTATGGTGAGCAAGGTCACCAACATAGCCAATATACCAGCCAAGGCAAATGCCCATAAAGGAATGGCAATATGATAGGCAAAATCGCTTAGCCACTCAGCCATGAAATAATAGGCCACAGGTGATGCGATGAGGGCGGCAATGGCAATGAGTTTCAAGAAATCTTTGGAAATCAATAAAATGATATTATTGATGCTGGCCCCAAGTACTTTTCGGATACCGATTTCCTTTTTTCGCTGTTTGGCCATAAAAGTAGCAAGGCCGAACAGTCCCAGGCAGGATAACAAAATGGAAATTAGGGCAAAATAATGGGCCAAGGTCCCTGTCAAGGTCTCGGTACGATAATTTGAAGCGTATTCCTCATCCAGAAAATCGTAGTGCAATGGAAAATCCGGAAGGACATTTTTAAATACCGTTTGAATGGAAGCCAAGGCTGCTTCGGTTTTCCCGCCATCCAATTTTACAAACAGGGAACCTGCATCGTTGGGGTCCAGTAGAAATACTGTGGGCTGTATGGGTTGATATAGAGAACGATTATGAAAATCTTTTAGGACACCAATGATCTGTCGTTGTGCTCCCCAAAACTGGACCGTTTTTCCAACAGGCTCATTCCCCAACCCCATGATTTGGGCAGCAGTTTCATTGACAACAAGATTTAGGGTATCTTTTGTTCCCTCCCTATAATACTCACCTGCCTGTAACGGCACGTTGAACGTGCTTGGAAAATTATGTGCAGTCCAGAGTAAGGCAAATTCTAAATTCTCCTGTTCCTGGGTTTTCCCGGGCCAACTTACTCCACTGGTTGAAGCTGGCGTTGCCAAAGGCGATGGCCCTGCCAAGGTAACGTCCTCTATTCCCTCAGATTTCATCAACTGATCATAAAGCACTCCATATTTTTCCGTTAAGGCTTGATCTTGGTGAATGGCAACAATATGATCTTTGGCAATACCTAAATCTTTTTGGTTCACGTAGTTTATTTGTTGTTGGATGACCAAAGCAGAGATGATCAATAAAATGGCCAATGAAAATTGAAGCACTACTAATCCTTTTCTCAATGAAATGGTTTGCTTGCCCTCTTGGACCACCCCCTTTAAGGCCGAAATAGGCCGAAATGATGAAACCACAAGCGAAGGATAGGCCCCTGAAAGAATAGTGGTAAAAAGAAACACCCCTACAATGGTGAACAAAAGATAAGGTTGGGTAAAGTCAATTTCGAGAACTTTTCCGGTAAGAGTATTCACATAGGGCAGCAATAGGAATGCGACGGCCAACCCTATCAGAAAAGATAATGAAGTAACAATTGCAGTTTCTGTGAAGAACTGGCCAATAAGCGTTTTCCTTTTGGCCCCGACCACTTTTCTCACCCCTATTTCGCTGGATCTATTGGTGGCATAAGCCGTGGAGAGATTTATAAAGTTGATGCAGGAGATGATCAAAAGGAAAATGGCTGCAATGGTGAATATGCGAACGTATTCAATTCGCCCACCGGACACTTGGGCCTTTTCATTGAATTGATTGTGCAAATAGTTTTCCGAGAATTTTTGAAGAATGACACCTTCCTTGAATTCACCCTCAATATTATCTTGATGCAATGCATGAACTTTTTGGGCCACTAGAGAGGCATCCACTCCTTTTTTTAGCAACAAAGCTCCTTGCATTCCATTGTTTTCCCATTCCTGCATCCAATCATTTTTGCTAAGATGCTGTTCAAAGCCATAATAAAAATCATTTTGAATGGAGGATTGTGATGGAAAATCTTCATATACTGCGGCTATGGCATAGTCACCGCTGTCGTAGATATGAACTGGGCTCCCAATGGCTTTTTCGGGCCATTCCTTACCATAAAGTCTTTTGGCAAAGCTCTCGGAGATGGCCAAAGCTTCCGGTTTCTCATCCAGATCATCAATATTACCAACCAGGACCGGAAAAGAAAAGGATTTGAAAAAAGCCGCGTTGGCAAAGGTTCCCTCTGCTCTTAAATCGGTATTCCCAACACGAAGGTTATCTTCAAAGGTACGGCCAAGGGTAATGAATTCCTCGACTTCGGGAAACTGTTCCTTGGCAGTTTTCAGAAGAGGATAGGAAACACCTTCGTAAACGTCAAAAACCCCTTTTTCCAAGGGGATGGTTCTCTTGACCAAAAAAAGCTGATCATCTTTTTCGTGAAACTTGTCTGTGCCATATTCATCAAAAACCCAAAGCAACATTAAAGAAGAAACCGCAATAGCAATGGATAGGCCAACGGTATTTATGGTAAAATAGACCCGGTTTTTGATTAGGGTCCGCCAAGCGATTTTTATATAGTTCTTGAACATGGCTTTTTGTTTTTGATAATGGTTATTCTGTTCTAAGGCTTTTTATGGGATTCACTACGGCAGCCTTTATACTCTGATAGCCTACGGTGAGTACGGCCACCCCTATGGCCAAAAGTGCCGCTAGGGCAAATACCCACCATCCTATTTCTATGCGATATGAAAAATCTTCAAGCCATTTGTTCATGGCAAACCAACCAATAGGCAGGGAGATAAGGATGGAGATTCCGACCATTTTTAGGAAGTCGGTGGTCAATCGATAGGTAATCTGCTGGACGCTGGCCCCCAAAACCTTGCGGATTCCAATTTCTTTGGTACGCTTTTGGGCATTGAAAGCAGCAAGTCCGAACAAGCCTAAGCAGGCAATCAAAATGGAAAGGACCGTAAAGACCATGAATATTTTGCCCAAACGTTGCTCTGCATCGTAGGTGGTATTGAAAGAATCGTCCATAAAGCGATAGCTAAAAGGCTGCCCGGGCGCAAACCTGTTCCAGATTCCCTCGATTTTGGCAATGGTAGAGGAAAAGTCTCCCGCATTCAATCGTACCGCCAGTATCCCAGAAGGTTGTCTGTCCAAGAAGAGACCCAAGGCCCCAATATTTTCCCGCAACGATTCGTAATGGAAATTTTTAACTACGCCGATGATTGTGCTAAATTGGAGTTCTTCTACTCCGAGGTCGTCCGTCATTTTTAGACCCAACGCCTCTTCTGGGCCAACACCAAGGATTTTTAGAGTGGCTTCATTGATGATTACAGCGGTGGAGTCGGTGCTGAATTCCTTACTGAAATTACGCCCGGCAATGAGCTCCATGTCCATCGTACCTATATAATCGTGATCAACAGTCCAAGTTTGCATTTGGATGGCATTTTCTTGGTCCACTGATCCTTCTTTAAAAAAGGAGCCGTTGGAGCGGGAAGATGGTGTTGGAAAATAAAAACTCAAGGTGGCATTTTTGGTCTGACTCAATTTGAGGACTTCTTCTTTCAAGGCCCCAACTTGAGACCCGGCGGAGAAAACATCATCGATCAGAACCACTTGATCTTTGGTAAAACCCAAATCTTTGCTTTGTATGAACCTTAGCTGTTGAAAAACAACAATGGTGCTAACGATCAAGAAGACCGAAATGGCAAACTGGAACACAACCAACGCGTTTCGGACATTACCACCGCCCACATCACTCTGCCCTCCACCTTTGAGTGTTTTCACGGGCATAAACCGCGACATGAAGAAGGCCGGGTAGCTTCCTGAGAAAATCCCTAGGATAACAGTGGCGAATAGGACTATTCCCCAAAAAATAGGATTTGAAAAGGGAATGGCAATTGCCTTTCCTGCAAGGTCATTGAAAAAGGGCAGTACTATTATGGCAATAATCAACGCTACCAAAAGTGAAATGAAGGAGATAAGCCCCGATTCGATCAAGAACTGCCGTACCAAATCTATTTTGTTGGACCCCAATGTTCTTCTAATACCTACCTCTTTGGCCCTTTTCAGGGAATACGCCGTAGAGAGGTTCATGAAGTTCACACAGGCGAGAACAATCAGAAATAAGCTTATAAACGAAAGAATGTACACATTTTGCATGGTACTGTTGGCGCTCATTTCAGATTGCCGGCTCGAATGAAGATGGATATCGGTCAAAGGCATTGTATGATAGTTGACATAATTGCCTGAAGCGAGAAAGGATTCCTTGGTTATCCCAGGGAAAAAATTTTGTGCCCAGGGCAACAAATAGGTGTCGAAGAGGGTGTTCAAAGGAGCCTGAAAATCTGCGATATTGGCCGAGGGAATCAGTTTTATGAACGTAAAATAATTGTGACTGCCCCAATCGGGGGATTGCGAATCGGCAAAACCGCTCATGGCCATAAAAACAGAATGGTCCCTCAAAAACGAATTTCTTGGGAGGTCATCTATGACCCCTGTAACCGTATAAGTGTCCGTATTGTTCAGTAATAAACGTTGTCCCAAGGCGTCCTTAACACCAAAATGCTTTTCGGCAGCGGTTTTGGTCAAGACCAAAGTGTTGGGTTGGGTCAGGGCCGTTTTGGAATCACCTACCAATAGATTTATTCCAAAGAAATCGAAGAAGGTGGAATCGACAAAAGTGACCTGGAGTTCTTTTGTGTTGGTTTCAGTGCCACTTTTACGCAATAATAGACTTCCCCTGTCCCGGAAGCGAATAGCAGATTCTACCTGCGGAAAATCTCTTTGCAAAGCCTCAGCCATTGGAGCTGCAGCTTCAGAGGCTTTTATTTCGGCCCCGCCAAATTTAATATCGCTGTCAACCCGATAGATGCGTTCGGCATCAACAAACATCTTGTCATAACTTAATTCGTCATAGATGAAGAGGCAGATAAGCAATGCACCAGCCATTCCAATGGCAAGGCCAAAAGTGTTGAGAAACGTGAAAAAGGGTTGCTTTTTGAGATTCCTCCATGCAATTTTTATGTTGTTCTTAAACATGACGTGTCGTTTTGAAAATTAGTTTATTCGGTTCGCAGGCTTTTAACAGGGCTGGCCAAGGCCACTTTTAGGGTCTGATAGCTTATGGTAATCAATGTGATGACCATGATGGATACAATGGCCAGGGCAAAAACCCACCAGTGTATTTGGGTTCTATAGGCGTAACCTTGAAGCCACTGTTCCATGAGATACCAAGCAATGGGGGTAGCCAAAACGCCGGCTATGAGGATGAGCTTAAAGAAATCCATGGAAAAAAGCGTCAAGATTTTGGTGACATTGCTGCCCAACACTTTTCTAATGCCAATTTCCTTGGTTCTTTGGCCCACAAAAAAGAGAATAAGACCGTAGAGGCCAAGGCAGCCAATCAATATGGCCAAGCCTGAGAAAACTTTGGAAAGGGATAAATACCGTTGTTCCGCTTCGTATTGCTCTGCAACACGTTCATCCATAAAATGGGGCTCAAAGATATAGCCTTCAAATGTATTGGACCATTTTTCCCCGATTTGATCTAAAATGGACCTAGTGTTTTGGGCGCTTATTTTTATTGCTATTTGACTGAACCAGTGAGGTTTGTATGCTATAAAAACTGGACTAATGTCTTCCGTAAAATCGCTGTCGTGAAAATTGGCAATAACTCCAACAATGGTTGTTCTTTCACTATTTACTTCGATTTTCTTGCCCAACAGGTCATTGGATGAGGCCAACCCCAATTTTTCTCCCAATTTTTCATTGACAAGGACTTCAGTGATAGAGTCGTGCTCAAAAAAATTTCTCCCAGCCACTAATGGAATGTCAAAAGTTTTTAGATAGTCTTTATCGGCAAGTTTGGCTTGAATGCTGAATTCCTCATCTTCTGGCCTATTGTGGAACTTTATGCTGGTTCCCCAATTACTGTGCGAAGCTCCAGGACTGTCCAGGCATGCGGAAACCTCATTGACTCCCCCAATTTGGGACAATTGATCTTTAAGCGATTTTAGCTTTACGGGTTCAATGTCCGTAGGAATGTCCACCATGACAATGGATTCCCTATCAAAACCTAAATTGGTGTTTACGGCATAATCTATCTGTCTGGAAATAATCAGTGTTGCTGCTATTAGGACAATCGATATGGCAAATTGGGCCACGACCAAAACTTTCCGGGTTGTAGAGCCTCCCGTGTCGTTATGGTTCAATTTGCCCTTTAGGGCAAGCACAGGAACAATGCGGGACATTAAAATGCCAGGGTAGCTACCAGATAGGAACGATACCAAGACCAGCACAGCACTTAAAAAAGCAAAAAACTGCACATTCCACAGATTGTTCATAGAGAGCTCCAGTTCAAACAAATTGTTGAACGAAGGGAGAAACAAAACAGCTAAAAGAATGCCCAATCCAATGGCAAAAAGGCTAATTACAAAAGTTTCGGACAAAAATTGCCAGAACAGATGGTGCCTAAAGCTCCCTAATACTTTTCTGACCCCAATTTCTTTGGACCGGTAGAAGGCCTGAGCTGTTGAAATGTTGATGAAATTGATACAGGCAATGAGTATCAAAAAAAGTCCAATGACACCAAAAACCCACATTAAAGCAGGATCTACACCACCATATTTCGAATTAAAATGAATATCAGACAGTGGTTGTAGCTTGTAAACGTGTTTGTTTTTGCTTTTGGGGCGATGCTTTTTAGGAAGTTCCAATAGCATATTTTCTATGTCGGCTATGTTCTGGTTGGGGTGCAATAGGGCAAAGCATTGTAAATCTGACGAAATGCCGCCCCACGTTTCCTCTGAAACAAATTCATTGAATTTTTCCAAGGTCTTGAACGAGATGAACAGCCCTTCAGTTACAAAAGAAGTTTTGGGAACATTTTGAAGAATTCCAATAACTTCAATGGTTTCTTTGTTGTCATAAAGAAAGGTTTTCCCAAGAGCATTGACTGTTCCGAATAATTTCTCGGCCATTTTTTCGGTGATATATGCCGTATTGGGTTCTTCCAAAGACCTATTGCCGGCAGCGTCCATTAGAGGAAAGGTCATGATGTCAAAAAAATCCGGCTCAACAAAGGCAACGCCTAGTTTATAGGGTTGGTTTTGTCCTTGGGCTTCCACCTTAACGAGCACCTCATCCCAATTGACCATTTTGGCGACTTTTTCGGCGTAATGGTATTCTTCACGGAACACTTTTGCAAAGGCAGGGGGCACGGAGGCATTGTAACCTATCTGATCTTGATGACTTTCGGTGACCATTCTATAGATTCTGTCCGAATTCTCATGAAACTTATCAAAGGACAAATGGTGGGTCAAAAACAGATATATCAAAATACTGCTGCCAAAGCCTATGGCCAAGCCTAGGATGTTTATAGTGGTGAACACCTTTCTTTTGATAAGGTTCCTCCAAGCGATTCGGATATAGTTTTTGAACATGATGGTTGTTTTTGATGATGATTGATGAATAAACTCTTATACCATTGCTCCCATGGGTTTATTTTGACTTTCAGTGACAATTTGCCCATCGAACAGGTTGATGACCCTGTGCGCATAATGCGAATCACGGTCGGAGTGGGTCACCATAACAATGGTGGTGCCTTCTTGGTTCAGCTCGGTCAACAGGTTCATGACCTCGATACCATTTTTGGAATCCAGATTTCCTGTAGGCTCATCCGCCAAAATCAGTTTTGGGTTGGTAACCACGGCACGGGCAATGGCCACCCTTTGCTGCTGACCACCGGACAATTGTTGTGGAAAGTGCTTTTCCCGATGCGCAATTTTCATGCGTTCCAAGACAGCCTTTACCTTTTCACGACGTTCAGATTTGTTCATTTTTAGATAGATGAGCGGCAGCTCCACGTTTTCGAAAACCGTAAGCTCATCAATAAGGTTAAAGCTTTGGAAGACAAAGCCTAGGTTTCCTTTTCGCAGTTGGGTGCGTTGACTTTCCTTGAGCCCTCCCACTTGGTGACCGGCAAACTCATAGCCTCCCTCGGTAGGGTTATCCAACATGCCAATAATATTCAGGAGGGTGGATTTCCCGCATCCGGACGGCCCCATGATGGCCACAAATTCTCCCTCGGCAACCTTTAGGTTTACCCCGTTCAGGGCCAAGGTTTCCACTTCTTCGGTTCTGAAGCTTTTTTTAAGATTCTGTATCTGTATCATTTTTATGGTTGTTTCGCTGTTAGTATATAGACTTCTTTAAATCAATAGGTGTTACAGGTTGCACGGTTATTTTAACACAATCCGTTCTGCGGTTCCAAAACTGTCATAGTTACTGGTAATCACTTCTTCTCCAGGTTGTAGGCCTTCAAGGACCTCGTAGTATCTTGAATTCTGTTTGCCCAGACGTACATTGCGTTTTAAGGCTTCGCCCCCATCAGGGTTTACCACAAAGACCCACTGACCCCCGGTACTCTGGAAGAACCCGCCTTTGGGCAATAAAAGTGCTTCGTTGGATTCACCCAACTGTAGGCGAATGTTGTAGCTCTGCCCTGCACGAATGGTCTCGGGCTTTTCATCGGTAAATACCAAATCTACCTTAAAGCGACCGTTCCGTACTTCGGGGTACACCTTGCGCAGTCGTAGACCGTATTCCTTTTCATTGCGCTCCAAGGTTGCGGACAGGTCCCGTTTTACCCGATCAATGTAGTGCTCGTCAATTTCGGCCTCAATCTTAAAATCGGTGAGTACGTTGATTTGACCGATACGTTCCCCTTGGGCAATGTTCTGTCCAATCTCGGCATCCAAAAAGCCAAGCTGGCCATCTGCAGGGGCGCGGACATTGAGGTGGTCCAAACGCTCATAGACCATGGATAGGGTCTTGTGCATCCGGGCCAAATCGGCATCCAAGCCGGTCAAGGAAGTTTCTCTCAATTCATCATCCTGCTCGGTTTGCAGTTTTACAATGTCATGTTGTTTTTTGGCGAGCTCGTAATTCTCCTTGGAAAGAAGGTAGGTTTCTTTGGAAATCAGTTCGTCCTTGAACAACTCTTCATTCTGCTCGTAGTTTCGCTTTAGGCGTTGAAGGTCATATTCGGCCGTGGCCAAGTTTCGTCTTCCCTCCACCTGTCTTGAATCGAAGGTAAGTTTGGTAGACCGTAGGTCGTTCTGTTTGAGGGCCAAGTTACTCTCGCTCGCCAAAATCTGTTCGTAAAGACCCATATTTTCGAGTTTGAGAATAATGTCACCCTTTTTTACCATGGATCCTTCTTCAATCAATTTTTCCGAGACCCGCCCACCTTCATAGGCATCCATATAGATGGTGGCTATCGGGGCCACAGTACCGTTGATGGTAATGTAGTCATCAAACTTGCCGGCGGTGACCTGTGCTATGGAAAGGCGTTCCTTTTCGGTCCTGAAGGTGGAAACGGAACTGGCAAAAAGCAGCTTCCATCCCACGAACAATAAAAGTACGCCCAAGGCTATATAGCCGTAATGTTTGGGTTTAAGTCCTTTCTTTTTCTCTAATTGTATATCCATGGTTCTGATTAGTTGATATTAAAAATGGGTAGGCCACTATAAAAATCTATGGTGCTCTTGTTCACCCTCAACCGGAGACCTACCTGTAAGTTTTCGTTTTGTGCCACACCGTACAAATTCTTGGCCTGAAAAAGGTCCAAGGCATTGATGAGTCCTTTTTCGTAGCGTTTTTGGGCAATGGTGAACGCCAATTGTTGGGCCTCTACCTTTTGGTTGCTCTGTTCGTATTCGGCGATCAATGCCTGATTGGTCTGTACGAGCTGTTGCAACAACTGAAAAAGTTCCTGCTCTTGGATCTTAAGATTGTTCTGTGCCTGCAAATAGGCAATTTTTTGCTGCTTCACCCGGGAATGGTTGGACCATCCATTACTGATGGGGATACTCAGTTCGGCCCCAACAAACTTGGAGGTGTTGTCATTGAACTGGGTCTTAAAGGGAATGATGTTTCCATTTTCATCCACATTGGTCTCAAAATAACTGGTCCCGTAGCCGGCGACCAAGGAAAGGGAAGGATAAAGTGCCCCCCTGGAGGCCTGAAGTTGTTTTTTGGCAGCACTTACCCGGTATTCCTGTGATTTCACCAAGGGCACAAATCCTCGGGCAGTTTCATATAAGGAGTCCAAAGGAGCGCTTTCAATTTCATTGGGAAGGGGTTCCAAAGTTTCTTGTAGGGTAATATCCGTTACTTCGTTGAGGTTCATTTCTTGTAGCAAAACCAACTTGGCATTGGTGAGCAGGTTTCTGTTCTGGGTCACCAATAATTTATCGCCCAATAGATTGGATTCGGCCTCGTAGAGGTCGGCCCCTGCCATGATACCCAACTCCACCTGTTTTGCAACAAGGTCGTAATTGGCTTGGGAGATTTCCTGTTGCTCCAAGGAATTGGCGACAAGTCCTTCATAGAATTTAATATCGTAAAAAGCGCTCATCACCCTGAAGGCCAAGAGGAATTTCTCTTGCAACACATCTTCCTGTGTCGCTTTCAAAATAAATTTTGAGGCTTTTATCGAGTTCAATTTTTGAAACCCTTGAAATAGCCCCATGTTGGCACTTAGAGAGTAGTTGTTGCTAAAGAACTCCGTGTTCACATAATCGTTGGTGTTCGGGTCGGCCGATCTACCGTAGCGAATCCTATAATCGGTATAACCGCCCACGGAGGGCAACAAATCACGGATGGACTGGCGATAGGTCTCTTTGCTCGAGTCGCGATTATAGTTGGTGTTCTTTACTTGAAGGTTGTGCTCAATGGCGTAGGCCACACATTCATCCAAGGTCCAGGTCTCTTGCGAAAACCCGGAGATTGCAACGAAAAATAAAAGGCCGGTAATGTATGTTCTAAGGTTCATAATGTATTCCTGTGCCAAAACTATGTCCATTCTTATGCCAAAAACATAATCAACTAATAATCAAAGCATTAAAATAATTTTTAAAGGAAAGTTAAGCATAGGTGTAAAATATTTATACAAAAAATGTCAAATTATTTTACACATCGATGGCTTGCATTGTGCCAATTCGTAGTTTTAGAATTGAAAAGGAATTATAGGAGTTATGACCGATGCCAAGATTTTAGTGGTAGATGACAACAAGAGCGTATTGAGCGCTTTGGAGATTTTACTCCAGTTTGAATACAAAAGCGTTCAGACCTTGTTCAACCCCAACCAGATTTCTTCCTTTCCCAATATGGAGGAAATGGACATTGTGCTGTTGGACATGAACTTTTCCGCTGGGGTGAACACAGGGAACGAAGGACTGTTTTGGCTCAACGAGATCAAAAAGAAATCCCCCAACACCTCTGTGATCATGATGACGGCCTACGGTGCGGTGGACTTGGCGGTAAAGGCCTTGAAGCAGGGCGCATCGGATTTTGTCCTGAAACCTTGGAACAACGAACGGCTCATGACCACGGTGCAATCGGCCTACGAGTTGCGGAAATCCAAACAAGAGATCCATAACCTGAAAAAAAAAGAAAGCAACCTAAAACAGGTCATCAATGAGGACAAGAACTTTATCATTGGCCAATCCAAGGCGCTCTCCTCGGTTTTGAACTTGGTCGCCAAGGTGGCCAAGACCGATGTCAATGTGCTCATCACCGGCGAAAATGGAACGGGGAAAGAACTCATCGCCCGGGAATTGCACCGATTATCCGCAAGAAAAAATGAGGTGTTTATTGGGGTGGACATGGGGTCCATTGCCGAGAACCTTTTTGAAAGTGAACTCTTTGGGCATGTAAAAGGCTCCTTCACCGATGCCAAGGAAGATCGGGCGGGAAAATTTGAGGCTGCCCACCAAGGCACCCTGTTTCTGGACGAAATTGGGAACCTTTCCCTACAGATGCAGGCCAAGTTGCTCTCTTCCATTCAAAACAGGGCAGTGGTCCGGGTGGGGTCCAACACCTCCAGTCAGGTGGATATTCGGTTGGTCTGTGCCACCAATTGCAATCTGGAGCAAATGGTAGCGGATGGACTGTTTCGGGAGGATTTGCTCTACCGCATCAACACCATCCATATTGAAGTGCCACCCTTGCGTGAGCGCGAAGGGGATGTTTTGGTGCTGGCCGACTTTTTCCTGAAAAAATTTGCCCATAAATACGATAAACCCGGACTTCGGATCAACAATGTGGCCCAAGAAAAATTAATGGAATACCAATGGCCGGGCAATGTTAGGGAGCTGCAGCACACTATGGAGCGGGCCGTGATCCTTTCGGACGGAAATGTGCTCAAGCCCACCGATTTTCTGTTGCACGCCAAACCCATGCAATCGTTGGACCATCAGCCATTGACGCTGAACGAGATGGAACAGCAGATGATCTTACGGGCCTTGGACCAGCACGATGGCAATTACAGCGCGGCGGCGGAACAATTGGGCATTTCCAGACAGACCCTCTACAATAAATTGAAGAAAAAGCACGAATAATGGCCAGTCGACATTTTTATATCCAGTTGATTGTTCGGGTGATATTGATCACGCTCACGGCCTTGGCCCTCGCTTTTGCAATCTCTAAAATGTGGTATTTCACCTTGGCATTTTCGGTGATTTTTTTAGTGTCCCAAGTGTATGCCTTGATCATATTCATCAACAGGACCAACCGCAAGATTGCCTATTTTTTCGATGCCATCCGCAATGAGGATTTTACCCTGCGCTTTCCCGAACGGGTGGCCATTAAATCCTTCAAGGAGCTCAATCAAAGCCTGAACCGGGTCAATGGGTTGATCCAGGAAGTGCATCTGCAACTGCAGATCAGGGAACAATACTATCAAGAGATCCTGAAACAGGCCAGTATTGGCATCATGACCTATAACGAAAAGGGCCACATCTTGTTTTCCAACCCTACCATGGAAAAGTTGTTGGACTATTCCCCGTTGAACCACATCAAACAATTGGCCCAAGTGGATGAAAACCTGTTCAAGATCTTTGAAACCTTTGAGCCTTTTGAGCGCAAACAGTTTCAACTAACCAATGAGCGGGAACAGATCCATCTGGCCATCAAGTCCACACCTTTTACCTTGGACGGAAAATCGCTCTTGTTGGTGGTGATACAGGACATCCACAAGGAACTGGACGAAAAGGAGACCGAATCATGGGTGCGCCTCATCCGGGTGTTGACGCATGAGATCATGAACACCATTACCCCCATCGCCTCCATTTCCGATTCCATCATCAAATACTATCGGAACAACGGAAAGATCACTCCCATGGAGGAGTTGGAAGAGCATCAGATCAAGAACACCCTGAAAGGGTTGGAGGTGATCAAGGAACAGGGGGGCAACCTCATGGACTTTGTACAATCTTACCGAAGCCTTTTGCACGTACCCGAACCCAACAGGACCATTGTGCAGGGAAAGGCCCTTTTGGGCAAGATCGATGTGCTCATGTCCGCGCGGCTGCATGAGGGCGAAACCGATTTTCAGGTGCTGTGCGACCCGGAGGATTTGGAGCTGTTCATAGATGAAAAGCAGATTGTTCAGGTATTGATCAATCTGGGCAAGAACGCGCTCCAGTCCGTGGGGGATACCAAAAATGGAAAGGTGCAGATGGTGGCCGGGATGGACCGCAACGGGAAAAAATATATCGAGGTAAGGGACAACGGCCCGGGCATTCAACCCGAAGTGTTGGAAGAGATTTTTGTACCCTTCTTCACCACCAAGAGCGAGGGAACGGGGATTGGCCTGAGCCTGAGCAAACGGGTGATGCAACTGCACGGCGGTGGCATTCAGGTACACTCCGTACCCGACCAAGAGACCGTTTTTAGATTGACGTTTGCCTAAACCACAATTGAAAATGCAGAAGAAAGAACAGCTATTAAAGTTCTGTTGGGACTATGTGGACACCCGAACGGAGCGCCTGAAAAAAAGTGCCGCGGCACTACAGGAATCCTTGGATTCCGAAACCAAGAGCAGCGCCGGGGACAAGCACGAGACCGGGCGGGCCATGGTGCAATTGGAGCAGGAAAAACTGGCCCAGCAATTGGTGGAACTTGACCGACTCAAGGAAGTATTACGAAAGATCAATGTTGAAACCGCACAGGGCAAAATACGTTTGGGAAGTTGGGTAAAGACGGGCACGGCCCAGTATTTTTTGTCCATTTCCTGCGGGGCCGCCCCATGGGAAGGCCAAACGGTCTACTGCATATCGGCGGGATCGCCCATAGCGCAATTGCTCATGGGAAAAGAGGCGGGCCAGACCTTTGATTTTAATGGAAACACCCATACCATTTTGGAGGTGGAATAACTTGGGCTAACATCTGGGGTTTCTCTTTTTTTTCCATTGTAGATTGATAACAATTAAATTGCTATTTTCGTAAGAGTCCCCTTACCAAGAATAAAATTTAATTATGAAAGTACCTTTAGATGATTCGATTAAAGATGTTTTAAAAAAGAAATTTTCCGAAATATCTGAGCTATTGGATGGAGATATATTCAATTATTATGGTCAGATACATGATGGCTATGAGAAAACAATACTGAAATTGACAGAGGACATGGTGGAGGCACCAGAAAAAAAGGATAAGTTGTTTGTTATCCTTACAACTGGAGGGGGAAGTGCTACGGCAGTTGAACGATATGTGAATATCTTCAGACATCATTATGATGAAGTGAATTTCATTGTCCCTGACTATGCATTTTCGGCTGGAACAATTTTTTGTATGAGTGGTGATGACATTTATATGGATTATTATTCAGTTTTGGGACCAATAGACCCACAGATAAAAAACAAGGAAGGTAAATGGGTTGCTGCCTTGGGTTATCTGGATAAAATCAATGAGTTAATTGAGAAAGCGAAAACCAATACATTGACCCAAGCAGAATTTATTATTTTAAAAGATTTTGATCTTGCAGAGTTGAAGGGTTATGAGCAAGCCAAAGAGCTTACAATATCTCTTTTGAAAAAATGGTTGGTTAAGTACAAATTCAAAAACTGGGAGAAGCATCAGACCAATCAAGAGCTTTTGGGACAGCCAGTAACTGAAGATGAAAAAAAGGCAAGAGCAGAAGAAATTGCTGATTTACTTAGCGACAATAATCAATGGAAGTCTCATGGGAGACCAATAAATATTGAAACTTTAGAGAATGATTTACGACTTAAAATAAAAGATTATAGTAAAGATAAAGACCTACAAGGACTTATAAGAGAGTACTATGATTTGATGTCGGATTATGCCAATCAAATTAATCCTGCTATTTTTGTACAAACCAAATGTTTTATTTAATGTCATCTATAACTGAAGATTTAAAGAGTGTTTTAAACGAAAAAGAGATTAAAGGAGACGATATTTCTGAGGTTAAAAAATATCTCGAAGCGTCCAAGTTATACGAATCTCTTGTTTCTTCTGGACTAGCGACTAAACGAGGTAATAATTTATTGCCTCCTGACAAAACCTATCGTTTTTCGATTACGGTAAATTCTTCTGGCAATCACTAAAAATATTATAGCCTCCTAAAATAGGGGGCTTTTTTTATATGTCAATTGACTTGAAAAGTTGAGATAGCTTTACTCCCCTCGCCTCGCAAATTCTATGAAGTGTCTTTAGTGGGATGTTATATCCTTGCTTTTGCGAAATTTTCCGAACAATTTTTTCATCAATATCATGGTCCAATGCAAAAGCTCTTTTTGATTTTGCCTTGGCAATCCATTCCTTGGTAATATAATTACAAATGGCCTGATTTATTTCCATCTCAAAACAAAGGAATAGGTTCTTTTATAAAAAAATGCGGACGATAGTCCGCAAAAAGAATAGTTTTGGTTACATTTGATAGCAACTCAAATCTTTAACCATGGAAAACAACCAGACCGCCTTTTTAAAGGGCGTTAAAATTTTGGCCGAGGAGCATTTTAGGTCGTTGCGGCCCTACAAATCGGGTTTTGAGGTGGAGCACTTGTATATTAAAGGCTATCAGGACCTGTTGTTCCATCTGGAGTCTTTGATCAATGTCTGTATCTTGGCGCTGGACAATCCCCATGTGGGGGAACATACGCAGATCAGGGAACCGCAGGTGCACATCCAGAAAGTTTTGGAACTCACCGCCCAGCTCATCCCGTTTGAGGAAGCCGGGTTTTTGGACCAGATGCGGGAACTCATTTCTACCTTGGAAAAGGAAGACTAGCTACTCCAACCCCGGTTTTTTGCGTTGGGACTTCTTTTCTGCGGCCTGTTTTTTGGATTTCAACCGTTTTTCCACGGAAGATCGGGTGGGTTTGGTGGGTTTCCGTTTTTTGGGAACGATCAAGGCATTTTTCAGCAGGTCAAAAAAGCGCTTCACCACAAGGTCACGGTTCTTGTGCTGGCTTCGGGATTCGTCGCAGTGCAATTGCAAGACCCCATCCTTGGTAAGCCTGGATTTCAGTTTCAGGAGCAGGCGTTCCTTTTCCACCGTGGACAATCCTTGGGATGCGGCCACATCAAAGGCCAGTTCCACTTTAGTGGAAACCTTGTTCACATGCTGCCCGCCCGCGCCGCTGCTTCGGACGGCCTTAAACTGTAGTTCGCTATGGATTTGTTTTTTGTCCACCTTGGAGACGCCTGTTTATGGTCCCCAAAGATACATTAAGGAAAACGGTATCGCCCACCTTCAGTTTTTTGGGCGTGTTGAAATAGAGCATGGGCCCATCTTCCACCTGCCCCTCGTTGAGGTAATGGCTTCCTTTAAAAAAGGAATGGGTCACCCCTACCTTCAATCCCGAAGTGGTGGACACCTTGAACTCATCAGGGTATACCAACACCGATTTATCGATTTGCGAGTACGATTTCAGCAATTTTATGGGCAGTTCGTTCACCTCGCCAAAGAGGCTGGCCGTATAGTAGTTGGGCGGGTTCCGGTACAGTTTTTTGGTCTTCTGGTTGGCAATGATGCGCCCTTTTTCCAAAATCAAGGTCCGCTCTGCAAACGGAAGGACATCACTGGGGTCGTGGCTGGCGGTAAGGACGGTTATTCCCTTTTTCTTGAGATGGGCAAAAAGGTTCCTGCGAAGGGAGTTCCGTTTAAAGTTGTCGATGTGTCCAAAAGGTTCGTCCAACAAGAGGATTTCGGGCTCTTGGGCCAGTACCCGGGCCAGGGCCACCCGCTGTTGTTGTCCGCCACTCAGGTTTTTCACCTTGGTCTTGGCATAGGCCTCCAGTTCTATCAAGGCCAACAGTTCCGCGATTCGTTCTTGGTGGGTTTCCCGCTCAAAGACCGAAAGATATTGCCCAATGTTCTCTTCCACCGTGGTGAAAGGCATCAGGTCGAAATCTTGGGAGAGGTATTTCATGTACGGCTCGCCGGGCACCAGATTGAAATTGGGTCCCAAGGCCTGTTGTTCGCCCCAAAAAATGGAACCGTCCTCCACATGCAAAAACCCATAAATGATTTTTAGGAGGGTGCTTTTTCCCGAACCGCTTTCACCCATCAGGGCCACGTGTTCGCCGGGGGCAACTTCAAACGAAATATCCTTGAGAATCGACTTGTCGTGGTATCCAAAGGAATCAATCTGTACTTTAAGCATAAATGGATAAAAGCAGTTTAGAAAGAAATACGTCAACCTGAACTTGTTTCAGGTTCTCATAAAACCCTTCAATAAAGCACATGGGATTCTGAAATAAATTCAGAATGACGCATTATCTAATTTTCTGAACAGCTATAATTAATTAATCTTTAAACTCCTTGAGCACCACTTGGTTGGGAAGCTGGTCGTATCCCATGTTGTAAAAGGTGAACCCAAAGATGTCCGCATATTGTTCTATGGTCTTGCTTACCGGTGTTCCGGCCCCGTGTCCTGCATTGGTCTCTATCCGAATGAGCGTGGGGTTGGTCCCGGTCTGTTTTTCCTGCAGTTCTGCCGCAAACTTGAAACTATGGGCAGGTACCACACGATCGTCATGGTCTCCCGTGGTGATCAGGGTGGCCGGATATTCGGTGCCTTCCTTTACGTTATGCACAGGCGAATACCCTTTTAGGTAGTTGAACATTTCTTCATTGTCCTCCGCAGTGCCATAATCGTAGGCCCAGCCCGCGCCAGCGGTAAAGGTGTGGTAGCGGAGCATGTCCAAAACCCCAACGGCCGGAAGCGCCACTTGCATCAAATCGGGTCTTTGGGTCATGGTGGCCCCTACCAAAAGTCCGCCATTGGACCCCCCACGAACCGCCAAATATGCCTTGGAGGTATATTGGTTGTCGATGAGGTATTCCGCTGCGGCGATAAAATCGTCAAACACATTCTGCTTTTGGAGCTTGGTGCCCGCAATGTGCCATTCCTTGCCATATTCGCCACCCCCTCTAAGGTTGGGTACGGCGTAGATGCCGCCTTGCTCCATCCAAACGGCATTTACAATGCTGAAGGCGGGTGTCAGGCTAATGTTGAACCCTCCATACCCATACAGGATGGTGGGGTTTTTACCGTTGCGTTCCAATCCTTTTTTATAAGTGATGATCATGGGAACCTTGGTCCCGTCCTTGGACGTATAGAACACTTGCTCGGATTCGTAGTCTTCGGGGTTGAAATCGATTTGTGGTTTCCAATACTGCTCGTATTCTCCGGTTTCCACATTGAACTTATAGGATGAGCCGGGCGTGTTGTAGTTGGTGAACGAAAAATAGAATTCCTTTTCCTCCTTTTTACCCCCAAAACCACTGGCGCTTCCCACACCGGGAAGATTCACCTCCCGAACCAGGTTTCCATCGTAATCGTACTGGAATACTTTGGAAATGGCATCCACCATATATTCGGCAAAAAAGTAACCGCCTCCGGTGCCTACCGTGAGTACGTTTTTCGTTTCCGGGATCAAATCCGTCCAATGTTCCGGAGTGGGGTTGGAGGCATCGGCCACCACCACTTTTTTATTGGGTGCGTTTCGGTTGGTGACCAAAAACAGTTTGGAACCTTCGTTGTCGATCACAGAGGTATCGGAATCGGTATCGTCCAGAATGGTGACCAATTTTGCATTGGGGTCGGTGAGGTCCAAAAGGAACAATTTGTTCCCCGATGTGGAAACGGCTGCTGAGATAAACAGATACTTTTCATCTTCGGAAACGTACCCGCCCACATAGCGATGTTTTTCCTCAGCAGTGCCACCAAAGATGATTTTGTCTTCGGATTGGGGGGTGCCCAAAGCATGGTAGTACAGTTTGTGCTGATCGGTCTTTGCCGAAAGCTCGCTACCATCCGGCTTGTCGTAACTAGAATAGAAGAAACCTTCGTTGCCCTTCCATGAAAGGCCACTGAACTTGATATCGACCAAGGTGTCTTCCACGACTTCGCGCGATTCGGCATCGATTACAATGCCCTTGCGCCAATCGCTGCCCCCTTCGGAAATAAGATAGGCAGCTTTGGAGCCATCCTTGGTAAAGCTCAGCCCCATCAAAGAGGTGGTGCCATCTTCCGAAAAGGTATTGGGGTCCAGGAACACTTCCTCTGGTCCATCACCCTTTTTTCTGTAGACCACATATTGGTTCTGTAGTCCATTGTTTTTATAGAAATAGGTATAGGCCCCTTCTTTGAAAGGGGAGCCTACTTTTTCATAGTTCCAGAGTTTTTCCAGACGGTTTTTAAGGTCTTCCCGGAACGGAATCTTGTCCAAATACCCAAAAGTGGAGGCATTTTGTTGTTTTACCCAAGCCTCGGTTTCTGAGCTTCGGTCGTCTTCCAACCAGCGGTAAGGGTCTTTGACCTCGGTTCCGAAATAGGTGTCTACGGTATCGACTTTTTGAGTTGCGGGGTAGTTCACAATGATGGGTTCTTTTTTGGGAGTGGTCTGGCAGGCAGCGCATAAAACCACAACAGCTAGGAGATTTTGGTTTCGCATTTTTTCAGATTGATGCTGATAAAAATACCATAAAAACCGACAATCCCTAGCTGCTGCTATAGCTTTAACGTATTTTATGAAATTGCCTCGGAGGCGTTGGAAACCAGATGGTTCTCCACCAAATATTCGGCAATCTGAACGGCATTGGTGGCCGCTCCTTTACGAAGGTTGTCCGCCACGATCCACATGTTCAAGGTGTTGGGTTGGGTCTCGTCCCTACGGATACGTCCCACGAACACATCGTCCTTGCCATGGGCAAACATGGGCATGGGGTAGGTGTTGGTGTCCGTGTTGTCCTGTACCACAACACCGGGAGTCTCGCTCAATAGTTGTCGCACTTCAGCAAGCTCAAAATCGTTTAGGAACTCAATATTCACCGATTCTGAATGCCCACCAGCGGTTGGGATACGCACTGCGGTGGCCGTAACCGAAAAGGTACGGTCGTCCAATATTTTTTGGGGCTCACGGGCCAATTTCATTTCTTCTTTGGTGTAGCCGTTTTCCAAGAACACATCGCAATGGGGCAATGCATTTCGGTTGATTGGGTAGGGATATGCCATGTCCCCCTCTATGCCGGCAGCTTCGTTCTCCATTTGCTGAACGGCTTTTAACCCGGTCCCGGAAACGGATTGGTAGGTAGAGACCACCACACGTTTCATCCCATATTTTTTATGTAGCGGGTCCAACACCATCACCAATTGAATGGTGGAACAGTTAGGATTGGCTATGATTTTATCTTCTGCGGTTAAGGTATCGGCATTGATTTCAGGCACCACCAATTTTTTGGTAGGGTCCATTCGCCAAGCGGAAGAATTATCGATGACGGTGGTACCAACTTCGGCAAATTTGGGAGCCCATTCCAAAGAAGTGTCCCCACCTGCGGAGAAGATGGCGATATCGGGTTGGGCCGCAACGGCATCGGCAAGCCCAATAACGGTATGCTCCTCTCCCTTATACTCCAACGTTTTGCCTACGGAGCGCTCCGAGGCCACCAATAACAATTCTGAAATGGGGAAATCGCGTTCCGCCAAAACTTGCAACATCACTTCGCCAACCATTCCTGTGGCACCTACAACTGCTACTTTCATGCTTACTTAAATTTGAACCGCAAAGGTACGCCAGATAGCGATCTAAACAAGCATTTAGCAACAGAATAATCAAAAAATAACAAAAAGTTATAAATAAAACAACCATCAATCTGCTTGCGGGGCAAATTGATGGTTTTTAAAGGGTTAATTGTGATGTAGCGGGGATGCTGAAAATTCAGCACCAACGATATTTGTTTTCTGATTGTCCGTAATCAATGCTATAAATAAAAAATTGTCAGGTCGAGCGCAGTCGAGACCTTGTCATAAGACACTGTACCCGTTAACTTCTCGACTGCGCTCGAAGTGACATTGCCTTACGATTGATTACGGAGATTCAATTATTTCTTCAACAAATCCCGGATTTCGGCCAGCAACTCTTCTTGGGTCGGGCCTTTTGGGGCCTCTGGTGCGGGCTCTTCTTTCTTTTTCATCCTGTTTACGCCTTTAACGATCATGAACATTACGAAGGCCACAATGGTGAAATCGATCACATTGGTGAGGAAGGCCCCATACAGGACCGCAATTTCCCCTACGGTTTCCCCCGCATCGTTCACGGTTCCTTCCGTAATTACGTATTTCAAATCGTTGAAATCCGAATTGAACAATAGACCGACCAAGGGTGAAACTATGCCTCCGGTGAAGGAGGATACCACTTTGTTGAACGCTGCGCCCATTACGAAACCTACGGCAATATCCACTAGGTTTCCTTTCATGGCGAAGTCCTTAAACTCTTTTAAAAATCCCATGTTATAGTTAAGTATTGGTTAATCAAGAAACAAAATAATCAAAAAAAGGCATTGATTCCACAAACATTTGGGAAAAATCAGTCTTCCACGATTACACGTTTTATCCGTTGGGATAGGGCCGTAAGGATTTCGTAGGAGATGGTCTTTGCCCCGGAAGCGAATTCCTCGGCCGATTTTTGGGGTCCAAAAACCAGAACCTCATCGCCTTCCTTGCAATCGATATCGGTAACATCCACCATGATCATATCCATACACACATTGCCAATGATCGGGGCTTTTTTCCCATGGATGAGTACATGGGCCTTTCCATTGCCATAGGGGCGACCGATGCCGTCCGCATGGCCCAAGGGAAGCGTAGCGGTTTTTCGTGGGCCATCGGATTTGAAGGCCCGATTGTAGCCTACGGTTTCATTAGGTTCCAATTGATGTATTTGTGAAATAATGGTTTTTAGGGTGCCTACCGGCCTTAATTGGGCATCAACGTCCTTGTGGTTTCCATAGCCATACAGGCCGATTCCGCTCCGGACCATTTCAAATTGGGCCTCGGGATAATTTAGGATACCCGAAGTGTTGAGCATATGCCGCATGGGGCTATAGCCCAATTTTAGGCTGAGCGTTTCGGCAATTTTTTTGAAGGTGTTGATTTGGTTCTCACTAAAATCTCTTTCATTTGGATCTTCCGAAGCGGCCAAATGAGAAAACAGGGAGACTACCTTTACCTCTGGCGCATCCTTGACCTGTTCCGAAATAAAATCAACATCATTTTCTCCAAAACCCAAGCGGTTGAGCCCCGTATTGAACTTTAGGTGAATGGGATATTGCACCTGTCCTATTCTTTTGGCCACCCCTATAAACGCTTTGAGGATTTTTGGGGAGTAGATATTGGGTTCCAAGCGATGTTCAATGATCTCCTCAAAATTTACGGGAAGTGGGTGAAGGACCAAAATAGGCTTGGTAATCCCGGCTTCCCTCAACAAGATGCCTTCACGGGCATAGGCCACGGCAAAGTAATCTGCACCCAAGGCCTCCATTTTTTGTGCAATGGCAACCATGTCACTGCCATAGGCAAAAGCCTTGACCACCGCCAGAAATTTGGTGCCCGATGCTATTTTTGAACGGAGAAACCTGTAGTTGTGCGCTAGGGCAGACAGGTTTATTTCCAGAGTGGTTTCCCCGACTTTACGCATTGCCATTTTTCTTTTTTGCATCCACCTCCTCTGCCTCCACGTCCATTTGGCTTATTTTTTCCTTGAGCATGGCCTTATAAAAAGCGGCTCGGCTAAGGGGCTCATATTCTTCGGTCTCGCCCAAAAGCACCAATTTATCATTGCTGGATTTCCGAAAACTATAATTGGCCAAATTTCCTGTGCGTGTACAAACGGCATGTACTTTGGTCACATACTCCGCTGTGGCCATCAAGGCAGGCATCGGGCCAAAAGGATTGCCCTTGAAGTCCATATCCAACCCGGCCACCACCACACGTACTCCCCGGTTGGCCAAATCGTTGCATACCGTTACAATCTCATCATCGAAGAATTGAGCTTCATCAATCCCCACTACATCACAACCATCTGCAAGAATACGGATATTGGCCGCAGCTGGAACAGGAGTGGAACGGATTTCGTTGGCATCATGGGATACCACCATATCCTCATGGTAGCGGGTGTCCACAATAGGCTTAAAGATTTCTACTTTTTGCTTGGCAAATTGGGCCCGTTTCAATCGGCGGATGAGTTCTTCTGTCTTTCCAGAAAACATGGAACCGCAGATGACCTCTATCCATCCGAACTGTTCTTTTGGGTTTACCGTGTTTTCAAGAAACATTAGCGTATTTTTGAACGAAATTGTGTCCTTTTTCCGTTGTATTGGGACGAAGCACAAAGCTACTAAAAAAATGTGCCGCAGGCCCCAGGTTAAAATTTAACCTTTTGTTCGTAACGGAAAAGATAAAATGATTATATTTTTATAGTAAAGAATATGGCTATGATACGGAAACTAAGGGAAGAACTGATAAAATTGTCCACCGAGATCATCACTACGAGGGAAGATCAGGATTTGGTGGTTTTGTATGAAAAGGCAAGGAGTATCTATGAAAGATTGGCGGTGCTCAAGTTTATTGACGAAAAATTGAGCGATGTTGAAGTTGATGTGTCCAAAAATGTGGTTGCTTCACGATTTGAAAAAGTAGCCAATGCGGTGCTCAGCGGAAATATTGCAGTGCCCGAGAGCAATCCACATGAAGAGGACATTATGACCCCCGGGATGGAAACCATAAAGGACATGGTATCCGAAATGCCTACTGAAACAGCTCTGGAACAAGTTTTTGCTGAGTTTGTTGCCACCCCGGAGTTCATAAAAAATGATCAGGAGAATGTAACTCCAACTGATAAAAAGATAAAAGCTGATCAAGAGACCAAATCCAAATCTTTAAACGATACATTGGGCAAGGATATGCAGGTGGGGCTCAATGACAGATTGGCCTTTGTAAAACACCTGTTCAACAATAGCATGGAAGACTACACAAGGGTGCTCTCCCAATTGAACACCATTGACAGTGAAGAACGTTCCATTGCTTTTATCAACAACATGGTAAAACCCGAATACAACAATTGGCAAGGCAAGGAAGAATATGAAACCCGTTTGATGGCCCTTATCGAACGTAGGTTTGCCTAGTACAGATCTTTTCGCTTACTTTTCCAAACAAGACCGTAACTTTGGATATGGGAAAATTGTATTTGGTTCCGACCCCAATAGGGAATCTTGAAGACATCACCCTTAGGGCTATCAAGGTGCTTAAAGAGGTAGATATAATATTGGCTGAGGATACCCGTACCAGCGGAAAACTGCTCAAGCATTTTGAAATCCACACGCAGCTTCAGAGTCATCATATGCACAATGAACACAAACAGGTTGATGCATTGGTGCAAAAGTTAAAGGGCGGAGCCACTTTGGCACTGATTTCTGATGCGGGGACCCCAGCTATTTCGGATCCTGGGTTTTTGCTCACCCGTGCTTGCGTGGAAAACCATATTGAAGTGGAATGTCTGCCTGGGGCAACAGCTTTTGTGCCAGCCTTGGTAAACAGCGGTCTTCCCAACGACCGTTTTGTGTTTGAAGGATTTTTGCCCATCAAAAAGGGGCGCCAGACCCGAATGCAGCAATTGGCCGAAGAATCTCGCACAATGGTTTTTTATGAATCTCCCCATAAATTAATAAAGACCTTGACACAGTTTGTGGAGTATTTTGGAGAGGATAGGCCTGTTTCTGTGTCCAGGGAACTCACCAAACTCTATGAGGAAACTGTTCGGGGAACCCTAAATGAAGTACTTTCTCATTTTACGGATAAACCACCAAAAGGAGAATTTGTTGTTGTGGTTGGCGGTAAGAAATAAAGACTATATTTATTTCTCAAATTCCAAAGGCAATGAAAATCAAGTTTTTATTGGGAATCCTTCTTATGGCTCCAATTTTTGGCAGGGGTCAGTTTGAATCGATCCCTACATTGGATAGTTTGGTGTTATCAAGTTTTGAGGAGGGAAAAATTCATAAAGTATGGCTTGCATTAGGAAATGATGGCTTTGGTCAGCCCATACAAGTTCCCGTTTTGATAGCGAAGGGAAATGATACCGGCAAAGTACTTGGATTAACTGCTGCCATCCATGGAAATGAGCTTAATGGGATTGCAATTATCCATAGGGTTTTTTCTTCCTTGGATGTAACCCAGATGAAAGGCACAATTATTGCCATTCCGGGCTTGAACCCCTTGGCTATTGCCAATCAACAACGCGAATTTGTGGACCAACAGGATTTGAACCGGTTGTTTCCGGGCAAGGAAAAAGGCAACCGTTCACAACAAATGGCTTTTCAAATAGGAGAAAAAATCATTCCGTTCTTCGATTATCATATTGATCTGCACACAGCCAGTTTCGGACGCGAAAACACCCTCTATGGACGTGGTGATATGCAAGATGATACATTATCTGGCATGCTTCGAATCTTAGAGCCGGACATTATTGTTTCAAACAAGGGCGAAGCCAGTTTTGGCGAGGCCAGCGGACTTACTTTAAGGGCTTTTGCCATGAAGAAGGGGATTAAGAGCATTACCATGGAATACGGAAATCCGCAGGTGTTCCAGAAAGAAATGATAGACCGGGGGGTCATAGGAATTGTAAATGTTTTGAAGTGGTTGGATTTTACCAAAGGCGAAACAAAAATGCCACCGGCCAAGAATGTTTGTTCAAAATCCTATTGGATTTTTACCAAAAAAGGAGGCTATTTAGAGGTACATGTGACGTTGAACCAAAAAGTTGAAAAAGGGGAGCATATTGGAACACTCCGTAACCCATTTGGCGAAGTGATTGAGAAATATTTTTCCCCGGAACCGGGCATTGTCATCGGGAAGAGTACTAACCCTGTAAGTATTTCGGGGGGAAGGATTCTCCATTTAGGGATTTTAGAGAACTTGCCATGAGCTGGGTTCCGTGGGGAATAACGCTGTTTACCGTAATTGCGGTCTATTTTTTGGATCGCTGGGAACATAAAACGGTAAAGTCGATTTTTGATTGGGTCCCTGCCATTCTTTTGTCTTACATTATCCCTGCATTGATATCCTATGCATTCGGGTTGGATTTTTCCCAAGATAGTATACATGACCTCAGTAAGACCTTTTTTATTCCATTGACCATTGTGGCTGTAATGGCAAGTCTTTCCTTGGGACAGTTGAAAGCCATCGGATATAAACCCATTCTTCTTTTTGTGTCGGGCTCTTTTTTTATTGCGTTGTTTCCTGTCGCGTTTGTAACGGGATTTCCGCATACCGATTTGGTGACCGAAACCTTTTCCAACAAGGGTTTTTGGAAAGGGGTGCCTCCCATTGTGGGAAGTTGGATCGGAGGAAGTACCAGTCAATTAGTGCTCAAGGAATTGGTGGAGTGTCCCGAGGGAATTTTTCTCTCAGTCTTGGTCATGGACAATATTTTGGTCAACATTTGGACCATTCTGATGTTCCAGACCATCAAAAAGAGCAAAGGACTAAATTCATTTTTAGGAATTAAGGACAAAATACTTCCCGAAGGAATAAGGGAAGAAGGATCAAAACGATTGTCGGGGTGGATCACACTTCTCATTTTGATAATGGTGGTCCTTCTTTTGAATGTGATAATGGAGTCTTTTGTTGGGAAAGTGGTTACGCTTTCGATACTGGGATTGGTTATGGGCAATTTTTTACGTGGATGGAATTTTAAGTTTTCCCTGAAATTGGGAGGAATCCTGATTCTTACTGTCATGTCCATATTGGGGTTGAAGCTTCGTTTTGATCTATTTGGGTTTGATATGTACTTTTTCTGGTTCCTTTTGGTTTGGCTTTTGGGACACTTTCTGTTTATGGTCCTCATTGCGAAACTCCTCAATGTGAACATGGCCTGGGTGCCCATAGCCAGTATGGCAAATGTTGGGGGTATTGCCACGGCCCCTGCGGTAACCGCTGCCTATAAAAAAGAATGGATGCCCCATGCCATTATCTTGGCGATTTTAAGTATGGCCACAGGCACATTTTGGGGCATGATCACCATTTATCTGCTACAACAATTCATGGGTTAAAAGTGTTAGCAAACCCAAGAGTTTTCGACCTAAGAAAAACAAACCGGGTAAAATGGTCCGAAAATTCAGCCCAGAGATCAATAAGGTTTACTTCATTAACCAATACACCCTTTTCCATATCCTTTCGGGTTCGGGAAGTATTCAGGTCGATTTTAAAAATTACACCGATTGGATGGATAAGGCCATTTATTTGGAAAAAGGGCAATACATAAAATTTCTTTCGGAAGATTTTGAGGTAAGAACCATTGAATTTCCCAATAAGGATGTTTTTGATAATAAGGAGGTTCGGGTGCTGTTTAAACATCTCATCTCTTTGGGCTACATCAATTTTAAAGAGTGTGTGGATTGCGAAAAATACCTTTCACAGAGCTTATTCGAAGGGAATACCCGTCAGATTATGGATGTTTCTTTAAAACAATGGTTTTGGCAGAACCCCTTCAATGCCAGTAAGAGTGAGTATCAAATCATTTTTGATATCAAGGATGTAATCGACAAAGAATACCCAAATCACCTGTCCAACAAAGAATTGGAAGCCCTATTTCGAGAAAACGGATATCAGGCCCATGCCTTGGTAAAGGAAAAATTGGGTGTTACGGTAAAATCCATGTTCAACGAGAAACGTTTAGTGGAAAGTAAAAAAGATGTGGCCTTCACCGATAAGAGCATTCAAGAAGTTTCTTATGATATGGGGTTCAAGGACCCTGCCTATTTCAATAGGGTGTTTAAAAAACGTACAGGCTACAGTCCCACCCATTTCCGTGAAAACTTTGATTTTGAAAGAAAGGACCCTTTTGTGGAAGATTTGGTTTTTCTGCTACGAGAGCATCACATGCAAGAACGGTCCTTGGCCTTTTATGCCGATAAAATGAACCTTTCCGTAAAGGCCCTAGCCAAAAAGACTAGGGATAAGATGAACGATTCTTTGGGCCGGCTTATCAGGAATGAACTCATCAATACTTCTAAAAAATTACTCGACTCAGATGCCTCCGTAAAGGAAATATCCATTGCACTGGGGTTTGAGGAACCTAATCATTTTTCTTCTTTCTTTAAACAGTATACGGGGAGCAACCCATCAAAATTTAAACTGGAAAAAGTACAAGGAAATGCTCCTTTTTTGTAGCCTTTAAGCAACGTTACCGCCGCAAATTTGCCATGTAATTACAACAAAGATTGTTTAACCGTAAAAACATAGCAAATGGATATTAAAACGTTAGCTAAAGAAATGGACAGCATTGTTGCACAAGGTGCAATTGTTGAAGCTGTGGAGAAGTTTTTTGCTGAGGATGCAAACACTTCGGACTACAACCAAGTAACCACCTCCGGAAAAGCACAAATGGTGGAAAAAATGAGAGGTTTTGCAGATGCCATAGCAAAAGTAAATGGGATAGAACTGCACAGAACCTTGGTGGATGGTAATGCATCTGCATCGGAATTTACCTTCGATTTTTTGATGAAGGACAACAGCAGAGTGTACTGGCATGAAATTATTAGACGCCTTTGGAACAGTGAGGGCAAAGTAATTCATGAGGAATACTTTAACGCTTAATCCAACATCATGAACCTTAGATTTATTACACCGACCCTCCATGGGGTTGCAGACTATACCGCTGGTCTTGGATTGATCATTGCGCCATTTTTATTAGGTCTTGGCCAGTCCTCGCATATAGCAGTTTGGTTTTCGGTAGTTACGGGATTGGCAGTGTTTGTGGCCAGCTTGCTAACCGATTACAAATATAGTTTGGCACGTGTTATCCCGTTTCAAGGACATTTGGCCATAGATCTTTTGGTGGCCGTAACCTTTATGATCGTACCGTTTGTGTTTGCACTAACAGGAATAGATGCCATCTACTATTGGTTCAATGCAACGGTGGTCTTTTTAGTAGTCTCGCTAAGCGCGAGCAAATAATTATTCATTTTAAAAAAACAAGAACAATGAAGACAATTAAGAACATTTCAATTTTACTGCTAACCGCAGTTTTCATGAACACGGCTTTTGCCCAAGACAAGAAGTCCCACAACATAGACAATAGCAATATTGCATTGCAGGGGTACAGTCCTGTTTCCTACTTGGATTTGGGAATTGCCCAAAAAGGGATAAAGGAACACAAGTCTGAGCACGACAAAGTGGTCTACTACTTTACCGATGCGGAGCAAAAGAAGAAGTTCGAGAAAAACCCATCTAAATACTTGCCTCAATATGGCGGATACTGTGCTTTTGGAGTTTATGCGGGAGCCAAATTTAGGCCAGACCCCAACAAGTTTATTGTAAAGGACGGAAAGTACTTTTTGTACCTGTACAATTTGGAGCTTGATGCACAGCAATTGTGGTTGGCCGAAAACAACCATTCCAAATTGGTAAGCAAGGCCAATGAGAATTGGAGTAATCTAAAGAACACCTATAACTAGTTTTTTTCAGGTGGTTGTGTGTTGAAAATACCTCAGCATTCTTATGTTGGGGTGTTTTCTCTTTTATGTAAATTCCCGTTATGGATGTAGAAATGAATCAATTACTTTCCGAAATTAAGAATTGTTCCGTTTGCAAAGAGCACCTCCCCCTTGGTCCTAGACCAATAGTCTCTGCCCATTTAAAGTCTAAAATCGCTATCATTGGACAGGCGCCTGGCACCAAAGTGCATCAAACGGGAGTGCCTTGGGATGATCCTAGTGGAAAGCAGCTCAGAAAATGGTTGAACGTTACAGATGAACAGTTTTATGATGAGCGTTTGCTCGCACTCATCCCCATGGGTTTCTGCTATCCCGGCAAAGGAAAATCGGGCGACTTGCCACCAAGAACCGAATGTGCGCCCCTATGGCATCAACCATTGTTGGATCAAATGCAAGAGCTAAAACTAACGATACTCATTGGTCAATATGCGCAAGCCCATTATTTAGGGAATGCCAGAAAAAATACCCTGACAGAAACGGTAAGGAACCATCGAGCCTATTGGCCAGATTTTTTTGTGCTGCCCCATCCATCACCGAGGAACCGTTTTTGGTTGAGCAAAAATCCTTGGTTTGAAGAGGAAGTAATCCCTCAACTTCAAAAAGCAGTTTCCAGTATCCTAAAAAATCAATAGGAAACCGAGGCACGTAATCGGCTGAAAGTTTCAGGTTTCATGTTGAGGTAGGAGGCCAAATATTTCTGGGGGATTACTTTTAACTCATCTGGGCATCGCTGCATAAAAGCAACATACCGCTGTTCGGCAGTAAGGGTCAATAGTTCCACCTCACGGGAGAGGCGACCAAACAAGACATCCTGAAAAAAATGATGGCCCCAAGTATAAAAACGAGAATGTTTTTTGAACATGGAATCATAGTCACTCTTTGATATGGCCAAAAGCTTTGAAGGTTTCAAGGCTTCCAAAAATGTTTTTGAGGGTGTTTTTTGGATAAAGGAATCGAACGCGCCGGACGGACTCCCCGAATAGGAAAACCCCAGCACTACTTTTTCTCCTTTCTCATTTAAAAGATAAATGGCCTGAACACCATCAAGCACGATGTAAAAATAGCGTTCAATCTTGCCCGCTTCGGTGATCAGATCATATTGATCAAATGTTTTAATGGACCATAGCGACTTAAAATACCGCTCCTCTTCTTTGGTAAAATCGATATTTGGAAAGAATCCTTTTAGGATACGGGATGCTTCATCGTCCATAACAGGAATGACTTAATTGCCTTAAAAATAAGGATTATGTTGCAGCTAGAGCGAAGGTTGTTAGGTAGAAACCAAGGCTTCTTGTTGCTGAAGGATTTCATCTATCTGTACCATATGCCGTTCTAGGTGACAAATTAGAAACTCAAAGGCTTCCGGAAGATAAAAAAGGACTATAGGTCCAATGGCCGAAGGAATTTTTAGCTGGGACACCTCTTTTTTCCTGCAGAGCAAGACGGCTTCTTTGAGATGGTTGTGCAACTCAAAAAAAGTTTTGAAGATTTCTTTCGATTTTTCGTGATTTAATTGGTTGCGGTCCAAAGGAGGTTCAAACTTTTTTAAGGTCTTCATTTTCCATTTGCGAACACCTTCTTTTGGCCTTTGGCTATCAACCACCAATTTTTGCCATCTTCTAATTCTAAAACCCTCATTTTCAGATTTATTGTCTGGTAATTTGGGAATGTATTGATTGAATTTTTGTTGATAATGGCCATACGCTATATTGAGATGCACCAAGACTTCTAAAATGTTCCATGATTTACTATTCGGATGACTTGTCAACGAAGGTAACCCCAGATTTTGAAGTTGGTCAACCTTATTGAGGATGGCGTTTAATCGCTGGATGTGGTTTTCAGGGGTAAGGAGCAATTGGACCATAATAGTTCGTTTTTTGATTTCTGCAAAGGTTAAACATCATGGAAACATAAATATTGATGCAGGTCAAGAAATCCATGCTGTTATGCTTGTGATTTCAAAAATTTGATGAATGATAAAAGAGCTTCTTTGAAATATGTTGCCCCTGTATTCTTAATAAAACTTTCGGCTTGCTTAATATCAGCATTGGGATAAAGTACTTTTAGAGTAATTATTAAGAGTATTTTATTTAACCCTAAGGCATAAATTAAAAGACCAACAAAAAGAAATTCTTCCATATCAAATTATAAAAACGGCATATAATAGATTTTGTCTATACAAATATAATAAATAATATTTATTATCTATTTCTATATGATAGAACAAACCTATCAAGCTTTAAATATTTAAAAAGGGATTAAGAAGAGTAATCTAACAGCGAAGCGGTCTAACTTCTAGCATCTAGTATCTTGATCCATCATGCTTCCCCTTTTCCCAACCATGTTTGCCCAAATATTGGTCGGCACTTTCCACGGCTCCATCCTCAATGGAGGTGCCCATGGAATCGTTCCATCGGTTGAGATACCCAAATAAGGAAATCACTCCCAGCATTTCCACAATTTCCCCTTCGTTCCAATGTTGGTACAAGCGTCCCTTGATTTCGGCATTAACAGCGTTGGGTACCTGCGAAGCGGCCAAGGAAAAATCCAAAGCGGCCCGTTCCGCTTCGGAAAAAGCAGGATGGGTTCGATATTCCCAAATATTGTCCAACTGTTCCTGTTCGGCCCCATAGCGTTCCGCAGCACGTATGGCGTGGGCTTGGCAATATCTACACCCAGTGGCATTGCTGCTTACCCAAGCAATCATGCGTTTCAAGGCTGAAGTGACGCTCCCTTCATTGGCCATCACTGCTTTGTTGAGGTTGATAAACGCCTTGGAAATGGCAGGTCGGTGCTGCATGGTCAATACCGAATTAGGACAAAATCCCAGAGTTTCATTAAAGAACTCGGCAAGCTGTTTGGTTTCTTGGTCGTGATTGGGGTCTAGAGGGTTCACTAAGGCCATGGATGCGATTTTAAATTGTATTTTTGACATCTACAAGAAACAAAATTTTTTGACTCCATGACAAATCACATCACTACCAAATGGTTGGGCGGAATGGCCTTTGAGAGCAACAACCCTTCAGGGCACAATTTAAGAATAGATGCAGGACCGGATGATGGTGGGGAAGGCTCAGGCTTGCGTCCCAAGGCACTTATGTTGTCGGGTTTGGCCGGTTGTTCTGGATTGGATGTGGCTTCATTGATCAAAAAAATGAAACTTGAGGTGGACGATTTTACCATTGAAACCATTGCCAACCTCACCGATGAGCATCCCAAATACTATGATTCAGTAGTCATTGAATACCATTTTTATGGGTCCAACTTAAAAGAGGACAAACTCCAAAGAGCGGTGGACCTTTCTGTGGAGAAATACTGCGGGGTCATGGAAATGTTCAGACGGTTTGCGCAATTGGAGATTAAGACGATTTTTCATAAGAAGTAAGCAGCGTCACTTCGAGTGGTTCTGGCAAAGCCGGAATTGTATCGAGAAGTGTCAATCACATGAAATTATCGTATGTCTATATTCTAAAATGTTCCGATGGAACATATTATACAGGCGTAACCTCGGATCTTAAGAAAAGAATCGAAGAACACATTGTCGGGAAGCGTTCAACAAGTTATACTTTTTCAAGAAGACCCGTAGAATTGGTTTTTTGTGCTAAGTTTACACAAATTGAATTGGCCATTCAAAAGGAAAAACAGATAAAAAAGTGGTCAAAAGCCAAAAAGGAAGCCCTCATAAACGGTCAGTATGATGCGTTGCCCAATCTTGCCAAAAAGAAGTTTCAATAATCGGTTCTCGATACATTTCGAGCCAAGCTCGAAACACTCGAACTGACGACACCTAAAAACCAAGATGATGCGTTGGACCATAAAACCAAAACCTACCGAGCAAACCATACAACAGCTTTCCCAAGAGCTGAATGTTGACCCTCTGATTTCCCATTTGCTGATTCAAAGGGGAATTACCAATTACGAAGAGGCCAAACACTTTTTTCGTCCGAAATTGTCCCATCTGCACGACCCTTTTTTGATGAAGGACATGGACAAGGCAGTGGCCCGTATTGAATTGGCCATGGCGAACCAAGAGAATATATTGGTGTATGGCGATTATGATGTGGACGGCACAACGGCCGTGGCATTGATGAGCTCTTTCCTATTGGAAAGTTACCCTAATGTGGCCACCTATATCCCTGATCGGTATTTGGAAGGCTATGGCGTGTCCTTGAAGGGAATCGATTTTGCCGAAGACAACGACATTTCATTGATAATAGCCTTGGATTGTGGCGTGAAAGCCCTTGAACAGGTGCAGTACGCCAAGGAAAAAGGCATCGATTTTATCATCTGTGATCACCACAGACCCGGAAATTCACTCCCCGATGCCATAGCCATTCTCGACCCAAAACGGGAGGATTGCGACTATCCTTACAAAGAACTCTGCGGATGTGGTGTGGGCTTTAAACTCATCCAGGCTTTGGGTTCCCGGCAAGGGAAAACTGTGAAAGACCTTATCCCGTATCTGGATTTGGCGGCAACGGCCATAGCGGCAGATATAGTTCAGATCACGGGGGAAAACAGAGTGTTGGCGTATTTCGGGCTTCAAGTGATCAACTCCAACCCAAGGGCGGGCATCAAGGCCATCATTGATCAGGTCAGGAAAACAACTTTGACCATTACCGATGTGGTGTTCATTATTGCACCGCGGATCAATGCTGCTGGAAGGATGAAACATGGGCAACATGCTGTGGAACTGTTGACCGAGACGGATTTCAACATAGCCCAAAAATTTGCTGGAGAGATAGAATCCTTTAATACGGAACGAAGGAGTTTGGACCAAGAGATTACCGAGGAAGCTTTGCTGCAGATTCAAGAAAACGCGGAAGAGAATCGATACACCTCGGTGGTATACAATGAAAATTGGCATAAGGGTGTTATAGGCATTGTGGCTTCCAGACTCACCGAAACCTATTACCGACCCACCTTGGTCTTCACCAAAAGTGGGGAGAAATTGGCGGCATCGGCCCGATCGGTGAAAGGGTTTGACATTTACAACGCCTTAGAAGGTTGTTCCGATTGTTTGGAGCAATTTGGGGGACATATGTACGCAGCTGGACTTACCCTTTCGGAAGAGCAATACGACACCTTCAAAAAACAGTTCGAGAAAATAGTTTCAGAAACCATCGACCCTAAGCTATTGCAGCCAGAAATTTCTATAGATGCCAAAATTTCAATACATCAAATCACACCAAAACTGATGCGCATCCTAAAACAATTTGCTCCTTTTGGTCCAGGGAACATGACCCCTGTTTTTATGGCCGAAGGGGTGCAAGACACAGGCTATGCCAGGGGCGTAGGCGAAGGGGAAAAACATTTGAAAGCTTCTTTGACCCAAAACGACTCACCTCCCATTGGAGCCATAGGCTTCAACCTTGGAAATAAATTGAATCAAATCAAGGATAAAAAACCTTTTGATGCCGTATTTTCGCTGGATGAAAATGAATGGAACGGAACAGTAAGCCTTCAATTGAAATTAAGAGACATTCGCTAGACATTTATGGATCCCTACGCTGCGCTTCGTTATAAGGAGTTCAACATATTTTTGCTGGTCAGATTTGCTATGGTCTTTGCTTGGTCCATGCAGTTCATCGTTATTGAATGGCAAGTATATTCCTTGACCAAAGACCCGCTTTCTTTGGGAATCATTGGATTGATGGAGGTAATACCTGCCGTGGGTATGGCCCTGTTTGCTGGGCATGTGGTAGATCAACGGGAAAAACGAAACCTTCTGGTGACCTGCATCATCGGTTTTTCCGTGATCAGTCTGGGCCTGTTTTTATTGAGTTGGCCTGGCCTTGAGGATTCTTGGTCGTCCAAGCAGATTTTGTATTCCATTTACGCTTTGGTGTTCATGGGCGGATTGGTACGGTCTTTTTTGGGCCCCACCATTTTTTCACTGATTGCGTTGATTGTTCCCAAGAAAATCTATCCCAATGCCGCTACGTGGAGTAGTTCCACTTGGCAGTTGGCCTCTGTTTTAGGTCCAGCCTTAGCCGGATTTTCCATCAGTTGGATAGGGGTGCATTGGTCCATGTGTGTCATTTTTATGTTTTCCCTGATAGCACTTTTGTTCCTGTTTCAAATCCCAAAGAAACCCATCCTCAACCCAAAAATTGGGGAACCTGTAATGCAAAGTTTAAAGGACGGACTCAAATTTGTCTTTGGAAACAAGGCCATTTTTGGCGCCTTGACCTTGGATATGATTGCAGTATTATTTGGTGGGGCCGTGGCCTTATTGCCCATTTATGCCCAAGATATCTTGCACGTAGGTTCCGAAGGTTTTGGAATCTTGCGGGCCGCTCCGGCAGTAGGCGCGTCCTTGACCATGTTGGGTTCGACACGTTTCCCGCTGCATAGGCAGGCAGGAAAAAAACTCTTGTGGGCCGTTTTTGCTTTTGGGGTCTGTATTATTGTGTTTGGGGTCTCGGAACTCTTCTGGTTGTCCGTGGTAGCGCTGTTCTTGAGTGGTGCAGTGGACGGGGTTTCCATGATCATACGCCAGACCATTCTACAATTGAAGACTCCGGACAATATGCGGGGCAGGGTGGCTTCTGTGAATTCCATTTTTGTGGGGTCGTCCAATGAGCTGGGCGCTTTTGAAAGTGGCTTGGCCGCCAAACTTCTGGGCACTGTCACCGCGGTAGTTTTTGGAGGTTGCATGACCTTATTGACTGCAGGAACCACGGCCATAGTTTCCCCTACGTTTAGGAGACTGGACCTTCAAAAAGACATTGATGAGCATGAAAAGGACTAGCCTTCCAACTTTTCCAAGGTGAGTTTTTCTCCATCAAAAACAGCATAGGTAAAATACGAAATCCAATCCCCTAGATTGGTGTAGGTCGATTTTTCGTTGAGTTTGATTTCCATGGGAAGGTGCCTATGTCCAAAAATGAAATGGTCATAGTGTTGCTGTTCCAACTTCCGTTTGGCATACAGAATGAGCCATTCCTTGTCCTCACCCAGAAAAGTGGCGTCGGCATCACCGGAAATCACCTTGTTGTTCACGGAAAGGTGCTGCCCCAAACGAACCCCCAAATCAGGATGCAACCATTTAAAGAACCACTTGGCAACGGGATTGGTAAACACTTTCTTCATCCGTTTGAACCCTTTGTCATGAGGACCCAGGCCATCCCCATGGCCAATAAAGAATGATGTATCGTTAATGAGGTATTGTTGGGGTTTGTGATAGACGGGAATATTGAGTTCTTCCTCAAAATAACCATTCATCCAAAGATCATGGTTACCCACAAAATAGGTGATTTGGATGCCCATGTCGGAGAGTTCGGCCAGTTTTCCAAGCGTTCGGGTAAACCCTTTGGGCACAACGGTTTTATACTCAAACCAAAAGTCAAAAAGATCGCCCATCAAAAAAATGGCATGGGCATCGTGCTTAATGGAATCCAACCAAGCCACGAACTTTTTTTCCCGGGGCAGGCTGTCCTTTCGGGTGGGTGCCCCAAGATGGTTGTCGCTGGCGAAATAGACTTTTTTGCCTTTAGGAAGTAAAATATTATCCAATGGGTTTATGGAAAAAGTTTATAAATATCATTTCGTTTTACAAAACGTGACAATATTAAGGTATTGTTTTCGTAATAAAAACCGAGACGATAAGAACCTATTCGCATTCTAAAAGCGTTGGGATGTCCAGCTAATTTCTTCACCTCCTTAAGTTCATCCAAAACTTTCGCTTCTTTCATTTCGAGAATAGTAAGCTTTAACTTTTGCTTTATCTTTTTATCATTAATCTTTCTTAAATCTTTTTCAAGTGATTTATGATATTTGATTTTCATTCATCAAGGATTTTAAAAATATCATCCTCGTTTGCAAGTTCTTTATTATCTGCTTGTTGCATTAAAAGGAGAAGCCCAAGATCTTCTTTCTCATCTTCTGTAAGCTTCTCAAAACGTTCCAATTCTTTATTTTTTACATACTCAATTACAGCTTTTTCCATCAAGGCCTTCACACTCAAGTTTTCGAAAGCAGAAAGCACCTTTAGTTTTACTACAAGTGACTTGTCGACTTCAATAAGCTTTTTTACATGGTTTCCCATAAGGCGTAGTATCTAAGGTTCAGATGCTTACAAATATATAAAATATATATTATATATAAACTATCTTTTATGGCGTCTATTGCTTCGTATTCTGTTGAATACATATACCACAATCACAAAAAGGGCAAGTAGGGGGAAAACCAAATCATTCATATCATTTTATTTTTTAAATTTTTCCAAAGCTGTTTTGGTATCTGGGGAAAGGGCCAATTTTCCAGAAATTTCGGCACGTTCAGCCAATAAGTCTTCCCAATGTTCGGTTCCTTCCCAAAGGATGCGTTTCATTTCGGCCAAGGCGCTGGGATTATAGGAGGCCAATTTTTGTACATGGAAGTCCAACTCTTTGTCCATTTCCGAAATGGAGTCGAAGACCTTGGTAAACAATCCTTTTTCCATGGCCCAATAGGCGTTTTTCCACTCGGTGGGATTAAAACTGAGTTCGGCCAAGGACGCCTTTCCCATTTTTCGTTCCACGGCTGGGGCAATCACAAAGGGCCCGATCCCGATGGAAATCTCCGATAATTTAATGGCGGCATCCACCGTGGCATATACATAGTCGCACGCAGCGGCCAACCCTACCCCTCCGCCAACCGTTTTTCCTTGTACCCTCCCAATTATGGGTTTGGGACATTTGCGCATGGCATTGATCACGTTGGCAAAGCCACTGAAAAAAGCCTTCCCCTCTTCCAAATTGGAAATGGCCACCAGTTCATCAAAAGAGGCCCCGGCACAAAAAGCACGGTCCCCTTCCGATTTAAGGACAATCAACGAAACCGAATCATTCCCGGAAAGCTTGTCAAACTCCTTGGCCAGTCGTTCCAAAAGTTCAGAAACAAAGGAATTACTGGCAGGATGGCCAAATTCTACCGTTGCAACGCCGTTGTCAATCTTGGTATATAAACTTCCGTTGGGTCTGTCTGTGGGCATGATCTTAAATTATCTGATGTCTGATGTCTGATGTCTGATGTCTGATGTCTGATGTCTGATGTCTGATGTCTGATTTCAAACTAAACACTAAATTAAACGTTTTGCACCAAGGGCCTGAACTTTTGCCGGAATTTCCAGACCAAGGCAAATCCTCTGATCATCATCCATACCACAAAGGCGATCCAAATGGCATGGAATCCCCATCCGAGGTATTTTCCAAGATATAGCGCCGGGATAAAGCCCAAAAAGGTGGCCGAGAGCAGCACATTCCGCAAATATTTCATTTCACCCAGACCTTTAAAAAGCCCATCAAAAACAAAGGCCAAGGTATTCATGGGCAAGCCTAGAATAACGATGTAAAAAATACCATAAAAGGTTTTCAGGACCACGGTCTCGTTGGAAAAAAGGTGCCCAATGGGCCTGTAGAACAGAAAACCTATCAGCATAAGGACCACGCTTACCGTGAGCCCATAGAAAATGATTTTCTTGGCAAGTTCCCACAAACCATCATAGTTTTTGGCGCCCAGCAATTTTCCGCCCATGCTGTTTCCGGCGGCACCATATCCATCAATAAAAAAGGCGGCGAAGAGCCAAAGGTTTATTGCAATGGTGTGTGCTCCAATGTATTTGTCGCCAAGGGCGGTTGCCTCCCTAACCGCAATGATCAATGCGGCATTCAGTGCCAAGGCCCGCACAAAAAGGTTCAGGCTCATGAACACCAATCGGGTGAGTTCCTTGTTCAATGGGAGCACCAGCCGTAGGCTGATGTCGGTCTTTTTCAGCAAAAGGACAAACGCAATCAGGGCCATAATGGCCTGTGATATCAAACTGGCCCAAGCGGCCCCATCCAGATAAAGGGCGGGAATGTAACCGTCCACCCCATAGACCAACAAAAAATCGAGACCAATGTTGAGCACGGCACCGATCAAGGCAATCACCATGGGATAAAAAGTGTTCTGCAATCCCCTAAAAATGCCAAAAATGGCAAAGGTGAACAGGGTGAGGGGAAAGCCCCAGACCCTAATGGAATAGTAAGAAATGCAATACTGCAATATTTTCCCCGTGGCATTGAAAAGCCTAAAAATATCCTCAATGATAAAGACGGTCGATAACAGCACTACGATGCTCAACAAAATGTTGAAAAAGATGGCCTGCGCGGGCAGATGTTTCACCTCTTCCAATTTGCCGGCACCCAAATATTGGGAGATGATCGCGGAAATGGAGCTTCGCGTTTGGCCCAACACCCAGATGAGCATGGACAAAAACGACCCCACGATCCCGGCCGCGGCCAAGGACTCCAACCCGTCCACGGGAATATTGCCCACAATGGCCGTGTCCGTTATGGAAAGAATGGGTTCCGCAATGCCCGAAATGGTGGCGGGAACCGCCAGTTGGTTGATGCTTTTAAAATTGATCTGCGTGCTCAAGACGCTGCAAGTTACAGCACTAATTCATAACAATGAAAAGGATGCCCACTTTGTTTGGGAAAGAAGATATCGCCCAGCTTTTGATACCCCCGTTGCTCATAAAAACGCTGGTTCCGTTTGTTTTGTGAAAACGTATCCAACCGCACCGATACAAACCCCTGTGTTTTGGAATGTTCCTCCGCAAAATCCATCAGCTCTTGGGCAAACCCCTTGCCCTGACAGGCCGGGTCCACGCAAAGTCGGTGGATATACGTACTGTTGCCATTGGGGGTGAGCCATTCAATGGGCACATACTCCTCATCCATGTGAGTGGAAACCACAATGGCCCCCACAACGGAGCCTTCGTGCTCCTTCACATAGAGTTCGTTTCGGTCAAGGTCGTTGACAAATGCGGCCTTGTTGGGATAGTGCTCGTTCCATTGAAAAATACCGTTGGACTGCATTTTTAGGGCACAGGCCTTGGTAATGGTCAGGATATGGTCAATTTCAGATATCTTTGCGTGCCGTATCATGGATTCATTTCAATTTAATTGTAAATTTAGGGTTAAATCATAACAGCCAAATAATGAACAACATTCTTGTACCCATTGGAACATCACCGGATTCTTCACAAACTTTGCAGTATGCCGTAGACTTTGCATCGAACTTTGGCGCCAAGATCTTTGTCATGGATGTGTTCCATGTGGCCACTGGAATCGGGAGCTTGGCCAATGTGGAAGAGAAGGTTTCAAAAAGTGGCAAGGAGCATTTAAAGCTGATCATCGAAAAAGTGGACACCAAAGGTGTGGAGATTAAAATAGCCACTTATAATGGTGATATTGTTGATGGTCTGAACAGCATAAACAAGGAATTGGGCATAGACCTGATCATTATAGCACCACGGAGCAACGACATTATGGAGGAGCTTTATCTGGGGAACACATCGGGGAGGATCATTAAACAGACCAACATTCCCACTTTGATCGTTCCCAAGGGAACCGAGTTTAAGCCCATCAAAAAGGTTTTAACGGCCTTTGGCTCCGGAATCTTGAAGCGGAGCAGCATTTTGAGCCCGTTGGTGACCATAAAGAACAAATTCAGGGCAGAGGTAAGCCTTTTGTTGGTAAAACGCCCCGGGTATTCCGAGGACGACCTTAAGGTGAACACCGCCCTTATGGACCTGAGCAAGCAGTTGACCATTACCGAAAACGCCACCACCTATCTAGGGGTGATGGAACATTTTAGGAACGAACACCCGGACATGTTGTGTGTGTTCCGAAGGAAACGCGGGTTCTTTAAAAAACTATGGGAAAAGAACACCATTAGAAAGTCCGAGTTCTTTGTACCCATCCCCGTATTGGTGCTCAGCGTTAAAAAAGACTAAGCAGGCGCACTATTTTTGATAGTTTCGGAAAAAAGTATTTCCTTTGCGCTCTCTTTGGGGGATTAGCTCAGTTGGCTAGAGCGCTTGCCTGGCAGGCAAGAGGTCACCGGTTCGAATCCGGTATTCTCCACGATCAAGCGCAAGGTATTGCGTTTAAAACAAATGAAAGCCGCTCAAATACATTTGGCGGCTTTTGTGTTTTAAATGCCCATGGCCTAAGTCATGGACCTTGCATTTGCAGAACTGGATCACACGGAACAACGGGTTAATCCGGTATTCTCCACAAATAAAAAAGCACCTCAATGGAGGTGCTTTTTTATTTTCCACTTGTTTTTCTTTTGGCCTTAAAAGGTTACAACATTCGACCATTTTAAAACATACATCACCAAGACCGTACTGGCTATGCTGGTAAAGACTACACTTTGCCAGAAGTATACTTTGTTCCCCCACACCTTTAGCCATTTTTTGCCGAATGCATTTCTAACATACGCTCCAAGACCTTTATACAGGAGAAAACCCAATATTAAAAATAGTGCCGATGCTGTTGTTATTGTCCAAACGTTTTCCATTCATTCAATTTTTAATGTCCGTACTTGTATAGTGTTGCCCACACAGGACTGCACATCATGAAACCCCAAGGCGCTTCATTGAGGTAAAAGATACATAAATTTTTAAGGATTTTTATGGGTTGTTTGCCACAAGATGGAATCTTGCGGCAGCAGGGGATTTTATTTAGTTTCATACCAATTCTTGTGGTCTAAATATTTATCATATTCATCATCATTCATTTTGAATAGAATCTTTGAGAGATTCCTAATCCCAATGACTTTTTTCTTTTCCAAAAAATCTGTAATCAGAAAATTGATAGAAGGATGCTCAACATCCTCCATCTTTAAGGTTGAATATCTTTTCCTTGATTTTGGATACTGCTTCCAGAATCGTTTGTAATCGCTATAAATGTTGTCAGTTACCCTCGTGATGATTTCATTCAATAATTCAACCGGAACTTGGTTGTTGGAAACACCAATGTAGTAATCCCTAATTTTCGAGTGAAAATCTCGTTTTGGAGCAATTCTATTTTCAGTTTTCCAGAATAGCATATATCTTAAAATATCACTTTCACCTCTCCCCAATCCCTTTAATCTTTTCAAGGCAGATGTCCTCGGTCAATTGTTGTAGCTCTGCCACGCGGGCCGACAGATACTCCAGATCACCTTTGGTGATGTGGTACTCCTCCATTTTGTAACGGGCATCTATATAGGCGCGCTTCAGCAGTTCAAAGAGGCGTTTTTCCTCCTCGGTCTGGGTGGGGAAGACCGCAAAACGCTTGTCGCACATTTCCACTTTAATGCCCAAGGTCTCCAGATTGTGATCCTTGGGGCGGTAGTCCGTGAACACCAATAATATGGTGGTGTAGTAGCGCTCCGTGGCTTGGTGGAGTTGAAAGGCTGCTAAATGATAATCTTTCTCGGAAAAGTTAAACCTAAAGGTTTTGAAAAAACCATTCGCACTCGTAAACCACTGGTCAAAATGTTCTTGGGCCTTTTGTTGGCTTTCTTGGGGCGTCAAGAGTTTGGGCGTGGCCAGTTTACACTTTTCCGAGTCGTACAGCACAATGCCCTCTTTTTTAATGTCCTTAAAAAAGTAGTTGCCCAGTCGCAGGGCTTGGTTCAGGTGTTTTATACCGTGGAAAATGAGGTTCACGGGAGTACGCACTTGGCCTGTGGCGGTAAGCTCGGCCTTTACCTTGTCCTCTATCCGGAACTTTTGTTGCAGGTCCTCATGGGTGAGCACTACGAGCAGGTCATAATCGCTCCGATATTCATAGGTGATGCCCTTTTCCACATAGGTGTCCTCTACCCAGTTGCCGCGGGCGTAGCTGCCAAAGAGCAGCACCATTTCCACCTCTTTAAAGGCGGAGAGCAGGGTGGTGAGGCGGCCCAGCTCATCTTGCTTGGTTTTAGGTAGATGGTTTAAAGATTTGTTCACTCATGCAAAGTAAGAAATTATTTGGTGTGGGGGTGTGGCTGCTCCTATTGCTTTCTAAAGCTTTTTGGCCATGGCACTAAAACCAAATTTTTCCTTTCCTATCTGAAAATCATGGGTTCCTATAGGCGCAAAGTCATTTTTTTTATAAAATGCAATAGCCCTTGTGTTGGTGTTGAGAACGGATAGCCAGATGGTTTCAAAATCTCTGTTCCGGGCTTCATCTATAAGCGCTGTCTGTAATTCCAGACCAATTTTTTTGGACAAAAAATCTTTAAGGACATATATCTTTTGTAGCTGACAGGTTTTATTTGAAGGTAAAAAGGGGGAGTGGGAATCCAGTTTCAATTTGGCATAGCCTACGGGCAGTTTATCGTAAAAAGCGATCCAAAAAACATTGGCTTTCTTTTGCAGACTGCTTTCCATCTTGCTTACGGAAAAGGTTCTCTGGTGGTACGCCAGCAGGTCATTTTTGTCCGTGAACAGATGGCCAAAGGTTTCATTGAAAGTGATTCGACCAAGAAGGGCAATCATTGGGGCATCACTCTTTGTGGCAAGGCGTATGTTCAGCATTGTTGATGGTTTTTATGTGTTTTAAGCGATATAAATGAAGGATCACTGCAATAGTACAACCAATTACAATGGGCATGGCCGAAATAAGAAAGCCGTATATAATATAGATGAAATTGGCCATTGCCGAGAAAAGCCGCAACCGATATTCGCCTTTGGTATACATGGAGTAAAGGTTCAGTGCCAAGCCCATGTACCCTATCATGTCGTAAACATTCATTTAAACTATACTTTTTATAGTACAAAGCTATTTTTATTATTTTTGATAACCAATAACTGTCAAGGTTGATAGTATAAAACGGTTGCCATGATCTTGGACAATGAAAAAAAGGTATATCAAGTCGGGGATGCGATTTTTCATTGTGGTACCGCTGTAGGGTTCCACTTTATTGGCGGAAAATGGAAGTCAATCATACTTTGGTATCTGCGTAGGGGGAAATTGCGCTTTTCTGAAATAAAACAGCTGATACCCGATATTACCGATAAAATGCTGAGCATTCAGTTGACAGCACTCGTAAACGATGGGCTTGTACTGCGAAAAAAGCATGGTGCGAAACCGCCGTTCAAGGTTGAATATTCCCTAACTGAATTGGGCGATAGTTTGCTTCCCATCATTCAAAAGATTACGGAGTGGGGCATTGCATATGCCGAAAGCAACGGCAAACTGATTACGGTTGACTAGCTTGGATTGTTATTCTGCTTCAAAAACTTTACCATCCTTTTAGGATGGTTTTTTTGTTTTTGCCCATTTCCTTTGTGAACTTTAGGGGATAAAAAAATCAATATGGACTTAGAAGGAAAAGTAGCCTACATCACAGGAGGCACCAAAGGAATAGGGTTGGGCATTGCCAAGAGCCTTTTGCAACAGGGCATGAAAGTGGCCATAAGTGGACGGAACCGGGAAGGTGTCAACGAAGCCGTAAACCAACTTAATGCGGGCACCAATGTTTTGGGCGTGGTTTCGGACGTGGTTGAATTACAGGATGAAATAGATGCTGTTGCACATATTCTAAAAACATGGAAGCGATTGGATGTGGTCATGGCCAATGCAGGGGTGGGCCATTTTGCACCCATAGACGAAATGAAGCCCGAAGATTGGAGCCAAATGATCAACACCAACCTGAACGGGGTTTTCCATACGCTAAAGGCTTCGGTAGAGGCCCTAAAACTAACCGAAGGTTATTATATGACCTTGGCCAGCTTGGCCGGGACCAACTTTTTTGCCACCGCAGCGGGCTACAATGCCACCAAATTTGGCGTAGTGGGCTTTACGCAGGCCGCCATGCTGGATTTGAGGCAATACAACATCAAGGTCACCACGATTATGCCGGGATCGGTGGCGAGTCATTTCAACGACCACGAACCCTCGGAGAAGGACGCTTGGAAAATCCAACCAGAAGATATTGGGAAGTTGGTGGTGGATCTACTCACCATGCACCCTAGAACACTGCCCAGCAAGATAGAGGTACGACCCACCCGCCCCGATTTAAAATAATTAAACGGGCTTTTCGGTCAGCGGAATCTGCGTGGAGCAGATTTCCTTGATGAGTTGTTCCAGATAGCGGTTAAATGTTTCCAGCACCTTGGCGTCGATCAAGGGGTTTTTGTCCTCGGTAAAAGGGAAAAATCCCTGTCCAAGGTTTTTAAAGGAATAGATGCCTGCGTGCAAGGGTTGTTCCCCGTGTTTTTTGGTGTACAGCAGGGCGTAGCACAGCAATTGGAACGCCTTGCTCTTGTCGTAATTGGTGATGAGTTCCTCCCAATCCGTAATTTTTACGTTTTTGGGTTCCACCTTTCCAGTCTTGTAGTCCACCACCCGGACAATGCCGTCTACTTGGTCCACACGGTCCAGGGTCCCTTTCAATTTTATGGGGAAGTCCAGACCGGGTACTTGCAGTTGGCACTCGTAACGTTCTTCCAGAGCGAGGAGTTTTACCTCATGCCTCTGGAGTTGTTGCAGTTCCAAACCGATGAAGTTTTCCAGATATTTTCCGATGACGTTGTAAACCAGAAGATATTTTCCTTTGGAAACATCGACCCCTGATAGGTTTTTATTGAAATGTCGCTGCACCGTTTGGGCGATGTGCGGTTTTATGGCGGATACGTTTTCCTTGGTGAGCACTTGCCCCAATAAAGGCTGGTATAGGTCCTCCAGACTGTCGTGCACAATGGTCCCGAAGGTGTTGGCAGCGATGTTCTCTTCCACTTCCTCCACATCGTTGATTTTTAAAATATTACGGGTGTAAAAATCGATGGGGTTTCTAATGTAATTGGTCAGGGAGGTTGGGGAAAAACCGTTTTCGGCAAAAGCCACGATATCCCTGTGCAGTTGCTCACCCTTGGTAATCTGCAAGAGGGTTTCTGCCTTGATCTGGGTCTGCGGCGTGCTTATGCGGTGGGTCACAAAAGGGGCCACGTCCTTGTCGGTAAGCAATTGCGAGACCAGTCTACTTTTTTCGCCACCTTCCAAGACGTCGGGTTCTGTGTTGTAGATGACGAACACGTTTTTGGCGCGTTGAATGAGTCGATAGAAGTGGTAGGTGTAAATTGCGTCTTTTTCCTTGTAGGTGGGCAGGCCGTAATCCCGTTTTACATCGAAGGGAACAAAGGAGTTGTTGGATTTTCCCGAAGGCAGGATTCCCTCATTGACCGAGGTAATGATGACCGTTTCATAATCCAAGTTTCGGCTTTCCAACATTCCCATGATCTGTAGGCCCGTCAACGGTTCTCCAACAAAATCCAGGTTTTCCATGTTTGTCAATTGCTTGAACAGGCTTTTGATGGATCGAAGTTCTTTAATTTGCCCCAATTTGTCCAAGTGCTGCTTCAATTGGTTGAAGAGCGTGTAAAAGCGGAATAGCTGTTCCAGTTCCAATGAATTTTTCTCTTTTTGGAATAGCGTTTTTAAACGGAGGGTGAGCAAAAGACAGCAATCTACCCACTGTACTGGGCTGATTGCTGTGCTGGGGAAAATAATCTTTAGGATTTCGGAGGCAACGGCATAGTTGGACAAGGCGTTGTAATCCAAGTACAACCAATTGTTCTGTTTGATGTCGTTGGAGATTACCTTGGCAAAATCCAATGGTTGGTCTTTGGACAATGCCGAGGTATAGGGATTAGAGAGGAATTCCAAAACATTCTTGTAGAGCCATCCCCGTTCCGATACAGTGCTGCTTAGGTCCAAAAAACTCAGGTAAAAGGAGTGGAGCACGGTTTTGTCCAACGGTAGCCCCATGGTAATATTGGTGCTCTCAATGGCGGCTGGAACAGCTTTGAGCATGGGTGTAAGGAGGGTTTCATCGGCCAGTACCACTGCGGTCTTTGCGAGATCAATTTCCTTGCTGTCATTTAAATTTTGCAACAACTGTCCCACATATTTGGTCTGCGAGATACTTTTTGGAACCCCGGTTATTTCGATTCTTTTGGAAGCGAGAAAATGGTCTTGGGGCTCTATGGTGCCTTTATTTTTGTAATAGGGCCACTCCCGCTGGTATTTTCTGATGAAAAGTCCGGCGTCATGGATAGGGTCGTTCAAGAAATGGGTGTCAATGTCCCAATAGATGAGTCCATTTCCCTGTTCCAAGAAATATTGGACAATGGTGGATTCTGCATTGTTCAGGGCATTGAAGCCCACAAAGACTGTAGGATAGCTTTTGTGCGCTGTACCGTAATCTTCCAATTTATCCACTGCAATTCTGGACATGAGTCCTTGGTAGCCTCGTAGCTGTTCCAACAAGGTTTTGGTGAAGCCATTGTAAAGAGACTCCAAATTATTCCACAGTTGCAGATAGTTTTTAACGAGCTCGGTTTTCTCTTTCTGTAGGGACCAGTGGTTGAGTTCCTTGATAGCTGACAGATAATTGAGGATATCCTTGGGAGGAATTAGATAGCCGTCTATTTCATCAAAATCCTGCAAGAGAACCTGCCCCCATTTCATGAAGGTTGGAAAGTCATCGTGTTCTTCTAGGTTCGATTTTTGGTAAACTTCAAAGAGAGTCAGGAGTAGCTCTAGGTTTGGAGCCCTGTCCATTCCGGAAATGTCCGCGATAAAGTCCTGGATGGAAAAAATCTTCGGGACGAAGGTGTTTTGTTGCAGTCTTTGTGAAATGAACTTTTTTAAAAAAGTCCCCGATCGTTTACTTGGGAGTACAAAGGTACATTGGGAAGGATTGATGCCCTTCTCTCGCAAGCGGTCCAATACGTGTTCCAGAAAACTTTGTTGCATGGACTAAAAATAAAAAAGGCCCCCGAATTATCGGGAGCCTTTTTGAAAAGAAAACTAAGTTTCTATTTCATTATTTTACCAAGTTGATTTCAACTCGTCTGTTTTGTGCTCTACCAGCTCTTGTGTTGTTAGTGGCGATAGGCTTAGCCTCACCGTAACCGATAGCAGTCAATCTTGAAGAAGAGATTCCTTTGTCGATCAAAAAGTCACGTACAGAGTTAGCTCTTTTCTCAGAAAGCTCTTGGTTCAATTTCTCGCTACCAACGCTGTCAGTATGTCCTTCAACAGTAAATTTAGCAGTTGGGTACTCGTTCAAGATTTGGATGATGTCAACCATTACAGTAGTAGATTCTGCTTTGATGGAAGCCTTACCAGTATCGAACAAGATAGTTCTAGCGTAGTCGTTCAATTGTTTCTGAACTTCTTCAGTTACTTCAGGGCAACCGTTGTTAGCAACAGTACCAGCAACATCTGGGCATTGATCATCTTTGTCAAGAACACCGTCACCGTCAGTATCAGGCCATGGGCATCCTTTGTTTTCAGCAGGACCAGCTTCGTTAGGACAAGCATCGTCTTTATCGGCAACACCGTCACCGTCAGCATCAGGACATCCAGCTAGAGCAGGAAGACCAGCAGTGTTAGGACAAGCGTCATCTTTATCGGCAACTCCATCACCATCAGCATCAGGACAACCGTTCATTTCTTTGGAACCAGCTTCGTTAGGGCAGCTATCTTTAGAATCTTCGATACCATCACCATCAGAATCAGGACAACCGTTGAAAGCTTCCAAACCAGCAACTTCTGGACAAGCATCGTCTTTGTCGTAGATACCATCACCGTCAGTGTCAGTACCACCAAATTTAATGCTAATACCAGCCAAGTGTTGGAAATGCTTAACCAAGTAATCTTCGAAAGCATGCTTGTACTGGGTCTGTAGTGTAAGACCGATGTTTTCAGAGAACCAGATGTTGATACCAACACCACCGTTAACGGTACCAGCTCCGATTTCATCAACCCAAGTATAACCACCACCGATCTCAGCAAAAGGATCAATTGTAGTGTTTTTTAGGAAGTTGTACTTAATGGTACCATCTACAGCATAGTGAGAAAGGTCATCCACAGAGGTGTCACCAATTTTCTCGATTCTGTTCAAGGAACCACGTACACCTAGAGAGAAACCATCACCGATGTACTTGGAAACTCCAACATAAGAAACGGAAGGCAAAATGTTCCAATGGTCTGAAACATTAAAGTACTCATCAAACAAAGTAGTACTTGAAAATGGGTTATTCTCGTCATTGGTTGGATAAGCGTCTATAGCATTCACTCCAAAACTGATCTGCCATGGATTATTCTCGTCTTGCGCTTGTATGTTGTTGATCCCTACAAACACAAGGGCAACAACCAATAATTTGCTAAGATGTTTCATGCTCAAAATTTTAAGTTTAAGTGTTTATCAGCTGCAAATGTAAGTTGTTAAGAACTATTAACAAAATCAATTTTTCTTTTTTTTTAACGTATTACGTAGAACTTTTTATACAGTTAAACGATTTTTAGTGCCTTTCCCACTTTGGTGAATGCATTTATGGCACGATCTAAATGATGTTTTTCATGGGCTGCGGAGAGTTGTACCCTGATTCTTGCCTTGCCTTTGGGAACAACCGGATAGAAAAATCCGATGACATAAATACCTTCTTCGAGGAGCATATCTGCCATCTGTTGGGAAAGTTTGGCATCGTAGAGCATTACGGGCACAATGGCAGAATCCCCATCTATAATATCAAAACCGGCATCTTTCATTCCCTTTTTAAAGTATTCTGTATTGGTCTGGAGCTTATCCCTGAGGGAAGTGTCCTTATCCAGCATTTCAAATACTTTAATGGAAGCCCCCACTATGGCCGGCGCCAAGGAGTTGGAAAAAAGATAGGGTCTGGACCGTTGTCTCAGCATTTCAATGATTTCTTTTTTGCCTGTGGTGTAGCCGCCCATGGCACCACCCAATGCTTTGCCAAGGGTTCCGGTGATAATGTCTATTCGGTCCAGTACACCTTTTTCCTCCAACGTACCCCTTCCGGTCTCCCCAATAAAACCTGCAGCATGGCATTCATCTATCATTACGAGGGCGTCATATTTATCGGCCAAATCACAAATCTTGTCCAAAGGTGCCAAAAGGCCATCCATGGAAAAGACTCCATCAGTGACAATGATCTTGAACCGGGAGCCATCTGCAATGCTTTGCTTTAACTGTTGTTCCAAATCGGCCATATCGTTGTTGGCATACCTATAACGTTTGGCTTTGCACAAACGAACACCATCTATGATGGAGGCATGGTTCAACGAATCGGAGATTATGGCATCCTCGGCGGTCAGCAATGGTTCAAACACCCCTCCGTTGGCATCAAAGGCAGCGGCATATAATATGGTGTCTTCCGTACCGTAAAAATTTGCAATTTTCTGTTCCAAAGTTTTGTGGATATCCTGTGTGCCGCAGATAAACCGAACAGACGACATTCCAAAACCATGGGTATCCATGGCATCCTTTGCAGCTTGGATCACATCGGGATGGGAAGAAAGCCCCAAATAATTATTGGCGCAAAAGTTTATGACCTCCTGTCCTGTTGAAATGGTAATGGCAGCCCCTTGAGGAGAGGTGATTATACGCTCTTTTTTAAACAGACCCGCTTCCTGTATGTTTTCCAGTTCTTGGGCCAAATGTTCTTTGATTTTTCCGTACATGATTGTTGATTAAATGAATATGGGGTTTATTTCGTGGTCTATATATACAATAATATTATGGTCTACTTTATAGCCCATTGCACTCAGGGCATCTCCATATTGTACTATTTGTTCCTTATGTGATGGTGAAGGCTTTCCTGTCTTGTAATCAATCACCGTGGCTTGATCACCTAAAATTGCGATACGGTCTGGGCGCAATGATAGGCCATTGACGGTCAGGATTTCCTGTTCGTTCCAAATCTCATATGGGGCGGAAAAGTACGCCTTTAGATTTGGATGCCCTACAACCTGCATTAGTTTTTGTTGAATTTCGCCCGCGGCATCTTTTTGAAAGTGTCCTGCCAGTTGAAGCTTTTCAACCACGGGCAGAATATCTTCTCGAGTCTTTATCTGACTCAGGGCATAATGTATAAGGTTTCCAGCCTCAATGGCCTCTAAACGGCCATCGTCCCACAACCTGCCGGAAGCAGTTGAAATACTGAAGCCAGTATCTCCCTTGGGCCTGGTAACGTAGGGGATAAAATCTGTTTCTTCTTTTGCGACATAGGTGCTTTGGTTCTCTTGGAACTCCCCAAAAGAATACAACTCCTTTTCATTTTGGTAAACCCCCAATTCTTTCAGATGCCATTGGAATAGGTCTGCATAGCTCGAAACATTTTCCATGGAGTTCATATCTTTTCCTTTTTCGGTGAACACATAAAGCCCTTTTATGGGTCTGGTAAGAGCGACATAGAGTACGTTCATGGCGTCCAAAATAGACTTCTGTTCTTCAGCCGCGTAGATTTCGGCAGCATCCAAATTGTACTCGAGCATATCTCTGTTGGTGTTGATAAGGAATTCATTTAAACCCAAATCATTTTCTGCTTGGGTGGCCGGCACCCAAGATTTTTTACCCATTTTGTTTATTCTGGAATTGGCAAAGGGAAAGATTACAAAAGGGAATTCCAGCCCCTTGGACTTGTGTACGGTCATGATCGTAACAGCATTTACGTTATCCGGTGCCGCAATCGAAAGAGAATCTTTTTTTTGCTCCCAATACTTTAAAAAGGAATAAATACTAGCTCCAATTCTTTTTTCAACCAGTAAGACTTCGTCCATTAAAAAGGTAAGATATGCCGTGGAGTCACTAGAGAGTTCAAACTGTACAATGGCGCTTTCCAAAATCGTGGATACGGACTGCCCTTTTAGTTTTTGCATGTTGAAAGCATGTTCTTCAAAAAGATAGGCTTCAATATGGTCCAAATTTTTGGAAATAATTCCATGCTTGTGCGTTTCATGCTTCGTCAAGAACAAAAGCACTTGGTATGCCGCTTCGCGATCCGCGGGATTCTCCATAATGCGCAACAAAGCCATTAAAAAGATTACAGTTTTGTTATTGTTGAGTAGGAGTGCGTCCGACGAAATAATAGGAATATGGTTTTGGGCAAGAAAGTCTGCCAAGAGCATTCCATTTTTATTGTCGCGGACCAAGATGCAGATATCCGAATAGGGATATCCTTGGGAGGTAAGGTACTGGAGAGTCTCCAAGGTTTTTAAACAGTAGGTTTCTTCTTTCTCTTCGATGCCATTTTCCAAAAAGCACAGTTGTACAAATCCGCCAGACCTATTATTGGTTTTTTGATGGCTGTCCTGTAAAAAGAGATTTTTGTACGCTTCATTTTGGAGTATGGGTGCCACCGAAGTAAAAAAGCGATTGTTGAATTGAACGATTTCGTCACAGCTCCGCCAGTTGGTTTCCAATGAACGGATGCTAGGCTCCACTACAAAGGGCGTTGATTGTCCATTTAACAGGTCCAAAAGTTGTTCGGCCCGTCCTCCCCGCCAACGATAAATGGCCTGCTTTACATCACCCACCAAGAAAAGGGAACCACGCTGGTGTTTTTCATCCTCACTTTCCAGGGCGTTCCCAATAAGTGGAATCAGATTTTCCCATTGCATTTGGGAGGTATCCTGAAATTCATCAATAAAATAATGACGGTATTTTTCACCCATCCGCTCATAGATAAAGGGAACGGGTTGGTCTTTGATTTCTTTGGAAAGAATAGCATTGAGGGACGAAATGGGGATGATGTCCCGATCCAGCTCGATATTTTTGATTTCCTTGGCAATCTCATTGAGCAAGGTCAAGGGAACCATGTTGCCATAGATGTTTTTTAAATATGTTAGTTGCCATAGATTCTTCTTTATAAGCAAGAACTGCTCTAAAATTATAGAAGATAAAGTGGATGAGTCCCTCTTATCTTTGGAGTAAAGAATCTTATTGTTTTCTCTTAAATTTTGTTCAAGTTTATTGTTGTATAATTTTCTAGCTTCAAAAACCCCCTCAGATATTTTTTTAAAATGACTGGGCAGGGTGCCGCTTGGAAAATCTGTTAACTCAAAACCCTGCCTGCCTATTTCCTCAAGGACATTTTGAGCCAGTTGTTTTGCCTTTTCCTCGATAGCCTTGCTCATGGAGGCTATTGATTTCTGAATTTCCTTAAAATCAGCAATAGACTTGGAACGCAGAGAATCTATATGTGCAGCATGGTTTTCTTGAAAAAGCAATTTTCCAATTTCCAAAAGATCATAGGCAATGTTCCAGCTTTTGTCGTCATCAATTTTTTCAAGGGAAAAAGCAATCAGCACTTCGGTAAGTTCAGTGTCGCTGCCGGCACGTTCCAGCAATCGACCAATGGCTTCTTCCAAGAGCAGATCAATATCCAGCTCCACCTCAAAATTTTGGGAAAGATGCAAATCGCGGGCAAAGGTCTTTATAATCTTGTGGTTGAACTTGTCAATGGTGGAAATCTCAAAAAACGAATAATTGTGCAGGATTCGCTTTAAAGCCCTTAGCGAGCGTTGTTGCAATTCCGTATCGTCTACTGAAAGTTCATGGCACAACTCATTAAAAAGAGATGATTGTTTTTGGGGAATGGGACTTCTGCCAAAAGCAAAGAGGTTGTCCAAGATTCGGGTTTTCATCTCATCCACAGCCTTATTGGTAAAGGTAATGGCCAAAATCTGCCTGAACTTGGAAGGAGAATCGTTGGCCAACAACAGTTTTAAGTATTCCTTGGTCAAGGCATAGGTCTTGCCGGAACCAGCCGAAGCACTGTATATTTTAAAGTTGTTGTTACCCAAGAAAACTTTTATTGCAAAATAAGAATTATCGATCTGAACTTAACACGGATTTAGATGAATATGTTTGTTAAAACCCGTATTTTTACATGAATTAGTAATAACACAAAAACAAAGAATTATGGCTTTTGAATTACCAAAATTACCGTATGCATACGATGCATTGGAACCACATATAGATGCTAGGACCATGGAAATTCACCATACCAAGCACCACAACGGTTATACCAATAATCTAAATAACGCTATTGCGGGAACAGATTTGGAAGGAAAGGACATTGAAGCTATTTTGTCCAATTTGGATATGAGCAATGGCGCAGTTCGAAATAATGGTGGAGGCTTTTACAACCACTCCCTTTTCTGGGAAGTAATGTCTCCCAACGGGGGAGGGACCCCAAGTGGCGAATTGGCCAAGGCCATTGATGCTGCTTTCGGTTCTTTTGATGGATTCAAGGAAAAGTTCGCAGCGGCAGCGGCAACACGTTTTGGCTCAGGATGGGCTTGGTTGTGCGTACACAAGGGAGGTAAACTGGAAGTTTGCTCTACTCCTAACCAAGACAACCCCATTATGCCCGGAACAGGTTGTGACGGACAGCCTATTTTAGGATTGGATGTATGGGAGCATGCATACTATTTAAACTATCAAAACAGAAGACCTGATTATATTTCTGCTTTTTTCAACGTGATCAATTGGGATAAGGTTTCCGAAAACTACGAGGCAGGAAAATAAGACTGAATTCATTATATATATTGAAAAGCCGCGCAAAATGCGCGGCTTTTTTTATTGAATGAACTAGGATGATTAGTGTAAATAGAAAAGGGCAGGAAAGCTCCTGCCCTTTTCGTCCCAAATCTTACCATAAACTTAACCTACTTATGCTATGGCGAGACTAAAATACTGGTATTGTGTAAAATAACAAAGGGTTTTGGAGAAATTTTTGCTTTTTCAACAAAAAAGAAAACGTGCAGTTCGTCGATTTTTTGGATAAATCCTTGGTTGTCAAACATAAAGAAGGCGGAGCATGCTCCGCCTTCTTTCCCCAAATCTTACCATGAACTTAACCTACTTATGCTATGGTCCTCCAAATGTACGCCAAGGGGTCTTTTGCCCAGCAAGCTTTTAGATGAAACCCACGTTAATTGGTTGAACTGCCCAACTTGTGGTTTGTACGGGCTGTTAGTAAGGAAAAGGATTACGAAACAGTGGAATCGGAAAGTATACAAAATAAAAAAGGTGGAATAGCTTCCACCTTTTTTGCCCCAAATCTTACCATGAACTTAACCTACTTATGCTATGGCAACACTAAAGTAGGTTTGACGCTTGCCCATCGTATAAAAACACGCCAATCTGCTTATTTCATCGATGAAATGCATACATGGCTTTGGTTCTGGATTGGCTTGATCAATATGCTCGTTCGTTCTTTCCTTCGAAGAAGTTGATGAATGCCCTATTTACCACGCGATTTCCTCCTGGTGTGGGGTAATCACCGGTAAAGTACCAATCACCTAGGTTTTTTGGACATGCTTCATGCAGGTTATCAACCGTCTGGTAAATAATGTCCACTTCAGCTTTTATGCCATCCGGGCTTAAGATTTCAGCAATTTTTTTGGAAATCTGCTCATCTGTAAACGGAGCATAAAATTCCTTCACATAGTTAACCACGTCCTTGTCCTTGGAAGATGTTTGCTTTAAACACTTCTCGTAAATTTCCTTAATCTTGTTCGTGGTTCCGTGGTCTTCGTGCAGAGCCTGTGCAGCTTTAAACGCAACAAAATCTTCCAATTTGGCCATATCTATCCCATAGCAATCGGGATAGCGTATCTGCGGGGCAGAAGAAACCACAATGATTTTCTTAGGGGAAAGCCGATCCAATATTTTTAGGATGCTTCGTTTTAAGGTGGTGCCCCTTACTATACTATCGTCAATAATCACAAGATTATCATCCTCCTTTACCGAACCATAGGAAATATCATAAACGTGGGCCACGAGGTCATCCCTACTTGTATCTTGGGTAATGAATGTTCGCAGTTTGGCATCTTTAATGGCCACTTTTTCAATTCGTGGTCGCACATCCAAAATTTCATGAAGCTCTTCTCCTGTTATATTGGGTCCCAAAGCCAGAATCTGCTGTTCCTTTTTCTTGTTGAGATAACTCTGTGCCTCTTTGACCATTCCAAAGAAAGAGGTTTCGGCGGTATTGGGAATATACGAGAAGACCGTATTGGTCAAATCGTCATCAATGGATTTAAGGATCTGTGGAAATACCAATTTCCCCAACATCTTTCGTTCTTGGTAGATTTCCTTATCGCTGCCCCTCGAAAAATAGATGCGCTCAAAAGAGCAGGCCTTACGTTCTGTGGGTTCCAAGATTTCCTTAACATCGACCGCACCTCCTTTTTTCACAATGACGGCATGCCCAGGATCTAGTTCCTTTATATCATCGTATTTTACGTTGAAGACCGTTTGAATCACGGGTCGTTCAGATGCCACTACAACAATCTCATCATCCTTATAATAGTAAGCAGGGCGAATGCCAGCGGGATCACGAACTACAAAAGCGTCGCCGTGTCCCAACAAACCGCCCATGGTATATCCACCATCCCAGTTTTTGGATGCTTTTCTTAAAATTTTCGCAACGTTCAATCGCTCAGCAATCAAAGGCGAAGCTTCTCTTTTGTTGTAACCCTCCTTCTTGATTTGCTTGTAGAGTTTAGCTACGGCATCGTCCAGAAAGTGGCCAATTTTCTCCATAACGGTGACCGTGTCTGCCATTTCCTTGGGATGCTGCCCGAGCTCCACCAAGTTGCCAAAGAGCTCGTCAACGTTGGTAAGGTTAAAGTTACCGGCCACAATTAGGTTTCGGTGCATCCAGTTGTTCTGCCGTAGAAAAGGGTGTACGCTCTCTATGCTATTTTTTCCGAAAGTACCATATCGTACATGCCCCATCAACAACTCTCCTATGTAGGGAATGTGCTGTTTTTGAAGCTGTACATCGTTTTCGTATTCGGGATGTTCGGCAAATGCGGTATTGATCCTTGTATTGATTTGATCAAAGATGTCCTGAATGGGCTGTTGCTGTGCAGATCGTACCCGGCTCATGTAACGCTCCCCGGCCTTCATGTCCAGCTTTATGCTCGCAAAACCGGCTCCATCTTGTCCGCGGTTATGTTGCTTCTCCATCATCAGGTACATTTTGTTGACTCCGTAAAAAGCTGTACCGTACTTTTCCTTGTAGTACTCCAGAGGTTTAAGCAAGCGGATCAGTGATATTCCGCATTCGTGCTTAATGGCATCACTCATAACAAACCAAATAAAAAAAGCCCCGAAAAATTCAGGGCGCGTATTTATGTTAATTCAATATTGAACTGTGTCAATTCCTTAAACTGCATCAAACGTGCATCCACTTCGTGTTTTTCCAACTTAACCATTCGTTCGGTCCCAAAGCGTTCCACACAAAATGAAGCGAGATTTGATCCTTGTATTATCGCATTTTTCATATTTCCAAAGGAAATGTTCCCGGTTTCGGCCAAATAACCGGAAAAACCTCCGGCAAAAGTATCGCCGGCCCCGGTGGGATCAAAAACCTCTTCCAATGGAAGGGCAGGGGCAAAGAAAATGTTCTCTTTATGGAACAACAAAGCACCGTGCTCCCCTTTTTTAATGACCACATATTTAGGACCCATTTCCTGAATTTTGGCAGCCGCCTTCACCAGAGAGTACTCTTTGGTCATCTGCCTTGCCTCTTCATCATTAATGGTGATCACATCAATCTGTTCTATAACTTCCATGAGCTCATCCCAAGTATTATCCATCCAAAAATTCATGGTGTCCAAGACGATTAACTTTGGTCGTTCTTCCATCTGATTAATTACACTCATTTGTGTGTTGGGATGTAGATTTCCCAACATGACCACATCGGCATCCTTAAAATTTTCGGGGACAACTGGGCTAAATGTGCCCAAGGTATTGAGTTCAGTGACCAGCGTGTCCCGGGAATTCAGGTCGTTGTGATAACGACCCTCCCAATAGAAGGTCTTGCCGCCTTTAACCACTTCAATTCCTGAAATGTCAATGTTTCGGTCGGTCAACAAATCCAAATATTCTTGCGGAAAATCGTCTCCTACAACGGATACAATGGCCGATTTAACTTTAAACTGAGAAGCAGCCAATCCTATGAATGGCGCAGCTCCCCCCAAAATCTTACCTGTTTTTCCAAACGGAGTCTCAATAGCATCAAAGGCCACACTTCCAACAATCAGCAATTTGCCCATTCAGTGAATTTTGGTGCAAATATACGCTTTGATATTCCATATTGGAATCATTGGCAAAGGATTTAAGAAAAAGAAGGGATATGCGCAGGATTAAGCTCAAGTTCAGGCTTCAAGAGCAAGCCCAAGTGCAAGTTTAAAAGAGAGAGTTCTAACATCTCAGGGATCATATCTGTCAAGACTTTATTTCCGACCAAAATCTGCAGGTATTTCTCCCCAAGCCTTGGTTTCCCATTTCACGATGGGCGTAGCATAACGGTTTTTTTTGAGCCAGTCCTCTGCCCGCTCAATAAGTTCAAAAAGAGTGGCGTTTTTGGAACTTTTCTTGAGTTTGGTGCCGCATTTTTTCTTTCGTACCCAGCCAATGGCAATACGGGAATCGGAATATAGAATACGGTCGCTGTTCTGTTTTTTAAGGAAGGCAAGACCGTGAACAAGTGCTAAAAACTCACCCACATTACTGGTGCCTTCAGCAAAGGGTCCTTGGTGGAACAACACTCTTTTGCTTTTGGTGTCCACTCCGCGATATTCCATTTTTCCGGGATTTCCGCTTGAAGCGGCATCTACAGCTATCGAATTGTAGTTGGGGTCGCCAATTTTTAGAAGCTCTTCTGGGGAAAGTTCGACTTTCCCTTTGGATTTCCCTTTATACTCCAAATAATTTCCATTAAAGGCCTTTTTTGCTTCGGCAAAGGTTGTGAATGATTTGTATTGAGCGCCCTTGAAACCTTCAATTTGGGCTTTGCAATCATCCCAAGACTCAAAAATACCCGGACGTTTTCCTTTCCAAACTACATAGAACTTTGCCTTTTTTGCCATTACAAAAGAAGTTTTTCTATAACCTTCGGAAAGTGTTCATATTCCAACCGATGTACTTTTTGGGCTATTACATCTACGTTGTCTTCAGGACTGATGGCGGTTTTGGCTTGAAAAATAATGGCACCCTCATCATAATGTTCGTTCACATAATGGATGGTTATGCCAGTTTCGGTCTCTAAATTCTTTTTAACGGCTTCGTGCACCTTTGCACCATACATACCCTTTCCACCATATTTGGGCAACAAGGCTGGGTGTATATTTATGACTTTATTTGGGAAGGCATCAATAATATTGGATGGGATTTTCCATAAAAACCCGGCAAGAACGACTAAATCGGCCTGCAATCCTTCAAGAAATTGTACTATGGTTTGAGAGCCTGTAAATGCTGCCCTGTTAAAGTAGAATCCGGGGATGTTCAGCCTATCGCACCGCTCCAGTACTTTAGCTGTGCTTTTATTGGTAAGCACCGCGGAAACCTCTACACTTGGGCTTTCCTTGAAGTATTTTATTATGTTTTCTGCATTTGACCCGCTGCCGGATGCCAATATAACTATTCGCTTCATTGGTAAGGAATGGAAGGGATTTTCGATTAACTTTACAGGGCTAAAGTAGTGTACTGATATTAAAGATGCTTAATTTCGGTTACATTTTATCGACAAATGGTGTATTTAAACCAAAGTTTTTTATTTTTGCCAACGATTAAATTTTTAAAACCACTATAATTATGTCAGACATTGCATCAAGAGTAAAGGCTATCATCGTTGATAAACTGGGTGTAGATGAGAATGAAGTTGTAGCTGAAGCTAGCTTTACCAACGATTTAGGAGCGGATTCCTTGGACACTGTTGAGCTTATCATGGAGTTTGAGAAAGAATTTGATATTCAAATCCCTGACGATCAAGCAGAAAACATTGCAACTGTTGGTCAAGCCATTAGCTACATAGAAGAAGCGAAGTAATTACATGATATATTACTAAAGAGTATAAATTATCCATGTGGTGGTCATCGCATGGATAATTTTTTTATAATTTAGGTTCTAAAGGGTAAAAAATAGTTCAATGCAGTTAAAGCGAGTAGTGGTTACCGGAATGGGGGCGTTGACCCCCATAGGCAACAATTTGGAAGCTTATTGGGAAGGACTACGAACCGGTAAGAGCGGTTCTGCCCCCATAACATATTTCGATACTGAGAAGTTCAAGACAAGTTTTGCCTGTGAGCTCAAAGGGTACAATCCAGAGGATTTCTTTGATAGAAAGGAAGCCCGAAAATTGGATAGGTTTGCCCAATATGCCCTTGTCTCTTCAGATGAGGCCATAGCTGATTCAGGGATAGATTTGGACAATGTGGACAAATTTAGGGTCGGTGTTGTATGGGGAGCCGGAATTGGCGGTTTGGAAACCTTCCAGAATGAAGTGATTGGCTATGCCAATGGCGATGGAACGCCAAGATTCAATCCTTTCTTTATTCCTAAGATGATTGCGGACATTGCGCCGGGAAACATCTCCATAAAGCATGGATTCATGGGGCCTAACTATACCACGGTATCCGCATGTGCTTCTTCGGCCAATGCCATGATCGATGCGCTCAATTATATTAGATTGGGCCATTGCGATGTCATTGTAACCGGAGGAAGCGAAGCAGCGGTGACCATTGCCGGTATGGGAGGATTTAACGCCATGCACGCTTTGTCAACAAGAAATGATAGCCCCGAGACAGCATCAAGACCATTTGATGCCACCCGTGACGGATTTGTACTTGGTGAAGGCGCTGGCGCCCTTATTTTGGAAGAGTACGAGCATGCCAAGGCCAGAGGAGCAAAAATCTATGCAGAGGTATTGGGTGGTGGACTCTCCAGTGATGCCTATCACATGACGGCACCACACCCTGAAGGAATCGGCGTGGTAAAGGTGATGGAAAATTGTTTGCAGAATGCCGGCCTAAAACCGGAAGATGTGGATGCCATCAACACGCACGGAACTTCTACTCCTTTGGGAGATGTAGCAGAGCTGAAGGCAATATCCAAAGTATTTGGAGACCATGCAACCAAGATAAACATTAACTCCACCAAGTCCATGACAGGGCATTTGTTGGGGGCGGCAGGGGCCATTGAGGCCATTGCGTCTATCTTGGCCATGGAACACAGCTTGGTTCCGCCAACAATCAACCATAATGTTGTAGACGAACAAATCGACCCATCGCTCAATCTGACCTTGAACAAGGCACAGAAGAGAGAGGTTAATGTGGCCATGAGCAACACTTTCGGGTTTGGTGGTCACAATGCATGTGTTTTGTTTAAAAAATTAGGGTAGTTTCCAGATGAAATTCACCTCCAAAATATTTAATTCCCATCCAGACTCGGATGGGGATTTTTTTTTGGGGATTAAAAAAATCCTCGGATTTAAGCCCAAGGACATAGAGATTTATAAAAAGGCGTTCCTCCACAGATCTATGAACAAAAAGGATGCGGATGGAAACCCCATGAATTATGAACGTCTGGAGTTTTTAGGGGATGCCATGTTGGGAACCATCATTTCAAAGCATTTGTTCAATGAGGTTCCAGAAGGGGATGAAGGCTATCTTACCAAAATGCGATCTAAAGTGGTAAGTAGAAAGCACTTGAACGAATTGGGAAAGGATTTGGAACTTTTGCAGTTTGTGGAAAGCAGGATTCCCAAGTCCCATTTTGGAGAAAACATACACGGGAATGTCTTCGAGGCGCTGGTTGGAGCCATATATCTAGACCGGGGATATTCATATTGCGAAAAGTTCATCAATGAACGGGTTATTGATCCCTATGTGGATATTGATCAATTGGAAGGAAAGGTAATCAGTTATAAGAGCTTGGTCATTGAATGGTGCCAAAAACAAAAAAAGCCGTTCCACTATAATGTATATGAGGACACGGGAAATGACGAGTTGAAACACTTTGCCGTAAAACTTACCATTGGCGATAGAATTTTGGCAAAAGCAAGAGCCACTTCTAAAAAAAAGGCTGAAGAAAAGGCATCCAAAAGAGCCTATTTTGCACTTCAGAACAAAATTGAAAATCAACAAGATTAAATAAAAGTAAACTCAAACGTTTTCGTTTGGTTTATAAACGTATTGTGCCGTTTCAGCTAGGCAATCAAAGGGATTAAGAGTATATTTACATTTCGTGTTAAAGGCATGTTGACAACACACAGGATATCGGCAGACTTTTTTGATGACAGTTTTGGGCTAATAGCCATACACAGTAATTTAGAAGATTACGCCATGGCTTATGGCATAAATTCCAATTGTTCGCTCTATCTGAAAAGAATGGGAAACGATCTCCATTTGGACGAAAGTTTCTTTTTTTCCGTATTTGATTGGGAGGATGAAATCAACGATGTATACTGGACGTTGATATCCAATTCATGTACCATAGTGGAAGCGGTTCAATCAGATGGGTTATTTGGAAACGATTCTTCCTATAGAACCAACCATTTGGTGAAGGAACGCAAAGAAGTTGACTATTTTCTTAAGGTCGATGGCGCAGATGAAACCGCCTTGGAACAAAAGGTCAAGGCCATCAATAAAATAGCAAAGGTAGTTACAGCTTATCCAGTGGAAGCACATACCTTAAAATCAAAAAGAAACCTAATCTTTTAAAAATGCCAAGTAGAAAGAAGACTAAAATTGTAGCAACGTTAGGCCCAGCAACTAGCAAGAAGGAAACCCTTAAGGCAATGATAGAGGCTGGCGTGGATGTTTTCAGGATAAATTTTTCGCATGCTTCCTATGACGATGTTACGGAACGTATCAATATGATACGCGAGTTGAATGAGGAATTGGAGGTAAATACATCCATACTTGCAGATTTGCAAGGTCCAAAACTTAGGGTTGGGGTCATGGGAGGCGAGGCCGTGGTTGTGCCTGGCGACGAAGTCACCTTTGCCACTGGAGAGCCTTTCGAGGGCACTGCCCAAAGGGTATACATGAACTACCAAAATTTCCCACAGGACGTAAAGCCTGGCGAACGCATTCTTTTGGATGATGGAAAATTGATTTTTGAGGTCAAATCAACCAACGGAAAGGACGAGGTCAAAGCTACGGTAATTCAGGGAGGACCCTTAAAATCGAAAAAAGGAGTCAACCTTCCCAATACCAGCATTTCGTTGCCGGCCCTTACCAAGAAGGACATTAAAGATGCCATATATGCCATAGAGCACCAAGTAGATTGGATTGCCCTTTCTTTTGTTAGGCATAGTCAAGACCTTATTGACCTGCAAGAATTGGTGAATAAACACTCGGACCACAAAATTCCCATTGTGGCCAAGATTGAAAAGCCAGAGGCCGTTGATAATATTGATAAGATTGTGGCCTATTGCGATGGTCTTATGGTCGCTCGGGGCGATTTGGGAGTTGAGGTGCCAGCCCAAGAAGTTCCATTAATTCAAAAGAAGTTGGTGCTCCAGGCCAAAAAGGCCAGAATCCCCGTGATTATTGCCACGCAGATGATGGAAACCATGATCACCAGCCTTACACCAACCCGTGCTGAGGTAAACGATGTGGCCAATTCTGTAATGGATGGAGCTGATGCCGTAATGTTGTCTGGAGAGACTTCGGTAGGGAACTATCCCGTTCAAGTAATTGAAAAAATGGCCAGTATCTTGACCAGTGTAGAAAATTCAAGCTTGATCAAGGTTCCTCAGAACCCACCTCATATCCGCACCAAAAGATACATTACCAAGTCGGTTTGTTATCATGCGGCGCTAATGGCAAATGAGATTCAGGCCAAGGCCATTTCAACTTTGACAAATAGTGGGTATACGGCTTTTCAGATATCGGCTTGGAGGCCAAGTGCCCATATTTTGGTGTTTACGTCCAATAAAAGAATACTCACCCAATTGAATCTATTGTGGGGTGTTAAGGCATTTTATTACGATCGATTTGTTTCCACGGATGAAACCATTGAGGATGTAAACCGAATTGCCTGCAAAAAAGGATTTTTGGATGTTGGGGACATGCTAATTAGCTTGGCCGCTATGCCCATTAAGGACAAGGGAATGGTGAACACCCTTCGGGTGAGCGAGATAGAAACTTGCTCGTTTTAATACAAGTATCCCGACACAGAAATATAAATTATTAAAAAATCCCAGACGCCATGAAGCCCATGGTTTCTGGGATTTTTGCTTTATAGTATGTAAGTATGGTTCAGAACAGTAGACTAAACGGGCATAACCTCATTATAGTTCCAATTTACAAATGGTCTACGAATTCAAGGATGCAAAATTAGGAGCCATGCTCAGGCTTGTGGAAGATATCAAAAACGATTGTCCAAAGCATTCCCCAATACCCAACAACATTAAATTTTTATGGAACAGGAATGAGGCTCCCCTTACCATTGAGGTAGATGGGATGGCGTTGGAGCTAATGCCCAACCAAATGGTAACGGTCACCTACCTACAACATGTTTCCTATGTCAAAACGGAATTGCCCCTCTCCGCTATTTTTTTCAATAGGGAATTCTATTGTGTCTTTGATCATGACAGCGAGGTTTCTTGTAATGGGATTTTGTTTTTTGGCACCCAAGATTTGCCTATTGTAACCATCCAGAATGAAGAGCTGCGCAAATTCAATCTTTTATACGATATGTTTGTTGAAGAGTTTTCAACTCCAGACAATATTCAGGGAGAAATGCTACAGATGCTCTTAAAACGGCTGATCATTATGACCACCCGGTTAGCCAAGGAACAACTCATTGTAAAAACCTTGGGCAACGACCAAATCGATATCATCCGAAGGTTCAATTATCTGGTGGACCTTCATTTTAAGACCAAAAGAAAGGTAAGCGAGTATGCCGAAATGTTGTACAAATCCCCCAAGACTCTTTCCAACCTTTTTTCCATCTATAACCAAAAGTCGCCCCAACAAATCATCTTGGACCGTATTGTCTTGGAGGCCAAACGCCTCATAAACTATACGGATAAACAGAATCAGGAGATTGCCTATGATCTTGGATTCAATGACCCTGCCCATTTTAGCCGATTCTTCAAGAAAATGACCCAAATGACCCCTTCCGAGTATAGGGAAAACCAGCTGGTCCCGGCTTAAGGGAAAAATGAGCAAGTCCTCGGGAAATGGTTCCTAACACCTACCTGTCTTTTCGCAACATCTTTGCACTGTAATTTAAAACAAACCAAGGATGAAGTATTCAGGTAATACCCTTTTCAATCTAATCGAAATTTTCAGGACACCACAAAAAAGAGTGGTTCAGACAGTAATTGCCAACAACCATTGTGAGCAAAATCACCATCATGATTTCTATTGTGATACGGAAAGACCCTTTGTACAAAATAGATAATCAAATAATAATTCATTTAAAATTTTTTTAGATCATGAGCACATTTAATGTACCCAAAAGAGAAGAAGTAAGCGGAGCCAATCAGGCCATTTTTGACAACTTGGAAAAGGCTTTGGGCTTTGTTCCCAATCTATATGCTACCTATGCCCATTCCGAAAATGCACTGGGCAATTATTTAACCTTTGCCAATGGCAAGACCTCTTTGAAGGCCAAAGAAAAAGAAGTGGTAAACTTGGCTGTTAGCGAAGTGAACAACTGTCTATATTGTCTATCGGCCCATACCGCCATTGGAAAAATGAACGGTTTTACGGAAGATCAAATTCTGGAGTTGAGAGCGGGGAAAGCCTCTTTTGATGCCAAGTTGGATGCCTTGGCAAAATTGGCCAAAAACATTACGGAGAATAAAGGTGCTACCGATGCCAGTATTTTAGATAATTTCTTTGCTGCCGGATGGACCAAGGAGAACCTAATCGATACCATTTTGTTGGTGGGAGATAAGACTATTTCCAACTATATCAACAACACGATGGATGCTCCTATTGATTTTCCTGTAGCACAACCATTGTCGGAGGTGGAAGCCTAAGATGCTGTAATTAGTTTAAGTGTAAGAGCCCTTTCAAGTTTTTGGAAGGGCTTTTTAGTCCACATCAATACCGGCATAAAGGGAGGGTGCGATGCTTTTGGCCATAAAAATAGGCCAGTCATTTTTAAAAAGGTGGCTTTCGGTAATGGCGCTGTCATATAAAAGATAAAGCCCACTGGATATTCTTTCGATTTCTGCCTTGGAGAGATTGGGAATGTTACCGCCCACCACTTCACCCAGGAAAAGCAACAGTTCCTTTTTTTGTTTTTGGATCACTTCAAGTATTTTTTTCTCTTTTGGTGAAAGCTCTCCTAAAGTCTTGAGTCCCCAGCACCCATAAAATTGATCTTCCCGGTATAAATCTTGGAGGAAATCAAAAATGGCCAAGAGCTGGTTCTTTCCTTTTTTTCTTCGACCTACAAACTCTTTGAGGGATTCTATAAAGGCATCATGTCTAAACTTCAAATAGGCGATGCAAATATCTTCCTTGGATTTAAAATGACTATAGAGCGTAGCCTTGGCAATGCCGCTTTTGGCTATGATTTCATTAACACCAGTAGAATGGTACCCATTGATATAGAATAGATTACTTGCTGTTTCAATGATTTTGTTGTGTATACTTTCCATCATTACATAAATATAGACAAAAGACCGGTCTGTCTAGCATTTTTTTAATCATTTTTTAGCATAGTGGTATGCAAGACAATACATTTTCATCACTAGTTTTGCTTTTTTAAAGAAATTGCGTGATTCTAGATTTATTAATTGCCATGTTTTGGAGCTTGTCTCCTTTAGGTGAATCGAAAGTAGGGATACCTTATGGTATTGGAAGGGGAGTGAATAGCTATGTGGTATTTGTGGCCTGTTTTCTATCCAATCTTTTGGTGTTTCCCATAATGATGTTCTTTTTGGAAAACATCAATCGGCATTTGGTCAAATGGAGACCCTATAAGAAATCTGCACTATTTGTAGCCCGAAGGGCAAAGACCGGTACAGCGGACAAAGTTCAAAAATATGGTTTCTTTGGGCTGGTTCTTTTTGTTATGATTCCGTTGCCGGGCACAGGTGTCTATGCCGGAAGCATTGCTTCGTATTTACTAAAGATTGAAAAAAAGCAGGCTTTTTTAGCCAATGCCCTTGGCATATTTCTGTCATCACTCATCATTTATGGGGTTACCGTATTATCTGTGAAGTAGGCTTAGAAATCAAATTTTAACTGAACGGATACGACTTCTTTTTCTGGAACCTTCTTTTGTTTTTCAGTATTGAGATTGGCCAATGAAATGCCCAATAAACGTACTGAATTCTCCAGAGAGGATTGATACAGGAGTTCTTTGGCTGTTTCTAGAATAAGTTCTTTGCTTGCAATAAAATAGGGAAGGGTCTTGCTTCTGGTCTGAAGGGTAAAGTCGCTGTATTTGATTTTCAAGGTGATGGTTTTTCCGGCGATTTTGGATTTTTGAAGTCTTCTCTCCAACTCCGCCGCAATGTTCTCCAATTTTTCCAGCATAAATATTTCACTGCTCAAGTTTTCAAAAAAGGTACGCTCTGCTCCTACAGATTTTGGAATCCGATGGGGTTTCACGGCACTGTGGTGTATGCCACGTACCACATAATAGTAGTACTTGCCACTTTTTCCAAATGTCTCATCCAAAAATTCCAATGATTTTTGCTTTAGGTCTTTCCCGGTAAAAATGCCCAAGCGGTACATTTTTTCTGCGGTTACTTTACCCACTCCATAGAATTTGCGAATATCCAGATCTTCCAAAAACTGGATGACCTCTTCGGGGTTCACCGTTTTTTGTCCATTGGGTTTGTTGTAGTCACTGGCCACTTTGGCAATGAATTTATTGATGGAGATTCCGGCCGATGCCGTAAGCCCGGTTTTCTCAAGGATTTTTTGACGGATTTCCTTGGCAATCAACGTGGCGGATGGATTTCCTTTTTTGTTTTCGGTCACATCCAAATAAGCTTCGTCCAAAGAAAGGGGTTCCACAAGATCTGTGTACTCAAAAAAAATACTCCGAATTTGATAGGAAACCTCCTTGTAGCGGTCAAACCGGGGTTTTACAAAGATTAAATCCGGACAATTCCTTTGGGCAATGTATCCGGCCATGGCACTCCGAACCCCAAATTTACGAGCCTCATAGCTAGCAGCGGAAACCACCCCCCGCTTGGAGCCGCCGCCCACGGCAATGGGTTTTCCCTTCAGCTCGGGATTATCGTGCTGTTCCACTGAGGCATAGAACGCATCCATGTCCACATGAATGATTTTTCTTAAGGGAAAATCAAAATCCATACTCAAATTTAGGGTATATTTAGTTTGATGGAACACTTGGAAATAGAACGAAAGTTTTTGGTGACCTCCAACGCATATCAACAAGAGGCCACATCGAGCACCCGCATAGCACAAGGCTTTTTGAGTACGGACCCCCAAAGAACAGTTAGGGTGCGAATCATGGGAAACCAAGGTTTTTTGACCGTCAAGGGAGCCAATAATGCGTCCGGCACCTCACGATTTGAATGGGAAACCGAAATCACTGTGGCCGAAGCGACCAATCTTATTGATTTGTGTGAGGATGTGATTTTGGAAAAAGTACGTTATACAGTGCCTTTGGGCAACCATGTGTTCGAGGTGGATGAATTTTTGGGAGAAAATAAGGGGCTGGTAGTTGCTGAGGTAGAACTACAGCATGAAGATGAGTTTTTTAAAAGACCTAGCTGGTTGGGGGAAGAGGTCACAGGACAAACAAAATATTACAATTCGCAACTAAGTCAAAAACCATTTTCAGAATGGTAAACCATAAAAGACAAAGAACAATTAATCTGGTTAGCTTGGTGCTGGCCTTGGCAGCCATTTTCAGCGAGTATTTGGGATATAGGACGCTCTATGTATTCTTGAAGCCATTGACTACCATTTCAATACTATCACTCTTATTTTTTGTTCCGAAGGGATTATCCACCAAGTTTACCAAGCTTATCCTTGTGGCCTTGATTTTTTGTTTGATGGGCGATGTGCTTTTGCTCAATCAAGCGTATTTTGTTTTCGGATTGGTGGCGTTTTTACTGGCACATATTCTCTTTATTGTGGCATTTATCAAACACAAGGGTTTTTGGTTCCATTGGATCTCGTTTGTGATTCTTTTCTTGATAGGTGGAGCTATTTTCTTTTGGTTGAAACCAGATTTAGGGGACTTTATGGTACCTGTTCTATTCTATGTTTTGGTGATAACTTCAATGGCATGGCAAGGAATAGGCTTATATCTAAGGGATAAGGCAAAGACATACGCATGGATAGCGTGGGCTGTGCTATTTTTCATGCTTTCGGATACCTTGCTGGCCATTAATAAATTCAAAGCGCCTTTTGACTATGCCAGTGTTCTTATTTTGGTAACGTATTGGCTTAGTATTGCTTTGATTGCCAATGCTGCTTATAACATTGGTTTGGGAGAAAAGGCATAGTTTAATTCAATATTCACACCAGAATCAGGTGAAAAGTGGTTCAATAGTTTTCGCAGGGGCAGTTTTGAAGATATTCCAGGGTAAGGATTCCCCGTAAGTGGTTAACAATAATGTGGTCCAGTAATTCTTGGGCACTGTATTCCTCAAAAAGATTGGCTTTTGAATAGACAGTATCCTCCAGTCTCAACAGAAAAAGTTTGCACACCAATTCCACATTAACATCTGGCCTAACTTGCTCCAATTTTTGGGCCTTGACCAACAACGGATGTACCACGTTCCAAACAATATCCTTTCTAAATTCAGAATAAACCCTAGCGGCCTTGGTGTAGTACTTGTTGATACCGTAAAAGAAAGCAGGGCTTATACCTTGCAGGTGGCTAAGCCCTAACTTGTATATGTAAATGATTGTAAGCAAGGGCTGGTCTTCATTTGGATTCTTCTGCATATGGTCATCAATGGAGCTCCTTACTTTTTGTAAAAAGCATTGTAGACTCTCCATGACCAGCTCTTCCTTACTTTGAAAGTGTTTGTATATGGTTTTTTTTGAAATGCCCAGGTCGTGGGCCAACTCGTCCATGGAAAAGCGTTTACTCCCAAATTTTGAAAAATTGGAAAATGCACATTCCAGCAACTCTTTTTTGTTGTCCATGGCCTGATCTTTACTGCCAGCCTCCTCCCAGGGCCCTATACAATTCCACTATGGCATTCAATTGTCCGTATTGGGAATCCACAAAGCTCAATTCTGAGTTCAGTGCATTTTGTCTGGCGGTAAGGACTTCAAGATAGTTGGCCAAACCGTTGTTCAGTAATTCTTCCGAATAGTCTTCGGCAACGGAATAGGCTTCCAGTTCCTTGGCACGGGCCTCCAGTTTTTGGGCTTCGGCATCATAGCTGTAGAGTGCGTCCGAAACTTCTTTACCTGCCGTTAACAAGGTTTTCTTGTAAGACAATAAAGCCTGTTCCTGTTGTGCTTTGGCGACTTCCATTTGGGTCCTTAGCCTACGCCCGTTGAAAATAGGCTGTGTTAGCGAACCTGCCAATTGGGAAAACAGGGAGCTGGCGTCAATCCAGTTTTCAAATTCCAAACTTTGGAATCCCCCGGAAGCGGTAAGGCTCAAGGATGGGTACATGCTGCTGCGGGCAACATTGGTCAATTCAAAAGCATTGATGAGTCCGAACTCGGCTTGCTTTACATCGGGACGATTGGCCAACAATAAATAAGGCACCCCAGTTTCCAGATCACTTTCAATGGATTGTTCATCCAAACGGGACCGTTCCACTTCATGGGGAGGCTCACCCAATAAAATACAGAAGGTATTTTCCAGTAGTTTAATGTTGTTCTCCAAGTCGATAAGAATAATTTCCGTGGTATGGACTTGGGCTTCGGTCTGTTTTACGGCCACTTCGGTCAGTTGCCCTGCATCCTTCAGGGCCATGGTAGTTTCCAAACTTCCTTTTCGGGCAGCCAAGGTCTGTTCCGCAATGTTGTATTGCTTGTCCAATGCCATTAACTGGTAATAGGTGTTGGCTATGGCAGCCACCAAATTGGTCTTTACCGCTTGATGTGCGGCCACACTCTGTAGATATGAGGCTCCTGCAGCCCTTTTATTGCTTCGAATCTTCCCCCACACATCTGCTTCCCAAGAAAGGGAGCCAGAAAGTTCATATTGTTCCAAAGGTCTTGTGAAAAAGCTTCCAAACTGACTGTTTCCAGAGTTTTTGGTCCGGGTAAAACTAGCTTTGCCTGTAAGAGTTGGGAAATATCCCGCCTTACCTTGCTTAACATAGGCTTCGGCAGCAGCAACATTTTCCAGGGCAATACGTATATCCAGATTGTTTTCCAGACCTTTTTCAATATAAGATTTCAACTGCTCGTCATTGAACAGGTCCTTCCATGAGATGGTTGCCATGGAGGTACTATCTGTGGGAAGGTTATCGGTCCTGTACAAACTTTCCGTTTCAATTTCTGGTCGGGAATAGTTTTTGGCGACAAAGCAGGATTGCAGCAATAAGGTCGCCGAAAACAGCAGGGTGATTTTATATATGGATGTTATTTTCATGGGTGATATGCTTTGTTTGGACATTGAATGTTTAGGCATGGTTTGCTTCATTGAGTTGTTCCGGCTTTCCTGAAATTCGCTCTTGAAGTGCTTGGAAAATGACAAATAGCACAGGGACCACGAACACTCCAAATATGGTTCCTATAAGCATTCCCCCAACGGCACTCAATCCTATGGATTGGTTTCCAATGGCACCGATTCCTGTGGAGAGCGCCAAAGGCAACAGCCCAAATATGAAGGCAAAGGAGGTCATCAAAATAGGACGTAGCCTGGCCCGTGCCCCATCAATCGCAGCATTGAACAGGGAGAACCCTGCCTTTCTTCGCTGTAGGGCAAACTCCACGATCAAAATGGCATTTTTGGCCAAAAGACCAATCAACATGATCAGGGCAATCTGGAAGTAGATGTTGTTTTCCAATCCACCCAAATTCACAAAGAGTATAGCCCCGGCCAAACCGATGGGCAAGGACAATAGTACAGAAAGTGGTACAATGTAACTTTCATACTGGGCACTTAGCAGGAAGTACACAAAAATCAAACTCAAGATAAAAATGAGTACAGTTTGGGAACTGGCGTTGCTTTCTTCACGGGTAAGTCCAGAATAGTCATAAGTGTATGAAGTTGGTAGTACTTGGGCGGCCACTTCCTCAATGGCATTGATGGCGTCTCCCGTACTGTAACCGGGATTGGGCACACCGCTTACTTTCACGGAACTCAATAGGTTAAATCGCTCTACCACCTCTGGACCGTAAATCTTTTTGAGGGTAACAAACTGACTTACCGCTACGGATTCCCCGGAACTGTTACGGACAAAGATTTGGTTCAATGAATTTTCATTGGCACGATCTTGGGGTTTTGCCTGGATCATGACGCGGTATTGCTTTCCAAACTTGTTGAAATCCGTTGCATAGATTCCCCCATAATAGCCTTGGAGGGCATTGAACACATCGGTAGTGGAGAATCCTGCCATTTTTAGTTTTTCCACATCGATTTCCAAATCGTACTGTGGGAAACCGGGATCAAATTGTGAAATGGCATATTGAATTTCCGGTCTAGCATTCATCGCCGCCAAGAATTGATTCTTCACCTCATTTATGGCCAACCAGTCGTCCGTTCCCTTGTTCTGAAGCTGCACCTCAAAACCAGAGTTGGTACCAAAACCTTGTATGCTGGGAGGGGTAAAGTATATGATCTGCGCATCTTTGAATTGGGCCGAAGTGGCATTCAAACGTTGCATGGTGGCACTTACGGAAAGGGAATCTTCCTTTCTTTCGTTCCAATGCTTCAGTTTCATGATGGAGAAGGCATACGACCCCGCACTTACCCGGTTCAATAGGCTGAATCCGGCTACACTCATCCGGGCTTCAACCACATCCATGGATTCATAAATGGAATCCAGTTTCATGATGGTTTCCTCGGTTTTCTCCAATGTGGTTCCTGGAGGCATGCTCACATTGGCAAAGATGATACCTCGATCCTCATCGGGCACAAACCCAGATGGTGTGGATTGGAACAGGTAAAGTGCCAGCGCACTGAAACCTAAGAGTAGGGCCACAGTAATCCACTTACGTTTGACCAAGTTGCCTACAGCGCCGGTATATTTATTGGTAATGGCCATAAAACCAACATTGAAGGCCTTGAAAAAACGGGTCATTAATCCTGATTTATGCTCTTTATCCGGATTGTGGGGTTTTAGGAAGAGTGCGGCCAATGCAGGGCTGAGTGTCAATGCGTTGATGGCCGATATCAAAATGGCCACAGCTAAGGTAATACCAAATTGTTGGTAGAACACCCCTGACGATCCTTGGATAAACGAAACTGGGATAAATACGGCGGACATTACCAAGGTAATGGAGATAATAGCCCCGGAAATTTCTCCCATGGCCTTTTTGGTCGCGGTCTTTGCCGAATCTGCCCCTTCTTCCAATTTGGCATGGACAGCTTCGACCACCACAATGGCGTCATCCACCACAATACCAATGGCCAAGATCATAGCGAAAAGCGTCAACATGTTGATGGAATAGCCAAACAATTGCAAGAAGAAAAAGGTTCCTACAATGGCCACAGGCACGGCAATGGCTGGAATCAAAGTAGACCTAAAGTCCTGCAGGAATAGGAATACCACAATAAAAACCAAGATAAAGGCCTCGATCAAGGTCTTGACCACGTGGTCAATGGAAGCATCCAAAAAGTCTTTGGTGTTGAATGGGATCACATAATCCAGTCCTTTGGGGAATTCCGATTTGCTTTCCACCAAAATTTGTTCAATCTCATCAATAATATCCTTGGCGTTAGACCCTGAGGTTTGATATACCCCAACGGCCACACCGGGATTTCCCATACCGTAGTTTTTTCGGGCATAGTTGAAAGCTCCCAACTCTATCTCGGCAACGTCCTTTAAGCGTAGAAAACCGCCATCATCGGTAGTTTTTAGGATGATGTTTTCGTATTCGGCCACTTCGGAAAGTCGACCCTTGTATTTCATGACATACTCAAAGATACCTTCCGAATTTTCACCGATTTTCCCTGTTGCCGCTTCCCGGTTTTGCTCTCGAAGCGCCGCTTGTATGTCTGCAGGAACCAAATTGTAAGCTGCCATTTTATCTGGAGAGATCCATATCCGCATGGAATAATCCTTGGCCCCAAATACGTTTACATTACCTACTCCTTTGATCCGTTGTAAACGTGGCACCAAGTTGATTTTGGCATAATTTTCCACAAAGGTGGCGTCGTAATTCTCATTTTTGGAAAAGATAGAGAAGAAAAGCAACGCACTGTTTTGAGCCTTCCGAGTGGTTACCCCGGTCTGGATTACTTCTTGGGGCAATAGACTGTTGGCCCGCGCTACCCTATTCTGTACGTTTACCGCGGCAATGTCCGGGTCTACACCAAGCTCAAAGAATACACTGATGTTGGCAGCACCATCGTTACTTGCTGATGAGGTCATGTAGGTCATGCCTTCAACACCATTGATTTGCTCTTCTAGCGGTACTACAACACTTTTTAATACCGTTTCGGCATTGGCTCCTGTGTAGTTTGCAGAAACTTGAACCGTGGGAGGGGCAATCTCGGGATATTGTTCAACCGGTAAGGTGGCTAGTCCCAAAATTCCCAGAATCACAATAATTATGGAAATCACGGTAGAAAGTACGGGACGTTCTATAAATTTTTGAAACATATTTTTCTTCTAAAAAATGTTGACAATATGATTTTACTTGACAGGATTTATGGTCTGTCCGTCCCTAAGCTTAGACACTCCTTCGGCAACGATGGTAGTACCTTCATCAAAGCCTTCGGAAACAATGAAATCCGTATCTGTTTGTGCTACAATTTTAAGAGGCTTGGTAGAAACGGTATCGCCATCATGGAGGATATAGACCATTTTGTTGCCTTGTAGATCAACTGTGGCAAACTGTGGAATCACCCATACATTTTGATAGGTTGAAGGAACTCTTATTTGTCCTGTACTCCCGGAGCTGAGCAATTGATCGGGGTTGTTGAAATCGGCTCTCAACGTTACACTTCCTGTTGTTCCGTTGATGATATTGTTGACCATGGCTATTTTTCCTTTTTGCGGATAGATTTCACCATTGATCATGACCAATTCCACCTCTGGGGCAGTATCGGTGGTAAGCGGGTTTCCATTGGAAGCCATGCGTTGCTTCATGTCCAATAGCTCTTTTTCATTCATTGAAAAATATGCTCGGACACTACTAATATCGGACACCACTGTCAAGGGTTGTGTCATGGCATTGCTTACCAAAGCACCTTCCTTATAGGGAATTGCCCCAATGAAACCATCAACAGGGCTATTGATGTTGGAATAGCCTATATTGGCGGAAATACTTTGATAGGTACTTTTGGCCTGAGCCAGTCTTGCCTTTGCCGTTTCCAATTGTACATTACTGATGATGCCTTTTTCCACCAAGGGCACAAGCTTGTCCACTTCCACTTGGGCCACATTCACGGCAGCTTTGGCGGCATTGGCATCTTGGGTAAGGGTCTGGGTCTCCAATTTAAAGAGCAATTGGCCTTTTTTTACTTTTTGACCCTCTTCCACATATATTTTTTGGACAAAACCGGAAACCTTTGGCCAGATCTCCACGTTTTGCTTTCCTTCCACGGAAGTAGCATAGACCTTATAAATGGTAACGTCTTGTTTTTTTAGATTGCTCACCTTTAAGGTAGGGGGAGGTGGTGCGGTTCGTTGCTGGGCTTTTTCCCCACAAGAGGAGAGGATCAAAGCAGTAACTAGGGTTAAGGCTATATGGGCTGTTTTCATGACTTTGTTAGTGGTGTTAAGGTTTTTGAATAGTTGGGTAAGCATTATTTTTTCAGTCTATATTTTTTTCAAGTTTTTCAATGGACTCTCTTAGAAGCTTTTCATTTTTATTCACATAGTCCAAGTAGATATGGGTTCTTTCTTGTCCCTCCTTGAGTTTTTTTGGGCTACTTTTTTTGTGATGTTCCAAGACCAAGGTGATGATTTCCTTTTCCTTTTCCAATCGTTTAAGATTTTCCTGGAGCTTGGAAAGGAAAAAGGTCTTTTGTTTGGCAACAGAAAAATATCGCCTTCTATCACCCGGTTTTGTAAAGTAGGTGATGATTCCCATGTTAAGAAGAAGGTTCAAAGAGGTTGAGGTTGAGCTTTTACTGGCCCCTCTTTTTTCCAGACAGTCCTCAAAAGTGAGGCCGTCCTCATCGGTTAAAATAAGGATGGCGTAGATTCTTGCGGCCAAAGGCGGCAAATTGTACTCTCCTTCAAGGTGAATCCCTAATGTTTCTATAAGTTGTTGATTTGCAGTTACCATGAAATGGATTTAACGCCGCAAAATTACTTTTAGTTCGGAACCAACAAAACCAAACGAACTTAAACTTCTGTTAAAAAATCATCTGGCGGTCGTATTCAAATCTAACACAATGAAAATAAGGGAATTATAAGGCACTTTTGAACTGCTCCAAGAACCGGACATCATTCTCGCTCAACAGGCGAATGTCCGAAATTTGATGCAATAATAGGGCAATACGGTCTATTCCCATACCAAAGGCAAATCCGGAATATACTTCGGGATCTATGCCACAATTGCGTAGCACATTGGGGTCTACCATTCCGCAACCCATGATTTCCAACCAGCCGGTACCCTTGGTCATCCGGTAATCGGTTTCTGTTTCAAGGCCCCAGTATACATCCACTTCGGCACTGGGTTCGGTAAAAGGGAAATAAGAAGGTCTGAGTCGGATTTTGGATTTTCCGAACATCTCAGAAGTAAAATATTGCAAGGTCTGTTTTAAGTCGGCAAAGGATACGTTCTTGTCCACATACAAACCTTCCACTTGATGGAAAAAACAATGTGAACGGGCAGAAATGGCCTCATTTCGATATACTCTACCGGGAGAAATGGTCCGGATGGGTGGTTTGTTGCTTTCCATATACCTGACCTGTACGGATGAGGTGTGGGTACGCAACAGGATGTCAGGATCTGTTTGGATAAAGAAAGTATCCTGCATGTCTCTGGCCGGATGGTATTCCGGGAGGTTCAACGCTGTAAAGTTGTGCCAATCATCCTCAATTTCCGGACCTTCGGATACGTTGAAGCCAATTCTTGAGAAGATGTCAATGATTTGATTCTTAACAATGGAAATGGGATGCCTTGCCCCAATTTCTATGGGTTCCCCGGGACGGGTCAAATCCCCGAACTTGCCAGTGGTTTCCGCTTGGTTCTCAAGGCCGGTCTTTAGTTCGTTGACTTTTTCCGTTGCCGAGTTTTTCAATTGATTGATAACCTGTCCAAACTCTTTCTTTTCTTCATTGGGAACATTTTTGAACTCGGCAAAGAAACTGTTCAACAAGCCCTTTTTTCCCAAATACTTGATTCGGAAATTTTCTATCTCTTCTGTTGAGGTTGAAGTGAATTTTTCCACTTCAGCCAAGTGTTCCTTTATAGTCTCAATCATTTTTACTGGCAGTATTGGCCGACAAATTTAGCAAATTGTCCTTGAATATGTAGGCAATAAGATAATGTACGGCCACTCCACCAAAAAAATGCCATAACCAATGGGTGCCCATAGAAAGAAAAGTTTGGTTTTTGTCTATGCTCCGAAACATTACGGCCACTGCAAAAATTGCAAAAGAGAGGATTATCAGCGAAACATTTTTTCCTTTAGTTTTAATAAGGTACCACACCAAAGGCAACAGAATTGTAATTGCGGTGATCACATATCCCAATGAAATCCGCCATCCTGTTGGCATAGGTATGATACGAAGCATATAAGAGGCACCTAATAGCAAAACCACAAGTAGCAGACGTTGCCACCACGGTTTGACCACCTTAAAAATAAAATAAATGACCAGGGCAGCGCAAAGGAACATAATGGGCATCCAGTCTAGCCTAAGCCAGAATTCATGACTTCTTGTGGCATGGTAAATAGTGCCGCCAACATAGCTAACGGCAATTACCGGGAGAACCCAAGCTAAAAAAAGATGTTCTTTAGTGTTCTTATACACTTTTAAACCCCAATAAATAATAATGAACAAAAAGATAAGATTGCTTAGGGTGTTATAAGGCTCCACAGGAAATCTTCCATCCAGGGTTTCTAAATAAATAGGTCCTGAATCATTTGGAAATTTTAGGAAAAGCATGGGTTTATCTGTAGTATGGAATTAGGGTTTAACACTCTCAGAACCATTGCCAATCCAATTCATGCAGGACTTAAAAGTGTCAAAAATATGCTCCTGAGGAACTAAGCCTGGGATAATATCAATACGTTCCATCATGTATTTGGGTTGGTCCAGGATACTCACCAAGAGTACCCTAATGTTTTTCCTGTTCAAATCCTGCAGCACATCTTCCATGGCATAAAGACCAGACTGGTCCATGTATTGCATGCGCCCCATTCGGATTATGACTGTGGACGCGGTATTTGGAATTTGGGATGCCAGTTGCTGAAAATCGCTGGTGGAACCAAAGAACAAGGGTCCCTTAATGTGCTTAATGAAAACATCTTCCTTAATTTTTTGCGAGAGATTCTTCTCATCGGACCATGCTTCTTCTTTCAGGGGTTTTACATCAGATCTTTTTGCAGTAAGGTCTCCAATTTTTTTCATGAACATCAATGATGCAATTACCAACCCTATACCTACAGCATATACCAAGTTCCATATGGAAGATAGAACCAACACCACCAACATGATGATTACTTCTGAGCTCAACTTCATTGGGCCTAACTTAATATCCTTTGGAAGGTGTGGAATTGCTTTCAACCCTCTATAGTCCATTACTCCTATACCCACGGTGACCAATATACCTGCTAAAACCGCAGCGGGAATTTGAGAGGCCACAGGGCCAAGGGCGAGAAGAATAACGAGCAATAAAATACCGGCGACCATTCCTGAAAGCCTGGTTTTGCCACCAGAATTAATGTTGACAACAGTTCTAATGGTGGCCCCAGCCCCGGGAATACCCCCAAAAACAGCTGCAATACTGTTGCCAATACCCTGTCCAACCAATTCTTTGTTTGGTTTGTGCTTGGTTTGGGTCATGTTATCCGCTACTACCGAGGTGAGCAACGAGTCTATTGCCCCAAGCAGGGCAAGTGTAAGTGCAGTAAAAATATGCGGGGCAATGGAGTTCAGGTTAAATCCTGAAAATATCTCCAAGTTCGGGATGGGCAATCCGCTGGGAATTTGTTCGATGGGACGATAATCCAATCCAAAACCAAATGCCACTCCAGAAACTACCAACAGGGCTACCAAGGTACTGGGAACGGCAGTTGTGATTCTTTTGAAACCATAGATGATAAAAATGGTGGCCAAGGCGAGGGCCAGTTCCAACCAATTTATGTTCAGTAATGCACGGGGAAGAACCTTTATGGTTCCCAAAACACCTGAAGCATCTTTGGCGGCCAAGGTACTGGCCTCCTTGTTCATATCGGCTTCTGTTATGGTACTTGCACGCTTTATGGTTTCTTCAAAGTTTTCCAATACCAGAATGCCTTCGCCTGCTTCTTCCCTAAGAATATTTTCCAAGATTTTCTCCTCGGCTTCGGGCATATATTGATTTACAAACTCCAAATCTTCCTTTGGGTAATATCCTACAGCTGGTAATATCTGTGTAACCAAAATAATTACACCAATGGCTGTCATAAAACCAGAAACTACAGGATAGGGAATGTATTTTATATATTTTCCCAACCCAACCAATCCTAACCCTATTTGCATTAGACCTGCCAAAAGAAAAATAGTTAAAATAGCAGGGAGGGCCTTGGTTACATCACCGTCGTTAACGGCAACAATACTGGCAATAACCACCATACTCACCGCTGTCATAGGGGCTGTAGGTCCAGATATCTGGGTGTTGGTGCCACCAAAGAGGGCTGCAAAAAAGCTAATGAAAATGGCACCATATAATCCAGCGCTGGGTCCTAGACCAGAGCTGACACCAAACGCAAGTGCCAGAGGAAGTGCCACGATTCCTGCGGTTATTCCTCCAAAAAGGTCTCCTCTTAGGTGTTTGAACATATGCCAGTATTAAATTTATACCGCATGAAGATACTAATTTTAGGACATAAAAAGGCCGATGATTACGTAATCATCGGCCTTTAAGATCATAGAGTTTGTGGCTTACATGAAAGTAACTTTACCATCAGATATGTCATACATACCTCCTACAATGGCTATTTCTCCTTGTTCTTCCATTTCCTTTAGGATGGGACTCTGATTTCTGATGTTATCCAAGGTCAGTTCTACATTTTTAACCGCAACGGAATCTACAAAGTCAAGGTTCTTGGAATTTCTCAAGGACTCGTCTCTTGGCTCGGTAACCGCATCAACAGCAGGTTCAATTTTGTTGATAAGCTTTGTTAAGTTGCCAAGGCGGGCATGATCACAGGCCCCTTTTACGGCTCCACAACTAGTATGGCCAAGGACAACCAATAATTTGGTTCCTGCCAGCTTACAGGCAAACTCCATACTTCCAAGGATGTCTTCATTGACAAAGTTTCCGGCTATTCTAACACTAAATATGTCCCCTAAACCCTGGTCAAATACTAGTTCTGCAGAAACCCTGGAGTCTATACAACTTAGGATGGTGGCAAAAGGAAATTGCCCATCTTTGGTGTCGTTTACTTGTTCCAATAAGTTTCTATTGGCTTTTAGGTTCTGTTGAAAACGCTCATTGCCCTCCTTTAAAAAAGCAATGGCTTTTTCTGGGGTCATGGTGGCTTGTGTTTCTTTTGTGTGTGCTTTCATATCACTATAGTTATGCCGATTTTTTCGGTCTTAGATTAAAGAATTCAATGTAACTTTTTGGGTTTTCCGCAATGCCTCGTTCGGAAATAATGGTAATGTCAATATTTCTATTTTTGGCTTTGGCCGAAAAGTCTTCCAAAATTTCAATAATGTCATTGTCCAAGAACCTTGTCTTTCTAACATCAAGTTCAAGGTATGAATTTTCAGGAAGCCTGTCCAACTCTTTTAGAATAGCTCCTTTGTTGATAAAGGTAACTTCTTCTGCCAAAGTCATTTTAATTTTATGTACACCATTGCTATTATCCTCAATATGAAGGAAATGCGAATTTTGGTAGCTTTTTATAAGGATTACCACAATCCCTACGCCCAGGCCTAATCCTATACCTACCAAAAGATCGGTAAACACGATTCCAATCACGGTAACAACAAAAGGAACAAACTGTTTCCAACCAGAATTATACATGGTCTTGAACAAACTTGGCTTAGCCAACTTATAACCAACAACGAAGAGGATGGCCGCCAAGACGGATAGAGGAATCATATTTAGTAGCGTTGGGATTAAAACTACCGAAGCCAATAAAAAGAATCCATGAATAATAGCTGAAGCTTTGGTTCTACCTCCAGATTGTATATTGGCAGAACTACGAACAATTACTTGGGTTATGGGCAATCCGCCAACCAAACCGGATAAACTGTTTCCGACACCTTGTGCCAATAGCTCCCTGTTGGTAGGGGTTACACGTTTATGTGGGTCCAACTTATCAGTTGCTTCAACACAAAGTAAAGTCTCCAAACTGGCCACGAGTGCAATGGTAAAGGCAGTAATCCAAATCTCGGAATTGGTTATGACCGAAAAATTTGGGAAACTGAACAACCCGGCAAACGACTCTAAACTGTCAGGAACAGGAACACTTACCAAATGCTCTGCAGAAATACCCCAAGTGCCATCACCAGAGGTAAAGGCAAAATAAACAATTCCCAAAACCACGGCTACCAAAGGTCCTTGGATCAACTGAAAAATCTTTGATTTTTTGCTCAATACCCTATCCCAAAGAATAAGAATGGACAAAGCCACAACGGCAATCACAGTTGCCCCCGGACTAATGGAATTAATGGCAGATATAATTCCGCTAAACGTATTTTCACCATCAACTTGGAAGAATGCAAAATCTCCTTCTGGGTCGGCATCGTATCCAAAGAAATGTGGAATTTGCTTTAGGATTATAATGATTCCAATACCGGTAAGCATTCCTTTGATTACTGATGACGGGAAATAGTAGGCAATAACCCCAGCTTTTAATAAGCCAAAAACAATTTGGATGATTCCACCCAAGACCACGGCCACAAGAAAGTTTTCATAACCTCCCAAAGTACCTATGGCAGTTAATACAATTGCAGCAAGCCCCGCAGCGGGCCCACTAACACCTATTTGAGATCCACTTAGTGAACCCACAACGATCCCTCCTATGATTCCTGCGATAAGACCCGAAAAAAGAGGGGCGCCACTGGCCAGGGCAATTCCCAAACAGAGGGGTAGTGCCACAAAAAAGACCACAATACTGGCTGGCAAGTCATTTTTTATATACTTGAACATGATTAATATAGTAATGGTGTCTTCAGGGATTTATAATTTACTGAAGACTGTTAGAAATTGATTTTTGATGTGTTTAAAAAAGAAAAAAAATTAAATCAATCTCTTGGGAGGTGGGTCAAGAATCTCAATGGTGCAATCCAAAACTCTAAAAATATAGGCTAGAGCATCAAAATCTTTTTCTTGGTTTAGTGTAGAATCTACAGGGAAAAAATTGCGAAGTAGAAAAAACTTACTCTCAAAGTTCTTGCTACCAGTTGTTTCCTTGCTGTTGTTTTCCTCTTCAGAGGAACCAAGAATTATTGCGGTACAGTACTCCTTGCCCAGAAGGGGAACAAAGGGTGAGGCCATTAAAATTGTGACCAGTATCACCGAGACAAAAGGAAGAGCCAAAAGTCTTAGCACTATACAGTTTTTTTGCAAAAATAAAAGGAAGCGCAAAAAAGTTTGTTAAATAATATTTAAAAGTCTTTCAACAACTTAATATTATCGGTCAACAACCATCCAGTTTGGCCATCCGCCAATTTAATTTTCCTCCAATCGTCAAGTTGATCCAACACATTTACTTTTGTTCCTTCGTGAAGGGTGAAGACAATTTCACTGTTATTGTTGGGTTCAGACGACACATTGACCTGTTTACTGAAAACTATGGCCGGATTGTCTTTTTTAAACTCTTGATTTTGCAGATAAGCCATTAAAATGGACACAACACTCAAGGAAAGTGCAAAAATGCTCACGATAAAAGCTATCCGTTTTTGATTGGCAAATCGGAGAAAAAAATAGGCCAGATAACCCAGAACAAACAAAAAGGCAAAACCTATGGCCACATAAGCCCATTGATCAAAGAAAAAGAGGTTCACAATTTTTCCATAGATTTGGGCAATCTCGGTTTTGGGGATGCTTTCTATGGCGTCTAGCCTCATGTTTTGGGCATAACCTAGATTGTTCCTGATTTCCGCATCATTGGGGTCTAACAACAAGGCTTTTTCATAATAATAAATACTGGGCCCAATGGCATTTAGCTTATAATGGCAGTTACCCATATTAAAATACAATTGTGCGGAATGTTCCCCAGTATCAAGAATTTTTTTGTAATTATCTATGGCTTTATCGTATTCCCCTTTGTTGTAATATTCTGTAGCCTGATCAAACAGGGCGTTACTTTGGCAGAAACCAAGGGAAGCCGAAAAGAGGGCAATTAAAAGCACTATTTTTTTTATACTCATAACTGTTTGTCCAAATTTGAAATTACCCCGCTGGCCTTATCATAGTCATTTTGCATTTGCACATCCGAAAATGGGCTATATCTGGCCATTTCACAGCTTTTCAATAGCTCAATAAACCCTTCCACATCTGTGTCCTCCACTTTTTTGTCCAAAAGGATGGAGGTTATTTTTTCTTTGCTGAATTCTGAGGTCTCGATTTTCAGCTTGGCTTTTAGATAGTTGTGAAGTCCTTTCTCCAAAGCCACATAAAAGGCTTCTTTGTTGCCTAATTCTTTTTTGGCAGTGGATAGATATTTTCTGGCCAGTTTGTTGGCTTTTTTTATCTTGTTGCCCACAACATCTTGGGCAATTGCTTCCCTTTTCTTGAATGAAAAAATTGCAATCGGAATTAGAAGAAGGGGACCAAGAAGCCATAGATAAAATGCTCTGGAACCAAAAAAGTAGTTTACACCAATAGGACTTAGGTTAGGGTTTAGTTTAATAAAATGAAACTGCTTTCCTGTTGGAACAACCAGTTGTTTATTGGTTGCCGTACCTACGGCATTGTTACTTGCAGAATTTGTTGGTCCCTCCAACACCTCTATATTGATTTCATCGGAGTTGAGGGTGATGTATTTTTCCGTTTTGGGATTAAAATAGCTAAAGGAAATACTTGGAATGGGGTATTTCCCCCTAAATGAAGGCACAATGGTATAATTGTTGGAAACTTTACCTTCCATTCCCGAGCTATAAGTTTGAATGTTTTCTTCATACTCCGGATCATAAACCTCCAAAGCACTTGGAAGTTCGGGTTCAGGGAGTTGAAAGAGTTTCAGGTTGCCCTTTCCGGAAACCTCTACAATGGCTTGTAGGGATTCTGATGCGTTCAACTGTTTTTTGGAGGCAGAAACAGAAAATTCGAAATCCCCTACGGCTCCACCAAAATTTGCAGGCTTTCCATTTTCTGGAAGTGGTTTCACGTTTATGGTCCTTTTCCCGGCAGATACCGTTTTACTGGTCTGGGTGTAAATGCGTCCACCGAAAAAATCCCTTCGGTTGGTAGGAACATCAACAAAAACCTCCAAGGAAAGAGGTTCAATATCAAGTTGTCCCGCTTTTTGTGGATAGAGAACAACTCTTTTCAAGACTACATAGCGGTATGATTTTCCTTGATAGGTGCCATTTTCGGCGGTACGTCTGGTAACGGGAATGTCTTGGCTCCAAAAATTGTTGTACGTTGGATTGTCCAGTTCCCTGTAGTTGGTAACACTAATATTTGGGCTTACATAAAGCTTATAGATGACGGTAACGGCCTCATTGAGATAAGAATTTCCCTTGGAAACTTCTGCTACCAAATGTAGGTTCTCATCGGCCACATCATCCACAGTTTTTTGATCGCTGGGTTTGTCCACCGCCGCAGTTACTTCAACCGTTTTGGAAAGTGTTTTGTATGTTTCGCCGGCAATTTCGATGGTCGCTTGCTTTATAGTGAAGGAACCTCTTGCCGTAGGCACCAAAATATAGGAATATGTTTTTGAAAAGCTCCTTTTTCCGTTGATCCATGAAGAGCTTATGGATTGGGAAGGCCCCATGACCACCTTAAAACCTTCAAAGGGGGGAGGGTTAAAGTTATCTCCATCCTTGTTCATGGTAAACTCCACACGAAGGCGTTCATTAATGCCCAATTTTTCCTTGCTGAGGTTCATTTCAAAAGTAACCTCTTCTTCTTGGGCTTGGCTGGAAGCCCCCGCCAAGAAGAATATGATTGTAAAAAGTAATATGTTGCCCCTCAACCTATACATTACCAGTCTTTTTCGTTTCTGACTTTTTTGCCTCTCACTTTTCTTGCCTCCATTTTTTCCTGAACCTTTTTTTCTTCGTTCTGCATAGCTTCTAGGAGGTTCTGAATTTGTTGTTCAGAGAGCTGATTGGGTCTTGGCTGTTGTTTTTGGTCGTCGGGTTGATCGCCCTGATTTGGTTTTTTCTCCTGCTCCTTCTTTTTGTCACCATCCCCTTCTTTATTTTCTTCGGGCTTGTCCTCTCCGTTTTCTCCCTGATCTCCTTGATCTTTGTTTTCGTCCTCGTTTTGTTTCCCTTCGTCCTGTTTGTCGTTATCCCCCTCGTTGTTCTGATCTTGGTTTTGATCCTGATTTTGATCTTGTTGGTCCTGCTTGTCTTCGTTATCCTGATTTTGATCGTTCTGTTGCTCGTCTTGCTGTTTTTCAAGCATCTTTTTTGCTAGGGCCAAGTTGTAACGGGTCTCGTCATCATTGGGATTGCTGCGCAAGGCTTCCTTGTAGGCTTCAACGGCCTTTTCGTATTCCTTGTTCTTCATAAACACATTGCCCATATTGTGAAAGGCCTTGTGTTTTTCGGGCTTGTTTTCTGCTTTTTCTCCAGCTTGTTTGTAGCGACCAAAGGCTTCTCCAAAACTCTCACGGTTGTAGTAGGCATTTCCTAAATTGAATGGTGCCACCACGTTTTTTTCACTCTTGGAAATGGCTTTTCTATAATTGGCCTCTGCCGCAATAAAATCATTGGAACTTAGCTCTCCATTGGCCTCATAAGTAAGGTTAGTGGAGGCCTTAAGTGCCTTTTCGGCGCTTTTGTCCGCTATTTCTTCCTGCGCCATGGCATAGCTTGTGCATAGCACGAGAACAAACATCAATCTCATCTTAGTCATCATCATGTTCATTGAAAAGATTTAGTTTTTTTAACCATTGTGTTTTTCTGTCCAGAAGGAAAATGTCCAAAAATAGAAATAAAAGTGCTGCTCCCAGAAACCATTGAAATTGGTCTTGATATTCAGCAAATTGCTTGGCTTCAAATTCTGTTTTATCCATCTGGTTCAGTAGTTCTTTGATATGTTCCACGGCATTTTCCGTATTGGAACCGTCTATATATTCGCCATTTCCGCGATCGGCAACTTCGGTCAGTACGGCCTCATTGAGTTTGGTTATGACCACTTCGCCTTGGGTGTCTTTCTTCAAACTTTCAACAATGCCATTCCTTTTTATTGGGATGGGTGCACCTTTAGGTTTTCCTACCCCAATGGTAAAGACACGAATACCATTTTCTACGGCGCCTTCAACGGCGTTTGCCGTGTTTCCTTCGGAGTGATCCTCCCCATCAGAAACTATGAAGAGGACCCGATTGGTCTGTTCGGTATCATCGTAATAGGTTGTGGCCAAATCTATGGCTGCATCAATGGCAGTTCCTTGTGATGACAACATATCGGTGTTCATACTCTGCAAGAACATCTTGGCCGCACCATAATCAGTAGTAATTGGCAATTGCGGATAGGCCTGTCCAGCATAGGCAATGATACCGATACGGTCACTTGCCAATTGATTGATGATTTCCGATACCAAACGTTTTGCCTTTTCCAATCGGTTTGGGGCAATGTCCTCCGCCAACATACTTTTGGATACGTCCACCGCAAAGACGATATCTACGCCTTCTCTTTTAACGGTTTCCAGTTTTGTGCCAATTTTAGGGTTTACCAATCCCACAATAAGTGATGATAGCCCAGCCAGTAGAAACACCAGTTTTATAACCGACTTGAAACTGGATTTGTTGGGCGCCAATCTTTTGAGCAATTTGGGGTTGGCAAAATGGCGCTGGGTCCTTTTTTTCCAGATTTGAAGAAAAAAGAAGGCCAAGACCATTACCGGAATAATGCCCAAGAGATAGAAATATGTTTTTTCATCAAACTGTATCATATGCTAGATAAAGCTTTTAAATATAGAATTGCGCAGGGCCCATTCCAATAAGAGCAATACTCCTGCCAAAAAAATCAGCGGTCGGAACTTTTCTTCGTATTTATAATATTTAAACTCTTCTATTTCTGTTTTTTCCAATTTATTGATCTCATCATAGATCTCTTCCAATGTATCATTGTCCGTAGCCCTAAAATATTGTCCGCCAGTGACTTTTGCTATTTCCTTGAGCAATTCCTCATCAATTTCCACTTGGTGCATACCATATCGGAAGCTTCCATCTGGATTGTAACCAATGGGGGAAAGGGCATTCCCGTTGGTGCCCAGACCAATGGTATAGGTCTTTATTCCAAATTCTACCGCCAAATCGGCCGCTGTTTTTGGTTCAATAAAGCCAGAGTTGTTTACCCCATCGGTCAATAGAATGATTACCTTGCTAATGGCCTTGCTCTCTTTCAAACGGTTAACAGAAGTGGCCAATCCCATTCCAATCGCTGTACCATCCTCCAATTCGCCGTAGGTAATTTCCCTGAGTGCGTTCAGTACAATAGCTTTATCACTGGTTATGGGGGTTTTGGTATAACTCTCACCTGCATAGCCCACCAAGCCAATACGATCGTTGGGCCGCTGTTTTATAAAATCGGCTGCTACTTCTTTGAGGGCCGAAAGCCTATTGGGTTTTAAATCCCGGGCCAACATACTGGAAGAAACGTCTATGGCCATGACAATGTCTATACCCTTGGTGGTCTTGGTACGGGTGGAGATATCCTCGGTCTGTGGCCTTGCCAGGGCGGTTATGATGGCAGCCAAGGCCAAAAGCCGCATTACAAATAGAATAGGCCTCAATTTAGATGTCCAACTGCTTACGGAGAACCCTTTGATACTTGAAATTCTCAAGGCCGCAGTTTGGTTTCTGTGTTTGAAAACATACCATAGCAAAGCCAGTGGAAGCAATAAGAGCAACCAGAAAAACTGTGGATTTGCGAATTCTATATTTTCAAACATTTATGCCTGTGTTTTAACGTCAATGGTTTCTAAAATTCTTTCCACGATTTTTTCTGAATAGATATCATCACCTAACCAAAAAATTTCTACCTGTTGCATAAATCCGGTTCCTCCAAAGTTCAGAAGTATATAGTTGCTTTTTGGGATTTCTCCCAAAACAGGTAGTATAAAGCTTCCTGTTCCGTAAGTTTTCAAACCAGGAACTCCAGACTTGGTCTGAAATTCTTCTTGTTTGACAATAATATTTCTTGCTCCTTGGGATTCAAGACTTTTAAGATAAAATTCCACAGTTTTTTCAAAGTTTGGTTCCACATCATCCTTAAATATTGTCGAAGATGTTCTAATGCTGAACATGCCGACAGCACTACCATATTGAAAACTGCTGATATCCTTTAGTCGTTCCCTTATTTCAGGAGTAATCATTGATTCATCCCTAATCAGTACTTCAGGGGTTTCCAGTTCAACAGGGGGAAATCCGTATGAGCTAGACACCCATTCGCCTTCCAAAAGGTCTTTGGTGGGATAGCCAAAAACGGTGTCCCTTACCTGTTTAAAACCATAATAGGCTACCGATACTCCTGTGCCTACAAAAACTAGCCCCGCAAAAATGGCTGCAGCCCAGTAGATGCGTTTGCGTTGTTTTTTCTTGGCGAGTTCTTCCAGATATTCTTCATTCAGCAATAATTCTTCCTCTGTGGGCTCGGGGAGGGCATCGTGGGTTTTTACCACTATTTGCTCCACAAGCTTTCGGTCTTGTTCGGCTACTGAACTGGCAGGCTTGGATTTGGCAAATTTCACCAAGTCTGCGGTCTGCAATATTTTCTGAAATTGTTTTAGGGTTTCATCGTCCAACTTTAGCTCTCCGGCATCTTTTAGCATCTCCAACTTGGTGATCAGCTGTTCCGTGGTGCTTTCCATGGCAGAAACATGCACTTCGTCCTCAAGGTACAAGCGAACAATGTCCGTAAGCTCAGAATAGTATTTTTTGTACTCATCTTGAATGAGGTATCTGGAGTTTTCCAACTTTTTTAACTCCATTAAAGCTCTGTCATAAGGAGGTAGCAAAGCCACCTTTTCCTCTTCTGTCAGGGGCTTTTTTCTTAGGAAGAACCAGTAGACCAAGCCGCCAACCACGAGTAAACCCAAGAGAACCCAAAGTAAAGTTTTCCAGAGTTCGGCATTACTACGATCTACCTGTATGAGTGGTTTTATGTCGAACATTTTCTGCTTAGTGGTGTCCACGGCCACATCTCCCACTTTTATATTAAAAGAGTCTGTGAAAAAAGGCCGTTCATTAATGGCGATACGTTGCGGAGGGATAGTGTATGCGCCGCTATCAAACTGAGTGAGGGCATAAATGCGTCGCAAGACAACCTTATCATTATTCTTAATGGTATCTCCTATGATGGCTTCCACCGTTTCTAAAGGAGAAAAAGTCTGTCCTTCTGGAAAGTGGACCACATCGGTGGAATCGGTTTCCACAGTAATGGTATATTTTATCTGCTCCCCAATTTTTATGGATAGGGTATCCACATTGGCAGTGATTTTGGAGTCTGTTTGTGAGAATCCTGAAAGAGGCAATAGAAAAAGGCAAAGAAGAACTCCCAGTACAAATTGCACCGATACTTTTTGATTTTTCAATTTTAAACTTTCAATTAGCATTTATCCTCTTCGTTTAAAATAGCCCAACAATTTTCTTACATAACTCTCGTCTACCCTGCAATTGATGACACCGCAGCCACTTTTGGTAAACGAATCCATGAAATAGCCTACTTTGTCTTTGTGGAACTGACCATAAGCAGAGCGAACTTTTTTGGATTGGGTGTTCACCAACTGCATGGTTCCGGTCTCCGCATCCATCATTTGTACCATACCCAGATTGGGAATGGATTCTTCCCGTTCGTCAAAAACACGAATGCCGGTAACATCGTGTTTGTTTCCTACTATACGAAGGGTATTGTTATAATCATCGGCAATAAAATCCGACAGCACAAAAACGATGGCCTTTTTCTTCATCACATTGGTAAGGAACTTTAAGGCTTCGGCAATATTGGTCTCACTGCTTTGTGGGGTAAACTCCAAAAGCTCTCGGATAATACGGAGCACATGACTTTTCCCTTTTTTGGGAGGAATAAAGAGCTCTACTTCATCGGAGAATAAAATTATCCCCACTTTGTCGTTGTTCTGTAATGCTGAAAAGGCCAGTGTTGCCGAAATTTCGGTAATGACTTCTTTTTTAAACTGATTGGATGTTCCAAAAAGCTCGGAGCCGCTCACATCCACCATCAGCATCATGGTGAGTTCCCTTTCTTCCTCAAAGACTTTAACGTAGGGTTCATTGTACCGAGCTGTAACGTTCCAGTCAATGGACCGCACGTCATCCCCAAATTGGTACTGCCTCACTTCACTGAAGGTCATGCCCCTACCTTTAAAGGTAGAATGGTACTCCCCACCAAAAATATGGTCGGAAAGACGGCGGGTCTTTATCTCAATTTTACGTACCTTCTTAAGTAGTTCCTTTGTATCCATTGGGTTCAAAAAATGGGTTTTCGGGTTGGTTTAAAGCATTGCTACTTTGACCGAGAAACATTGAACCGTTACGGTACTTCTACCTCGTTTACGATCTTGTTTATGATTTCTTCCGAGGTGATGTTTTCTGCTTCTGCCTCATAGGTTATCCCGATACGGTGCCGCAAGACATCGTGCACAACGGCCCTAACATCTTCGGGGATCACATACCCACGCCTTTTGATGAAGGCATAGCACTTGGAAGCATTGGCCAAGTTGATGCTTCCTCTTGGGGAGGCCCCAAAACTTATTAGTGGCTTTAGGTTTTCAAGGTTATATTTTTCAGGATATCGGGTGGCGAACACCAAATCCAGAATGTATTTTTCAATTTTCTCATCCATATACACCTCCCGGACTGCCTGTTGCGCATTTAGAATTTGCTTAATGCTTACCACAGGTTTTACTTCCTCATAGGAGCCCTTAAGGTTTTGGCGGATAATCAGTTGTTCTTCGTTGAGCTTGGGATAATCTATTACCGTTTTCAACATAAAACGGTCCACTTGAGCTTCAGGAAGTGGGTAGGTTCCTTCTTGTTCCACAGGGTTTTGGGTGGCCATTACCAAAAATGGGGCGTCCAGTTTAAAGGTCTCGTCCCCAATGGTCACTTGTTTTTCCTGCATGGCCTCCAACAAAGCGGACTGTACTTTGGCCGGAGCCCTGTTAATCTCATCTGCTAGCACGAAGTTGGCAAAAATGGGACCCTTTTTAATGGAAAAATCATTTTCCTTGATATTGTAAATGAGTGTCCCGATCACATCCGCAGGCAAAAGATCGGGAGTAAATTGGATTCGGCTAAAACTACCTTTTACAGCCTTGGCCAAGGTATTGATGGCCAAAGTCTTGGCGAGCCCGGGAACCCCTTCCAAAAGAATGTGGCCCTGACCCAAAAGACCAATGAGCAACCGCTCTACCATATGTTTTTGACCCACAATGGCCTTGTTCATTTCACCGGTAAGCAGGTCAATAAAAGCACTTTCTTGGGCAATTTTCTCATTCACAGCACTAATATCTATAGTAGTGTTTTCTTCCATATAAACTTTTATTGTTAGATGTTTAAGTCAGTGTGTATGCTAAGAGGTGCAAAATGAAAATTTATTTAAAATTGACCTGTTAATTAATGGTTAAAAAAAACGGTAAACCCCTAGTTTTATGAAGGATTTAAGGGTTTAATTTTATACTTTCAACCCATATGAAAGAGAGAGATACGTATTCCAGGATCATTGCTGGAACCATGACATGGGGAAGTTGGGGCAAAAAACTTTCCAAAAACGAAATGATTGATTTGATGCAGCATTGCATTGAATTGGGGCTTACCACTTTTGATCATGCCGATATTTATGGTAGCTATTCCACCGAGGCTGATTTTGGCCAGGCCTATGCCGAAAGTGGAATCAAGCGGGAGGATATCCAATTGATTTCAAAGTGTGGCATACAGATAACCCGAGGCAGGGACAATCGCATCAACCATTACGAATACAGTAAGGATTACATCATTTGGTCTGCCGAGCAATCCCTTAAAAAGTTGAATACAGAATATTTGGACCTGCTCTTACTGCATCGTCCCAGTCCGTTGATGGAACCCCATGAAATAGCGGAAGCCATTTATGCTTTATTGAAAAGTGGCAAGATCAAACAGTTTGGGGTTTCCAACTTTACCCCGTCCCAAGTGGCCATGTTGGAGAAGACCATTCCTGTTTCGGGAAACCAGGTAGAATTTTCACTGACATATGATTCTCCCATGTATGATGGAACATTTGATGATTGCATAGCCAATGATCGGATGGCCATGGCTTGGAGCCCTTTGGGAAGTTTGTTCCGGGAAGAAACGGAACAGACCCAAAGAATCAAAAAGACCATGGTGCCCTTGATGGAAAAATATGGAGCGGATGAAAGTCAATTGCTTTTGGCATGGCTGCTAAAACATCCTGCCATAGTGTTTCCCGTTATAGGTACCACAAACAAAGACAGAATAACCATGGCCAAAAAGGCCTTAAACATAGATTTGGAATTACAGGATTGGTTTGTTCTTTTAGAGGCAAGCCAAGGCCATGGCGTTCCGTAAGAATATATATAATGAAGAAAACAGCATTGATCACTGGAGCAACCAGTGGTATTGGAAAGGCAACGGCAGAGATTTTTGCAAAGCAAGGATTTAATTTAGTCTTGTGCGGGCGTAGACAAGATCGCTTGGATGAGTTGAAGGAAAAACTTGGGGGAAATGTTGAAATCCATACGTTGAACTTTGATGTGAGGGACAGGGAGGCTGTTTTTGTAGCTGTTGAAAGTTTGCCCAAAGCTTTCTCCCAAATTGATATTTTAGTCAATAATGCTGGAAATGCACACGGTTTGGACCCCATAGACAAGGGAAGTATTGACGATTGGGAAGCCATGTTGGACATCAATGTAAAAGGCTTGTTGTACATGTCCAAAGCCATATTGCCTCAAATGGTGGAACGCAAGGCAGGACATATCATCAATATTGGGTCAACGGCAGGCAAGGAAGTGTATCCCAACGGGAATGTGTATTGCGCCAGCAAACATGCCGTGGATGCCATTAATCAAGGGATGCGGATAGACCTCAATGCCTATGGTATTCGGGTTGGAGCGGTCAATCCTGGTTTGGTACAGACCGAATTCAGCGATGTGCGGTTTAAGGGAGATGCCGATAAGGCCTCTAAAGTATACCAAGGTTTTCAACCCTTAAAGCCTGAAGATATTGCGGATATTATCCTTTTTGTGGTCACCCGCCCCTATCACGTCAACATTGCAGATTTGGTGGTCATGCCCACAGCCCAAGCTAGTAGCACCATCGTGAAAAAGGAGCTATGATCAATAAACGCCTACTGGTAAAAAATCTTTTAGCGCATAACGACGAAAACAGTTTTTACGACAAGAAGCGTTTTATATCCATAGGTGAAAAAGAAGGCAAGGCCAAATTTTTAAAGCATGTCTGTGCTTTGGCCAATAGCAACCCCAAGAACAATTCCTTTATCGTGGTTGGAGTGGAGGATGCCGACAATGAGATTGTGGGGGTCGATTTTTTCGACGACAGCAAGATCCAGAACTTGGTGAATGCCTATCTGGACAATCCGCCCATCATATCCTATGAGAACATTCCATTTCCCCATTTGCCCGAAGGAAAGGTAGTGGGGTTGGTCACCATTCGATCTAATGGGAAGGTCTGTGCCCTTCGGAAGAATATTTGGAAGTATTACGGTGGCGCAGTTTTCTTCAGGGAAGGGAGCATTAGTTTGCCAAAGGCTTTTGATATTGAGTTGAAGGATATTAATTCTGAGGTTGTGGCCACCATAGAGCAGCATGCCCGCAACAATATTGAACTCACGTTGGATGCCGTAATCAATTTTATGAACACGAGGCATCCCGATCTAACCAGTGATTACAAAGTTTTCAAGGAACAGTTTGTAGTCTGTTGGGCAGGCAACAAGAAGAAAGTAAAAAACAAGACGTATTATTCCCGAGTAGATATTGAGTTGATCAATGAACAGGTAAAACTGTTCTATTCAGCTTTGGACGAGATTACCATTGCTTATGATGATGATTCATTCAGTACTCTGGAGTTTGTGCAATTGGGATTGGGTGCTCAGCAAAAGTATTATCCCTTGGAAGAGATGGTAATCACCTTTTCGGAAAATGGCAAATACACCATCAACAGCAAATTGATTTTTGAGCCTCCACAATATGACAAAAAAACCCTGTTCCATGTATATAATGCCAACAATGCACTACTACAAAAACTGGAAAGGAAATAGCCCTGACGAGTGCCGAGCAAATTGATTTAACCCATTTGCCGGCTACCTACCTTATTTGCTACTTGAATGGTTTTGAAGAGGCCAAAGAACAAATGGACCAGGCCAGACCCTTGCTGAAAACCCATGATCAAAGTATATATCTCTCGCTGAAAGAATCCCAGCGAATCCTTAGAAAGGTGAGGTACAACTAACTCCTTTTCAACCAAATAATTTGGTAGGGCATTATCTCCAATAAACCGCTGTTGATTTTAATTTTTGTATCGGAAATTAGATCTGTAGGTTCTCCTTGGGCAAAATACCCCAATTTTTTAACCCAACTGGTCTCCATAACCTGTGGGTTTTCATCAAAATTGCTGATAACAAGAAGACCTTCATTTTGGCAACTTCGCTCAAAAACAAGAATGTGTTCATTTCCAGTATGGTATAGCTCTATGTCATTATGGTCAGCAAAAATTGAATTCTCCGTTCGGATGGAAATAAGATGTTGGAGTCTTCGGAAAATTTGGGAAGAGGGTAAACTATCATCATCCAATTTAGAAACGACTTGCCAATCCTGCATCGGCCGATTTACCCATCGGCTATCCTCTTTTTTGGAGGGGTCGTTTCTAAAGGAATAGTCGTTGAGCGTAGCGATTTCGTCTCCAGCATAAATCAAGGGGATTCCTCCAAACGCCATGATAATGGCATGCATCATGATGATTTTGGAAACAGACTGATCGATCAAAGCCTTATTTTCTTTGGCAAGCCCTTCTTCCAAACCCAATAATGATGCGGCACTTCCTGTGATCCTACCATCCCCGGTCTTTGGGTTGTACATGAAGAGCAGCCCTTTTGCAGGGGACCAGTCGAGCCTTTGGCAATAATAATCCAACAAAAATTTTCGGTGCTGGGCCGGATTCCAGCCCAATTCTTCGATCAACCGATTTTCATACCCCAAACCAATATCATCATGACAACGGATGTAATTGATCCAGGTACAGTCCTTTGGTTTTGGAGGAACATGGGCCAAACTTTTATAGAGCAAGGAAGTTTTTTTGGTGGCAATGGAATTCCATAAAAGAGCCATTAAAGAGGCATTGTAGGCCATTTCACATTCATTCCCTTTTGTAGGCCCTTCCCCAAAATATTTAATGATGTCCGTTGGGGCCACAATAGCTTCGGCTAGCAGAATGGTGCCGGGAGCCACCACCTGCAGGCACATTCTAAAAAGTGAAATTAGGTCATGTGCCTCTGGAAGGTTTTGCGAGATGGTCCCCATTTTTTTCCAAAGGAATGCGAGGGCATCGAACCGGACCACATCCACCCCCATATCCGCCAGTTTCACCAGATTGGTGAGCATCTCCAGAAAGACTTCGGGGTTGGTATAGTTGAGGTCCCATTGGTAACTGTTGAAAACGGTCATTACCCATTTTTCCATTTCTGGAACATAGGTAAAGTTACCCGGGGAGGTTTCTGGGAACACTTCGGGTAAGTTTTTTTCAAACTCCAACGGAATCGTGTTGTCCTCATAGATGTAATAGTAGCCTTGATACTTTTTGTCGCCCTGAACAGCTTTTTTGGCCCAAGGGAATTCATTGGAGGTATGGTTGACCACAAAATCCAGCATTAGGAAAATCCCCTGCTTTCTGAATTCAGCGGTCAAGGCCAGCAGGTCTTTCTTGGTGCCGTACTTTTTATCCACCTCATGGTAGCTGTTTACAGCGTATCCCCCATCATTTTCCCCTTTAGGCCTTGTGGTGATGGGCATGATATGGATAAAGTTGATGCCCAGTTCTTTAAAATAGGGTATTTTTTCTTGAAGTCCTTTCAGGTCTTTGTTGAAATGCTCTACGTAGAGTTGCATACCGACCATTTGTTCGGACTGATACCAATTCCCGGCTTTTAAACGCCGCAGATCCTGTTTTTTCAACGCTTCTGGACGGGAAGCAAATAATTTGGGAAGCAGTTTCAACAACTTTTCAAAATGGAGTTGATGGGTTTGCTCAGGGTAAAGGGAAAAGAAAAGCTGTTGGATCAAGCTTACATTGGTGGCCAATCTCAGGTCGAACAAGATCTTTGGGTCGTTTTCCTTTAATTGGGAACGCAAAAGCTGATGTAATTGGGCTTGGGTCATTTTATTTTTCCAACTGTTCTTTGGTAGGTAATGCCGCAATGGCCCCATATTGGGTTGTGGTCAACGCACCGGCCCGGTTGGCCATTTCAACCATTTTTTCCAGGAGGTCAAATTGTTCAAAAACAGGATCAAAATTCCCCAAATCCGAAATTTGGTGGAGGAGGCAACCCATGAATGCATCTCCAGCTCCAGTGGTGTCTACTGGGTCTACTGGAATGCTGGGAATAATTTTTTTAACGCCATTGGCACTGAGTAAAGTACCCTCTGCCCCTAAGGTTATGGTAATGATCTTGCTACCCACTTCATGTAGAAATTCGCATGCTTGCATGGGATCGGCTTTACCGGATATTAGTTGTGCTTCTTCCAAACTGAATTTGCACAAATGGGACTTTTCCACAAACGGCATACATTTTTTCACAAAGGTTTCCTCATCTTCTTTCCAAAGATCACCCCTAAAATTGGGGTCAAAGCTTATAAACATTTCCTTGGTAAGCGCATCAAAGAGGTATTTGCTGTAGGTCTTTTCCAAAGGTCCGCCTAAAAGAGCGGTTGCAGCACCCAAATGCAGAATATTGTCCTTAAAGGTTTTTCGCAATAGGGGATCATATCCTAACTCACGATCGGCACCCCTGCTAAATACAAAATCGCGTTCACCATTCTCGGCCAATGAAACAAAGGCAAGGGTAGTAAAGGTTTCAGAGCGTTGGACCAGCGAAGTATCCACATTTTCAGCTTTTAGGACATCAAGCAAAAAGTTCCCAAAAGGATCTTCCCCCACGCAACCAATAAAAACACCCCGGCCACCAAGCTTGGATATGGCACAAGCTACGTTGGCGGGTGCTCCACCCGCTTTCTTGGTAAATTTTATGGCCTTTGAAAGGTCGTTGCCTTGGTTTTCAGCAACAAAATCTATCAATACTTCACCTATGCAGAATACTTTTTTCATTTTTTCCTTGTACTATCCCAATGTACATATAAAAAAGACTCTCATCCAAAAAACGCCATCCTTTTGTTTGGGAACAGGGTCTTATCCAATGGAAAACTTTACCTTAATTTAGTATGCATCGCGCCTTTTGTCCGTAATATTGTCAAAAATTTTGATATGCGAACATTGGTTGTGGGGGATATCCATTCAGGATTGCGAGCTTTGGAACAACTTCTTCAAAGAGCAAAGATCACCTCAACAGATCATCTGATATTTTTGGGAGATTATGTGGATGGTTGGAGTACTGCTGTAGAAACGGTTGACTTTCTTTTGGATTTGAACAGAGAATTTGATTGCACATTCATTAGAGGCAATCATGATGAACTGTGCAGGGAATGGTTGTTGACCAAAAAAGAGAATCCTCAGTGGCTTGCCCATGGTGGAACAGCAACAAGGGATTCTTATCTGAACGATGGTCGCAATGATTGGAGCGCACACCTTGAGTTTTACGCTGGATTAAAGAACTACCATTTAACAGAAGATAACAGGCTTTACCTACATGCCGGGTATACTAACCTTAAAGGGGTAGATTTTGAATATTTTGAACAATCATTTTATTGGGATCGTACCTTATGGGAACTTGCCATGGCAGTAGACCCCAAACTGACCCCAACAGATTCCAATTTTCCTAAAAGATTACATCAATATAAAGAAGTCTTTATAGGCCATACACCTATCTCTAAAACCGAAGAGGTTATCCCTAAAAATGGGGCCAATGTATGGAATGTGGATACTGGGGCCGCGTTTATGGGAGCGTTGACCATAATGGATGTGGAAACCAAGGAGTTTTGGCAAAGTGATGCCGTTCATACATTTTATCCTGGGGAAAGAGGAAGAAATTAGAACTATTCCATCCATTTTCAGAATTTAATGGAGACCTTTGCAAAAAACTAGTTTATGCCAGAAAAGAATATTCGGTTGGAGGTAATGCAAACCATTGAGCCGAAAGTGGAAGGATTTATGAAGGAGTTTCTCATTCCTACTGAAGAAATATGGCAACCCACAGACTTCTTGCCAGATTCCCAAAGTGATAAATTTTTTGATGAAGTGGAACAGATTCGTGGTGAGGCCAAAGAACTGGGCTATGATTTTTGGGTAACCTTGGTGGCAGATACCATTACCGAGGAAGCATTACCAACTTATGAGTCTTGGTTGATGGATGTTGAGGGAATTGATCAACACAACGGTAAGGAAAATGGATGGAGCAAATGGGTAAGGGCATGGACCGCAGAAGAAAACAGGCACGGAGACGTGTTGAACAAATACCTTTACCTATCTGGAAGGGTAAACATGCGGGAAGTGGAAATTACTACCCAACATTTAATTTCGGATGGGTTTGATATCGGTACCGATAGAGACCCCTACAAGAATTTTGTCTATACCTCTTTTCAGGAATTGGCCACGAACATTTCCCACAAAAGAGTGGGCAAGTTGGCTCGGCAAAAGGGAAATAAATCTTTGGCCAAAATGTGCAACATCATTGCTGGCGACGAAATGCGTCACCATTTGGCCTACAGGGAGTTTGTGAAGATTATTTTAGAACACGACCCCAACAATATGGTAGAGGCTTTTGCCGACATGATGAAGCGAAAAATTGTAATGCCGGCACACTTTTTACGTGAATCGGGCGGAAGTATGGGGTTTGCATTTGAACAATTTTCAGATTGTGCACAGCGATTGGGCGTATACACAGCCCAAGACTATATTGAAATTCTACAAAAGTTGAATGATTATTGGCAGTTGGGAAGTCTACAGGCGCTTTCAGATACGGCAGAAAAGGCCCGTGATTATCTGATGAGATTGCCAGAGCGACTACAACGGATTGCTGAGCGGATGAAATTTTCAGAGGAGCAGTATACTTTCAAGTGGGTCACTGCAAACGGAATGATTTAAGGGAGTTTTGCTGGTAATCTAAAACTTTCCGGCCCTATGTTTTTCTTGCCATTCAGACAATTGTTCCCAATGTCCTTCATAGGCCATTTTGGCTTGCATGGGCCATGAGGCAGGATCATGGATTCTAAATCTTTTACCCCCCGAATCCAATACTTCTTGGCATGTATCGGCCGAGGTTTCCGATAGGGCCTTCCAAGTTTTTATGTCGAAATTATGGAAGAGCGTCTCTATTTTGGGCCCTATACCTTCAACAATTTTCAGGTCGTCCAATTTCACCTTTTTGCCCAATGCGGTCCGGGCGGCATCTGCATTAAACTGTGGTGTGGGTGTATGGGCAATTTTATTGGATACTTTGGGACTTACTTTGGAAGTGTTGGTTGCGGACAATCGTTTTTTGCAAATTTCCAAATCGGCCCGTAGTTTGGCATTTTCTATATCCAGTTTGCTCAATTCACTGAAATTATCGGGTGCCGAGGGAACATCGGATTTTCCAAATAAATAGCCCAAAACACCTGCAACTATACCGGTAAGCGCCAAGATAATCCAATACCAAGTATTTGAGTCTTGAAAATCCATTGGTCGAGGTTGAAAAGGTTTATGAATACCACATCCAAAATATTAAAAAAATCTTAAAATCGTTGATTTAATGTTAAGAAATTGAGCTTTTTAGGTGCTTATCGTATACAGATTACAAGGTATGGAAACTGAAAACAGGGTTAAAAGGGCAAATCATACATTTTTTACTACCACTGATACGAATGCCTTTAGAAGATTCCTCAAATAGTATGAAATTCGTGGCAAATATTAGGTAAGAAACCCTATTTCTCCCGACTAGGTTCCGGCATTGAAGTAGGGTTTAATCAAACTAAGTTTGAGTTAGTTAAGTTGGTTTTTTAAGATCGCCCGTTTAGTGTTCATCCTAAATGGGCGACTTTGTTTAGTGGAAAGTGTAATTCAAATCCATTATAGATTACATCAAAGGAATGATGAATTCATAAAAAGAAAAAGCCCGGATATTTCTCCGGGCTTTTTTATGGGTTTAACTACCAACACATCATAAGTCAAATTTAATGCCTTGTGCCAAGGGCAATTCTGTAGTGTAATTTATAGTGTTCGTTTGGCGTCGCATGTAAACTTTCCAAGCATCAGAACCACTTTCGCGACCTCCACCAGTCTCTTTTTCCCCTCCGAAAGCACCTCCTATTTCTGCGCCTGATGTTCCAATATTCACATTGGCGATACCACAATCGCTACCTGAAGCTGATAAAAATCGCTCGGCCTCTCTAAGGTTGTTGGTCATAATGGCCGATGAAAGACCTTGTACAACACCGTTTTGCTGTTCAATGGCGTTTTCAACCTCTCCGGAATATTTTAATAAGTATAAGATTGGGGCAAAGGTTTCCTCCTGAACAATTTTGAAGGAGTTTTCGGCTTCAACTATGGCCGGTTTAACGTAACAGCCACTTTCATATTCCAACCCTTCTAGTACCCCTCCCTCTACAAGTATTTTACCGCCTTCTTTCTCAGCTTTTTCAAGAGCGTTGAGGTACATTTTAACGGCATCAACATCAATTAGAGGACCAACGTGGTTGTTTTCATCCAAAGGATTACCAATTCTAAGTTGTTGGTAGGCATCGGTAACCGCATTTTTTACTTGATCGTAAATAGATTCGTGAATAATTAATCTACGGGTTGAGGTACAACGTTGTCCTGCCGTTCCGACAGCACCAAATACGGCACCGATTACGGTCATTTTAATATCAGCGTCGGGAGTTACAATAATGGCATTGTTACCTCCAAGCTCCAATAGCGATTTTCCCAGTCTTGCCGCTACGGCTTGGGCCACAATTTTACCCATTCTGATGGAACCTGTGGCTGATACCAGTGGAATACGTTTGTCATTTGTCATGAGCTCGCCCACTTTGTAATCGCCATTGATCAAACATGAAATTCCTTCTGGTAGATGGTTCTTTTGAAGTACTTCGGCTATGATGTTTTGGCATGCAACACCACAGAGAGGTGTTTTCTCCGATGGTTTCCAGACGCACACATCACCACATACCCATGCCAATGCGGTGTTCCAAGCCCAAACAGCAACCGGGAAATTAAAAGCAGAGATAATTCCCACTACACCAAGTGGATGGTATTGCTCGTACATTCTATGCCCAGGGCGCTCCGAATGCATCGTCAATCCGTGCAGTTGTCTGGAAAGGCCAACGGCAAAATCACAGATGTCTATCATCTCTTGGACTTCACCCAACCCTTCTTGGTAGCTTTTTCCCATTTCATAGGAAACCAATTTGCCTAAAGGTTCTTTGAGTTCACGGAGTTTATCCCCGAACTGTCTTACAATTTCACCTCTTTGGGGTGCAGGGATGGATCGCCATTTTTTAAAAGCAGAGGTGGCTGCATCCATAACCATTTTGTAATCTTCAGGAGAAGTGGTTGTTACTTTCCCGATGAGTGCACCATCGACAGGTGAATAGGAAGCGATGGTATCACCCGAACCAAAATGCTCCGAACCTGTAGAAGTTCCATTGTTTATTTCTTTGAGTCCAAGCTTTTTTAAAGCTTCTTCCATTCCAATAGCAGTCGCTGTGTTTGACATTTATAACTTTTTAATCGTGAATTGTTATATTTTTTCAAAATTACAAATAATCTAGGAGGGAAAAAGAAGGTTTTCAAAAGAAAAGATACAAGAGAAACAGAACTATACCCAACAAAGCGGGTAACCCTTGTACCACAAATATTTTTTTGGAAGCGGTAAGGGCGCCATAAATGCCGGCAATGGCTACACAACCTAAAAAGAACAGGGCTAAGTTTACCTGCCAAATAGGGTCTTGGATGATTAATGACCATAGGAGCCCTGCTGCCAAAAAACCATTGTAGAGCCCTTGGTTGGCGGCAAGGGTTTTGGTGGGTTCGAACAAATTTTCAGGGAATTGACGAAATACTTTTTTTGCCTTTGTGGTCCATGCGAACATTTCCAACCATAAAAAATAGATGTGGAGCAAAGCCACAATAATTACTACAATTTTAGCTAAGAGGAGTATCATTCTTCCTTGGCAATAAAGCGTTCATCAATAGGCATGACCGTTCTACATTGGTCACAGGTACGCAGTTCCTCGGAACTGTAAAAGTGCTTAAAATGGGCCAAAAAATCTTTCTCAATATCGTTTAAGGTAAAGTAGACCTCATAAAGTTTGTTGTTGCAGTGATCACAGAACCAAAGTAGTCCGTCATCGACTTTCATGTCTTTCCTTTTGCGCTCAACCACCAGCCCAATGGACCCTTCATGGCGCACTGGTGAATGGGGAACTTTGGCAGGATGCAGATACATGTCGCCTGGGCCCAGCTTCATGGTCTTTTTTTGGCCATCTTCTTGAATATGAACTTCAATATGACCTTCCAATTGATAGAAAAGCTCTTCGGTTTCGTTATAATGGTAATCCTTTCGGGCATTGGGCCCGGCAACGATCATCACAATATAATCATCAGCTTCTTTGTAAAGATTCCTATTGCCTACAGGAGGTTTTAATGTATCCCTATTTTCCTCGACCCATTTGTTTAGGTTAAAAGGAGCTTGTATGGCCATATCTCAAGATTTTAGGAAAGGTAAAAAAAACCTGAGAGGGAACATAGTGTTTCACAAAAAAGACCTGCTTGGCAAACAGGTCTTCAACACTAATATAAATGTACGTGGTTGTTATTCCACTTTAATAAAAATCTGTGTGTAATAGGGTCTACCCTCTTTATCCAACTGGACGCTCAAGGTAGTATGGGTATAATCTCCTTCCAAGGCTTTTTTATGGGAATCACTCACTAACCAAGCTTCCATTGTTTTTTCTGCTGAAATATAATACCGAGCTACATTTTCCGAAATCCCAATTGCATCGGTTTCCTCGGCTATCTTATTGGCCCTAGACTCGAAATTGTCATGGCTCAGTTTGTTTTTTGCAATCATATAGTTGTTGTGTTCCTCGGCATATTTGTAGGAGGACGGACTGTCTTGGAGGGTGTTCATTCCTATGGAAACCCTGTGTTCGTTGACCATATCCATGAGTTTATCCTCAATACCGTTGGGGTCTATAGAAATTTTTTCATTCCCAAGGGTCGCCTCGGTGTATTCAATCTCATCCTCAATTGAAGTGGAGTTGCACATGGTAAACAAGGCAACAGTTGCAATGAGCAGCATTGCGCTACATAATTTTTTCATTATCGGGGTACTTTCAGGGATAGGTTCTAATATCCCAGTGTTCTGAATGCTAATCTAATGGAGGAAACTACTTTTCCCATAAATTTTCCATAGATGGCAAATTCTTACGTTGAATTGCAAAAATGTAAGTACAAATGAAGGTGTGGACAGTTAAATGGTCTCTCCGTTGAATTCTAGTTCTTCTTGGGCTTTCTCATTCTGAAGCACAAGATCAAATATAAAAGCACCAATATCCTTTATGGGGGTATAAAAAACAGACTCTTTTTTGGTCTCTTCATTGATTAGGTTCAAAGGCGTGGAAAGGCGTTCAAAAAAGATAAGCATGGCGCCCAAGATAACAGCGACCTTCAGTGCCCCAAAAATACCGCCTGAGAGCTTGTTCAAAAGGCCGAGCATAGCAAAATCAGCAATTTTGGTCAAGAACCTTCCAGCAAAGTTGACCAATAGGATAATGGCAAAAAAAGTGATTAAAAATGCTGCAATGTTCATGTACTGCTCGCTCCAGTTCATGTGCTGGGCCAAATAATCCCCAGTAATATATGAGAAATGGATGGCCCCATAGATTCCGGCAATCAATGCCACCAAAGAGGCAATCTCCACAAAAAGACCATTTTTAAGGCCCTTGTAGAGGCCCCAAACCAATAAAATCCCAATAACAATATCCAAAAAGCTCATATGCGGGTTTTAACAAATATAGAATATTGATTTGTACCTTTGGAATTCATGCAAATGATATGTCAAGAGACGAGAAATTAAAGGAACGATGGGAGCTTTTGGTGGAAAGATTATCTCGGCAATTTTCTGATGGTGATCCTTTGGAAATTGATGGTATAATCTATTTGGTGGGAGTTCAGGAGCTGGGAAATTTTCACCGAAGCTTCAAAAAAGATGAGAAGATCAATCTTATGCATATTGCTATTTGTAGATTGTTGGAACCCTATGGCTACTATGATTTTGATTTTTTTGATGATGATGGATGGCCCCACTATAAGGTCAAGGAACAACTACCTCCCTTAAAATCGGGAGAACAGGCTATTTTAATGAAAGAGGCTTTGGTGAACTATTTTTTGGAGAAAGAATACATTGATTGATCCCCGATATGGAACTACAGAAACCTTACTATGCGGTCATTTTTACAAGCCTGCGCACCGATGGCGACAACGGTTATGGCGAAATGGCCGTAGCCATGGAGGAATTGGCCCGGAAACAGCCCGGGTTTTTGGATTTTGAAAGTGCCCGCGACGGATTGGGTGTGACCATCAGTTATTGGGAGAGTTTGGAAGCCATTGCCCATTGGAAGGCCCAAATGGAACATCGCGAAGCACAAAGGAAAGGAATCAGAACTTGGTATTCTTGGTACAAAGTCCGAATTTGTAAAGTGGAGCGAGAATATGAATTCACCAAATAAGATATGGAGGGAAGCATTGCTTTTTCAAATCTGGACCGGGATAAAATCCTAAAAAAACTGGCCAAAGAGCCTTATGATCTCGTGGTAATCGGGGGAGGAATCACCGGAGCGGGAATAGCTTTGGACGCTTCTTCCCGTGGATTAAAGACGGTTTTGTTGGAAAAGGGCGACTTTGCATCGGGCACCAGTAGCAAATCCACTAAATTGATACATGGAGGACTTCGCTATTTAAAGCAATTTGATTTTTGGTTGGTGAAGGAAGTAGGCTCCGAAAGGGCCATTGTCCATAAACTGGCCCCCCATTTGGTCATTCCCGAGAAAATGTTGCTGCCCTTGATCGAGGGCGGTTCCTATGGAAAATGGTTGACCTCCATCGGCCTAAAAGTCTACGATATCTTGGCCCAAGTCACAGGGGATGACAAGCGGCAAATGTTGGAAAAAAAGGAAGCCTTGAAGCTGGAGCCCCTGTTACCGAAAAAGATACTGAACGGGGCTGGGTACTATGCCGAATACCGTACCGATGATGCCAGACTCACTTTGGAGAACATCAAGACCAGTCTTCATTATGGGACACAGGTGCTCAACTATGCTGGGGTTACGGATTTCATCTATGAAAACGAAAAAGTGGCCGGGGTAACCCTCAAAGATGAAGTCACTGGAAAGGAAATCAGCATAAAATCCAAGTATGTTATCAACGCTGCGGGACCTTGGGTAGATGAGTTGAGAAGCATGAACCACTCCAAAAAAGGAAAAAGACTGCATTTGACTAAAGGCGTCCATTTGGTTTTTCCCAAAGAAAAACTCCCGGTAAGGCAATCCGTGTATTTTGATATCCCGGACGGACGGATGATGTTTGCGATTCCAAGAGGCAAGGTAACATATATTGGGACTACGGATACCAATTACAATGCAGACAAAGACCATGTGACCACGGATATTGCCGATGCCATTTATTTAATTTCTGCTGTAAACCATATGTTCCCGGACATCAATCTTGAGTTGGACGATATCATTTCGTCGTGGGCAGGACTGCGGCCTTTGATTCATGAAGAAGGCAAATCGGCCTCGGAGCTTTCCCGAAAGGATGAGATCTTTACCTCGGATACCGGGTTGGTGAGCATTGCTGGAGGTAAGCTTACCGGGTATCGGAAAATGGCGGAACGCACCGTGAACCGTATCGCCAAGCAAATGGAAGAGGATCATGAGATTTTATTAGATCCCTGCATTACAGATAAAATACCACTTTGCGGGAGCGATTTTAAAAAGTTCAAGCACGTAAAAAAGTACATCGCACAGATTTTTGACCGTATCCAAGACAGTGGTTTTTCTGAATACGACGCGTGGTATCTGGTAACCACCTATGGCAAACAGACCGAGACCGTTCTAGAGCACTATGCGGCCCTAACTAATCCTGATGTGCATGAGCGCATAATCAGGGCAGAAGCACAATTTGCCATTGCCCATGAAATGGTCCTTAACCCCATGGATTTTTTCATTAGACGAACCGGACGGTTGTATTTTGACATCGATAGTGTTCGCCAATACAAGGACGCAGTATTGGATGAGTTTCAAAAGGCTTTTGGGTATACGGATGACCAAATAGGGGCATTCCATAAAACCTTGGAAGAAGAGTTGGAAGAACATTCCAACTTTTCGTTGGATAGGGATTAGTCCAATTTATCGGTTAACTTTTCAAAAACCTTTTTAGGGTTTTTTTCTTTGTATAGCACTTGGTACACAGCATTGATGATGGGTGTTTTGGACTTTTTCTCCAACTTGTCCATGAGCAAGTGTGCACTTTTGGTGGCATAATATCCTTCGGCAACCATATTCATTTCCATCATGGCACTTTTAACGGTATAGCCTTTCCCGATCATATTGCCGAACAGGCGATTTCGACTGAAAGTGGAATATCCGGTCACCAACAAATCACCTAAATAGGCCGAGTTGTTAATATTCCGTTTCATTTTGTACACCCGATCAATAAACCGTTTCATTTCCCGGATGGCATTGCTCATCAGAACACTCTGGAAATTATCGCCGTAGCCCAATCCGTGCGCAATACCGGCGGCAATGGCATAAATATTTTTGAGCATGGCGGCGTATTCCGTTCCAATGATGTCATCGGATATCTTGGTACGGATATAATCACTTTTCAATCCCTGTGCCACCAGTTTGGCATTGTTGGCGTCGGCACAGGCAATGGTAAGGTATGAAAGGCGTTCCAAGGCCACCTCTTCGGCATGACAAGGCCCAGTGATTACCCCAATGTTCTCGAACGGAATGTCGTATTGATTATGAAAATGCTCTCCGACAATAAGACCGCTTTCTGGTACAATCCCCTTTATGGCCGAAAAGATGATTTTGTCCTTTAGATCAACATGGAGGTTTTTGAGTTCCTTATCCAAAAAAGCAGAAGGAATGGCAAAGATGAGCACATCGGATGCTTCCACAATTTGGTCGATATTGTGACTAAGATTGAGTTGACCCACGTCAAATTCCACAGAACTTAAATAATTGGGGTTATGACCTTCTTTAAGGATATGCCTTATGGCAGAGTCGTTCCGCATATACCATCCCACCTTGTTCTGGTTTTCCGATAGCATCTTAACCAAAGCGGTTCCCCAGCTTCCTCCACCAAAAACCCCAAATCTCAATTTATTTTCCATGGATACCATTTACGGGGCAAAGCTAAAAAATATATCAGAGCATACATTATCATCTGATTATCAAAACATTATAATTTTTGGCACAATGCTTGGTCTAGATTTGTTGAATCTTAAAACCTCGACTATGAAAATTGGAAAACTACTTTTTGGAATATTATTGATAGGCCTTTTGGCCAGTTCTTGCTACACCGAGGTTATTCTGGATGATGATTATATCACCGAATCTCCCATAAATACCGCCTTGGTTTTAGAGAGTTACGATTTATGGTATGTAGATATTAATGTAACCAAGGGTAATGGCGAGGTCCCATTTTTGCAACATGCTTTTACCATTTCTTTTGATAGAGGGGTGGTTTATGCCAACAATAACTTGGTAGGAATTGGAAAAACAGGAAACGGATTAGGGATAGATGTTGGCAACTATGTAACCTTGTCCGGAGCCGTTGAGGTAGACCATGATGTTGATGGACTTTGGCTAATGGAAGTGTATGCATTGAACAGCAACACTTTGGAACTGTACAACCCTTATTCCGACACCTCATATGTACTAAGGGGATACCAAAGCAGAAATTTTGATTATGATCAGGTCTTTTATGACAATATCCAATATTTTCTGCAGGAATACCAAGTTTGGGAAAAGACCTATACCAGTGAAGTGGGCGCCATTAATGAATTTGATGAGGAAAACTATCTGCAATTTCCTGTAAGCAATGATGGGTCTTTTAGGTCCTCCATTGATGCCCCTGGAATTCCATTGAGCAATTTGCAATGGGATTACCAAGGAATCTACCAAGTTTATGATGTGCAGAACGATGCTACACTTAAGACCTTAACATTGGATTACGACTATTTGGGCGATGATTACTTTGAACTTTATGTTATGGATGATAGCACCATTGAGTTGTACCACGTTTCCAGCGGAACTATTTATGAGTTTACAGGAAGAGGGTATATGCAATACTTAAAATTAGGTATTGACACTGGAAAAAAACGCGTGAAAGTTAAAAATGCGTTAATGAACGTGGTTCGCCAACGTAAAATGTAAGGAAAAAATAAAGTGTTCGACTATACAAATAAGTTTTTTGGTTGGTTATTTAGTTAAGAATCGCCTTGAGCAACTTTGCTTAAGGCGGTTTTTTTATACATGAGCATTCCTATAGCTCGAAGGGTTTTCGCCGCTTACCTTTTTGAAGGTCCTGTTGAAATAAGATAAACTTTCAAAACCACATTCATAACAAGCCTCGCTAACATTTTTTCCAGTAAGTAAAAGCCGCTTGGCCTGGGTTATTCGGTACTGGTTCAAGAAATGCGTAAAAGTACTTCCTGTATTCCTTTTAAAGTACCTGCAAAAAGCCTCCTTACCCAGATTTACCGATTCCGCAACATCATCCAATGCAATTTTTTTGGAATAATGCTCATCAATATAAGAGTACACCCTTTGCAAACGCTGTTGCTGTTTGTTGGCTTTATCATTTATGATGGGATTGGAATGCAGCAACTCAAATTCCTTGCTTTGAGCCAAAATTTTGAGCAACTGTAAAATTTTAAGGAACTGTCCAAACCGGTCCATGGCTTGCAATTGCTTCATGATGTTTCCAATAGTCTCCTTGGTTGCCCCAAAGAAGGCAATACCGTGCTGCGATTTTTCCAATAGTTCATAGACATCCTCAAGCTCTTCGATTTCGGCAAACACCTTTTCCTTAAAGGATGCACTAATATGCAAGACCTCTTTATGGTACGTTGTTTTAATACCGTAATCAAAATTCAAATGGGGAATGTTGGAACCGATCAGCACCAAATCGCTGCCCTTAAAGTTGGAGGTGTGTTGACCAACATGTCGTTTGCCATTGGCACCTTCAATATAAACCAGCTCGAACTCAGGATGAAAATGCCAGAAAAAGAGATCGTTCAATTTGGGATTGTGCAATAAATGAAAGGAACTCTTATCATTGGGTTGTATGTTTTCTAGTTGAATTTTCATTGTATTGCTCAAATATTTTTAAAAATAATCAATAAAAATCAAAATAGTACAAATTATGGTCAATCCCACGGTGGAAACCATTTTGATTCACCCATAGCTTTGGCATCTAGAGTATTGAATCAAAAAAACATACAATGCAACAGCAACAGAACATGGAAATGGCCAACAAGGCCCACGAAGAAATACCGGGTAACCCATCCACGGCGACCAGTAGTAAAATTAAATTGAACGATAGGTCCAATGGGGAACCTTTACGGGTTTTATCCGAGGAGGATTGGGAATTCTGGTTAAAGAACGGGTACATTGTCATTAAAAATGCTGTTCCGAAGGAGCAGGCCAAGGCCACTGCCGATTTTTTATGGGAGTTTGATGAAAAGGATCCAAACAATCCGGACACCTGGTACGCTCCTGCCCGGGCAGAAATGAAAATGAAAGAACTTACGGGAACCGGAATGGTAGAGGTCTATAACCATCAACATTTATGGAACAATCGGCAAACCCAAAAAGTATACGATGCCTTTGTGGACATTTGGGGAACTGAAAAGCTATGGGTGACCATTGATCGTGCCAACTTGAACATGCCCCAACGGCCCGGTGAAAACAAAAAAGGGTTTATCCACTGGGATTATGATCCAGAAACCAAACCGCAAAATGTACAGGGCGTTCTGGCATTGGCAGACCAAACTGATGAAAATATGGGAGGATTCCAGTGTATTCCTTGGCTTTACAGAAACTACGATACATGGAAACTGACACAACCCGAAGACCGCGACCATTTTCAACCCGATGTTACGGGCTTGGAAGACAAAATCGTGAAGGTGAAATTGGAAGCGGGTGACTTATTGATCTTTAATAGTACCCAACCCCACGGGATTCGTCCAAATAAATCAGGGAATAAGGTTAGGATTGCACAATACATTTCCATGATGCCCGCTGAAGAAGACAATGAAGAAATGCGAAATTGGCGTATCAATTCTTGGAAAAATAGAATTGCCCCTGAAGGGTATGCCTTTCCCGGAGACCCCAGAAAATGGGAACAGACCAAATACGAAACCGCAAAATTAAGCGCGTTGGGTGAAAAGGTATTGGGATTGACCAACTGGTAGATCATCAAATCCTTAAAAATAAGGAGCTTATTAGGGTCTTGCATTTAATAATGCTACTTTTGCCCGCTTCAAGAAAGAAGCCATGAAAAAATATCTCAACCTTTTTGATTTTTCCCAAAAAGTAAACTATCGCACAGAAATTTTATCGGGCTTGACTGTTGCACTTGCCCTGGTGCCAGAAGCTATTGCATTTGCCTTTATTGCAGGTTTGTCTCCCCTAACCGGACTATACGCTGCGTTTGTAATGGGGTTGGTCACTTCCATATTGGGAGGTAGACCGGGAATGATTTCTGGTGCTACTGGAGCCGTGGCTGTGGTCATTGTGAGTTTGGCAAAGCAATATGGCGTTGAGTATGTTTTTGCAACGGTGGTTCTTGCAGGAATTTTGCAGATGACTGCCGGATTGCTTCGCTTGGGGAAGTTGATGCGCTTGGTGCCCCACCCTGTAATCTTTGGGTTTGTGAACGGGTTGGCCGTCATTATTTTTATGTCGCAAATGAGCCAATTTAAAACTGCGGATGGCGAATGGTTGACCGGGAGCACTTTGTTCATCTTTCTTGGATTGGTACTGCTGACCATGGTCGTTATTTGGGGACTTCCCAAATTGACCAAGGCGATTCCAGCGTCTTTGGCCGCAATTCTTTTGGTGTTCGGGCTTGTATTTTTCTTGGGACTGGATACCCGGACCATTGGCGATATCGCTTCCATTGAAGGAACTTTTCCTCCCTTTCATATCCCTGATCTGCCCCTTACTTTGGAAACCCTACAGATTATATTTCCCTATGCGGCTATCGTGGCAGGCGTAGGTTTGATCGAGAGTTTGCTCACCTTGAATATTGTTGATGAAATTACCGAGACCCGTGGTAGGGGAAACAAGGAGGCCGTGGCTCAAGGTACGGCTAACATCCTTTCAGGGTTCTTTTCCGGAATGGGTGGTTGTGCCATGATCGGGCAGAGTTTGATCAATACTTCCAATGGTGCCAGGGCACGACTGTCTGGAATTTTTGCTGCGTTAATGTTGTTGGTGTTCATCATGTTTGGGTCTAGCCTTATTGAAAAAGTGCCTATGGCCGCATTGACAGGGCTAATGATCATGGTGGCATTGGGAACTTTTGAATGGGCGAGTTTAAAAACCTTCCGCCGTATGCCTAAATCCGATGTATTGGTCATGGTGCTGGTAACTTTGGTGACGATATTCCTTCATAACTTGGCTTTGGCAGTCTTGGTGGGAGTCATTATTTCTGCCTTGGTGTTTGCATGGGACAATGCAAAACGCATCCGTGCGAGAAAACATATCGATGAAGAAGGGGTGAAGCATTACGAAATTTATGGTCCTCTTTTCTTTGGCAGCACTACCTTGTTTGCCGAAAAGTTTGATGTGCTCAATGACCCCGATGAGGTTGTTATCGATTTTGCCGAAAGCAGATTGGTGGATATGTCTGCCATTGAAGCCGTGAACAAGATTACCGAACGCTACAAAAAAGTAGGAAAGAAACTTCACCTAAAACACCTGAGCAGGGATTGTAGGAGGTTGTTGGCCAATGCGGATGATATTATCGAGGTAAATGTGCTGGAAGATCCAACCTATAAGGTTGTGGTGGACAAATAGACTATTCCCTGGTTTTCCCAAGAAACACATTCACATTAGGGTTTTGGGGATTGCCACTGGCCCTTCGCATCAGTACAATTTGGCCGGTATGGTAAATACAATCGGAAAGCATCCCGTTGATCATGTTCCAATATGGGAATTCGGACTGTTTATCACCTTGTTTAAAAATCACTTTAAAATCTTCCATTTCTTTGGAGTTTTTTCCCAGAACTTTCTGGCTGGCCGCTAGTAGGTTTGTAAGAGTCAGTTCACGAAGCTCATCGTAGGAATAGTTAAGGGGGGCCTTGGGCCTTTCATAAGGCTTTGCATCTGGGGCCAATACAATATTGTTGGACATGGTGTAGATGTGTTCCATGGTCTCGAAAAGGCTGCGTCCATCCGCAGAAGGTTTGTATTGCAGGTCTTTTTCGGTCAAACCCTCTGTTGCCCAATAATAGCGATAGCCCAAACCATCGATCATTCGTGACACAATATTGCCAGCACTGTATGTTTCGGCATGATCGGGAATTTGATGGTAGGGTAATTCCATATTTTGGGCTTGTAGTTTCATTGCGAAAATAAAAAAGAAGGCACAACCAATTAACTTGGTAAAAGAAAGGTTAGTCATAATTAAAAAAGAATTAATCCATAATGGATTTTTTGGCCAAGGTAAGGCCAATTTGGTTTACTGCCATAAGAGCGGCCGAACCATACCATTCTTTGAGTTCCATGGTTAAGCTGCCTGCCTGGATGGCAGGGTCGGTCTCGGTAAGTGTTTTGGCTTCTTCCAACGAATCCACATTAAAAATATAAATGCCCCGTAAGTCATCATTGCCAAAAAATGGTCCAGCAAGGACCAACTTGCCTTCTTGGGCCAATTTTCCAATATTCTCTAAATGGGCTATCTGCAATGCGTCCGCTTCTTCTTTGGGAAGGGAACGATTGGGGCCTCGTTTTAAGAATGCAAAAACGTATTTTTTCATTCCATAGTCATCCGCCCCGTATTTTTCCGCTTTTTCGGCATCAAAAAGAACCCCGCCTTTTTTGGGAAGTGTTTTTTCTGAGTTTACAATTCGGAAGACTTGGCCCCCTGGGGCATGAAAATAGTAAAAATGGGCATGATCTTGATATTTTTCAACTTCTGGGAGCATTGGAGGAGCGCCATAATTTTTGATAATGGATTGAACAGCTTCATATTCCGTTGAGGGAACCAAAAGTCCCAATTGCATGGATTTGATAAATTCAGACGAGTCCAATACCATGTTTTCATCGGAATGGTAGGCAAATTTCACAAAGCCACCTTCGTCAAAATATACCCAATCAGAATCAGTTTTGGGCTCTATTCTTCTGCCCAAAGCGACCCCAAAAAATGAATTTATGTTTTGTCGCTCATTCTCATGTAGATTGACCTTTGCCTGCGACGTGAAGACTATGGTGTAATCTGATGGGGATTGTGCAGTGAGGGCAAAACTACATAGTAGGACAAGCAGGGGAAAGACTTTTGTTTTCATCAAACAGAAATTAAGAGTATCCCATAAAATTAACCGATTATTGATTAAGATAGGCTTGCTTTTTTGCCAAAAAGCAGGTGTAAATCGGTAAAAAAGGACAAATAAACCCCATTGATCACTCCAGACATCCCTTGTAAAAGGGATAAAAAGGATGCACTTCAACTGTGAAAAGCCCATTTTGGATTGCAACGTCTTGGTGTAGCAAGGCTTTGGCAGATTCGAGGTCAGCAGCTTTTAGAACAATCATTCCTGTATCGCTGAATCTTGCGCCCAAAATAATCGTTTCCTCTTTTCTAAGCTTAGACAAAAAAGCTGAATGTTCCTTAAAATAAGGTTGATTCTGGGGTTCTACGTCTTTGTTCCAAAGATTTCCAACAGTATACAGGGCCACGAACTGTGATTTGTTTTCTGCATTATCTTGTGCGGAGATAAGAAAGGGAAACAGCAATAGTAATATTAATTTTCTCATGTCATAATACCTTTGTATGGGGGTTTTTAGGGTTCTGTATCGCATTCTGTTTTACTCAAAGGCATTGAAGAACTAAAACTAAGAACGGAAAGGTCCTTGAAGGCCGTTCCGGTGCTGTCCAATTCCCCAAATCCCTCTATGAGTTGGCCATTCTCAACCAAAAAGGCCACTTCACGGGTGCTTTCTTTTCCTTCTGACACAAAGGAATACTTACCCAAAAGGATACTGTCGTTCATAACACCGGCAAAAGTTCCTTTATTGCCATCCTTTTCCTTTAAGGCGTAGCTGAGGTTTCCAAGTATGGTTTTGGATACATCGGTAATTTCAAAAACAATCCGGTTTCCATTGGCATTGTAAACATAACAACCTTCTTCCAGAGAAGGAGCCTGTTTTGATTTAACCATTGAGGGGGTATCTGCGTGGGAATCGGTATTTTCTTTCTCCGTTTTGGTTTTGCAGCTAACAATCAAAAGAGCCGCAAGAAATAGATAGGTTATTTTTTTCATGCTCAGTCGATTTTTTTGAAAATGAGAAGATTTTCCGCACTACCATTGGACAGATACAATCGATTATTTTCAATCTTGTAGGTTGTGCTACGTTGAAGTTTTTTCATGAATTTGTCTTCAGCGGAAAGATTGGGACAGGCCATTTTCGTGGAGGCCGCATTGGTAAATCGGAGTACATTTTTTTCAAAGAAAAGCCCCCCGGTCATTCTATTGCAACCCGCAAATCCTGCAAATCGATTGGTTTTAATATCAATTTCCATATTAGGGACGTCCCTTCCGTTAAAGTCATCTTTGGAGACCTTTTTGCCATCCATTTCTTCGAGTACCCAAATATCATGGAGACGATAGTCCGTTATGTAGGTGCCACATCCTTCCAAGGCATGGGTTTCTTCCTCGCCGGTATATTTATAGGCAATGGTCACGGTATACGGCGACTTTTCCCCAGACATGGCATTGGTGCATTCCTTGTGTGCTATGATCACATCCAAAGAAACTGCTTCAGTCTGTATACGGTACATACTAATATTGGCATCTTGGACTTTGATAGGGGCTGAATGTGGCGTGACAATGGTATCTTCCATCATGTTCAACTCCACGCGGTTGTCTTTTACCTTTAGTCCCCAAAAAGGTTCCGTGCCATTGGCCTTAAAATAACTATCGTCAATTTTTAAGGCAAGGGGCTCAACCGTCTTGATCTGTACGGTATCTTTCTGTGTTGCTTCTTCCTCGTTTGTGCTTTCTTCTTTTTTCTTCTCCACGCAACCGGAAAATAATATGACAAAGCAGAGTAGTGGTATTAACTTTTTCATGGTTCAACTTTTTTGAAACGCATCATGGGAACATCACCAATAAGTAAATTGAGCTTACCTTCTTCCATGGCATATCCGTCTATTTTTTGCATCATGTTCAGGAATTGTCTTTCGCCACCGCCACAGAACATCATGGTGGTAGGGCCGGGTTCTCCAAAAGAAATAGAATTTCCGTCCATGGTATACTCTGCCGAATAGCCATTACAACTATCATTACCCATGACTTTCCCAGATTCTTGATCAAACATTATTTGAGGTTTCTTGTTCGGGAAAAGGCCTTCAAAGGCAATTCGGGGGCCAGATATATATTCCAGCTCCCAAGTAATATCAAACAATGCGGAAGAATCATCAGATTTTGGATTGCAGGAACCCGTCAATAGCAAAACTGTGCAAAAAAGAAAGGTAGAGACTTTCATTTGTGGGAAATTAATGGTTAATGGAGGTAAAAAGTACTAAAAAATAATGTAATGGGCTTTAGTACAACAGGTTAATTAATTGATAAGAAGTGATTTCACTCTTTTCGAATACTCCAAACCTCATAGATGGGCTGACCCTTACTGCTTAATCCAGAGTGGTGCCAATCACCGTCCTTAAGTTCGAAATTGAACTCCAGACTTGCCCCTACTCTTGAATCGTCCCTGGAGAAAAACCCAATATGTTCAGTGTATTTGCCATTTGCGGTGGTATAAGTACCTCCACCAGTTCCCATGAACGCTTTGGTTTCGATACTGTAGGCGATCCATTGAAATCGAGTTCCGGAAAGGATTTTCATGGTCTTTCTGGGACCTGATGTATCCCGCTTGATCACTTCTCCGTCCTGCATACGTCCAGAAATTAACCATGTACCTTTTAAATCACCAGGGCTGCCGTCATCAATACGACTCCAAACCTTTTCCCCAACATAAAGCTTTCCATCTTTAAAACTGTAAGGGAAAGAATTTGTTGAGCCGACCATATCAGAATCAAAGGAGGCAAATTCCAGTGTATAAGTGAGCATTCCATTGTCCGAAGAAAAAGAGCCTCCTTTGGTACCGATGAATTTTCCGTTTTCTTTTTCAAAGAAAGCTTCCGAGAAAAAACCATCGGAAACAATTGTGACATATTGTACCGCCACTCCTTCATCATTGGTTAGTGTGGCTTCCCACGCACCATTAAGATCCTGGGCATTGGACATGGATAAAGTGATGGAAACTAGAATCAGTGTTAGGATATTTTTTTTCATGATCAATACATTTTATTGGTGTGGGCAGATTTTTTTGGGATTTGTTGGATGGCATCCCAATGTTCGCATATTTTACCTTTTTCATCAAAACGGAAAAAATCCATGGTGACATACTCATCATTATCTGGCCAGATTTGATGGGTGTGAAGGGCAACCAAATTTCCTTCTGAAATACATCGTACAAATTCGATGGATTTTTTGGGGTATTCCTTTTGCATTCTCTCAAAATAAGAAATAAAGCCTTCTGTGCCATCGGCCACATCTGGGTTATGTTGAATATAGGTATCTCCCACATACTTTTCGACAGCTGCTTTGGGGTTTCCCTCATACGCCATTTTATAAAAGGCGATTGCATTGTTCTTATTTGATGCTGAATCCATAGTTGATATAAAAACAAAAATGCTGTTGCTTTCAAGGAAGACAACAGCATTTCAAAGATGTATTATTCTAGTAAGTTATAGTGTTCTAAGGTATTCCGCCACATCTCTGGCTTCCTCTTCCGTAAGGTTTTGGTTCAGCATAATGGCGTTGTTGTATTCTTTAAGCAATGCCTTGGCGATAGGATCTTCCTTTAACATTCCATCTGGGTTCAGAATCATGTTCATGACCCACTCAGGGCTTCTTCGTTCGTACACACCTTTCATAGCTGGTCCGATCATACGTTGGTCTACCATATGGCATGCTACACAAATGGATTCAAACGTGGCTTTTCCACGCGCCGCCATCTCTTCGTTGACCTCATCGGCAAAATCAACATTTTTTATGGGCCCCACTCCTTTGTTGTCCAAATCTACAGGCACACCTTCACTGGCCTGAGCTTTTTTCTCTTCGGTTTTGGTCCTACTCACCTCAAAACCATCCTTTTTTTCTTCCTTTTTACCGCCACAGCTTGCCACAAAGGCACCCAATGCCAAGAGTACTAGTATTTTTTTCATTCTGAATGTAATTGTAGTTTGTGTAATTGTAGCCACTAAGATAGGTATTTAAGGTCGAATTTTTAAGGGTTTTTGCGGTATGGGGCACAATCTTTCTTGAGAATGTGATTTATTTATTGGGAATCAAAGAAATCCAAGCTTCTCTTTTCTGTATAGGTTTGATTGTTTTTACCCCAAAAGCCCACATGGCCTCCATATTTTGGAACTTCTAGATAGAGGTTAGGGTTGGTGTCCGCTTCGTGAAAAGGGTAGCAGTCCTGACCAAGAAACGAATCATTTTTTGCGTTGATGACGAGACTGGGAACTTTGATGTTAGGAAGAAACTGGAGCGAGCTGCATTGGGTATAATAATCCAACGCATCCTTAAAGTGATGCGCCCTACTCGTGTAGATATCGTCAAAATCCTTGAGGGTTTTGATGTTTTTGATATCGGAACCTGTGATACGTTCCGGGAAAAGATGTTGTTTCTGTCTTAGTTTGGCAATCAAATGCCTTTTGAATCGTTGGGCGTATAGTATGTTCTTTAGAGTAAGCAATTGTTGGCAGGAACTGTGCAGGCTACAAGGCACCGATATGGCCACGGCTCCTCTGATTTCTTTGGGGACGGCGCTTCTTTCACCCAAATATTTGAGCAAAAGATTACCGCCCAAGCTAAATCCATTCAGATAGATTTCCGAGTAGGGATAGCTGCTGAGGATATAGGTGATCACTTCCTCGAGATCTTCGGTAACCCCCGAATGATAGGAACGGTATAGTGTATTGGGCTCACCGCTGCATCCCCTGTAGTTTAGGGCACAGGCATCAAACCCATTTTGGTTGAACAGCTTCGCACTTCCGGTTATGTAGGGTCGTTGGCCATCACCTTCCAAACCATGCAACAACAGAACTAATTTTCTTGTTGGAGTGATGGAATTGCTCCAATCCAGGTCCAAAAAATCCCCGTCCGATAAATACAAACGTTCCCTTTTTTGAATCAGACCGTTTACCCTACGGGCAAGGCCACAATATATGGTTGACAAATGTCCGTTTTTGAAAAATGCAGGAGGGGTATAACTGGAAGGAACCAAGGGCATTAGTACAAAATATTTTGTTGGGGTTCTACTTTCCCAGGAAGATCTTGTTCATCCAACATGTCCCTGAGGTCTATTTCTATGGTACGGCATAGCGCGGTCATGGGAACATCGTTGATGCGGCCCTCAAAGGGGTCTTCACTATTGCTGCCCACCTTTTCCATTGTGGTGAACATCCAAGAAATCAATACTGAAAAGAAGACCATGAGTCCTAGATACCACCAATTAAGAGCTGTGTCCATACTCAGGAGTTGAGTCTCAAAAACGTTGAGGAGTCCAAAAGGCAATAGAAGAATGAAAATCCAAGTGAAAACTGTACTAAAATATGCATATTGTCTGGGGAACGGTGTGTTTTTGATACGCTCGCACATTCCTTGGAGGTTGTACATTTCCTCCAGATCATGATGAAAAATTTGCTTATCGAACTCCGTTATTTTTCCCTCTTTTAAAAGCTGCTTTAATTGTTTTCCTTGATTTTTAATGAGGTGTGTGGCCACATTCTTTCGGTTTTCCAAATCGTTCACTTCTTCTGTGGACAAAAACTGTTCCGCTGCATCGCAAGCCGGGTTCCTTTCCCCGTGTCTGTCAAAAATGCGTTCAAGGACCCTGTTTTCCCTTAATGAAAAACTATTGGGCTGTCGCAATTGGATGCGCAGTGCATTGATCCAAGCAATATGTCTGTAAATTAGGGTAACCTGTGCTTTTCGGTCATTCTCCACCAAGTTCAGTACGTTGTTGGCCCAAGTACGAGAGTAATTTACAATGCCTCCCCAAATTTTCCTGCCTTCCCAGAAGCGATCATAACTTTGGCTGTTCTTAAATCCAATATAGAAAGCAACGGCAATACCGATTACCGATAGGGGCTGAAAAGGAATATCAATATGGGTCCACCCCAAAGCAAGGTATAGATAAAAAATAATACCAGCATAAAGGATAAAGAAAATAAGATTTTTCCAAGCGTAAAGTAAAATGATATGCCAGCTGATGTTTCTTTTGATGTACATGGTAGTGTCATTGTTGGTTATGCCTTACCAAAATACAAAAGAAAAGTTACTGGGGTCATTCCTTTGGAAAGGTATCCAATAACCGGTATTGCGCCTCAATGGATTCTTTGAATTCCTGCTTTAAATTTTTCACCAGTTGCGAAACAGGTAGTATGTCATCAATAGAAGTAACCCCTTGTCCTGCGGACCAGATGGTCTTCCAGGCCTTGGCCTCGGTGTTCAGTTCCTTGCCAAAATCTATCTTTCGGTCTTTTTTCAAATCTTCCTCCGAAATCCCGGCAGCCTTTAGGCTGGCAGCCAAAAAATTGGCATGTACACCAGAAATGGCGGCGGTGTAGACAACATCGCTAGCCCCGGCCTCAATGATCATGTTCCGATATTCTTCGGGAGCTTTGCTTTCCTCAGTATTGATAAAACGGGTACCCATGTAAGCCAAATCGGCCCCCATTTGCATGGCAGCAGCAATATCCTGTCCCGTACTGATACACCCTGAAAGGATGATGGTTTTGTGGAAGATTTTTTTCACTTCGTGCACCAAACTCATGGGGTTGATGTTCCCCGCATGCCCGCCCGCTCCAGCAGAAACAAGGATAAGTCCATCCACACCCGCCTCGGCCGCTTTTTCTGCATGTCGTTTTTTAATGATATCATGGAACACCAGACCACCGTAACTATGAATGGCATTGACCACTTGGCTCACGGCACCCAAGGAGGTGATGACCAATGGGACTTTGTGTTTCATGCAGAGTTTTACATCGGCTTCCAATCTGGGGTTGGTGGGATGCACAATAAGGTTTACCCCAAAAGGGGCCGGCTTTTTGCCCGTTTCTTCCTCGAATTGTTTGAGTTCCGATTTTATTTGGATGAGCCATTCCTCAAAACCTTCACTGGTGCGTTGGTTAAGGGCCGGGAATGTTCCCACGATACCATTTTTGCAACACTCCACCACCAATTTGGGACTAGAGATAAGAAACATCGGAGCAGCTATAGCGGGTAAGGAAAGATCTTTGATAAATTCGGCTTTTTCACTCATGAGGTTTGTGTTAAACTATGTTTAAAAATAGGATTTATAATCGCACTTTATGGGACTCAGTTCTGAAAACTATGGTAATTTTACAATTATTATGCATGCATAACAAAATAACCCGCTATGTTTTTTAAGGAATTTGATATTAGATGGAGCGATTTGGATGCCAATCGCCATTTGGCCAATTCGGCTTACATTAATTTTATGAGCCATACCCGGATGGCTTACTTGGGCCAATTGGGATTTGACCAAAAAGGGATGGCCGAGCACAATATTGGCCCTGTGGTCTTTTACGAGCACATGTACTATTTCAAGGAAGTATTCGCTGGAAAACCTGTAAAGGTCTCATTGGGATTTGAAGGGATGAGCGAAGATGGTATGTTCTTTGAGTTCCATCACGATTTTTATGACAGCAAGGGAAGAAACTTTGCCCGATGCCAGATGATGGGCGCATGGATCGACCTTAAGGAACGAAAACTCATAGGGCTGCCCCAGCAATTCCTGGATGCGTTCAACCAAATGGAAAAATCCGAAGGGTTCAAGACCTTGACCAAAGAAGACACCCGAAAGTTTGTTCAAAAACCTATGGACTTGGCTTAGGCCGCATACTGGCCAGATACACCCCTGCCAATACCAATGCCGTGGCGAGGATTTTTATCCAGGACAAATGATCTTTCCCCAGCGTTAAAGCAAACAATATCCCAATCAGGGGTTGCACATAAATGAAGGCCCCAACGGTGGATGCCTTGAGCTGAGTCAATGCAAATACATTGAACAGATAGGTGAGGAAAGTGGTGCCCACCACCACAAATGCTATGGAACCATAGGCCCAAAGGGGCATGGAAGACCATTCAATTTCCAAAAATTCCGGTAAAGTAATGGGAATATTGATGATCACGGCAATGGTAAAGAGCCACTTCATCAAGGTAAAGGGATGGTATTTTTCAATAAGGGTCTTTACCACGATTAGATACGTTCCATAAAATGTGGCATTGACGATAAAAAGAAAATTCCCAAGAGGAATGTTTGGCGCATCTTGACGTATTTCGGCACCGAAAAGAATCAATCCGACGGCACCGATAAAACCCATGAGAATACCCAAACTTTTATTGAGGGTAATTTTTTCCTTCAAAAAGAACGATGAAAGCACCACCACAATAATTGGTGTGATCGTAATCAATACGGCACTGTTGATAGGCGTGGAGAGTTGAAGCCCCTTAAAAAAGGAGAGCATGTTCACGGACATTCCACAGATGGCACAGATCAAGAGTCGGCCCCAATCTTTTTTTTCAACTTTCTCCTTGGGGCCAAAAAAGGAGATGGCCCAAAACAGGATGGCCGCCCCACCAACACGCAACATAATAAACCCGAAGGGTTTTACGTGCATGGGCATAACCCCTTTTGCCAAGGTGTGGTTAATGCCATAGATGGCAGTTGCCCCAAGGGCGGCTAAAATGGCCAATGTTCTTTTACTCATTAATGCAGGGCCTCTTTTGCGGCCTGGACCACTTTCTTGGAGTTGCCAACAAAGATTTGTCCATCAACTAGGACAACAGGTCTTTTTAAAAAGGTATAATGTTCAAGGATGAGATTTTTGTAATCGTCTTCGGAAAGTTCCTTTTCATGCAATCCCTTTTCACGGTAGAGCATGGCTCTTTTGCTGAAGAGGGACTCGTAGCTTCCCGATAAGGTCGCCATTTCCTTCACTTGCTCAGGGGTCATGGGCTCCGATTTTATTTCTTGGAGATGTACACCCTGTAAAGGTTCCAATTCCTTTAAAATACGTATACAGGTTGAGCAGCTGCCCAAATGGTAAATTTTTTTCATACTATAGGTCTCTATGGGTACAAAGGAACCGATTTTTGATCAAACCGGTATTAAGCCAATGCAAATTCAACGGCTTTTTGAACATGGATCTTGGCGGTATCGAATGTGGGTATAGAGGCTTCATGGTCCGGTACAAGGATGGGCAGCTCGGTACAACCCAAAATGGCACCTTCGGCTCCCTGTGATTCCATCTTTTTGATGATATCCAAACAAACGGTCTTGGAGGCATTCGTAAAGACGCCCTTGACCAACTCATTATAGATCATGGATTGAAGAAGCTCCCTATCCGTTTCATTGGGAATCAAAACCTCAAGACCATAGTCTTCCCGTAACTTTTTGGTGTAAAAATCCTTTTCCATCGTGAATTTTGTACCCAATAGCGCCACTTTTTTCATTCCTTTCTCGCGGATGGCCTCTCCAGTGGCATCAGCAATATGCAAAAAGGGAACGTCAATGGCTTGGGTAATGGCCTGGCTTACCAAATGGATGGTATTTGTACAAAGTAGTACGATATCGGACCCGGCAGTTTCCAATTTTTTGGCATGAAGGGCCATGATATCACCAATTTTATCCCAGTCGCCCGAAAAGGAATACCGTTCAATTTCCTCAAAATCCACCGAAGAGAGTAGGGTTTTGGCAGAGTGCGAACCTCCCAGTTTTTCACGAATGATTTCATTGACGAATTGATAGTACATTTTTGAGGATTCCCAACTCATTCCCCCGATCATTCCAATAGTTTTCATGTATCTGTTATTTGATTTTTGACATATTCTCTGCCCCTTCCACTCGAATAGAGGTAAGCCATTTCCGAATTCTTTTGACAATCATTTGTGATGTGCCCATTGAAACTTGGGTTTCGGGGCAGCAATTGTAGTTGATGCAGTTTTCCATAATATTTACATTTCGCTAAATCTCAATATGTATTCCAAAAAAATTACAATTCATTTTTCAGGGTTTCAACAAAGGCCTGGATCACCGCTTCGTTCCTTTTGTAATAGGTCCATTTTCCATGTCGGGTAGGGATGACCAAATTGGCATTTTGCATGCTGTTCAAATAGGTAGAAATGGTGGATTGCGACAATCCTGTCTTGTCTTGGATATACCCTACACATACCCCATCATCAAAATGGTCAATATCTTGGTGGGGCGGAAAATTTACCTCGGGATTTTTCAACCATTTTAAAATATTAACCCTAGTTTTATTGGATAAAACTTTGCTGATTTCAATCACATCCATACAGCTAATATACATAAAATATCTATATATCTAAAAAAATAGATATGTCAAATTAAATTTCAACTAAACCCTGGAATGGAAAAACTATTCGACCTTATTTTAAGCAACAGAAGTATACTTCACAACCATTTGCAGAACACCCCAAAGGAAAAATTGTTCGAAATACCTGAAGGTTTCAACAATAACATTTGGTGGAACATTGTCCATATTGTCGTTTCCGAGCAGCTGTTGATCTATGGCCTCAGTGGCCAACCGTTGGTGGCTCCCCAAGACTTGGTGGAAAAATATAGGAAAGGCACCAAGCCCAATGGCATTCCAAGTGATGCTGAAATTGAACAGGTTTCCGAATTGATGTTCTCACTGCCCAAGAAGACCGCGGAAGATTATAAAGCGGGCGTCTTTGGTTCGTTTAAGCCCTATGCGACATCACTCAAGATTGAACTCAATTCGGTGGAAGAGGCCATTGCCTATGATTTGCTGCACGAAGGAATCCATTTGGGTACCATCACCGCATTGAAAAAGGTATTGGAAAGGGATTCCTAGGACTTCACTTTTTGTTTGAGATAGAGATTGATCTCATTGTACGGCAACATCAATACAATGGGGCCATCGGCATAGGAGGCCACTTCATATTGGTTGTAGATCAATTGTAGGCCATCCTTGGTATAGCCCATGTTGTTTGACAAGTGGAAGACATCACCATCGAACATAAACCCTGTGGCATTGATATTTTCGTCCTGGGGAATATCCTCTTGTATCCTGAACTTGGTCTCCGCAAACTTTTGAAATCCTTCCAGATCGTCAAAAAGTTCCCAGTTTTCCAGTTCGGTACCACTCTGTTTGTCAAAATTCAAGTAGGAGGTAGAGCCATAGCCATGTGCTCCCCCGGTATAGGTATACGATTCAACCTGTATGGTGATTATTTGCGGGTCTTCGTACACAATGGTTCCATGGATTTTGGCTTCCCAGCCTGGGGTTTCATCGGGAAACCGCTCGTTCAGTTCCTTAAAGCTATCGGTAAAGGAAGTCATGGCCGATTGGATTCCGGTAATCTCCTCCTCTCCATCACCAAAAGAAAGCAGGGAGATCATTTCCTCTTCCAAGGACCGATTGATGGTTTTGGCCACAGCGGTATCATCCAGGGCCTTGGGAACATTGATTTCAATAGTGGGGCAATCCTTGCAGTTTTCGCCCTGTAATTCCATGGGCTCAAAAGTAAGGTTGCTTTCATTTTCGCAACCAAAGGCTATAAGAAGTACGAATATCAGGTATGGGGTCTTCTTCATAAAAGGGGTGTTATGCTTTGTCAAAAATAAGACTTCATTGACTACTCCAAAAGATAACGATACATTTGTGTATAGATATTAACAAAATGAGCAAGAAAGATTTACGATTCAATAGCAAGACCATTCACGGTGGACAGTTTCCCGACGAGGCCTATGGTGCCGTAATGCCACCCATTTATCAAACCTCTACCTATGCCCAAACCACCCCTGGGGGGCATAAGGGTTTTGAGTATTCCCGAAGTGCCAACCCTACCCGGACCGCTTTGGAGAATGCCTTGGCCAGTATAGAAAATGGGAACTATGGTCTGGCCTTTGCCAGTGGTCTTTCGGCCATAGATGCGGTCATTAAGCTGCTTTCCCCTGGGGATGAAGTGGTTTCGACCAACGATCTGTATGGCGGAAGCTATCGGCTCTTCAAACAGATTTTTGAAAAATATGGAATCACTTTTCATTTTGTAGGCATGCAAGATGCAGATGCCATCGAGGGATACATCAATGACAAGACCAAGTTGGTTTGGGTGGAGACCCCTACGAATCCCATGATGAACATTATTGATATAAAGGCGGTATCCGCACTGGCCAAAAAACACGAACTGTTATTGGCCGTTGACAATACCTTTGCCACCCCTTATCTACAACGCCCGTTGGATTTGGGTGCGGATATTGTGATGCATTCCGCTACCAAATATATGGGAGGCCATAGCGATGTGGTGGTCGGAGCCTTGGTAGTCAAGGACAAGGAATTGGCGGATAAGCTATACTTTATCCAAAATGCGAGCGGGGCGGTATGTGGTCCCATGGATAGTTTCCTGACGCTTCGTGGTATAAAAACATTGCATGTGCGTATGCAACGGCATTGCGAGAACGGGAAGGCCATTGCGGAATATTTGGCCAAGCACCCGAAGATTGAAAAGGTCTATTGGCCCGGATTTGAGACCCATCCCAACCACGGGGTGGCCAAGGCCCAAATGGATGATTTTGGCGGAATGATTTCATTTGTTCCCAAGGGAGCCAGCTATGCTGATGCGATTCAAATTGTGGAAAAACTTGAAGTCTTCACCTTGGCCGAATCGCTGGGAGGTGTAGAAAGTTTAGCTGGACACCCGGCCAGTATGACCCACGCCAGTATTCCGAAAGAGGAACGGGAGAAAAGTGGGGTGGTGGATGCCTTGGTCCGTTTGAGTGTGGGTATAGAGGACGTGAATGATCTTATAGCGGACTTGGAGCAGGCCATTGGGTGATCAATATTGAAAAATTTTTAAAAAAACGTATTTCAAATTATTGAAAAACAATAATTTTGCCTTCAAATTACAAAATCAATAAAATACAACCCTAAGACGATTCTAAGGGACAACAAATTTTAATCCGTTATATGGAAGCAAAAATTAAAGCATTTATGGATGAGGTCATTGCCAGAAATGGTCATGAGCCTGAATTTATCCAAGCGGTTCAAGAAGTTGCCGAAACGGTAATTCCCTACATTGCCAAACATGATATTTATAATGGAAAGAACATTCTCTTGCGGATGGTAGAGCCAGAGCGATTGATTTCTTTTCGTGTAGCTTGGGTGGATGATGAGGGAGAAATCCATGTGAACCGTGGATACCGCATCCAGATGAATTCCGCCATTGGACCATACAAAGGGGGACTGCGTTTTCACCCTACCGTTAATGCCAGTGTATTGAAGTTCTTGGCCTTTGAACAGGTGTTCAAGAACAGTTTGACCACTTTGCCCATGGGAGGTGGAAAAGGAGGGTCGGATTTTGACCCCAAAGGGAAGTCAGATGATGAGGTCATGCGCTTTTGCCACGCATTTATGACCGAGCTGTGCAGACATATTGGTCCAAATACCGATGTTCCTGCTGGGGATATTGGAGTAGGTTCCCGTGAAATTGGGTTCCTTTTTGGAATGTATAAAAAGATACGTAACGAGTTCACGGGCGTGCTTACCGGAAAAGGACGTTCATGGGGAGGTTCCCTTATCCGTCCCGAGGCTACTGGATATGGTACCGTGTATTTTGCCGATAGTATGCTAAAGACTAGGAATGAGTCTTTTAAAGGTAAAGATGTGGTAATATCAGGTTCTGGGAATGTTGCCCAATATGCAGCCGAAAAAGTATTGCAATTGGGAGGTAAGGTGCTTACCCTTTCCGATTCAGCCGGATATATTTATGACAAGGATGGTATTGACAATGAAAAACTGGCCTTTGTCATGAACCTGAAGAACAACAAGAGAGGTCGAATTTCCGAATATGTGGACAAATACCCATCAGCGGAGTTCCATAAAGGAGAAACCCCATGGAAAGTAAAATGTGATGTGGCCCTTCCGTGTGCCACCCAAAACGAACTAAATGGGGATGATGCCGCTGTACTCATCAAAAATAGATGTATTGCCGTGGCCGAAGGGGCCAATATGCCTTCAACACCTGAAGCCATCCATGCATTCCATGATGCGGAGATTTTATTTGCACCAGGAAAGGCCTCCAATGCAGGAGGTGTGGCCACTTCAGGATTGGAAATGTCACAGAACTCTTTGCGCATCAGCTGGACCCGTGAGGAAGTTGATGAAAGACTTAAGGGAATCATGGAAGATATCCACAATGCCTGTATAGAATACGGAAAAGAGGAAAATGGGTATTGTAATTATGTGAAAGGCGCCAATATTGCCGGTTTTGTTAAGGTTGCAGATGCTATGTTGGCCCAAGGGGTCATCTAACTTTTAGATAATCAGCCAGAGTTTTTGGTTGGCAGTTACCGGAAGGAGTAGTTATTTTTATCTTTCGGTAACTGCTTTTTAGTTTTATATGCAAATCACCACAAAGGCCATAGTTCTTTCATCCCTAAAATATGGGGACACCAGTCTTATTGTACGGGCGTTTACTGAATCCGATGGACTTAAATCCTATCTGTTGAAAGGAGTGCTGTCCTCCAAAAAAGGAAAACTGAAGCCGGCCTATTTTCAGCCGTTGATGCCTTTGGAAATTGTGGCCAACCATAGAAACAAGGGGACACTGGAAAGCATCAAGGAAGTAAAGGTGGCCATGCCCTACAAGACCTTGCATACGGATATTTTGAAGAACAGTGTGGTGCTTTTCTTGGCGGAAATGCTGGGCAACAGTATTCAGGAACAGGAAAAAGACCAAGCTCTTTTCAATTATTTGGAATACAGTCTTCATTGGCTTGATGAACATCCGCTTTCCCCCAATTTCCACATTCTATTTTTAATCAACCTTACTAAATATTTAGGCTTTTACCCAGACACATCATATGGCAACGAACCGTATTTTGATCTTTTGGAAGGGAGTTTCTGTATAACACCATCTGTTAATCCATTGATTCAGAATGAAATACTGATTGATTTTAAGAAATTTTTAGGCACGAATTTTGATGCATTACAGGGAATACAACTAACTAAGTTTAACAGGCGGGAACTCTTAAAAAATATGGTGCTCTATTTTCGTTTGCATGTGCATGGATTTAGGGAACCAAGGTCTCTTGCCGTATTAAATGCCGTGTTTCAATAATATGCACAAACCAACCCTGATCCTATTTTTTTTATTGTTTTCCGTTATACTTTTCGCCCAAGATGTTACTGTATGGGATGCTGATTCAGGAACACCTATAGACAATATTGCCGTTTTTAATAAAGACAGGACCAAGACGACGGTAACCGATTCCAATGGAAAATGCGATTTGAGGTTTTTTTCGATGACAGAGAAAATTACGTTCCAGCATATTAGTTACGAGACATATACAATTACCAAGTTGCAGATAGAAAAAAAGGGAAACCGGATATATCTGCATCTTAAATCAGAAGAATTGCAGGAAGTGATTCTTTCAGTCTCGAAATGGGAACAACAAAAGAAGAAGATACCGCAAAAAATTGAAACTCTGGATGCACGCAGCATAGCATTCACCAGTCCGCAGACTTCGGCAGACTTGCTGCAGAACAGCGGAAAAGTATTTGTACAGAAAAGTCAATTAGGTGGAGGTAGCCCTATGATTAGAGGTTTTGCAACCAATAGATTGCTGCTTTCAGTAGATGGGGTTCGCATGAACAACGCCATTTTTAGGGGAGGCAACCTACAAAATGTGATTTCCATTGACCCATTTACGATAAAAAAGACCGAAGTTATTTTTGGCCCGGGATCCGTTATTTATGGGAGTGACGCAATGGGGGGAGTAATGAACTTCTATACCCAGAACCCTCATTTTTCATATACGGATAGTTTGGCATTTTCTGGAAGTGCCCAGTATAGATTTGCTTCCGCCAATAATGAAAGTACTACTCATGTGGACTTTAATTTGGGACAGCAAAATTGGGCGTCCTACACGAGCATTACCTACAATGATTTTGATGATCTGAAAATGGGTAAGCATGGTCCAGATTCGTATTTACGGAACAACTATGTGGTGCGTCGTAATAATATGGATGTTTTGGTGGCAAATGACGACCCGAGAAAGCAGATTGCATCAGGGTACGATCAGATTAATTTACTGCAAAAGTTCACCTATAAGCCCAGCAATAGTTGGAACTACGACTTGGGACTATACTATTCGGAAACTTCGGATTATTCGCGTTACGATAGGTTGATTCGTCCTACCGGAGATGGACTGGGGCTACGCTCCGCGGAATGGTATTACGGGCCACAGAAATGGTTCATGGGAAATTTTCAGGTCACCCATAAGGCAAACAATAAATTCTATGATGGCGCAAAGCTCACAACGGCCTATCAGTTTTTTGAGGAAAGTAGGTACGATAGAGGTTTTAATGACCTGGAATTATTTTCAGCAAAGGAAAAGGTAGATGCCGTTTCAATGAATTTGGATTTTGAGAACAAAAAAATGGGCAAGCTCCATCTCTACTACGGAGGAGAATTTGTGCTTAACAAAGTAAATTCCAAGGGAAGCCAAAAAAATATTGAAACAAATGCCGTTGAACGGACAGCGTCCCGATATCCGGATGGGGCAACATGGCAAACCTTGGCAGGGTACATCAATGGGGAGTACGATCTAAAACCCAATTTTACCATATTGTCAGGTATTCGATACAGTCAGGTTTGGGTAGATGCGGTATTTGAGAAGACCTTTTATCCCTTTCCTTTTGATGAAGCCGATATTATAACAGGAGCACTAACCGGAAGTTTGGGATTTAGCTGGTTCCCTAAAGCGGATTTGCAGCTTACTTTAAATGGGTCAACTGGATTTAGGGCACCAAACATTGATGATATTGGAAAGATTTTCGACTCGGAACCGGGCTCTGTTGTTGTACCTAACCCCGATTTGGAACCGGAATATGCTTACAATGCCGAAATAGGTGTTCGAAAAAACTTCAAGGACAAACTTGTACTCAAAGGCGCAGCATATTATACCTATTTGGTGGATGCACTGGTGCGAAGGGATTATTCCTTCAATGGGCAAACCGAAATTGAATACAATGGGGAACTTAGTAATGTACAGGCCATTCAGAATGCGGCCCGAGCCTATGTCTACGGATTCGAAGTAGGTGTGGAAGCCTATTTGGATGAAAACTGGTCTTTGGTGTCCAACCTTACCCTGACCGAAGGAACTGAAGAGGACGACGATGGTACTGATAGCCCAGCCCGACATGCGGCGCCTACTTTTGGGGACGTGCATGTGGTTTGGCAGAACCAAAAACTAAAAGCGGATGTCTTTTTAAATTACAATGGAGAGATCAGTAATGAAGATTTGGCCCTTTCCGAACAGGGCAAAACCTATATCTACGCCAGTGATGCCAACGGAAATCCGTATGCTCCCTCATGGTACACGCTGAACTTTAAATCCCAATATCAAATATCCAATGCGTTCAAGGCAACCTTGGGTCTGGAAAACATGACCAACCAGCGATACCGTACATACTCTTCGGGTATTGTGGCTCCGGGGACCAATCTTATTTTGGGCTTGGGGTATGTGTTCTAAAATAAAAAAGGCACGGAATTCCGTGCCTTTTTCCATATGTATCGCTCTTGACTAGATTTTCACACTATCAATGGCTTTTTTGGCCGCTTCTTTGGTCTTGTCCATGGCTTCCTCTCCAGCTTTTTTAAGGCTATCCAAAGCTTTTTCACCCATTTCTTGTGCTTCTTTTCCGGCTTCCTTGATGGCATCGCCTGCATCTTTTGCGGCATCCTCAAGGCTTTCACCAGCATCCTCAAGGGCTTCAGTAGCTTCCTCGGAAGCTTCTTTTGCTTTATCGGAGGCCTCCTTACAGGACGTCAGCACAGACATGGATAAGGACAGGGCCATAACAGTAATAAAAACTTTTTTCATGTTTACATGGTTTAGTGTTAATCCTGTTAAGATATATAATTTAAGATAAATGGAAGATTTTGATTATATCATATTTAGGTTAAGGATATTAAGTGAATACTAATGCCTTTTCAGGAGGTGTAATTCCATCTAAATTTATAATTTTGCAAACTTGGAATTCTAGAAGAGTAGCAGTAGATATGAAGTTTGCGGAATATAAGGGATTGGATTTGCCAAAGGTATCGGAAGAAGTTCTGGACTTTTGGAAAAAGAACCAGATTTTTGAAAAGAGTGTTTCCACTAGGGAGGGCAAGGAAAGTTATGTGTTTTATGAAGGACCTCCTTCCGCAAACGGTATGCCGGGCATTCACCATGTTATGGCCCGTACCATTAAGGATATTTTCCCAAGGTACAAAACCATGAAAGGTTTTCAGGTAAAGCGTAAAGCTGGTTGGGATACCCATGGCTTGCCCATAGAGATCGGAGTGGAAAAAGAACTCGGGATCACCAAGGAGGATATCGGCAAGAAAATCTCTGTTGAAGAATATAACGCTGCCTGTAAAAAGGCGGTAATGCGCTACACGGATGTCTGGAACGAGATGACCGAGAAAATTGGGTATTGGGTGGATATGGATGATCCCTACATCACCTACAAGCCCAAATACATGGAATCCGTTTGGTGGTTGTTGAAGCAAATTTATGACAAGGGTTTGCTGTACAAAGGTTACACCATTCAGCCCTATTCACCAAAAGCGGGTACCGGATTGAGTTCCCATGAGCTCAACCAACCAGGGACCTACCAAGATGTGACGGATACCACGGTTACGGCCCAGTTTAAAGCGAAGAAAGAAACACTTCCCGATTTTCTGAAAGGAATCAAGGGCGACTTGTATTTTTTGGCATGGACGACCACACCTTGGACGTTGCCTTCCAACACCGCATTGACTGTAGGGCCAAAAATTGAATATGTTACCGTAAAGACATTCAACCAGTATACCTTTGAGCCCATAACTGTTGTGTTGGCCAAAGGTTTGGTGGGAAAACAATTTGCCGGGAAGTTCACCCAAGTGGAAACTGAAGCGGAATTGGTCGAATTCAACAAAGGCGACAAAAAGATTCCTTATTGGATTGGAGAAAGCTTTGTGGGCAAGGATTTGGTCGGTATCCAATACGAACAACTATTGCCTTATGCGCTTCCCTACCAAAATCCCGAAAATGCATTCCGTGTAATTTCCGGGGATTTTGTGACCACGGAAGACGGTACAGGAATTGTGCACACCGCACCCACCTTTGGTGCGGATGATGCCTTGGTGGCCAAACAGGCGGAACCGGAAGTACCTCCCATGCTCGTCTTGGATGAAAATAACAATCCCGTTCCCTTGGTGGATCTACAGGGAAGGTTCAGACCTGAGATGAAAGAGTTGGGCGGTAAGTACGTAAAAAATGAATATTACGAAGATGGTGAGGCTCCGGATAAGTCAGTTGATGTTGAGATTGCTATCAAACTAAAGGAAGAGAACAAAGCCTTCAAGGTGGAAAAATACGTTCACAGTTACCCCAACTGCTGGCGTACCGATAAGCCTATTTTATATTATCCTTTGAATTCTTGGTTTATCAAGGTCACCGATGTTAAGGATCGTATGTTCGAGTTGAACCAGAGCATCAACTGGAAGCCAAAGGCAACCGGTGAAGGACGTTTTGGTAATTGGTTGGCCAATGCCAACGACTGGAACTTGTCCCGCTCTAGATATTGGGGCATTCCATTGCCCATCTGGAGAACCGAGGATGGCAAGGAAGAACTCATCATAGGCTCTGTTGAAGAGCTCAAGGCCGAAATGGCCAAAGCCGTTGAAGCTGGGGTGCTGGGCAAAGATGTTTTTGCTGATTTTGTAGTGGGCGATATGAGTGAGGCCAACTATGACAATATCGACCTGCATAAAAACATTGTGGACGGGATAACCTTGGTGTCTCCGTCAGGGCAACCCATGAAACGGGAATCAGACCTTATCGATGTTTGGTTTGACAGTGGCTCCATGCCCTATGCCCAATGGCACTACCCTTTTGAAAACAAGGAATTGATTGATGATGGCGTGGCGTTCCCGGCCAATTTTATTGCCGAAGGTGTGGATCAGACCCGTGGATGGTTCTATACCCTGCATGCCATTGCCACAATGGTTTTTGATACGGTTTCCTACAAGAATGTGGTTTCCAACGGACTGGTTCTGGACAAGGAGGGCAAGAAAATGTCCAAACGTTTGGGTAATGCCGTGGATCCCTTTGAAGTGTTACCGGAACATGGCCCTGATGCTACACGCTGGTACATGATTTCCAATGCCAACCCGTGGGATAATCTAAAATTTGATATTGATGGAATTGTTGAGGTGAAGCGAAAGTTCTTCGGAACACTGTACAACACCTATTCCTTTATGGCGCTTTACGCCAATATTGATGAGTTCACGTATACCGAACCCGATGTTCCGTTGAAGGAAAGACCTGAAATAGATCAGTGGATCTTGTCTGAACTGCATACCTTGATCAAAGGTGTGGATGAGGCCTATGCTGATTATGAGGCGACGAGGGCAACCCGGATGATTTCAGACTTTGTACAGGAAAACTTGAGCAATTGGTATGTGCGTTTGAGCAGAAGGCGGTTCTGGAAGGGAGATTATCAACAAGATAAGATCTCAGCCTATCAGACCTTATACACTTGTTTGAACACAGTGGCCAAGCTATCGGCTCCCGTTGCCCCATTTTTTATGGAACAGTTGTACAAGGATTTGAACAAGGCCTCATCAAAAGAAAATTTTGAAAGCGTGCATTTGGCAGAGTTTCCGGTATTTGATTCCACCATGGTGAACAAAAAATTGGAGCGTAAGATGCAATTGGCCCAGAAAGTATCTTCATTGGTGCTTTCCATCAGACAGAAAGAAAAGATAAAGGTGCGCCAACCGCTTCAAAAAATAATGATCCCTATTTTGGACAACACCCAAAAGGAAGATATCGAGGCGGTTTCAACCTTGATCAAATCCGAGGTGAATGTCAAGGAAATTGAACTGCTCGATGATGCTTCAGGCATCCTTGTAAAACAAATAAAACCTAATTTTAAGGTTTTAGGGCCTAAATTTGGTAAGGATATGAAAGCCATTGCTGCTGCAGTGAGCCAACTGGGCCAAGAGGATATCCAAAAAATGGAAAGTGAAGGTGAATTATTGCTTGAATTGGATAATAAAAGCGTTAATTTACAGTTGACAGATGTAGAAATAACCTCACAAGATATTGAAGGTTGGTTGGTGGCAAGTTCCGGATCGCTTACTGTAGCCTTGGATATTACCATAGACGAGGCCCTTAGAAAAGAGGGAATTGCGAGGGAATTGGTCAACAGGATCCAAAATATCCGAAAAGAATCTGGATTTGAAGTAACGGATAAAATTGACATTAAAATACTGAAAGACGGTTTTGTGGAAAATGCGGTTTCCAGTAACGAGGATTACATAAAAACGGAAACCTTGACGGCAGAACTGAATTTTGAAGAAAAACTAGATGAAGGCATTGCAATTGCCTTTGATGAAGTGAATACAAAATTGTTTATTCAAAAGCATTAGAACATGGCCGAAGAACTAAAAGTACGATACTCGGATAAGGACCTTGAAGAATTCAGGGCCTTGATAGAAGAAAAAATAGAAAAGGCTAAAAGCCATTTGGAACTTTTGAAGAGTTCTTATATGAACGATGGCAACAACGGAACGGACGATACTTCGCCCACCTTCAAAGCATTTGAAGAAGGTTCGGAGACCATGAGCAAGGAGGCCAATACCCAACTTGCCATTCGTCAGGAAAAATTTATCCGGGACCTTAAGAGTGCTCTTTTACGAATTGAGAACAAGACGTATGGAATTTGCAGGGTTACAGGAAAACTCATCAATAAGGAAAGGTTGAAACTTGTTCCGCATGCCACGTTGAGCATAGAGGCGAAGAACATGCAGAAATAATAAACGCCTTAGGGCGTTTTTTGTTTATGAGGGCAACGGTATTTTTGTTGGGCTTCTTTTTCCTTGCGCAGCTTCAAGGACAGAAATTGGTAAAGAAAGCCTTTGTTGGTCCTAGAACGGAGTTTGTTCAAATTGACGCCCAAAATTGCTATACTATTAAACTAAGTACTACCACCGCCAACGAAATCAGTGTTGCTGCCAGCATAGAGGGGGAATATGCCAAAGACTTGTTGGTTTCCATTGAAGAAGAAGGATCAACCCTACGAATTAGTGCCGATTTTCAACCAAATTTTACCAACCCCAATGATAAATTAAGTGCACACAAAGTAATTTCCGTTGCATTGCAGATTACAGTCCCGTACTATAAAAATGTGTCCGTTTTTGGAACCAAAAGCGAAGTGCAGGTTGAAGGGAATTACAAAAACTTAAACATTAAACTTTCCGAGGGCCGATGCGTTCTTGAGAATGTCTCAGAAAAAGTGGAGGTGGCCACGCAAAGTGGGGATATTTGGTTAACGACCAGCGATGGACATATATTGGCGGAGAGCTCTTATGGCAATGTGGAACGTAACCCAATTCCTAAAGGGAATAACCAATATGTGTTGAAGAGTATCGAGGGGAACATCCATCTTAGGAAAACAAAATAATATCTATATTTTTGCAACTTCGTTAAAAGATATGAGTTTAAAAAAATCCTTGTTCATCATTGTTTTGATCCTGCTTGTGGATCAGATAAGCAAAATCTATATCAAGACCAGTTTTGTCTTGGGAGAATCAGTGGACGTGTTAGGGTGGTTCAAAATACTTTTTATTGAAAATGAAGGAGCGGCTTGGGGTACCAAGTTGAGTGATCTTTTGCCTATTTCTGAACCTGTTGGAAAGTTGATACTGACTGTTTTCCGAATTTTTGCCGTTTTTGGAATTGGCTATTGGCTATGGGATATCACCAAAAAGAAATCACCAAGGACTTTGATTTTGGCCGTATCGCTAATTTTCGCAGGGGCCTTGGGTAATATCATCGATTCTGTCTTTTACGGGGTCATTTTTGATCATAGCAGCGGACAGGTGGCCACATTGTTTTCTGATGAACCTTATGGAAGTTTATTGCACGGAAAAGTGGTAGACATGCTTTACTTTCCGATGATAGATACGACATGGCCCGATTGGGTTCCGTCCATTGGAGGCAATAGATTCCGTTTTTTTGAACCCGTTTTCAACATAGCGGATACGGCGATAAGTACAGGGGTCGGAATTTTAATTGTCTTCAATAAAAAGGCATTTCCAAAACAGGAAGAAGCAGCGGATTAAAATTTGTATACCTTCTTTGGGGTAACGCAGTAATCCAGCTTCACATCGCTTTGGTGGGTGTCCGTAATCATGGATTCTTCCACCTCAAAAAAAGAAAGCCCAATTTTAACGGTTTCTGTTCTGCATTTACTTAGTAAAGTGTCATAGAATCCTTTACCGTACCCCACACGGTTACCGTTGCAATCAAAGGCCAAAAGGGGCAAAAAGACTACATCTATTTTACCTTCGGGAATTAAAATACCGTCTACGGGTTCGGGAATATGCCACTTATTTTTCTTGAATCGGGTACTGTCGGTCAATAAATAGTTCTCCAAGGAGTGGTCGCCAACTACTTTAGGAACCACTACGTTTTTGTCTTTACCTTGAAGCAAGGTGATTAAAGGCAATGTGTCCACTTCCATGTGTTCCTCTATGGTCAGAAAAATATGGAAATAAAAAAAATCCCAAATTGGGATTTGAAGTACATGATTTGTAAGGAGTATACTTAAATCCGAGGTAGAGGAGGCATCAAGCTCGGCCCTTAGATTTTTGTATTTTTTTCTTAGTTCATGTTTCAACATCTAGTGCTGAAATTTGGGGTAGTGTTTTGGGCATACATTTCTATTCTCCTCTGGTGGAAACCGAGAAGAAGATTTTGAAGAAAAGCATCAAAATCAAGTACATTCCCAAAACGATCACATAGTTTTCCATAGGATTGTATTTATACCGTTAAATGTAGGTAAAAGAATTGATAAGTTCACCATGAAATGCATCTTTTATCGATGAAATGCACCTTTTTTTGCAACAGTTTAACATTTTTAAAGGACCCTTAACTTGCGTATTGCAGGTTTTCCATTGTTTTTTTAAGGGAAATCCACAGTTTTATACCATTCAAATCAAATCGGCCCAAATTCTTTGTAATTGGAGTCCGTTGGTTGAAAGGAGCCAACGATCAATGCAGAACGGGAAAGTATCAAGTTTAACAAAAATCCCAATAATTTACATTTAACTTTGTTAGCAGTACCGCTGTAGGGCCAATTTTGTAATATTCTATGTCCAACCCATCCATCAATGTACAAATAAGTGTACTGCCCAATAACCCGGGAGTGTACCAATTTTATGATAAGGAAGGAAAAATCCTGTATGTGGGAAAGGCCAAGGATTTGAAAAAAAGGGTGTCTTCATATTTTAACAAGAAACAAGAATATGGGAAAACCCGTGTCCTTGTAAAAAAAATACACTCTATAAAACATATTGTGGTGGCTACAGAATCAGATGCCCTGCTTTTGGAGAACAATCTGATCAAAAAATTGCTCCCCAGATACAATGTGCTGCTCAAGGACGATAAATCTTATCCATGGATCTGTATTAAGAACGAACGTTTTCCCAGAGTGTTCCCAACCCGTAAATTGATCAAGGATGGCTCTGAATATTATGGTCCCTACACCAGTATGAAGACGGTACGCACCCTGCTTGACATGATCAAAGGCCTTTATCCTTTACGAACTTGTAATTATGATTTGTCTGCCGATAAAGTCGATGCCGGAAAATACAAGGTATGCCTGGAATATCATCTGGGAAATTGCTTGGGCCCATGCGAAGGCCTCCAAACAGAAGAGGAATATCATGGACAGATAGAGGATATAAGGCACATTATAAAAGGAAATTTTAAAAGTTCACTCCAGTCCTTCAAGCAGCAGATGAAAGATTTTGCAGAGAAAATGGAGTTTGAAAAAGCGCAAAGAATCAAGGACAAAATAGACATCTTGGAAAATTACCAGGCCAAATCAACAGTGGTCAACCCCAAGATCAACAATGTGGATGTCTTCTCTATTGTTTCCGATGAGACCTATGCCTACGTTAATTTCCTACAACTTTCCCATGGTTCCATAATTCGATCGCACACCTTGGAGATCAAAAAGAAACTGGACGAGACCGATGAGGAACTGCTGCAGTTGGCCATTACCGAGATTCGCCAACGATTTAAATCAACCTCAAAAGAAATATATCTCCCATTTCCAGTGAGTGTGGAAAAAAACCTTAAGGTTACTTTACCCAAGTTGGGAGATAAACGGAGGATTTTGGAGCTTTCGGAACGCAATGCACGGTTTTTTAGGCAAGACAAGCTAAAGCAGATCAAGATTACCGACCCCGATCGGCATACCAAACGGATTATGGCCCAGATGAAATCCGATTTGCGGTTAACCGTTGAGCCGGTACATATTGAGTGTTTTGATAATTCCAACATTCAGGGAAGCAACCCTGTTGCAGCTTGTGTTGTCTTTAAGGATGGAAAGCCGTCCAAAAAGGATTATCGGCATTTCAACATTAAAACGGTTGAAGGTCCGGATGACTTTGCCAGCATGGAAGAAGTGGTATACAGAAGATATAAGCGATTACTCAATGAAGAAGAACCGCTTCCCCAGCTCATTGTTATTGATGGAGGTAAGGGACAATTGTCATCGGCCCTAAAAAGTTTGGATGCTTTGGACCTTAGGGGGAAGATTGCAATCATTGGCATAGCCAAACGGTTGGAAGAAATTTATTTTCCAGAGGATCCCGTACCCCTGTATTTGGATAAACGGTCCGAAACTTTAAAGATCATACAACAACTGAGGAATGAGGCCCACAGATTTGGAATTACCCATCATAGGAATAAAAGGAGCAAGGACGCCATTGGTTCCGAGCTGGAGAGCATAGAGGGCATCGGCAAAAAAACGACAGAGCAATTGTTGAAAAGTTTTAAATCGGTAAAACGAATTAAGGAGGCCTCAATAGAAAGTTTGGCAGAATCTGTTGGAGAGGCAAAGGCACAGAAAATATATAAATCCTTTCACCAGTGAAAAAGGAAATGAGACACATAGCAGTTACAATGGCGTTTGTTTTGATCGGCGTTTTGGGTTGGGCCCAGACCGCAGATAGCGAAGCCCCTCCCAAAGTTGGTCTCGTGCTTAGTGGGGGAGGTGCAAAGGGACTGGCCCATATTGGAGCCCTTAAGGTGATAGAGGAAGCAGGAGTCAAGGTAGATTATATAGGAGGAACAAGTATGGGGGCCATAGTGGGGGCATTGTATGCATCGGGGTATTCGGCCAAAGAATTGGACTCCATTTTTAGGGTAACAGATTTTACCAAGCTTATTCAGGACAATGTGCCCAGAGGAGCCAAGACCTTCTATGAAAAAGAAGATTCGGAAAGATATGCCCTAGGTCTTCCGTTCACCAATTTCAATGTAACCTTTCCGCAAGCAATTTCCGGTGGCCAAAACATTTATAATGAATTGGTGCGATTGCTTTTTCACGTAAAGGATGTGCAGGACTTTAGCAAATTGCCCATTCCCTTTTTGTGTATTGGGACCAACGTGGAGACTGGCGAAGAGGTATTACTGGATCATGGGTATCTTCCTGAGGCCATTATGGCAAGCGGAACTTTTCCCTCCTTGTTTGAACCTTCGGAAATAGATGGGGATATTTTGATAGATGGTGGCGTGGTGAACAACTATCCGATTGATAAAATAAAGGCCCTTGGGGCAGATATGGTCATTGGGGTCGATGTACAGCACAATCTATCCACGCGGGAATCCTTGTCGTCCGCCACTGAAATATTGCTCCAGATCAACAATTATAGAACGGTAAATGATATGAAAAAGAAATCCGAGGAAACGGATATCTACATTAGACCGGATATTGATGAGTTTTCAGTCATTGATTTTGGACGGAGCAAGGAAATCGTGGCCAGTGGAGAAGCAGCGGCAAGGACTAAAATAGAAGCTTTACAGACTTTGGCCTCTGAACAAAATTATGCGCCCGAGCCAAAGAAGGAGAGGATTTATGCCATGGACAGTCTTATCATCAATAGATTGATCATACGGGGTAATGATAGGTACACAAGAGGGTATATCAAAGGGAAGCTTAGATTCAATTTGGCCGAGAAAATAGCTTTTGACCAATTAAAACAAGGCATAAACAACCTTTCGGCAACCGGCAACTTTAAGGCCATCCGATATGAACTGGTCTCCAATGGGCTCGGCACGGACCTTATCCTTAAGTTGAAGGAAAACCCTACCAAGATGTTTCTAAAACTGTCCGCCCATTACGATGACCTTTACAAAAGTGCTGCACTGATCAATCTCACCAAAAAGAATTTCTTGATGAGGGATGATGTCGCCTCCTTTGATTTTATTCTGGGAGATCATATCCGATACAATATGCAATATTATTTGGACAAAGGATATTACTGGAGTTTTGGAATCAACTCCAAGTTCACCGATTTTGATGAGGATATCAACTTTGCGTTGATCCGTTCAAATTTTGATGTCCCCAATGTCTCGAACATTCGTGAAATTAGTCTGGATGTTACAGATTTGACCAACCAAATCTATCTTCAAACGGTGTTGCGTGAAGAATTTGCCGGGACATTGGGCTTGGAGCATCGTTTTTTACGTTTCAGTACCCGTACCTTAAATCAGTTGGATCCAGATGCCCCCGATGACTCGATGGAGTCTTCGGAGAGGACCTTTTTTGAAAACTCGAACTATTTCAGCACATTCGGGAAAATAACCTTGGATACGTATGACGATAAGTACTTCCCAACCAAAGGACTTTTGTTTGATAGTGATTTCCATTTTTATTTATTCTCTTCTGATTTCAACAATAATTTTGAGGAATTTTCAGTAGGAAAGGCCCGATTGGGGACCGTAATCCCATTGGCCCATAACCTGAGCTTTAATGTTGAGGCCGAAGGAGGGCTGAAATTTGGGACATCGGCAGTTACATCCTTTGATTTTGTACTGGGCGGCTTTGGAAATGATTTCGTGAATAATTTCATTCCCTTTTTTGGGTATGATTTCCTGAGTGTTATCGGGAATAGCTTTGTAAAGGCATATGGAAGGTTGGATTACCGGTTTGCACCGAAAAACCACCTTCTTTTTTCCGCAAATTTTGCCAATGTGGAAGACGATCTTTTTAGAACTGGAAACTGGTTTACAGAACCGAGTTTTACGGGATATGGAATAGGGTATGGATTTGAGTCTTTTTTAGGCCCTATTCAAGTTTATTATTCTTGGACACCAGAGATAAACAATGACAGTATTTTCTTTAGTGTGGGATATTGGTTCTGATGAGGGAAGATGCATGAAAACCTGCATTTTTCTTAAGAATTTGCAAAAAAAACTGCGTCAGGACACCATTATCGTGCAAGTATAGTTAAAGTCCGTTAAAAACTCATTTTCCTACAAAACCTTGATGTATCTTTACATCAAATAAGGGGTGGTTCCCTTATAACTTTAAGTATTGGTTTTTCATAATTTAAAGTTTGGTTGGTTATTTAGGAAAAGCCCAGTTTTAAGACTGGGCTTTTTTTGTACATACTATTTTGGAACAAGTTTTGTTTAAGTAATTGTAAAGATATTAGCCCCGATGACGATTTTAGTAATTTTATAGCGAACTAACTGCTTATGAAAAAGATACTTATTACATTTTTATTGCTCTGTAGCCTGTCGGGCTTTTCCCAAGAAAAGGTACCGGCGTTCAAAGCGGGCGAATGGCTAAAATTCCGTATTCATTACGGATTTCTCAATGCCAGTTATGCCACATTGCACCTGAGTTCCAAAAATTTGGACGGGGTTCCGGTATACCACGTGGTGGGTGAAGGGAAGACCACTGGATTTGCCAGCATATTTTTTAAGGTAGACGACACCTATGAAAGTTACTTTGGAAGACATGATGGAAAGCCATATAGGTTTATCCGTAAAATTGATGAGGGCGGATATACCAAGGACATCGAAATCGATTTTAATTATGAAAAGGATACGGCGGTCCTAAAAGACAATAAAAATGGCACGCAAATGGACATTCCGGTCCATGATCGCATCCAAGATTTATTGTCGGCTTCCTATTTTTTAAGGAATACCTACGGCCTTGACCATTTTGAGGTAGGTCAATCCATTGACCTGGATATGTTGTTCGATGACGACGGTGTTTTCAAGTTCAAGCTAAAATATTTGGGAAAAGAAACCCTCCGAACCAAGTTTGGAAAAGTGGAATGTCTTAAATTTAGGCCGATGGTTCAATCTGGAAGGGTTTTTAAGGAAAAAGAAAGTCTTACCCTTTGGGTTTCCAATGACCTGAACAAGATTCCCATCCGGATCAAGGCAGATTTGGCGGTAGGTTCCCTAAAAGCCGATCTGGACGGGTACAACGGACTCAGAAATCAGTTTAGAATAATAATGAAATAGCATTGATGAAGAATGATGCGCTAATTCAATCCCAAATAAACAAACTTGAGGAAAAGTACAAAAACTCGGGACAAGACCTGAGTTCGTACTTGGATGGATTGCTTTACCAAAGATACCTTACCTATTGGGACTACATTCACCTAGATACACTTTTGAGCATTCAGGTGCCCCGAACCCATTTTCCGGATGAGGAGATTTTCATCATGTATCATCAGATCACGGAACTCTACTTTAAACTCATTCTTCATGAACAAAAGCAGATAACCGAAGATAAATCCCAAGACCTTCGTTACTTCATAGAAAAGGTCAATAGGATGAACAACTATTTCAAGGCTCTAATATCATCCTTTAGCATAATGATCAAGGGGATGGAGCGGGAACAGTTTCTAAGATATAGAATGGCATTGCTCCCTGCAAGCGGGTTTCAGTCGGCCCAATACAGGATGATAGAGATTTATGCCACCCCATTGGAAAATCTGGTGTACCATACCGAGCGGGATTCATTTTCTTCCCAAAACGAAATAGAGGAGCTTTTTGAACATATTTATTGGAAAAAAGGAGCAACGGATAAAGCCACAGGGGAAAAGACACTTACCTTAAAACAGTTTGAGATACGGTATACCCCAAGATTGCTCAGAATTGCCAACCAAGTAAAGGAGAGTACCATTTACCACAAATACCTTCAACTACCCGAATCTTCCAGAAAGAATAAAGACCTGATCAAGGCGTTAAAAGATTTGGATATCAATGCCAATGTTAACTGGCCCTTGATGCACATGGGCTCAGCATACCGATATTTGGCCAAGGAAAACCAAGAAGTGGATGCCACTGGGGGCACCAATTGGAAGCAGTTTTTACCACCAAGTTTTCAAAAAATAATATTTTTCCCAACTTTGTATTCAGAAAATGAGTTGGATGAGTGGGGAAAACAATGGGTGGATCATATTTTTAATCCCGCAAACAAAGAATACAAGGAAACATAAGCATGCATAAATTTTTTGGGGCAACTTTGGCATTGATAACGGTATTGGTGTCATGTAAACAGGACAAGGTTTTGGTGGATGAATTGGTGAAAGTTGAAACCATAGTGAAACCGCCAGTAACACATTTTGGATTCAATCTTGAGGAATTCAATGTGGTCCATGATACGGTAAGAAGAGGGGATAGTTTTGGGGAGCTAATGCTCAGAAACAAAGTGGACTATCCAAAAATTGCGACTATTTCAGAAAATTTCAGGGATACTTTCGATGTTCGGAAAATTAAAGTGGGTAAACCCTATACCATTCTTAAATCCAAGGACACTTCAGAAGTAGCAGAGATTTTTATCTATCAAAATGATAAAATAAACTATACCGTAGTGGATCTAAGGGATAGTGTAACGGCATACAAGAGCAAGAAAAAAGTAAAATTGAGAGAGCGTGAAGTTGGGGGTGTCATCACCAACAACCTTTCCGAAACCTTGGATAACTTGGGAGTTGACTACAATGTTACCATAGACCTTTCTGAAATTTACGCATGGACCATTGACTTCTTTAGATTGGAAAAAGGAGACAAGTTTAAAGTCATTTATGACGAGCGATACATTAACGATAGTATTTATGCAGGCCGTGGCCCCATAAAAGCAGCCTTGTTTGAGCATAAAGGGAGAACCATTTATGCATTTCCTTATGTGACCGATTCATTGAAGAACATCTTGGATTATTACGATCAAGAGGCCAATAACCTGAGAAGTACGTTTTTAAGGGCCCCCATTAAATTCGGATATAGATTGTCTTCCAGATATAATCTAAAACGAAGGATTGCTTATTACGGCTATAAGGTAAGACCACACAAGGGGACCGATTATGCAGCGCCTATTGGAACTCCGATCATTGCCACGGCAGATGGTACCGTAACCGAATCTACCCGAAGGGGAGGTAACGGAAAATATGTGAAGATCAAGCACAATAGTGTTTATAGCACCCAATACCTTCACATGAAAAGTCAAAAGGTGAAAAGAGGAGACTTTGTGCGCCAAGGCGATGTAATTGGATGGGTAGGAATGACAGGCAATACAGGTGGCCCCCACGTATGTTATCGTTTTTGGAAGAACGGTAGACAAGTGGATCCCTTGCGGGAGAAGTTGCCTACGGCCGAGCCTATTGCAGATTCGCTTCGAACACAATATATGGCGCACATAGAGCCCATCAAGGACCAATTGGATTGCATAGAATTTGTAAACCCTAACCCAGAACCTGAAGAAACCTTAATATCATACAACCAGTAATGGCATTTCCCAAAATCGACCCAACTACAACCCAATCCTGGAAAAAACTATTAGCACACTATCAAGAGAACAAGGATACCCATCTCAGAGAACTTTTTGCCCTAGATGCTGATCGTGGCAAGAAGTTTTCCCTTTTGTGGAATGATTTTTTGGTGGACTTTTCCAAAAATCGAATTACTGGGGAAACGCTTGACCTTTTATTGGACTTGACCGATGATGTAAAGCTGAATGAAGCCATATCTGCATATTTTCAAGGAGATCTGATCAACCAAACTGAAGGACGGGCGGTGCTGCATACTGCACTAAGGGCTAAAAAAGGAGATAAGGTCTTGGTGGACGGGGAAAACATCGTTGATGAAATTTATGAGGTAAAGGAAAAGATGAAATCGTTTTCCGAGTCTGTTATTTCAGGGAATAGAAAGGGATATACCGGTAAGGCATTTACAGATGTGGTCAATATAGGTATTGGTGGGTCGGATTTGGGGCCGGTTATGGTCGCCGAAGCCCTAAAATTCTATAAAAATCATCTAAAAACACATTTTGTAAGTAATGTAGATGGGGACCATGTGCATGAAATACTTAAGGAACTCGATCCCGAGACCACACTTTTCGTAATCGTATCCAAAACATTCACCACACAGGAAACGTTGAGCAATGCCCTTACTATTAAAAAGTGGTTTTTAAAGAAAGCTTCGGAAAAAGATATTGCGCAACATTTTGTGGCCGTATCTACCAATCTTGAAAGAATCAAGGAATTTGGTATTGCAGATGAGAATGTATTTCCTATGTGGGACTGGGTTGGGGGAAGATTTTCCTTATGGAGTGCGGTAGGGTTGTCCATTGCCCTTTCGGTGGGCTATAAAAACTTTGATGAGCTTTTGGCAGGGGCCCATGATATGGACATGCATTTTAAAGAAGCCCCATTTTCTGAAAATATACCAGTTGTCTTGGCCCTCTTGAGCGTTTGGTACAACAACTTCTTTGGTGCCGAGACCGAGGCTATTATTCCTTACACCCAGTATTTGAGTCGTTTTCCTGCTTATCTCCAACAAGGAATCATGGAAAGTAACGGCAAAAGTATGGATCGTGCGGGGAGCAAGGTAGACTATGAGACCGGAACCATTATTTGGGGAGAACCAGGTACCAATTCGCAACATGCTTTCTTCCAGTTGATTCATCAAGGCACCAAACTTATCCCAACAGATTTCATAGGCTTCAAACAATCATTGTATGGAGATGCAGACCATCACAACAAACTTATGGCCAATTTTTTTGCCCAGACGGAAGCCCTTATGAATGGTAAGACCGAGGTTGAGGTGAAGAAAGAATTACAAGCCCAAGGACTGCCCGAAGACCAACTTAAATTGTTGCTACCCTACAAAGTTTTTGAAGGCAACAAACCCACCAACACTATTTTGATACAAAAACTAACTCCCAAGAGCTTAGGCTCATTGATCGCCCTCTACGAGCATAAGATTTTTGTGCAAGGGGTAATATGGAACATCTTCAGTTATGATCAGTGGGGCGTGGAATTGGGGAAACAGTTGGCCAAAAATATTCTAGGCGACATAGAAAATTCTGAAATTGGCAAACACGATAGCTCCACACTAAATCTTTTGCAGTTTTTTAAGGGATAAATTAGAGGGTTCTTATTAATTGGAAATTCCGGTAACCAATTGCTTATCAACAGATTTTGCTTGTTAAATTTGTGTTAACTATATTAGCTTCATTTAACCTTGACTTAATCATGATGTTTTAAAAATACATCACTTTTGCAGGGCAAATTAAACACTAAAACACTGAAAAATGAGAAAAATCTACTTCGCTTTTGTGGCGCTTTTTGTTTCCGCAATGGCATTTTCACAAGGAACTATTACTGGTACCGTAGTGGATGGTGAGCTTGGAGGCCCACTTCCAGGAGCCAGCGTTATGGTAAGGGGAACTTCTGTAGGTACCTCTACGGATTTTGATGGAAACTTTACCTTGGAAGTCAACCAGGCCTCTGGTACCTTGGTGGTTTCCTATATTGGATTTGTTACCAAAAATATTGCATTTAGTGCAGCGGGTAGCGTAGGAACCATAACTCTTCAACCAGATGCTGAGGAATTGGAAGGAGTTGTAGTTGTAGGTACTGGTATTATTGACCTTGCTGCCGACAGAAAAACGCCAATCGCCGTTTCTTCGATTCCCGTAAAGATTATCCAAGAAAAAATAGGGACCCAAGACGTTACCATGACCTTGGTGAATACACCTTCTGTATATGTGTCAGGCCAAGCCGGAGGTTTTGGGGATACCAATATGAGGGTGCGTGGTTTTGATCAGGATAACACTGCCTTTCTTTTGAATGGTCAGCCTATCAACGGAATGGAAGATGGTTTGATGTACTGGTCAAACTGGTCTGGTCTTAACGATATTGCTTCTGGAGTTCAGATTCAGAGGGGTCTAGGTTCTTCCAAATTGGCCATTTCCTCTGTTGGGGGTACAGTAAACTTTGTGACCAAGGCCACAGAAATGGATCCAGGTGGATTTGGATACGCCACGGTAGCTAACAACAACTACATCAAAACTTCTGCAGGATACAATACTGGAATTTCCGATAAAGGATGGGGTTTGAGCGTTATGCTTTCCCACTGGCAAGGAGATGGCTACAATGAGGGAATGTTTGGTGAAGGACAGACTTATTTTATTTCTGTAGGGTATCGCCCAAACACAAACCATAACTTCAACTTTTTGATTACTGGTGCCCCTCAGTTCCACGATCAAAACTTCACCAAGCCCATTGAAGATTACTTGGAGTATGGTATGCACTATAATAACAACTGGGGTCTATACAACGGTGTTTACAAGACCGAAAGGAGAAACTTTTATCACAAACCTGTGGCCAACCTAAACTGGGACTGGACCATTGATGACACTTCTAGTTTGTCTACCGTTTTGTACGCCTCTTGGGGTAACGGTGGAGGTACAGGTGACCGTGGTAGCCGTATAAGAACAGATGAAGGACGTATAGATTATGATGCCATCTATGCCTTTAACAATAGCGTGCCCAATGGAGCGGGAGGTTACTTTGCTGCTGGTGGCGGTTATGTTACCCGTGCTTCCATGAACTTGCACAACTGGTATGGATTGATTTCAAACTTTGAAAAGCAACTTTCAGACAACCTTAGCTGGAACGTAGGTTTTGACCTAAGGACCTATTACGGAAAACACTTTAGGGTAGTATCCGATTTTCATGGACTTAACACTTGGCAAGAAAACATTCGCCTAAGAGATCAAAACAATAATCATGAAACCTACGGCACTTTTGGAACTTATAAAAGAGTAATTGCTACTGAATCCTTCAGACCTTCTGGATGGGCAGCAGCCTTTAACAGTTATCCTGAAGACCAAAAAATTGCCTACAGCAATGATGAGCGAATCTCTTATGGTGGATTGTTCACCCAATTGGAATATGCTACTGACCAATTCTCGGCATTCTTCCAAGGATCCGTTTCAAACCAATATCACCAAAGGTTTGATCCTTACCAATATGCAGACCAATCTTTGATCAATGGCACTTCTTCACAAGGAACAGATGAACCTATACCTGCTGGAATAACCGATGGTGTTGACTCTGAGAAAGTGAATAACTTTGGGTATAATGCCAAGGCTGGTTTCAGCTACAACCCTACTGCCGAGCATAGTTTCTACTTTAACACGGGATACTATAACCGTCAACCATACCACGATAACATTTACTTGAACTTTACCAACCAAGTAAATCCATTGACCGAAAATGAAAAAATCTTTGGTCTTGAGGCGGGATATGGGTACTCCAGCTCTATATTCTCTGGAAATATCAACTTGTACAGAACTTCATGGAAAGACCGTGTTGTTACCAGTTCCGATGTTGTGGACGATGTTGTGACCTATACCTCTAACTTTGGTACGGAGCAATTGCATACTGGAGTTGAGTTGGATGTTAAGGTTAGACCCGCCAGAGGACTTTCTTTCAATGGGTTTGCTTCTATTGGAGATTGGCAGTACAAAGGAGAGGCTGTTACCCAAGTTACTGATGAAGACCGAAATGTATTGAGTACAGAGAATGTTGATATCGATGGTGGAAAAGTAGGTGGTGCCGCCCAGCTTTCTGGTGGACTTGGATTTGCTTACAGAATTACAGATATGATTTCCGTGGATTCCGATTTCAGATACTATGACAATCTGTATTCAGATGTTGGTGCTATCAAGGAAAACTTGGAATTGCCATCCTTTAGCCTATTGGATGCAGGGGTTACCTTTAACCTGCCTGTGGGGATAGACAAAACCAGAAACTTGAAGATCAGGGCCAATATGAACAACGTTCTGGACAAGGAGTACATTTCTAGATTGACTACTGCCAACTTTGCCGAGGCAGGAGACGAAACCTATGAAGGTATTGCCGTTTCCAACCAAGGTTATTTTGGTTTGGGAAGAACGTGGAACGTTACCCTTCGCTACGATTTTTAATCAAAGCTAAAAAATAGATAGAAGACCCTGCCCATTGGCAGGGTTTTTTAATATATAAATTCCGTATTTTTAAGCTCACAAACTATACCTATGGAAATCATCAAAAACCTACATTCTTATTTGGCCTACGTGGTTTTGGCCGTTTTGGTAATCGCTGTAATCAACGCCATAGCTGGCTGGTTGGGCAAAAAAGACTTTACCATGCACAAGGATCTCCGCATAAGCCTTTTTGCCTTGATTTTGAGCCACATTCAGTTGTTGGTGGGGCTTGTACTGTATTTTATTTCGGGCAATGGGCTAAAGGCCATCCAGACCTTGGGAATGGGAGGACTAAACTCAGCTGCACGCCTCTTGGCTGTGGAGCACCCCTTTACCAACATTATAGCCATAGTTCTGATTACTATGGGTTGGTCCCGTCACAAAAAGTTCATGGAAAGCGAAAAGAAGTTCAAGAGCATTGCCATTTTTTATGGCATTGGACTTTTACTCATCTTAAGCCGTATTCCTTGGGGGCAGTGGTTTAACTAGTTTGTCATTCCCGCGTAGGCGGGAATCTCATTCTTTCTCCTTCAATAAGAATACTTTTTCTCAAATGGTCACATAGTTCATCTCCGTGATGATAATGTGGTCTAACACTTCAATCTCCATGAGGGCTGCGGCAAGTTTCATCTTTTCGGTGAATTCTAGGTCCGCTCCACTGGGTTCCAATTTTCCGGAAGGGTGGTTGTGACAAAGTATGATTTTTGTACATTTTTTGGACACGGGTAAGCTCAACACCTCCACTGGTTTAATGATATTCCGGTTACTGGTGCCTATGGTGACTAGTTCAATATATTCAATATCGTTTCCAGTGCTCAGACCTATGGTCCAGAAGTACTCCTTTTTTCGGTGAAGTTTGTTCTGCCGCCACAATATTTTTTGCATGATTCGGGCAATATCGGCCGTGCCTGAAATATGTTCTTCCCTGTTTTCGGATACATCTAGATTCATGAGACTTTGATTTACTGGAGATTAGACTGTTTTATCAGAAAAATATAGGACGGAAAATGATCACTGTAACCGCCGGTATAGCTCCCCCCGGAATAGGTCCGTATGGGATAGCCTTTGTATTTACCCTTTTGGGTTCGTAAAAAAGAAGGGGAATAAATACCGGCCTTCCAAAAAGTCAATTCCGTTTTATCGGCATTGATAAGGTTTGAGGTCATAAAGAACTGGTCAAAAAGGTTCCATTTGTCCCTATAGGCCAGCGAGCCAATGCCTTTCCGATACAATTTTTCCATCGGGTTGAATAGGTCTAAGCTGTCCAACTGTTGGGGTTTTCCCTTGGTCTTCAAGATTCTTGTCAAGCTTTTATCAGTTGGGTCATCGTTTAAATCCCCCATGGAAATGACCTTAGCCCTCCAATTGATGGTTCTGATTGAATCTATGATGCGTTTGTTCAGCAAAGCTGCCCTTACCCTTTTCGGACTACTGGTTGTGGTTCCTCCTCTTCGTGAAGGCCAATGGTTAACAATAAAATAGACCTCTTCCTGGTCCATTGTGCCGCCAACCACAAGTTGGTCCCGGGTATAAACCCGTTCTCCCATATCATCAAATAGCAAAAGCCTATGACTTTTAAAGGATGTTGGCAGAAAAGACTCCTTTTTAAAGAGTAAGGCAACATCAATCCCGCGGCCATCTGGCGAGTCAAAATGTACAATACCATAATCTTTCTCCAAAAGGTTGGAGTGTTGGACAAGGTCTTCCACTACTTTCCTGTTCTCTACTTCGCACAGACCAATGACGTCGGGTGAGGTTTTTGATGTTTCCTCCCCAATCTTGGATAGCACTTTGGAAATTTGGGACACCTTTACATTGTACCGCTCTTCGGTCCAGTGATAACTTCCTTCGGGGGTACGGTCATCATCAAATGTGAGCGAATCATTGACGGTATCAAAAAGATTTTCAACATTATAGAATGCAATGGTTCTTATGGTGTATGTGCTGGACTTTTGTCCGTGGAGTGAGGTCGATATTAATACAAGTAGGCATATTAATAATCGCATTATGTTTTGATTTTGCCGTTAAAATAGGTAAAATTGTGTAATTGCCTTACAAAGCTGAACGAAGCATAGCCCAAATTTTGTTTAATTAACCTACCAATAGCTATGAGAACAGCTTTGCTCTTGGCTGTGTTCTGTTGTACAAATGTTCATTTTGGGCAACAGGGGACAGTCATTTTGGGTAGCGTGCAAGAAATGGGAAGAAACTTACCTGTGCCCAATGCTACCGTTACCATTGAAAATACGTCACGTAATTTTTTTACCGATGCCAACGGAAATTTCGAAGTTCAAGTTCGCCAAGTCGGTGAATACGTTTTAAAGATTTCGGCACCTGATTTTGTTCCAAAAAGGTTTTCCCTATACTTTGAAGGTAAACCCATAGACCTTGGACATGTTTTTTTGGAGAAGGACATTATTCAGGAAAGATCGGACAATTTAATTACTCTCACTGACGGAGACCTTTTGGATGACGGGGAAGCCGTATCTGGGGCTCTTGGCCTACTGCAATCCACCAAGGATGTTTTTTTAAACCGGGCCGCCTTTGATTTTGGACAGGCTTTTTTTAAGGTTCGGGGTTACGATTCCCGTAATGGAACGGTCTTGATCAATGGCATTCCCATGAACAAATTTTTTGATGGCAGGCCTCAATGGAACAATTGGGGTGGACTCAATGATGTAGTACGGAATCAAGAATATAATCATGCGCTGGACATAAACTCCTATACCTTTGGGGGTATTTTGGGGAATACCCAAATCAATGTCCGTCCTTCGGGTATGCGGCCCGGTATTCGCTTGTCCAGTTCCGCATCCAATAGAACTTATAGGGGAAGGCTAATGGCAACCTACAATTCTGGACCCTCCCAAAAAGGATGGGCCTACTCATTTTCAGCTTCACGCAGGTGGGCCCAAGAAGGATATGTTGAGGGAACATTGTACGACGCCTATTCCTTTTTTGGAGCATTGGAGTACCTGCCCAATTCAAAAAGCAGTCTGTCCCTGACCGCAATTTTATCCCGTAACCGAAGAGGACGTTCCGCTGCACTTACCGAAGAGGTGTTTGACCTCATGGGAAACCAATACAATCCCTATTGGGGAAATCAGAATGGAGAACTACGAAATTCCCGGGAACGTGAAATTTTTGAACCGCTCTTCTTGTTGAATTATAAACTCCAAAGTGAAAAATTTAGTTGGAACGTGGGCGTAGCCCATCAATTTGGAACCAATACCAGAAGCCGTTTAGGGTACTTTAATGCACCCAACCCAGATCCAACCTATTATCGGTATTTGCCCAGTTATTTTATCAACAGTTCCATTGGTGCCGATTTTATAAATGCCGATTTGGCGCGCGAAGGTTTTTTGAAGCACCCACAACTTTCATGGGAGCATCTGTACACAGCAAATACAAATGCGAATAATCAAGGCAGGGCGGCTTATGTGCTTTATAACGACGTTGCCGATGACACCCAGACAACCATGGCAACCAGCATGGAATACAATATCAATGAAAACATAAACCTGGGTTTTGGAGGGAACTTTAAAACACTTTCCTCAGAGAACTATGCTGAAATCCAAGATGTGTTGGGGGCGGAATTTCATGAAGACAAGGATTCCTTCTCCAATACCTTGAATGATGCCAATGGAAAACTGGAGAAGACAACAGGCGATAAATTCAATTACAACTACACTTTGGACACATCACAATTTGAAGCCTTTGGCCAGCTTTCCACCACACTGAAAAAGTGGAGCGGTTTTGTCTCTGCATCCATTTCAGGATATAAAGCCCAGCGAAATGGTTTGTTTGTCAATGAACGTTTTTTGGAAAACTCAATGGGAGAAAGTCCAAAAGTCAGCTTCTCCAATATGTCATTTAAGGGTGGGCTCACCTATTTTCTTTCAGGACGCCATTGGTTTACGGCCAATGCGGCAAAGGTGGAACGGTCGCCAACGCTTCAAAACATCTTTATAAACCCAAGGGAGAACAATGAAGTCGTTTCCGAGATTCAAAAAGAGACCATTACCACGACAGATGTAAGCTATTTTGTACGGTTACCCAACTTGACGGGGCGTTTGACGGTCTTTTATACAAGGTTCATGAATACCACGGACATTAACTTCTTTTTTGTGGACTCGGGGCTTGGTTCGGATTTTGTTCAAGAAGTCATTACGGGCTTGGATAGATTGCACAAAGGGCTGGAACTGGGTTTGGAATATGAAGCCTCCTCCAGTGTAAAGCTGACTTTGGTAGGGAATCTGGGCGATTATGTGTATGCCAGTGACCCTTCGGTGCAAATCAATTTTGATACCGCAGGAGCCGATGAGGACCTTATCGACCCGGAAGGGGACATAGATTTGGGTATTGCCAAGGTAAAGGGTCTAAAACTGGCCCAAGGTCCACAAACAGCCCTTGCCTTGGGCGTGGAGTACCGCAACCCCAACTATTGGTGGTTCGGGGCAACGGCCAACTACCTTACCAACAACTACATTAACATCTCTACCATTTCCCGTACTACTAGTTTTTTGTTGGACCCAGAAACCGGGGAACGTTTTCCAGATGCCACCGATGAAAATGTGGCCAAAATTTTAAGGCAAAAAAAATTGGAAGACATCTATTTGCTCAACCTCATTGGCGGAAAATCATGGCTGGTCAACAAAAAATACATTAGTCTGTTTGCCAGCGTCAGTAATCTTTTTGATGGTGTTTTCAGAACAGGTGGATACGAACAAAGCCGAAATGGCAATTTTGGCCAATTGCAGCAAGATAATCTAAGCGGCACCCCATCATTTGGACCCAAATATTGGTACAGCTATGGGAGGACCTATTTTTTAAATCTCGCCATAAGCTTCTAAATCAAGAAACATGAAAAATTCAAACAAGATAAGTGTGCTATTGCTATTGATCATGGTTGTGGCCTGTGTAAAGAACACGGAATTTAATCAACCAAAAACAACATGCAATTCAGGGCTCAAGGTAAATATCAGCTTTGCCGAACTTGAAGGGTTATTGGGAGATGGAGCTGTGCAAATCCAAGAAGATTTGGTGTTGGAGGGGTATGTGATCTCATCGGATAAAGCAGGAAACTTTTTTGGAGTTTTATATCTACAAGATGCTCCGGTAAATCCCGTTCACGGGCTTGTTATTGAGATGGATTTTAGGGAATCCCATTTGTTTTTTGATGTAGGGAGCAAGGTTTTGATAAAGTTGAAGGGACTGTATCTCGGTAAAAGTGGTGAGACCCTTAAACTCGGAGGTACCTTTACTTCCTTCGGAAATGTTTCTGTAGGGAGATTGCCCGGTTTGAAAGTGATGGAGCATGTTTTTCTTTCATGTGATGATTTGACCGAGATACAGCCTACAAAAATTATCATTCCCGAGATTGAAAATGCTACCGTGAACACCTTGGTCCAATTGGAGGCTCTTGAATTTTTGGAAGAAGAACTGGGACAGTCTTTTGCGCTTCCAGAAGAAGAGACCATACGCACTCTGACCGATTGTGCCGAAAATGAAATGGCATTGCTCAATAGTGGGTATGCCGATTTTCAGGCAGAAACCCTCCCTGAAGGCAATGGCTCTATAACCGGTATTCTTGTGAAAGATGGAAAACAGTTGCAGTTGGTCATCCGGGATTTGGAGGATATTGATTTTACCCAAGAGCGTTGTCCAGAAATCATCACGGAATTCACATCGACCCAAATCTTTATTTCAGAATTGGCAGACCCGGACAACAACGCAGGAGCACGCTTTGTGGAACTCTATAATTCCGCATCGGAACCCTTGGATTTAAATCTGTGGACCCTACGTCGCTATACCAACGACAATACCGAAGTAAGTTCAACTATAGATTTGTCTGGGCTGGTCATTGGCGCAGGAGGTACTTTGGTCATATCGCCAAACGCCGCTGAGTTTGAATTGGTGTATGGATTTCCTCCCGACCTAGGGGTTTCCACCAACAGTCCGGCAGATTCCAATGGGGACGATAATTTAGAATTAGTAGACCCCTTTGGAACGGTCATAGATGTTTTTGGTGTGGTTGGAGAAGATGGCTCGGGGACCAACCATGAGTTTGAGGACGGCAGGGCTTTGCGTAACCCGGACATTTTGGAAGGAAATCCCAGTTACACCTTTGGTGAGTGGACCATTTTTAATGATACGGGAGATTCAGGTACCACCAAAATGCCCCAAAATGCCCCCGATGATTTTACACCTGGAATAAGGGATTGACCTACAACTCCACACAGAATTTTCTACACATTAATTGAGAAGGGGTATCCACCAATCCAAATGGGTCACTCATCAATCGGGCCTCGATGTGCACATCCTATTATAGTACCTTATCCAAGATAGAGCCGCATGCCCCAATACCATTTAAATCTTTTTATTATGGACCAAAGAAAAACGTATTGGGCTATTCCAAAAATGGCCATTTTATTGCTTGTATTGGCTTCCTGTGAAAAGGAAGTTGTGCAGACCAATGACCCCCAACCCATTGCCAAGGAGCAACAGGACACGCTTAGGATGATCAAGCTGGGCAAAAAACTGGAAAACCCCTATTCCGTAAAGAATATGAGGAAGGCTTATGCGAATCTGATTAAAAAACTGGAGAAAAGTCAAAAGAACTATGGCTCCCAAACTTTGAAGGATTCCTCTGAAATTATCACTACGGACTATTATGTGAAATTTTGGGTGGAAAATGATGAACAAAAGCAGTTGCTATTGGCAGATTCCCTCAATCTTTCAGAGATTCCGTTGGATGTGGAGATAAAGCAGGAAGGGGATTATTATGTAGACGAGAACACAGAAATTCTAGAAGCGCAGTGGTTGTATGCTTCTGTACTAAAAGATTATAAAGTCCCAGATGGGATTTCTTATGAAAAAGTGGAGGACTTGTTTCTTGTTGAACCTTCAAATGTCGATACAGATGAAGACGGACAGGATGATTCCAAAACCACAACGATTGCAGGTAAGACAGGAATCTCCAAGGAGTTCCTGTTCGATTTGGAGGACGAAGCACTTCGGTTGACTGGTAATTATGAAGAATCGGCTAGCTCCTATCAAGAAAAAAGCAAGAAGACTCCCCAAGGCTATGTGAAAGTCTACAATACCGTAACCAAAAAGATGGATCCCGTAGTTGGGGTAAAAGTAAAGACGAGGCGGTGGTTTAAATGGGCCAAGGGATGGACCAACTCCAACGGTTATTACAAAGTGAACAGAGGCTACCGAAGGGATGTTCATTATACCGTGGTCTTTAAAAATACCATAGGATTTAAGATTTGGCCTTGGTTGGCCAGTGTTTCATCAGCAAGATATAGGGCCGGAAAGCATAGTAGAAATGGATATAATGTTAACTTCTCTACCAGTTCAGTGGGTTGGCGCTGGGCCACCGTGAACAATGCAACTGTTAAGTATTTTAATTACTGTGCGCAAATGGGCATTGGAAAACCCCATAACAATTTGCGTATTGTGGCTTTGGGGGGAACAGGCTATTCATCGGCACCCATGTTAAGGAGAGTGTGGGGGTATGCCGGTTTTACAACAAATTCTAAAGTATCTACTTTTATTTCGAAGGCAAACAAAATTGCGTTAAAGGCAAATATAATTTGGATTTTGACAAAATTCATACTTCCTGATGTGATCATTAGATCAGGTTCAAGTAAGGGAACGGATGGGGTGTTTTCCACTACTTTTCATGAATTGGCCCATGCTTCCCATTTTAAAAAAGTTGGCAGCGGATATTGGATGAAGTATATCAATTATATCATTACCTATGGGGCTTACGGAAATGGACATGGGAAAAATGCTGGTTATTGCGGTGTAGGCGAGATGTGGGGGAATTATCTGAGTGCCGTTTTATCAGATAAAGAATTTCCAGCTTCATACAAAAATCATGGGTCACATGATTATTTGGATGAAAATGAAGATTGGTACAACCCAGGATTTTTGCAAGATGTTGACAATATTCCCGATGTCACAATACTGGAGATTTTTGATTGTTTGAAGTCAACAACAGACACATTTCCTGATTTAATAAAAGAGTTGAAATTAAAAACAATATACGATGAAAAAGTTGACGTTGCATTTTCAAAATATTCTGATTGGCCTTAGTTTATTAATTTGTTTTGGGTGCGTTTTGACAGAAATAGACCCACCTGAAAAACACTATTTGGAAAAATATCTAAACTCTTCTAATGAGACAATTACGATTAAAATGTTAGATGTTTCTGAAATGATAGTTGTGAAAAGCTTTTTATTGCCATCTGGTGATGAAAGAAGCGGATTATACCAAGATCTATATTTTAATGGAGGAGATAACCCAGTTAAAAATTACATTGATGATTTATCCAGAAGTAATATAAAAAGGATTGAAATATATCTTGGAGATATAATGGTTAAAGAATGGATATTAGAGCCATCAGGGAATTATGGTATGGGAGAAAATAATCCTTTTAATTATGATTCATGGGTGTTTGAAAAGATTGAGCCAACAGGGAATAATATAGTTGGTAAAATTACTTTCACCATAACCAATGACGATATTGGTAATTAATGGCCCATGGTAGGGGAAAGAGCCAGCCTCTTTTTAAGTAGCTATTTTTTAATTAATTAATGAAAAGATTGATATCGCATTTTCCAATTATTCTGATTGGCCTTAGTTTGCTGGGTTGTGACCCTCAGGAATCATTATATGTAGATTTCTATCAGAGAGTTTTCGAAAACACATCTAATGTTGAAGTGAGTATTGTATATCACAGCATTGGGTCAACAAATGAAAAGTCGGATACACTTATACTAAAAGTTAATACGAAAAGGGTTGCCAACTTTTCATCATCTGTTTCTTCAGATGGAGTAAGGGAAAGTAATTTGAAGCTGATCGTTGAGAGAAATGTAGACGTTTTTTATGATAACCTAAATGATTATGGAAAATTTGAATTGTTTGTTGGAAACGAAATGAAAAAAGAATGGTTGGGTCCTCCAGATTATTTGGGGATTGGCATTAATAACCCCTATAATTATGACTCTTGGAGCATTGTTAAATATGATCAACCTATAAGGGATGGTGATTATATTAAACATGGAGAAATCATATTTTCTATTTCAAATGATGATGTTGGGTTATAGATCTTTTAACTAATTAACGAATGAAAAGATTTATACCGCATTTTCCAATTATTCTGATTGGCCTTAGTTTCTCGTCATTTAATGGATGCGTATTTCCTGAAATGGACCCTCCTGAAAATAGAGCTATTGTTAGGTTCTTAAACACTTCTGATCAGGAAATTAATATTAATATGATTAATCATCCGCTTTCGGGAGACGGTTCTTTGATATCAATAAATGTTGTGCCAAATATGGAAGGTGGAAACAACAATTTTGTTTATGAAAACAATGCGATAGATAGTTATTTCTCCATTATCCAGAATAGCGATACTAAAATTCAAATTATTGCAAATGGTAACCTAGTGAAAGAATGGACAGGACCTATAGACCATTATGGTATTGCAGTAAACAGTCCTTTTAATTATGATTCATGGATGTTTGAAAAGATTGAGCCAACAGGGAATAATATAGTTGGTAAAATTATTTTCACAATTACTAATGACGACATTGGGAATTAATCCGTAATAATATATTAAAAGTCAGCCCCTTTAAGGGGCTTTGAGTTTTATGGCAAAAGCACTTAAAATGGCTTATAGCCAAACTTCTGTCCCCCTACCGAGGCATCGGCCATAAGACCGGCCTTGGGGAGGGCAAAAACGGCCACGCCGTCTTTGTATTTGGCGTTAAAGGCAATTCCCGATTTTAGGGCCACCGCTGAGGTTTCTGCCGCAAATTGAAATTTCCCTTCCTTAAAGCGGTCCAAATCTGTGTCTGTCTCAAAAAAGATAACCTCAATTATGGCCTGTCCACCTGCTTGTAGACCTATGTTTAACTTTTTAAGGTCAGCCATTCCAATAGGATTGCCATTTTCATAGACCACTCCATTACCGGAAGCCCCACCAATGATAAAGCCCCCTTTTCCCACATTGGGAAAGATCACATAACCCGCCGAATTGTCAAAAAAACCGTCAAGGTTGGGGGCAGCCTCCAAAAGGGCGGTTTTTGCCTTCTTGGCACCGGCCATGATTTTCTGGTCCTTTTTATTCTGTGCAAACAAACTGGTGCCAATCATTAAAAAAGCGACCAGTACAATTGATTTTAAAGTCTTCATAGTGTTCATTTTGTAGTGTTTCCTCAAAGTTAAAAAACAAACCCTCTCCATTTTGGAAAGGGTTTGCCAATTAGTGTTAAGGAAAACCTATTGTTTTCCCTTATTTTGGAAACTTGGTGTGTGCCATAACTTCCTTCATTTGCAATACGTGGCGTTCGGTGTGGCCAGCGGCAAAAATGATCAATTGCACCCCATCCACAGGGCCAAACGGAAGATCCTTGCTATACCGGTTTCTAAGATCGTCCTCGGTGGTTTTTACATATTCAATATGGGCATTCCTTTTTTCCAAAAAGGCCTGTAGGGTGTTTTCAAAAGACTCAAACTGTCCACTAGGTTCAAAAGCTTCCGATGTTTTTACCTTATTGCTCCGGTCACTGATATTGGTCATTATGTCTTCATCCTTAAATACCAGCGAATCCTTAAGGACTGGATTTGGGCCAGCTCCAACTGTTTTTTGGATCAATCCCCCAAAGCCATTTTCAGTAACGGCCAAGTGTTCTACACATTCGGCAATGGACCAGGAGTTTTCATCAGGTTTAAAATTTAGCTGGGCATTGGTTAGACCCTCCAAAACCTGGGTCATGTGGTTACGGGTCTCGGTAAGATGCTTCAACATCCACTCACGATCTTGCTCATTGAGTTTTGTGGTATCCGCGCTGAAACTGAAAAGTATCAATGCAGCAAAAGGTAAAATCAACTTTTTCATAATCTATAGGGTTAAAGGTGTTGTCATGATGTTTTTATGGTATGTGGCTATGGAGCACAAAAGCAGCCACAGTATAAAGATAAGGTATGATAACGCCCCTTAAAGGGGGTAAATATGCCAAATCAAGGGGTTATTTCCGTAAAAAGAAGCGGCAAGATCAGAAAGGCTATAAATAGATAAATTTTATGTTTTAATAGTATTTTAATATCAATTATCTATATCGATGGAGGTCATTTTCGTAAATTTATAAAGGATAAAAAATAACTTAAACAACATACTATCATGAGTAAAGAAATGGCAAACGGGGCAGATGCAAGTCAGTGCCCTTTTTTGAGTGAAGTTGCCGGTGGAGGTACACAAAATGAAGATTGGTGGCCCAATCGACTTAAGTTGGAACTGTTGAGCCAGCATTCGGAAAAATCAAATCCGCTTGGAGAAGTTTTTAACTATGCCGAAGAATTCAAAAAACTGGATTATTCAGCACTGAAGAAGGATCTTTTGGATGTAATGACCGATTCACAGGATTGGTGGCCTGCCGATTTTGGCAGTTATGCCGGATTGTTCATCCGGATGGCTTGGCACAGCGCAGGAACGTATCGTGTACAAGATGGCCGTGGAGGTGGTGGAAGAGGGCAACAACGTTTTGCACCTCTAAATTCTTGGCCAGATAATGTGAGTTTGGATAAGGCTCGTCGCTTGTTATGGCCCATCAAACAAAAATATGGTCAGAAGATATCTTGGGCAGACCTTATGATTTTGGCCGGAAACGTTGCCTTGGAATCAACGGGCTTCCGCACCTTTGGTTTTGCTGGAGGTCGTGAAGACGTTTGGGAGCCGGATCAAGATGTATATTGGGGTAACGAAACCGAATGGTTGGCTACGAGTGATACACCCAATAGCCGCTACTCGCACAATAAAGAAGAGCGTGATCTTGAGAATCCGTTGGCAGCTGTGCAAATGGGATTGATCTACGTAAATCCGGAAGGACCTGATGGTAACCCGGACCCCGTGGCCGCAGCGCATGATATCCGAGATACCTTTGGGCGTATGGCGATGAACGATGAGGAAACTGTTGCATTGATTGCAGGAGGGCATACCATTGGTAAAACACACGGTAATGGTGATGGCGCAAAAGTCGAAATGGATGCAGATCCAGAAGCAGCAGATTTGGCAACGCAAGGCTTTGGCTGGGAGAATAAAAATGGTTCAGGAAAAGGTCCCGATGCGTTTACTTCTGGATTGGAAGTAATTTGGACCTCTACCCCTGTACAATGGAGCAATGACTTCTTTAAGTTCTTGTTTGAATATGAATGGGAATTGACCAAATCTCCAGCGGGAGCACACCAATGGGTAGCTTCAAATGCAGAAGCTATCATCCCAGACCCTTTTGGCGGGCCTAACAGAAAGCCAACCATGTTGACAACCGATCTATCCTTGCGTTTTGATCCCGCTTACGAAAAAATATCCCGTAAATTCTACAACGATCCACAGGCCTTCGCCGAAGCTTACGCCCGAGCTTGGTTTAAATTGACACACCGTGATATGGGACCTGTTTCCAGATATCTAGGTCCAGAAGTGCCGAAAGAAGAGTTGATTTGGCAAGACCCCATTCCAGCAGTGGATTATACCTTGGTGGATGCTTCTGACATAAAAGCTTTGAAAGCTAAAGTATTGGATTCCGGGGTTTCCGTTTCTGATTTGGTGTATACCGCTTGGTCATCTGCCGCTACTTTCCGTGGTGGGGATAAGCGTGGTGGTGCCAACGGTGCCCGTATCAACTTGGAGCCCATGAAAAGTTGGGAAGTAAACAAAGGCACTGATAAGACCATAAAAGTACTGGAAGGCATCAAAGATGATTTCAACAGTAATGCTGGTGGTGGGAAGAAAATCTCCTTGGCCGATATGATTGTATTGGCGGGTAGTGCCGCGGTTGAAAAAGCAGCTAGTGATGCCGGTGTACCTACGGAAGTGCCATTTACCCCGGGACGTAATGACGCGACCCAGGAGCAAACCGAGGTTGATTCTGTGGACTATTTGAACACGCCTTATGATGGATTCAGAAACTATGTGGTAAAAGGAGTAAAAGTTCCTGCAGAGCATTTGTTGGTGGATAAAGCACAATTATTAACGCTTACTACCCCAGAAATGACCGCTCTTGTAGGTGGTTTGCGGGTACTAGGTGCCAACTTTGACGGTTCAAGGCATGGGGTGTTTACAGACAATATCGGAGTGTTGAGCAACGATTTCTTTGTGAACTTGCTCGATATGTCCACTGAATGGAAAGCCGCCAATGAGGAGAAATCACTTTATGAAGGAGTTGATCGCAAAACAGGCGATTTTAAATGGTCCGGTACTCGGGTCGACCTTGTATTTGGTTCCAACTCCATCTTGCGTGCCCTTTCAGAAGTATATGCAGAGTCTGGGTCAGAAACAAAATTTGTAAAGGATTTTGTGGCGGCGTGGACCAAGGTTATGAACCTAGATCGTTTTGATCTGGCGTAACAAAATTAGAAGAAAAGGAAAATTAATTGCCAAAGCTGCCATGACCCTCACGGTTGTGGCAGTTTTTTTATAAATTTCATTCACGTATGGATCAAGTGGAATCTTTTTTTAATCACATCAGAAGTGGCGATGCCAAAGCAGTTGCACAGCTTCTTGCCTCCAATCCCAAATTGTTGGAAGTAAAGGACCAAAGAGGCTCTACCCCATTATTGCTCGCCACCTATTATGGTCACGGGGATTTGGCCCAACTTCTCTTGGAAAAAGGAGCTCAGGTAGATGCCAAGGACGGCTCAGGAAATACAGCCTTGATGGGGGTATGTTTCAAAGGATATGTGGATATTGCCAAGCAATTGATCAATGCTGGGGCCAATGTCAACCAAAAAAATGCCATGGGTGCCACCTGCCTTATTTATGCCGTTACCTTTAACAGGCCGGAAATAGCAGAGCTACTTGTGGAGCACGGCGCTGATATTACTGTGAAAGATGCCAGAGGAAATACGGCCTTGGATCATGCCAAAGAGCAAGGGATTCAATCTTTGGTTGAGCTATTTCAAAAACAAAGGGATTAAAATGAATATCAAAGAGCAGCTCAATCTGGTTAAGCGGATAAAGGCAATTTCGGAAACGGGATTGATATATGCCCAAGATCCCTATGATCAAGAGAGGTATGAAGAATTAAAGGCCATAAGCCTACAATTGATGGGTCAGTTGGGAAATGTGCCCATGAAAGCCTTGGAGGATTTTTTTATGCCCCAAGAAGATTACCCGACCCCCAAAGTGGATGTGCGTGCTTTTGTGCTAAATGAAAGGGATGAAATTTTGATGGCTCGGGAGAGTATTGATGGGAAATGGACCATTCCCGGAGGTTGGGCGGATATTGGAAGTACACCATCAGAAACGGCAATAAAGGAAGTAAAAGAGGAAACCGGGATTGAGGTTGAGGCAATAAGCCTACTGGCCGTTTATGACAAGCGGGAACACCCACACCCGCCGGCTCCCCTTTATGTGTACAAACTGATTTTTCTCTGCCAAATGACAGGAGGAGAACTCCAAGCGGGGTTTGACATGCTGGACGCTGGCTTTTTTCCTTTGGATAATCTTCCAGAACTTTCAGAAGAACGGATTTTGGAAGAGCAGATACACGCAATGTTTAAAAATGCAAAGTCCGCGGAATCCAAAGTGTATTTTGACTAAAAACAGACCTAATGCCACAACATCTTAACATTGCATTGATCCAATCCCATTTGTATTGGGAGGCACCACAAGAGAACCGAACTATGCTCGAGGAAAAAATCAATACCATTTCCAACGAGGTGGATGTAATTGTGCTGCCAGAGATGTTTACTTCTGGATTTACCATGAATCCAAAGCATTTGGATGCTTCGGAAGGCATCAAAACAGTGGAGTGGATGCAAAGTCAGGCAAAAAAGAAGGATGCGGCAATAGTGGGCAGTATGGTATTTCAAGAAGACGACAAGTTTTTCAATCGGTTGTGGTTTGTCCAACCTGATGGAGGTCTTTCAACCTATGATAAAAGACACACTTTTACCCTTGCGGGAGAGGATAAGGTCTATACCTCAGGTGTAGAAAAAATACTTATCGATTTTCGAGGTTTTAGAATATGCCCATTAATTTGCTACGATCTTCGGTTTCCGGTATGGGCCCGTAATGCCGAAAATTATGATGTTTTGATCTATGTGGCCAATTGGCCGAAACCTCGAATTGAAGCATGGGACACACTGCTAAAAGCCAGAGCCATAGAGAATATGGCCTACACTATTGGGGTGAACAGGATTGGACATGATAATCTCGGGCACGAATACCCAGGACATTCTGCGGTTTATGATACGTTGGGAAACCCTATTGCATATTCAGAAAAAGAGGAAATCATTTATACTACTTTGGATAAAGCGCATATACAATCCACAAGGGAAAAGCTTAAATTTTTAGCGGACAGGGATGACTTTACTCTGAAATAATAAAATTCTGCTCCAATTCCCAATTGGCCCTAACCTCAATCACATCGGGGTAATAGCTGATACGTTCGGGTTGGAGTTTCTTAAGATAACTGCCGGTGTCCCATTTCCCGTTCCCATTGTCATCAAAAATAACACGAACCACATAATTGCCAGGCTCTAGGTTGCTGAACTCAAATATTTTGGATTCAGGAGCAATAATTTCACGTTGCAGTTCACCCTTCTCATTGGTTAATTGCAGTATCAGCGGGTATTTAACAGCGCCTCCAAGAGTCATCCTAAGGTTGCCATAATCAGCATAGCCACTGGTTGAAATGACATAGTCCAGAGAATCGTTCTGTATTCCAAAGAAATCAGAAACTGCCCCGGGAAGTAGAGAAAAACGGTATCGTTGGTTGGGTTCAATGTCAAAATCAAAATCGATTTTGTTCTCCACAGTATCCAAAACATAACTGTAGGGAGCCAACAGGGAATCGCTTACCACCAGCCCAATTTTTGAGGTATCCACGGCAACAATGGGCGTGTTTGCCAGTAAGCTGAACGTATCTTCAAAATTAAATTTCCCCCTAACACCAGAAGATAGAGTAAGGGAATCCAAGGCCAATTTTCTGGTTTTTACGGAAAAGGTGTCTATCAACTCCAGTTTGGTATTGGCAATGGTAAAAATGATGGAATCTATATCGGTTGGGGTAATCCAATAGTTTAAGGTATCCTTTTCACGATCTTTCAGTATTTTGGTTTGTACTGAATCTGGCAATTGGGTCAACGTTTCGATTTGGATATCCTCCCCATCTCCTTGATAGCCAAAAATAATGCGGTTTTTGGCCACATAACTGGGCACGGAAACGCTATAGTCAGGTTCCTCCAAGAACAAGTTAAGCAAGTAGGTGGAATCTGTTGGGATGGTTATGGTATCTTCCAAAAACCCAATTTTGTCCTGTTTTTGGTTAAATAGATGGTTTTTATTTACATCTTTTAGGGCGACGAGGGCATATTTCCCTGCCCTAAGGTTATTCAATTGAAAAAGAGGCAGGCTATCCCCGGTACTGGCAATATAATTGGGGGGATTTCTGTAAATGGTGGAATCTGTATAGGTGCTGTCCATTTCGTAAAGCATAACGCTGATGAACTGATCCGCTTTTTTGTTGAAAGCGTCCTTTACGGCCCCAGAGAGTGTTAAAGAATCTATATAGGTCCCGGTAGAGAACACATAGGTAAGAAAACTGTTGGGGTTTCCTTCATTATTATCTACAATGCTCTGCCCAAAATTGAAGGTGTACGTGGTATTTTCACGTAAGGTGTCCTTTATGATGACCTCAATGTATTTACGGGGACCGCCTTGCGGGGTAATTTCTGGGGCGTTTTTTAAAGGAGGGGAAACCACAAGCTGGTTTTGCACATCCTCAAGCTTTATAAGTTCATCAAAATAAAGTCGAAATTTTTCGGCTTTGAAATTAATGGTAAAATTTTCTGGTTCCATGCGTACGAGCTTTGGTGGGGCAACATCTTTGGGTCCGCCTGTAGGTGTGCCCCTTCTGGCACATTGCCATAATGCGAGGCCCATGAGGACAAAAAATAACAAACCCAACAATTTTCTTACGTATACCATGCAAAAAACCATGTGGGACAAAGAAACAACTAATTTAAAAATTGACGGTAGGCATTAATAAAATTTAACCCTAAGGGACCACTGCTATACTTAGTACGGAAATATCATTGGGCTTTGTTTTTAGTAGTACTTTGGCACATGATTCTATGGTGGCACCTGTGGTTATCACATCATCAACGAGTAATACGTGACCCAAGCCCATTTTGACCAAAGGATTTATTTCAAAAGCCTCTTTGGAGTTTTCCCAGCGCAACTGTCTATCTTTCTTCGTCTGGGTTTTTGTGTTTAAGGTTTTAAGAAGTACATCATCCCTATATTCGGCACCAACGGCCTCGGCAATTTTTTGTGCAAAGAGTGCCACTTGGTTATAACCTCTTTTTTTTAGTTTCTTGGGATGGAGAGGAACTGGGATAACAACATCAATTTTACCTAGACCCATTTCTTTTCTTAATTGGACACCATACCAATCACCAAAAAAACCTCCTATTTCCTCTTGATTTTTGTATTTTAAGGAGTGTAAAAGATTTTTTACAATTCCGTTTTTGGAGAAAAAAACGAAGGAGGCTGACTTTTTTATGGCAATTCGACCATAAAAAATACGGTCCACCGTGTTTTCTTCCAAGAAGTTATGATCGGTGAGTGGCATCTCATGTCGACAAACGGCACACAAAATGCTTTCTCCTCTGAATAATTGGGCATTACATCCAAAACATACCCTTGGCAATAGTATGTTGTTAATCTCGTTTATTATCTTAGCCAACCTTTTTGGTATCAAATCTTATTACGCGTTAGAGTAGTCTGTCAACCCATGAACCCCCAAGATAATAATTTCAACTACAAGATCATCTTTGCTGCGCTAGTTGCGGTCATTGTAGGTATTCTTATTGCTTTCTACTATAGTTACGCCCAATCTAGGAACCAAATGTCGTTCTTGGAGCAGGAAAAATCACTTTTGGTGAAGGACCTTACTCTGATGAAGGCCGAAGTGGACAGACTTTCGGGACTTAACGAAGTGAACGATATTGAACTTCAAACTTCAAGGTTCAGGGTGCAGCAACTCTTGGATTCTGTGGGAAGGTTGAATTTCAGCATTACCAAACTCAAGGAAACCCGAAAAGAGCTTCGTAAATTGGAAGTCAGGTTTGACAGCCTTAAACTAAAAAACAACTTTCTTAGGTATAACAACAGCCTTTTGGCCAGTAGATACGAAGAAACCCGAAAGCAGTTGGAAGATTTAAGGGGAAGGGCCAGCTCCATGGAGCAAACAGAATCGCTTCTCAGGGAAACCAACAGGGAGCTTACCAGGGAATTGCGTATTAAAAGCTATTTAAAATTGCAGGATGCCGAGGGTAGTGGGTTCCGATTGCGAGCCGGAAGACCCATAAAGACCAACAAGGCCTCCACTATTGAAAAATTACGGGGATGTGTTACCATTTTGAGCGACCCCAACGAACGTGGCGATGTAAAAGTGGTATACCTACAGTTTTTGGATCCCAATATGGCCGTGATAGAAGACAATGCCAATACCATATCGGTCAGTGGTAACATCTACAGCAAAAAAGTGGAGATTGTTTATACGGGCAAGGAAATCAGTATTTGTGATGCCATTACCGTACCCGAAGGCTCCTTGGCCGAAGGAATTTACACCCTGAATGTTTTTGAGGATGAAAGATTGCTCGCTTCCACAGAATTTCAGTTGAAATAACACACTTCTTTTTGGGTAAAATTCTATTTTTGCCCAATGGCAAATCAGGAAGACATTTTTAAGAAGGTTATCTCCCACGCAAAGGAATACGGCTATGTATTTCAATCCAGTGAGATATATGACGGACTCAGTGCTGTTTATGATTATGGACAGAACGGAGCAGAGTTGAAGAAAAACATTCGCGAATATTGGTGGAAAGCCATGGTGCAGCTCAATGAGAACATTGTGGGCATAGATGCCGCCATATTTATGCATCCTACCACATGGAAGGCTTCCGGCCACGTGGATGCCTTTAACGACCCGTTGATCGATAACAAGGATTCCAAAAAAAGATATCGGGCCGATGTTTTGATCGAAGATCATGTCGCCAAGATAGAAGCCAAAATAGACAAGGAAGTCACCAAAGCCGCCAAACGTTTTGGGGATAGTTTTGACAAGGAGCAGTTCTTGTCCACCAACCAACGTGTAGTGGATTATCAGGCCAAGGCCGATGAAATCCTAAAACGAATGGCAAAATCCTTGGAAAACGAGGATTTGGCCGATGTCAAGGCTCTTATTGAGGAATTGGAAATTGCTTGTCCATTATCAGGATCTAAAAACTGGACAGATGTTAAGCAGTTTAACCTCATGTTCGGGACTAAGTTGGGTGCTTCCGCCGATAGTGCCATGGACCTATACCTTCGTCCCGAAACCGCACAAGGGATTTTTGTCAATTTCTTGAACGTTCAGAAAACGGGGAGGATGAAGATTCCGTTTGGGATTGCCCAAACGGGTAAAGCCTTCCGTAACGAGATCGTGGCCCGCCAGTTCATTTTCCGTATGCGGGAGTTTGAACAGATGGAAATGCAATACTTCATTAAGCCGGGAACCCAAAAGGAATGGTACGAGGCTTGGAAAGAAAAACGAATGAAGTGGCACCTTTCCTTGGGAATGGGAGCCGATAACTACCGTTTCCATGACCATGAAAAATTGGCCCACTATGCCGATGCGGCTGCTGATATCGAATTCAAGTTCCCATTCGGGTTCAAGGAGTTGGAAGGAATCCACTCCAGAACCGATTTTGATTTGGGCAACCACGAAAAATATTCAGGAAAGAAACTACAATATTTCGACCCGGAAGAGAACAAGAGTTATGTGCCCTATGTGCTGGAAACCTCTATCGGCTTGGACCGTATGTTCTTGGCCGTATTCTCCAACTCACTGCAGGAGGAAGAGCTTGAAAATGGCTCTACCAGAACCGTTTTGAAGATTCCAGCGGTATTGGCTCCCAATAAAGTGGCTGTTTTGCCATTGCTCAAACGGGATGGACTACCCGAGGTAGCCCAAAAATTGGTCGATGACCTAAAGTGGGACTTCAACGTGGACTATGATGAAAAAGATGCCGTAGGTCGTCGTTACCGTCGCCAGGATGCTGCGGGGACACCGTTCTGTGTCACTGTGGACCATCAAACTTTGGAAGACGAAACCGTGACCATTCGCCATAGGGACACTATGGAACAGAAGCGGGTAAAACTTTCCGAAGTGAAAGACATCATTTCCAAAGAAGTTGATATGCGCTATTGGTTGCAGAAAATCCAGTAATCTTTATTCAACCCGGATACCTTTGGTGGTAAAGGAAAGGCCCTGTTGCCCAGATGTAGAAATCATTACGCCCTCAAAATAGGGTTCATGGGATGTGGGTTTTATGCTCCAGTGGAATAAAAAGTTGGCGCCGGTACCCCCGGATTGGTCCTTCTCGTCTATAACGATTTCCACGGTCTCCATGGGTTTTATAAAAATGGGCTTATCAAAATAAGTCCTTATGGAATTTCCATGGGTATCAAAATACTCTGCTTTTCGGATGAAAATGGAATCCTTCAAGTTGGTGTTACGCATGCTGATGGTTCCCGTAAGGTTATGGGTTCGGTGTTCCGTTTCGCTGTAAATCTGCGAGTAGACCGAAAGATAACTACTACCGTTTGCCAAAGAATCTTTTGGAGATAGTACCACAGTACGGTTGTTCCAATTTATTGGATTTACGGAGCTGACTTCCTTCTGTGCCTTTTTGTCACAGGAAAAAATCAACAGGGTTAAAAAAAATAAGGCAAGGTTCCTCATAAGAGATGTGTGTGTTGACCAAGATACATATTTACCCAGCCATTTTCAGTGTTCCCAAGAAATTGTAAAGTCCGCATTAGGGTGCACTTTCCAGAAACTGTACCATTTGGGCCACTTGCTCAGGGTTGTCGAACTCCAGATCATGCTTCTTTAAGTATGTTTTGGTTTCATCTTTTTTGGCGCTGTACAATTTTTTCAGCTGGTTCAGGTTTTTGGCCTTTTCCAGTTTCCCGTCCTTTTTTAACCAATAGGTAATGTGGGTCTTGATCTTATAGTCTGAGGGTAATTCCAAGTCATAGACCCTACCTCCCAACTCCAGCCAAGTGTAGGATTCATTGGATGAGGTCTGGGAAGTCTGTCCAAATGCCGTAGGCTTGCCGGGGTTTTGGACAGTACATTGGTATTCCGCATAAAGTTCTACGGAAGATTTGTGCAACAATTCATAAAATGTGCCGTCCATTCTAAAAAACTTGCGGTTCTTGATGTAAACGGTGTCTATTCTTTCCAACTGGGCATCAACAATGGCTTTTTTGCCCTCACCGTCTTGAAAGACCATCTCTTCCGAAAGCGAATTGTAATTGAGCAATGCTTTGTTCTGTTCCCCGTTCTTCATGAGCACGGTGCCCGGAGCAAACTCAGGAAGCACATAATGGGATAGTTTAAACGTCTTGGTCTGGGCAGACAATGCTACTGAAAAACACAAGAAGAAGGCGAATAGAGCAGGTTTCATGTTGAGCGTAATTTTTTGATTGTAAGATACTAAGTTAGGCAAAAATCAACTTCTTAAGGAAGGAAATCTGACCAAGATGGTAATAGCAATGTTCAATAACCCCTTCTAAATTTCGGAGGTAGGTACCATATTTTTCGTCAACAAAAGGCATGTCCAGTTTGTGGTCCGGTAGTTTGGAGACTTCAAGAACAAATGCTTCGGAGTTCGTCAAAAACTCATCTACCAGATTGTCCCAATCTTCTTTTGAACAAATTGGGGGCAAATCAAAGCTGTATCGGTCACGGATTTCCAACTCCCCACCACGGAACACGTTCAAGATTCCAGCCAAATAATAGTTTACATGATAGGTAAGGGCTGCAACAGTGTTCAGTGACCCCACCTTTTTTATGGCCTGCTCCCAAGTAATATCCTCCAGTTGATGTTTGTAGTTGGTGTTGGCAATCCAACGTCCGTTTAAAAGAACTTCCTGTAACCGATTTGCCAGAGATTCAGTGCGTGTCATGCTTTGCAGATTGAAAGTGCATTTTAATCAAAACCCTCACTGAAAAATTTTTCAAGGGTCATGTCAAAAGCTACTAATTCGTAGTAATATATTCGAAATATAGAGATTATCTTGTTTTCATGAACCAAATACAAATGGCCCAGCTCAATGCATGGATCACGGACACCTACGGCAGCCCGGCGATCTTGGCCCACTATCTGGACCTGGCCGTGGAAATGTTGTTTTATCTGGAAAAGGATTCGTTTGAACAAATAGAGCTACAGAACGTAGTCACCGCATTAAAGGGAGTTGAACGGGTAATGCGCAAAGTTCCTGGCTAGTGTGGCAAGCCTTTGCCATGGTCGCGGGAGGTCATTTTTCCCAAATTTGAAAGTGCCCATCCCTAACCACCAGTTTAAAATTGAGCTCACTTAAGAGGTCCTCACATTCTTTGGCTTCCTGTTCTGTCAAGATTCCGGCAAACGGATGAACCTCCAAAAAAATAGTTTTAAAGCTGGATAGGCTCTCCTTAAAATCCTTAAAAAGATTCAGTTCGCCTCCTTCAATATCCATGATCAACGTATCAAAGTCCAACTTGTATCTTTCCTTCAATTCATCTATGGTCCATCCCCTAACGCTAACTTTTTTGGGTGTTTTCCTTACCGTGCTACCGCCAACAATCAGTTTATGGATATAGAAGGTGTTTTCCTTGTCATGGGAAACAATGGCATTTTCCAGAGAAAAACCGCAATGGTTGGTTTGCTTGTTTTTTTTGATCCATTGGATAAGGTTCGGATTTGCCTCCAAGGCAACATGGGCGTTTTTGTTTAGCAATATTGAGTTGATCATGCACGAAGTGTACCCTAGGCAGGAACCCAATTCCAAAACTTTGGCATGGGGGGACAAATGTTTTTTTAGGTGTTTGGTCTCTTCCACCTCATAAAGATTCAAGGGAAACCTGCCCCGGAATTTCAAATCCGTTAAATGAAAGGGTACGTGGAGCGTTATGCCATCCTTTTTGTAGGTCTTTAAAAAGAGGGTAAAATAGATTCCGGCAAGTTGCAGTTTGATTACGTAAAGGGCCTTGGCTATTTTTTTGGGCAGCAAAACAAGCCAGCTTACAAACGGTGTTCCCATACGATGCTCTGCTGTGTTCATGAAGGCGCTTTTTTGAGTAAAATAGAGGAGGGGCATCATCTATCTCGCTTAAATATAGCAGTTAAGCACGACTTATGGCAAGGCTGTCCGAAGTTTTTGCTGTTGAATAAATGTGATTATAGTGATGTTGTTTTGTTTGGAGGGGAGAAATCAACCCTTATCCAATTTGGCTTTTGGAGTGAATAGTTTTGCAATCCATTCATAGTTCAACAACATTAGGATTCCTATCAGGATATTCAATCCAGAGATGGCCCACCAGTTGTAATCCAAATGTTGGTCCAACATGGCACCTTCAATCTCTCCCAAACCATATGCAGAAACCTGTTTTTTGAAGGCCAAATAGCAATAGTCTAAAAATTGGGCCAAATTATTGGTGATCAAAAGAAGCCCGATCAGGATTACAGCAAATTTGAAAAGACTTTTTGCGTTTAAATCCTTGGTTTCAATTTTTTCATGGTCAAAACCCTTGGTTAGGCGAAAGAGATTTATTGTTCGGTCTGTTTGGAACAAGAGGATATAAACAATGACTCCGGTTACAATGAAATAAACGAAGTTCATTGCAAAGTGAAAGGAGAAAAACCCACCGGAATAGGATAGGTTGGGAATCAATGTAAAAAGTGCGTTGATAAAACAATATGTTCCAAATGCTTTTATGATGAGCCTGAAAAAGTCCTTGGTTGTCATTTGTTAGATGTTTTTAGTTAGCTTTAATAAATGCCTAGACGGTTTTTATTCGATTTCTGAAAACAGGTTTTCAATTTCACTCTTCCAAAAGTCCGATTCGATAAAAATGTTTGGATTTATGGATTGAAGTTTGTTTTTAAGTTCCTCAAGATGATTTTTTGTGAATTTGGAGTCCATAAACCCGTCTTCCCCAAATTCTAGTTGTATTTGGGCAACAAACCTCTTGAATTCCAATAGGCATAAAGCTAGTTCAATTACATTTTTATTTATGTCCTGAATAGGTTCAAAACCTAGCTCATGATCTAGCAAGACTATTTTATCATTTGCGGAACAGTCCATACAGATCGGATTTCCAGAACTATCCGAACCAAAAATCCAATAGTTTTCTGCTCCTTTGACGACATCCATCCCAGAATAATATTCTGCTATGTTATATAGCGCACCGTCATAACGCTCTAAACCAAAATCTAGAAATGGTGCAGCCGAATAGGGAAATCCACCAGCTAGAAACTCGGTTGTCAATTTTGTTAGTGGAGCTTTCTGAAACTGTTCAGGATTAAATTCAGTCCATCTATCAAAATCATCGGGATTCCATTGTTTTTTAAATTCAATTGTATCCATTTTTATTTAATAAGGTATTGTGTTTACTAATTACTACTCTGCTCTTTCCGAATAGCCTCAAACAATTCCTGTATCTGTGTGGTAGAGGGTTCCTGTTTCATCCAAGGGACCCGTTCTTCTTGGGAAGGCATCCAACGGTACAGCCACGAAACACCCCATTTTTTATAATATTCGTCCTTTTGGGCATACACGGTATCTTGAAGGGCCTCGCCAAGACCAACCATGGTATATCCCCTTTTCTTTAGGGCTGCCACCAGTTTGGGAAGGTAGTCCGCGTTCAACGGGTTGTCGTGGCAGAGGTAAATTTGCTGTATGGGACGTTGGTACTTCGTTTGGGCCATCCGTTCAAAAAAATCAAAATAGGCCAGTGTGGTGGCCAGGTAGGCTTCGCCAATCTCCTTTGCCTTGGCAAAATTCTTTTGGTCCAGATAATGCTCGTATACACTGCTGAACATCCAATCCGAACTTTCCACGGTATGTGGGGTAAGCACATAGCCCTTATCCTTTAAATACTGCCTTACCTGCACATGTTGAAGGGAATCTTGTCCAATATCGTTAAAGGGAAACCGAAAGTAATCCAACGATTTGTTGTTCTTTTTGGCCAGCTCACGGGTTATGGCCTCTCCTTTTACAATTTCGTCCGCAAAGGCTTCGATGCCCATTTCGGAATACCTTGGATGGCTGAACGAGTGGTTGCCCAAGGTGATGTAGTCCCGTTGCGCCCATTGCCGCAAAAGTTCAAAGTTTTTGGTGATGGAATCTGTTCTGTATAGGAGCCCCTCGTTGATAAAAATGGCTATGGGAATTTCAAGGGAATCCAAACGGGTCATCAGTTTAGAGGAATATCCATCCTTTTGGTAAAGGCGGGTGTTGGGGACATCATCTATGGTAATGGCCACCTTTTTTTGGGCGTTACCCATCTGGATGACGGCGCAACTTACAATGAAAAGGAGATGTTTCAGTATCATTAAAAATGGGTTAGTGCTTTAAATGAATGGTTTTTCCCTTTTTGGCACTTTGGCGGGCGGCATCCAAGATTTCCATGACCACCATGTTGTTCTCCAATGCCGTAAGATCGGAGGGCTGCAAGCTTATCTTGCCCCTCACCACAGCAGCAAGCATAGAAAAGGGGTCGTTGTAAGGGGAAGGACGTTCCTCCAAAGTAAATGGCTCCTCTTGGTAGCCATCGTAACCCTCGGCCATACGAATGCGGAGGTCATTTCGGTTATCGGCATAAATGGCTCCAGTAAGGCCGTAGAGTTCCATGTCTTTTCGGCCAATGGGCCAGTTCCACGAAGGCTCCAAAATGGCTTGGCAGTCATCATACGTAAGGATGATGGTGGCATCATCGTCCACCTTGGGGTTGTTCCCCGGCTGAAACTGTTGGGTCACGGCCGTAACCGTATTGGGCTTTGCTCCTTTTTTGAGCCACGTCATAAGATTGGCTCCATAACAACCAAAATCCGTGATGGCACCTCCACCATTCAGGATGGGGTCCTGCAACCAATCCAAAAACTCTTTGTTGACGCCTATTTTTACGGGGCCGCGGTGGCCATCGCGTACGATTACTTTTCGCAGATCGCCGATTTTTCCCTCTTCCAAAAGTTCTTTGGCCCTATGGTTGGTGGGGTACCAAGTGGTCTCGTAATTGGTAAGCAGATGTATATTGTGCTTTTGGGCCAAGGCTTTCATTTTTTGGGCATGTTCCAAGCTTACGGCCAAGGGTTTTTCCACCATCACATGGATGCCTTTGGGCGCACAGGTCTCTACCACACTCAGATGGTCAAAAATGGTCCCAAATGCGGTCACGGCCTCTGGTTGGGTAGCCGCAATCATTTCTTCCAGGGAGTTATAGACCAAATCCATGGAAAAGCCATGTTGGTCCGCATAGCGTTGGGCGAGTTCCCGATTGGGTTCGGCAATGCCCACAAGTTCAATATCTCCCAAATCCTCACGGCCCAAAATCCAATGTACATGAGTGTGGGTGAGTCCGGCAACACCAACTTTTAGGGGTTTTTCTTGGGCCAAGCAAGGCGTAGAGTTCAAAGCAAGACATAATAATACGAGAAATCCTGTACGTAACATACGGCAGTAAAAAAGGGTTTGGCCTTAAAAATAAGAACTAATCCGCTAGCTTTTCCAATAAAGTGGCCGTATTGATTACTTCACGCAATCTTCATCATATTAAATTGTCAAATGAGTTGACAATGGAAAAACCATATATTTTTTAAGGTTTTCCTGCAACTGATTCTGAGATCAAATCTTTATTTTGTCAATCCCCATAACTATATATCGTTTTAACCATTTTAAACACTTAACCATGAGAAAGTACTCTTTCAAAGGCATTTTGCTATCCTTTTTTCTTTTACTATTCCTATTCTCCTGCGAAACGGAAGAGGTATTGGTCTTGGAGACCGCCCAAGAGCAAAAACAACCTGAAACACTCAAAGGGAATATAGTGGATGTATTGAGTGCTGATGACATACCACAGGTTATTGATAGGATTACCTCAATAACAAAGGCCAACAAAGCTACATTGGGAAATAAAGTAAATGAAGAAGGTTATTTTCTAGATACAAGTAGAATTCTTGGAGTGACCGATTCTGTGGGCAACAAGACCTATGCCCTAAAGCTATATCTCAAGAACGGTCGTGAAAATGCCTTCTACAATTTGATCGCTACGGAACGTTCCGATGGAGAGGATATTCCCGTGGCCATATTGGAATATATAATGGAGCCTGATTACTTTATCGACCGTTCCCAAGGCATCAAGCGAGGTGGTGGTTACGAAAGGACCATAAATTATTATAGCTTCAGGGATTTCTCGTATATATCACTGGCATCAACAGGTGAATATCATACCCTGCCCGACCCCTGTGGAGAGTTCAGCATGGATGGTGATGGTGATGGAAGTTCAGGTACATCTTCAGGTAGTGGGGGAGGTCCAGGAAGTTCATCTGGAACCGGAGGAACCTCATATACGGGAGGCACCGGCCCTATAGGGGTGAGTTCTGGAGGTAGTACGGGAGGCGGCGCAACCCCAGATGTTGAAGTAGGGGAAGGCTGTTTTTGCGATTCTTTTGAGCCGAGTGGGGGCGATGCCGAGAAATTGGGGAGACTCCTGACAGGAAAGGACGATGATTGCCCAGAAGGTGAGGTTTTATTACCGGTTAATGAAGAGGAGGAGGAAGATGTACTTCTTATTCCAAGTTGCCAAAGTTTTGAATATGCTAATGGATTGTTAGTAAAAGCGGCTGGAGTATCAAATATTCAAAATATTTTTGTTGCAGCTGGTTTCTATAGTGACGGGTCGCCTTATTATCATAGATTTGATTTAAACATAACGGAAGCGTACTTTTCTATGCCAAAAACTTGGACAAATGGCAATGCAGCTAATTATACAGCAAATGCTCTACATTTAGCTAACCTCAAGACGAAAGCATGGTTTCAGGAAAACCCAAAAGTTAGTGGATATTCATTAGGATTAGAGTGGGATAAAAATATTAGAGCTGCAATGAGAGCAATTGGAGGGGACTATAGTAAGACTGCCCCCTTTCCAATTAAAAACCTAGCACCGTATGCAGAGGATTGGGTGTGGGCTAAAACAGATTGTACTAAATGATAATTAGACTATTTTATTTTTTTTTATTGATGACTGTACAAAACAATGAAATTGACTCTTTCTTAGGGAGACATATTGAAGATATTCCATATGAGGTGAATTTATTGGATAGTATTGGATTTGGTAATGAAAAGATATATTCAATATTAAATATCAATGGTGAAAAATTTTATTCAAAACCTCTCAAGAATGTAATTATTTACGTGGATGAAACCAATATTATAAAAAAAGTATATACTGATTTTAAAGGGTCATTCGATAGTAAATTCTACAATTCTATAGTAGATAAGTATGGTTTGCCAACCTCTATTTCTAGGAGAGTAAATGAAAAACAACTAGAGTCAGAAGAAATTGAGGGTACTATTCTGACAGAAACAACAGGGACTCTTGTTGAATGTGAGCTTAAAGACAACCCCGATTTGATTATTTGGGATAGCCTAAATATAAAACTAACATTTATTATTATTGACGAGTTGGATAAGATAGAATTGGTTATGGAAATTAATTAATTCCCGCATGGATTTTCTTGGGCCAAGCAAGGCGTAGAGTTAAAAACAAGATACAATAATACGAGAAATCCTGAACGTAACATACGGCAGTAAAAAAGGGTTTGGGCTTAAAAATAAGAACTAATCCGCTAGCTTTTCCAATAAAGTGGCCGTATTGATTACTTGGGCAAATTCATCCTTGAGAACAGCTAGGTTGGTCTGGTGAATGGTTTCGGCGGAATACCATTTTCCATCGGCACCTGTTTTATCAAAAGCTGCAGTGGCATCGGAAATCAAGGTAACGGAAAACCCCAAATTGGCGGCCATCCGTACCGAAGTGGAAACGCAATGCTCCGTGGTGAGCCCTACAATCACCAAATCTGAAATGTTTTGGTTCTTGAGTCGGGATTCCAAATCGGTGCCAATAAAGGCACTGTTCACATTTTTTTGGATGATGGATTCCCCATCAATGGGTGTTACCAACGGATGGAGGGCATGCCCTTTTTTGGATGGGTGCAAGGGAGAGTCCGGGTTTGTGGAACTATGCTGTACGTGGAAAATGGGCCAATTTTTCCTTCGGAAGACATCCAGGATTTTTTGGGCATTCGTTTCTGCCTCGGAATTGTTGCGTTCGGTGCCGTAAAATTCAATTTCCTGGAGTCCCGTTTGTATATCGATCAAGAGCAAGGCCGTCATACCCAAAAGTTTTAGGGTGAAATTACGAATAAGAAGATTATTGGTCAATTCTTTTCATCAATGGAGATATTGATAAATTCAATTTTAAGGAGCCAAAGACATTGGCTATTTTTAAGCAAAATTTAGAGATGAAGATAGTTTCGTACAACGTGAACGGCATTAGGGCAGCCATGAACAAGGGTTTTGTGGATTGGCTAAAAGCCGTAGACCCGGATGTGGTGTGCCTGCAGGAGACCAAGGCCATGGAAGAGCAGGTTGATACAGCACTCTTGGAGGAAGCCGGATACCCTTTCCACTATTGGTTCAGTGCCCAAAAGAAAGGGTATAGTGGGGTAGCCTTGCTTTGCAAAAAAGAGCCGGACCATGTGGAGTACGGAACGGGAATCGATTATATGGACCATGAGGGCCGCAACCTTAGGGCCGATTATGGAGATGTTTCGATCATGAGCATGTATTTGCCTTCAGGAACCAACTTGGATCGCTTGGATCACAAGTTGATGTATATGGCCGATTTTCAAAAATATGCTGACCAACTCCGAAAAGAACGCCCAAATTTGATTGTTTGTGGGGATTATAATATCTGTCATGAGGCCATCGACATCCATGATCCGGTACGAAACAAGAACGTTTCGGGATTCTTGCCCGTAGAACGCGAATGGATTGGCAATTTTATCAAGAGTGGCTTTATAGACAGTTTCCGACATTTCAACAAGGAACCTGACAATTATACATGGTGGAGTTACCGCGCCAATGCGAGGGCCAATAACAAAGGCTGGCGTTTGGATTATGGTATGGTGAACGAATCACTGGAAGATCGCTTAAAACGTTCGGTGATTTTGGCCGATGCAAAGCATAGCGATCATTGTCCTATTTTATTGGAAATAGAAAAATAACAATGTCTTAAAGATTAAAAATTAAGGTTGATTACCTTAGTTTTCTGAAAAATTAGTTTGATGAAGTACACAAGAATTCCGCATACCGATATCAGGATCAGTAAAATCTGTTTGGGAACCATGACCTGGGGGAGGCAGAACAATGAAGAAGAAGCCCATGAACAAATGGATTATGCCCTGGACCAAGGGGTCAATTTTTTTGATACGGCCGAGATGTATCCTGTTCCACCCAAAAAAGAGCTTTATGCCGTGACCGAGGAGCTTATTGGAAACTGGTTCAAGAAAACGGGGAACCGCGACAAGGTGGTTTTGGCCACCAAGATTGCCGGTCCGGGGTATGCAGCTAAAGAAATCAGGGATACGGGTTTTAGCAAAGAGTCTTTGATTGGTGCTGTGGAAGGAAGTTTGAGGCGTTTGCAAACCGATTATATTGATCTTTACCAATTGCATTGGCCGGAGCGGAACACCAACTTTTTTGGACAACGTGGGTTTAATGCCCATACGATTGATGGTTGGGAGGACAATATTCATCAGGTGCTGGAAACTCTTCGGGATTTAAAAGCAGAAGGAAAAATAAGACAGGTTGGGATTTCCAACGAAACCCCTTGGGGTACCATGCGGTATTTGGAAGAGAGCAAGGTGCACCAAAGCTTGCCCCGTATGCTCACCATACAGAATCCGTACAGTTTGCTGAATCGATTGTTCGAGGTGGGGCTTTCCGAGATTTCCATGCGGGAACAAATTGGGCTTTTGGCCTATTCACCCATGGCATTTGGAGTGTTGAGTGGAAAATATTTGACAGACATTCCGCCCAGAAAGGCTAGGGTGACCTTATTCCCACAATACGATAGATATAGCAGCCCTGCTGCAGTTGAAGCTACAAAAAAATATGCCGAGTTGGCCAAGGAACACAATTTGAGCATGGCCCAGATGGCCTTGGCGTTTGTGAACTCCAGACCTTTTGTTACAAGTAACATCATAGGGGCCACAACCATGGAGCAACTCAAGGAAAATATTGAAAGTATAGAGGTAAATCTTTCGGATGAGGTGTTAAAAGGGATTGATGAAATCCATAATGCAATTCCCAATCCGTCACCCTAAAATTTATTCCAAAGCATAGGCGCGGTACTCATCTCCAGAGGCGGTTCCCATTTTGCCTCCTCCACAGGATATGACCACATATTGTTTGCCTTCCACTCGATAGGTAGCCGGTGTGGCATATCCCCCTGCAGGAAGTTGGTCTTCCCATAGCTGTTTCCCAGTTTTCATGTTGAAGGCCCTAATTTTTTCATCTTTGGTGGCGGCAATAAAGAGAATGCCTCCAGCAGTAATCACAGGACCTCCGTAATTTTCCAGACCGGAAACGGGAACATTGGGGTCATCTAAACTTTCTTCATGACCCAAAGGGATCTTCCAAAGATATTCACCCGTATTTAGGTCGATGGCATTCAAGGTGCCCCAAGGAGGTTTCACTACTGGGTAACCACGTTCATCCTTAAAACGGGCAAAACTGGCCACAGAGTAGGGAACGTCAATTTCAACTTTCTCGACCCTATGGTCTTTGGCCTGTTCCATACCTGCCAGGAACTGGACAATCTCAGAAATTTCGCCATCTGAAAGGTTGGGCAGGCCGGGCATGGCCCCTTTGCCTTTTTGTATGATATGTCGAATGGAATCTGGGGTAAATCGCAACTTTGCATTTTGTAGCTCTGGGATTCCTGCTAAACCCTGAAGATTGCCCCCGTGGCAACGTGCGCAATGAATTTGTGCAAGGGATTGGCCCACATCTGCTTTTCCATCTCCCTGTTCAACAGCTTTCATTTTTATAATCCAAGCCATTTCATTGGAGTTGACATACATGATTCCACTACGGGGATCAAGTGCGGCACCTCCCCACTCAGCGCCACCGTCTGCTCCAGGGAAAAGTATTACACCTGTAGTATCCATGGGGATAAATTGTCCAAGGGAAGTAATGGATTTGAATTTTTCCAGCACTGTAGGAGCTCCATCATTTTTATTGCCTTTGACCAAATCATCCACAAAGGCTTTTTGGTTTGGGGCATATAAATCGGATTCGGTTAAAATTTGACGCGCGAAAGGTTTCGGTTTTATGGGCAGAGGCTGAGTTTTAAAAGCCTTTTCCCCTTTTAGTGTTGAAGCTGGGTATTCTTTTTCCTCAATGGGAAACAAAGCTTCGCCAGTTACCCGATCAAAAACAAAGACATGTCCGCTCTTGGTGACTTGGGCTACAGCGGGCATGGTTTTTCCATTTTGTTTTATGTCCAATAAATTTGGAGGGGCGGGCAAATCCCTGTCCCAAATATCATGGTGCACCATCTGAAAGTGCCAAATCAACTCCCCTGTTCCGGCATTCAAAGCCAATAGGGTATTGGCAAACAGATTGGCCCCTTCCCGATCACCCCCATACCAGTCGAAAGCAGCTGAACCAGTTGGAATATAGACAATGCCTCTGTCTTCATCCAATGCCATTCCAGCCCAACTGTTTACGCCACCCACACTTTTATAAGCTTCTGCGGGCCAAGTTTTATAACCAAATTCACTGGGCTGCGGAATGGTATGAAAGGTCCATGCAGTTTCCCCGGTCAGTACATTATACGCTCTTATGTGACCTGGAGAGGAGCCAGGGCCTTCCCCCACACGTGTTCCTTGGATCAATAGGTTGTTAAAAATGGCTCCTGGGGTGTTGGATACAACGGAAAGCTTACTTGGATCTCTGCCAAGGCCATCCCTAAGATCAATACTACCATTATTTCCAAAGGAGACAATAGGCTCTCCTCTTTTGGCATCTATAGCATACAATTTAGGTCCAGAAGAGAAAAAAATACGACCGGGATGAGTGCCATTAGACGACCAAAAACTTAGGCCACGGTTTATCCCCAATCCTGAATTGTCTTTGGTAGCTGGATTAAATTTCCATAATTCTTCTCCCGTAGCGGCATTGATGGCAAAAAGCTCTAAGGCTGCATTTACTCCATAGAGCACATTGTCCGCAATAAGCGGACTGGTTTGTATTTGGGTAGTCCGGCCTTCTTCAAGGCCGCCACTTTTGTAGGACCAAGCCAAGGAAAGTTGGCTTACGTTTGTTGTGTCAATTTGATCTAGGGTTGAAAAATGGGAGCGTTCGGGGTCGCCCAAATAGTGCTGCCAAGTCGTGAAATATTCCTTATCCATGGATTGGGAACCCTCATTGGAGCAAGCCAACAATAAAATAAAAATCGGAAATAGAAGATACCGAGACATATTGACGAAGAAGCTTTCTTAAATATAGAAAGAAACCTTTAAAAAGAACAAGTTACCCAAACAATGTGGCTACCACATCCTCAATCTTGGATACTTTATGTATTTGGATTGAGGTATTTTTTAACCCTATTTTATTGCTTTTGGAAACAAAAATGGAAGAAAACCCCAATTTTTCAGCTTCAAGTATGCGCTGGTCCACTCTCTGAACAGGTCTAATTTCTCCCGCCAGCCCCACTTCTGCGGCAAAGCAAATGCCTTTTTCAATAGGGATATCGGCATTGCTGGACAAAATGGCGGCCAATACGGCCAAGTCAATAGCGGGGTCATCCACAGAAATACCTCCGGTGATATTCAGAAACACATCTTTGGCGGCCAATTTAAACCCAGCACGTTTTTCCAATACCGCCAAGAGCATGTTCAGGCGTTTGGCATTAAACCCCGTAGCGGAACGTTGAGGTGTTCCATAAACTGCTGTACTCACCAAGGCTTGGATTTCAATAAGCAAAGGGCGCATGCCTTCCACTGTGGCGGCAATAGCCGTTCCACTGAGGTCTTCCTCGTTTTTGGAAATCAACACTTCTGAAGGGTTGTTCACTTCACGTAAACCACTGCCCTGCATTTCATAAATGCCAAGTTCTGCGGTAGAACCAAAACGGTTCTTAAGAGAGCGGAGGATTCGGTATACGTAATTTCGGTCGCCTTCAAATTGGAGGACCGTGTCTACCATGTGTTCCAATATTTTTGGCCCTGCAATAGTTCCATCCTTGGTAATGTGCCCCACCAAAATAACAGGAGTGTGGCTTTCCTTGGCAAATTTGATCAACTCCGCCGCACATTCACGAATTTGGGAGATACTTCCCGCTGCAGACTCAATATAGTCTGTATGTAATGTCTGGATGGAGTCAATGATGACAAGATCAGGTTCAACTTGGGCAATCTGTTGAAAGATATTTTGGGTCTTGGTTTCCGTGAGGATATAGCAATTTTCGCTATTGGGTTGGATGCGATCTGCCCGCATCTTTATTTGTCGCTGGCTTTCTTCTCCAGAAACATAGAGGGTTTTGTACGGTAATTTTAAGGCAATCTGGAGCAAAAGTGTGCTCTTTCCGATGCCAGGTTCACCTCCCAATAAGGTTAAGGAGCCGGGAACAAGTCCGCCACCCAGTACTCGATTGAATTCTTGGTCCTGAGTGTCCAACCGTTGTTCACTCTCATGGGTGATTTCAGAAACCCGAAGAGGTTTGTTGGCTTTTTTATCGGAGACATTGCTGGTCTTCCAGCTTCTTTTGTCCTCCTTTTGGACCACCTCTTCCACAATGGTGTTCCATTCCTTGCAGGCAGAACATTGCCCTACCCATTTGGCATATTGGGTTCCACAGTTTTGGCAAAAAAAAGCTGTTTTGGTCTTGGCCATTCCAAATTTATGAAGGGCCTAAAGATAGGGATTTTGATTGTTGGATTTATGGATGCTTGGATTTAGCAATCCAATGATCCAACTGTCTAACAATCCAATTGGCTAATATCCGAAGTCCGCCTTAAGGGCGTCGATTTTTTCCAGGGCCATATCCTTGGTCAGAAAATCAATTTCTTCCATCTGGAATGCTTTTTCAAAGGTCTTGAAGGCTTTTTTGGGCTCACCGAGTTCTTCATAATATTCTCCCTCAAAATAGAAGCCCATCATGGTTTCCGGGAATTGCTTTTTGCAGAGTTCCGCCAAGGGTTTCAAGGATTCAAAATCGTCTTTTTTTCTACAAGCGGCATAAATGGCCATAATGTCGTTGAGTTCCACGGGCTTTTCAAAACCGAAGAGTTGCTCGATCATATTGTACCTGTTCTCAAGATAATTGAAGGCTGGGTCATTGGAAGTAAGGATTTCTGTCTTGTATTCGGCAGGGCTGATAGGCCTGAATATCTTAAAAACATTGTCGAATGCCTTGCCAATTCCATAAGGGATAATGGAAACGTGGTCTGCATTTTCGTATTCATCAAAGAAATAATGCAGGTTTTCTTTGGTAATGGAATTAATGCTGTGGTTCATTTGGAGGATACGTTGTCTATCGTCCGATGCTTCTTTTTCCACGATGACATTGTAAAAAATCACTTGATCCAAAGCCAATAGTCTTTCTGGAACGCGGTTCTCCATTTCGGTGGCCAAAACGGGTGAAATGCTTATGTAGGAATTAAAAAGCGACCGATCTTTGAAGAGGTAATAGTTCCCAAAATTAGCGGTGATATCGTAACCAATAAACATTTTAAAAGGAGCAATATTATATGTGGTCCCGAGGTATGGTAAGATTTCGGTGCCCAAGAACTCGTAGAACATTTTTCCTTTTTCGGTAGGGAGTCCAGAAGCTTCATCGTAATCACAATCATCCCAACGGATATCATTCTCCCCTTGACCAATACCCACTACAATGGCTTGTGGCATACGTCCCAAACGACTTTGGAACTTGACGTTGGCCACGACCAAATCAAACAAGTACTCTGCGTCCAGAACCACCAACAAAGGGTATTTTTTGTCATCGGTATAATCTTCAGGAAAATAATAGGAAACATTCCTTCTTTCCTGTAGTTTAAAAGATTCAAAAATCTCATGTTTTACCTGTGCTCCAAGATTCAGGCAAACTAAGCCTATCAACAGAAATAATAGACGGTTTTTCATGGGTAAAATGATTAGGTGGCTGGGGTCTACCGATTCCTATTCAATAACGGTAATACAATAAAGGATATTGTACCAAAGACAACAACCATAAGGGTCTGTGCGATCCACATGATCCATCCAAACGCATCGCCGGAAACGGAGCTAATGCCAAATATGCCCAAGGCAGCACTGACAGCTATGGGATACAGGCCTATTCCGCCATTAGTGGTAGACATGGCAAAGGCACCTCCCACAAAGGCCACCAGTAGTTCACTCAGGGAGAGTGAAGCAGTTTCGGCCACTGTATGTTTTATAACCCAGAACATGCCCACATAAGCTGCCCAAATAAAAAGCGTATGTAGGATGAAAGGCCATTTTCTTTTCATTTTGAATACACTGAGGACACCATCCAAGAGTCCGTTTAAAAAGGCTTTTAGTTTTTGCGCCAAGGCCGATTTGGATTTTTTGATGATGGACGTTGCCAAAAAAAGACCTACTATGCCTGCGAAAAGTAGACCAAAGGCACCCACCAAATTGATGCCCTTTTCTTCCAAAAATGCCAGAATGATATCTGTTTGAAGCACTAATGTGACCATAATGATCAGTAGGAGCATCAAAAGATCCAGGACCCTTTCGGTAACGATAGTGCCAAACCCTTTTTCAAAGGGAACCTTTTCATAGGTGGTCAACGCCGTGGCCCTTAAAATTTCACCGGAACGTGGAATGCCCAAGTTGGCAAAATAGGAAATGAGGACAATAAAAATATTGTTGATTATTTTGGGGCGATATCCCATAGGTTCCAAGAGGTAGTTCCAGCGGATGGCCCTAGACACATGGCTAAGAATACCAAGAACTATGGAAACAGTCACCCAAAACGGACTGGCATTAGAGATGTAATGAATAATTTGACTACGTTCTTCTAGGGAGGTAGCATTGTAGGAATACCAAACCAAAAAAAGCCCAAAGGCTATGGGAACAAAAATCTTCAGGAATTTTTTAAGGGATTTGCCCAAAATTAGTTGAGTAGATTGGTGGCTTCATTGGGGAAGACCAATGCCGGATTGAAGGATTTAGCCTCTTCAATGTCCATCCAGGCATAAGTGATCAGTATCAGTACGTCGCCCACAGCCACTTTTCGGGCTGCGGCCCCGTTAAGGGTAAGCTCACCTGAACCCCTTGGCCCAGGAATGGCATAGGTTTCCAATCGCTCACCATTGTTGTTATTCACGATCTGCACTTTTTCGCCCCTAATAATATTTGCGGCATCCATAAGATCTTCATCAATGGTGATACTGCCAATATAGTTAAGGTCGGCCCCGGTTACTTTTACCCTGTGAACTTTAGATTTTACAACTTCTACTTGCATGGTGCAAAGGTATCAATTCAATCTTAGATTATCTATGAGGCGGACACCGTCAGCATAAACGGCAATGAACGCCCTATATTTTTTGTTATCCTGTTTTTTTAATGTAGGTGTTAGTGTGTCCTCATCTGCAATTTGGAAATACTCCAGTTCAAACAGCGCGTTCTTTTCGAATACATTTTTCACCCAATCCATGATTTCTTGTGCACTTTCCGTGCCAAATTTATTTTTGGCAGAAAGCAGGGTTTGATAAATCAACCCAGCCTGGTTTCTAGTCGCTTTTGTCAGTCGTTCATTACGGGAACTCATGGCCAAACCATGTGGTTCGCGTTCTATGGGGCATCCAATGATTTGATAGGGCAATTTTTTTTGCGCTACCATTTTCCGGATAATTTGGAGTTGCTGAAAATCTTTTTCGCCAAAATAGGCCTTATCTGGGGAGACTGTTCTCAAAAACATTTCCACAATGGTGCCCACGCCATTGAAGTGGCCTTCCCTGAATTCACCTTCCATGACTTTGTCCAGACCATCGAACTCATAGCTTTTGGATTCAACGTTTGCACCATAGATTTCATCTACGGATGGTACAAAAACAATGATTTTATCTGAAACACTGCCCAAAATATCCAAATCGCGCTGAAGATTCCTCGGGTATTTTTCAAGATCATCCTTTTTATCAAATTGGGTAGGGTTCACAAAAATACTGACGACCACCAAGTCATTTTCCAAAAGCGCTTTTTTTACCAAGGATATATGCCCTTGGTGAAGAGCGCCCATAGTAGGCACTAGGCCAATGTTATGGTTTTTACTTCGCTCCCCATGTAGAAAGGAAATGAGTTCTTTTTTTAGGTCGAATAGGTGCATTGTACGGTTCAAAAGCGTGCAAAAATACTATAAATACTGGTAATCAGCATAATTTTTGTACTTTTGCAGCTACGTTTTTCGGATAAACAAAAGAAAGTGTTTATGAATGGCAAAAAGATATTGTTCGTATCTTCTGAATTAGTTCCCTACCTCCCAGAGAATCCAGTTTCCTCAATGTCGTACGAAGCGCCCCGCATGGTCAATAGCAATGGCGGGCAGATACGCATTTTTATGCCCAGATATGGAAATATTAATGAGAGAAGGCATCAATTGCACGAGGTAATTCGATTGTCGGGAATGAATTTGGTGATCAATGACATGGATATGCCCTTGATCATTAAGGTGGCTTCCATACCAAGGGAACGTATCCAAGTTTATTTTATAGACAATGAGGAATACTTTAAGAGAAAAGCAACTTTTGCAGATTCTGAAGGCAACTTGTTTCCAGACAATGATGAGCGCGCTATTTTCTTTGCCAAAGGTGTGGTTGAAACAGTAAAAAAATTAAACTGGTCGCCGGACATCATCCATGTTCACGGTTGGATGGCATCCATGGTTCCGTTGTACCTTAGGGAATATTACGCGGATGAACCCTTGTTCGCAGACAGTAAAATAATAACTTCCATATATAATAAAGGATTCGAAGGTGAACTGGACAATGAAATGATCAACAAAGTTGCCTTTGATGGTATAGATAAAGATACGGTTTCCGCACTGGCCAACCCCGACTATAATAATTTGTTAAAGGTTGCCGTAGATCATTCCGATGCCATTATTTTAGCCGCGGAAGAGGTGTCAGAGGAAATAAAAAACCACATTGCCAATCTTTCCAAACCAGTATTGCCCTACGTTTCACTTCAAGAAGCAGAGGAAGCATACACAAATTTCTATAAAACAGAGGTTTTAAAATAAATTGCATGAGATTTTCCAAGATTGTAAAGGTTTCAGCTTTGGTTGGAACTTTATTTCTGCTAATAGCTTCTTGTGAGGACGAACTGGACACCATTGGAGAAGGTGTTGTTGGAGGGGAGCCCTTTAAAACGGACAAGGTGACCTATGACGTTTTTGCGTTCAATAAAGGAATTACGGCGGTACAGACCAATAGATTGCCCCTTTACCAGTTAGGAACCTTTAATGACCCTGTATATGGTAAAAGAAGTGCCAGTATTTTGTCGCAACTTTCTTTGCCTAACCGACAAGGGAACCCTGTATTTGGGGACTCGTCCCAAGCAACTGAAGACAATGCAGATTCTGATAGCAGCGCATCTACCATACCAGAGAACGAAACCGTAAAAGAAGTATTTCTGTACATACCTTTTCAAGTTCCTCCTTCGGCTACAAAAGACTCAGATTCCGATGGTGTGGACAATGAATTGGATATTGACCCATACGACTCGGCTTCGGATACCGATGGAGATACTGTTACCGATATACAAGAAACCAATATTGGATCAAACCCACTTGATGCCAGTGAAGATGGTACGGCTGATGATTTTGTACCTAATATATTCAGAAGAACATTTGATTTGGACAGTATTTATGGCGACAGGGATGAAAGTTTTGAAATTACGGTATCCCGATCTAATTATTTTTTGAGAGACTTGGATCCGAACACCAATTTTGAGGAAGCTCAAGAATATTTTTCAAATCAGGATTTTTCTGGTTTTATTGGGGAGGAACTCACTATATCTGATAACAAAACCGTAATCATTGATAATCAGGAAGAGCTTACTTTTGCTGATGATGACCCAGATACGGATGACGTGAATGAAGCCGAGACCGTAGTGGAATCCCGTAGGGCTCCGGGCATACGGGTGCCTTTGCGAAACGACTTTTTCCAGCAGAACATTCTGGATAAAGAAGGCCAGTCTGAGTTGTTGAGCCAAGCCAATTTCAACGATTTTTTAAGGGGAATCCATATTTCTGGAACAGGGATGGACAAACTTATGTTTCTTTTGGACCTTACCCAAGCCAATATTACCATCACATACCAATATCAGGATTATGATACCGAAGAGGAAGAGGTAATTACTTCGGAAAAGGATTTTGTTTTAAACCTTTTGGTGAACAACAACGGTGTAGTTTTTGGTAATGCTGTTAATGTTTTTCAGGATGATGTACTTCCTCCCGACATTGCCGGAGCGCTGGACAATGATGAAAATGCATCACGTATTTATGTGAAGGGGGCAAAAACGTTGACAGAAGTTCGTCTTTTTGAAGAAGCGAAGAACGGAGGCGCGAATATCATCAATGAAATCAGGTCGAAGAATTGGATTATCAATGAAGCAAATCTGGTCTTTTATGTAGATCGAGGGACATTGGACGCTGCTCCAAGTGAAGATTCTGTCTTGGACGAACCTCCCAGACTGTATCTGTATAATGCAGAGACCAATCAGCCTATATTTGATGCCTCAACAGAACAGAATGCTGGCAATGTAGTAGATGCCAATAGTGCTCCCTTAGGATTGTTCCTTAATTATAATGGAATTATCCAGAAAGAAAACAAAAAAGGAATAAAGTATACCATCAGGATTACAGAGCACCTTAACAATATTATTGTTAGGGACTCCACAAATGCCGCTTTGGCATTAACAACCACCTCCAACATATTTTTTCCTGGAGTGCAGGAAGGAATGGGAGAAGGAGGACAAGCTATAGATGTCCCGATCAGGGCAAGTGTTAGTCCGTTGGGAACAGTTCTTTATGGTAGTGATTTGGAAGTGCCAGCCGATAAGCGGTTAAAATTGGAGATTTTCTACACAGAAGCGAATTAAAAAATAACTCCTTGTGGCTTATTTTGGGTCGTTCATCGGTTTGACGATGTCGTTTTGTCTATTTTTGCCGAATAGATTTTAATTTTAGGGGTCTAAACCCAAAATGATCATTAATCCAAAAATAAGCTTATGTGTGGAATAGTCGGGTACATTGGCCATAGAGACGCCTACCCCATATTGATAAAAGGTTTGCAAAGACTGGAGTATAGAGGCTACGACAGTGCCGGTATAGCCCTTTTCGATGGCGAGAACCTTAGTCTCTCCAAAACCAAAGGAAAGGTTGAGGACCTGAAAAATAGGGCGGAAACAACCATTTCAACAAACGGAAAGCTGGGCTTGGGCCACACAAGATGGGCCACACACGGTGTTCCGAACGATACCAATTCGCACCCCCACTATTCCAATTCCGGAGATTTGGTGATTATCCATAATGGTATTATAGAGAATTACGGATCCATCAAAACAGCACTTGCTAAAAGAGGGTACACCTTTACATCGGATACAGATACTGAAGTGTTGGTGAACTTAATTGAGGAGGTTAAGAAAAAGGAAGGCGTTAAACTAGGGAAAGCTGTTCAAATAGCTCTAAACCAAGTAGTTGGAGCTTATGCGATAGCGGTATTTGACCGCACCAAACCGGATGAAATTGTAGTGGCGAAATTGGGAAGCCCCTTGGCCATAGGCATAGGGGAAAATGAATATTTCATTGCATCTGATGCTTCCCCTTTCATAGAATTTACCAACAATGCCGTTTACTTGGAAGATGAAGAAATGGCCATTGTTAGGATTGGAAAGGAAATCAAGATGCGCAAGATAAAGGACGATGCCATAGCCTATCCCAATATTCTAGAGCTGCAGTTAAACCTCGAGGAAATAGAAAAAGGAGGTTACGAGCATTTCATGCTCAAGGAAATCTACGAACAGCCTAGGGCTATAATGGACACCTACAGAGGAAGACTTTTGGCCGACCAAGGGATAATAAAGATGGCGGGAATAGACCAGAATCTGGAAAAATTCCTAAATGCCAATAGAATTATCATTGTTGCATGCGGAACTTCATGGCATGCCGGCCTTGTAGCTGAATATATCTTTGAAGACATGGCGCGGATTCCTGTAGAAGTGGAATACGCTTCGGAATTTAGATATAGAAACCCCGTAATCACGGACAAAGACGTACTTATAGCAATCTCCCAATCTGGAGAAACGGCAGATACATTGGCCGCCATTAAATTGGCCAAGGAAAAAGGCGCGTTTGTATTTGGGGTTTGCAATGTTGTGGGATCCTCCATTGCCAGGGAAACCGATGCCGGTGCATATACCCATGCAGGACCCGAGATCGGGGTGGCCTCAACAAAAGCATTTACCACACAGATAACCGTTCTTACCTTATTGGCTATGAGATTGGCTCAAGAAAAGGGAACATTTTCACAATCCAAGTTTCATGAGCATCTTACAGAGTTGGAATCGATTCCAGCCAAAGTTGAGAAAACGTTGAAATCCAATCCTTTGGTGAAGGAGATTTCAGAAATTTATAAAGACTCTACAAACTGTTTGTATTTAGGTAGGGGTTATAATTTTCCGGTGGCCTTGGAAGGAGCATTGAAACTAAAAGAAATTAGTTATATCCATGCCGAAGGATATCCAGCGGCGGAAATGAAGCACGGCCCCATTGCTTTGATTGATGAACAAATGCCAGTTGTGGTGATTGCTACCAAAAAGGGGCATTACGAAAAGGTGGTGAGCAATATCCAAGAAATCAAATCGAGAAAAGGAAGGATTATTGCCATTGTTACCGAGGGAGACAAATCTGTAAAGGAATTGGCAGACCATGTCATAGAGATACCTGAGACTTCAGAAAGCCTTTCTCCATTATTGACCACCATACCATTGCAATTGCTATCATACCATATCGCAGTGATGCGTGGATGTAATGTGGATCAGCCCAGAAACTTGGCAAAATCAGTTACCGTGGAGTAACTTTCCAAATTCATAAATTAATACATAATGGCGCTGATTTCAGCGCCATTTTTATTAAATGCTTAGCCAATCAGGGATTTTTTTGACAAATAAGTATTATGCATGCATAATTTTTTTCATATTTGTGTAATGCAAATGAAAAAAAATGTATATTCCACATACATAATTAACATGCAATTAAAACGTATCTAACTCTAATTCAGAACCAATGAGAAGACTTTTCAGTATTTCCCTCATGCTCTTTGGAATTGTGTCCTATGCGCAGACCACTGTACAAGGAACAGTGGTTGATGAAAAAAACGAACCCATTCCAGGAGCCAATGTGGTCTTGGTGGGAAAAGCGGAAGGAACCACTACCGATTTTGATGGAAACTTTACCTTCAATACATCAGAAGAACCCCCATTCAGACTTAGGGTCAGTAGTATTGGGTTTACAGAATTTGTGGTCAATGTGACCGCTAATAACCAGACGCTTTCCGTTGTATTGAGAGAGGCATCAACTCTTTTGGACGAAATTGTGGTCTCTGCTTCCCGTACTCCTGAACGGATTTTTGAATCCCCCGTGTCTGTGGAACGCTTCGGCCTAAAAGAAATTAAGAATACTACTGCAGAATCTTTCTATGGAGGATTGCAGAACTTAAAAGGAGTGGATATAAACACCAATAGTTTAACATTTCAATCCATTAACACCAGAGGTTTTGCCACTTTTGCCAATAATAGGTTCTTGCAACTTGTAGATGGAATGGACAACACGGCCCCTGGACTCAACTTTGTTTTGGGTAACCTAGTGGGTATGTCAGAACTGGATGTGCAAAGTGTTGAGATTCTACCGGGAGCATCTTCTGCCTTGTATGGAGCGGGTGCTTTCAATGGTATTTTGTTTATGACCAGTAAAAATCCATTTGATTTTCAAGGAATTAGCGCATATGCTAAAGGTGGTGTTACGATTCAGGATGCTGCTGGAAGCAATTTTTATAAAGATTTTGGAGTGCGTGCCGCCCACGCCTTTAGCGATAAGGTGGCTTTAAAGGCAAACCTTTCCATTTTAAGCGGTGAGGATTGGCATGCCAACAGTGTATTGGACTTGAATAATCCTGGAGCGGACCGAACCAACCCAGCTTATGATGGACTGAATATATACGGTGATGAGGTTTCCACTACCTTGAATTTTGATGCTGCCGCTGGATTGCCAACAGGGACCGTTGGTTCTGCAGTTATTTCAAGAACAGGTTACAATGAAACTGATTTGGCAGACTATAATGCAGAAAGTGTAAAAGCGGATTTCGCGTTGCACTATAGGCCTTTTGCGAATGATCTTGAAGTCATCGTAAACAGTAGGATTGGACGAGGAACCACAATCTATCAAGGTGCCAACCGATATGCAGTAAGTGGATTTACCATGCAGCAGCATAAGCTGGAAATAAAAAATGATAATTTCTTTCTTAGGGGATATATCGTTTCAGAAAACTCCGGTGATGCTTATGATACCCGCTTTGCGGCCATCAACATCAACAGGGCATGGAAATCGGATACACAATGGTTCACGGAATATGCCCAAACCTATATCCCTACTTACTTAGGAGGTATTCAGATGGGCGGTCTTACCCCGGAACAGTCCTCAGTTCAGGCGCATGCAGCTGCAAGACAGGCAGCCGATACGGGAAGACTCATCCCTGGAACTCCAGGCTTCCAGAGTGCCTTTAACTCGGTTACCAGCAATGGCGATCTTACTACCGGGGCCAAATTCATAGACAATACCAAATTCCGCCATATCAATGGAAACTATAATCTAGCCCATTTGATTGATGATTGGGCCGACCTTCAGATTGGAGGCTCGTTCCGTGAATACGTGTTGAATTCAAGTGGCACCATTTTTACCGATAATGATGGCCCCATATCCTATAATGAATATGGAGCTTACCTTCAATTGCAGAAGAAGTTTTTGGATGATCGTTTGAAATTTACAGGCTCCGCCCGTTATGATAAGAATGAGTTCTTTGATGGGTTTGTTTCTCCAAGAATTTCTTTGGCCTATACCGCTGGAGAAAATAGAAATCATAATGTAAGGGTATCTGTTCAGCAAGGTTTTAGAAACCCGACCACACAAGATTTGTTCATTGGGTTGAATGCAGGTAGAGCTATTTTGGTTGGTTCTGCCCCCGCCAATTTGGACAGGGACGTAAGGACCTTTAGTGTTAGTCAAAGTGGTCAGGCGCTGGTTGGACAATCGTCAGTGGATATTGTGGGACGTGCAGCTTATGAAAATGCATATTCCTTAAGCTCGGTACAGAGCGGTGCTCCAGAAGCAGTGAACACCCCTGTAATCAAACCAGAAGAGATTACAGCTTATGAAGCTGGTTATAGGGCACAAATAGGGAAGTTCACGATAGATTTAAGTGGGTACTATAACAGTTACTCCAACTTTATTGCCAATGTTACCACAGTAGTTCCTTTCTACGGCCAAGCTGGCGATGGAGGGTTATCCTTGCTGGCACTACAGAATGGCGACTTTCAAGCATATCAAACCTACACCAATTCTGAAGTCGATATAAATTCTTATGGAGGAACGGTTGGGGTTGACACCAAGATTGGAAATTTTGATTTAGGGGTCAATTATACCTATGCTGAGCTGGATTTTGATGAAGGACGATTCCCGGATTTCCGGACCAATTTCAATACACCAAAGCATAAGGTCAAGGCTTCCTTTGGTAATCCTGAACTTTTCACAAACTTTGGATTTAATGTGAACTACCGGTGGAGCGACAGCTATTTTTGGGAAGCATCTTTTGCTGATGGGGATATTCCGGCCTTTACGGTGTTGGATGCCCAGTTCAACTACTCCGTTCCAAGTATGAAATCGGTTTTCAAGGTTGGAGGATCCAATATTTTGGGAGATGAGTATTTTACAGCGGTTGGTACTGGAAGCATAGGTTCAATATATTATGTTTCATGGACCATTAACCCATAATCAAAACTCAAAAACAATTCAAGGGCACTGATTTTTTCAGTGCCTTTTTTATTGCTAAAAAAAGAAGGTTTTTAGTTTCTGATTACAAAGGGAAAAGTATATCTTTGCAGCCGGAAAAAAAACGGTTTTTTCCTCGTAGTCAATTAAAAATAAACACAGTAATGTCTAAAGTTACAGGTAAGGTTGCCCAAATTATAGGCCCGGTCATTGATGTTGAGTTTGAATCGGGAACAGAGATTCCAAAGATTTATGATTCCCTTGAAATCGCCAAAAAGGATGGTTCCAAATTGGTATTGGAGGTACAATCCCACATTGGTGAGAATACCGTAAGGACCATTTCCATGGACTCCACCGATGGTTTGAGCAGAGGTGTTGAAGTGGTTGCCACAGGCGCACCAATTCAAATGCCGATCGGAGAGGATGTGTATGGTCGTCTATTCAATGTGATCGGTGATGCTATCGACGGTATGGAAAACCTTCCTAAAGCTGGAGACAATGGACTTCCGATCCACAGGGAAGCTCCAAAATTTGAGGACCTTTCCACTTCAACAGAAGTACTTTTTACAGGGATTAAGGTAATCGACCTTATCGAGCCTTATGCAAAAGGTGGTAAAATTGGATTGTTCGGTGGTGCTGGTGTAGGGAAAACCGTATTGATTCAGGAATTGATCAACAACATTGCAAAAGGTCACGGTGGACTTTCCGTGTTTGCTGGTGTTGGTGAACGTACCCGTGAAGGAAACGACTTGCTTCGTGAGATGTTGGAGTCTGGAATTATAAAATATGGTGATGCTTTCTTGCATTCTATGGAAGAAGGAGGATGGGATTTGTCCAAAGTGGACAAAAAGGCCATGAAGGAATCCAAAGCGACTTTCGTTTTCGGTCAGATGAACGAGCCTCCTGGTGCCCGTGCCCGTGTGGCCCTATCTGGATTGACCATTGCTGAATATTTCCGTGATGGTGCCGGTGACGGACAAGGAAAAGACGTACTTTTCTTCGTAGACAATATTTTCCGTTTTACTCAGGCTGGTTCTGAGGTATCTGCACTTTTGGGTCGTATGCCTTCTGCGGTAGGTTATCAACCAACATTGGCCACAGAGATGGGAGCCATGCAGGAAAGGATTACTTCAACCAAAAGAGGTTCCATTACTTCGGTACAGGCAGTTTATGTACCTGCGGATGACTTGACGGATCCTGCGCCTGCTACGACATTTGCCCACTTGGATGCAACTACGGTACTTTCCCGTAAGATTGCGGAATTGGGTATCTATCCTGCGGTGGATCCTTTGGATTCTACTTCTAGGATTTTGACTCCGGACATTTTAGGTAAAGAACATTACGCATGCGCGCAACGTGTAAAAGAGTTGTTGCAACGATATAAAGAGCTTCAGGATATCATTGCCATCTTGGGTATGGAAGAGCTTTCTGAAGAAGATAAATTAGCTGTTGGTAGAGCAAGACGTGTACAACGTTTCTTGTCTCAACCATTCCACGTAGCCGAGCAGTTTACTGGTATTCCTGGGGTTTTGGTAGATATTAAGGATACCATCAAAGGATTTAACATGATTATGGATGGTGAATTGGATCACTTGCCAGAATCTGCCTTCAACCTTAAAGGAACCATTGAGGAAGCTATTGAGGCTGGAGAGAAAATGTTGGCGGAAGCTTAAAACAAAATTGAGATTCTAGTATTGAGTAGTTAGATATATCTCAATACTCCTATCTCACATCTCAATACTAATAAATATGTATTTAGAAATAGTATCACCAGAAGCCACCTTGTTTGCCGGAGAAGTAACTGCAGTTACAGTACCTGGGGTGAATGGAGAATTTCAGATGTTGGAAAACCACGCCCCTATTGTGTCCTTGTTACAAGAAGGAAAAGTGAAGGTAAAGGGAGACATCAAAATAGATGAGGCTTTCCAAAATAAGTTTTCCAAAGGGAATGACGGGGAGACTGTACTTTCCATAACCAGTGGAACTGTTGAAATGAAGAATAACAAAGTCATTGTTCTTGCGGATTAAAAACAAGAATGAATACAATAAAAAAGCCGTCCAATTGGACGGCTTTTTTATTTCTGACTATTCTGAATCCTCTTTTTTATAGCGAGTAAGTACCGACCCATAATAATTCATTTCCGTCAATTCAAAAGGGGCATCCGTCAATTGACTTTAAATTCTTACCATTGGTAGCATATATTGGTTTTTAAACATGGATGATTCTTCCCACAATCCATTGCAAAGAAACTACTTATATGAGTCCACTGTCCTACATTGTCAAAAGATGTAAGCTTCACTTTATCTTTTGTTTCCTCCATTTCACTGCCATTACCGCTCAAATCTACCCGGTACAGGTCACCCCGCAGATCATCCCGCCCTATAGTTTTCAACTGTCCGATTACACTACGACCACACAGGAAAAGCTCTTCGTGAACCTTTTGCTCACCGATGCGCAGGAATTTGGCAGGCAGGTACGGTTGAAATTGTTCGTGGAAGGCCCGGGCATCAATTTCCAGTCCACGGACTTTGTCTCGGGCACATTGCCCATAGTTCTGGACGGAGGGATCAACAACAGGTTGACCAATCTGGACCTACAGGCCTATTTCAACTATAACAATCTGGTTGGCATCTCCCCGCAGCAGTATGGCCAACAGTTGCCCGAAGGGCAGTACCGTTTCTGTTTTGAGGTGTACGACCAGTTTTCGGGCCAGCGCATAAGCAACCGTAGTTGTGCCAACATTTATCTGGTGCTCAACGACCCGCCCCTGCTCAACGTTCCTTTCCGAGGGGACTTGGTCACGGCCCAGAACCTACAGAACATCATCTTCAATTGGACACCGAGACACATCAACGCCGGGGCGGTACAGTACGAGTTCACCCTAAAAGAACTATGGGATACGGCTATGGACCCACAGGCCGCTTTTTTGGCCAGTCCGCCCTTGTACCAGACCACCACCTTTGCCAATACCCTGCATTATGGTCCGGCACAGACACCTCTTTTGGAGGGCAAGACCTATGGCTGGCAGGTAAGGGCCTTTGTGAGCGATGGCATCAACGACACCTCCTTGTTCCGGAACAACGGGATGAGCGAGATCTACCATTTTACCTACTGGGCCGATTGCCCACCGCCCCGATTTGTGCTCTCCGAGGCCGAGAATTCCCAGACCGTTAAGATTACATGGCAAATGGGCGAACACCTGCGCTATCGGGTGCAGTATCGTAAAAAAGGGTATGGCGAAGATGACTGGTTCGGGCAATGGTCGCAGACCAATGGGACTACCATTCGCAATTTGGAAGCGGGTACCATTTACGAGTTTAGGGTGGGAGGTGAGTGTACCCCCAACGGCGGTCTGGCCTATTCCCCGATGCATGAGTTCACTACGCCCACCGAGGATGAGATGGCCTACTACAACTGTGGCATCCCGCCCGAGATTGAAATTGCCAACCAAGACCCACTGTTGAGCCTTGGGGTGAACGAGGTGTTCACGGCAGGGGATTTTCCGGTGACCGTGGTTGAGGTACAGGGAAGCAACGGCAGGTTTTCGGGACAAGGTTTTATCACCGTGCCTTACTTGGCGGACACTAAAATAGCAGTTGGGTTTACCAACATTATCGTGAATACCGATTACGAGCTTATTGATGGTTTGGTGGAGACCGAATACGACCCAAGTTGGGGCAATATCGGGAACGTGGATGCATTCGTTGAGGATATCGGGAACCTGTTCAATGCCATTTCGGAACTGCTCCAGAATTATACAGGAACTGAGGAAGAGGTCTCTCTGTTGCAGGAACTGAACCAAAAACAGGACGACCATATATCCGAACTGCTATCTAGCACCCACATTACTACTGAGACCAAAAATGAACTGGTTGCAAACCAAGAAGTTTATAAAACCATATCCAATGACCTTATCGCGGAATCCACGGGGGAAGATGGATACGATACGGGCAGTGGAATGGCCAATCAGGTTATCCAAAAGAACAAAGAACTGCAAGCGAGCATTGCCAAAGCCGAGGATGAGGTTTTTGTGGGGGAGGCTCAAAGTATTCTCAACGACCCCGAAAAGAGTGTTGCATTTTGGGAGACCATAGAAAAACTGGAGGAGATTTATGAATTTCTACAACAGTGCAACAGTGAAGATTGGGCAAGTTACAAAGACAAGGGAATTGTTCCTTATTGTTTGTGGCGTGATGTAGAGGTTGCCAACGAAAATCTATACTCAGGGGGCGATATTCCTTACCTGTCTGGTTTGGTGGACGGGGTTTATATGGAGGTAGATGGTGTTTTAAAATTGCCACAACTCCTAAAAGATTTGGGGAGTGGCATGCAGCAACTCCTTTATTCGTTTACAGTGGCCTATCTAGAGTGCAACTCCATGTCCGTAAAAGTGAACAGGAATCGGTTGAACAAACTGTTGGAGACCGTTGAGGTACCCGATGAACGAAAAGGGCTTTTGGATAGGGTCAAGGAGAAACTGAAAAAGTTCACCGTGGATGATGAGGAAAGACAGATGCAACTGCAAAAGTATCTGGACAAGTGCAAAGGGTTTGAAGACACCAGACAGGCCGTGGAGGATTTTTTTGATTTTATTACGGATTGGGAGGAGATAAAAGACCTTTGCGACCAAATATCCGAGAAGCTGAGGGAAACCTTGGAAGTTTATAGCTACTACTCCTTTGTAAATGAGGAACGTTATGAGCGGGCAGTGCTGGACGTGCAGCTACTCTCCGTGGCCACGGGCATAGGAGCCGTTACCAAGATCAAGAAGGTAAAGGATATTTTAATTGGCCTGCGTAATTTTACCAAAGCGCAGTGGGACGATCTTGGAAGGAGATTTGGGGATGATTTGACCGGTAGGTTAGCTAGAGAAAATTGGAATGGATACTCCAATATCTTTGTAGCTAGTATTGACGAAATTGCGGAAGCAACAACGATTATAAAAAATTATAGAGTTACAAACAATTTAAAAGGAAAAAACTGTGGTTATCTTGAAGGTAATTTAAATGGCAATACTGTTGATAACAAAATGTGGTTGAGTGGTGAGGCTAAGCCTGATGTCGAACCACAAATATTCACAGCCATTAAAGTTGATGGTGGTGGCGGTCGTTCTTGGTTAAGAAATACAGATAGCGAATATAAAATGCTTAACAAATTGGCAAATGATTTAGGAGGAAGTCCTGGTGCGGTGATGCCAAAAGTTACTGGAGAGCTAAAAATTGTTTCAGAATTGGAATATTGCAGTTCTTGTCAAGGTGTAATACAGCAATTCAATGAAATGTTTCCAAACATAAAATTAATTTTAGTCGATGGAGCGAAATAAAGAATTAATATTTGAGGTTATATGTGATGATGAAAATATCATGATAAAAGCAATTGAATTATATAACAAAACCTATAAAACAAATTTTAAACTGTTGGAATATATTTTGGATGAAGTCAATTTTGCGAGAATTTCTGGAAATGTTCGATTGTCAGATATCTTTCAACTAGGTACTATTTATAGTAGACTATCAGCTGTATTGTAGGTGCGAATCCAATTTCATTTTAAAACATGAGAAAGTTAAAGTATAGTTTTGAATATTGTTGTTCACCAATTTGGATTGAAGAAACTGGTATTGACAAGCCAATTTTGGAAAACGTAAGTATAGATTCATTAAATGTAGATAAATTTTTAAAAAATGAAATTGAGGAACTCCAACGAATTTATCAGTCAACTTATAATGAAAGGGATGGGAGGGAATCTGGTTTTGAGGATTTGTATCAGTATTCCATATTCATTAACCGTGTCATATTTTCCGCCCAATTATTAAAAATGAATTTAGGCAATGAATACAAAATCGTTTTTGACCTAGAAAGTTGGGAAAAATTACTTCTTAGTGCAAATAAGAAATTGGGGGGAATTTGAATATTCAAAGTTGCAGGTTCAAATAAGAATTACTCTCCGTGGCCACGGGCATAGGAGCCGTTACCAAGATCAAGAAGGTAAAGGATATTTTAACTGGCCTGCGTAATTTTACCAAAGACCAGTGGGACGGCCTTGGAAGGGGAGGTGTAGACACCCCAAAATTTAACACAGGTGCTTATTCCAAAATAATAAGGTGCCATTCTTTACCCCCGGAGGTATAAATTTTTAGTGTTTCAAAACCAACGGCGGCATGTGCTGTCAAAGAACGCTTGTTTTTACCATCCACTTCAGTAATGATGGTGTCAAAACCTTCGGGCAGTTTATTTTTCATGGTCAAGTATAGGTTTCTAAAAAGACCTTTGCCCCTATGGCTTTTGGAAACACAGATTTGTCCCATCACCATATAATTGGTTTTGTCGACCACTGCTTTATTGATTTCAGCAAACATGGGTTTTAAAACTTCAATGGAATCGGCAAATTTGGGGTGCATGCAAAGCGCATAACCAATAACTTTACCGTCTTCCAAGGCAATAATATGTCCACATTCATCATTCATGGCCTGTAGGATTTCCATGGAATGTTCCACCGTGAGAAAGCCTTCGTTTTCCAACTCGTCCGCGGTTAGGCTTTTGGCCAAGTTTTTTTGTTGGAGAGAAAGAATCTGCTCCAATTCTTTTTGGGAACTTGCCTGTTTATAGTAGATCATTTATTCGTGTTTAAGCCAACTTTTTCTTTGTTGGAGCATTGAATTTGATGGAATTTGCTCCCCATCTTCCATAAGGTTGATGGTATAATCAGGATTGGGGCTTAAAGTCAGTGAGGCCATTTTTTGCACCCCATAACGGGCATAGTTCACCTTTAGGGAATCTCCCATATTAAATTGTCTAAGATAATCTGGGAAATCTTGGTCTTCAGAAAAAGAAATGCCATTGATGTTGAGAATTACATCGCCATTGTCCAAGCCAGCGAGGTAAGCAGGGCTACCTATTATGGGGTTTCTCAATATTTTATATCCTGAATTATCTGGACTCATGGAAACATAGGCTCCAAAATAGGGTTCGGTCTTGGGTCGCTGCACTTGCACCCCAACAGTATTGAACAAAGAAACATAATCGGGCATGCCACTATTATAGATGAAATTATTGAAAAAATCATCCCCAAAAGTTTTGCCAGCAAATTCGTTTAGAGCATCATGAAGGTTTTCTATAGTGTAGGGCACTTCAGGTTTTCCATACTTGTTCCAAACCGACTTCATAAAATCATCCAAGGTAAGACCAATTTCACGTAAAGAAAGGTCCAATGCCAAACCTAGGACACTGCCATAAGAATAATAAGAAATAAAAGTGTTTTCCCTGTTTACTGGGTCAACGGAAGTGGCGGCGTCCACAAAGGGAGCCTGATAGCTCATTTCTATGGGATTAAAAAATTGTCGGGCGGGTGAGTTCCATACATAATTGAAGGTGCCGGTAATGCCCTCCACGTATTCTTTTGGAGATATAAGTCCAGCCCGGCACAAGATGAGATTGGTGTAGTAGCTGGTAAAGCCTTCGGCGAACCAAAGCGCACCACTCATGTCTGCTTCCTCAAAATCAAATGGCTCCAAAGATTTGGGCCGTATCCGTTCCACATTCCACGCATGGAAAAACTCATGGGATACCGTACCAATATTACGCTCCATTCCTCCATTGGCCAAACTGCGCGTACTGGTTAAAATAGTAGAATTTCGATGCTCCATACCATCGCCAGAGGCATTGGGAATGTAACAAGCCAAAAAGGTATAGGTGCCATAATCAAAAGTGGGAAGCTCACCAAAAACAGTTTGCTGTTCCAAGACCACTTTTTTCACCTTTTCAAAATAGGTGTCGGCCTCATTTTCGGTGCCATTATGGTGCAGCGCTAGTCGTATGGTCTGTCCGTCAACCTGAAACGATCTTAAGGTAAAATCACTGATTTCGGTAGGACTGTCCATAAAGTAGTAAAGGTTTGGCGCCGTGTAGGTGGTGCCCGAAACCAAGGGCAATTGAGTGGCTACTTTCCAGTTTAAATCTTCACGAACATTAAATGTTACCTCTATTTTACGGTCACTCAAAGATGGAGCGTACATAAAAGTCGCCGGGATGTTTAAATGGGCGTGGGTTTCATCAATTTGTGCATAGGTTCCATCACCGCGGTTAGCAAACAAAGTATACTTGACCTGAACCAAACCATCGTGCCCACTTATTTGCCATTCGTAAGGATTGGGACGGTGTACGGCCAATTCCCTACCCTTGCTATCAAAAGCTTTAAACCCGTAAACATTTTTGGCAAATTCATGCAAAGCATACCTTCCCGGAGATGTACGGCTCATCCGAAAGGAAATCGTGTCCATCTTCAAATTGGGAAAAGTGGCCTTTACAGATGCCTCATGATGCACGGCATTCTCAAACGAAATGGAATAGGTGTTGGTCTGAGCCATCATGGACAACCAACCAAAAATTGTGGCAAAAAGGAAAAGAACAAATTTCATTTTCAAAAGGTTTAGTGAAAACGAATATACTGTTTAAAAACAGTAAGTACTACATTTGTGCTATGGGGAGATTACCGAGAAAACTACAATCCAAACTTGCCGAACGGATGGGAGATAATTCCTTAAGGGAATTGCCATTAAGCAATGGTCTGGTCGATTTTTCCTCGAACAATTATCTTGGTCTGGCCCAAAGTCGGGAGTTGTTGCAAATGACTTCAGAAATCATGGAAAGTACACCTTGCAAGAATGGGGCAACAGGTTCCAGACTGCTGACGGGGAACCATCAACTCTATAGGGATTTGGAGGATTTTCTAGGCAAACATCATCGGTCTGAAGCGGCTTTGGTGTTCAACTCGGGGTACGATGCCAATATTGGGTTTTTCTCCTCTGTTCCCCAACGTGGCGATTTTGTTTTGTATGATGAATTGATTCATGCCAGTATCCGTGATGGTATTCAAATGGGGCATGCAAAAAGCTACAAGTTCTCGCATAATGATCTTAGTAGTTTGAGCGAGAAACTAAGCTCGATTAGAACACCGTTGGGCACCGAGAATGCCATTTATGTTGTAACTGAATCGGTGTTTTCCATGGATGGGGATTCGCCCAATTTAAAGGCGTTGGCCAAGTTTTGTGTTGATGAAAACTGTTTTTTGGTGGTTGATGAAGCCCATGCCACGGGAATATTTGGTGAGGGAAGAGACTTGGTTTGTCAACTAGGACTTGAGGAACTCGTTTTCGCCCGAATCATCACTTTTGGAAAGGCCATGGGATGTCATGGAGCGGCCATATTGGGTTCTATCGACCTCAAGAAATATTTGATCAACTTTTCTCGAAGCTTTATTTATACCACCGCACTGCCACCACACTCTGTGGCCACTATTTTGGCTTCATACCAATATTTAGGGAGTAAGGGGAGCGAACTTTTGAAGAGATTGTTCAAGAATATTCGATACTTTAAAGAGCAGATACGCCTGTTGGGCTTAACGGACAGTTTTATTGAGAGCGATTCCGCCATCCAATGTGCCTTGGTGAAGGGAAATGAAAAGGTGAAAGCTTTGGCAACCAAGTTACAGGAAGAAGGATTTGATGTAAAACCCATTCTTTCCCCAACGGTAAAACAGGGGAGTGAGCGATTGCGGTTTTGTTTGCATACCTACAACACAAAAGAAGAAATTTCCCGAGTTTTGCATTTGGTACAATTTATAACCCAGTGAAAAAGGAATTTTACACACTTGATTTGTTTTTTCTGGAGTCAGACGCCCAAATTGCCAAAGCAAAACTTGAATCTGAAGGGATTCCTGCTTTTATATGGGAGGAGAATCTAAATTATCACACGGCCACTAGCTACTCCCGTATTCGTTTGCAGGTGTACAAATCGCAAAAAGACGAGGCCTTGAAGATTTATGAAGAGATCAAAAGTTATGCAAGGGATAAAGAAGGAAATTTGATTGTATGTCCCAACTGTAAGGCCACCAAGTCTGAGAAATATTATTCCCGAAAAGGGCTATTTCTTAAGCTTTTTCCATTTTTTGAGTCGGCCAAGTACAGATGCATGCAGTGTAACTTTATCACAAGACCCGAAAAATGATGAAACTATTTATAACAGGAATTTCAACCGAAGTGGGAAAAACGGTGGTTTCCGCCATTGTTACCGAAGCTTTGGAAGCAGACTATTGGAAACCTGTTCAAGCAGGTGATTTGGAGTATTCCGATAGCCATAAAGTGAAGGGTTTTATATCGAATAAGAAAACCGTTATTCACCCAAACAGTTATGCCCTGCAAACGCCCATGAGCCCGCATGCGGCTGCCAATATTGATGACATCACCATTGATGTGAGCAAAATTGAAGAGCCAAAAACCAATAACCATTTGGTAATTGAAGGAGCTGGAGGATTGTTGGTGCCATTGAACGACTCAGATACCATTTTTGATTTGATAAGGCCTGACTATAAGGTTATTGTGGTCTCCAGACACTATTTGGGAAGCATTAACCATACCCTTTTGACTGTGGAAAAACTTCAAGAAAAAGGCGTGAAGATTGGGATTATCTTTAGCGGGGATGAGCACTCAACCACGGAAGAAATCATTCTAAAGAAATGTGGGGTCACTTTCTTGGGAAGAATTAATGAGGAATCCCAGTTTAATAAGGAGATTGTTCAGCAGTATGCAAAAAAGCTCCGGAATTCCCTTCTTCATTTTTGACCAAAACCAAGCAACTTCGGACATCATCTATAGTGTATAAAACCTTTTGTCCATTCAATTCTTCTTTGTGCAAAATATAATACTGACCTTTTTCTTGATAGGTGGCTTTTTTTAGAGGGCGATTTCCTAAAAGTTCCAAATATGCCCCGGTAATGTAAAACTTACCAATTTTATGATGGCCAAAGGCATCTATGTTTGAATAAAGGAGAATAGGAGATTCTTTGACAATTTCTAGAATATTTATTGCATGTTGTTTATATCTGGAAGCGGAACTTTCAAACTGCTTTAATGGGGATACAACAAGGGAAAATGCAAGTTTTGCTGCAACAACTCCCATCAAGCCTAAGATTAACTTGTTCCAAAGATTGGACGTTTTTATTTGCAGAAAAAACAAAATTAGGACACATGCTCCCAAAAGAGGACCAAAGTAAATCAACTCTTCTATAGACTTAAAGAAATCTATAAAAGGAAGGGCGATGCAGGCGACTCCAAGGATTAGTGAAACTAGCGCCAAAAAGTTGAGGATAAATGTTGTGCTTTTGTTTTTTTTGTCTTGAGATACGATGAAAGCATAAGTTAAAATACTGATTATCAAAGGATAAAACATATATGTGTATCGAGCCTTTGCCCCAGGAGATATCCAATAGACCAAAAAATTGGAAAAGAAAAACAATAACAAAAAGATGATATATCCATTCTTTTTGATTTTGGGTAATACCGCTTTCTTAAAGAGAAAAACAATAAATAAAGTAGCAGGGAAAAGGTTTCCCAACATGTTTATCGGAAACCAAATAAAATGTGAGATAAAGGCATTGTTTTCTTTATCCAAGAAGGATTTATTTTTAGTAATATGCCACATTCCTTCCCAATAGAGCATGGCATCATCAAACTGATTGTAAATGAGAAAAAACGAAAGAATGCTACCCAAACATAAAAAGGCAGATAAAAAATGAATGGGCAGGAATAGGGTTTTAAAATCTTTCTTATGAGCGAAAAACACCATTAATGTTATTCCCAAGAAGGCAATAGCCACTACTCCCTTGGTCATGAAACCTAAAAAGCAGAAAAAATAGGCGCTTAAGAAAAGTAATGCAAACCTTTTTTGTTCGTAAAAATGGAAAATGGAAAAAGCACTTAACAAGACTAGGAGAGAGAAGAAAATGTCAATTTCAGCAGTGTTTGAAAAGAAAAAATAGAGGTCTGCAGATATCAGATATAAAAATGCTGATATAAGTCCGAATGATTGGCCTACATATTTTTTCCCCATATAATAAATTACCACTCCAGTGAGTAGTAAGGAAAGGGCACAAGGAAATCGAAAAGCAAATTCAGTGTTGGCCCCGAAGGTTTTGGCGCTAAGGGCAAGTACAATATACCATAGTGGTGGGTGGTCATAAAAGACTTCATTGAATACAGTGGTTACCATGGGGTTATTGTTGAACAACATTTCCATGGCAATTATAGACCGCCTAGGTTCCTCGTTGTAAAATGGGGCAACACCCAAATTAAAGAACAAGGAAATAGTGTAGAGTACAAAAAAGAATAACGATAAAATTGTGAAATAGGGACCCCTATTGAGATAGTTAAGTAGGTTTTTGACCATCGCAGCATATAAGTTTTGGCATTAGACAAATCCAACGAATTGGATGGGAAACCAGCCAAGCAAATGTTTGATGGGGCAATAAATTATGCTGCGGTCAACATTGGTGACCCACTCTTAAAACGGTTTGAAGGTGAATTTATTACTGAAAGACTGGACAAAAATTATTGATTCCTTTGATAAATTAGACCACGGTCCACGGTAGCAAGCAAAGTGTAGTGTTTTGCCAAATAGGCATCAATATAGGTGTTGTACCCAACCAACTTTTTGTCGAATATTTTTTTGCCTTTCCGAGCAACCAGCGTTTTGGGTTTTAACACTTCCATGATGTATTGTAGTTCCTCAATGCCAGTTTTTCTAGGATTTTCCATGTAAGGATACAACACGTCACGGGTAATGTTGCTTGGGTGGGTGGCAGCCGTGGTAGGGGGATCAACTCCCAAAACCCAATACCCAATATGGTACTCAGTAAAAAAAATATTCTTGATTTCTAAGCTATTGGCTTCAATATAGGATGGAACATCAATACCCTCGCCATTAAAAAAAGAGCCTTTTTCTATCTTGTTCTTTGCAATATTTACATATTCAAGATAAGCTTCCATCGGAATAAGCAACAGGAGTACGGCGACCAACGGTTTAAATACTTTCTTGTGGGGCACAAATTTACTTATGGCAATTCCAAATAGAATCAATATAAAGGGATAAACTTGTATTAGATAATGCCCATTGACTTTACCTGCTTGAACGAAGGACAGCATGACACCCGCAAAAATTATCAACAAGATTTGAATGGGCTTGCTCTTGAAGTTTACCAGTTCTTTCCTGTAGGCAAAGTAAAAGAACAGTGTTGAAGCCAATATAAAGGGCAAAGATTTGAGGGGAGAGTGGAATTGGGAATCTGAATACGCTAGGGGTGCCTCAAAAATGGATTGCCACCAAATCTGGGTCTTCCCTTCAAAATAGTATGGAAGTGCGGTAAGGGCAATGGTGCTGATCACACCCAATCCCATTAAAGTTAAATTTTTGAGGTTGGCCTTTAATCGTTTATGGGTAAATCCTTCCCACAAAAAATAAATCCCTAGCCCTAGAACTGGATAGGCCATGTTTAATTTTGACATTACTGAAAGTCCAAAAAAGAGTCCTGTCAAAAAATACCATTTTCCGTGGTCCTTGGTCAGTAAGAGATACGCCCCGACTGTAAAGAAAAAGGTACAGATATGTTCGGACATTACCCCTTGTAGGCTTCCAAACAGGCTTTGGAAGAATACGCAGAACAAAGCGACCCAAAAGGCCACTTTTTTTGATGTTATTTTGGTGGTCATTCCATACGTGAACAAAGCAGTAAGTGCCACTAGTAAGGTGCCGAACAATCGAATTGCAATAAAGCTTTTGCCAAATATTTTGATGATGACCGCAAAGAACAAAAACGTAATAGGAGGTTTTAAATCCCATAATTTGGTATAGGGCAAATGGCCATTTACCCAAGACTGGGCCATAATAATAAATGTGCTTTCATCCCGGTCCACATAGTCCCGGAAAAAAAAGGGAAACCGAACAAAAAAGGCCACGAGGAACAAAATAAGAAGAACCGTTTTCCAATCCAGGTTTTTGTAATTGGAAGAAGAAAGGGAGATAAGTTTTTTAAGCACGGCCCCGATTAAGTTTTTTGGCTATTAATTGTCATCTTTGCAAGATAGATAAATTGAAACGTTTGAGTAAGGCAGAAGTAGTGGAAAAATTATCGCAAAGAGATAAAAAACATCTATGGCATCCCTTGACCCAGCATAAGGTACACCCTAATATGTTGGCCATTGCCAGGGCAGAGGGTGCATTCCTTTATGATGAGGATGGGAAAGAGTATGTAGACGGTATATCGTCTTGGTATACCTGTATGTATGGGCATTGCCACCCCTATATTTTGGAAAAGGTCATGGAGCAGATGCAGCGTTTGGACCAAGTGGTCTTTAGTGGGTTCACCCATGAACCCGCTGTTCGATTGTCCGAAGAGCTCATCAAGATACTTCCTGGGAATCAAGAGAAAATGTTTTTTTCAGACAATGGTTCCACGGCCACGGAGATAGGTATAAAAATGGCCTTGCAATATCACTTTAACCGTGGAGAAAAACGCAGTGTACTTCTGGCTTTTGAAGAAGGCTTCCACGGGGACACCTTTGGCGCCATGTCTGTTTCGGGCTTATCGGTATACAATGGCCCGTTCGAGGAATTTTTCATTGAAGTTGAACGCATTCCCGTACCTACTTCAGAGAATATAGATGGAATAGTAGAGCAGCTCAAAAAACGGTTGAAGAACAATGATTTGGCCGGATTTATCTATGAACCTTTGGTTCAAGGGGCTGCCGCCATGAAGATGCATGATGCTGATGGATTAGACCAAATCTTGGCCTTATTAAAAGAGCACCAAGTGCTAACCATTGCCGATGAGGTGATGACAGGTTTTGGGAAAACCGGAAAGTTCTTCGCATCGGACTACCTTAGTACCAAACCCGATATCATGTGCCTGTCCAAGGCACTTACGGCAGGTTTGGTTCCCATGGGGCTCACCACATGCACCGAGGAAGTGTATGGGGCATTTTATAGCGATGATATAGCAAAGGGACTTTTCCATGGGCATACCTATACAGCAAATCCACTGGCCTGTACCGCAGCTTTATCAGCTTTGGAACTGCTTCAAACAGACTGGGTACAGGAGAATATTTCAAACATTGTTCGTTGGCACCAACAGTTCAATGAAGAAATAGAAAACCATCCCAAAGTGGCTGGTACACGCCAATTGGGTGTGATTTATGCCTTGGACCTCAATGTGAAGATGGAACGCTACGGCAACCTGAGGGACCGACTTTTCAAGCACTTTATGGATAGCGGAGTCTTTTTACGTCCGTTAGGGAACACCATTTATATTTTGGCGCCGTTCATTACTTCAAAGGAGCAAATGGAGAGGGTATATGATGCTATCAGGTCAGCTATTGAATTGATTTAAGGATTGCTTATGTTGAAAGAACCCATTTCCATAACGGCACTATCTTCCATTTCTGCACTCGGCGGCACTTTGGATGAAGTATGGAATGCTTACCTAAAGGAAGATCATTATTTATCTGAAGTCGGGATAGGGGATAAAACTGTGTGGGCTTCCCAAATGCCCAAAAGCATTAATGAAGAAATTCAACAGTTGCGCCAATCGGATATCAAATATAAGCCGCTGGACGATACAGTTCTTTTTGCCATTTATGCCGCGCGAAAGGCCGTAAAGGATGCAGGCTGGAAGAATGAATCCAAGTTTGGTATCAATATAGGGTCATCAAGAGGTGCGACTGCCCTTTTTGAAAAATACCATGAAGATTTTTTAAAAGAAGGAAAGGCCGCTACCTTGAGTTCGCCCACCACGACATTGGGAAATATATCATCTTGGGTGGCCCATGACCTAAAATCCAAAGGCCCAGAGATTTCACACTCCATAACGTGCTCTACTGCCCTTCATGCGGTATTGAATGGGGTAGCCTGGATTCAAAGTGGGTTGACTGATAAATTTTTAGCGGGAGGAAGTGAGGCGCCATTGACGCCATTCACAATTGCCCAAATGCAGGCACTTAAAGTGTATTCAAAAGTGTCATCTCGAGCGCAGCCGAGAGATGATTTTCCTTGCAAAGCCATGGATTTAAGTAAAACCAAAAATACTATGGTTTTGGGAGAGGCAGCCGCTTTGGCTTGCTTGGAAAAAGGAATTGGTTCCAATGCCCTGGCCTTAATTGAAGGTGTTGGATATGCTACGGAACCCTTGGAACACAGTGTATCCATTTCCACCGATGCCAAATGCTTTCAAGATTCCATGAAAATGGCCTTGGGGGAAAGCGAACCGCGCAATGTTGATGCGATAGTGCTTCACGCGCCCGGAACAATAAAGGGAGACCAGTCGGAGTATCTGGCCATTAAAAAGGTCTTTGGGGAAAATCACCCTTATTTAACTACCAATAAATGGAAGGTTGGTCATACATTTGGCGCTTCTGGACTGTTGAGTTTGGAAATGGCTGTTTTAATGCTTTTAAAACAACAGTGCATTCCAGGACCCTTCTTCAAGAACCAAGAACAGACCAAGCCCCTAAAAAGAATTATGGTGAACGCTGTGGGCTTTGGAGGAAATGCGGTAAGTGTATTGCTGCATAGACCAGGGACCTAATAAAAGATGGCTGCCATTATTGTAGGCTTGATGTCCTTAATAAGTTAGAATGCCTTATTTTTGAACAAGATTTCTGAGTAATATGACTGCTACTAAACACGTTTGGACCAAGGAAGAAATCCTTGAAATCTACAACAAACCTTTAATGGAACTGCTTTACGAAGCAGCTACTATACATCGTGAATACCACGACCCTAATACAGTTCAAGTATCAACTTTGCTTTCCATTAAGACTGGAGGCTGCCCGGAAGATTGTGGGTATTGTCCACAGGCAGCTAGGTACCATACCAATGTAGAGGGCAACGATTTGATGTCTGTTCAACAAGTAAAGGCGCAAGCGCTTCGTGCAAAATCCTCGGGAAGCTCCCGGGTTTGCATGGGGGCTGCTTGGCGAAATGTTAAGGACGGACCAGAGTTTGACCAAGTGTTGGAAATGGTTCGTACCATAAACAAATTGGATATGGAGGTATGCTGTACCTTGGGGATGGTGACCGAAAACCAAGCCAAGCGTTTGGCTGAAGCAGGACTGTATGCCTACAACCATAACTTGGACACCTCTGAGGAATATTACAAGGAGGTAATTTCTACCCGAGGGTATGAAGACCGCCTTCAGACCATAGAAAATGTTCGCAAGACCAATGTTACCGTTTGTAGTGGCGGGATTATTGGGATGGGGGAATCCGTTGAAGACCGTGCCGGTATGTTGGTGGCCTTATCAACATTGAACCCACAGCCCGAGTCCGTACCGATCAATGCTTTGGTTGCTGTAGATGGCACCCCCATGGAAGATCAAAAACCAGTAGAAATTTGGGAGATGATTCGTATGGTGGCCACCTCCAGAATTGTAATGCCCAAGACGCAAGTGCGACTTTCAGCTGGAAGGACCGAAATGAGTAGGGAAGGACAGGCCATGTGCTTTTTTGCCGGGGCCAACTCTATTTTTGCTGGGGATAAACTATTGACCACACCCAATCCAGATGTAAATGAGGATATGGAAATGTTCAAGCAATTGGGGCTAAATCCACAGAAAGCGTTTGTAAAAGCTCCTCAGCCCAAAACAGTGGAGGCCAATGAAAGTGCTCACCAATCTTTGGGTGAAAAACCCAAGTGGAGCAGACCCGGACATACCATTGAACGCAATGAAACAGCCAAGCAAAAAGCCAGTTTGTTGCCCAAGGAATAAGGTTTAAACCAGATTAAAACCTTTTTACTAATTTAGTCGTTTCAAACTCATTGAAATTTTGAAGCTGCACCTTGAACAGATTCCCAGGGAGGAGACCCTTTCCAAGAAAGAGTTTATCCGTAAATACTTCAAGCCCCAAAAACCAGTGGTTATTGAGCGCTTTATTGAGGATTGGCCTGCGTATTCCAAATGGAATCTAGAGTACATGAAAGAGGTGGCAGGTGATAAAACCGTTCCCTTGTATGATGATCGTCCGGTAAAACATGACGAAGGATTCAACGAGCCGCATGCAAAAATGAAAATGCGGGACTACGTGGATCTTTTAAAAAAGGGTCCAACAAAGTATCGTATTTTCCTTTGGAATGTATTGAAGGAAGTTCCCCAATTACAAAAAGATTTTACCTATCCCGATTTTGGATTGAGATTGATGAAAGGACTGCCCATGTTGTTCTTTGGGGGCAGTAACTCCCATACCTTTATGCATTATGATATAGATCTGGCGAACATCTTCCACTTTCATTTTGAAGGGAAAAAACAATGCATTCTATATTCGCAATCCGAAACCAAGTTTTTGTACAAAATTCCCCACTCCTTGATTACCCGGGAGGATATAGATTTTGCAGACCCGGATTTGGAAAAATGGCCAGCCCTGCAACATGCCAAAGGGCACATAGCCCAATTGGAACATGGTAACGTGCTTTACATTCCTGAAGGATATTGGCATCATATGAAATATGTTACCCCGGGATTTTCCATGAGTTTGCGCGCCATTGCCCGAAAGCCTAAGAATTTTAGCAAGGCGGTTTATAACATTTTCTTTATGAGGCATTTTGATAATCTTATGCGTAGGCTCAAAGGGCAAAAATGGATAGATTGGAAGAATGAGGAAGCTGTTGTCCGTACTGAAAAAATATTGACGGAAAATAGAATGGGTTAGATCAATTCATTGATTTTCCCATAGACCAAGTGGGTCTCCCAACCCCTGTAGAATAAATAATCGGCCAATTTTTTCTTTCTTTTTTGGCTATTGGTCTCCTTAATTTGTCCCAACCGTTTTTTTGCAAGCTCATCCAATGTGGTAAGGTACTCACCTTCATCAATTTCTGCTAGGGCACTTTTTATATTGTAGGCGGAGATTTGACGTTGTTTCAATTCCAGGACAATGCGTTTTTTGCCCCATTTTTTTATGTTGAACTTGCCCCGGGCATAACTTTTGGCAAAGCGCTCCTCATTTAGATAATTCTCTCGGATCAAATGGGTAACAATGTGGTCAATGGCCTCGGGAATCATATGCATGCCCCTTAATTTTTCCACTATTTCTTTATGGCTCCTCTCCTGATACGCACAGAATCCTTCCAGTTTTTTAGTGGCTTCGTCCACAGTATAATGTTTATTTTGAAAGGCTTGTTTGTTCATGGTTTCATATTAGGTTTGGAAACCACCAAGCTAGTGGTATTGGTAGCGGTGAAGACGGTTTTTCCATCAATCATATTTAATTTTGCTCCTCCTTCAGCAGTTAAATTATGGTCTTGAGGCAAAATAAGTTTGATGGTCCAGTCAGGCTGGGTTTGCTCAATCTTAATTTTGAAATGATTGTCGTTGTTTTCATACCAAATAGAAATGTGATTGTTGCCTACGGAAACATTTTCCAAAGAAGCCTTGTCCCATTTTGAAGGCATTTGGGGTTTAATAATCACCGTGCTTCGATTTGCCTCTGGATTTATACCAAAAAATTGCTCCACAATAGGAATGGCAAAGGCATAAATGTTCCATGCTTGTACAATCATCCCATAATCCGGGGAAACCTCGTACATGCTACCGGGAAGGGCGTAGCTAAAGGTTCGGGTCATTCTGGTTAGATAATCCAAGGCGTTATCGGGTCTACCATAATTGTTCTCGGCGATGGCTTGCACTCCAGTGGGCAAGGTCATCACGGCACCTGTATACGAAAAGACTTTACTTCCCTTAAACGATCCAATGTCTTTACCCGCAGACTCATCTCTATCTATTCCCGTAACAAACATGCCAAATGGATTGGTATATTTCTCGGCGGTATTTAAGGCCGTTATAGCTTTGGTGCTGTCGGCTATTCCCATTTCCATTGGGGTGTTCACCACCCAATTATGGTGTAGCACAAAAGGTTTCAAGGAGGTGGATTGTTGACTCAAAATTGCCATCTTGGTAGCCTGGAGTTCTTCAATGGCCCACGGCTTGTTCAAGGTATCTGCTCTAACCATGGCATCGTCTATTAAATGCAATGCTTGTTGGTCCGTGCCCAAAAAGTCTGCATAAGAACCGAATGGTTCGGACCAAAAATCTGTATTGATTTTGGTTCGAAGTGTATCTGCCAATGCCTGATATTCTTTTGCCAAATCATGCTTTTCCAGTTCGGCAGCCATCTTTGAAGCATCTTCAAAAGCCTTTTGGGTATATGCAGCAACATCGATCATTTCGCTGTCCAGACCATGGATTTCCATCATCCCAAAACCATCTGGGAATAGGTTATTGTTGCTATCATTTTCATCCATAAGCCACTGAAGACCTTTTTGGACAGTGGGGAAATACTTTTTTAAAAAATCCAAATCACCGTTCCACTTATAAATATGATAGATCAAAGACGCAAACTGAGGGGTTTCGTTAACATTCCCTTGGTTGAATACGGTGCCGTTTGTAGACATTTCATGAAGGATCTTGCCGTTGCCATTTACCGCAAGAGAAACACTATCCAATAACATAATTGTTTTTTCTACAATATCCTTTTGGCCAATCGCCATGTACCCTTTTAATGCATATTCACTATCCACACCAAACCACCATGGGTAATCGGGGATGCCAGCTCCTATGCCCGTACCTATTTCTGGAACAGTCCGCACCAACCAGTCGCAATTGTATTTGAGCCATTCAAACGCCTGTTGCATATTTTTATCGGGAATGGTAAGCTTGGATTGATGGGCAAGTTGGGCGTAACGTTCTTTTTTCTGCTGCGCCATTTTAAAGAAACCATTGTGTATGTCAAGATATGTGGCCAAGGCCTCTTCTTGGGATTTGTACGAACCGGAAATCGCAAAATTGAGAATATATTCAGATTTACCGGGCACCGTAAAGGCATACACAAGAGAGCCGGATTTACCGTTTTCGCCATTTATTTTCTCTGGGGAAGAGCTAGATGAAGGGTTCTGGTCAGACCCAAAAACTGTGAACCATGGGTTGTCTTCGTCTTTTCCAACCCATTTGCTGCCATCAAATTTTATGTTGTCCACAGCATCATGCATTTGGGTTCGTTCGCCTAGCCATGTTGGCCTTAGATCTGTGTGTCCAGTAAACGTAAACTTCAAGGATTTTTCCGTGGCACCCTTGTTATGTATCACAAACTGAACAAATACACCCTGGGTTGCGTCTGGAACAAATTGTATGCGGTCTACGGAAATGTTTTTGGAAGGAAAATCAAAGATGTGTTGATTGGCAAAAGGGTAGTTGATAAAGTCAGTGGCATTGTTCAGATGTAAAGTATCGTTTTCCAACTGAATTTCTGCGTCAAACCCATCCAAAAGTTTTATAGGATGGTTCCATATACCGCCCATTTCGCCTTTTATATGCCATCCCAAAGGCGGGAACTGTCCGTTTTGATGACCTACCATATAAACCCGGTCACCCGCAGTTACATATGGAGAATCTTTGTAGCGATCATTTCCCTTAATGGATTCTGAGGTTTGTAATAATGTTGACAATGGCTGTTGGGATTCAGAAGAGCATCCCACAAAGGCAATTATTAAAACTAAGCATAATAGAATCCTCATTTCAATGAATATTGATGGATCATAAAAGTAGCACTTTGTATCTAAATCCCTTAAAACAAAAAAGCGGCTCCAATTTTGGAGCCGCTTCTTATATATGTATCGTTTTGCCGTCTTTATTCTTAAAGCGGTATTCAAGGTATTTGTAAGCATCCCTTGGTTGTATTTTCACCCATTTTTTGTGATCCATAAACCATTTGGAACGTATGGATGGAAATCCTTTGGTCAGATATGCAGCAATAAACGGATGTGTATTTAATATGATGCCATTGTTTACTTGCTTGCTTTTCAAAATTCGCTCAAGGTCCGCTTGTATTTTGTCTATCAAGACTATTGGAGCTTCCACTTCGGCGCCGTTGCCGTTTGGATTTTCCTCACTGGTCTTAATGTTCATTTCGGGGCGTACCCTTTGCCTTGTAATCTGTACCAGGCCAAATTTACTTGGAGGCAAAATTTTGTGTTTTGCCCTGTCGTCCTTCATTTCTTCCCTTAGGTGATCAAATAACTTTCTTCTGTGTTCACCTTTGGTCATATCTATGAAGTCCACTACAATGATTCCACCCATATCTCGCAGTCGTAATTGTCTTGCAATTTCGGATGCGGCCAAAAGGTTAACTTCCAGAGCGGTATCCTCTTGGTTCTTGGCCTTGTTGGAACGGTTGCCACTGTTCACGTCTATAACGTGGAGCGCTTCAGTATGTTCTATGACAAGATAAGCCCCACGGCTCATGGAAGCCGTTTTTCCAAAAGAGGTCTTGATTTGCCGTTCGATCCCGAATTTTTCAAAAATGGGAGCGGAACCTGAATACTGCTTTACTATGGCTTCTTTTTCGGGTGCGATTTCGTGCAAATAATCCTTGATTTGATTATAGAGCGTTTCATCATCAACATGGATTCCTGAAAAGGAATCGTTGAAAACATCCCTTAAAATGGATGAAGCTCTATTGACTTCTACCAAAACTTTTGAGGGGTGCGGAGCTCTTTGCAATTTCTTGCACATTGCTATCCATTTGGATAGCAAGTTCTGAAGATCTTTGTCCAGTTCTGCAACTTTTTTGCCTTCTGCAACGGTACGTATAATAACACCAAATCCTTTGGGCTTAATGCTCTTTACCAAACGGATAAGTCTGTCCTTTTCTTCCTTGCTCGCTATCTTTTGGGATACCGAGACCCGATCGGAAAATGGGACCATGACCAAATAGCGCCCAGCTATGGATAGCTCGGAACTAATTCTGGGCCCTTTGGTGGATATGGGTTCTTTTACAATTTGTACCAATAATGACTGATTGGCTTTGATTACATCATTGATGCTGCCATTCTTGTCGATGTCTTTTTCAAATGGAAAATCTTTCAGGGTGTAATCCTTTAAACGCCCTGTCCTAACTTTTTTGATGAATTTCAGCATGGAAGACAATTGCGGGCCCAGGTCATGATAATGCAGGAATGCATCTTTTTCGTAACCTACATTGACAAATGCTGCGTTAAGGCCTGTAACGGGTTTTCTGATCTTGGCCAGAAAAATATCCCCTACGGAAAAGTTGTTGTTGTCTTCTTCTTTGTGTAATTCTATAAGTTTTCCATCCTTGAGTAAGGCAAAATCGACTGCTTCGGGACTAGATCGAACAATTAATTCTCTATTCACCTGAATCGATTTTAAATTTATCCCGGAATAGGTTATGGGATAAATGATTAAACAATATATGGTATCGGTTCTATTTCAAACCGATTGAAATTCGTTTCTTGAATCTCTATGTCAAAGAACGTGTTTGTGTAAAATGAAAAAGTAGTTGCAACAACTACTTTTTCTTGTGTCGGTTAGCTCTTCTGCGCTTTTTGCGCTTGTGCGTAGCTACCTTGTGTCTTTTTCTTTTTTTACCACTCGGCATAGGGCTCTTGCTTTAGTGTTAGTTATATTATTTTACTTGTACGTTGCTTTTTACGCCTTCAACAAACACCTTGGCGGGTTTGAAGGCAGGAATATTGTGTGCGGGGATTTTAATGGTAGTGTTCTTTGAAATGTTTCTACCTGTTTTTTCCGCTCTCGTCTTAATGATAAAGCTTCCAAAACCTCTTAAATAAACATTATCTCCATTCTCCAAGGACGATTTTACCTCCTCCATAAATGATTCAACTGTTGCTTGAACGTCTCCTTTCTCAATACCTAACTTCTCTGAGATTCTAGTTACAATATCTGCTTTCGTCATTTCTCTTGATTATTTTTCTTATTTTTTTGGCTTGCAAATATAAACATTAAAATTAATCTTTCGTTTAAAGCCTTTAATTTTAAGTATATAAACTGATACACACCGACAATAGTATTTTTCTGCATGTCTTTTTCCCAAGAAATTTTACAATGGTACCATAAGAACAAACGAGAGTTGCCATGGAGGAACACCATAGAACCTTATAATATTTGGCTGTCTGAAATTATCCTTCAGCAGACCCGGGTTGTTCAAGGAATACCCTATTACCTTAAGTTTTTGGATGCTTTTCCTACTGTTCGTCATTTGGCAAAGGCCCCAGAAGAAAAAATTTTAAAGCTTTGGCAAGGTTTAGGCTACTATTCAAGAGCCAGAAATTTGCATGCGACCGCCAAAATGGTGGTGAACGAGCACAACGGCGCATTTCCGAATACCTATGTTGGGTTAAAATCCTTGAAAGGCGTTGGGGACTATACGGCTAGTGCCATTGCATCTATCTGTTTTAATATTCCGGAGCCTGTTGTTGATGGTAATGTATACAGGGTGTTGGCAAGGTATTTTGGCGTGGGTATACCCATAAATAGTTCTGAAGGAATCAAACATTTCAAGGAATTGGCAAGAAAGGTTATGAATGAGGAACAAATTCGGGACTACAATCAGGGTATCATGGAGTTTGGGGCCATTCAATGTGCGCCAAAAAAACCATATTGCATGTTATGTCCGTTACAAGAGAGCTGTGTGGCCCTGAAAGATAATAAAGTGGATGTTCTGCCCATAAAACTGAACAAGACCAAGACCCGAAGACGATATTTTAATTATCTGGTTTTTTTGGATGGTCAAAAGAATACCTTATTGGAACAGCGAAAAGGAAAGGGCATATGGCAAAATCTATATCAGTTTCCCTTGCTGGAATCCGAAAAGGAATTGCAAGTTGAAGAATTTGAACAAATTCTAATGGAAGAAAATAGACTTCCACAATACCGTTCTTTTTCCATGTATAATGAGACACCTATTGTCCACAAACTATCCCATCAGCATTTGTATACCAGATTCTGGATCGTTGAAACCAAGAAGCTTTTACCAGATGGGATTTCTTGGGAACAAATAGTGGAATTTCCCGTACCAGTTTTGATTGCAGATTTCATCCAAACATTTAAAATTTAGTACTTTTGACTAATTAAAGAGTTATGAGCGGAACATTGAACAAAGTAATGCTGATCGGGCATTTGGGAGACGAAGTGAAAATCCACTATTTTGAAGGTGGGAATTGCATTGCCCGCTTCCCTTTGGCCACCAATGAAACCTATACCAATAGACAAACTGGAGAAAAGGTCACCAATACGGATTGGCATAATATTGTGGTACGGAACAAGGCTGCCGAAATTTGTGAAAAATATTTGAGCAAAGGCGATAAGGTATATGTTGAGGGTAGACTCAAAAACAGACAATGGCAGGGAGAAGATGGAAATACCAGATATACTACTGAGGTACATGTGCAGGATTTTACCTTCCTGACCACAAAGAAAGAGAGCATGGCCAATGTACAGCAGATGCAGGAAACTTCTCCAAGTCAGGAGACATCTAAAGTTTCTGGCCCTGTGGCACCCATGGATGAGACCGAGGAAGAGGATGACCTGCCATTCTAAACATATAAGTTAAAGCAATTCAATTTGGATCCCGAACCCCCTTGTTTGGTGTTTTTCTTCACTGCCTTTAATGGTATTTTTACCATAAAAGTTATTGTGCTTTTTTTCCTGTTGGGCGGATCTGCCATGATTTCGGCTGCTGAGGTGGCTCTTTTTGGCCTGTCCCAGACCGATGTAAAAGAAATGCAGGAAAAAGACAGTTCCAGAGGAAACATGATCGTACAATTGTTGGACAGACCCAAGAAACTTTTGGCTACTATTTTGATTGCCAATAACGCCATAAACATTGGCATAGTTTTACTGTTCAGTTCAATTGGGGAAACCATTTTTTACGGAATAGACGGTACCTTGCGATTCTTGTTGGAAGTGGTGGTGGCGACCTTTCTTATCTTAATGTTTGGGGAAATCTTGCCAAAAATCTATGCCAATCGCAACAGGGTCCAGTTCTCATATTTTATGGCTATTCCCTTAAAAATTTTAAGTGTCCTGTTTACTCCTTTAAGTGCGCCAATGCGATCAAGCACCCTATTTCTTGAGGAAAAATTGGGGAAGCAAAAATCCAACCTCAGTATTAACCATTTGTCACAAGCATTGGAGTTGGCTTCAGAAGGGGATACCACCAAAGAGGAGCAGAAAATATTGGAAGGCATTGTAACTTTTGGTAACACAGACACAAAGCAGGTCATGCGCCCCCGAATCGATATTTTTGCCCTGAACGAGAAAATGAAGTTTCCTGAAGTTATCGAGGAAATCAAAAAGAATGGTTACTCAAGGGTGCCGGTGTTCTCTGAAAATATGGACAATGTACTGGGCGTCCTGTATGTGAAGGACCTTTTGCCCTATATCGACCGAAAAAGTTTTAGTTGGATGTCCTTGATCCGTGAACCTTATTTTGTGCCCGAGAATAAAAAACTGGACGACCTATTGTTGGAGTTCCAAGAAAAAAAGAACCATTTGGCGGTTGTGGTCGACGAATACGGGGGTACTTCCGGGATTGTTACCCTAGAAGACATTATCGAGGAAATAGTTGGGGATATTAGTGACGAGTTTGATGATGAAGACCTTATTTTTTCTAAACTGGATGAACGCAATTACGTATTTGATGGGAAAACCGCACTTAAGGACTTCTACCGTGTAACCAAGATTGGGGACGAAGAGGAATTTGAGGCCAAGAAAGGGGAGTCGGAGACCATAGCTGGGTTTGTTCTGGAAATTTCAGGAGGCTTCCCCAAAAGAGGCGAGAAAATATTCTTCAAAGACTATCAATTTATTGTAGAGAGTTTGGACAAAAAAAGATTGAAACGCATTAAAGTTACCCTGCCCCATGAAGCTTAGCCATTTTATATTTTTTTGTGTTGGACTTGTATGTATGGGCTGTAAGGAAGATGTTTTGCCCAAACCCAAAGCCATGCTTCGGTTGGAGTATCCCCAGGGAAGTTATAAGCTGTCAGACTCTGATTGCATTTATACCTTTGACCAAAACACAATTTCCACCATAAAAGAGAATAAAGATTGCTCCTTGGTTTTGGATTATCCAATGATGAAGGGGTCCATCTATCTTACCTATAAACCAGTGGACGGAAACATTCGGGAACTGCTCATAGATGCTCAAAAATTAACCTATGAGCATGTTGTCAAGGCAGATAACATTGCACCCAAGGAATATATAAATGCTGAGGCAAAAGTTTACGGGATGTTCTATGAAGTAAGTGGGAATGCTGCATCCCAATCCCAGTTTTATGTGACCGATAGCACAAATCATTTTATAACAGGGTCATTGTACTTTTATGCCAAGCCCAATTACGATTCCATTTTGCCTGCGGCCATATATCTACAGAACGACATCCGTAGAATCATGGAGAGCCTTAAGTGGAAAGAATGATTATTCTTTGGATAAAAGCGCTTCGGCTCTTTCTATACTCCCGTTAATTTGCTCCTTCAGGGCGTTTACTTTTTCCTCCTCCTCGTTGAGCCATTGTTGTTTTTGCTCTGAAAGCTCCTTCCCATACAAGATTTCGTCGGAATCAAATCGGTCTCCGAAATTTTTCATCCAGTTCATCATAGCCCTATTGGCCTTTTGAAGATCTTTCATGGCTTTTTCATATTGTTGGCCTACTTCAGTGGTGTCCACTTTTTCTTTGAGCTCACCAACCAACTTGCCCAAGGTGCCCATTTTGGGCATTACTTCATCATGAACTGCCATAACCTGTTCCATTTGGGTTGGTCCTTCGGGAGCTTTTTTCTCTTCTTTGCAGGAAATGGTAAGGATAGCTAGGCATATTATTAAAAGGAATGTTCTCATAGTAGAATATTTTGCATGCTAAAATAACCAAAAAAGGAGCTATAAAAGCTCCTTTTTTTTATCTGTTTGTGATGGAGTTATTTAAAATCTGAAGCTTCTACACCTTCATTTACCTTGATTTCCTTCACTGTAAATTCAATGTTCTGAGGACCCATTTCTTGGGTCAATTTAAATGGAAATTTGATTCCAGATACTTCCTGATAGTTGTCATATCCTAAAGTGTTCTGCATTTCTTGACCTTGTACTTCCTCTACGGTCACTTCTTGAATCTTAAGGCCGGACGCCACATCATAAAAGGCTGCTTTTTTGTTGGTTACCTTTAATTTGTAGGCTTTTTTGTCTCCTATGGTTTCAATGCCTTCCAAGGTGATATTACCTGCAGCGAGATAATTCAGTTCTGGAAATGCGGCAGATTCTTCCTTTATTTTCTCAATTTCCTCTGAAGAAAGGTCTTTTCGCTGGCCTTGGGCCACCATGTAGCCCTTATTACCATCCAAAACTTGTTTCTGCATGGAATTGCCCATTACCTTTACATCTTGCATAAATTGATCCTTGGAGGTTTTCTTCATTTCCAGTTCCAGCTTCATTCCTTGCATTTCTGCCTCGGCCATCATGGCATACGATTCCACATTTTCCAATTTGGCCTTTCCACCAACGGCTTCGATATATTTTTCTAATATGGATTTAGCCGTTACGCCATCTGGAATAGCAACATTATAATTGGGTTTTTCAGTTTTGTTGGCATATTTGTCATAGTACAGTACGGGTATGTTCTTGCCTTTGAAAGAGACTTTTTCCAGATTTTCCAAAACATCACTTCCTTTTCCTGTGACGACGATACGGGCATTGGAAGTAGAAAAATGCTTTTTTGCTGCATTCTGGATGTCGGAAATGGTAACGGCCTCAATGCGCTCCAAATAAGTTTTGTAAAAATCGGAGGGTAGGTCTTCCGTTTCTATGTTGAGGGCATAGTTGGCAATGGTTGCCGGATTTTCGAGCGCCATCACAAAATTTCCGGCATAAAGAGCCTTTGTGTTGGTCAGTTCCTCTTCAGTCACCGGACTGTTGATCATTTTATCAATCTCTTCCAGAATCTGGACCACAGAACTATCAGTCACTGCATTACGGACTTGGGCATAAGCATCAAAACGCATTGGGCTATATTTATTGTCCCTGATACCGGAGTAAGATCCGTAGGTGTACCCTTTATCTTCCCGTAAATTTTGGTATAATCTGGCCTGGGACCCTCCGCCTAGGATTCTATTGGTCAAAAGGGAGGCCAAATAATCATCATCCTTCATTTTCAAATGGGTGATGTTTTCCACGGCCACCTCGGATTGAACGGCGTTGGGGGCATCTACAAAATTGATTTGGGTGTATTGGGCATCAGTGGGTTCCGCATAACTGAACGATGGCGGAACAGCCTTGGACCAAGGCGTAAAATATTTGGTCACCAATTCCTTTACATTGTTGAAATCAACATCACCAATGACCACCAAATAAGCATTGGCAGGCACAAAATAATTCCGGTAAAATTGCTCAACATCCACCAAGGACACATTATTTACGGTCTCTTCACTGGTTATCTCTCCAAAAGGGTGGTTTTTACCATAGGCAAGGGCCAATTGAACCCGTGTAGCTATGGCTGAAACATCTTTTTCTTCAGATTTAAGTCCGGTTATAATGCGATCTTTTTCCTTGTCAAATTCCTCTTGGGTAAAGTTGGGGTTCAAGGAAGCATCGGCCATGAGCTCCAAAATCCTTGGGAAATATTTGGAAAGGCAACTTGCTGAAGCGCTTTGACTGTTAATATCAATCGAGGCGCCTAAAAAGTCGACCTCCTCATAAAAATCATCTTTGGAGATGGACTTAGATCCTTTTCCCAATAGGCTAGAGGTCAAATCGGCAACCCCTGCCTTGTCACCCTCCAAAATAGGAGGATTATCTATGGTCAAATGAATGGATACCCTTGGTAATTTATGATTTTCTACCACTAAAACCTTGAGGCCGTTCATGAGTTCAAAACGAGCAGGTTCCTCCAAATTTATTTCAGGGGCAGGTCCTCTTTGAGGTTGTTTGGTGCGATCTATCTGTGCGTGGGATACTGCCATAAAGAGCGACAGTACCGTCAATACGATATACTTTTTCATCTTAATTGGCGTCTTTTTGTTCTGGTAAATATTCAAGTTCCACCCTTTGGTTTACTTTCAGGTATTTTTTGGCAACTTCCCTAATTTCTTCTCGGGTAATGGATCGGTAAATATCAATTTCTGTATTGATGAGGTCGGTGTTGTCCCTTAGCATGTAATTTTCGGCCAAGGAATTGGCAATCCCTTGAACACTGCTATTGGCGCTCACAAAATTGTTCTCGAACTTGTTCTGGAGTTTTTGATAGTCTTTTTCTGAAATCAAATCGGTTTGGATTTTCAAGATTTCGGCATCAATCCCATCCTTGATGTCCTGTATGGTATTGTTCCCAACAGGTAAGCCACCCACAAGGTAGGCCCCATAATCTTCGGCATCAATAGGGAAAGAAAAAATTTGAAGGGCTTTTTTCTCCTCATCTACCAATTTCTTGTAGAGTTTGGAGCTCTCCCCATCACTAAGGTAGGTCGATATCATATTGATGACATAGGCATCCCTTTTAGCCTGTCCCGGAGTCCGGTACGCCAAAAAGATGGCAGGAATCTGAATATTGGGATCATGATAGGTGGCCTGAATGGTATTGGTGATGGGAGTGTCCTCAATGTTTTTTCTTTGGACATCGGCCCCTCTTGGGATGGGACCAAAATAATCTGCAACCAATTTTTTGGTTTTGTTGATGTCGATATCCCCGGCAACCACCAGTACGGCATTGTTGGGTACATAAAAAGTTTTGTTGAAGTTTTTGAAATCATCCAAAGTGGCACTGGCCAAGTGATCTAAGGAACCAATTACACCCCAACGATACGGATGTTTTGTATATAGATTTTTCAGCATTTGTTCAAAAAATGCCCCATAAGGAGAGTTGTCCACACGAAGACGTCTTTCTTCCTGGACCACTTCTTTTTGGGTATCTACCCCTACTTGTCCAATAATGGGATGCATCATCCGTTCAGACTCCAACCATAAGCCAATCTCCAAACTGTTGGATGGGAAGGTCTCGTAATAATAGGTGCGATCCAGAAAGGTGTTGGCGTTTCCGCGACCACCGTTGCTAGTCACAATCTTGTCCCATTCACCCTTGGGAATGTTTTGGGTACCCTCAAACAAAAGATGCTCAAAAAAATGGGCAAACCCAGTTTTTTGTGGGTCCTCGTCCTTGGATCCCACATGGTACATGACCGAAGTGGTCACCACAGGGGCCGTGTTATCTTGGTGTAGAATAACATGAAGCCCGTTGTTTAGATCATACTCTTCATAAGCGACTTCTTGCGCAGCAAGAAAATGGCCCATGGCAAGTATGAAAAGTGCAGAAAGCAGAATTCTTTTCATAATGCTCTATTTTATGTTGCTAAAATCCAATGAGGTTAGTATGGATTTTTTGATTGATGTTACGCTAAATATAGGATAAAATTTGAAAGTCAGATAAATATGACACAAGTCTTTGAAGGCAACTGTGGCATATGTCGTAAACATTCAGTAAATTAATCATCATATCCAAAAATATAATGAGATGAAAAATCTAACCCTACCTATTCGTTTTGGAATTGTCACCAGTGCGATTCTCATTGCATATTTTTTGATACTCTCCCTTATGGGAAAACACACCAATGTGTTTTATAGCCTATTTAATGGTGTTATCACTGGGTTTGGTATTTATGAGACCATAAAGTATACAAGACTACGGCAAGGTAAGGGTTTTAGTTATGGTAGTGGTTTTACCGCAGGGATTACCACAGGTTTTATAGCTTCACTACTGTTCACATTTTTCTTTGCACTTTACTCCACCGAGCTCAACAGTCATTTTTTGGACGACCTTTCCAAGGTTTGGGCCAAGGACTATAAAAATTTTCAAGGAATAGTTTTCTTTACGGTTGCCATAATGGGGTTTGCCACTACCTTGGTTTTAACACTTTCCTTTATGCAACTCTTTAAATCTTCCAACAATCCCAAAAAATAATGGGTCAAAAGGTTGTAATTATACTTGTAGATTAAGGATTTAGCAGTATATTTGCACCCGCTAATTTGGCGAATAGACCATTAAATAATTATAACTAACGTATTATGTACGCAATTGTAGAGATGGCAGGGCAGCAATTTAAAGTTGCAAAAGACCAGAAAGTGTACGTTCACCGTTTGCAGGAAGAAGAAGGGAACAAAGTCGTTTTTGACAAAGTTCTTCTTTTGGAAGATGGAGGGAACGTTACTATTGGCGCCCCAGTCATAGAAGGTGCGGCTGTTGAGGCCAAAGTTGTAAAACACCTTAAGGGTGATAAAGTTATCGTCTTCAAAAAGAAAAGACGTAAAGGATACCAAAAGAAAAACGGACACAGACAATATTTGACTGAGATCGTTGTTGAAGGTATCGTGGCCAAAGGAGCTAAGAAAGCTGCTCCAGCAAAGGCTAAAGCTGAGGAAAAGCCAGTAGCTGAACCCAAAAAGGCAGAAGCTAAAAAAGCTGCTCCAAAAAAGGAAGCTCCAAAGGCTGCCGAGGATTTAAGCTCCAAAACGGTAGCTGAATTGAAAGATATGGCAAAAGCTAAGGACATTACCGGATATTCTTCCATGAAGAAAGCCGAATTGATTGAAGCGTTAAGCAAATAAAAGAATAGAACTAAAATTTAGATATCATGGCTCACAAGAAAGGTGTAGGTAGTTCAAAAAACGGTAGAGAATCAGAATCGAAACGCTTAGGGGTTAAGATTTTTGGTGGTCAGGCCGCTGTAGCCGGTAACATCATTGTAAGACAACGTGGTACCAAGCACAACCCTGGTGACAATGTTTATGCCGGAAAAGACCATACCTTGCATGCCAAGGTAGACGGCATCGTGAAGTTTGAAAAGAAAACTGGTGGAAAATCTTTTGTTTCCATTGAGCCTTTTCAAGCTTAAGAACCACCGTTTTAAACGATTAAAATAAGGCCCCGCAAAGCGGGGCCTTATTTTTTATCATTGCCCCCAACCTATTTTTTAATGGTTTAATAACCTAATGGTGATATGTGACCGGCAGTAATTGATTTTATTGTTCCCTTCTTAATTTGGGTCACGTTCCATGAAAGCAAATTTTGGCGCCTTTTGTACATTGGTCTTGGGGATAGCTCTTATCCACACAAAAGGTCTAGGACAAGAATTCCAAACCGATCTCAGCCCAACACAAACCTCCGACTCCACTTTTCTGGAATTTCAAAAAAGATTGGAAGCTTCCAAAAAGCATCCCGACCAACCCCGGGAAATTGTCCAGAATTACATAAAATTGGGCGAATATCATCATATGTTGGGATTGTATTCCGAGGCAATGGACCAATACAATGGCGCTTTGGAACAAATGGGGACCGACCTTTCGGATACGCTATATATCACATTGAACAACAACATTGGAAGGGTCTATCTCTCCCTAAACAATTTTGACTTGGCCGAGCAACATTTTACGGATACCATGAACCGTTCCTTAGAGCTCAACTATAGCTTTGGCCAGGCCAATTCCATGTCCCTATTAGGGGCTTGCTATGAAAAACAGGGAGAATATGAAAAGGCGCTGGCCTATCAAAAAGAGAGCCTGTTGTTGTTTGAACACCTAGGAGATAAACATGGTGTGGCCATCACCAATGAGAATATTGGGAGCATTTATGAGGATTTAGGGCAGTTTGACCTTGCTTATCAATACTTCAACAAATCATACGGGTACGTAAAGGATTCCGAAACCATAGAAGAGGTAAACGTACTCAATAATCTGGGAGATTCCTTTCGGAAAACTGGGGACTATGATTCGGCATTGACACATACCAAAAAGGCGTTGGAGGTTGCTCAAAAACTCAATGATCTCCATCAGTTGGAAAGTGCCCATAAAGACCTTTCCAAGACTTATGCCCTCATGGGAAATTTTGAAAAGGCCCATGCGGAACTGATACAATCAGAAAGGTTCAGCAGTGCTATGCTCACGGCCCAGAATACCAATCAGCTCAATGTGTTGCAGACCATTTACGAGACCAATAAAAAAGAAGCCGAAATACAGTTGTTGAAGGAACAGAACAAGGTAAATGCCGCCAATCAAAACTTACTTTGGGTGGCGCTGTTCGCTATCGCCACAATACTTACTATCCTATACAACTATTTGGGGAGAAAACGGAAGGCCAAGATCAAGATACAGGAATACAAACAGCGCATGCTCAAGGCGGAATTGGACAAAAAAGCCATTGAGGAAAAGAACCTTCAAAATGAGGTACAGCTCAAAACAGCTTCACTATCCCGATACAGCCTCCATCTTTCCCAGAAAAATAAAATCTTGCTCGATTTGTCCAATACTCTTCGAAACATTGCATCTCGAAAAAATATGGACACTTCGGAAAAAATAAAAAGCTTGGTCAAGGAAATCGATTTTAATTTGCAACAGGAACACGAGTGGGATGAGTTCATGAATTTTTTTAAGGAAATTCACCCAGAGTTTATCAAGAAACTCTCCACTATGTCCGAAGACAACCTTTCGCCAGCGGAGCTACGGCTGGGGATGTTGTTGAGGTTAAACTTGACCTCCAAGGAAATTGCATCCATCTTACGGGTTACCCCCGATAGTGTTCGAGTGGCTCGCCATCGTCTTCGGAAGAAACTCCCCATAGACCAAAAAGAAGAACTGGTAAACTTTATGATAGAGCTTTGACCACTTTTTTTCGCCACTTTTTAGAAAAGGTTAGCCCCATGTAAAAAAAATGTAATTGTTGCCTTCTTGTTTCCGCAGTTTTAGGGATTTGTTTCCTTTTTGTTTCCCTTTAATTTAAATCTTAATGGGTTGATATACATAGTTTTGGAATGCATACTAACGTAAACCAAAATGAAATCAATGAACTTGAAAAAACTACTTTTTGTAACGCTTTTTTTGATGCTTGGTCTCCTAAACGCCCAAGCACAAACAGGCAATATACAAGGAACCATTACCGATGAGAACGGCATTTACGTTCCTGGGGCGAATGTATATATTGAATCGCTATCCAAAGGGGCTATCACCGACTTTGACGGAAGATTTACCTTGGTGGGAATCGCAGCGGGGACCTATACCCTGAATATTTCTTACTTGGGCTATGCCGATGTGGAGCAGGAAGTTACCGTATCCGGCGGACAAACCACCGCAGTAAGTATTGTGCTAAACCCTTCCAATGTTGAGTTGGACGAAGTCCAGGTAAGTGCCTATGGACTTAGCGGACAGGCGAAAGCCCTGAATACCCAAAAAACCAATTTGAACATAACCAATGTGGTCTCCACGGACCAAATTGGAAAATTCCCCGATGCCAATATTGGGGATGCCGTAAAACGGATTCCTGGAATCACCATGCAGGTGGATCAAGGGGAGGCCCGTAACATTATTGTTCGCGGTCTGTCGCCCCAACTGAACTCCGTGACCTTGAACGGTAGCCGGATTCCTTCCGCGGAAGCAGATAACCGAAACATTCAAATGGACTTGATCCCTTCGGATATGATCCAGACTATTGAGGTGAACAAGGCCGTTACCCCAGATATGGATGCCGATGCCTTGGGAGGTTCCGTGAACTTGGTTACCCGTACCGCACCCCAAGGATTTCGGGTTTCGGCCACGGCGGGATCGGGAGTCAACTTTATTACCGATAAAAGAATTTGGAACGGGTCTATCTTGGTGGGAGACCGTACCAACGACGGAAAATTCGGGTACATGTTTTCTGCCACCATCAACGACAATGATTTTGGTTCAGATGACATTGAAGCTGAATGGACCGATGAGTTTGAATACAATACTGGGGAAGAGGATGACGAAGGGGAGCCCATTTTAGAGGAAGTGGATGTAGATCCCTACACCAATGTAACCGAGCAGCGCACTTATTTGGTACAACGTGTGAGAAGGAGTTTTGCTGCCAATTTTGATTTTCAGATCAACTCAGGAAACAATATTTTCTTGAAAACCATGTACAACTGGAGGGATGATCGTGAGAACCGTTTCCGATTGGAGCAGGAAATCTTGGATGGCGAAGATATCGAAGTAGGGGATTTCACGGTTTCCAGTGGAAGGCTTACCCGTTTCCCTGCTGAGATCAAAAGACAGACCAAAGGTGGTGTTGCCGGTGGGCGTAACAAGAACAGACGTTTGGAGGATCAGCGGATGCAAAATTATACCCTTGGAGGTAACCATTTGTTGGGATCTTTAAAGATGGATTGGATGGGGTCTTATGCCAAGGCTTCAGAAGAACGTTTGAACGAGCGTTACGCGGAGTACGAATCCGAATATATCGTGAACAACGATAACAGCAACCCCAGATACCCCATTATGACGGCTGCCACTGCTTCCGATTTTAACGATTTGGGCAACTTTGAGTTTGGTGAGATCACCAACGAAAATCAATATACCGAAGAAGAAGACATGAACTTCTTTGTCAATTTTGAATTGCCCGCCAATATTTTTGGCCAAGGGGATGGATCCATAAAGTTTGGTGCAAGGGGTAGGTTCAAGACCAAGGAAAGAAACAATGATTTCTTTGAATACGATTTGGAGGACGACTTTCCAACCTTGTTGGATATCCCCACTAAAGATTATACCGATCCTGAGTATTTGGCAGGTGAAAAATACCAGGCAGGTAACTTTGCCAGTGCGGAATGGATAGGCTCTTTAAACCTGAACAGTTCCAATGGTGAAGCCGTTCCCGATGAATTTTTGCCGGGCAATTTTAAAGTGAAGGAAAATGTGTTTGGGGCCTATGCCATGATGAACCAAAGACTTTCCGATAAATTGAGCGTGTTGGCCGGTGTTAGGGTAGAGAGTACCAAATTGGAATCTGATGGTAACCGGGTCATCTACATTGAGGAAGATGAGGATGCCGGTATTGAAGAGGGCATTGAAGTGGAAAAGGTTTCGGATGAAAACACCTATACCAATGTGTTACCGGGCGTTCACTTTAAATATGATGTAACCAATAATACTATTCTAAGGTTTGCATGGACCAATACCTTGGCTAGACCCAACTATGTGGATTTGATCCCCAGGGCCGAAATTGTGAACGAAGATGCAGAAGTCATTGTTGGAAATCCAGAGTTGGATCCCACAACGTCCATGAACTTTGATTTGAATGCCGAGCATTATTTTCAGAGCGTTGGAATTATTTCGGGCGGGCTTTTTTATAAAAGGATAAACGATTTTATCTATACCTTCATCACAGAATCTGAAGATGATTCTTTTGGAACAGGAACCACAGGATACGATATTTTTCAACCCTTGAACGGTGATTCTGCATCCATTTTTGGAGCTGAGGTATCTTTCCAGAGACAATTGGATTTCTTGCCCGGGTTTGCACGTAATTTCAGCATTTATTTAAACTATACCTATTTGACCTCAAGTGCTGATGGTATCCGTAACGAAGATGGGGACGAACGTACCGATTTGGACTTGCCCAACACCGCTCCGAACATGTTCAACGGTTCATTGGGGTATGCCGACAAGCGTTTCAGTGCAAGACTTTCCGCCAATTTTTCGGATTCGTATGTGGATGAAATTGGGGGAAATGCCTTTGAGGATCGGTATTATGACACCCAGTTTTTCTTGGATTTCAATGCCAGCTATGCCATCAATAAAAACCTAAGGATCTATACCGATGTAAACAACATCACCAATCAACCCCTGCGTTATTTCCAAAGTGTAAAGGACCGTACGCAGCAAGCGGAGTTCTATGATATCCGTTTCACTTTCGGGTTGAAGTACGATTTGTTCAAAAAGTAATTCAGCAGCTAGTATTTTGAACAATGTCATGCCGAGTGCCTGCCCTATTTGGGCAGGTACTCCAACTGACGAACCCTTTTTAAAACTATTTTTATGAAAAAAATCTATATCCCTTTTATATTGGTGCTAGGCATGGTCTCCTGTAAAAAAGGGAGTAAGCTTCCAGCCATAGCACCGGACATTATTACTGAAAAGACACCAAATGACACGGATGATCCTGCCATTTGGATCAATCCGGATGATGCCTCAAAAAGTATTGTTTTTGGAACCGATAAAGAGACCAATGGAGGTATTTATGCCTTTGACCTCAATGGAAAGATCATTCAAGAAAAGTCCATCAAAAATATCCAAAGACCCAACAATGTGGATTTGGAATACGGTTTTCAGTTGAACGATTCCGTTGCTGTGGATGTAATTGCTTTCACGGAAAGGGAAAAACAACAAATAAGATTGTTTTCTGTACCGGATATGAGGCCCCTCGATGGTGGAGGTTTTCCTGTTTTTGAAGATGAAACCGAAGTAGAACAACGTTTGGCCATGGGCATCAGTTTGTACAAATCGCCAAAAGATTCATCCGTATATGCCATTGTTGGCAGAAAGATAGGACCAAGCGGCTCGTATTTGTACCAATATAAACTGGAATCGGATAGTACAGGGGTTTCAGCCCATTTGGTGCGCAAGTTCGGAAGCTTTACGGGAGGAAAGGAAATTGAGGCCATTGCTGTGGACAACGAAATGGGCTACGTATATTATTCCGATGAAGGCGAATGCGTTAAAAAATATTATGCGGAACCTAGTATGGGCAATGAAGAATTGGCCTGCTTTGGCGGAGAACACTTTTTGGAAGATATCGAGGGGATTGCCATTGCAAGGTACCCCAACGGAGTAGGATATATTATTGTATCTGACCAGCAACGCGGACAATTCAATATCTTTTCCAGAAAAGACAATAGCTTCATTAAAGCTGTAAACCTATCCACTACAGAAACTGATGGCTGCGATGTGATCACTGTGCCTTTGAACGATACTTTCCCCAATGGTCTTTTTGCCGCAATGAACGACCAAAAGGACTTCTATTTTTACGATTTGAAGAAAGCGTTGGACCTGGAATAAAATTCAAATAGTAAGTTTTCGTTTTCGAGCGGTAATCTCCCAAGTGTCGGTTTTTTTACCGTTTTTGATCACGGAAACTTCATCATGTAGGTTAATGGTAGGACAAATATGGTAGGGGATGCCGTAAAGTACATCACCGATGTTTAGGGCATCCCAATCCGCCACTTTGATCACGCCGTGCTCTTCACTTTGTGAAAGCAGTTCGTAATCCTCAAGATTGAGGAATTGTATCCGCTTGTCTATGGGGTTTTCCGCGGCCACGGATTTATGCCCCATATCCACAGTAACAATACCTTCGGTGGGTTTGGAGATCACACGGGTCACGACGAGCGCCGCGTGCTTAAAGTTTTGTTCCGTTAATTTTTCACCATATCCCCAATCCCACAACACGCAGGTACCCGGACTTGTAATCCTGTTTTCTTCCATACGGTGTGAAGTAAAGGAGGGGGTTCCTCCGCAAATCATTCTTAGATTTGGATGGGTCTTTTTTAACCCATCGAAGTAGTGGGTAACAGATTCCAATCCCTTTTCAATTTTTTGGTTCCTCTCTGAAAATTCTGGGTCGCGAAGATGCCCATCGTACACATGGAACCCTTCAAACTGAAGGGATTTGCATTCATCCAAAGAGGCTATCAAAGTATCGAGTTCCTTTCCTATTTTGATTCCGGAACGGTTCATCCCGTTGTTGATGTCTATATAAATTGGAATGATCAAGCCTTTGACCTTCGCCTTTTCATTCAACAATTTGGCCGTAGGCACAGCATCAATCAGCGTGGCAAAACGGGTAGAAGGAAAATGGGCGGTCAATTCAAGGAAACGGTCCACTTTGGGCCCGACCAATTGATGGGCGATCAACACAAAATCGGCTCCCGCTTCTGCTGCTATTTCCGCTTCCGCAATGGTGGAACCTTTAAAATTGGAAATGCCGGCATCCAATAAACGCTTCATGACCTTGGGCATTTTATTGGTCTTGATGTGGGGCATCAAACGGGTAGTATCCCCACCGACCAAGGAGAGCATTTCTCTGATGTTGTATTCCAGATGATTTACATACAAGGCAATAGATGGGGAATCAACCGCATCCACATTTTTAATCTCATACCAATTTTGGGCCATGTTCCGTTCAGTTTGAATTGGGAAACAAGGTACTCATTTATGAGTGAAGGAAAATTGAATTCCCCCTAGAATTGAAATTTGTACCCAAAGTCTGGAAAGAATCCAATTTGGTCCACGCGGTCTACATTATTGGTCAATCGGTTATAGCGTTCCACAAAGATGTTCTCATTGGCGGTCACGTTTTGCAGGTCTACATAAAATTGGTGCGAACGTTTTTTGTTTCTACTGTTTATTTTGAGGCCAAATTTCACATCCCATCTAAAATAAGCATCATACTGTTGGCTATAGGCCAAGTCTTCCCGCAGGATTTCAAAACCAGCTTGTTGTGAAGCTTCCAAGTCAACAGGGGTATAGTATCTGCCCCCAGAGGTGGTAAGCCGTGTATCCACAAACCAGATATTTTTGCCAGATGGGCCTGCCTTAAATTCCTTTCCTGCCAGAAGGTTGACCACATGTCCATTGTTGAAAGGGGTGTTTCGTTCCATACCATCACTTCCTTTGTATTTGCTTTCAAAGAAAGAGCCCGTCAACAAACCATAATATCCCCTACTGAAAAATTTCTCCAAAGTAAGCTCAACCCCTTGGTTATGACCTGTACCTTCGTTGACCAAGGAAACCCTATCGTTGTCAAAACCAAAATCGGCTCCTTCGGTAAGCGTAGAATAACTGGAAGGAAAAGGTTCTACCCCTGCCTTGTCAATATCTTGATAGTAAATTTCCACCTTAGCTCTCCAACTGTCGGCCAAACGTGCATCATATCCCAATACATAATGGTTACTTTGGACAAAATCAAGGCTTTTATTGGTCTGTAGTATTTCTCCGTTCACATTTTCGTTCAGGAACAGGAGCGGTAGCGAAACGGATTGATGGTGTAGCCCATATCCCAAGTTGAAGATATGGTTGGGAAAGGGGGAATAGTTGATGGCGGCTCGTGGTTCCCATACCCATTGACTGTTGAGGGAACTGTATTGGGCATGTAGACCGGCATTGAAGGTAAGCTTTTCAGTAACCCTAAACTGTCCTTGGACGTAGGGTTGCCAAAGGGCTATATTTTCATCAATGTCCCTAAAGGTGACCAAATCTGGGTCTCCATCAGAGTCGTTGTCTGCTTGTTCGGTGCGATCTAGGAGCAGACTCTGTACATTGAACGCCTCAACAAGAAGGCCGGTCCTAAAGGCAAGCCTATTGTTGAGTTTGGTATTGAACAATGATGACACGGTAAAACGGGTTTCCGAATCATCTACGTCGGTATAGCGTATCAATCGCTCTTGGGGAGTGCCCATTTCGATGAAACGGTCTGCCGTGAACTCATTTCCCGAATAGGACACCGATGCAATGGTTCGTAAAAAAGAGTTTTGACTTAGGCTGAGATTGTACTTTAAACCCAAAACACCAAATCTTGAGTCCACATAGGAGTTTTCATCTTCTGCGGCGAAAAGATCATCTGGGTCTATATCGTTCCCCAAAAACTCAATATCTGAGGTTCCGAAGATGCCAAAGGCTGAAAGAGTGCCGGAATTTACGCGGCCAAAATCAATGTTAAAGGAAACATCATTATAATTGGGAGTGGCTGAGGTTCCCCCGGCGCCAATCCCCAAAAGACTTACCAATGAGTATCGTGCAGCAATCAGGAACGACCCTTTATTTTTGCCCAAGGGGCCTTCTGCCATGGCCTCCACCCCAGTGAAGATTCCCGTTTGGAGGGTGTATTCATAATCATCGGCATTCCCTTTTCTGAACCCAAGGTCGAACACCCCACCAATTGCATTCCCATATTCAGCAGGAAAAGCCGAAGTGATGAAATCGGAGTTTTTAAGGAGATTGGGGTTTAAAGCCGATACAGGCCCTCCGGTGGTCCCGCTGGTGGAATAGTGATTGGGGCTGGGAATGGGCACTCCCTCCAAACGCCAGAGCAACCCTGTGGGCGAGTTCCCCCGGATAACAATGTCGTTCCTGCTATCATCGGGTGCGGAAACGCCGGCAAAGTTGGCGGCCAATCGCCCTACGTCGCTTCGCCCACCGGAAAATCGGGTGACCTCCTCCACCCCAAATTGTCTGGCGGAAACCGTGGCCAATTTGTTCACGGATTTGTTTTTGGCATCGGTATTGGTCAGGACCACTTCTTCCAATTGGTTAAAAGATTCCAGTAATGTAACGGTAATAAAAACATCTTTTCCTGTGGTTACTTCCACATTGGAAACCGTGGTGCTTTCAAAACCGATATAGCTTATCCGTAAGGTTTGGCGACCCACAGGCACATTTTCAAAAGAAAATCGACCATCAAGGTCAGTGATGGTCCCGGTGGCCATTTGCATCTGCAACAATTCAATCGTAGCTCCTTCCATGGGATTTTCAGATTGTTTGTCCAAAACGATGCCTTTGATGGTCCCTGTTTGGGAAAACATTGAAAATCCATACAAAAAGAATAGGGCGAGAATGATTTTTTTCATGACTGACGTTATTTGATTTTCATCGAAGATGCCTCAAGGTGTTGAAATCAAGAATTCGAGGAATGGTGAACCGTACTTTAGGCCGTTGTACCGTTCATCAAAGATTCTGGGATGCCAAAGCCGCTTTTTTTGTGATGAATTTCAGATAAGAAGGGATTGCCTACGGTTCAATCTGTTATTTGACAGTTGGGTTTTAAGGTTTGCAGTGATTGTTAAGACCTTGCGTATCTTTAACAAATGGTTTTTGGGATGCTCAAAAAGAAAGGGTTAAAAAAATTTCTGTTCCGTTGGATGGTGGTCAACGTGGTTTTCTTTACCATCAAAGTCACCATGGAGCATGAAGAGGGTGAGCTGCATACCTTTTTTACGTCCACGAGCCAGTTCTATTATTGGACCACCTTCCTATTTTTTATGATAACGTGGGAGTTCAATGATCGGTTGATCTATAAAGAACTGAGAAAAGGAGAACTCAATCTAAGGAATAGTATCGGTATCTATTTGAAGACCATGGCATTGTTGCTACCCTTGAGCGCCTTGATCTACTATTTGGCCCTTTTCCCCTTAAGAGAAGTGTTGGACATTCACTGTGAACAACCTTACATCATTGAATTTTGGGGCGACTTTTTTAGGGCTGGATTGATAGGGTCTACCGTAGTGTTCATCAACCTTTTTTATTTTTCCATGAAGCAGAAGGAAGAAATGCAGGAACAGATGGAAAATCTGAAAAGAGAAATGATCGCGTCCAAGTATTCCTCCTTGCGAAGTCAAATTAGCCCCCATTTTTTGTTCAACAGTTTAAATACGTTGACGTCCTTGATGTATGAGGACCGGGATTTGGCCTCGGACTTTGTAACCCGGTTGGCCTCTAGTTACCGTTATATTTTGGATAACAAGGAAGAGGATTTGGTAAGTTTGCAAAAAGAGCTCAATTTTTTGGATGCCTATATCTTTATGATGGAGGTACGGCACAAGGATGCGATTTCGGTTAAAACGGACATCAAGGTTGCTCCGGAACTCTATCGGATTCCTACCTTGACCTTGCAAATGTTAATAGAAAATGCCCTGAAGCACAATTGGTATTCCAAGGAAAAACCCTTGCAGATTTCGCTGTCCACGATTGGGAACAGCGCTTTGGCCATCAAGAATACCCTTAGAAAGCGTGATACCAAAGAGGAAAACACCAAGCTTGGTCTGGAAAACATCAAAAAGCGTTATTCGTACTATACCAACAAGGAAGTGTTGATACGCGAGGAGGATGCCCATTTTGAGGTCATTATTCCACTTCTGGATAAAAAAATAACGGAAATGAACCTAAAAGCCATATCCTAAAAATGAAGGCGGTCATTGTTGAGGACGAAGAGTTTGCCCTAAAGCGTTTGGCACAGATGGTTGGGGAATTGGCCCCAGAAATTGAGATTGTGGCCGGGCTCAATTCTGTGGAAAGTGGTGCCGATTGGTTCCAGAAAAACCAACTTCCCGATTTGGTGTTTTTGGACATCCAACTCAATGATGGGTATGGTTTTGACATCTTGGATGCCATTGAGGACCATCCTCCCGTAATATTTACAACGGCCTATAATGAATTTGCCATTCGTGGATTTAAGTATAATGGGGTAGATTATCTGTTAAAACCGATAGTGAAGGGAGACTTGAAGACGGCGTTGGAAAAATTCAAGAAAAATGTTACCCGTAACGGACATACCACTACAGAAAATCTGGAGCATCTGAAACAACTTTTCCATAAGGAATACAAACATAGGTTCATGGTAAAGGTGGGGAACCAATTCCGTTCTTTCAACGTGGAGGACATCGCCTATTTTAAATCCCATGAAGGGTTGATATGCCTGTATACGCATTTGGGCCAATCTTATCCCATTGAATACACCATAGACCAATTGGAGAATATCCTAAACCCTATTCACTTTTTCAGGATTAACCGCAAGTTCATGGTCTCAGTAAAGGCCGTGGTGGAAATCCATAGCTATTTTAACAGCCGTTTGTTGTTGAAACTTCTTCCAAAGGAAGAAGAGCAGGTAATCGTTTCACGGGAGCGCACCACCAATTTTAAGAAATGGCTGGATATGTGATAATGTTCTGATGTCGAACACAGAACCCCAAGATGGGTTGAAATACTTTTTGTAGCTTTAAGTACATTAACTATAAACCCATTTATCATGAAAAAAGTCATTAGCTGTTTGTTATTGTCGTCTACCATCTTGTTTTCAAGCTGTTTGGGATCGTTCAGGGCATTCAATAATTTGAAGGACTGGAACCAAGGGGCAACCGACAGTAAATTTGTAGATAACCTGATTTTTTGGGGGTTGTGGATTGTTCCCGTGTATGAATTGTTCCTCCTCGGGGATGCTATAATCTTCAATGTGATCGAGTTTTGGTCCGGATCTAACCCCATAGCCATGAAACCAGGGGAGTCCGAGACTCAAATGGTGGAACATGACGGAAATACCTTTAAAATGGTAGCCACCCAAAACAGGGTTCAAATTACCGTGGTGGAAGGTCCTAAAAAAGGCAAAAAATTGGATTTGGTGTACAAGCCCGATGAAAAATCTTGGAACGCCGTTCGCCCAAATGGAGAGATTATAAAGTTATCCTCTTTCGAGGAAGGGTTCTATATTGTGTATATGCCCAATGGAGAGCAAATCAAAATCAACCCAATGGACACTAGGGAAGAAGGGTTGGCCATTCTCCAGGAAAACAAGACCTGTTATTATTCCGAAAGTTTATTGGCAGATTAATTACAGTTGACCATTTAAAAAGCCATGGTTCTTTCCATGGCTTTTTTTTGCCAAAAACTTTCGGAATATTATAGAACTATTAGCCTTTGCTTGGTAAAGGATCTTTATATGTAACAAATCAACTATTTCCGTAACCTATTGTTGTCGGAAATATTTTAATACTATATTAGTTGGCAATATCAAAAAACATTCAGTAAATCATGATAAAAAAGGTAACCTTACATGCATTGGTGCTTGCAACAGTTTTTTCTTGCGGTGTCAAAAATCAAGTCAATGATCTAGCTTCCGATAATTCTATAAGAGCACAATTGGATTTGGTTAATATTCAAGATGATAAAGTAAATGTGGTCATAGATCCAGGGAGGTTTGTCCAAGATACGGTTATTTACAGATTGCCAAGAGTGGTTCAGGGAACCTATGCAGTATCTGATTTTGGGAAGTATGTAGAGAATATATCGGCTATTGATTATCAGGGAAATACGATGCAAATTACTCAGGTTGACACCAACACTTGGATGTTTGCCAATGCCAAGAATTTGGATAAAATAACGTATGCGGTAAACGATACTTTTGATCAGGAAGTGGATGGAGGAATTGGCGAGGAAGTTCCCTTTTCACCCTCAGGGACCAATATAGAGCCTAAGCAAGTGATGCTGAACCTCCACGGGTTTGTGGGGTATTTTGATTCCCTAAAACGGAATGCTTACCAAATTGACATCAAATCTCCTACAAAATTCAAGTATACCTCTCCTCTCACAGAAATACAATCGACCCAGAGCGAAGATGGTACCATCAAAAACTCAGTGTTCCTTGCCAATCGATATTTTGAGGTAACGGACAATCCCATGATGTATGGGGAGACCGAAGTTGAAGAGTTTATGGTTGGAAACATCAAGATTGTATTGAGTGTTTTTTCCCCCAATGGAGTACATAAGGCTTCCGAGATTAAAGAAATCATGGCAGAGATGATGCAAGCCCAAAAGAGATATCTCGGAGATTTGAACAGTACGCCCCGATATGACATCCTACTTTATTTGTCCGACACCAAAAAACCAGATTCCCCAAAAGGGTTTGGAGCTTTGGAACACCATACTTCTACTGTGGTGGTCTTGCCGGAACAAATGGATCCAGAAGCATTGGCAGAATCGATGATCGATGTAGTGGCCCACGAATTCTTTCATATTGTCACTCCACTTTCAGTACATTCAGAAGACGTACATTATTTTGACTACAATAACCCAACATTCAGCAAGCACCTATGGCTTTACGAAGGGGTCACCGAATATTTTGCGCAGCATTTCCAGGTCTATGAAGGCTTGATAGACCCGGCGGAGTATTACGCTAGGACCACCGAAAAGATAAATACCTCAAGGTCCAATTACGATGATGCCATGAGTTTTACCCAAATGAGTGAGAACATTTTGGAAAACCCATATAAGGACAACTATGCCAATGTTTATATGAAAGGAGCGTTAATTGGTATGTGCATGGATATTTTAATGAGGGAAAACAGTGATGGGCAACGTAGCCTGCGTTCGTTGTTAGGAGAGTTGTCCGTAAAATATGGTAAGGACAAACCTTTTGAAGATGATGCCCTTATTACTGAAATTACGACAATGACCTATCCTGCGGTTGGCGAATTTTTAAACACCCATGTAGTTGGAAATACACCCATAGATTATGGCCAAATGTTGGATAAGGTAGGACTTTATTTCGCAGAGGCTGAAGTGGAGACCAATTACATTCAGAATGCCGGCGAACTGATCTTGTCCGCAGACCCAGAGAGGGGAGGGATTAAGTTCAATGATCTTGTGGCAAACAACAGCTTTTGGAACGATAATGGGGTTAAACCCAATGATTTTATAAAATCCATTAATGGAACAGAAGTCACCTTGGCCAACGCCAATCAAATTTTAACAGAAGTGTATGCATGGAGTCCTGGCAAAGCCATTCAAGTAGAGTTGTTAAGGGGAGATGAGGAGGTCCTCATTGAGGCCACCACCACACCAACCTATACCAAAGCCGTTACGCTATTGGAAAACCCAGAGGCTACGGAAGCCCAAAAAGAATTACGGAAGGCTTGGCTAAAAGGCTAGGTCTAAGTTTTGCCAAATAAAAAAGGCCCCGATCATGATCGGGGCCTTTTTTATGGTTTGCACAGAAGATTAATACCTGTAATAATCGGGTTTAAAGGGGCCATCCACTTTTACACCGATATATTCTGCTTGATCTTCCTTCAATTCGGTCAATTCCGCACCCAAGCGTGCCAAATGCAATTGGGCCACTTTCTCATCCAAATGTTTGGGAAGCATATATACTTCGTTTTCATATTTGTCACTATGGTTCCAAAGTTCTATTTGGGCCAAGGTTTGGTTGGTAAATGAGTTGCTCATCACAAAACTGGGGTGGCCCGTGGCACAGCCCAAATTCACTAATCTACCTTCTGCCAAAATAATAAGGTCCTTACCATCAATGGTATACTTATCCACTTGTGGTTTGATCTCGTCTTTGGTATTGCCATAGGCCCTGTTTAACCAAGCCATATCGATCTCATTGTCAAAATGCCCAATGTTACAGACAATGGCCTTGTCTTTTAAGGCACGAAAATGCTCTTCGCGGATGATGTCCTTGTTTCCGGTTGCGGTGATGACCACATCGGCATTGGGGACAACGCTTTCCAGTTTTTTCACCTCATAGCCATCCATACAGGCCTGAAGGGCACAGATAGGGTCAATCTCGGTCACGGTAACAATGGCCCCTGCACCACGGAAGGAGGCCGCTGTACCTTTTCCAACATCACCATATCCGGCAACAACCACTCGTTTTCCGGCCAACATAGTGTCTGTGGCTCTACGGATGGCATCCACGGCACTTTCCCGACATCCATATTTATTATCGAATTTGGATTTGGTCACAGAATCGTTCACGTTGATGGCTGGCATGGGCAAGGTACCTTTCTTCATACGCTCGTACAAACGGTGCACACCAGTGGTGGTCTCTTCGGAAAGGCCTTTTACGCCTGAAGCCAGTTCAGGATATTTATCCAACACCATATTGGTAAGGTCACCACCATCGTCCAAAATCATGTTCAAGGGCTGTCTGTCCTCGCCAAAGAACAAAGTCTGCTCAATACACCAGTCGAACTCCTCTTCGTTCATCCCTTTCCAGGCATAGACCGGGATTCCTGCAGCGGCAATGGCAGCAGCGGCATGGTCTTGGGTGGAAAAGATGTTACAGGAACTCCAGGTCACTTCGGCACCAAGGGCCACCAAAGTTTCAATCAATACCGCAGTTTGAATGGTCATGTGCAAACAACCAGCAATACGGGCTCCCTTCAAGGGCTGTTCTTTTCTGTATTCCTCTCGTAATGCCATAAGTCCCGGCATTTCGGCCTCGGCAAGCTCAATCTCTTTTCTTCCCCAGTTGGCTAGGGAAATATCTTTCACCTTATAGGGTACATGGGGAATTGTCTTTGTGCTCATACGTATATAAATTTACTTTCGTAGCTTAGCTTTTATAGTGCAGCAAAGATACAAAAACACCTAACTATTAGTCGTGCCCATTTACAAAACCATAACAGTTTCACCAACCACCTCGGTCTACATCTGGAAAGTCACCGAGGCTGAGAAGGAATTGTCCAAGGGAATAGAGCTCACTCCCCATTGCCAAGATAGGATGGATGGGATGAAATCCGAAGCACACCGAAGGGCGTTTTTGAGTATCAGACACTTAATGGCCAAAGCGGGTTATGAGGACAAAGACCTATACTATGACGATTTTGGGAAGCCCCATTTAAAGGATGGGAACCATATTTCCATTACCCATTCGCATAATTTTACGGGGGTCATCATCAGCGAAACTGACGAAGTGGGGATAGATATTGAAATGCAGCGCGACAAAATCCTGAGAATTGCTCACAAGTTCACTCCCATTGAAGAGTACAAGACCTTGGCCAATGTAGATGCCATCATCAGAAAACTTACCATCGTTTGGGGTGCCAAGGAATCGCTTTATAAAATTTATGCGCAACAGGGGTTGAGTTTTTTACGCCATATTGATGTGATGGACTTTACCTTTCAAGATGCTAGGACGGTGGCCGAAATCTTGTACAAGGGCAAAAAATCCCATTATGAAATTGAGTTTTTGGAGTTTGAAGGATTCACTTGTGTATATGCTCTCAGAATGATGGGGGGATGACAGGTAGTTTTTACTAGATTTGCTTTTGGAAAATAAAAGTGCCCCATGAAGATATCCGTTGAGCTTACCTTGACGCCGCTACAAGATGATTTTGAGCCCCCTATCATCGATTTCATTAAAAAGTTGAGGTCTTCTGGACTTACTGTTTTGGAGAATCCCTTAAGCACCCAAGTCTTTGGGGAGTATGATAGGGTTATGGGGTTGTTGACGGATGAAATTAAAGTAGCCTTTGAAAATATTGATCATGTAGTATTGGGGATGAAGATTGTAAAATCCGACAGGAGTGATTATGAGCCCCATTTTTGATTTTTTTCTCGGTCCATACGAAGACAGGGAACTTTCCTTGGTCATTCTTGAAGCCACTGCCTTTTTCTTTGGAATAGCCAGTGTGATCTATGCCAAGATGGAAGACATTATGGTCTATCCAACAGGTTTGGTGGCCACGGCCATTACTACCTACATATTTTTTGTAGATCGATTGCTAGGCGATATGATGATGAACTTCTACTTTTCCATTATGAGCATTTATGGATGGTGGAACTGGGCCCGAAGAAGACAGGATAGAGAGTTTATTGTGAAGATCTCACGCACCAATACTAGGGAAAAATGGATTGGGATTGCACTGTTCTCCGTTACGCTGTTGGTCACCTTTGGGGTATACAAGGCTTTTGGAGCTGAAATAAAGACGACCAACTATGTGGATATCGTCACCTCGGGCATTTTCTTTACGGCCATGTGGTATATGGCCAACAAAAAATTGGAAAGCTGGACTCTTTGGGTTTTGGGAGACTTAATAACTGTACCTTTGTACGCCTACCGGGGATGGGGCATGTTCTCATTGCAATACCTCATTTTTACCGTATTGGCCATTCAGGGATATGTAGCATGGAAGAAAGACTTGGGCAAGAGCCCTCAAACCTCATAAAAGTAGTTCTATTTGGGCCGGAATCTACTGGAAAGACCACCTTGGCCCAACAATTGGCCCAACATTACCAAACCCAGTGGGTGCCAGAATATGCCCGGGAATATCTTCAAGAGAAATGGGACAGGGAACAAAAGACCTGCGAGCCTAAAGACCTTGTACCCATAGCTTATGGACAGATGCGCTTGGAGAACCAATTGGCAAAAAAAGCGAACAAGATTTTGGTTTGTGACACAGACCTTTTGGAGACTAAAGTATATTCAGAAACCTATTACACAGGAAGTTGTGATCCAATTCTGGAAAAATATGCTATCCAAAATACTTATGATCTATACTTGTTAACCTATATTGACACCCCATGGGAGGCAGACGATCTAAGGGACAAACCCGAAGAACGTGAGGAAATGTTCCAGTATTTCAAGGAAGCTTTGGAAAAATATGATCGAAATTTTGTTATTTTAAAGGGGAACAAAGCGTTCCGGCTTTCAACGGCCATACAAGAAATCGATAAACTTTTTAAGCACATGATTGATTTAAGTTCAAAAGACTTGGAACAATTGGAAAACAAAGGGGTTTCCAAAGAAAAAGTAGCAAATCAGATAGAAACTTTCAAAGAAGGGATACCCTTTGTGGATTTGGTGAAGGCCGCAGTAATTTCCAATGGGATCTTAAGATTTTCGGAAAAGGAGCAAGAAGGACTTGTACAATATTTTGAACAGAACAGAGGTCATTTAGATCTGTTGAAATTTGTTCCCGCCTCTGGGGCCGCATCCCGGATGTTCAAGGCCATGTTCAACTTTTTGGACGCCTTTGACGCCAAAAAGGAGACTCTTTCTGAATATTTGGACCGAACAGGCGATTCCGATGCAAAAAAGTTTACTGACCAAATGCATAAGCTGCCCTTTTATGGGTTCATTATGGATCGTATTAAGGATAATGTGTCCAATAAAGACGAAGAAGCCTATCTTTTTGTAAAGGAAATGCTAGGAGAAGAGAGATTAAACTACGGATTCTATCCCAAAGGACTATTGCCCTTTCATAAGTACGATTCAGGTAGCGCAACACCATTTGAGGAGCATTTGAAGGAAGCGGCATTGTATGCCAAAACAGATGGGAAGGCCCATTTACACTTTACCGTTTCTCCACAGCACGATGATATGTTTAAGGAAGAAGAATCCAAGGTGTCTCCAAAAATTTCGAAGACTACAAACACGCAGTTCCTAATTTCATATTCAAACCAAAAGCCATCCACGGATACCATAGCGGTAGATATGGAAAACAAACCTTTCAAGAACGGGGATGGTTCCATACTGTTCCGCCCCGGAGGGCACGGAGCCCTCATTGAAAACCTGAACGAGCAGGATGCCGACATCATTTTCATTAAAAATATAGACAATGTGGTGGTCGACAAGAATTTGGAAAAAGTGGCCAATAGCAAAAAGATGTTGGCGGGAGTATTGAGAAAGGTGCAGGCCAAGGCCTTTGATTATGCCAGACTTTTGGAGGATAATGAGGTGTCACCAGAAAAATCCGATGAAATAAAATCCTTTTTGGAAAGAGAACTCAATGTTCGGATGCCCAAGAATTATGATGACTTGGATGTTAACGAACAACTAGTCATTCTAAAGGACAAATTAAATCGTCCCATACGTATCTGTGGAATGGTAAAGAATGAAGGAGAACCAGGAGGCGGTCCTTTTTGGGTGAGGGATGCAGAAGGAAATATTTCACTTCAAATCATTGAGTCGGCTCAGATTGACCTATCCAATCAGCAACAGGAGTCCATTCTCAAAAATTCAACCCACTTCAATCCGGTGGATTTGGTATGTGGGGTAAGAAACTACAAGGGAGAAAAATACAATCTTTTGGATTTTGTGGACCCTAAGCAAGGATTTATTACGGGAAAGACACAAGAAGGCAAGGAGCTAAAGGCGTTGGAGCTTCCAGGACTGTGGAATGGAGCGATGGCCTTTTGGAACACTTTATTTGTCGAAGTCCCTTTGGTAACATTTAATCCTGTGAAGACCGTAAACGATCTTCTTAAGCCTACCCATCAGGCATAGACCAGAAAAACATTTTGTAAAATCCGCTTCTCTGCCAAGAAGCGGATTTTTTTTTGCTTTTATGTGACCCCCATAAAAAAGTAGTGTCAAAAAGATATAATGGAAACGGATACACTGTTAAAAGAATTTATAGTTTTTAATGTAACCGTAGAAGAGAGACAGTCTTAATGACTGTCTGGATTTTAGGTTGGTTGATTTGGTTGGAAGGCCGTACAAATTGTACGGCTTTCTTTTAAAAACTCTTTTTGACGGTATTTGCTTAAAGGAAACAAAAACAATGCTATTTGGAATAGTTCTGTTCTTTAATATAATCTCATTGGCCATGGCCATTTACCTTTTGGTGTCATATATAAAAAGTCGAAAGAAAATAGTACATAAAAAAAAGCAGGATGATGCTAGCTAAACGCTAACCATGTATTATCCGTTGTTGCCAAGTGTAGTCATAATTTTTTTCCTTGGGATTATGATTTTGGCACTTTTGAAAGGCTGCTTCGGCGGCCTTTCTTTGTATAAAAACGATACATTATTTAATTGTGGTAAACAGATTTACACAATGCCTTAGACTACTTGTTGTTTGTAACATGCAGTTTTTCAAATAGTTGAATAACGTCTATGGCTGAAGAAGATCTTGGCATTGGATTTTCATGGCAATAAGTGAGTTTAACATTATAAAAATCATATACCATGAAAAATTTAGTTATCGCAACCGCACTATCATTTGTAGGACTTACAGCCATCGCCAATGAGAACACCCCAGAATTGAAAATGGGTGAAGCAATAGTATGTGTGGCCCAAGACTTTGAGGAAATTAGCGTCTCCGACCTTCCAGAGGCTGTTACCGCAGCTGTGGCAAAAAATTACCCCACTGCCAAGGTTGATAAGGCATATAAAAATGATAAGGACCAATTTAAATTGGAACTCTCTTTGGAAGATGGGACCAAAGGAACCGTTTATGCCGATTCTGAAGGGAACTGGATAGAGCTATAAAATAGTTTATGAGACCTTGTTAGGTTAGTTGGTTTGATGAAAAGGGGTTGCTACGGCAACCCTTTTTTTGTGATAATTTTACCAAACTCCCATCATCTTCATAGCAATGGGCATCGTATATATTACTGAGATATGCCCAAAATCTTGATCATCGAGGACGATACTGCTTTTTGTCAAATGCTATCCAAGTTTTTGACGAAGAATGGGTATGCTGTTTCTTCAAGCTATACCATAAAAGAAGCTCAAGAAAACCTTAGTGCTTCCAATTTTGATGTGATTCTATCTGATGTTAGGCTCCCAAAAGGTAACGGGCTGACCCTCTTGTCTACTGTTAAGAAAGCTTCGCCAAATACCCAAGTGATTCTGATGACGGGATATGCCGAGGTGAAAACAGCGGTAAACGCCATGAAAAAAGGGGCATTTGATTATATCTCCAAACCCTTTACACCGGATGAAATACTATCTGTCATCACAAACGCCCTCAACACTAAAGCTTCAAGCGATACACAAACGCCTAAACAGAATCCAAATGAGAAAAAGGATGCGCCGAATCAATTTTTGGTAGGTAAGAGTGAAAGCTCCCAAAAACTGCAACAGTATATCAATTTGGTTGCCCCTACCAATATGTCGGTTTTGCTTATTGGAGAAAGTGGAACGGGAAAGGAAGTAACCGCAAAATCCATCCACGATGCCAGTAAAAGAAGGGAGAAAAACTTCGTGGCCGTTGACTGTGGTGCCATTCCCAAGGAGATTGCCACCAGCGAGTTCTTTGGGCATGTGAAAGGAAGTTTTACCGGGGCCATTGAAGATAAAATGGGACATTTTGAGGCCGCCAACGAAGGGACCCTTTTTTTGGACGAGATTGGAAACCTGTCCTACGAGCACCAAATACAATTATTGAGGGCCATCCAAGAACGAAAGATAAAACGGGTGGGAAGCACCAAAGAAATCCATTTGGATTTGCGGATCATTGCCGCAACCAATGAAGATTTGGGTCAAGCTGTAGAGGAAGGAAGATTCAGGGAAGACCTTTATCATAGATTGAACGAGTTTTCCATGACTGTTCCGCCACTTCGGGAGCGGGTTGGGGATATCATGCTTTTTGCGAATTATTTTTTAGATCGGGCCAATGAAGAACTGGGGAAGAACGTTTCCCGTTTTTCAACAGAGGCCCAAGAGTATATTGAAACCTACCCTTGGCCGGGAAATCTTAGGGAAATGAAGAACGTGATAAAACGGGCGGTTCTTTTTACCGAAGGGGATTCCATAATGCCAAGTGCCTTCCCTGATCAAATGATTCATGGCACTGAAAAGAACACCACCACAAAGTTTTCAAAATCCGAGTATGAAAAGGAACGGATTCTAAATGCCCTAAAACAGACCAATTTCAATAAGAGCAAGGCGGCCAAATTGCTGCAGATGACAAGAAAGACACTTTACAATAAAATCAATCTGTACCAAATGGAGGTGTAGCCAAGTATTGGCAAATGGCCTGTTCAAGTTGGTCAATACGGGTTTTTAAGTTGGAGAGCTCTTCAAAAACCTTTTCTCCATTGGAGTCATCAGGCAGATGTTCCAATCTTTTCAAAGTTTCAATGACCTCCTGTGCCTCCAATTGCCGAAACATGGGCAACATTTTATGGGAAATGGACCGAATACGGGAAAAATCCACATCCCCAATGGCCGAAAAAAGCAATTCCATACTCTTTTGCGTATTCTCCATAAAAACCTCCAATACCTCGCGTACTGCATTCGGACTGTCCAGGAAAGCCGAAATCTGTGTAATCCTGAACAGGGGGGAATTGGATTCCGGTGTGCTATTGGGTAAAGAAGCTTGAGATTCTACATCGATTTTGGATACAACTCCAAGTGTTTTTAGCAATACATGACTGGAAAAAGGTTTCTGCAGCACATCGGTAAAACCCATTTTGGTGTATTTCCCCTTGTCCACGATTTTTTGTCCTGTCATGGCAATTACCGGTTGACCTGAGTAAAGATGGTTATCCCTATCCCGTAATTTCTGGAGCACGGCAAATCCATCGGTACCGGGCATTTGTATATCCGTAAGGAGGAGGTCGTAGTTCGGATTTTCCGTTTGTTCCAGAGTGCGATAACTGGAAAACGTTTTGACATGGATATGGTTCCTCTGGCAGATTTCACGTAAGAGTTCCAACAGGGTTTCATCATCATCCAAAATATAAACGGTTAAATCATCATGGGAAGTAAAGGTCTCTGCTGTTTGGGTCAATGGCTCCTTGGAAAACTCAAAGGGGAGCTGTAGGGTAAAGGTGCTTCCCTTGTTTTTTTTACTGTCCAGCGTTAAGGTTCCCCCCAACAGTTCGGTCAGTTTTTTGGAAATGGTGAGCCCTAGGCCATATCCGCCGTAGTGTTTTTCGGTTGAATCTTCAGCTTGGGTAAATTCCTTGAAGATCATTTCCTGTTTTTCGAGCTCAATGCCGATGCCGGTATCCACTACTTTAATGTTCAAATAGGAATGGTTCTTGCTTTTCTTGGCGATGGCTTCCACTTTTACAAAACCTGTATGGGTAAACTTAAAGGCATTTCCAACAAGGTTGGTCAAGATTTGTCGTATGCGGACTGCATCGCCAATGATGGGATTCTTAAGTTCCTCGGCTATATCCAAATGCAGCTCAACCCCTTTTTTGGAATATGTTTCCTGAAAATGGGAAGCTGTTTCAACAATAAGGTCAAAAAGAACAAAAGAGGCTTTCTCGATATGTACTTTTCCTGCTTCCAGTTTTGAAAAATCCAATAGGTCGTTCACGAGGTTCTCCACATAGTTTGATGCGGATTTCACATTATGGAGATATTTTGATTGCTTTTTATTGAGGCCACTTTGTTCCATCAGCTCTGTATATCCGCTGATGGTATTCAACGGTGTCCTTAGGTCATGGCTTACGGTAGAAATCAATTGTTCCCTACTTTTTAAGAGCGACTCCGAGTATTTTTTCTCCTTTTCCAAGCGTTCCCGGTATTGCTGTACTTTCCAAAAATCCTTGGAGATAAAAAAAGTGAACAAAATTATGCCCAAGAGCCCCAAAGCAATGGCTGCCGCTGCCATACGAATGCTTCGTTGCAACACCCTCTTTTGTTTAAGGTTGTCCAAATAGGTATTTCGAATGATTTCGTGTTCAAACGATGAGATGATACTGCGTATTTTTTGGGAAAGTTCCAGATCGGTTCTATAGATCTGAAGTTCTTTTTGGGATACCGAGCGTTCTACAGCGGCGGTTTCTGTTTTGGCTTTCTGTAAAATCGATTTGGAGACCTCAAGGATGGAATCTATGTTTTTGGCATTGGTGTTTCCATTGGGGTCCGGAATGTTTTTGTTGAGAATGGCCACATATTCCCTGATGGATTTTTGGGTTGCTGGGGACAGTTGATCAAAATTGGGAGCAAAGGTCTCCGGGGTGATTCGCCCCATATCCACCTCCATTTTATGGAATGCTTGCAAAATGGAATCTATGGGCGCCGTGTTCTCGGTTTCAACCTTTAGTTTTCGAAGTTCGGCACTGTTGTACATTTTTTGCTGAAGCAGCTTCTGTACACTATCCAACTTGAAAATTTGGTTGACATCCCGGGCAAAAACCATGGGTTTTAAGGAATCGATCAAGATGTTTATGGAATCCACTTTTTGCGCATAGACCTTCAGGTTCTTGGCACTTTTGGTCTGTAAGGCAAGTTTGGACAGATTCTCGGCCTCATAAAGACTGGCAAGCAATCTATTGGTCTTCAAAAGTTTTAGATTGTCATCATTTTTGTCTTGGGATGTAGTGTAGCTTTTAAATTCATTATAGATAAAAAAAGCGGCCAAGACCCCCAATGCTCCCAAAATCAAATAGCTGAAGATGATTTTTAGAGTGAATCTGTTCTTGGGTTTCCGGGTCATACACAATTCTTTGATATTGTATATACGCATTCAAGTATACCACATAGTTGTTATCAAAAGTTAATTTCTGGGGTTTCTTATGAAAAATGAAAGCGGCATAGTACATTTGCGGCCATCTCAAAGGGGTGCTTTGCATGGCAAGGCTGAGATTATACCCAATGAACCTGGGCGGGTAATGCTGCCAAGGGATTGCGCAAGGCGCATCTTGGAATTTCATCGTTTCTTTAAAGAAACAAAATCAAGTATTAACAAGAATAATGGCCCCTTTTATTCGTAACATTTTTTACGAATGAAAACTTTATTCACAACATTGGCCGTTTCCGGGCTGGCGCTGAGTATGAGCGCCCAACAGGAACCAACAGATTCTTTGGAGGGAAAAAAATTCGTTTTGGACGAGGTCTTGGTCCAAGCCGTACGGGTAACCAAGGAGTTTCCCATTACTTTTTCCAACTTGGACAAAGAGGAACTGACTTCCAGAAACTTGGGACAGGACGTTCCCATTTTAATGAACTTTTTACCGGCCGTGGTCACTACTTCAGATGCAGGAGCAGGAGTGGGATACACCAGTTTCCGTGTAAGGGGGACCGACTCAAGGGGGGTAAATGTCACCATTAATGGTGTGCCCTACAATGATGCGGAATCTCATGGTACATTTTGGGTGAACATGCCCGATTTTGCTTCTTCGACCCAGAGCTTGCAGTTGCAACGTGGGGTTGGGACCTCGACCAATGGTGCGGGGGCATTTGGCGCAAGCCTAAATGTATTGACCGATGCATTTTCTGAAGACGCCTACGCCAAGATTTCCTCTTCCATAGGGAGTTTTAACACACTGCGAAACAATGTAAAGTTCAGTACGGGGATGTTGAACGACCATTTTGAATTTTCAGGAAGGTTGTCGCGCATCACCTCTGATGGGTATGTGGACCGCGCCAGCTCCGAACTGGACAGCTATTTTATGCAAGGGACCTACCGCAGTGACAACACATTGTTAAAGGCATTGCTTTTTGGAGGGCATGAGGTTACCTATCAATCCTGGAATGGCATCACCGCTGAAGAATTGGAAGAAAATAGAACCTACAATTCTGCAGGAAGATATACCGATGAGAATGGGAATGTACAGTTTTATGACCGTGAAGAGGACAATTACAAGCAAAACCATGTGCAATTGCATTGGAACCAGACCCTAAGTCCGGAATGGAGTACCAATTTGGCCTTGCACTATACACGTGGAAGAGGATACTTTGAGCAGTATAGGGAAGATGATGACTTTTCAGACTATGGCTTGGAACCCATTAGCTTGGGAGGGGAGACCATCAATACTACCGACTTGATCCGAAGAAGATGGTTGGACAACCATTTTTATGGCACCGTTTTTTCAGCCACATATAACAAGCAAAACCTGAAGTTGATTTTGGGCGGAGGATACAATGAGTACAAGGGAGACCACTTTGGGGAAATCATCTGGGCTCGTTATGCGAGTCAGAGTGAAATCAGAGATAAATATTATGATGATAATTCCACAAAAAAGGATTTCAACACCTATACAAAAGCTAATTATCAGTTGGATGACCAATGGTCGGTTTTTGGGGATATGCAATACCGAAGGGTTGGTTATGAAGCCAATGGAGAAGATACGGGGTTGGTGGATGACACCTTCAACTTTTTCAATCCGAAAGCAGGGATTACGTTCAATTTGAACCCCAACAACAATTTTTATCTGTCCTACGCCAGGGCCAATAGGGAACCTAACCGTAATGATTATGAAAACGGAAGTCCCAAACCCGAACAGTTGAACGATTATGAATTGGGATGGCGTTTTGTGTCCCCTGACATCCAGTTGAACACCAATGTGTACTACATGCGTTATAAAGATCAGCTGGTGCTCACCGGTGAACTCAATGATGTGGGTGCACCGCTACGGGCCAATGTGGGGGACAGTTACCGCTTGGGATTGGAAGTGGATGCCAATATCCGATTGGGGCGCAAATTTAGGATACAGCCCAATGTGGCCTTGAGCGATAACCGAAATGTTGATTTCTTCTTCCAGCGGGACGGGGTACTTCAAAACTTGGGGAACACCAAAATTGCGTATTCACCACAAGTGATTGCAGGAAACATCCTAGCGTTTCAACCCAATACAAATCTTCAGGTATCGTTGCTTTCAAAGTTTGTGGGCAAGCAATATATGGGGAACATCGATTCTGAAAACTCTACCTTGGATAGCTATACACAAACCGATTTCAATGTGCAATATGTCATTGAGGCCAATTCATTTGTAAAAAGCATTGTGCTTTCTGGCTTGGTGAACAATATTTTTGATGCCGATATTGTTTCCAACGGGTATTTCTACACCTTTGATGACGACTACTCCAATCCTGGAACCGTCACCACCATTGAGGGAGCAGGATATTATCCCCAAGCAGGAATCAACTTTCTGGTAGGGGCCACCGTTAATTTTTAATGACCAAATAGTAAATGGGATTCTGTACTTTTATACACCATGACAGAATCCCATTTTCATTTTTCTGAAGAAAAACTTCTCCGATGGGGCATTATCGGTTGCGGTAGTGTGGCCGAAAAGAAAAGCGTTCCAGCATACCAACTCATTCCAGAGTTTAAAGTACACATGGTAATGCGCCGCGATGCAGAAAAAGTCCAAGATTATGCCCAAAGGCACCAAATTTCCCATTGGACCACCAATGCCGATGAGGTGATTCAAAATCCAGAGGTTGATGCCATTTACATCGCCACACCTCCGGACACCCATAAACTGTATGCCCTTCAAGTAGCGAAAGCAGGAAAGCCCTGTTGTATTGAAAAGCCCATGGCACCCAATTATCAGGACAGTTTGGCCATTTATGAGGCATTCAATGCCAAGAACATACCGCTTTTCATTGCGTATTATCGTCGCTCCTTGCCTAGATTCCTTAAAATCAAACAATGGTTGGATGAGGGGTTGATAGGCAAGGTAAGGCATGTAAATTGGCAAAAAGCTGCTTCGCCCAATGAGGTCGATTTAAATGGAGGGTATAATTGGAGAACCGATAAAAAAGTGGCTCCCGGTGGCTATTTTGATGATTTGGCCAGTCATGGTCTGGATTTGTTCAATTTTCTATTTGGGGATATCAAAACCGCAAACGGAGTGGCCTTGAACCAACAAGGTTTGTATACGGCCCATGATGCCATTGCGGGAAGTTGGTTGCACGAAAATGGAGTGACAGGAGCTGGATTTTGGAATTTTGGCAACCACCATCGAGTGGATAAGGTAGAAATCTTCGGTTCTGAAGGAAGCATACGCTTTGCAGTTCTGGATGAAGCACCCATTGAACTGGAAAACGCATCGGGACATAAAATCCTGGAAATCCCGCACCCAGAACATGTGCAACAGTTTCATGTGGAAAACATCAAAAACCATTTACTGGGAAAGGGGAAGCACCCCTCAACAGGAAAAACAGGCTTGCATACCAGTTGGGTCATGGATGCTATCTTGGGTAATCTTTAATTGGAGATGACCACGGTGTTTCCACTTTGTGTGGCCCTGTAAAAAAGTAAATCGTAGTACCTTCCCCCATCATCGGGCCTATCCAGTTGTTGTCCTGTAAACAGATTATAGGTGTATCCCTCACAATCACAGACCACATTCTGCCCATCTATGGCCATGGTGGAACAGTTATTGGGCGCATGGTTGGGACAACTGGCTTCCCACGCCACAAATTGGGCGCCACTCAATCCGGCACGCATTACAAAGACACCTCGGGTACCTACACCATCGTTGCCAACATAGACAGGATTACCAATATTGTTCAGCCCATTATAAAGAGGTAGGTTGAGGTTTAGATCAAACCTAAAATTAACTTCTTGAAGGTATGGATTTCGGTTGGTACTGTCTGAGCTACAAGAAATTAGAAAGATAAGAAGGATACAGCCCAAAAAGCGTCTCATAGTTTGAATTTCAAAACGTTACTGCTGCAAAGTTGAACAAAAATTACCTATATTTGCGTTAAATCCTCGCAAAAAAACCATGCAGGGGCATGGGTATCGTTGAGGATTTTTTGTATTTGTAGAGAAAGGCCATTGGGGAAATTTTTTTATTTTCTTCGATGTTCTTTTGCATAAAAACGTGACGATATGAGTAAAGTATCTTATTACACAGCGGAGGGATTAAAAAAATTAAGGGATGAGTTGAATCATTTGAAAGATGTAGAACGCCCCAAGGCATCGCAGGCCATTGCCGAAGCTAGAGACAAAGGAGATTTGTCCGAAAATGCCGAATATGATGCTGCCAAAGAAGCTCAAGGCCTCTTGGAAATGAAGATTTCCAAAATGGAGGAAACCTTGGCCAATGCTAGGTTGATAGACGAATCGCAATTGGATACCTCAAAAATATTGGTGCTTTCCACAGTAAAACTGAAAAACCAGGCCAATGGCATGGAAATGAAATATACTTTGGTGGCCGAAAGCGAAGCAGACCTAAAATCGGGCAAAATATCCGTTACCTCACCCATTGGAAAAGGATTACTGGGAAAATCTGTTGGCGATGTGGCAGAGATCAAAGTGCCCAATGGAACGTTAAAGTTGGAGGTTTTGGAAATTACAAGGGAATAAAAAAACCTAAAATACCTATATTTAATCCTGTCGAGAGACGGGATTTTTTTTAACCAAATCACCATGGCCAGTATTTTCACCAAAATCATCAATGGAGACATCCCATGCTACAAAATAGCAGAAGATGCCGATAATTTTGCCTTTTTGGACATAAATCCAAATGCTAAGGGGCATACGCTATGTGTGCCCAAGAAAGAGGTGGATAAACTGCTGGACCTTGATGGGGAGGCGTACATGAAACTTATGGCCTTTTCAAGGAAAGTAGGTAAGGCCATTGAAGCGTCAGTTCCCTGCAAACGTGTCGGGATGACGGTTATTGGGCTGGAAGTACCTCATGTGCATGTACACCTTATACCATTGCATAGTATGAAAAATGCGACATTTCAGCATAAGGAGAGCCTAAGTGCAGAGGAGTTTGAGACTGTGGCCCAAAAAATCCGTGAGGCCCTTAAATAAGACCTTCCAAATAGAAATACATGGTTGCGGCCACCACACAGAGTATCAGCACCAAAACAATAAAAAACAAAGTGGTGAAGCGTATGGATGACCTATCCGGTGTAACCAACTTATTGTAGTAATCAAAAACCCTTTCAATATCCGGGGTCCAACTTACTGGATAGATTACAGATTGACATTTTTTGCATTTTATCTCATGGGTCACCTCATTGGTGGTGATATGGAAAAATGCACCAAGCGTATGTTTTTGGTAAAAGGTGAGTATCAACTCTTGGTTATAGCACTCGGGGCAGTTATTGGTGATTTCGGCTTCCTTGAGAACAATTTTTTTTTCCTTTGCCATGACTCACGTTTCATTTGTTCTGAGGGAAATTTGCATGATTGTTCCCTCCTTACTTGACGAAAATACTTTAATTTTTCCTTTATGGTACTCCTCAACAATTCTTTTTACCAAGGAAAGTCCCAATCCCCAACCTCTTTTTTTAGTGGTTACCCCCGGGTTAAAAATATTCTGAAAATCACTTTTTGGGATACCTTGACCCGTATCGGAAACCAAAATGTGTACGTTTTGTCCCTTTTTTTCAATTTGTATACCAATATTGCCCTTGCCTTTCATGGCATCTATGCCATTTTTCACCAAATTTTCAATGCTCCAGTTGTATAATGGAGGATTCAATGGCACATAAAGTTGCTCAACGTTGGTGCTGAACGAAAAATGGACCAACTTGGAACTGCGCTGAATTAAATATTGGTAGGCTTTTTCGGTTTCCGCTACAATGTCATGGTTGCGTAGTTCAGGCACGGAACCTATTTTGGAGAAGCGTTCCGTAATAGTGTGTAGCCTGTCAATGTCCTTGGCAATTTCTTTGGTAATATCCGGATTGATGTCCTCTGATTTCAACAATTCATTCCATCCCAGTAGTGAGGTCAAAGGTGTGCCAATTTGATGTGCCGTTTCCTTGGCCATCCCTGCCCACAGTTTGTTCTGTTCCGAAGCTTTGTTGGTCCGAAAGAAAAAGAATATCACCGTTCCGAACAGGAAAATTATCAACAATAGGGCAAGGGGGTAATATTTTAGCTTATTTAGGACTTCGGAGTTTCCATAGTAGAGCGTTTCAAGGAGCTCCCCATCCTGAATGATTTGTATAGGTTCATTTTCACTGGCAAATTGTCTGATTTTTTTTTGAATATAGACACTGTCCCCTATCTTCTCTTTAGAAATATTATGAGTTTTAAAGGAGCCTTCCTCGTTTACCAAGATCATTGGGGTAGAGGTGTTGTTGCCCATGACCTTTAAGGTGAGGTTTCCCAATTCTTGGTCCACCGAGGATTGAATGAGTTCCAATTGTGCCGTAGCCCAAATCTCCATTTTTAGGCGCTCCTCCTCTTTGAATTTTCTAAAAAAGCTGTTGGTGTTCCAAAGGATAAGGCTAACTATGGCAAATGCCGAAATTAACAGGATTATGTTGGATGCTTTCCTCTTGGGACTGAAGTTCATTTTTTGGCTGAATTGTTATTAAAGATAGCTGAAAAAGAAAATATGTTGATAGTTAGTTGAAATAACGGGTTTCTAATGGGTTTCATTTTATGTACATTTGAATTTTATTGAAATTTAGCATACATGGAAGTTCAGGGAAGAATAAAAATGATAGATGAGACCAAGACATTTGGAAACAATGGGTTCCGAAAAAGAGAAATGGTCATAACAACCGAAGAGCAATATCCGCAGCATATATTGGTGGAGTTTGTACAGGATAAATGCGATTTACTGAACAATTATTCCGTAGGTCAACCAGTTAAGGTTAGCATCAACCTTCGCGGTCGTGAGTGGACAAACCCCCAAGGTGAAACCAAATACTTCAACTCCATTCAAGGGTGGAGAATAGAGAATCTACAATCAGAGGCACAAGATGGCAACATGCCGCCCGTTCCACCTATGGAAGCCTTTGAACCAGCGGATGACCTGAATGAGGAAGATCATGACGATCTGCCATTCTAATATTTGTCTGCCTTCATACATTTTTTAGATAAAGACGCTTTTGCGACTTTAGTCTATTTCTTATCTTGGTAAAAAGACCATTTTGGAAAACAGCGGAAATAAATTTCCCATAACCTTCTTGGGAGACCGTTTGGAGTTTCCTTCTGTGGAAAGCGCAAATGAAGACGGTCTTTTGGCTGTTGGGGGCGATTTGTCCCTAGACCGACTTATGCTTGCCTACAAAAACGGGATTTTTCCTTGGTTTAACGACGATTCCCTTGTATTGTGGTGGAGCCCGGACCCACGCATGGTCCTTTTTCCCAACAAAGTTAAAGTATCCAAAAGCATGCGAAAGGTGCTACGTGATGGCACATTTAAATTAACGAAGGATACTTGCTTTTTAGAAGTTATGGAACAATGTGCCAACATGGAGCGAAAGGGGCAAGAGGGAACTTGGATAACCCCCAAAATGAAAGCAGCCTATTTGGATTTACACAAACAGGGATGTGCAAAGTCCTATGAGGTATGGGAGAGCAATGAGCTTGTTGGTGGATTGTACGGAGTAGATTTGGGGTATGTGTTCTGTGGCGAAAGCATGTTCAGCTTAAAACCCAATGCCTCAAAGTTTGCTTTTATTGAAATGGCCCACGAACTAAAGGAAAAAAACTATTTGCTTATAGATTGCCAAGTATACACCCCGCATTTGGAAAGCTTGGGGGCAGAATTGATGCCTAGGAAACAATTTGTGGAAATTTTGAAAATCGGATTGTAGGTCCAAAGGATTTTTGGGGAATCACACCTCATGATATCTAAAACAAGCAGTTTCATGATCATTTGCCATCCCAGTGGCCTGCATATGCGCATAAATCACCGTACTGCCCACAAACTTGAACCCTCGTTTTTTTAGGTCTTTGCTAATGGTGTCGGATAAAGGCGTGGTGGCAGGGGCCATTTTATAATTCTCCAAACTATTTTTAATGGGTTTACCGTCCACAAACCCCCAGATATAGGCACTGAAGCTGCCAAACTCTTTCTGGACATCCATAAAGGCCTTGGCGTTGGAAACAGTGGCATGCACCTTTAGTTTGTTTCGGATGATACCTGGGTTATCCAAAAGCTCATCGATTTTATCCTGACCATACTCGGCAATTTTTTGATAGTCAAAGTGATCAAAGGCTTCCCTAAAATTATCTCGTTTCCGCAATACGGTGATCCAACTTAGACCGGCTTGGAAGGTTTCCAATATCAAAAATTCAAAAAGAGTGGCATCATCCTTAACGGGAACACCCCATTCCAAATCGTGGTAGGCTTCATATAAAGGGTCGCCCAGGCACCAGCCGCATCGATGTTTGTCCATAGTGGAAAAGTTTTGGTCAAAGGTAAAGAACCTATCAAACATCCGGCAACGAAAACAGCAGGGTTCAATAATTAATTGAATATATCGGACAAATGTAAGGTTTTGATATGGGATACAACCAATGATAAAAATCAGAAAACGCCCAAATTGTGGAGCGTATTTTTGTAAAAAGTATTACGGATGGAACTACTGGAAAAGAAGATTGAAGAGGTCAAGATCACATTGGTCAAACAGGGGATTTCAATGGGAATGGATTATGAAAAATATAGGGATTTGGTCCATCATTTAGCGGATACCAAACAGACCACAGGCTTATCCCAATCCGAAGCGAACATTGAATACACCCAGCTTAACGACCGCCGCATGAGGCGGTGGGACAAGACCTTTAAACTGCCTGAAGCGATAGGGGAAAAGGTCTCCAACATTTCTTCCAGGTTGAAATTCTTGGTTTTGACAGAAAGCTGGTGCGGGGATGCTGCACACAGTATGCCGATCATGAACAAGATTGCCGAAGCGAATCCAAATATAGATTTTAAAGCTTTGCTCAGGGATGAAAACCCTGAGCTTATGGATGCCTTCCTTACCAATGGCAGTCGTTCCATACCCAAGTTGGTGGTCTTTGATGCGGACTTGAATGAAATCATCGCAGAATGGGGACCAAGGCCTAGTATTGCCACACAAATGGCAAATGATTATAAAGCGATGCATGGAACGTTTACCCCAGAGTTCAAACAGGACCTTCAGGTTTGGTACAATAAGGATAAGGGTGAAAGTATTTTGGAGGAGATTGTAGCCCTACTTCCCTTGAAATAGGTAGGTAATGGTTCCAATTTGGTTGACTTTGGAATCAGGGCTAAAACGTGCCTTTAGGGCGTAAGCTATGGCGTTGTCCACAAGGCATCCATTGCTGGTGCCGGAGCTCTTGTCATTAAAACTTGCTTCGGTAACATAGCCATTGGCATCCACATTAATGTTAATGACCACCTTCCCTCCTTCAATACAGGTGTAAATAGGAGGTGGTAGATAATATGCGTTTCTTTCTACCAATGAAAATGAAATGGAGGTACGCCTGTCTTTAAGATAGTTGGTGAATTCTTCTTTTTGTGCATCCCGTTCACCCAACTTCTGCTTTTTTTCGTCACGTTTTGCGGCCAGTTCCTTTAGCTGATCGGCAAAAGCGGTGTCACTTTCCGAAAATTGACCTTCTTCACTGCTCATGGCCCTTTCTTCCAATAACTCTTCAAGGGTTTTTAAGGGTTCGGGATTCCCAATGGTGGGTTTTGCGGTTTCATTGAAGGCCATGTGGCTTTTGATGGGGTCGTTGTTGGCCAGTTCCTCCATTCGTTCTTCCTCTTCCTTCAGCAATTCCTCGATATCCTCATCGGCCAAGCTCATTTCAATGACATACTCATCTTCTTGCATGCCCCCTAAGTGGATGTTGAACAACAACAAGACCACCAAGGCCATGGAGAAGAAGGTTATGATTAGGGATAACTGGCTTCTGTTCAAGTTCATGGTTCTAGTATAACCGCTTTTTTTATAAAATATTTTGCCTGATGACTGTTTCAAACCAATTATTTGCTCGGTTTTTAGGCCATTCTGCCTATAAATTTTCTTTGAAATCCATAGGTGTCGTAGCATTATTTACGTTGAAATCCCCTATTTTGGTTCTTCTTAAAGCAGAAAGGTGTGCTCCAGTTTTCAAAGATTTCCCAAAATCATGGGCCAAGGAGCGAATGTAGGTTCCTTTGCTGCAAACTACTCTAAAATCCACTTCGGGAAGTTGAATTCGGGTAATTTCAAACTCAGAGATAGTTATTTTTCGGGATTTTATGTCCACTTCCTTTCCTTCACGAGCTAGTTCGTAAAGACGTTTTCCATCTTTTTTTAAAGCCGAGAATATGGGAGGAACCTGTTCAATCTCACCCAAAAATTCTTTGGTCGCTTCTTTTATGATGTTTTGCGTAAGGTGCTCCGTAGGGTAGGTTTGGTCTACTTCGGTTTCCAAATCATAGGAAGGAGTAGTGGCCCCAAGGGTGAATGTTCCCGTATATTCCTTGATCTGCCCTTGCAGCTCTGGGATTTTTTTGGTGAACTTCCCTGTGCAGATAATCAAAAGGCCTGTGGCCAACGGGTCAAGAGTGCCTGCGTGGCCTATTTTGATTTTCTTAAGGTCGAATTTTTTTCGGATGGCCCATTTAAGGGCATTCACCGCCTGAAAGGAACTCCACTCCAAAGGTTTATCGATCAAAAGAATTTGACCGTTTAAAAAATCTTCCTTGGTTTTCAAAGGTTTCGGGATTTGGATAAAGGTAACAATCTATCCCCAAATGCTCCAGGCAACGGCGATAAGCCCCACTATGAGACAATATATGGCAAAATAGGTAAGCTTGCTCTGGCGCACGAGTTTGATCATCCAAGTACAGGCGGCAAGGCCGGCTATGAAGGCGGCAATAAACCCAGCGCCCATGGCAACGGCCTGATCACCGTGAAAATTGATTTCACCCCCCATAAGGTCTTTGGCCACTTTTCCCAAAATAAGGGGAACGACCATCAAGAACGAAAAACGAGCCGATTTTGCCTTGTCAACACCCAAAAGAACCGCTGCGGAAATGGTAGCCCCACTTCTGGAAATCCCTGGTAAAATGGCCACCGCCTGTGCCATACCGATCACAAAGGCGCTTCTGAACGAAACCCCCTTGTCCGTAGTCTTGGCCAAATCGGCCAAATAGAGTAGCACTGCGGTAATGATGAGCATGATGCCCACTATGATGATGGCCCCGTCAAAAAAAACTTCAATAAAATCATTCAAAAAGAGTCCGATCAAAGCCGCGGGAATCATGGAAATGACAATTTTTAGCGAAAATTGGGTCTCCTCGTTCCATTTGAACTGGAAAAGACCTTTCAAAATTTCAAAAACATCCTTCCTGAATACGACCAAGGTGCTCAATGCGGTGGCAAAATGTAAGATCACCGTGAAGAGTAGGCTTTCCTCGGGAAGGGCATGTGCGCCCAAAATGGCTTTCCCCAATTCCAAATGTCCGCTGGACGATACAGGTAAAAATTCGGTCAACCCTTGGATGATTCCAAGGATTATGGCATCAATAAGCTCCAATTATTCTTTGTTTTTGTTAGGGTTCAACAAAATAGCATAAATCTGTATACCCAAGCCGATCAGTACCAAAGTGGGCGCTAAACGGATTCTCCTAAAACTGTAGATATTTGGATTGAAGACCTCTGGGTCATCACTGCCACCGCCGGCCATCAAAATAAAGCCCAAAGCAATAAAAGCCAGACCTATGAAGAGGAACAGGTAGTTCTTCTTTTGAAAGATGAACTCCTTGGTGGGTTTTTGAACATTCTTGTTTTTCTTGCTCATGCCGCAAATTTAAGGAAAAGTTTCCCAGAATATTTTCTCAACCAACAATATGGGAAGATATGAGTACCAAATCTATCAGCGTAGCGGTCCAATATCTAGAATCTAATAGTAAAGATCGTCTGTCCTCAGATTTAAAAAACGTTGGGTGGCAAAATGGGTGCTTGCCCACGAAATGACAACCCCTAGTCCAAAAACTCCGATAAATAAAAAGATCAATACCAAATAGTCCTGTAGCAGGTTCAGTTCGGGAAAATTTTTGTTGATGTAATAGATAAGGATGCTCAAGGAGGCCAAAGCCACGGCCGCGCCTATCATGCCCAGTTTTATGTTGGCCCAGATAAAGGGGCGTCTGATAAAGGTTTTGGTAGCGCCCACCATTTGCATGGTCTTGATGATAAACCGTTTGGAATAAATGGACAATCGGATGGAACTGTTGATGAGCAATACGGCTATGACAGTAAAAATAGCACTGGCTACTAATATCCATAAACTGATCTTTCGGGCATTGTCGTTGAGCAAGGAGATCAAAGGTTTGTCGTAGCTTACCTCGTCCACATAGGTTTTTGTGGCAAGGTCTTCGGCAATTTCCGCGATTTGCTCTGGAGAAACAAAATCGGCCTTTAGGTTCACATCAATGGAATTCTTTAACGGATTGTACCCCAAGAACTCCACAAAATTTTCACCAATGTCCTCGCTGTATTGTTCTGCAGCATCTTCCTTGGAAATGTACTCGGCAGATTTGGTGTATTCTGCCAAAACGAGGCTTTTTTGTAATTGGTCAATTTCAACCGGTTTGGCATTGTCCTTCAAAAAGACCGAAATGGTGATTTGTTCCTTGAAGTGGTCCGCCAGTTTTTTGGTATTCAAGACCAAAAGTCCCAAAACACCCAACAGGAAAAGCACCAAAGCGATGCTCAAAACCACGGAGAAGTAGGAGGAAATCAACTTTCTTCGCTGATATCGTTCAATATATTGGCTCATAGAGTGGAATCAGTACGTAAAAATAGAAAAGTAAATTGTATTTAGGGGATTAAACCTATTTTTGCAACTCGAAAATGAAAGAGAATACCATGAACTACGATTTCCGTGACATTGAAGCCAAATGGCAGAAGTACTGGGCAGAAAATGAAACCTTTAAGGCAATCAACGATTCTGACAAGCCCAAATTTTATGCCTTGTCCATGTTCCCCTATCCTTCTGGGGCAGGATTGCACGTAGGGCACCCATTGGGGTACATTGCCACGGACATCTATTCCCGTTATAAAAGGCATAAAGGGTTCAACGTGTTGCATCCCATGGGGTACGATTCCTTCGGGTTGCCCGCGGAGCAGTACGCCATTCAAACCGGACAACACCCTGCGATCACTACCGAAAACAATATTAAAAGGTATCGCGAGCAGTTGGACAGGTTGGGCTTTTCGTTCGATTGGAGCAGGGAAGTGCGCACTTCCAATCCGGGATATTACAAATGGACACAGTGGATCTTCATCCAATTGTTCAACTCATGGTACAATAAAAGTTCCGATAAAGCTGAAGCCATTGAGACTTTGGTCTCCCTTTTTGAAAAGGAAGGGAATACAGCGGTAGAAGCTGTTTGTGATGAGGATGCACCCAATTTTGGTGCAGCGGAATGGAACGCGTTTTCTGAAAAGGAAAAGCAAGAGATCCTTTTAAAATACAGACTCACGTATTTGGCTGATACCGAAGTGAACTGGTGTCCGGCCTTGGGCACGGTTTTGGCCAATGATGAGATCGTAAATGGCGTATCCGAGCGTGGAGGTCATCCCGTCATCCGAAAAAAAATGACGCAATGGAGCATGCGTATCACGGCTTATGCCCAACGCTTGCTCGATGGATTGAACAAGATTGATTGGCCACAGCCGCTAAAAGATTCCCAGACCAATTGGATCGGACGTTCCGAAGGCGCTTCGGTGACTTTTAATGTCATTTCGAGCGATAGCGAGAAATCTCAAAAGATTATAGAGGTCTTCACCACCCGCCCCGATACCATTTTTGGGGTAAGTTTTATGACCTTGGCCCCTGAGCACGATTTGGTGGCTAAAATCACCACTCCAGAACAAAAAGCCGAGGTGGAAGCCTATGTGGAGGCCACGGCAAAGCGTTCAGAGCGGGATCGTATGGCTGATGTAAAGACCATTTCAGGGGTGTTTACCGGAGCATATGCAGAGCATCCGTTCACCAAAGAACCTGTTCCCATTTGGATTGGCGACTACGTGTTGGCCAGTTACGGAACCGGAGCGGTGATGGCCGTGCCTTGCGGTGACCAACGGGATTACGATTTCGCGAAACATTACCATATTGATATCCCCAACATTTTTGAAGGGGTGGATATTTCCGAAGAGGCGTTTGCCGACAAAGCGACCACCATCATAGCTAATTCCGACTTTTTGAATGGGCTTTCCTATAAAGAGGCCACTAAAAAAGTGATTGCAGAGTTGGAGAAAATTGGACATGGAGTGGGTAAGGTCAACTATCGCCTTCGTGATGCCGTCTTCAGCAGGCAACGCTATTGGGGAGAACCCTTCCCGGTGTATTATGTAGATGGGATGCCCCAAATGATCGCTTTGGAACACTTGCCTTTGGAATTGCCCGAAGTGGAGAAATACCTTCCCACTGAAACTGGCGAGCCGCCCTTGGGCAATGCCACCACTTGGGCTTGGGACGCCAAGAACAATAAAGTAGTTTCCAATGAGATGCTGAAACAACTTCAGCATGACGGTCATTCCGAACTTGATTCGGAATCTCATGAAGGAGTGTACCCGTTGGAGTTGAACACCATGCCGGGTTGGGCGGGAAGTTCCCAATACTTTAATCGATATATGGACCCGCGCAACGATGAGGCCATTTTTTCTCCGGAGGCCATTGGATATTGGCAGGATGTGGACCTCTATATTGGCGGTAGTGAACATGCCACGGGCCACCTACTGTATTCCCGTTTTTGGCAGAAGTTTATGTTTGATAGGGGTTATGTGCCCAAGGACGAATATGCCCAAAAGTTGATCAACCAAGGGATGATTACGGGGGAATCTAAATTCATCACTAAATATAGTTTAAGCATTACTCCTGGGAAAGTACCATATGAAAGTACAGGTAAATGCGTTTTGGCAAGCACTAATTTAGATTATGAAACTGAAGAACTTCCAATAGTTGAGTTTAATGGGAGTTATTTTGGACTTATATGTGAGTATGTCTACCATGTTCCAGTTGGGCTAACTCATTTGGATAAGATATATGAAAGCGAATTGATAGCTCTCATTGAAAATGATAACAGGTTTGAGGATTTAACTGCGAATGATATTGTTTGGTCTGGGCAAGACAATATCGGTAGGTATGTTTTGTTGAGAATGGAAATCGAAAAAATGTCCAAATCCAAATACAATGTCGTCAACCCCGATGCCATTTGTGAGGAATATGGGGCAGATTCCCTCCGTCTGTATGAAATGTTTTTAGGTCCCTTGGAACAATCCAAACCTTGGAACACTGCAGGAATTACGGGAGTGCATTCCTTCCTTAAAAAACTATGGCGCCTTTTTGAGGTCATTGAGGATAAAGAACCTACGGCCGATAATCTAAAAACGCTGCACAAGACCATCAAAAAAGTGGAGGAGGATATCGAGAACTTTTCGTTCAATACTTCCGTCTCCACCTTTATGATTTGTGTGAACGAACTTACCGCTCAAAAATGTACCAGCAGGGCTATTTTTGAACAGTTGGCCATTTTGGTGTCACCCTACGCGCCCCATATTGCGGAGGAGCTTTGGGAGCGATTGGGACATACTGAGTCCATTGCCGAAGCACCTTTCCCAAAGTTTGAGGAGAAATATCTAGTAGAGAGCAGCAAAGAATACCCCATTTCCTTTAATGGAAAAATGCGCTTTAAGTTGGAGTTGCCCTTGGATATGGGCAAAGACGAGATAGAAGCCGCGGTTCTGGCCCATGAAAAGACCCAGGAACAGTTGCAGGGTCGTGCCCCCAAAAAGGTGATTGTGGTACCCGGTAAGATTGTGAATATTGTAGGGTAAGCGAGGCTTCTCAAAAGACAGTAAATCTCTACGGATAATCTTTACGATGCGATGAGCAGTCATCCATAAAGTCCCTACATTTAGGGCAAATAACCAACCATGGACACTATTGAGATCATTGGCCTTGTTGCGGCCACCCTAACCACCAGTTCATTTATTCCGCAAGTTTATAAGGCGTGGCGGCACAAATCTACCCGGGATGTTTCCCTTACCATGTATTTGGCCTTTTTCATTGGAACCATGCTGTGGCTATACTACGGTTATGTGCATGAGAGCCTAGCCATAATATTGGCGAATGGTATAACTGGTATTTTGGTCATTGTAATGCTTGTTTTAAAAATAAAACACAAATAGTCCAATCTACCCCCTTATTGTTTAGGGTACTTTACAATAATATATTATTAAATATAGATTGACCCCATAAAAAAATAGGGTATAATGTAAATTTTATGTGAAATTTATCTGGCAACCCCTACATTTTATCGATTTCATTTCTTTGATTCCAGTTTTTATAACAACTTTGGGTATAGTAACCATAAAACACAACAAGATGATTGTAGGGGTGCCTAAAGAAATCAAAAGCAGTGAAGGCCGAGTTGGTATGACACCAGCTGGGGTTTTTGAATTGGTGAAGAATTACCACACCGTTTATGTGCAATCTGGCGCAGGTGAGGGCAGTGGTTTTTTTGACAAAGATTACCAACAAGCCGGGGCGACTGTTCTGGATACCATTGAACAGGTGTATGCTAAGAGTGATATGATCGTGAAGGTCAAAGAACCTATTGCCGAGGAGTACGATTTGGTTCAAGAAGGGCAGATTGTTTTTACCTACTTTCATTTTGCTTCGAGTGAGGCCTTGACGCAGGCCATGATTAAAAGCAAGGGAATCTGTATTGCCTATGAGACTGTTGAGGATGAGGAGGGTACACTGCCCTTGTTGACCCCTATGTCTGAAGTGGCCGGAAGAATGGCCATTCAACAAGGAGCCAAGTATTTGGAAAAACCCGTAAAGGGCCGTGGAGTGCTTTTGGGAGGAGTTCCAGGTGTTGCTCCAGGCCGTGTGTTGATCCTTGGGGCAGGAACCGTGGGCATTCAAGCTGCAAAAATGGCAGCAGGACTTGGTGCACACGTAACCATTTTGGATGTGAACATGAAACGGCTTCGCTATGTAAACGATATTATGCCAAGTCATGTGGTAACGGAGTTTTCAAATGAGTTCAACATCAGAAAGCATATACAATCCCATGACCTTATAATAGGGGGCGTGTTGTTGAAAGGGGCCAAGGCGCCCAATCTGATCACTAGGGATATGCTCAAAGACATGCGACCAGGAACGGTTATCGTGGATGTGGCGGTGGACCAAGGAGGATGCGTGGAGACTACCAAGCCAACCACACACGGCAACCCCATATATATTATTGATGATGTGGTCCATTACTGTGTGGCCAACATGCCAGGGGCCGTGCCCTATACGTCAACCGTGGCCTTGACGAATGTAACTTTGCCCTATGTGCTGAAATTGGCCAATATGGGCTGGCGAAGTGCCTGCAATTTGGATAAGACCTTGGCCAAAGGGTTGAATATTGTTGAAGGAGAAGTGGTATACAAAGAAATTGTTGAGGCTTTTCATTGGGAATCTGCTTTGGCGTAAAAACATACATTTTGTCAGTAGAAGAACCCCGCCGAACCTTGGCGGGGTTTTTGTTGTAATATGGTATATTTATAAGACCAAAAATCGAATAGTTATGATGACATATTATATATTGATCGGTGGAATTGCACTGGTGAGTTGGTTGGTGAGCAACAAACTGAAAAGTAAGTTCAAGAAATACTCCCAAGTACATCTGAGAAATGGCATGAGTGGTGCAGAGATTGCACAAAAAATGCTTGATGACCATGGCATCCGTGATGTAAAGGTAACTTCTACCCCAGGAATGCTTACGGACCACTATAATCCAAAAAACAAGACCGTTAACCTTAGCGAAGGCGTTTACAGTCAACGTAATGCCGCCGCTGCTGCTGTGGCTGCCCACGAATGTGGACACGCGGTACAACATGCCCAAGCGTATGAATGGTTGACCATGCGATCCAAATTGGTTCCTGTGGTAAGCGTAACTTCGGGAATGTCTACTTGGGTCGTATTTGGAGGTATCGCCTTAATGGCGGCTACAGGTGTTGCGGGTGGAATTGGCTTCTATATTGCCGTGGCCGGTTTGGTGATGATGGGGATGGCTACGCTATTCAGCTTTGTGACCTTGCCTGTTGAGTACGATGCCAGTAAGCGGGCCTTGGTATGGTTGAAGCAAAAAAACATGGTGAGCCAGCAAGAATATGCAGGAGCCGAGGATGCCCTAAAATGGGCGGCACGAACCTATTTGGTAGCTGCGTTGGGCGCATTGGCCTCACTACTTTATTGGGCCTTACAAGTGTTTGGAAGCAGGGATTAACAATGCTTTTAAGAATAAATTATAAGCCTGCCCGGAGTCAATCCGAGCAGGTTTTTTCTTGTCATAACCTATTGCTATATTTTTTGTAGCTTTGCTATTAAAATTATAGCATCATGAAAATACCTGTTCCCGGTCAACCAGTTCGTGGCTCCAAAACGGGTCAGCCTATCATGGCTTTGCTCGATTTGTTGGGCAGAAGTTGGGCCATGGGGATTATATGGCACTTGTATTCTGGACCCAGTACTTTTCGGGATTTACAAGATTATTGTGAGTCCATTTCACCAAATACACTCAACACTAGGCTCAAAGAACTCCGGGAATGCCATTTGATTGCCAGAACAATGCATGGTTACAGTCTCACCGAGCAAGGGGTGGAATTGTTTGAACTTTTAAAGCCAATGGGTTCATGGGCTCGACATAGTTGGGCCAAAAGTTTTGAGAACGACAATCAAAAATAACTATGAGAAACATTAAAAAACCGCTTCAGGGAGAATACCCACCATATTCACATATTTATATGGATTTGATGAAAGATGATGTTAAGGTTTTGGAGCATCTCTGGCAAAATTTTCTTGAGATTAAGGATTGTATCCAATCCCTTCCAAAGGAGAAATTAACGTATCGTTATGCTGAGGGTAAATGGACTATTAAAGAGATTCTGGTGCATCTTATAGATGATGAACGGATTTTTGCTTATCGGGCGTTACGGTATGCCCGAAACGATAGTACACCGCTTCATGGTTTTGATCAAGATGAATATGCCAAGTTTTCCGACGCCAATAGTAGAAGCTTGGAAAGTATATTTGAAGAGTATGAATGGGTAAGAAAATCTACCATTGCCCTATTTAAGTATTTGCCAGAAGAAAGTTTTACCCGGGGGGGAGAAGGTATTGATCATGATGGAAGTATTATCAACAAAAGAACGGTTCGAGGATTGGCTTATCATATTGCAGGGCATGAACTACGACATTTTAACATCATTAAAGAACGATACCTAAACTAAAAACGGGGCCAAAGGCCCCGTTTCATTGGTATTTTTTTTTGAACCTATTCCATCCAATTGGCTACTTGATTGTCGATCATCTGAAGTCCCACACCTTCCGTGCCGGTCACCGCGATCATGTCCAAAATGTCACGTATGGTGTTCTCCTCTTCAACTTGCTCCAGAACAAACCAGTCCAAGAAACGCTCAGTAGCTATATCTCCCAGTTCACGGGCTTTTTTTACAATGTTGTGAATGGACTTGGTAACGGCCACTTCATGCTCCAAGGTGCTTTCAAATACATCAACAATGGAAGAGTAGTCATGGTTGATTCCCGTAACTTCTGGGGATAGGGGATTTCCTCCTGTATCAATCAAAAATTCGAAAATCTTCATCATATGGCCACGCTCTTCCTCAGCTTGCTTGTAAAAGAATTTGGCACTGGTAAAAAACCCATTCTGCTCGCACCAAGACGCCATGGCCAAATAGGTGGCAGAAGCATGGGCTTCCATTTTTATCTGTCCGTTGAGCAAATCCATGGATTCCACTTTAATGCCCATACTTTGTCTTGCTATATCTTTCATTTATATTGGGTTTATCAAGTTATACTAACAAAAATACGGAATTTGATTCCGTTTTGGAAGTAACTCCCTTGTTTTAAGGCAGTTTTAGATTGAATAAAAATAGGAGGAAGAAAACAAATCTAAATGGAGGCGGTCTCACGTTCTTCAGAAAGGCCCAAAGCAACAAAGCTATGGTCGACCAATTGTTTTAAATCCAAGACTTCTAAGGTGTTAAGTACAAATAGATGCTCTTTGTTGCAAAGCATGAGTACCTCAAAGCCGTGTCTGTTCAAATCCCCGTCAAAATGATCTTCAATGGAGATGGACAATACCTTGTATCGGAGGGAAAGCAATTGGCAAAGTGACATTCGCACCATCTTTTGCCCAAAATCCACATAGAAACAACGTTCCTTCACGGATTGGTACAAAGTGTAATATGTAGACTGATAAACTACATTCATGGGTACAAATGTAAACTTTATTTAGATTGAATACAAATATCAGATTTGAATTTGCCGATCTATTTGTTGGTCCAATGAAATGAAAGTTTCGGTTCGTGAAACGCCTTCAATTTGTTGGATTTTTTTATTGAGCACCTGCATAAGGTGTTCATTGTCGCGGCACAAGACTTTTATGAGTATGGACCAGTTTCCGGTGGTGTAATGGCATTCCAGAACCTCTGGGATTTTCTCAAGTTCCCTTACAGCCTGCGGATTGGCCATGGCTTTGTCTAAAAAGATGCCAATATATGCCATGGTAGTATAACCTAATACCTTGGGATTGATAACGAATTTTGACCCAGATAGGAGGCCAGAGCTTTCCAATTTTCGTAATCTTTGGTGAATGGCCGCCCCGGAAATACCAATGTTACGGGCAATTTCCAAAATGGGCCTCCGGGCATCTTCCATCAAAAATCTTAGGATTTTCTTGTCTATGCCATCAATTTTAACCGAACTGTTATGATTTTTCACAGAAAAGATTTAAAACTGAAGCTAAAGATATAGAAAATATGAATTCGGTTAACCTGCAACAGAATCTGGATTGTAGCCTAGATAGAGAACCTCGTACTCTTTAAAATGTATCCCATAGGATTTGAGTTCACTTAGTATGGGTTGATAAACCTCCATACTTATGGGTATCTGTACCCCAGGGGTTGTTATTTTTTTGTTCAATATCTGCAATGTGGCCATCGCCACAGGCAGACCTACTGTTTTGGACATGGCGGTATAGGTTCTGTTTTCGCCAATGACCACCATGTTTGCATCAATCTGCTTTTTTTCACCGTTTAATTCGTATCCAAATTTGTGGTACATCACGATCATGTCTTTTTCATCTTCCCTGAGGGTCCAACTATCTTCCAAGATAAATTGTAGTATTTGTGCTGGGGTTGCATTCTTTAGCGGTATTTTTTTGGAGGGATCAAAAAGATTGAGTTCCAACAATTTTCCCCAACGGATATCGTCTTGGTCTATTTTTAGATAGTGCCGCATTTTTAGCTCCACAGAATCAGTAGGGGAATAAGGAAGAAACAGGTTTACAAACTCTCTATAAGACATGCCTTCCGAGTTTTCTATGGTGTAACTATCATCGGTCATCCCCAAAATAACAAACATCTGCCATGCTTTGGAAAACCCTACCCTTCTCATGGTGCCCCTAAAAAGCGTAAGGGCGTCCTGAAGACCGTAAGCTTCCCTATATTTTAAGGAATCACGGTTGGCGTAGGCTTCAAACTTTCCGTGTCCTTCTACATCCAAAAACTCCGTTCTTCTGAACAGTTTTTGGTAGGGGATGTATTTATAGGTCCCTTCCTGAATGAATTTTGCTGTGCCGCCCTGTCCCGCCAGGACAACATTTCTAGGGTTCCAGGTAAACTTGTAATTCCAGAGGTTGGAATCGCTTTCTGGAGCTACCAACCCACCAGTAAAGGATTCAAACAGTAACATTTTACCACCTTTGGATCGGATACGATCTATCACTTCCATGGCACTCATGTGGTCAATTCCAGGGTCAAGTCCTATTTCATTCATAAAAATGAGACCGTTCTTTTTGACCTCTTCGTTAAGGGCTTCCATTTCTTTACTCACATAAGAAGCCGTCACCAAGTGTTTTTTATATTGGATGCAATCCTCTGCAATCTTAATGTGCAAATTGGCCGGAAGCATGGAAATAACGATTGATGCCAACGACACGGCTTTCTTGCGTTCTTCTTCGTTAAAGATGTCCAACGTAATAACCTCACAATTTGGATGAGAGGAAAATTGCTCAGGAATGTTCTTTGGTTGTAGGTCTCCAATGACCAAATGGAGATTTTCACTATCTGATTTTTTGAGGAGATAGTCTAGTAGATAGGAGGTTGATTTTCCTGCCCCAACAACTAAAATAGTGCGGACCATAGGTTTTGATTACTTTTGATTAAAACGGATACTAAGGTATCAAATTGTTATATTTCTAAAAAAATTAGTAAAAAAAGTTATGAACAGAACAATATTGTTGACGGGAATTCTACTTGGTTTGTTGGCCATAGTTTTGGGTGCCTTTGGGGCCCATGGCTTGGAAAAACTGGTAGATTCTGAATCGGTTGAGGTCTTTGAGACTGGTGTGAGATACCAAATGTATCATGCTTTGTTCCTGCTTTTTTTGGCAATATTCGGCAGCCTTGGTGAAAAGCATAAAAAGAGGGTATACTTGATGATTTTGATAGGAATTATCCTATTTTCTTTTTCAATTTATTTTTTGGCCCTCAACAGTCTTACCAACTTTGATTTTAAAGTCATTGGTTTTTTAACACCTATTGGTGGAGTTTTTCTGATTTTGGGATGGTTTCTTTTGGGATATTACATTTTAACCCACAAAGGGCTTAAATAAACCACAAAAGAGGGTTTAAAAGTTATATTTTTCTAGTTTTGCAGTATATAAAAAACTAACAAATGAAAGCTTCCACATCAGCTTCGAAAACGATTTCGCTAAAACCCTATGGAATTCAACACAAGAATGTCCATTATCAACTTTCTCCAGACGAATTGCACGACCTCACCTTGCAAATGGGCATGGGTAAAGAGTCATCTTCTGGTGCTTTGGCCATAAATACGGGAGAGTTTACAGGAAGGTCTCCCAAAGACCGTTTTATTGTAAAGGACGACATTACAGAGGATAAGATTTGGTGGAGCAACATCAATATCCCTTTTGAGAGTGAAAAATTTGATCTACTGTACAATAAGGTCATTGATTACCTCAATGAAAAAGAGTTGTTCGTTAGGGATTCGTACGCTTGTGCCGATCCCAAATACAAAATGAACCTGAGGGTCATCAATGAATATCCTTGGTCCAATATGTTTGCCTACAACATGTTTTTGAGGCCCACTGAAGAGGAGTTGGAAGGTTTTGAACCAGAATGGACTGTAGTCAATGCGCCGGGCTTTATGGCAGACCCAGAAGTAGATGGAACGCGACAACACAACTTTGCTATCTTAAACTTTACCAGAAAGATTGCATTGATTGGAGGTACAGGCTATACCGGAGAAATTAAAAAAGGCATTTTCTCTGCCCTGAATTTTATTCTTCCTGTTTATAAAAACACACTTCCTATGCATTGCTCTGCCAATGTTGGTGAAGCTGGGGATACAGCGATTTTCTTTGGATTGTCAGGAACTGGAAAGACCACCCTATCCACTGATCCGCACAGAAAGCTCATTGGTGATGATGAACATGGGTGGACCGAAGCCAATACAGTTTTTAATTTTGAGGGAGGCTGCTATGCCAAGGTCATTGACCTTTCGGAGGAAAGTGAGCCTGAGATTTATGGAGCAATCAAAAAAGGAGCCATTTTAGAGAATGTGATTATGGATGATGATGGGGAGGTCGATTTTTCCAACACTTCCATAACGCAGAATACTCGGGTGAGTTACCCTATTTATCACATAGATAATATGCAAGAGCCTTCGATAGGGGAAAATGTAAAGAATATCTTTTTTCTCACTGCTGATGCTTTTGGGGTATTGCCCCCCATTTCAAAATTAACACCTGCCCAAGCGGCCTATCACTTTATTTCGGGATATACGGCCAAGGTAGCCGGTACTGAAGCAGGGGTTGTGGAGCCCCAACCTTCCTTTTCAGCATGTTTTGGCGCGCCATTTATGCCATTGCATCCCACCAAATATGCCGAAATGTTGAGCAAAAAAATGAAAGAATCCGGAGTAGATGTTTGGTTGATCAACACAGGTTGGACCGGTGGACCTTATGGTGTGGGTACCCGTATGAAGTTGAAGTATACCCGTGCCATGATCCATGCAGCATTGAGTGGAGAGCTTGGGTTGTATTGTTACGACAAGTATCACATCCATTCTGTTTTTGGGGTGGCCCAACCAAGGGAATGTCCCGGGGTTCCAACAGAGGTACTAAGCCCTAGAGCCACATGGAACAATGATGAAGCATATTATAAAACCGCATTTAAATTGAGCAACGCCTTCAGGGAAAACTTTAAAAAGTTTGAAGCCGATGCAAACGAAGAGATAAGGCGAGGTGGTCCGCAACGCTACGCCTTTTAGAATTGGAAGTAAAGGAAAAAAGCCCGGTAATGCCGGGCTTTTTTTATTGGGATACAAATAAAATTCTTACTTATTTACGCTGGTAATGTATTTCTGTAGCGCCATGGTCATGGATGGTGTCTCCGGTGTGGGAGCCTGAATGTCTATTCGAAGACCAGCGTCGGTAGCAGCTTTTACAGTGCTGTTGCCAAATACGGCAATGCGGGTGTTGTTCTGCTCAAAATCCGGGAAATTCTTCAAAAGCGATTCAATTCCTGATGGGCTAAAGAATACCAATACATCGTAATAAACGTTTCTAAGGTCTGAAAGGTCACTGATGACCGTCTTATAGAAAATACCGCGTTTCCAATCTATGCCCAACTCATCCAAAGCCTGGGGCACTGCTGCCTTAAGCGCGTCGGAGGAAGGTAAAAGGAATTTCTCATCCTTATATTTTTTGATAAGCGGAACCAGTTCATTGAACGTACGCTTACCAACATAGATTTTACGCTTTCTATAGACCACATATTTTTGCAAGTAGTAGGCGACTGCCTCTGATTGGCAAAAATACTTCATGGTGTCAGGAACCTTAAAACGCATCTCCTCGGCAATTCTGAAAAAATGGTCAACAGAGTTTCTGCTGGTCAGGATAATTGCCGTAAAGTTGTTCAGATCGATTTTTTGCTGCCTTACATTTTTGGCTTCAACTCCCTCTACATGGATAAAAGGCCTAAAGTCTACTTTAACCTTTTCTTTCTCGATCAACCGTGAGTAGGGAGAGTTTTCGATTTTGGGTTCTGGTTGGGAAACCAAAATTGTTTTTACTTTCATAAGCTTTTCAATCTTTTAGGTAGCTTCCAATTATCACCAAGGGCGCAATTTCGAGTGCGCAAAGGTACAAAATAAAATAGACAAAATACGGAAACATGGCTTTTTGATAGTTCTTCAGCAGCTTTGCGATTCCGATGCCATTTATAAGAAGAATTAAGACTATTGCGGCATAAACCACTATTTTGGAGTCCTTTAGGATGTAAATCAAAATTATATTGGCTGCACAGAGCACAAGACCGCTATAGTTGAAATAGGATGTCTTACTGAACACCAATTCCGACACAAGTTCTTGGGTGTTGAACACATAGGCCTTTAGGAATTGAACAGAAAATTTAAACAGCTGAAAAAGGGCCAGAAACCCCATCAGTATAAAAAATACCATTAGGGATGGGCCTTCCGGCAGGGCATCAAAAATCTTTAACGACAGAAAAACAAAAAGGGAAAGGTTGGCCAATTGGAACAGGGTAAGCCATATATGAAACCAGTTTAAGAGGTGCCCCTTTTTGTGTAGCAGTACATATTTGTCGTTAAAAGGCAGGATTATAAAATTCACAAACCTGTTGTGGTACAAATATTTTCCCAAGGCAAGCACGAAAAGGGCCATAAATAGGACAATGGTCATCCAATCCAAAGAATTGATGGTTTTCTCAATTGGGATCATTCTTGGATTTTTATTGGCGTTCCGTTTAAACCGGGGGGTAATCCGTTTTCCGATATACCAATCCTAAAATAAGTTGGATTGTCTATTTTCTTGGGTAATGGAAGTTCAAACTTATAATGGGCGGTGTCCTTGCTTTTTAGGTAGGCACTTTCCGGATATAGGTTGGTCACTTTTTGTGGCAGCATTTCCTTTACTTGTTTGTAGGGGTTGGAATAGGAAATGGTATATTTTAAATTCTCAAGTAAAATATCAAATGGATAGGGATTGTAAACTTTTAAGTCGTATCCACTACCTGTTTCCGTTTTGGTTACAATGCACTTTAATTTTCTGTAGGACTGAAAATCATCTATAAATATGCCATAAAAGACAGTGCTGTCCTGATCAATGTATTGTAGGTCTCCACTTTTTCTGTATTGGGTAATATAGACCACCTTTTTGCCTCTTACCCTTTCCTCGGAACCATCTATGGAGTATTGGTTTTTTCGATACATATAATTGTTCAGCGAAAAAGTAGGTATTCCTGTATGGAACTCGTACATGGGGGAACGGCGATACGAATTTTCAAACACCACTGGAAAATCCTTTGCCTTTTCATGCAGATCATCTACCCATTCTTCGTTGCCATGGGTTTCATATATCTTAGGAAATAGGGGCTGATATATTAACCATGCCCTTGCATAGAAAAGAAGCAGTACACTTACAATTCCCATACGATACATCCATTTTCTGCTCTTGGAATTATCCATGAGATAGTTGAATGCCATAACCACCAAAGGAATGGAAATAACTATGGCCCATTGGGCCTGTACACGTCTATTAAAGCTGGAGATAAAGAAAAAAATCAGAATACCATACACTAAATACAACAGTGCTTTGGAAAAGGTGTCGGTAGCCTTGAACCGAAACAAGGAGGCATAGACCCAGTAAAATAGTAAGCCAATGATTACTATGAGATTTAAAAAATAGCCCAAGGTAAACCCTCCAAACGAATAGGCTTGGTTGGGCCTCTCATATAAGTGAAAGGTGATGGGTGCAAAATCGTTCTGGTAGAGCCAAATAAAATGGGGGATGTAACAAACCAAGGCCAAAATTACCGCCATCCAAGCTTTTTTATTGGCAATGAGCTTAACATTGGATAGGAACACAAACAAAATGACCAGAACCGCATGATACTTGCTATACATTAAAGCAGCCATGACCAACCCCAGCAATACCGTAGTCAAAGTAGAAGGATTTTTCAGGAAGCATTTGTAGAGCCATAAAAAAAGCGCCGTAAAAAATAGAAGGGGCGTATCTGGAAGCGTCAAGAAACCATAGGCATTCATCAGTGTAAATGAAAACACCAACAGGAAAAAATGGATTATATAATCTTTCTTTCTGGGGTCATCCACAAGTAGCCAAAGCAACATATATGTTCCTGCCGATAGCACGCTGCCCATAAAACGAACCCCAAGCTCGTCGCTAAAAAAGAAACTGCTGATTTTTACCAAAAGGGCCACCATGGGCGGATGGTCAAAATAGCCCCATGCCATATCCTGGGCATAATACCAATAATAAACCTCATCATAAATAAGTTCCGTGAAAAAGCCTTGAACAAGATTTAGGACAAAAACTATGGCCAGTAGAACAAGGAAAAGCTTTGGAAACTTTTGGATCATTAAATGGATTTTTGATGGGCAAAGTTACAAATATTGATGGACAGACGGAGGTGCCTAACGCAGAACAACTTGTATAGGCAAGCAAGAAAACCGTATTTTTACCTCCTAATAGATTACCAATGGCGGACGGCTTGGTTATTATACCCACTTTCAACGAGATTGAGAACATTGAGGCCATCACAAGAACGGTTTTTGACCTTAAGAAAGATTTTCATGTTCTTGTGGTTGATGACAATTCCCCTGATGGCACGGCTGAAGCCGTACAGTCCCTCCAATTGGAATTTCCGGATAAATTGTTCTTGGAGGTGCGCAAAGAGAAAGCAGGTTTGGGAACAGCCTATATACATGGATTTAAGTGGGCATTGGATCGTGGTTACGAGTATATTTTTGAGATGGATGCCGATTTTTCACACCGTCCCGCAGATTTGTCCCGGTTGCACCGTGCTTGCCTGAATGGTGCCGACGTGGCCATAGGCTCCCGTTACAAAAAAGGGGTGAATGTGGTAAACTGGCCGCTCTTTAGAATCCTGTTGTCCTATGGCGCATCCTTTTATGTCAAGTTCATAACCGGAATGAAAGTGCATGATCCAACAGCCGGTTTTATATGCTATAAGCGTAAAGTTTTGGAAGAAATAAAACTGGACAATGTGCAATTTATTGGGTATGCTTTTCAAATTGAAATGAAGTATAGGGCGTACCTCAAGAAATTCAAAATAGAGGAAGTCTCCATTATTTTTACCGATAGGATCAATGGAAAGTCCAAAATGAACTCGGCCATTATCCGGGAAGCCATTTTCGGGGTAATCGCCATGAAATTTAGAAGCATATTTTTCAGAAAGAACTTTTAGGATGCCAAGAATAATATTGAAAAACGCAAAGGTGGTCAACGAGAACCGCATATTTGAAACAGATGTGTTATTGGAGGGTGATTATATTGCGCGAATGGATGCTGATATTTCAGATGCCAATGCCTCGGTTGTAGATTTAAAGGGGGATTTATTGTTGCCCGGCATAATAGATGACCAGGTGCACTTTAGGGAGCCTGGATTAACCCACAAGGGCACCATTGCCACGGAGAGCCGAGCAGCCATTGCAGGAGGCATTACAACCTTTATGGAACAGCCCAACACCAATCCACAGACCACTACCCTTCAAAAACTGGAAGAGAAATTTTCCATAGCCTCAAAAGATGCTTTTGCCAACTATTCATTCCTCTTTGGAGGCACCAATGATAACTTGGAAGAGTTAAAGCGATTGGATAAAAATGCCTGCTCAGGAGTGAAATTGTTCCTTGGGTCTTCTACAGGAAATATGTTGGTTGATGACGAGTCTGTTCTTGAAAAAATATTCAGCAATACAGAAATGGTGATTTCGGCCCATTGTGAAGATGAAGGAACCATAAGGGCCAATATGGCCAAGTATCAGGAAATGTACGGAGATGATATTCCTGTGGAGATGCATCCTATTATTAGAAGTGCAGAAGCGTGTTATCTTTCGTCTTCAAAGGCCATAGCTTTGGCGAAACGAACAGGGGCCCGTTTGCATGTTTTTCATATATCTACCGGCATTGAAACCGATTTGTTCACCAATGAAATTCCGTTGGAGAAAAAGAAGATTACCTCGGAAGTCTGCATCCATCATTTATGGTTCTCGGATGAGGACTACGCCAAAAAAGGTACTCTGATCAAGTGGAATCCCGCTGTGAAGACCAAGGAGGACCGTGACAAACTTTGGGACGCCCTTTTGGATGACAGGATAGATGTTGTGGCCACCGATCATGCCCCACATACTTTGGAAGAAAAAAATAATCCTTATACCAAAGCTCCATCTGGCGGGCCATTGGTGCAACATGCATTGTTGGCAATGCTCGAAAAAGAGCAGGAAGGCAAGATTAGTTTAGAAAAAATGGTGGAGAAAATGTGCCATAATCCTGCAAAACTATTTGATATTGATCGTAGGGGGTTTGTTCGGGAAGGGTATTATGCCGATTTGGTCCAGGTGACCCGAAATTCTAAAAACGAGGTTAAAAAGGATAATATTTTCTATAAATGTGGTTGGTCTCCTTTTGAAGGTGCTACTTTTGACTCCAAAGTATCGCGAACTTTTGTCAATGGGCATTTAGCCTATGAGAATGGTCGTTTTTCTGAAAAAAAGAACGCCAAGCGACTTACATTTAACCGATAGGGCATGAAAAAAGCTGTTTTTTTCTTTTTTGGAATGTTGCTCTTCTCTTGTGGTGAGAAGGTGGTAGAGAAACCTGAAAATCTTATTCCTAAGGAGAAAATGGTGGATATTCTCCATGACCTTTCGCTTTTGAACGCTACAAAAGCCGCTTTTGGCAGCAAGTTTAAAGAATCGGGTATTGATGTCATGGATTTTCTTTACGAGAAATATCAAATAGACAGCGTGCAATTTGTGGAAAGTGATTTGTACTATGCCTCCATTCCGTTGGAGTACCAGTCCATTTATGAAAAAGTGGAGGAAAGGATTGATAATAGGAAAAACATAATGGAAAACATCAGCAAACAAAAGAACGACAGTATTAAGGAGGTTCAGTTACGACTACGCGATTCCATTAAGGCCAAAAGAGAAGAAAACAAGCCAACGGAGCCCTAATCCGGAAATTTGGAGCAACAAAAATCTAGGGCTGCATCCAAATCCTCGAATTTAAAATCAATCGCATTTTTAATTTTTTCGTGGCTGTAAATATCTTGGTGTCGCAATCCTTTCACCATATTTTTGGTAAGTCTACGCCTTTTCCCCAACAAAGAACTTCGTAGTCCGTCCAAGCGCCACATAATCTCCAACATCCAAAAAGGGATTTTTTTTGTTGGAGGGGATACCCCCAATTTTGGAGCAATTTTTTGGAACAATTCTGCATAGGACAGATTATTGCTCACTAATATGAATCTTTCCCCGACAATGTTGGAATCCATAAGTGTGGTCATGGCATTGATTACATCACTAATGGTCACAAAACCGGTACCACCTGGAATATAAGAGGTTTTACCTTTGGCTGCATAGGTGAAAAAACTACCGCTGCCTGACTTCCAAAACCCAGGGCCAATGACTACACCAGGATTTACAATGACCACTGACAGCCCTTCTTGGGATGCGCGCCATACCTCAAGTTCAGCATCGTGTTTGGTAATCCCGTACACCGAAGCGTTGGTATTGGCCCATTCAGTGTCTTCCGTGACTTCTTTTTTAGTTATACTAGATCCAATGGCAGCAATGGAGCTTACATAGCAAAGTTTTTTTATGCCATACTTAAGACTCAAGTTTACAACATTGGCAGTCCCTTCTACATTGGCCTGGACCAAAGCCTTGTACATTTTAGGGTCAAAAGAAATTAGGGCAGCGCAATGGTAGACCTCCTCAATGCCAATAAAAAGTTGATCTAAATTGCCCATAGAGGTAATATCGGCCTGTACCCATTGTATTTTTTCAAGAAGACTTTCAGGTTGATTGGAATAATACCCAAAAATCTTGGAAACTTTTCCAAGAGACTCTTCGGTTCTATAGTTGGCTCTTACTGTTTTTCCATTTTTCACCAAATGGAACAGCAGGTGCGAACCTATCAACCCAGTACCTCCAGTGACCAATATCATGTGGTAAAAGTACCTATTTGTACTGAAATTATTCAGGGAAGTGGCAACTTCATTTTATATTTGCAGCTATTCTAAAAGTAGATCATGAAGAAGAATTTTGTTCAGGAATTGCAATGGAGGGGAATGATACATGATGTAATGCCGGGAGCGGAGGAGCATCTAATGGAAGCCATGCGGGCTGCATATGTGGGGATTGATCCTACAGCGGACTCCCTGCACATTGGACATTTGGTGGGGGTGATGATGTTGAAACACTTTCAATTGGCAGGACACAAGCCTTATGCGCTTGTGGGAGGAGCAACAGGAATGATAGGAGATCCTTCCGGTAAATCCGCAGAACGAAATTTATTGGATGAGGAAACACTCAGACATAATCAAGAGGCCATAAAAGCACAGTTGGGTCGGTTTTTGGACTTTGAAAGCGATGTGCCCAATGCCGCCGTTTTGGTGAACAACTACGACTGGATGAAAGATTTTTCATTCTTGGAGTTTATTCGGGATGTTGGAAAACATATCACAGTTAATTACATGATGGCCAAGGATTCGGTTAAAAAACGACTTTCGGCCGATGCCAAGGAGGGAATGTCTTTTACTGAGTTTACTTATCAATTGGTACAAGGGTACGACTTTCTGCACCTTTACCGTGCACACGATTGTACGCTTCAAATGGGCGGGAGCGATCAGTGGGGTAACATTACCACAGGAACAGAATTGATAAGGCGTATTGGCAATGGAAAAGGCTTTGCGTTGACCTGTCCTCTGATAACCAAGGCAGATGGGACCAAATTTGGCAAGACCGAAGGCGGAAACGTTTGGTTGGATGCTGAGCGAACCTCTCCCTACAAGTTCTACCAATATTGGTTGAACACTTCGGATGAAGATGCTGAAAAGTATATCAAAATATTTACCTTCTTGAACCAACAAGAGATTGAAGATTTGGTGGCCGAGCATAAAGAAGCCCCCCACCTAAGAACCCTTCAAAGAAAATTGGCAGAGGAAATCACTATTATGGTGCATTCCGAAGAAGATTTGGACAATGCCATAAAGGCCAGTGATATTTTGTTTGGAAAATCCACTTCAGAAGATTTAAAAAAGTTGAACGAAAAGACTTTCTTGGATGTCTTTGAAGGAGTTCCACAAGCGAAAGTATCAAGAGAAGAGATAACTTCTGGTTTGGATATGATCGGTGCCTTGGCCGCAAAAACCCAATTCTTGGGATCTAATGGTGAAGCCAGAAGGGAGCTTAAACAAAATTCCATTTCAGTAAACAAGGAAAAGGTTAAGGAAGATTACCTAATTACCGAGGCCGATTTGATCAACAACAAATTTGTATTGCTCCAAAGGGGTAAGAAAAACTACTTTGTCATGGTAGTGGAATAGAAAACAAGGGCCATCTTTTAAGATGGCCCTTGTTTTTAGGCGATGAAGGATATTCCGTAACGCCCACAGATTTCACTCACTTTGGCAAAATCAGGGGGTCCTGGGGGCAGTTTCCCCAACTCTTCGAACATATGCTCCAGTCCTGCAGGGAAAACGCTTAGAATGGTTCGGCAATCTTGATTACCCACTACTTTCCAAGTATGGGGTACATTTTTAGGGGCAAAAGCAAGGTCGCCTGCTTTTAAAACAGTGGTTTCACCTCCAACGGTGACTTCCAGTTCGCCTTCCAAAACTTTGAATATTTCATCTTCGTTGGTATGTACATGGGGTGGGATCATGGTGCCCGGTGGATTCACTTCCTCAATCAATGTAAACATGCCATTGGTGTCTTCACCGGTTAGTTTAAAGGTTTGTTGGTCTCCGATAACGTTCACCTTCTTGCCTTCATCCTTGCGCACGATTTTTGGGCTCAAGGGATCATTCTCTTTTTTCGATGTTGAAGAAAAATGGGCAAACGAGGGTAATGATGCAAGTGCGGCAGCGGAAAGGGCACTTCTTTTTAAGAATGCATTTCTATCCATAATTGTTGGTTTGTTTGATTATTCCAATCAAATTACATAAAACTTTGAAAACCATTTAGAATGGATATATAAGAGGTTTGTATTTATGTGCGGATCGAAGGATTTTGTTGTTTTTCCATTAAAGTGCCATTAAATTACATCCCCGAACATCTGAATGGTCAAACCTGCCTAAAATTTCAAAAGACCCATCGGCGTAGGTCTTACCCAAATCTTGGGTAGCTATAAAGGAGCACGAATGAAGGTTGGCCAAATCAATTACGTTGATTCCACCTGTTTTTCCATGAGATTGATTGCTTAGTGGATCTTCCGTGTCCCGTGTCAAGATTTTCATCCATGGAGGAGCCATAAAAATGCCGTTACCTTGGGAATAGGCTTGGGATAAGAGTTCTGTCATCCCATATTCAGAATGTACGCTGGGAACCCCAAAGGCATTTTTTAGGATGTCATGTAGTTCGGCACGAATCAATTCCTTGCGCCTCCCTTTCATTCCACCGGTCTCCATAATGGTGATATGTTTTAAGGATATGGGAAATTGTTCCGCTAAATCCAGCAGGGCAAAAGAGACACCGATCAATAAGGTTTTGGAGCCAGAAGCCTCCTGTGCTTTCAGTTTCTGATGAAGGTCTTGAAGATTGTACAGATAAAATCCACTGTTGGGATGTTGTGAACGGGATACCAGCTCATTGACCATGTAGACCAACGACGAATCTTTTCGCTCCAAATAAGATGGCAATAAGGCCAGAATACATAATTCCTCCACAGGGCCGTAAAACAATGTAAAAGCGTCTAAAAAACTACGTTCGTACAAGCTTAGATCGGCCACGTAATGTTTACTTGTCGTATTTTGGGTGGTACCACTGCTCTCAAATACGGTTTCCGGTTTTTTTTGGTCAGTAACTACGGTTTTGGTCTTGAAGAAATCAATAGGTAGGAAAGGAATTTGGGATATGTGATTGACCTCTATGGGAGTTCTCCCCAAATGATTGCAATAATCTGTGTAAACGGGATTGTTTCTATATTGAAATTGAAAAATTTCCATGGCCAAGGAATCAAATTCATTGGAATCTTGGATGGAAAATAGCTGTTGGATATCCGTGTTGTCCATTGGGCCGTAAAAGTACCCAAAAATAAAAAAGCCCTTTGGTAAGAGAGCTTTTTAAAGTGTATATTTTACTTCACGACCAGTTTTCGGGTCATGGTTTTTTTCTGTTCGGTTACTTGGAGTACGTAGACCCCTGGAACCAACCTGGATATGTCTAAAGTGTTGGTTGCGATTCTATCGGTAAGAACCACTTCCCCGAAAACATCGAACACTTTTATTTGTTTGGTCCCGTTGGATTCTGTGGTAATATAGACTTCCTCGCCATAAGCGGGGTTAGGGTACATTTTAAAACCCTGAAGCTCTTGTGTGGGCTCTGTGTTTACACTGACCAATTCCTGACCGTAGGTGAATATAGGTAAAGCCATAATGAGAACAAAGTAGAGTTTCTTCATGAATGCTGATTTGGGGTATGCAATGTAAAAGTATGTAAACCAGTAGAAAAGGGCCATAAAATGTTGTGAAATGGCACTTTGTGTTGGTAAAGCAGAAAAAACTGTGGTTTATGACCTTGTCAGTGGGCTAAAACAGTCCAAATCACTTGACTATTAGCTTTCTAGTGGCCACTTTGTTGTTTTCAAAAACCCTGAGGATGTAAACGCCCTTGTCTAAGCGAGAAAGATTGAGTTCTTGACCGATAATTGTGGTTTGTAGCACTTGGGTGCCCAGAACATCAAAAATAAGGATTTGTTTGGGTGCGTTATAGGCTGTTTCTATAAAGACTTTTCCTTGTGTAACAGGGTTTGGATAGAGTTTAAATCCTTCTATATCCGAGCTTGCCTTTGCATTTTCCTGAGAAAACCCAATGGCGCAGACAAAAAATAGAATTACAAGGTAAAAGTGCTTCATAAAGTATTGATAACAAAGGCTGTGCCACAAATATAAAAAAATATGCTTGCGATGGTGGGACCGTTCAACGATTAGTGTTTCTTTTTTCGATGAAATGCAAAAAAAAGCCCCCTGACAATATCAAGGGGCTTGTAGGTTATTATGTCAAGAGCATTTTCTTAATTGGTTGCCCAATCAAAGATGGTTACATCTACTGTTGCTGGATCATCATAAGCCGCATCCACATCAACGGTTACGCCGTCAACAGTAACGTTGGTAGTGGCACCACCATCCCTAAAGTCAACGTTGGTTTCATATCCACTTAAGGAAAGACCAGTGATTGCAGCACCAGATTCTTTTTTAAATTGTAATGCGGTACCACCTTGACTGGAAACACAAGTCAAGTTTTCCAAAGTTGGCATGTTGTTATCACCATCCGCTTCAACAGCAGTAGAGAAACCAGCTTCAGTATGAAGTACATAAGCATCAGTCAAAGTTCCGTTCCAACCTTCTGTCCAGTCAATAGCATCGTCTTGGTTGTTTTCCAAGTAGAAGTTGGATGCTGAAACGGTACCTCCAAAGAACTCAACACCATCATCTGCACCGTTCAATACGGCAACGTTGCTGATGGAAGTTTCGGAACCTACAGCATAAAGTGTAAGACCGTTGTATTGAGATTCGGAGTTGATCTGCGCACCAGCGTAGTTAATGATCAAGTAATCAATAGAACCTGAGTCGTCAGTATCGTTGGAACCACCATAAATAATGTTACCTACTTCTGCAACTGCATCGGTACCTTTGGTAGTTGTGGCATTTCCGGCAATGACCAAACCACCCCAATCACCAGGAGTTTCACCGCTGGAAGTCATAACAACTGGATTAGCAGCAGTTCCTTGGATATCGATCATACCACCTTTTTGTACTACAATGTAAGTACTTGTTGCACCGGCAGCTTGTACATCGGCGGTAATAGTGGTACCAGCAGGGATAGTCAAAGTAGCACCTGATTCAACGCTCAAAGTTCCTTGCAAAGTATATGCAGTTGAGGCATCCAAAGTCAAATCTGAAGTAACACTTCCCTTAAGGTTTGCTGAAGTGGTAATGTCTTCACCTGTTGCCCAAGAGAACATATTAATGTCAACAGTTGCCAAGTTGGCATATAGTTCATTTGGATCGGAATCTTCACCTTCAATCTGTACGTTGGAAACAGCGCCACCATCCCTAAAATCCAAGATAGTTTCATAACCAGATATGGAAAGACCAGTGATAGTTGCACCAGACTCTTTTTTGAACTGAAGTGCGGTACCCCCTACTGTTGACAAAACTGTCAAGTTTTCTAAAGTTGGCATGTTGTTGTCACCATCTGCTTCAACAGCAGTAGAGAATCCTGCTTCGGTATGCAATACATAAGCATTGGTCAACGTACCGTTCCATCCTTCCGTCCAATCAATGGCATCGTCTTGGTTATTTTCCAAGTAGAAGTTGGAAGCAGAAACTGTTCCACCGAAGAACTCAACACCGTCATCAGTGCCATTTAACAACGCAACATTGCTGATTGTTGTTCCGGAACCAACAGCATAAAGTGTAAGGCCGTTGTACTGGGATTCTGGATTGATTTGGGCCCCGGCGTAATTGATGATCAAATAGTTGATGGTACCAGAGTTGTCCGTATCGTTGGAACCACCATATTTGAACTCACCAACCTCTGCGGTAGCATCGGTACCTTTGGTAGTGGTAGCATCACCAAGGATTACCAAACCACCCCAGTCTCCTGGAGTTTGATTATTGGAAGTCATTACTACAGGATCGGCAGCAGTCCCTTGGATGTCAATGGAAGCACCTTTTTGGATTACAATGTATGTCTCGGTTTCATCACCGGATGCAGCCGTAGCTGTAATAGTGGTACCGGCAGGAATAGTTAACTTAGCACCATTCTCAACGCTTACCGCTCCGTCTAAGGTATAGGCGATGGAAGGGTCAAGTTCCAAATCCTCTGTAATGGGACTGATGGAGGTCAAGTCTGAGGCATCTGTACACGCATTTGGACAAGAACCACCGCAATCTACTCCCGTTTCATCACCGTTTTGAATACCATCATCACATGTTGCTTCAACAGGGCAAGCGCCACAAGTACCACCGCAATCCACGCCTGTTTCTGTGCCGTTTTGAATGCCATCGGAACATGTTGGGCCAGCGGGGCCACCGTCATCGCTACTACAACCCGTGAGTACGAGCGCAAATGCAGCTGCTAAGGCTATTGAAAGTTTAAAGATTTTCGTTTTCATAATTAGGGTTTTTGAAGTTTAAAATATTATGGTTACAGGTTTATATTTAGTTAAAAATTATAGGTTACACCCAGGCTTACAGTGCTGCCCAGTTTATAGGATCTTACCGTTTCGGTACGGATAATTCTTTGTGGCGCGTTTGGCCCCAAACGTTCATTTATATCAGATGAAAAATTTCGAATTTCATTTCGGTTGTCCAGAACACCTTGAGTTCTTTTGATTTCTGGATTCAATAGGTTTTGTCCAGTTAAGGAAAGCTGCCAATGTTCACCAATATCTTTACTTAGTCTACCATTTAAGACTACAAACCCATTTTCAACGATATTGTCATTATAGGAATAATCATATATGTTGAATCCTTCGGCACTACCCAAAACAAAGATTTTGTCAGAAGCGTAATTAGCGTTAAGCGATGCACCAAATGGGTTTTCACCAGCAGTTTTAAGGTTCAAGTTTGTGTTGACAATAAAGTCGGATGCTCCTTGCAAACCTGTAGAAGTATTGGTCCCAAATCTGAAGAAGTCTGTAGCGCTGGCCCCATCCTCTGTAAGAACAAGTTTCAAATCTTGTTCATGGTGCATTAGGGTAGTATTGAACACAAGACTTAAATCAATACCTGAATCAACGTCATTTACTTCATCATAGGTGGGCTTGATGAGGTTGATTTTGCTTTCCAACTCAATTCCATAAACCTCAGCTTTTTCTCCTGTATTTTCATAAGTCCAAATACTTTCACCCCCACGCTGTGTGGTTCTGTTGATAGGGTCTGTAATGTCCTTGTAGAAAACCGCTAAGGAAATCAACTGATCGTTGGTAGGGAAAAATTCCCATTTAAGGTCAAAATTATTTGTAAAGGACGCAGTAAGGTTATCTGCATTACCAGTGACTTCTTGACCAGAAGGGGCAACATACCTAAAGGGAGCTATTTCTTTGAATTCGGGAAGCGTGATGGTTCTACTAGCTGCAAACCTTAACGCATGCTTGTCATTAATGGAGTATTTTAGATTCAAGCTTGGATAAAAGTTGGAATAATCTTGTTGGGTATCTCCAACAATCCTTGTACCACTACCACCCACATCATAACTGACGAATATTTCATCTTTTTGAAACCTGATACCTGTATTTATTCCAATTTTGTTCAACTGGACATTAAAATTGGCATAAGCGGCTTTCGAGGTGTATTCCCCGGTATAGATATCTTTTGTTTCACCGTTGGAGTTTGCACTTAACCGAACAACTTGCAATGAACCGTTGGCAAAATTTTGCGTATTTAGGATTCCGTTTAAATTGTCCAGGCTATTCGTTCTTGTGCTAAACCGATCAACACTGTTGGATTCTGTAACCCCAACAAACTCAGAGCTGAAATCACGCTCTTTGTTTCGATAGAAAACGCCTAGTTCAGCATCAAACTTTTTGTTGGATTCGCCTTCTTCACCCTCTTCATTAATAATATTGATCACATCATTTATGTAACCGTTGTATTCAATATCTTCAATCAATTGTGCGGCTTTTCTTTGATTAAAACCACCTTGTGAGTTTAGTGCCACGGAAGTTTCTGGGGCGGCATCAAAGAATACTTGGTTTCTGATTCGGTTAGGTTCATCGGCATTAAGCAAATTATAACCACCTGCCCAAGTCAATTGATTGTTCTCGAAAAGCTTATGCTCACCTAAAAGCTGTGTGACCAACAATCTGGTTTGTTTGGTGTTTTGATCTCTTACAAATTCCAAGGGAATCCCAAAACTTCCAAAAGCTCCTGTATCATCACTAACCTGTGCCTCGCCGTTTCTACCAAATTCTACAACTTCATCTTTTAATGTGTTGAGAAAAGTGGTGGTGGATTTTATCTTGTTCTTATCGTTTATATAATAGGTTAAATCCAGTAACCCGGTATTGGTGATTTCTGACTCATATGTCGTATAGTCCGATGCGCCTACTTGAACAAAACCATACTCCAAAATTTGATAGACACCTTCATTATGTCTGAAGCTTTCATTGTGCGAACCTGTTAGAATGAAAGAAAGCTTATTGTCAAAAAGTTTTTTACCAAAGGTTAGGTTTAATCCATAATTCAATGGGTTTTTTTTGGTAGCCGGATCCCAAGATTGCTCAGTCAATTGTTGAACAAGCGTTCTATTTGAATCATAAAAGCCAAATGTGGTTTCGTCATCCAAATTTGGGGAAACTAAAAAGTTGTCATTGACCCCGTCTTGATAAACGGAAGTGTTTAAACCACCAGAAACACCTATGCTCAACTCTGAAGTTCCAGCAAGTTCTCTGGAGGCAATATCGATATTACCAGAAGCTTGATCTGCTGAGGTTCTGGCAGAATAGGTTTTACTAATACTAATGTTTTGGATAACCCTTGTAGGGAACAAACCTAAGTTTATGTTTTTCCTATCCACATTATCCGATGGTATGGGTAGGCCATTCAATGTTGTTGATAGGTATCTGTCACCTAGGCCTCTAACAAAAATGTCACCTGAAGCTTCGCTTTCTGTTACTCCGGAAATTTTGGTTGTTGCGGTTTTGGCATCGGAGATACCCAAATCGCCGAGCTCTTGCGCACCAATGCTTTCGACTACCGTAACTGCTCTTTTTTGATCTAGTAATAGTGCCGTTTGAGAGTCTTTTCGAGCAACAGTTGTGATTACCACTTCATCCAAGGCCAATCCGGAAGATGCGCTCATGGGAACGTTTACACTGGTTACTTTACCGGCAATTACTTCCACATTTGGAATTTCAACGGTTTCGTAGCCCAAATAGCTATAGGTCAACGTGTAGATTCCAGGCTCAACACTTGAAATCTCATAGAGACCATCAAAATCTGAAGTGGTACCCATTGTGGTACCTTTAATAAGTACATTTGCAAAAGCCAAAGGCTCATCATTAAGCTCTTTGTCGGTCAGCTTACCCACGATACTTCCAGTGGTTTGCTGTGCTACCGCCTGCATGGAAACGGCAAGCGTAAAAATCAGTAAAAAATATTTCATTATCAGCTTAGTATTTGGCGCAAAGAACGCCACAGGCTGTAAAAGCGATGTTAGCTGTGTGTTAAGTGTTTATTGGAAAACTGTTACAATAATGTTAGGAGATTAAATCAACGTTAAGCATTTATGGCATTATAGTATTATCTTTACATTTGGGCGATTAACCTTGAAATACCATCCCATGAAAACGAAGGATATTAAGATTTTACTTGTTGATGATGAGCCTGATATTCTGGAAATTGTAAGCTACAACCTTTCTTCTGAGGGCTATGAAGTCTTTACCGCAAAAAATGGCGTAGAGGCTGTGGCAAAAGCCAAAAAGAAAAACCCGCATTTGATCATCATGGACGTTATGATGCCCGAAATGGACGGTATTGAAGCCTGCGAGGTAATTCGTAACACCCCAGGACTGGAGGATACCATCATCACTTTCCTTACAGCTCGTGGTGAAGACTATTCCCAGGTGGCCGGTTTTGATGCCGGAGCAGATGATTACATTACCAAACCCATAAAACCAAAGGTTTTGGTAAGCAAGGTCAAGGCGCTCCTAAGAAGACTTAAAGAAGAAAAGAAAGAAGTTGAGGAGATTGTTAAGGTAGGCAACATCGTCATCAACCGGGAAGAGTATAAGATCATCAATGATGGGGAAGAAATTGTACTGCCTAGAAAAGAGTTTGAACTCTTATCACTTTTGACCTCCAAACCGAGCAAGGTTTTTAAGAGAGAGGTCATTTTGGATAAGGTCTGGGGCAACGAGGTGGTTGTTGGTGGCCGTACCATAGATGTGCACATCAGAAAGCTACGTGAAAAAATAGGCGATCATCACTTTAAAACCGTTAAGGGAGTAGGGTATAAGTTTGTTCTATAATGGCCATACAATTAAGGAAATCCTATAAGTTTGCCTTACGGTCATCCCTGCTTATCACCATATTTACCACCATCTCAATTATTGCCTTCCAGATTCTTAATGGGCAAATGTTGTGGTTGCACACCTTGGGTTTTGCATTGGTTTGTTTTGTTATCTGTTTTGCTGTGCTCCAGATTAGGGTGGAACGGTTCATATACAGACGTATCAAAAAAATCTATGATGATGTTTCCTTGCTGGAGTCATCAAGTTTTTCTTCCAAACCGGTCACTACGGACATGAAAACCCTCACCGAAGAGATAGAAAAATTTGCAGAAGGGAAAAAAATTGAGATTGACACCCTTAAAATCAGGGAAGAATATCGGAGGGATTTTTTGGGTAATGTATCACACGAGCTTAAAACACCCCTCTTTACCGTGCAAGGTTACATCCTTACCCTGCTGGATGGAGCGATGAAGGACAAGAAGATCAGGGAAAAATACCTTCAAAGGGCCAACAAGGGGGTGGAGCGCTTGATCTACATTGTAAAAGATTTGGATTTAATTACGAAGTTGGAAGTGGGCGAACTCAAATTGGATCGCGAAAACTTTGACGTGATCGAGCTTATCCAAAATGTGTTTGACCTTTTGGAAATGAAAGCGGCCCAAAAGGAAATTACGCTAACCTTTGATATGGAGTATTCCGATCCCATTTATGTGAATGCCGATAGGGAGAAAATGCAGCAAGTCATCAGCAATTTACTGGTCAACTCCATTAAGTACGGCTCTCCCAAAGGTACAACTGAGGTGAGTGTGGAAAATTTAATCAAGAACAAAGTCATTATCAGGGTCACCGATAATGGCGAAGGCATACCAAGACAGCACATTCCTAGACTTTTTGAACGGTTTTACCGAGTAGACCAGAGCGGTAGCCGCAGTGAAGGCGGTTCAGGACTGGGACTTTCCATTGTAAAACACATTATTGAAGCCCACGGTGAAAAAATCTATGTGGAGAGCGAAGAAGGAATCGGGTCGGAATTTTCGTTTACGATGGAGAAAAAGACCGAAAACAAATCTTCATAGTCAACTTCGGATTCAAACTGGGTCAATCCTTCAAATTCATCCATTCGGTTTAAGTCCTCCAAAACAAAATTCTCTTGGATGTTGTATGGGACCAATCCGTGTTTTTCCAATCGTTTAGCCAGATATTCTTGTTCATATTGACCTGGGGTTGGAATAAAAAAGGCCTTTTTTTCCAGTTTGGCTAAATCCATGACAGTGGTATACCCCGATCTACATAAGACTTTGGCACTTTGGTTCAAGGCAGTTTGAAGCTCTCGGGATTGCATAAAATTATACAGCATGATGGAACCTTTTGGGGTTGATAGCTCTTCTTTGGTCTGGGATTCCTCAATCTTTCCCTTTACAAAAAGTATATTTCCCTTAAAACCTAGAAGTTCGGACAACAGTTTTTCTTCTAAAAAAGTTCTTTGAGGCTCTGGACCGGACAATAGCACCATAAGGTCGTATAAGATTGAATCGTTTGTTTTTTCAAAACGGCTCAACGGACCCAAATACTTGATGTTCAACTTGGATTTTTTTAAATGACCCAGTTTCCCGGTTAGGTTGGGCTTATCCTTCACATCGGGTACCCAACAGGCATTGAATTTTTTTATGATCTTTTGATGGGCCTTGGAACTCATCCACGTGGTGTTTCCAGAAAGCACATTAAGTTGGTGGGTGATAAAAACACAGGGCACCTTTTTGTAAAATGCCCCCAAGCGGTTGTCAGAAATGATACCGTCCAGCCCATGCTCCTTGACCAATTGTTTTACGGCCTTCTTTTCCTTGGCCATGGCCTTGAGTACTTTGGGTGAATCCCAGATCATTTTGATTTTAAAATTCTTTCCTTTTTCAGCATAGGTGATTTTGTAGGAAGGCAATTCAAAAGAAGGCAATCCGGGAAATTCTTTCTGTAAAAGGGAGAGGGCAACCCCATCCGAAGCAATAAAAGGCTGATGGCCATGGTCCAACAAAGCCTGTATTATAGGAATGCAACGCGTGGCATGTCCCAACCCCCAATTCAATGGGGCAACTAGAATTCGTTTAGAACTTTGCATGATTGCAAAAAAACAAAATCCATATTGCTTGCGGATTTCCTTAGTTTTGCCAAAACATTAAATTATTGCTCAATCTGTAAGCGGTGGGAAGTAAGAATAAACTAAAACGGTTCAAGGAAAATGAGACTTTTACCAATGTGGTCCAGCCTACACGGGACGAGGTTTTGGAAGGATTTGGTCTAAAAGGTCAATGGCACACCTTTTTTAAGAACAATAATCCCATTGTATTGGAATTGGGCTGTGGAAAAGGGGAATACACGGTTGGTTTGGCCCAACGAAGCCCAAATAAAAATTATATTGGGGTCGATATCAAAGGAGCCCGGTTTTGGCGAGGAGCCAAGTCTGCGCTGGAACAAGAATTGGAGAATGTAGCCTTTCTGCGTACCCAAATTGAGTTGGTAGATCAACTATTTGGGGAAAACGAAGTGGACGAAATCTGGATAACCTTTCCCGACCCCCAGATAAAATACAAACGCACGAAACACCGGCTTACCAACCCCATGTTTCTCAAGAAATACAAACAGATTCTTAAACCCCAAGGGGTTGTTCACCTGAAGACAGATAGTGAATATATGCATGGCTACACTTTGGGGCTTTTGCAAGGGATGGGACATGAAATCTGCTATGCCAATCACGATGTGTACCGAAACGAAGGAAGTCCACCAGAAGTTTTGGAAATACAGACATTTTACGAAAATCAGTATCTTGAAGCAGGAAAACCGATTACCTATATCCAGTTTAGGATCAACTAACCAATGACCCATATCATAATCCTCTTTTTTGCCACGTTTTCGGCAGCCTTCATGGCTACAGTGCCGCCAGGTTTGCTCAATATGAATGCGGCCAAGACCAGTGTGGAAAAAGGAAAATTAAATGGCATTGTGTTTAGTTTGGGCGTTTCCTCAATGATCATGGTACAGGCATATGTTGCCGTGCTCATTTCCAAGTTTTTATATAGAAATCCAGAAGTGATAGACCTTCTGCTGAAAATTGCCTTGGTGGTATTTGCCTTTTTTGCCGTCTTCTTTTTTATTACGGCCAAGAGAAAGAAAGCCAAAAAAATGCAAAAGGTAAAAGTCAGTAAAAAGAACAGTTTTTACAAAGGTGTGTTGTTGGCTGCATTGAATTTGTTGACCATACCCTACTACAGCGGGCTCAATGCCATGTGGAACGAAGCCGGATGGATAAAATTCGAGGCCCAGGACATCACTACATTTGTTGTGGCTGCTGGTGCCGGAACCTTTTCCGTGCTATACCTGTACACCTTCTATTTTGATAAGCTGGAGACCAAGACCAATCGATTTTCAAAGAACTCGAACTACATTTTGAGTGCACTCATGCTCGTACTATTGGTGATAACCTTGATCCGGATTTTTTATAACTGATATGGAAGAGCAGAACTTTTTTGATAGAGTATACGAAGTGGCCCAACAGATTCCGTATGGCAGGGTCACCTCCTATGGGGCTATTGCCAAATATTTGGGTGCCACCCGAAGTGCCCGAATGGTAGGCTGGGCCATGAACAATTCCGCGGCAAAGGATGTGCCTGCGCACCGAGTGGTAAACCGTGTGGGAGTGCTAACGGGAAAACACCATTTTGGTGGGACCAACCTCATGCAACAGCTTTTGGAAAATGAAGGCATCCAGGTCAAGGAAAACCAGATTGTGGATTTTCAAAAATATTTTTGGGACCCTATCAAGGAATTGGGCTAAAAAAAGGCATAAGTAGAGCCAATCCCACCATCTTCATTTTCAATGGGCAAACTTCCAATAATCCATGCCTAAGGCGTATCTTTGTAATTTAGAATCAATACAAACGACTGCAGAAAAAACAAGATTGATGAAGCTGAAAAAAGCAGATATCCTAAAAGCGTTGGAAAAAATATCCGCCCCAGGTGAAGGCCAAAGTATTGTGGAGAGCGGAGGGGTGACCAATGTCCAAGTGTTTGGCGATGAGGTGGAAGTGGACGTGACCATAAAGAACCCAAGTCTTCAGGCCAAAAAGAAGACCGAAGTGGAAATTTTGAAGATCATCCATAGCGAGGTCTATGAAAAGGCCAAGATAAAGGTCAACCTAAAGGTTGATGCCCCGGCCAAGCCCAAGGTGAACCAGATAAAGGGGAACCCTATACCTGGAATCCAGAATATCATTGCCGTTGCTTCAGGAAAAGGTGGCGTTGGGAAATCCACGGTAACGGCAAACTTGGCGGTTACCTTGGCCAAAATGGGCTTTAAGGTAGGGCTTTTGGATACGGATATCTATGGACCATCCATGCCCATTATGTTTGATGTGGCCACAGAGAAGCCCTTGTCTGTCAACGTAAATGGCAAGGCCAAAATGAAGCCCGTTGAAAATTATGGGGTCAAATTGTTGTCTATTGGTTTTTTCACAGAACCCAACCAAGCTGTAATTTGGCGTGGCCCCATGGCGGCTAAAGCATTGAATCAGATGATTTTTGATGCCCATTGGGGGGAGTTGGACTTTTTATTGTTGGATTTGCCTCCAGGCACCGGTGATATCCACTTAAGTATCATGCAATCCATGCCGGTAACGGGAGCGGTTGTAGTGAGTACCCCACAGGAAATTGCCTTGGCCGATGCCCGAAAAGGGGTGGCCATGTTCCATCAAGAAGCCATCAATGTTCCGGTTCTGGGAATTGTGGAAAATATGGCCTATTTCACACCAGCAGAGCTGCCTAACAACAAATACCATATCTTTGGGGAAAATGGGGCCAAAAATTTAGCTGAAGACTTAAAAGTGCCTTTTTTGGGAGAAATTCCCTTGGTACAGAGTATCCGTGAAGCCGGAGACGTGGGAAGACCGGCAGCATTGCAAACGGCAACCCCAACTGAAGAGGCCTTTGAAGAAATTACAAAAAATGTGGTGCAGGAATTGGTTAGAAGAAATACGGACCTCCCTCCCACTGAAGCAATAAAAATTACAACAATGGCTGGTTGTGCCGCCGTTAAAAAGAAATGAGCATGACATCAGAAGAAATCAAAAACAATGTTGAAAAAGCCTTGGATGAAATCCGACCTTTTCTTCAAAGTGATGGAGGTGATATCACATTGATCTCAATAGATAATGATAGTTCCGTAAAGGTACGGTTAGAAGGAAATTGCATTGGTTGCAGCGTCAATCAAATGACCCTCAAGAGCGGTGTGGAGATGACCATCAAGAAGTATGCACCCCAGATAGAAGAGGTCATCAATGTGAGCTAGCTGACAAAAATCATAAATCCTTACCAAAGCAAGTGGTAATTTGCATCCCTCAAAAATTTTTGTTGAATGATTAAGACCGATATACTCATTATTGGAGCAGGACCTACGGGTCTTTTTGCTGTTTTTGAAGCGGGCCTATTGCAACTCAAATGCCATTTGATTGATGCCTTACCCCAGCCAGGGGGCCAATGTTCCGAGATATACCCGAAGAAACCCATTTATGACATTCCTGGGTATCCTGAAGTATTGGCGGGTGAGTTAGTGGACAATCTTATGGAGCAGATTAAGCCCTTTCAGCCCGGATTTACTTTGGGAGAACGGGCCGAAACCATAGAAAAGCAAGAAGATGGCTCTTTTGTGGTCACCACCAATAAAGGAACCCAACATCAAGCCCCTGTAGTTGCCATTGCAGGTGGACTGGGAAGTTTTGAGCCTAGAAAACCTTTGTTGGAAAACCTGTCCAAATATGAGGACAATGGAGTGGCCTATATGATCAAGGAGCCTGAAATTTATCGGAACAAAAAGGTATTGATTGCAGGTGGAGGTGATTCTGCACTGGACTGGTCCATCTTTTTGGCTGATGTAGCGAATGAAATCACTTTGGTGCACCGACGCAACGAGTTTAGAGGTGCTTTGGATTCCGTTGAAAAAGTACAGCAACTCAAAAACGAAGGGAAGATCAATCTGATTACGCCTGCTGAGGTAGCGGCTTTGCATGGAGCAAATCAACTGGAGAAAGTAACGGTCAAGAATACGGATACGGACCAAGATATAGACGTTGAGGTAGATTATTTTATCCCCCTCTTTGGCCTTTCGCCAAAATTGGGTCCCATTGCCAATTGGGGACTCGAAATTGAGAAGAATGCCATTAAGGTGGACAATACTCTGGATTATCAGACCAATGTGCCAGGGATTTATGCCATTGGCGATGTAAATACCTACCCAGGGAAATTAAAACTGATTCTTTGCGGGTTTCACGAAGCCACATTAATGTGCCAAAGTGCCTATCAGCGTATCCACCCTGATAAAAAATATGTAATGAAGTATACAACGGTCGGAGGGGTCACTGGTTTTGATGGAAGCAAAAAAGAAGCCCCCAAAGCCGTGGTCAAAGCAATAGATTAGCTTTCAGGAATTAGGAGCTAGGAATTAGGTATGGCGGTTCAAAGATTTGAAGATTTAATCGTTTGGCAAAAAGCCCAAGAACTTGGTGTGATGATTTATACCGAGTTTCAAAATTGTAATGATTTTGGATTTAGGGACCAAATAAGAAGAGCTTCTGTATCCATTTCCAATAATATTGCTGAAGGGTTCGAAAGAAGTTCAAATTCAGATTTTTCCAAATTTTTGTTTTATTCCCTTGGTTCTAATAGTGAAGTTAGATCAATGCTCTATCTTGCCATAAAATTGAAATTAATTGAGAAGAAAAAGGCAGATTTGCTAATTGATGCGACCAATGAAGTTTCAAAATTATTGTACGGATTGATAAAATCCATGAAACCCAATTCCTAACCCCTAATCACTTTTTCCTTTACGAATGAGCGATATCAAGATTACAATTACTGACAGAGAAGGTGTGGCACACGAAGTGGATGCGCCAACAGATATGAACATGAACCTTATGGAAGTGGTCCGTTCCTATGAGCTGGCCCCTGAAGGCACCATAGGGATTTGCGGAGGAATGGCCATGTGTGCTTCCTGCCAGTGCTATGTGCAATCGGACCATCAGCTTCCTGAAAAGTCCGATGATGAGGATGCCATGTTGTCCGAGGCCTTTTTTGTGAAGGACAACAGTCGCTTGGGTTGCCAAATCCATATTACCGAAGATTTGGACGGCCTTAAAGTAGAGCTCGCCCCTGCTGAAGATTGATTCTGTAGCGGACCCGGATTCCGAAAACGAACAAAACCCTATCTTTAGTCTTTCTTGTATCACAACATGAGAAAGGCATTACTTTTCCATTTTTTTCTTTTCATATCGATTTTGGGCATGGCCCAAGATCAGTATTTGCAGTTAAGGGCCATAGTTACCGATAGTGCCCAAATCTTCACACCGGAACAGCTTAACTCCTTGGCCAGTAAGCTCAACCGTTTTGAATCGGAGACCACCAACCAGTTGGTGATTCTTACCATAAACGAACTGGGCTACGAAACTATAGAAGAATATGCCAATGGCACCTTCAACCAGAATCGGTTGGGACAAGAGGATAAGGACAACGGTATCTTGATCCTGTTCTCCAAAAACGACCGTGAAGTGCGCATTGAGGTGGGATATGGTTTGGAACCTTATATTACGGACGCGGTGGCATCACGAATTATCAGGAACACCATGATTCCTAGATTTAAGGAGGAAGACTATTTTGGAGGACTGGATTTGGCCACGGACCAAATCATAGAATTTTTGCTTGATCCAGAGGCACTTGAAGAATTCAAAAGAAAGATAGAAGAAGATAGTACCATGCCGCTCTGGGCAAAAATTGTGATGATCTTGTTTCTCTCTGTCTTCGTTTTTGCAGGCGGATTTGTTTTCTATAAAGGGTATTCGGCACTTATTGAAATGTTCAGGGGGATTTTTATTGGAAAGCTTGGTTTGGTACCGGGGATTTTCATGATCCCCTTTGGGATGCTTCAAGCTGGTTTTGGATTGGTCTTTATGTTGATGCCCCTGTTTTTCCTTTCCATGTTTCTGGAACTCAATATCAATATTGACCCACTAATGGAAAACCTATCATGGCTGTATTATGTGCTTCCTGGCTTTTTTGTTTTCACCATGCTTTTGGCTTTGTTGAAAATAATGTTCAAAGGGAAAGAAGATTTTAAACTTTCATGGGTTAAGTCGGATAGTAACTACATGAGCAAGACCTTTTCCTCTTCGGGAACCCATTCCTTTGGATCAAGTTCGGGCGGGAGTTCCAGCAGTTTTTCCGGCGGAGGTGGAAGTTCGGGAGGTGGCGGGGCTAGTGGCAGTTGGTAAATCAAATTGAAATCCTGTATTTTCACAACATAAACAAACTACCTCAAAATGAGAGCATTTATCCTAGCTGCAGTTTTTGTTCTAATGGCCTGTACGCCAAAACCAATATCAGAAGTTGAAAAATGGCAGGCCCAAGCAGAAAATATCACCATAATCCGTGACGATTTTGGAGTGCCACACATCTACGGAAAAACAGATGCTGACGCTGTTTTTGGACTTCTTTATGCCCAATGTGAGGATGACTTTAACCGAGTGGAACAGAATTATATCTGGGCTACCGGTCGTTTGGCAGAAGTGGAAGGGGAGGAAGCATTGTATAGCGATCTACGGGCCAAACTATTCATGACCGAGGAAGAGGCCAAGGCCAATTATGAAGATAGTCCCGAATGGTTGAAAGAATTGTGCAACGCTTTTGCAGATGGTGTCAACTACTATCTGCACACCCACCCCGAAGTAAAACCCAAATTGCTGACCCGTTTTGAACCGTGGATGCCCATGTATTTCAGTGAAGGGTCCATTGGTGGGGATATTGAGCGTATTTCCATCCGAAAAATCAAGGCATTTTATGAAAGTGATATGGAAATTCCGGAAATGGAATTGATCAAACAGCAACAAGAAGAGGAAATGGCAGAGCCCCAAGGATCCAACGGTATTGCAATTTCTGGGGAATTGACGCAATCGGGCAACGCCATGCTCTTGATCAATCCCCATACCTCGTTCTATTTTAGGGGAGAGGTACATGTGGTGAGCGAGGACGGACTCAATGCCTACGGCGCGGTAACTTGGGGGCAGTTTTTTGTGTATCAAGGGTTTAATGAAAAGACAGGATGGATGCACACATCAACCTATACTGATGTGATGGATGAATTCAAGGAAACCTTGGTTAAAAATGATGGCAAGCTTTTCTATGCCTACGGAGAGGAGCTACGCCCTGTAGATTCTCTGGAGACAATACTGAAGTACAAAGAGGGGGATACCATAAGGGAGAAGACCTTTCCCATGTACAGGACCCATCACGGGCCCATCACTCACATGGAGGATGGCCAATGGACGGCAAGTGCCATGATGTGGGAACCCGTAAAAGCCTTGGAGCAGTCCTATATTAGAACCAAACAGGAGGGGTATGACGGATTCCGCAAGATGATGGACATCCGTACCAATTCGTCCAACAATACGGTCTATGCCGATGCTGAGGGTAACATAGCTTACTTTCACGGAAACTTTGTTCCTAAACGGGACACCATTTTTGACTTTACCCAACCGGTGGATGGAAGCAATCCCAAAACAGATTGGCAGGGTTTGCACACGGTTGACGAAAATATTTTGGTGTTGAATCCTAAGAATGGTTGGATTCAAAATTGTAATTCTACCCCTTACACATCGGCTTTGGAATACAGTCCTAAACGGGAAAACTATCCTAAGTACATGTCTCGGGATGAAGAAAATTTTAGGGGAGTACATGCCATTGAATTGTTGACCGATAGAAGCGGGTATACCTTGGACAGTTTAATTGAGCTGGCCCATGACCCCTACCTGCCGGCATTTGAGGCCTTGATTCCAGGATTGGTAAAAGCCTATGATGCCCGTCCAAAACCAGAATTAAAAGAACCTATAGAAGTTTTACGCCAGTGGGATTTCACTACATCAAAGGAGTCTGTTGCCATGACCTTGGCGCATTATTATGGCTCTAATTGTTTGTTGTGGGGGTATTCTGGAAAGATGAAAAATTATCCTAGTCAAATGGAATTGCTATCTAATTTTGATGATTGGGCATCTGCTGAAAATAGATTGGAACTTCTTGGGTTCGCTATACAAAAATTGACGGATGACTTTGGGAAATGGCAAATGCCTTGGGGTGAGGTTAATCGATACCAACGCCTAAATGGGGATATCCGCCAGCCGTTTGATGATGCAAAACCTAGCATGCCCATTGGTTTTGCCAGTGGTAGATGGGGGGCTTTGGCGGCCTATGGGGCACGATATGATAACAATACCAAGAAGATTTATGGGACCCGCGGCAACAGTTTTGTGGCCGTGGTAGAGTTTGGTGATCGGGTAAAGGCAAAGACCATGTTGGCAGGAGGGCAGAGCGGAGACCCCAACTCGCCACATTTTAATGATCAAGCGCAGCGATACGCCGATATGGAATTCAAAGATGCCGCTTACTATAAGGAAGATGTGCTAAAAAGGGCTAAACGGACTTACAAGCCTGGGGAATGATCATTCGTCTTCCTTGACGATGATTAAACTGGCCCGAGAACCTGTAGAAAGGTTCCAACGGTTGTTGTGGATAACCTCGCCTTTCTCATCGGCCACCACGACTTGGGCCGTATTGGGTCCGGACGAGCCTTGGTTGAGCGCTTCAAACTCAATACGATTAAATCCCTTGACCAAATCTACATTGATTCCTTTAAAGGAACCAGTTAGCAAAAGATTGAACTCGACCACTTCTCCATTGACATAGATTTTAATACGATCACCATCCACATATTCGTGATCTCGGCACACTATGCCCACAAACTTGGAAGAGGTCTTAAAATCTCCCAAATATTGATCTCCAAAATGTTCTTTGGACCCTTTTTTCTCTTTTTCTCCCACTTTTGGATCAATGACCATATCATGCCCTGCTTGTAAAAGTTCCCTATCTGGAAGCATTTTCACGCTTGGCTTGTCATTTTTGTCCTTAAGGTTTTCGTCAAGAACTGAGGGCATGCGAAGAAGTGTCCCTTGATTGCTAGATTTTATGTCCAAATCGTTTCGTTCACCAATCTTTAATGGACGGGTGGTAGGAAGATCGGATTGCGCTTGCAAAACACTGATTCCCAACACTAGACCTAAGAAAGAAAAAACAAGTCTTTTCATAGCAAAAAGGGTAAAACGGCTATGATAAAGTTAACAAATACCTTGCCATGAGGGTGATAAATTGAAGTTAAATCGTTGAAAAGCGCATTCGGAAAATGGTAATTTTTTTAATTGCCCATATAATCCACCAACTTTTCTGGCCCTTCAAGTAATACCCTTACAATCTGTAGTGTACCGTCTGCCTTGGTATCTATATGCCATTTGATCAATGAAATCTTTCCATTTTCGACCTCTAATCCGGTAATGCTTCTGGGGTGAACACAGCTTCCGTCATTGAAAAATGGAATCTGCCCCGGTTCTGGAAAGCGTGGTCTATGTGTGTGCCCAACAATGGTAATTTGAAGATTGTTTCGAAGAATCCAGCGTTTTATTCGTTTTTCAATTCTTATGAGCTCCTTGTAATTCTTGGCGGGACTAGTTGGGTCTGCAATGCCAACCACCTGAAGGGGTTTCCAGAGTATACGGACCAAAAAACGTCCAATGCGCCAACACACATAGTTCCACCAATCGGCTTGATGTCCGTGTGTACAGAAAAGTTTTTGGCCGGTTTCTGTATGTTTTAAGACTAGGCCTTCGTGGTAAGTGATTCCTTCAAAAAGGGCCTTGTCCGATCCATCAATAGGTTCAAAATAATGAGACAGGTGCTTGTCTACATAATCTTTGTCCCTATATACCATATCATGGTTCCCCCAGATCATGTGCAAACGTTTTTCCAAATGAAACCTACGAAGCAGTTGGTACACATTTTTGTGCGCCTCAAAAATGGAATCGAACCCAATATTTTCCCAAAGCTCGTCGCCGTCACCCAACTCGCAGTAATGGAACCCTTCTCGATAGTAATGATTTAAGGCATGGAAATAAATATTTCTGTTATTGGCAAAATCATCGGCAAAACTATTGTCTCCCCTATGGCAATCACTGAATAAAATAAACTTGGAGTCGTCATCAAAAGGAATGACTTTGGCATTTTTGTAGGCCCGATCTAATCTGGCATTGGAGGACATGCGATAAATTTTACTAAATATCCTTAAAAATGGCGATTAATCCATAAATATTTCCATTATGAAAAGAAGAGTGGGTGTTTTTGTAACTTTGTAAACTAAACTTCGACCAATAGCTGTATGAGGGGAAATTACAATGCTGAAAGTCCAATGGTGCAGTTGGTAAGCTTTAACAAGCTACTTGAGCATTATGACGAACAATTGAACAGCAAGGATAAGCATCTTGCTGAACGGGCAAAGTATATTCTGGACACACAGGCCCCTTACCCAATACTCAGGGAGGGTTTCGACGATTTTAGTTTGTTGGAAAAATATAAGGATGTCATTGGTGTAATATTGGCCGACACCTTTTCTTCCGTGCTTACCCAAAATGAGATAAAGACCGCATCCACTCCATTTGAAAATTTGACTTTCAATTCATCGGAGCGATTTAAAAAAATATTGAAAGATGCCGGAGAGGATTTTGAACTGAAAATCCGAAACATTCCTGATGAGCTTAGCTACATCATGAAATGTACTGTGATCCTTAGCTTTTATTACGGCTTTAAATTGGATTTTAAGCGGCCCTTCTTTTATGATATCCCTGATGCCAACGGGGTAACGCATCACTATCGTATTCTGTACAATGCGGATTTCATGGAAATCATTCCCACGGAGCAGTCCAAGGAACTCACCCAGGAAGATGTGGATGAGCTTTTGGAAAATTTTGAAAACCTGGAGCTTTGGAAGGAAAAAATTCCACCCAATAGCTTTATCACCAAGGGTTTTGTGATTTCCAATATGTTCGATGTCACTGCGGAACATTCCATTTCTGAAATCAAATCAACCCTTATAGGAAAGCACAAGCAAGCAGGGGATGACTTTATGTGGAGCTTTCAGGATACATTTAGGTCGTTGTTCAAGCTCAAGGAAATCAGAGTGGGATTTGCGGGCTATGATTCCAATGCCAATCATTTTTTTAAGATTTACGGCAAGGGAATGGAAAGCTTTATCCTCCATGGTGAGGATTCACAGCCCTGTGATGCTATGCTATGTGACTATTCGCACGGAAAACTGTTTCGGGAGAGTAAGTATTTTGCCATTTCCAATGTAGAGAAATCGTTGGCCAGGTCCAAGAATGGTCAGCCCTACAAAAGTTTGAACGAACAGGGTATAAAGAGCGCTATTTTGGCACCCATTTCAAATGACGGAGAGCTTTTGGGCGTATTGGAACTGGTTTCAAACAAGGTCAATGAGCTCAATAGTGTCAATGCCAATAAATTGGATGATGTAATGCCGTTTATCATATCTGCGGTATTGCGATCTATTGAAGAAGAGGAAAATCTGGTAGATGCCATCATTCAACATGAATGTACCACCGTACACCCTTCGGTATATTGGAAGTTTCAGGAAGAGGCCAAACGTTTTATGGCCGATGAGCTTGCAGGGAATCAACCCTTGTTCAAGGAAATTGTATTTAAGGATGTACACCCCTTGTATGGTCAAATAGATATCAAGGATTCTTCCAGGGAGCGTAACCTTTCCATTCAGCGCGATTTAATGATCCAGCTTTCGGAAATCAATGAGATTTTAGAGGCTGCTATCAAAAAGTATAAACTTCCCATTTATGAAGAATTGATGTATAGGGTGGAGACCTATCTCAATGAGGTCAAAGAAGCCCTCTATACCCATACAGAGCAGGCGGTGTTTGATTTTGTAAAAGAGGAAATAGACCCAGTTTTTAAGCATTTAAGGAAAGAGGATAAAGAAATCAAGGACCTTATTCAACAATACGAGTACAAGATTGATGAAACCACTGAATCGTATTATGACCACCGTCGTAATTATGATGAAAGTGTCATGGAGGCCAACATGCAACTAGCGGCTTTGTTGGATAAGAAACAGGTGGCTGCCCAAGAAATGTTTCCGCATTATTTTGAAAGGTACAAGACTGACGGGGTGGAGCACAACATGTATATTGGAAGCTCCATTGCACGGGATAGGAAATTCAACAATCTGTATTTGAGCAATCTAAGGTTGTGGCAGCTTCAGGTTATGTGCGACATGGAGAATAAATACTATGCCATGAAGCCTCATTTGCCTGTAAAACTGGATGTGGCTTCGTTGATTTTGGTATACAGTACTTCCTTGTCCATACGTTTTAGAATGGATGAAAAGCGCTTTGATGTAGATGGAACCTACAACGCCAGATATGAGGTCATCAAAAAGCGAATTGACAAATCGTATATAAAAGGCACCAACGAAAGGCTGACCCAAAAAGGCAAACTTGCCATTGTATATTCCCAGCGTAAAGAGGAAAGGGAGTACATGCGGTATATTCAGTTTTTAAAGGCCAAAGGTTATTTCACCAACAATATAGAGATTGTAGAGCTTGAAGGACTTCAAGGTGTTACAGGACTTAAGGCTATTAGGGCGGAGATTTTGTACAAGAAAGACAAGGCGTCTGAACGCACCTATACCTACGATGATTTAATGGAAGAACTGAAGACGTGATTAAAAGGTAAGCCTATCCGGGCCAAAAAAGCGAAAAGCAATTCCAAAAGCCAGTACAGAGACAATCATTCCCAACATAAAAATGTTGTAGGTAATCCTGAGGATTTTGTACTTCTTATTCAAAACAAGACCTAGATAGTATAAGTCTTTGGTCAATGAGGAATACACATAATCCTTGTCTTTGACCAGTTCTTGAAGCGCCCATTCATATTCCGCCAAATCCATTTTATGAAAATTGCCAAAGAATAAAAGGTTCACCCTTTTTTGCTCCACATCTTCCTTGGTGAATTTTCCAGTGGTAACATTCGGCCTAGTGGCCAAAACCGATAAGATCATGGAAGCCACGCTGAACAGAATCAGAATAAATGTGGGATATATGAGATAGGTATTGGATGGGTTGTCCAGTTTGGTGAGCAAATTGGCCAAGACCAAGGAAATGATTATGGCGTTCACGGATAGTAAGATATTCGCCTTGGTGTCTGCAATATCGCTCAGCTTTAAATGATTTTTTAAGGTAACGCGGTATAGGGTCTGCACGCTCCTGTCTGGGCTTTCCTGTTTGTATTTGGCTTTGAGCGCTTCCTTTTTGGCAATGTCTTTTTCGGTTTTTTTCTCCTTTACCAACTGTTTCAGGTTACGTTCCTTACCTTCTTCCCAATTCTCTCTGGCATAATCGGTATAAAAAACGTGCTCATTGCGGAACATTTTAATATTAATGTCGCGCCATTCTTTTGGGGAATAATCGGCCACGCCAAGTTCTTTTAGTTCCATCCTCAAAAAATCGGTGGTTTCCCAATAGCTTTTTTTGGCAAAATGGGAAGAATCGGCATCACGGATTATCTGTTCGGATAAGTTCTGGGGTTCATGGTGTCTTTCGGTGGCCATGATTAAACTGCAGACTTTATCTATATCAGTGGTGGGATAGTCATTCTCCTTCAAAAAATCCGTGGCAATCTTGCATCCGGCTTTTTCATGGCTTTCACGACCATGGACATATCCTGTGTCATGGAGCCATGCTGTTAAAAGCAATTTTTCCTCCTCATCCTTGTCAAAACCATAGAAATTGAGCAATTCTTTAGTACTTTTAACTACGCGTTGGGTATGTCGTAGGTTGTGATACAAAAACCTTGGATCAAGCTCATTTTTCAAAAGTTCCGAAGCAAAATGTTCAGCTTTTTCTACTATTTCCGACATAACTAATAGTTTGATCATCCAAAGTACAAAATTTTGGATTCAACCTCATGGATATGAAGAAACATTACGTGCTTGCAAGCTTGCTCATCTTGGCGTACGGATGCGCCACATATGAAGCAAAATATGAAGCCCCAGCTAATTCTGATGTGGCCTCTAACGAGGAAGTGGAGCACACGTTTTATTTGATCGGAGATGCAGGGGAGTCACCACTGGGAGACATGAACCCTACCTTAAAGCGGTTTAAGTCCGTTTTGGATAAAGCCAGCACCAATAGTACAGTACTTTTTTTGGGCGACAATATTTATCCTGCTGGATTTCCTGACAATGACGATGACCCAAAGGGCCACGAGTTGGCAAAGAATCATCTGGACGCGCAATTGGCTACGGTAAAATCTTTTCAAGGTAAGACCCTGTTCATTCCCGGAAATCATGACTGGTATAGTAAGGGTTTAAAAGGTCTGGAACGGGAAGAGGAGTACATCCAAAAAGCATTGGATAGCAAAGATGTTTTCCTGCCAGACAATGGATGTCCCATTGAAAAAGTTGAAATAAGCAATGAGATAATGGTCATTGCCATAGATACGGAATGGTACTTGACCGATTGGGACAAGCATCCCACGATGAACGATAAGTGCGAGATAAAGAGCCGTTCAAGATTTTTGGAGGAACTGGAAAGCCTGATCAAGAAAAATCTCGATAAGACCATTGTTATTGCTCTGCATCACCCCATGTTTACCTACGGTTCCCATGGGGGCCAGTTTTCTGCCAAAGAACATCTAAATCCCTCTGGAGGAAGCTTCCCATTTCCCGTTTTAGGCACAATGGCCAATGTTTTGCGCAGGACCTCGGGCGCATCCATCACAGATTTATCCAACAAAAAATACAATGAACTAAAAAAGAGGATCCTTACACTTTCCCAGTACTCCGAAAAGGTAATATTTGTATCGGGCCATGAGCATACCCTTCAATATATTGAAGAATTTGGAAAACCGCAGATTGTTAGTGGTTCTGGAGCAAAGGAAGGAGCTACGCGCTTACTCAATGGCAGTAAGTTTTCCACTGGGAAGAACGGATATGCCATTCTCAGGGTGTACAAGGATGGCTCAAGTAGTGTAAGCTTTTTTGGTGCGGACGAAAGGTCAGAAGAGTTGTTGTTCCAGACCCAAGTACTGCCTGCAGACCAATCTACAAAAAGTGTATCCATGCCGGCTGATTTTCCCTCTTTTATGGAGGCATCGGTGTATACTGAAGAAGAAATTGACAAAAGTGGCTTTCATAAATTTTTGTGGGGAGAACGCTACCGAAAGTATTACGCAACCAAGGTAAAAGCGCCAACGGTTAGGTTAGATACGCTTTTCGGGGGCTTAAAAGTAGTTCGTAAAGGAGGGGGTAACCAGTCCAATTCCTTACGATTGGAAGATGATCAAGGTAGACAGTATGTTATGCGTGGTCTCCGTAAAAGTGCAGAACGCTATCTACAAGCCATAGCGTTTCAAGAGCAGTACATTATAGGTCAATTTGAAGATACCTTTACCGAGGACTTACTTTTAGATCTATATACTGGGGCACACCCTTATGCACCATTTACCATTGGTAAATTGTCTGATGCTGTTGGGCTTTACCATACCAATCCAAAATTGTACTATGTGCCCAAGCAATCCGTTTTGGGAGGCTTTAATTCAGATTTTGGTGATGGGCTTTACATGATAGAGGAGCATGTTTCCGATGAGCATGATGATCTTGAGAGCTTTGGTAGAACCAAGAAAATTGAAAGCACCTATGATTTAATGAACAAGCTAAGGGAAGATGAAGAATATCGTATAGACCAGAAGGAGTATATAAAGGCTCGATTGTTCGATATTCTCATTGGGGATTGGGACCGACACGTAGATCAGTGGCGATGGGCCGAATTTAAAGAAGGGGGCTACAAAGTTTTTAAACCTATACCGAGGGATAGGGATCAAGCATTTTCCCGATGGGGCGATGGATTGGTCATGGGGTTTGGTTCAAGAGCAGTTCCAGGGCTTCAAATTTTTGAAGGGTTTCAAAAAGAAATAAGAAGTGTAAAGGGCTTTACCTCATCTCCAAGGACTTTTGCACTGGATATGGCTCTTTTATCCGCATCTGATGTGAATCTGTGGATAGAACAGGCCCAATTCATCCAAAAAAATATAGATGAAAAGGTTATTGACAATGCTTTTATGGATTTTCCCGAAGAGGTCAGGGATGAATCCTTGATGAAAATAAAGGACATTTTACTGGCCAGAAAGCGAAACCTTGTGGAAACGGCCAAGGAATACTTTTCCGTACTCAACAGGTATAGTGTGGTTACAGGAACGGATAAAGACGATTATTTTAATGTTACATCCATGCCCAATGGTTTTGTTGAGGTGCGTGCCTATCGAATAAAGGGAGGGGAAAGGAAAGATTTGTTTTTTGAAAAGGTGCATAACCCTACGTTCACAAAGGAAATCTGGATATACGGCTTGGACGACGATGATGTTTTTGATATAAATACGCCGACTTCCAAAATTAGGGTAAGGATTGTTGGAGGTCAGAATAATGATGTCTACAAGATTTCCGAAGACTCCAAAAAAGTACATACTTATGATTTTAAGGCCAAGAAGAATACATACGATGAGGCCTTTGGGGGAAGTGTCCATCAACTGAACGACTACGAGACAAACACGTATGATTTTTTAAAGGTAAAGGCCAGCAATAATCAGATTTTGCCCACTTTAGGATTTAATCCAGATGACGGGTTCCGGATTGGTTTTACCAATACCTATACCTTTAATGGGTTTAAGCAGAACCCTTTTACCCAACAACATATAGTAAACGCGGCCTATTATTTTGCCACAAACGGTTTTGATGTGGGCTATACAGGTGAATTTGCGAACGTTTTCAACAAGGTAAACCTGGAAATGAAAATACGGTTTACCAGCCCTAATTTCACCCTTAACTTTTTTGGTTTTGGCAATGAAACCGAAAATAACGATGATGAAGAACCTTTGGGCTTGGACTACAATAGGGTAAAGCTGCGAACCTTACGATTTAATCCTTCTTTGGTTTGGAGAGGCTACTTGGGGTCCAAAGTTAGTTTGGGCGTTTCATATGAAAGTATCGAGGTAGAGGAGACCGAGGACAGGTTCATCAATGAATTTTATATTGGAAACGGAGAAGAGAGTCATCAGAATTTCTTTGGTGTTGATGGGGAGTACCGTTATTCCAATACAGATAATGAAGCATTTCCGACTATGGGGATGGATTTTTCGCTACAAAGTGGATACAGGACCAATGTGGAAGAATCTGGTAGGTCATTTGGGTTTATTGTCTCCAGTTTGGCCGTGGATCATAAAATATCCTCGGATGGTAGATTGGTGTTGGCCACCAAACTCAAAGGTCATTTTATCATTGGTGATGATTTTGAATTCTACCAAGGTGCCAGCATAGGAGGAAATAATGGTCTTCGTGGATTTCGTTTCCAAAGGTTTACAGGAAAAACGGCATTCTATCAAAACACAGATATTCGATATAGCTTTAGAAGCCAGCGAACCGGGGTGTTGCCCGTAACCCCTGGAATTTATGGAGGGTTCGATTATGGAAGGGTTTGGCTTCCCTCCGAAGAATCAAGCAAATGGCACAATTCGTATGGAGGTGGTTTTTTTGTCAATGGGACCGATATCATCACGGCAAATTTTGGCTTGTTCAATAGTATGGATGGCCTCCGGTTTGCCTTTGGGGTAGGGTTTGGTTTCTGATGAAAAAATCAATTTAACTTAAACCGATATAGTTTTCGCCCTGTTTTTTTGTTTTCCTCATCAGCAAGTAGCAAAGTGCTGTTGTCCAAAAATCCAATGGATTCTATCTGGGTTGAAGAGTTGAGATCAATAATTTTTATGTGGGCTTTGGTAATATTGGAAAGATCAAAATCTGTCATCAAAAATACAAACCCATAGCTTAAAAGGGCAATGGACTTGCCGTCCGGTGAAATATCCGCCCCGGTAACGGAGCAATGGTCCTGGTCCATGCAGAGGGACAGACTCCCTAAAAATTCGGCATTATAGTCCCCTTCTGTGTCTGGAATCCTATAGGCTAAGGTTTCCCCTGTGTAAGGCCGTGTTCGGTTTTTGGTAAAAATGTATAGAAAGCCTTTCCAATGAAAGAAGGCTTCAGCATCATAAAGTAAACCATCTCTTTTAGGGGGAAATTTGTTTTGCTGTGGATAATGGAATCGTATCTTTTTGGCATTGGGCTCTTTTTTGCCAAACTCTGCATGGGATACTTTGTAGATGACCAAATCTTCCCGCATATTGTTGTTGTTGCCAAAGTCCCCAATATAAATATTGCCATCAGAATCTTGGGCCAAATCTTCCCAATCCTTATTTTTTGCATGGTCAATTTTAAAGGTCTCAATAATTTGGGCAGTAGTATCGATTTTATAAATGGAACTTTTGTTGCCACTATCCTGGATAACCCAAATGTTTTCGTTGGAAGCTATTTCCAACCCAGAAACTTCAGAAAGTTTTGATGGAAACTTGCCAAGTGTTTCCAATTGCCCGTAATAGGTTTTTTGGGCGCAGCCCTGTATAAAAAAAAGAACCAATAGGATGGAAATCCTGCTCATTCAGATTCTTTTAAGGGCATATATACCTCAGTTTTCCACAAGAGTTCGTTTCCTCCCATGTTCGGGTTGTTGAAGAAAACCTCAACGGGTTTTTCCTCAACGGGGACATTGTTCTTTTTGGCATACTCCAATAAGCCGTACCATGCCCTATCCGAAGAAACATAATTGCCATTGTACACAGCTTTTAAAGCCCTTTTGGCAAAAATCCGCTTGTAATGGATGTTGGGATGATTGGGGAGCTTTTCAGAACGTATTATGGGATAGCAAAAGTTATAGGAAAGGCGGTCTGCTTCCAGGTTCCAATCCACAACTTCAATAAAGGGAGGGCCATTTACCTGCACCTCATTTTCGACCAAAATTGAACTTAAAAACGAATAATTGGCCATCATGCCAGATGCCTTTTCAGCTTGAGGGGTCTCTAAAGAAACACAGGCACAAAAGGTAGAAAAAAGCTCATCTTCTCCCAATATGGTCACCTTGATGTTATTGAGGTGTTCGTTCAAAAACTCGTTAAAATCCAAAAGTGTCTTTCGGGAACCTTTTTCAAAATCAGTATCAGAAAATGGAATTTTTATTTTGTTCACCAAGGAGTGATCCAAATCCTTGATGTTCACCTTAACTTGGCTTAAAGAATCATGTATAGGGGTAACGTTCCATTCGTATAAAATTACCGAGTCATTTGATATAATGGTTTGTTCAAAACGGTTTAGACTTTCATAATCAACCGGAATGGTAGTATCCATGGTCTTGTTCCATGCCTTTACGGTTTCATAGATCGTCCCGGGAATTGCCTTGGCCTTAAAACTCACCTGATAATCTTGTGGTTTTAGGAACAGGTACCAAAAGAGCAATAGAGATACAAGGGCAAGAATTGTTACACTGATTCTCTTCATAATTGGTGGCAAAGATAGGGAATCACCCTTTTGTCATGTCCAGTTTGTTAACGATAAATGCTCCTAAATCACGTCCTTGTGTAACACCTACTTCTACGGCAGCACGATAATGGATTCCACCATACATTCTACTTATCGCGGCCTCATCTGCCGCTTCTTTAAATGACTTAAAGGAGCGAACGGGTAAACCAAACGGGATTTCAGTATCGTCATCAAAGGCAAAATTATCTCCAAAAACATCGGTAAGTGCAGTAGATGCTGCTCCAGATACCACACTATGGCCACTGGTATATTCAGGGAATGGAGGGGTTTGCAATATAGGTTCCCAACTATCATCAAAATGTTCGTTGATCAAGGTTTCGGGACGAATGAGATTACTTCTATATTTTTCGTCCCAGCAGCTGATAAACCCATCTGCTATGGCTATGGAAGCCTTGGTGTAAGCATAAATTGTCTTGGCCATATCGGCATTGTCTTTTCTACATGCAATTTTGGTGATGCCAATCCAATGGGCACCTGGCGTTATCTTTTTGGTAGCAAACATTAAATGTCCACGTGTTACAGAGACATAGGGGTTACAATCCCAGAATTTAGCAATGGCCACTTCTTCTGATTCGTCCCCTCGGGAACTAATATCTTTGCCAATCTCATATACTTCTCTAACTTCTTTATAAAAATCTGAACCTTCTTCCATGGAAAACTCTGGAGGGGGAGCAGGTTTAAATTGATCTGCGGAATCAATGGCAAACGGCCGTATTTTGCTCCAATGAGGCTCCAAACCGTTCATGTATGCCGGTGGAGTTGGTTGCCAACGGGAGGGTTCTTCAGAATTTACCGAAAATTTGGGCATGGTTCGGGTTTGCTTGTAGTTGTCCTTATCCATCCAAGCGGCAATGTGATTGGCTACTTCCAAACCATAAGCCTTGGAAGCATTAAACAGCGTTTCATTTTTGTCGACCCAAATAGAGTAAAGACTGTCACGGAAGCTTTCAATGCGGTCTTCGGAGAAAATCAACTTTTTGCTCAAATCCATATGGGCCACTAGGGCGGCCAGCTCAAAATTGATGCTGTCCCCTGCTTTGGGGTCTGGTATGGGGGTTAAATCGTGTACCTGGCCCGCCAAGGATTTATAATAATCGTTCTTCTTAGCTATGATTTCATAGGCTGCAATATTGGGATACGCAAAAATTCTACTTGCAACTGGAGGTGAAAAGATATCGTGGATCATTACCTCGATTACCTTGTCCACAGATTTATGGTATTCCTCTGAAGTAATTACGATTTGCTCGGGCTCTTTCTTACAAGAGGTGAAAACCATCAGCAGTATGGCTAATAGACTTAATCTTTCTTTCATGGTTCCTTTTTAATTATTGATTTTATAGACTTGTGCTTTGTCGTTGTTGAAAATTGCAAGCAGATAAACTTGCCCATTTAGGGTGACCGTTCCCAAATGTCTGACAGATTTTTTGGTTAAGTCAAGTCCTAATTCATTTCCTAAAATTATGTCATTTTCATTGTTGAGCAATGCCCCGGGAAAAGAATCCAAGCGACCGTGGTATGGTTTTATCCCAAAAAAATTGCCTCCCGCCAATGCTTCTGTTTGTCCATCCCCATCAAAATCACCTGTTGCAAAAACGGTAAGGGGAGACACTTGCATTGCACTCCCAAATGGGATAAAGTTGAATTTTCCATTGTCATTTCGCAAAAACCCGGATTCCAGTGTATTTACCTCCAACAGTGTGGAATTATCCAGAAGTTCTGATCCGAACAATTCTTCCATTGTTTTTCCAGCGAATTCCCGATAGGTATTGTATTTCTTTTTTAAAAAAACCAGCTGTGAAGCAAGTCCATCCAAGGATTCCAATGGGTAATATTTTCCGTTTTTTTCCAAAGCCGTAACGGTTTCGGTCTGTCCGTTGCCATCAAAATCATTGAAAAACAGTTTTAGGGGATACTTTTTGGAAGCCTTGAACTTGGAATTGGTTCCCCAATTTCCAAGTAGGTAGTCTGTGTCGCCATCCCCATCAATATCAAAGGGTTTAATGCTTTGCCACAGTCCATTTACACCCAAGGGATTGGATTCGGCAAATGAATCTCCTTGATATTTTAAGAATTTGGGAGACATCCATTCTCCCACCAAGATAAGGTCCGTATGGCCGTCGCCGTCAAAATCGTCCCAGACTGCGTCAGTGACCATTCCCTTAACAGTGAAACCTTTAAAGATTCTGAACATTCCATGATCATTCTCCAAAAGATGGGAGGTGGCCGGTGCTCCAAATTTTGAAGTAATGGTGTGCCCGCCTATAAACACGTCCAAGTCCCCATCCCCATCAAAGTCAAAGGGGCGCACTACCGATGAGTTTTGGTAGAACTTGGGCAGCTCCATAGCAGAAAAAGTGGAATCGGTTTGCAGATAGTAGGCTTCCAAAAGAGCTTCTGATTCACCAAAAAAGTCTCCACCACCCGAAGAAGTGAACAAATCGTTCTTTCGATCGTTATTGAAATCGGCAATGACCGCAGATATGGTTTCCTTAATGGAATCTTTGGAAATAGCATCAAACCTGCTAGCCACAAAAGAGGAATCCTGTTGGAGGTAGATTTGCGAAGGGATGAATTTGGAACCTCCTAAAAAAAGATCCTCCTTGCCATCCCCGTTTATATCGCCCATGGCAAATGCAGGGCCTCTGTCCGAAACTTGATATGGAATCAGCTTTTCGCGGTTAAAGTCGGTATAGTTATCCTCAACATGGGTAAAATCAAAACCTAAGTTATTGGGAACAGGCGTAAAAAGTGGTTTGCCTTTTTTGTGCAGGCTCTTGTAATTGAAAGGCTTTGCATTCTCTGGTTGTACGGTCAAGGTTTGATTTACGGGCACGTTTTTAACCACTTGAAAGGTTTTATTGGGCCAAATGATTTTGATGGAATCCACGTGTTGGATATTCCCATACCCAAAATGGATTAAAGGCTCCGATGATGCCTGAAAACCTCTTGTAGGGAATAATTCCTTGAACTGAAGCCCTCCATTTTGATAAGAGAATACCTTGGTGCCGATTCCAAAGGTGTTTTTTTTGGTGAATTTGAACTTGATTTTTAGGTAATTACCTTTGTTGGATGCCTTGTTGATGTACAGTGAGGCGGGATGGTTAATATTACTGGTGACCAAATCCAAATCTCCATCATTATCCAAATCCCCCATGGCAGTAGCTCCCGAAATCAGGGTGTCATTGGCTATCCACTTATTGGACATGTCCTTAAACATAAGGTCTTCAGTGCCCTTAAAAATATAATTGTGCACATTCCCCGAAGGCATAAGATTCAGTGCCTCTTGGTCCACTAATTTTGTGTTATCAAGTTTTTTCTGGATTTGATCATTGGAAACAAAATTGATGAAGTCCAGATCGTTTGGTCTTTTTGGAATCCCATTCGAAATAAAAATATCTTGCATACCATCCTGATCATAATCGCCAAAAAGAGCGCTCCAACTCCAATCCGTGGCAGCAATACCACTCATTAAAGCGGTCTCCATGTAATTGCCGTCCGGCTGGTTCACAAAGAGCATATTTCGGGTAAATTGATAGTGGTATCCATAACGGTCTACCCGTAGTTTCTGGGTCTGAATATTATCATCACCTTCAGATGATTTTAGGGCTACCTCATCTTCTGGTAGCATATCCAATGACAGAAAATCAGGTCTCCCATCATTATTGATATCCGCCACATCGTTCCCCATGGAAAACCTACTGGTATGGCCAAAATATTTTTTAAGGCTTTCGGTAAATGTACCATCGCCGTTGTTCAAATAATAGTAATCGTCTTCATGAAAATCGTTGCCCACGTAGATATCCGGATAGCCATCTTGATTAAAATCGGCAATGGCCAGACCAAGACCGTATCCGTTTACACCGCCATAAATTCCTGCTTCTTCACTGACATCCACAAATTTTCCATTGTCGTTTCGAAGGAGTTTGTCACCCGTTTCATATCGGCGTTCAAACCGTAGGTCGAACCGGCCAAAGGAATTTTGGGTATGCACGGCATGGTTAAGAAGGTAAAGGTCTAGGTCTCCATCCAAATCATAATCAAAAAACGAAGCATTTGAGCTGTATGAATCAAAGTCCAAACCATATTGGGCGGCACTTTCGGTAAAGGTATTGTCACCGTTGTTGATGTAGAGCTCGTTGAACCCATTAAATCCGTTGATGCCCACCACGGCGCAGACATAAATGTCCATAAAGCCGTCACCATTTACATCGGCCATGGTAACCCCGGTATTCCAACTACTGTTTCCTTCAATACCGGCAGAACTGGAAATATCCTCAAATGTTAAATGTCCCTTGTTCAGGTACAGTTTATTTTTGACCTGATTGCCCGTGAAGAAAATATCAGGAAGGCCATCGTTATTGATGTCTCCAATGGAAACGCCCCCACCATTGTAAAAATACAGATAGTCCAAAATACTGAGATCATCTGAGGAGGTGAGCGTGTTGGTAAAGGTAATCCCCGTCTTGTCAGAATCGGGATTCTCAAAAAGGTCCCCGCCCTTCTTACATCCTACCAAGAAAATAGGAACCAACAGTATGACCAACAGTTTATTCATTGATGGCAAAAATCTTGGGTTTGCTATTGTTGATTGCCGCTATGACAAAAGTTTTTCCTGTTTTATCCCTGAATTGTTTCAGGTACTTTACTTCTTCTTTGATTTTAAAACCACTCATATTATAATTTTGCCATTCAAAACCCAACTTGCCGTCGCCCAGTAGAAGGTTACCATAGCCGGCATCTAGTCGGGAAAACTGGGGTTTGAAATCATAATTATTACCTGCCATGATAAGGTCCAGATTGCCATCGTTGTTCACATCGGCACAAGTGATATCACAAACACACGATAACTGTACCCTTGGCGGTAGATTTTGTATGGTAAATTTCCCGCCGCCGTCATTAATGGCAATTACGGAGGCCGAAGTTTCCACTTTCTTTACAATGGATTTGTCCAACACGTCTTTCGGGAAAATTTGATGTATGGTACGATGGGCATAATCCGATGCTTTTAAATTTTGCTTTTTAAGCGGGGGCAATTGTTCCGTAAGTTCTCTTTTTTGGTGTATGGGGTAATCACCTCCATTTTGTGCCAAGGTCACCACCTGTTCAATGGTACCATTATTGTCGTAATCATTGATCCACATTTTCATAGGGTGCTCATGGGAAGGTGTGTAATGCAGGTTCAAACCTTGATTGCCCAAAATAAGGTCTTGGTCACCATCTCCGTCCAAATCTGCAGTTTCCACGGTGTTCCACCATCCATAAAGACTGTCCAAGGAAGAGGACATCTTGGTAAGTCTACGCCCCGTGTTCTTATATATTTTTGGCGTATCCCACTCGGCAGTTATGATGAGATCATCCTTTCCATCACCATCCATATCAACCCATTTGGAGTCGGTGACCATGCCAGCATCCTTAAGGTCATATGCTAGGCGTTCGGTGACATTGGTAAAAGTGCCATCCCCCATATTTTCCAAGAATAAATGATCTGGGGAAAGGCCATAGACCCCTACCACGCTTCTTGACCCAATAAAGACATCCATGTCACCGTCGTTATCAAAATCATAGGGAGAAATTGTGGAAGTATTTTTAAACGTGGATGGTAATTCGTTGTCCGATTTTGTGAAATTTCCGTTGCCATCATTAAGATACAAACGCGGTCTGTAGCTTCGTTGTAAGCCTACATTGTTACCCCCGGAACCTACAAGGAGATCAAGGTCGTTATCCCCATCGGCATCGAAGAAAGCGGCGGCCACATCTTCATAATCCCTGTCATCTTCAAAAACTTTTGATATTTTTTGCTTGACTTTTCCACTTCCTGTGTGCAGATATATGGTTCCAGATTGGCCACGAGCACCTCCTATGAAAAAATCTTCGTTGCCATCACCATTAATATCCGCCACGGCCAATGAAGGGCCTTCTTGGGACAGTTTTTGATAGATAAGCCCCTCATAGTCAAAATCGTTATAGCTATCTTCCATGTGCGATTCCATGGTTGCTGCATCCAACTCTTTAAGGAAGGAATTTTGGGTATTTTCTTTTGGGATTGTATAGGTTTGGGTGGCGTCTTCATAATGTAGCACCAATACTTGGTTGGCTTTTACATTTTCCAGTTTTTGGGTTTTCTCATCGGGCCAAACAATGCGGATGGAATCCAATGCTTCGGTTTTACCTAGACCAATTGTCATTTCGTACCCCATGGAAGATTGAAATCCCCGGGATGGAATCAGTTCTTGGTTGATGATGTTTCCATCAAAATAGAATTTGGCCAAAGTTCCTATAGCAAAGGGGTTGTTTTTGGGTCCTTTGAATTTTAACTGGACAAAGTTGTTATCCAATTGGGTTTCTGAATTGTTACGATAGACAAACGTTTCGGTGTTGACATTGTTTATGACCAAATCCAAATCGCCATCATTGTCCAAATCCCCATATGCAGCACCGTTGGATCGGGACGGTAGTTCAAACCCCCATTCCTTGTTGGCATTTTTAAAAGTAATATCCCCATTGTTTTTATAGGCATAATTGGGTTGGGGTTTAATGGGCATTTTACTGATGATGGAATCTATGGATTCCTTTTTTCCGGTGAGGGCCATTTTTTGCACGATTTCGTTGGCAAAAAAGTCCACAAAATCCAAATCGGTAAGATCATGGTTGATACCGTTGGTCACGAAAATGTCCTTTAGGCCGTCATTGTCCATATCGAACATAAGGCCGGCCCAGCTCCAATCCGTGGCATCGATACCGCTGTAATAGGCTACTTCGGAAAAAGTACCGTTACCATTATTGAGCTGAAGTGTATTTTGAATGTACTGTTGGTAGAAATCCTTGCTCTGTTTTAGGTCAAAGACATTGTAGCCATCGAATTCCATTACGGATTTGACCCTATGCTCTTCTTCGGGCAGCATGTCTGTAATGAAGATGTCGTTATGGCCATCATTGTTGATGTCCGCAATGTCTATACCCATGGCCGACAAACTCAGGTGGGATGTCCATGCCTTGATTTCTTCCTTAAAGGTGCCGTCTTTTTGGTTGATGTAGAGGTAATCCCTTTCATAAAAATCGTTGGACACATAAATATCTGGGTAGAGATCTCCATTAAAATCGGTGACCAATACCCCCAATCCGAAACCGATAAGACTTCCATAGATTCCTGCTTCTTCGCTGACATCAACAAATTTGCCATCATCATTGCGGAGTAGCATATCCCCAACACCTTTGAAAATATCGGGAACACCCTCCCAATCTTGGGCCCTTACTTCTCTTTGTTCTGCATATCCTAAGCTACTCACGGGAATGTTGCTGTTGTTTAGAATATAGACATCCAAATCCCCATCCTTGTCATAATCAAAAAAAGAAGCGTGGGTGGTAAACCCGGTTTTTGCCAAATTGTACTCGTTGGCCTTTTCCGTGAAAGTAAGATCCCCATTGTTAATGTACAGGTCGTTATCATGGTTATTGCCTTCCATGTTCCCGGCATTGCAGACGTAGATATCCAGAAGACCATCTTGGTTCACATCTACCATGACCACACCTGTGGACCACGGTTTATTTCCCATAATGCCTGCACTTTCGGAAATGTCCTCGAATTGAAGATTGCCTTTGTTCAAGTAAAGACGATTGGAAACCATGTTTCCGGTTAGGTAGATATCGGAAAGCCCATCGTTGTTAATGTCGCCTATGGCAACGCCTCCCCCATTGTAAAAATTACGATACTTGAAGATGTTGAAGTCTTTTTGGTTCTCAACGACATTTACGAACGTTACTCCAGACTCTTCAGGGGATAGGAGCGTAAACAGCGTTTCTTGTTGCTCTTCCCCACCATTATTTGATTCTTTTTTTCCGCAAGACGCAACAAAAATCAATGTAGCGCATAGGATTGTATATCTGAGTTTCATTCCGAGTTCTGTTTTTTGTTTAAAAAGAAAGGAGAATTGTTGTTGAGTGTAATGATGAATCCCGTATCCCCGTTTCTTGTTATCTTCTCAATTTTACGGGCAGCTCCAGAAATGCTCAAGCTTTGTTTCCAGATTAAATTGCCCTGCCCATCATTTTGTAACAAAAGCCCATGTGAAGCATCTAATCTACCAAGTTGGGTACTTATCTCAAAATTATTGCCCACCATTAATATTTCATTAATCGTTTCTTTATCATTCTTTTCAATAAAGATGTCATTAACGGTAGAGGCTTGTACCATAAAGGGTAATTCCTTTGGGGCAAAGACACCGTTTCCATTGTTTTGGAAATAGGTTGTCTCTAACATGTACACTTTTTTCTTGAGGGCCTTGTCCAATTTATCCTTTTCAAAAAGATCTTCTAAGGATGCCTTGGCAAAATCTTTATAGAATAGGAATTTTTTATTGAGGAAAGGCATCTGTTTGGCGAGTTCATCCTTGGATGAAAAAACGGTTTCCCGCTCTCCGTGAAAATAGGTGACCACCGTCTCAATGGAGCCATTGTTATCAAAATCATTGATATAAAGCGTTATAGGACGTTCGTGTGAGGCTCTGAACTTGGTGTTAAGGCCCCAATTTCCAGCCAAAATATCCATGTCGCCATCATTGTCCAAATCGGCCACTTGTATGCAGTTCCACCATCCGTTGGTGTTTTCAAGACCGTTGTTGGTCTGTTTGATGAGCTGCTTGCCGTCATTAAGGAAAATAGTGATGGGAGTCCAGTGCCCAGCAATGACCAAATCTGGCAATCCGTTTCCATCCAAGTCCGTCCAGACGAAATCTTTGACATTGATATTATTTTCAAGATCTGGAGCAAAGGTTGGAGTGATTTCCGTAAACATTCCGCTACCATCATTTAGAAAAATATATTGCTTGGAAGACTCTCCAAATTTAGTGGGCAATCCATTGGAGGCAATGCATATATCTAAATCTCCATCATTGTCAAAATCCACGGCGGCTACCTTGGAGGCATTCACTTCCACTTGAGGAAATTTTGTGCGATTTTTAACGAACTTCCCATTCTCATTAAGATATAATCTGGGCTGTAAAGGTTCCCCTTGGGTAAATTCATTGCCACCACTTACCACAAGAAGGTCTAAATCCCCATCATTATCTGCATCAAAAAGCGTGTGATCAATATCTTCATTTATGGTATCTTCTTTAAATACATCTTCTTGGTGGTTGGTGAAGTTCCCATTTTCATCTTGTATGAAAAGAACAGAAGCCTGTTTTTTGGCACCACTGATAAAAATATCATCAAAACCATCCTTGTTTATGTCTCCTACGGATACGGATGGACCTTCATTTGAATAAGAAAAAGGAATCAACGGGTTTCTATCAAAATCCAAGGAGGGTTGTTCTTTGTGAACAAAATCGAAGGGTTGAGTAGGCTTTGAAAATATTAGATCACTCTTGTGAGGTCTTGAGGTATAATAATCGCCCTTGGAATCTGTTTGGGATACCGTCAAAGTTTGGTTGGTTTCCAAATGATGGAGCGTTTGGTGCGACCCCCCAGGCCAAATAATTTGTATGGAGTCTATGATGCTATCCTTCCCAAGACCAAAGTTTAAGGTGTTGTCTTTTGCGGAAAGAAATCCACGGGTTGGAATGTTTTCCTGGACTGCCTTTTGGGAGTTTTGGAATATAATGACCTTTGCCCCAATGCCAAATGGGTTTTTGGTCGAGCCTTTAAATTGTATTTTGATATAGTTTGATTTTTTTAAGGTATTTTCAAGGACGAAAGCTTCTTGATTGACATTGTTCACCACAAGATCTAAATCGCCGTCATTATCAAGGTCGGCATAGGTGCAACCGTTACTGTAGGAAGCTTTTTTCTGACTCCATACATCCGTGACATTGGTAAAAGTGACACCATCCGTATTTTTATAGAAATAATTGGGGACTTTCTTTTTGGGGAGCTTTTCAATAAGGGACATGTCCTTATCCGAAAGCCCGGATGCTATATTTTTTTGAATTTGTTCATTGGAAATATAGTTGATGTAATCCATGTCGTTGGTTACACCTTGAATGCCATTGGATATAAACAGATCCTTGAAACCATCATTGTCAAAGTCTGCAAATAGGGCTCCCCAGGACCATTCAGTAGCCTCAATGCCACTTAAATTGGCAATTTCCCCAAAGCGTTCCCCGTCCAGATTAAGGTGGAGTGCATTTTGCATGTATTGGGGGGCAAATCCATTTTTCAAGTATTGCTGATAAACAGGATAAGGGTGCTCCGCCCCGGATGTTTTGTAGGTCTCCAAGTCTTCTGGGAGCATATCTAGGGATAAAATGTCTGGTAGGCCATCATTGTTCACATCGGCCACGTCATTACCCATGGAAAAATGAGTAGTATGCCCAATTTTGGTATTATCCTCCGATATAACCTCTTTAAATGTGCCATCTCTTTGGTTGATGTAGAGATAATCGTTCTCAAAAAAATCATTCCCCACATAAATGTCCGGATACCCATCATTATTGATATCACTGATAGCCAGTCCAAGGCCATACCCAATACTTCCTTGAAATACTCCAGCTTCCTTGGAAACATTGACAAAATTACCATGGTCATTTCTGAAGAGAACATCACCGGACATAGAGTCGGTTATTGTTCGTTTAGAGCCTTTCCCGTAGGAACGATTAGGGTTTACCGAATGATTTAGTAGGTACATGTCCAAATCTCCATCAAGATCGTAATCAAAAAACGCAGCTTGGGTAGAATAGCCGATAAAGTCCAATCCATACTTTGAAGCTTCCTCCTTAAAAATAGGGGTTCCATTTTCGCTTACTCCTTTATTGATGTAAAGAAGATTTTTTCCATTTATGGGACCATGGTCCCCAACTTTGCAGATGTATATGTCGATGAGTCCATCGTTGTTAACATCGGCATGCGTTACCCCTGTGGTCCAACCGGTATCGTTTTTAATTTGAGCTGCTTCCGTAATGTCCTCGAACTTAAAATCGCCATGATTCAGGTATAGCCTATCCTCACCTTGATTGGATGTGAAATAAAGATCAACTAGGTTGTCTCCGTTGAAATCTGCCGCCGCAACTCCTGCTCCATTATAAAAATAGAGGTAGTTTAGAATGTTCAATTCTGGTGTTTGATGGAGTTTATTAATGAAGGTTATACCTGTTTGGGACGGTTTTTTATCCGCAAATAGGGAATCTGGAGTTTTATTAGTACAACTTGTGGTCGCTAAAAAAATCCCAAGAACAAACCAGTATGTGCTGTTCATTTTACCCATAAAAATAGATGGTAAGTTAACCATTTCCATAGGAAACCGGAAGACTGTAAAGGTTAACAATCGTCTAAGGTTTGACTAATGATTGTATAATGGTAAGCTATTGAATGTTTGTGGTTTCACAAATAAAAGAGGCCGCCAATTGGCGGCCTCCTTAGATATATAAAAGCCTAAACTATGGATTGTCTAGTATCCAGGATTTTGAACCAAATTTGGGTTTGACAATAGGGCGTTGTTGGGAATTGGAAACAATAGCTTTGTTTCATCCCCAACAGCATCGGGATCTTTGAATTCCCAATCCCTTGTGTACTGTCCAAATCGAATCATATCGCCTCTACGAACAAATTCGACGTAAAGCTCTCGACCTCTTTCTGCCAAAAGATCTGCTTCAGAGACAGAACCTAGAGGAGTTGCTCCCCTAAGGGTGCGCAATTCATTGACCATGGCCGTTGCATCTCCACTACTGCGCATCATGGCTTCTGCCTTCATAAGATGTGCATCAGCATATCTGAAGATGATTTCATGACCTAGGAATTCCCCATATCGTGCGCCATATTTTTGGACACGAATACCGGTTCTTTCGTTGTTACCTACCAAACCAGGAAGTTCTTTGGTGAATTCCAAATTGTTTCCAGGTCTATCCTTTAATGGGTTTCCGTTTGGAGCATATTGCTGTCCAATCAAAAATCCGAAACCAACATTTGATCCATCCTCAAAACCGTCACCGTTTTCATCCTTGGTGCCTGCAGCACTTGTAAACGGGGTTCCAGCGTTTGGTACCCAACCTCTACGCTCTTCTTGGCCGTCAAGTGGAGTACCATCCAGTTCTCCTCGGTTGGTATTGGGGTCCCCTTCAAACATATCATAGAATTCTGCCAAGGTGCTGAATCCGTTCCAGCCACCACCACCTAGCTCGGTAGAGTTGTAATGTAGTCCGTTGAAAATACGGTTACCCACTGACGTTTCCAACCACCATATGGTTTCTGTATCAGGAGAATCACGGAAAATATCAAAATAGCCAGCTTGTAGAGCATATCCTTCAGCAGCAATTTCATCCACTAAAGAAATAACACGTGCCATATCTGCAGATTCTGGAGTTCCAGAGCCATTATAGATATGCTTATTTAACAGAATACGGGCCAATAGGAATCTTGCTGCAGCTTTGCTGGCTCTCTTGTTGTCATCCCCACTTGGGGCGGCAACTGATGGTAGGCCAGTGATGGCTGCTTCCAAATCCGAAATAACAAAGTCCATGGCTTCGCTTCTTGATAGCAAACGAGGGTTGATCTCAGGTCCTTCATCAACTTCCCTGAAAGGAACTTGACCATACAAATCCAAAATTACCCACATACTTAACCCTCTGATGAATTGAGCTTCAGCCAATACATCTGCTGGGGAGTTACTTCTGGAATCAATAACCTCCGACGCTCTAAAAACGTTTTGGTTAAATTGGTTCCAAGTGTTTAGTATGTATTGATGGGAAGCATCCCACGTGTGTTGGTGTAAGGTTCTCCAGATACCATTATCACCCCAGTCAGTACCCCTGGTTGGGACCAACTGTTCATCCGTTGAAACTTCTGTAAGGGCATAATAGTTTGCTTGATCCCCAAAATGGCCATTAAGATCATTATAGAGACCATCTACCTGACTCGCTGGATTTCCAACTCCTGAGAATCCTTCGCCGGTATTTTCTGGGAAGTTCGAATCAGTCTCCTCGATCTCCAGATTTGTACAGGAGACCACGAGGGCTAAACTTAACGCAATTGGCGCAAATATTTTAAATCGATTTCTTTTCATTGTCTTCAATTTTTTTGTTTAAAAAGTAGCATTTATGCCAAAGGTCACTGTTCTTGGTCTTGGGAAAGATGTGTAATCGATACCAGCCGTAGGAATACCATTCAGCAAATCGCTAACTCCATTGTTTGGTGTGCCTGGCTGCACACTTACTTCTGGATCCAAACCACTATAATCTGTTATCAAGAAAAGGTTTTGTCCTGTAACAGATAGTCTTAGGCTTTTTAATCCGCCGTCACCACTAAGAGGCACAGTATAGCCAATGGATGCGTTCTGCATTCTAACAAAATCACCTTTTTCCAAAAATCTTGTGGAAACTGGGGCGGAAGCCAGATTACTTTCCCCGGAGGTAAGTACATCTGGAGTAACATTTCTGGCATTACCAATAGAACCAGCGGTAAAGAAGGCGTTCTTGGTATTGTTATATACAGAGAAGCCAAATTGTCCGGCCATATAGGCGGAAACGTCCCAATTCTTATACCCAAAGTTCAATGAAAGACCAGCGTTGACATCAGGTAATGCATCTTCGCCTACAAACCCCTGAACATCTCCAATTGGAAGACCGTTTTCGAATCCGCCAAATTCACGAAGGAAGTATGAAAACAATGGACGGTCTCCTGCCAAAATTTGGGCAAATGCCAATGAAAGACCTTGTCCTCGGATCGTACCGGAAGGAATTTGTCCGTCAAAATCCTGTAGTTCGTTTTCATTGTAAGCTATGTTGAATGATGTGGAGAAGTTGACATCTTCTGTGGCAACCCAATCTACGTTCATTTCAAATTCCACACCTTGGTTGATCAAAGTAGCATCCAAGTTTTCAAAGAATCTTGGTTGCGGAGATGGCTGTGCCGCCTCAATGTTCAACAGTAGGTCAGTGGTCTGCTTGCGATAAACGTTAATACTACCTGAAACCTTGTCTTGGTTAAATCCAAAATCAACACCTACGTTGAAGTCCAAAGTTTCTTCCCATTTCAAATCTGGGTTTGCAAAAGTAACGGGCGAAATTCCAGGTGGTACAAACTCACCGTTATCATTAATGGATGGGTCTCCAAATCTTTCACGTCTGATGAACTGACCATACCCAAGACCTTCTTGGTTACCTGTTATACCAGCCCCCAAACGTAATTTAAGGGTGGAGAAGGTATCGCCCATAAAATCTTCTTCGTTTATTTTCCAAGCAAATGCTGCTGAAGGGAAGTATCCATATTGGTTGTTTCCACCAAATCGGGAAGATCCATCAGCACGGACAGTAGCGGTGAACAAGTACTTATCCATTAAAGTATAGTTTACCCTGGCAAAGAATGACTGTAGTTCATCGGTATTGTCAAAAGTATTGGCGGCAAGTGCTCTAACAGAGCGAGTGGAATTGCCCAAGGGCACGGCCACTGCAGCCTCAACGGTGGGCAAAAGACGATTTACGATAATATCCTCAGATCTGGCATCATAACCAAACTGTTGGAAGCGACCATCTATTTCTGCCTGAGTAGTTCGGGTAGATCTTTTCAAGTCAGTTTCCATGGTGTTGAAATCAGAGGAGTTAAAACCAAATCCTTCCACATTTCGGCCACTGGTGCCAAAGTCTTGGAAAGAGTATCCCACAATTGCATCCAAATAAGAATTTTCAAACTCTTTGCGATAGTTCAAAGTAGCTTCAACAAGACGGTTCTCCAAATCAAGGGTGTTGTAGTTACCCCGACCGTTACCCTGGACATTTCGTCCTGCATTGATGGCATCTTTAGTGGTAAGTGCTATAGTTTGACCGTTGGATTTGTCATAACCTACATTGATTTTACCGGTTAGTTCAGGAGTAAATTTATACTCAACCGACCCATTCAATAGTATGCGGTTCACATTACTGGTAGTTCTTACTTCTTCCAATAATGTTGCAGGACTTAATAGTCCACCGGCTGCAGAAAACGATGCATTTGTAGGCCAAGTAGGGTTGGCTGAATATGCCGCACCAAGCAAATCCCCGTTAAAACCTGCACTACCGCTCAATGGCGCTCTTTGCTCGTTTACTCTTGAAATTGTTCCTTGGAAATTTAAGGTTAGGTCATCATCCAAAAATCTATGTGTGGCATTGATACGTCCTGTGATTCTTTCCAAGTCTGAGTTTTCAACAACACCAAATTGTTTTCCATATCCAAAAGTTGCCCTAACATTACCCTTTCCATAATTATGGGAGTAAGAAAGGTTTTGGTTTTGTGATGCAACAGTTCGGGTTACATAATCTTGCCAATCCGTATTGTTGCCAAAGTCTTGTGCATTTCGGTCACCTCCAAATTGTTCAACAGCATCCAAGAAAGCCTCTCTGTCCAAAAGGTCGTATTCATTGGCAGGGGTTGAAATACTGAGGTTGGAAGAAAATTCAAATATTCCTCCTTGACTTCCTCTTCCTGTCTTGGTGGTAATAATAACCACACCGTTTGCCCCACGGGAACCATAGATGGCAGTTGCGGAGGCATCTTTTAGGACACTGATGCTTTCAATGTCATTGGGGTTAAGGAAGTTAAGCGGGTTGGAAGATGTAGAGGTTCCAAGACCGGTGTCTCCACTGGAAGGAGATGTGTCAGCTCCAGAAAGTGGCACTCCATCCACCACAAAAAGTGGATTGTTGTTAGATCGAACCGAGTTAGTACCCCTGATACGAATAGCCACTCCATCTCCTGGAGCACCACTGGCTTGGGTAATCTGCACACCGGCTGTCTTACCTTGAATAAGCTGTTCAGGTGAAGCAATGACCCCACCATTAAAATCTTCCGAGGTAACGGCAGCTACGGCTCCAGTTGCATCTTTAATGGTTGTTTGACCATAACCAATAATTACAACCTCGTCCAAGGCTTGGGTATCCTCTTCTAGGGTCACACTTATTGTAGAGCGTCCATTGACGGCAACTTCAATGGATTTGTAACCAATATAACTGAACACCAAAACGGCAGAGTCAGCTATGCCGTCCAAGGTGTAGTTTCCGTCAAAATCGGTTTGAGTACCATTGGTAGTGCCTTTTACAAGTACGCTTGCCCCGGGCAACGGTCCAGTTGCGTCCGAAACAGTACCTGACACTGTCTGAGCTTTTGCTAAGCCAAAGCATAAAAATGCCCCAAGCATCAAAAAGCTTTTTAGTAGCGTAATCTTCATAAATAATTAATTTTAAGTTTAGTTAATTTTAATTCAAGTGGTAAACATATATAAAAAATATGTTAATTAAAATCAACACATATCTGCAATGCAAAACGAAAACGGTTTCGTGTTAATAACTTTGGATATGTGAAGGGTTGACAAAACTTAATGGGTTGGTTTGTTTATATTACAATATAAGAAAAGAAAATTAAGAATTTTGTAATACATGGCTAATATAACATTTTTTATTTTCTTAGACGTTTTAACATTTAATTAAGATTTTATTTCTAACTAAAAGGTTTTATGTGTTAAAAAAACATATTTTGATAAAGGCTCTTTTTTTTAATGCGTACTTTCAAAATACCAAATCATGAAAATCTAAAATTTTGGATTGTTGAAAACAAAAATCACCTTAAAAGATATCGCAAGAGAATTGGAGGTGTCCATCTCCACTGTGTCAAAGGCACTGAAGAACAGTGAAGAAATCAGTAGGGACACCAAGGAAAAAGTACAGGCTTTTGCAAGGCTGTATAATTACAAACCCAACAATATAGCCATTAGCCTCAAGAATAAGAGGACCAAGAACATTGGTGTGGTAATCCCGGATATTGTGCACCATTTTTTTACCACAGTTATTCGGGGTATTGAAAAGTATGCCAATGCCAGGGGCTATAATGTAATTGTATGCCTTTCCGAGGAGTCCTTTGATAAAGAGGTAATTAACATGGAAATGTTGGCTAATGGAAGCATAGATGGCTTTATTATGTCGCTATCATCGGAAACCCAACAAAAAGGGGACTATAATCACCTTAAGGAAGTTACCGAGCAGGGGATTCCTGTGGTGCTTTTTGATCGTATCACCAATGAGATTGAATGTGACAAAGTCATCATAGATGATGAGCTTGGGGCGTATATAGCCACAAAAAAGCTCGTGGAACAGGGGAGGAAAAAAATAGCGTTGATCACTACGGACGATTACCTCAGTGTAAGCAAATCACGTACCATGGGTTACAAAAAAGCACTCATGGAAACCGGTATTGAGGTGGATGAATCCAGAATCCTAAAACTACCTACCATGGAAATGGACGAAGCAAGCATCAAAGACTTCTTGGAAAACCAAAAACTTGATGCAGTCCTATGCGTTAATGAAATATTCGCCGTCTATAGCATGCGATTGGCACAGAAAAATGGACTTAGAATTCCGGAAGATGTTTCTGTTATAGGTTTTACGGATGGAGTTTTGTCCAAATATGCCAATCCAAGTCTTACAGTAGTGGCCCAACATGGCGAAAAAATGGGTGAGGTCTCTGCCCAAATGCTGATAGACAAGGTAGAAAGTGAAGAAGATGAAGAAACCTACCAGACCAAAATTTTGGAGCCTACCTTGGTGATCAGGGATTCCATCGTACATTAACCAAAATGCGGGTAATAGGTTAACTTCGGCCAGCATATTAATTCAGAAAAAATGAATCAAGAATACATAACCGCACACCCTTGGTCCATTATTGAAGAGGGGTTTAATAAAGAATTGGTACAATCGTCCGAGAGCCTATTCAGTCTTGGGAATGGAGCCATGGGGCAGCGCGCCAATTTTGAAGAGCAGTATTCAGGGGAAACTTTTCAGGGCAGTTATATAGCTGGGGTCTACTATCCGGACAAAACCCGTGTGGGATGGTGGAAAAACGGTTATCCAGAGTACTTCGCAAAAGTCCTCAATGCGCCAAATTGGATTGGTATCGATATTCCCTTGAATGGCCAGCCATTGAATTTGGCCGACTGCAAAAAAGTTGCGCATTTTCTTCGGGAACTCAATATGAAAGAAGGATGGTACAAGCGCAGTTTCGTTGCCACCATGCCCAATGATTTGGAAATTGCTGTTGAGGTGGTTCGTTTTTTGAGTTTGGATTTGGATGAATTGGGTGCCATACAATATAATGTACAGCTCCTCAATGCCGATGCAGAAGTCACAGTAACGCCTTATGTGGATGGTGGGATAAAGAACAGGGATAGCAACTGGGACGACAAATTTTGGAACATCACTGGAATTGACTCCAAACAAAATAGGGCTTTTGTGGAATCGCACACCATGAAGACCCAATTTAAGGTCTGTACCTTCATGGGTAGTGAGCTATATGTTGATGGAATCAAGACCAATGAAATCCCTGCCGTTAAAAAAGATGAAGTTTCCATATCCCATACCTATAAGTTAAACCTCCAAAAGGATGATACCCTGACCTTGATTAAATATGGCGGTTATACCGTGGATAGAAATCATCCGGCAGAAAAACTTGTCGAAGTTGCCAATCGGGTTCTGGACCAAGCATCCAAACTAGGTTTTGAAGCCCTATTGCAAATGCAAAAGAAAGCCTGGGCTAAAATTTGGGAAATGAGCGACATTGCCATTGAAGGTGATGTAAAGGCACAGCAAGGAATCCGATTCAACATATTTCAGCTTAACCAAACCTATCTTGGAAAAGATTCCAGACTGAATATTGGCCCAAAAGGGTTCACCGGTGAGAAATATGGAGGAAGCACTTATTGGGACACCGAGGCATACTGCCTGCCCTTTTATATGGCCACCAAAAACCAGGAGGTGGCATGGAACCTATTGGAATACCGCTATAACCATTTACAAAAGGCCATAGAGAACGCGGAAAAATTAGGATTTAAAAATGGTGCGGCACTCTATCCAATGGTCACCATGAACGGCGAAGAATGCCATAACGAATGGGAAATTACCTTTGAGGAAATCCACAGAAACGGGGCGATTGCCTTCGCCATATACAATTGTCACCGTTTCACGGGAGATTACAGCTATATCCCCAAAATGGGCTTGGAAGTCTTGATCGGGATAGCTCGGTTTTGGCACCAGCGGGTCAATTTTTCAGAAGAAAAACAACAATATGTCATGCTGGGCGTAACCGGACCCAATGAGTATGAGAACAATGTCAACAACAACTGGTACACCAACTATTTGGCCAAATGGTGTATGGAATATGCCGCTGAACAGCTCCAAATAGTAGCCGAATCCTACCCTGAGGATTACCAACGTATAATTTCCAACACAAAGTTGTCTCCAACTGAAATTGAAGACTGGGCCAAAATGGCCGGCAACATGTATTTTCCTTTTTCTGAAAAACACAAAGTGTTCTTACAACAAGATGGATTTTTGGACAAGGAATTGGTTCGGGTGCAAGATTTGGACAAGTCCCAAAGACCCATCAACCAAAAATGGAGTTGGGACCATATTCTTCGGTCTCCTTACATCAAACAAGCCGATGTGCTCCAAGGCTTTTACTTTTTTGAAGACCATTTCAGTCAGGAGGAATTGGAACGTCATTTCGATTTCTATGAACCTTTTACCGTTCACGAATCCTCACTTTCACCCTGCGTGCATAGCATTCAGGCTGCCAAACTGGGACGCATGGAACAGGCCTATACCTTTTACTTGAGAACATCCCGGTTGGATCTGGACGATTATAACAAGGAAGTGGAGGAAGGGCTTCACATTACCTCCATGGCCGGCACATGGATGAGCATTGTGGAAGGCTTTGGGGGAATGCGCGTTGTGGACAACGTACTCAGTTTTAACCCACAAATTCCAGAACAATGGAAATCCTACTCCTTCAAAATCAATTTTAGGAACCAAATCGTGACCATGACCGTCTCTACCCAAGGAACTGCCTTTACAGTTTCCGGGGATGATGCCCTGACCATTCAGGTAGATGGGAAACCCCTCAAGTTGATACCGGGGAAAACGGTTCGTGCCTAAAAAAGTTCCCTTATTTTGCGGTTGGAAAAACCCCGAGACCCATGAAGAAAAAAGCAGTAGTCTATCAAGTCTTTACCCGACTTTTTGGAAACACAAATGCCCATAACATTCCTTGGGGTACCATTCAGGAAAATGGAGTGGGGAAGTTCGCGGATTTTACTGAAAAAGCTTTGGGGGAAATTAAAGCTTTAGGGGTCACCCATGTCTGGTATACCGGAGTGCTACACCATGCATTGGTCAATGATTATACTGCCTATGGCATTTCCAATAACGATTACAATGTAGTCAAGGGACGTGCAGGTTCACCTTACGCCGTGAAGGACTACTACAATGTAAATCCCGATTTGGCCTTGGACCCTTCCAGACGACTCGATGAATTCAAGGAACTTATCCAGAGGACCCATAAATTGGGGATGAAGGTGATTATTGACATAGTTCCCAACCATGTGGCCCGCAAATATGAAGGAACCAACAACCCCGAAGGAGTGGTGGACTTGGGCGACCGTGACGATGTTATGAAGGAATACGATGTTGACAATAATTTTTACTACATCCCTGGTCAACCCTTTCAATTGCCACATTGGGAGCATGGCTATATACCTTTGGGAGGGAGAAACTTTCCAGGGTCAAATCAAAAGCTTGAGGAAAATCCAGCAAAATGGACAGGAAATGGCTCCCGAATGGCCCAACCCCATTTCAACGATTGGTATGAAACGGTGAAAATCAATTATGGGGTGCGTCCGGATGGAACCAAGGATTTTGATGAGTTGCCGGGGGACTTCAGGAGCAAGGGCTACAAAGAACACTTTCAATTTTGGAGTGATAAAACTGTGCCCGATTCTTGGATAAAATTTAGGGATATTGTGCTGTATTGGTTAGATTTTGGAGTGGATGGGTTTCGCTACGACATGGCCGAAATGGTGCCGGTGGAGTTTTGGAGCTACCTGAATTCCAACATCAAAATGAAGAAGCCAGACGCTTTTTTAATGGCGGAAGTGTACAATCCTGACCTGTATAGGGGCTATATCCATTTGGGAAAAATGGATTATCTCTACGATAAAGTGGATTTTTATGATGGTTTAAAGCATATTATGAAAGGGTATGGTTGGACAGACCATATTCCCGTAGTGCAGCAAAAAGTGTTGGACATTGAGCACCATATGCTCCATTTTCTGGAAAACCATGATGAGCAAAGGATTGCCAGCCCAGATTTTGCAGGCAAAGCGGAACTTGGAAAACCAGCGATGGTGGTCTCGGCAACCATAAGTACCTCTCCTGTCATGATTTATTTTGGACAGGAAGTGGGTGAGCCAGCCGCTGAGGATGCTGGTTTTGGAAGTCCTACACGAACCTCCATTTTCGATTACATTGGAGTGCCCCACCATCAACGTTGGATGAACAATAAAGCATTTGATGGAGGTCAATTGTCACAAGAAGAAAAAGACCTACGGGATTTTTATGCCCGTCTTTTAAATTTTACCAAACAAAGTGAGGCCTTGATGGGCGATTACCAAGAAACTCATTTTTATAATAAAGAACGTACCGAGAACTATGATCATAGGGTCCTTTCCTTTGCAAGGTGGACCGATGAGGAAAAACTGCTGGTCATTTCCAATTTCGATACCCAAAAAAGCTATGCCTTTGAGCTTAAGGTTCCGGGAGATATCATTGCCAAATGGCAATTGAAGGATAAAGCGTATGGCCTTTCCGAAGCATTATATGGAAAAGTGGAACCAACCCTATCAGTAGAGAATGGGCAAGGAAAGGTTTGGGTAGAGTTGAAACCTTTAGAATCCAATATTTTTAGATTGGAACAATAAAAAAGCGGATTGCAAAGCAATCCGCCCGAGCTTAGGTTGGTTAGTTGCCTTACTCCTTTGCAGCTGTTTTTTTGTAGATCAGTGCAATGATGGCCCCTATGATACCGTAAAAAATAATGTCGATTATGGCTTCGACCAAATGAGCGGTAATGTCCATCCAACTTACGGTGGCATAAGTAATAAGTCCCATTCCCAATCCAATTAGAGCCCCAATCCAGGCCCCGAACTCAAATCCTTGACCCAAAGAATGATGGCCTCTGGCCCATTTGCTGTACAGGGTACTAAGGATAAAGGAGGCAATAAGATTCGCTAAGGCTATGATTCCCAAATCGGGAACCTCTTTCATGGCGTTGACAATGGTGTGTTCTGTAAAAAAGTCTACAGTGGCAATACCCCAAATGAGGTATCCCAGAAAAAACATGGCAATAGCGGCAACCAAGGTGGCCAACAAATTAGATTTAGAAAACATGTTCATAGTTTTTTATTGGTTATCAATATGATAAATGTATTAAATAAAATTTAACAAATCGATAAAAATCAATGTGTTATAAAATGAATATCTCTTTTTTAAGCCATATGGTCCGTAAATATTTCATTTTCCCATTTAGCTCCCAAATTCAATTTTCAAGTTGTATTTTTAACTGTCTTAAAAATCAAAAAATGAAGAAAAACCTACTTTGGGCATCGATTGTCACTTTCTTATTTAACAGCTGTGGAATGAAAGATTTAAAACCATTGGTCATTGGCCATAGAGGGGCCATGGGGCGCGAAACCGAAAACACATTGGCGTCTGTACAAAAGGCACTGGATATGGGTGTGGATATGATTGAAATAGATGTATTCCAGATTAAAAGTGGCGAAACTGTGGTATTTCATGATGATACAGTGGATAGATTAACGAATGGGGAAGGTGAAATAGAAGCATATATTTTAACTGACATGCAGGAACTTGTTTTGGATGGAGGACACAAGATTCCGTTGCTAGAGGATGTGTTGAATCTTATTGATAACCAAGTGGGATTAAATATTGAATTGAAGGGTGCGGGAACGTCTGACCAGGTTAACTTCATCACAAAAAGTTTTATTGAAAACAAGGGCTGGTCACCAGATAATATTGTTATTTCCAGTTTCGATTGGGACGAACTAAGGGAAATGCGAAAACTAAACAAGGATATCAAGATTGCGGTACTAACGGCAGAAGACCCACTGGAGGCAATTATGGTAGCTAAAGAATTGAATGCAGTGGCCATCAATCCCAGATATACCACATTGACTGCTGAAAACGTGCAAAAAATGCAGGAAGAAGGATTGAAGGTCTATACGTGGACAGTCAACGAACCTGAAGATATTCAACGAATGAAAGATTTTGGGGTAGACGGAATCATTACCAATTATCCTGAACGAGCGCATTGATGTTTGATGTGATCATCGTTGGAGGTGGTGCTGCCGGGTTTTATGCCGGAATCCACATTGCCGAAAAGGCTTCCCATTTAAAGATTGCCATTTTTGAACGGGGCAAGAGCGTATTGTCCAAAGTAAAAGTTTCAGGGGGCGGTCGGTGCAATGTAACCCATGGTGAGTTTTCGCCACGCGATCTTTGTACCAACTATCCCCGTGGTGAGAGAGAGCTATTGGGACCGTTCCACAATTACGCCCCCATGGATGTCATGGCATTTTTTGAGGAACGTGGGGTGCCGCTCAAGATTGAAGAGGATGGACGCGTATTCCCCCAAAGCGATTCTTCACAATCCATAATAGATTGTCTTGTAGGCGAAGCCGAACGATTGGGCATCACGATTTTGCGGAACAGCTCCGTAAAACAATTTGAAAAAATTGGGGAGGAATGGCAGGTAACCACCATGAATAAACATTATCATGCCAAAAAACTGCTCCTGGCCACAGGGAGCAACACCAAAATTTGGCAACAACTTCAAACGTTGGGACATACTATTGTTACACCCGTACCCTCTTTGTTCACGTTCAACATCAATGATGAGCGCATTAATGGAATACAAGGCATAAGCACCTATGTTTCTGCTGAAATCCCTCCCAAGAAAATTTTCGCTTCCAATAAAGTTGACCTCAATTTAAAAAGTGCAAAGAAGGAAGAACCCGTTTTACAGTCCGAAGGCCCCTTATTGATTACACATTGGGGGTTAAGTGGACCGGCAATCCTAAAATTGTCTGCTTGGGGAGCCAATATTTTGAATGAATATAATTATGTATTTCGAGTGAACATCAATTGGACACCTGAATATACAACAGCTTCCATGGAAGGCTTACTCCGAAAAATTAAAGAAGTAGAACCCAAAAAGACGGTTTTGAGAACCCATGCCGTTGAACTTCCAAGACGACTTTGGGCAAAACTGGTTCATGCGGCACATATTAAAAAAGAAGAAAAATGGGCAGACCTGACCAAAGAGAAACTTCAAGACTTGGCAAAACAGCTTACCGCATCCTCCTTTAAGGTTGATGGAAAAAGCACTTTTAAAGAGGAATTTGTCACCGCTGGAGGGGTGGATTTAAAAGAAATCGATTTTAGGACATTCGAAAGTAAAATCATTCCCAATCTCTATTTTGCCGGAGAAATTATCAACGTGGATGCCATTACCGGTGGATTCAACTTTCAAAATGCATGGACAGGGGCCTACTTGGCCGCACAGGCAATTGCATCATCGGATTAATTACTGCAAGAGCATAGCGATAGCAGCAGCCAATGCCGCTCCCAGAATAGGGCCTATCACTGGAATCCAAGAATAGTCCCACCCGTTGGAACCCTTATTTTTTATGGGTACCAAAGCATGAATGATTCTAGGCCCCATATCCCGTGCCGGATTGATGGCATAGCCTGTAGTACCTCCCAAGGACAACCCAATCCCCCACACGATCAATGCTACAGGTAAGGCGCCCAAGGAACCCAGACCAATGATGGTGTTGTCAGAAGACATCACGGCATCGGTAAAATAAAGCACCGCAAATACAAGGACAAAAGTGCCCAAGATTTCGGTCAACAGATTTAAGAAGGTATTTGGAATAGCGGGAGCATTGCAAAAGACCGCACGCTTTGCGTTCCCGTCCTCAGTGGCATCAAAATGGTCTTTATTAATGAGCCACACCAAAAAGGCACCCAAAATGGCGCCTATGAACTGCGCCAAAATATAGCTTAAAATGGCATCAACTGGAAATTCCCCTGCCACGGCCAACCCAATGGTAACAGCGGGGTTAAGATGGGCACCGCTGTAGGGGCCGGCTACCACGACCCCGGTATAAACCGCAAAGGCCCATCCAGTGGTGATCACAATCCAACCAGAGCCATTTCCGTAGGTTTTTTGTAGAGAGACGTTGGCATTGACACCACACCCCAAGAGAATCAAAAGAAAGGTGCCCACAATTTCGGCGATAAAGGGAGTCATACGGATTTAGGTTTAGTGTTTACAGTGGGTTAATTTATGGGTTTTCTGTCCAATGTTCCAAAGCTTTTATAGCCCTGTACCATCCTTGTATACCTTGATCTATGGTTTCTCTGTCCGATGTGGGTTTAAAATGAACATCGGCTTGCCAAATATCCTGTATCTCTGAGGTGCTTTTCCAGTACCCAACGGCCAATCCAGCTAGATAAGCGGCACCCATGACTGTGGTTTCCACAATTTTCGGTCTAACGGTAACCGTGTTCAATACATCGGCCTGAAATTGCATAAGCATATCGTTTATGGTTGCACCGCCATCCACCCGAAGCTCTTTGATGGAAATGCCTGAATCAGCCTCCATGGCTTTTAAAATATCCATGGTTTGATAAGCAATGGATTCTAAAGAGGCTCTTGCAATATGGGCATCGGTACTTCCTCGTGTCAATCCAAAAATGGTGCCTTGTGCATGTTGGTTCCAATGCGGCGCCCCCAAACCTGCAAAGGCGGGAACAAAATAGACCCCATCCGAACTATTGACACCCCCTGCCAGTTGTTCAACTTCCGAGGAGGTTTTAATGATCTTTAAACTGTCCCGAAGCCATTGTACCACAGCCCCGGCAATAAAAATGCTCCCTTCCAGGGCATATTGGGTCTTTCCGTTGATTTTCCATGCCACCGTGGTCAATAGATTATTTTTGGATACTACAGGGGTCTCCCCAATGTTCATGAGCATAAAACAACCCGTGCCATAGGTGTTCTTGACCATGCCTTTTTTAGTACACATTTGGCCAAAGAGAGCTGCTTGTTGGTCTCCGGCAATTCCCGCAATGGGGATTTTGGAGGCAAAGAAATTAGGACTGGTAAAGCCATAGACCTCACTGGATTGATGTACTTTGGGAAGCATGCTTTTTGGAATGGTGAGCAACTCCAACAGCTCATCGTCCCATTGCATGGTGTTTATATTAAAGATAAGGGTGCGTGAGGCATTGGTGACATCCGTGATATGCAACTTGCCCTCTGTCATTTTCCAGATGAGCCAGGTATCTATAGTGCCCATGATCAAATCACCGGCCTCGGCTTTTTCCCGGGCGCCTTCCACATGGTCCAATATCCATTTTACCTTGGTTCCCGAAAAATAAGAGTCAATAACTAAACCTGTTTTTTTACGGATCAAGTCTGATTTCCCTTGTTTTTTTAAGACATCGCAATAGTCGGCCGTACGCTTGTCCTGCCAGACGATGGCATTGTAGACAGGTTCCCCGGTGTTTCGGTCCCAAACCACTACGGTCTCACGCTGGTTAGTGATGCCAATAGCGGCCATTTGTTCCCCTTTCAATCCTTTTTTGCTGACCGCTTCGGCGGCCATTCCTGCTTGGGTAGCCCATATCTCATTGGGGTCGTGTTCTACCCAACCCGGTTTAGGAAAAATTTGGGTGAATTCTTTCTGGGCCACAGAGATAATAGTTCCCTTTTGATCAAAGATCACGGCCCTGGAACTGGTAGTGCCTTGATCTAAAGCAAGGATGTATTGGTTCATTTTAGTTAATTTAACGCGATTGAATTTACTAAAATTAATTTGGGTAGCTTTTTACTATGATGCATAACTATATAGCACTTCTAAGGGGAATCAATGTTGGGGGACAAAAGAAGATAAAAATGGCAGACCTAAAGAAAACCTTGGTAAAAACAGGATTGAACAATGTGGAAACCTACATTCAGAGCGGGAATGTGGTTTTTAGGGATGAGGAGTCAAACAAGCGAGTGCTTGAAAGTCGTATCCATAAGGCCATTTCGGATGATTTTGGCTTTGAAGTGCCCATTTTGGTGGTATTGGAGGAGGATATCAAAGAAATATTGAATAAAAATCCGTTTGGCCAAAATGATGAGGACAATAAATTATATTATGTATTGCTCAAGGAACCTCCAGGGAAGAATGCCATAAATGAATTCAATAAACTCAATTTTGAACAAGAAGATTTTCACATCACGGATGCCTGTGTCTATCTACTATGCAAAAAGGGATATGGAAACGCCAAACTCAGTAATAATCTGGTAGAGCAAAAACTCAAAGTGGAAGCCACTACCCGCAATTTGAGAACCATGCAAAAGTTGCTGGATATGGTCCAAAAAAAGTAGTCGACCAATATTGCCCGCAAATGGTATTGAACTTGAACTTGCCCTTGAACTTATGTTTGAACTTGAGCTTGCTTTTGAACTTGAACTTGTATTTAAGGGTTAAGCTCCCATATCTTATAGTTGAGGACAGCGGCAAAACAAACCCATAATAGATAGGGGACCATTAAAATAGCGGCAGGTTTACTTACCACCTTGAACCATTTAATGGTCAACATGATCAGGGTGAGCAGCACCAAAATCACCAAAAGGGCCAATAGTGGATTCTTCAATCCAAAAAAGACAATGCTCCACAAAGCGTTGAAAAGCAATTGAAAGACAAAATGATAAAGGGCCGTTTTCACCCAAATATGGTGATATCCCTTGGACCAGACCACCCCGGCCGCAACACCCATCAACACATAAAGCACGGTCCAGACCGGGGCAAAAAGCTCATTAGGCGGGGTAAAGGAAGGCTTGTTCAGAGTGGTATACCATTCATTAACAGAACTTTGGGTTGCAAAACCCGAAAGGAAACCTATGAGAAGACACACGGCGACACTGATGGAAATGTAAATGATTCTTTTTTTCATGGCTGGCACTACATCAACTAAAATAAGAATTTATTTGAATCCCCTTTCCGGTAAGAGGCATGCTATCTTATATTTGTCCAAACATTTCCCATGACCGAAAACGACTTTTCCCAAAACACCTATTCCCATTTTCCAAAGGAGGGCAAGGTCACATGGAAGGCCCCCAGCAATATCGCCTTGGTGAAATATTGGGGGAAACTGGCCCATCAGATACCGGCCAACCCATCCATCAGTTTTACGTTGGATGCCTGTGCCACGACCACTTCGATGGCATTCGGGAAAAAAGAGGAAAGCTCCAATACATTTTCTTTCGACTTCTTTTTTGAGGGGAAACCCAAGGAAGATTTTAAACCCAAGATCCAAACCTTTTTGGAACGTATCGATGCGTATGTTCCTTTTTTAAAGGAATACCATTTGGTTATTGAAACCTCCAATTCCTTTCCTCACAGTAGTGGAATTGCTTCCTCGGCAAGCGGTATGGCCGCATTGTCCTTGTGTATCATGGACATTGAAAAGCAAATGAACCCTGATATGGACGAGGTCTTTTTCAATAAAAAAGCATCCTTTTTGGCCCGTTTGGGTTCGGGAAGCGCCTGTAGGAGTATTGAGGGTGATTTGATTCAATGGGGAACACATAAAAACATACCCGAAAGCTCCAATCTGTACGGGATCAAATACCCGTTTGAAGTCAATCCGGTATTCAAAAATTATCACGATACCATTTTATTGGTCCATAAAGGGCAAAAACAAGTGAGCAGCACCGTGGGGCACGAATTGATGCATGGACATCCTTTTGCCGAAAATAGGTTTCGGCAAGCCCATGAAAATTTGGATGCGCTAAAGCCGGTATTTGCCCATGGAGATGTGGAGGAATTCATCAAGATTGTGGAAAGTGAGGCGCTTACCCTACATGCCATGATGATGACCAGTATGCCCTATTTCATTTTAATGAAACCGGATACTTTGGAGATTATCAACAAGATTTGGGCCTACCGAATGCAAACCCATATTCCCATTTGCTTCACCTTGGATGCAGGGGCCAATGTGCATGTGTTCTACCCAGAGTCGGTCAAGGAAAAAGCCATCCAATTTATTCAGGATGAATTGATTGAACATTGTGAGAAAGGCCACTACATTTGCGACCGAATTGGCCAAGGAGCACGAAAAATACGGTAAAACAAACTCAAGGAAGCCGTTTTTTTGCGTTCTTTGCCCCAAATTTTGACGGTGACACAAGATTTTGAAGAGAAAACAGTTTTGTTCATCGGATTAGTTTAATAATCAAACACATAGTTTGTATCTTAGCGCTAGTATATGAAAGGCCCTCTGTTTTATTCCAAGATTCTACTTTTCGGAGAGTATGGCATCATCAAAGATTCCAAAGGACTTTCCATTCCTTATAATTTTTTCAAGGGAGCTTTAAAAAGGGGTAAGGATTTGTCTGGACAAGCCCAGAAATCCAATGAAAGTCTAAAGGCTTTTGCGGGATATTTAAAGCAGCTCCAAAATCAGGAGGAAGATTTGGTGTCTTTTGATTTAAAAGCTTTGGAAGAGGATATAGCCAGCGGAATGTACTTTGACAGCTCTATTCCCCAAGGTTATGGGATTGGCAGTAGTGGTGCCTTAGTGGCAGCCATTTACGATAAATATGCGAAGGACAAAATCACGGTGCTTGAAAACCTGACCCGGGACAAATTGCTGAAGTTGAAAGAGATTTTTGGAAAGATGGAATCATTTTTCCACGGAAAATCTTCTGGTTTAGACCCCCTGAACAGCTATTTGAGCCTTCCCATCCTTATCAATTCCAAGGATAATATAGAATCTACCAGCATACCTTCCCAACATACCAATGGAAAAGGCGCCGTATTCCTTTTGGATAGCGGAATCACTGGAGAGACTGCACCAATGGTCCAGATTTTTATGGAGAAGATGAAGCAGGAAGGGTTTAGAAATATGGTCAAGAACCAATTTGTAAAACATACCGATGCCTGTGTGGAGGACTTTTTGAATGGGAACATCAAATCGCTTTTTGGAAACCTGAAGCAACTGTCCCATGTGGTATTTGACCACTTTAAACCTATGATTCCCTCCAAATTCCATCAACTTTGGAAGCAAGGTATTGAAACCAACGATTACTACCTGAAATTGTGTGGTTCTGGGGGCGGAGGATACATTTTGGGCTTTACCCAAGATTTAGAGAAGGCCAAAAAAGCACTCAAAGACTACAATTTAGAGGTGGTGTACAACTTCTAAAATCGTCCCATGTTACTCAGTCGAAAGAACAAACTCTTGCTTTTTAAGCTGTTGAGTCTGTTTTCTGTGGTGCGCGGATATAACATTTTGGTGATCACCTTGGCCCAGTATCTGGCCTCCATCTACATACTTTCACCAGATGTCCCGCTTCGTCAGGTGGTGCTTGATCTTAATCTTTTTTTGATCGTTACGGCTTCTGCCTTGGTCATTGCAAGTGGATATATCATCAATAATTTTTATGATGCCGAAAAGGACCTGATCAACAAACCCACCAAAAGTATGTTGGACAGGTTGGTTAGCCAACGGTTTAAGCTGACGACTTATTTTATCCTGAATTTTTTGGCGGTGTTCGCGGCAAGTTATATTTCGTTTAAGGCCGTGTTGTTTTTTTCGGCCTACATTTTTGGTATCTGGTTCTATTCCCACAAATTGAAACGCATTCCCTTTTTGGGCAACCTGGTTTCGGCAACCTTGGCCATTGCGCCCTTCTTTGTGGTATTTGTTTACTATCAGAACTTTAAGACCGTGATCTTTGTGCACGCTTTATTTTTATTTCTCTTGATTTTGGCCCGGGAAATGATCAAGGATTTGGAGAATATGGCTGGGGACATGGCACAGAACTATAAGACCATTCCCATTATTTATGGTCCAAAGGTTTCCAAATTTCTTATCGGTCTGCTCATCGTCCTAACACTGGTCCCTGCACTTTTACTGATTAAGACCTTTGATGTGGGCTATATGTACCTCTACTTTGTGGCCTGTATTGCCTTGCTTTTGCTGTTTTTGGTGCTTTTGTGGAAATCGCAAGGAAAACGGGACTATGTTTGGCTCCATAACATCCTGAAGTTTATCATTGTAGCAGGTGTCTTTAGCATTCTTCTGATTGATGTGGACTTGGTACTGAACCGAATCCTGTAATTGTTTGCCCTAGAGGTTTTTCGGGAGGTAAAAACACTACATTTGCAAAAAATTGATGACTGATGACGAGATCGGACAATAACGGGAACAGGAGAAATCCAAAAGGCGGCAACAGGGGAGGAAACAACCGTAAGCCCTTTGCCAAAAAGTACAACACCCGTGAAAAAGGAAATACACCACAGAAAAAATCCAACCCGGATGAGATTCGGTTGAACCGCTATATTGCCAATGCAGGCATCTGCTCCCGTAGGGAGGCCGACACTTACATTGCTGCCGGTAACGTATCCGTGAACGGAAAGGTGGTCACTGAAATGGGCTATAAGGTAAAGCGCTCTGATGAGGTCCGTTTCGATGGAAAGCGATTGAGCCTCGAGAAGAAAGAATACATCCTTTTGAATAAACCCAAAAACTTTATTACCACCACCAGTGACGAAAAGGGAAGACGAACCGTAATGGAGTTGATTTCAAGCGCTTCCAAAGCCAGGCTATTGCCCGTGGGGAGATTGGATCGTAACACGACTGGACTTTTACTCTTTACCAATGATGGGGATCTTACCAAAAAGCTCACCCACCCAAAACACGGAGTACGTAAAATATACCATGTGCATTTGGATCAAAACCTGAGTTTATCCGATTTGCATAAGATTGAGGAAGGCTTGGAACTGGAAGATGGGCCTATTGATGTGGACAGCATCAGTTTTATCCAAGGAGCACCCAAACGAGAAATAGGGGTGGAAATCCATAGCGGAAGAAACCGTATTGTGCGCCGTATTTTTGAGCATTTGGGCTATGAGGTGACCAAATTGGACCGGGTTATATTTGCCGGACTTACCAAAAAGGATTTGCCCCGGGGCCATTGGAGGCATTTGACCGAGCAGGAAATCATTAATCTTAGAAACATAAAATAAGATTTGGAAAAAGCAAAGCTCTATCATACTCGTTTTTGGTTGTTATCACTTTGCTTTTTTTCACTTGCGGCCGTTTTCAAGTTTTTCTTCGGAAACTCATATGTTGACATTAATGTCCATGACACCTATTTTGTCATGGCCCATGCCGACCTGTTCGTCTTGACGGGTTTGTGGTTTGGCCTTTGCGGATTGGGCTATTGGATTCTTTTTAGGTTAAAAATAACGGTGTTTCAATGGATGCATTGGGCACACTTTGTATTGAGTCTTTTGCCTTTTTTGATGATATCCCTTGCCAACCTAATTTCCCCTGAACCTAACTTTGAAAGCCTAGCTTTGCTAAAGCGTATTGATTATGCGTGGTTTCTGGTATTGTTGGGATTCATTGTGGGTCAAACGTTATATTTCGCAAATATTTTAACATCCACAATAAAACATAAAACCAATTAGACAATTTTGTCCATTTTGGCTCGGATTTCTTCCAGACATAGATTCCCCAAACTACCCTCGTGGGAGTGTTCAATATCCTTTTTAGGCTTAAAATTACCATTCTCAATGGCCTTACCCATGGTCTTGTAGGCATCCCGGAACGGCATTCCGCTTTTTACCAGCTCGTTCAAAGTGTCCACGCTAAAGAGATAATCATATTTGGGATCGTCCAAAATATTTGCGTTCACCTTAATTTCCTTTAGACTGAACACCATCATCTCCAAACAGGCCTGCATATCCTGTAAAGCAGGAACAATTACCTCCTTCACCAATTGAAGATCCCGGTGATAGCCACTGGGCAAATTGTTCATGATGAGGATCAATTGGTTGGGTACCGCCTGAATCTTGTTGCATTTGGCCCGAATCAATTCAAACACATCTGGGTTTTTCTTGTGGGGCATAATGCTGCTTCCCGTGGTCAACTCATTGGGGAAGGAGATAAAATCAAAATTCTGGCTCATGTACAAACAGATATCCATGGCCATTTTGGAAAGGGTGGCAGCTACACTCGAAATTCCAAAAGCTGTGGCCTTTTCTACTTTTCCCCGCCCCATTTGGGCGGCAACCACATTGTATTTTAGGGTTTCAAAGCCCATTTCGGTAGTAGTGAAACTTCTATCTATGGGAAAAGAGCTGCCATAACCAGCAGCACTTCCCAATGGATTTTGATCGGCAACCTTATTGGCGGCGTCTATAAAATAAAGGTCATCCACCAAACTTTCGGCATAGGCAGAAAACCATAGCCCAAAGGAAGAGGGCATGGCAATTTGCAAATGTGTATATCCTGGTAACAATACATTTTTGTGTTGCTCCGCAAGTTTCAGCAATAGGTCAAAAAGTGTTTTTACCAGAGCCTTGATAGCATCCAATTCATCCTTGAGATACAATTGCATGGCCACCAGGACTTGATCGTTCCTAGATCGGGCCGTATGGATTTTTTTTCCGGTATCCCCCAATTTTTCGGTCAACAAAAACTCGATTTTCGAGTGCATGTCCTCAAAATCACCCTCAATGGTAAATTTCCCTTTTTCTATATCCTTGGCGATGTTTCCCAAAGCTTTTACCAAATCCTTGGTTTCCGTTTCGGTAATCAATCCCACTTTTCCCAGCATTTTGGCATGTGCGGTTGAAGCCATTACATCGTATTTGGCCAAAACCAAATCCAATTCACGGTCGTTGCCTACGGTAAAGTGATCTATTTTCTTATCGGTACTAAAACCTTTGTCCCAGAGTTTCATAGTGAATAATTCAAGTTCAATTGTCAATCAAGTTCAAGTACAGTTTTTTTTGTGTTTGAAACTTGTACTTGTGTTTTATTTTTTTAGAAAACCTTCTAATATTTTTATATATAAAGCGATTCCTTCCTCAATCTCATTTACATATATAAATTCATCGGCCGAATGGGAACGGGTGCTGTCCCCAGGCCCCAATTTTACCGATTGGCAGCTCAAGGCCGCTTGATCGGATAAGGTCGGGGAGCCATAAGTGCCCCTGCCCAATGCCAAACCACTTTTTACCAAAGCGTGTTCAGGGTCAATGGAGGATGAGTTCAAACGCAGGGAACGTGGAGTCATTTCGCAAGGCGCTTCTTTTTGTAGAATGTCCGCAATTTCTTGATTGGAATAGCAATCGTTTACCCGAACATCCACTACCATATCTACTTGTGAAGGGACCACATTATGCTGCTTTCCTGCGTTGATTTGGGTTACAGTGAGTTTGACTTCTCCCAAAGCTTCGGAAACTTTATCAAAAGTGCAATTTTTAAACCATTCCAAAACTTGTATGGTATTGTAAATGGCATTGTTATCATTCGGATGTGCAGCGTGCGACGGGGTTCCCTTGACCACAGCATCAAAAACGACGAGTCCTTTTTCCGCAATGGCCAAATCCATCAAGGTGGGCTCACCTACCACAGCTACATCAATTTTTGGAAGGATGGGCAGTAGGGAACGAATGCTTTTTTCCCCGGCATCCTCTTCTTCTGCAGTTGCCGCCATAATAATATTGTGACTCATCCCCTCTATTTCGTAAAAATGGACGAAGGTAGCAAGGAGGGATACCAAGCATCCTCCGGCATCGTTGCTACCCAGACCATACAGTTTTCCATCCTCAATATGGGGGTGAAACGGGTCTTTGGTATAGGCGTTGTTGGGCTTTACCGTGTCATGGTGCGAGTTTAGCAGTAAAGTGGGTTTGGATTCATCAAAATGTCTGTTGAATGCATAGATGTTGTTGTATTGTCTGTGGACATCTATCCCAAATCCTGTGAGAAATGCAGCAATGGCATCACCTGTTTTATCTTCCTCTCCTGAAAATGAAGGAATGGAAATGAGCTGTTTTAAAAGCTCAATGGCTTTTTGGGTCAATTGGTCTTGGGGTATTTTCATAGCGTTAATGTGGTAAAATTTGAATTGCCTTTTTCAAGCATGCTGACATCACCAATACAAACTTTGGATACTTGATTTCTTAAGGCATAAAAGCAATTGTGCATTTTGGGAAGCATTCCGTCAGAAATAATACCGTAGGCCAACAGCTCGTCATAGGCCTTGGTGTCTATATGTTGAATCACGGAGTTTTCATCCTCTACATCCTGAAGCACCCCTTTCTTTTCGAAGCAGTAGTACAGGGTGGTGTCAAATTGGTCAGACATTGCAATGGCCAATTCCGCAGCAATCGTATCGGCATTGGTGTTGAGCAATTGTCCTTTACCGTCGTGTGTCAATGCACAAAAGATGGGGGTAAAACCAGACTGCAATAATTTAAAGATACCATAGGAATTAACCATATCCACATCGCCCACATAACCAAAATCCACTTTCTTAATGGGTCTTTTATGGGCTTTTATGGCATTGGCATCCGCACCGCTCATTCCAATGGCATTGGTGCCAAAAGCTTGTAATTGCGCTACCATTTTCTTGCTGACCAAGCCGCCATATACCATAATGGCAATATCCAAGCTCTCCGCATCGGTGATTCGCCGACCATTTATCATTTTGGTCTCAACACCAAGCTTTTTACTCATCTCGGTGGCCTTTTTGCCACCACCATGGACCATAATCTTATTGCCCGGCATTTTGGAAAAAAGCTCCAAAATACGGTAAAACCCTTTCTCGTCCTCAATCAGATTGCTTCCTACTTTTATTATGGAAAGTGTCTGTTTCATATTATACATTTAAAATTCCTCCATCTATGGTTATTGCGGTGCCGGTAATCCATGAGCTGTCTTCCGAGACCATAAAAAGTGCAAGTTTTGCTATATCTTCAGGAGTTCCTAACCGTTTTAACAAAGTGGCTTCCTTTGCCTTTTCCACAGCCGTCTCCGGGTTGTTGAAAGCTTTTGCGGAATCCCATAGCAAAGGGGTGTCCACTGGACCCGGACAAATAGCGTTTACCCTTACTTTTGGGGCATAGTCCACGGCCATTTGCTTCATCAATGCCAAGGCTGCTGCCTTTGAAGCACAATAGGCTGGGTGGTTGGGAAAACTCTTGAATGCTGCTATGGATGCGTTGATCAAAATATGGCCCTGTTCGTTATTTTGCAAATGGGGCAGCGCATATTTGGATAGGTAAAAAATTGAACTCAAATTGGTGTTGATGGTTTGGTGCCATTCAGAAATGGGAAGCTCCATTACATTTCCAAGGCCTAGGATACCGGCGTTTAGGGAAAGCGTGTCCAATTTCCCAAAGCGGTCCATTGCTGTGGACACCAATTGTTCGTTATAGGATGGGTCGGTAATGTCGCCTGCCAAGAACACAGCTTTGCCGAGCTCCTTTTCGAGTGAACGGCCAGCTTCCTTGTTTCGTCCGGACAGGACTAGTTGAGCCCCTTCAGATGAGAAAGCCTTAGCAATGGCTTTTCCCATGCCACTGGTGGCTCCAGTTACTATACATACCTTGTCCTTTAATTTCATTTTATATCCTCCAATAACTTCTTTAGTACGAGTTGTGCTGAAAAGACCCTGTTATTTGCCTGATCCAACACCAAAGATTGATTGCCATCCAATACGGCATCCTCAACAACTATATTGCGCCTTACGGGTAGACAATGCATGAATTTAGCTTTTCCCAATTTTTCTTGGGTCATGGTCCAATCAAGATCCTTGCTCAATACCTTTCCATAATCCGTATAACTGCTCCAATTTTTTACGTAGACGAAATCAGCATTTTCCAAGGCTTTTTTTTGATTGTACTCAATTTTACATCCTTTTGTGATCTCATGGTTGAGCTCATATCCTTCCGGATGGGTTATTACAAATTCCGCATCCTGTAGTTTCATCATTTCAACAAACGAATTGGCCACTGCATGGGGCAATGCTTTTGGGTGTGGTGCCCATGACAAGACCACTTTGGGCTTTGATTTTGTACCGTGCTCTGCGATGGTAATGGCATCTGCAAAAGCCTGAAGTGGATGACCCACTGAGCTTTCCATGTTCACTACCGGAATGGAGGCATATTTGGCAAAACCGTTCAGCACTTCTTCGGCCTCGTCCTTGGCTTTGTCCTTCAGCCCGGCAAAGGCCCTAATGGCAATAATATCGCAGTATTCGGAAACCACACGGGCTGCTTCCTTGATATGTTCTGAAGTACCTTGGTCCATAAGGGTGCCATCTCCAAATTCCAAGGCCCAACCCTCACTGCCAAAGTTCATGATCATTACTTCCATTCCCAAATGTATGGCCGCTTTTTGGGTACTTAACCTCGTTCTAAGGCTATTGTTGAAAAAAAGCAGGCAAATGGTTTTTTGTTTGCCCAGTTCTTTAAATTGATAAGGGTCTTTTTTTAAGGTAATTGCTTCATCTACCCATACGGGGAGGGAATCAATATCGTTTATGGAGAGATAGTGTTTCATTTGAGTGCGGTTTTTAGGGCTTCAAAAAATAGGTCGATGTGCTCTTTGGTAATGTTCAATGCCGGCAAAAACCGAAGCAGTTTCTTGTTTTTGGCGCTACCAGTGAAAATATGTTCATCATAGATTAGTTTTTTGCGCAAATCGGCCACTTCAAAATCAAATTCCAAACCTATCATCAGCCCTCGGCCTTTTACGTTTTTAATTTGGGGAATTTCTGCGGCTTTTTCCTTAAAATAAGCGCCCAAGCTAGCTGCGTTGGCAATCAAATTTTCATTGTCAACCACATCCAAGACCGCCAAACAGGCCGCGCAGGCCAAGTGGTTTCCACCAAAAGTGGTGCCTAAAAGTCCATATGAAGGCTTAAAGGTTTCATGAAGCAGCACACCGCCCACAGGAAAGCCATTCCCCATGCCTTTGGCAATGGTTATGATATCGGGTTGAATATTGTGGTGTTGAAAGGCGAAGAACTTCCCACTTCGGCCATACCCGGATTGTACCTCATCCGCAATAAGAACCACGTTGTTCTCCTTACATTTTTTGGCGATGAACTGATAGAATTCCGTGGAAGGTTCATCCAATCCGCCCACACCTTGAATGGCTTCCAAGATTACAGCACAATAGGCATCGGAAGTGATGACCTTTTCAAAGGCCTCAAAATCATTCAAGGGAAGAAAGGTCACTTCCTGTTGCTGGTTAATGGGTGCATTGATGCTAGGGTTGTCCGTAGCGGCCACCGCCGCCGAGGTCCTGCCGTGAAAACTGTTCTTAAAGGAAATCACTTTTGCCTTTCCGGTATGAAAAGAGGCCATTTTCAGTGCATTTTCATTGGCTTCGGCCCCCGAATTGCACATGAACAGGTCATAATCGGTGCAATCGGATAATTTTCCCAATTTTTCTGCGAGCTCCTCTTGAAGTGGGTTTTGCACGGAATTGCTGTAAAACGCCATCTTATCAAGTTGGTCCTTGATTTTCGCCACATAATGTGGATGGGTGTGCCCAATGGAGATTACGGCATGACCTCCGTAAAAATCCAAATATTTTTGCCCTTTATCATCCCATACCTCAATGCCTTTGGCAAATACGGGGGTAACATCATAAAGAGGATATACGTCAAATAATTTCATAATCTTTTTACTGGTCATCTCGAACCGAGCCGAGAGGTGGTTTTTATGGTTGAAGGTCAATACTACGCTCGACCTCATATTGTTTTATCCTTTTTTAATTTGGCTTATCTTCTCATATGAGCTCACAATTCCGCGAATCAAGGAAGAACTCAATCCTTGGTGTTCCATTTCATTCAAGCCTTCAATAGTACAGCCTTTGGGGGTGGTTACCCTATCTATTTCCTCTTCGGGGTGGCTTCCGGACTCGATCAAAAGGCTTGCGGCACCGTTACAAGTATGCATGGCCAGTTCCTGCGCTTCTTTGGCATCAAACCCCAATTGAATGGCCCCTTGGGTTGTGGCACGTATCAAACGCATCCAAAAGGCAATACCACTGGCGCAGATTACGGTTGCGGCCTGCATTTGTTCTTCGGGGATTTGCATGGTGTGCCCCATACGGTTAAAGATGGCCTTGGCCAAATCAACACGTTTTTTGCCCAATTCGTTACTGCAGATACAGGTCATGGACTTGCCTACGGAAATGGCTGTGTTGGGCATGCTGCGGATGATGAATTTGTCAGCACCTATGATTTCTTCAATTTTTGGAATGCTAAATCCTGTAATGGTGCTGATCACCACATGTTTTTCTGAGAGCAGGTCCTTGACATCCTTTAGAATGGTAGCAAAATGCCCGGGCTGCACGGCAAAAATCAAGATGTCGGAATTTTTTACCGCTTCTTGGTTATCCGAAGTCACTGTAACGTTTCCGTACTTTTCAAATTCCTGGATGGATTTGGTGTTTCTTTTGGTGAGGTACATGGTGGTGGCCCCATTACTGTGCAAAATGCCCTTGGCAATGGACAATCCCAAATTTCCTGTTCCTATGATGGCTATTTTCATTTTTTCTTAATTAAGGGGTCTCGCATCTCGACTGTGCTCGATATGACAGCTCGACCAAAATTATTTTTAAAACACTCCCGCTTTTAACAATAGACCTTCGGTCTCAGGGAAACCGAACATCAGGTTCATATTCTGCACTGCCTGACCAGACGCACCTTTCAATAAATTGTCGATGGCAGAGGTGATCAAGATCAAATCCTCATGCTGGTGCAGGTGGATATGACACTGATTGGTATTCACCACTTGCTTTAGGTGGATGGGTTCATCGGAAACATGCGTGAAAACCGCGCCTGTATAAAATTCTTTGAACAAGGCTTTTGCGTCCTCTAAACTTCCGTCAAAGGCAGTATAGGCCGTGGCCAATATTCCCCTTGTGAAGTTTCCACGGTTTGGCAAGAACAAGAGTTTGCCCACAGGATTTCCATACGAGTCCAGGCTTTCCCCAATTTCTCCCAAATGTTGGTGAGAAAAGGGTTTGTACCAGGATACATTGTTGTTTCTCCAGCTAAAATGGGAGGTGGACGATAGCCCGACCCCTGCACCGGTACTCCCCGTTACGGCATTGATGTGCACTTCGTTTTTCAACAGTCCTGCTTTGGCCAAGGGTAATAATCCCAATTGGATTGCGGTGGCAAAACATCCGGGATTGGCAATGGCGTCAGCGGATATTATGGCCTCCTTGTTCAGTTCGGGAAGTCCATATACAAACTCTTTTCCATTAAAATGGGCATCGGCTTTTAATCTGAAGTCGTTGCTGAGGTCTATGATCTTGGTGTCTTTTGAAAAGGTGTTCTCCTGTAAAAAAGAGGTGGAATTGCCATGTCCAAGGCATAGAAAAACCACATCCACATTTGGATTCACCTCGCCGGTAAAGGCCAAATCTGTCAATCCCAAAAGATCTTGATGGGCCGAGGTAATGGGTTTTCCAGCCCTAGTGGTGCTGAACACAAAGTCAATTTCGGCTTGGGGATGGTGCAATAGGATTCGGATAAGTTCCCCGCCAGTGTATCCGGACCCGCCTATGATGCCTGCTTTAATCATTGTTCTGGTTTACGTGGTTCGCAATTTTACCGGAATTGGATAAAATTTTAATGAATCCTTTGGCATCATCAGCCGTCCAGCCCTTGTTCATTTCACCATAACTTCCAAAAGAAGCGTTCATGAGGTCATGGTCCGAAGCAATTCCATTGAGTTCAAATCGGTAGGGGTGAAGCGTAATAAAAACGTCGCCAGAAACATGTTTTTGGGTATCCGCCAAGAACGCTTCAATGTTTCGCATCACTTCATCCAAATAGTTTCCTTCATGCAACAACATGCCATAAAAATTGCCCAATTGCTCTTTTTGGTACTGCTGCCATTTGCTCAAGGTGTGTTTTTCCAAAAGATGGTGCGCTTTAATGATGATGAGAGGTGCGGCAGCCTCAAAACCGACCCGACCCTTGATGCCGATAATGGTATCACCAACGTGGATATCCCTGCCAATGGCATATTTGGATGCAATGGCCGATAACTTTTCAATGTTGGCTACGGGAGTGTCCTTTTCCCCATCCAAGGCTACAAGCTCTCCTTTATAGAAGGTCAATTTTAGTTCTTTGGGAAGCTCTTTTTCCAATTGGCTTGGGTAGGCACTTCCGGGCAGGGCCGAATGGGATGTCAGGGTTTCTTCACCACCCACAGAGGTTCCCCATAAACCTCGGTTGATGGAATATTTTGCTTTTTCCCAAGAATAATCAATACCATTTTGTTGTAGGTAGTTGATTTCCTCTTCCCGGGCCAATTTTTTGTCCCTGATCGGGGTGATGATTTCAATTTCAGGGGCCAAAATTTGAAAGATCATATCAAACCGTACTTGGTCGTTTCCGGCACCGGTACTACCATGGGCAATGTACTGTGCCCCTATTTTTTTGGCATGGTTTACAATTTCGATGGCCTGTACAATCCGTTCCGCGCTTACCGAAAGGGGATAGGTATTGTTCTTAAGGACATTTCCGAAGATAAGGTACTTGACCACTTTTTCATAAAATGTGGCAATGGCGTTGATGGAGGTGTAGGAACTTGCACCAAGGGCCAGCGCCTTCTCCTCGATTTCCTTGATTTCTTCCTTGCTGAAGCCTCCCGTGTTCACACTTACGGCGTGTACTTCAAAACCTTGGTCCTGTGAAAGATATTTTGCACAATATGAGGTGTCCAATCCACCGCTATAGGCCAAAACTAATTTTTTCATGTTGTATTTCTTCTATTAATTTATGTTACGAAGGCAGTGGAAAGTTTACCGTTCTCGACTGCGTTCGAACTGACATTTATTTTTGCTTCTTTTTTAAAAAAAGGGCTTCCTTAATTTTTTTCAGTCTTTGAAAGGCTTTCTCGTTCCACTTTTTGGTTACTGGCTTTTTGGAATTGGGATCGTAAAGCATACCGGTGCACAGACACATTTTTTGTTCTGTGCGGGTAAGGATATCAAAATTCTTACAGGTCTGACAGCCTTTCCAGAATTCGGGGTCGTCGGTGAGTTCAGAAAATGTAACAGGTTTATAGCCTAGTTCGTAATTCATTTTCATTACGGCCAAACCTGTGGTGATGCCAAATATTTTTGCGTCGGGGAATTTTTTTCGGGAGAGGTCAAAAATGGCCTTTTTTATTTCCTTGGCCAATCCTTGGTTTCGGTAATCTGGATGTACAATTAATCCAGAGTTGGCCACAAAGTCCTTGTTGCCCCATACTTCTATATAACAGAACCCTGCGAATTTATCACCATCCAGGGCAATAATCGCATTCCCATTCTGTAATCGCTTCATAATGTACTCCGGGGTTCTTCTGGCAATTCCGGTGCCTCGTACCTTGGCAGATTCCGTGATGGTATCACTTATGATGTGTGCGTATTTAAAATGTGATTCGTTAGCAACTACAATTTCCATTGCAAGCGTTTAAACTGATAAAAAATTAATGAAAGATGTTGGTTTGTTGTTGCGGAAATGGACTCACCTATTTCCATAGATCGTGATGCACCCTTACGGGCGACGACGGGGAGAAAATGGACGTACTGGAGCAGGAATACTCAATGTATGTAATATGTATTGTTGTCCTTTCATTTCGGGATTAAAAGTACAAATTAATTCCAATTGACCTAAGAACAGATTTATTTTTTAAAGAAATATAACTTTTTTGGGCCTTTGCTTATCATTTCATAAATAAAAAAGCCTATGACCAAAATGTATTCAAAAGCCAACCACCACATATTTTCCTTGAAATCTGGATTTGAATAAGCCTGATAACTCAATACAACGGCAAAAGACCAAATCAAGGGGAAGCGGTAATCCGTTAAAAGGGAGACTCCCAAAAGGAACACAACATACCATGGGTGAACTGTGCTGGATATGAAAAAATATATCGAGAGTACCAGTAGAGTTGAAGTAATTAGGGTTTGTAGGCTTTGATTCTTCCGCAAGAAGGCAAATAATAGGATGACGATGGCCATTACCTTGATCACCAATGTTCCATAGGCTTCAATGAGTTCCCAAGGCTTGGCGTCATAAAAAGTGACCGCTATTTTTTTGATGCCATTGTAGATTCCGGCATTGAATTCAAAATTGGAGAACCATAGACCAATGGTATCCGAATAGTTGTCTATGAAAAATGGAGTGTAAAAAGGAGTGAGCAAAGTAAGACAGCCCAGCCCTGTTAAAGCATAGAAGAAAATACTTTTTTGTAATCCCAAATACTTTAAAAAAATAGGTAGGAAGAGAATTGGGACCAATTTTACCATTATGGATATGGCATACAATGGAGCTCCGAGCCACCATTTTTGGCTTGAGATTAGATAGATTGCCCAAACAAAGAAGAACAGCATGGTTCCTTCAAAGTGCAGGTTTCCGGTGAGTTCGATGATGACCAAGGGGTTTAAGAAATACCAAAAGGCCATATAGCTGGGGCGGTTGAGCTTTTGGAGAAGCTTTCGGCTAAAATAGAGGACTCCCAAGTCACCAAGGATAATAATCAGTCGCAGGGCAATGACGGCACCGAGCATACTACCACCACCCAGAATAGATGCAAGGGCAAAGAAAAATTGGTTTACCGGAGGGTAGTTGCTATAATGTTTGGCATGAAGGCTTCCCATACCGGCATGTAGTTCATCAGCATTGGCTATGGAAAGATTGGGTTGCTCCATGAGCCGGTCCGGCGTATACAAGTAGGGGTTGAAACCATTTTTGATGAGCTCCCCATCCCAAATAAACCGATAAAAATCTTGGGAGAGATTAGGTTCTGCGATAAGGAAAATCAACCTAAAAAGGATTCCCGCCGCCAAAAGGAACTTAAAGTTCCATTTTTCAAACTGAATAATCTTGTAGCAAAAAAAGAACAGTCCACTAAACAGTGCCAGCAGCTTTATGTAGTCGGTGCGGTCTAAATCATACCCAAAACTGGTGTAGAACAGCATACTCCCGATAACAAAGAGTATCGGGTATTTGTGCAGGTTCCAGTAAGAGCGCATGAATTTAAGCCTTGGATGTCAGCGACTTAAAGAATACAAAGCCAAAGCCTAGGAACAACATCAAATGGAATGGGAAAAGTCCGTAATCATTCAATGGGATGGCACTGTACATTCCAAAAAGGAAGTAGACCATCAGGGCAAATTCCAAAATCATGTTGGGCGATAGTTTCTTGGCCAAATACTTATTGCCCTTCCACGTATCGGTAAGGTTGTTGATGTTGAATTTTGGAGTTCGCACAAACTCACTTCGCTTTCCTAAATGTCCTTCCAAAACAGCAACCGTGTTATGCAGGGAGAAGCCCAATGCTACCGAAAAGAAAGTAAAGAACAACTTGATGTAGTCCACAAAATTATCAAAACTACTTCCCTGTATACTTTTATAGGTGAACCAGTAACAAATGAATAGGATAATGGTACTGATGATGAAGAAGCTGGTCACTTCAAATATCCATCCCAAATGGCCATACATATTTTTAATGTATAGCATTGGAATGCTCAATAGAGCAACGATGAACACGCAAAGGAACATAGAACTGTTCAATAGGTGCATTACACCGTGGAACTTGGTTTTAAAGGGAATGTTTTTGGCAGTGATCACACTCCAAACCGTTTTTCTGAAGTTTTCGGCACCACCTTTGTTCCAACGGAATTGCTGGGAGCGGGCTGCGCTGATTACTACGGGAAGTTCGGCAGGGGTTTCCACATCTTCCAAATACTTGAATTTCCAGTTTTTCAATTGGGCACGGTAGCTCAGGTCCAAATCCTCGGTCAAGGTGTCGCCTTCCCAGTTACCGGCATCCAAGATGCACTCTTTTCTCCAGATACCTGCGGTACCGTTAAAATTGATGAAATGTCCCTTGGAATTTCTTCCCACTTGCTCTAAGGTGAAATGGGCATCCAAAGCAAAGGCTTGTATACGGGTCAGGGTAGAATAATCACGATTAATATGTCCCCAGCGCGTTTGCACTACTCCGATTTCCTCGTCTTTAAAGTAGGGAACGGTCTTTTTGAGCCAATCGCTTTCAGGAAGAAAATCTGCATCAAAAATGGCGATGAACTCTCCTTTGGCTATAGCCAAACCTTCTTTCAAGGCACCGGCCTTAAAGCCTTTTCGGTTTTCCCTGCGGATGTGTTGGATGTCCAAACCTGTTTTTTGGAGCTCTTTTACCCTTCTGGCTGTTTCTATTACAGAGTCATCGGTAGAGTCGTCCAACACTTGGATTTCCAATTTGCTTTTAGGGTATTCTATTTTGGCAATATTGTCCAACAAGCGCTCCATTACGTATTCCTCATTGTAAATGGGAAGTTGAATGGTAACAAAGGGAATTTCTTTTGGATCTAGTAAATTGAATTTTGGGGCTTCCTCGTTTCGCTTTTTATACCCTAGATAGTTTATCAAGAGGTTTAATTGGGCTAGACTGTAGAAGAATATCAAAATCAGGGCCGTACTGTAGATAGCAATGATGATAAGAGCGATAGTGAGTCCCATGTTATTTTAAACTGTATTTAAAGATCCAACCCAAAATTTTTATGCCTGCAAATATAGTACCTTTTACCGTTCCTGAAACTTTTGACACTCCAATTCTTCGTTTATAACGTACTGGTACTTCGGTATATGTCATTTTTTTTCTTAATATTTTTAACTGCATTTCCACGGTCCACCCGTAAGTCGTGTCCTGCATTCCCAATTCTTTGAGCTTTTCATATTTAATGGCCCTAAAAGGTCCTAAATCCGTAAATCTTGATCTAAAGAATAATCGCATCAAAAAAGTGGCCAACCAATTGCCAAAAACCTGTTGCGGTGTCATAGATCCTGGTTCACGAAGTTCTTTTTTACGTGCGCCGACCACAAAATCAATGTCCTTCTCCAAGATGGGGGCGATTACTTTATCCAGTTCTTCTGGATAATCTGAGTAATCTCCGTCAATAAATACGATGATATTGGGTGTTTTGGATGCTTTGGATATGTAATCTATTCCTTTTAGGCAGGCAGAGCCATATCCTTTGCGGGTTTCGGTGATTACGGTAGCTCCTGCTTTTTGAGCATTTTGAATGGTATTGTCGATAGATCCATTGTCCACCACAATGATTTCAGAAACATGTTTCGGCAATTCGGAAACCACTTTGCCTATGGAATCTCCTTCATTGATTGCGGGAATGATTACCTTGATGTTGGTCATAGGCATTCTTAGGTTTATCTTGAAGTTGCCAAAACTACACTATTCCACCGATTTTGACTTAATGGACATGATCCAATGGGAATTATTTTTGGTTCACCAAGTCCATAAGGTCAACATCATTCCCCAACAACACTTGGTTGCTGTCTATACGTCCTTTTTGTGGGCCATTTTCCAATTTTAGCACTCCCCTTGGGCAAACAGCTGAGCAGATGCCACATCCTACGCAACTAGACCTGACAATATTCTCCCCTTTTTGGGCATAGGCACGGACATCGATACCCATTTCGCAATAGGTGGAGCAATTGCCGCAAGAGATGCATTGGCCTCCATTGGTGGTAATGCGGAATCGGGAAAACAAGCGTTGTTGAAAACCAAGTATGGCGGCCATGGGACAGCCAAACCTACACCAGACCCGGTTTCCAAAAATGGGGTAAAACCCGGTTCCGATCACTCCGGAAAAAATACTGCCGATCAAAAATGAATAGGATTTACGAAGGGTTTCAGATTTGAACAGGAATACATGCCCCTCCCCACTAAAAAAATGGAATCCGATCAACGCCATAATGATGATAAAATAACCTAGGGCTCCATATTGGGCATCTTTTTGAAGCTGTTCCCTTTTAAAGAGCATTACCCAACCAAAAACCAAGGTCAAAAAAGTGGCCACACCGATTAAAAAGGTGCTTTTGGTGAGCCAGTACTTGCTCGTATCCGTTCCCAAATAGGAATAGATGACAGCCGTGGTCATGAGAGTCACAAAAACTACTACGCTGTGTACGACCCAACGTTCAATCCGCCATGCCTTTACAGATTTGTCACTGAGCTGTCGGAAAGAATCCCCAGCAGTCTCGGCCAATCCGCCGCATCCACAAACCCAAGAACAGTACCAACGTTTTCCGTATTTGTATGTGAGGATGGGTGTAATCACAAAGATGGAAAGAATACCAAAAATCAAAAGTGCAAATCCAATATCCCCAGAACTTAAAAAACCTTTGATGCGATAGCCTTCAAAATTATAGTAATTGAGGGGCCATACGTTTTTAAGGTCGTAGTAGGGCAGACTGCCACCATTTAATAGTTTATCACCATTCAAACGGGCCATCAATTCGGGAATGATAAAAGCAAAAGCCGTTTGGAAGAACATCACACTTAATGTTCGTAACCTTTCGTAGCGATTGTGTCGGTATTTCCACAAAAACTTGATCCCAAAGGCCAAAATGGCCACGGTGTAGAGTGTTCCATACACAAACCATTGGCTGGCCGGGTTCCCGCTCAAGGCTTTGCTAAGTGGGTCGAACAGGGCAATCACCCCTTTGTTATTGCCTTTGCTGGCTAATCCCAAATATTCGGGATAAAAATAGAGGACGATGTAGAATCCAGTAAGGGCAATTCCCGCAATCCAACCCCAAAGCCCTTTATTGGAAATGGATTTGAACCATACCCCATCGTTTTTAATACCGGGCAGTTTTTGGGAATAGGCTTCCCATGAAAACCAGAGAATACCCGTGAACAGTGCGGAAAGGGAAATGGTCAGCCATAGTGTCTTGTTGGGGAAAGAGACATTAAAGGCGGCCAATAGCATCACGGCCAAACCAAACATCCCTACCAAGGTGGCGAATTTTTGGTTTCGGGTAATATTTTTAGGCGGTTGGCCGGTAAGGGCCATGCTTCTGTTGTACGTGCTCATACTATGGGCTTAGGTAATTTGGAATATGCGTTTTAAACTTTTCTTTTTAGGTTTGATGGAGGTTCCGAAATCAATATTGTACTTGGAAACTATATCTGGTTCATACTTTTTATAAAATTCCGGGTCAAAATTGGCATCCGCCAAGTGTTCCAGGACAAAATCCACGGTGCGTTCCTCGTTGAGCCAACGGTCAAATACTTCATGGCGCATTCGGATACCAAAGGTATTGATGCCCAAAAATTGCTTGGAATCTTGGTGAAAAGCAATCGTAATGCAGATTTTTTCCTCTGGGTGTCGCCAGTGGAAATGCATCTCATGGGTTTCCTTTCTCCGCTCGGAAAATACCCATCCATAGGTTTGATACTCAATGTCCAAAAACTTGGCGGAGTTGAACCAATGCCCTGGATTATAGGCAATCCGGTTCCCGCAAATGGTCTGAGCCAAGGTTTCGCCCATCATGCGACTGGTGTACCAAACTGCTTCAATGGGCCTACGGTTGCCAATGGCCTCATGTTGTTCGGCACAATCGCCAATGGCATAAATATCTTTGATATTGGTTTCTAGGAAACGGTTCACTTTTACACCTCGTCCCAGTTCAATGCCGGAATCTTTTAGGAAATCAACATTGGGGGTGACCCCTGCGGTAAGGCCCACCAAATTACATGGGATTTCTTCATTGGTGTCGGCGATGATTACGGATTTTACCCTCCCATTTTCATCCGAAACAATTTCTTTGAGGTTGGTGCCCAATCGAAGGTCGATATGGTGCTCCAAGATATGTTCATTGATCATCTGCGATTCGCCCTCAGGCAAAACCCCGTTCCAGAAACTGGTTTCCCTTACCAAAAAAGTAACGGGAATATCCCTGCTTCGGAGCATTTCCGCCAATTCAATGCCAATCAATCCACCACCAACTATTACAGCTCTTTTACAGACATTCTTGTTGGGGGCGTTTACTTCCAAAAGGTCCAAATCTTGTTTGGAATAAAGCCCTTGGACTCCATGAAGATCCTGTCCGGGCCAACCAAATTTATTGGGTTTGGAGCCTGTGGCAATGATGAGCTTGTCGTAATGTAGGGAGCTTACGTTGTCAAGGATAAGTTTTTTTTCTTCGGTATTGACTTGGGTAACGTAGCCACGCACCAATTCTATCCGATTCTTTTCCCAAAACCAATCTTCATAGGGTTGAATGTGCTCAAACTTCATATGGCCCATATACACATACATGAGGGCCGTTCTTGAAAAGAAATGGTCGGTTTCCGCAGAAATGATGATGATACGTTTATCGGAAAGTTTGCGGATATGCCGCGCTGCGGTCACTCCAGCTATTCCATTCCCGATAATGACAATGTTCTCCATAGGATTAGATTGATTGTGGCTATTGTGTCGTTTTTAAAGATAGGAACTTAACCCTTTGGGTTAATTTAGAAAGGTTTTAATTAACAAGACCCAACAGATAAAAAGATTATTTTTAGGACTGTACATTCCAAAATACATGAAACAATTTGCCTTTCTATTGTGGTTTGCCCTTCTTTCTTGCAGTGGACAAAAAGGAGATAAGATCAATGGGATAAGTTTTGTGGGGTCTCGCGAAGAGGTGTTGCAGGCCCATGTAAATCCTGTATTGGATATCCATGCCAACTATGCAGCGGTAATGCCCTTTGGTTTTATTAAGGATTTGCAATCTCCGGAACTGGTATTTGATACGGAACGACAATGGTATGGTGAAACCAAACAGGGGGCCAAGCAGTATATAGGGATGTTGCATAAGAATGGTATAAAAGTGATGTTGAAACCCCAAATTTGGATTTGGCGTGGAGCGTTCACAGGGGATATGGTCATGCAATCCGAAGCGGACTGGAAGGCTTTGGAGGGTGCGTATGCCAAGTTCATTCTGGCTTTTGCGGAACTGGCCCAGGAAACCCAATGCGATATGTATTGCATTGGTACCGAACTGGAAGAGTTTGTAAAGAACCGACCTCAATTTTGGCAAGATTTGATTATTCAGGTTAAACATATTTATAAGGGCAAGCTTACCTATGCGGCCAATTGGGACGAGTACACACGAACCCCATTTTGGAATCAGTTGGATTTTATTGGGGTGGATGCATATTTTCCATTATCTGAGCATCGGGAGCCTTCCCAAGAGCAATTGAAAAGTGGTTGGCAACCATGGAAAAAGCAATTAAAAGCGTTATCCGAAAAGTTTGAAAAACCTATTCTTTTTACAGAGTTTGGATACCGTAGTATGGATTATACAGGAAAAAAACCTTGGCTGGTGGACCGAAACCAAATGGAGGTAAATCTTGAGGCACAGGCAGAGGCCACCCAGATGATTTTTGATGAGTTTTGGGACGAGGATTGGTTTGCCGGAGGGTTTGTCTGGAAATGGTTTATACACCATGATAGGGCTGGAGGGCATGCCGATAATAGGTTTACGCCCCAGAACAAACCTGCAGAATCGGTGATACGAAAACACTATGCCCGGATTAAGAAATTGAACCCTCAAGGTTAAAGAAAAGAATTGTTAAGAATTTTCCCCTAACCAATCGCAATCGTAGCTGTTTTTTTGCCATATTTGTAATGCACCCTTCCCCAAAAAATTACAGTTATGAGATTAATGCCAACCCTATTCTTCTGGGTCTGTGCTTGCTCTGTTATTTTGGCGCAAGAGGACCATTACACCGTAGTTGCCCAACCCGGGGACGGAATTTTTTCGCTCTTGAGAAAGCAGGGGTTAGATCCTGTCAAACATTATGAAGAGTTCATCAAATTGAATTCTGAAAAAATAAAGAATGGCAGTCTGCTACAAGTGGGTGTAGGCTATGAAGTGCCACGGGCTGAAGATTCGTTTAAAAAAACCGGGGTGGTGGTGCAGTCCAAAGATGGTGTTGAAGAACCCATTTTTGATTCAGAGTTGGCACAAATGTCCTTGAAAAGTGAAACCTTAAAAAATGCCGTGTATTATCTCATTGTTGAGGATAAGAAAGATATAAATAATGGGTATGCAAAAGGTGTTACGGAGAGTTTGGCCGCAGAATTGATGGTTCACGGAGCCCAAGTCTATATTTTGGGACAAGGAATTCCGGATTCCCCTGAGTTGGATGAGCCGCTGACCGAAATGCAGCAAATGGGAAATTATATTGAAGCCATTAATAAGCGTTATATTCAAAACACAGGCAAATACCAAAGGGTTATTGTGATACGTGCAGTTGACGTAATTGCTGGAAGCAATACAGATGTGGCTGTGTACCATTACAATAAGAGTGAGCAGGGACAGCGTTTGGCCAATAATATTGAGAACGTGTTCAAAAAGAACAGTGTTTCAAACCGCACGTATGAAGATGTCCATTTGATTTTTGAGGACAAGGAAAATCTCTATCTCGCTCGAAATATTCTACCAGCCATAAGTCTTATCACCTTAGAAAACGCATCTAAAAAATCCAAGGAAAAAATTGCGATGCAACTGGATAGAAAAAAGTTCGTCAATGTGCTTACCAATGGCATTATGAACGATTATGTTGATCTGGAAATCAATGAATAAAATTTAGGTCAGGATATTTTTGTTGTAATACCGATGTAGTTCTTCGGGTCCTGCACCGAAAAAGTTTTTTAGGTGGATCATGGCAAAGTGAAACTGCAATCTAAACCATCCCACCTCATGGTATTTTCTGGCCGATGTGACTACATAGTGCGGCAAAACCATAAATTGGTCATGTCTGTATACTCTCGATATAAATTCCGTATCCTCATAAATTTTATAAGTTTCATTGAACCCGCCCAGTTGGCTAAAAAGTGCTTGTTGCACAAATAAGGATTGATCCCCACCCCTGCACAGGATATGGTTGATGCGCGAAAACCAGGCAAAGAACCCCAAAAAACGATTTTTGGTGTCAAATTTCATCCGGAAACACCCTGCCTTATGCCCTTTCTCGGTGGCTTTGAGGACAATTTGGTCAAAATCTTTAGGAGGAAAAGTGTCTGCATGTAAAAAGTAGAGTACACTGCCTTGGGCATGTTTGGCTCCAAGGTTCATTTGAACGGCACGCCCTCTCTCTGAAAGTATGACCCTTGCACCATGTTTTTTGGCAATAGCACTTGTATTGTCCGTGCTGCCACCATCCACACAGGTTATTTCCGATATCAAATGTGGGGATGAATTCTTTGAAAGGTATGTGAGTAAATTGCCAATATGCGGTGCTTCATTGAGCACAGGAATAATAATACTTAAGGTTTGAGGTTTATTTGGCATCGTTCAAGCTCCAATCATATTCCAAATAATCAATTTTGGTATCCTTGATAATGGGTTTGTCCAAATAGGAACTGATATACTCCTGAAGCGACCCATTCTCAGTGAAATCACCTTTGTACCACTTGAAAATTTTGGATAAATAGGCAGTATTGCCTTCAAATCGGTTCCGTTTGGGGTCATTGATAAAATCAAAAGCCGTTTGCTGAAGCTGTTCCTCTAAATTTTGAGCGGTAAAAGCGGTGTTGAGCAACTTTGGGCAGGAATAAGAAGCACAATTAATGGCGAAATGGATGCGGGGTTCATTCATTTTACGAAGGATTTTATGCTCAATATCATTTAATGATAGTACATCGTTTCCCACCTTGATCCATTCTTTGTCCCAACGGTTGGGAATATCCTTGATGCTTTCCACTGGATAATGGTCCACGATAAGTTTCACGGTCCCGGCATTGTACAGGTTGATGTAATAGGCCAGTTTTTCGTTCTTGGTCCAAGAGGAACCTGGTGGGCTTTTTGAAAGTTCTTCCAAATAGCCATTCAATTGGGATGCCTCTTTTTGAAAGCTGCTATAATCTACATTTCCATCTTTATCCACATACTGTTGCACCAAAGTGTTCCAAAGGGTGTGTGATGAAGGGTTTGATGTTTCTTGATGCTCAATTTTTACGTTCTTTCCGCCGCAACAAATCAGAATCAACCCTAAAACGATGTGCAAAACACTGTTCATATCCAAAAAGATGTAAACTGTTTTTGAAAAGTGCAATTTCCAAAAGCAGCGATTCCATGAGTCATATTAGCAGCACCCGCCTCCGTTGTAGTGCCAAGTACTTTCACTGATATGGATTTCATCCGATGCACTGCCCAAAGCGGTTGCGGTCTTGTCGCATACGGCCAAAGGTTGGTTCTGAAGGAGCACGTGGCCTTTTCCATCATCAAAATACTCTTGGTTTCCATAATAGATGGCCGTTTTTCCTGTAAACATACAAGGTCCATCTTCTGGCATTGGGTCTTTAATGGCCGCAATTTCAATAGACTCGATATAGACGAGTTCATCCGTGGGATAGTGGTTGGGCGACAAGACTCGGTACGACCTGCGGCCCCGTATTTCAATGGTGCCGAAACCGGCATCGGTCAGGACCTTTACGTAATCTTTCAAGGGGATGCTGCCACTTAGGCATTGTGCTCGAAGCCTATCATCGTTCCTTAGGGTGTCGTTCATGGGCTGTTCGCAGATGGGGTCACTCATGACCAAACGGCCATGGGGTTTGAGGACCCGGTACATTTCTGCAACGGCTTTCTTTAAATCTTCCATTTTAAAGATGTTGAACAGACAGTTTTGGGCTGCAACATCAATACTTTCATCGGCTACGGGCAGGTTTAATGCATCACCTTTTACGAGGTCTACAAACTCACTTTTGAACCAATCATTTTCCGCTTCGGCCACCTTAAAGTTTTTTCGGGAAGCTTCCAACATTTCATCCACGGAATCTACACCTATGACCCCGCTTTTTTGTCTGGAGAAATAGGAGAACTGTAGCAATTCCATTCCGCCACCAACGCCTACATATAGAATTTTGGGGTCGTTCACCAAATCTTGCGCGGAAACGGTGCTTCCGCATCCGTAGTTCATCTCCTGCATAATTTTGGGAATGGACAGTCCCGGGAACTGCCAAATGGGATTGGTGGTACAGCAAAGTCCAACGTCTGGGGTAAGTGCTGCCTCTTTATAGAGGTCTTGGGTGGCATCTAAATAACTCATATTTCCAGTATCAATTCTTTAAACAATTGTATCATTTTTGGTTCTGTTCTATTGGCGACGGCTATGATTTCCTGAATGTCAATGGGTTGAAGGTTTTCAGGGTCGCATTCATCGGTTAAAACAGATACCGCTACAATGGGTAGTCGTAAATGATTGGCGACAATTACTTCTGGTACGGTACTCATTCCTACGGCATCTGCCCCTAAAATTTTCAACATGCGATATTCCGCCTTGGTTTCCAGTTGTGGTCCCACTACTGAAGCGTAGACTCCTTTTTTGAGGGAAATTCCATTTTTGTTGGCGATGTTCTCAATTTTTTTGCGCATGTCCGCATCGTAGGGTTCGCTCATGTCCACAAAACGGTCTCCAAATTCGGAAACACCCTTAAAAGCCAGTGGAGATCCCCCTTGAAGATTAATGTGGTCCTCGATGAGCATGATGTCCCCTTTTTTAAAGTCAAGGTTCACTGCCCCAGCCGCGTTGGACACAAAGAGTTTTTTTATGCCCAAAAGGTGCATCACCCGAATGGGGTAGGTGATATCCACAAAATCATATCCTTCATATAAGTGGAAACGCCCTTGCATGACCACGACCTTTTTGCCGGATATGGTTCCATAGATCAGTTTTCCTGAATGAAACTCCACTGTAGCCAAAGGAAAATGGGGAATATGGTTGTAGTGGGCCTCAACCGGATTTTCAATGTTATCTACCAATTGCCCTAGTCCTGTGCCCAGTACAATTCCAATTTCAGGGGCTTCAAACCCTCGTTTTATTAAATAATCAACAGATTCGTCAAGTTGTGCTTGGGTCATTTTTTCATATGTTTTAAAAAAGGCTGAAAAGCCTCAATATCTTTTATGTCTTCGTAATGGTCCACATCGTTTTTTTCGGAAAGTAAAAAAACAGAATCAGCCCTTAAGTCCTTTAATGTATCCGAGAGAACAGTATTTGTTCCCCATGTTTTGTTCAGAAACAATTCCTTTTTCAAGGTGGTCATTCCAAGAAGATAGTACCCTCCATCTTCCGCAGGTCCTACCACAAAATCATGGTCGTCCAATCTGGAAAAAGCCTCTTCCAAATTGGCTTGGGAGAGGTGGTACATATCACTTCCAATAATACAGATTTTTTTAAACCCAGCCTTGAAACCTTCTTCAAAAGCGTTTAACATGCGTGTCCCCAAATCAGGACCGCGTTGCAGTTTTTTTGTATAGATATGGTTGTTCCAAATATCGTCAACCCAAATGGACTCTGAATATAAAACCCATTTATCAACATCTAGATTCTGGGTAAAAGAAATGGTATGGAGGAGTAAGAACTTGTATATGTCTAGTGCGGCCCTATCTCCAACCTTGGCTGCCAAACGGGTCTTGCATTTGCCAAGTTCAGGGTTTCTGGTGAGAATTATGAGAAGGCTACTGCCCATGTGTGTTACTTTTGTTGGCGTACACTTTTTCGGCATTGGTCAAAAATCGTCCCCAATACTTACTAAAAGCATGTACTTTTTCTGTTTGTTTCTGGGTTTGGTCAACTACTGGGCGACCTTGGTTTTTCCATTCAAAAATTCCACCGTATAGATTTTTAACGTTTGTGTACCCGACAGTAATGAGTTGTTCGGCAATATCTTCAGAGCGCACGCCAATGGAACAATAAACCACTAGCGGGGTATTGGGGTCCGGGATTTTTTCTTGTGTGGACTTTATATCAAAATCGGTATAGCCAACATATACGGCATCTTTTATGTGGCTAACCTGAAACTCTTCGAGTTCACGTGCATCCAAAAGAACAATAGGACCTGTTGTGTCCAATTCCATTACTTGGATGTATGCCACCGTGTCGTCATTGTACTTTTTAAGTACATCGGGAAGGGATTGCGCACAGGAAACCATGCTGAGGGCCAAAAAAAGAAGAAGATGTAGGTAATGCTTCATGGATTTTGGATGTAATCCAAAGATAGCCTTTAAATTTTCATTCATTATTATGATTAACTTAAAGGAATATTCATGAACAAAATCCAATCCGATGCAAAAAGCAATGGTCGTATGTGTTTTTTTGGCAGGTTTTATGGCCTGTAAGGAAACAAGGAAAAAGAAGGTTGATGAAGGGCAAGAACCTCAAGTGTATAAGGAGCAATACCGCCCCCAATACCATTTTTCACCTCCCAAGATGTGGATGAACGACCCCAACGGACTTGTATACCACGAGGGGGTCTACCACCTTTTTTATCAATATTATCCAGATGATATTGTATGGGGACCTATGCATTGGGGGCATGCGGTTAGTAAGGATATGGTACATTGGGAACACAAGCCTATTGCCTTGTATCCGGATGAGCATGGCCTTATTTTTTCAGGAAGTGCCGTGGTAGACCGTAACAATACTTCGGGTTTTGCCAAGAATGGTGAAACACCCTTGGTGGCTATTTTCACCTATCACTCTATGGAAGGAGAAAAAGAGGGCAGGACCGATTTTCAGACCCAGGGCGTTGCGTACAGTCTGGACAATGGGGATACATGGACCAAGTACGAAGGAAATCCGGTTATTGGCAATGAGGGAATAAAGGATTTTAGAGATCCCAAGGTTTTTTGGCACGAATCCACAAAGCGATGGATATTGGCTTTGGTGGCAGGGGACCATGCCAAGTTTTATGCATCGGAAAATTTGAGGGAATGGGAGTATCTCAGTGATTTTGGAAAAAATCAGGGTGCGCATGGCGGTGTGTGGGAGTGCCCGGACCTTTTTAAATTGCCTGTAGAGGGCACTGATGAGGAAAAATGGGTGTTGATCACCAGTATAAATCCGGGAGCACCCAATGGAGGGAGTGGTACGCAGTATTTTGTTGGGGATTTTGATGGGGAGAAATTCACTTCAGATCAGAAAGAGGCAAAATGGTTGGATTATGGAACGGACAATTATGCTGGGTTCACCTATAATAATGTACCCAACGGTGACCGAATATTTATAGGGTGGATGAGCAACTGGGATTATGCCAGGGATACACCGACCCAAGTTTGGAGAAGTGCCATGACCTTGCCCAGAAAACTGTCGTTGGTAAAAATGGGAGAGGAATATGCCTTGAAAAACTTCCCATTGGAGCAAGTAGATGGATTGACTGCAGAAATGATGGCAAAAGATGTAAGGGTTCCATCAGGTGGAAAAAGGGAGGTGGTTTTAGATGGACTGAACCAATCCCGAATCAAATTAAGAACAGCTTGCAAGGACTTCAGCATCACTTTTAAGAACCATTTAGATGAAGCATTGGTGTTGTCCATGGATTCCATTACCAATATGTTTAGGTTGGATCGGACCAATTCAGGACAGGTTGAATTTCAACAAGAGTTTGGCAATAAGCATCACCAAATGCCATTGGATTGTTCCAAGGTAGGGGAGCTGGAGCTAAGTATCTTTTTGGACAGGTCGTCTGTTGAGGTTTTTATAAATGAAGGGCTTTGGGTGATGACCGACCAAATTTTCCCAACCGCACCTTATACCATCTTAATCATATCCAATGGGCAAAGTGGGCAAGACATTTTATTGGAAGGCATAGAAACCATGCAAACCATTTGGTGAATTTTTGATGACGGGGAATAAAAAAGGGCATCCTAAAAAAGATACCCTTTGGAGAGACTACATTTTCTAATTGGGAATTTTCGTGAATGGTGTTTAGTATAGCTTAACTGATATAATTGTATAGACTGCTAATAAGGGAAACTACAGAAATGGCAATGACAAAATACCAGAAAAGGTAACCCAGTTTTACTTCTACAGTGTTCATTTTGCAATAGTGTTTGTTCTTGGTTGAGATGTTCTGTCACCGAAAGTACTAAAAGCAATGTCCCTACAATTCACAATTTTATTTATGGCAACAAATGGGATATAATTGGTGCAAATTGCTTTGTAAATGGAAAAACCAGCCCCTATTTTTTTGAAAATCAGAAAGGAAAGGAATGGAAGGTAGTGGGTTTTTGTTTCGTTTTTTTCTGAAAACCAGAAAGTTACCTTGATGTGGTGTGGGTCGGAATCAAAAATAAAAGAAATGGGGCCGTAAGCTTTTTGCCTACGGCCCCATTCCTGCCTTATCAGGAAACCTTACCTTAAACCAAAGGGGTTCCTTTAAGACGCTTTTCAATTTTTTGCTTTTTAAGGGTCAGATTTTTCATCACTTCCATCAATTTGGAATCTTTGGTCTTTTTATAGATCTCATTAATGGATAATATAAGCTGTTTGGCTTCCCTGGAAGCTTCAACCCTATCGCTTGTGGACATGTGGCTCAGAGGTCTGTTTTCAAACTCTTGGGCCTTTGTAAGTAACTCTTGAGTCATTTTTGTTTAAAATTAATCTGAATTGGCTAAATATAAGGGTTTGTTTTATAGTTTGTGCTTATAATACCATTCGATTTTTGTATTTATGAAAACCTTAAGAGAAAAAAGTCGCTTTAACTTTTTTTTCTAAGTTTCAAAAACGTGGACGGGTGAAAAACAGCTTTTTAAAGTGATTGGACCCGTGTCAACGCAGTTGCTCACTAGTATGGAATGCGTTCCGGTCTTCTACGGATTTTGGAACTCCACCCCTTCTATTTTCACCACCACAGGATTGGGCCAGGTCTGGTCGTTGTAGAGGCGTTGCGATCGCATCACACTTATGGTAAGACCACCTTCCGTGGACAAGATCTTGGGAGCTGGGTCCGTGTTCGGGGCGTACTCCAACACTTTTCCATTTTGTCCCAAAACGCTGATCTTGGTATTGGGACCCGCCTTTACGGAATTTAGGGTAAATGCCTTCCGTTTCCCAAAGGGCATGGCCTCTTTGGTGATAAAGGCATAAACGGTATTCTGGTTCTTCTTTTTGGTGAACCAGATGTTCCCTTCGCGGATCACACCCCAGGATTCCACCTCATGGATGGACTCCCCGTTCACAAACTGCCAAAGGGCCACTTCGCGAAGGCGCTCTTCCTGTTCAATGGGCAATGAGCCATCCGGTTTTGGGCCCACGTTCAGCAACCAGTTGCCGCCTTTAGCCCTGATCTCAATAAGTTGTTCAATAATATCCGTACCACTTTTATAGGTCTCGTTGGTGGGTTTGTACTGCCATTGGGTACCCATGGTGTAGCAAGCCTCCCAAGGGGCGGGCATGGGTTCGTTGGGTGTGTTCTGTTCCGGGGTGTGCATTACGCCGCGGGTCACTACAATGTCCGGGTCCATGGACCAGGCCACCTTGGCCAGTTCGGTCTCGGCATATTGCTCCATGCCGTCCAGAAAGATCAGGTCTACCTTACCGTAGTTCTTCAACAGTTCGCGCAACTGCTTTTTGGCAAAAGCATTGAGTTCTGGGTTTCCAGAAGCCTTGGCCTTGGGATCTACCCGACTGATGGTAACGCCCTGCTCATATAAAAAATGAAAATCGTCCGGGGAAAAATATACGCCAATGGCAATGCCTTCTTTTCGGAACGCATCAAAGACCTCGCGGGTGGCATCCCGCCCAAAGGGCGTGTTCATGATGTTGTAGTCCGTGGTCTTGGTATCGTACATACAGAAGCCGTTATGGTGCTTGGTGGTGAACATTACGTACCGCATCCCGGCCAGTTTGGCCAGTTTGGCCCAATTTTCGGGGTCAAATGCCTTGGGGTTGAAGGTCTTTGGAAGCTCCTCAAAATAGCGTTTGGTGTAATCTTCCGATGCCCCAACAAGGGAGTGGCTGATCACGGAGCCCAGTTCCACATCCACACTCCAATGGATGAACATGCCAAAACCTTGCTCGGAAAACCAAGCTTCCCTTTCCGGTTTGTTCAGGTTAAGGACTTCTTCTTGGGCGTGTAGGGAAATAGGCAGCAATAACAACATACAGCCTAAGATTTGGAAACAACAGGTTGTAAAAAACTTCATTGGGTCATCAGGTTTGGTGTGGTCCGCTAAGATACGCACTTGAAAGGAAACGAAAGAAACTAAACCCTAATGTTGGTGGTTACCCGCAACATGGGGCACAGCAACGGTTGCACACCAGTATGTATTGGTACACATGGGTTACCTGCAGCCGTAGAAAGGGGTCCGGGGGATCTATGAAAAAGGAGAGCTGCAGTTTATCATGGTCCACATACCAACTGCCTTGGTGGAGGGGGCGGGGCAGCTGCAGCATGTGGCCCTCATGGGGCCCTTGGGCGTGGGGCATGGTGAATTGGAAGGAGAAGGGAAACACCATATAGTCCAGCACCGTTATTTGGGCCATGCCCTCTTGTGGGGTTTTCTGGAGGATCAGATGGCCCTGCGGCCTATGCACCTGTTGCAGCAATTGCCCGTTTTGGTGGTTTTGGATTTCCAAGCTGGCAAAGGTAAGGTGCAAGGGGGCAGTGGAGTTTTGGTGGAGAAAGCGGTCAAAGGTGGATAAAATGGAAGGTGTTGGCATAGTAGATTATAGGATTTGGGGATTTTATAGACGGAAGGTAGGTAAAATATCACAAAATAACACCATATGGTGTTTTTATTCGATTTTGGGAATGGGCAATTTGCTGCTATGCTGAAAGACTTGACAAAAGAAGAAGAACAGTACCTCCTGAAATTTGGTGCGCGGATACGTCGCTTACGCAAAGAAAAAGGGATGACCCAAGCTGATTTGGTTTTTGAGGCCAAGGTCCATGAAAATATGATAGGTAGAATAGAGCGTGGTGAGCGAGCAGCCAATCTTCTTCAACTCCGCAAAATTGCCAAAGCTCTTGAAATTGGTATTGAAGAGCTTTTTGATCTTGGAAAATAAGCTAGCCTGATTATCAGGGTATTTATGCTTATTTTGGGGGTGTGGGGATGTGTTTAAAGTTTCTAAGAACGAGTTGCCTACAATTAAAAGCAAATTGTAAATGAAAGAAATAAAAGGAATTGGATTTACAATACCATCTGAAAATGATGATTATTTGAGTATTGATAGCAACAGTTCACTTTCAGAAACAGACATTGCAGTATTTTCACCAGATTTAAGTACCACTTCCTATTCAAGTTACAATAGTGGTGGATTTAATAGAAGACATGAAGAATATGAAGGGAAAAAACTTTACAATAAAGAATCTTCTGCTAAAATGCTTGAACATATTAAGCATTGGAAAAAAGAGCTATTGAACTTTGTTGAAAAAGGTGGAACTTTATTTGTTGTACTCTGTAAAAAACAAGATTTCTTTATTTACACCGGAACAAAAGATATAAGTGGCACAGGTAGAAATCAAAAAACGACAAATCACGTTGCGCCACTAAGCAATTATGAATTTTTACCTTTTTCCAAAATAGAATACTATTCTGCAACTGGTAAAAGTGTTTATACAGAATCAACTACTTACAAGAATATTATAAATCAATTTAAAGACTTCTTCACTTTTGAAACATATTTGGTCAGTGAAAAAATCGAAAAACCTTCATTCACAACTAAAAAGAAAGATAGAATTTTAGGAGCAACCTTAAAAGTCAAAGAAGGACATGTAATTTTTTTGCCAAATCTAAAATTAGATATACCATCATTCACTAGATATGAAAAAGAGACTGATGAAGAATTTTGGACAAAGGAAGCAATTACCAAAGGAAAAATTTTTATAAACTGTTTAGCAGAAATTGATAAAGTTCTATCAAAAGGGAGTCAAAAGTCACCTAAACCCAATTGGGTTGACAAAAAAAGTTACCAAATACTTGAAGCAGTAGAAACAAAGAAAATAATTGATAAAAACAAACGAGAAATAGAAAAGAGGCTTGAAGAAAATGAAAATTTATCTCAAGTTTTTGATGAGCAAGAAAAGTTAAAAGATTTACTTTTTGAAACAGGTAAACCTCTAGAAGAAGCTGTTGTTTTAGCTCTAAAAATCTTGGGGTATAAAGCAGAGAATTATGATGATGGAGAACTTGAATTAGACCAAATAATTATATCACCTGAAGGAGACAGATTTATCGGAGAGTGTGAAGGCAAAGACAATAAAGATATTGATGTATCTAAATTCAGACAATTATTGGATGGACTTAATGCTGACTTTGAAAAAGAAACTGTTGGAGAAAAGGCATTCGGCTTACTTTTTGGAAATCCGCAAAGACTAGTAGAGCCAAACAAAAGAAAGTTGGACTTTACTGAAAAATGTAAAACCGGCGCAAGAAGAGAAAAAATCGGACTAATAAATACTGCTGATTTATTTTTAGTCAGTAGATATATCAAAGAATCTGATGATATGAAATTTGCCGAATTATGCAGAATAGAAATAAAAAACCAATTAGGAGACTTAATAAAGTTGCCAGATATAAAATAACTGTTGCTAGCATTGGCTCTAATTCATTGTGGCTTTACTGCAAAAAAGGAAATAATAACATAAAATACGGCTGATTTCATAAGCGGAATAATCCTGCGGATGATTCCACAACGAAATCATAGCCGAGACCGTTGGCATTAATTAGAGAAATGAACAAACTCAAAATCATCTTACTATTTACAATTGTCTTTTTGAGTTGCAGAAATGAAAATGATAATACCAAAATGAATTTTTTAGATGACGAAATTCCGAATAATATACCTTTTGAATTCAAGCAAAATTTAGTTCCTAAAAATAAACTTATTCATAAGGGAACGTTTAGCCCTGACTTAAAAGAATATTATTTTACTATTTCAGATAAGGGCTTCGAAAAATTTGATGTTTTCGTAATAAAAAATAAAAACGGAAGTTGGTCTGAACCAAAGAGAGCATTTTTCAACAGTAAATATAACGAACACGGAATGAGTTTTTCACCTGATGGAAATTCTATCTATTTTAGTTCAACAAGACCGACAAATATTCAAGGTGTTTTTGAAACTTGGCATATTTGGAAATCTGACAAAATTAATGGAGAATGGAAAGAACCTATTTTTGTTGATATTCCAAATTTAAGAGACAAATTGGTTTCGCATCCAACAATTACAAATTCGGAAACTCTATATTTTCACACAAGTAATTTGGATTATAGTGAAATGGATATTTATCATTCAAAAAAAGTGAATGGGAAATTTGAAAACGCAGAAAAAACTATAATCTCGATGAATCCCAACGCTGGAAAATGCACACCATATGTTTCCCCAAAAGAAGACTATTTAATTTTTGCCTCAATTGGAAATGAACTTGACTTGATGATAAGTTATAATGATGGAAAGGGCAAATGGATAGACACTAAAAAATTGAATGACAAAATTAATAACAAAGGGCAAGGAAATCCATATGTTACACCTGACAACAAATTTCTTTTTTATACAACTGGAGAGTATCTAGAAAAGAATTGGAAAGTGAAATGGGTAAATATAGAATCCGAAATAAAAAATAACTAATGCCAACAATGGCTATACGTAATTGCCCTGCCCTTGCAAGACGGTATCTTGTGGTTTGGTGCCTCCGGGTATTGCTATGCAATGATCGGTTTTATTCCTATTTTGAGGTGTAGGGATGTGCTTTGTAAACAGGTTGTGGTGCATTAAAAAAACGAACTAAAATATTTAAACATTCAGAATGAAATCCGAAATTATAAAATCATTATCAAACAACTTTGAAGACCATTCTCAAACTACTGAAAATGGTATTGAATTCTGGTTTGCTAGAGATATACAGCAACTTTTGGGATATTCTGAATGGAGAAATTTTCAAAAGGTAATCGTAAAAGCTAAAACATCGTGCGAGGCAACTGGAAATAACATTTTAGACCATTTTGTTGACGTCAACAAAATGGTTAGGATTGGCTCTGGAACAGAGCGAGAAATAGAGGATATAATGCTTACTAGATACGCCTGTTATTTAGTTGCTCAAAATGGTGACCCAAGAAAAGAACAAATTGCTTTTGCTCAAAATTATTTTGCAGTCCAGACTAGAAAACTGGAAGTAATTGAAAAACGAATTAAAGATTGGGAACGACTTCAAGCTCGTCAAAAACTTACTTTGTCAGAAAAAGAGTTATCTGAACTTATTTATGAAAAAACTGGAAACGATAGAAATTTCGGAATCATAAGAAGTAAAGGCGACCAAGCATTATTTGGAAAATCAACCCAACAAATGAAAAACCAACTTGGTGTTCCAAAAGGAAGGGCCTTAGCCGATTTTTTACCTACAATTACTATAAAAGCGAAAGATTTTGCAACAGAAATAACCGTATTCAATACGAAAGAAAAAGGATTGACTTCTGAAAGACAAATATCAACAGAACATATTACGAACAATAGAGGAGTTAGAAGTATCCTTCTAAAAAGAGGAATAAAGCCAGAAGAATTACCTGCTGAGGAGGATATTAAAAAACTTGAACGGAGGGTAAATTCTGAGCCAAAAAAGTTAGGTAAAAACCCTGATAAATTAAAATAACGCACGTCAGCCATGGCTATAATTCATTGTTGGCCCTTCCCCTGTTTCGGCAATGTTCATTACTTCGGCAAAAAACAATGCCAATGATCGGTTTTATTCCTATTTTGGGGGTGTAGGGATGTGTTTTATGTTTCTATGGACAAGTTGGCTGTTATTTGAAAAATGTCTCCAGAATATCAAGAACTAAATAAGGAGTTAGAAAAATTGGGATTACCCAATCATGAATTTATTAATTTCAGTGGTGTTCCCATTGATACTTTGGTTAATACTAGGATTTCTTCAAAGCCGTATGTTGAAATTCTTCTGAAATATCTGCCCGAAGTGCAGGAAAATGAAAAGGAAATGATTGTACGTGCCCTTTCTGAAAAAGGAATAAAAAAAGTGGCTCCCTTTTTAGTACAAATGTTTTACGATTACAAAAAGTATTCTGAATTATTTCTTTGGGCAGTTGGAAATACACTTTGCGAAATTGATGATAAAGAATCGTATCCTGAAATCATTAAAATTTGCAAAAACTCTGCGCTTGGGACTTCAAGACAAATGCTTTTTCTTAAAACTCTTCCTAAAATTAAAAACCAGGAGGCCTACAAAGTCCTTTTGGAAGGACTGGCTGACAAAAAAGTTAGAGGACATGCTCTGGATGGACTTGGAAAATTGGGTAATACTGCTGCTATTGGAATAATTGAAAAAATTGAGGCCGAAAAAGGTAAATATGAGTTTAAAGCGAAGGAAAGAGCTTTGAGGAAACTAAAAAAGAAAAACAGTGGGCAGCAGGATGTATAATTAATTGCGGTCGGAATTTCCACCAGGAAATTCCTGCAATCAATTATCTTTAGAGTCAGGCGGACATTTTCCGTTGGAAAAGTCCGCAACTAATCATACACTAGACCGTTAGCACAAATATGACCAAACCATTACTTTTATTATTTCTTGTTATTTCAGTGAGTTCTTGTCTAAATCCTGTAAAAAATAATTCAGATGGAAAACCTCAGGAATTCCCAAGTTTTGACTTTTCGAATTTGGATAGCATAGTAATTAAAAAACGTGGAACTGTAAACCCAAATAGGATTTTAGAAAAGGAAAGAGTCATCCTGCTTTCTAATTTTTTCTTGGACTCAACAAATTACTTCAAGAAAATAAAATACAATGCGGAAGGAAAGCGGAGCTTACTGACACTGAAAATATGGAAAGATGGAGAAGTACTGAATTTGTTCATTTACCCAGTTGACAAAGGAAAAATTCCGATTGGATATTTCGACTCTAAGGATTTAGAAAAATCAAATGGATTCAAGGAATTTAAGCACTTCTACGTCTCTGAGAAATTGAATGATTTAGTACAGAAATGGAATAAATAATACTTGTGCTAACACCGGCTATAATTCATTGCCCTACTCCTGCGAGATGTTACTTCGCCATAAAACAACACCAATGATCGGTTTTATTTCTATTTTGGGGGTGTGGGGATGTGTTTTGTATTTATATAAACAAGTTGTAAGCCATTTAAGAAAACCTCGAAAATGAATAGATTTTCAGCAATTATATTGATTATAACCCTCAATACTATAAATATTGGATATTGCCAAATCAAACAAATTATAGGCGAAGTGAAGAATTTTGAAAACAATGAACCTTTGCCGTATGTGAATATTGGAATTGCAAATAAAACGGTCGGAACAGTCTCCAATGAAAATGGACTTTTCAAACTTGACTTAAATAAAAATACAACACCAAAAGATACTGTCGTTTTTTCGTATATAGGTTTTAAAACCAAAAAGTATTTGGTCTCTGAATTGAGCAATCATAAAAGAACTGTTTTGTTGCAACCTCAGAATACGGAATTGGATGAAGTTGTTATAACCTCAAAAAAAATTAAATTAAAGTCCAAGAAAATTGGAAGAACATCCAAAGGACTCGGATTGATGCACTCGAATTTTTATTCCTACTATGAAAAAGGTGTTGATGACCGTTTGAGCAAAGAACGAGGAATGAAATTCAAAATAAGGAAAAACTGTCACATTAAAGATTTGAACTTCAATATTACTTCTAATGATTTCAAATCTCTAAAGTTCAGAGTAAATTTCTATAAGATAGAAAATGGTCTTCCAACAGATTTAAAGGTCCAAAAAAATATCATTTTTGAAATCAAGGACAATTTTTTAGGTTGGTTTAAAGTTGATTTAGAACCATACGAGATTTATTTAAAAGAAGAAGTAGAAGAAATTGCCGTTACTATACAATGGCTCGAAAGTGTAAAAGCGGATGATAAAAGTAAATACTTTGCCATTTCAACTGCTAGTTCACCAACTCATACAGCGTATTTTAGAGAAAAAGCAATGGACAGTTGGAATAAAGGCGGACAAAATTTAAGTTTCTATCTGAATGCGATGTGTGAATAAAAAATGGCTTACAACAATGGCTATAATCCATTGCTCTACTCCTGCAAGATGGCATCTTGCGGTCTGGTGCCTCTGGGCATTGCTATGCAATGATCGGTTTTATTTATATTTTGGGGTGTGTGGGGTGTGTGGGGTGTGTTTTGCGTTTCTATGAACAAGTTGTGTGTCATTTCCAGAATACCAAAAACAAATATGAGAGCAGTAGTTTATGAAAAATATGGCCCGCCAGAAGTCCTTACATTAAAGGATATGGAAAGACCAAAACCAAAAGATGATGAGATCCAGGTAAAAATACATGCAGCCACGGTTACTTCCGGGGATGTTAGACTTCGCAGCTCTGATTTCCCACCTTTATTCTGGCTTCCGGCCAGGTTGGTTTTTGGACTTTTTAAACCCAAAAAGAAAATTTTGGGACATGAATTGGCCGGAATAGTGGAAGAAACGGGGAAAAGTGTTACTAAATTCAATGTTGGCGATAGCGTATTCGGCACCACTACAATGCTAAGTTCAGGGTCGTATGCCGAATATATTTGCCTTCCCCAAAAGTGGAAACATGGTGTTGTTGCATTGAAACCGGAAAACTTGACCTGCCAGGAAGCGGCGGCATTACCGATCGGAGCAATGACGGCAATGTATCTTTTGGAGAAAGCCAATTTAAAAAAAGGCCAAACCGTATTGATCTATGGTGCTTCCGGAAGTGTTGGAAGCTACGCTGTACAGATTGCTAATCAAAAAGGTTCAAGCGTAAAGGGGGTGTGCAGTACTTCGAATTTTGAAATGGTAAAATCATTGGGAGCCGATAGTCTTATGGATTATAAGAAAGAGGATTATTCTGAAGGCAGTGAGAAGTTTGATGTGATTTTTGATGCGGTTGGGAAAACTACAAAAGCGAAAGTAAAAAAAGTTTTAAAAACCGGAGGTGCTTTCGTTTCGGTTAAAATGTTGACAAAAGAGAAGGATGAACACCTTAAGTTGATAAAAAATATGGCTGAAAACGGAGCATTAAAGCCTTTTATTGACAAATCCTTTAAACTTGATGAAATAGTAAAAGCCCACGAATATGTTGACACAGGTAGAAAAAGGGGAAATGTTATAATTGATTTACTGAATTAACTGCTGAACCCAGCAACTACCCATAGCCTAAACCGTTCCGTCACTTCAGCAAACAGATTGCATAAATGAACTACCAGACCTATAAGCCACATAAAGACTTGGAGTCCATAGTCAAATTTTATTGGACCTTGGAAGTGCCTTTTGATCCAAACAACCAAAAGCAAAAAATTATTCCTGACGGCTGTATAGAAATGACTTTCAATTTTGGTGATAAGATCAGAAGATATACTTCGGAAAATGACTTTATCCTTCACCCCAATGCAATGCTAATGGGGCAGCGGACAAAATCATATTTCATTTTGCCTGTTGGTCATGTTGACACGTTTGCCATATGCTTCTATCCTATTGGATTTGTAAACTTCGTAGAGACACCACTTGAAAACTTGGTTGACAAGGAAACACCCATTTCAGAACTTTTTGGACAAGAAGAAGCCTATGAACTGGAACAACAAATGATGGATGCAACCGACACACAACATCGGATTACCATTGTTGAACGCTTTCTGCTAAAGCGGCTCAACGAAAAGAATACGGTCAGTACTATCGTGAAATCAACCGTTGATGCCCTGCTCAAAACAAACGGAGCGACTCCTATAAATGCTATTTTAAAAGAAGACATTTCAAAAAGAAGAAAGCTTGAAAGGCATTTTAGAAAACAAATCGGCATTAGTCCCAAGCAGCTGGGCAAGGCCATTAGACTGCAAGCGACTTTGCATTTGTTGCTCAACAAAAAATCAGAAACATTGACGGAGATTGCTTACGAAAATGACTATTTTGACCAAAACCATTTCATAAAAGATTTTAAAGACTTTGTTGGGATCACGCCAAAGGAGTTTTTGGACAATGAACATATGGCCCTATCCGCACTTTTCTACAAATAAGTCTGTGGTGTCGCATTTCTACTATTTTGCCTTCTTGCCCACATTTACTTTTGCTCTTGGATAATAACTAACACGCCAATGGCAGTCAAAGGAATACTTTTAGCTTCGATGGTCTCTGCACTATGCCTTATTTCGTGCAATACAAATTCAAAAGTAAATGATATGAAAAGTTATATTTCAATGTTTGAGATTCCGGCAACGGATATTTCGCGGGCTATTAATTTTTATGAAGCTCTGTTGGACATCAACATAGAAAAAATGGATGTTGATGGTATGCAAATGGGAATATTGCCCTATGAAGGACAAATGGTAACAGGTGTCATAATCCAAGCAGACGGATATAAACCATCGGCAGATGGAGTGACCCTGTACTTGAACGCCGGGGAAAATCTCCAAGTAGTATTGGATAGGGTAGAGAAAAATGGCGGGCAAACGATAGTCCCTAAAACAGCCCACGCGGACGACAGCGGATACTTTGCCCTTTTTATTGACTCTGAAGGAAACAGGATGGCTCTTAATTCTCCAAACTGACAGGAAAATAAAAGAGCGAACGCACAAAATGGATAAAATCGATAACGGTTTGGGGGCAACCCAAGCCGTTTTTTTGTTGAACTGGGCATTTTGTTAAACTAGAAGTAATGTTAATCCGCCTGCTTTTTAAGCTTTACCTTTGGTAACAAGCTAGAAAAAGAATACATCAAAAATGAAAAGAATAGGATTGGTGGGTGGAATAAGTTGGACGTCGACCTTGGACTACTACACATATATTAACCAAAGCATCAACGAAAGATTGGGAGGACTGAACTCGGCTGAATGCATACTGTATTCCCTGAATTTTGCGGATATCCAAGATAGGGGATGGACAAACTCCTACGACCTTATTTTCAAGGCCTGTAACAGTTTGATCTCGAATAAGGTTGATTGCATTGTCCTGTGCGCCAATACGGCCCACTTGTTTGCTGACGAGATCCAATCGAAAATTGATGTTCCCATTATCCATATTGCATCTGCCACAGCCGAAGAAATACAAAAACAAGGACTTCAGAAAGTTGGACTGTTGGGTACAAAATTTACCATGGAAATGGATTTTTACCGAAATAAACTGGAGGAATATACAATTGAAACCATCATTCCTTCGGACAAAGGAGATATTGAGGAAATCCAAGATATTGTAAAGAATGAACTTGGAAAAGGAATAATAAGCGGGGAATCCAAATTGAAATTTATACGGCATGCCAATGAATTAAAGAAAAGAGGAGCCGAAGGAATTATTTTGGGATGTACCGAGATACCCATGCTCATTGATCAGAATGATTTTGACTTTCCCGTATTCGACACAACAAAAATCCATGTTGAAAGCATTGTAAATTTTGCCCTGAACAAATAAAATCCGTTGGGAACAACTAATCATTAGGTTTGGTGCAGGGCACCAAGACACACACTTAAAAAGAAACGAAAGAAACTAAACCTACATATTGGCTTTGTGGGTTACCCACAACATGGGGCACAGCAACGGTTGCGCACCAGTATGCCTTGGTACACATGGGTCACCTGTAGCCGTAGAAAGGGGTCCGGGGGATCTATGAAAAAGGAGAGCTGCAGTTTATCATGGTCCACGTACCAATTGCCTTGGTGCAGGGGGCGGGGCAGATGCAGCATTTGGCCCTCATGGGGCCCTTGGGCGCGGGGCATGGCAAATTGAAAGGAGAATGGGAACACCATATAGTCCAGCACCGTTATTTGGGCCATGCCCTCTTGTGGGGTTTTCTGGAGGATCACATGACCCTGCGGCCTATGTACCCGTTGCAGCAATTGCCCGTTTTGGTGGTTATGGATTTCCAAGTTGGCAAAGCTAAGGTGCAAGGCGGCAGGGGAGTTTTGGTGGAGAAAGCGATCAAAGGCGGATAAAATGGAAGGTGTTGGCATAGTAGATTATTTAAAGAATGGGATTCTTCAAAAATACATAAAATGACGTTTAAGTCATTAATTTCGCCGCCTAAAATTTTGACATTGCTGTCGTATGGAGCAAAATGACGACCAAAATGTTGATTTTTTGAAAGATCTAGCCAAACGAATCAAGGCATTGAGGGAAGCTCGAAATCTTACCCAAGAAGACGCCTACAATGATACAGGAATCCATTTTGGACGTGTAGAAACTGGAAAATGGGACCCAAAGTTTAGCACCATCAAAAGAATTTCTACCTACTTTAATGTAAGCATCACTGAATTTTTTGCTGAAGGTTTTGATGGATAGGATGCCAGCCCTTTACTGAAGTAAAAAACAACACTTATTATCAGTTTTATTCCTATTTTGGGTGTATATAGATGTATTTTACATCCATATAAACAAGTTGTACCTAATTTAAGAAATGAGCAAACTACCATTCATATTTTCACTTTTCATTGCACTATTTGGATATTCGCAAAATCAAGAATCTGAACCAACTTTCTATTCTGAAATTGCGAAAAAAGTTGCATCTAAGGCATATTATAACGTGAAATTTGGAAACCCTTCAGAGATAGTTGTCAATGACACAATTTTTATGACAAATTCCGAAACTTGGATTGAAAAAAACACTTACACCTTCAAATCTGATTTTGAAATGCTTGTTAAAAAATATCGAGATAATGAATTTATTGCTGACGAAATAATTAAACTGGATTCAAATAAACGTATTTTGAACTATGAAGGAAACTTAAAATATGAAGGAGGAAAATGGTACATAACTAAAGTCAATTATCAATATCTCAAAGGAAAAAAGATTAAAGAAAAAATAAACGATTCGGGTAAAACTTATATGAGATATACTGTGACATATGATAGTTTAAACAATCCGACTTTAATTGAGCATAAAATTGTTGGTCCTGATAAAACCAGAATTCAAAATATCAATTATGATTATTCAAATAGTCAATTCATTTTAATGGATTTTAATTACCAAGGGCAACTAGAAGAGGAAATAAAAGGGAATATTAATTCTGACTATATCATTGACAAAAATGAAAACGGAGATATTATAAAAATGTATTGGATTTTGACCGACAAAACAGAACCCTTTATTCACGAAATAAATTATGAATATGACGAAAAAGGGAACTGGATTAAATTAGTCAAAAACGTAATAAGTCCTGATGGAACAACAAAACCATATCACAGAACTTACAGAGAAATTAAATATTAAAACTAGGTACAACAGGCTATAATCCATTGCTCTGCCCCTGCAATATGGCATCATGCGGTATGGTGTCACAGATACACACTTAAAAGGAAGCGAAAGGAGCCACCTTGGTATTGGTTTCGGGTGCATTGTGTTTGGAGCCAACACAGCAGATAGGGCTACAAAGTGCTGAAATTCATATAAATAACAAAAGAAACAATTAATGTGATACGCCAAGACCTGCTCCTTATGAGGTAAAGATTTCTATATTTTTGTTTGTACATCAATAACATAGATCACATATGAAATATCTCATTTACGCATTGGTTTTGGTTTGTTCCGTAGTAAGGTCCCAAGAGATTCCTTCCCGGTGGGACGAATTGACCGCTTCGGACTGGGAAAATGCACTTGTAAAATCAAATTATACGTGCATATTGCCCATTGGAATTTTGGAAAAGCACGGGCCAGGTGTCCCAATTGGTTCAGATTTGATACGCGTACGAGAGTGGTCAGCCAGAGCCACCAAACAAGAATACGCGGTTGTGTTCCCGGATTATTTCTATGGGCAGGTCAATGAGGCCAAACAGCAGTACGGGACCTTTTCCCTGCCAAGCAAATTGGCCATGGAGTTGTTGGAGGAGACCACAAAGGAAATTGCCCGAAACGGTTTTAAGCGGATAATCATTATCAACGGACATGGTGGGAATCCCCAAATGATTCGATATTTTATTCAAAACCAATTGGAGAAAAGAAGGGATTATGCCGTGTATTTCTTTGAGCCCAATGTTCCTAAGGAGGTGGCCGATAAGATGGCGTCCATTAGAAAGTCGGACCCAGTTACGGATCAGCACGGAGGCGAGAATGAAGCATCGGCCATATTGTACCTGAGGCCAGATTTGATGAAGCAGGAGCGAAGCACCCAAGAATCCGGGGCTAATCAAGGGAGATTGAACCTTTCAAGCAATATCTACACTGCTATATGGTGGTATGCCGCCTATCCCAACCACTATGCGGGCGATGCGAGTGTGGCTACCGTTGAGTTAGGCAAGGTAATTACCGAGAATGTCATTTCTTCATTGGTGTCGGCGATCAAAGAAGTCAAAAACGATGTAAATACCTTAAAGCTTCAAGAAGAATATTTTGACCGGGTCAAGAAATAAGTTGTCCAGCGGCAGAGGTGGGGCTTAAGGAGTTAATTCATCGAAAACTATGTTTTTGCTCAGGATACACTTCGATTCCGTTTTGTCCCAAAACAAAAGCCCATCCAAATTGGATGGGCTTTTTGTAGTTGCCACTTTGTGGTACCTCCAGGAATCGAACCAGGGACACACGGATTTTCAGTCCGTTGCTCTACCAACTGAGCTAAGGTACCATGCCGTTAAGCGGGTGCAAATATAATTTCAAAATTAGGATATACAAACAAAATCTGGAAAAAAGGCTAGGGTTTTTTTTCAATTCTCGATCTTTGCAGAATGAATTTGGTTGTGGATGTCGGGAATACCTTGGTAAAGTATGCGGTTTTTGAAAACGGCAGAATGCTGCATGACCAAAATTCAGAGTCCGGATTGTTCCTTTCCCAGATCAAGGAACTTTTTGAACAATACCCCAGAATTGGCAACGCATTGATCTCTTCGGTTGGGAAAATGGATAAAAAAGAGCGCGATGTTCTGGCCTTGTTCTGTAAGGTGCATGTGCTCACAAATGCATCAAAAGTTCCTTTTAAGAACAGTTATGCCACCCCACAGACCTTGGGTGTAGATAGGTTGGCATTGGCAACGGCGGCTTTTTACCATAACCCTAGAGGCAATACATTGGTGATAGATGCCGGGACCTGCATCACATACGATTTGGTAAATAATGTAGGGGAGTTTGTTGGAGGAGCTATTTCGCCCGGTATTCGGATGCGATATAAAGCCATGAACCAGCAAACGGCCGGATTACCTCTGCTGGAACCTACTGAGGTTTTGGATTTTATTGGAAACTCCACCAATGCTTGTATGCATAGTGGGGTAATTAATGGTGTGTCCCGGGAAGTGGACGGTGTTATTGACCAGTATCGGGCTCGGTTCCAACATTTAACAGTTATTTTAACAGGCGGTGACTCCCATTTTTTTGACAAAAGGCTAAAAAACACCATATTTGCGAACCCCAAATTTCTCTTGGAGGGACTAAATTACTTGCTGGAATACAACAAAAGCTAGATGGTTAGGAAATTTTTGATTGCTTTTTTTTGTGTGATTGCCCATGGCATTTTTGCGCAAAACGGTACAATATCACCGTATTCATACTTTGGAATAGGGGACCTGAGAAACAATGGAACGGTGGATAACCAAATGATGGGGGGCGTTAGTATGTATGCGGACAGCATCCATATAAACCTTTCCAATCCAGCGGCCTATTCAAAACTAAAACTTACTACATATACCGCAGCACTCTCCCATACAGAGTACAGGTTAAAAGATTGGAGCGAACAGCAGAACATCTCGGTTACAAATCTGGATTATTTGGCTATTGGCTTCCCTGTGGCAAAAAATGTGGGCATGGGCTTTGGATTAATGCCCTTGTCATCTGTAGGCTATAGTTTAAGGAATGAGACGCGAACTTCCGATGGTGCAGAGGTCACCAATGTGTTCACGGGAGATGGTGGGCTAAACCGTATATATGCCTCTATAGGAATGCAAATTCTTAAAGACTTGAGCATTGGTGTTACGGCAAGCTACAATTTTGGAACGTTGGAATACAGAAGGGTCCAAAGTGTGGAAGATGTTCAGTTTGGAACTTTGGACGATCGCGAGTCACGTATAAATGGGTACGACTTTAAATATGCGCTCAATTATAACCCAACCATAAAAGATAAGTACACACTATATACCTCGGTATTGGTGAATACCCAAGGCAATCTTGTTTCAAAGAATTCCGCAAAACTAGGTTCGTTCTCGTTGGTCACAGGAGACGAGATTGAAGTGATAGATGTGGATTTGGATGCAAACAACCTTAGGAACACCGAGCTCAAAATACCTACAAGAACTACGGTTGGATTAGGTTTTGGGGAAAACAAAAAGTGGTTCATGGGCGGTGAATACAGTTTCCAACAATTCAGCGATTTTGAAAACACATTCCTAGGCTTGGAAAATGTAACCTATAACGATGCAAGTACATACGCCTTTGGAGGGTATTTTGTGCCAGATTATCGTTCCCTGACCAGCTATTTTAAAAGAATTACGTACCGTGCAGGACTCCGGTACGATGTAACCGGGCTCCAAGTGAACAACAAGGAAATAAACAACTTTGGCATAACTTTTGGACTTGGATTACCGTTGGGGAATTCGTTCTCAAATCTAAACCTAGGTTTTGAACTGGGAAGAAGGGGTACCACGGATGCAGCTCTTATTGAAGAAAGCTATTTTAAGGTTAATGTAGGATTGTCCTTAAACGATAGATGGTTTGTCAAGAGAAAAATAAATTGATGGCCCTTTTTTTAAAGAAATAATAAATAACCACCCATATAAGTTCCTTTAACAGGATTTATTAATGAAAATTTGTACTTTAACCACTTTAAAATTAGTAAGATGAAGAAGAAACACTACTTAACGATGATAGCGGCCATTATGTCGACGGGATTAAGTATGGCTCAAGCACAAAATCCAGAGTGCATGACCAATCTTTCCATTTACGCAGAACACGCTAAAGTAAAAAACTATGATGCCGCCTACGAACCATGGAAAATGGTTTATGAAAGCTGCCCAGACATCAACAAGGCCAATTTTTCCTATGGAGAAAAAATTCTGGCGCACAAAATAGACAACTCTTCAGGCGCCGATAAAGATGGATATATCCAGGAATTGTTGTCATTATATGACAACAGTAGAAAATATTTCCCAAAGAACTACCCACCAGCGGCTACGGAAATCGATAAAGCACTTTTGCTTTACGACAACAAAATGGCATCCGATGAGCAGTTGTTCGGTATGTTGGACAAGGCTTTTAAGGAAGACCGTGATAACTTCAAAAACCCTAAAGCCCTATACCTATACTTCTCAGCTTTGGTGAATTTACATGATACAGGCAAGAAAGACCTGCAAGATGTATTTGATACCTATGATGATGTAACCGAGAAAGTAGAGGAAGAAAATAAAAAATTGACCGATGTTGTCACCAAGTTGCTTCCGAAGGATTCATTGGGAACATTGACTTCCAAAGAAAAAAGACAATTGAGAGTGGCCAGCACTAACTCTGAGTCTTACGGGAAAATTGCAAGTAGCATCGACTCCAAATTGGGTGCCTTGGCAGATTGTGACAATCTTATCCCGCTATATGAAAAGAGTTATGATGCCAAAAAAGGAGATGTAAAATGGGTGAAGCGTGCCGTGGGAAGAATGTTCTCCAAAGAGTGTACGGACGACCCTATGTTCCGCAAGTTGTTTGAAGCCCAATTGGCTTTGGACCCTTCCGCAGATGCCTACATGTATGGAGGTGTTTTAAAACAAAAATCTGGAGATAGCAAAGGAGCTATTGCAGACTTTAATAAAGCCGTGGAACTGGAAACGGATTCCTATAAGAAGTCCAATATCTTATACAAGATTGCCACTATTGTTCGAAAAAGCAGTAAATCACAAGGTAGAAGCTATGCGCTAAAAGCAGTTGATGCCAATCCAGCAAATGGTAAAGCCTATTTGTTGATTGCCAATCTTTATGCTGGAAGTGCCAACGATTGTGGAACCTCCGCGTTTGAAAAAAGAGCTATCTATTGGAAAGCTGCGGATATGGCAAGAAAAGCTGGAAGGGTAGACCCTTCTTTGAGTGGTCACGCCAGTCAAACTGCTGCAAGTTATGATGCAAAAGCCCCTACCAAGGAAATGATCTTCAGCTCTGGAATGGCAGGAAAAACAATTAGTTTCAGCTGCTGGGTAGGTGGTAGTGTTAAAGTACCTAATCTATAAGTTGAAACGAACATCCAGAAATATTTTAAAGTGTTTTGCCACGGCTTTTGTCGTGGCAATCCTTTTTATGTCCTGTAAGGACGACTATCAAAGGGTGGGTGAAGAAGCCATAAAACCTGTTTTCCCTGAAAGGATTGCCCATAACTTCACCTTCACATATACCGAGACCGTTGATGTCATGAGTTCCCAAGATTCTGCACAGTCCCGAGTAATTGCAGTGCTGTCCAGTCCTTTATCTGAGGATTATGACAACCAAAACTTTAAATTCCGTACCTTTCCTAATGGACTCAAGGTCGATTTTTTTGACGAGAAGAATCAAAAAAGTGTTGTCAAGGCAGACTATGGGATTGTATATTCCCAGACCGGATTGATAGACTTACAGGGCAATGTGGTAATCGAAACCCATGATGGCAAAAAATTGGAAACTCCCCAACTGTTCTTCGATAGAAAGAACAATTGGATTTTTACCGAAGAGAAATTTACATATACCAACCCCGAAGATGGAACCATAATGGATGGGGAAGGAATGGATTTCAATAAGGAATTTAGTTTTTTAAAAGCCCATAAAACATATGGTCTAATGACTATCAAGGAAGAAAAAGAATAGTATGATAAAGATTTTACGATACACGGAATACCTTTATTTGGTCGTTGCCATTGTAGCTATATATAAGATTGTTACCCTTTGGCAGATAGACCCAAAGGAAACCTATATTTTTATATTTTTTGCGGTGGTCTCCATAGCCATGTTCTTATTTAGAAGGAGGTATCGCAAACGTTTTGAACAACGTAAAAAGGACAACCAACAATAATTTTGGACTTCTCTTTTGGCATCATAGCGCTTTCGCTGTTGTTCTCGGCCTTTTTTTCAGGAATGGAGATTGCTTTTATTTCTGCAAACAAAATCCATATCGAGATTGAGAAAAAGCAACAAGGATTTTTGGCAAAAGTATTGACACTGCTTACCCAAAAACCATCAAAATTTATAGCCACCATGCTCATTGGAAACAATATAGCATTGGTTATTTATGGACTTTTCATGGGAGATGTACTCATGAGATGGTTTCAAAGCCTGTTGCCCACAAACTTGGATTTTCTTAATGTGCTGCTCACAGATTTTAGTTTGGTGTCCCAAACAGTGATTTCAACCTTGATCATTTTGCTTACCGCCGAGTTTTTGCCCAAGGTACTTTTTCAAATCTATTCCAATACCCTACTGAAGTTCTTGGCCGTGCCGGCCTATGTTTTTTATGTGTTGTTCTCGTTCATCTCTTGGTTTGTAATCAAGGTATCGGATTTTATTCTCAAAATATTTTTTAAAACGGATGGGGATGAAGTGCAGTTATCATTTACCAAACTGGAACTTGGAGACTACATTACCGAGCAGATGGAAGCTGTGGAAGAGGAGGATGAGGTGGATTCTGAAATTCAGATATTCCAGAACGCCTTGGAGTTTTCCACAGTAAAGGCAAGGGAAGTCATGGTGCCAAGAACGGAGATCACCGCAGTGGAAATCTCCGAGACACCCAAAAATCTGGCAAAATTGTTCTCAGAGACAGGGTACTCCAAGATTCTGGTGTACAAGGAAAATATAGATGAGATCATTGGGTATGTACATTCGTATGAGCTTTTTAAAAAACCCAAGACCTTAAAAAGTATCCTCTTGCCGGTTGAATTTGTTCCAGAAACCATGCCCATTCAAGATATTTTGAATGCCTTGACCAAAAAGAGGAAAAGTATGGCCGTGGTGTTGGATGAGTATGGTGGCACAGCGGGAATAATGACTGTTGAGGATATTATTGAAGAACTTTTTGGGGAGATAGAAGATGAGCACGACTCTACAGACCTTCATGAAGAACAACTAAGTGAAAATGTATATAAGTTCTCTGCCCGATTGGAAGTGGATTATATCAATGAAAATTATAAGTTGGAGCTGCCCGAAGGTGAGGAATACGAGACACTGGGCGGACTCATCATGAATGAGACAGGTGAAATACCCGAACAAGACTCAGAAGTAAACATTGAAAATTTCACTTTTCACATTTTGGAAGTGTCCAGCACTAAAATCGATTTGGTGGTTGTGCGCGTTCATACTGAGGATTAACAAATTCCACGCTTTTTTAAGCTTTCCTATTTGAAAAGAAAGTGGTATTTTCGCCCACCGTAATTAAAGAAAATAAGCAGTAAAATGGCAATATTAGAGAATATTAGAAAACGGACAACCGTGTTGATTTTGATCATAGGTTTAGCGTTGTTCGCATTTGTAATATCCGGAGTCTTTTCCAGCAACGATTTTGCAGGAGGCAAAGTAGGCTCCTCGGTAGCTGAGGTAAATGGGGAAAGTATTTCCATTGATGACTTTAGAAGACAGGTAGAGACAGCCTCAAGACAGTACGGGCCCAATTTCTCATCAACACAGTTGGTGAACACCGTTTATGATCGCGAAGTAAGAAAAGCGATTTTGAACCAACAATATGAGGATTTGGGGATTGATGTGGAAAGTGACCAAATCATTGAGTTTGTAAAGACTTCGGGATATGCCCAGATTCCTGACTTTTTGGATGAAAATGGAATTTTCAACGAAGAAGTATTCAAAAGTGCGATTGCAGATTGGAAAGTGAACGATCCATTAAGATATGAAGCTTGGTTGCAGGATGAAAAAGCGATTATTGAAGCCGCCAAGGAACGCTTGTATTTTAACCTGATCAAAGGTGGAGTTGGTGCAACACTCGTTGAGGGTGAGTTTGACTATAAATTGGCCAATGAGAAGGTAGACATTCAATATGTACGTGTACCTTATACCTCCATTGCCGACAGTACTATAGAAGTTTCCAAAAGTGATATTCAGGCGTACATCAGCAATCATAAAAAACAGTTTGAACAAGATAAGGCACGGGATATACGCTTCATTTATTTTGAGGAAAGACCCTCCGTTGAAGATGAAAATGCCGTGAAGGAAGCCATTACTTCGCTGTTGGGGGATACGGTAGAGTATGATGAAGAAAGAGATGCAACCGATACTATTCCTGGGTTTAGAAACACAACGGACATGGTTGCTTTCTTGGATCGGAATTCTGATACAAAATTCGATACCATCTACAAAAGGCAAAATGAATTGCCAGCCGTGGTTGCTGATACACTGATGACCTTGGCCATTGGGGAAGTATATGGACCCTATAAAGATGGAAATTTCTATAGGGTTTCGAAGATCATGAACAAAAAAGCCAATGGGTCGGTAAAGGCAAGCCATATCCTTTTTACATGGGAAGGTGCTGAAAGAGCCAATCCAAGCATAACCAGAACCAAGGAAGAAGCAGAAGCAAAAGCAAAAGAAATTTTGGCTGAAGCAAGAAAAGAAGGAGCTGTTTTCACTACATTGGCAAGAGAAAATTCAGATGGTCCATCCGCACCACGAGGCGGAGACTTGGGATATTTCCAAGAAGGAGTTATGGCTGATGGGTTCAATGACTTTTGTTTTGGCAACCCAGTTGGAACAATTGGTCTGGTAGAAACTCAATTTGGTTTCCATGTCATTAAGGTTGATGATAAACAAGATGTAGTACAAGTTGCTACCCTTTCAAGGGAAATTGAACCTTCCGAGGAGACCATCAATACCTTGTTCACCGATGCCACCAAGTTCGAAATGGCGTCCATGGATGCCAAAGCAGAGGACTTTGGCGATATTGCCAGGGAGAGTAGCTATACCGTACGTCCTGTGAACAAGATCAAGGAAATGGATGAAAGTCTTCCCGGTTTGGGTTCACAGCGTAGTATTGTTCAATGGGCGTTTAATGAAGACACCAGTGTTGGCGATATTAGACGATTTAATGTGAACAACGGTTATGCGGTTGTACAATTGACCAAGAAGTACAAAAAAGGGTTAATGACCCCTGAAGATGCTTCTACAATGGCTTTACCACAAATCAGAAAAGAACGTAAAGCAGAACAGATTATCGCTGCCAATCAAGGAAAGGCAATGGATGCCATAGCTTCTGACAACAATGTGAGTTTAAGCAATGCTACGGCAGTAACCTTAAAGTCACCAACCATACCTGGAGCAGGAAGAGAGCCGTTGGTAGTGGGCACGGCCTTTGCCCTTGGCCAAGATCAAACATCTGGATTGATCCAGGGTGAAACAGGTGTTTATATGCTAAAAGTGACAAAGAAGGAAGATGCTCCAGCTATGGAGAACTTTAGTACGTATGCGGGTAACTTGCGTGCAAGTGCGGCAAATAGAGTAAATGGAGCAGTATACAATGCACTTAAGGAAAATGCCGAAATAGAGGATAACAGAGCTACATTCTACTAAAATGTAGTTATTGGAAATATAAAAAAAGCGCCCAGTACTGTACTGGGCGCTTTTTTTATGACCTGTCCGGAACGTCCCATTTCATTTTGTATCGCATGTCAGTAATTTTTCCTCCAGAATCCACAGTTATTTCAAAGCCTTGTTTGGACCTCATATAAGCATCACGCAGAAAATACCATTTGCTGTTCTTAAAAAAGAATTCCCGTTTATCCAATTTCCAATCCTCCACTGGGTATAGAATGTCCAGAAGATCTTGAAATAAGGGAGCGGTCGTAAGGGTCAGGGTAAAATCTTCATGGAGGTGGCCTAAGAAATACGCCATGGAAGTATTTTTTTTGAGCTTCTGACAGCTTTGAATATCCGTACCGTCATCAATCACAATGAATTCATCCAAATCCCTACCCGGGTCATCATAAATGTTGGAAGTCTCCAAGGCGATGCAGTATACTTTGTGTTTTAGGATATACTCTGTGGCTTCAGAAGTAATCTCAGTATAGGTGACTTTGGAATTCTCCTTGACAAATTGGTCAAGTCTTTGCGTGGTTTCAGGGGTTTGGGTGTATACATCCATTATGGATATGAACCCAACTGACAGATAGATAATGGGGATTTTACCGAACCATGGCATAATAGTCAACTTTTGGTTTATAGCTTAAACCTAGTGGATACTTCCATGGTATGGGCATTCCAATTGATGGATACCTTATTTGGGTTTACGAAATGACCAAAAAGATGACTTTGATGTTAAATTGGATGGGCAGTATTTTTGGTTTAATCCCTAAAGAGTGCCATGGTAAAATCAAGGAGGTCGGTACCGCCTGGTTTCCCATGGCCCGGAATTATAATGTTTGCTTGGGGATACTTGGCTTTTATATTCTGGATGGTTTGCGGCCATGCCTCCGTATTGGCATCTTCCAGATTTCCCTTTCCGGCCCCTAGGGATTTTACCAAACATCCACCAAATAGTACTTGTTCACTTGGAAAATAACCGATGCTGTTGTCTTGGGTGTGGCCTTCTCCCAAATAATCTAGAATTACTTTTTTACTCCCAAGTTTTAGCTCTTTGGTATTGACAAATCCATTTTGAGGTACGGGATGGTCCTTTGCAGTGGCTAGTTCGATGGTTCTTTCGGTTGCATAGGAAGAAATGTTATGCTTGTGAAAAGCCTGCAGCCCTCCCAAACAATCGGTATGAAAATGCGTTGCTACGATTCCCGTCACCTTACATCCCAATTCTTCATCGACCCAACGAATCAATTCTTCAGATTCAGCATCAGTGTTGGGGGTATCAAAAATGATTGCTTCTCCTTCGTCAATAACAATTAAACCATTACAGGCCACTTTTCCAAAATCCTGGGTATTCAGATAGGTAATGTGTTGAAAAGTATTTTCAGACAGTTGCTCTACCACAAGTTGGTCGCTTTCATACCTAACAGGTGTTTTTTTTGAGGTACAGCCCAAAAGGACAAAAAAGAAAATGACGTATGAAGAGAGTTTGTTCATGATGAGGTATTTTGGGAATGGAGCCAAAACTCACAACGCCATTTTAGAAAATGGGATGATGGTTTTGAATCCTTTGCCACGAAAATAATCCAAAGTATTTTCATTTCCCACGGCCAAAACAAAATCTCCACCCCAAGCCCCCAAACTTTTAATGGCGTTGGGATAGTCTGGAAAAAGGCGTGATTTTACCGTTGGGATTTGAAGAATTTCGGATAAGATGGCCTCATGCTCTTCCATTAGACTTTCAAATTTCGTCAAAATGTTTTCCGATACCATATTTTTTGTGATATCGGATATCCGCCCCAATAAATCATCTTTGTTAAACTGTTGCTTTCTGTAGTTGGCAATGGCCTCTTTACTGCTCTGTTTTTCGTTCAGGTGGATAAAATAAAGCGAGTCTTTAAACTTAGGGTCAAACGACACCTTATTGATTTCCGGTTTCCCATCTTTTAATTGGTAGGTAATTGCTGAAACATGTTGGGCACAAGCAATATCGTACCCGCTTCCACCAAAAGCGTTCCATAAAAGTTGATAGGCATCCACGCGCGCCCATTGGGCCAAATTATTAATGAGTGTAGAGGAAGTTCCCAATCCCCAAGATGTTGGGAAGGTAAGATGTGTTTCAATTTGAAAACCCTCACTATCTGTCAATAGCAGGGGATTTTGTTCGTTGGCTTCCAATAGTAAGGACTTCAGGGTTTTGGCCACTGATTGGTCCGATGTGGAAACAATACTCAAATTGGTAAGGTCCAATTTGGCGGAGAACCAAATGTTCTTGTTCTCTTCAAAACTGGTCCACTCCAGAAAACCAGTAGTGGTGGGAGTTACATGGAGTGATTGCCCATAGCTGGTAGGAATGGCCAATCCTAAAGCTCCATCCAAAATGGCATACTCGCCAGAAAGCAATAATTTACCATTACTGTAAAACTCTTTCTTCATTATTCTGCTTTAATCTTCTCCAATGCAGCCTTAACCGAAGCGTTGGTAACAGTTCTGTCCTTAAAATACTGGACCAGTTGCTGTTTTTCACTTTCTGAGGCTCCCATTTGGTTGAGCATGTTCATCAAGTGCATTTTCATGTGCCCTTTCTGGATTCCGGTGGTGACCAGAGATCGTAGTGCTGCAAAATTCTGTGCCAATCCGGCAACGGCAACAATCTGCATCAACTCCTTTGCGGATGGATTTTGAAGGATTTCCAGTCCCAATTTCACTAAAGGATGTAATGTGGTTAACCCACCTACAGTACCCAAAGCCAAAGGGATTTCAATCCAAAATGAGAAAATGTCGTTTTCTATGGAGGCATGGGTCAGGCTGGAATACTGCCCGTCTTTTGAAGCATAGGCATGTACTCCGGCCTCCACGGCCCTAAAATCGTTTCCAGTGGCCAAGACCACCGCATCCACTCCGTTCATGATTCCCTTGTTGTGGGTCACGGCCCTATAAGGTTCCACTTTGGCTATATTCACCGCCTGTACAAATTTTTCAGCGGAGACCCCACCTTTTTCAAATTCTGATACCGTACAACTTACCTCGGCCCTTACCAAACAATTGGGAACGTAGTTGGAGAGGATGCTCATGACGATCTCAATCTCCTTTTCCTCTTGGGCGAAGTTGGCATATAAAGCTGCTTCATCCTTCAGGGTCTTGGCAAACTGTTCCAAACACGAATTGATGAAATTGGCCCCCATGGCATCCAACGTCTCAAACGTACAATGCAGTTGGTGGTAGCCTTCCATTTTATCACTGAGGTCCCGTAATTGAATATCGTTGATGCCCCCGCCACGTTTTTCCATGTTTTGGGTAATGGAAGATACACTTTGGATGAGCTTTGGTTTTAACTTCTCAAAAAAGCCTTGAAGTTTTCGGACATCTCCCTTATAGATAAAATGTACTTGCCCCACTTTTTCAGTATCAATGACTTTCGTCTTGAATCCGCCCCGGTTCAACCAAAATTTGGCCGCCTTGCTGGCCGCCGCTACTACAGAGCTTTCCTCAATGGCCATGGGGATGACATGAAGTTTTCCGTTGATCAAAAAATTGGGGGCTATGGCAAAGGGGAGGTAATAATTGGAGATAGTATTTTCTATGAACTCGTCGTGAAGCTTCTGAACCGTTGGGTCGGGATTCCAATACTGTTCCAGCAATTTTTTGGAAGCTTTGGGGTCTGCGGTGAAATGCTCGGCAATGTAGGCTATCTTCTCAGCTTTTGAGCGTTTGGAAAATCCTTCAACAGGGGTGTCCATAGTGTTCGGTTAAAAAGGTTCAAATATAAAGATAATAGAACTTTGGGGTAGGTCTGGTCAAAACTTAAGCGTTGATTAGGTAGGATGTTGTGAATCAGTTCTTGTTGCAAATGCAACATTTAAGTTTATTTTTTCGATAAATATTAGTAAACTTGACAGTTTTAAATAATTTTTTCTCCACATGAACAAAAAGTTCTTCTTGATCCTATCCCTTTTAGGATTTTTGACCATTTCCACAGCACAAAAGAAAAAAATTACCCTCGAAGAAATTTGGGGTGGCGAATTTAGGACCGAGTACATGGATGTGCTCCGTTCCATGAAAAACGGAAAACAGTACACCATCTTGAACTTTACCCGATCACCCCAGACCAGTAGTTTGGACAAATATGATTATCAAACTTTGGAAAAGGTAGAAACTATTGTGGCCTCAGGAGGTACTGTGCCATTTTTTACCTCATATACCTTCAGCGAGGATGAATCAAAGATAATGTTGGCCACAGAGGTCGAACCGATTTTTAGAAGATCAAGATTGGGAATATACTATGTGTATGATATCGCATCCAAGAGCATGACAAAGGTTAGTGACACCAAAATCCAAGAACCTATGTTGTCTCCAGATGGTTCTAAAGTAGCTTACGTACAGGACAATGACCTGTACATTTTCAATGTTGCTTCCAAGTCAGTGCAACAGATAACCACAGATGGGAACAAGGGAACCATCATCAACGGGGTCACGGATTGGGTGTACGAAGAGGAATTTGCCTTTGTCCGTGCCTTTGAATGGAACAGTGATGGCAGCAAAATTGCCTTTTTACGATTTGACGAAACCGAAGTGCCTATGTTTTCCATGGATGTATATGGGCAGGGGCTCTACCCGTTTCCGTATGAATTTAAATATCCCAAAGCAGGAGAGAACAATTCCATAGTAACCTTACACATGCTGGATGTAGAGTCAGGTTCCATTTCTAAAGTGGATTTGGGTAATCCCTATTACATTCCCCGCATCAAATGGATGAATAGTCCAGAACATTTGAGTGTACAGACCATCAACCGACACCAAAACCATATTAAACTGTTGGATGTTAACGCCACGGACAACTCGGTTTCCATTTTGTTGGAAGAAAAAGACAATGCCTATGTGGATATTGATGACGACCTAACCTTTTTGCCGGACGATAGCTTTATCTGGACCAGCGAAGGCGACGGTTTCAACCACTTGTACCTGCACAGCAAAAACGGCAAGCTGAAAAACCAGATTACCAATGGGCCATGGGAGGTGACCCAGTATTATGGGTATGATGAGGCCAATGATAAAATTTACTATCAATCTGTGGAGAACGGTTCCATTAATCGGGACGTTTACAGCATCGCCAGCTCTGGAAAGGATAAAAAAAGGTTGAGCAACAAGGAAGGAACCAATTCAGCAGCCTTCAGTGCCGATTACACCTATTACATCAACACCTTTTCAAGTGCCACAACGCCGTACGAGTTCACCCTCCATCAAGTGGCTAAAGGTAAACGAATCAAAGACTTAAAGGAAGACAACGAGCTTATCAGCAAAGGAAGGTTGATCAAGGACAATGCAGTTTTGTTGAAAAAATTGGAGGGATATGAACTTGTTCCCAAAGAATTCTCCACCATCAACATCAATGGGAACGACCTGAACATGTGGATGATGAAACCAGCCGATTTCGACCCTGCAAAAAAATACCCTATGATCATGTTCCAATACAGTGGCCCTGGTTCGCAGCAAGTGGCCAATAGTTGGTTGGGAAGCAATGACTACTGGCATGAAATGTTGGCCTCCGAGGGCTACATCGTTGTTTGTGTGGATGGTAGGGGGACAGGTTATAAAGGGCGTGACTTTAAAAAAGTCACCTATTTGAACCTAGTGAAATATGAGACCGAGGACCAAATTGCTGCGGCCAAAAAATTAAGCGAACTGCCTTATGTGGATGAAGACCGAACCGGAATATGGGGATGGAGCTTTGGGGGACATATGAGCACCAATTGCTTGTTGAAAGGGAATGATGTCTTTGAAATGGGCATTGCCGTGGCCCCGGTGACCAACTGGAGGTTCTACGATACCATTTACACCGAACGTTTTTTGCGTACCCCTGAAGAAAACCCTGAAGGCTATGACAATGAGTCTCCATTCAACTATCCCGAGCTGCTCAAGGGTAAATATCTGTTGGTGCACGGTTCTGGGGATGACAATGTGCATGTGCAGAACTCCATGCGAATGATAGAAGCCTTGGTACAGGCCAACAAACCTTTTAATTGGGCCATTTACCCCGATAAGAACCACGGTATTTATGGAGGTAATACCCGATTGCACCTGTTCACTAAAATGACCAATTTCATCAAGGAGAATTTATAACCAATACATAAAATATATGTCAGACATTGTAAAACCAGCCGACGAGAAAACCCTTTTTGGGCACCCGCAGGGGCTTTTCTACCTATTTTTTGCTGAACTGTGGGAGCGTTTCAGTTTTTATGGGATGCGGGCCTTGCTGTATCTTTATATGGTTGAGGTCATATTTGAAGCATTGGTCACTAGAGACTACGCAGCAGCGGCAATTTACTCTTCTTATGGCTCGTTAGTCTATGCTTCTACAGTAATCGGAGGAAAGATTTCCGATACCATAATTGGAATGAGAAGGTCAATTTTTTTAGGAGGGATTTTAATGTCCCTAGGTCATTTTGTATTGGCTATTGACAATAATATAGCTTTCTTTTTGGCCTTGGCCTTTATCATTGTGGGCAATGGCTTTTTCAAACCCAATATCTCAACCTTTGTGGGAACCTTGTACAAAGATGGTGATACCCGAAAAGATTCAGGGTTCACCATTTTTTATATGGGAATCAATATAGGGGGCTTTATTTCACCCTTGCTCTGTGGTTGGTTGGGACATACCTATGGTTGGCACTATGGATTTGGTCTGGCTGGAATAGGCATGTTGACTGGATTGTTGTTTTTCTGGAGGGGTATCAAAAATAATGTATTTGGTGATGGAGGTAAACCGCCCAGTGTTGAAGTATATGAAAAGAAGGTTTGGGGAATTCCACAAAAACATTTAGTTACACTCTTGGCTTTTTTATCAGCTCCACTGATTGCACTCCTTCTTCATTCCTATAAACCAATTGGAAGCGAAGGATCTTTCTTTGAGAACCAGAATCCAGTTAACCTGATTTTCAATTTTATGTTAATCCCCATAGGAATTTACTTGATTTATATTATGGTCAAAGCTACTTTGGATGAGCGTAAAAAACTCTTCATGGCCATTTTGATTACGTTCTTTATGACCATATTTTGGGGATTCCATGAGCTTCATGGTAGTGTAATTACCCTTTTTGCCGCAAGGAATGTCAACCTTTCTTTGATCAATGCGAGCCAGACGAATGCCTTGAATTCTATGTTCATTGTTATTCTTTCCATACCCATATCGGTTATGTGGACGTACATGGCCAAGAAGAAAATCAACCCAAGAACACCATATAAGTTTGGTATGGGGTTAGTATTGGCCGGGTTGGCCTTTTATGTCGTTTCTTTAAGTGGTGGTAGTGCCGATGAAAATGGAATGGTTCCCTTTTCCTATTTGCTTGCCTTATACTTCCTGATTTCGGTCGGGGAATTGTTTATGTCGCCAGTAGGACTATCCAAGATAACCGATCTTTCGCCAAAACGTATTGTAGCGTTTATGATGGGGATATGGTTCTTGTCATCGGCCTATGCGTTCCAAATAGTAGGGTTCATCTCCAAGCAATTGGCCATTGAGAGCACCGATAGCAATGTGGGCGGCTTCGATACCTTGAATGTGTATTTGGATGGTTTTAGTCTCATTGCCAAATATTCATTGGTAGCGGGTGTAGTGGTACTGATTTTTGCACCATTGATGAAACGCTTGATGGGGAACGTCCACTAATCCGTATCAAAATCAAAAACATAATATCCCTTTTCGCCAGTATGGTGGAAAGGGATTTCTTTTTGAACACAAGTCCGTTTCCAGCGGGATACGTAGCTGGGATAATTGCTGCCATCGGCCAATACCATTTTGGGACGAACGGAATCCAAAAAACGCTCCAGATTGATTTTTGGGGACTGGGTGAGCAGGACAAAATCCTGTTCTTTGTTTTCAGGGAAAATCCCTAAACTATCCATGATGTACAACTTTTTTTGACCGATGGAGTAACTGTTCTTGAGCTGCGTGTTGTCAATGGTCTTGATTCGCTCTGCGACCAAATAATCCTGAGCAATACTGCCTAAATTAACGCTATCCTGGGCATATATGTGCAAAGCATTCCCCAACTGGTGCAGCAAAATGGAGTTTCGTGATCTGTGGACCAAGACCAAGGCTTCTTTTTGCCGGAGTTGTATCTGGTTCCAAATGCCCCAGGATTGGAAAGCAATGAAGGCACTACATAAAATTAAAGTGGGTTTCAGTTTTGGTTGAGATAAGAATACGACCAAAGAAATTATGATGGCGTAGCCTAAAACCAGCTGGACATCATCAAACGGAATATCCTTGATCACAAACTGTTCTTGCCGGGCCACCCAACCCACGATGGAATTCATGGTTTGTATGACCCAATTGTAGGAAACTACCAAAAAAGTAGGAAGCTGATTCAGTAAGGCCAAAACCATGGCCAAAATGCCAAGGCCTAAAATCAACCCCAAAAATGGAATGATCAAAAGATTGGATACAAAAAACAAAGCAGGGAATTGGTGAAAATAGAACAGGCTAATGGGCAATACTCCCAATTGGGCGGCCAAGCTCACGGACAATAATTGCCATATTTTGCGGACGATGATATGCTCCGGGAACCAAAAACGCTGCAATTTTGGATAGATCCAAACAATGGCAAAAACAGCCGCATAACTCATTTGAAACCCTACTTGAAATAAGAAAAGAGGCTTTATCAACAAAATAAACCACATGGAAAGGGCAATGATGTTAAAGGCGTTGGTAGGGCGGTTTAAATACAGGGCATAGGCCACAAAGGAAAACATGGTAACAGCCCGTACGATGGAAGGGGAGAGCCCGGCCACAAAGGCATATGCCCACAATAGGACGACCACGCCGACCAGTTTTAAGGTTTTTCCCTTAGGGAAACGCTCCAGAGGTGACAACAAAAACTGAAAGATGAAAAGCAGGATGCCCACATGCAGTCCCGATACCGCCAAGATATGTATGGCGCCTGCGTTGGCGTAATTGTTATAGGTGCTTTCTGAAATGTCGTCCCGTTGCCCCAACAATAAGGCTTGGATAACGGCCAGTTCGTCTGTATCAAAAGGGTATTCTTTCAGTTTTGCGATGAGGTGTTCCCTGAAATTTGAGGCCAACCCAACTATGGTCAAAGTGGGCGCTTCCTGAACAACAATGGATTCATGGTCCGTCCGTATCTGATGAAAGATGCCCTGCTTTCCCAGATAGTCCTTGTAATTGAACTGATGCGGATTCAAGGGAGGTTGAATGCCCTCAGCCTTTGAGAACACAACAAGCTCATCATCAATTTGGAAGTTCTTTTTGGTAGCATCCACAGGAAGGCTGAGCAATAGTTTGCCCCTTGCCTCCTTTTGTTCCAGACCTTCCACTTCAACCACATAGCGTTGGGTATGGGGATTGGGTTTTAAGACCTCCCTTATCTTAAGCTGCCACAACCGTTCTTTGGTAAAATTGTGATGGGAATAGTGGTTCTCCAAATTGTTGGAGAGCGATAGACCAACCACCAACATACCTAAGGATGCGGTTATAAGCAGGGTGGTCAACTCAAAAAAGGGAACACCATCCCTTGCCTGCCTTTTGTAGGTAAAGTACAGGACGGGGAACAGGATACAAATCGCAATGAACGGGATGCGAGGTGCGATATCCAGATAAAAGCCCAAAACAATTCCCACAATGAGAAACACCGTGAGTTTGATGGACACAAAATTAAACGAGTGCACTATAGGATACGCATGGCCTTTACAAAGGCATAGTTCCAATATCCCTCCCGTAATGAGGATACCAGAACGCCTCTTGAGGTCGTGGCATGAATGAATTTAATGTCGTCTCCATCCACATCCACTACAAGGCCCACGTGGTTGATGCGTTTTCCTGTTTTACTCGTCTTAAAAAAGAGCAAATCGCCCTTTTCTACGTCTTCCACCCGAATTTTTTCGCCCTCTAGGGCCATTTGGTACGAAGTTCTTGGGAATAGGATTTCGTTTTCCTTTAGGGAAACATAGACCAATCCAGAACAATCCATACCTTTTTTGGTGGTGCCCCCGTACTTGTAGCGCGTTCCAGAAAATTCCATAGCGGTGGAAATGATGGCCTCGGCCTTGGCATTTTCACGTTCTTCCTTTCTGGTTTTTTTCTCGGGGGATGTGTCTTCTGTTGACCCCTCTACCGTAATGGTTCGGGTCTTGCTGTAGGTTCGTTTTCTCTTGCCTGGGCCGCAACTGATAAAAGCAAAAAGAAACAGTAAGAAAATGGTTTTACGTAGCATCCAAGAAATAGTATTGTTTTCTTGGACGTTAAATCTAAGCATTTTCAATGATTAATCGGGCGGCTAATTGACTGGCGCCTTTTCCACCCAATTTTTTTCGTAGCAATTCATAGTCCTCTATAATTTGTTCCCGCTCTTGTCCTGCCACTATTTTTGAAAGCTCATTTTTGAGGTTTTTGGTGGTCAGGTCGTTTTGAATAAGTTCTTTGACCACCTCTCTTCCCATAATCAAATTGACCAGTGAAATAAAGTCGAGTGTGATGATGCGTTTGGCAATTTGGTAAGAAATCCAATTGCCCTTGTAGCACACCACTTGGGGAATGCCGAAAAGGGCCGTTTCCAAAGTGGCCGTCCCACTAGTCACCAGTGCCGCATGGGAATGTTTGAGCAAGGAATAGGTTTTGTTGGATACATAGCCCACCCTATTTTCCTTTAGGAAAGGAGCGTAAAATTCATCTGGTAGGCTAGGGGCTCCCGCAATCACAAATTGGTATTCGGAAAAATCGCTTTTTACGGACAGCATCACGTCCAACATCTTTTGAACCTCCTGTTTTCTACTTCCGGGAAGCAAGGCAATGATGGGTTTTTCGATGTCCAATCCATTTTCTTTTCTGAAAGTGGCCTCGTCCACCAAAGGGGTGCTCTCTATGGCATCGATAAGGGGGTGGCCCACAAACTGTACGGGATATCCATGCTTTTTTTCATAGAACTCCTTTTCAAAAGGAAGGATAACGTACATCGCATCAATGTCACGCTTGATTTTTTGGATACGACCCTCCCTTGAGGCCCAAATTTGAGGGGAAATGTAGTAGTTGGTTCTAAATCCGTTTTGTTTGGCCCATTGGGCTATCCGAAGGTTGAATCCCGAAAAATCAATGAAAATGACCACATCCGGATTGAATTTTTTGATGTCTTCCTTACAAAAAGCGATGTTTTTAAAAATGGTGGGGATGTTCATGATCACCTCAAGAAATCCCATAAAGGCCATATCCTTGTAATGCTTGGCCAATTGCCCTCCGGCCTGCTGCATCAAATCACCGCCCCAACAACGGATATCTGCATCAAGATCTTCATCCTTCAGCGCCTTGATTAGGTTGGAGCCGTGCAGATCGCCGGAAGCCTCACCCGCTATGATATAATACTTCATCGTATAATGCTCAAGTTCAATTAGAACAAAACTTTGTAGGCCAAAATCACCAAGGCGGTCAACAATGTGGCAATCATGACCCCTCTTGCCCTCAAATCCCTTTTGATACGGAGAAACCCGAAGAATGCAATCAGGTTCAAAATGGCACCCAAGGCCAATAAACTGCCAATATGGCCTTGTTCCACTGCGGCATTGAAGGTGTCCACAATACCAATATCAGAAAACAAAAGAATGTATAGTAAAGTTCCAAAAGTGTTTGCTATGATGCCTACAACAAAACCGATAATGATTTCCTTTTTAGTGTCCATTCAAGTTCCAGTTGTTAATGTTCGAAATGGCATGGTGTGCCGTAAGGTCAAATTGGGTGGGTACCACTGAAATATAACCGTTGGCCAGCGCCCATTCATCTGTATCCTCACCTTTGTCCAAAAGTTCAAATTCGCCCGTCAACCAATAATAATCCTTTCCAGAGGGGCTGGTGCGCTTGTCGAATTCCTCCTTCCAATTCCCTCGCGCCTGCCTACAAACCTTGATGCCTTTGGGTTCTTCAGAGGTTTTGGGAATGTTCACATTGAGCACGGTCCCCTTTGGGATTCCATTGGCCAAAGCCTCTGCTACAATTTTTTTGATAGGCTTTAGGGATGGCTCAAAATTGGCCTCCCATGAATAATCGCATAGGGAAAACCCAATGGCAGGAATACCTTCGATACCTGCCTCTATGGCAGCACTCATGGTGCCGGAATAGATCACGTTGATGGAAGAGTTGGACCCGTGATTGATACCACTCACACAAATATCCGGTTTTCGGTCCAAGATTACCTTAAGGGCCAATTTTACACAATCGGCTGGCGTGCCACTGCAGCTGTACTCACTTGGAGCACCTTCCTTATGGTCTACCACCACTTTCTTGGAAAATAGGGTGCTGTCTACCGTTATGGCATGTCCCATGCCCGATTGTGGACTGTCTGGGGCCACTACAATAACGTCCCCTATTTCTTTCATGGTCCGTATTAAGGCCCTTAGGCCTGGTGCGGTAATTCCATCATCATTGGTGACCAGAATGAGCGGTTTTTCCATTTTGCATAATTAATGGCATAAAAATACGTTTTTCATAAGGATATGACGTCCCAACCGTTTAACAAAAAATTAAGCGGGACACAACGAACTGGCACGGTTTTTTCAGTATCTTAGGGAATTCATACAATTAAAAACGACGGATACCGTAATGCAAATCCAACCTATCAGGTCAGATGGTTTCGGTCCGAAAAAAACATATTATGAAGAAGAACTTCGTTTTGGCACTTTTGGTGATTCTTGTTGCAGTCGCCTCTTGTAGCTTTACCAATAAGTCTTTTGAGAACGATGACAAGGACAAATTACTGTTGGATTTGATTACCTATGTCTTGGAGCGAGGCCATTATGAGCCTAAAGATTTGGATGATACTTTTAGTTCCAATGTTTTTGATGATTTTATCGATATCCTCGATCCTACCAAAAGATATTTTCTGGAAAGTGATGTCCGGGAATTTGAAAAGTACCGGTTTATGATCGATGATGAAATCAGAAATACGGAAATCACTTTTTTCAATATAGTATATCAGCGTTTGATGGTCCGCATGAACGAGGCCAAGGAAATTTACAAGGAAGTGCTTTCTGAGCCTTTCGACTATACGCTTGATGAGTCTATCGATATTGATTATGAAAAGCAAGAATTTGCAGCGAACAAGAAACAACTTAAGGAGCGTTGGAGAAAACAACTGAAATATAACACCTTGGCCGTTTTTGAGAACAAGGTGGAAAATCGGATTTCTGAAACCGCACAAGGGGATGGCCCACAAGCATATGCACAGGCTTTTGTAAAATACAACGAAATTCCAACCTCCGTGAATCGTGAATTGACCGAGGAAGAAGCACGCGAAAACACCAAGAATACCTTGGACGAGTTCTTTGATTTTGTGGATGATTTGGAGAGAAAGGATTGGTTTGTACAGTACATAAATACCATAGTGGATGAGTTTGACCCACATACTTTTTACTTTGCGCCGGAGGAAAAGGAACGTTTTGACATTGGTATGTCCGGCAAGTTTGAAGGTATTGGAGCCCGTTTGCAAAAAAGACCTGAGGGAGCAAAGATTGTTGAAATCATTTCGGGAGGTCCGGTATGGAGAGATCAAACCTTGGAAGTAGGGGATGAAATCCTAAAAGTAGGGCAAGATGGCGAAGAGCCTATTGATATTGTGGGAATGCGTCTTGATGATGCCATAAAGTTGATCAAAGGCCCCAAAGGGACCATTGTGGACCTTACCGTTAGAAGGGTGGATGGCACCATTGAGGTGGTTTCCATTACCCGCGATGTTGTGGAATTGGAAGAATCTTATGCAAAATCGGCAACTATAAAGACAGGTGATGACCATAGATTTGGCCTCATCAACTTACCCAAGTTTTATGTTGATTTTGAGGACTATACTGAACGAAATGCCGCGACCGATGTGGCCAAGGAAGTGGAGCGCTTGAAAGAAGCTGGAGCTGAAGGTATTGTTCTCGATTTAAGGGACAATGGCGGCGGATCATTGAAAACCGTGGTTGAAATGGCCGGGTTGTTCATAAAGGATGGGCCTATTGTTCAAGTACGTTCTTCAGGACAGCGCAAAGAGGTACACGAAGATAAGGATGAACGAATTCAATGGGACGGTCCATTGGTAATTTTGGTCAATGAACTATCCGCGTCTGCCTCCGAAATTTTGGCAGCTGCCATGCAGGATTACAAGCGAGCTGTGGTTATTGGAAGCAAGCAGACTTTTGGAAAAGGAACGGTTCAGAATGTAATTCCATTGGACAATATTGTTCGAAGCAATGAGCACGGGGATTTAGGTGCTATAAAATTGACTACCCAAAAATTCTATCGTATCAATGGAGGCTCTACCCAACTGGAAGGAGTTAAGAGTGATATCGTGGTTCCTGATAAATACAGCTATATTGATTTGGGGGAACGCGATCAAGAAAACCCATTGGGTTGGGATAAAATCACGCCTGCTGATTATAAGGTTTGGGATGGATACATCGACTTTGAGACCACTGTGGCCAACAGTAAAAAGCGAATGGAAAACAATGCCCAAATCAAGCTTATCGAAGAAAATGCCAAGTGGTTGAAGGAACAACAGGATGAAACCGTGATTTCGTTGAATTTTGATAGCTATGTGAGCAGGGAGAATGAAGCCAAAAAGCGTTCGGAACACTTTAAGACACTAAGGGATTATGATTCCAAATTGGCTTTTGAGTCATTGGAGTACGAAACCGAGCTGTTTACCCAAGACTCTGTTCTCCGAGAGAAAAGGGATAGATGGCATAAGAGCTTGGCCAAAGACATATATGTGGAAGAGGCGGTCAATGTTCTCAAAGACCTTCAGATGAATAACATTAAAAACAATGAGCGTAAATTAGCCAGTGTAAAAGGATAACTTTATCAAAGTAAAAAAGGAGCCGTCCTTGAGGGGACGGTTTTTTTATACCCTATTCTGAGACGCTGATATTCAAATCCAAATTGTTTTAATAAAGAAATGATTATTCCCAAATTTATAGTGAAGCCCAACATATGAGAAATAAAACAATATTCGCAGTGCTTTTTGCGGCTTGTATAATCGGCTTTTGGGTATTTGAAAATTTTTATACTCCGGCCACATATACAAATCCCGTAGAAACAACTGATGTTGTTTTGGAAGACTCAAATTTATTGCCACGGTCAACCACTGGAGATATTGTTTTTCATCAAAATTTTGTCCTTTCCTATAGTGAGCCCCATGAGCAGGCAGAATGGGTGGCCTACGAACTAAAAAAGGAGCATTTGACCTACGATGACAGAGAACGTCCTTACTTTATAGAAGACCCCAAGGTACGAACCAAATCGGCAGATTGGAGAAATTATAGAGGTTCTGGGTATGATCGTGGACATTTATGTCCTGCCGGAGACAGACGTTTTTCGGAATATGCCTATAACGAGACCTTTTATACCAGTAACATAAGCCCACAGGATAGGGATTTTAATGCCGGGGTCTGGAACCGTTTGGAGCAACAAGTAAGGCAGTGGTGTAAGAAGTATGGAGATTTATTTGTGGTCACTGGGGGTGTTTTGGAAAATGATTTGGATGAAATTGGTGAGGAAGATGTAGATGTGCCTAGAGCGTTCTACAAGATTGTGCTCAATACCGAAAAGAACTCGATAAGACCTGTTCTCGCTTTTTTGATTCCCAATGTAGAGAGTAACGCTTCTCTAGATACCTTTTTGGTTTCCGTTGAAGTACTGGAGGAAAAAACTGGAATCGATTTTTTTGAAAAACAGCCCAAAACATGGCAAGATGCCCATGAGCGTATGGTAAACACTACCGGTTGGGATTTTTAAATACCGTCCTTCAAACGATTGGAATCCAGTTTCAGAAAGATAAAGAGTAGCATGGTGAAGAATATAAGTCCGGAGCCTCCATAACTAAAAAAGGGCAGTGGAACACCGATTGTGGGCAGTAGGCCAATCACCATGCCAATATTGATGAAATAATGGAATACCAAGATGGAGATTACGCCATACCCGTACATTCGGCTAAAATCACTTTTTTGCCGCTCCGCAATATAAATCAACCGTAAAAAGAAAACAGAAAATAGTAATACAACGGTTGCAGTTCCCAAAAACCCCCATTCTTCTCCAACAGAACTAAAAATGTAATCTGTATGCTGTTCAGGGACAAAATCCCCCTTTGTTCTGGTGCCTTCCAAGAAACCTTTTCCAAAAAAACCACCTGATTCTATGGCCTTTTCAGATTGATAGGTGTTGTACCCGATGGTCTTTCGTATTTCTTCCAGCTTGTCTTCGTCTTTTTCCAGACCTAGCCAAAGGGCAAAACGATCTCGGTGGCGCTGTTCGAACACATTTTCATATACAAAATTCACCGAAAGTGAAAAAAGGGTGGAAACTATAATGACGCCCAGTACAGGCAACAAAGGAATTTTAACGGATGCTTTTTTAAAGGTATAGACCAGCAGGGTAAGAACCACCATTCCTATGGTAACCCAGACTGTCCCGAACATCAGGGTAGTAACAAAAAGGGCCACTATGAACAACAATATGCCCAGATAATACAAAGGAAACCCCTCGCGAAACAACACGAAAAAAAATGAAAAATAGATGAGGGCACTTCCAGGGTCTGGTTGTGGAAGAATTAAAAAAGCAGGAAGCAAGATAATGACCAAAGCATACATCTGGTGCTTCCGGGTTCTAATATCTGTTTGAATGTCACTTAAAAACTTTGCCAGAGCTAGTGCTGTTGCCACTTTGGCCAGCTCAGAAGGTTGCAGGTTAAAAAAACCAAGATTGTACCATGATGTTGCTCCAGCAATGGTCTTTCCAAACACAAAAAGTCCAAGCAGCAACACAAGGGATACTACATAAAAAATGGAAGAGAACCGCTCAAAAAAGTTTGATTCCACAAAGAGGACCAATATTATGCCCAATAAGGAAAGTCCAATAAAATAAAGCTGCTTGCCATAAAGAGTGGTGAAATCAAAAACGGAGGTGCTTTGGTCTACGAGTGATGTAGAATATATGTTGATCCATCCTATAAATACCAAAAGTGCGTAAAGAATAATGGTAATCCAATCTATTCTTCCAAAGAGTCCCCTACCAGACATATTCATTTATCTTGAAAGGTTCCCCACTGTATGGTTTGGCATATTCGTGCTCCAAGGTTTTTTCCAGCATACGTTTCTCCAGATCTTTTCGGGTAATTTCACCTTTGATATATTTTTCAATCAAGAGGGAGGCAATATGACCTGCATAACGCGCTCCGTAATACCCATTTTCAATATATACAGCTATCGCAATCTGTGGGTTTTCCACTGGGGCAAAGGCCACAAAAACTGAATGGTCCGTAAGTTGCATGCGTTCACCATCCACTCGGATAAAATTTTCAACGGTACCTGTCTTTCCAGCAATTTCAACACTAGGAATTTGTATCCACCTCGCAGTTCCGTATTTGTATACGTTGGCCATACCTTCAATAACAGGGTCAAAATATTTCCGATCTATGGTGGTATAATGGGGTTCCGTGAATTTTGGATCTATGGATCCTGAATTTCCAATACTTTTTATGACATGGGGGGTATAAAAATAACCGCGATTGGCAATGGCGGCAGTCATGTTGGCCAATTGCAGGGGAGTGGCGGCAATTTCTCCTTGCCCTATGGAATTGGAAATAATGGTGGAGGCGGCCCATCTACCATCACCGTACCATTTATCGTAATACGATTTGTCCGGAATACGACCTGGAGCACCTGTTGGCAGATCTGTACCTAAAAAATTGCCCAGACCGAAACTCTTCATATGCTTTTCCCAAGCGTCCATAGCTTCATCCGTAGTGCGATATTTATCATATATTTTTCTAAAGACACCAGCAAAATAGGCATTGCAGGATTGTTGGATTCCTGAATTTAAATTGCGCACCCCGCCACCGCAATGACATCCCCGGAGCGTGTTACCCACATAAAAACCATGGTAACATCTAAATTTGGTGTCGGGTTCTATGACTCCTTCTTGCAATCCAACGAGGGCATTCAAGGTTTTAAAGGGAGAACCAGGGGAGGGCTGTGCCAAAATGGAACGGTCCCACGTAGGTTTGGAAATAGTGTCGTAGTGTAGTTTACTGTAGTTTTTGGAGCGCTGTCTGCCCACCAATAATGCCGGGTTATAGGTAGGGCCGGAAATCATGGCCAAAATCTCACCAGACTTAGGTTCTATGGCAACAATTCCCCCATGCTTTCCGTGCATCAATCGTTCTCCATATTCCTGAAGTTTTTTGTCCAAAGTAGTATGGATTTCCTTCCCTTGTTCGGGAAGGGTGTCCAATTTTCCACTTTTATAAGGGCCAATATCACGGTTAAAGCGGTCTTTCTGAATGTGTTTTACCCCTTTGCGACCCCTTAACACCTCTTCATATTGTTTCTCAATCCCTGTATGCCCTTTTAGTTCCCCGGCCACATAGTTGGGATTGTTTTTGAGTTCCCATTCATTTACCTCACTAATATACCCCAATACATTGGCAGCACTATTGGTAGCATAATAACGCAGGGAACGTTTTTGAATATAGAATCCGGCATAATGCCTCATTTTTTCCTGTAACTTGGCATAGTCCTCCTTGGAGAGCTGGGGTACCAAAACCGATGGAAGTCTTGGAGAATAGGTCCGGGCTTTGTGCATACGGTCTGTAAAGACGGATTTTTCAATTCCCAAAAGGCCACAGAATTCCAAAGTATCCAAAGGTTTTACTTCCCGTGGAATCACCATGACATCATAAGCAGGCTGATTGCCCACCATGAGTTCCCCATTTCGATCATAGATATATCCCCGTTCAGGATAGTCGTAGATTTTTTTGATGGCGGGATCCTCCAATATTTGATCGGGAGAAAAACGAAAAAGCTGCAAATAGGAAAGCCTACCAATAAAGGTAAACCCTATTAGCACAATCACGGATGATAGTAGCAGTTTTTTCATGGACAATCTGATTTAAGCTTTGGTCCTTCAATAGTTCAACGTAGCATTACCTTTTTTATTCAGTTTTTGGACTAAAAAGAGAACTGAATAGTGTGCATAATATTAAAGTTACGATACCTGTGCCAAAAACTTTCTTCAAAATTAAAAGGATGTGGGTAAAACTTAAAATTTCCAACGAAAAGAAAACAACTTGATGGATCAATATCAGCAAGGCCAAAAAAGCAACACGTTGAATTTTTGTGGTGTTTTTGAAGCTAAAATTCTGAAACTCATAATTGACCCCAAAACAGAATCGCATCACTACAGGTCTTGCATAGGCCACGGTCAAGGATGCAATGGAATGTAATGCCATGGTGTCCGAAAAGATATCAATAATGAATCCCAACAAAAAGGAAATCAGCATGAAGAAGGTGCGGTTTCCTTTAATGGGGTACCAGTAAAAGAAAATTACATACACAAATGGATTGATGCTTCCCATAAAGCTAAGATTGTTGAAAATCAGCACTTGGGCCAAAATCAACAATACAAACCTAAAACCATTTAGCAATACAGAATTATTCATTTGTGGTACGTGCTTCCAGTGTTTTAATTTCTTCTCTGCTCTTGTTTTCTATGAGATATACATTCTTTATGTTGGCCATATCGTTAAAAAGCTCAACATCTATATTGTAAAAGCTTCCGGCCGTGTTAAGGTCATATTTTTTGATGGTACCTATAGGGATGTTCTCTGGAAAAATACTGGACATACCGCCGGTGACAATGGTATCGCCCACAACCAACGGAACCAATCTGGGGATGTCTATCAACTGGGCCATGGTATAATCTTCAGCAGTCCATACCAGTGAGCCAAAATATTCTGAATGTTTGATCTTGGCGTTGATGTTGGACTTGGTGTTTAGAACGCTCTGCACGGTGGCAAAATTTGAGGATACATTTTCAACAATGCCCAATATGCCTTTTGTGGTGATGACGCCCATATCCTGTTTAACACCTTGATTTCTTCCCTTGTTGATAGTAATGTAATTTCTTGGGGAAGTATAACTATTCTTGATGAGTTTTGCACTCAGGACTTCGTAGGCAACAAAAGAGGAATCCAGTTGTTGGGAACTATTAACCTTCATATTGAACAGTAATTTGCGCAAACGCTCATTTTCCTTGACAAGCCTATTGTTTTCTTCCCTTAGACCAAAGTAAGATGAAACATCTGCGGCTGAGCCATAAATATTACCGGTCAACCATTTGGAAGAATTAAAAAACTTGGATTGGTGATAGGAATGCGAACGAACCGTAATGATCAACGAAATAATCGCAAGAAAGCCATAGAGAAAAGCATTTCTGTAGCGTAAAACAAAATTAATGATCCGTTGCATGCAATCGTATCGTTATAAAAGTTCGAACGCCAAAAGCAAGCGGAGTTCGCAAATTATTTGATTAAGATGCTCTTGTAGCGCTCTAAATTTTTAAGGGCTATTCCAGTTCCACGAACCACAGCTCGCAAGGGGTCTTCGGCTATATAAACCGGCAAATCCGTTTTTTGTGAAAGTCTTCTGTCCAATCCACGGAGCATGGTGCCACCACCGGCCAAATAAATTCCGGTGTTGTAAATATCGGCGGCAAGCTCGGGAGGGGTTTGCGATAGTGTTTCCATTACAGCATCTTCAACCCGTAAAATACTTTTGTCCAAGGCTTTGGCTATTTCTCGATAGGAAACCTGAACTTGTTTGGGTTTTCCGGTCAATAGGTCCCTTCCTTGAATGGACTTGTCCTCTGGAGGGGACTTTAAATCTTCAGTGGCACTACCAATTTCAATTTTTATCGCTTCAGCGGTAGTCTCCCCTACATAGAGGTTGTGCTGGGTGCGCATGTAATAAATAATGTCGTTGGTGAACACATCGCCCGCAATTTTCACCGATTTATCACAAACAATGCCGCCCAAGGCAATTACCGCAATCTCGGTGGTACCCCCACCAATATCCACGATCATGTTTCCTTTGGGTTGCATAATATCCAATCCAATACCAATAGCCGCTGCCATGGGTTCATGGATAAGGTATACTTCCTTGCCGTTCACCCTTTCCGCAGATTCCCTAACCGCACGCATTTCCACTTCGGTGATACCGGAAGGGATGCAAATGACCATTCGCAATGCAGGCGGGAACCATTTTTTCTTTAGAGCTGGAATGTTTTTGATGAACATATTGATCATCTTTTCCGAGGCATCAAAGTCTGCGATTACCCCGTCTTTCAAAGGCCGTATGGTCTTTATGTTTTCATGGGTTTTCCCCTGCATCATGTTGGCTTCGCGCCCCACCGCGATGATTTTTCCGGACACGCGATCCCTTGCCACAATGGAAGGGCTGTCCACAACCACTTTATCCAAGTGGATGATCAGGGTATTTGCAGTACCAAGGTCAATGGCAATTTCCTCGGTCATGAAATCAAAAAATCCCATAAAAAGCGTTTATTTTCGGATTAACGGTAAAAAATTACCGGCTAATGTACTAAAATTAATGTTTAAAATGCCTTGTGCCAGTCATTACCATGGCCATTCCATTTTCATTGCAATAATCAATGCTCAATTGATCTTTGATGGATCCTCCTGGTTGGATGACACTTTTAATGCCCGCCTTGTCCGCAATTTCAACACAATCTGGGAAAGGGAAAAAGGCATCACTGGCCATTACGGCACCCTCTAAATCGAAATTGAACGACCCTGCTTTATGGATGGCCTGGTTCAGTGCATCCACACGGGATGTTTGACCTGTTCCACTGGCGCACAGTTGTTTGTTCTTGGCCAAAACAATAGTATTGCTTTTGGTATGCTTGCACAATTTTGAAGCGAAAATCAAATCTTCGATTTCTTCTAAAGTTGGTTTTTTATCTGTAACAGGATTCAAGTCTTCTTTGGAATCGGTTTTGGAATCCTTGTCCTGTACCAAAAATCCATTCAAGCAAGTGCGGACTAAAGTCTCTGGCAGGCTTACTTGGTTTTGAACAAGGATGATGCGGTTCTTTTTTCCTTTTAGGATTTCCAGCGCCTCATCGGAATAGCTTGGTGCAATGACTACTTCGCAGAACAGGTTGTGGATTTCCGCTGCGGTTTCGGCATCAATTTCAACATTGGAAATCAAAATACCACCAAAAGCTGAGACCGGGTCGCCAGCCAAGGCATCCACATAAGCTTGCTTGATGGTGCTTCGGGTGGCAAGGCCACAGGCATTGTTGTGTTTTAAAATGGCAAAAGTGGGGTCATCATTCACAAATTCTCCCATCAGGTTTACTGCGGCATCCACATCCAAAAGGTTGTTGTAAGATAGCTCCTTGCCGTGCAGTTTGGTGAACATCGCATCAAAATCTCCAAAGAAGAATCCTTTTTGATGAGGGTTTTCCCCATAGCGTAACACTTGTCCTTTGGCTTCACTGATTTTGAGTACGGTTTCTTCCTTTTCCGCATTGAAATAGTTGAAAATGGCCGTGTCATAGTGTGAGGAAACGTTGAATGCCTTGGCGGCAAAACGCTTGCGGTCTTCCATAGTAGTGGTACCATTTCCTTCGGAAATAACGTTGAGGAAGTCCTCGTAATCCTCCATGGAGGAAACACAGAGTACATCCTTGAAGTTTTTGGCAGCGGCCCTGATTAGGGAAATACCACCGATATCGATTTTCTCGATAATATCTTGTTCCGAAGCACCACTGGCCACGGTTTTTTCAAAAGGGTAGAGGTCAACGATGACAATGTCCAATTGGGGAATGTCAAATTCTTGCATTTGGGCCACGTCGCTTTCGTTGTCCTGTCTATTTAAAATGCCGCCAAACACTTTGGGGTGCAATGTCTTCACCCGTCCACCTAGAATGGAAGGATAGCTGGTAACGTCTTCCACGGGTACCACATCGATACCGAGATTGCGGATAAATGTTTCGGTTCCTCCTGTGGAATAAAGGGTTACGCCGAGTTCATCCAGTTTTTTTACGATGGGCTCCAAACCATCTTTGTGGAATACGGAAATCAGTGCAGCGGAGGCTTTTTTGGCAGTCTTCATGGGTATCTTAAAAATCAATTTCTTAAACCCACAAAAGTACTTGTTTTGTTGCTAAAAAGTAGAATGGGTTATCAACAAAATGGAGGAGTTTTACAGAATTCCGGCCACTTTATCGTTGATGAATTCCAAAAACCGCTCATCCTCCTCGGAAAAGGGGTCAGGGGTGTTGGAATCGATATCAATTTGTCCCACATTTTCCCCATTCACAAACAAGGGAACCACAATTTCCGCTTTTACGGTTATGCTACAGGCAATATAGTTGTCCTGAGCCGCCACATCGGGAACCACAAAATTTTGGTTGCTCACCGCCACCTGTCCACAAATACCTTTTCCAAAAGGGATAATGGTATGGTCCGTGGGTGCACCTGCATATGGACCCAATTTCAGTTCCTCCTTGTCTCCATTTCTGAAGTAAAACCCGACCCAATCGTAATAGGGTACTTCGCTGCGTAATAGTTCACAGATTTCACCCAAACGGGTGTCCGCGGTTTTCGAATCATCGGCAATAATGGAAAGTACTCTGGGTTGAAGGGTTGCCAACATAAATCTATTTTTTTGCAAAGGTATGGAATAGGGGGTTTGTCCGATGCAAAGCCATAAACTTACTGGACTGTATTTTTAAACTTCTGTTAAACAAAACAATAAATCACCAATTTTTGTAGTTTTGTAGGGAAATGAAACAGATTTTTCATCAAATTATGTCGTCTGTAATGGCCCTTTTGGTCTTGGCCTCAACGGTTTCTTGGACCGTGGACAAGCATATTTGTATGGGTAAAGTACAGGATATTTCCTTTTTTGCTCATGCGGATGATTGTGGTATGGACATGGAGATGGAAAAATCTTGTTGTGATGATGAGTCATTCACTGTTCAAGGTCAGGATGACTTAAAAATCTCTTTTGATGATTTTAGTGTTGGACAACAGCTGTTTTTGGTAAGCTTTGTCCATTCCTATTTTTATCTTTTCGAAAACAATGTGGAGGAGGTCAGTGCCTTTAGGGACTACGCCCCACCCCCACTGATACAGGACGTCCAAGTGCTGCATCAGACTTTCCTCATTTGATTTAACATTGGTTGATTGTACCCGACCCCTTGTGGTTGGGCATGCCTATTTATGCACTTTTTTCTGATCCAATTGTTTAAATCAAACCTTTATGCTGAACAAGAGCATCAAATTTCTCATAGAGAACAAATTAGTGGCCGTTTTACTCCTAGTCCTATTTGTAGGTTGGGGTACGGTGAACATTCCATTTGACTGGGACACTGGATTTCTTCCCAAGAACCCTGTCGCAGTGGATGCCATCCCTGATATTGGGGAAAACCAACAGATTGTGTTTACCCAGTGGCCTGGGCGGTCACCCCAAGACATGGAAGATCAGGTCACCTATCCGTTGACCACTTCATTATTGGGCATTCCCGGGGTAAAGACCATACGGAGTTCTTCCATGTTCGGACTGTCCAGTATCTACATCATTTTTGAGGAAGATGTGGAATTTTATTGGAGCCGAAGCCGTATTCTGGAAAAACTGAATTCCTTACCCAGTAATCTTTTGCCCAGTGGGGTGAATCCGGCATTGGGTCCCGATGCCACTGCCTTGGGGCAAATTTTCTGGTACACCTTGGAAGGACGTGACGAAGAGGGCAATGTTACCGGTGGATGGGATTTACAGGAACTGCGAAGCGTTCAGGATTACTATGTAAAGTATGCCCTGTCCTCGGCCAGTGGGGTTTCTGAAGTCGCCTCCATTGGTGGATTTGTGCAGGAATACCAAATTGATGTAAATCCAGAATTGCTGAAACAGTACAAGATTGGCCTGGATCAAGTGGTGAAGGCCATAAAGCAGAGCAACCGCGATATTGGGGCACAGACCTTGGAAATCAATAAGGCAGAATATTTGGTCCGTGGACTGGGATACATAAAATCCTTGGAAGATATTAAAAATGCTGTGGTCACTTCAACAGAGTATACTTCCATAAGAGTACAGGATGTAGCCCATGTATCCTTGGGACCTGCTGTTCGAAGGGGTATTTTGGACAAGGAAGGTGCCGAGGTGGTCGGTGGTGCTGTTGTGGCGCGATATGGGGCCAATCCCTTGGAGGTCATCAATAATGTAAAGGAGAAAATCAATGAGCTCAGTGCCGGATTGCCGTCAAAGGAATTAAAGGACGGTACTACATCACAGTTGACCATTGTGCCATTTTACGATCGCACGGAACTCATCCAAGAAACCTTGGGGACTTTAAATGAAGCATTGACCTTGGAAATCCTGATTACCATTTTGGTGATTGTGGTAATGGTCTTCAACCTGAGGGCTTCGTTATTGATATCGGGATTGCTTCCAGTGGCCGTGCTCATGGTCTTTATTTCCATGAAACTGTTCGGGGTGGATGCCAATATTGTGGCCCTTTCCGGAATTGCCATTGCTATTGGTACTATGGTGGATGTTGGGGTTATCCTTTCCGAAAACATTATCCGGCACCGGGATGAGAATACCCAAAACCTGCCTATAAACACCGTGGTCTACAATGCCACATCAGAAGTTTCCGGAGCCATATTGACCGCCGTGCTGACCACAATCATCAGTTTTATCCCGGTATTTACCATGGTAGGGGCGGAGGGGAAATTGTTCCGTCCACTGGCATTTACCAAGACTATGGCCTTGGCAGCTTCCGTAATTGTGGCACTGTTCCTCATTCCTCCTTTTGCGGCCATCATTTTCAAAAGAAAACCGCAAGGACCTCTTCTAAAATACATTTGGAATGGTGCGCTTATCACCTTGGGTGTTGTAGCGGTTGTTTTTGGACAATGGCTTGGCCTGACCTTGGTGGCTTTTGGAGTTTTGGGCATTTTAAGATTGAAAAAGTTGGTGTCTGAAAAGGATGTTACATGGCTCAATGTGGTCATTTGCATCACTACCATACTATTTTTATTGGCTACCTATTGGAGACCCCTTGGCTTTGACAGGAGCATAGCCATCAACCTAATTTTTGTTGGGTTGATTTGTGGGGTACTGTTGGGCGTGTTCTACCTATTCCGAAAATACTATCACCGCATATTGTTGTGGGCATTGGAGAACAAACTGCTCTTCCTTTCAATTCCTACGGTGATCGTGGTCTTCGGGTTTTTGATCATGCGTAACACAGGTCAAGAATTTATGCCCTCCCTTAACGAAGGCTCTTTTCTGTTGATGCCCACCTCGCTCCCACATGCAGGGGTAGAGGAAAATAAAAGGGTGTTGCAGCAGTTGGATATGGCCGTGGCCACCATCCCTGAAGTTGAAACCGTAGTGGGGAAATCAGGAAGGACCGAATCAGCTTTGGACCCCGCTCCGCTTTCCATGTATGAAAATGTGATCCAATACCGCTCCGAATACGAGAAAAATGAATCAGGATCACCACAACGGTTTAAGGTAAATGAAGATGGCTATTTTGTATTGAAGAGCGGAAAAGTGGCCGCCAATCCCAATCTAGAAGTTCAGAATGAAGCAAATTACGCAAGTTCACATGTGAGCGAACCGCTTCGTATTGATAGGAACCTACTGATTGCTGATCCCAATGGGGAATATTTTAGGAACTGGCGTCCAGAAATCAAAAATCCGGATGACATCTGGGATGAAATTGTGAAGGTGACCCGATTGCCTGGAATTACTTCTGCCCCCAAATTGCAACCTATTGAAACCCGTTTGGTAATGCTTCAAACTGGGATGCGCGCTCCCATGGGAATCAAGGTCAAAGGACAAGATTTAAAGGAAATCGAGGCGTTTGGAATGCAGTTGGAGTCCATCCTCAAAGAAGCTGATGGGGTAAAGGGCGAAGCTGTTTTTGCCGATCGCATTGTGGGTAAACCTTATTTGCTGATTGATATCGACCGTGAAAAGTTGGTAAGATACGGCGTGGTCATTGAAGATGTACAGCAAATTCTTGAGGTGGCCATTGGCGGTATGACCTTGACCCAAACTGTTGAAGGAAGGGAACGTTATGGGGTTCGGGTGCGATACCCCAGAGAGCTTAGGGGAAACCCAACGGATATCGGCAATATTTATGTGCCCGTGGAAAAGGGCAACCCCGTTCCGTTGAGCGAATTGGTTACCATAAAATACGAACAAGGTCCGCAGGTTATTAAAAGTGAGGATACCTTTTTGGTGGGATATGTTCTTTTTGATAAGCTGGATGGCTTTGCAGAAGTGGCTGTGGTGGAAAATGCCCAAGCCAAGATTCTGGAAAAAATTGATAGTGGTGCGTTGGTGGTGCCCAAGGGAATCAGTTATCAGTTTACGGGTACCTATGAAAACCAACTTCGGGCAGAAAAAACATTGTCTGTTGTGGTACCGCTGGCCCTATTGATCATTTTCCTCGTCCTATATTTTCAGTTTCGGTCCATGGCCACTTCCTTGATGGTGTTCACGGGAATTGCCGTGGCCTTTGCCGGTGGGTTTTTAATGATATGGCTGTATGGTCAGGACTGGTTCTTGAACTTCAGTTTTTTTGGTGAAAATCTACGGGACCTGTTTCAAATGCATCCCATTAATCTGAGTGTTGCGGTCTGGGTCGGGTTCATTGCCCTTTTCGGAATTGCTACGGATGACGGTGTGGTTATGGCCACCTATTTAACGCAGACCTTTCAGAAAAATACCCCTACCTCCTTGGAAGCCATCAGGGAATCGGTTTTGGAAGCGGGGGAGAAGCGTATTAGACCCTGTTTAATGACCACGGCGACCACTATTTTGGCCCTTTTGCCCGTATTGACCAGCACCGGAAGGGGAAGCGATATAATGATTCCCATGGCCATTCCCAGTTTTGGGGGAATGCTTATCGCATTGATCACCCTGTTTGTGGTGCCTGTATTGTTCAGTTGGAAAAGCGAGTGGCAACTTAAAATGCAAAATCGATGAAAAAGAATCTCATTTTTATGGCATTTACCCTGTTGACAGCTGGAATGAATGCCCAATCCTTGGAATTGTATCTTCAGGAGGCGGAGCAGAACAATCCACTGATTCAGGCTTTGGAGCTGCGGTACAACATCGCCAAGGAAAAGGTGGATGAGGTGAACACCTTACCCAACACAACTATTGGAGCGGGTTATTTTGTGAGCGAACCCGAAACACGGACCGGTCCACAGCGAGCCCGATTTTCAGTATCACAGATGCTGCCCTGGTTTGGGACCATTACGGCCCGTGAAAACTACGCCAGTTCCATGGCCGAGGCCGAGTATGTGGAAATTGCCATAGCCAAACGCAAATTGGCATTGTCCGTGGCCCAATCCTATTACCGATTGTACGCATTGCAGGCAACACAGGCGAAACTCGATGAGAATATTGCCTTGCTCAAAACCTATGAACGCTTGGCCCTTACTTCAGTTGAAGTGGGAAAAGCATCGGCAGTGGATGTGCTTAAACTTCAGATTAGACAGAATGAACTTCAACAACAAAAAGAAGTATTGCAGCAACAATACATCGCGGAACAGGCCGTGTTCAACAACTTGCTGAATCGGGATGAAAGTATTTCAATTGAGGTGGTGGAGCGAATGGATATCCCAGAGGACGATCCCATTCTTGAAAAGGAAGCCTTGACCCTGAACCCGGAACTCCTAAAGTACGACCAATTGTACGAATCCGTGGTGCAATCCGAACTGCTCAATCAAAAGGAGAATGCCCCTAGTCTCGGATTTGGATTGGACTATGTGACCGTTTCGGAACGACCCGATATGAGCTTCAGTGACAATGGCAAGGACATTGTAATGCCCATGGTTACCCTTTCCATTCCCATTTTCAACAATAAGTTCAAGTCTGTGACCAAACAGAACCAATTGCGCCAACAGGAGATCGAACTGCAAAAGCAGGAACGGTTGAATGTGTTGGAAAACACATTTGCCAAAGCGCTTTCACAGCGTAACGAGGCCCGGATTGCCCATGCCATTCAGGCTAAAAATCTGGATCAGGCCAAGGATGCGGAGGAAATCCTCATCAAAAACTATGAAACGGGCACCATTGATTTCAATGATGTACTGGACATTCAAGAATTGCAGTTGAAATTTCAGCTCAATCAAATACAATCTGTGCAGATGTACTATGTGCAATCTGCCTTAATCAATTATGTAATCAACAAGTAATTTAATTTTAACGAAAATGAGAACAAACATCAGAACAATTATCGGAATCGCATTTGCATCGGCATTGGTATTGACCATATCTTGTAAAGGAAAAACAGAAGAGGCAAAGGAAACTTCCACGGAAGCGACTATGGATCATGAAGGGCATGATATGGACAACATGAACGATATGGAAACCAAGGATATGCAAGGCAAGGAATATGCATCAGCCTATGTGTGTCCCATGCATTGTGAGGGCAGCGGTAGCGATACCGAAGGGAAATGTCCAACTTGTGGGATGACTTATGTTTTAAATACGGAGCACATGAAGGACGGGCATACCCATAATTAAGCTTCAAACTTTACCCATCCATATAACACAGGTTATGATCATTAAAGTCAAAAATATGGTGTGCGACCGCTGCAAGAGCGTTTTGAAAGACGAGTTTCAAAAGGCGGACATTGCCGTGGTGAAAATGGATTTGGGTGAGATCCAGTTCTTGGATGATGCATCGCATCGCATGGACGATATTCGGGAGATTTTGGTCTGCAATGGGTTTGAGCTGATCGAGAATCCAAACGACACCCGCATTGCTGAAATCAAAAAGCATGTGCTCATGGCATTGAACCATGGGGTGGACCGGAATCTCTCGGAGTATCTATCCGACAAAATGAAAAAGGAATATTCGGTGTTGAGCAAACTCTTTAGTGCGACTGAGGGGATGACCATTGAAAAGTTTTTCATCAGGCTAAAAATTGAAAAGGCCAAGGAACAGATTCAAATGGGGGACAAAACCTTTTCTGAGATTGCCTATGATCTAAACTATGCCAGTGGGAGCCATTTGGCCAAGCAGTTCAAGGCCATCACCGGAATGTCCATGGGGGAATATCAAAAACTTCAGCAGTGGGACAGAAAGGCTTGGGACCAAATTGTATAACAATTAACCAAAATTGTAAAAGTAGTTGACCGGAGGATACGGTAGTTTCGACATAAAAACAAAAACAATGAAGCACACCTATCACATACACGGAATGACCTGTAACGGATGCAGGGGCCATGTGGAGAAAACCCTTTCTGAGGTTGACGGGGTAATTTCCGCTGAGGTCAATTTGGAAAAGGCCGAAGCTTTGATCACCATGGAGGAGCATATTCCCTTGGAACGGTTTCAACAAGCCTTGGAAAAGGATGGGGGAAGATATAGCATCCATATGCCCGGTCATCACCATCCACCCCAACCAAAAGAAAAACCCGCAGTGAAAAATGGAACAGGGGTCTTTTACTGCCCCATGCATTGCGAGGGGGATAAAACCTATGATAAACCTGGAGATTGTCCGGTCTGTGGAATGGATTTGGTAGAGGAACAGAATTTATCCACTCCTTCCTCAGAACAATGGACCTGCCCCATGCATCCTGAAATTGTTCGGGACGAACCGGGCAGTTGCCCCATCTGCGGGATGGATTTGGTCCCCAAAAAGCCAGATCTTTCAGCAGAGGAGAAAACGTATAAAAAATTGATCAAAAAATTCTGGCTGGCCTTGGCATTTACCCTGCCCATTTTTTTGATAGCCATGAGTGAAATGGTGCCCAATAATCCATTGTACACCATTTTGCCGCAAAAGTATTGGAACTGGGTGCAGTTTGCCCTTTCCCTGCCCGTGGTCTTTTACGCCACTTGGATGTTTTTTGAACGGGCCTATAGAAGTATCAAAACTTGGAACCTGAACATGTTCACCCTCATTGGTATTGGTGCCGGAGTGGCATGGACTTTTAGTGTTTTTGGGATGCTTTTTCCGGATTTCTTCCCGGAACAGTTCAAGACGGAAGCGGGTACGGTACACGTGTATTTTGAGGCCGCAACAGTCATCCTTACCTTGGTACTTTTGGGTCAGGTATTGGAAGCCAGGGCCCACAGCAAGACCAATTCTGCCGTAAAGGAGCTATTAAAGCTTGCCCCGAACAAAGCAATCAGGGTAATCAATGGAGAAGAGGAGGAAGTACATATCGATGACATTCAGTTAGGGGATATTTTACGGGTAAAGCCCGGGGAAAAGATTCCTGTGGATGGCGTGGTGATGGAAGGTCAGACAGCCATAGATGAGTCCATGATCACGGGCGAACCCATTCCTGTGAACAAGGAGAAAGGAGATAAGGTAAGCAGTGGTACCATCAACGGGAATACATCATTCTTGATGAAAACCGAAAAAGTGGGGTCGGACACCCTATTGTCCCAAATCATAAAAATGGTGAACGATGCCAGTCGTAGCAGGGCGCCTATCCAGAAATTGGCCGATACCGTATCTAGATATTTTGTGCCCATTGTGGTGGCCATAGCCGTGGTCACTTTTGGCGTATGGGCCATTTGGGGACCAGAGCCGGCCTATGTATATGCGTTGGTCAATGCAATCGCCGTATTGATCATTGCCTGTCCCTGTGCCCTAGGGCTGGCCACTCCAATGTCCGTTATGGTGGGGGTGGGCAAAGGGGCCCAACATGGCGTTTTGATCAAAAATGCCGAAGCATTGGAAAAAATGAACAAGGTGGATACCCTTATTGTGGACAAAACCGGGACCATTACCGAAGGGAAACCCGCTGTTGAAAAAGTTGGGACATTTGGCGATAACGATGAAAGCATGGTTTTACAGTACATCGTTTCCTTGAACAATCTTAGCGAGCATCCCTTGGCTCAGGCCACTGTGAACTACGGAAAAGAAAAGAATATTGATATTTTAAAAGCTGATGGCTTTGAAGCTGTTACCGGAAAAGGGGTCCAAGGAACTGTAAATGCAAAGAAGACAGCTTTGGGTAACCGTAAGATGATGCAGGAAGTAGGCGTAGAAGTGTCCGAAGCCATGGAAAATGAGGTACAAACCTATCAGAAACAAGGAAAGACCGTGTCCTATTTGGCCATCGATGGAAAAGCGGTGGGTTATGTGGTCATTGGGGATCGCATAAAGAAAACCAGTGCAAAGGCCATCAAGGCGCTACAGGATAAAGGTGTGAGTGTGATCATGCTTACCGGCGACAACCGGGATACGGCCCAAGCCGTGGCCAATGAACTTCATTTGTCCGACTTTGAAGCGAGTATGCTGCCCGAGGACAAACTTAAAAAAGTATCGGAATTGCAGTCCCAAGGTAGGGTGGTGGCCATGGCCGGAGACGGAATAAATGATGCACCTGCATTGGCCAAAAGTGATGTTGGGATTGCCATGGGAACAGGTACCGATGTGGCCATGGAAAGTGCCTCCATTACCTTGGTAAAAGGAGATTTGCATGGTATTGTCAAAGCATTCAACCTGAGTGGTGCCGTCATGGGCAATATCAAGCAAAACCTGTTCTTTGCCTTGGTGTACAACACCTTGGGGGTTCCTATCGCCGCGGGAGTGCTCTATCCATTTTTTGGATTGTTACTCTCTCCCATGATCGCAGCCTTGGCCATGAGCTTTAGCTCCGTATCGGTCATTGCCAATGCACTCAGACTTCGAACTAAATCAATCGACTAAATAATGGTAAAACGACAAACAGCAATCAAAATTCGAAAGACCCACAGGTACTTGGGAATCTTTTTGGGGATTCAATTCCTGATGTGGACGATCAGCGGGATGTATTTCAGTTGGACGGATATTGATGAAATCCATGGAGATCATTTCAAAAAAATGCCGCCCAAGGCCACATCCTTTACCAATCTTTTGGGTACGGATAGCCTAAACGGTGTTAAGGCGATTACGTCCATGGAGCTTTTGGAGATTGCTGGTCAGCCCTATTATTGGATCAATGGGGCACAGTTGTTCAATGCCAAAACTGGGGAGCAAAAAGAAAGTGTAACCAAGGAAGAGGCGCTGCAAGTGGCGGCCGATCATATGCGCGCTGACCTTAAGGTCAGCTCCATTGCCCAGATTAATGAAGTGGGGCCACATCACGAGTATAGGGGAAGACCCTTGCCTGCGTATGAGATTTCATATGGGACTACGGACGAACTTAAGGCGTATGTGGCACTCAACAATGGGGCATTTCAAACGGTACGGCACAGGGATTGGCGTTGGTTTGATTTTTTATGGATGACACATACCATGGATTATCAAGGGAGGGATGATTTCAATACCCTGTTGCTCCGGGGATTTTCTTTATTGGGACTGATTACGGTATTGAGTGGTTTCCTGCTTTGGTTCACGTCTTCCCCATCAGTTCGAAAAGTGGTTAAACGAAATAATAAATAGTATGAAAAAGAATAGTGTATTTGTTGCAGTTGCAGCATTGGTTGGACTTCTATTGGGGTATCTGATTTTTGGTTCAGGTCTTGAAGAAATGAATTCTAACGATGGGCATGATCACAGCGAGGAAATGGCATCCGGTGAAATGTGGACCTGTTCCATGCACCCTCAAATCATGCAGCCGGAACCTGGCGACTGTCCTATCTGTGGTATGGATTTGATTCCGGCCAGCTCTTCAGATGAAGGCCTTGCCATGGGACAGATCAGAATGTCCAACAATGCCATGGCGCTCGCTGGTGTGGAAACGGTGACCGTGGGTGCTGGGATAACAGGGGAAGGTAGTGTGAAACTCTCTGGAAAAGTGGCTATCAACCAAGAAGCGGATGCCGTACAATCAGCTTACTTTAATGGGAGGATAGAAAGGCTCAACATCAATTTTGAAGGCGAAGAGGTGAGAAAGGGGCAACAACTGGCCACTATTTACTCTCCCGAGCTGGTAGCCGCACAACAAGAATTGATTACGGCAGCCAATTTAAAGGCTTCCCAACCGGCGCTTTATGCCGCGGTTCGAAACAAGCTTACCTTTTGGAAACTTTCTGAAAATCAAATCAATGAAATTGAAAGTTCAGGAAAGGTTCGTGAAAATTTCCCGGTATATGCCAATGTTTCGGGAGTGGTTTCGGAAATCATGGTCGAAGAAGGGGATTATGTAAGCACCGGCTCCCCTTTGGTGAAAGTGGCCAATTTAAATTCGGTTTGGGCCGTTTTCGATGCCTACGAGAACCAATTATCACTTCTTAAGAAAGGACAAAACCTTGAGGTGCGGACAAAGTCGTACCCCAATGAAACTTTTAATGCAAAGATTTCCTTTGTGGATCCCTTGTTGAACAGTTCCACCAGGACCCTTGAGGTGCGTGCGAATCTTGATAACAGAAAAGGGTTGCTGAAGCCAGGGATGTTTGTCACTGCCGAAATCCAATTGGAGAACGATACCGAAACGGAAGCCCTTACCGTTCCGGAAAGTGCGGTTCTTTGGACTGGGGAACGCTCTGTTGTTTATGTAAAGCCAAATTCAGGAGAAGGCATCTTTGAGATGCGCGAAGTGACCTTGGGGAATTTGGTCAATGGGAATTATGTGGTGGTTTCTGGATTGAATTCAGGTGAGGAGGTAGTCGCCAAGGGTGCCTTCACCGTGGATGCGGCTGCACAACTTCAAGGGAAAAAATCTATGATGAATAAAAGCGGGGGAAGAACCATGACCGGACATGAAGGACATGGAGCTGGAATGCAAATGGATATGGAAATCTCAAAAGATGCCAAGACGGCCTTTGACTTATTGTTGGATCCGTATCTTAAACTAAAAGATGCCTTGGTGGCTTCCAATATGGAACAGGTACAACAATTTGCCAGTGAGGGGATGGAGAATGCCAAACAAATTGCTGCCATGGAAATGGATGAAAAGACAAAGATTCATTTTTCGAAGATTGGGAATCAATTCGCGACTATTGCTTCGGAAAGTTCGTTGGACAGCCAGCGAGATCACTTTGTCCAATTGTCGGAAAACATGATACTGATTGGAAATGGGATAACAGGAATGGGCAAGAAGCTATATGTACAACAATGTCCTATGGCCAACAAAAGCAAAGGGGCAAATTGGTTGAGTCTAGAGGAGGAAATCAAGAACCCATATTACGGTGAAGCCATGTTGAAATGCGGAAGTATAGTTAGTGTAATAAACTGATAATCAAATTATAAAAAATATTTTATTTCCAGTTTAGTTAATATTTAGCCAATAAAAATCATGGAATTGAAAACTGATATACATTTACTTCAGTTTTTAATTTATTGACTCATGAAACAAGCGAAGTCAACTGGAAAGTCATCTCCTGCCAAAGCTGTAAAAAGCAATGCCAAGAAGACTACCCAAGCTACTGGTAAGAAGAAGTAACTTGTGGTTTTTTGGCCCAAAGGGCCATAACTGAAAAGAAAGAAAAACGCCCTGATGAAAATCAGGGCGTTCCTATTTTAAATCCCAATGGGGTTTTACATCATTCCTGGCATTCCGCCGCCACCCATTGGAGGTCCGGCAGGAGTATCTTCCTTGATGTCGGTCAATGCACACTCCGTGGTCAAGATCATACCTGCAACCGAAGCGGCATTTTCCAAAGCGATACGGGTCACTTTCTTAGGGTCGATGATTCCAGCTTTCAACATGTCAACATATTGATCGGCCTTGGCATCGTAACCAAAGTCTTTCTTGCCTTCCAAAACCTTGGAAATTACAACAGAACCTTCGCCTCCAGCGTTTTCAACGATGGTACGCAATGGAGCCTCAATGGCCTTGGCCACGATCTGAACCCCAGTGGTTTCGTCCAAAGATTCGGTTTCCAATTTCTCAAGGACTTTTTTGGCGCGTACCAAAGCAACACCACCTCCGGCAACAATACCTTCTTCAACAGCGGCGCGGGTAGCATGCAACGCATCGTCCACACGGTCTTTCTTCTCTTTCATTTCCACTTCAGAGGCAGCACCTACGTACAATACCGCAACACCGCCAGCCAATTTGGCCAAACGCTCTTGCAATTTTTCCTTGTCGTAATCTGAGGTTGTAGTCTCGATTTGCGCCTTGATTTGGTTTACTCTAGCTTTGATGTCAGTCGCTTTTCCTGAACCGTTTACAATAGTGGTATTGTCCTTATCGATGGTTACGGTCTCGGCAGTACCCAGCATATCCAAAGAAGCATTTTCCAAAGAGAAACCTCTTTCCTCAGAGATTACGGTACCTCCGGTCAAGATGGCGATGTCTTCCAACATGGCTTTTCTTCTGTCCCCGAATCCAGGAGCCTTCACAGCGGCAATTTTAAGACCACCTCTCAATTTGTTCACTACCAAAGTGGCCAAAGCTTGTCCTTCAACATCCTCGGCAATGATCAACAACGGTCTTCCTGATTGCGCAACGGGCTCAAGAATAGGTAGGATTTCCTGCAGGTTGGAGATTTTTTTGTCGAAAAGAAGAATATAAGGACTCTCCAAATCGGCAATCATTTTGTCAGTGTCGGTCACGAAGTAAGGAGAAAGATACCCTCTGTCAAACTGCATTCCTTCCACAACATCTACATAAGTATCGGTACCTTTGGCTTCTTCCACAGTAATAACACCTTCTTTACCTACTTTTTCAAAAGCAGTGGCGATAAGGTCGCCAATGGTATCGTCATTGTTGGAAGAAATAGCGGCAACCTGCTTTATTTTGTCAGTATCGCTACCTACTTTTTTGGCTTGTTTTTCCAAATCGGCCACCAAAGCCTCAACAGCTTTGTCAATACCGCGTTTCAAATCCATGGGATTGGCGCCGGCAGCAACGTTTTTCAAACCTTCTTTTACAATTGCTTGTGCCAAAACAGTGGCGGTGGTGGTACCATCACCGGCTTGGTCATTGGTTTTGGAAGCAACTTCCTTCACCATTTGGGCACCCATATCCTCTAGGGCGTCCTCCAATTCAATTTCTTTTGCAACGGATACACCATCCTTGGTCACTTGGGGAGCGCCAAAGGATTTGCTGATGATCACGTTTCTTCCCTTGGGACCCAAGGTTACTTTCACGGCTTCGGCCAATTTATCAACGCCTCGTTTCAGGCCGTCACGTGCATCTATATCAAACTTAATGTCTTTTGCCATTTCTTTTTAGTTGATTTTTAATTAAACAATTGCCAAAATATCACTCTCGCGCATGATCAAATAATCCGTTCCGTCCAATTTAAGTTCGGTTCCGGCATATTTTCCATAGAGTACGGTATCTCCAACCTTTACGGTCACTTTTTCATCCTTGGTGCCAGGACCAACGGCAACTACATTGCCTTTTTGGGGTTTTTCCTTTGCGTTGTCCGGGATGATGATACCGGAGGCAGTTTTGGTCTCAGCCTGAAGAGGCTCGATCAAGACCCGATCTGCCAATGGTTTGATGCTTACTTTAGCCATATTTTTACTTTTTAGGTATTTGTTTTTAAAATTCTCGAAATATTGGGGCAGAAATTATGCCATTGCCCAAAAACTGACATTATGGAAAACAAAAATGCCAGCTTGTCATTCAAGCTGGCATTTTTGTATCTGTTGTCATTGTTCTTAGTTGATCGTGTCAGCGGGATTTGTGGTATCCGCCGCAGGAACCTGCTCTGGAACTTCTTCTGGAAGTGCTTCAGGAACTGTAGTTTCAGTTCCGTCACCCTGTAGAAGTTTTGAGTCTGCTTGGCTATAGCTTCCCTTTAGGGAAACATTGGAAAGCAAAATCAAAACAACCAATAAAGTGGCAAGGGTCCAAGTACTTTTGTCCAAGAAATCCCCTGTCTTTTTTACACCACCAACAACTTGGGTACCACCTCCTCCAAAAGAAGAGGAAAGACCGCCACCTTTTGGATTTTGGACCATGATGACCAATACCAACAAAAGGCACACGACGATAATCAATATCAAAAAAATTGTAAACGTGCTCATTACTATCTTATTCTTTTTCTTTTTGCAGCTTCTTCACCGCCCGAATTTGGTCTGCAAAGAAACCACTTTTTTCTGGATATTTCAAACTCAATATTTTAAAGGCTTGAATGGCCTTTTTGTACTTTTTTTGTTCCAAATACACCTTGGCCAAAGTCTCTGTCATCAGTTCATTTTTATCGAACTTGGTAGATTCTTTGATATTTACCTTGGGATTGGTGTTTTCTTGGGGTACTATTTTTGGATTGTTCTCGATGAACTTGTCCAATAGCTCAAATTTTTTCTTTTTTTCCAACTCTTCCATGATCTCCTGCTCATCTTGGGATGCTTCCTGCTCATGCTTGGAGGTCAATTTGAGCCATTCGGTAAAGGAATGCTTTTCTTTTTTGGTAAAGGGGATGGGTTTGCCCAATTGCAGTTCGACCTCTGGAGTGGGATCTTCCTTCTTGATTTCTTCCGAAACAGGTTCTTCGGGGGTTTTGGATTTGAACAGGGCCGGATTCAATATTTGTTCGGCATCCTGAAGGTTTTGGGGCAAGGCCACTTCTTCGGCATCCACCAGCATGGCTTTCACGGTCTCACTGGGTTCAATTTCCTCTGAAACGGCATTTTGATCTTCCAGTTTGCTGCCTCTTCCGGCTATGGTGTCGGCAATATTGTTCTGTACAAATTCCTGGGATGTAATATAATCGAACAATACCTCACGGTCCGCCGTATGGGCCGCGGCCACTTTTAGTGCTCCGTTATATTTATAGCTGTCCAGATTTTTAAGCCCCTTCAAGTGCAGTGCCCGTGCGGCTTGAAAATAGGGATACTCCTCAATAATGTCCTCCAATTCCCTCGTCTGTTTTGGGGACAGGATGGTGTTGGACTTTTGAAGAATATGTATAAAATCCGATACGTTCATAATCATTACCAATTTCCTAAGGATGCATTAAAAATATCCTGGGTAAGGCGTTCAAAAATTTCTTCGTGTGCGGCTGCTTGGATTGCTGTCAATGAAGCAGCGGCATCAAAATCATAGAAAAATGAAAATCGACGTTCAAAATCAGCATCATCCTTTGTGGTGTTGTAAAACCGTACATTTACGCTCATGGTCAATCGGTTTTGGGCCGTTCTCTGGTCGGAGGTTGCCGTCATGGGGATGACCTTGTACTCCACAATTTCACCTTCGTACAAAAGATCACCGTTGCTGCCGGTGAGCGATAGGCTGGTGAGGTTGTTGATCATATCCTGAAGTGCCAAGGTAAAATCGCGATCCAATCCGGGCACAATGGTGGAACCGGGGCTTTGGTCGGCATAATTCTGGAAAAAGTTGACCTGAAAACTAGTGGCCGTCCCAATATCTGCTCCCGAAAAATTATAGGCTCCACAACTATAAAGACTGAGAATAAACCCTAAAAGTCCAATTTTAAAACCATTTTTCTTCATGTATATCAATTCAAATTTTAAACTTGGAGTATTATAGATCGTATTGTTTTATCTTTCGGTATAGAGTCCGTTCAGAAATGCCCAATTCGGCAGCCGCGGCTTTGCGTTTTCCACGATTGCGTTCCAGTGATTTCCTAATAAGTTCTATTTCCTTTTCCTGTAAAGATAGGGTTTCTTCTTCTTCGATCTCCTCGGCAAAATGGTACCGGTCTTCTGGGGATTGGGTCACTACCATAGGTTTTTCCACAGTGGGCTCAGGAAGATGTAATACTTCGGCCATAGTATCGTCTTCCTGCTCAAATTCCTCTTCCTTACCTCCATAAATTTTGCGGATCAGGGTTTCATTTTCCTCCTGGACCTTTTCAGAAGTATCGTTTTTCAAAAGTTCCAAGGTCAGTTTTTTCAAATCATTGAGGTCACTTTTCATATCAAACAAAACCTTGTACAAAATTTCCCTTTCGTTGCTGAAGTCACCTTCTTTTTTAGTCTGCCCCACCACCGCGGGTAAATTGGAACCACTGGAATTGGGGAGATAGCTGTTCAGGGTTGCCGCAGAAATGTTTCTATCCTCCTCCAATACCGAAATCTGTTCTGCAATGTTCCGCAATTGTCTGATGTTGCCCGGCCAACGGTATTTCAACAATAATTGAACGGCATCCTCCTCTAAACGGATGGTTGGCATTTTGTACTTCTGCCCAAAATCTGAAGCAAACTTTCTAAACAGCAAATGAATATCGTCCCTGCGTTCCCGAAGAGGGGGAATTGCGATTTCAACGGTGCTTAATCGATAGTAGAGGTCTTCCCTGAACTTTTCTTTTTTAATGGCCTCGAACATGTTGATGTTGGTAGCGGCCACAATTCTAACATCCGTTTTTTGAACCTGGGAAGACCCCACTTTTAAAAACTCACCATTTTCCAAGACACGGAGCAACCGTACCTGTGTGGTAAGTGGAAGTTCACCCACCTCGTCCAAGAAGATGGTTCCACCATCGGCCACTTCAAAATATCCGCTTCGGGTTTGGGTAGCCCCGGTAAAGGCTCCTTTCTCGTGGCCAAATAGCTCACTGTCTATGGTTCCTTCCGGGATGGCCCCACAGTTTACGGCAATATATTTGGCATGTTTTCGGTGTGATAGGGAATGGATGATCTTGGGGATGGCCTCTTTTCCCACACCACTTTCCCCGGTCACCAAAACCGATATGTCCGTGGGAGCTACTTGAATAGCCTTTTCTATGGCACGGTTTAGCTTGACGTCATTGCCAATGAGCTCAAACCGTTGTTTAATGGATTGAACGCTCTCCATATATTAGTTGTTCTTTGAGTATTCCAAGGCCTCTCCAAGGAGTGTGGCCGAGGTGCAATCATTGATTTGTACATTCACAAAATCGCCCACTTGGTAGTTTTCCTTTGGAAAGACCACAACGGTGTTTTGTGAATTCCGACCCATCCAGTGGGCATCGGATTTTTTGGACGGACCCTCAATAAGGACTTCCTCAATTTTGCCTACATGTTGCTGGGTACGGTAATGGCTATGCTTTTGTTGCAGTTCGATGATTTCCGTGAGGCGTCTTTTCTTGATGGCTTCAGGAATGTCATCTTCCATCTTTCTTTCGGCCAAGGTTCCGGGCCGTTCGGAATAGGCAAACATGAAACCAAAATCATACTTTACATACTCCATGAGGCTCAAGGTATCTTGATGGTCCTCTTCGGTCTCTGTAGGGAAACCGGTGATCATATCCTGACTAATGGCACAATCGGGGATGATGTTTTTAATATTGTCAATAAGCTCAAAATATTCCTCACGGGTATGCAAACGATTCATCGCTTGTAAAATACGATTGCTGCCACTTTGTACCGGAAGGTGGATGTACTTGCAGATGTTTTCATATTTGGCCATGGCCTCGATGACGTCCAAGGTCATATCCTGCGGATTTGATGTGGAAAAGCGGATTCGCATTTTGGGCTGGGCCAAGGCCACAAGCTCCAAAAGCTTCGCAAAATTCACCGAAGTGGCCTTTTGCATCTCGGAAGCCTTATCGAAATCTTTTTTGAGTCCGCCACCATACCAAAGGTAGCTGTCCACATTTTGGCCCAAAAGGGTGATTTCCCTAAAGCCTCTTTCCCAAAGGTCGTTCACTTCCTCCAAAATGGATTGGGGGTCACGACTACGTTCCCGTCCGCGGGTAAAGGGGACCACACAGAAGGTGCACATGTTGTCACAGCCACGGGTAATGGATACAAAGGCGCTCACACCATTGGAGTTCAACCGGACCGGCGCCACATCGCCATAGGTTTCGTCTTTGGATAGGATAACGTTTACGGCGTTACGGCCTTCGTCAATTTCTTGGATAAGGTTTGGAAGATCTTTGTAGGCATCAGGTCCCACTACCATATCCACTATTTTTTCCTCTTCAAGGAATTTGCTTTTCAAACGTTCGGCCATACAGCCCAAGACCCCTACTTTCATTCCAGGGTTGGTCCTTTTTACAGCATTGAACTTTTCCAAGCGTTTGCGAACAGTTTGTTCCGCCTTTTCACGGATGGAGCAGGTATTCACGAGTACCAAATCAGCTTCTTCGAGCTCCTGGGTTGTGTTGAAACCTTCCTTGGCCAAAATGGAAGCTACAATCTCACTGTCCGAAAAGTTCATCTGGCATCCGTAACTTTCTATATAAAGTTTACGGGTATTCTTTGCATTTTTTTCGATGGCCAATGTACTTCCCTGTTGGCTTTCATCTATTATTTTCTCTACGGTTTCGTCCTTTGTCATTGTGATGCAATAGTCTGCAAAGATAGTGCTTATTCCAGTTTAGTGACAATTTGGCAGTTAAATTTTAACCAAAATTCAAGCAACGACATCCGCTATTTTTTATCTAGGAATTGTAATCTACCAAAAAACTGCATCACCCATGAAAAAGAAAATTCTGTTTCTAGTTTCCTTGACCCTATTATTTTTTGTTGCCTGCGACGATGATGAATCCAATGGCGAATATGCCGAGTACTTGGTGGCCCGCCCCATTGTGATGAGCCAAGCTGAATTTGCGGCCAGTGTTGATATCATTGCACCACGGCCCATAGATGAATCCGGAAAAATATATACGTACAAGGATTACATTTTTGTCAACGACAAACATCAAGGCATTCATGTCATCAACAATGCCAATCCACAACAACCCGTAAAAATCGGATTTATAAAGATTCCGGGTAATGTAGATATCTCTATAAAGGATGATTTCCTATATGCGGATAGTCTTATGGATTTGGTGGTTCTCGATATTTCCGATATCAATAATATTAAGCAGGTGAACCGATTGGAAAATGTTCTGTACAGCAATGTTTTTTGGCCCATGGAAGCTGATATTTTTGAATATGAGGATTATGATTACCAAACGGAGATCCTGATCGGATGGGAAACCATAACGGAGCGAAGATTGATTTCCGAGGTGGAAGAGGGTATAGGAAGAGGTTTTTTCTTTGATAACGTGGCAGTTGCCGAAGCGGCCAATGATGGAGGGTCAGGTCAAGGTGGTTCTTTGGCCCGTTTTAAGATTGTGGCCGACTACCTTTATGCCGTGGACAACCATAACATCAATATTTTTAATATTTCAGATTTGGATAACCCCAAAGAATTGGAAGATGTATACGCTGGGTTCGATATCGAGACCATTTTCAATAGGGACAACCATTTGTTCTTGGGGAGTATGCGCGGCATGTACATTTATGATATCACCAATCCGGCAAAACCAGAGTTTGTTTCCGAGTTTGAGCATGGAACGGCATGTGACCCCATAGTAGTTGATGGAAACTACGCTTATGTTACCCTGCGTGGGGGCAATTGGTGCGGAGCTACGGAGAGTGGTCTTTTTATTGTGGATATTTCCAATATTGAAAGTCCTGAACTGGCAATCTCGTACCCTATGGATGGTCCGTACGGGTTGGGAATCAAGGGGGAAAAGCTTTTTGTCTGCGATGGTGATTCAGGTCTTAAAGTTTATGATAAGACCGATATTAATGATTTGAAACAGTTAAATCATTTTGAAGATATTGTTACGTTTGATGTAATTCCGTTAGAAAACCAATTGATCATGGTGGGAGATGAAGTGCTCTATCAATATGAATATTTAGATGACGGAATAAAGCTTATCAGCCAGATAGGGCTGAAATAAAAAAGTACCGTTTTAAAGTCAAATATCCCGTTTTCAGCGGGATATTTTTTTGCCTATGGGTTTACAAAAAATTCAAAATCGAAATTTTGACATACTTTTGTTACCACAAAACCCAGTGCATGCCAAAGAATTTAGTTATTGTAGAGTCCCCCGCAAAGGCTAAGACCATAGAACGTTTTTTAGGAAAAGAGTTTCAAGTTGAATCCAGTTTTGGGCATATTGCAGATTTGCCATCCAAAGAACTTGGTGTAGATGTAGAAAATGATTTCAAGCCAAAATATACCGTAGATAAGGAAAAGAGGGCCTTGGTAAAGAAACTGAAGGACCTCGCCCAAAAAGCAGAAACCATATGGCTGGCCAGTGATGAGGACCGTGAGGGAGAAGCTATTTCATGGCACTTGGCAGAGGAGTTGAAATTGGACAAGAGCAAAACAAAGCGTATTGTTTTTAATTCGATAACCAAGTCTGCCATCCAAAAAGCCATTGAAAATCCACGGGACATTAATTACAATTTGGTAAATGCGCAACAGGCCCGAAGGGTTTTGGACCGATTGGTGGGCTATGAGCTTTCCCCGGTACTTTGGAAAAAAATAAAGCCGGGACTTTCCGCTGGGCGGGTGCAATCCGTTGCCGTACGGTTGATCGTGGAACGGGAAAGGGAAATAGACGGTTTTACCCCGGAAGCTTCTTTCAGGATAAGGGCCGATTTCAAGACTGGCGATGGCAATATGTTTTCTGCCAGACTCAATAAGACGTTTTCCTCCAAAGCAGAAGCCGAAAACTTTCTTCAAAAAAATATTGGGGCAGATTTTTCAGTGGCCAATCTGGATAAAAAACCGGCCAAGAAATCCCCAGCTCCCCCATTTACCACATCTACCTTGCAGCAGGAAGCTTCACGTAAATTATATTTTTCGGTGAGCCGTACCATGCAAGTGGCCCAACGTTTATACGAAGCAGGACTCATTACTTATATGAGAACGGATAGTGTAAACTTGTCCAATGAGGCTTTGGGTGCCGCTAAGGAGGCTATCGTTCAAAACTACGGTAAAGAATATAGTCAAGTGCGAAACTATACAGGCAAATCCAAAGGTGCCCAAGAAGCGCACGAAGCGGTACGCCCTACAGACATGAAACTACAATCCCCTTCTTTGGAGCGGGATCAGGCCAAGCTCTACGAGCTTATATGGAAGAGAACCTTGGCTTCGCAGATGAGCGATGCGCAATTGGAGCGTACCAATGTGAAAATAAAGGCCAGTTCCCATACAGAAGAGTTTACGGCCAACGGAGAAGTGGTCAAATTTGATGGTTTTCTTAAGGTATACTTGGAAGGCACGGATGATGAAGATATTGCAGAGGAGCAGGAAGGGATGCTTCCAGCCATGCAGATTGGGGAGGCCTTGCAAAATGTATTCATAACGGCCACGGAACGGTTTACCCGGGCACCGTACCGCTACTCCGAAGCTTCCTTGGTGAAGAAATTGGAAGAATTGGGAATTGGAAGGCCATCTACCTATGCGCCAACCATTTCTACCATTCAGAACAGGGGATATGTTGAAAAAGGAACGGTGGAAGGAACAGAAAGAAAGTATGTTCAGTTGGTTTTGGAAGATGGGAAAATATCAGAAAAAGGACTTTCTGAGATGGTAGGCTCCGATAAGGGAAAATTGGTGCCCACGGATATTGGAATGATCGTAAACGATTTCTTGGTGAGCCATTTCACCAAAATCCTTGATTACAACTTTACTGCCCAGGTAGAAGAGGATTTTGATGAGATTGCTGCAGGTGAAGAAGACTGGCAAGAAATGATGAAGTCCTTCTACAAAGATTTTCATCCCAATGTTGTGGAAGTTGAGGAAAATGCCGATCGTGCCAGCGGAGAACGCATTTTGGGAACCGACCCCAAAACAGGGCGTCAGGTAGCCGCAAGATTGGGCCGTTTTGGACCAATGGTTCAAATTGGAACGGTGGATGAAGAGGAAAAACCGCTCTTTGCCAGTTTGTTGCCGGACCAATCCATCAACACCATTACCTTTGAAGAGGCCATGGAGCTTTTTCAATTGCCTCGCAAATTGGGTGAGTATAAAGGAGAGGAAATAGAGGCCAATGTAGGCCGATATGGTCCGTATGTGCGCTTTGGAAAAAAATTCATTTCCCTGGCCCAAGGAGAAAGTGCCTTTGATGTGGATTTGGATCGCGCCATTGAGTTGATCAAGGAAAAAGAAAAAGCCGATGCACCCATTGCCTCGTATGAAGGAATGGAAGTTACCAAGGGCAAGGGGAGGTTTGGACCGTTTATAAAATGGAACGGAATCTTCATCAATGTGAACAAAAAATACGATTTTGACAACCTTTCCCAATCCGATATAGAGGAGCTCATTGAGGATAAAAAGAAGAAAGAAGCCGAAAAGCTGGTACAAGAGTGGCCTGAAGAAAAAATACGTATTGAGAAGGCCAGATGGGGAAGGCACAATATTATCAAGGGAAAAATAAAAGTGGAACTTGCCAAGGATGTGGATGCCACAAAAATCTCTTTGGAAGAAGCCCAGGCCCTTTTGGAAAAAAAATCACCTAAGAAAAAAGCCAAAGCAAAAGCTAAGAAATAGTATGGCATTCGATTTTTTGGTCCCCGTCAAGGACAAGGTATTGGCCTATTCAGAATTATTGCCGCCACAGGCACTGGGTAAGAACATCCACATGCATACCGAAAAAGATGGGCTGCCAGTATTTGCCCATGCCGATGTCGCCATTTTTGGTGTGAAGGAATCCAGAAATGCCTTTGAGAAAAAAACGGAGGAATTGGATTTGGAGGAAATCCGAATACAGTTGTACCGTCTTATGATGGGGAATTGGAATTCCACCATTATAGATATTGGCGATGTGGAGGAAGGCGAGACGGTGGAAGACACTTATTTTGTGGTCAAGGAAATTGTGGCTGGACTCCTAGAGGAAAATATTATACCTATAATCTTGGGCTATACCCAAGATATTACCCTGCCAACCTATAGGGCCTTTGATAAGATCAGGGACATGGTGAACTTGGTTGCCATAGATAGCCGTTTTGACTTTGGGGAGGACGATGAACTTATTTCTTCGCATTCGTACATGAGCAGGATCATTACGGATAAACCCAATAATCTTTTCAATTTCTCCAATATTGGGTACCAGAGTTATTTCAACGCCCAAGAGGAAATAGATTTAATGGAAAGGCTATTTTTTGATGCCTATAGGTTAGGAGACATTACATCGAACATAGAATTGGCGGAACCCATTTTAAGGAGCAGCGATATAGTTAGTTTAGATTTGCGCGCCATCAGGGCCAGCGAAATGGGCATGCATAAAAACTTTTCGCCCAATGGTTTCACAGGTAGGGAAATCTGTGCCATAGCCCGGTATGCCGGAATAAGCGATCGAGTATCTCTGCTGGGCATCTACGAAGGGGAGAATACCCATCAAGCCTTTCAAATGATTGCCCAACTCATCTGGTATTTTATAGAAGGACTAAGTTTCAGGATACAGGAAACCCCAACATCCAAAAGCGAAGATTTCACCAAATTTACGGTACCCACTGATACAGAGGAGCTGGTCTTTTACAAAAGCCATGTTACCGAACGCTGGTGGGTTGAAGTACCATCAATTTTACCACAACATACTAAAACAAATTCGGTGGCGTTATTACCTTGCACCGAAGGGGACTATTTGGATGCTTGCAACCAGAACATCCCCGAAAGGTGGTTCAAGGCCTACAGAAAGGGCTTTAACTAAACAAATTAAATTTTAAGCATTGACTGTTCTTACACAATAAATTATTCAAAAATTAGTTTTGAGAGTAATGAATTTGTGTAGCACCGTTTATAATCTTGAATCGAAAATTTAACCTAAAGTATGAGAAAGCTATTCATTTCATCTATAGTACTTGTTTTTTTGCTTAGCAGTTGCGGCTCTAAATCAAGGTCAAAAGGTGAACTAGTTGGGGCCCCAGGGAAAAAATGGCATCCAGAGAAACCCTATGGAATGGAATTGATTCCACGAGGTGCCTTTGTTATGGGTAAGGCCGAAGAAGATCAGGCCAAAGTATTGAATGCCCCCACAAGAACGGTTACCGTACGTTCTTTTTATATGGATGATACGGAAATCACCAATAGTGAGTACCGTCAGTTTGTGGAGTGGGTAAAGGATTCCATTGTACGGACCAGATTGGCCATATTGGCCGACGAATTGGGCATTAGCCCGGAAGACGAAGGTATAGGGGAGTATGCTTTTAAGGATACGGATACCACTGACCTTTCCGTGTATGACAAATACATGTTGGACAATTATGCAGGTCTGGGGGAAACCGGTTACGAAGGACGCGCATTGAACAAAGATGCGGATTTGGTATGGGATACTTCAGAGTATCCAGATGAGTATTATGCCGAAGTAATGGATTCCATCTATCTTCCTGAAGAGGAAAGCTATAATGGTCTCCGGTCCATAGATGTTACCAAACTGAAGTATAAATACAGTTGGATGGACATTGAAGCTGCTGCCCGTGCAAAGACCGGAAGCAGAAAAGATTTTATCAAGCATGAAGAATTGGAAATCTATCCAGATACCACAGTGTGGATCAGGGATTTTGAATATTCCTACAACGAGCCCATGCACAACGATTATTTTTGGCACGATGCCTACAGTGATTATCCTGTTGTTGGGGTAAACTGGATGCAAGCCAAGGCCTTCTGTAATTGGAGGACCAAGTTTAAGAACGATGATCAGAAAAGTAGAGGGAAGCAGTTCGTGAACCAGTTCCGATTGCCTACCGAAGCTGAATGGGAATATGCTGCCCGTGGCGGTATTGAAGGAGGTACATACCCATGGGGTGGTCCATATGTGATCAGTGACACGGGTTGTTTTATGGCCAACTTTAAGCCACAGCGTGGAGATTATGCAGCCGATGCCGCTTTGTACACCGTAGAGGCCAAATCATTTGAACCAAATGACTATAACCTGTACAATATGGCTGGTAACGTATCGGAATGGACCAGCTCCAGCTTTGATCAAGGAGCCTATGAATACCTGTCTACCATGAACCCCAACGTAGGTTCAGGACAGAACCAAAGAAAAGTGATCCGTGGTGGATCTTGGAAAGATGTTGCGTACTTCCTACAAGTAAGTACAAGGGATTATGAATATCAGGATTCCGCAAGAAGCTACATTGGTTTCAGGACCGTACAGGATTATATGGGTGAAGAGGATTCCACCAACGGAAGCAGAAGCGGACTATAATAACGAGAGAACATTATATAAATAAACCAGTAACCAAATACTTATTTATATAACTTAATTAAAACTAGAATTATGGCACAGTCAAAATCAACAAAAAAGCTGTTTAACATGGCCTACGGGCTTGGAGCATCGGTGGTAATCATTGGTGCATTGTTCAAGATCCTTCACTGGGAGTTTGGACCCCTTACAGGTGGACTTCTTCTTGCGGTAGGTCTTATTACTGAAGCATTGATATTCGCAATCAGTGCATTTGAACCTGTGGACGATGAATACGATTGGTCCTTGGTGTACCCAGAGTTGGCCAATGGTCAATCCAACGGAAAAAAGAATGAGGTCAAGGATGCCCAAGAAGCAGAAGGACTTCTTTCCAGAAAATTGGATGACCTTCTTAAGGAAGCCAAAATCGATTCTGAGCTTTTCTCCAACTTGGGTGAGAGCATCAAGAGTTTTGAAGGTGCTGCCAAGAATATCACTCCAACCACAGATGCAATTCAACACACTAAAAAGTATTCTGAGGAATTGTCCCACGCCGCTGCCCAAATGGAGTCTTTGAACAGCTTGTACAAAGTACAGTTGGAAAGCGCTAGCAGACAAGCCTCCATCAATGAGGAAGTAGTTCAGAATGCAGGAGCCTTGAAAGACCAAATGGAGTCTTTGGCCACCAACCTTTCCTCCTTGAATGGAGTATATGGAGGTATGCTTTCCGCCATGGGTAGCAAAAACTAATTAGGATATCGATTGAATGATATCAAACCCCAAATCAAATTAATTTATAATTCTAATTAGATAAACATGGCATCAGGAAAACAAACACCACGTCAGAAGATGATCAACCTTATGTACTTGATCTTCATCGCGATGTTGGCACTTAATATGAGCAAGGAGGTTCTTGCAGCATTCGGACTTATGAACGAAAAGCTGGAGACTTCCAATACCAGAATGGACTCCAGTAACTCCGATTTCTTGGCAAGCTTGGGAACCAAAGCTGAAGAGAATGAGGCAGAGTACGGATCGCTGTACCAAAATGCTCAGCAAATCAAAGAACTTTCCGATAAGTATTATACCTATCTGGAAGGATTGAAAAAAGAAATGACCGCCGATTTGGAAGATCCCAAAGATTATGTGGTCATGGACAAATCTGACTATTTGGACCAAAAGTTTTTTCAGGGAGATAACCTAGGCCCTGAAGGAAAAGAGTTCATGAAACAAATCAATGAGTACCGTGAAGGTGTGATCAACACATTGCCAGAAGGAAAGTTTACTGCTGTTAAAGAAGCTGTAAAGACCCGTTTTGCAACTGGTGACGCCGACGGTAAGGTAGAGAAAAGAGACGGTACACGTCAAGATTGGATCAACTATCACTACGAAGGGTTCCCATTAGTGGCCTCTTTGACCAAGTTGACCCAATTGCAGGCCGATATCAAGACTACTGAGCAAGAGGTGTTGAAAAACCTTTTGGAAGGTAACTTGACCGCCGCCGTATCCTTGACCAATTTTGCCAGTTCTTTGGCTGCCCCTAAAACGGCTTACTACTCCGGTGAAAAATACGATGGTAAGATCATTGTAAGTAAAACCGATAAGACATCCACTCCTGTTAAAGCAGAGTTGACCTTGGATGGTAGAACTTTGGCCGAAGGTAAAGACTACGCTTTGGAAGCTGGAGGTATTAAAATGTTGATCAGTGCCGGTACCCCAGGTGACCACACCATTAAAGGAACCATGTACTTTATGCAGGATGGAAAAGAGGTGCCTGTTGAGGTGAACAATACCTTTGCTACAATCTCTATGCCTAATGCAGCAGTTATCTCTGCAGATAAGATGAACGTAGTATACCGAGGTGTTGCCAACCCAATGACTATCTCCATCCCTGGTATTCCTGACAACAAGGTGAATGCTTCTGCTCCTGGTTTGAGTAGAAGAAGCGGAAGCCAGTATGTGATGAACCCGGGTACGGGTAGAACAGTTACCATTACCGCTTCAGGAACATTGCCTGATGGGAAGCCGATATCGAGCAAAAATGAGTTCCGTATCAAGGATATTCCAAGACCAGGTGGTACGGTTCGTGGAGAGTCTGGTAGTATTAAAATGCCAAGAAGAAACCTTGAGATTTCTACCATTGGCGCCATGTTGGAAGACTTCGATTTTGATTTGAACCTTGCTGTTGGGCAGTTCAAGTTCAAAGTACCTGGTCAGCCTACCGTGGTTGTAAATGGAAACAAATTGGACAACCGTGCCAAGTCTGCCTTGCAAAGGGCTCAGCGTGGCGATGCTGTTCAGATTTTCGATATCCAAGCGTATATCACCAACAACAAGAGCTACAAGTTGAAAAAGGTATCTCCAGTTGTGGTTGAGCTTACAAACTAATAAAGTATAGAAGTAATCATGAATTGGAAAAATGTATTTATAATCGGATTGTTGGGTGTATTGCCCGTATCAATGATGGGACAGGCGAACATTTTGAACGCCAAACTGCCCACCGATATTGGCAAGAAGACCGAAGCTCAAATTGAGCAGGACAATGACGCTCCTCTGGCATACGGTTATGTGGATGATAGGGATATCCTATGGTCTAAAACCGTCTGGGAGACCATTGACCTGGATGAGCGTGTCAACTTTCCGTTGTACTATCCCACCGATACTATAGGTATTGGGGCGGACCGAAGGTCTTTGTACCATGTGTTGATGAAAAACATCAGAAATGGGAAACTGACCGAGGTGTACACAGATTCGTACTTTACCGAAAAACGGAAGCTGTCGGATCTTTCCGCTACCTTGACTAAAATTGATACCACTGACCTGGGATACGAGCAATTTAATGCCGGTGAGCAGATTTCCCCTGAGTTTATCAACAAAAGGGATTTGACCGCTGCCGATATTGAAGAGTATCGCATAAAGGGAATCTGGTACTTTGACAAGCGTCAAGGGGAACTGAAGTACCGTCTATTGGGGATTGCCCCCGTTGCGCCGGACGTAAACTTTATAGATGATGAATCTATAGACCCAGGAGAAAACAAAGTAGAGCTGTTCTGGGTTTGGTATCCTGCTGCACGACAAGTGTTGCACGAAGCCAAAGTGTACAACCAACGTAACTCCGCAAGACCCATCTCTTATGACATGCTGTTGAATGCAAGACGTTTCAACGGAGTGATCTATAAAGAGGACAACGTTCACGGAGACCGTAAGATAGATGATTACATTTTTGACAATGCCCTGTTCCAATTGCTGGAAGCACAACGAATCAAGGAAGTGATCCGCGATAGGGAACAAGATATGTGGGCGTATTGATTTAGCCCGCCATAAATTTCCAATTCAATAAGACAGAACGCCGCACATTTGTGCGGCGTTTTTTATGCATTCAAGATAAGATTCTCATTCCGAGCTGTCAGTCTGAGCGCCCGTCTGACGGACAGGCAGGCAGTCGAAGACAAAGCGAGAAATCAGAATAAGTTTGACAGCCATCTTTTACCTTATGCAAATCAGGGAAGTTTAGGGGAGAGGGAAAGGTTCATTGCCATCACCCTGCTCGTTTGTCAATCTATATCCCATATCCGTCAATTCTAGCTGGATTTTTTAGTAGGAAAACGCTAACTTCACGAATCAGTCGATATAATTCATTTAAATACGAATCATATCTTTAGACGTTAGCTTACATGCATTTTGTTCGATAATTTTTAAATAACATCTATGAAACCAATAATTTTTGTCTTTGCAAGTCTTGTTTTGTTCTGGAATTATGAAAACTCTCCCACGGATTCTAATTTAGAAGGGTTTTGGACCAATGAGAATACTGAGGCACCCGGTATTACCAAATGCAATATTAGATATGAGGATAATCGATTTTATGTGCAGATTTGGGGGAAATGTCGTCCTACCGATTGTGATTGGGGAGAAAATGCCTCTAATGAAATTTCCAATGAAACGGACGAACTAAAATTGACTTGGAAAAATGAATTCGTGGAAAGAAATCAAACCCTTGAACTGATTGAGGGCAAACTCATCATTACAACCGAAAACCACTATAAAGATGGTAGGCCGAAAAACTCATTCTCCGAGACTTTTGTTAAAAAATAAACACCTAAGCTAACATTGTGTATAGCTCATTGCGGCCTATTTGGTTAATCGAATTTAAATTCCTACAAAGGAACAAAAGGCAAAACTGAAAAATCCGTACCTTAAACCCACGCAACGAAGCCATACACAGGACCGATACGTGCCCCCCCCTTTTTTTCTTAGCACATTTAAGCTTTTTAAAAAGGAACGCGGCAACCTATCAATCAACAAACCACACCTACACGTTTCACCCAATAGCTACTAACCAAATACCCGATATTCGTGACGATTGGTGTAATTCGTGTCAATTTGTAAAAAAGACCAGCCTCCTAATCTTTAACATCTACTCGAGATGCCTACTTTTGCACCATGTATGATTATTTGGTTGTTGGTCTGGGCTTGGCCGGAATTTCCTTTTGCGAAGTACTGGAGAAGGAAGGCAAGTCTTTTAAAGTGGTTTCTGATGCATCGCAGCAAGCTTCCCAAGTTGCGGGCGGCCTATACAATCCAGTAATTTTAAAGCGGTTTACCTTAGCCTGGAAGGCCAGGGAACAAATGGAGTTGGCTCAACCTTTCTATGCCCAATTGGAACAGAAATTGGGGGTACAGCTGGACTTTAAAGTTCCTGTGTTACGTCGTTTTGCCTCTATTGAAGAACAAAATACATGGTTTGAAGCTGCCGATAAACCGGGGTTGGACCATTTTTTGTCAACCGCCATTGTATCGAACCAAAACAATGCTCTAGATGCACCGTATGGTTTTGGAGTAGTCAATTATACCGGAAGAATAGATACGGGCACCTTGGTAGAGGCTTACACAGCCTATTTGGATCAAAAGGGAGCCTTGAAAAAAGAGTCTTTTGATTTTTCCGCCCTTAAAATTGAAGAAGCAAAGGTCTCATACAAAACCATGGAGGCAAAGCAAATTATCTTTGCCTGTGGTTATGGCCTTCAAGACAATCCTTTTTTCAACTACCTGCCCTTGAACGGCACCAAAGGGGAATTGTTGACGATCAAAGCACCAGCGTACAAGGAAAGCAGAGTGATAAAGTCGTCTGTGTTCACCATTCCGTTGGGAGGGGATTTGTATCGGGTAGGCGCTACCTATAAATGGAAGGATAAGACCAATGAGCCCACCGAAGCATCCAAAAATGAACTTCTGGACAAGCTGACCACTTTTTTACAATGTGATTTTGAGGTGATGGACCATGTGGCGGGTATTCGGCCAACTGTGGTAGATAGAAGGCCTTTGGTAGGGCAACACCCAGAACATAAAAAGTTGTACGTCCTCAACGGATTTGGGTCTAGGGGCGTACTTATTGCGCCCTATGCTTCACCCCAATTATACCAAGCCATTGAGCACCAACAACAGATTGATCCTGAAATGGACATCCAACGGTTTACCAAAAAATATTATCCAGATTAACCTTCCGCTACGGTATGCTTGTGTGTGTAATGCACTGAAGCTTGCGGGTCATATTTAAAAAAGAAATTCACCCAAATATTACGTGACAAACGAACTATCACGGGCATGAAAACAACCAATGTGCCCACTATGGCAATAAAAGTGCCTAGTAAAGACGCGTTAAAAATCAAAAATGCAATTACAAAGGCCGCAACGGCAAAGGCTACCCCAACGGCATAACTCACGTACATGGCACCGTAGAAAAAAGAAGGCTCTATTTTGTACTTAGTGCCGCAGTGGGAACAACGCTCGTTCATGTTAAAAATTTGGGAAATAGCATACGGATTGGTGTTTTGGTACATGCTTTCCTCATGGCATTTGGGACAACTTCCTGTTAAAATACTGTACAGTTTGGTTCCTTTTTTTAACATTTGCAGCGATTTTATGCAAAAATACGCAATACCGTAATTTTGTTTTGTAATTCAGGTCACATAAAATGTTAAATGTCCATAATCTTTCAGTAGCCTTTGGGGGTGAATATCTTTTTGAAGAAATAGCGTTTCGTTTAAATGCTGGAGACCGGGTGGGTCTTATTGGTAAGAACGGTGCCGGCAAATCAACCATGCTGAAATTGTTGTCCAAGGATATGGCGCCGGATGAGGGGACCATTGCCACGGAAAAGGACCTTAAAATAGGCTTTTTAAGACAGGACATAGATTTTGAACAGGGCCGAACCGTATTGGACGAATCCTATCAGGCATTTGCAGATATCAAGGCCATGGAGCAAAAGCTTGAAGAAATTAACACGGCCTTGGCGGAGCGAACCGATTACGAGAGCGAGGGCTATCATCAGCTAATGGTAGATTTGAACGATGTTACCCATCATTATGAAATCTTGGGTGGCTACAACTATCAAGGCGATACTGAAAAAGTATTGTTGGGGTTGGGTTTTAAGCGGGATGATTTTGATAAGCTGACGGATACCTTTTCCGGGGGATGGCGCATGCGGATAGAGTTGGCCAAGCTGCTTTTGCAGAATAACGATGTACTGTTACTGGATGAGCCTACCAACCACTTGGATATAGAATCCATCATTTGGTTGGAACAATTCTTAAAGACATATCCCGGTGCCGTTGTGATTGTTTCTCACGATAAAATGTTCTTGGATAATGTAACCAATAGGACCATAGAAATTTCCTTAGGTCGAATTTACGATCATAATAAACCATATACCAAGTTCTTGGAGTACAGAAAGGAAATCAAGGAACAACAGCTTAGTGCCCAAAAAAACCAAGAAAAACAAATACAACAGACCGAGCGCTTAATTGAGAAGTTCAGGGCTAAATCGAGCAAGGCTTCTATGGCGCAGTCCCTCATTAAAAAACTGGACAAGATCGAGCGTATTGAAGTGGACGAGGAGGATAATAGTGTCATGAACCTTCGTTTTCCTATATCAATAAATCCTGGTAAGGTAGTGGCAGAGCTGGATGACCTTTCCAAAAGCTATGGTAAAAAAGAAGTTTTAAAAGATATTGATCTTTTGGTGGAACGTGGCACCAAAACCGCTTTTGTGGGACAAAACGGACAAGGAAAAACCACTTTGGCCAAAATTATAGTGGGAGAGTTGGACCATACCGGAAGCTTGAAAATTGGACACAATGTACAACTAGGCTATTTTGCCCAGAACCAAGCAGAATATCTGGAGGGCGAAAAAACCATTTTAGATACCATGATCGATGCTGCCAATGAAAAGAACCGAAGTAAGGTTCGGGATATATTGGGTTCTTTTCTTTTTCGTGGTGATGAAGTGGAAAAATATGTAAAAGTACTCTCTGGTGGAGAACGAAACCGCTTGGCTTTGGCCAAAATGTTATTGCAGCCCTTTAACGTCCTGATCATGGATGAGCCTACGAACCATTTAGACATCAAATCCAAAAATGTACTGAAAAAGGCACTACAGAATTTTGAAGGAACATTGGTGCTGGTATCCCATGACCGTGACTTTTTGCAAGGACTTACAGATAGGGTCTACGAATTTAAGGATGGTGGTATTAAAGAGTATTTGGGCGACATAGATTTTTATCTGGAGCAGCGCAAGGCAGACGACTTCAGAAAAATTGAGAAAGGAGAGAAAAAAGTAGAAAAGAAAGTAGAGGAGGTATCCAAAGAAAATGATTACCAAGTCCAAAAAAAGCTGAAATCCCTTAAGAACAAATTAAGTGGGGTTGAGAAGCAAATTTCACAATTGGAAAAAGAGATAGCCGACATTGACCATGACCTTTTAATGGATTATGATACGACCATTGCCCGCCCCAATTTTTTTGACACCTATCAAGGCAAGAAGAAAAAGTTGGAGAACTTAATGGAAGATTGGGAGGTCTTGTCCCACGAATTGGAGTCCCTAAATTGATGTGGGATAGAAATTTACACCACACTTTTACCCTCGTTCACAACAAATTGCGTTCGATTCACCGATTAAATTTGTAAGTTTTTTCGTCTTTTGATTACTTTGTAGGTAAATTCCTTAGGGTAAAATAAGTATTCAATGATTCGATTGGCCGTTTTCTTCTTATGTATGCTGGTGTCTGTAGGTAAGACCTACGCCAACCAGGAAGTCCCCCAAGAGGAGAGGAATGCCCTCATAGATCTATACAACAGCACCAAAGGTGACAAATGGAACAATTCCTGGAATATGGAATCTCCAATTCACACTTGGAAAGGAGTAGAGATAAAAGACAACCATGTGGTGGGGTTGACCTTGTTCATGAACAATTTGGACGGCGTACTTCCAGAAAGCATGGGTAAACTGAAACATTTGACCCAATTGAATTTGGCATTCAACAATATTACCGGAGTTCTGCCCAAGGATATTGTAAAATTAAAAAACCTTAGAGTGTTGCGCCTAGAAATGAATCGTATCAAAGGTTCGCTTCCGGATGGTATTGGAAAAATGAAACAATTGGAAGTTCTCTCCATGTTCAACAATTTCTTAAGTGGCCCCATTCCTGATACGTTCGGAAACCTCACTAAACTAAAAGAACTCAATCTCTCCAGCAATAATCTAAAAGGAATCATTCCAAAATCCATAGGGAATCTGACCCAGTTGGAAGCTTTGGGCCTTTTTGAGAATGGCCTGGAAGGAAGTATACCGGCCGAAATGGGAAATTTAACCCAGTTAAAGGAACTCGTACTGGCCAATAATCAATTGGGAGGTGAGATTCCTACAGAGTTCGGACAATTGGCTAGCATACAGGTGTTGCAATTACAAAACAATCGATTTGATTCCTACACAGGACTCAAAATGATGAATACAGAACAGTTTTTGGTCTTTGATAGTGATGATAAGACCTTGACGCCACGATTTAATGACATCCATTTTGAACGTTCGCGTATGGCGGATACAAAATTTGAGGATGACAACGAAAATGAGTAGTTAGTTATTACTTTAGTTTGTTTGGTTTGGGGATACAGGCGTGTATCCCCTTTTTCTTTTTATGGATTTGATCAGAAGAAGAACGGTTTCCATGAATGATTGTGAGAATTGGGAAAGATTCCTTCTTTTGTTTAACTTCACTTAGATTCATTGTTTATAGTTTACACAGAAGTATTGTGCTCTCTTTTGTTTTGAACATTTACCGATTTGCCAAAGCCATTGTCAAAGGAATCAAAAATGATGATGAGTTTAAATTCCTGTGCTACTTTTTGATGTTTTTATTGATAGGCTCTACCCTTTTCTATTCCCAAACAGAACATTGGTCCGTTATTGATTCGTTGTACTTTTCGGTGATGACCATGGCTACTGTGGGGTATGGCGATTTTGTTCCCACTACGGATTTGGGCAAGGTCTTCACTATAATTTATGCCTTTCTATCTATTGGAACCTTTGTGGCATTCACTGCAAAAATTGTGCGGTTGATTTTGGAAGATGGCTCACGCAGAAAACTATTCAAGAACAGCACAAGAAAATAACAAACCCGCCTGATAAATAATTCAAATACTTACCCAATCATCTTTATCAAAATTTATGGTTTTGCTAGACCTGAAACAGAATGGGTAAAATCTCCCCAACTGAGTAAAATCTTATCTATTTAGAATACAGGAAGTTTTGTTTTTGTTCTGATATTCAGTCGCTTAAATAAAAAAGTTGTTTTGGGCACACCCTTTGCCCAATGCACATACGTTCTGGGTTTCAAGAATAAGCCCGGGACGCTTAATATGGAAAAGATGAAAAATTTAAAAAGAAGCTTATGTTCCACTTGCAAATTTCTTACGGATTGTTCGTTGACTACAAACCATAACGATATCAATTCATGTAGTGAATATGTGCACCAAAGAGAAGAGGAGTACGTAGTCTTTGAATGGAACTATGTAGAAGTTTAAAAATCAAAAAAAATTAATTAAAAGAAGTATTGGTAATGATTACAAAAACAAAAAAAATAAAAAGGGTGTTAAAGCAGGGGATGCTGGACAATGTGATGCGCCAGTTTGACAATGCTGCAGATATCATAGAGCTGAATCCCAACATTAGAAAAATATTGGAAGTCACCAACAATGAGTTGGTGGTGCATTTCCCAGTTCGGATGGACAATGGACAGGTTCAAGTATTTACTGGGTATAGGGTACAGCACAATAATGCCCTTGGACCATACAAGGGAGGTTTACGCTATCACCCTACGGTTGATATTGATGCGGCTAAAGCATTGGCCATGTGGATGACTTGGAAAACTTCACTTGCCAACTTACCCTATGGTGGGGCTAAAGGAGGGATCCAACTGGATCCATCCAAATACTCTCAGTCAGAATTGGAACGCATAACCAGAAGATTTACCTATGCTTTGGGAGACAATATTGGTCCTGAACTGGATATTCCGGCACCGGATGTGAACACCAACAGCCAAACCATGGCTTGGATATTGGACACTTACATGTCTACCAAATCTCCTTCAGAACGTTCAACCAACCTTCACGTGGTTACAGGAAAACCGCTTGGGGCAGGTGGCTCCGAAGGAAGGGACAGAGCTACAGGATTTGGTGTGTTCTTGAGTATTAAGTTTTGGGCAGAACACAGGAACATAAACCTTAAAAACAAACGGTTCATTGTCCAAGGTTTTGGTAATGTTGGGTATTGGACAGCCTACTTCATGGAAAAAGAAGGAGCCAAGCTGGTTGCCGTGCAAGATGCCAAAGCCAGTATTTATGAAGAAGACGGAATAGCGGTAGAACCTCTTTTTGAATACGCAAGTGCCAATGGAAACTCGGTTTCTGGGTTTTCAGGTGCCAGAGAGATCCATGACGATGATTTTTTTGGGTTGGACTGTGATATTATTATACCAGCAGCCTTGGGAAATCAGATAACGGCCAAAAATGCACCAAAAATAAAGGCAAGACTCATTGCGGAAGGAGCCAACGGACCAACGGATGTAGAAGCTGAGGAAATCCTTTTGAAAAGGGAAATTGAGATCATCCCCGATATTTTATGTAATTCTGGAGGGGTAATAGGAAGTTATTTCGAGTGGCTTCAGAACCGAAACGGTGAGATTTGGTCCCTTGAAAAGGTCATGGAAAAATTGGAAGAAAAACTTAAGGAGTCGTTCGGAAAAGTTATTCAGACATCGGAAGAACGAAGAATGGATATGCGGACAGCGGCGTTTGTAATAGCCATTGAAAGACTTGAACAGACTTATGTGCAACGAGGAATTTTCCCATAATCAATACGAATGAAATACGGAAAACTGATCATAGAACAAAAAGAGTTTGTATTGTTGAAAAGGTATACCAACCTTTCTGGGTTTTATAAGGATGATACGCAGTTTGAATCCGCAAAAAGGCTATCCAAAGAGTTGGATACAGCCAAGATTTGCCATGAGAGCGAAATGCCCTATGACATTGTTCGTTTCAATTCTTATGTAACGATAACTTCTGGGGATGGCTGGCAAAAACGATTTCAACTTGTAATGCCCAAGGACAAGGATGTAAAGCAGGACAAGATTTCTATTTTGGCCCCCATGGGATCTGCGGTTGTTGGCTATGCAGAAGGAGATGATGTGGTCTGGAAGTTTCCTGCCGGGGAGAAGAAGTTGGTAATTGCCAAGGTGGAACAAACAGAGGAAACCTTGGATTTAAACACCTTAATATGAACCCACCTACTTTTTACATGCATGATACGATAGAACAAATTCTCCTGAAGCGGGAACATATCGAAATCAACGAATGGACAGAAGAGCTTGAGGCTATTGAAAAAGAGCTCCAATATGTACTGAAAGTACAAGAACAGTTATTGGAAAATAAGGAGTTGGATGGGATTTTGCGTGTGTTGCGCAGGGAGAATGCCATACTTTTGGCAAACCTGAACCGATATCTAATGGACAAGGCCAAAGCAGTGGAATGTGATACCTTGGAATGTGATATGTACCACTTACACCACCATGAAAAAAGCAGAGGCATGTTCAGGGAACATTTAAAAAAGTTCAGGAAAGCAAAGGAAAGTGTGCTCTTGGGTGTTCTTGGGAAAAACAGGGCCCATCTTGCAAAATGATTTGGACAATGTAACATGCGGCGCTATTGATCAAAGGTTTCTAAAACCTCATCAATTTGGGCAAGCAAGGATTGACTATTGCGTATTTTTCTTATGGTAAGCATAAGTTCCTTAAACTCTATTTTGTTAAAGGAAGTAGCAGGTGTGGTGCTCATAACGCTGCGGATAGGGTGGTAAGGACCAATACTGAAATTTAAGGTCCAATCATTTATTTCAATTATAGTGGGGCTACTTTCCACCAATACATGAAATTCATTGGGAATGGGATGGGCGGTTTTTTGCAATGTGTCGTTGGTAATCGGTTTGCCGATCTTAAAATCGTCCATCACTTCCATAATGTGCAATTCATTTAATTTTTCACCGATGGCCACCAATTTCCAAAAAGAATCTTTGTTTGGTGGTGTTGGGATCAATGCTGTATTGGACCAACAAAAATCTCCGTATTTAGACCGAAGATGGGATGCATGCATTGTTGCATAACTATAATGGAAAAGGTCTTCAGTGGAAAAAGCATTCTTATAGTCCTCTCGGATTTGAGGGTTGTTGATAAAGCATACATTTCCAGTAAATTCCCCATGATCATAGTCTAATTTCAGAGTCTCGATGATTTGCTGTAAAACATCTGGGTGAACTTCTATCCATTGCTTTATAAAATCAGTCAACTGTTGACTGTGCAATGCACTTGGATATGATTTTGGAAAAACAACCATGCTTTTAATCAATCAATTGATACCAAGGTAAAGATTAATGGCCACCAATGAAAGAAAGGATGTATTGGGTAGATGTCGCATCAGGGTTGCGGATTTGGCATGGATCTTTTTCAGATACTTTAGTAAATAATTGAATCCGAAGCAATTCGTGGAAGGGTATACCCGCCATAATCCACGTCCAACCCTTTACGCACTTCTTTTGGACCATCGGAAGGCAACGCAGTCCCAAAAACATATACTTTTTGCAGGGATGGGAAATGCTCCAATTTTTTAAACAAGTTTGAGGTTATACCAGTACCGGTCAGATTGAGATGTTTCAAATGCAAAAGATGGGATAACTCCTCAATACCTTGGTCCGTGACTTCGGTTTGACCCAAGTTCAGCACGGTCAGGTGGGGTAAATGGCCCAAATACGGATAAATGGAATCGTTTATGGCCGTATTGGACAAATCCAGTTCCACAATAAAATCGTTTATGGGGGTCAAGGCCATGGTATCTGTCAACGAAAATCCAGGTTTATTGATTGCGGTGACCCTAAGCCAAGGGGAATCCTTGCTGAGATACTCCACATGCAATCCGGTTTCCTTGACGGCCCGCAGACTGTCCAAGGGCAAAGCGGATAAAGTGGCTTCTGGATAAAAATCTTCCGCATTTTTGGGGAAGAAGGGTTCAAAAAGACTTTCGTCCAATCCATGCGATGCAATACTACCTTCAAAAGGGTGTCCGGCCTCGATCCAAGCTCTTAATATGGCAATCTCTTCCTTGGACAATTGCTCTTTTTCCTTGGGCGGCATATGGCCATCGGTATCTTTGGGAGAAATAACCCGGGTGAAAAGTTCACTGCCATCAGGGTTTTGGGCCATGATCACCTCCCCATTTTCACCGCCGGAAAGAATACCATCTTCCATATGGAGCCGCAACTCCCCTTTGGCCTGTTTGGGACCATGGCAGCTTACACATTTATTGTTGAGGATGGGATGTACCACTTCGGCGTACAGGTCGGCATTCTCCCAGGATTCTTCGGTCAATGCTATGGGGAGTTCTTCAAAAACCGGAATGCCCAGTACTTTTTTTATCCCTCTCGGAAGAGGTTCGGTCAGATACCCTTCACCATGGGTGATGTTACCTCCTTTATGCCCTGTGATGGAAATCAACACCAACCCTAAAACAACCATAATGGGAAAGGACACTTTTTGCAACACAGCAACGGAATCCGACTTCCATTTCAAATACAATGCAAAGCAAAACAAGGCAGTGATGATTCCAAACCAGAGGTGGCCCTTGACGGTATCAAACCCATAGCCCTCATTTTGGTATAGCAGGAATCCACTTATACAGGCCAAGACCGAGACAATTCCCGCCCATAGGAACAAGGTGGACAATAGCCCGGTGTACTGTTTTGTCTTACGGTCGGTCCAATATAAAAGTACGCCCAGTACCAAGAAACCTATGGGCAGGTGTACAATTAGAGGATGTAACCGCCCCAATAACTGTGAAAGAATATCCATTTAATCTATGCCGAGTCTTTGTTTTATAATGTTCATCATATAAACATTGGCCTCCCATTGGTTCGATACGGGAAGTTGGGTATACGGAAGGGCAGGCATATAATAAGGTGGCCCAAATTCCGAGGTAACCGTCATGGGACGGTCATTTTCTACCCAAAATTTTCTGATGACCTTTTCCCAGATATCCAAATGGCGATCAACGGCCCTTTTCCACTCTGGAGCTTTGGGGTCGTTTACTTGGGGGCTCTCGGCATGGCCTACACGTGCATGGATATGGTCGGTCTTTGCAATCACTTCGGAAAGCATGGCATCCCTGCCTTCCAATAAGGATTCATGGACCACCATCCAATGGCTGATGTCGGCAGTAAGGCGTAAATCGGATATCTTTTTTAAATAGTCCAATGTAATGGGCAAGGTGTAACTGAACCGTCCTCTATGGGTTTCGTGATAAATGGGAATGCCGGTTTCCTTGCTGATAGCGTTGGCCGCCTTTATGAAGGCGGTATTCTGTTCCATAGTAAAAAAGTCACTACCGGTTTGACTGTTGATGACCACGGGTTTCCACGACACCAATACATGCAGTTTCTTTGTATAGGCCTCCAAACTTTCCTCAAAGGGAAGACTGTTGTCGGTTCCATGCATCAAATTGAGTTGTAAGTCATGTTTTTTTAATGCAGCTTTCAGTTGCTGTTGACTTTCTGCCTCATTCGGAAGCCAAACATCAATACCATCAAAACCGGAGGCTTTGGCCTGTTCGCAAAATGCATCCCAGCTCAGGGTGTTTCCCCAGTTGGTCTGAAAAAAAAGGATTTCCCCTTTTTGGGGATAGAGGGTAGTGGCAAAAAGAATCATTACTAGATAGAGGTGTTTTTTCATGAGTATGTTAAAGTTTGGTTGCAATTACGCTAATATTTCTTTGATGACTTCCCCGTGTACATCGGTCAACCTAAAAGGCCTTCCCTGGAAATCAAAAGTGAACTGTTCGTGGTTAAAGCCGAGCAAGTGCAGCATGGTGGCATGAACGTCGTGTACAGAAACTGCCCCATCCACTGCAGAGAACCCAATTTCGTCGGTTTCCCCATGGCAGGCTCCTTTTTTGATACCTCCACCGGCCATCCACATGGTAAAGGCATCACCATGGTGGTCCCGGCCCATGTAGCCCATTTCCTTGCCTTCCCGGTTTTCTTTCATGGGGGTACGGCCAAATTCACCGCCCCAAACCACCAAGGTATCATCCAAAAGACCACGTTGTTTTAAATCCAATAGGAGCGCGGTCATGGGTCTGTCTATTTGTCGGCATTTGTTCCGAAGTCCCAAATCCACGGCAGTACTGTGGTCTGTTCCGTGACTATCCCAGCCCCAATCGAACAATTGTACGTAGCGTACGCCTTGTTCCACCAGTTTTCGCGCAAGCAGACAGTTGTTGGCAAAGGATTCCTTTCCAGGTTCCACCCCGTACATTTCCTTGATATTATCTGGTTCACTGTTGATGTTCATTACTTCAGGAACGGCAATCTGCATGCGATAGGCCATTTCATATTGATTGATGCGCGCCAGAATCTCTGGGTCGGCATATTGGGCATATTCGGCTTTATTGATTTTGTTAATGGCATCAATAGTGCTCTTCTTTAAATCGCGGGACATGCCTTTGGGGTCATCAATGTAGAGTACAGGGTCTCCCTTTGACCTGCACTGCACGCCCTGATAAACCGAGGGCAAAAACCCACTTCCCCAAACACTTTTTCCCGCACTGGGCGCCTGTCCACCAGAGGTGAGCACCACAAAACCGGGTAAATTCTGGTTTTCAGACCCAAGTCCGTAGGTGACCCATGATCCAACACTTGGTCTTCCCAAACGGGGTGTTCCCGTATGCATGAACAATTGGGCGGGTCCATGGTTGAACTGGTCCGTGTTCACCGCTTTTAGAAAAGCCACTTCATCCACCACTTTTTTGAAATGGGGCAGGTTTTCCGAGACCCAATTGCCACTTTCGCCGACTCGTTCAAATTTGGCTTGGGGGCCAAGAAGTTTTGGGGTACCACGGATAAAAGCAAATTTTTTGCCCTGCAAAAGCGATTGTGGACAATCTTGGTTGTGCAATTTGGCCAGTTCGGGTTTATAGTCGAACATTTCCAACTGCGAAGGCGATCCCGCCATGTGCAGATAGATCACTGATTTTACTTTGGGCGCAAAAGGTGGAGGTAATGTGGCCAAGGGATTCAAGTCCCTTTCAGTTAACTGGAAGCCTTTTTTTAGGGCTGCTACCGGGTCATTTTTCTGAAAATTACAAGAAGCCAAGAAACCGCTCAATGCCAAGCCGCCCATTCCCGTGGCGCACTGTTTCATAAAATGTCGACGGGTCTGCGCCTGTACTTCACGCATCAGTTTTTCGTGGATCAATCGGTCCAAAGAATCTTTGCTCATGACTTTGTAATAAATTCATCAAGGTTCATAATGGCATTGGCCACAACGGTCAATGCGGCCAATTCGGCATCATCGGTTCCCAAAAAGTCATCCATGGCCTTCGCGTCCATTTTAAAGGTGGCCAAGGATTCTTCATACAATTCGGACAATGCCTGTTTTTTATCTGGGCTCAATTCCCTAAACACGGCTTTTTCATAGCCCCGGGTAATGGCACTTTCAATATTTTCCGCTTTTTTCATGTCGATGGCCAGTTGGTGGGCTGCCTCAAGATATACAGGGTCATTGAGGGTCACCAAGGCCTGTAAAGGGGTGTTGGTCACGGTTCTTCGGATGGTACATACCTCACGGCTACTGGCATCAAAGCTCATAAAGCTGGGATATGGGCTGGTGCGTTTGATATAGGTATAAAGGCCACGACGATAACGGTCTTCTCCTTTGCTTTCCACCCAAGTTTCACTGCTGTAGACGGTTTGCCAAACCCCATCAGGTTGTGGGGGCATAACACTGGGGCCATACATTTTTGAACTCAACAGTCCTGAAACGGCCAAAGCTTGGTCCCTAACCTGTTCCGCAGTCAAACGTAATCTTGGACCACGGGCATAAAGCCTGTTCTCTGGGTCTATTTGATGCAACGTTGGATTTCCTTCAGAGCTTTGACGGTAAGTACCGGACATGACGATATCCTTGATGAGCGATTTCAACTGCCATTCATTTTCATTCATGAGCCGAAGTGATAACCAATCCAACAAAGCAGGGTGGGAAGGAGGCTCGGATTGTGATCCCATATCTTCAAGCGAAGCCACAAAACCATTTCCGAACAATTGATGCCAAACCCGGTTTACCAAGGTACGTGCGGTCAAGGGGTTCTCCTTGCTCACCAACCATTGCGAAAGCCCCAAACGGTTTTTGGGCCATTCCTGTTTCCATGGGTTCAATATTGCGGGTGTGACCGGGGTGACGGTATCAGCCAAGGTAAGCCAGTTTCCACGTTCAAAAACCCGGGTCGTACGGGTCATATAATCCGGGTTCTCTATCATGATGGGCACCGTTGGGGTGACGGTGTTCAAAAGATCTAGGAATTTTTTCTGGATTTGATCATGCCCAGGTTGTCCTTCGCCGGGAAGGTCGGGCAAAAAGGCAAACCAAGAAATAAAGCTGGTCCCCGTCTGTTCGGGCAGTGTTGGGTTTTCAGCTTCAAAAAACAAACGAATGGAATCTTGTACCTCGGCAAAGGGCACTTTACGGATAATTTCCCGAGGAGTCTTATCAATATTGAAACGCGCCAAGACTTCACCTTCATTGTTGTCTTTTCGAAGCGTCATGACCGTACCATTGTCATTGGCCCAATATTTAAAATAAAGGTTGGGCGAGCCTTGGGTATAAATGTCATCATAGTAACAGGAACCATTGGGCCAAAGCGAGAGGTATTTGGTATCGGCCAGTTCGCCATTGACAAAGTTCTTGGCATGGTGAACCTGATAGAACGGCTCATTGTACATTAAAAACTTGTTGAATTTATCGGCTACTTCCTGGTTTCCATACTTTAGGTTCCATTGAAAGATTTCGTTCAGGGTCTTTTGGTCATCTTCGCTATAGAATTTCAATACAGGATCCTCATGGGGGGTGTCCTCATCCATGGCGTTGTTGAAAAAGGCCATCATATTATAGTATTCCTCATGCCTGAAAGGATCATACGTATGGCTATGGCACTGAACACACTCCATGGTGGTACTTTGCCATACTTGGAAGGTGGTATTGACGCGGTCCAGTACTGAAGCAACCCTGAATTCTTCATCCTCTGTACCTCCTTCATCGTTGTTCATGGTGTTTCGGTGGAAGGCTGTGGCAATAAGTTGGTCCATGGACGGGTCAGGCAATAAATCACCGGCAAGCTGTTCCGTGGTGAACTGGTCGTAGGGCATATTTTCGTTAAGGGCATTTATGACCCAATCCCGGTACTTCCACATGGTTCTGCCTTGATCTTTTTCATACCCTTTGCTGTCCGCGTAGCGTGCAAGATCTAACCACCAACTGGCCCATTTTTCACCAAAGGAAGGTTGAGCCAAAAGGCTGTCCACCAAAGTTTCATATTCCATTTCGCCTTGGGTGTAGGAAGTAAACCATTCGGCTTTGGGAGGTAGCCCGGTTAAATCAAAGGCCAATCGCCTGGCAATGATGTTTTTTGGGGCCGGTGCATTGGGAGATAACTCATTTTCTTCAAGACGGGCCATGATAAAATGGTCAATGTCGCTTTGGATGAAGTCACTTTTTTCCGGTAAAAAACCTGCCTCTTGATCCGGTTGCGGAACTGAAATGTCTTGGGGTGGGGTATAGGCCCAATGTTTTCCCCATTCGGCACCTTGATCGATCCACCGCTCCAGTAAATCGATTTCTTCTTGGTTCAACGCCGGTTTTTCATAGGGCATCCGCAGTTCTGGATCATCTTCATGAAGACGGCGGATGAATTCACTGGCACTTGCGTTGCCTGGAACAATGGCCCTTTTGCCCGATTCGCCTTCGACCAAGGCCTCTTCCTCAAAAAGGAAGCTGATGCCACCACTTTTTTTGACCCCACCATGACAGGTAATGCAATGTTTGTTCAGAATAGGTCGTACTTCACTGGCAAAATCAACCTTTTCACCAGTGTTGCAACCCATGAGCATAACGGACAAAATTGTTGCTGTAGAAAATATCAGAAAATGTCGAATCGGCATTTTTTTTGAGTATTTGTAAATATTATATAGAATAATTATGAAAATCTACATTAAATGATGCAAAAAATAGTACTTTTTTTGCCACTTTGTAAATGTATGTAATCATTGGAATTTCTTAGGACCGTACGAAGACTTTTTTGTGATTTGTTTTTTGAACTTTTGAATAATTTGTGTTCTTTTTCGAAACTGGGGAAATTGCATAGTGCTAAACTTGAAGTGCACATAAATTTTGGGTGGTAATCGACAAAAGAGTGGTCTTGGGATTATTTTTTTCTAAGTGAAGATTCCCGAATCACTAAATCCGTTTTAAGGGTGATGGTTTCAAAGTCGATGGCATTGTCTTCGTTCTCGATTTGCCGTATCAACAATTTGGCGGCGGCCTCTCCCATCTGGAATGCCCGATCATTTACCGTGGTAAGGTTGGGCTGGATTACTTGGGATATGGGATAATTGCTGAATCCCACAACAGCTATTTGTTCGGGAACCTTAAATCCAGCTTTCTGGAAAACTTGAACCGCGCTGATGGCCGTGTAGTCGTTGGAGCAGAAAACTCCATCAGGTATTTGGGGCAAAGCAATAAGTTTACGGGCGGAAATAGCCCCTTCTTCATAGCTGAGGTTTTGGGTTTCGAGGACCAAATCAGGATTATAGGGGATATTATGCGCCTTCAGTGCGGCTTTGTATCCTTCAAAACGATGCTTAAATATTGAGGTGCTTTGATTTCCTGCAATATGACCTATTCTTTTACACCCTTGTTCTATGAGGTGTTCTGTGGCCTTGAAGGCAGAGCCAAAATCATCTATGACCACTTTATTGGCCTGAAAATCTGTAGGGACCCGATCATAGAATATGATGGGAACCCCAAGTTTGACCAACCTTTTAAAATGGGTGTAGCTTTTGGTCTCGTTGGAAAGGCACACAATGATGCCTTCCACCAATCTATTCTGTAGGATCTTGGCAATTTCCTTTTCCCTATCGATGGAATCCTTGGATTGGAATATGGTGATGTTATACCCTTCCCTATAGGCCAAGTCTTCAATACCACTAATGACCAAAGAATGAAAATGGACATCTATTTGGGGTACGATCACCCCAATGGAATAGGTTCTTTTTTTTCGAAAACCAGCAGCAATGGAGTTGGGTGCAAAGCCAAGCTCCTCGGCCTTTTTTTGCACCTTCTTTTTTGTGGATTCGCTTATGGCCGGATGCCCCGCAATAGCCCTGGAAATGGTAGAGGGGGATAGCTGTAGCTCCTTGGCCAAATCTTTAAGGGTTATTCTTGGATTGGACATTATAGCGAATTACAAACGTTTGCGTTAATTTTAAATTTTGGAATTGTTCATTAATCGAACACTGGACGTTTTTTCCAATTATACAGACAAATTTAATGGATTTTTAGTGCTAAGAGGATTATTTAATTTATTTTGATTCGAAATTATTTATGCAAACGTTTGCATAAATATTGTTCAAATTCTATATTTGGCTCCTAATCATTTTCTAGTTAAAGAAGAATGGGGGAAAACCACGATAATATAAATGTGTATGCTTCTAAAAAGGAAGCAGGAGAGGCGGCAGGAAGGGCAGTTGAAGAGCACCTTGTTAAACTTCAGCAGCAGCAAGACGATATTAGAATAATTTTTGCGGCGGCACCCTCACAAGATGCCATGTTGGATTACTTGTCGGCCTCAAAACGTATTGAGTGGGGCAAGGTAACGGCTTTTCACATGGATGAGTATTTGGGACTGCCCAAAGGAGCGGAACAGCATTTTTCGGAATATTTAAAAAAGCGACTTTTTTTAAAGGTTCCCTTGAAGAAACAAATCTTGATAGACCCATTTGGTAATGTGGAAAGTGAGATTTCCCGATATTCAAATTTGATGAATGAGAAGCCAATCGATATGGTTTGTTTGGGCATCGGTGAAAATGGACACATTGCGTTCAATGACCCACCAGTGGCAGATTTTAACGATTCCAAGACCATCAAGGTAGTTGAATTGGATGAAGCTTGCAGGATGCAACAGGTGAATGATAAATGCTTTGAAAGTTTGGAGAATGTCCCCAAAAAAGCCCTGACTTTGACCGTACCCGCCTTGTTCCGTACAAAAAAGATATTCTGCGTTGTTTTGGGAACAAACAAAAGTGAGGCGGTAAAAAATACATTGATGGGACCGGTCAACGAAAGCTGTCCGGCATCTATCTTGACCACACACCCAGATTGCACGTTTTACTTTGATGAAGATGCGTATCAAAAAGTTATGGAAATTTCAATTTAAAAGAAACGATATGATTTCAAAACACATGTTAAGAGCCCTGTTGATTCTGGTGTTATGCCTTAAGGCATCTTTGATTTTGAGGGGGCAAGATACCCCTGATTTTCAGGTAAGGGGGTTTCATATTGACCTAAGGATACAGGTCATGACGCCAGAAGCCTTGAAAAATTTTGCCAAGGAATTGGCAGATTTTGGGATAAATACCTTGGTCATGGAATGGGAGGGGACCTATCCGTTTAAGAACCACCCCGCCATTTCCAACAAGTATTCGTACACCCGAGAGGAAATCAATGACTTTATTGCCTACTGCGACGGTTTGGGTATAAAGGTGATTCCACTACAGCAGAGTTTGGGGCATGTGGAATATATCCTAAGGAACCCCAGATATAGTGAATTGAAAGAAGACCAAAAGGATATTTCCCAACTCTGTCCCATGGAAGATGAAGCCAGCAAAGCTCTATTTACAGAGTTGTTCACCGATATGGCGGAAACACATAATTCAGATTACATCCATATTGGTGGAGATGAAACTTATTTATTGGGACATTGTCCACGATGTAAGGAGAAATCGGAAAAATATAGCAAGTCCAAGCTGTTTGTGGACCACATGAAAATGATATCTGAAATTGTCATCGGATTGGGGAAAATACCGGTCATGTGGGCCGATATTATTCTAAAACACCCCGAAGCAGCAGCGGATTTACCGGCGGAAACCATTTTTGTGGATTGGAATTACGGATGGAAAATAAGTCACTTTGGCGACATTCCTTCCCTTCAGAAAATTGGTTTTACCTTTTGGGGCTCTCCGGCCATACGCTCCCATCCGGATAATTGGTATGTGACCAAATGGGAAAAACATTTTAATAACCAGAGCGACTTTATCCCTTACTCTAGACAAGCGGGCTACACAGGTATGGTGATGACTTCCTGGTCCACTTCCGGAGTGTATGGTTTTACTTGGGATTCTGGATACGATGTGCTGGATATGGTACAGATCAGGAACAATTATCCCATGTCCGGTTTTCGAATTTTGATCGCGAGTTATGCCGAGGCCTTGAAGAAAGAGACTCCCATCAATGGCCAATCCTTTGCTTTACAGTATGGGAAGGAACGGTTTGGTTTAAGCGATAAGGATAGTCAAGTGTTATGGAAGTTCCTTTCTGCGGATTCAGAGTTGATTACTAATGGAAAACCTGAACAAAGCGCCAGTATTGATGACGTGAAGGCCAAATATGACCCCATTCGGAAAGAAATCAAACAGATTGAACCCCGAAAGAACCAGCAGGAGTTTGAGCATTTTAAGCTGATGGCCGATTTGCGGATGCACTATTTGGATTTTAAAGCGGTGGAGGCCCAATACAATTCCAAAGATTTTTCAGTTACGGAAACTCCAGGCTTACTTAAAAAATTGGACGCTGTCTTGGCCGATGCGGAAACGCTCAACAAACGGTACATCGAACTCAACAAGGGGTTTCTTTATGATGCTGAACTTCAGGAACAGAACAACATACGGGTCCAGCAAGTGAAGGTGCTTTATGACCGACTTGCAAAGGCAAAATAACCAATGACAGGGATAATCCCATTTTAAATCATGCAGATACTCGACTGGATTGTATTGTCATTTTATTTTCTGATGCTCTTGGGCATTGGTCTCTGGGCCTACTTTCGAGTAAAGAATTCGGCCGACTTTTATACCGCGGGAGGAAAGCTTCCTTGGTGGTTATCGGGAATCTCGCACCATGTTTCGGGATATAGCGGTGCTGTTTTTGTGGCCTATGCCGGTATTGCCTACACCCACGGCTTCAGTTTGTACGTTTGGTGGGCCTTTACCGTAGCCTTGGCTACTTTGATGGCGGCATTCTTTATAGCCCCACGCTGGTCCCGTCTCCGCATTTTTTCCGGGGTGCAATCCCCCACAGAATATTTGCTCAAACGATACGACCTGAAAACCCAACAACTGATTGCTTGGACCGGGGCCATAATAAAGGTCTTTGATACCGGGGGTAAATTGGCTGCCATTGCCGTTTTGTTGAATGTATTCAGCGGGACTTCCATTAGTTTCGGTATCATCTTGGTGGGAATGATCTCACTCATATATATTACCATTGGAGGGCTTTGGGCAGACGTTTGGAACGATTTTGGACAGTTCATGGTCCAGTTACTGGCAGGAATTACCATGTTCGTGGTGATTCTCTTAAAGTTGGATGATGGTCTGGATGGCATTTTCACGGTATGGGATAGATTACCCCAAAGGAATTCCAATCTGTTCAATGAACCCTACACCTTTGGTTTTGTCTGTGTGATACTGATCATTAATTTTTTTAGCTATAGTGGAGGTACATGGAACTTGGCAACGCGGTTCATTTCTTCCAAATCGGGAAAGATGGCCAAAAAAGCTGCCATACTGTCATCGATGCTCTATTTTGTTTGGCCCTTGGTGCTTTTTTATCCCATGTTCAGTGCTCCATTGTTCTTTGAGAACCTCTCGGACCCCACACTTTCTTATGGAATGCTGGTCAAAGAGTTTTTACCCTCGGGCCTGGTGGGGCTTGTGCTGGCTTCATTGTTTGCCAATACCTTGTCCATGACCGCTTCGGATTCAAACACGGTATCGGCGGTGATCAGTAGAGACATACTTCCTGTTCTGTTTCCTAAAATAAGGACGTTTACCGATAAAAAGTTGTTGCGCCTTGCTAGGGTCACCACCTTTTGTTTTACCCTCTGTACCATCATTACAGCGCTGAATTCCAGTTATTTTGGAGGAGTTTTCGGGTTGATTGTCAGTTGGTTTGCAGCATTGCTCGGGCCCATTTCCATTCCCATGATCTTGGGGTTGTTGCCCGCTTTTGCAAAAAGTGATGGAAGGGCGGCCCTGATTTCCATTGTTGGGGGACTTCTAGCCTTTATGGGATTGAAACTGTTTCCAACGCATTCCCTTGCATTGGAAATTGGAGGTCCGACCTTGGTGTCATTTTTTCTCTTTGTGCTATGGGGATGGTTGAATAATAGACCTGTGCCCGCTGAAGTAAAGGATTTACACCTTAAATTGGATAGCAAGTCAAAAGGATAACATGATGGAAACCTGTTTGAGAGGTATACATTTTGAAAGTGGGAAGGGTATTGAAATCCATATTGAAAATGGGACGATATCCCATGTGGTGGATGTACCTTCAAATGAAGCTTTTCATAGGATAGCCCCGGGATTGGTAGATCTTCAGGTAAACGGGTACAAGGGAATCGATTTTAATAGCGGCAACATCACCAAAGAAGACGTGGCGAATGCCGTCCGATTATTATGGGAAGTGGGGATCACCACCTTCTATCCTACCTTGATCACCAATTCAGACAAGAATATAAAGAATGCCCTTCAGGCTATTGCGAAAGCTTGTGAGGAAGACAAACTTGTGAATGATTCCATTGGTGGCATCCATCTGGAAGGCCCGTTCCTTTCCGGCGAAGAAGGCCCGCGTGGTGCGCATCCGCTTGAACATATTAAAAATCCAGATTGGGAGCTTTTTAAAACATGGCAAGAGTATGCCAAGGGCCGGATAAAGCTGATTACCCTTGCCCCGGAACGGGAGGGAGCCGATGATTTTATTAAAAAATGTGTTGTTTCGGGAGTGTTGGTTTCCATTGGTCATACCGCGGCAAACCCCGATCAAATCAAGGAGGCGGTGAAGGCAGGTGCCCGCATGTCCACCCATTTGGGAAATGCCGCCCACCTTAACTTACCACGTCATCCGAATTATATTTGGGAGCAGTTGGCTTCGGATGATCTCTGGATTTCCCTTATTGCCGATGGGTTTCATCTTCCAGAATCCGTGTTGAAGATTTTTATCAAGGTAAAACCAGAGAAGAGCATTTTGGTAAGTGACTGCACCCAATTTGCAGGATTACCTCCGGGAATCTATACTTCCCATATTGGGGGGGCTATTGAATTGAATGGGGAGGGAAGGCTCTTCATGAAGAAAAATCCAGAACTCTTGGCGGGTTCTGCACAAACGCTTGTTCATTGTATAGACCATTTGGTAAACTCGGGTTTGGTTTCCTTGTCAAAGGCATGGCGCATGGCATCCAAAAAACCTTTGGAACTCATGAATGTTCAAGGTTATGGCCTCAGCGAAAATGGTAAGGCCGATTTTGTGGTTTTTGAACGTAGATCAAACAAGATTGAAATTGTCCAAACCATAAAATCGGGAAGAGTGGTCTATTCCCGTTGAAGCGATACCGAAATTTCCGAACAAGCTTCACAACTTTTATATCAATTCCGATTTCACTTCAACTTCATGAAAGATGTATGACGGAATGGTTAATGCGTATAATATTTATATTTTTAGAAAAGTGAAGATGCTCATTTTCAGGATGCCTAAGAACAAATCTACGGTTGAATGTTAAACCCACTTTTATAAGAGACAGTGAAGAAACACATTCATACCAAATAACTTGCAAAAGAATGAAAAGAAGAATAGTTGCCTGTATTAGAATATTGACATTCTTACCATTTGTATTGGCTTCATGCAAAAGTAATGACCCAAATCAATCCCATGATATTGTCGTATACGGAGGAACATCCGCAGGTATTGTTGCGGCGGTGCAGGCCACACGAATGGGAAAAAGTGTAATTGTCATTGAACCCAGTAACCATCTAGGAGGTCTGTCAACAGGAGGTTTGGGAGCTACTGACATAGGAAACAAGCATGCCATTGGTGGAATTTCAAGGGAATTCTATGAGCGTGTTGCCCAAAAGTATAAAGCCCCAAAAGCGTGGCCGTTTCAAAAACGGGAAGAATATATTATAGATGAATCACCTGATCCAAATCCGTCCATGTGGACATTTGAGCCCAAAGTGGCCATGGAAATCTTTGAAGATATGATTAGGGAGAATCATATAGAAGTGGTCTATAATGAACGATTGGATTTGACTAAAAAAGTTGTCAAGGAGGATGGTGCCATAAAATCGATTATCATGGAGTCTGGTAGGGAGTTCGGTGGCAAGATGTTCATTGATGCGACCTATGAAGGCGACTTAATGGCCCTAAGTGGGGTAAGTTATACCGTGGGTAGGGAATCCAACGAACAATATGGCGAAAACCTTAATGGTGTGCAAAAAGCATTGGGCCAGTACCACCAATTCCCGGATGGAGTAGATCCCTATGTTGTTCCAGGAGATTCAACCAGTGGCCTGCTTCCCAACATTAATGCCACAATTGCCCAAGATGGTTCAGCAGACAACAAAGTACAGGCTTTCTGTTTTAGGATGTGTTTGACCAATGTTCCAGAGAACAGGATACTCGTAAAAAAACCACAAGGATATAATGAGCAGGAGTACGAACTTTTGTTTCGTGCCATAGAAGCGGGTTACCAAGGCCCCTTTTTTATTATGTCCAAGATGCCGAACGGAAAAACGGATAGTAACAATAAAGGTCCCGTATCCTCAGATTACATAGCAAAGAATTTCAATTATCCGGAAGGGGATTATCAGACTCGGGAACGAATCATCAGGGAACACGAAACTTATCAAAAAGGATTGTTGTGGACCTTGGGAAACCACCCAAGAGTACCAGAGGATATAAGAAAGGAGTTTATACAATGGGGCTTGCCCAAAGATGAGTTTGTGGAAAATGGTCATTGGACTCCCCAATTGTACATTAGGGAGGCAAGACGAATGGTAAGTGATTTTGTAATGACCGAACATCATTGTACCCAAGATTCCATTTCAGCCGAACAATCCGTGGGCATGGGTGCCTATACCATGGATTCCCACCACATGCAAAGGTTTGTAAATGAAAAAGGTTTTGTGAAAAACGAAGGTGATGTAGAAGTTGGAGGTTTTGGCCCTTACCCAATTAGTTATGGGGCCATGGTTCCAAAGAAGGAGGAGTGTTCGAATTTATTGGTGCCGGTATGTCTTTCGGCAACACATATTGCCTTTGGTTCCATACGCATGGAACCGGTTTTTATGATTTTGGGACAATCTGCTGCTACCGCTGCCAGTTTGGCGATTGATGAGAAAATGCCAGTTCAAAAAGTGTCGTATAACAAACTTAGGGAGCAGTTGGTTGAGGATAGGCAAGTTCTCAACTATCAAAATCCATAATGTTTTAAAAAACAGCAACGTGATTGGGAAGCAAAGAAAAAGGCTTCTGATTTTTCAGAAGCCTTTTTCTTTCTAGTAGCGGGGACTGGACTCGAACCAGCGACCTTCGGGTTATGAGTTTCACCAAACCCCTTATTTTATGCTATTTAGGGCATATTTTGCCAAAAAACGTGTACGATATCGTGTACTGTTATTCTGATTAAAATTACATAAAAATATCAAATTGAAATAGCTTAAAGTTATTCCATGAGCTGTAGGTGTATCGTGGCTTGCAAAGAAAGCTTCCCAGTCCTGTAATCCTTCATTTTTTTAAAATCCATGTGGGTAATTGCACCAAAATTTATCTGGCTCTCAAGTGAGTGCCCTACCTTGAGGATACCACTAAATGCACCTTCAAGAATAAAAATGAAGGTCTTTGTTTCAGTGGTTCCATTTTCAACCGTGTGGGGTGCGTTGAACTCAATCATTTTTACCGAATTGGACAATGTTGTTTCATTCAGAAACTTTAATAGGTCATTTTGAAAGTTAATGGAGCCCAAATCGAGTTTCTTGAATTGGTTGTCCAACTGTTTTTCCTTTTGGGCAATGTTGGATAATTCCAAGGGAATGTTTTTAGCGAGTTCTTTTTTTGCATTGTTCGACAAATAACCATTACGAAGTACCAATGTTTTTTTTATGGTCAATTGATAGCTAATGATTAACAATAAAAAGAAGCCACCTATAAGAAATTTATTTTTATTGGTCAACTTCATTTAATTGGATTTTTAAAGTGAATTTATCTGAGGTTTTAGAGACATACTCATAGCCTAATATTTCTACTTTCTCGACCCAGTTCTTGTGTTCTATCAAATCTGTCCATTGCGAAAATGCTACCTTATTGTTTGTTTTTCCAGATATCAAGATGCTGTTCTTAAGAACCTCAATTGTTTTTTTCTCACTAATGGGTCTTATAAGAGGTTGGTATGCCATTTCATCCAATTGGATGCTATTTGGAATTTCATGGGCAATTCTATCTAGATAAAAGGTGGTTCTTGAATTGGAAGAACTTAATAACATCTTCAGTCTGGATTCCTTTTCCGATACCCTTTTCCTTATGGTATTTAATGTGATGCTTTGCTGTTCGAGGCTTGATACTGTTTCCATAGCTTGGGTTTTCTCTCTATAGTGTGAGAATGCCAAGAAATTTAAGAGTAGTAAGGCCAAGATCAATGCCAACCCTATTTTTAGTCCAAAGTCAAAGAGTCGATTGTTTTTGAACCTATTTTCAGATTGCTCGTTTATATGGATTAGATTAGATTCTTTATGGTCCTTGCCTAGGTAGCCCAATATGTTGGAAAAAGGCAATAGACTTGTGTTGGATAGGACAAGACCATTTATTTCCACCGGAACTTTTTCGAAAGAATCAGTGGCCTTAAATTGAAGTTCATGGTCGTTTTTTTTGCTGAGCTCAAAATTGGATCCCAATATAGGGGAACCCTTAAGGTATGGGATAATGTTTTCAAGGTTGGTGATGCCCAGAGAAACAGAAGTAGGTTCAATATGGTGCTCCTCCAACGTCTTTAATAGCTGGTCTATGTGTTCCTTTTTGCTTATTGCCACCATTTTAAAAGTAAGGGAATCCAAAATCTGGTAATAAAAATTGTCCAGTTCCAGATTAGGAAAAGCTTGGGATACCCATGATTCAGTATTGCCTTTGGTATCGGTATCAACCTGTTTTTTTAAAACTTTTGAAGTATTGACAGCTAATAGAAGAGGGGCTTTTTTGGTAATAAGTTTTGCCAGTTCATCAACCTTCTCGAAAGTATTTTCAACAGAAATGAGAAGTTCCCCATTTTTTTGGGTGACCCTCAAGAATGAGTAAGAAATGAGGTTGTCCTTTTCAAAGATTTCCAGACCTTGATAGACGTTTCCTTCCATAATATGTCGTACCCAATCTTTCAAGATCAATAGATAACGGTTGGTTTGATGAGTATGGTCAGTTTTTGTTTGGAATCTTCCCTTTTCCTTTTGCTGAACAGCCACTTTATAACAGGGATCCTACTCAATAGAGGAACCCCGCTTCCCGAATCATTCTTGACTTTTTCTTCGAGACCGCCCAATATGGCAAGATCTTGATTCTGCATTCGGATGATTGAGCTGAATTCGCGGGAGGTAAGCCCAGGAGGGGCATCATCCTCGATACGTTCACTACTGAAATCAGATTGTATGACATTGATGTTCAAGGTTACTTGACCATCACCGGAGACCAAGGGTTTGATGCTCACGGCCAATTCGGCATCTATAGGGGCATAATTCCTTATTTCAGATGTTGTGGGCACTTGGGAACCGAAGAAGCTTTGGTTTGTGACCACATAATAAGTGGTTTCCCCTATGGAAAGGTTGGCCCTATGTCCGTTAAGGGTGGACAGTTTTGGAGTTGAACGGATCTTGATATTTCCATTCTCTTCCAATGCCTTGATAGTAGCAAAAAACTCGGGCACCACCCTGCCAATATTGAAGGAACCGAATCCATCGAACCCACCAATGACTTTGTTGACAGTTTTTGCACCCAACGTAAGATCTGTGTTTGGAAATATATTGCCTCGGGTTTCCACAGGTTCCTCTCCAATGCCCCAGCTGATCCCTGTTTCCACCACTGCAGATTTTTTGACCTCTATGATCATGACCTCGATCAAGACCACGGGAACGGGTTTGTCTATCTCGGCAATAAAACTTTTAAAACGCTCGATATTGGCCGAGGGACCACTTACAAAAAAACTGTTCAGTTCAAAATCCACCCGTATGTCCAATTCAGATTTTATCTCATCGGGCAAGATATTTACTAATGCTTCAGCCGTGTCCTGGTAATTCCCAAATCCCGTACTTCTGGTATCGATGTTCCTTTGTGTATTGGAATTTTGCTGTCCGCCTTGAAATGATGGATTTTGGCCGTTGCCATAATAGTTCACGTTTCCGGTATTGGTCCTGCCAGCGGAACGATATCCCCCAGAATATGATGTGGGGTCACTTAACAACTCCACTGATCTGTGCATCATTTGAACTACTTCCACTTTGCGCACGCTCAGCTGATCTGCAGTGCCAAAAAAGTAAATGTTATTTTCCTTTTTAAAGGTAAAATGAGTTGGTGATATGGTATTTTGTCTGGTATTTGAGTTGGCATAATTACTAGGTTGGGGACGTCCGTTCTGAGCATTGTTGTTGTCTGTAACTGGTTCACCCTTTTGTTGACTTTCAAAAATATGGAACAGTAAATCATCAAAATAGATATTCTTTGCATTGAAGGTCACTTTGCCGGCCTGCTCTAAAGGAGTGGCCGTATAGGTGTCAAGCTTCAAATCCAGACTTAATGACTCCACAATTTCTGCCACTGGTGAGTCCTTAAAGTCCACATTAAGGATTTTATTTACAGTGTCAAGCACCTCATAGGGCATCCTGTTGTTAAATCCTCTAGTGCGAAACCCACTTTGTTGTGCATCAATCATGCTAAACAGGTAGAATCCGTCCCTTGACTTGGAATGGGAAAGACCGTTGAGGTTGGCAATCTTTTCCATGGCCGTATCAAAAGGCACACTTTTCAGATAAATATTTAGTGGTTTGCTTTTCAGGCTGTTTGAAAACAATAGGTTCTTGCCGGAGACATCCATGATCTTTCTAAAAACCCGTTCCAAAGGAATGTCGTTGACATCCAAAGAGATGGATTGGGTAGAGGGGTCCAATTGGACCAAAAAGGTTTTCTCGACAATTTCGGGCTGCGGGGGGAGATAACGTTTAATGGAAAGGATGCTGCCGGTAAAATGAATGGTGAGATTATATTCCTTACAGAGGAAAACCAAAAGGTCCGAAACCGTTACGTTGGAAAAATTATTGACAATAGTAATGTTTGAAATATCATTGGATACGCTCAGATTGAGATTATGGACCTTGGATACTGCAATCAAAAAATTGGGGAGGGAAACATTGGTCACGTTCACCTCAAGTTTTAGTGCCTCGTTGTAAGACGGATTATCCATGGCCAAAAGCTCCAAATGGTTACGGATACTTTGAATCCTGTCGCCTTGGTATTGGGCGGATATAAAGTTTATAATACAACAGAACAGTATAAGAATGGTTTTTCTCATGAATCAGTTACTTAATAGGGAGTAGACCTCTTCGATGGAGGTCACCCCTTCTTTGACCAGATGGATGGCGTTTACTTTTAAAGTTGAAATATTATTTTCAGCGAGGTAGTGTTCTATTTGTAGTTCGTTGTTTTTTATTGAGGACTCTAGATTCTCTTGGATGGGCAATATTTCATAGATGGCCTTTCTACCATTGTAACCCGTATGATGGCAATCATTACATCCCACAGCCACAAAATGTTCTCTCATATCTTTGGGAACGGAAAAATTGGAGGGCAAACCGTTCGCATCTATTTGTTCCTTTCGTTTGCATGAATCACATAATTTTCGAACAAGTCTTTGTGCAACGCTCATATTAAGGGTACTAGCAATAAGAAATGGGGGTATTCCCATATCTATCAATCTTGAAATGGTCGCCCAGGCCGAATTGGTATGAATCGTTGAAAGTACCAAATGACCAGTGAGTGCGGCCCTAATGGCCATGTTCGCAGTCTTTACGTCCCGAATCTCGCCGACCATGATGATGTCAGGGTCTTGTCTTAAAAATGTTCGGAGGGAACTTGCAAAATCCAAACCTATGTTTTCTTTTAATTGTACCTGATTGATACCTTCCAAGGTATACTCAATAGGGTCTTCAATGGTGAGGATGTTCGTGGCTCCATCATTCAACAGCTTTAGGGTAGCATAGAGTGTTGTGGTTTTACCCGACCCGGTCGGACCTGAAATCAATACAATGCCATTGGGTTTTTTTATACCTTCTTTATAAGTTGCCAATTCCTTTGGGGAAAATCCAAGGTCATCAAGATTTACGGAGCCAGTGTCCCGACTCAATATACGGAGCACCAACTTTTCACCATGTAGGGTTGGGAGGGAGGAGACCCTGATGTCAAATTCCTGTCCGTTGGAGTTTACGGTAATACGACCATCTTGGGGAAGTCTTTTCTCGGCAATATCAAGATTGGCCCGTATCTTGATTTTGTTCACCATGGTAGGATAATCCTGTAGAGGAATTGTATAGTACTCCAAAAGCTTTCCGTCCAATCGTAAACGGACCCTGCATTTATTTTCATAGGGTTCAAAGTGAATGTCACTACTTCCGATGCTTTTCGCTTCGATCAAAATGCTTTCCAAAAAATCATTGGTATACCCAAGCTGTGCTGTTTCCTGTTTTTTTCGTTGTCGGTAATTGGTGGTCAGGTATTGTTGAAGTTCGTCATGTCCACATGGTTCCAAGGAAATTTTTGAGTCAAGAACAATGTTCAACTCGGCCAAAAGTTCTTTGAGAGAGGTGTTATCGGTCTTGAACACCAGTCCATTTTCATCTCTTGAGACAGGTACTATTCTATAGTGAAAAGCCTGGTCGGCAGATATGCACTGCTGCAATTGGGACGATATTTTAAAAGGGTTCGGCTGCATTTATAGAAGATATAGGGATGGACAGTTGGGCAAATGGGCCATAAGGATAACGGCTACCAAGAAAATTCCCATGAGACCTGCCAAAGGGACTGTTTCAATGTTTCCCAATACTTTCATGAAGATGAAGACCATCAATGAAAAACAAATTGATGCAACAAAGAGAAGTATGAAGGTAATGGTGGGAAATCCCATGGCGAAAGCGTACATGAACAGCATGTCGCCCAATCCAAAACTTACATTCAAAAAATCTTTTTTAAAGATATACTTGGTGACCAACCATAGGATCAACAGTATGCAACTTGTAAGAAAAACATTGGTAAGTGCCGCATATAAGAATGGTAAAAGTCCAACATGTTTTATGTGTAGGCAAGCCAGAAATATAGCAGCGAAGGGGAAACAAAGCCATAAGACTTTTCTTTCCCGGAAATCCTGAACAGCAATGATACTGCAGGTGACCACGGTAAGCAATTGAAAGGCCATCATCAGTCTTTGATGATTTGTTTGGGGTTGCCGTTTTCATCAATTTCCCAGACATTTAGGATGCCGTCCCCATCAAAATCGGTAACGGCTTCTGCCCTTGCTTTGAAAGATGCATTTGTGGCGGATACAATTTCATACCTGTAATTGGCCGTGCCATTTTCCTCCACTGTTTTTGGGGCAACAAAATCCAGTTCGTTGATGTCCCCGGTAAATTTGCTGTACATGTACCTATAGGTGGTCTGCGAGTTGTAAAGCGCCTTTAACTGTGTCTGGGCCTCAATACTTTTTGCTTTGGAAATCAGGGGCATAAGATTGGGTAGGGCCAAAAGAAGCAGAATGCCGATTATGGCCAGAACAATCAATGTTTCTTGAAGGTTCAGGGCCATTACTTTTCTTTGGAATAGTGTTTTAGCCATATGGTAAATCAATAAGACTTGGTGGTACCATAAACTAAAAAAGATATGGTTTATTATATTTTGTATATTAAAAAGTAGGAATTTTCATTACAGTTTGTAGTTCATCGAAAAAATAAAATATTTGTTAACAACCATTTAAAATTTGTATATCATTGCGACGTAATAACTTATTCCCAAAGTAAGTGATTACATGTTAATAACCTACTGAATTATGGACAAAGAGACAATCTCTTCACGGGCGATTCATGCCCTTTTTTCTCCTATTCAACATACAATAAACCAAAGTGGTACCACAAAGAAAAGTCGCGATATGGAATGTTTTCTTGTCGGATGGATTTTCTGTGGAACGAAAACCGGGATATCCAAAGAAGTTTACGGTCAATTCAATGTGGTGAATATACCAAGCGATTGTAAATCTTTTAAAGATATCAAAACTGGCGGCTTGGAACCGAGCGGGACGGACAGACCGCTATTGGATAGGATTGGTGGGTTGCCCCTTCATTGTTAAGCTAGCAAAAGGAATTATCAAGAATCATAAAAACAATAACAAAAATCTTATTGACTCATGGGAAAAAATCAAAAACAGAGCAGTCTTATACTCGTTGCCCTATTTTCATTGGGTAACTATATGCACGCTGGGGTAAACCCTAAAGAAAAACACATTTTATTGGAAGTTGAAGATATATCCAATGAAATTATGATGGCCTGCCCGGTATCAGATACTTTTTCAAACGGTAACGATGGGGGAACCCATAATTTCTCCTATACCGATGTGGAAAGCTTGATGGTGGATTTTGATTTTATCAACAATGCTTTTCAAATGACAGTGAACAGTCAACAGATACATCCGAATACTTTGGAAACAGAAACAGCTGAAATGAACGGTGGAGATGTTCTTTTGGTTTTTCAATCCAATAATTTGGAAATGCAGGAACCCTGGCTCAGCAACTCCAATGGGCTTCCCAGATTGAGGTTGAACATTGATCAATCCGGGAACATCACCTTACAGGGAAGTAGGACCACGACCTCAACGGTCATGGAGACCATGATAGTCAACAGTGCAGTGGCGTTCAATACCATAACATTCCCTTCAGGTACAACCTCAATAACCATAGTAAATCCAAACGAGAATGGAGACGATGGTATCTCGGGGACCATTACTGTGCAGGAAACCTGTAGTTCACCGGACACCCAAGACCCTACGGCCCCAACACTTTCCAGTACCGGTAAGACCGATACCACGGCCAACCTCTCCTGGAGCGGGGCGACGGACAATATTGGGGTGACCGGGTACAAGGTTTACAAAGGAGGGGTCCTGGAGGCCACCTTGGGCAATGTGGGCACATATCAGGTAACAGGGCTCACAGCATCCACCACTTATAGCTTTACGGTCGCGGCATTGGATGCCGCGGGTAACGAAAGTACGGCGAGCAACTCGGTCTCCGTTACCACGGATGCGACCTCGGGCGGGGGAAGTTCGGTGTGGACGGAATCGGGCAGTGTGGCCAGTTATTCCGGTGATGTGGCCATTGGGGGCGTTTCGGTCCCCACGGGCTATAAATTGGCGGTCGATGGCAAGCTGATCGTGGAAGAGATCAAGGTACAGTCCAGTGACAATTGGCTGTGGCCGGACTATGTCTTTGCCAAAGGCTATGATCTTCCCACTTTGGAAGAGGTCCAAAAGCATATTGAGGAGAAGGGCCATTTGCCCAATATCCCATCCGCAGAAGAAGTGAAGGCCAATGGAGTGGAATTGGGCGAGATGAACAGGCTGCTCTTGGAAAAGATAGAGGAGTTGACATTGTATATTATTCAAGAAAAAGAGCAGGCCAACAAAAAAAATCGAGCTATAAACAACTTATTGACTAGGATTGAAAAACTAGAAAAACTTTTAGAAAATGACTAACCAGATTTCGAAAGTATCTAAAGTATTGGCATTCATTTTTTTAGGAATAAATAATATTTTTTCTCAAGAAGCCCTTGAATTGCGCGAATATTTTCCTCCATCACCAACAGCTCAGGAGTTTATAAAATATGGAGAGTACCCGGTAGGAATGTATACAGGTGTTCCAAGTATTTCAATACCTCTTCATAATATTAGTGTTAAAGATATAGAAATACCTATTTCACTCAGCTACCATAGTGCTGGAATACAAGTGGACCAGATTGCCTCAGAGGTAGGATTGGGCTGGTCAATGAATGTAGGAGGATTGATTTCAAAAATTCCACATGGTATTCCAGATGATGTACAAAATGGATTTTTGAAGTATGATGTCCCAGAAGTAAATGAAATTGGTTCGGATTATAATTTTTTGGATGATGTTGTTTTAGGGGAGCGTGATACTGAATCGGATATGTATCATTATACATTTGCTGGCTATTCGGGAAAATTCTTTTTCGACCGAGAAGGTGAAACCAGACTTGTAGAAGAAACCCCTATTCGCATAAAATATTTTGAAGGAGTCCCCAGTAAATTTGTAATCACTACAGAGAATGGAGTAGTTTATGAATTCAATGAAACTGAACAAACCCAAACAATAACTCTAGGAGGTAGCAACGAGCAGAGCTATACTTCATCGTGGCATCTTTCCAAAATTACATCCGTAAACCAAAATGACTATGTGTCTTTTATCTATGAAAGTGTTACTCCTTTCAGTACATACCAATACAATTATAGAGAGACAACTGCTGTTGGATATTATCCAACTAACACATACCCATCTGATCATGAGTTTGGTCATTTATCTTCAATTTCACAGACTACGCATACCCCAAAACGACTTAAGGAAGTGGTGTTTCCAAACGGTAAGATTGTATTCGCGAGACAGTCGGGAAGACTCGACACCTCAAAGGAAAGACTTGATAATATGGCGGTACTAAGTTATAATGGGGTACAATATGACACCATTAAAAGCTTTGAATTCGTTCATGACTACTATCACTCAGATATTAATATATCTGCACCGATCAATAACCCTAATCCTACTGATGTGCGTCGCTATCGGCTAAAGCTGACAGAATTACGAGAATATAATAAGAATGAAACCGAGGCCAAAACACATTTTTTCGGATATGACGAGAATATGTTGCCCCCAGTAAACTCAAATGGAAAAGATTTCTGGGGTTATTATAATGGACAAAACTCGAACACTACTCTGATTCCCAAACAGGATTTTAAAATTAATAGCAATGACGTGGGGGCCGCGGACAGGAATCCCTATCCAGAATATATGGGCAATGGGATTCTTAAGAGAATTACCTATCCAACCGGCGGGTATACCGAATTTACATTTGAACCCAATGAATATGTAACAACAGAAGGGGAAATTGTTAATGCCGTGAAAGATGTCATGGCTGCCGGTTTGGACAATGTCATTGGGAACCCTCCATTTCTGCAGGATTCCATCATTTTCACACCTAATTATTCGGGATATGCGACATTACATATTGAAGCATCGAACCGAACAAGCACCACGGGTACTTATCCGACAGTGATTTTAGAGCAACTGGGAACATACAATCACACCCTTATAAATCATAGCATTACCCCTGGCCAGTATCCTAATATGTACCAAAACCCGCCAAGCTCATCTGAGATTGAGATAACTTTCGACCCCATGTTTTTGGATAGTGGGGTTTCATATAAACTTAAAGTCATTGTAGAGGGAAGCTCTACCTCAACAGAATTTGATGGAGCCGCCTATATCATAGCTGATATCACCTATAAACATAAGGATACCACAAATATGACGCCAGTGACCAAAGTAGCTGGGGGGCTTCGGATTCAACAAATTAGTTCCTATAACAAGCCTAATGAACTGGCCTTTTCAAAAAAGTATGAATACGCATCGGGAAAACTCATTACTCCCGAGGTATTTCTGAGAGAACAGTATTTAGTCCAAGAAGTGATATATATGAGTGGAGGAGGGGATGGTTGTCCTTCGCAGAGCGGATTCCAGAGAAGATTTCTATCTGGTGGCACGGTTCAAACCCTTACGTTAAATGGAGGCAGTGCAGTTGTTTATAACTCTGTCAATGAATATACTGTTGATGACTCCAATAATAATATCGGTAGAACAAATTACACTTTTGACATAGAAAGTGATATGGTTCTTCCTGTACCTATTGCTTATTTCAATGGTATTATACTCATCAAAAAGGATTGGATGGGTGGACAAAACAGATTTACGACCATGTATCCTAATGGGAGCACAAATTTTGTAAAACGGGAAGAAAGAAAGTATATCAACAAAAAATACAATGAAGCACAAAGTTATAAGATGTACAAAGTGCTTCCATTTGCAAAAATGGAAGGGTCTTCGACAAGTTGCTGGAGAGATTTGCCAAACACTGGTATTTACAAATATAGTATTGTTGAATATCCTATCCATTCAGGCATTAAGTTATTGTCAAGTACAGAAAGCACCACTAGAGATGAAAATGGCAGCGAGTTAACCTCAATGACTTCCATTTTTTATGACAACGATACCCATTTACAACCAACCAAAACTGAAGAAATAACCAGTGATGGTAATACGGTGGTCAAGGAAATACATTACCCAGATGATATTGAAAACACTACTTCTTTAGGTCTTCCACATATTTCGGTATCTCAGAAAGGCATCATTGATAAATTGAAAGGGGGTCAGTTACACCAGGTGGCGATACCGATCCAAACTGTGACCACGGTTAAAAATAATGGGGGTGCAACATTGTCCAAAACGACACAAAGAACACATTATTCCGATTTTGGCGGCGATCTTATTCTTGCAGACACGATCAAAAGCTCAAAGGGTGTCGATTCGGAAACTCTGGGTGAATTGGAAAACAGGATTGTCTTTGAGCAATATGATGGTCACGGAAATCCTCTCCAAGTAACCAGGGCAGATGGCTCGCCTATATATTATATATGGGGCTACAATGGTCAATATCCAATCGCCAAGATAGAGAATGCTACCCTATCCGAAGTCGTTTCGGCACTTGGGGGAGGAACACTTTCAGATTATGATGAAGGGGATATGGAGGGTATAAATGGCTTGAGAAATGCACTTTCCAAAGCTATGATTACCACCTATACCTACGACCCTTTGATCGGGGTTACCAGTATTACCGACCCACGAGGATACACTTCTTATTATGAGTATGATGACTTCAACCGGCTGGAGACCGTAAAGGATGAGGAAGGCAACCTGTTGACGGATTATCAATACCACTACAAAAACTGAACAGCACCATGAAATCATATTATAAGATACTTTTTGGCCTTAGTACACTATTCTTTTTTGTTACTTCAGGTAGCCTAAATGCCCAGTGCTCATTGGATGGGTTGTCTAGTGATAGTGGTTCGGTACCATTTTCCACAAGTGGAGGCACCCAGAATATAACCATTACATGGTCCAATACCCAGCCGGGAGCCTGTACGGGAACTATAACCTTCTCTGGTGTGCCAGATTGGATCAATGTTGATCACTATCAATATAACATAATTAGGGTGCAGTGTGACCCTGGTACAAGTAAAGAGGCATTGTTTCAGTACAGTTATTCCAATGGAGGATCAGGGGGAATTTATGTTACACGGGGAACCCCTTCTACCTATTATCGCGATTTTGACCAAGATAATTATGGAGATGCCAATAACACAAAATTATCTTATGGGCAGCCATCAGGATATGTAACCAACAGTTCAGATTGTGTGGACAGCAACCCAAACATACACCCGGGCGCTACCGAAATCAATGATGGGGTGGATAATGATTGTGATGGACAGGTTGACGAGAACACGGTTACGATCGGTAAGCCAACTGGAGATGCGGTACAATATCGATGTGGTCCAGGGACTAAAACCCTTGTGGCAACCCCGGGTTCTAATGGTAATGGTGTACGTTGGTATGATGTGCCTTCTACTGGGGGGACCCCACTGAGTGAAAACAATAACTTTCAAGTTAATTTGACTACAACAAAAACCTATTGGGTATCCACGTTTAACCAATCTACCCAATTTGAGTCATCAGAGCTATTGGAAGTGACTGCTGAAGTTAGGCCAATTCCAAATGAGCCCGTGGTCAACGTCAATCCAAGTTGCGGCCCTGGAACCGTGACCTTGACAGCTTCAGGCACATCCGGAGCGACCTACAGATGGTATGACGCTTCTGGAAACTATCTGGAAAGCGGAACGTCTTTTTCTAGATCGCTTTCAACTTCACAAAACTATCAGGTAGCAGCCAGGCTTAATGGTTGTGAAGGATCTAAGACCACAGTAACCGCTGTGGTACTTACCCCGCCTGTTGCCCCTACGGTCAATGTCAATCCAAGTTGTGGTCCTGGAACCGTGACCTTGACAGCTTCAGGCACATCCGGAGCGACCTACAGATGGTATGACGCTTCTGGAAACTATCTGGAAAGCGGAACGACTTTTTCTAGATCGCTTTCAACTTCACAAAACTATCAGGTAGCGGCCAGACTTAATGGTTGTGAAGGATCTAAGACCACAGTCACCGCTGTGGTACTTACCCCGCCTGTTGCCCCTACGGTCAATGTCATTCCCAGTTGCGGCCCCGGAGTAGTGTCCATGACAGCCTCTGGAATATCGGGTGCCACCTACAAGTGGTACAATGCATCAGGAACGTACATTGCCAGTGGTGCAAACTACTCCCCTTCACTATCCCAATCGGGAAATTACCAAGTCTCGGCAGAAGTGAATGGATGTGAGGGGCCAAAGCTAACGGTGACTGCAGGGGTAAAGACGGTGCCAGAGGACCCCGCTTTGGAAATTGGATCCCAACCCGCCTGTTCGGTAGCCACTGGAACTTTTACCATCACAAATTATAACAGTGCATATACCTATGTCATATCTCCATCTACTGGGGTGACAAGAATTGGGGATACGGTAACGGCTCCACCCGGAACTTATTCGGTGACGGCCACTTTGGAAGAATGTACTTCCGGTACGTCGGATAACATGACCATAAACGCACAACCTTCACCCCAAACATGGTATTCAGATGTAGGGGATGGTGATGGGTTGGGAGATCCCGGTGATACCTTGGTTCAATGCGAACAACCTTCGGGTTATGTATCAAACTCTTCCGATAATTGCCCATTAATTGATGACCCAAGCAATGCTTGTGAGGTGCATAGTAGTAATCCACAGGATCATAACTATATCTATTCCCGTACCTATCAACAGGAAAGTACCACTATGATTGATCCCCTGCGTTTTGTGCAGAACGATATCCTAATACAACAGATCACCTTTTTTGATGGTCTGGGCCGTCCATCCCAACAATTGGGTCTTGGACAAACACCCAAGGACAACAATGGGGACACCTTTGATGTTGTGACGCATGTCGGGTATGATGATTTTGGAAGACAGGAAAAGGAATGGCTTCCTTACGCTGATAAAGACTTATCCACAGCACTCGGGAGCTTTAGAACTGAGGCCGATTCTGATGTAGATATCTACTATGAGTCAAATTATGGGCAAGATATTCTATCTGGGTCGCCCAATCCCTTTTCCCAAAAGGAATTGGAACCCTCTCCATTGAGCCGTGTCCTAAAACAAGCAGCTCCAGGTAAGGATTGGCAACTTTCCATTGCTGGCGATGACCACACTATAGGTTTTGAATATTTGGTCAACGATACTCTTGAGGTCAAGCAGTACAATGTATCCCTTGGCTTTGCCGATAAGACATATGTACCAACCTTAACGGATAATGGTCATTACTTGCCTGGAGAACTCTACAAGACCATCACCTATGACGAGAACCATCCAGGGACCGCTACCAAAAACTATACTACGGAGGAGTTCAAGGACAAACAAGGCCGTGTGGTGCTCAAGCGCACCTATGCGGATATGGACACAACAGATGATGGGGACACCAATGATCCCGAGGATGCGGAAATACCCCATGATACCTATTATGTGTATGATGACTATGGGAACCTCACCTACGTTCTGCCACCCAAGATGGATGCCACCACGGAAACCTTGGCCAATATCAACTCCGGTTTGGACGGATTGGGCTACCAATATGTATACGATCACCGCAACCGTTTGGTGGAGAAAAAAATACCGGGCAAGGAATGGGAGCATATTGTCTACAACAAGCTGGACCAACCCATTATGACCCAAGATAGCATACAGAGGGCCAATAATGAGTGGCTCTTCACCAAGTATGATGCTCTGGGCCGAGTGGCCTATACGGGCAAGGTAACGGATGGTCGTGCCAGGGAGGTGATCCAGACCAATAGTGTAGATGTACTTACAGCGGACCTTTGGGTGAAACAAGGAAATAGCTACCCTTTCGGGAGCATTGATGTAAATTATGACAATGGAGCATACCCCACGGCCAATATTACTGAGATATTGACCATAAATTACTATGATGACCATGATTTTGACAGGGCAAACGAACCTACACCACCAACACAAGTCTTTAGTGCCAATGTAGATAATAGGACAAAGGGACTGGCAACGGGGAGCAAGGTGAAGGTGCTGGGAGAAAACCATTGGATTACCACGGTGACCCGGTACGATGCCAAGGGCCGACCGATTTATACCTACAGTGAGAATTCATTTTTGGGTACTGTGGACATTGTCAAGACAAAACTGGATTTTGTGGGCAAGCCAGTAAAGGTGCATACATCCCATACCCGGAACGGCAGTACCATTGCCACACTGGATAATTTTGAATATGACCATGTGGGACGATTGCTGAAGCAGACCCAATGCATAGGAAATCAAAACTTGGGCTACGATTGCTCTGGTTCCATCGTGGAGCCGAACCCCATCATTGAGAATGAGACCGTTGACTATAATATTGCCGCCCCAAACAGTATAACGTTGAAGCCGGTGACCATCATATCCGGAACCCCAAGTGGATTAACGTTCAGTATAGACCCTTCGGTCTCGGGCACCGGGGGGGAAGAGGAACTCATAGCACGTAATGAATATGATGAACTGGGCCAGTTGGTGCGCAAGAAAGTGGGGAACACCGAGGCATCCCCATTGCAGACGGTAGACTACACCTACAATATACGTGGATGGCTTACGGGAATCAACGATATTTCCGATACAACTCCGGATAAACTGTTTAACTTTGGGATAACCTACAACGGGGGTACGAAGCCGTTATACAACGGGAACATTTCCCGGACGCAGTGGCGTACGGACAACCAGGATAGTTCTTTGAAATCCTATGATTACACTTACGATGCGCTCAACAGGATTACGGATGCAGTGGACAATACAGGAAAGTACAACCTGACAGGTGTGACTTATGACAAGAATGGGAACATAGGGACCCTGCAAAGACAAGGATGGACAAGTACAAGTCCCTCTTTGGCGAACAACACAGGTCTTGGTATAATGGATGACTTGGATTATGAGTACTATGCCAACAGTAACCGTTTGCTAAGTGTACAGGAGTTGCACGGTGCAAGTGCGACCTACGGATTTAATGACGGAGCAGTGCAGAGTACAGAGTATGATTATGATGTAAACGGCAACATGACCCAAGACCTTAATAAGGGAATTACTAGCATCTTGTACAATCATCTAAATCTTCCTACAAATATTGTTACGGATTCTGGTAATATTTCGTATGTTTATGACGCCACGGGCACCAAGTTGCGGAAAACGGTGTCCGGGGGAGGTTCTGTGACAGACTATGCAGGCAATTTTGTGTATTCCAATAGTGGGGCAGGGCCAAACTTTGAGTTTTTTAGCCACCCGGAAGGTTATGTGGCCTCAGATGGTATGGGCGGGTATGACTATGTGTACCAGTACAAGGACCATTTGGGCAACATACGGTTGAGTTATTTGGATGCCAATCAGAATAATGCCAACCCTGTTTCACTTGAAATCGTAGAGGAAAACAACTACTACCCTTTCGGCCTTAAGCACAAAGGGTACAATGACAGTGGTATGTCTCCACTTGGCAACGATGTGGCGCAGAAGTGGAAGTTCGGCGGGAAGGAGTATGACGATAGTTTTGGTTTGGAGATGTACGACTTTGGTGCAAGGAACTATGACCCGGCACTGGGTAGGTGGGGAGTAATCGATGCTCTTGCTGAAGACCCCAATCAAATTGACAAATCACCTTATGCATATGCATGGAACAACCCAGTATATTATACTGATCCTGATGGAAATTGTCCAATTTGTGTTGTAGTTGTATTTTTATTAGCGGCAGAAGTTTCCAATGCACCAACTGGAAATCCTGCTGATGGTAAGGCCATTGAATATGCGAAAAACCTCCAAGCAAATACTTTGATGATTGGTGCTGGAGGAGCAGGCACAAACGGGGTAAGGGGATTTGTTAAAGAAGTTGCCAAAGATGCAATTGCTGACGCAACAGGAGTTCCTATGGTCAATCCAAAGGTTCTAAAGGACATAAAAAACCTTAATATTGACCAGAAAGCATTAAAAAGAGGTAAAGATAGTGAAACTAGGGTACTTAAAGAAGAAGGAATTACTAAAAATACTACTAAATATAGTGCAACTGACCCAAAAACGGGCAAGTTAGAAAATACTATTCCCGATGGCATGGAAAATGCTGTTACAGAAATAAAAGATACAAAGGTCGTTTATGATACTAAACAGATCAGAGTACAAAGGGAGGTGGCAAAAAGTCAAGATATGGAGCATAAAATAATTACGGGAACAAATACAAAAGTGTCTCAAACCGTTATGGAAAAGTCAAAGGTTATTAGAAGAGACGATTTAGGCCCGCAAAACAAAGGAAAATAAATATTATGGATTGGTATGATAATCAAGATTGGGATGAAGATATGAAGATGGCGTTTGAGGAGAAGTTAAAAAGATCAAGAGGCTCCTTTAATAAAGCCCAATACCTTAGAATTAAAGGAAGTAATCTTATTAATTCAGAGGACAATAGTAAACAGAAAGCAGGAATTAATTTGTTGGAAAGAGTTACGGAAGAATATTCAACTGAATTATTTCATTCTTATTTTGCTCATGAGCAGCTTGGAGATTATTATTTCCAAAAAAAAGAATATCAAAAGGCGATACAGCACTATCAGGAGGTAGTTAATTATTATCAAAACAGTAGAAATGGTACAAGTGGTATTGCTGATATTAAATTTGCTGAGGCAATAGTTAATTTGAATAAAAGGGATAGATTCCTTGAAGCAGTAAGACTTCTAACCGATGATTTTATTAAGACAGGGGGATCCTTAGATTTCAAGGATGATATTTTTAGATACCATTTTGTATTAGCAAGATTGTATGAAGGAATTTCTGAAATTAGTATTGCAAAAGAACACGCCAAAAGAGCATATGATGTCTATCAGTCAAAGGAAGTTCAGTTTCCTAAACATCCAAAGCTTGGAATGATTACTGTTTCAGAAGATGAGTATAATAATCTAGTAAGGTTAGTAAATTAAATGGTTTGTAATGAATAGAATAGCAGTGGTTTTCTTATTAATTCTTACATGTTCATCAGCACAGGATTCAGATTTTGAAGGATTAATCAAATACAATTTGATCTTTGAAGATAAAACCGGTCAAATGACGGATGATCAGGTGGTCCAGTTTATGGGTGATTCACAATCATATTTTATTAAGGAGAACAAATACAAATCCATAATGAATGGAATGTTAGAAGTAACTCAATATTATACAGGCAATGATACCATATATAGTGAAATAAACGGTATTAACAGTATCATGTTTTTAGATGCCAATAACGTTTCTGAAGAAGTGATTAGTTATAAGATTAAAGAAGAAAGTTCCATTATTTCGGGATATAGCTGCGATTTGTTAGAAGTGAAAAGTAACCTAGGAATTACTCTTTATTATTTTAATTCATCAATAAAAGTTGACCCTGAAGATTTTCAAAATCATCATTACGGTTTATGGTATTATTGTTTGAAAAAAACAAAAGGCGCATTGCCAATAAAAATGGTCAGGGATATAGATAAATCAAAGTTGATAATAGAATTAACAGAGTTAGAAAGAAAGGAACTCGCATCCGAAATGTTTGAAATTCCCAAAGGTGTCCCAATAGTAAAAAATCCAAGTCAGTAAGGGTAATGTAGTAAAATAGTTGTTTTACCCATTTTTGAACTTAAATGATTAGAAGCCAGTATTATGGATGCTTTCCAGATACTGGTTTTTGTCATTATAGGGTATTCCATGAACAAAGAAAGTCCATCAGGCATCATAAAATGAGCACTCTTTTCCGTAACGTGTAGTAAATTAGTTGATGGATAAAGTACCTCTTAAAATTTTGTCCAAAATCATTTTTTCCATTACTTTTTCAAAAAGTTCTTTGAAAGTGACTGAGCAATGTTGGTAATGTAGTAAAATAGTTGTTTTACCCATTTTTGAGATTAAATAATTAAAAGCCAGTATTATGGATGCTCTCCAGATACTGGTTTTTGTCATTATAGGGTATTCCATGAACAAAGAAAGTCCATCAGGCATCATAAAATACGCACTCTTTTCCATAACGTGTAGTAAATTAGTTGATGGATAAAAAATACTGCCCCCATTGCAAAGGATTGGCAATAAAGAATGGAAAACAAAAGGGGAACCAACGCTACAAATGCACATTATGTCAAAAGTCATTTCAACAACAATATCAATATAAAGCCTATGGTCCCCAAGTAAACCCATTGATAAAAAGGTTGCTAAAAGAAGGTTGTGGGGTAAGAAGCATTTCAAGGATCATAGGGATTTCTCCCAAAACCGTACTGGCAAGAATCATAAAGATAAGTAATGCCATAAAGTCGCCATGCACAACAAAGCATGGCTCTATGTATGAAGTTGATGAGCTATGGAGTTTCATTGGGCAAAAGACCAATCCAATCTGGATTACATACGCCATGGAACGGGAGACAAAAAGAATTGTTGACTTTTTTGTCGGTAATAAATCCAAGGCCAATATCCAACCACTTATTACCAAGATATTGTTATTGCGCCCCAAGCGAATCTATACGGACAGATTGAACATTTACCCTGCTTTGATCCCTGCTGGGATTCATAGGCGTTTTCGGTATTGCACCAATTGTATAGAACGAAACAACCTGACTTTACGCACCCATATTAAAAGGTTAAGCAGGAGAACTATATGCTTTTCAAGAAGCAAGGCGTATTTAGAGGCCCATTTGCGGATTTATTTTTGGGGCTGAACCATTTTGTTTTCCAAACACGTTATAGCTCATGCTGTTTTAAAGTGTAATTGAACAGCATACCTTAAAAAGAAGCAGTACATGGAAAAAGTTTGGGGCTATGAAGGAAAAATCCTATTTTCCGTGAATTAAACTGAACTAACCTTATCTTTTGTGAACCTACGCCAAACTACAATTTTCTCCTCTCTTTTTTTGTTACTGCTGTCTGTTGGGGTCGAGGCCCAGAATAGGGCCAATATCTGGTATTTTGGATATAATGCCGGTTTGGATTTTAACAGTGGGACACCAGTACCCCTACTGGATGGGGCCCTGTACACACGCGAAGGTTGTTCCACGATTTCCGATAATGGGGGAAACCTCATGTTCTATACCGATGGTATTACCGTATACAATAAGAACCATCAGGTTATGCAGAACGGTTCGGGTCTTTTTGGAGACGCCTCCAGTACGCATTCTGCGGTAATAGTCCCAAAACCGGGCTCTTCCAGCGAATATTACATTTTTACGGTTGACTTGGTTTCTGGAGGGAGGGGCTTGCGATACTCCGTGGTGGATATGGGCCTGGATGGAGGATTGGGAGGAATTACCAATAAAAACACCCTTATGATCACTGGGGTTACGGAAAGAGTGGCTTCTTATAAAAAGGCCGGTTCGGACGAGTTCTGGATCGTTACCCGTAAAGTGACCGAAAATGATTTTTTGGCCTATGATATTACGGCCTCAGGGGTAAGCGCCACACCCGTGGTGAGCACCATTGGGGTGGCTAGCCTTGATGGCAAAAGAGAAAACGGACAGATCAAGATTTCCCCGAATGGAAAAAGATTGGCGATGGCCAATGGATGGGAAGTGGAGGTATATGATTTTGATGAGAATACAGGCAGTATCACCAACCTGATCACCTTAATGCGGAATATTGGCAGTTACGGTATTGAGTTTTCACCGAACAGTGATGTATTGTATGTGGCATTTTATGAGGGAGTTTGCCAATTTAACCTGAATGCCGGTATGGAGTTGGACATAGAAAATTCTAGGGTTGTCCTGGGAACTGAGAATAACAGGTCCTATGGTTCCTTGCAACTAGGACCCGATGCTAAGATATATGGGGTAAAGGTCAGGAGTGAATATTTGGATGTAATCCATGAACCCAACAATTTGGGTGTAAACTGTGATCATAGGCATAACGACATCTACTTAGGCGGAAGGAAGGGTTTTTTAGGTCTTCCTACATTCATTTCCAATATCCATACCTTGGCGGGAAATATTTCTTACAGTAATACCTGCTTTGGGGATACAACCACATTTTCCTTACCTGCCCAGGATCCATCGGCCACGGTGCTATGGAATTTTGGGGATGGTACTACGTCCACTATGGAAAACCCTACCCATACCTATGCTTCCGCAGGGGATTATACGGTTAGTGTAACAATTACCTTGGGTGTCCAGACCAAAACGGAGCAGGAGCAAGTCACCATCTCGGAAGTGCCGGCGGCCAATGCGATCACCAATATAGAGGTATGTGAAACCGGGACCAACTACCATCTGGATTTGGGTACATTGGACGCCCAAGTGTTGGGGGCTCAACCCGCCTCCAATTTTACCATCAACTATTTTGCATCCCAAGCCGAAGCCGATAACAATACCGGCCCACTGCCCGAGTCTGCCAGCTTTGCGGAAGGGCTTACCACGGTCTATGTCCGTATAACGAACAACGCAAATCATGCTTGTTATGATACCACCAGTTTTGATGTTCTGGTAAAGGCCTCCCCCCAATTGGTCCCAGTATCGGATTGGGTGGTCTGTGATGATGATGGTGACGGTCAATATTTCTTTGATTTGACCTCCAAGGACACTGAAATCTTGAATGGGCAGGATCCTTTGGAGTTTACCATTTCCTATTATGGTACCCAGATGGATGCGGATGGGAGTACCAATGCTCTGGGAACCAACTATACATCTTCAGTGGACAATGAATCCTTATATTTTCGAGTGGAGAATTCATCGTTCCCGGATTGTTACAGAACAGGTACTTTTAACGTTGGGGTGATGGATCAGGTCTTGGCCAATACCCCTACCGATTTGGAGTTGTGCGATGCAAACAATGATGGAACGGCAGAATTTGATTTGACTATAGTGGAACCGGAAGTTTTGGGGGTGCAAAGTTCGTCGAGTGTGGTGATAACCTATCACAGTTCACAAGCGGAAGCCGACAGCAATTTGAACCAATTACCTAGCAACTATACAAGTAACACGTATCAAAATACCATATACATTAGGGTGTCCAACGCATTGGACAGTTCCTGTTATGCCACTACGTCATTTCAACTCAATATTTTTGATGTTCCAGAGATTCCCAATGTATCGGATTGGTCGGTTTGCGATGATAATAATGATGGACGTTGGGTATTCGACCTGGATGAGAAGGCAGATGGGATTTTAGAGAACGTCGGCGGGACCTCCCTTTCCTTTTATGTTTCGGAAGCGGATGCCGAGTTGGGACAAAATGCCATTTTTGGGGACTATGAAAACAATGTCAATCCTCAGACCCTTTATTTCAGATTGGAAAACTCTAATAATCCCAATTGTTTTTCGGTCGGCAGTTTTGCTTTACAAGTATTGGACACACCTACTGCATATCGGCCCACTGATATTGTAATCTGTGATGATGCAGGGATTGGCAGTTATCAATTCAACCTATCTCAAAAAGATGGCGAAGTACTTAACGGCCAAGACCCAACAGTATACGAAGTGGCCTATTATGCAACAGAATTGGACGCCCTTAGTGCTGACAGCCCCCTTTCCAAAGATAATTACGCCAATACCGCATACAATGAAATAATTTATGTGAGGGTGCAGCATACCCAGTTGACATCCTGTTACGATATTGCCAATTTCAATGTGATTGTGAATCCCTTGCCACACCCAGATTTGGAGGAAACCTACGTAATTTGTCCAGATAGCCCAGAGTTGGTCATTGATGCTGGTATTTTTGAAACCTATTCTTGGAAGGGTCCTTCGGGAAATATTGTGGGAAATCAGATGACCATGGATGTAACTGAATTGGGAAATTATGAATTGACGGTCACAGAGACGCGAAATGGGGTTGCCTGTTCCAATTCTGTCAGTTTTGAGGTGGTGTCCTCGGGCGCGCCAGATAGCTTCACGATACACACCGATGGCTTTTCGGATAGGGTCACCGTAACCGTGGATGTCATTGGTATTGGTAATTTCGAATATTCCATGGATGGTCTCACATTTGGCACAAGTAATCAATTTGAGGTATTTCCAGGACAGTACACTGTTTATGTCCGTGATCCTTTTGGTTGCAGGACATTGGAGAAGGACATTGTTGTAGTAGGATACCAGAAGTTCTTTACCCCCAATGGAGATGGGATAAACGACTATTGGAACATAGTGGAGGGTCTGCACTTCACGGACTCCCAGTTGTTTATTTATGATCGGTTGGGCAAACTACTGATCCAGATATATCCAGATGGTAAGGGTTGGGATGGAACCTATCGCGGAAAACCAATGCCCTCTTCCGATTATTGGTTCCGTTATGAGTATGATCAAGGCAAGGTCCAAACAGGGCATTTTTCCTTAAAACGCTAGGGTAATTATTTATAAGATTCAACACAACACTTTAGGATAAAACGCGTTATTTTCCTACAGAATCTTAGAAATGAAACCTACAATTGTTATTATGCTGATGGCATTGGTCCTCAATGCCTGTGGTCCTTTGCGCAAGATGCAAAAAGTGGAATCACATGTTCCTTGCATCGGTTCCATTGGAAAACACCAATCCAAACTCTTCAAAAAAGACTTCCAAAAGGTAGGAGAGCCTATTTTAAAAGACCCCATTGCAGTATCCATCCGTTCCTTGGCTTTTACACCCGCCATGCAGACGAGGTATATAAAGTACAGCCAAGCCATGGGGACGGCACCTTCAATGGATTTTACGGATTCAACAGAAGTACAACACCGGTTTTACCAGATACGGATCATTGATGCCGTGAACCTCAGCGCCCAATTGAACAATACATCCAACCATACCCTAAAAGCATATGTTGAGCAAGATCAGGATTTGGAAGTGTTGACCCAGGTATCCTTTATAACAGATCCGCAAACGGAACAATGGATCCATACTTCAGAACATTTCTTCCTAACTACTGATGGAGGTTCACTCGCATTGGAATTCCATAAAGGAAATAAGGCATCCCAGATACAAGTGTCGTCCTTGGAAATATTCGACTTTGAAACTTCTAATTTCTGTTGGAAACGGGACAGAAGGGGGAAACTACAAATTGCCAATATCTTGATGGATGGAAGCGCCTGTCCAGGGGACACCGAGAAAAACCCCGGCAAGTTGGATGTGACCAATGCCTATTTAAAACTATAACGATGAAAAGGATTGTATTTGCCCTTTTGCCCTTTGTTTGCTTTTTTATGGGCTGTGAGGATATTCTGGAAGTGCCTGACATTTCCAACCGGACCGTTCCCGTACTGGCTCCCGTGGATGGAAGTGTGTTGGGCGTAAATTCCGTGCGCTTCAATTGGGAGACCATTGAGGATGCCACAGGTTATAGTATACAGGTGGCTACCCCTGATTTTGAGAATGCGGCCCAATTGGTACTGGACAGTGTGGTAGAGTTGGACACCCTTGGTCATGTGCCTACCCGAATCGACCAAAACCTGTTCAATGGCAACTATGTTTGGCGTATCAAGGCATTCAATAGTGATTATGAAACTGTATACGTGGAGAACGGGTTTCAGGTAAACGGAGATGAAAATTTGGATTTGACCCCGCCCAACACGCCACAATTAGTGGCTCCAGCAAATGGAGCAACGCAGGAAGGAACGACTGTGAATTTTTCTTGGACCCGGGAAGATGTTCCGGGAACAGCAGAACGGGACAGCATCTTTATCTATTCGGATGAAAGCCTTCAAAATTTGACTACCAAAGCCTTAGGGGCGAATAAAACCTTTAGCGGAAATGTTTCCGAAGGTACCTATTATTGGGTGGTCAGGGCCTATGATGCAGCTGGTAACAAAAGCGATTTCAGCACAGCCTTTAATTTTACCATTGGCAATTGAGCAAAAATGTAAAGACATATACACTCTTGGGCTTGGTATTGCTCATTTGGGGAATCATTGGTTTTAAGGTGGTCGGGGCATTATCACCCAAACCTTTGCCAGAGGATGCCCCTGTTTCCATGGCAAAACTGCCCATGCTGAAAAAGGAAAGGGATACATTTAACATAATGGCCAATTATAGGGACCCCTTTTTGGGGACCATGCCACCTATAAAGAAAGAGGCCGTTAAAAAATCAATACCCAAGACCAAAGTCCCCAAAAAGAATATTGTGTATTCTGGATTGGTCTCCAAAAGTGGATCTGGCAGCACACTTTACTTTGTTACCATTGATGGCCAACAGTTTTTGATGTCCCGTAACGAAGTGGTCAACGATGTTCGTTTGGTTAGTGGAAATCAGGAAACCATTAAAGTAAGCTATGGTGGAACCACGGAGATCGTAAATCGTTCCCAATGATATGGACTAAAAAGATAAAGGCAGGGGCATTGCAATTTGTACTCTTCATAGGGACCATTATTGCAGTACTGCTAATGTCCTTTATGTTGATTTCACAGACCCATACCCTTTTTAAAAAGAAAACGGACATTACCGTGGCGCTGATCCAGGCAACGGACAGGGGGCTGGCATATTCCTTTGGGCAAAACATGAAAAAAGGAGAGTCATTGAAAGTTCCCGATCATGAAAATTTGGGGATTGACATCCATGTGGAAAAGCAATATTGGGGAATCTTGGAAAGACGAACCGTTTTGGCCAAAAAAGGACAACTACAGTTTATAAAGACCGGATTTGTAGGGCATAGTTCAGAAGAGATAGTGGCCTTGTATCTAAAGGATGACCAGAGACCCATGGTCATTGTAGGTGATGCAAAGATTACAGGGACGGTCTACTTGCCCCAAAGGGGAATCAAGATGGGTAACATTGGCGGATATGGTTACAACAAACCTCAATTGGTCTATGGGAAGAAGCAACAAAGTACACCCATTTTACCCGAGTTGGAGGCAGGGCAAAAAAAGCAATTGGCAGAAATGACCACTCTTTTTTTTGAACCGAGTGGGGTAGATGTTGATCTTAGAAATGGTTTGGTGCTCAAAAACAGTTTTAAGGAGGAGGGCCAAATTGTCAAGGGATCTATGATTGATTTGGAAAATGTAAAGCTTTCAGGGAATATCATGGTTTGGGCCACTGATATGATAGTTGTCCATGCATCATCACTTTTAAAAGATGTACTGTTAACAGCGCCAAAGATTGAAGTACGTGATGGTGTCAGCGGAAATTTTCAAGCCATAGCCAGAGATTGGATAAAAGTGGGCAAAAACGCCCAACTGGATTACCCGACCGTATTGGCAGTCCAAAATTCCAAAGTGAATGGGCAAAAGGAGCCAACCCTCAGTATGGTTCCAAATATTTCTTTGGAAACAGGGGCAGTGGTCTCAGGAGCAATCATTTATATGGATGATGACAATGAACCATCTAGACGTGTTCCCAATATTAGGATCGAGAAAAATTCAATGGTCGTTGGTGAGGTATATTGCTCACAGGCAATGGAATTGAGAGGAACCGTCCATGGAAGTGTTACTACCAATGCCTTCTCTGTCTTTGAAAATGGTAACGCTTATCTGAACCATCTGTATAATGGAAAGATAAATGCTGACATGCTCCCCGGGGAATATGGAGGGCTTTGCTTTGAAAATAAATCTGCAAACCAAACCGTGAAATGGCTCTATTGAAACGTGTTAAATCTTCCACACTAATGGAAACCTTGGTAGCGACCGTACTCATTGTTGTTGTATTCATGGTGGCCAGTATGGTCCTTAATTCGGTATTTGTTGGAAATGCTTCACGGAACGATGATGAGGTGAGACAAGAACTTATGAAATTACAGTACTTACACGATCATGACAAGTTGGTTGTACCTTACTACGATGAACTTGGTTTGTGGAGTCTAGAGGTCAAAAAGGAAACTGGGAAATCCGTTGATCAAATGATATTCTCTGCGGTACATAATGAAACCGCAAAGGAAATCTCTTTTACAGTTTTGGATGAATAAGGGTTCAAAGAAAATACCGGCCTTCACATTGAGTGAAATGTTGATGGTGCTGCTATTGACCAGTATTGTAGTAGGCTTGGCTTTTAGCGTACTGCGTTTGGTTCAACTACAAATGCACGGTATAACAGGAAGTTATGAGCGGAACACAGAACTCAATCTGATGAAGCAGAGCCTTTGGATTGACTTTAATCAGTTTGATGGGGTATGGTTCAATGGATTAAAAGAAGAACTGGTATTCATCAATGAGGCAAGAGAGATAAAATATCAATTTAAGGATGGATATGTGGTCAAAGAGTTGGATACATTCTTTGTTGAATTAGCAGTGAGGAAAACATTTTTTAATGGGGAAGCCAAGGGAAATGGAGAGATAGATGCGTTAGATCTTTACACATCGGAACAAGAAGGGTCAAAAAGAATCTTCGTTTTCAAAAAGAATTCAGCAACCAGTTATTTGAACCAATGATGGGGTTTAAACTAGAACATACATTAGACAAAAAAACGACAAAAGTTTCCAAAGATCAGAAACTGGAGAAATTGTTGAAAAAAGAAGTCACCCTTTTCGGAACTTTCTTCAATACTAAAAGGAAAGAAGAATTTTATGGGGAGTTGGCTCTTTTGTTAAAAGCTGGGGTTCATCTCAGGGAAGCTTTGGCATTGTTGAAAGACAATCAGAAAAAGGAGAAACTGAAAGGGTTCTATGCCCAAATGTTGGATAAATTGGACGGGGGTCACAGTCTATCGGAAATTCTTAAGAATCAAAAAGAGTTCACGGAATATGAATACTATTCCATTCAAATAGGAGAGGAGAGTGGTAATTTGATTGAAATTGCCCAAGAACTATCCGCTTTTTTTGCGCAAAAGAACGAGCAACGAAGAAATTTGGTCAATGCACTCACCTATCCGTTGATCATTCTATGTACAGCAATTTTAGTGGTCGTTTTTATGTTGCGAATGGTAGTGCCCATGTTCGAGGATATCTTTAGGCAGAATGGGGTGGAGCTGCCCACTATTACCCGATGGATAATTTCGCTTTCAAATCTTATCAAGGATTATGGATGGCTGTTTTTTTTAGGACTGCTTACATTTCTGGTTTTACGGAAATCACTTTTGGAAAGAGAGGGCGTAAAAAGAAAATGGGATTCATTTGTACTGCGACTTCCCTATGTGGGAAGTTTCATCCAATCGGTTTACTTGGCCCAGTTTACCCAAGCGGTGGCATTGCTCACCTCTTCCAAGGTTCCCATGTTGTACAGCATCCAGATGGTCAAGAAGATGATTCATTTCTTCCCGCTCCAAGATGCCTTGGATCAAATGGAGCAGCGGATAATGAAAGGAGTGAGCCTTCACGAAAGTATTAAAGGCAACAAAATTTTTGACAATAAAATAGCATCCTTGATCAAAGTAGCCGAGGAGACCAATCAAACTGAGTTCATTTTTGAAAAACTTCACCAACAATATGCCCTTGAAGTACAACAAAAATCAAAAATGCTGTCGACTCTCATGGAACCATTGATCATCGTGGTCATAGGATTTTTTGTGGGGGTTATCTTGGTGTCGATGTATCTCCCAATGTTCAGGTTGAGCAGTGTGTTGGGATAGAATCGTATACAGATTTTTTGATATAGAATTATGTAATAATCTTATTGCACAAATGAGTCCGATCTTTCTATATGAGGAGGAACGTAGGTTTGTATGATATATGGTGTTATTTCGCGTAGCGTTTTGCCTGTTATGGGGTGTAGTCCTGGAGCGGTATAGTATTCAATTTCCCCATCCTTGTTCTTAAAATACCAAATCATGGGTTTGCCATCTTCCGAGAAAAATGAGGTGGCCATTGTAACATTGACTCTTTTGAAGTTTTCCAATTTGATTTGATTCAGAGGTTCAATAGGGGTTCCGTACTGAGAATAGGGTTTTTTTGCACAGGAGATGCTAACATACGAGGAATCGGCCCATGCCATACATTGGTTGCTATGTTCAGGTAATGTTTTGGAATTGAATATTGGATGTCTTATAGCTAGATTGGTTAATAAAACAGTGGCAAATGCAATACTTATAGTAATAACCCATCTACGCCTTTTCTTTTTTTTCTTGTCAATTATATCTTCTACGGATATGTCTTCTATCGTTTCAAAATCAATATTGGGGTCGGATTCATTTTTTTTTGATACTTCTTTTAAATCAACAGGATTGTCAGAATTTAAATATATGGTCAAAGGCCTCGGCTTAAAATCTATTAACCAGGCTATTAATTCCAGATTTTCAATTGAGGTATCATTTGTTTTTCCTTTAATAAACTTGACAATAGGAACAAATCTGTCAGGATTGAATTGTTGTATTTGTAGTGACTTACTTTTCTCGCCACTAAATTGAAAAAACCGATTTAGAATTTCTTCATCATATTTCCAATTACGTCTCTTCAATAACCATAGGCAAGCCTCTCTAATTTGTTTACGAGTTGGACTAGAGAGATAACCTCTGATTTCCCCCCCATTCTCTCTTCTGTACTGCTCTAAAATCTCCCTTTTATAGCTTTCATAGGTTTTTGGTTCCATGGCTGGTTTAGAATTTCTTGGATTTATCTGGAATTCATAGGAATCATTGGAATTCTTGGAATCACTTATAAAGATAGCCGTTAAGCACCAATAATTTTACAACTGAAAATGAATACTGCTATGTTTTGCTAACATAGCTTTTCTAGAAAGTTCATTTTTATGGGATTCTGTAATGCGGCCAGTACTTGGCCCGTAGGAAAGTAGCCAAGTCTGCCGCTTACAGTTTCCACTTTCCAAAAACAAAGGAGTACTCCAACACTCACGGGTGGCTGAAAAGCAAAACAACTCCGGGAAAATCCCGGACAGTCACCCCTTTGTCTAATCCAAAAATTTCATAAAAATGAAGAAAATCTATTTGGCCTTGATTGCCGTCGTTTTGAACATGTTTATGTTTTCTTGTACTACAGAAGACATAGCCGATACCGATACCTTTTACCATACTGTAGCAACGGAGGGGGATGATGGAAATCCTCCACCTCCACCTCCACCTCCAGGTGATGATGAATAGTTAGGAATATTTGTTTAATTTGAGCTGTGTCTTTCTTTTGGCACAGCTCTTTTTTTTTAACATCCACTCATTTGAAAAAATCATTTCCCTTAATTATAACATTGATATTAATTTCTTGTTTCTCAGGAAAAGAGGATAGTTTGGAAGCGGAAAAAAGATCCGTTGAGATTGATTTTTTTTATCGGAAGTCACTGGATGTTAGTCTTAAACTCGATGATAGATTAAAAGCAATTAATAAGGCCATTGAAATCTCAAAAAAACATAATAGGGAGGTAGTCTCAGCTCGATTGGCATATCAAAAAAATTGGCTTCACTATTCTTTAGCACAATATGACAGCTTGAATTTTTTTCATCGTCTTTTGTTCATAGATTCTTCCTACGATGGAGCAGACCCTTATAATATGGCCAAAGAGTACTATCTTATGGGGCATTATTTTTCTGAAATTGTGCATGATTCGGAAAAGGCATTTCAAAACTATACACTGTCCAAAGGGTATTATGAACATATAGGAGATAGTGTCTGGGTAGGCCGAAATCTCCTAAATATGGGCACTATTCAAAAGGATTCGAACGATTTTTTTGGTAGCAAGGAAACCCTTACGGAAGCTATACAGTATTTAGTCTCAAAAAATGACTCTATCTACATTGCCCAATGTTTTAATCTTTTAGCCACGAATCACCGTAAGCTATTAAATTTTTATGATGCTGAGAGGTATTACTTAGAGGCAATTAGTAGCACAAATTCGAAGGAAGATAAGCTGATTTATAAAAACAATATGGCGGCGGCTTATATAGATGAAGCTCGCTATGAAGATGCAATTATGCTTTTAATGGGAATCACCTCGGATACGGTACTTGAACAAAATAGATATGAATATGCACGTGTGTTGGATAATTTAGTCTATGCCCAATGGCTTTCAGGAAAAGAAAAAGTTGAAGAACCTTTTTTACAGGCTTTGGAAATACGTCGCCAAAACAATGACAGAAGGGGACAAATTGCCAGTTATACCCATTTGGGAGAATTTTTTTCCAAAAAGCAACCCCAAAAGGCCCAAGCATATTTTGATACAGTAATCACTTTTTCAAAAACCATTAAAATGCCTCGGGCAGAAAAGGATGCATTAAAATTCTTGATGCAATTGGAGCCTACAAATATTCAATTGCGTGATCGATACGTTTTTTTACAAGATAGTCTATATGAGCAAGAGCTAAAGGTGAAGACCCAATTTGCCAAGTATAAATATGATGATAAGCTCAAGCAAGAATCCATTTTGCGGCTGGAGAAGGAAAATGCGGAAAAAGAGTTGGAAGCAAGCAGACAACGTAACCAGAAAATCATTTATCTAGGTGGTTTCCTTTTTGCAATATCCGTTTTGGGATTGTCCATATATAGTTTTAGACAGCGAACCAAAAGGTTAAGGCAAAAAAATAAAGCTGATAAGTTGGTTGCTGCCCATGAAACGGAAGCTGAATTGTCAAGGAGGCTACATGATGGTTTTGGTGCCAGACTCAACCAAGCCATGTTGATGGTGCAAAATGATACAGACAAATCAACATTGTTGGATACTTTGGAAGGCCTTTATGATCAAAGTAGAGACTTTTCCCGAGAAATCAACGAAGTGGACACAGGTCCGAATTTTAAGGAAGAGTTTTTTGAAATGCTCCGTTTTAGGACACCACCCATTGCCAGACTGTTCATTACAGGAAGCAAGGAAATCAATTGGACAGAGATAACACCATTGACCAAGACAGTACTTTATAAGGTGCTTCAGGAATTAATGATTAATATGGGCAAACATAGTAAAGCTACTATGATTGCTATTACATTTCAAAAAGTAGGTAAAATATTGAAAGTGGACTATTCCGATGATGGGATTGGAGCCTCTATTGAAGACCTGAATACTAAAAACGGACTTCGAAATACAGAAAAGCGTATTCAAGCCTTAGGGGGAACCATTACATTTGATTCAGGAAAAGGTGATGGCTTTAGGGCAAACATCATCCTGCCGAAGTAAAACAGTTGCCTACTATGTTCAAAAAAGTTCTAATCGCTGAAGATTTTCAAGATACCAATCGAGGTATAGTGGAAGCCATTCGTAACAAATTAGATATTCCAATGATTCAAGAAGAGTTGTATTGCGATAAAGCCTACAATCGATTGAAACTTGCCCATGTCCAAAATGAACCTTATGATCTGTTGATCACCGATTTTTTCTTTACGGAAGACCATGTGGAACGTAAACTTACCTCTGGTCAAGAACTTATCAGGGCTGCGAGAAGTGTGCAACCCGATTTAAAGATTATAGTGAATTCAATGGTGGATAATCCCGCAAAGGTCAATGCGCTTTTTAAAGAGGAAAATATACATGCTTATGTCTGCAAAGGCCGAAACAGTTTAGCAGAACTCGTGAACGCAATACAGGAAGTATACCATAACCGTACCTTTGTTTCACCTCGCATAAGTCTCAATGTTACCAATAATGTATTTGAGTTGGATGAGTTTGACCGTATGATTTTGAAAGACCTTGCTGATGGTCTCACCAAAAAAGAAATCTCGGAAAAGCTCAAACAGCAAAACATCACTCCTAATAGCGAAAGCACTATAGATAAAAAAGTGAGCAAATTGTTTGATGAATTTGGAGCAAAAAACACGCATCACCTTATAGCCAAATTGGTTAGGGAAGGTAAAATCTAAGCAGAGACCTTTCTTTTTTCAACCAAATTGTAATCCCTTACGGATTTCTGTAAGGGATTGTTTTTTAATGGGGTTAGGTTTGAGGATTACAATCGTAAAGTAGAATATTATGGCAAGGATTAAAAATATTAATGGTACCAGTCAAAATAAATGTAGCTGTGGGAGTTGGCTTAAACATTGGGAAAAATTTAGTGGACAGACAACCTCTTTTTGCATTGAAAAAGGCTGTATCAATAAGGATTTAGTTGGGGCCCATGTCCAAAAAGCTAATTCATTTGATTCAAAATGGTATATCATTCCCCTATGTAACCAGCATAACCAGAGTAATGGAGAATTGGAAATTGTAGATGCTTATAAAATGGTATCGGCAAACAAAGGCGAAACCTGCGAAAAGCTATAAAAATGAAAAGATTATTTCTGACGATCATTTTATGTCAAGTAATAGGATGTATTCAAAATAAAGCTGGCAATGAAGGCGCAAGAGAAACTCCCTATAGAGAGAAAGTATATTCTATTATTGGTGAAGACAGAGATATTTCTTTTAAAAAAACCAATATCAAGGTAAGACTTCAAGGTCCAGTAAGTGAAAAAGAGCTCAAAAAATTAGCGTTGAATCTAAAGGAAGAAAGGAATGGTTACGAAAAGCTATGGATTTTTTATTATTTACCTGAACAGGAAACTGAATATGGAGCTTGGGCAATATCTCACTTTAAGCCAGAGCTTGAACTAGAAATTTTGGGAGCTTCTGGGGAAGCATATAAAAAAATGGAAGATGAGATGGTGTCAGGAGAAATAATTGCTTCATGGTATGATAATGACGCAATGCTCCCCAATAAAAAATTCTTGGTCAAAGGAGAGGGGAATCTATATATGAAATCTATTTATGCGGATAACAGTCTCATTGGTAAGGGAGGGCAACTAATTGAAGAGGTTTTTGAGAAAAAACAGAAAAATGCTACTAGATACGATTATGAAAATAATCATGGAGAGTATTATTTAATTGAAGAAAATGGGAACCTTAGTTTATATGATGATTCTGGAAAATTTAAGGAAATGGCAAGATTGAGTATTGTTGAAAGGAAAGAAAAAACATATTAATTACATAAATGGAACTCCAAAACCAACTTAAAGCTTTGGCCGAAAAGGCGGCCAAGCTCAAAGGGCAAATCGATACCGAAGAATCCACCAAACATGCCTTTGTATTGCCATTCATCAACCTTTTGGGGTACGACACTTTTAACCCCACCGAGGTGGTGCCAGAGTTCACGGCCGATTTGGGACTTAAAAAAGGGGAGAAGGTAGACTACGCTATTTTTCAAAATGGGACGCCCATCATAATCATCGAATGTAAAAACTGGAAGGATAACCTAACGTCCCATAACTCTCAATTATTTCGGTATTTCCACACTACCAAAACTCGGTTTGCACTCCTTACGAATGGTATAGAATATCAGTTTTATACGGACTTGGAAGCGGCCAATAAGATGGATGAAAAGCCCTTTTTGGAGTTCGACATTACCCACTTAAAGGAAAACACCATCAAGGAGATTGCCAAGTTCCACAAATCCAATTTCAATGTGGACGAAATTGTCGACAATGCGAGTTCCCTAAAGTACACTAAGGAAATAAAAAAATTGATTGCAGAAGAACTGCAAGCTCCGTCGTATCATTTTGTACGGCTTTTTGCTGGGGAGGTATATTCTGGCCGGCTTACTGAAAAGGTGATGGGGGAATTTACCGATTTGGTAAGCAAGGCCTTTACCCAGACTATTGGCGAAAAGGTGAGCGACCGCTTGAATGCGGCCTTGAACAAAGAGTCCGAAAAACAACAGGTAGAGCATAAGGTACCCGAAAAGATCAGTAAAGTGAACACCACAGAGGAAGAACTGGAAGGTTATCGGATCGTGGTAGCCATTTTGCGGAGAAAACTTCCAATTCATCGTATTGTTCATCGGGATACTCAATCGTATTTCGGAATCTTGTTGGATGATAACAATCGAAAACCTTTATGTCGCCTCCATTTGAATGGTGGGAACAAATATCTTGGGGTTATTGATGAGCAAAAGGAAGAGACTCGGCATTTGATCGAGACTGTGGATGATATCTACCAGTTTGAAGAAGAATTACTGAAAACGGTCGGTTACTATGAGGTTTAGGGTTCTATTGCTTCCCTTATTGATTTTTATACTATCTGGTTTCGATACGCCTGTCAATTCGGATACTAACACCGTTTATCTCTGTATGGGGAAGGGGAGCAAAAAGTACCATTATCGTAAAAACTGTCGGGGACTTTCCAACTGTTCCACCAAGATTCACGAAGTCACTTTAAAAAAGGCCAAGGAAATGGGCCGCACCCTTTGCGGCTGGGAGGATTAAACATTAATCTTTTTTACAAATCGCTGGTCAAATCGAGCGCAGTCGAGATGTGGTCGGAACTCTCTACCCATACCCATTGTCGGCTGCGCTCGAACTGACATACTTTTCCACCACTTTTTTGCATTACGGAATTCTGTAAGGGATTGTGTGGCAATGGGATTACGTTTGGAGTACAAACTATTAAAACCGTTAAATATGGCTATTCCAAAATTCGTTATCTCAAAAAGTAGAAACAATCAATTTTACTTTAACCTATTTGCCTCAAATGGTAAAGTGATTACAACAAGTGAAATGTATATTTCCAAACAAGGTTGTGAAAATGGTATTGCAGCTGTTAAGCGTGATGCACCAGTTGCGAAAGTTGAGGATACAACTACTTAAAACTTTCCAATGAGCGCAAAATTCTTCGCCAACTTTGTACGTATCATCTCTGTCCTTTGTGCATTGCTTTTATTCATAGCTGTATTGAAAGCTCCCCGAGAATATTATTGGCTGCTACGTACGGTGATTTTCATTGGGGCCTTATTGGTCATTGTCAAAAACAGTAATCATTTATATTGGGGGCTCTTGTTTGGATTGGTTGCGATAGTGTTCAACCCCATTTTCCCCATATATCTCTACAAAAAAATGTATTGGGTTCCCTTGGATATTTTGACGGGGATGTTATTTCTAATAGAGGTCATCATCAACCGCCCAATAAAAGTAAAACCTGTACCTACTACTAAAAAGAAAGTGAAGAAATACGAACGAGACCGGATTTACTAACCAAAACTATATTAAAGTATGCAAAAGATTACCATTACGGCAGAATTGAAAAGTCATTTTTTAAGGCTATATCAAATCGCCCTTTCTGATGAGAATTTCAGCCCCGTGGAAATGCAATTGCTTTACAGGTTTGCTCAGGAGCGGGATATTTCAAAATGGGAACTGGACAAAATATTGACCGAACCTGTTGGTGAAGTAACCATTCCCGAAAGTCTTGAAAAAAGGATTGCTTATCTATATGATTTGGCCCAGATGATTTGGGCAGATAAAAAGATTACTTCCGATGAAGAAATCACATTGAAAAAATACATTCAAAAGTTTGGATTTTTAGATGAAAATGTGGACGAACTCTGTAGTTATTTATTGGAGAGTGCACAAAATGAAAAAACAAAACACACCATACTGAAGGAACTCAACGAATAATCACCATGGGAATCTTAAAAAAATTGGCCTCTCTACGGCCTAACAATGAGCATAAAGAAACCACTCTGAAAAAAGTGGAAAGCAACCCTTCAACAGATTATAGCCATGAGGGGTATGAAACCTCTAAATCATGCCAGGGTAGTGAACATACCCTGAAAATATCATTGGAAACAATCTATCAGAAATTTGAAAATGATTGTAAAATAGATTTAGCCAACCAAGAGCGGCTTAAGCAGCCATACACTACAGAATTGAAAGGAAAGACCACAGCTTTGCTTAATAAAACAGAGGAAAAGGAAACCCTTGAAAATGAGGCAGGCGAATACGAGGAACAAATTGAAAAACTACGTCAGGATACTATAAATGTCAGAAGAAACCCATTGGATTATGGTTTGGACGTTGATAAGCGGTCCACAGCCAAGTTTTGGATAGGGTTGTTGTTTCTTTTACCTCTGACGGCCTATATCCTTATATTTTATATATCTACCTCATATTCGGCATTCTTTAGGACATTTGACCCAAGTACCAGTCTTTTTACAGGGATTTTCTACCCTAAGGCATTGTCAAAAGCATATGAGGATGGATTGTTGGAACTGGGCTTTGTGCTATTTATACCTTTTGTGTTTTTTGCCCTAGGATATCTCATACACATGTTTCAGTCAAAAAAGGGATATGTAAACATATTGAAAATCGTAGCCTTGTTCATAATCACTTTTTTGTTCGATTCCATCTTGGCATACCTTATTGAAGAAAAGTTATATAACCTCAATAAAACTTTTGACAGTCCGGATTTCAATATTCCCATTGCTTTTCAAAGTGTAGGTTTTTGGCTGATTATTTTTGCAGGTTTCGTTTCCTATATTGTATGGGGGTTGGTATTTGATTTTGTTATGAAGGAACATACGGATAGGGACAAAATACAATGTTTTATAAAAGACTTGCATGAGGAAATACAGAATAAGGAAAAAAGCATTCTCAAACTCAAGGGGGGCATCAAAGTTCTACAAAATGAAATATCAGACTTGGACAAAAGAATTGCTGAGCTTCAGAACATTATCGATGGATTTATTCTTCCCATTCGCAATTACAAGTTACTTTCCGCACAATACCTACAAGGGTGGCAAAAATATGTAGATGCCGAGCTTGCTATGGGGGTCAATGAAAAAAATGATCTTCAGTTGAGGTGTAGGAAAGTGTATGATACCCATATCAAAAACTTGGAACTCGATACCGATGATTATCAAAACAAAGTATACACCAAAACACTTTAATCATGAAAGGCGATAAGAATAGAATACTTGTACCATGTTTTATGACTTTGCTCCTATTTGCCTGTGCCGAAGAACCAAAACAATCAAAAAAAGAGGAAGAGTCTGTCCCCGTAGCAATGAATGGCACTTGTCCTCCGCACATTCTAAATACTAAGGAAAACAATTTAAATATAAGTGTATTACTAGACCTTTCGGACCGAATTGAAATGGACGATCAGGTTCAAAAAGACCTCGCATACCTCTCAAGTCTGGCCAAGGCATTCCTTACTCATGTCAAAGGAAAAAAATTACTGTTCTTGGAAGATAGATTGCAGTTGTACTTTAATCCCGAACCTTCGGGAAAAATTAATGAAATAGCAGAAAAACTTAGCATTGCTTTTAACAAGGACACAAACAAAGATTATTTAAACGAGGCCCAAAACTTATATGACCAGTTGCCTTCTGAATTGTATGATTCAGCCAAGGCTGATGCACAAGACCGTGGCGGTTATCCAGGATCTGATATTTGGCGGTTTTTTGAGCATGATGTGAAAGACTATTGTATGGATGATTGCCACAGGAATATTTTGGTGATTCTTACCGATGGTTATATGTTTTATTATAAAACGCAAATGGTCAAAGGGAGTAGAACCTCTTATTTAACACCTAAGAGTCTTGATGGGTTAAAATTGGATGGGTCTGACTGGAGAGATAAAATGGCAGAAAAGGACTTTGGTTTTATCCCTGCCACTAATGGTTTGCAGGATTTGGAAGTTCTTGTTATCGGGATTAATGGTGAAAATGGAGGGGCTTATTCGCAAGATATTGTTGAATCCTTTTGGATTCAATGGTTACAGGAAATGGGGGTTGATGAAAATAAAATTAAAATCAAAAATGCTGACATCCCCAAGAATATTGAAAAGGTAATCTTTGATTTCATTTTAAATAAATAACCATGGCATTCCGATTTCACAAAAGAGTAAAACTGGGAAAAGGTTTTGGAGTCCATATCAGCAAATCTGGTATCACCCCAAGTTATCGAGGGAAACGGGGAAGTTTAAGTTCGAAAGGATATTCAATACGGACTGGGATACCCGGTCTAACCTATCGTAAAACCTTTTCAAAATCAAAAAGTAGCGGGTGTTTGGTGGTTTTATTATTTGTGTTGGTAATGGTAGGCATAATCTCGTGTTCATCCATGCTATCAAACAAAGCTTGATTGATTTTTTAAATTGTAAGGGAGGTATGGTTGCAATTAAAAAGTGGGGCATCATCAGGAAGCCATGAAACAGTTTTTGAAATATTGGTTCTTGGATGAGGAAAATCCAAAGAAATACCTGTGGGATGTCTTCATTGCCTCAATGATTCTGCTTTCCATTGTGCTCATCTTTTTTCAAAATGAATACCAATATCTTTCCAAGAATTTGGAATATGTGGATAAGGCTGTGCTTGTATTTTTTATAGTTGAGTATGGTGTCCGCTTCTACATCTGTTCCGATTTTAGGAATGATTACCATATTGGGGGGCTATTTTTTGCACTGAAGCAAAAACTTTTGTGGATGGCCAAACCGTCATCAATGATAGATCTTTTGGCCATTTTGCCGTCCTTGGGATTTTTTAGAGCCTTTCGGATGCTTCGCCTTCTACGCTTTTTAAGGTTGTTCCGTTTGGTAAGAGCTTTTAAAATATTTCGCGAAGTAGACAAGCTCCATATTATCCTTCAGGGTATGAAGGAGCATAACAGGATGTTCTATATCTTTTTTACGGTAACACTCATTATTTTATTGGTACTTAGTTTTGGGTTGTACAGCGTGGAACACAATAGTGATAGCGAAGCATTTTATAGCTTCACCAATTCTTTTTGGTATTCCCTTGAACTGATAGAATTGGCAGATACCACTCCCAAAACTGTTTTTGGAAAGCTTCTTTCCATTCTATTGCTGATTTTCAACATGGCCATTTTTGGCTTTTTTATCTCAATTATACTCAATAAAATATCTCTGGTCATGAATGCCATTACATCGGGGAAAATATCCCGCCTGAACATCAAGAACCACATTGTGATATGTGGTTACACCAAATCCGCTGAAAAGGTTATAGAAGACTTGCTTCGAGACAAAAGGTATTGCAATAAGATTGTCTTGGTCACCCAGAAAACCATTGCCGATAAGGATGGGCTCATTTATATAAATGCAGATTATACGGATTACAACACCTTGAAATTGATACAGATAAAGCAGGCCAAATTTGCAGTTGTCTTTGCAGAATTCAATGAGCACGATACCATTCGGGATGTGGATTTGAGAACGGTAATGACCGTTTTCCATATTGAAAAGGAGGCGCCGGACACCCATACCATTGCCGAAATAAACGATGAGGTCAATGCGGAGATCATCAAGGACAAAATCATGGGAGATGAAATTCTGTTCAAAGAATTGATAGACGCCAAAATTATTTCCACCTGTATAGGCAATCCCAATATTTCCAATTTGTTCTACCAACTCTTTGGTGAGGATGGAGAGCGGGTAAAGAGTTTAAGGCCCACAGAGTTGGGACTTACTGTTCCTGTGATGATCAAGGATATAAAACTGCTTTTGCTGGAAAAAAATGAAACGCTTTTGGGTGTGATCAACCATCAAAATGAATCGGTTTTGTCACCAAAGAATGATATGTTGGTGGACGATAGTGATCGGTTGGTCTACCTGTCATAGGGGAGTTTTATTTCAACCTAAACCTCAAAAACACTGGCAAATGATCCGATAACTTTCTGGCCTCCTCCAATTGATCACAAAACCTGACAAAGTCGATAACCCCTCCTTTCACTTTGTGAACATTCTTCGAATAGAAAATATTGTCAATGGGATGGTTGAGGTAATTGGTCCGTTCGCAGCTTCGTTTTAAAGTGGTCTTTTGATTGTTAATGGCTGTTTGGTACCCTGATTTTTTTAAAGTGTTGAAGACAGGCATTTTTTCATCCACATTAAAATCCCCGGCAATCAGTACGGGAGCCTTTAGAGAGTCGATGGCAAATTTAGAAAGAGCTTTAATCTCACTTTCCGGATCTTTGTTGTAAGGTCTGGAATGATAATCGACCAGCGTAAACTGTTTTCCATCCATGTAAAAGTTCACCAAAAACGGTTCCCTGTCAATTAGGGAATCCAATTCCGAAACAAGCCACCCCCTATTTTTAATTTTGATGCGATAGGTCTTCCAAATAACGGCATAGCGTTCAGAAACATATTTGGGACTGTTGGTAGGGTCACTGATGACATAGTCCCACTTACTACCTTTTCGATTTAGGATGTCGGTGAGTTTGGCCACAGCCTGTGCGCCACCAAACCCGGCCACTACTTCCTGTATGGCCAGGACATCTACATCCCTTACGATTTCAGCAATTTTATTCAGTTCTTCACTGTTCTTGGTCTTTCCAAAGTCTTTGATGTTCCAAGAAATCAGGGTGATTTCATCTTGTTGGGAAAAAATGGGATAATAAGAAATCAGTAGGAATACTACTAATAGAATTCTTTTCAGCATGGGGTTGGGTTTGATTGCCCCTCAATTTATAAAAAAACTTTTCGAGATATTATGGAATTCCGTAACAATGCTAATTGAAGAAATAAAGATGCCATGATACCCTACTTTGAAAACCCTTTTTTGGATCATTTAGGGTCTGGGCTCCTCCTTGAACGAAAAACATTTCTCAGAAGATAATCTATCGCTTCTTCATCAGATAGAACCGCAGGGTTCTTAATTTTTGGTCTGGTCTTTTTGGGTCCGACCGGTTTTTCCATTTTCTCATCCTTTGTGTAAGAGAAAGGATTGGGCTCAAAACCATAGGAGCTGTTCAAGGACAAAATGATTTTCAAGGCCGTTTCAAAGTCAACGAAATGCCCCAACGTTTTGTTTTCTTCAATGAGGCCAATGGAAAAATAACCTTCATTTCCCATCAAACATTGGTCAAGGAGTTCACTGTTTGCCAGATTGCCCTTAAATGCGTTCCGTTGCCCCTCTAACATTTCCAGCCTTCCCATGTTGTTGACGGACTCTATACCGCTTTTGTCCTTTTGGACACGGATAATCCTGATGCTCTTGGTGATCATGGAATCGGTAAGCAGTGTATAGTAGTTCAGGGCCAATTTTCTGGACTTCTTCTTGCCAAGGCCAAATATCTCTTCATTGAAATCATGGAAGAAGCCATAGAACGGCCCATCAACAATGTGGGCATACCGTTCCAACAAAAATGAGTGCAGACCGTTGATGAGCTGTTGGGAATACCGCATCACGGGCGGGCCGACAGGGGGAAATACCTGTTTGGGCTCCGTTGAAAGGGCAATTACATGCATTGGTTCCATCAGTCCATGGGACAACAATAGCAGTTGTCGGTCCGTTGGCTCCATGCCGGCCAGGTCGTGTCCTTTCAGTAGTCCGAAGGGGTTCATAGGATATGGTTCTATGTAAAACAACAAAATTTCCCCTAATAAAGGTAAGGCAATGGGATGAATTGCCCACTTCTATTTTTCGAACAGGTGGGAATAGTCGTCCGGCAGTTCGGCATCGATGTCGCGAAGGTACTTCTCAAGGGCATCCATGGTGCTGTGGCCGGTTATGGGCAACAGTTTGCTCTTGGCTACAAATGAGGGGTGGTCCTTGGCCAGTTTACGGTACAGTTGGGTGATGTAGGTGTGCCGGAAACTGTATAGGCCATATTCCATACCGAGCCCAAGTTCCTCCTTTACCACTTTGAACCGTTTTGTGAAATACCCCCTCTTGTTCTCCTCGGAGGTGTCCCAGGCCCCTCCGATACCCTCCGGGGTGAATAGAAAGTGTTCGGGGTCCATTCTTGAAATATCAGGCAGTTCCTCCAATAGGATGTCAGGGATTATCTTGGTCTTGTCGAGCTTGGTCTTGGTGCGCAGATACAGCTTTTTGTCCGTGACATCGATGTCCCTTACCCTCAGCCTACATACCTCTATGGGCCTTAGGAAACAATAGGAGACAAAGCGCACAAAGAGCAGCAACAGGGGGTCGTTCTCTTTTATGAGGTTCTCCACTTCGGCAAGCAGATTTGGACTGTATGTTTTGTTGCGCTTGGGTTGGGTTCGGAGCTGGGGTATCCCTTTGACAACGTTCTTGGCAATGATTTCGTTGTCCTCAAGGGTCTGGAACAGGGAGCTCAGATCGGCCCTTGCATTGTTGCGGTTCCGGGCACTGGTGCGCTGCAATACCTCGTTGAGGTACTCCATGACCGTTCTTTTGTCCAACAGTGCAATGTTGAGACCGCTGCCGAAACGTTGCGCCACCCATTCCCCGAAACGCTTGGCCCTGCTCCTGAACTTGATGAAGGAGGATTCCCTAAGGGTCCTCTTTTTTATGGAAAGGGCCATCTCCAGGGCCTCCGTGACCCCTATTGGGATATCCCCGTCCTTTGGTCCGATGGTCTCCCTTTGCTGTCCTTGTTTTTCAATGGACTGTATTGCGCCCTTATCAGGGGCCCCTTTCCTTTTGTCAAAGAGTTCCCCCTCCAGTTCGGTGTTGTCGGCATAGGGGCTGAAACCGGCCTCGAGAAGGAACGTAAGGTTCCTCTGGATGGTCCTCAGATGGGCATAGCGCTGCCGCTTTGTTCCATAGCGGTTGGCACCTGCCTTGATGTTGGGCTGTCTCTTCAGTTTTCCCGTGGAAGGGTCACGGAACGAATAGTAGACGTACCAGTCCTTGGCAAGGGCGTCCCTTTGCTCTTTCTTGGGGAGCTTGGACCAGCTTTTCGCATCGGCCCCACCGGTGTATATCTTTGGTTCTGAGAAGGCTCGTTTCATGTCAAAAACGTGTACGGTACCATGTACTGTGCGTAAAAATAGGGAAACATCGGGCATAAAAAAACGGATTGTATGTACACAATCCGTTTGTTCCTAGCAATTTAGCCTTTGTAGCGGGGACTGGACTCGAACCAGCGACCTTCGGGTTATGAGCCCGACGAGCTACCTACTGCTCTACCCCGCGATATATATCTTTTGTTTCCTTAAGAAACGTAATTTTCAATAAAAATGCCCAGTTTTGGTAGGTACCCTGTCCTGAGCTTGTCGAAGGGTACTGCTCTACCCCGCGATGTGGACGGCAAATATACAACCGTTTTTCGGTTATTTCCAAACAAATCCCAATATTCCTAAATCATTTGGGGCTATACAGCTGAAAATCCCTAAATTCGGAGTTTTTGACCCTATGAAAGCAATCAACGATTTTCTGTCCTCCATACTGCCATACACCGAATGGCCCATGTTTCTATTGCTGATAGGAGGAGGGATTTTTCTGATTTTTTATTCAAAATTTACACCCTATCGCTATTTCGGGCACGCCATTGCCGTAGTTTCAGGAAAGTATGATGATAAGAATGCCAAAGGCGATGTCAGTTCATTTCAGGCGTTGTCCGCAGCAGTAGCGGCCACTGTGGGCTTGGGGAATATATCAGGTGTGGCCATTGCCATCCATGATGGCGGACCAGGGGTTGTTTTTTGGATTTGGATGACGGCCCTTTTGGGCATGGGCATAAAATTCTATTCCGGGAGTTTGGCCATTATGTTCCGGGATACCGATGCCGATGGAAAGTTACAGGGTGGCCCCATGTTCTACATCACCAAGGGAATGGGAAAATGGGCAAAGCCCATGGCTATTTTTTTCAGTATTTGTGGATTGTTCGGTTTTTTGGGCGTGTTTACCGCCAACCAGTTTACCGAGGCTTTTATGGGGGTGGTGAAGCCCCATGAAACACTATTATTGACCAGCGAATTTAATTGGAAACTGGGCATAGGGTTCGTTTTGGCCATTGTTACCTCAATTGTGATTTTTGGCGGACTTTCCAAGATCGCCAAGGTGGCATCGGCTATAGTACCCTTTATGGTAGGGGTATATCTCTTGGCCGTAATTTTTGTGATGGCCAATAATGCTGGCGAGGTATTGCCGGCCCTTAAAATGATTTTTGTGGAAGCTTGGAATTTTGACACCATAGTCACGGGTGGATTCTGGGGCCTTGTGATAGTAGGGGTACGCCGTGCCATGTTTTCCAATGAAGCCGGTCTCGGTAGTGCGCCCATGTACCATGGCCAATCCCGTAACGATGAGCCCACCAAGGAAGGATTGGTGGCCATGTTGGGGCCATTTATAGATACCATCATGGTCTGTACCTTTACCGCCGTGGTCATTATCTTGAGCGGGGCCTACTTGGAGGACGGTAGTGGAATTACCATGACCATGTCCGCTTTTGAAAAGACCCTTTACGGTGTTGGCGATATTTTGTTAATGGTGATAGTAACGGCATTTGCCCTTTCCACACTGTTTACCTATTCCTATTACGGGGTAAAATGCCTTTCATTCCTTACCAATCCCAAAGTAGGGAAGTGGTACAATGTATTTTTTATAGTGATGGTGGTTTTTGCCACGATTGCATCGTTGGATTTAGTGAAAAATCTCATAGATTTATCCTATGCCCTTATGGTCATTCCCAACATGATTGCCGTACTGTATTTATCGCCCAAAGTAAATGAGTCGGCCAAAAACTATTTTAAAAAATTGAAGCAAGGTGGTGCATAGATCAGGTTTTGTAAATATCATTGGAAACCCCAACGTAGGAAAGTCTACCCTAATGAACACTTTTGTGGGGGAGAAGCTTTCCATTATTACCTCCAAGGCCCAGACGACCCGTCATCGGATTTTGGGAATTGTCAACGGGGACGATTTTCAGGTAATCCTTTCCGATACCCCGGGTATCATCAAACCCGCCTATGAACTCCAATCGTCCATGATGGACTTTGTGAAATCGGCCTTTGAAGATGCCGATGTTTTGCTTTATATGGTGGAAATTGGTGAAAAGGCACTCAAGGATGAGGCCTTTTTCAAAAAAATTCAAAACAGTAAGATTCCGGTGTTGCTGTTACTCAACAAGATAGATACGTCAGATCAAGTAGCTTTGGAAGAACAGATGCAGCATTGGCAGACCGTACTTCCCAACGCGGAGATCCATCCCATATCAGCCTTGGAGAACTTCAATGTAAAGGAAGTCTTTGAACGTATTTTGGAATTGTTGCCAGAAGCCCCTCCGTATTACCCCAAAGACCAATTGACCGACAAGCCTGAACGTTTTTTTGTCAATGAGACTATCAGGGAAAAAATATTGCTCCATTACAAAAAGGAAATTCCATATTCTGTGGAAGTGGAGACCGAGGAGTTTTTGGAAGACGAGGATATCATCCGAATCCGTTCCGTGATTATGGTGGAGCGAAATACCCAAAAAGGAATCATTATCGGACACAAGGGAAGTGCCTTAAAAAGAGTGGGTGTGGAAGCTCGTAAAGACTTGGAAAAATTCTTTGCAAAGCAAGTACATATCGAGCTTTATGTGAAAGTCAATAAAAATTGGCGTAGCAATAGCCAACAGCTCAAGCGCTTTGGATACAACAACTAGACCGATTCTCGGGGGAATCCAGAGACCATTTTCCGAAAAAAATCCTTGAGTTGTTCCATTTGTGGCTTTCCCTTGGATTTTCCCATACGGCCAAAAGCATATAGCCCAAACCAGATCAGTACCAAAAAGAACATGCCCACGAGCCAAAGGGTCACATCTTTTCCCAACGAATGGTTGGAATAGGCAAATACACCCAAGATTACAAAAAGGGTGCCCACTCCAAAATGCAGGAACATAAAAAACGTCCAAAGTGTGGGGTTGGGTCCAAAGACCCCATGGATTTGACTCTCGCCTTCCTCGAAGGAAATGAGTTCCAGATGGAGTTGCGGGGACCAAAAGGTAATTTCAGAGGGCTGGAACCGGATATAGATGTGCTCATCCAGACGTTTTACCACAAATTGTCCGTCCCCAACCGAATCAAAAACCTGTTTAATATGGTCCAAATCGGTTTTCAAGGCCAACTGAAATCGGGGCCTAAGGACAATCTCATTGGTGAAATCACTCATAACATATTGAAATAGATAAAAGAAGGTATCATTTTTTCTTCATAATAAATGGTACTTTTGCCAAAATTTAATGCTGATGGGAGCTATAGTAGCCATCGTAGGGCGACCCAATGTAGGGAAATCCACTTTTTTCAATAGATTGATCCAACGCCGTGAGGCCATAGTGGATGCCGTGAGCGGGGTTACCCGCGATCGTCATTACGGGAAGAGCGACTGGAACGGTCGGGAATTTTCCTTGATCGATACCGGAGGATATGTGTTGGGGAGCGATGATGTTTTTGAAAAGGAAATCGATAGACAAGTGGAACTTGCCATAGGTGAGGCCGATGCAATCATCTTTATGGTCGATGTGGAGTCAGGGGTCACTGGAATGGATGAGGACGTGGCCAAATTGCTTCGTAAGGTTAACAAGCCTGTTTTTTTGGCCGTGAACAAGGTGGACAATGCACAAAGAATGGCCGATGCTGTTGAGTTTTATGCCTTGGGATTGGGGGAGTATTACACCCTTTCCAGCATCAACGGAAGCGGAACAGGGGAGTTGCTGGATGCTTTGGTAGAAGTATTGCCCGATGTGAAGGAAGAAGAGAGTGAATTGCCTCGTTTTGCTGTTGTAGGACGACCCAATGCAGGAAAATCTTCTTTTATAAATGCCTTGATAGGCGAAGATCGCTACATTGTTACCGATATTGCAGGGACCACCCGGGACAGCATTGACACCAAATACAACCAATTTGGGTTTGAGTTCAACTTGGTGGATACCGCCGGAATCCGAAGAAAATCCAAGGTCAAGGAAGATCTGGAGTTTTACTCCGTAATGCGTTCCGTACGGGCCATTGAGCATTGTGATGTTTGTATTTTGATGTTGGATGCCACCCGTGGCTTTGATGGGCAGGTGGAAAATATTTTCTGGTTGGCCCAACGGAACAACAAGGGAATCGTGATACTGGTGAATAAATGGGATTTGGTGGAAAAAGAGACCAATTCCGTGAAAGAGTATACCGCTAAAATTAAGCAGGCCATCTCTCCTTTTGAGGATGTGCCCATTCTCTTTATTTCGGTAATGACCAAGCAGCGGATCTACAAAGCCATCGAAACGGCAGTGGATGTCTTCAAAAACCGTTCAAAGAAAATCGTGACCCGAAAATTGAACGATATTATGCTCCCTATCATTGAGCATACACCTCCACCAGCTTACAAGGGCAAATACGTGAAGATCAAGTTCTGTACCCAATTGCCCACGCCCTATCCGCAGTTTGCCTTTTTCTGTAACCTGCCGCAATATGTGCGTGACCCGTACAAGCGATTTTTGGAGAACAAGCTCAGGGAGCATTTCGATTTTACCGGAGTGCCCATCACCATTTTTATGCGCAAGAAATAGGCTCAATTTTCCGAAGCCAACCGGACTTGGATGGATTGTTCAAGGCGATTGCCCAAGTGATCCGTGGCGGAAAGCACATAATCCCCCGGTTTGATGTCCAGAATAAGTTCATGGAAATTTTCGGTCTTGCCCAAGTAGGTTTCGTCCAAATACCAATACACAATGGCATTGGACTGCTGATGCGCCAATTTTAAGACAATATCGGAAGTTGTATTGCCCAAATCCTTGGGAAGCAAAATGGTCTCATTACGTTTTGGATAAAGAAAATCCATACCTTGACTTTCCATGGAAGAGCATCCGTCCAGATATGGAGGAAGCGGTGCGTAATTGGGGTGCGATGTGGTATAATAGTACTCCAGTACGGGGGGAAGCACAAACCAGTTTTTTGCCACTATGTTTTCTAAAGGATAGCAGTCGGAATGCACCCGAAATTGTTCAGAGTTATCCAGAAATACCTGCTGATGATAAGGGCAAGTGCCACTTCGTGTACCGTGGGTGGGCACATACTCTTTTTGGGTTTCGCTACAGTAGATCGAAGCACGGTAACCACTTTGGGCACACACCTCCAACTCCGTAAGGTCATCAAAAGGTTCTTGGAACCAATTGCTGGGGGGCAGGGCGTCCAACACATCAAAAAGAATGGGTGCTGCTGCGGTGATCCCCGTTAAACCGGGCCTGCCTTCCCCATCGGCATTGCCTACCCAGACCCCAATGGTGTATTTGGGAGTGGTGCCCACGGCCCAAGCATCCTTAAACCCGAAACTGGTGCCTGTTTTCCAAGCGATGGGTTGGGAGGAATCAAAAAATTGCCAATTCTCACTCCCTTCTGGGCGGTTCACCTCCATCATGGATTGAAAAGTGCTATAAATGGCCCCCGCGCCAAAAATGGGAGGATCAAATTGTTGTTCGCCAAAATTCAGTTTATCTTCTAGGATGTAAGAAGGTTCCACAAATTCGGTCGGGCGGTAGGTACTCGAGTGGTCCACAAAATAATTCAATGTGGAAGCCAAGGCAGCATAGGTTTGGGTCACCTCCCATAAAGAGCTTTCGGCTCCCCCGAGAATCAAGGACAATCCGTAATAGGAAGAGGGTCGGTCCAGTGATTCCAAATTCATTTTCTTGAGCTTGTTGTAGAATTTTTGCAGCCCATATTCCCTGAGCAATCGTACCGCGGGGACATTCAAGGAGCGGGAAAGTGCCCTGCTGGCGGGTACCGCGCCTACGTGCTTTTTGTCAAAATTCTGTGGATGGTATCCGTTGATGACCGTGGGTACATCCTCGACCAAACTATGGGGCAACACAATACCTTCATCCAGCAAGGAAGCAAAAAGAAAGGGTTTTAGGGTACTGCCTGTACTTCTGTTCTTGGTGATGATGTCTACATAATTGGCATGGTCTTTCCCCGAAGGGGAATTCCCCACATAGCCCAAAACCTTTCGGGTTTCCACATCCAGTACCAAAATGGCCAGATTATGGATTTCATTACTTTTTAATTGCTGGTAGTGCCTTTCGGCCAAAAGATTGAGCCGGTTTTGCAGAGATCGGTCAATGGATGTTGTGACGCGCTGTCCGTGGTGTTCATTTCTGATGCGTTCCGTAAGATGGGGCGCCACATCAGGGAGGGGCATGGGTTTTTGGGGCAAGGGCTCTTCCAGGGCCAATTCGTATGTGGTTTTGTCAATTACACCCTTATCCCGCAGCTTTTGCAGCAATCGGTTACGTTTGTCCAAAAGCACCTGCTCATTTCTTCCGGGAAAAATCAAGGAGGGTGCATTGGGCAAGACCGCCAGTGTTGCGGATTGACCCCAACTCAATTCATGGACGGGAAGGCCAAAGTAACGCCATGCAGCCGTTTCCAACCCCACTACGTTTCCACCATAGGGGGTATGCGAAGCGTATAAATTTAAAATCTCCTCTTTGGAATATCCTAGTTCCAATCGAGTGGCCATAAAAATCTCAATGCACTTTTCCCAATAGGTGCGACCCTTGTTTTTCCGACTTAGACGAATCACCTGTTGGGTAATGGTGCTTCCGCCCCTACGGGTTTTTTGGGTGAGGTTATGGCCAATCGCCTTGACAATGGAAATGGGATTGAAACCCGGATGTTGGTAAAAATACTCATCTTCGAATAGCAGGATACATTGCTCAAAACGCTTGGGAACGGAATCCAATTGGGGAAACCGCCATTGCCCATCATCTGCAATCCTTGCCCCCATCAAAATGCCATCGGAACTGTTGACGACTGTTGAGGTGGGGTCTTCGAACAGTTTTTTGGGCAGACAGAACAACCATAAAATCAAGACAGCGCCAAGGACACTTATCTTGATTTTATGCTTGGCAAGCGTTTTTCGCAGGGGCGATATGTTCTTTATCCACGCCACATCACTGAACCACTTTAATCCATTGTCCTTTGTTTCGGGCTTGGTAGTTGTTGTCGTACATGGCTTCGGCTTGTGCTCCAGGCAGATAGTAATCGCCTAGGAACGAAGCATTCAGTTTTATCGTGAAGCTTTTCGATTTTTTCGGACCAAGATCAAAATATAGGTGGGTACGGTCGTCCCTTGTATCCACATAATCCGCTTTGGAAGCATTGCCATTGTCACTACCCGCATAGGAAGTGTCCACAATCTCCCATCCGCTGGGTACAATATGGGTCAGGGCCACATTGTCCACATAATCATTGGAACTGTTGTAAACCGTGATTTTTGCCTGGAATTCGCTTCCCTGTCTAAGCTCGTTCACATTGATGGCGTTGCCAATGGCATCCAGATAGGCCACAGATAGATTCAAGTTTTGCTGTTGCGCCAATTCTTCACCAACGGGAAGTTTCCCGGTTTGTGTGAGGGTGGCATAAATGGTATTACCCTGTTTGTTGTTTATCTGTACCGCATTGCTGAAAGCAGTAATGGCAAGGCCTCTTTGGGCAATGGCCCTATCGGTTTTTACCGCTGTTTCTTTTCCATTTTGGGTAAAAGTCAAATCGATGGACTTACCACCGTTCCTCAACACCATTTTAGACATGGAGAGTAAGGCATAAGCCGTTTCTTGGGTGCTGTACCAACGTTGTGATGATAGGTTTTTGGCCAAGGAAATTGCTAATTCCCGTTGCTGGGCATCCCCCAAAATGACCAAGGTTTCCAAGGCCATGGCCCGGTTTCGGAACACGGAACCATAGGTTCTGTAATTGTAATTGTTGGGAGTGAAATCGATGTTCGCCTTTTGCGCAATCTCTTGTGCCACTTCTTTCTTTCCAGCCAAGGCGTAGGCTGCCGCCAAACGCCATTTGGCCTCATTGCTCAGGTTCTTGGATTCGCGGAGTCGGTTCATGGCCGCCAATTCCGGTTGTTGTGCCAAGGCCAAGGTGTATAGTCGATAGGCCTGCGCAACATCGGTGTTGTATCCCGTAGCCTGATTGCTCCATTGGCGGGCCGTGTTCTTTTGGTATCGAAGCCAATTACTCAAGAAGGTCAATGGCAGTTGATAGCCTTGTTGTTTGGCTTCCAACATAAAATGACCGGCATACGAAGTGCCCCAATCATCAGCATTGCCATAACCGGCCCAATAGCTGAGTCCGCCAGATGGGGTTTGAAAATCACCCAACCTGCGTATGGCCGCCTTTACATTTTTCTCGATGTCTTTTTTTCGCTCAAAGGTGATGTCCAAGACATCGGCCAAGAACAACTGCGGGAATGCTGCGGAAGTCGTCTGCTCCACACAGCCATGGGGGTAGCGTAGTAGATAATCCATCCGTTTTGAGAAATCCATGGGAGGGAGGGTAGAGAATTCCACAAAAGCCTCATTGGTTCCCGAAGTGCCGAAGGTGTCAAAGGATAGGGTCTGTGAACCATTGGCGTCGATGGTGTACAGTTCACTCTTTGTGGTGATGGGGTTGGGGTTTTCCACATCAATCTCGGTTTCACTACTGGCATTTTCCCCAGCGCCCGAAGCTTTGACCTTTATGGTTTGGTAGGAGGTCGCGGGATTGACTTTAAAATCAAAATTCACGATCTGTTCCCCAACCGAGCTGAACGTAATGTTTTTGGAGGTGCCTTCAACGGGTTCCAAGGCTTTGCCCGCATCAATGGAAACCGTTACGTTTTTCACTTTGGGTTCCATGGCAAAGACCGTCACAGGGATGGTCACTTTTTCGCCGGGGGACAATTTTCTGGGAATGGAGGTCAATACCATCAGAGGCTTGCGTACCGGAGCGGTTTTTTCGGTGTTTCCATAAGCGCTGTTGCCATTTCCGGCGACCACCATGGTCCGGACAGCGCCTACATAATTGGGCATATCAATGGTATGGGATGCTTTTTCGCCAGCTTTTAAGGTGAAGGGACCCAAATAGGTGACTACAGGTTTAAAGCGTTGTGCCTTGCGATTTTTGGCCCCGGCTCCGATTCCACCCCCACCAATGGCGTAAATATTATCCACACTGATGGAATAAGCACCCATGACATCATCAAAAATATCAAAGGTCTTTACGCCCAATGCCTGTCTTGCATAGAACGAACTGTGGATGTCAGGAGTCTTGAAACGGGTCAGGTCAAATAGACCTTCGTCCACCACGGCCAAGGAATAGGTCATGGGTTTTTTATTGGCCTCCGAAACCGATATGGTATAGGATTTCTCAGGTTGCAGCACCTCGGGCATGGAAAGTTGTGGTTCCAAAAAGGTGGCCGGGTTTTCAACCAAAAGGGGTACCACGCCATACAGACGGATGGGCAGATCATTCTTTACCTGTCCATGGGGTTGCAACAACGAGATATTGATATAGGCATTGGGTGCCATTTCGGCCGTGATGGGAATCGTGGCCTTGGTTTCTTGGGCCGAGGTCTCGATCCATTGTTGGGAAAGGACTTCGGTTCCATTTTCAATACTGATCAAAGCGCGTCCACCTCTATCCGAAGGGAAAGTGACCACGGCTTCCTCACCCAATTGGTATTTTTCTTTATCGGCAGAGAAAACCAGAATTTTGGAACTTTCGGTATCCCCGGAAGTGGGCCTTTTCCACCAATTCCGGTAGAAATAGGCAGTTCGGCCCGTAGCATGGCCGGAGGCTTCATCGATTACCCGAATCAGGAAACGCCCACCCTCCTCATCGGGAACATTGATGTTGAAGTTGGCTTTTCCATCGGCACCCGTAGTTAGTTCCATTTCCTTGAAGGGACGGTGTACCGTGGCATTTTCATATCGTGAGAGATTGTCATACCCCCGGTTCCACCACCAACGCCATTCAATTTTGAATACTTGAACCTTTAATTTTCGGTTGCCTGATGGCTTCCCTTGATCATTGACCGAGACCACGTCAAAAGAGGTGTTCTCATCGGTGAGGAAGGAGCCATATCGTTTGGCCTCTGGGGAGCGAAGCCCTACAAAATGTGAAAATGGCGCCAATTTTTTGGAGAAGACATCGATGGAGAAGTCCCCACCGCCTTCAAACACCTTAGTGGTAAAAGTGGCCTGCAGCATGCCGGGGGCATTGCCATTGATGCTGATTTTTTCGTTGATGTCCAAAACCCCTTTGGCATCCAGTTTTGAGGTAATCCATTGTAGCTCTGTCTGGTTGAAACTCCGCACGGGATCTTGGAAAACGTACCCCTTGAAGTTGGGGAATGCGCTGCTACTTTGTTGCAAGGAGGCATTGATATCGATCTTAAGATTTCGGGCAGGTGCTCCGTGCAACCATTGCACCGTTGCTTTTCCCTTATTGTTGGTGTTGGCCTTAAGGACTTCATCGTCAAAGGCAAAATCCACCTTGAGCCTGTTGGGCTTTACGGTGGCCACCTTTAAACTCTTGTTGAACTGGGCCCCTCCCACAATGATTTTGGCATTCCATGTCCCTGTGGGGGAATTGGGTTGGGTGGGAATGGGGAAATAGTGGAACTTTTCCTCTTTTTTGGCATAGAGTCCTTCAGATATGGGAGCGGCTTCCCCTGTGAGCACATTGCGCTGCACCAATTTGCCCCTGGCATCACTGACCTCCAAGGTTACAGGATGATCTTTGGGCAAGGGATTGCCTTTGTCGTCCAAGACAAAGGTAAGGTGGATGACATCGCCCGGGCGATGCACCCCTCTCTCGGTATAAATGAAACCTTGAAGCCCCTTTTGAAGTTCTTCCCCTGAGACATCAAATTTGCTTAAGGAAAGGGCATTGCCATCCGCTAGTTTGGCATAGGCAAAGTTGTTGTTCTTTTGGGCCACGGCAAAAGCAATGGACTTATCGCTGTCAAAAACAGCAAACCCAGAAGCATCCGTGGTCACTTCACCCACCAATTGCTGTTGGAAATTGTACAGTTTTATGGGAGTGTCGGCTTCCGGTTTGGTAGTCAGTAGATTGGTCACTGCAAAATGATGGGAGCGATTGTTCCCCTTTTTTACGATAAGCCCAAGATCACTGCCCAATAAGTTGGTGGATGCAATACGATCGTAGTTGTAATAGGCTTCATGACATGGATTGTCACGCTCTTCCCAGTTGTAGTTGTAGTTTCTCCAATAGTAGATTTCATTGTCCCAATAGCGTTCCTCCAGAGATTCATCGCTGGAGCTTTGGGAAGTGTACTCTTGGGTTTCTTCTGGGTTGTCCGTATTGTCACAATCATAGGTGGTATGCTCTTTTTTAAAACTGAATTCCACTCGGTACAGGGAACCAGGATGAATTTTTATCAACTCGGATAGGTCCAATGCATGGGCCTTCCAGTAGCTTGAGTTTTCAGTTCCGTTTTCCGCCAAGGGAATGACCTTGTAGGCTACCCTTCGCCCCACAGGTCTAAAATCGGGGTCGTAATCTTGGGTGAGGTCATTGTTTTGGAGGTATTGCAGCATATTGTTCTCAAACACCTGGATCACCCGTACTTCAACGGCGGAAAGGTTCACGGTTTCAAAATAAATGGGCGTGGATGCCGCATTGGGCAGAATGGTTCCTTTGGAAATGAGTCGGACAGCAGGTTTTAATTGCTCAAAGGAAACCAGTTCCGAAAATGTGTTTTTTAAGGTAAAGCCATATTCACTTTTAATACCCTCAAAGGCATTGACCCGAACCTCGTCCAAGATGCGGTTGGATGGATATACTTTGAGCAAGTTCCCATCAATTTCATAACGGAGGCTCTCCGCATTTTCAATGGTGACCAGACCCTTTAAATTTTGGTTTGGTTTAAGGGGTTCTGAAAAATTAAGGGTCAGTACCGCGTTGGGTGCCGAAGTGGTCTTGGCGTCCACAATCACAAATTTGTTCAATCCTGGAATGGGATAGGTCTCGGAGCCTTGGTTGTCTACGCCCAAAGCCTTTCCGTTCCAATTGATGAGCAGCTCACTGTCCTCTGCTTTTCGGGAAATACTATCGATTCGGAAACTAAAATATTGGGCATTTTCCGTGGTTTCGTCCCATGTGACCGGTACGTCGTTGCCATCTTGTTGTACGGAAAGTACTTGAATGGCTTTTGAGGCTTCCAAGATATCGGAAGCATCCAAGGTCCCTGTCAAATATTGCCAATCCTTACTATAGGATTGCAGGGTGCCCAAATTGATCTTGAAGTTTGGGGCAATGGTCGTAAAGCTGAAGGTGTATTTTTTAAAATCCCCCTCGATACCCTCATAAAGCTTGTTTAGGGCTACCGTGATTGTGTATTCCGTATCTGGTTTTAGATATTCCGAAGGTTGGAAGGTAAGTTCCCGTCCATTTTCTATGATCAGTTTTCCATCGACCTTGGGAGAAATCTTGAAATATTCATTGGGGAGTTCTTGGGTAAGTTCGAATTGTTCCAGCTGCTGGGCAAGGGCAACGGTAATGGGTGTTGAAATACTTTGTTTGCCATGGGTATGGTAACTGATATAATCCTTGAACTTAAAGAGGTTGTCCGTTGCGGTTTCATCAGATTTTTTCTTACAGGAAACAGCTAAAACAAGTAGGGATACGAAGAGAAATTTACAAAAGTGGGACATGCCAAACGGGAATTGATTAAACTAAGATTTTGCCAGAACCAAGATAGTTAAAATTGGATACAAGGCCTTTACTAGTTTACGGATGGCGTCTATGGATTTACGAATAGATTCTTAGACTAGGATGTCTCATTATGAAACATTTATGATTTCTCTAAGATTGATTGAATGATAAAAGGAATATCTTGAATCCCATCAACAACCATCAAAAAACAACATCATGATTCAAAAATTAAGTGTATTCTTTTTGGCAATGGTCACTTTTGGGACACTTCAGGCCCAGTCAGATTATCAATTGGTAGAGCAAACCGTAAATTATTATCTGGACGGAGGGACCAATAACGATTTTGAAACCTTAAAAAAGGCTTTTCACGAAACTGCCACGATGAAATTCATTGGTAAAGAGGGATATACTGAGGTGAACGCCATTGAATTCTTTGGAAAAGGAATGAAACCAGGACCGAAACAGGACAGACAAACGAGAATTGCAGATATCACTATTGCAGGGAATGCGGCCAACGCAAGATTAGAAATTGAATATCCCACATTTACCTTTATTGATTTCATGAATCTGCTGAAGATTGATGGGGAGTGGAAAATTGTGAGCAAGATTTTTTATAGGAAAGTAGATTAGATAGCAGGCTTACCAACCTCCAGAGGCACCGCCCCCGCCGAAGCCGCCCCCACCGAAGCCACCACCAAAACCGCCGCCACCGAAGCCGCCGCTGCTCCCAAAACCTCCAGAAGAACTGGAACTACGGCCCATATTGCTGAGGATGATCATGTCCCAGATATCGAGACCGCTGCCTTTACGTCCACCACCTCTACCATTGTTGTTCTTTCGACTCCAAAGGATGATTAGGATAACGATGAAAATAATAAAAGGGAGCAGGGCCTTGAAAGGAAACCCTGGGGTGTTTCCAAAGGTTCGGTCTTCTGTGAACTCTCCATTAAGGACCTGAAAAATGGCATCGGCCCCTTTGTCCAGACCACTATAATAATCTCCTCGCTTAAATTCAGGGATGATAACGGACTCAATGATGCGCTTCGACATAAAATCAGTCAGGGAGCCTTCCACACCATAACCTGTGTTAATGGCAATCCTTCTGTCGTCCCTTGCCAAAAGCACCAAGACGCCATTGTCCTTATCTGCTTGTCCTATGCCCCATTTCTGCCCCCATTGCGCTCCCAAATAATTAATGTTTTCCCCTTCCGTGGAACTGATTATGGCAATTACAATTTGTGTGGAGGTACTGTCCGAATATCGGATAAGCTTTTGCTCCAAAGCTTGACTTTGGGATGAAGAGAGTAGATTTACATAATCATAGACGCTGGTCTGCTTTTGGGGTTTTTCGGGTATGGTAAATTGCCCCCATGTTAAGGAAAAGCTTAAAAAGGCAAGTATAAGAAGGCTACCCTTTGGATATGGCATCGCTTAGTTCATTCGTATCGTTATGGTCCCATGGAAAATGGGCCTCCAGTTCTTTTCCCGCCATGAGGACCCCTTCAACAATACCTTGTTTAAAGTTACCATTTTTAAAGTGCGAAGCCATGACATCCTTGGTGGTGTCCCAAAACCCTTTCGGCACGGCACGGTCAATACCTTTGTCACCATAGATCACAAATTTTTTGTCGTCCACGGCTACATAGATGAGTACCCCGTTGGCTTCCTTGGTATTGTCCATTTTCAAAAAATGGAATAACTGTTGAGCCCTACTGAAATGGTCTATTTTGGAAGTAGCTTCAATGTGTACACGGACTTCACCAGAGGTGTTTTTCTCGGCTGCAATGATGGCATCGATGATTTCTTGTTCTTCCTCTGCCGTTAAAAATTCCTCTACGTGTGACATGTCTATTCAAAATCGAAGTTGACATCCGGAGCATTTTCGGCACCAGAATTGGAAGCGAACAAGGCCATTTCATCAAAATTAGCCAAGCTAGCTATAATATTGGTGGGTATTTGCTTGATTTTGATATTGTATTCCCCAGCCAGATCATTGAATCGGTTCCGTTCCACATTGATTCTATTTTCTGTGCCCTCAAGCTGTGATTGTAATTCCAGAAAGTTTTGATTGGCCTTAAGTTCCGGATAGCGTTCCACGGTCACCAAAAGTCGGGACAATGCAGAGGATAACCCGGTTTGCGCCTGCTGGAACTCGGCCAATTGTTCAGCGGTAAGGTTATTGGCATCTATGGTGGTTGAAGTGGCCTTGGCCCTAGCTTCGATTACCTCGGTAAGGGTTTCGCGTTCAAAGTCCGCAGCACCCTGAACCGTTTTTACCAAGTTGCCAATAAGGTCGCTTCTTCGTTGATAGGAGCTTTCCACATTGGCCCATTGTTTTGTGGCCTGTCCCTTCATATCGACCAGCATATTATTGGTGCGGATATACCAACCTCCAATGATTCCCCCCAATACAATTAGGATGATAATGGCGATGATACCTTTTTTCATTTTCTATGGTTTAGTGTTATAGTTGTTCTTTGATTTTTATGAGCTCTGCCTTGACCTTTTGTAACTTTTGGATGACCTCAAAGGTGGAAAGTGTCTTTTGCTTCTCTTCCTTTAAATGGATTTTGGCACCCTCCAAGGTAAAACCACGTTCCTTGACCAAATGATAAATCAATTGCAAGTTGTGGATGTCCTGTGGAGTAAACTTGCGGTTGCCTTTGGCATTTTTTTTAGGTTGAAGTACATCAAACTCTTTCTCCCAAAAACGGATAAGGGAGGTGTTCACTCCAAATGCCTTGGCCACTTCGCCAATGCCATAGTATCGTTTTTCGGGAAGTTCTACGTGCATTAATCCAGGGATTGGTTCTCTTGGTTGGCAAACTTGAGCATATTGTCAAACTCTTCAGCCGTTAAACTTCCATAGTAGAAGTTAATGGGGTTGATGCGCTCCCCGTCTTTAAAGATCTCATAATGCAAATGCGGGGCTTCGGACCGCCCTGTGTTTCCTACAAAACCAATGAGGTCTCCCCGCTTTACTTTTTGACCCACGGTTACGTTGTACTTGCTCAAGTGTGCATATAGGGATACATAACCATATCCATGGTCTATTCGGATATGTTTTCCATAACCGGAAGACCTATTGTCCGAACGGGTAACTTTTCCATCACCGGACGCATAGATCGGGGTGCCGCGCGGTGCAGTGAAATCCATGCCCCAGTGCATTTTACGGGCTTTGGTAAAGGGATCGGAACGCCAACCATAACCAGAGGCCATTCGGGTTAGATTTTCGTTGCTCACAGGCTGGATGGCTGGGATGGCTGCCAATAATTTCTCTTTCTCCTCGGCCAATTTGGCAATTTCATCCAACGACTTGGATTGGATTACCATCTGTTTTTGGATGATGTCCAACCGCTTTGTAGCATTTATAATAATTTCGGAGTTGTTGAAGCCTTCTAAGGATTTGTATCGGTTTACCCCACCAAAACCAGCTCTACGTTGCTCTTCTGGGATAGGATTGGCTTCAAAATACAAGCGGTAGATATTGTTGTCGCGGTCTTCAATATTGGCAAGAACCTGTTCCATCTGTTCCATTTTCTTACCCAATATTTCATATTGGAGCTCATAATTGCGAACTTCACGTTCCAACGAAAGCTCTTTGGGAGTATTCACCCAACGGGTATTCAATAGAATGGTAAGGCCTAAAAAACCAAACAGGGCAGATGCCAAAAGAAACAGAAAAAGATTCCTGTATTTTTTGGATTTCTTTGGTTCGATCTTTCTATAGGAAAGCGTATCCGGGTCGTAATAGTACTTAACTTTAGACATGAAGGGATTTTATCCTATTTTTGCTCACTCTTTTTATCAAAACAAGCAAATATAAAAATTGTTTTGCTTAAAGTGTTAAATTTAAGAAAACCCTAGCAATTGCAATGACATCCCAAGAAGTTAGAACCCAATTTTTAAACTTTTTCAAAGAGAAGAACCATAAAATAGTACCTTCTGCACCCATGGTGATGAAGAACGACCCCACTTTGATGTTCACCAATGCCGGCATGAACCAGTTCAAGGAGTTTTTCTTGGGAAACACCGTTCCAAAATCCAAACGGGTCACGGACACCCAAAAATGTCTTCGGGTAAGCGGTAAGCACAACGATTTGGAGGAAGTGGGCAAGGATACCTACCACCATACCATGTTTGAGATGTTGGGCAACTGGAGTTTTGGGGATTATTTCAAGAAAGAAGCCATCCAATGGGCTTGGGAATTGCTGACCGAAGTTTATAAGATTGACAAAGATAGCTTGTACGTTTCCGTTTTTGAAGGCATTAAGGATGCCGATCAACTGGAAATGGACAAGGAAGCCTATGATCTATGGAAGGCCATAGTGCCCGAGGACCGCATCATCATGGGGAATAAGAAGGACAATTTCTGGGAAATGGGAGATCAAGGCCCTTGTGGTCCCTGTTCCGAAATCCATGTGGACCTTCGTTCCAAAGAAGAAAAAGCAAAAGTTCCCGGTGCATCGCTGGTCAACCAAGATGACCCGCTTGTGGTTGAAATCTGGAACTTGGTATTCATACAGTATAATAGAAAGGCCAATGGTGATTTGGAGGACCTCCCCGAAAAGCATATTGATACCGGAATGGGCTTTGAACGCCTGTGTATGGCATTGCAAGGGGTGAAATCCAATTACGATACCGATGTGTTTACCCCCCTCATTCGTGAAATCGATACCATTACCGGGCAAAAATATGGGAAGAATGAAGAGACGGATATAGCCATTAGGGTAGTGGCAGACCACATCCGTGCGGTGGCCTTTGCCATTGCCGATGGGCAGTTGCCGAGCAACACCGGAGCGGGCTATGTTATCCGAAGGATACTCCGTAGGGCCATCCGTTATGGCTTTACATTCTTGGGGACCAAGCAACCTTTTATCTACCGGTTGGTAAATGTTTTGGTGGAAAGTATGGGAAAAGCCTTTCCCGAACTACCCAAACACCGCCAATTGATTGAGAATGTGATCAAGGAGGAAGAAAATTCCTTTTTGGGCACCTTGGAGCAAGGATTGGTGCTGTTGGATTCGGTCATTAAATCTTCAAAAGATAAAACTGTTTCAGGGGAAAAAGCTTTCGAATTATACGATACCTTCGGATTCCCTATCGACCTTACTTCTCTGATCTTGGAAGAGAAAGGATATAAATTGGATGTGGAAGGTTTTGAAAAGGCCTTAAAAGCCCAAAAGGACCGTTCACGTGCAGCTTCCGAAGTCTCTAAGGACGATTGGACGGTGTTGATGAAGGATTCCGAAGAAGAATTCATTGGGTATGATAGCCTTGAGGCAACCGTAAAGTTGGTGAAATATAGAAAGGTGACCAGCAAAAAGGAAGGTGATCAATATCAACTTGTGTTCAATCTTACCCCGTTCTATGCCGAGGGAGGTGGACAGGTAGGCGACAAAGGGTATCTGGAGGCATCCAATGGAGATGTGACCTACATTGTGGACACCAAACGAGAAAATAATGAAATTGTCCATTTTGCCGACGGTCTTCCCAAAGATGTTTCGGGAAGTTTTAAGGCCGTAGTGGATAAAAAGCAACGCTGGAGAACGGAATGTAACCATACAGCGACGCATTTGTTGCATCAGGCGCTTCGTGAGGTTTTGGGGGGTCATGTGGAACAAAAAGGTTCAGCGGTCCACTCCAAATACCTTCGTTTCGATTTCTCCCACTTCTCCAAATTGACCGTCAAGGAACTCCGGGATGTGGAAAATTTTGTCAATGCCCGTATTGAAGGCCAGTTGCCCTTTCAGGAAAACAGAAATGTGCCCATCAAGGAAGCCATGGAACAAGGAGCCATGGCGTTATTTGGTGAAAAATATGGGGATACCGTCCGTACGGTTCGTTTTGGTCAGTCCATAGAGCTTTGTGGCGGGACCCACGTAAAAAATACTGGTGACATCTGGCATTTCAAAATTGTTTCCGAAGGGGCCGTTGCGGCAGGAATTCGAAGGATAGAGGCCATTACCTCGGATGCGGCAAAGGATTTCTATTTCAAGAACAATCGTATGCTTTATGAAATCAAAGATTTGTTGAGCAATGCCCAGGATCCCGTAAAGGCGGTTGCTGGGTTGCAGGAAGAAAATACAGCCCTTAAAAAGCAGGTGGAGCAGTTGTTGAAAGACAAAGCCAAAGGACTTAAAAATGAGTTGATTTCCGAATTGAAGGATATCAATGGTGTTCAGTTTTTGGCTAAAAAGGTGGACTTGGATGCGGCAGGCATCAAAGATTTGTCCTTTGAGATTGGAGGGCAAGTTTCTGACGTATTCCTATTGCTCGCTGCGGAAAATGATGGAAAAGCATTGCTTTCGTGTTACATTTCCAAAGGTTTGGCGTCCAACAAGGGACTGAATGCCGGGAGCATTGTACGCGAACTGGGCAAGCATATCCAAGGAGGTGGGGGCGGACAGCCGTTCTTCGCCACTGCCGGGGGTAAAAATCCCGAAGGCATTCCGGTCGCTTTGGCAAATGCCGAAGAGATGATCAGGACAACAACGTAAGCATGGGCTTCTTCAACATAAAAAACATCAATTGGAAATACATCTTTGGGGAGATTTTCCTGCTGTTCGTGGGTATCAATCTGGCTATTTGGTTCAACAATTGGAACACGTCCAAGAGTATGGAAAAGGACAAGGTGGTGGCTTTGGAAAAGATTGAAGGGGAGATCAAGGCCAATTTGGACCAATTGGTGAAAGATCATGAAGTGAACCAAAAAATACCTTCCTTTTTTTCTGATTTTGACGCCCTAGAGGCTGAAGACGGGAGGTTTGTTACCTCACCCGAAACCATGGGGGCGCTTCAAAAAAAATATCCTGAATATATCCGGGAAGTGGATTCCACCGAAGTGGGTGATGGGCTCTATGCCTATCGAATCGATTCTTACATCAATTTGGAGATTACCGATTTGAGCAGTATTGCGTGGGAAATCTCAAAATCCACAGGAATATTCCATGAGTTTGGCTATGATTGCCTGTACGATCTGCAATCCCTGTACAATACCCAAGATCTGGTGAAAAACGAATTGAACAAGGCCACAGAAGCCTTGCGCAATACATCCATGAAGGATTTGGTGCGTACCCTGGGCATTTTAAATCAACTGGAAGAACAGTTGGAAAAGCAATACAGGGACATGCTCCAAAATATCAAGGACTGCAGATAAAACCCTTTTTCCATGAAGCTACAGACCATTGTTCCACTTCAAAAAGCAGAACAGCCTATCGATTATTCGAGCAAAATGCTGCTTTTGGGGTCCTGCTTTGTGGAAAATATGGGCGAAAAGTTGGACTATTACAAATTTAGGTCACTACAAAACCCATTCGGAATCCTATTTCACCCGCTTGCACTTGAAAATTTGGTAGCTCGTGAGCTGGCAGGTAAAACCTATCAAGAAGATGAGGTGTTTGAACAGAATGGGATTTGGCATTGCTTTGACGCTCATTCCGATTTGAATGCCCATTCAAGAGAAGCTTTGCTCAATCATCTCAACCAAAGGTTGCGGGAAACCAAATCGGAGCTGGAAAATGCCACCCATGTGATCATCACTTTGGGAACAGCTTGGGTGTACGAGAATATTGCTTCACGAAAAGTAGTCGCCAATTGCCATAAAGTGCCCCAAAAGGAGTTCGTGAAAAGATTGCTTACTCCGGAAGAAATACAGTCAAGTTTGGCCCGTTTGGTGGATTTGGTCCAACAAGTGAATCCAAAGGCGAACCTCATTTTTACCGTTTCACCTGTTAGGCATCTGAAAGACGGTTTTGTGGAAAATCAGCAAAGCAAATCACATCTAATTACCGCACTACATTCCGTTTTGTCATCTCGAGCGCAGTCGAGAGATGTATCCTACTTTCCGGCCTATGAAATCATGATGGACGAGCTGCGCGACTACCGTTTTTACGGAAAGGATTTGGTACATCCCAATGAATTGGCGGTGGAGTATATTTGGGAAAAGTTCAAGGATACATGGATTTCGCCCGATTGTTATTTAGTCATGGATGAGGTGGATGGTGTTCAAAAAGGATTGCTGCACCGCCCTTTCAACCCCGATTCCGAGGCCCATCAAACGTTCAGGAAATCGCTTCGCACAAAAATTACGTATCTTCAAGAGAGGTATCCTTTCATGAAATTCGAATAAATGAAGAAAATACTTATAGGAGCGGTCATTGCACTGGCCTCCGTATTGATCTACAAATCCTGTGCCGATGAACGGGAACGGAAAACGGTATTGCAGGAGAATTCCATGCTCATCCAACAGGAACTGAAAAATGTGTCTAAACTCATTGTGACCGAAGGCCACTTTGTGGAAGTATACAACTATAAGGATTCCAGGGAATTGTTCGGTTCCTTGGTCACGGCGAATAAAAAAGCTTTGGTGGTGGTAAATGCTGAGGTGACCATTGGCTACGACCTGTCCAAAATCGGGTATGAAATGGATGAGGTCAACAAGACCATTCGCATTACGGAAATTCCACAACCAGAGGTGAAGATCAATCCGGATTTTGAGTACTACGATGTCACGGCGGATTACTTCAATCCATTCAATGCGCAAGATTATAACGCCATCAAACGAAATGTGAATGTGTCCCTTTCCAAAAAGGTGGAAGCTTCCTCGTTGCGGAAAAATGCCCAGAACCGACTGTTGAGCGAACTTTCCCGAATCTATGTGCTCACCAACTCACTGGGATGGACCTTGGTCTATGGCGATGAAAGTGTTGATTCTCCCGAAAAACTAATCGACCTTCAAAAAACTGTGGTCGATTAAGCGAATGCCATCATCGATCAAATGTCCCACTTTGGGATTGTTCCGTTTGATATCCTCCAAATGGGATAGGATTTCTTCCTGAAACCCAATATTGTTCCCTTTTTTGGCCAATTCGTACAGCTCAACGGGCAACAACCAATCATGGGGATGGTTTTCCTTGAGTTCCTGAAATACCTTGTTACGGGAGATGGTCGTATTTTTTCCTTCCCTGAACTCCCGGATTTGTTGGTAATAGAGTTCCAGTTGTTGGCGTTCTGGACTTTTCTTGGGTTTGATGGTAGTTTCGGTGATCTCGTGGGTGATGAGGTCAAAACTGCCCAAATCGGCCGGACCGTTAAAAGCGGAGACCACATGTTGGCCTACGGCCATGTGGTATAGGCCCCATTCCGGAGCAAACAGTAATTTGCCGTTGTGGGTCACCGTACAGTTCTCAAAGGTTACCAAGAGAATCTTTCCTCTGAGGTTTCTAGTTCCGGTGATGATCGTCCCTTCAACTTTCACACCGCCTTCAAACTCCAAAGCGACTTTTTCGCCTTCGTAGATTTTATACGCTTTTAGATCACGGGGTCCCATATCCTCAATGGCAATGTTGATGCCTTTCAGTTTGCCCACGGGCATGCCAAAACCATCAGGATGCTGTGCTGTGCTGTGCCCTACCAATTCCTTTTCACGATAGGCCAGGGCCGTTGCGCCTTTGGTCTGGATGTATATGGGCTTGCCATCCTGTTCGAGGACATCATGGAACTGCCCCGAAACTTGTAGCCCGGTGCTCAGTTCAATGGTGCCCAATGCTTGGGATTCAATCAATTTTTGAACCCCCGATAGTCCACCCTTCCGCAAGGCCATGGTGTTGGCAAAGTCCTCCAAAACTTGACTCAAAAATGCAAAGTCGGGCGTAACGAACAATTGGGGTTGTGGTTTGGTAATATCGAACTCGGTATGCGCCGCCTCATTGGAATAGGGTATTTTTTTTACTTGGTCCGTCATGCACCATGCACTTTCCCCGATGGAGGAAAGCAATCCCGCCCCATAAATTTTAGGCGTATCCACCGTGCCAATAAGGCCGTATTCCACCGTCCACCAGTGCAGATTCCGGATCAAAGCCATTTCACTGGGCTTGCCCATGTTTTTTTGAAGGTGTTCTATGTGTTTTTCTGCTTCCTCGATTTCCTTTTCCGGGGTGCCATGGGCCTCCTTGATGATGCTCAGGTGTCGAACGGCATTGTACAGTTCATAATCCTTGGCACTGGAAATGGCCTTGCAGCCTATTTCCCCAAAACGGCGGAGGTACTCTGCGTATTCGGGATTGGCAATGATAGGAGCGTGCCCCGCACCCTCATGGATGATGTCCGGCGCCGGGGTGTATTCAATATTTTCCAATTGTCGGATATCCGAAGCAATGACCAGCACATTGTATGCTTGGAATTCCATAAAGGCCGATGGCGGGATAAACCCATCCACGGCCACGGCGGCCCAACCGATTTCCTTCAGGATTCGGTTCATGCCGTACATATTGGGGATATGATCTATGGAAATCCCGGTTTTTTTCAATCCATCCACATAAGAACTATGGGCCACGCGACTTAAATAGTCCACATTTTTGCGCATTACGTAACGCCATACCGCTTGGTCAATCGCGGTATAGTCCCCATAATTCTGCGGTTTTATGAACTGCTTGAGGTGCTTGGGCAATTTGTCCAGTATAGGATTGGATTCGTAACTCATAGGTGAATTTTGTACTGCCTAAAGATACGAAATCGTTATCGCAAACCAGAAAATTTGGAGGAAGGGCAATAAAAAACCGCCCTTTGGGCGGCTTATATTTTAGTTGGCGGCAACTGCCGTGGCGGGAGGATATTCTTGTAGAATCTGCGACACAAATTCTTTGATGCGTGCTTCCTTTTTCTCAATATCCTTGGTGTTGTTCAAGGTGCCCACACCGCGACCTTGCCATACCAGTTCCTTTTTGTTGGCGTCAATGACATCAATATAAAGGGAGCCTTCGGTTCGGGTGCTCACATTATTGTTGTTCCAGCCCCAGCCCCAGCCTGGACCCCAGACCCAGGGGTTGTAGAATGCGCCATAACCCCAACCGAAGTTGTTGTTATAGACGTCCACACGTTCCCGTTCCTTGGTGAAAATACTGATCAAAACATCAGGGTTGTCGGATTTTACAAAACCACGGGAACCCAATTCGGCCTCAATGGCCCGTAAAATACGTTTCTTGTCCAAGTCTGAAATCTGAGCCTTGTCAATCCCAGTTTTGTAAAAAGCATAGCTTCTGTACGTATTGAAGTCCGCTTGCTTGTCGTAGTCGGAAACCACCCTAACGGAACTGCAGGAGGCCAACAGAACCACCGAAAGCGCAGTCAAAATGTATAGTTTAAAATTTTTCATAGTACTTTTTTTGAAGTGTTGAGATTATAATAAAAACCACAAAGATTATGCCGAAAACCGGTTTCAGCGCCTTGTGTTCGTTTTCGCACTATAGCCATACGGACAGTGACGGCAGCCACTTTCGCAACAATAGCCCCTTTTTAGGTGGTATTGGGCTGTAAATACCTTATATCCCTCCTCTGAAAAGTAAAAATCACCCTCTTCCAAGGGAATACGCTCTTTCATACACTACGGCACCGATTCGTTACTTAAAAGTAAGGCTTTCATGGCAAAACCACTAGGATTTTAAGATTTCCGAAACAGGTTATTCACCGAAAATGTTAATGGTATTGTCGATAAGGTCCATTTTTCTTCTTCGTAAGCTGTTATATTTGTGAGGAACCCTTGAACGTTTTCAAGTGATATTGATCTTTAAACATTTCTTCTATAAAAACTATGTCGGGCTATCGCTCTGGCCTTTCATCATCCTGAAGGAAGGAGCCCTGCGAACCGATGATGTGCTCATCAACCACGAGCGCATCCATCTCCGACAGCAGCGGGAATTGTTGCTTGTACCTTTTTACTTCCTCTATTTTTCAGAATGGATTTTGCGTACCGTCCTATATTTGGATAGCTACCGCGCTTACCAGAACATCAGTTTTGAGCGTGAGGCCTATGCCAATGAAAGGGATATGGAGTATCTTTCCAAGCGGAAACGGTTTGGTTTTATGCAGTACCTGACGCGATAAGCATTCACTTTGAACATTCCCAATCAGCATATTGATGTGCCCTTGCTTCGAGAAAAGGGCGTGACGCTCCATATCAAAAGGGAAGATACCATCCATCCGCAGATTTCCGGGAACAAATACCGAAAGCTGAAATACAATCTGCTCGAAGCCCAAAAATTGGGAAACGATACCTTGCTCACCTTTGGTGGGGCCTTTTCCAATCATATTGCCGCAGTGGCCTGTGCAGGGCACGAACAGGGATTTAAGACCATTGGCGTGATTCGGGGTGAGGAGTTGCAGGATAAATGGCAGGACAATCCCACTCTGACTTTGGCCCATGACCATGGCATGTGGTTCCATTTTGTATCGCGAAGTGATTATCGACAAAAAAGCGAAGCGGGTTTTCTCCGGGTTATGAAAGAGGAATTTGAAGATTTCTACCTACTGCCCGAAGGCGGGACCAATGCCCTTGCCGTAAAAGGCTGCGAGGAAATTCTAACGGAGGCCGATTCAAACTTCGACTATATCTGCAGTAGTGTGGGAACGGGAGGGACCTTGGCCGGACTCATCAACTCGGCAAAACCCCACCAGACCGTTTTGGGCTTTCCCGCTTTGAAGGGTGATTTTTTGAAACAGGATATTCTTACATTTGTACGGAACGATCGGTGGAAATTGATGACCGATTTTCATTTTGGCGGATATGCCAAAGTGAGTGAAGAATTGATTCATTTCATCAATACCTTTAAAGAAGAAACCGGGGTTCCGTTGGATCCCATCTACACAGGTAAACTCCTTTTTGGTATTTTTGAACTGGCAAAACAGGATTTTTTCCCAAAGGGAACCCGAATTTTGGCCATCCATACGGGTGGTCTGCAAGGGATAGCGGGGATGAACCCTATGCTGAAAAAGAAAGATTTACCCTTATTGGATATATGATCAGGCGAATTGGATATGTACTTGTTGTAGCACTACTGTTGACTTCTTGTGGTGCCAAAAAACGGACCTCGACCCATAAAAAGGGCGCTCCCATTGTCAGGAATACCGAAAACAAGGAAGAAAGGCCTGTCGCTGTGGAAGAAAACGCGGAAGGCTCCGATCTGTATCCCATGCCTGCGGATCCAGGAAAGTTTGAGCACTTTCCCATCACAAATACCGAGGAATATATCAACACCTTTGCCGAAATTGCCCAGTACGAAATGCGTGCCTTTGGCATTCCGGCCAGTATCACCTTGGCCCAAGGTATTTTGGAGAGTGGCTCGGGAAGAGGGGAACTGACCAAAAAGACCAACAACCACTTTGGAATCAAATGCCATACCGGATGGCAGGGGGAATACGATTTTCATGACGATGACGCCAAAGGGGAGTGTTTTAGAAAATACAACCACCCCATGTTTTCGTTCCGGGACCATAGTATTTTCCTTTCGTCCCGTTCCCGATATGCCTTTTTGTTCAATTACCGGAAGGACGACTATAAAAAATGGGCCCACGGGCTTCGTCAGGCAGGCTATGCCACGGACCGTGCGTATCCCCAAAAGCTCATCGCTTTGATTGAGCGATACAATCTGCACCAATATGACGAGGATGTGGTTCGAGGAGGGCTGGAAGTGGTCCGGGAACCCAAAAGCTTTGAAGTACTTACCCATGTGGTGGAAAAAGGGGAAACGCTATATGCCATTTCCAGAAAATATGCCATCTCCGTGGACGAGATAAGAAGGCTCAATAATCTTAATGACAATATCATTTCCATTGGGCAGGTATTGAACATCCGAAAAGAAAAATCAAAATAAAATTTTTCCTTGTTATATCGAGTTGTCATCCCGAGCGCAGTCGAGGGATGCTTATTGATTGTCGTTCTCGACTGCGCTCGAACTGACATTTTCAATTTCCATGAAAGTATGAGGTTACTTACCTTTGCGGGGAGCTGTTCGAATAGCACGTTTCTGTCATCCCGAGCGCAGTCGAGGGGTGCTTATTGATGTTGTTCTCGACTGCGCTCGAACTGACAATTATGGATTAAAAAGGTTCCCGCATTCACGGGAATGACATGGATATTTAAATTTATGATCTACCAACGAAGCAGTGCCTTGTTTGCCGAGGCAAAAAAATATATCCCCGGAGGGGTCAATTCACCCGTACGGGCGTTTAAAGCGGTGGGCGGCGACCCTATTTTTGTAAAGGAAGCCAAAGGCGCCTACCTCTATGATGTGGACGGCAACCAGCTTATCGATTACATTGCCTCTTGGGGCCCGCTGATTTTGGGCCACGCCTTTGAACCCGTGATCAATGCCGTGGTGGAAAAGGCCAAAAAGGGCACTTCCTTTGGGATGCCCACCGAGATTGAGACCGAACTGGCGCAACTGGCCGTTTCCATGGTGCCCAATATTGACAAAATCCGTTTTGTGAACAGTGGCACCGAAGCCTGTATGAGCGCCGTTCGCCTCGCGCGCGGGTACACGGGCAAGGACAAGATCATCAAATTTGCGGGCTGCTACCATGGTCATTCCGATTCGTTTTTGATCCAGGCGGGGAGTGGTGCCGTTACGTTCGGGAGCCCCAACAGTCCCGGGGTCACCCAAGGTACCGCCAAGGACACCCTTTTGGCCACCTATAACGATTTGGCCAGTGTAAAGGCGTTGACGGAGGCCAATAAAGGCGAGATAGCCGCCATTATTTTGGAACCCGTGGCCGGGAACATGGGCTGTATCATCCCCACCGATGATTTTATTCATGGACTCCGAAAACTCTGCACCGAAGAAGGTATTTTATTGCTGTTCGATGAGGTGATGACCGGTTTCCGTTTGGGAAAAGGCGGTGCACAGGAAGCCTTGGGCGTGGATGCCGATATGGTGATGTTCGGAAAGGTGATCGGGGGCGGACTGCCCGTAGGCGCCTTTGCCGCACGTGCCGAGATTATGGCGCATTTAGCCCCCGAAGGGCCGGTATACCAAGCAGGGACCCTCAGTGGGAACCCCTTGGCCATGAGTGCCGGACTGGCCATGCTCACCGAACTCAACAATCGCCCTGAGGTTTTTACCAGCTTGGCGGAAAAAACCGAACACCTGCACAAGGGCATTGCCGAAGTGCTTACCGAAAAAGGGGTGGTGCACCAGATCAACCGCTATGGAAGCATGATCTCCGTACACTTTACGGACCAACCTGTGATGGATTTTGCCTCATCGGCCAAAGGGAACAACGATACCTTTAAGAAATACTTCCACGGCATGTTGGAGAACGGGGTATACTTACCGCCTTCTGCCTTTGAAAGCTACTTTTTGAACGATGCCCTCAGCTACGACGATCTGGACAGGACCATTGAGGCGGTCCGAAAGGTGTTTTAGAGTCATTTCAAAGAAGTGTAGCGACTGAGAAATCTAAAACTAGAAAAACAATGCTCTCACCTTTTTTTGTCTATATCACCACAAATGAGAACAGGACAGTACTCTACATCGGGGTCACCAATACCATTCAAAGAAGACTTTCAGAGCATTATTCCGATAGTATAAACTCCAAACAATCCTTTGCTGGAAAATATAACTGTTGCCATCTAGTGTATTATGAACGGTTCGACTCGATTCAAATGGCCATTGCCCGAGAAAAGGAGCTCAAAAAGTGGCGTAGGGAAAAGAAAGATAGGTTGATTACTTCATTTAACCCTGATTGGAAATTTTTAGACCATGATGTGGTATAGATTTCTCACATTCCCTTCGGTCAGTTCGAAATGACCAAGAAAAGGGTTACGTCATTTCGAAGAAGCGCAGCGACTGAGAAATCCATCGGGAAAACATGTCATTTCGAAATGAGGAACGCAGTGACGATTGAGAAATCTATTGGTTTTTTTGGTTGATAACTGTGAGATTTCTCACGCTCCTTTTAGTCGGTTCGAAATGACGGTAAGAACAGTAAGGTCATTTCGAAGAAGTGTAGCGACTGAGAAATCTTTTGGAAAAACATGTCATTTCGAAATGAGGAACGCAGTGACGATTGAGAAATCTATTGGAGGTTTTTTTTAATAGTATTGAGATTTCTCACATTCCCTTCGGTCAGTTCGAAATGACCAAGAAAAGGGTTACGTCATTTCGAAGAAGCGCAGCGACTGAGAAATCTAAATCCCCTACTCACAAACCGTGTTCAGTTCTTGGTAATCCGATTTTGATACGGTGGGAATCTCCTGCCCGGACCCAATTTTGATGCAGCTCAAGGTCGGATTCCTATCGGCACGCAGATCGATAAGTGCGTGGTTGTCGCTCACATCGAGACTGGTCAGTGTATTGCTCGAAATATAAAGATGTGTCAGGTTGCCGTTGTGCGAAAGGTCAATGGTTTGGATCGCATTGTCCGAAAGTAAAATGGTCTCCACCAAAGTGTTCTGGCTCAGGTCCACCGTGGTGAGTTCATTGCTGATCAAGAAGATGTTCTTGAGGTTCACCGCCCCGCTGATATCGATGGATGTTAACAGGTTCTGGCCCATATGCAACAACTCCAAATTGGGATTGTCCAACTGCAGATCTTCCACGTTGTTAAAGGACAGGTACAACTTTTTCAATTGGGTTGCCTCGGACAGGCCTTCAATGGAAGTCAGTTCGTTGGACTCCGCGTTCACCAACAAGAGGTTGGGGTTGTTGGCCAGATCAATATGGGTAAGGTAATTGGCCTGTAGGTATAGGGTGTCCAATTGGGTGTTGGCGCTTAAATCGATTTCCTCCAATTTTTGCCCGCTGGCGGCCAGGAATTTCAAGTTTACAAAACCTTCAATACCGGTAAGGTCGGCAATATCGCCAAACTGGCCCGAAGGGCTGAGGTCCAAATAGGTTAGCTTTTCCGCATCGGTGCGCAGCATTTGTTGGTCCACGGTGCCGTCCGTATCTATGCCCTGTTCCACCAGAACGGTCTCAAAATGGGGGTCCGGAATGTGGAGGTAGGCGTCTTCGTTGGGATTGGGTTGCTCATCGCTTTTGGAGCATGCGGCAAGGAAAAATAAAGGGAGTGCTACGATAGCGTAGGCTTTTTTCATGTTTAGGTTTTTTGATGATTGCCTACAAGACGGGATTATGCCCCATGCGTTACAGCATAGGCCGGGTTTAGTATTTTATTAACTTTTGTCATTTCGAAGAAGCGTAGCGACTGAGAAATCTATCGGGAAAACATGTCATTTCGAAATGAGGAACACAGTGACGATTGAAAAATCTGTTGGAGGTTTTGGTTTTAATAGTTTTGAGATTTCTCACATTCCCTTCGGTCAGTTCGAAATGACCAATGAAGTGGATTCTGTCATTTCGAAGAAGCGTAGCGACTGAGAAATCTATTTGGAAGTTGTGATCAAAGGGATGTGTCATTTCGAAATGAGGAGCGCAGTGACGATTGAGAAATCTGTTGGAGGTTTTGTTTTTAATAATAGTTTTGAGATTTCTCACATTCCCTTCGGTCAGTTCGAAATGACCAATTAAGTGGATTCTGTCATTTCGAAGAAGCGTAGCGACTGAGAAATCTATTGTTCTTTTTGTTGGTAACTGTGAGATTTCCCACGCTCCTTAGCTCCCTCGCAAGCTCGGGACAGGGGTTCGAAATGACAGGGTTACTCTTTGGAAGGCACCAACAGTTCACATACATCTACGTCTAAAATCTCAGCGATTTTAAATAGGTCTTTCAAATGAGGTTGGGATTTGTTGATACACCAGTTGGAGACGGTGTGCTCATTTTTGTCAAGCTGTAATGCCAAGTCTTTTTGGCTAACACCTTGCCTGACCAAGATTTCTTTGATTCTGTTGAACTTCTCATTCATCCAACCAAATGTACAAAATGCAATTATGCTTTGCACTTATGAAAATCTTCATTTCATAAATGTAATTTAAAATGTAAATATTATTTGCATTAATGTAATTTTGTTTTACATTTAAACATCAAAAAAATGTAATCAATATGTTTGACAAATCCCAAATCATTCGTCTGATCCAACAAGATTTAAAGCACAGTCAACTTACCGAAACCCTCCGCCATATGGGTTTGGACGATGGCGGATTGTATTCTTTAGATTTGATTACCCTAGTAGCCCGACTCATGGAAGTACCACCTCACCAAATGGATGACTTTGCCGAAGTGTACGGCACCTTTTTGGACGAAGCCCCACAGTGCCCCACTACCTATTTAGGGGAAGCCTTGTTGCCCGTGGCAGAGGAATGTTATTTAAAGTTGTTGGGGTGTAAAGACCATTGAAGCGGTGGAGAATATGTTTTTTAACGGTTTGGCTTTGAACGGTAGTGTCCTCTAGAAGTTATTGTTATAGGTGTTTTTATTCGCTTACAACTTCGTCTAGTATATTCATTATTAATATGCAATCATTAAAATAGTTTCTAATATTCTCAAACGAGGAAGAAGGAGAGTCTCCATGCGCAAATGAATTTCTTGCATTATTGAGAGAGTCAATAGAGTCTTTTAGTCTTTCTGAATGTTCATGCTCATTCAAGTTTTGTTTGAACGCTCTATTCCAATCTTCATCAAACCTCCTTAGTGTTCTGCATATATTATCCCTACTTGGATTCATAGAGCTATTTCTAATTGTGTTGTCCACATAATTTTGAACTTGTGGAGAATGGCCTGCATGCAAATCAGAAATTATTGTTTTAAAGCAATATTCAATTGTTCCACATGCTCTAACAATAGAATAGTTAGTTAAAAACGGTACAATGGGTGACATATGTCCAAGTCCTTCAATTAAATGAAATATTCTTTGAAGTTCGGCAATACAAACATCAATACTCTGTTGTGCGTTACTATTATTCATAGCTTATCCCAAATAAGTAATTTAATGCTTTGTCAATTCGACCATGAATGTGTGAGATTTGCATAGTGCCTTCAGAAATGAAAGTTTTATACTCCTCGTCTTTTAAAAGTGCTAATCTTTTGACTTCTAAGTTTTCAGTAGGAATATCTTCTCCGAATTGTCTGTGTGCTATAGCAACCGCGGGACAAATTGAATCGAAGATAGTTGGGTAAAATCTTTTTCTAATTTTATTATCATCTCCGCCTGTAATATTGTAAAAAGCATTTTCACCAATGTTATCAATGATGAATTGCATTACATAATTGAATTTATCTCTTCGCTCCTCAATTATTTCTGGATTTTGCGAATTGCTGTTGCCCATAAACTCATTTAGGTATTTTTTTAATGAAATGCTAGATGATTCATTGGTTTTAACGAAATTAGTATCTAAAGCTAGAAATCTTAGGATGAATTCCATATCTCTCATTCTTGGGTCAACTGCATTTTTACCAAAAAGTATTCTCCAATTAGGGTTTCTATTAAGCTCAAAAAGCAAATCGTTAAAGGTGCCTTGATTCACACAGTTTCTTATTTCTTGAGGCATCAATGCTCTGCCTCCTGTATTAATTCTTTCAAATACCTGATACAAACTAGTGTCATTATCATTAGGAGCTTTTTGCTCGAAAACAATTGCATGTATTGTCGTGCTCCTTATGCGTCTTTGGTCTTGATCGGGTAATTCTGAAAATGCCTTTCCTCTATATCGTTCATTTATTTTATCTGTATTTGATAGTTTGAAAGTTTTGCCATCTTTTCGCCAAATCCCTTTTTTTACATAGTCAAAGACGGTCATAATTCTTTGATAACCGTCGATAATTAATTTTTTGTCATCTATTGTATTTGCTAAAAAAATACTAGGTACTGGAAGTCCTAGAAGAATAGATTCAATAAATCGACTAGCTTCAGGTTTATCCCATACATAATATCGTTGCAGTTCAGGTTTTAAGAGTTCATCTTCATCATACATGGTAATTAATTCTCTAAAGGATAAGTCTGCACCCCAAGAATTTATATTGTATAAATCATCATTTGAGTAGGAATCATTTACCTCATCTTTAATTTCTTCTATATGTTCTTGTTCCATATTTTGTTTCTATGTTTTCTTATTATTCTGAACTTTTTTATTTCAATGCAAATCCACCGCTATAAACCCAAATGGGTAGGTAACCAATCATGGTCAGTCATCTTTATTTTAAATAAAGCATGTTTCGCTAAGATTTGAGGGAGGGGGAGTTTAGGTCATCAAAATACAGTATTTCAGTCAATTACCATTGTACCAAAACCTTAAAAAAACTAGGGTTTTCTTGCAATGCCAAAACAAAAGCCGAGACAGATTACCTGCCCCGGCCTTCACACAAACTAACTCAAAAACTAAACCGTTACATTCGAAAACGATAACAAAAGGGGGCAACGGTCCAGCCCAGAGCATCCAAATAAAAATCGTTCGTCTACAAGAGTTCAAACTCAAAGGCCGGGTAGCCCCGTACGCCGCTTTCGTTGGTCAGCGCCGTGAACCTGATCTTGTACAGATTGCCGTCGGTGTCCTTGAGCACAAAGAACACATCGTTCTTCAAAGAGGGCAAGGTGCCGGGCCCCCCACCGTTTCTCCATTGGCTGCCAATACCGCGTTGGTCGTCCTCAAAAGAAGCTTCGTCCACATCGGCCAAGGCAAAATCGGCATAGGCCATTGTGGCGGTTTCCACTGGGTAGGCCAAGGCGCCGCTTAAGCTATTGGTGGTGATAAAATCGGCATAGCCGTAGGAGCCATAGCCTTCAATCTCGTTGGTGAACACGGTAAAGTTGATGTCCCAACGGTCGGCTTGCGGCTGTACGTCCACCACCTCTTCGGTATCAAAACTAAAGAAGGTAAAGTGGTGTCCCGCAGTTTTTGAAATGGTCACCTCTTCATGGTCCGTGGCGTCCAAATCGGCATATTGCAGTACGTAGTCCTCCCCACTGCGCAGGATGCGTATTTTTTTCCATCCCCTGGCATCGCCTTTGGCGGCTTCGCTACCGACCTCTGGCTCCGTGGTGCCCACGGCAAAGCCGAGGTTTACCAAGTATACGGGGTTATCGGCATCGGTTTCCGAAATGGCGGCAATGGCGGTTCCGTCCAAGCTGCCGGTAACATCATCCACATAGGCGGTGTTGGCGGCATCAAAAGTACCCACGGCCACTTGGGGCTGAAGGGTCTCCACATCGGCTTCGGTAACGGCATCGATATCGGTGCTCTCCAAAGCGGCCACGGCCATAAAAATGGAACCGTTGATGGCTACCCTAAAGTCACTTCCGCTATAAAACCCAAGGTCCCAGCTATCGCGTTTGGCACTGGTCTGGGTCAGGGAGCTCAGGTCCACATACACCTGGTTGTCCTCATTGGGACCGCCCACTTCGGGGGATACACTTCCGGATGGGGCCGCTGTTTCGGTAAAGCTTACGGCCAATTGGGTGTTCCCCTGGATCTTGGCATTGGCCACACTTACGGCGGATATGGTAAAGTTCACGGCCTTGGTGGTGCCTTCAATGGCGTCCTGCAACTTGTTGAAGGTAAATGCGGTCCCTGTGGCGCCGCCCGTGAAATCAACGGTCAGTTGGCCCGAAGCCGCGGCGGGTTCGGTGGTGAAATCGGTATCGTATTCCGCATTCTCGGTGGTGAACGAAACGGTAACGGACCCATCTTCGGGGGCCGTGGTGGAAAATACTAGGTTGATCTGCTTTTCGCTGTCCACCGTGTCAAAGCTCAGGGACGGGTTTTGAAAGGCGACCACAAATTCCGCAGGGGTGGAGTCTCCACCGTCATCGCTGCTACAACTTGCGCCGAAGAGCGTTATGGCCAATGCGGCTACATATAGAAAATGATTTTTCATAAAAATTGGTTTTGGATTAAGATTAAATTTTGAGGTTGTATAAAAGTTTTACAAAATAGGACCGGCCATAGCCCAACAGCAGCCCCGTATTGGCGGTGGCGTGCGTGCCCCTTCCGGACACCGATGAGGTGTTGATGCGGGTAATGTCCAGTAGATTTCGTGCGCCAAGGGTCAGTTGGAGCTTGTCTTCCATAAAGGTTTTTTTGATGGAGGCGTCCATCCACCCATAGCCCTCCCGCTTGGAGCGCATAAAGGTGGGGTCGTCCTGTTCGGGGTCCAATACAAACTGGTACTCGGGCCCGTTGTACTTGAAGAACAGGGAGAAAGTGGTGTTGATCTTTGGGATTTGATAGCCCACATTGGAACTCACTTGCAGGGCGTAGAGGTAATCGTCATTGAAGGAGTCCTCGCTGTTCAATACCTTACTTTCGCCGGAGAGGGACAGGCCCAGGTCAAATTGAAAATCGCCATGGACCAATTTGTTGGTAAAGGAAGTACCCCAGTTGCGGTATTCATCTATATTGTTGTACTGGAAGGCCAGAGGAGTCTCATTGACCACGGTCAGCTCTATACGGTCGTCCACGGTAAGGTACCAGGCCGAGATCTTGGAGCTCAACCGCCATTTTAGGTCTTTTTGAAAAAAATTCTTTTTGAGGTGCAGGAAGGTGGACACCCCACGTTCAGGTTCCAGGTTGCTATTGCCCTGTACATCGTGGTTGACATCCACAAAATAAGTAAAGAGTTCATCAAAATTGGGGTTTCTGGGCGATGTTCCCACTACGGCCCGAAGCTGATACCCGTTGTCAAAAGCATATTTGGCACTCAACGAATGGGCCATTTGGGTCTTGAACTGGGACGAGAACATGGCCCGCGTACCCGGTCGGAACGAAAAGCGCTCCCCCAAGGCAAACTCGGCCGTGGCAAAGGCATCATAGGACTCCAACCTGCGTGCAATGTTGTTGCCACTGAAAGCGATAGCGGCCGAAGAGGAATACCCGTTGATGTTGCTCAGTTCGTACCCCAGTTGAAGGCTTGCTTTCTCGGAAGTGAAGAAATTGCTGAACGTGCCGCGGGAGTAGAATCCTTTTCGGGATTCGTATTCCTGCGACTCCACATCGAACTTTTCACGGCTGTTGATGCGATAGGTAAATTGTTCCACATCCCGTTTTTGCTGTTGGTAGGAGGCGGAGATATCGTAGTTGACTTTTTGGAAGAGCTGCCCGGCAACATTAAGGTGGTTAAAGAACCGTCGGGACGTAAAAATATCGTCCGAAGCCGTGGGGTTGCTCGTTTGGGTAGAGGGGTTGAAGTTCTCCCTTACCACGGAATCGTAACGATCCACCTGTTCGTTGAAGTACTCCATCCGGTAGAAGGAACGGAAATGGTCCCCCGTATAACTTACCAGTCCCTTGCCTGAATATTGGAGCTTGGGGAGCCATTCGTACCCCCTTCGGCCATCATTTAGGGCATGGAACTCTCCCTCGCGATTGTTCTGGTGCCCTGTAAAATCATTGTGGGTCACATTACCGTTCACATACCATTGGTCCGAGAACCGATGCCCCACTTTTAAGGATTGAATGTGCCTGCCCTGATCAAAAAAGCCATATTCATTGCCAATGGTCTCTTCCTGTACGTACGGAGTGATCTCCCATTGGTAATCGGAATCTTTTCGAGTAATGATGTTGATGATGCCCGAAACGGCGTTGGAGCCATATTGGACGCCCATGGACCCTTCCACGATCTCAACCTGTTCTATGTCATCCAGATTGATTTGGGTGAGGTCCGTGTTGTTGCCCAGTCCCTCGTCATTGATCAGCGGGATGTTGTCCACCAAAATTTTAAAATACTGTCCGTCCAACCCAAACAGTTCCACACTGCTCTTGCCAGAGGAGGGGTTGGGCTGGATGCTGATGTTGAGGGATTGGTTGAGTACATCGGCCAAGGTGTTGCCTGCCAAGCGGTCCAAGGTTTCCCGAGGAATCACTTTGACCTCAAAAACAGACTTGTCCACACTTTGTTTGTTGATCTGTCCGGTGACCACGACTTCATTTAGGTTCTGCATGGCCATTGAGTCTTTTTCCACGGAAGCGGGTTCTTGGGCAAGAATCACCGCACTGAAGAAAAATGAAAAATAAATGAATAACTTATTTTTATTTAGACTCATTCTGTTTAGATTTGTGGCAAATATATATTTTATTTTTATTGAATCTAAATAAGTTTAATATTTTTGTTTCACAATCTTTAACCGTCTAACTGAGAACTATTATGAAAAAATCATTGATGCTTTCCATGGCCCTCATGGGTGTTTTTTCCGTTTTGAAAGCCCAAGAGAAGAAAGAATTGGACCGACAGGCCATAATGGATATGTGCGGGTGCTACGAGATCACTTTTAAGTATACCGAGACCTTCGCCCCTGAAATCGATTATGAGAAAAAATTGGATTACACGGCCAAGGCGTTGGAATTGGCCCTTCCCATTATTGATGAGGAGAACAAAATCTCGATCCAGCATTTGTTGGTGATCCATGACACCACCATCATCAAACACTGGAGACAGGATTGGTTGTACGAAAACCAAGAGGTCTTCCACTATGACAAGGACAACAACTGGACTTTTTCAAAATTGCCTGCGGATGCCGTGAAAGGGCAGTGGACGCAGAAAGTGTACCAAGTGGATGACAGCCCACGATATTCCGGTTCGGCCACATGGGTGCATTATGATGGAAAACATTATTGGGAAAACACTTCGGATTCGCCCCTGCCGCGACGGGAATACAGCAAAAGGAGTGATTACAATGTTATGAAGCGTGGTAATCGACAAGAAATCACTTCGTACGGATGGGTACATGAGCAAGATAATGACAAGATCATTCGTAAGGAGGGCGCCGAGGATGTGTTGTTGGCCCAAGAAAAGGGAATGAACATCTACACCAAGATTGCCGATGAAAAATGCAAGATAGCACAAGAATGGTGGGCTAAGCATAAAGACTTTTGGGCCAATGCCAGAGCGTCTTGGGATAAGGTGTACAAGCGGGAAGGAGACCTGACCTTGCTGAAAAGCGTGGATAAAAAACCATTGTTCATGCATTTTTATGAATTGGAAAAGGCCAATGCCAAAAAGAAGGAAATATCCAAGACCATAGAAAAATTCATTACGGAAAAAGCTAGTGTAAATGCTGAGGGTAAGTAAGTTTAAGGTGCTCAGTGGGGCCGCATGTATTGCGGCCCTTTTACTTTTTGGGTTTGGGACCCAACAGATTTCACCAAAGCTCCAAGCTAAGATTGACCAAGCGGTGCAAACGACTTACGAAGTCTCGGATTTTGGTCTGGAGCCTATTTTGGTCAAAAGCGAACTGAATGGACAGACCCCTTCGGAATTGGGTGGAGAAAATCTGTTCAAAATTACTGTGGATGGTTCCATTTTGGGCTATGTATATGTGGGCCAGGCACCCAGTATGAAGAATATTTTTGATTACGTGGTCCTGTTCAATCCCGATAGGAGCATAAAAAAATCCAAGATCCTTATCTATCGCGAAGATTACGGCCGTCAAGTGGGCAGCCAACGATGGTTAAAACAGTTTATTGGTAAAAAGTCTGGAGAAAGTTTGGTATATGGCGAGGACATCGATGCCATTTCCGGAGCCACTATTTCTGCAAAATCCATGACCTTGGCCGTGGGCCAAGTTCTGGAAAGCATGCAGATATTGGATGAGAACCAAGTTTTTTAATTGAAGAAATCACATATCAATCAGTAAGAGGCCACCTTAAGGTGGCTTTTTTGTTGAAGGGAATCTACATTCTGGTTACATTTGAACAAAGGCAGTTGTATGACCAGGGACATTTTGGATATCAACGACTTTACCATCTTAGTGGAAGAGGCTCGGGTGGGTCAAGCCACCAAGGATGTCTGCACCTTTGATGAGCCCGTCATTGCAGTGGCTTTTTATGGTTCCGGTAATGTGGATTTGTCCGTGAAGTATGGGGACAAACAAAAGAATTTTCAGAATACCAAAGGCTTGGCATTGTCCTTCTACGCAGATGAGCATGTGCAATTTGAGCATACCGTCCATGCGGACAAACCGCTGGAGTGTATTGTAATCGCCACGTCGCCCAGAAACCTTGAAAAGCTGCCCAATCAGGAGGGGGAACTGTTCTCAAGTATGTTGAACGAGCTGGTTAACCCCAGGGACCATTATGTGGAGGGCCCCGATTTTTTAATGACCCCAGCCATGCAGTCCATTGTGGATGGGGTGTTTCACAATGCCTATGAAGGAAAGACCAAAATGATGTTCTTTCGAAGCCAGATGACGGCCTTGCTGTCCCACTTTTTTGGACAACTGGCCCAGATGGACCAGCCTTCCATCAAAAAAACCGAACAGGAAAAGCTTTTTCAGGCCAAGGAAATCCTTTCGGCCCAATTGGAGAACCCTCCATCCCTTACCGAACTTTCGCGGGAAATAGGGCTTAACAGCTTTAAGTTGAAGAAAAATTTCAAGGAACTCTTTGGCGTACCCGTGTTCAAATACCTTCAAAACCAACGCATGGAAAAGGCGCATGAACTCCTTCGCAATCAAGAGGCCACGGTACAGGAAGCTGCATGGCAGGTGGGCTATGATAGCCTGAGTTCCTTTTCCAATGCATTTTCAAAAAAATATGGATTTCGACCTAGTGAGATTCGGAAATAACAGACCATATAGCTGAGACACTCCTCTTTTTTATCATAATCCTTTTCAAACAAATCTTACTGCTTTTGGAACAAATGGGCCATAAGGTACTGCTCTAGTTTTGTCCCGTAATCATAAAAAACAGGAAAAATGACAAATAACATTTTAGTTTTAGGAGGAAAAGGAAAAACAGGACGTAAGGTTGTTGAACGGCTTACAAAGCGGCAACAACATGTGAGAGTAGGTTCGCGCAGTGAGGCCATCCCTTTTGATTGGGAGAACAGGGCCACTTGGGCAGATGCACTGGAGGGTATGGACAAGGTGTACATTACTTTTCAGCCCGACCTTGCCGTACCGGGTGCTTTGGAAGCCATTGAGGAATTGGTGAAAGTGGCCCAACAGAAGAATATTAAAAAGTTGGTGCTTTTGTCCGGAAAGGGAGAGCGGGAAGCAGAGCTTTGTGAGCAGGTGGTGGTCCATTCTGGAATAGATTATACCATAGTCCGGGCGAGTTGGTTCAACCAGAATTTTAGCGAGAGTTTCTTTTTGGACCCTATTTTGGCCGGACATGTAGCCTTGCCCATGGCCCAGGCAAAAATACCTTTTGTGGATACGGATGACATTGCCGATGTGGTGGTTGAGGTATTGATGAACGAGGGACATGATGGCAAGATCTATGAATTGACCGGGACCCGTTTCTTGACTTTTGAAGAGGTAGTGAACGATATTGCCACGGCAACCGGAAGAGATATTGCTTTCACCCCGATCTCGCTTCCTGCCTATACCAAGATGATGGAAGAGGTTGGTGTACCTTCAGACTATATCTGGTTGATCAATTATTTGTTCTCAGAAGTATTGGGGAACAAGGAAAATGAGGTAATTGCCCATGACATTGAAAACGTATTGGGAAGAAAGCCCAAGGATTTTTCGGAGTATGTGCAGGAAACCGCTGCTACCGGGGTTTGGACTCCAACTACCTAGGTTTGTGGATGGAAAGATAAAGACAGGCCCAAAGGGCCTGTTTTCTGATCAGAGCAATTCTTTTAAATGACTATAAGCCAATCCAGATAGTATGGCCAACCCAAAACTCAATAGTGTACCAATGAGGACATATTCGGTAAGTTTTCTATTTTTTCCTTTGTTGAGGTCGCCAAACCGGAACACGGACTTGGCCGCAATCAACAGGCCTATGGCGGCCCACTGTTGCAATAGGATGAATCCGAACACAAAAAGGCGCTCCAACATGCCAATGTACTTTCCGGCATTTTTCAGGGAACCTCCTTCTTCCGATTCATCATCCCGTGCAATTTCATCAATGTAGGGCGCCAAGAGCATCCGCATAAGGATACCGCACACAAAAGTGACGAATACCAAGAAGGTGGCGAGTAGGAGATGTTGCTCCGTAATCATGGAGTGGAGATCAACCTCAAAAGGGCTTATCCAATGCGCCACGATTCCAAGAACTACGAGATGTAGAATTTGGTCCGCTGCAAAGAGCCATCGGAAGTTTTTTTCGTTGGTCAAGGCCAATTTTCCCATATCGATGAGGTAATGGGTGACAATGATGATGGCAACGGCTCCCAAATGCTGAAACTGTAGGATAACCAACAAAGTGATCAAATGCACCCCAATATGCCAATAGAGGTATTTGGATTTCCATTTGTGCTGGAGCTTGCCATCCACCCAATGGGCAGGTTGCAGAACAAAATCCCCGATAAAATGGGCGAGTATGAGTTTTAGGGCGAGTATCATAGTTGTGCGAGTTGGGTTCTATAAAAATGGATCATTTTTTGCACTTCGTCAAATCCGGCCTTGTTCAGTTCCTCGCTAATGTTCCCTTGAGACTTGTTCAATATGGAGGCCAGTTCTTTTTGGTTCATTTTGGGATTTTCAATCGCCTTTTGCACTGTTTTGGATATGGCCGGGGTCCAGTTGTCCATGGTCAGAAGGGCCAATTCCAGCAATAGGTTGATGTGGTCATCAAATTGGGCATTCGCTGTTTTGATGGCCAGATTCTGTTTTTTGAGATTTTCAAAACACTTTCCCGAATATACAAAGGCTGGCCCATTGGATTCCGTAATTTTTTGTGCCTCATAGGTTTTTTCACCCAAGCCAATGGCTATCCTTACATCCATATGGCGAATCTGTTTTATGCAGGCCTTGAGGTACACTGCGGCTTCCAAGGCCTGCTCTGGAATGGTCTGTAGTTGAAAACTGTCCCCACGATAGATTTCCCATTGCAAAGGTTCATGGCCATATTGGTCCAAGGCCTGCTTTAAAAGAGGCAACCACTTCGCCGTCTTATGGTCTGTGGAGTTTTTGATATCTCCCGTAAGAATACCTACCATTTTGATCTTTGTTTGTGTAAAAATATCTGTTTATTGGCAGATAAACAAAAATATCTGTAAAATAGCAGATAATTGTAAATATCTGTTTATGGACAGATAACGGGAGATATCTGTACAATGACCCTAATCAAGGATTGGGAACCTTCTCGTTGTAATTGGGGATTAGTTTGCCATCTACCCAACTTAGCTCACGGGTCTCCACGGCAGTCTGTATCCAATTGGAGGAAGCATCCAAGTTTTTCCCTTGCTCTTTCTTATAGAAGATTTTATCTGGGATACCACCGTGATCATCCGGAAAGATGAGATTTTCGGCATAATAGGAACTCCCAGTGTCTGAAACTTGGGAAAGTTGGACCACTTCGGTGAGCATATGGTTGTGGGGAAACAAATAGATACCCCCATTTTCCCTTTCCTCGGTATTGGACAGATAATCAATAAAAAGGATTCCATCCAAATTGGGCACTCCTTTATCGCCCAAGACCGTAATCTTAAAATCGGTATGGACCAAGCGGGTCTTTTTTTCCCAATAGGTACCGTCCTGTACATGCCGGATGTTCAAAAAAATGGAGTTTCCTTGTTTGGAAAACGCAAAATAGTAATGGGTACCCTTCAAGGTTTTCCTTTGGATGGATAGTAGTCCACCAAGGATGTACCCGGTCATTTCATTGTACTTTACTTTGTAAAACGGGGAATCAAAACCGTTGTAGGGCCAAGAATTTGGGGTTATTTCAATGATTTTGACCCATTCCCCGATTTTCAGTTTTTGTAAAACGTCCGAGGAGGTGTCCGGAGCTGTTCTTAGTTGTACCTCATTGCCAAAGACGTAGACCTGTTGTCCGGGTTGAAATTCACCGAAACCGGCATGCTCTGGGCTGGGCTGCGAAAAAATGGAGGAAAATGTAAATACGGAAACGAGTAATGTGATATAAAAACGTGCCTTCATGATTGTAAATTTTAAAGATTAGACTAAGGCAGTTCTTAGGGAGGTCTTTATATATACGGCCAGAAATATGGGAATGGTTTACGGGTCATGCGAAAAGGGCGAACAGATTCATACAAACAGAGAAGCCGCGTCCATGGCAGGCGCGGCTTCTAAAAAATCAACAAAAAACACTATCCTCTTCTTCCTCTCTCCTGCATTTTCTTTTTGCCATGCATGGCTTTATGTTTTCTCATTTTCTTCCAGGTTTGGTATTGTTCATCGTTCAATACCTCTTTCATTTTTTCCTGATGGGCGATTTGACGGTCCAATCGGGCGTTTTCCATTTCAAACCGCTCATCGGAAGTGGGTTTTGTCCTTTCGCCACTTTCTTTTTTGGCTTTCATTTCATCCCACTTGGCTTTTCTGAACTGTGCCTCATCCAGATGTATTTTCATGACCTTTTGTTGTTGCGCATCGGTCAAATCAAGGGCCAATGCCATTTTTTTGGTCTGGAGCGTGGCCATCTGTTCTGGAGTCATGTCCATTTTAGGGCCTTTGTGCATTTTATGACCATCTTGCTTTTGCGCCATGGCACCAAGGCTTACCAATAGTGCCATCAATACTGCGAATCGTTTCATATGTTTAAATTTTAATGATTTGTTCCTTGGACAAAGGTTTTGTTCCATGGTTTAATCACTAAAACAACAATTGTGAAGCTTTTAACAGTAGTGGGTCAAAGGGAAATCACTTTTGATCTTCCTCAAAATCAAGTTGTGGGTTTTCAGGTTCCATTTCATCCTGGAACTCTGCCTCTACGAAGGTTTCGGAATTAATGTGCTCTTGGAACTCGTCTTGTTGCTCAATTTGGTAGTACATCAAGGAGGCAACTACAAAGCACGAAAAATAGATAAGGCTTTTTGTTTTGTAGGTCATGATTTTGAGATTTGGGACTACTAAAGTAGGTAATCCAAATATCAAACTCCACGATATGTTGCGAAACGCCTCGTTTTAGATGTGAACGGGATAAAATGTATGGTATAACCGATAAAATGCACGGTTTACCCTTCAAGAACCCATTTCCAAAGTAAATTCTTACAAAAGGGTTACGACTATTTTGGCTCCAAAATCATATCAATACGCTCCAAGGCATCTTGAAGGTGGTACCGGCTCATCGTATCTGAAATTCTACCCAATCCACCTCGGATATCGCTTTTCAAATTGTTGAGCTCGGCCCTGGCCACAGAACGAATGTCGGACTGACTGGTATTGACCACCGTCGATTTTTGATAACCTCCAAAATCAGGAAGCTTACCCAAATTATCTGCGGTCATCAAGTATTCCAAACGATCTATATGGGCTTTCTGGAGATTTCTTCTATACGTATCAATAGCCTTTCCACTTCGGGTTTCGGACCAGATTCCCCTGCGAAGGTCACGCATCATTTCCAATAACCCATAGGCATTCTTGCCATTGATGGTCTCACTTTCTATGATACGGGCCAATTTGCCCAAATGCAGAACCGTGTTCAAATAGCGTACTTGCATGGCACGGATACGGTCTACCGAGCCCGAATATTGAATTTTGTTGATGATGTTCTGATCCAATAACCATTCAGGGGTTTCAAAGAGCTGCTCTTGTAGAAAGTCCATGCAATTTTTTTGGTGTTCTCGGTCTACATGGGTATATACGGCGCCTTCTTGATCGGCAGTTTTGTGGTATTCGTATACTCCCCCGATATTATTGGACACATGCCCCATATATCTTTGGAACTGCGCAATGATCTGCCCGTACATGGTTTCTAGGTCTTCGTAATCCTTGCCATCCTCTGTGGTCCATGCCATAAGATTGGGCACAATGCGCTTAAGATTGGCAATACCATATAAACTGGCTTTTACCGCATCATCACCTAAATCTTCCGTTTGTGAGCTCGGGTCATGGATATCCCCAATTTGTTGATGTCCAAATCGGTACATAGGGTCGTTCTCATGTGCCCTGATCCAACTGTTCAGGATGGGTTTTTCTTCTTCGGCCGATTTGTCCAAAATAGGCTTGTATCCCCATTGAATGGCATATTTGTCGTATATGCCAATATTGGGCATAAGGGCCACGCCTTCATCACCCGGCTGGGCCACGTAGTTGAATCGGGCATAGTCCATGATGGCGGGTGCCGTACCGTATTTTTTGGTAAAGCTTGCGGAACGGAGTGAATCCACAGGATAAGCCACACTACTTCCCATGTTGTGGGGAAGTCCAAGGGTGTGTCCCACCTCATGGGCAGAAACGAAGCGTATCAGTCTACCCATAATATCTTCTTTGAACTGTACGCTACGAGCATTGGGATTGATAGCTGCCGTTTGGACAAAAAACCAATTACGCAATAAACTCATGACGTTGTGGTACCAGTTGATGTCGGATTCCAAAATCTCCCCGCTCCTAGGATCGCTTACGTGCGGACCATTGGCGTTGGGGATAGGGGAGGCCAAATACCGGACCACCGAATAACGTACATCCTCTGGAGACCATTCTGGGTCTTCCTCCTTGGTGGGAGGGTCTTTGGCAATGATGGCATTTTTAAAACCTGCTTCCTCAAAAGCTACTTGCCAGTCCTCTATACCCTGTTTAATGTATGGGACCCACTCTTTTGGAGTAGCGCGGTCCACATAATACACGATAGGTTTTATGGGCTCCACCAATTCACCGGCTTTGTATTTTTCAATATCCTCATCTTTCACTTCCAAGCGCCAACGATCCAAATAGCGAACCGTCTTGCTTTCTTGGGCATCCAAACCATAATCCACTTGGCCTCTGGCAAACCAACCTACGCGTTCATCAAAATACCTACGTTTCATGGGTTCCTTGGGCAACAAGATCATGGAATTGTTGATCTCTACAGAAATGGAACCTGTGCTTTGATTGCTGGGTGGTTCTCCCGCCATGTAGGTTTTTACGTGGCGTGCCTCTATGTTCAATGGGTAGCTTTTAATGGATTCGATGAAGCTACGATCACCATCCATTCTACTTATCTTATACTGCTTGCGATACCCATCGGGCATGCCAAGAGCATTTACATCTTTACTGAAAAGTGGATCAACCTCAATTACCGTTGCTGGGTTCAAGGAATCTTTCTTGTTGAATGCCTTTATATCGAAGGCAAAAAGTACGGGTTCAAAATTAGAGTTGACCACCGCTTCGTGTACAGGTAATGAGTCCGCAGCAACATTTCCGTAGGAAATTACCCGGAGCAATACCTTTTTGGATTTCTTTTCCCAACGTAAGACTTGTGTGTTGATCTTGCCTCCACCAAAACCTATTCCGGTGGCGGTCTTGGAAATACGACTCACCATGAGCATTTCCCTGCTAAAAAGCGAATCTGGAATTTCGTAGTAATATTTATCCTCTACTTCATGAACGCTAAAAAGACCTTCGTCGGTTTTGGCCTCTTTGGTGATCACTTTGTCATAAGGTTGAATATCCCCCGGTTTTGGTTTGTCTTCTTTTTTTTGTTCGGTGTCCTTTTTTTTCTTTTTGAAAAGTTGCGCTTCTGCAGATTGAAAAGCACCCAATAAAACAAATAAAACGATTAGCTGAGGAAGTAGTTTTTTGATCATTTTCACATTGGTTTGTATATAGCCGTAAAGCCAAAGAACTAAAAAATGAATAAAAAGGACTGTTAAATAAATATTAATGCTCACTTTTTTTGTGAAATGACTCAATCTTTCGGAGTCCTGCGTTTTACTGATGCTTCCCGTTGAAACCCCAACTATAGCTGGGCTGAAAGGGGGTCCCAATTTGCTAAAAAAATCTAAACGACTGTAACAATTTGAAATTTGGGCCGTCTTATAAGCATATCATCAATCAAAAAATTCAATCAAAAATGAACAAGTTATTATTAATTTATGGATGTGTACTTTTAAGTAGTACGGCCATAGCAGCAGACCAGCAACCCAATGTGGTCCAACAATCAGAATCGGAGACCACAAGCACCTTTGAAAACAGCTTTACAGCATTGAACCTAAATGCTGATTGGAATGAAACCTCCTTTGATTTCTCTGAAGGAACAAATGAAGGATTTTATGAACTGAATTTGGACGAAATTGAATTCGTGGAGGATGAAATGGACATAGACCTAGGGTTTAATACTTCAGAGTATCTCCCCAGGGGCTTTAATCCCTACGAAACCTATTTTGATTTGAATTCCATTATATACCTTGAAAGCGAAGTTGAATTGGATTTGGGGTTCAATACCCACAATTATTTGCCAGAAGGCTTTAATCCTTATACCGAGGTAGTGGATGTTCATAGCATTAATTTTATGGAGGAAGAAGAATTGGAACTTGGGTTCAATACTTGGGATTATCTCCCTGAAGGGTTCTCTCCTTATCAAGTTTATGTGGATTTGAACGCCATAGCCTATATGGAGGATGAGGTAGAATTGGAACTTGGATTGGATGTAGAGTATATGCTTCCTGAAGGTTTTGATCCTTATACCAATGTTATTGAAATTGCATCTGTCAACTATGTTGAAGATGAGGAAATAGACTTGGGTTTTGATACTTCAAAGTACTTGCCCCAAAACTTCGATCCTTACGCAGGTCAGGCGAAGTAAAATGAGTTGGTTTTCATTTTACAATTTTTTTGAATTGGAAAAGGCTCTCTTTTGGAGGGCCTTTTAAATTCAAGAAAAGTATCGTAATAGATTGATTAACAAAAATATAACATAAGTATTTTTAATATAAAAAAGACAATGAAAATGCGTTCATTCCAACGAATCCATAAAATTTGATGGACACAGGCAATGGTTTCATAAAAAATGGAGAGACCGGTTGAAAAAATGATTTAAGCACCAATTTTCCTACAGCGTTAACAAAAATCTAATTATAATAATCTTCACTATTTGGGGTTATATCTTTGTAGTGTAATTGAAAATAGGCGTCATCAAGCATACGACGTCGCTTTTAAATTTTTCCACAGTAGAACGGATAATGAAAAATGACAAGGGGTACTGAAGGAGTTTTTAAAAGTATAGCATAGAAGAGAGTTGAGTTAGTTTCTTACTATTTTTTTGAGTTAGTTAGTTTGTCGATGCCCTTCCAACCGGAGGGGCATTGTTTTTTTAGAACAATATTGGAATCACAAACTTGAATACCAAAACTAAAAGCAATACAGCAATCAGGTTCAGTATAATGCCTACTCGGGCCATTTGGGCAATCTTTACGTGACCACTGGCAAAGACAATGGCGTTGGGCGGTGTGGCCATAGGTAGCATAAAGGCGCAACTACTGGCTATGGTAACAGGTATCAAAAGGTAGAGAATTGGAATGTCAAGACCAATGGCAATACCAGCAACTACTGGAGCTAAAACAGCTACAAGGGCCACATTGCTCATCAGTTCCGTCATGAACAACATCAAAAAGATCAGCAAGGAAGCGGTCAAAAGAATGCTTATCTCGCTTTTCGCAATGGCATTCGCCACCATATCCACAATACCACTGCTAGACATGCCTTGGGCCAGTGCCAGCCCACCTCCAAACAGGATCAATATCCCCCAAGCCAATTTGCTGGTATCTTTCCATTCAATGATAAAATCTCCCTTTTTGAGGTTATAAGGGATGGAAAACAACGCAATGGCAGCAAAAATACTGATCATGGTATCGGTAAGGCCAAGGTTGGGAAAAATACTGTTGATAAGAGTCCTGAAAATCCAAAGAAAAACAGTGACGGCAAAAATGACAAGTACCAATTTTTCTTTTCCCGAAGTGGGTCCCAATTTCTCCAATTCTGAATGTATTACTTCTTTGGAGGCATTGAACTTTAAATCCCTGTTGGGAAACATCCATTTCACCAAAACCAAGTAGCAAATGCCAATCATTACAATGGAAAATGGCAGGCCAATGGTCATCCATTTAAGAAAAGAGATTTCAGTATTGTATTCGTTCTCCAGGAGTCCAATCAGGACTGAATTGGGTGGCGTGCCGATTACGGTGGCAATTCCACCAGCATTGGCCGAAAAAGCTATACCCAGCATAACGCTCAAGGCAAAATTTTGATCGTTCTTGGTAAACCCATCCTCGTCATTGATCAATAAATTGATAACAGACAAAGCAATGGGCAACATTACCACTGTACTGGCCGTATTACTGATCCACATACTCAACGAGCCTGTCGCGATCATAAAACCCAAAATCACCTTATTGGGTGTGGTTCCGGTCAGTTTAATGATGTTCAGGGCAATACGCCTGTGCAGGTTTACCTTTTCCAAAGCAAGGGCCATCACAAATCCGCCAAAAAAGAGAAAAACAATGGGGCTCCCGTAATTGGCGCCCACCTCTGCAATGGGCAGTATTTTTAAAATGGGCAATAAAAGCAATGGGAGAAGTGCTGTCACGGAGATGGAAACCGCTTCGGTAATCCACCAAATGAGCATCCATACCGCAACGGAAATAACCGCATCCCCTTTTTCGGAGATGAGCACTACAGGTAGATAGTTTAAGATAAAAAAAGCGACGGGCCCCAAAATAAGCCCCAATCTTTTGCTTAGTTCCATTAAGGTCCTAAGCTATGCTTTTTTGTGAAAATTTAAAAATCAGTTTTTATTCAATAAAAAAGCCCCAAAAGTTTTGGGGCTTTCTTTTATGTGAACGATGAACTATTTTATTTTGAATGTGAGCCTTCCAAAAATATGTCGGCCATTTGTGCCAAACTGTACGGATCGTCTGGAATAAATAAATCTACCATCCGATCTAAAGGCCGGATCATTTTCATCGGGATACACATCTAGGAGGTTATTGGCACCAATGGTAAGTCTTAGGTTACTTGAAAAATCATAGCCTACAGTAAGGTCGGTAATGATCTTTCCACCAAAGGTTGTATCAACCGTTGGGTCATCATTGTTGGTGGCCTCCTCTACTTCACCAAAGTACCCATTTCGCAAGAAAAAGCTCCAGTTTTCCCCAACCTTAAGGTTGTGGGATAGGTTCCCTTTTGTGGTTGGAACAGCACCTTCCAGATAAATTCTACTGGTGGGGTCAAAATAGGTGTCACTTAACCCTGCGTTGGCAATGGCCGTGGGGACCTTAATATTTTCTACACTGGTTTCAGAAAAAGTAAAGGCTAGTGTATTGGTCAAAGAGATGTCATCTGATAAGGTTACCTTATGGTCAACTACCAAATCCAATCCTTTGGTTTGGGTGTCCACAGAGTTGGCAAAGAAGGCCGCTTGCGTGGCATTGGCTTGTTGGAACAAATTGGCCAGCTCGGCGTTTCCATTGTCATCAAATTGCCCGGTTAAGATTACCCTGTCATCAATATTGATCAAATACCCGTCCAAGGTGATTTTAAGGTTGGCTGTGGGTATACGGGCCGTAAAACCCGCAGTTACCCCAAACGATGTCTCTTCTTTGAGGGGCTCAATACCCAACAGGCGGGCCACTCTGGAAGTATTTGGGAAAATACCTACCTCGTTGGGGATTCCATCAACAAATAAGGTGGAAGTGGAACTGTAATGGATTTGATGTAATGAGGGAGCCCTAAAACCAGTTTGAAGACCACCACGTATATTGAAATTCTCCGAAGCTTTGATTCTGGAAGCCAATTTAAAGTTCAAGGTTCCCCCAAAGTCGGAAAAGTTTTCATACCGAACAGCACCACTTACCAAAATTGATTCGGTGAAGTCGGCCTCAACATCAAAATACCCAGCAATGGTATTTCTAAACGCATCTACTTCATTGTCTGGCTTAAATCCAGGAAACACTTGAATGCCACCGGGTCTTGAACTCCCAAAAAAGTCTGCGGGCACCGAAGAGTCAGGGTCAAGAGGGTCATGAACGTTACCTTGGGTGTTGTATTGGGCATACGAAGCCTCTTCCCCAGCAACAATGGCATAATTTTCTACCCGATACTCCGCCCCGAACGCAATATTGAGCCCAGCCAGGATATCATCAAAAAACTGACTCATATCAAAATTGGTAGTATTCTCACTATAGTTAAAGCCACCTGAATCTGCCTCAAAAGGGGTGGAGTTGGCCAAGGATGCATTATTGGAATTGGTGATTCGGTACAAGAACTCATTTTTGCCATACGAATTGCTAAAATCCACATTCCAATCTCCCAACATGCCTTTGATGCCAAAAGCTGCTGATTGGTCCGTTATATTCGAATTGATTTCTGGTAAAAAGCCATTCAGATAAGCAGGTGTATAGGTTCTGGATTGGTTGGGCAAACGATAAAACCCAGCGGCAGACCCTGTTTTGAAACTAAGGCCGCCGAATCCATAAAGCTCCAGATTTTCTCCAAGCGGAATAGAAAGGTTGGCGAAGAATTGGGCGCCGCGTATTTCGGATTGCCCTACTTGCATATTAAAATCGCTACGTTGAAGCCCTCTTGCGGAAAGTTCTGATTCGGTAGCGTCTGCACTTAAAATACCTTGCAGTTCTTCTTTGGTCTCATCACCGTTTAGTGTAATTCCTGCTGATCCAGCATATTGAAAGATATCGGCAAGGTCATCATCCAACAGAAGGGAGATGTCATAATTATCGGCTTGAGCCACCCGTTCTATGCTATTGTAGGCATTAAAAATGGTTCCTTCCCATTCTTGCATGCGGTTGGTGGACCCCCGATAGTTGAAATTACCGGTAAAATTGATGAAACCACCTTCCTCGCCAATGGGTAGCCCATAGTTAAGTCCAAGGTTTATCTTTTCCCCATCCACTTTTTTGTCTGGGCCATGCTCACTCGTGAAGTTGGCACCAGTGGTTAGATCTACCTGTAGTTCGTTCACACTTTTTTTGAGCACAATGTTGATAACCCCGGCAATGGCATCTGACCCGTACTGGGCTGCGGCTCCGTCCCTTAAAATTTCTATCCTGGAAATGGAGTTCGAGGGGATTGTGGTCATATCGGTTCCCACACTACCACGACCAAAGGTTCCATTTACGTTTACCAATCCAGTTTTATGTCTTCTTTTTCCATTGATAAGCACCAGTACCTGATCAGGTCCAAGTCCGCGAAGGGCTGCGGGGGCAATATGGTCAGTTCCATCCGAAATACTTTGTGGGTTGGATGTGAAGGAGGGAGCGGCATAGTTAAGGATTTCGGTAACGGTTACCTGAGGTGCAGATTGTACTAGTTCGGTAACATCGAGTACATCTACCGGGACAGGCGTATCGGTTGCGGTTCGGTTAGCATTTCTAGAACCAACTACTACCACGTTTTCCAGTTCCAATCCAGCTTGTAGGGTTACATTTAGCAATGTACCACTTACTGTTCTTTCTTGGGTGTTGAAACCAACATAGGAAAATACCAACACATCACCGGAACTGGCCTCAATGGTATATTTTCCATCAAAATCGGTAATGGTACCGATGGTGGTTCCTTTCAATAAAATGGATACCCCGGGCAAGGGAATGTTTTGGTCATCGTAAACGGTTCCTGTAACCTCTTGGGCAATGGTTGTTAATGTAGCCAAGAGGGCCAGGAAAAAGGTTAGTTGTAACTTTTTCATGTTAGTAGATTTTAGTTAGATATTATTGTGGGGGCTGCTGAAATTCCTTAAAAATTTTGAAGGAATTATCCAGTAAGGTAACTGTTTTTTTTCAAACAGGGGTTGAATATCAGTGCATTGATGCAAAAAGAAAGGCCCAAAAGGGCCTTAAAATTGAGAAAAGGATTTCTCAAAATCATCTCTGAAAAGTCCTTTTCGAAAAGTTATTTTATACCAAACACCTATTTTGATAGTAGCTTAACCCGTATATTTTGCCAAGAGGGAATCTTCCGTTTTTTCAACTTTTAAAAGCCCATGTTTGCTCAGGTTTTTGGTGCTCTTGTCCCATTTTTTTCCACTAAGGCCAGCTTTCTCCTTAAGTTCGGACAAAGGCATTTCGCCTTGCGGTTTAAGAATGTCCAAAATAGCTTTTTCCTCTTCGGTAAGCTCCACTTTTTTCTTTTCAGGCCGCATTTGTGGGAAGAACAACACCTCTTGAATGGAAGAATTGTTGGTCATGAGCATCACCAAACGATCTATCCCGATCCCGATCCCGGAAGTAGGGGGCATACCGTATTCCAAGGCACGCAAGAAATCTTGATCAATGAACATGGCCTCATCATCCCCTTTTTCTGAAAGTTTTAGCTGTTCTTCAAAACGTTCCCGTTGATCAATGGGGTCGTTAAGTTCCGAGTAAGCATTTGCCAATTCTTTTCCGTTCACCATCAACTCAAAACGCTCGGTAAGCGCAGGGTTGTTTCGGTGCTCTTTGGTCAAGGGACTCATTTCCTTTGGATAATCCGTAATAAAGGTGGGTTGTATGTAATGGTGCTCACATTTTTCACCGAAGATTTCATCAATGAGTTTGCCCACACCCATGGTCTCGTCCACTTCAATGTCCAATTTTTTGGCCACTTCACGAAGTTCATCCTCGCCCATGCCCGCCACATCGTAGCCCGTATGGATTTTTATAGCCTCCAAAATGGGAACCCGTGGATAGGGGGCTTTGAACTCGATTTCGTGTTCACCTACTTTTACTTTGGAGCTTCCCGTGGCATCAACGGCCACTTTTTCCAATAGTTTTTCAGTGGTGTCCATCATCCAGTTATAGTCCTTATACGCCACGTAAAGCTCCATTACGGTAAACTCTGGATTATGGGTACGGTCCATTCCCTCGTTACGGAAGTCTTTTGAAAATTCGTAAACACCGTCAAACCCACCAACAATCAATCTTTTTAGATATAGCTCGTTGGCAATCCGTAGGTACAAAGGTATGTTCAATGCATTGTGATGCGTTAAGAACGGACGGGCTGCCGCTCCTCCTGGAATAGGTTGAAGAATCGGGGTTTCTACCTCCAGATATCCACGTTCGTTATAGAATTCACGGATACTGTTCGTAATCTTTGTTCTCTTGATAAACGTGTCCTTTACCTGCGGATTCACCACTAAATCCACATACCGTTGACGGTAGCGTAGTTCGGGGTCGTTAAAGGCATCATATACTTTTCCTTCCTCGTTCACTTTTGGCAGTGGCAATGGTCTTAACGCCTTACTAAGCAAACTGAAGTTTTTCACCATTACGGTTTTTTCGCCTACTTGAGTCTTAAAAAGTTCACCCTCAACCCCGATGATATCCCCAATGTCCAAAAGTTTTTTATAGACATCATTGTAAAGAGTCTTGTCGTCATCTGGACAAATTTCGTCCCTATTAAAGTATACTTGGATACGACCCTCACTATCTTGAAGTTCAGCAAAGGAGGCTTTTCCTTGGATTCTGCGCGACATCAATCTACCGGAAATCACTACTTTTTTTCCTTCTTCAAAATCGTTCTTGATACTCTTGGAAGTGGTATCAACAGGATACAATGCTGCAGGGTAGGGGTTGATTCCCATTTCCCTAAGTTTGGTCAATTTTTCCCTTCGAACGATTTCTTGTTCCGATAGTTGCATAGTCTATAAAAAATTAAAGCGCAAAATTACACTTTTGCGCTTTAATATTTGGCCTTGCCCTAGCCTTAATGTGCATAATTGGGGATATAAGCCTTGTTTAAGACAATTTGGGCAATGTCTTCTTCCAAGTTTTCAATGGGTCTTTCCACAATGCGGTTGACTTCTTTCCCATTTTTAAAGAAGATCATCGTAGGAACCTTTATAATGTTGAGTCCCTTTTCCTCACCCGTTGGACTTTTTTTGTAGTGCTCTTTCCTTCTGTCCAAAGCAATGATCTTTAATTGGTCCATGGGAAATTTGGCGGCTTCCAATATTTTTATGAACCTAGGGACCTCCCTTTTACTATCGCCGCACCAAGTGCCAAGGAACAATGTAACGTTGTAATCTTTCAATTTTTTTCTAAAGAGATGTACCAAGGTAGGGTCTACGGTGTAGTTTTGATATCCTTGCAGGTACCATGATTGGTAGGGAAGAGCTTCCAGATTTTTTAAATTGATTTCTCCTATTAAAAACCGGTTGCCGTTTTCCAAAATAATTTCTTGATGGTACGCCTGTGAAAGGCCTCGACCGGTGCATAGCATCAGCAGGACTGTAAAAATGATGGATTTCATGATTTTTCGATGTTTGGATTAGAATCGAAAATTGCATGAAAACTGGGTTTTATACTGATTTTCTTGGTTGGAAATAGGGACTAGACCCCCGGTTGATTTTTTGTTTGTAAAGTGATACGATTTCTTCACGTGAAGAAACCCCCAGCTTTTTGTAGAGATTGTTGATGTGCGTTTTTACGGTACTTAAACTAATGAATAGTTCAGCTGCTATTTCCTTGTTGCTCATATCTTGTAGAATATAATCCACAATATTTCGCTCTTGGGGGGTAAGCTGTTGCAAATTGGAGCGCACATTGGCCTGTAGTTTAATTTTTCGGGTGGCCAAAAAGTACATGTTGGCCAGTATGGACAGAATCAATAAGATTTGCAAAATCCATTTCCACTGCCAAAAGCTGGATGCACCGGTGTTTGCCAATTGTTGGTCCAACCCGATTTCTGTGCGAAATTCCTCGGTGAAGCTTGTATTGGGATAGGTAGACTGTAATCGGTGGGAAAGGCCTTGGTAATACGGATTGGTCTGCAGGTCTTTGAGGTAATAACGATAGGTTTCACTCCTTTTGTCCGATAAAAAATCATAGATATAAAGCTCTACCAAAGGCTCTCCGGAATTTTGTCCAAAATCTTGCAGGGTAGAAAACCATTTTTTTTCATTTAGGGCCCTATTGGCATCACTGGGATACTCCATAAAATTATAGGCCATTTCCTCTTTCAGGGCATTAACTTGCAATAACAGATCCGATTTTGGATTGGTGGAAGTGACCGAGCAGAGTGCTTGGTCATCAAATGAGGTTGGAAAATAAAGCGTATCCCTGTTGTGGCCTATAAAAACAATACTTTGACTGTTGCTGCATTGTCCCAGAAAATGACGGGCTTCATCATCATTGGAGCAATTGTCCAGATGAATTCTATACATTCTGTTTTTATCTGGAAGATGGTTTCCGCTGAACCGAAAATTACCCAATGAGTCCACTTGGGTTTTTGCGATAATCTGGTTTACATAAATGCGGGATGCCTTTCGGTAGTCTTCTATCAAGGATAGGTAGATGTTCTGTCCTGGTTGGGCTTGCACTACTTTTCCCGAAAAGTGGTACTGTCCAAATAGTAAATTGGAACCCATCAGAAGTAAGGAAAAGACAAAAAACCGCATATTAAAATCAATAAACCTCAAAAATACAGGTTTTTATGTAACAAATGTTTTGATCTGTATACTAATAAGTATCATCAATCAAAATTTATACCATGAGTTTTTGGAGAGTGTTGTTGGCCATTCTTTTTCCACCCCTTTCGGTAATCGGAAAAGGTTGCGGCTCTTTTTTTATTGTGCTACTTTTGACGTTTTGTGGCTGGGTGCCCGGAGTTATAGGAGCCCTTGTCATTTTAAACAATACGAACTGAAAAGTATGAAAAACATTAAAGTTTTTATTTGCGCGCTGGCAGCTCTGGTTGCCTATTCCTGTAATTTTACTGAAGAAATCCATTTTGAAGAGGATGGTTCTGGAAAAATGTCCATCAACTTTGACGGTTCCGAACTCATGCAAATGGCAGGGGATGAAATGGCGAAGACCAATGAAAAACCTGTCGATAGTATTATTTCGTTCAAAGAATTATTGGAAGAAAAGCACGACAGTATAGCTGAGCTTACCCCGGAAGAGCAGGCCAAACTAAGGCGTTTGGAACACTTTAACCTGCATATGGTCATGAATGCTGAGGAAAAAATCATGAAGTTTGACCTTTTCAGTGAATTCAAAGATGTAAGTCAGGTGAATGACGCTTTCAATACTTTTCGGGAAGCGGGTATGATGAATGCCGGAAAGGGTCAGGAACAAGCTCCAATGGCAGGTTCTGACCAAGCCACAGAAGTCAATTACACCTTTAATGGAAACACCTTTTCCCGTAAGGCAACAATTATCGATGAAGAGTTGTTCCAGCAGAGTTTGGATAGTTTGACTGGGGCAGAGATGTTCCTTTCAGGGTCTACCTATACTATTAAATATCATTTCCCCAAAAAAGTAAAGTCAACCAATTTGGAAGAGGCTACGTTTAGTGCCGATGGAAAAACACTCATCTACGAAATGTCGTTTTTAGACCTGATGAAGGACCCGACTGCTTTGGACCTTCAGGTAGAGCTGGAAAAATAGATTTCCACCCCAAGCCTTCGTATCTTTGCAGCATGAACAAAAAAGTAAAGGTTCAGGACCTTGGACATAAGGATTACAAGGAAACGTGGGACTATCAAGAAACGCTTTTCAAGGATATAGTTGACCTAAAGGTCAAGAATAGAAGGGAAGGTGCCAACGTGGATACCCCCAACCATTTTTTGTTTGTGGAACACCCCCATGTCTATACCTTGGGCAAAAGCGGGGACATGGACAATCTGTTGGTGGATGAACAAGTGCTGAAAACAAAGGGGGCCACTTTTTATAAGATCAATAGGGGTGGAGATATTACCTATCACGGCCCTGGACAAGTAGTGGGCTACCCCATTCTGGATTTGGACAATTTTTTTACGGACATCCACAAATACCTTCGGTTTTTGGAAGAAATGGTGATTTTGACATTGGCCGAATATGGCCTAAAAGCCGAACGCTCTGAAGGGGAAACCGGTGTTTGGTTGGATGTGGGTACTCCCTTTGCCCGAAAGATATGTGCCATGGGCGTACGGGCCAGTAGATGGGTAACCATGCACGGCTTTGCCCTGAACGTCAATACGGACTTGGGGTACTTTGACCTAATGATTCCCTGTGGGATAAAGGATAAGGCTGTAACTTCCCTTAATGTGGAATTGGGTAAAAAGGAAGTGGATATGGAAGAGGTGAAGCAAAGACTCCTACATCATTTCCAGATACTTTTTGAGGCCGAATTGGAATCTACAAAAAGCTCGGTATAGATTTTACGGATGCCTTTTCATTATCCGTCAATTAAAGTTGGCCATTCGTCAATTGGGTCATGGATTTTCATAGAACTTCATTTAGCTTGACCATCAGTAGTGAAAATTGAGTAATGGATGTCAAAGTTGATTTAACCCTCACCAAGCAAAATAGGCAAATAAATGACCTTTGGAATCGCTTGGAAGGTTTAGGTTGGAGAATTGTTGATGAAGTTGAAAGGGAATTCAAAGGAAAGCCAAAATGGCGGACAAAAGATGAAACCCCGAATTTAATTTATTCATGGTCAATTCGAAGAAATCCCAGTTATAATTCAATTTGGTTGGATTTTATTGCATGGTGGAATTATAGGACCTATGAAATTGATATCCACGATTGTTCGCATTGTCAAATTAGAGGGCAAGGGATTCAATTGGATTTTGCCAAGGACAAAAGTTTAGGGAATGATAGAGGAATGCTAGATTGGAAAAATAAATTGGATGATTTTCTTAATCGCTTAAATGAAATTGAAGTACAGTATATGAAACCATAGTTCTTTTAAACTGAAAAAACCGGGGAATGACCCCGGTTTTGTGCTCATCCGCTTAAGCTGGTCATAAGCTGTATGCTGTTAGTACAGAACTGGCCATTAATTTACCACTTTTATTATAGGATTCCTGTTTTACCATCCCTATGCCTTCGGCGATCCATACCCTTGAGGGCATGGTCTGGTTGGCCATTATCATTTTGGTACGTGTCTCACTGTAGATGACCAGACAGTTTTTAAATGTGCCGGCCGGAGTGGTCACTGTTTCTATTTTTTCCACTTTTCGGTTGATGGTCTCCACATTCATGTTCATGTTCATGGCGCCGCCCATTTTCATCTGTACGGTAACATTGCCATCCGGAAGTTCCTGTCCCACACCAAGATTACTGGGCAGTTCTATATCTGTTCCAGAGACTTCCACTTCCATTTCGCCCAATTGGTTCAGCATTTGTTCGTTCATCAATGACTTAAAGTCAATTTTCACCTTATCCCCATCGCAGGTAACATTGTATTCAGAATCGTAGGTGTTGCCCTTTTGGTCCTCCAATTGCATGACCATGGTTGCGGTAACATTGTCTCCCGACCCGTTTACATTGGTAACCTTGTAATTGATTTTTCCTTCTTCCTTTCCTTTTTTGTCGTAGCTGGTATACTCAAAGTTTGCGCCATCCACCAAAGGATAATAGTGGCTGCAGTTTGATTGCCCCAATACAATGCCCATGGAGAACATTGCGGTGAGGAATGCAAAAAAATAGTGTTTCATGATGTTGTGTTCTTATTGTTTTATGAATTCAACTCTTCTGTTCTGCGCCTTCCCATCCGGAGTGTTGTTATCTCCTACGGGCTCACTTTCCCCTTTTCCTTCCGAAGTCAATCGGTCTGCGGATACCCCATAGACAGATATCAGGGTGTTTCTTACAGCTTCGGCCCTGTTCTTGGATAGTGTTAAATTGCTTTCATCTGTGCCATCAGAATCTGTATGGCCCACAATTTTTAGTTTCATGGAAGCTTCTTGGGCCAATACTTGCGATATCTGACGAATGATGCCCATGGATTGGGGTTGAATGTTTGCAGACCCTACATCAAACAGGATGCCATTGGTTGAAACCTTGCCATCTGAAAGAAGTTTTCTGCGAAGATCCACCCCTCCTTCGGCCACTTTAAGGTTGGAAATAAAGATTTTTTCCTTTCCATCTTTAAGACCGTTGACATTAAATTTAAGGGTGGTCAACTTATTCTCTGGCACCAAACGGGGAATGTCCACATATTTTTCTTCATTTACCCAAAGTCGGAAGCGGGCCTTGTTCACGGCTATGGAAATATGGGGTTGGTTCAGTACAGCCTGTCTTATGTCCGCCCTTACTTCACTATTAATTGTCGTTCCTTCATTGTAGATATAGTTTTTTGCATGTATTCCAAATGCGGCATATTGGCCTACAGGAAGCCAGGCCTCAACATAATGGTTGCCGGCCTTAAAATTTTCATCATCGCTCAAAGAAATCTCTATTCCTGCCGTGGATGATGTCTGGTTGTCCATGCCGTGGGTCAACAAGTCGAACTCAATGGTGTATTCCTCGGGGAGGTTGGGCATATTGGGAATGTAGTGAATGCCGTATCCGGGAATGAGTTCCATCCAGCGTTGTGGAGAATTGTCTATGGTAACCACTTCGCCGCTACCATTGGTGTTCCATTTAGAGGGAAAATCGCCAATGAAATCCTTGGAGAAGTCGTCAAAGAACATGAGTTTGTCACCGGGAACATAATCGAACTTACTGTAAACGATAATGTTTTTGGTCTGTGGTGCTTGTGATGGACTAGTGTTGGTATTGCTTCCCGAATTGCTGTCTGTACTCGAGGGGGTGTTTCCAGTTTGGGGATTACCAGGTGCTTGATTTCCGCCAGAACCCGGTTCCAGAATACTGTCCAGTGCTTGATCGGTCTTTTCGCTGGTTTCTTTTTCCACCCTTCGTTCAATGGTGCGCTGTGCGGCTTTTTCAGCTTTCTTACCCAATTTTTTCAAAAATTGGGCATTCATGCTTGAGCCAATCATCAGTGCAATCAACAAACTGAGGATGGTTTTGCTTGAGGTTTTCATTATAGTGTTTTAGTTAAGGTTTTTGAGCAAAATAATGCTATCCAAGATACTAAAAAAGCATTCTCTGGAAGGGTGAAAATGTGTAATTTGTCTAAACTAATGTATAAGCCGTAGTGAAGTTATTGTTAATTCATTTTATACACAATGAGCGAGTTTTCTTGGTCCTTGGCCACCAATTCCAATTTTTTGTCATTGTCCATATCGGTAAGGTCAATAAGGGAATTGCCAAAGACTGGGAAATTGGGAATGGGTTTTGCTTGGCTATCAAATAAATATATTTTTTGGCTTTGTATATCGGTGACACTCACATAGATTTTGTCATGGATGTAGAAAATTTTGGGTTTGGAGTACACCCCCAAATCCAGCTCCACTTTTTTTCCTTTAATGCTGAGTACATTATCGTCCATGAACACCAAAGTGTTGCTTGTTGCATACATGCCATGGTCTTTGTTCAGATTAAAATTGGTGGCGGTTAGCTTTCCATTGGTGTCTATTTGGTGGAGCACCCCTTTTTTGTTGGTCATGGAAATCTTGTTCTTATAAAGGAATGCTTCATTGTTGGAGAAATCTATCTTTTCGGCCACTTTTATCCGGTCTTTCCCGGTACGGTGCAAAATTTTAAGGGTTTGGTCCTCTAACTGAAATACCAAGTAATCCCTATTGGATACCCTAAAATGTTTTGGAGCTGTAATGATGGGACTGGTTGCTTCGGTAAAGGTAAAGCCACCCACAATTTTTGCCTTGTTGTTGTACATATGGACTTTTCTTCCTTGGGTGATCACAAACCGATAGTCTTTTTTTCCATCATAATCGAAAACGGCCAGGGGATTTAGGTTGCCGCCTTCAAAATCTATTTTGAATGGAGGTACATCTTTACCGTTACGATCAATGATCATAAACTGGTTGCTTGTGCAAAAGGCCAATTGGAGTCGACCGTTCTTGTAAATATCCACTTGTTGAATAGGGCCGCGAATCCTACTGTCCAGCTGTTTGGTCCAAAGCACTTTTCCTTCCGTGGAAATCAGATACAACACATTGTTTTGGTCCTGCACCACAATTTCCTGCTTATTGGTCCTATGGTTTTTCACAAATTGGGGATCTATGGCAAGGTCTGTATCAAGTTCAAGCGTAAAAAGAGGGGTAACTGTATTGCTGGTGACGGTTTTCCCTACTTTGGAAATCAATATGTTGAAATGTGCAAAATCACTGTCCGCCACTAGCTGGGTGGCAAAGGTAAATTCGTCTAAATCCGTTTTTTGGATAGGACCGGAAAGTTTGGTCGCTAATTCCTTATCGGCAAAAAAAACGATTCCATCACCACCTGAAATAAAAAGTACGCTGGACTCACTGGCCAATGGCGTCTTTGCAGTTTGGTAGACAGGGCTGTTGCTGAACGATGTGCCACTGCTATGATTGTTGATGATGGTCTGCAATGCCTCTTTGTCCTCGGAAAAAATAAAGCTGTTTTCCAGAATGGTGCAAAAATTGGAATCAAAATCCGATACCAAGGGAGCAAACCCTTCGGACAGAAGATTTTTATTTTGCAGTTCGATGATTTCACTGCCCTGATACGTTTGGGCCGAAGCTTTGTCCCTTTCCAAGAACTCGGTGAGACTTTCGGTGCCAAAGGAGTTGAGTAGCACCACTTTTCGATTGTTCAAATAAATTACGCCCACTTCTTCAATGGTGTTAAAGAGAGAGTCCACAGGCTTTGTTCTATCGAGATAGGTGTTTTGGTTCTTGGCAAAAACCTGATAATCATCAAAAGTATAGGACAGTATGGCTTGTGCATTCAATGGTGCAAAAAGAGGGGTTTTATTGGCCAATGGTGCTGTTCCTTTAAATAAATTGATGAAATTTTTGGTAGAATCGGGGGCCATGGCAATACCATTAAGGTTTACCTCGTCCGAGTTGGCGGTAAAGTCGAGCGATACCCATTCCGAAAAGGGCTTTGAAGCTTTATTTCCATTCTTTAGGGACAAAAGCGAAGGGTTTTCGTCCAGATTTATGAACAATGTAGCCGACTTATTGATCGCTGATGTCGCATACAATTTCTCAAGGGTAGGGTTTACGGGATTTTCGTTCTTGGCCCGTACCATGTTTTCCATAAGCATTTGCGAGGAGCAGAGAGCCATTTTACCATCGCTGACCATGGCAAAGACTGTATAATCATCCAAGCTGTATTTGGTAATGTCCTTGCCTTCGTAGGATAGGGTCTCAATGGTTTTGTTGGCCGCTTCATCCACGTTAAAGAAATTAGGGCTGTTTTCAGCAAACAGCACAAAATCATAATTATCCTTGCCCACTTCATAAAATGCAAGAATACAAGGTTGGTCCGTGGAAACATATTTCATCCCTTCCATTTGGCCCAAGAGTTCCTTATAAACAGAGAATCCGTTGGTTTTTCCCAAAAAGGAATTGTTCTTTAGTTCGCTTTTAAAATTGGAAAGATTACTGACTTTAATAATTAAAGCTGGATTGGGAGGAAGGTGGCCCAATAATGATTCTTTGGTCTTCACCTCAGTTTTGCAGGATAGGATAAAAAAAGGGAGCAAGCAAATAAGTACCTTAAGTCTCATTTTTGAAGTTTAAAACAAAGTTAGGATTTTTAAATATCCAGCGTTAATTGTTCTGGAAGCTGTCTGAAGCTTTTTCTGTGATATTTTGTCAAACCGTATTTTTTTATGGCTTCCCGATGTTCCTTGGTCGGATAGCCCTTGTTCTTTTTCCAATTGTACATAGGGAATTCTTCATGTATGGCGGCCATATACGCATCCCTGTAAGTTTTGGCCAATATAGATGCAGCTGCAATGCTCATGAATTTTCCATCACCTTTAATGATGCACTCATGTGAAATGGATGGGTAGGGTTTGAAACGATTTCCATCCACCAAAATAAAATCGGGTTTATGGCGCATACCATCTAAAGCTCGGTGCATGGCCAAAAAAGAAGCATTGAGGATATTGATCTCATCAATCTCATCTTGAAAAACATGGCAAACAGAAAAAGACACTGCTTCTTTTTCCAAAATGGGCCTTAGGATATCCCTTTTGGCCTCGGAGAGCTGTTTGGAGTCGTTCAGGAGGGTATTCTTAAAATCATCAGGTAGAATAATGGCGGCTGCGGTTACCGGTCCAGCCAAGCAGCCTCGTCCTGCCTCATCGGTTCCAGCTTCATTGGGATACTTATATAGGGTTTTAAGCATGTTACTCAATATATGGGAAAGATAATAGCTTGGGAGGGTAATGCCAAATTTTGGCTGTTAACCCACTCTCCAGCATCTGCCACAACCAAACTTTTCACATTTCTTTAGAAACAAAACGTATACCTTTGCCAGACCAAAACCATGGAATGAGATTTCTATTTTTTGCACTGCTCTTTTTTTTGGGACAAGCTCTCTTTGCACAACAGGACTCATTGCCTCCACAGAAAGAAGCGGATTCCTTGAGGATTGTCAAGAAAGATTCTTTGGAACTACAAAAAGTGGATTCGTTGAAGGTAACGGAAATGGATTCCCTAAAGATAAAACCAAAAGATTCGATAAAGCCTTCAGGAATTGATAAGCGGGAGAGGTTTGTTAGGATGCAAAAGAAGATTGAAGAGGAAGATTCGGTTTTCATTGAAGACTATAAAATTATATCTTATCTAAGGGATACTACCTTTTTAGATACTACACTTACCATAAATAAGGAGTACAAATACAATTATATCCGCCAAGACGATTTTGAGTTGATGCCCTTTTCCAATATGGGACAACCCTATAATGTACTAGGCAGAACTTTTACGGAAAACCCATATTATCCCCGTTTGGGGGCAACGGCCAAACACGCCCGGTACTTTGAGGTAGAGGACATTATGTATTACCATGTTCCTACCCCAATGACAGAACTGATGTTTAAAACCTCCATGGAGCAGGGACAATTTTTGGACGCCTTGCTAACATTCAATCTGTCCAAGAGGTTTAATGCCTCCTTGGCCTATAATGGATTTAGGTCTCTAGGGAAGTATAGATTTGATCAGGCCCAATCAGGAAATTTCAGGGCTACTTTTAATTATACTACCCAGAACGCTAGATATGGGTTGCGAGGTCATATTGCAGCGCAGGAAATAGAGGCGGATGAAAATGGAGGCCTATTGAACAGGGAACAGTTTGAAGGGGAGCTGGACGATTTTCAGGATAGGTCAAAAATAGATGTCAGGTACACGAATGCAGGTAATAGGATTTTAGGGAAACGGTATTTCTTTGACCATAGGTACAAATTGGTGAACAGTCCAAAGGATTCTCTTGACAAGGACCCAACAACACTTACCATTGGCCATGAATTTACATACGAAACAAAATTGTTCGACTTTAACCAATCGGCCCAGAATGATGCCTTTGGGGATGACCCATTTTTAGTGCCCATTGAGGACAGGGCCAGGTTGAAGACCATGTTCAATAAAGGTAGTGTGGAATTCTCTAATAGAACTTTGGGAAAACTCACAGGAAGCGCAAGTCTATATAACTACAACTATTACTTCAATAGTGTTTTGATCACGGAAGAAGGAACCATTCAGAATAAACTGGACGGACAGGAAATAACGGTTGGAGGAGCGTATTACAAAAGAATTGGACCGCTGTCGTTAAAAGGAGAGTTGGATTATACTGTAGCAGGTGATCTTACAGGCAACAGATTGAATGCCATGGTGGATTATAAATTGAACGAGAGCACTTCAATTATGGGAGGCATCCATATTTCATCCCGAATGCCAGATTTTAATTATCTGTTGTACCAAAGTGATTACAGAAACTACAATTGGCAGAATACAGATACTTTTGAAAAGCAACAAGTGAAAAGCATAAAGGCAGGTTTCAATTCAAAACTATTGGGTAGACTGGAAGGGGAGTACAGTATGATGGACAACTATACCTACTTTGCATCTACCGCTACGCAAGAACAGATTGATAATGGTCAGGGAACTGCTTTTGTGAAACCCTTTCAAGAGTCCTCAACCATAAACCATTTAAGGGCAAAGTACACCAAGGAGTTTAAATGGAGGAAATGGGCATTGGCCAATACGATATTGTACCAAGAGGTCACACAAGACAGTCAAGTACTGAATCTTCCCCAATTGGTCACTAGAAATTCCTTGTATTTTTCGAGTAATGTATTTAAAAAAGCCATGTTTCTACAGACCGGGGTAACCTTTAAGTACTTTACTTCTTATAATATGAATGCATACAACCCATTGCTGGGTGAATTTTACATTCAGAACAATGAAGAATTGGGAGGATATCCGTTGCTTGATCTATTTATTAATGCCAAGGTCAGGCAAACACGAATATATTTAAAGGCGGAGCACCTTAATTCCATCTTTTCAGAGCCCAATTATTATTCGGCGCCTAACTATCCATACCGAGACTTTGTTATCCGTTTCGGATTGGTTTGGAACTTCTTTTCATAAAAGAAAAAATAATTTTCAGGGAGGGTCTCTGAAAAACAGCAGCTTACATTTTTAACGCATTTTTTTGAAAAAAAATACAGCAAAACATTTTGCGGAGAAGAAATAACCTTCTTATATTTGCACCCGCTTAGCTGATAAGGCAAGGCGCTTCGGGAGGGCCGAGAGGTGTTTTTCCCGGGGAAAAAAGAGTGAAGAAGTTCATATACATATTGTAACGACAGCGTAAAGAGAATAAGAACCATTTTGATGCGGGGACTCTGGTTTCCGGGTGTCGGACAGACATTCAAGGAAATACAATGAAGAGTTTGATCCTGGCTCAGGATGAACGCTAGCGGCAGGCCTAACACATGCAAGTCGAGGGGCAGCGGGGAAAAGCTTGCTTTTTTGCCGGCGACCGGCGCACGGGTGCGGAACGCGTATGGAACCTGCCCCTGTCAGGGGAATAGCCCAGGGAAACTTGGATTAATGCCCCATGGTACCGCGATATCGCATGATATTGTGGTTAAAGATTTATCGGACAGGGATGGCCATGCGTACCATTAGCTTGATGGTGGGGTAACGGCCCACCATGGCAACGATGGTTAGGGGCCCTGAGAGGGGGATCCCCCACACTGGTACTGAGACACGGACCAGACTCCTACGGGAGGCAGCAGTGAGGAATATTGGACAATGGTCGGGAGACTGATCCAGCCATGCCGCGTGCAGGATGACTGCCCTATGGGTTGTAAACTGCTTTTATACGGGAAGAAACGCACCTACGTGTAGGTGTCTGACGGTACCGTAAGAATAAGGACCGGCTAACTCCGTGCCAGCAGCCGCGGTAATACGGAGGGTCCGAGCGTTATCCGGAATCATTGGGTTTAAAGGGTCCGTAGGCGGGCCGTTAAGTCAGGGGTGAAAGTCTGCGGCTCAACCGTAGAATTGCCTTTGATACTGGCGGTCTTGAGTCATGGTGGGGTTGCCGGAACATGTGGTGTAGCGGTGAAATGCATAGATATCACATAGAACACCGATCGCGAAGGCAGGTGACCAACCATGTACTGACGCTGATGGACGAAAGCGTGGGTAGCGAACGGGATTAGATACCCCGGTAGTCCACGCCGTAAACGATGGATACTAGCTGTGGGGACTTCGGTCTCCGTGGCCAAGCGAAAGTGATAAGTATCCCACCTGGGGAGTACGTTCGCAAGAATGAAACTCAAAGGAATTGACGGGGGCCCGCACAAGCGGTGGAGCATGTGGTTTAATTCGATGATACGCGAGGAACCTTACCAGGGCTTAAATGCAGGCTGCATGGGGTAGAGATACCCCTTTCTTCGGACTGCCTGCAAGGTGCTGCATGGTTGTCGTCAGCTCGTGCCGTGAGGTGTCAGGTTAAGTCCTATAACGAGCGCAACCCCTACCGTTAGTTGCCAGCATGTCAAGATGGGGACTCTAACGGGACTGCCGGTGCAAACCGTGAGGAAGGTGGGGACGACGTCAAATCATCACGGCCCTTACGTCCTGGGCCACACACGTGCTACAATGGCCGGTACAGAGGGAAGCCACCCCGCAAGGGGGCGCGGATCTATAAAACCGGTCACAGTTCGGATCGGGGTCTGCAACTCGACCCCGTGAAGCTGGAATCGCTAGTAATCGGATATCAGCCATGATCCGGTGAATACGTTCCCGGGCCTTGTACACACCGCCCGTCAAGCCATGGAAGCCGGGAGTGCCTGAAGTCCGTCACCGAGAGGAGCGGCCTAGGGCAAAATCGGTAACTAGGGCTAAGTCGTAACAAGGTAGCCGTACCGGAAGGTGCGGCTGGAACACCTCCTTTCTAGAGAAAGAGATGCCCGGAAGTTACGGGTCCCGCACGAGGTGGTCCTAAAGATCTTTGTGCTGTCGTTTATGATATGTTTTTTTGATATAAGGCAATTTTAGGCCAAGACAGTCTCATAGCTCAGCTGGTTAGAGCGCTACACTGATAATGTAGAGGTCGGCAGTTCGAGTCTGCCTGAGACTACGAAAGCGGCGAAGCCGCAAGTTGAAAGTTATAAGTGAAAAGTTGAAAGTTCACGAATGGCTTAAGTTCATTGAGTATTGAAATCAGGAAATTCTAGGTGTTGGGTTACCGTTATGTAGTACTGTTAACTGATAACTGTTAACTGACCACTGATAATGGGGGATTAGCTCAGCTGGCTAGAGCGCCTGCCTTGCACGCAGGAGGTCATCGGTTCGACTCCGATATTCTCCACCACGGCAAGTGTCGTCCACGGTGATTTTTATTGCCGGTGGCGGCCCGCCACAAGTTCATTGACATATTGGGACGGAGCGTGATGGTTTATACCATCATGGCGAAGTCAAAAGAAGAAACACGAAGTAGAATAGAATATATAAGGATTACGAGAGGGCATATGTACTTTAGGTACATGATGCGACAAGCAAA
>NZ_OZ252111.1:722500-2567500 GCF_965248585.1 Flagellimonas alvinocaridis
ACTTTTCTGTTATTCTGGGGGAGAAAATCCATGGCCTGTACCACTCCTTTCAAATCGGCTCCAGGTATGGGAAGGTTTCTTCTAACGGTTGCGCCACCACATAACACAATGGCATCAAACTCGTTTTTCAACTCTTCGGCAGTAACATCCACTCCAACATGCATCCCAGTTTTAAATTGAATGCCTTCCTTCTCCATAACCTCCAGACGTCTGTCAATGACATGTTTTTCCATTTTAAAATCAGGAATACCATATCGCAATAGTCCTCCAGCTTTCTCGTCCCTTTCAAAAACGGTAACGGTATGTCCGGCACGGTTCAATTGTTGGGCGGCGGCCAATCCAGCAGGCCCAGACCCAATTACGGCAACGGTCTTTTCTGTTCGATTTAGAGGTGGTTCCGGAATGACCCATCCATTTTTAAAGGCTGTCTCCACAATGTTTTTCTCAATATTCTCTATAGAAACGGGGTCTTCATTGATTCCCAATACGCAAGCTTCTTCGCAAGGGGCAGGACATAGCCTTCCTGTAAATTCTGGAAAATTGTTTGTAGAGTGTAAAATCTTTGCGGCTTTTTCCCACTTTCCTTGATAGACAGCATCATTAAAATCCGGGATTAGGTTGCCCAGTGGACAACCACTGTGGCAGAACGGAATGCCGCAGTCCATACAGCGGGCACCTTGGTTCTTAAGCTCTTCCTCCTTCAGAGGGCTTGTAAATTCCTTATAGTTTTTGATGCGGTCTTTGACAGGGGCGTAAGCTTCATCCTTTCTGTCAAATTCCATAAATCCTGTAGTCTTTCCCATGTCTCAAATTATAAGGTTTCCATTTTTTCTTGTTCCAATCGTATCAATGCTTGGCGATATTCCTCTGGGAACACTTTGATGAACTTGGGAAGGTTTTCCTCCCACTTCTCTAAAATCCTTTGGGCCAATGGGCTCAAGGTGGCATTGTAGTGGTTTTCGATCAACTCCCTAAGTTGTTTGATGTCGTTGTCCTCTTCCACAGCGAGTAGGTTTAGGTCTTCGCCATTGCATTTTCTTTCAAAAGCCCCATCTGCATTGTACACATAGGCGATTCCTCCGCTCATTCCTGCCCCAAAATTGCGGCCAACAGAACCAAGGATTACCGCAACGCCACCGGTCATGTATTCGCAGCCATGGTCTCCAATACCTTCAACAACTGCTTTGGCTCCAGAATTCCTAACACAAAATCTTTCTCCAGCTTTTCCGTTGATATACGCTTCACCAGAAGTGGCGCCGTAAAGGGTTACGTTTCCAGTGATGATGTTGTCTTCTGGTTTTAAGGTTGATTTGTACGGTACCTTAATGATTAATTTGGCACCAGAGAGACCTTTGCCCAAATAATCATTGGTATTCCCGTTTACGATCATGGTCAACCCCTTGGTGGCAAATGCTCCAAAACTTTGCCCGGCCGAACCGGTGAAATTCAGTTTTAAGGTATTGTCAGGTAGACCATCTGCTCCATAAATCTTGGAGATTTCATTACTGATGATTGCACCCACGGCCCTATCGGTATTATGGATGGGGAAGTCCAATGAGGTTTTTTCCTTTCTGAACAAAGCAGGGTGTGCCTGTGCGATGATATCAAACTCTATGGACTGGTCAATATCGTGGTGCTGTCTTTGAGTATTGTATAGTTTAGTGCCTTCCGGTACGTCTATTTGGTATAGGATGGGGCTCAAATCAATTCCTGCAGCCTTGTAATGCTCAATAGCCTTATTTCTGTCCAGTTTTTGTACCTGTCCAACCATTTCATTAACGGTTCGGAACCCAAGCTTGGCCATAATTTCCCGAAGTTCTTGTGCTACGAAGTACATGTAGTTGACCACATGCTCCGGCTTGCCTTGGAATTTTTTACGAAGCTCTGGATTCTGGGTGGCGATTCCCACGGGGCAGGTGTTCAAATGGCAAACACGCATCATAATACAACCTGAAGCTACCAAAGGTGCCGTTGCAAATCCGAATTCCTCTGCTCCCAATAGACAGGCTATGGCCACATCCCTTCCGGTTTTCAATTGCCCATCACACTCCAGAACCACCCGGTTTCTCAAATCATTGAGAACCAAGGTTTGTTGTGCCTCAGCAATACCCAACTCCCAAGGAAGTCCAGCATGTTTCAAAGAGGTTAGGGGCGAAGCTCCCGTACCACCATCAAAACCAGAAATAAGAATTACATCGGCTTTTGCTTTTGAAACTCCTGCGGCTACCGTACCTACACCGACTTCAGAAACCAGTTTTACGTTGATTCTGGCATCGCGGTTGGCGGATTTTAGATCGTAGATCAATTGCGACAAATCCTCAATAGAATAAATATCGTGGTGGGGCGGTGGTGAAATCAATCCCACATAAGGGGTGGAATTTCGTGTTTTGGCAATGGCAGGGTTCACTTTTGGGCCTGGGAGTTGTCCTCCTTCACCTGGTTTGGCCCCTTGTGCCATTTTAATCTGGATTTCCTGGGCACTGGTCAGGTAGTTGGAAGTAACCCCAAACCTACCCGATGCCACCTGTTTGATGGCACTGTTTTTCCAATCCCCGGTTTGATTTTTATAAAAACGAGCCGAATCCTCTCCACCTTCTCCCGAATTACTCTTACCACCAATTCGGTTCATGGCAATCGCAAGATTTTCATGGGCCTCCTTACTGATACTTCCATAGGACATGGCACCCGTCTTGAACCGTTTTACAATTTCGGTCCAAGGTTCAACTTCTTCGAGTGGAATGGGGTCATAATTTGAAAACTCAAATAATCCACGGATAGTCATTAGGTTTTTAGATTGCTCATTCACCAATTGGGAGTACTCCTTATAGGTATCCGGCTCGTTATTGCGTACCGATTTTTGAAGTTTGGCAATACTTAATGGATTGAACATGTGTTTTTCGCCATTTCTTCTCCAACGGTACTCTCCACCAATCTCAATATCCAGATTGGCCGCTAATTCCTGTGCTTTGAATGCTTTTTTGTGTCGTTTGGCTATCTCCTTCTCTATCTCGTACAAACCAATTCCCTGAATACGTGTTGGCGTATTGGGAAAATACTTGTCCACAACCTTGGTATTGATACCAATGCATTCGAATAGTTGGGATCCCCTGTACGAGTTCAATGTGGAAATCCCGATTTTGTTCATCACTTTTAAGATGCCCTTGCCTATGGCTTTGTTGTAATTTTTGATGGCTTCATCAAAAGTGTATTCTGTAATGTTGTTCTCTTTCATTTGTTCCCCAATGATCTCGTTGACCAAGTATGGGTTGATGGCGCTGGCCCCAAAACCGAACAAAAGTGCAAAATGGTGAACTTCCCTTGGTTCTGCAGACTCAACAATGATACTCAGTTTAGAGCGGCGACCCATTTTTTGAAGCCCACTGTTCACAAAGGAGCAAGCTAACAGGGCCGGAATTGCTGCCATTTCCGTACTGACCATCCTATCGGATAGGATAATGATGTTGGCACCTTCATCTATAGCGTTAAGGGCTTGTTCCAATATAGAGTCCAATGCTTCTTCCAATCCGTTATGGCCTTTGGCCACCTCATATAAAATGGAAATGGAAACTACTTTGTAGTCTGAGCTGGAGTCATAGTTTTTGATTTTATCCAAATCCTCCTTGGAAATCACAGGATTTTGAATCTTCAATTTTCTGCAATGTAGTTCGTTGATGTCAAAAATATTTTGATCACTTCCAAGGGTTAAGCTGATATCGGTTATAAGCTCTTCTCGGATACCATCCAAAGGAGGGTTGGTAACCTGGGCAAATAGTTGCTTAAAGTAATTGTAGATCAATTGCGGGCGCTCAGAAAGAACGGCAATGGGTGTGTCGGAACCCATGGAACCGATAGGCTCTTTGCCTTTCTCCGCCATAGGCATAATAATAGTATTGATGTCTTCCAAAGTGTACCCGAATGCAGACCTTCTGGTTTCCAAAGGGAACTCTCCAAAAAATACAGGACAGTCGTTGTAGGGGATATCCCTTAGATGTACCAAATTATTATCCAACCATTTCTTGTACGGATGTTTTTTGGCAATGGATTCCTTGATTTCCTCATCATTAATGATCCGGCCCTCTTCCATGTTCACCAAGAACATTTTCCCAGGCTCCAATCTTCCGTGAAATTCAATGTCTTCAGGTTCCAATTCCACGACCCCAGTCTCTGAGGACATGATCACGTATCCTTTTTTGGTAACGGAATATCTGGAAGGGCGCAATCCGTTTCTGTCCAATACGGCGCCGATATAGTTTCCATCTGTAAAAGGAATGGATGCAGGACCATCCCATGGCTCCATTAAACAGGAGTTGTATTCATAGAATGCCTTTTTGGATTCTGACATTTCGGTGTTCTTTTCCCAAGCTTCGGGAACCAACATCATCATGACTTCTGGTAGGGAGCGACCTGTCATCAACAACAGTTCCACAACCATGTCCATACTAGCGGAATCCGATTTGCCAGGCAATACAATGGGCAATATCTTTTTAATGTCTTCGCCAAACCATTTGCTCTGCATCAACTCTTCCCTAGAGCGCATGCGCGATACATTTCCTCTCAATGTGTTTATCTCTCCATTATGGCACATATAGCGGAACGGTTGAGCCAAATCCCAAGTAGGGAACGTATTGGTAGAAAATCGTTGATGAACCAAGGCCAATCTGGTAACAACCCTTGGGTCCAGGAGATCTTCGTAATATTTGCTGATGTCTTTTGGTACCAGTAATCCTTTAAATATGATGATTTTGGTTGACAAGCTGGGAAGGTAAAAGAACTGGCTTTGGGACAGTTTACTTTTGATAACCGCATGTTCTGTGATTTTACGGGCGATAAAAAGTTTCAAGTTGAACTGGAAATCGTCCAATTCCTCTCCTTTTCCGATAAAAATCTGTTTTACAAAGGGCTCGGTCTCGGCAGCAATTCGCCCTGGCACAGAACGATTCACGGGAACATCGCGCCAACCCAATAATTTTAGACCTTGCTGTTCTATATTCTCCTCAAGTACCGAAATGCAATAATCCCTTTGGTTCTGCTTTTGGGGTAGGAACACATTGCCCACGGCATATGTCCCTGCTTCAGGTAATTGGAATTTGCATACGTCCACAAAAAAATCATGTGGGATATCTATTAAAATTCCTGCTCCATCACCAGTTTTGCCATCTGCACTTACAGCTCCCCTATGCTCTAGTTTATCCAGGATTTCAAGAGCCTTATGGATAATATCGTTGGATTTTTTTCCTTTTAGGCTACAGATAAAACCTGCACCACAGTTATCGTGTTCAAATTCGGGTAAATATAAACCTTGTCTCTCCAATTTCATCATTACGGTATTTCTTCAAAAATATCAAATATGATGAATAAATTATAAGGTTTTAGGTGAATGTCGTTTAAATAATCAACGTATTCAATCAAAGGTTAAAAAATGTTCAATCTTAAAATTTGAGCAATGTTAAATTATGATAATCTTAATATAAAGTTTTTGAGAAGGGGGTACCCAAAAGAATAGTAGGGTACATGCGTTATATTATGGAAAATAACATGATAGCCTTTAAAAAAAAGAGGTATGAAACTGTTTTTCCAGATTTTTTAATAGTGTACCCCTATTTTTTTAGGGGTGCATGAAATGTAGGCTTCATCAGTCTTTAATGATGCTTCTAGAAATGACAATTTTTTGAATTTCTGATGTGCCCTCATAGATTTGAGTGATTTTGGCATCTCTCATCAATCGTTCAACATGATATTCTTTTACGTATCCATTTCCACCATGTATTTGTACAGCTTCAACGGCGGTTTCCATGGCTACTTCAGAAGCATATAGTTTGGCCATTGCGCCAGATAGTGAATAATCTTTTCCAGTATCTTTATCGCATGCGGCCTGGTAGACCAGGTTGCGCGCCGCCTGAATCTTGGTGTGCATATCTGCCAATTTAAAGGCTATGGCCTGATGGTTGGCAATCTCGGTGCCGAACGACTTGCGGACCTTGGAATATTTTAACGCCAGTTCGTAAGCTCCAGCAGCTATGCCCAAAGCTTGGGCGGCAATTCCTATTCTGCCGCCTGCCAAGGTCTTCATGGCAAATTTAAATCCAAAACCATCTTCTCCAATACGATTTTCCTTGGGCACTTTTACGTCATTGAAGATAAGGGAATGGGTGTCACTTCCCCGGATACCCAGCTTGTTCTCCTTTGGGCCAATTTCAAAACCTTCCATGCCTTTTTCAACAATTAAGGCATTAATGCCTTTATGGCCTTTCTCTACATGGGTCTGTGCAATGACCAAGAACACTTCGGCTGAACTTCCGTTGGTGATCCAATTCTTGGTGCCATTGAGTGTATAGTGGTCTCCGTTGTCAATGGCAGTTGTTTTCTGAGAAGTTGCATCGCTTCCTGCTTCAGGTTCGGAGAGGCAGAAAGCACCAATTACTTCACCTGTGGATAATCGGGTCAGGTATTTTTCTTTTTGGGATTCCGTTCCAAAGGTTTCCAGTCCCCAACATACCAATGAATTGTTTACGGAAACCATTACAGATGCAGAGGCGTCCACTTTGGATAATTCTTCCATGGCCAGAACGTAGGAAAGTGTATCAAGACCACTTCCGCCATATTTTTCATTGACCATCATGCCCAAAAAGCCTAGTTCTCCCATTTTTTTGCGAAGTTCCTCAGGGAATTTTTGGGTTTCGTCGCGTTCGATTACGCCGGGTAATAGTTCAGTTTGTGCAAAATCCTTGGCAGCTTGCTGAATCATTAATTGTTCTTCGGAAAGTGTAAAATCCATAAAAATGAGAAATAAACAAAAACAACGTGTAAATATAGTTCTATAATGGATATTTTTTATAAAAAATAAGAGAGAATTGAGAAAAGCTTAACCATTTAGGTTTTTTTTATGGATTACAATGTATCAATTTCACAATAATTTATTGGAAGAAGATTATGCCGAAAAACTCATTTTGAATATCTTTAGCGCCATTGAGAAGTACTTCACAAAATATTACCTTAATTAAACCAAACTTAGTATGGAGACCCTTTTAGTTGTCATTTTTGTCGTTGGATATTTGGCCATTACCCTTGAGCACAATCTTAAGATAGATAAACTTATTCCCGCATTGGCCATGATGGCCATTATGTGGGCGCTCATGACCTTTGGCTTGGATAGTTTTACTACTTGGTTTGATTCGGGAAGCCACGCCCTACTGGAAAACTTTGGTGCTTTGGGGCACGATGAGAAAATGCATCTCTTGGAGGAAACATTGCTCCACCACCTAGGAAAGACTTCTGAAATCCTTGTCTTTCTATTAGGAGCCATGACCATTGTGGAGATCATTGATTATTTTGATGGGTTTGCCACAATCAAGACTTTTATCAAGACTAGGAGTAAAAAGAAAATCTTATGGATCTTTTCGTTTTTGGCATTCATACTCTCTGCAATCATTGACAACCTAACGGCTACAATCGTATTAATATCCATCCTTCAAAAAATTATTAAGGACAGGGAAACACGGTTGTGGTTCGCAGGTCTTATTGTAATAGCAGCGAACGCTGGAGGAGCTTGGTCTCCAATCGGTGATGTTACCACTACCATGTTGTGGATTGGAAACAAAGTAACAACGGCACTTTTGATAGAGCACTTGTTGATTCCTTCCTTGGTATGTATGGTGATTCCTTCTTTTATAGCTTCGTTCCTTCCTGTGTTCAAAGGCGAGATCGATGTTGAGGATGAAGAGCCATCCAAGTCCAGGTATGGAGCTACGATGTTATACTTAGGGTTGGGGGCAATTATTTTTGTGCCTATTTTTAAAACTATAACCCATTTGCCTCCCTATGTTGGTATGATGCTGTCTTTAGCGGTGGTAGCTACTTTTGCGGAAATATATAGTAACGCCAAGTTCTCCATATCCAATGTTGATGGAGAAAGCGATGCCGCCTCGCACCACAGTCCTGTGCATAGTGCCCTTACCAAGATTGAGCTGCCGAGTATCTTATTTTTCTTGGGGATTTTGATGGCGGTTGCAGCGTTGGAGTCTTTGGGAATGCTTTTCAATTTTGCGGAAGGATTGAAACAAGGAATGCCGTTGATGGGTACTGAAATGGCGGGAACCCAAGTTTCAGATTTGGTAATTCTCTTGCTGGGCATTGGTTCGGCAATCATAGATAACGTACCATTGGTGGCTGCAAGTTTGGGGATGTTCTCAGAGCCAATGAACGATCAGTTGTGGCACTTTATTGCATATTCAGCCGGAACGGGTGGAAGTATGCTCATTATTGGCTCAGCCGCAGGTGTTGTGGCTATGGGAATGGAGAAAATAGACTTTTTCTGGTATCTTAAAAAGATTTCGTGGTTGGCACTTCTTGGATTTATAGGAGGAGCGATATGCTACATGTTAATGCGAAATTTGTTCTAGAAAAATACTTTAGCTCGAAAATCTCCGTTATTATTGCAACTTAAATTGGGGATTTTATATGATTATTTTTCAAGATTTAGCCGAAGGGGCTGAAGCAACCGCTTCTATTTCAGAAGAAAAGACCCTTTCTGTCATTGATTTGATTGTAAATGGAGGAACAGGAAGTGTAGTGATTATCATTGTGCTTTTTATACTTCTTTTTGTGGCACTTTACATTTATTTTGAGCGAATCTTTGCCATTAAGGCCGCATCCAAGATTGACAAAAACTTTATGAATCAGATTCGTGATCACATCATGAATGGAAAAGTGGATGCAGCCAAAATTTTGTGTGCGCAAACAGATTCGCCCGTGGCAAGGTTGACAGAGAAAGGGGTTTCTAGGATAGGAAAACCTTTGGATGATATCAACACCGCCATTGAAAATGCGGGTACCCTTGAGGTATATAAGTTGGAAAAGAATGTGAGTGTTTTGGCTACCGTGGCAGGAGCCGCACCCATGATTGGGTTTTTGGGAACTGTTATCGGTATGATTTTGGCTTTCCATGAAATGGCAAGTAGCGGTGGGCAGGCCGAAATGGGTTCACTGGCATCGGGTATCTACACGGCCATGACCACAACTGTAGCGGGATTGGTTGTAGGTATTATTGCCTACATTGGCTATAACCATCTGGTAAACCGGACCGATAAAGTGGTGCACCAAATGGAAGCCACTGCTGTTGAGTTTTTGGATTTGTTGAACGAACCCATCTAAGACTTCACTATGAAACTGAAGGGGAGAAACAAAATAAGCCCGGAGTTCAGCATGTCGTCAATGACAGATATTGTGTTTCTGTTGTTGGTGTTCTTCATGCTAACATCCAATGCGCCCAATGCCCTGGATTTATTACTTCCAAAAGCAAAGGGGAAATCCACCAATACACAGAATGTTTCAGTGACCATCAACAAGAATCTGGAATATTTTGTGAACAACGAGCAAATCAATAAAGAGTACATTGAAATTGAATTAAAAAAAGCACTTGAAGGCCAGGAAAAACCAACAATTATCTTAAGGGCGGAAGAAAACGTAGCCATCAAAGAGGCGGTAAACGTTATGGATGTAGCCAACAGAAATAGTTATAAAGTTATCTTGGCAGTGCGGCCAAAATAATGCCGTTTTTAGATACGAGACACAAGAAAAAATCCTTTACGCTCACTACCCTTATATTGAGCGTGTTTCTCCTTTTGCTTTTTTATATAGGACTTACCTACCTAGATCCGCCCATTGAAAATGGAATTGCCGTAAACTTTGGTACCATGGATTTTGGGAGTGGACAAGTTCAGCCAAAAGAACCAGTTAGGTCTGAACCCCGAAATGTGGAACGACCGCCAGCAGAACCCGTTCAGCAGGAACAACAGCCCCAAGAACAAGAGGTAGAGGAAGAACCTGTGGAGAAGGTGTTGACCAGTGAAACTGAGGAAACCATAAAGATTAGGCAGCAACAAGAAGCCAAGCGGAAAGCAGATGAGGCTGCTAAAAAAGCTAAAGCTGAAGCAGAGCGAATAGAAAGAGAGAAGAAGGAGGCTGAAGAACGCCAAAGGCAAGAGCAAGAAGCTAAGAAAAAAAGTCTTGACGCTTTGATAGGAGGTATTGGTAAATCCGATGGTACCGCCACCGGAAGTGAAGGTGATGATAATAGAATAGGGGATAAAGGGCAACCCGATGGTGACCCTTATGCCACTTCATATTACGGTGCGCCCGGTAGTGGTAGTGGGGGTGGTGGATATGGGCTTAACGGCAGGTCGTTGGTAAACAGTGGAAAAGTACGCCAAGAATGCAATGAAGAAGGTCGCGTTGTGGTTAGGATTACTGTGGATAGAACAGGGAGGGTGATAAAAGCCGAACCGGGAGTCAAAGGAACTACCAACACTGCTCAATGCCTTTTGGAACCTGCAAGACGAACAGCTCTTCTGCATAAATGGAATACAGATTCCAATGCACCGTCCCAGCAAATTGGTTTTGTGGTGGTCAACTTTAAATTGGGGCAATAGTGACCTATAAGGAAACACTGGCATGGATGTTCTCCCAACTTCCCATGTACCAGCAGAAAGGGATTTCGGCACTTAATGCCAAGATGGACAACATCATCCATTTTTCCAACTATTTGGATAACCCTGAGAAAAAGTTCAAAAGTATTCATGTGGCCGGGACCAATGGAAAGGGTTCCAGTAGTCATATGTTGGCCTCTATTTTACAGGAAGCAGGGTACAAAGTGGGACTTTATACTTCACCCCATTTAAAGGATTTCAGGGAGCGTATCAAAATCAACGGAAAAGTGGTCAGTAAGAAGTTTGTAAAGGACTTTGTTGAGGGCCATAGAACTTTTTTGGAGGCTAGGAATTTGTCTTTCTTTGAAATGACTGTGGGAATGGCCTTTACCTATTTTGTGGATAAGGATGTGGACATTGCCATCATTGAGGTTGGTTTGGGTGGTCGACTGGATTCCACAAACATCATTGTTCCTCAAGTGTCCTTGATTACCAATATTGGATTGGACCATACACACATTCTGGGAGATACCTTGGAGAAAATTGCTTTGGAAAAAGCAGGAATCATTAAGAAAAGTGTTCCTGTGGTTATCAGTGAAAAGCAACCTGAGACAGAAGCAATATTTAGCTTGATAGCCCATCAATTGGGTTCGGGCATCGCTTTTGCGGATGATATGGATATTCCAGATTATGGCACAGATTTGCTTGGGGATTATCAAAAACGAAATATGAGGGGTGTGGTGGCCAGTATTGGACAGTTGAAAGGCTTTGAAGTATCCGAGAAAAATATTGTTGAGGGGCTGAAGAACATTGTCAAGAACACCGGACTCATGGGCAGGTGGCAAATTTTACGGGAAAAGCCCTTGGTGGTCTGTGATACGGCACATAATAAAGAAGGACTTCAGTGGGTCGTTAGGCAAATAAGTAGGCAGGAGTACAATAAACTACACTTGGTGCTCGGGTTTGTGAATGACAAGGATGTAAAAGGAGTGCTGTCCCTTTTTCCAAAGGAAGCTACTTTCTATTTTGTAAAGCCCAATATTCCTAGAGGTATGCAAGTGGAAGAGTTGAAGAGATTGGCCCAATCCCAGGGCATTTTAGGAGATGCTTATGCCTCGGTAAAGAAAGGATTGAAAGCGGCAAAATCCAATGCAAAAAAGAAAGATTTGATCTTTATTGGAGGCAGCACTTTTGTGGTAGCGGAAGTAGTGTAATTTTTTTCCGATTATTCTTGTTTGTATAAAAAAAATGATGCTATATTTGCACTCCCAATTAGGGAAATGAGTGGGGCTCTTAGCTCAGTTGGTTCAGAGCACCTGCCTTACAAGCAGGGGGTCACTGGTTCGAATCCAGTAGGGCCCACATCAAAACAGAAAGGTTGTGTCTTAGAAAGATGCGACCTTTTTTATTGTATATCGCTTACCTGGTTGGCAAAAAAATTCCTGACAGGACAACGGTTGCTAGTTATCTAGGATTATGCTTTGTGTGGAAACGGAGAAATTTCCAAAATTGTCCTTACTTGTTACCTTGATGGTATACGTTGCGTCAATGGATACTGATATTGGGGCAATCCCAGATTCGGTCAAATCTTCATATTGCTCAAGAGTTATCCCATTTTCCATGATAATAACATCATAGGTCAAAGGATCATTGTCTTCATCACTGCCTACCCAGGTTATAGTCATTTCATGATTTGCCGAATCAAAGTCTACGGAAATTTCAGCAGCGTAAGGTGCAAAGTTGCTTATTGGTTGGCCCGGGGTGATGAATGAAAAAGTGCTACTTGTGTTTTCACCATCTTGATTTATTGCCGTTACGGTCCAAGAGTATGATTTTCCTTTATCGAGGGTCAACTTGGTAGAGGTGGTACCGACAGTTGATGTATTTACCTTGGAACCGGATTCAAAAACCTCCATTACATAACTTGAGGTATTATCTGCGACGGACCAACTAAAATAGATGATAGCCTTGTCCGTTTCCCCCGGTACTTCTTCAAAATCTGAACATGTCTCGGCGTTGACAGGTAAAATTCCAACAGGTTTTCCTGGCAAAGTCACTGGATTCTCAATGTCAGCTTCTTTGGAATCATTGGAGCTTTCGCTTGAGCAGGAGTATAAGATTGTAAGGCAAATCAAGAGGCTTGATAAGAATGGCAGTATTCTCATTTTTTTATAACTTTGAATATTTGGGTGTCTGTGTTTGTTTTTATGTGTATGATATAGAGTCCAGAAGTGTAGCTGTCTAGGTCAATATAGTACTCAGTTTCGGCTCCGACTTTCTCGGCGGACATTAACTTTCCAGATGCATCATAGATGAAAATATCTGAAACTTCGGATATTCTTGAAACCGATACGGACCCAGATGTAATGGTCGGGAAGACATGGATTTCTTCTTGAAGAAGAAGAATGTCAGTAAATAATCCTTGACAATTACTTTTTCCAGCAATGCTGATTGAATTTTGTTTCTGCAGATTGTCTATAGAAATTATGTTCTCTTCATCTGAATTGAAATGGAATCTTTTTTGAATTCCATTGACCTCTACAGTATAGTCTGTGCTTCCTGACACAGTATATTTGGCGCTCATGGATTTTGTATCGATATCTTTGATTTTTCCGCTGATGTTACTGATTTCATTTATGATAATGCCGAATGTTTGCTCATAATGGATGGCGGGAATGGAAATGGATATTTCATAAGTTCCTGATGACAAATCATCAATTTTTAAGCTTTCAGCCAAATCAATAGTAGTGAAACTCTCATTTCTATTTTCACCGGTAAGGAGTATATCAAATTCATAGCCTGTTAGGACAGTACTTATGTTAAGGCTGCCGTTGGCAGTATTTGGACATGTTGGACTCTCGGTAAAGAGACTAATGGCATTCCCAGGTATAAAGTCACATCCATTTGCATTTACGGTCTTCCCACTTGTTGTATTCGGGCACTGATCTTTACTGTCCACTACCCCGTCACCATCGGTATCCTTTTGGCTGTCAGAGCACCCATTGGCATCCACACTTTCGCCTTCGGGGGTATCTGGGCATAGGTCAATATTGTTGGTTACCCCGTCCTGGTCAGTGTCTAACTGGGATTCGGCACAACCGGATTCATTCACTTCTTGTCCGTTTGTGGTTTCAGGACATAGATCATCGCTGTCCATTACCCCGTCACCATCGGTATCCTTTTGGCTGTCAGAGCACCCATTGGCATCCGCACTTTCCCCTTCCGGGGTATCTGGGCACAGGTCAATATTGTTGGTCACCCCGTCCTGATCGGTATCTAACTGAGATTCGGCGCAACCAGATTCATTCACTTCTAGTCCGCTTGTGGTTTCAGGACATAGATCATCGCTGTCCATTACCCCGTCACCATCGGTATCCTTTTGGCTGTCAGAGCACCCATTGGCATCCACACTTTCGCCTTCGGGGGTATCTGGGCATAGGTCAATATTGTTGGTTACCCCGTCCTGATCGGTATCTAACTGGGATTCGGCACAACCAAATTCATTTACTTTTTCGCCAAAGGGAGTATCTGGACATATGTCGTCATCGTTGGGGATCCCATCATAATCATCATCCAAGGGCGGTAGTGTAATTTGAGATTTAGGGCGAGACCATACACTGGAAGAATAAGTTCCCAGAAAAAAGGTATCATCCTTTAGAAAAAGCCTTGTTGTATAAGTTATTTCCATCCCGTCTATGGCTGGATACCAATTTTCTCTACCTTCTTCAGTTACAACGAAGCCATATGAAGAGGCGGCATAGACTGTATTGCCTTCAACAATAATGTCTTGTATAGATGTATTATCCAAAGGAATAAAATTTTTCAAGCTTTGGCCAAAATCGGTGCTGGTCCAAAGCCCATTGGCTGTTGCTATATAAATGGTGCCGTTTTGGTATTTAACATCGTAAATGTAACGGTATACCGGACTGTTGGACCACGTCTGTCCCAAGTCGTCCGAAGTAAACAAATCTCCACTGTTTGTGCTTACAAATAGGTTTTCCCCTTGAATTTCAATGGATGTAAAACCTTGTGGTATAATTAGGCCTGTTGTGGGTAAGAGGTCCCATGTTTCGCCCAAATCGGTGGAGATGTACACTCCATCTTCTGACGCAGTTGTGACAAGTACACCATTGTCGTAGGCTAGATTTTGAGGACCTTGGTTTATACCCGGATTTAACTTAATTGTCCAACTATCCCCATTATCGGTAGATTTATATATTCCACTGCTTGTTCCGATAATTACTTCATTGTCCAGTGCAACAATATCATGGATTGACTTTGTGTTCGAGGATTCCAAACCATTGCTGATGGCCTCCCACGACGCTCCATTATCATCTGATCTAAAGACACCATTGGATATAGTGCCAGTAAATATATAAGTATCGTTGCTTGCAAATGCACTGATTTGCTGAGCTTTTATCCCAAGACTACTAAAGGACCAAGAAATGCCATCATTCAAAGATTCATATAGCCCATCCCTAGTGGTCATGAGAATTTTTTCATTTAAGAAAAGAATATGATGTGCATAATTGTCTGTTTCTGTGTTTTGGACCAAGGTCCAATTCTGACCATTGTCGTTGGTATGGTAATAGATCCCATTGCCAGTTGTTGCATAAACCATGTTTTCATGGTGCCCCATGCTGGGAAAGGATGCGCTTCCAAGAGAGATCTGGGTCCATGTGGCAAGATTATCGTCAGAAATAAAAATCACCCCGCCTTCCGCTGCATAGAAAACTCCGTTGTGTACGGTCATTGATCGAATTCCACCGGGCCCCATCCCGGGAATATCAATAAGGCTCCAAGTAGGACCACCTTCATTCTCAAACAGCCCACCTTGTGTGGCAGCGTATATTTTTGAATTGAAGCTTACAAAATCACTGACTTGATACCCTGTAATCCCATCACTTTCAAGAGACCAACTGGCACCATAATCCGAGGAATGAAAAACCTGTCCATTGAATGTTGCTGCGTAGATTTCCTGTTCTTCAGCAAATACGCTCAAAACACTTTGCCCATTGATGCCGTTGTTGGCTGGAGACCATGTTTCTCCCTTATCCCCCGAAGTATAAACCCCATGGTAATATAGAGCAACATAAATGGTGTCTCCATAACTTACAATATCGTTAACATGGGGTTGATTGGGTAAACCGTTAACACTTAACTCCCATGAGTCCCCATTGTCTTTTGAAGTATAGACTCCTCCTGCTTCGGCAGCCAACACCAAAGTATCATCCATTAAAACAATCTCGTCTGTATACCCTCCCTCTGGTCCGGGGGTTTGGGTCCATTGGGAATGAGAAAAAATAGAAAATAAAAGGAGTGATAAAAAAGACGGGAAGAATTTAGGGCAAGCCATAAAATGTGAGGATTTTACTTCAATGTTATCTCGAGCGAAAAAATACTAAACTATGGAATATTGGCTTCTAAAAAAGGTCAATGGAGTTAAATATTCGATAAGAAGTGTTTCATTGAATCATTAGCGTATCAACTTTGGAGATGAATTTTCTAGGCTCCTCTTTTTTTAATTTATTTTTAGGGGAATCTGTACGTTGAACGATGAGCCATCCTTTCTTGGTCCTACGTTTATAAGGGAACAGGCCCCGTACAGGACCAACGGGTTCCCTATATCATCCAATAAAAGCTGCGGTCGCTCCAAGTGATGTACCTTAATGGTATCGGAATTCTTTAAGATGACTTCCTTGGCCATGAAAAAGGAGGATTCCGGTTTGGTCCAATCCAAGCCATCCAAGGATTCAAGTACGGCCAATCCGGGTTCTTTGCCTGTAATGTTTCCGGTAAAATCCTTAAAGACGGCATAGAACCTTTTATGTTTTTGGTGATACCAGACGTAAGGGTCCTCCGCAGAGCTTATTTTGCCATTTTTATCCTTAATATCAAAAACAAAATCATCTGAAGGAACAAAAGGACCCGTTGGGGAGTTGGAGATGGCAACACCGTGGACCCCTTTCCAATGGGGTTCATAGAGATTTCCTTTGAAAAACAACAGAAATTTTCCGTCTGAAGGTCGTTGGACCACAGCCGGATTGACAACAATAATATTATCGGGTTTGGCTTGGGTGCCTTCGGGAGAAGGATCTACAATGTCGTTGCTTTTTACCCGTGTTCTGGGTGATAATAGAGGTTGGTCCGGTCTTTTAAAGTTGCCCGACATCAAATCTTGAAAATTATTGAATAGAATGACGCCTATTTTTTGGGACTGCTGTACCCTATTCCTCTTGTTTACATTTTCCCCCTTTGAACCCTGTGGCTGTGGGCCTGGATCTTTAGAACCGATATAATACAGGTAATAGGTTCCATTGAATCTTTTTAGGTGTGGATTGTGGACCATTTGTGCGTCCCAGGCCAAGGAATCGCCTTCAAGGACCCTTCCTTGTAATACCACTTTTTGGAATTTAAAATCCCTATCAGGGTAGTCCGAAACCGCATAAGCAATTTTGGAATGGAGTACCCATGAATCTGTAAATTTTGGGACAGAATCCCCAGCCTCCCAAGTACTGTAGAGCATGTGGTATTTTCCATCGTCTCCTTTAAGGACACTGCCTCCCCACACAAATCTGTCAGGATCGTTCAATACGGATGGACCTTCAAGAATATCTCCCTGTATAGTGGCATCAATGGGCAAGGGGTGTATGGTGAGAGTTTTGTTTTCATTGCAACTCCATAAGAATACATTGGCAACAAAGAGCATCAATACGTTTATAGGGAAGCTGGTCTTTTTGTCCATAAGGTGTTCTGTTGGTCGGTTTTATTCCTTTTCTTGTATTGACTTGTGGGTGTATTTGTCATAAGCCATTACATCAAATACTTTTGATTGCCCTGTATTCAGCCATTTTTTGTAAATGAGCTTCCCGTTCATGTAGACATACAACTCATTGTCTTTTGTTTCTTCTGTATAAATCATAATATCTATTTATCCGTCCCAGACCGAAAAGTCGGAGACTCTGTTATTATCATCAAAGAGAATGGTAAGTCTACCTGTGTTGATTCCCCGTTTTGATGCTCCCAAATAATAATCAAACTTCTTTTCTGTCTTGGATTCAGGCTCACCCAATAGGTCAAGGATCTCTGTTTTTGTCATTCCTTTTAACAGGTGCTTCTCTAGCAAACTGCTCATCATGTTCCAACGTAAAGAAGGTTCAGATTCAGACTCAACCCAATTTTTCCATCTATCCGGTTCAAAGGATTCGTGGTCAACATTTCCCCTTAGAGCCAGTCCAATCAAGATTGCCGTTCCGAGAATCAATAGGCCATATGTAAAAACCTTTCTCAATAGTTATCGCTTGAGCGCTTCACATTTATTTATATCTAAATGCCTCTGTATCCAACAAGATAGTAATCTTTTGGAAAGCGTCCAATGTGGATCTACGCTTTGGTGAAATGGGTGCGGGGCAGTTTGCGGAGAATATCTGCCGCTTGTTCTGCGGTAATATCGCGTTGGGGATTCGCAAACATTTCGTAGCCTACCATGAATTTCTTTACCGTGGCCGACCGCAATAAAGGGGGGTAAAAAGACATATGGAAGTGCCACTCTGGGTGATTTGGCCCATCGGTTGGCGATTGATTGATCCCAGCCGAATAGGGAAAACTGGTTTCAAAAAGGTTGTCATAGAGGGTAGTCACCTCCTTGATGACCTGGGCAAAGGAGTTTCTTTGCGCATCATCCAATAGGGATATGTGGGCCAAAGGTTCTAAGGGGACAATCATGATTTCATATGGCCAGACCGCCCAATACGGTACCAAGGCAACAAAGTGGTTGTTCTGAACAACGATACGTTCCCTTACTTCGATTTCTTGCGATATGTAGACGGACAGTATGGTTTTTTGATGTTGGTCCCAATACGATGCAAAGGCATTGTTTTTTTTCTGAACTTCGGTCGGAATGGATTGCTGCGCCCATATTTGTCCATGGGGGTGGGGATTGCTACACCCCATGAGCTCGCCTTTGTTTTCAAAGATCAATACATGGTTGATGTTGGCAAGTTTCCCCAGTTCATTATATTCCTTTTGCCACAGTGCGATGACTTTTTCAATATCTTCCATTTTCATTAAGGGTAAGGTAAGGGAGTGGTCGGGTGAAAAACACACCACTTTACAAATACCGCTTTCACTCTTAGCCTGGGTCAATCCTTCTTTGAAAATCTCATTGGGTACATCGGGCAACAAAGCGGAATAATCATTTACAAAAGAATAAGGCTCGGTGTATTCCGGATTGGCGGCACCACTGGCCCTAACATTTCCCGGACACAGGTAACAAGAAGGTTCGTAAGGCTTTTGCAGCGTAGCAACGGTCTTTTCATTCTTGCCTTGCCATGGGCGTTTGGTGCGTTGTGGTGATACCAATACCCATTCGTTGGTAAGAATATTTAACCGGTAATGGGGGGTTTCATAGAGCTGCATCGGAAAGTTTTCTAAGGGTTGTGCCATTGCTTGTACGTACGGGGATGGCACCTAGGTCTATGCCAAACTCCCTTTTGTAGGCTTCCGAGATTTCTTTGATATAGTGTTCCATGTGGTCTCCGTGCACCAAATGGATGGTACAACCTCCAAATCCACCGCCCACCATCCGTGCACCCGCCACATAATCTTGTTGTTTGGCGTAGTCTACCAGAAAGTTCAGTTCGGGGCAGCTGATATCATAAAGGTTCCTGAGCCCCTCATGGCAAGCAAACAATAAGCTGCCCAAATGTTCAATATTTTTCGATTTTAAGGCCTCGGCAGCATCCAGTACCCTTTGGTTTTCCTGGACAATGAATAGGGCCCTTTGGTATTGGATGTCGGTCAACAAAGCTTTGGATGAAGTCAATAGGCCCAAGTCAACATCCCTGAGGGATGTGATGTTGGGATGTTGTTTTTGTATTTGTGCAACGGCCTCAAAACACTCGTCCTGTCTAGAATTGTACTGTCCGTCCGAAAGCTGGTGCGATATATTGGTATTCAACAGGAGCAACTGATATGGGCCCATGGATGCAGGTACATACGCATGATGCAAGTTGGAACAATCCAAAAAAATGAAGTGATCGGATTTTCCATAGACCGATGAAAATTGGTCCATGATACCACATTTGGTCCCCACAAACTCATGCTCTGCCTTTCTGGAAAGGGTAATGATCTCCAATTTTGAAAGTCCCAGTTGGAACAAGGCATTGAGCCCTGAAGCAAGCCCACATTCCAAGGCGGCCGAAGAACTTAGTCCAGATCCAATGGGAAGATCACTCTCGATTTCGCAATCAAACCCCTCAAGGGAATGTCCAAGTTTTTGTATTCCTGCGATGACGCCCAATAGGTAATTCTGCCATTCAACGGAGCTTTTTTCAATCTTTCGTAAATCAATATGTAGAGGTTCAGCATACCCTTTACTATGGATGTTACAAGTTTCCATAGTACTGTTTCTCCAGAGTCTAAAACCAATTTTTCTATCAATGGCAGCAGGAAGCACATAGCCATTGTTATAATCGGTATGTCCTCCAATTAAATTGATTCTGCCTGGAGAATCAACAACTATCTCATCCAAGATGTTGACTGAGTTACGATCCATGATGCAATGATAATAAATAAAAGTAAAAAAAACTTTTATTTTTTTCAATTACGGAAAAATTTAATGCAAATGGAACAAAATCCATCAACCAAAGGTAAATGATTCATTTTGGTATATTTGGAAAGATTTTATCAACTCACCCACAAAAAACTTGGCTGCAAATAAATATAGACCCGAACAAAGTATAGCAATCGCTGTGGATTGTATCATATTTGGCTTTGACTCCAAAGATTTGAAGCTTTTGCTGTTTCGACGTAAAACCGAACCACTCAAGGGATCTTGGTCCTTGATAGGGGAATTGATAGACAATGATATCTCTCTTGATCAGAGCGCAAAGGACATATTGTACAGGTTATCTGGATTGGAGAATGTTTTCTTGAAACAGCTAAAAACATATGGGCAGGTTGACAGAGACCCTTTGGAGCGTGTAATTTCCGTAACCTATTATAGTTTGATTCGGATTGATGAGTTTAACCTCCAATCTTTGGAGAACCACGACGCCAAGTGGTTTGATTTTGATCAAATCCCGGATTTGATCTTGGATCATGGACAAATGGTTGATGATGCTATCAAAAGCCTGCGTTCCAGTGTACGATATAATCCATTGGGCTTTGAGCTTCTTCCAGAATATTTTACGATCCAACAGTTGCAAACGCTTTATGAAAGCATTTACCGCACAGCTTTTGATCCAGGTAATTTTAGGAAAAAAATGCTTTCGCTCGATATTTTGGAAAGAACAGCTAAAAAAGACAAAACATCTTCCAAAAAGGGAGCGTTCCTATATCGTTTCAAAAAAGACAGCGTTAAACAGTTTCCGACGCAAACTGGAGATTTTGAAAGGATAAAAGAGGTTATAAAATTCTAATAGATAGAGAACTGAAGTAATAAAGGTTTGTTTTACATTTATTATTTCTATATTGGAATCTTAACGGTCCTTTGGAGATAAATTGAAATTATGGAATTTGCCAAACTGGATTTTATTGTTTTTGTCGGATACTTGGTCATACTGGCCACAATTGGTATTTGGATTTCGGTTAAGAATAGGAACCGTAATGAGAAAGAATACTTTTTAGCAGGAAAATCACTTCCGTGGTGGGCCATTGGCGGATCGTTGATTGCATCCAATATTTCTGCAGAACAATTTATTGGGATGTCCGGATCGGGCTATGTGGTGGGCATGGCAATTGCATCCTATGAGTTAATGGCAGCCCTGACCCTTATCATTGTGGCCAAGTTCTTCCTGCCCATTTTTTTGAAAAATAACATTTACACCATGCCCCAGTTTTTGGAACGGCGGTTTGATAAGCGTGTCAAAAGTACCATGGCAGTGTTTTGGGTGTTGCTTTTTGTGTTCGTGAATATTACCTCGGTCTTATACTTAGGTAGTTTGGCCCTGAAGACCATATTGGATATTGATATGGTTTATGGGGTGATAGGATTGGCGCTTTTTGCAGCTACATTTTCAATCTTTGGAGGCCTAAAAGCTGTGGTATGGACCGATGTGATTCAAGTGGTCGTGTTGGTATTTGGGGGCTTGGTCTCCAGTATTTTGGTCCTTGAGGCCTTGGGAGGGGATTTTCTAAACGGATTTATAACCTTGATGGAGAAAGCCCCAGAGAAGTTTGACATGATTTTGGACAAAGGCCACGCTGAATATAAAAACCTTCCTGGAATAAGTGTTCTTGTGGGTGGATTATGGGTGGCAAATTTGTATTACTGGGGAACCAATCAGTACATTATCCAACGTTCTTTGGGGGCAAAAAACATTAGAGAAGCCCAGAAAGGAACCATTTTTGCCGCATTTCTAAAGATTTTATTGCCTATTATCGTAGTAGTACCAGGTATTGCAGCTTATGTACTGGGTGCCGATTTGGATTTACCGGACGAAGCCTATCCTTGGGTGCTGAAAAATTACGTGGGAACAGGACTCAAAGGGTTGGCGTTTGCCGCCCTGATTTCAGCCATTGGATCTTCCCTCAGCTCAATGGTCAATAGTGCGACCACCATTTTCACCTTGGATATTTACAAACCTTTGTTCAAGGAGGAGTCAAGTAAAAAACTCGTTTTCATCGGAAAGGCATTCGCAGGCCTATCATTGCTCTTGGGTGTTATCGTTGCCCCGATGTTGGGTGGATTGGACCAAGCGTTTCAATACATTCAAGAATATACCGGCTTTATAAGCCCTGGGGTCGTGGTGGTGTTCTTGTTTGGGATGTTTTGGAAAAGGGCCTCTGCCAATGGTGCTTTTTGGACGATTGTATTTTCCATACCACTTTCCATTGTAATCAAGTATGTATTTCCTGATTTCCCTTTCATGGATCGTATGGGAGTGAGTTTTCTAGTACTTACAGCGGTATTGGTGGTCATTTCATTGATGGAGAACAAAGAAGGGGATAAAAAAGCAATCTCAATAAGTCCGGAGCTTTTTAAGACCTCTAGGGCATTCAACATATCTACTTTTATCATTATTGGAATCCTTGCCTTCCTATACGCCATCTGGTGGTAATGAACAACACTGATTAAAGCATCTTTAGAAAATTCTGGAAAGCAGCATTATCGTTGTTTTTGTTCCAGACGGCAAAAAGATTTGTTTTGATTGGAATTTTGGTAAGTTCAATAAAGCGTATGTCGTAATTGAATTCGTCTCGCAACGAGTTGGGTACAATAGAAATGCCCATGCCATTCTCTACAAGTTTAAAAATAGTGGGGCCATGAATGGAACGATGGGAAATTTGGGGAACAAAACCTTGAGCCGAGCATATATTTAGGATTTGCTGATAGTACAAAGGACTTTTTGCATTGGGGAAAAGAATAAAACGCTCCTGGGCCAACTGGCCAAGGTTTTTAAAATTAGCTTCGGTAATGGGGTGTTTGCGAGGAAGTACCAATGAAAAATTTTCTTCAAACACGGATTTGATGTTCATGTTGGAATCAATCTGATTGGAGCGCATAAAGCCAATATCCAAATCACCCTTGTCAAGGGCTTGAAGTTGCTCTTCATTGGTCAATTCTTCCAAATGTAACCGTATCTTGGGATATTCCTTTCCAAATTTCTTAAGTAATGGAGGCATGTAAAGTTGCATTGCCGAGCCTACAAAGCCAATGTGTACTTCACCTTCATGGCCATTGAGCTCCAATTGCCATCGTTCAAGTGACCTTTTTATCTGTGCATCTATCAACCGAGCTTCCCGCAAGAATAAGTGGCCGGCTCTGTTTAGGCTAACAGTCCTGTTGGTCCTATTGAACAGCCGGGTTCCCACGATTGCTTCAAGTTGTTTGATTTGTTGACTCAATGCAGACTGCGAAATATGCAGGTTCTCTGCAGCTTTTCCAAAGTGAAGGGCATCGGCCAATGCCATAAAACTTTTAATATGGTGCAGTTCTAATTGATTAATAACATTAATCATTCTATAATTAATAAGAATTGTTTGTAATCAAAAGTACATTTAATTTTGATGTGATAAAGAAAAATCATAAGCTATGAAAACGGTTGACATTGAAGGGTTAAAACAAGTATTGAAAGCCTTGATGGGGCCTTACAGGGAAAGAGTCCCAGATGTAGAGAAAATTACTGGGGCTATGATAGAAAAGGGGATGATCGATAATCAAGATGATATTGTGAACGATCATATAGCTTTTAGGACCATGGGTGTTCCCAATTTGGGAATTGCATCTTTTGAGAAGATTTTTCTGAATTATGGGTATACCAAAAAGGATTACTACTTTTTTGAAGGAAAAAAGCTGAACGCGTATTGGTATGCGCCACCGCAGCCAGAGTTTCCCAGAATATTTATTAGTGAATTGCGGGTGGAGGACTTATCAACCAGAGCACAAGAAATCATAAAGAAATATACTGGAAATATAGACAATGATCCTGTTGATGGTTTGGATTTGGATAACCCTTCGGAAGTGGGGAACTTTTTCTATAAACCATTGTGGGACTTGCCCACATTGTCCGACTTTAATACACTTGCCCAAGAAAGTGAATATGCCGCTTGGGTGATCTATAACCGGTATTACCTTAACCACTACACCATAAGCGTCCACGATTTACCAGAAGCATATAACACCATTGAAAAGTTTAATGCGTTTTTGGAATCTATTGGCGTAAAACTCAATTCTTCAGGGGGAAAGGTGAAGATCAGCGAAGATGGTTTGCTCAAGCAGAGCAGTTCCATTGCGCAAATGATTGAAGCTGATTTTGCGGGAGGTGAAACGGCCGAGATAGCCGGAAGCTACGTGGAGTTTGCCGAACGATTGCCATTACCGGGCCATGTAAAACAATCAGACCTAGTGAACTGTGCCCAACGAAGGGATGGCTTTGAATCTGCCAATGCCGACAAGATTTTTGAAAGCACTTACAGCGAGCAGACCAATGCTTTGAAAAGCCATTTACAGGATTGATGATTCGATTGTTCCGAGAGAATTTTCAAGTGAAGAACAGTGTCAAATCAGAAAAATCCAATAAGTATTTTAGGAGATAAAACCATTGTGTAATTTCGTTGACATCAATTTACTGATGTTATGATAGTTTGGGGACTGTTCCTGCTGGGAATCCTTGTCTTTTTGGCATTGGATTTAGGGGTGTTCAATAAAAACGCCCATGTTATAAGCGTTAAAGAAGCTTCACTTTGGACCACTGTCTGGGTTTCGCTTTCCTTTTTGTTTTCTGGGGTCATTTACTGGCTTTATGCCACGGATAAGATTGACAATGTAGATGCTTTGGCCCCAATGGAGGCCTCACTCAAATATATTACAGGGTATCTCATTGAGTTATCACTCAGTATAGACAATATTTTTGTGATCGCCGTGATTTTTACCTCGTTCCAAATCCCACAAAAGTATCAGCATCGTGTACTGTTCTGGGGCATTTTGGGAGCCATTGTTTTCCGCGGATTGATGATATTTTTTGGCGTGGCGCTCATCAAGAAGTTTAGTTTTACAACCTACATTTTTGGGGCTTTCTTAATTTTTACGGCCATCCGCATGCTGCGTTCCAAAGAAAAACCCTTCAATCCAAAAACCTCTGCTATCTACAAGAACTTGCGAAAGGTTATGCCAATAACTTCCCATATGGAAGGCCAAAAGTTTTTTGTCAAATTAAGACACATTACTGCGGCAACACCCCTTTTTATTGCTTTGGTGGTCATAGAATTCACGGATGTTCTCTTTGCGTTGGATAGTGTACCGGCCATATTGGCCATAACTTCAGACCCATTTTTGGTATTCAGTTCCAATATGTTCGCCATTCTTGGGTTGCGATCTATGTATTTTTTTCTGGCCAATATGTTGGATAGGTTCCATTACCTAAAGTACAGTTTGGTGGCCATACTAAGTTTTGTAGGTGTTAAGCTTCTATTGGCCCATCATTACATTTTTCCAGAATGGATGTCATTAGGGTTTATTGCACTTTCTCTGCTAGTTGGTGTTTTGGCTTCAATGAAGAAAACCAAGTAATTTTTACGGTAAGAAAATTAGAGTGCTCGAATAGAAATCCATTTCAATTGAGATTAAAAAAACCAATAAATATTGTTTTGCTTGATAAATAAAAGTTTTTTGTACTTTTATTATGCACGTAAAAAAGGGTCGATGTCAATTTTGCTCGACCCCTCAAAACAGAACAGGTATGATTCGTACAAAGACCATGGTCAGCGGCATTTTTATTCTTTGCTTTCTAGCTCTTTCCCAATTTGTGGATGCCCAAGAGAGCTCTTCGAATTTGAAGACCCAATGGGCCAGTCAACTAAATGTTGATGAGCCTTTGCCGGAGTACCCACGGCCCCAATTAAAAAGGGCTAAATGGGAAAACCTTAATGGACAATGGGACTATGGTATCACGAATCAGGCTGGTGAAGCACCTGTAACCTATGATGGGAAGATTACGGTTCCCTTTGCGGTTGAATCTTCATTATCTGGAGTCAAAAAAAGGGTAGGGGATGATGAAGTGGTCTGGTATCGTACAAAATTCCAAGTGCCAGCCTCATGGAAAAATCAAAATGTGGTATTGCATTTTGGAGCGGTGGATTGGGAAGCCACGGTTTATGTGAACGGCAAATTGGTGGGGATGCACCAAGGCGGGTATGATCCTTTTTCATTTGATGTCACCACTACCTTGAATCGTTCAGGTTGGCAAGAATTGGTGGTTAAAGTATGGGATCCCTCCAGCGACGGCACCCAGCCCAGGGGCAAGCAGGTGACAAAACCCAGCGGCATATGGTATACCCCGGTTACGGGAATATGGCAAACCGTTTGGATGGAACCCGTTCCCAAACAATCCATTCAACATATAAAGACTACCCCCGATATTGATCAGGGCAGATTGATGGTAAAGACCGTGGGCAACGGACAGCTTGGAGACGGGTATTCGGTGCAGCTTACGGCACTTGATGGCGGCACTACGGTAGCTTCCGCCAAGGGTTCCGTTGGGCAAGATGTGACGCTGAATATCAAGGACGCCAAACTATGGTCGCCGGACAATCCATTTTTGTATGACTTAAAAGTCGCCTTGTTGCGCAATGGCAAAAAAGTGGACGAGGTGGAAAGCTATTTTGGCATGCGAAAGATTTCTGCGGTAAAGGATGCCAATGGTCATATGCGAATGGCCCTGAATAATCAAGTACTTTTCCAATACGGCACCTTGGACCAAGGCTGGTGGCCCGATGGTCTGTACACGGCCCCTTCGGATGAAGCCTTGGCCTATGACATTGAGGTGACCAAAAAACTGGGATTCAATACCATCAGAAAACATGTGAAGGTGGAGCCTGCCAGATGGTACTACCATTGCGACCGATTGGGCATGTTGGTATGGCAGGATATGCCCAATGGCGATAAAAGTGCCGATTGGAGAGGGCCATCCGGCTATGACGGAAGGGAAATGGAGCGAAGCGCACAATCGGCCCATCAATTTTATAAGGAATGGAAAGCGATCATGGACGCCAATCACAACAACCCCTCTATAGTCATGTGGGTGCCTTTCAATGAGGCATGGGGGCAGTTCAATACGGTTGAGGTCATCAATTGGACCATGGAATATGACCCCTCCCGCTTGGTCAATGGACCCAGTGGAGGGAATTTCTTCGCGGCCGGCCATACCGTGGATGAACACAGGTACCCCGGACCGTCCATGCCCCAAAGAAACCTTCATGCCCCGGACATCATCAACGGAAGGATCCTTTTATTGGGTGAATTTGGCGGATTGGGATTGCCATTGGAAGGACATTTGTGGCAAAAGGACAAAAACTGGGGGTATAGAAACCTTACCGGAAGGGACGAACTGCTGAACTCGTACAAAGAGCTGTTGGTCAAAATCCCTGCCTTGATCAAGGACGGACTTTCTGCGGCCATCTATACCCAGACCACGGATGTTGAAGGCGAGGTAAATGGTCTTATGACCTATGACAGGGCCATTATCAAAATGGATGTGGATGAAGTGCACAAAGCCAATACAGCCTTGTACAAAAACTAGGGGCCATGAAAAGAATATTTCATTTAATAGTAGTTTCTTTACTCCTTTTTAGCTGCGTGAAACCTCAAGAAAAGACCATAAAACGGATAGACAAGAAAAATTTCGAGAAGATTGTAGATGGCAAGCCAGTCAGCCTTTACGTTCTTGAAAACGAGCAGGGTACAGTGGCCGAGATTACCAATTATGGCGGTAAGGTCGTTTCCTTGTGGTTGCCCGATAAGTCTGGTAATTATGAGGACGTGGTCCTTGGCCATGAAAACATCGATGATTTCCTCAATGCCAAGGAGAAATATTTTGGAGCCTTAATTGGGCGGTATGGCAATCGGATTGCTCATGGAAAGTTTACCTTGGATGGCAAGGAGTACACCTTGGCCACCAATAATGGGGCCAATTCCCTTCATGGGGGAAACAAGGGTTTTGATGCCGTGGTATGGGATGCCAAACAAGTGGATGCACAGACCTTGGAGCTGACTTATCTCTCCAAAGATGGGGAAGAAGGGTATCCGGGGAATCTATCGGTACGGGTGTTGTACCAATTGACGGATGCCAATGAACTCAAAATAGAATATTGGGCCACTGCGGACCAAAGCACCGTGGTGAACCTCACCCACCATTCGTTCTTTAACCTGCATGGTGCGGGCAATGGTACGATCAATGATCATCTCCTACAGATACAGGCGGCACATTATACACCCGTGGATGCGGGATTGATTCCGACTGGGGAGATCGCAGCCGTGGAAGGCACTCCGTTCGATTTTCAGGAATCAAAGCCCATTGGGGCGGAATTGGAGGTCAAAAACCAACAGTTGGACTACGGCATGGGATACGACCATAATTTTGTGCTTGAGCAAAACGGCGAAGGCTTCAACTATGCGGCCAAGGTGGTGGAACCCAATTCAGGCAGGGCCATGGAAGTATACACCAATGAGCCCGGGATGCAGTTTTATGGAGGTAACTTTTTGGACGGTTCCATTGTGGGCAAGGAGGGTAAGGCCTATGAATTTAGGACGGCATTTTGTTTGGAGACCCAACATTTTCCGGATAGTCCCAACCAACCCAATTTTCCCTCCACCCGATTGGACCCGGGAGAGGAATATTATTCCATTTGCCTATATAAATTCTCCGTGGAATAATACGCTCTATTCGGTTATCAAAAAGGTATAGTCGCCTGCAGTAAGGGGAATTTCGTATGCCCCTTCTTGGGTTGGTTCCATGGATTTTCCGTTCATGGTGATGTGCTCACCGTGTAGTACCACGGTGGCCGTGCTATTGGGTGGGATTGTACAGGAATATGCTACCTGTTCCCCCTTTCTTTCCCATTGGGAAACAATCAATCCATAACGGCTTTGGAACTCCGCTTCAAAATCGGTAAGGCCCTCCACAAAGTTGGGTTTTAGGGTGAAATCTTTGAATCCGGGAGAGTCCTCATTGGGCAAAATGCCCCCGATTTCCTTGTAGAACCAAGCGCTGATGGCCCCGAACATGATATGGTTCCGGGAAAGGTCCGAAGACGCATCAATGTCCCAGTTTTCATAGAGGGTGGTGGCCCCGTTCTTGATCCACCATCCCCATGAGGGATAGGTTTCCTGCGAGGCGAGGACAAAGGCCAGGTCTGCGTGGCCATTTTGACTCAAGGCCCCCAAAATGGTCTTTGTGCCCAACAGTCCCACATCAATATGATTGGTTTTTTTGACTTCTTCGGCCAGTTGGTCCGCCACTTTTTGTTTCAGCGAGTCCGGGACAATGCCCCAATACAAGGGGGCACTCAGCTCCGTTTGAAAACCACTGCCGTACAGACCCGTTTCTGGGTTTAAATATTTGGTGTTGATGGCATTTTTGATGTTTTCGGCCAGCGTTGCATAATGTTGATAATCCTCTTCCCTACCAAAATGTTGGGCCGTTTTGGCCAAGATGGTGGCATCTACATAATAGTAAATGGATGAGGTGAATTCCTTGGGCGTAACCGATTTTACGGGAACCCAATCCCCAAGGCCCCAATCCGTGAGTCCACCCTCATAACTCATCGATGTGATATGGTCCACATATTTTTTTAAGGGTCCGTACATCTCGTGCAAAGCACGGTCATCCCCATAAAACTGGTACAGCTCCCAAGGAATAATGGCAATGGTACTGGTCCAATCCGGGCCGTTGCCCCAATCGTAGCCCCATCCGCCCCAAGTGGGAATAATGGAGGGGAGCACCCCGTTTTCCTGCTGTTCGTCCCTGTGGTCGTCCATCCATTTTTCATAGACGCCCAGAGCATCAAAATTATAGAGCCCGGTTTCTATGTTGATGTGCGCATCGCCCGTCCAACCGTTCTTTTCGCGTTGCGGGCAGTCCGTGGGGTAGCCCACCAGATTGGATAGGTAACTGGCATTGGTGGCCTCCCATATTTTGTTGATGGTCTCGTTGGAGGTGTGGATCTTCCCAATGGGTTTCACATCGCTATGGATAAAATGGGCCGTGATGTCCTCCAAGGACAGGTCAATGGGCTTGGTGCTCTGGACCTCCACATATTGGAAACCTTTGTAATTGAAGCGTGGTCTGAACATTTCCTCATCGCCACCCTTAAGGGTGTAGATATCCGTTTGGAAAGGGTCCAAGCTGTCTTTTGGGCGGTAATGCACAATGATGTTGGACAGGTCCAGATTGCCCAGACTGTCCAGTTGTTCGGCGTGCGTCACGCGGATTTCCGTGCCTTTTTCTCCTTTCAGGGCCAGTTCGGTGACCCCGGAAATGTTTCGGCCCAAATCAAAAATATAGCGTAGGTCGCTCCGTTTGTCCATGCTGGCGAAGGACAGTTTTTTTCCGGTGATGGCAGGGAGGGATTGTGCCGTGATCTGCTCCGAGGGCGCTTTGGTCACCAAGGCGTTTTTCCATTGGGAATCATCAAATCCTGCGGTGTTCCAGCCCGGAAGTTCCAGTCGGGCGTCGTAGTGTTCTGCCGTATAGATGCTATTGAACACCACCGGGCCCAAGGCGGTTTTCCATGTGTCGTCTGTACCTAATACTTCGGTGGTGCCATCGGCGTACCACACTTTTAGGTCCATCAGAAAACGGGGCCGGTTGCGCCATCCCGCTTCGTGAAAGTTCCAGACCGCGGTGGATTGATGGTTGTACCACCCATTCCCCAACAACACCCCAATGGCCACTTCACCTTCCTGAAAAAAGGGAGTGACATCATGGGTCACATAGAGGTTGCGACGGTCAAAACGGGTGTAAATGGGGTTCAACCAATGGTCGTCCACCTTTTGTCCGTTCAGGTAGAGTTCGTACAGTCCGGCGGTGGTGATATAGGCCCGTGCCTTGACCACTTTCTTTTCGGGTGCGAATTCCTTTCTAAAATAGGGGGCAGGTTTTAGGTCCATGTCCTCCACATCGGTAATCCAAGTCCCTTTCCAGTCGGAAGTTGCCATGAGCCCTGTTTCAAAAGAGGAAACGGTGATGTCGCTCTGGCGGCCATCGTCCGCAGTGATCTGCACGCCCCAATAGTATTTGGTATGCGCTTGGAGCGGTTTTCCGTCATAGGTCGACAGCATGTTGTCCGATGCGCTGTGCTTTTCCCACAGGCCGCCCTTGCCTTGGGCCACGGCTGCAGAATCCACATCCACATACATATGGAATTCCTGCTGATGTTTCACGGGCTGGTCCCCTGCGGCAATCCGCCATGAAAACCGGGGATGGTCGGTATCCAACCCCAAAGGCTCTTCCATATGCTCGGTGCGAAGGTCTGTTAACGCAATGGGGCTCTTTTTTGGGGTGCAGTGGATAAGGATGGTGGTGGAAATCAGGGTAAGCAATGGCAATCTAAGCATGGTCGGGTTTTTGGTCTGTGCTAAAATTACGGGAACGGATCGGTAAAACGACAGCTTGCCCGCTTTTTTCATAAAAAAGAGGGTTTCTTAAAAAACCTGATTAATTTTGCAGCCTCGGAGGGATTTTCTGATGTATCCCTTTGTTAAAATGATCTGCGGTATGATTGCGACAATATGTAGAAAGGCCCATTTCAATGCAGCGCACCGGCTCCACAATCCCAAATGGAGCCAAGAGAAGAACATTGCCGTGTTTGGCAAATGCAACAGCCCCAACTATCACGGGCACAATTTTGACCTTGAGGTGCGGATCAGGGGAGAGGTGGACCCGGACACGGGCTTTGTGATGGACCTGGCCGTGCTGGGCGAATTGATCCGGGCGGAAGTGGAGGAACGCTTTGACCATAAGAACCTGAACGAGGACTGCCCCGAGTTTGCGGACCTGCTGCCCACCACGGAGTATTTTGTGAAGGTGATCTACGATATTTTAAAGCCCAAACTGGCCCAAGGCCAATTGTTGCACATTACCCTGCACGAAACGCAAAAGAATTCTGCGGAATATGGGGATTGGTAACAATTTTTCCGATATTGCACCGCTTTTTAATGGGATATTAGCTCAGTTGGTTTAGAGCGCTGCCTTGACAGGGCAGAGGTCACTGGTTCGAATCCAGTATATCCCACTTTCTTTGGCCCCTTGGCCGTTACCGCCCGATGTTCTTCGGGTATTTTTTTACTCGTATTCCGCGATCTTGTCCCGTAATTTTAGGTTGTCCCGTACCAAATGCTCGTTGCGCAGTTGTAGGCGGTCCATTGCTTTTTGAAGGATCTGGAGGCTCTCCAACTGTAGGCCTATGATCTGTTCCAGGTCGGATTTGTTGAATTCTTTTGCCATATCACATATTGATTGTATTTGGGTGGAAATTAATTTTTATCAAAATACAATAAATTATTATTTCATGAAAAATAAATTTTACTGTAAGGAAAGAAATTTGCATCAAACCGCAAGTTGATGAAGGCGAAATGATTTTTAGTCTAATTATATTAGTACAGCACGGCAATTTAATTGCATTATGGATAAAGTAAATTACAACAGAATCAAAGCGGTTTTAGCGGAGGAAAATGTGGCGTCCAAAGAATTGGCCAAACATCTTGATAGGACAGAGTCAACAGTTTCTAGATGGTGCACCAATGATGTGCAACCTTCGGTGGAAGTGTTGTATCAAATCGCAAAATTTCTAGATGTGGATATTAGGGAACTTCTGGTCTCGACCAAATAAGGTTTGATGAACTATTGTTAAAAACCAAATATAAGGTGAATCAAAACTGGAGGATAGCCAACAAAGCATTGGGAGTAATCGAAATCCTAATAGGTCTTACGGTTATGATATTATCAATTTATAGTTGGCGTTTGATTCTAACTATTCTGGAAGATCAAGGATTGACATGGGAAAGAATATCCTTTATTAAGTTAATTAAGCGGGCTCATTTTGTTTTTTTGCTAGGGTTACTTGGATTTGTGTCTGGTGTCCTTTTGCTGAAAGGAAAACGTTGGGGATGGATTACAAGTATGGCAAGTTTGGTTTTATATCCAATTGCGATGATTCTAATATTGATGGACCGAAATAAGGAAGGGCTGGAACCGTTGGAAGACCGAGGAGATTTTTTTCTTACTGGAATTGTTCTGATTGCATTTCTAGCTTTGATCTTTCTTTTGGCCCTCAAGCCGATAAAAGTTTTTTACAGTATTAAAATTCGTGATTGGGTTATTGCCGGAGTAATAGTCTTATTGTTCACGATTGATAAATTGATTATCAATTAAAAATGGGATAATCTAGATTTTAACAACAAAATCAAAAACAACAGTGAAACGGATACGACAGATTATTCTCGGTTTTTTTGGGTTAATTCTTGTCGGCGTAGTGGTTTTAATTTGGGTGCTTCAAGTCAACGGAATTAAAGTGTTCAGTTCTGAGAAGCCCAAATACCAACCATTGGTATCTAAAGAAGATGAAAGAACTCCAGAGTTTGAACAAGGGTTGGATATTTTTCTAAATGATTGTGGCCAGTGCCATGTAACTAAAGGCAAGCTTCATAATTATTTGGATGGAATAGTAGTTAAATTAGGGGAAGAATATCTGAGACTATACCTCACCAAGCAGGATTCACTTATTGAAAATGGGGACAAATTAGCGTTATCAATAAAGAAAGAATGGGGAAATCAATCAAATAACCATAATTTCAGCTATTCTGAAAAGGAATTAGATTTTCTTATGGAGTATTTGAAGTAACCTAGTATGGCAATAGCTAAAAGTCCAAATAAATCTGTGGAACAATTGAAACGATCATTGGCGGAATTTCTAGATGTGGATGTATTTTATATTTATATAAACAAGTTGTGTTTAATTTAAAAAATGAGGAGACGAATATCAACGAATAAAAGAAGTTGGAAATATGTACCAATCATTATCGGAATTTTAATGATTGGAATGATTATTAAAATTTTAACTGAAAATAAAAATGGCATTCTAGCAATCGGAATATTGACTTTGTTTGTTCTCCTTCTTACTGGATTATATTTTGTTTTTGATAGAGCAAAATCAATCGAATTTGATAATGAACACTTATTCATTTCATCAAAAAATTCCGAAGAAAGAATATCATTTAAAAATATTAGAAAAATAAAAAAGACGATTGCGGAAATTAATGACCGAGATATTTGGAAAATATATTATCGAGATAAAAATAATATAGAAACATCCATTAGAGTATGGCCTCGATGGAATTCTAAATACTTCGAAGAATTTAAAATTACAGCGCTGGATAGAAACAATGAAATAGAAATACAAAGCTGAATAAAAAACTACACCAACAATGGCTATAATTCATTGCAAGAACACAAAGCCCCATAGCTGAGAGCGTTGGTAAAGTTCAAATAAACAATGTTGGAAAAATAGAAAGGATAAATGGCGGAATTTCTAGATGCGGATGTATTTTATATTTATATAAACAAGTTGTAACCAATATTGACAAACGCCTATGGGAACTTGGGGAACTGGAATTTCTTCAAATGACGTTTATGAAGACATCAATTATGAATTCTTTGAATTATACAATCAAGGAATGGAAGTTCCTGCCATTACGGAAAAGTTAATCAAGGAAAATAAAGAACTGATTGAATCTCATGAAGACCAAAATAATTTTTGGATTACCATAGCAAAATCGCAATGGGAATGTAAGGCTCTTGACGCGAAAATCTACAATAGAATTAAAGACATTGTGGAATCCGAAAAGGATATTGAATTGTGGAAAGGACTTGAAGCCTCGAAATCGGATTTGACAAAGAGGAGAAAAGTATTGTACAACTTCCTCGAAAAAATATCAACTGAAAAGAAAACTGCTCAAAAAAGAAAAGTTAAAAAAACAAGAGATGCAATTTTCGAAAAAGGAGATTGTTTGGCCTTTAAATTAAGCGATGGAGATTACTGTGGAGCTTTCGTACTTGAATCAGAAAAAGGGTCTGAATTCGGACTTAATTTAATTGCTTTAACTGATATAAAAATATCGGACAAACCAACCGAACAGGACTTTGAAAAAGCCAATATTTTGTTTGCACTTGAACAGCAAATTAGCAAAGAGTTTACGCCAAAAGAACAAATAAGTTGGTATTACGCACAGCACTACAAAAACTCCGAAACGAACTTTGAAAAAGTTGGAAATTTAAAAGTAATACCGACTTATCGTTCAGATAAAGACTATCAGAGTTTCTCGAATTGGGATAATTTAAAAATACATCAAGACGATTATCATTCTCAATCATATGAATATAGAAGTGAAAAAAGAGTGCAACTAAATAAATTGAGAAAAAAATACTGGTTACAACAATGGCTATAAACAATTGCAGGTACACAAAAATTCATAGTCGAGAGTGTTGGTAAAGTTCAATTAAACTAGTTGAAATAGTATGAGTCCAGATGTGCCCATAATAGTTTTAATACTTGCTATTCCGACATATTTCATGTGCAAATGGACTCTGCGAAAACTCAAAATCGGTAATGACGAAAACCGAAAATTCATTGCAATACTCCCAACGTTAATCCTCAGTCCAATTGTTTACATCGGACTCATTGCTATTTGGATTATTTCAATTTCGTATTATCCCAATAAAGATTTTGAAAGGAGCAAATGGAAATTAAATGTTGAGGAAAGGTATGAGATGTCAAGTGACATTATTGAATCGAATATTTTAATTGGGAAGACCAAAGAAGAAATTACGGAATTGCTTGGACCTGATTTTTATTCACATGGAGAAAATCATATTTCGTATGAACTTGGTCATGTTCCAGGCCTTTTTAATATCGACCCGGATTATTTGGACATTTATTTTGAGAATGGAGTGGTCAATAAAGTGCAACAGCATGGAGGGTAATCCAATTAACAAAAGGAAGTTTTCCAATTAGAATGGTAACTTCTACAAGTTCAAATAAATGATTCTCCCTAAGATTAAAGATTTAGGGTTCAGGGTATTTTAAATGACATGCAAAGAAAGAAATGAGTAGGGTAAAAAACTTTTTAGAGGGGTTGGATGATCATGAATTGGCCTATTTCGCCAAATTCAAGCTTCCTACATATATGAAAGTTACTCAATCGGAAATCAAGGAGTATTTGGTAGAAAGAAACCTGAACGAGTCAAAGGTTGACCGATTGATTTCGGAAAATCCAAAATCCAAATTAGATGATGACCGAGAAAGGTGCCCAAGATGCTATTCGGACAAAATTAGAAAGGATAAGGTGGAGTGGACCAATACTGGCGGTGGAATAGGTATTGAAGATGAAGTTGCAACGTGGGACGGATTTGGAGGTAGGGCAACCTATAAAAATGAAGTGATATGCAATGTCTGTGGGTTTTGGTTGGAAGACCCCAATCAGGAAAGGCCATTGCCCACATCAAAGAAAGCATTATATGTAATCTGGGATTTTGTACTGGGAGTGTTACGGCATTAAAAGGCAGTACATTTTTAAAATCAATTTTAAATAAACGATAAAGACAAGTTAGGCGCAATTTTAAATTTAAATGAACAAATTAGACTACAGCATATCATTGAGGGCAAAAGGTCTTGGCGCGGAGGAGATAAAAAAGAAAATGGAAGAGAAGGGGTTTGATGATTCTGAAATACAGTATTATTTGAAAAAATCAGATGAAATATTTCTAGATCAGTCCATTCACTATAAAGGATTTAAGTCAAGAGGGACAAACAAAAACACCCTTAGAATGATATCCCTGGTCCTTACTCTTTTGCTCTTGTTCAGTGTGTTTTTTGGTTATGTAAGGATAGGTTTGCTGGGGCTGGTTATTTTATGGAGTATAGTTGGAATTGTTACACGCAGATCATAATGGAATTGTTCAATTAAACGATGAAGAGTATCATTAAAGTTCTATTAAGCATACCTTCCATTATCGGACTAGCTTATTTGTGGACCTTCATTGATCCTAAATCGATTGCTTGGTTTTCAAATAACTTGGTATCCTACGAGTATCAAAGTCCAATAGTAAATAGTTTGATATTGATTCAGCTAGTGTTTTTATTATATCGGTTATGGAGCTATAAAAACATTGAAAAGGAGAAAAAATCAGCATGGACTTTCTTATTGATTGCATTCAATGTTGTTACCAGTCTTATTTATATCTGGCAAAAGGATGACCAATTTGAATCAATGAATCAAAAAACGATCCAAGGGTAATAATTTCAACCAACGATAGATTTAGAGTAACTCCAACACCCGTTCCAAGACCATGCCCCGTGATCCCTTGATCAACAAGGTGCCCTTGGGCAAGGGGTTTTTGGCCAGATGTTGCTTTAGGTCATCAAACGATCGGTATTTGTTCAAAGTGGTCGTGGTGCCAAAGAAGTTTTCGCCCACCAGATACACGGTGCCAAAATCCAGCCCAGCGGCCAGATCGGCAATGGCCTGGTGTTCTTCCGCGGCCGTTTGGCCCAGTTCAAACATATCCCCAATGATCAACACCTTGTTTGGGGCCTCCATCAGGTTAAAATTCTCCAAGGCTGCCCGCATGCTGGTAGGGTTGGCGTTGTAGGCATCCAAAATAATATGGTGGCCGTTCTTTTCCATGATCTGCGAGCGGTTGTTCTGCGGGGCGTAGGCTTCCAAGGCCGCCTTGATGTCCTCCAATGGCACATTAAAATATTTGCCCATCACAATGGCGGCACAGCAATTGGGGAAGTTGTATTTTCCAATGAGTTGGGTCTCCATTTGGGTACCTTCGGCCTCCAAGACCACATAGGGGTTGGCCCCTATATATTGGATGTTGTAGTACTGGTGGTCTTCCGTGCTAAAGCCCATCTTTTTTACGTAGCTGCCCAGTTTTTCCGCTTGTATGGGGTCATCGGCATTCATGAAAATATATTTGTCGTGGGCCATTAAATGGTCGTACAGTTCACTTTTTCCCTCGATTACGCCCTCCACGCTGCCAAAACCCTCGAGGTGGGCCTTTCCAAAATTGGTGATGTAGCCAAAATCCGGCTGGGCAATGTTACTCAAAAAAGCGATTTCCTTTTTGTGGTTGGCGCCCATTTCCACAATGGCAATCTCTGTATCCTTCGTAATGGACAAGAGCGTTAGGGGCACACCAATATGGTTGTTCAGGTTGCCCTGGGTGGCAATGGTCCTATACGTTTTGGAGAGCACGGCATTGATGAGTTCCTTGGTCGTGGTCTTGCCATTGCTCCCGGTAAGCCCAATGATGCGGGCCTTGCTTTGCTTTCGGTGATAAAGGGCCAGTTCTTGGAGGGTTTCCAATACGTTCTGGCAGAGGATATATTGGCCGGAGGCGTTGTACTCCTCCTCGTCAATTATGGCGTAGGCGGCTCCTTTTTCCAAGGCATCCTTGGCAAAGGCATTGCCGTTGAAGTTGGGTCCCTTGAGCGCGAAGAACAGGCAGTCTTTGGTGATTTTTCGCGTGTCCGTACAGATAACGGGATGCTCCAAAAAGAGCTCATGAAGCTGTTTCATTGTCATAAATCGAAGATAAAAAAAAGCCCCAACTAAACGTCAGGGCCTTTTAAAAATACTCTAGCTATTATTATTTTGCTTTCTTGTGCCTCACACTCTTGTTTTTGGTCTTGGATTTAGATCCAACCCTAGACATGGCACATCTGAACCCGATGTCGTCCGTGGCCATATATTGAGGCAAATATCTTCGTTGTGCGGGATCCAACCAGAAAGCGCGGTCTCTCCACGAACCTCCTTTGTATACCCGTACCTCATCATTGATCAATGAAGTCCTGTAGTTGGAGGTGTCGTACTGACGGATAAGGTTTCCGGTGGAATCACGCTCTACCTTATGCTTTGGTGAATCGTACATTTTTCTGTTTTCGGATTCATCACTGAACCTTTGGAAGAATCGTGAAGAACCTGGGTCACCATCACGATAACCACGGTTGTCACTATGGTCAAAGTTGGTCCTTAGGTAGGTCTCTTCCTCGCCAACCGGTACTTCCTTGATCTCTCCGGGAAGGTTTACGGCCACGATTTTACCATTAGGTAAGGTGTCATATACGATTTGGTCCTCAAGGATCTCTACTTTTCCATCCTCGCCAATGGCCTTTTTCATGAAGACGTTTCCACGGTAGTAGTTAAAGTCGCTGATCTCGTCATCCACAATGGGACGGTATACATCGGCAACCCACTCGCTTACGTTACCGGCCATGTCGTATAGACCAAAATCGTTGGGTTTGTATGATTTTACTTGGGCGGTGATATCGGCACCGTCGTCGGACCATCCGGCAATACCGCCGTAATCCCCTTTACCTTGCTTAAAGTTGGCCAACTGGTCTCCACGACCTACGCGCTGACCGTTTCGGGTGTAGTCCCCTTCCCAAGGATATTTTTTTCTACCTCTGTAGTTATTGTACTCTCTGGTTCCAACAAGGGCCTGCGCGGCATATTCCCATTCTGTTTCGGTGGGAAGTCTGTACTCGGGCATGATCACCCCGCTACTTCTTTTGGCAAAAGCGTTGATGGAATCCTTCTTTTGTTTTCCTTGCAAGGAGTCTATTTGACCACCATACACGGATTCAGGATTGTTCAAGTAAGCCTCTGTGCTGAACGTACCACCTATTTCGCCATTCAATACCTTGTATTTGGCATCATCTGCCAAAAAGCCTTCTCTTTCCAACATTACCTCGTTGACCCTGTCGGTTCTCCACTCGGCATATTGGGAAGCTTGTACCCAGTTCACACCAACTACGGGATATTCCGCATAAGCCGGGTGTCTTAGGTAGTTGTTGGTCATGGTCTCATTAAAGCCCAATCGGTTTCTCCAGACCAAGGTATCGGGCAATGCCCCTTTATAGATATTGGCGTAGTTGGGATTGTCCGGCGGGTATACCGCTTTAAGGTAATCCAAGTACTCCAAGTACATTACGTTGGTCACCTCGGTTTCATCCATGTAGAACGATTGTACGTGCTGTTGTGTGGGCGTGTTGTTCCAATCGTGCATGATGTCGTCCTGTACCTTTCCTTTTGTAAAGGTTCCACCTTCCACAAAAACGGTTCCCGGAGGAGTTTCCTGCTCTTTGAAATCCGAATTGTATTGAAAACCTCCTTCCTTGGCATTTATTTTCCATCCCGTGGCTCTGGAGACGTTCTTAGAAGAGGATGAAGAGTTTTTACAACTTGAAAAACTTGCCATCACAATAACGGAAGAAAGTACAACTTTGATAAAGTGTTTTTTCATAATTTGGGCTTGAGTACTTTAAGACTTTGGGCATTTTGCCCTAAGCTACTTCAACTTGTTTTGATTTATTTTAATCCTTACAATGGCTTAAAACGGTGTTTTGTCCAGAATATTTTGCATTCATAAAATAATTGTGGCAAAATGGTTGCACATCTTTGCTACACTTTTGTAACGCAGATAGCACAAAAATAGTATGGGTTACCCGAGTTTTAACGGTTTTGAACGATCTGTTGAAGACAAATAATCATTAAATGTATACTTTTGCTCGAAACATTTAGGCAAAAAAAGCATGTATGATTACACGAATTTGTACAAAAAACCGTTTACATGTAATATGTTTAATTGTTAGAAATCTCGAATCTCTTCTAAACACTAAAAAATAAGAATGAAAAAGTTACTATTGGTGGTAGTGTTACTTGCTATGGCCCCCCGATTGAGAGCACAACAAGAAAGGGTTATCACAACAGCAGTTCCATTTTTAACCATTGCCGCGGATGCAAGGGCATCGGGTATGGGAGATATGGGAGTGGCCACATCCGTTGACGCTTATTCACAACAATGGAACCCTGCCAAGTATGCATTTGCCACACAAAAGATTGGTGTTGGAGTCAGTTATACCCCTTACCTGGAGAGCATCGTCAATGATGTTTCGTTATTGAATGCCAATTTCTACAATAAAATCAATGATAGAAGTGCGTTTGCTGTTGGGTTGAGGTATTTTGGTCTGGGTGAGATTGAGCTCAGACAAACCATTGATGAAGACCCAACCTTGGTAAAACCCAATGAGTTTGCCATAGATGGATCATATTCCCTTAAACTGAGCCAGACTTTTTCCATGGCAGTGGGAGGGCGTTTTATTAGCTCAAATCTTAGGTTTCAAGATGGTACACAAGACTCTAAGGCAGCCAATGCTTTTGCCGTTGACATAGCTGGTTTTTATCGTTCAAGAGAGGTTTTTTACAACAGCTTTGATGGACGCTGGAGGGCTGGTTTCAACATTTCCAATATTGGTGGTTCCTTGCAATATGATGAAGGGGGACAAGAAAACTTTTTACCTACCAACCTGAAGTTTGGTGGAGGATTCGATTTCATATTCGATCAAGATAATGTATTGGCGGTCAGCACCGAATTTAACAAGCTATTGGTGCCCACTCCTAGGGATTTTAATGGAGATGGTGTAATTACTTCGGAAGATAATGACGAATACCACAACATCAGTTTCTTTAGCGGTATTTTTGAGTCCTTTGGAGACGCACCGGATGGTTTTAGTGAAGAGCTTAAGGAGATTACATGGTCTTTAGGAGCAGAATATAAGTTCAGGGAAACCTTTATGCTGCGAGGAGGGTATTTTAATGAGAGCGAGGAAAAAGGTTCAAGGAAGTTCTTTACCTTGGGTGCAGGATTTAAGTTTAAGACCGCACAAATAGACTTGTCCTATCTGTTTTCAAATTCGCAGGTCAAGAACCCTCTCGAAAACACCTTGCGTTTTTCACTTACCTTTAATTTTGGGGAAGAGTTTTATAACGATTGATGATCAAATCGCATATCAATATATAAGAAAAACCTGTCCATCGACAGGTTTTCTTATTTTTGGAAAACACGGATTACATCACAATGGAAAGAAAACAGATTGGTTTTGAACTCTTGATTTTTGAGGATGCAAATGAATTGTCACAAAACGAGCAAAAATTGTTGCACACAGCTGAGCAGGCGCGCGAGAATGCATATGCTCCATATTCAAGATTTAAGGTAGGTGCAGCAGTTTTGCTGGAAAATGGAGAGGTGGTCATAGGAAACAATCAGGAGAATGCATCTTACCCTTCAGGCCTATGCGCCGAGCGGGTGGCCGTGTTTCAAGCGGGTGCCAAATATCCCGGAGTGCCTATTAAGGCAGTGGCCATCAGTGCTGCATCGCAAGACCATGTGCTCCAAATGCCGGCTGCTCCTTGTGGAAATTGCAGGCAATCCATCATGGAATATGAACAAAAGCAGAATGCACCTATCGTTCTTTTGTTAAAAGCGGAAAAGGGTCCAGTTTATAAATGTGCATCCATGGCCGATATATTGCCGTTGGCCTTCAACAGTGCATTTTTGAGCGATTCTTAAACCAATACTTTTTCCAAAGCAGATATATATGTATTTTTGCTCCTCCCCAGCACAGGGGAATTTCACATAATTGTATCGTTGATGAAAAAAATCACCAAAGAAGTTTACTTGAAATGGTATGAGGACATGTTGTTCTGGAGAAAATTCGAGGACAAATTGGCCGCAGTTTATATACAACAAAAGGTTAGAGGTTTTCTCCACCTGTACAATGGTCAAGAAGCTGTTTTGGCGGGATCTTTGCACGCCATGGACCTTACCAAGGACAGAATGATCACAGCGTATCGTAACCACGTTCAGCCTATAGGTATGGGAGTTGACCCAAGACGTGTTATGGCAGAATTGTATGGAAAAGTTACCGGAACCTCCAAAGGTATGGGTGGATCTATGCACATATTCTCCAAAGAGCACCGATTCTATGGTGGGCACGGAATTGTAGGGGGTCAGATTCCATTGGGAGCTGGACTTGCCTTTGGCGATAAATATTTCAAAAGAGATTCGGTTACCTTGTGTTATATGGGCGATGGAGCCGTGCGCCAAGGTTCCTTGCACGAAGCGTTCAACTTAGCCATGCTATGGCAATTGCCTGTAGTTTTCATCTGTGAAAACAATGGCTATGCCATGGGAACTTCTGTAGCTAGAACCTCGTACTCAACTGAAATCTGGAAACTGGGATTGGGGTATGAGATGCCTTGTGGTCCCGTGGACGGTATGGATCCAGCTATTGTGGCCAAGGAAGTGGACAAAGCGGTGGAACGTGCTAGAACAGGAGGAGGCCCTACATTCTTGGAAATGAAAACGTATCGCTATCGTGGACATTCCATGTCGGATGCGCAGCACTATAGAACCAAGGAAGAGGTGGAAGAATACAAAAAGATTGATCCGATCACACAAGTAAAGGATATTATTCTTGAAAAAGGATATGCCACTGCAGATGAGATCAAGGCAATCGATAAAAGAGTGAAAGACTTGGTTTCGGAATGTGAGAAATTTGCGGAAGAATCAGATTTTCCACCAAAAGAACAATTGTACGATACAGTTTACGAACAAGAAGACTATCCATTTTTACAACATAAATTATAAGTAGATGGCAGAAGTAATCAACATGCCCAGATTGAGCGACACCATGGAGGAAGGTACTGTGGCAAAGTGGCTCAAGAAAGTAGGGGACAAAGTGGAAGAAGGCGATATTTTGGCCGAAATAGAAACTGATAAGGCCACCATGGAGTTTGAATCCTTTCATGAAGGGACCCTGCTCCACATTGGGATTGAAGAAGGAGATGGTGCGCCGGTTGATTCACTTTTGGCCATTATTGGGGAAGAAGGTGAGGACATTTCTGCCCTGCTCAATGGAGGTGCCGCTCCACAAGAAGAAAAAGCAGCTCCTGAAGCCCAAACCGAGGCCTCCGCACCTGCCCAAACGGCAAGTGAGCCTGCTGCCATACCAGAAGGTGTTGAAATCATTACTATGCCTAGATTGAGCGACACCATGGAGGAAGGTACTGTGGCGAGTTGGTTGAAAAAGGTAGGAGATGCCATTGAAGAAGGCGATATCTTGGCAGAGATTGAAACCGACAAGGCTACCATGGAGTTTGAGTCTTTTTACTCAGGAACCTTATTACATATTGGTATCCAGGAAGGGGAAGGAGCTCCAGTGGATTCACTTTTGGCCATCATTGGCCCAGAAGGAACCGATGTGAATGCGGTATTGAGCGCACAATCCAGTGGAGGTGCCACTGCCAGTGCTCCAAAAGTAGAAGCTCCGCAAGAAGCAAAAGCTGATGAAGCTGTAAAAGAAGAAGTGGTTGCCACACCAAACGGACAACGCATTTTTGCATCTCCCTTGGCCAAGAAAATAGCAGGGGATAAAGGGATTGACCTAGCCAACGTAAAAGGCTCTGGTGATCATGGAAGAATTGTCAAGAAAGATGTAGAGAACTATCAGCCTTCAAAAACAGCCGCACCTGCTGCCGTTGAAAAAGTAGCGGAGGCATCTGCGCCAGTAGTACCTGTAAGCTTGCCTGTTGGAGAGGAAAGTATGGAGGAAGTGAAGAATTCAACCATGCGTAAGGTTATTGCCAAGCGTTTGGGAGAATCTAAATTCTCTGCACCACACTATTATCTTACCATTGAAGTGGATATGGATAATGCCAAGGCTTCACGTGCTCAAATCAATGAGTTGCCAGATACCAAGGTGTCGTTCAACGATATGGTATTGAAAGCTTGTGCCATGGCGTTAAAAAAACATCCTCAGGTGAATACCTCATGGAATGGTGATACTACAATCTACAAACAGCATGTGCATATGGGAGTGGCCGTAGCTGTTGATGAGGGTCTTGTAGTGCCTGTTATCAAGTTTGCCGACCAACTTTCATTGACCCAACTTGGGACTGCAGTAAAGGATTTGGCTGGTAGGGCTCGAAACAAAAAAATCAAACCAGATGAAATGGAAGGAAGCACGTTCACCGTCTCCAACTTGGGAATGTTCGGGATATTGGAATTTACCTCCATTATCAATCAGCCCAATTCGGCCATTCTATCCGTAGGGGCTATTGTGGATAAGCCAGTGGTAAAGAATGGAGCCATTGTGGCAGGTAGTACTATGAAAATTACTTTGGCTTGCGATCACAGAACCGTGGACGGAGCCACAGGGGCACAGTTCTTACAGACGCTTAGGGCTTATCTGGAAAACCCTGTGACCATGTTGGCATAGTGTATTAAAATCACACCTATATAAGAAGCATCCTTTTAAGGATGCTTTTTTTATCTTTAGAAAATTCAAAAAACGAAAACAATGAAATCCATTTTATACACTCTTTTATCTCTATTCGTATTGAGTTGTGGTTCAACCCGAGTACAGGAAACCACCACTTTGGTTTCTTCTGCTTCAAGAACAAGTGCGGCGGCATCTACGGAACCGATGACTGCTTCGTCCAAAAAAGGTTCAGATACCTTTTCCAATGCCGATAGGATTGGGTCGATTATGAACTATCTGGCCTCGGACGAGTTGAAAGGACGTGATTCTGGAAGCGAAGGCATTGAAATGGCTGCAAAATATATTGAAGATTACTTCAAATCCAATGGAGTGGCACCTTATTTTGAATCGTACCGAGATACCCTTACCAATTTTAAGGATCCTTCGTATAATATTGTGGGGATTGTGGAAGGCAACGACCCAAATTTGAAAGGAGAGTATATTCTGATTGGTGCCCATTACGATCATATCGGGACCATAGCCCCAGAGAATGGAGATTATATTGCCAATGGAGCTAATGATAATGCTTCGGGAACAACTTCCGTAATGGAATTGGCGCGATATTTCGGCACTAAGAAAAGCAACAAACGAAGTCTGATTTTCGCACTCTTCAGTGCAGAGGAAAAAGGATTATTGGGGTCTGAGCATCTGGCCAAGAAATTGAAGGAGCAGAATCTGAACCTGTATGCCATGCTCAATTTTGAAATGACCGGGGTGCCTTTGGTGGGGAAGGATTATTTCATGTATATCACGGGTTATGACAACTCTAATCTTGCCGAGGTGTGCAATACCTACGCTAAGGAGAATCTAGTGGGATTTTTGCCGACGGCCAAGGAATACAATCTCTTTCAGCGATCAGATAATTATCCATTCCACAAAGAGTTTGGAGTGCCTTCCCATACATTTTGCACGTTTGATTTTACCAACTTTGGCCATTATCATAAAGTAGGGGATGAAGTGGATATCATGGATTTTGAACACATGGCCACCTTGGTGAACAAGTCCATTCCCTTTCTGGAGGGAATTGCCAACGCACCAACACAAGAAATACAAGTAACCAAGTAATTTAAAACGGTCACCTCGAGCGCAGTCGAGAGGTCTTGCTTATGGCAAACATTATCATTACAGGAACAAGTAGGGGAATTGGTTTTGAATTGGTCAAATTGTTTGCCCAAGAAGGGCATCAGGTATTGGCACTGTCCAGAAATGCCCAACCCATAACCGATTTAAAACTTTCCAATGTCCATGCCTTTTCCTTTGATTTGGGAAACCCATCGGATTTTGATAAAGTGGATGAGTTCCTAAAACAGTGGGAATCCGTGGACGTTCTTATCAACAATGCCGGACGTCTGTTGAATAAATCTTTTTTGGAAATCACTTCAGACGAATTTGAATCCGTTTACAAAGTAAATGTGTTCGGTGTAGCCGAGATGACCAAAAAAGTACTCCCCAAGATGGGTAAAACGGGTCATGTGGTCACGGTGAGTTCTATGGGTGGGGTGCAGGGCAGTGTGAAATTTCCCGGATTGTCGGCCTATAGCTCCAGTAAGGGGGCGGTCATTACCCTGACCGAGCTTTGGGCCGAAGAGTTTAAAGAAACCGGGCCAAGCTTTAATGTGCTGGCCTTGGGTGCCGTTCAGACCGAGATGCTGGAAGAAGCCTTCCCGGGCTACCAAGCCCCAGTTACTGCATTGGAAATGGCTTTGTACATCAAGGATTTTTCCCTCAACGGACAAAAAATGTACAACGGAAAGTTGTTGCAGGTAAGCAATAGCACACCTTAATGGGAAGGATTCTTTTAGAATTGTCTTTTGAGATATCTGAGGTCTCTGGCAAACCTGTAAATTTGTCTCAGTGGAAACCACCCTTCAAAAATACCTTCCAGAACGAGCTGTGACTCCTTGTTTTGAGTTGATCAAAACCTATGGGGTGCACCTTAAGATTGTAAACCATAGGGTTACCCGCCATGGGGATTATCGTAGAATGCCCAATGGGCTTCATCAAATTACGGTGAATGCCTCGCTCAATAAATACCGGTTTCTGATTACGCTCGTCCACGAGATAGCGCATTTGGTCGCCTTTGAAACGTACGGTCGCCGAATAAAACCCCATGGCATGGAGTGGAAACGTACCTTTCAGCATTTAATGATTCCATTTATTAGACCAGAGGTGTTCCCATCGCAGTTGTTGCCCATTATTGCCCATCACTTTAAAAGCCCAAAGGCCAGCAGTAGTACAGATGCCCGTTTGTCCGTTGCCCTCAAGACGTTTGATATAGAGGAACGGAAGCATAGTTATGTATATGAGTTGCCCTTGGGTAGTGTTTTTAGGCTCTACAATGGCCGATTGTTTAAAAAGGGAAAGAAAAAAGTAAAGCGGTACGAGTGCGTGGAAATAGCTACGGGCCGATTATATTTGTTTCAACCAAACGCAGAGGTCGAATTGGTAGAATAATTGTCACCTTAAACGGAGTTGAGAGGTAAACAATAACTCCAAATTGAGCTTTTTTAGATAAAAGAAAGTAACGTCATTTCGAAATGAGCAAAGCGATTGAGAAATCTCGATTTGATTGTTTCTTAGATTTCTCACATACGTTCGAAATGACAACGCGAAATAAATTAAAATGAACAAGAACTATTATGCAGTTTTAATGGCCGGAGGTGTAGGGTCACGGTTTTGGCCTGTAAGTACAACAGCAAACCCCAAACAGTTTCACGACATGTTGGGCTCGGGAAAGACCTTGATCCAGAAAACCTTTGATCGCTTGAACCGGTTTATACCTACCGAAAATATTCTGATATTGACCAACGAGCGATACAACGACTTAGTTTTAGAACAGTTGCCAAAGGTAAAACCAGAACAGGTGGTTTTAGAGCCTGCAATGCGTAATACAGCTCCTTGTATTCTCTATGCTTCCTTGAAAATCCAAAAGATGAACCCCAATGCGGTGATGATCGTGGCGCCCAGTGACCATTGGATTGAAGACGAGGGAGCCTTTGAAGAAGATGTTACCGCCTGTTTTGAAAAATGTGAAAAAGAAAAAGTACTCTGCACCTTGGGAATTCAACCTACATTTCCAAACACCGGTTTTGGATATATCGAATTTGAAAAGGGTAATGACCAAAAACTGAAAAAGGTGTCCCAATTCAGGGAGAAGCCTGATTATGAAACGGCCAAGGAGTTTTTGGACCTAGGCAATTTTCTATGGAATGCCGGTATTTTTATGTGGAGTGCCCAAACCATTGTGGATGCCTTTAAGGAATATCAGCCTAGCCAATACAAGTTGTTTGCAGACGGAGTTTCTGTTTACAATACCGATTTAGAGAAGGATTTTATACAAGAAAACTACGCCAAGGCAGAAAACATATCCATAGATTATGCTATCTTGGAACAATCCAAATCCATATATACTTTACCGGCCACTTTTGATTGGAACGACCTAGGTACTTGGGGAGCTCTCTATGATAAATTGGATAAGGACAATGCCAATAATGCCGTGGTCAATGCTAAGACCCTTTTGGAGAATGCCAGGGGAAATATGATTCGTTCCCCAAAGGGGAAAATTGTTGTGGTTGATGGACTGGAAGATTATATCATAGTGGATAAGGAAGAAGTACTGTTGATTTATCCCAAGGGAAAACAGCAGGACATTAAAAAAGTACTGGAACAAGTCAAGGAAAAGTTTGGAGATCAGTTTACGTAATTTATGGAGGAAAATCAATTTGCAGGTGTTACACCCCCACAGCATGATAGTGGTGAGGATGTAAAAAAGGATTTTAAAGGATTATTGGGAAGTGTCCGGAAGTTCCTGTCTGAACTTTTGGAGATTCGGACGAATACGGATGCTGTGGCCACCAAGGAGTCCATTATTGCAGATATTCCTTTTAAGGGGCACACCTCATGGATTTTAATCTGTTCCATTTTTATAGCCTCCATTGGGTTGAATGCCAACTCTACAGCTGTGGTAATCGGAGCCATGTTAATTTCTCCCTTGATGGGTCCCATTTTAGGGATGGGCATGTCCTTGGCCATCAATGATATTGATACCCTGCGAAGATCGTTGAAAAACTTTACCGTAATGGTGGTGTTGAGTGTGATTACGGCCTTTCTATTCTTCTATCTTTTTCCGCTACGGGACGAATCTTCTGAGCTGTTGGCCCGTACCAAACCGGATATTCGAGATGTGCTGATTGCCTTCTTTGGTGGATTGGCCTTGGTCATCGCACGGGCCAAAAAAGGCACCATAGCTAGTGTGATATTTGGGGTGGCCATTGCCACGGCACTTATGCCACCCTTGTGTACTGTAGGTTTTGGTCTGGCCATCGGTAAACCTTGGTACGCCGCTGGGGCCATGTATCTTTTTATCATCAATACCATATTTATTGGTCTGGCCACTTTTTTGGTCATCAAATTTTTACGGTTTCCGATGGTGCGCTATGCCAATTCCCAAAGACGGAGGTTTATCGCCAGAGTGGCTTCCATCACTGGTATTTTGGTGATGATCCCAGCAGGATTTACATTTTATCAAGTATTTCAAGAGTCCCTTTTCACCAAACAGGCCCAAGAATTTTTGCGGGAAACCATAGAGGTGTATCAATTTAATGGTGCTGGAAGGTATGTGGACAATTTGACCAAATTGGAATACAATGATGGAGAGGCACCTTTGATAGAGTTGGTCTGTATGGGTGACGAGCTTATTCCAGAAAATGTGGTGAACACTTGGAGGACCCAAAAAAGCCAATATTCCAGACTTAAGGATGCCGAGTTGCACATTATTCAAGGAGGTAAGGATGATTCCCAGGAGAAGTTCAATTATGTAAGTGAACTCTACGAGAAAAACAAGGCCGAGTTGTTGAACAAGGATGAGCAAATTCGATTGTTGGAGGAAGAAGTGGCCAGTTTAACCCGAAATGTTGGAAAGCAGATTCCCTTTAGGGAAATCAGTGCCGAGGCTAAAGCCAACTACGAAAACATAACAGGGCTTGGCTTCTCATATCAGATACGGACAGATTTCAACAAATTGGATACCATCCCCGTGTTTGAGGTACAATGGAAAAATGCAGTGGCAAATTCCCAAAAGGAGGCGGACACCAAGAAAATATTGACTTGGTTAAAGCTGAGACTCCAAGATTCGACCCTTGTGATTAAAGAGGTAGACTAAAAGTTACTCTTTGAAAAGCATGCCTGATCCCGGCACATCATTTTTTCCGTTCCATGCCGGAAACCAAAAATGCGCAGTGGCTCCTTCGTCATCGGCATCAAAATCATAATAGCCCACACCTAAACGTAAGGATGACCATGGACCTCCATGCATTTTGTTTAGATACGCTACAGGTATGGCCACTTCCATTTGGGCGCCTGTTTCGGTCTTTCTTACCACTGATTTGACGCCCTCAGGGAGTAAATCTTCACGATAGATAGGGTCATTTTCCTTGAAAGTTCTTAGTAGTGCAAACCAATCCTTTCCTCTGCCTGAACCACCATTAAAGGCACTTGCTTGAAGAGGTCTTGCATCCAAACCAATCAAAATGGCATCTTGGGCCGAATGGGAGGCTTCTTCATCAATATAAAGGTCATTGTCCTTAAGGTCAACGGCCACATAAAAGTGGTCATCGTCATAGGTGGTGGCAAATTTCATTTCAAAATCTGATGCGCCATCAAAATCAAAAGGAGCGCCATCCATCTGCTTCACAGAGTTCCAATCCGCTTCGGACCACTCCTTTAAATTACCGTCCAGCTTCACTTTTTTGGCTTTCCCAACATGATACTTGTAAAAGGGCAGATAATTTAAAGTGGATGAAAATTCCACATTGGGCTTTTCCTCGAACAAGTAGGTGATATCAACCTCAATCTGCATGGTGGAAAGATCCTCCAATGTTTTTTGGTCAACATTTTGAATGGTCAAATCCAAAACGGTAACATCGTTGGGTTCCACGATGATATCGGTTTGTTCAAATTGATAGCGTAGGTCATCATTGGAAATGCCTTTAAGCTGTACCCGCATCCGAGTATCGGAATTGTTGGTGGCCCGAACTTTTCCAACCATATTTTTCGCATGTTGGTCATCAACATAAACAGGCTCTATTTTAACGGGAAAGGGTTGGTTCCTGACGAGGTCCACCAATTCTTCGGTAACCACATTTTCGTCCCAAATGCCATCCAAGAATAGATTGGCGAGGATAGGGCCCTCTTCGGTCATAGTGACCCAGACCACGTGGTCAAATTCGCCATAAGCCTTGCCCCTCAACGCGCTGCCCCCACCTGTTGTGGCCAAGGCTATATATTTCCCGTTGTTTCTTTGTGTTTTCCAATACCGGTGGTAGTGCCCTGCAAACACGTTATGGGGTCTGTCTTGGAGCAATTCCTCCACATCGTTCCATCTCTTGGTATCTTCTTGAACCCACAAGGGTTGGTGCAAGAAGGTAAGGGTCCATTTTACGTCCTTATTTTCTTCAAGGACTTTTTTTATGTATTCATACTGTTCATTATCTATGGTGCCTTTACCGGCTCCACGAATATTATCTTCTGAATTCAGGCAGAGAAAGAGAACATCCTTATACACGAAATGATAGTAGGATACCCCGAACATTTCTTTCCATTTTTTCTCCATTACCTCGTTGGTGATATCGTGGTTGCCCGGCACGTAAAAGAAAGGAGCCTCCAATTGGGAAATAAAGCCATTAAACTCCTTCCATTCTTGGTTTAATCGTACCGTATCTCTAGTATATCCTTCAATCAAATCGCCAACGCTCATCACGAATTCGGGTTGTAAGAGATTGAGCTTTTTTACCCCTGTTGGGAAAACTCCCGGCCTGTGTCCACCTGTACGATCTGTAACTATGGCAAATTGAAATTGCTCCGGTGAAGCGTTCCAATCAATATGGTTCCAGGGTTTCTGCTGGGTGGGAATATCAATATAAATGGTAGACTTGTCTTGGGCCACAGAAATTGAAACTGATAAAAGGACTAGAAAAAGGAGTGTAAAACGAGGCATGGTTGGTTTTTTTTTGAAAGTTGATAATTTTCAGTCAATAAAAGCCACCTGCACAAATTAAGGTTAGGTTAAGATTGTGGGAGCCAGATCCGATACCAGATGTCTGACATCTGAAGAACTAGTTACGTTCCTCCAAATACATTTGTCGCACTTTTTTAAAGAGTTCTGAAGAGTAGACAAAGTCGGTGACCGCCTTGTTGTCTGTCTTGAAGATTTCCTTGTTGGTGCCTTCCCACTCTTTGTAACCGTCCTTTAAAAAAAGGATTTTTTCCCCGATTTCCATCACGGAATTCATATCGTGGGTGTTTATGATGGTGGTAATATTGTATTCTTGAGTGATTTCCTGGATCAGATTGTCTATTAGGATGGCTGTTTTAGGGTCCAGTCCTGAGTTGGGTTCGTCACAGAACAGGTACTTGGGGTTCATGACGATGGCCCTGGCAATGGCCACCCTTTTTTGCATCCCCCCAGAAATTTCGGAAGGGTACCTTTCGTGGGCATCAATGAGGTTTACCCTTTTCAATACAAAATCTACACGCTCCTGCATCTCGGCCTTGGATTGTTTGGTGAACATTTCCAAAGGAAACATGACATTGCCTTCCACGGTCATGGAATCGAACAGGGCACTTCCTTGGAATACCATGCCCATTTCCTGTCGAAGGTCTCGTTTCTCATTCATGGTGAGGTCAGAGTATATGCGACCGTTGTAGCAGATTCTCCCTTCTTCAGGTTCAAAAAGGCCTAAAAGGCATTTTAGGAAAACTGTTTTTCCTGAACCACTCTGCCCGATGATCAAGTTGGTTTTGCCTTGTTCAAAACGGGTAGTTATCCCTTTTAAAACATGGTTGTCGCCAAACGATTTGTGGATATTGTCTACTTCGATCATCAGCCTAGGAGCAATTGTGTTAGAACATAATTCAAGATAATAATGACCACACTGGTCCAAACAAATGAGGTTGTACTGGCTTTGCCCACTTCCAAAGCACCGCCCTTCATGTAAAACCCATGGTACGAGGGCAAGGTGGCAATTACAAAGGAAAACACAACGGTCTTTATAAAGGCATACGTAACGTGGAACGAATCAAAATCCAGCTGCAACCCTTTTATAAACTCACCACTGGGGGCATATCCGCCGAAAACTGCGGCGACCCATCCACCCAAGATGCCAACAAACATAGAAATGGCAACCGCAAAGGGGTACATGAGCATGGCAATGATCTTGGGAAACACCAAATAGTTCAAAGAATTGACCCCCATGACATCCAGAGCATCTATCTGCTCCGTTACTCGCATGGTACCAATACTGGAGGTGATATATGAACCCACTTTACCGGCCATAATGATGGAGGTGAAGGTTGGGGCAAACTCCAAAAGCACAGATTGTCGTGTTGCAAATCCAATAAGACTTTTGGGTAAAAACGGACTGTTCAGGTTCAAAGCAGTCTGGATGGTAACCACCCCTCCAATAAAGAAGGAAATAAAAATGATGATGCCCATGGAGCCATAGATGAGTTCATCGATTTCCTTTAGGATCAGGGTCCTCATGATGGACCACTTGGTAGGCTTTTTAAACACTTCACGTATCATGATGAAGTATTTCCCGATCGCTTCAAGGTAGTTCATGTGCTAAAAAATAGACTTACGGCCATAAAAATAAGAATATTGTTAAGCTTTTAACCTTGAATTAAAATTTTAAAGAATATAAATGAATAGTTTTGTATCCGTTTGAAACAAAATCCATGAAAAAAACCAACCTTGTTCTCGTACTGCTGATGCTATGCATTAGTGGGATATCCTTCGGTCAACGCAAAAAGAAAAACAATGATGAAATTATGGCTGCCGTGCAGCCAACGGCCATTGCGCAATCGCCAAAACTGGTAGTGGGAATCGTCGTGGACCAAATGCGGTACGACTATCTTACCCGATTTTGGGACCAATATGGTGAAGGAGGTTTTAAGCGGTTGGTGAACCAAGGATTTAATTGCAAGAACCATCATTTTAACTATGCACCTACCAGTACGGGCCCAGGACATGCTTCGGTATATACTGGGACTACTCCGGCTACCCATGGTATTATTGGTAATGCTTGGTACGATAAAACAACAGGGGAAGAGGTCTATTGTGCAGGGGATAACAACTACCAATCGGTGGGTACTTCATCGGATGCCGGTCAAATGTCACCCCACAGAATGCTTACCACTACGGTGACCGACCAATTGCGATTACATACACAACAACGAGGCAAGGTCGTTGCCGTAGCCTTAAAAGATAGGGGAGCGGTGCTTCCAGGAGGACACATGGCCAATGCTGCATATTGGTTTGAAGGGGGAGAACAAGGAAACTGGATTACAAGTTCATACTATATGGACGCTCTGCCCCAGTGGGTAAATGATTTTAATGCCTCGGATGTAGTTGAGTCGTACAAAAAACCATGGGAAACTTTGAAGCCCATTGAAACCTATGTGCAGAGTGGAACCGATGATAACGTTTACGAAGGAAAGATTGATGGAGAGACCAATACAAAGTTTCCCCACGATCTTCCAAAGCTTTGGGAAGACAATGGTAAGTTTGGGTTGCTCAGGGTAACGCCCTTTGGCAATAGTATTACAGCAGATTTTGCCCTAGCGGCCTTGGAAGGTGAAAATCTGGGTGCGGATGCCATTACCGATTTCTTGGCCATCAGTTTTTCCAGTACGGATTATGTAGGACATTTTTTTGGTGTGAATTCCAAGGAAATCCAAGACACCTACCTGCGCTTGGACCGAGATTTGGCACGCTTGTTTGCTACCTTGGATGAAAAAGTGGGAGTTGGTGAGTATACCGTTTTCTTGACGGCAGACCATGCAGCAATCCATGTGCCTGCCTATTTGGAAGATCAAAAGATTCCTGCCGGATATTTGGATATGGAAGGCATGCGCGAAAAGCTCATGGAGTTTTTAAAGTATAAATTTGGAACCACCGATGTTGTAAAAAACATCTCCAATTACCAATTGTTTTTGGATCATACGGTTTTGGAAAACCTAGATATTGATTTGGACGATGCGGAAGAGATCATTGCCCAAGAAGTATTGGGTTATGATGGTATTCAACAAGTGTATACAGGCCACCAGATGTGGCAGGGCAATTACACCCAAGGTATTCCCTATATTTTACAGAACGGTTATAACCAAAAACGTTCTGGAGATGTCCTTATGGTAACTAGACCTGGTTTTGCTTCCTATGGAAGAACAGGGTCTACCCATGGTTCACCACATATTTATGATACCCATGCGCCTTTGTTGCTCTATGGAAAGGGTATTAAACAAGGCAGTACCGTAAACCGTACCGAAATACCGGATATAGCCCCTACCATTGCATCCCTTTTGGGCATTGCGTTCCCTAACGGGACCACGGGCAAGCCGATTGGGGAGGTTTTAAAGTAATTTCTCTCTGATCAAGTTCCAACGATACTTTCGGATAAAGGAGCCTTCTTCTTTGGAAACATAGCGCTTTTGCCGTTGGAAGAATGCCTTTAAGTAGCCTAACAGCGTTTGAAGGTACAATTTGGGGCTTTTGGCCTGCCAAGCCATTTTAAGTGCAGCTAATTTGGCTAGTACAATGCCATAGCGCATTCTGTATAGGGCTTCACCCTTGGCCTGATAATTTTTAGTGCTGTACCCATGTCCGGTGGGGCGTAGGTGTTTTACTTGGAGTTCAGGAATAGTTTGGGTTTCAAAACCGTGGTATTGGGCCAAAAGCACATCAACAGTATCCCATCCCACACCAGGTCGGAGGCCGTCAATTTTATCAAAACAGGCCTTGTGGTATAGTTTTATGGGGCCACGGATGTGGGATTTGTCAGCAATGTTCTCATAGACCCACTTGCTCTTTTTTTTAATGTAGAGTAAGCCAGAGCACATACCCAATTGCCAGTTGGACTGGAATTGGTTTAAAATAGATTCAAAATAGGTGGGGGGCAAGATGATGTCTGCATCAAACTTGCCAATCAAGTTGTAATCTGAAGCATGTCGTAGTCCAAAGTTGAACGTGTCCACCACTTTTTTTCCGGGGATATGTTCGTCTGTTGATTTTCGCTGAACCACTTTTATCCATGGATGTTTTTTAGCATAATCGGAAGCAATGGCATGGGTATTATCCGAAGAATTATCATCAACAATGATAACCTCATCAGGAATATGGGTCTGTGCCACAAAAGAATCTAAACAACCTTCAAGATAAGCTGCTTCGTTATGGGCAGGAATGATAATGCTGATTCGCATTTGCTAAAATTCCAAAAAACAATCCATAAATCCCAGAAGAACTTGTTGAGATTCCAACTAGTCAATACCGATATGCAATAGCGTTGATGTTCATTCCGGCGCCTACGCTTGCAAATAGCACCACATCCCCTTCTTTTAGTTGATGATCGGATAGTTTTCCTTTCAAGACCAAGTCATAAAGTGTAGGGACCGTGGCCACAGAACTATTCCCTAATTTGTGAATGCTCATGGGCATAATGTTTATGGGGGCTTCTTGACCATAGAGTCTGTAAAACCGTTTTATTATGGCTTCGTCCATTTTTTCATTGGCTTGATGGATGAAGATTTTTTTGACCTGATCTATATTAACCCCACTTTTGTCCAGACAATCCTTCATGGCTTGGGGAACATGGGAACAGGCAAATTCATATATTTTTCGGCCGTACATTTTTATGAATCGTGTATCCTTACAGCCTTTTGCGGAATTGGTTTTGTCAAAATAAAGATAGTAGGCTTCCTCATTGGCGTACGTGACGGAAGCATGGGACAGAATTTCCCCAGAAGTATCGGAAGCTTCAATAATAGAGGCACCTGCACCATCTGAAAAAATCATACTATCCCTATCGTGGGGGTCAATGACCCGGGAAAGGGTTTCTCCTCCAATCACCAAACACTTTTTGGCCATTCCGCTTTTGATGAAAGCTGTCGCCTGAATTACACCTTCAATCCAACCGGGGCAACCAAAAATTAGGTCATAGGCCACACATCTTGGATTGTTGATTTTAAGGAGATGTTTTACCCTGGTTGCCAAGCTTGGGAGTGTGTCACCTTGTATTTTTCCATAGGTCATATCACCGAAATTGTGGGCAAAAATGATATAATCCAGTGTTTCTTTGTCAATATTGGCATCCGTCAAGGCTTTCTCGGCGGCCAGAAAACCTAAATCGGAAGTTTTTAGATTAGGTTCGGCATACCTGCGTTCGCCAATTCCTGTAATGGCTTGAAACTTTTCAATGATGGTGCCATTGTCCTGATGGAACGATGAGCCATCCAACTCCAAAAATTCATGTTCCAAAAAATCTTCATTTTTGGTGATTAGGGATGGGATATAACTTCCTGTTCCGGTGATGCCAATCTTCATGATGAGGTTTTAGTAGCATACAAATTAGGCATGATGCAGCAGTAATGCTATGCACGCATAACAAAGAGTACGATGTCCAAGGCGTTCTTTTTAAGGGGAGTATATAAAAAAAGCCCTGACTTGCTTTGAGTGTCAGGGCTTTTTGTCAATGGATACAGTACTTTTTATACTTCGGCATAGGCCTCTATTGGTGCACAGGTACACATTAAATTACGATCCCCAAAAGCTTCATCGGTCCTTCGTATGCTTGGCCAAAACTTATTTTCAGCCACATAGGGCAATGGAAAAGCAGCTTGTTGCCTAGAGTAGGGGAACTCCCAAACATCATTGGTGATCATGCCCAAGGTGTGAGGGGCATTTTTCAAAACATTGTTAGGGTTATCCGCACTGGCTTCGTCAATTTCTTGGCGAATGGATAGCAAGGCATCACAAAACCTGTCCAATTCAGCGAGACTTTCACTCTCGGTAGGTTCAATCATCAGGGTTCCAGCCACCGGAAATGAAACTGTAGGGGCATGGAATCCATAATCAATCAATCTTTTGGCAATATCGGTTACTTCAATGCCATTGGCCTTGAAGGGTCTACAATCAATGATCATTTCGTGTGCAGCTCTTCCCCTTTCTCCGGTATACAAGACATCGAACTTGCCTTTTAGGCGGTCTTTGATGTAATTGGCATTGAGGATAGCGGCTTTGGTGGCATTGGTTAAACCTTCGGCTCCCAGCATTTTAATATATCCATAGGAAATCAAACAAGCCAAAGCACTGCCCCAAGGTGCTGCTGAAATGGCAGTTATGGGGTTATTGCCGCCAGTTTCAACGACGGGATTTGAAGGCAAAAAAGGTTTTAACTGCTCCGCAACACATATAGGGCCAACACCAGGACCTCCACCGCCATGTGGAATGGCAAAAGTTTTATGCAGGTTAAGGTGGCAAACATCCGCACCAATGGTGGCTGGATTGGTTAGACCAACTTGAGCGTTCATGTTTGCACCGTCCATGTATACTTGCCCTCCATTTTCATGAATCAAATGGGTGATATGTTTTATGGACGATTCAAAAACACCATGGGTGGATGGATAGGTAACCATCAAGGCAGCCAAGTTTTCGGAATGTTGTTGCACTTTTTCTTCAAGGTCGGCAACATCTATATTTCCTTTTTCATCGGTTTTGGTAACCACCACCTCCATACCAGCCATTACAGCCGAAGCTGGGTTGGTTCCGTGTGCTGATGCAGGGATAAGGCAAATATTTCGATGTCCTTCCCCTCGCGACTCGTGATAAGCACGAATCACCATGAGGCCCGCATATTCCCCTTGGGCTCCTGAGTTGGGTTGAAGTGACGTAGCGGCAAAGCCGGTAATCGTATTCAATTGGGATTCCAATGCCTTGAGCATTTCTTGATATCCTTGTGCTTGCTTTAAGGGTACAAATGGGTGAATATTGCCCCAATGAGCCCAACTTAGGGGAAGCATTTCGGAAGCGGCATTCAGCTTCATGGTACAACTTCCCAAGGAAATCATGGAATGGTTCAAAGCCAAATCCTTGCGTTCCAATTTTTTGATGTAGCGCATCAATTCGGTTTCTGAATGATAGCTATTGAAAACCTCGTGCTCCAAAAAAGGCTTCTTACGTTTAAGAGTTTCCGGAATGATACCTTCTGCGGAAACAGGTTCGGCATTATGGGTTTTTATTCCGTGGGCATCCGCAAAACAAAGCGCCAAAGTTTTCAGGTCATCTTCGGAAACAGCTTCATTCAATGAAATGGAAACGGTATCGGTATCAATATAATTTAGGTTGATACCATGACCTTCCGTGATTTCCCTTAATGCAATGCTATTGCCCACTTTAACCTTTATGGTATCAAAATAACAGGAATTGAGTTGTTCAAATCCATACGATTCCAAAATCTTGGCCAGTTGCGCTGCCTGGGCATGAACCTTGGAAGCTATATATTTCAATCCGTTGGGTCCATGGTAAACGGCATACATTCCAGCCATAACGGCCAATAATACTTGAGCCGTACAGATGTTGGATGTGGCCTTGTCTCTTTTAATATGCTGTTCCCGTGTTTGAAGGGCCATTCTAAGTGCAGGGTTGCCATCGGTATCCTTTGTGATTCCAATGATTCTACCGGGAATGTTTCTTTTGTATTCTTCCTTGGTGGCGAAGAAGGCTGCGTGTGGGCCACCGTATCCCAGTGGAATACCAAAACGTTGGGTGGTGCCTACGACAACATCAACACCCCATTCACCGGGAGGAGTAAGGAGTACCAAACTCAAGATATCGGCAGCAACGGCAACTTTTATATCGTTGTCCTTGGCATTTTGAACAAATCCCGCATAATCGTTCACTTGTCCGGATTTGCCCGGATATTGAAGAATGGCTCCATAAAAATCTTCGGAGAAACCAAAGGTTTCATGATTGCCAGCCACTAATTCTATACCCAACGGAATAGCCCGTGTCTTGAGCAAGCTCAGGGTTTGCGGTAGAATCTCTTCAGAAACAAAAAACTTTACGGCCCCATCCTTTTTTTGTTGTCTGGAACGGAGTTCAAACAACATGGTCATGGCTTCCGCTGCCGCTGTACTTTCATCCAAAAGAGAGGCGTTGGCCAACTCCATTCCAGTAAGATCACTGACCATGGTCTGAAAGTTCAACAGAGCTTCCAATCGCCCTTGGGCTATCTCGGCCTGGTATGGGGTGTAAGCGGTGTACCATCCCGGGTTTTCCAAGATGTTCCTTTTGATTGCCGAAGGGGTAAGGGATTCATGATATCCCAACCCAATATAAGTTTTAAAAATTTGGTTCTTTTCAGACAGTCTTTGGATATGCCCCAAAAACTCATGTTCGCTGATTCCTTTGGGAAGATTTAGGGTTTCCTTCAGCTTAATGTCATCTGGAATGGTTTCATAAATTAACTGTTCCATATTATCGACCCCAATGGTTCCAAACATTTTGGAGAGGTCTTTTTCTGCTATGCCAATATGTCTGGCGGCAAATACTTCTGTATTCATGTTCAATCCAATAAAGTGCACAAAATTAGGGATTAATTCAATGAAAATAGGCAATTTTGAAAGTGGCCCTGCCAAAGTTGTTAACCATTGGTTAACGTTTGTTCCTGGGACTATTATTTTATACAATGAGAGGCTTAAAACCAATCTTTGATTTTTATCTGGACGCCAGTATCCATGTAGCTCTTTCGGTGATTTCACTTATGGGAATCACATTTTATCTTTTAGGGATGTCCTGGGACGGTACGCTCATGGGGTTTACTTTTTTTAGCGTTATTGTTTGTTACAACTTTATAAAATACGGGGTAGAGGCCTACAAATACCTGATTGTTTCCAATGCTTATCACAGGGGTATTCAGGCCTTCAGCTTTGTGTCCTTTGGTTTTGCGATGTACTTTTTACTTCAATTGGATTCTAAAATATGGGAAACTACCTTGATTTTAGGGGTGATTTCCGCATTATATGCGGTGCCATTACTTCCCAACATGAAAAATTTAAGGAGTTTGGGAGGGTTCAAGATTTTTATTGTGGCCTTGGTATGGGTAGGTTTTACAGTACTATTACCTGTTATGGATGCTAAAGTATCTTTGGATTGGGATATCTGGGTTTTGTTTCTGCAACGTTTTATTTTAGTGGTGGTGTTGATTTTACCCTTTGAAATCAGGGATCTAAAATGGGACCATAAAGATTTAAGGACTTTACCACAGGTTTTAGGGGTGAAGAAAACCCAAAGACTGGGAGTAATCCTTGCCATTACTTTCTTTTTGCTGACCTTTTTAAGGGATGAAGTCAACCCTAAAGAAATTGGGTTAAGATTGGCAATGACCTTTGTTTTAATTTTTATCCTTGCCTCGCAAAGGAGAATCATGAAACGGTACTTTGCATCATTTTGGATAGAAGGTATTCCAGTGATGTGGTTGGCTCTTTTTTGGATAGTGGATATATTCCTTTAGAGTCGCTTTTCCAAATCCTTCTTCATACATTCTTTATCCTCTTCAGAAAGAACATTTAGTTCGGCTTTATCGCATAAGGAAGTAAGCGTGCCGTTCTGTTTTGAATATTTTGCACAGGCCTTGCAATACAGAATATGTATGCGAAGCTTCAGGATTTCCCAAAAGCTAGCTTCCTTGTACTGCGATTTTGTACAGATATGTGACGCCTCTTCACATGAAATCTTCATAACTAAAACCAATTATCATTTAAACAACCCATAAGTGCCGTTCTTGCTCTGTGGATCATCACCCACAAGTTGGACGGATTAATGTCCAGTTCATTACAAATATCTTCTGTACTCATCCCTTGGATGGTTTTCATCTGAAAAACCTGGGCCTGTTTGCGAGGTAGTTTGGAAATACACTCTTGGATGGCAAATCCCAGTTCTTCGTTTTCCAGAACGTTATCGCCATCTTGGCTAAATGGGTCGGCCACTTGTTCTTCCAACCAGTCTCCCTCGGCATCAGAATCAGAACTATAGCTCACCCGTACCTCTGCCTTTCCTTTTTTTGAATTGATCTTGCGGTAATGGTCAATGACTTTGCGTTTCAAAATGGCAATCAACCAAGTGCGTTCTGCAGCATCACCTTTATAATTTTTAGCTGAGTTTAGTCCGGCAAAAAAAGTTTCCTGAACCAGATCCTTGGCAATTTCTGCATCGCTTACCCGCGCAACGGCGTAATTGAACAGATAATCTGCATAGTGGTCTACCCAATTCTCAGGATGAAGTCTGTGTTCGGCCATAGTTTGTTTGAAGTATCAAAAGTAATGGATTTTGTCCAATGATCTTACAGATAATCTATTGCAAAACATCCAAAAGAAAATTGTTGATGGTAATTGAGCCATCCCTTTAATCCAAGATGAACTAAAAACGATACTATGGGAAATTAACCAACCTTTTTTATCAAACCGGCTCTTTCCAGCAAAGCATCAATTTTTGGTTCGGATCCCCTAAAACGTTTGTACAGTTCCATGGGATTCTCTGTGCCTCCTTTAGAAAGCACATGTTCCTTGAAGCTATTCGCAATTTCTTTGTTGAAAATGCCTTTTTCCTTGAAATAAGCAAAGGCATCCGCATCCAAAACTTCAGCCCACTTGTAGCTGTAATACCCTGAAGAATATCCTCCTTGAAAAATATGGGAAAAAGAAGTGCTCATGCAGGTTTCAGGGGTATCGGGGAACAGGGCTGTACTTTCAAAAGCCTTTGTTTCGTAATCTTTTACGTCTTTGATGCTCGATGGGTCCGAACCGTGCCATGCCATGTCCAAGAAACCAAAACTTAATTGGCGAATGGTGGCCATGCCTTCTTGAAAAGTGGCAGATTCCTTTATTTTTTCAACCAATTCCATGGGAATGAGCTCTCCTGTCTCATAATGGAAGGCAAAAAGCTCCAAGGCCTCTTTTTCATAGCACCAATTCTCCATTACCTGACTGGGGAGTTCCACAAAATCCCAATACACGGAAGTTCCCGAAAGACCAGGATAGATCGTGTTGGCCAACATCCCATGAAGGGCATGTCCAAACTCATGGAACAAAGTGGTCACCTCATTGAAGGTAAGCAACGAAGGTTTTGAAGAAGTTGGCTTCGTAAAATTACATACGTTGGAGACATGGGGGCGGCTATTTTTGCCGTTGTGAGTGTACTGCGGCTTGTACGAGGTCATCCAAGCCCCACCACGTTTCCCGGGACGGGGATGGAAATCGGCATAGAAAAGTGAAACAAAATTGCCTGAATCATCATAAACCTCATAGGTCTTTACCTCATCATGGTATTTGTCCACATTAAAAACCTCCTTGAAGGTTAGTCCGAAAAGTTTTTCAGCAACTTGAAAAACCCCACTGATTACATTTTCAAGCTTAAAATAGGGTTTCAATTTTTCATCGTCCAAATTGAACAGTTTCTGCTTTAATTTTTCAGAGTAGTACGCGCTGTCCCATTTTTCCAAATGGTCAATGCCATCCAATTCTTTGGCAAAGGCCTCCAACTCTACAAACTCCCTCTCGGCGGCAGGCTTGGCCTTCTCCAAAAGTTCATTCAAGAACTCCAACACCTTTTCAGGAGTTTCCGCCATACGTTCCTCCAGCACAAAATGGGCATGGGTGGGATAACCCAATAGGTTGGCACGTTCATGACGAAGGGCGACAATTTGCAGCACATTTTCTTGATTGTCCAATGCATCATTATGGAATCCTTTACTGCCAAAGGCCAGAGACAGTTCCTTGCGCAACGCCCTATTTTCGGCATATTTCATAAAAAGAATATAGCTGGGATAATCCAAGGTGATGAGCCAGCCCTCCTTGTTTTTAGATTGCGCCAACTGGGCGGCCGCTTCCTTTGCGCCTTCAGGAAGACCTTTTAAATCTTCTTCGTTGGACAGCAACATTTCATATTTGTTGGTTTCGGCCAGTACATTTTCACCGAATTTCAGTTTTAACTTGGAAAGTTCGGCATCAATTTCCCGAAGCCTCTTTTTATCCGCTTCGTTGAGGTTTGCTCCGTTTCTGCTGAAACTTTTATAGCGTTTTTCCAACAAGGTCTGTTGCTCAGGGGTCAGGGAAAGGTTCTCCCGTTGCCCATACACCGTTTTGATACGAGCAAAAAGTGCTTGATTCAAAGTAATGTCGTTGCTGAAATCTGACAATAAAGGAGACACCTCCTGCGCTATTTTTTGGATTTCCTCATTGGTCTCTGCGGAGTTCAGGTTGAAAAAAACACTGGATACCCTGTCCAACTGCTGTCCTGAAAAATCCAAAGCTTCCAAAGTGTTTTCAAAGGTGGGCGCTTCAGGGTTTTCCACTATGGTATCAATTTCTTTTTTGGCACTTTCAATAGCCTCCAAGAAGGCAGGCTTAAAATGTTCGTTCTTGATCTTTGAAAATGGAGCTTGATCAAAGGGCTCCAAGAGAGGATTATTATTGGGCATTTCTGCGTAGGTTTATTTTTTGTTACGAACTTCTTCTGCTCCTTTAATTACTTTTTCTTTGAGGCCTTGTTTGTAGTCCACCATTTTCGATAAAACTTTTTGGTCTGAACTCCCAATAATCTGAGCGGCCAAAATCCCAGCATTTTTTGCGCCGTTCAAGGCCACAGTGGCTACGGGAACCCCGCCGGGCATCTGTAAAATGGAGAGAACAGAGTCCCATCCGTCAATGGAATTGCTGCTTTTTACTGGAACACCGATTACCGGCAAGGGGGACAAGGATGCCACCATTCCCGGAAGGTGCGCAGCTCCGCCGGCCCCGGCTATGATGACCGAGTATCCATTTTTATGGGCGTTTTTGCCAAAATCAAAAAGTTTTTCTGGAGTTCGGTGTGCGGAGACAATGTCCACATCCACTTCAATATTGAACTCTTTCAAAATATCGATGGCGTCCTGCATAACGGGGAGGTCGCTTGTGCTTCCCATGATTACGGCTACTTTGCTCATACTTTTATTTGCTTATAACGTTGATGGTTTCTTTAACTTTTTGGGCTACTTCACGGGCTCTTGCCATATCTTCGTCTACAATGGTTACATGGCCCATCTTTCGAAACGGACGGGTCTGTTTTTTTCCATAGATGTGAGGTGTTACCCCATCCATTTCCAAAATAGAGTCCATGTTTTTATAGACCACATCCCCGGTATGACCTTCGGCACCTACCAAGTTAACCATGATTCCCGCTACTTTACTATCCGTTTTTCCCAAAGGTAGGCCTAAAATGGCCCGGATATGCTGTTCAAATTGGTTGGTATAGCTGGCTTCAATACTATAATGTCCACTGTTATGAGGTCTTGGTGCTACTTCGTTGACTAAAATTTGGTCATCCTGCGTTTGAAACAATTCCACCGCCAATAATCCTACAGGTTGTAAATGTTCAGCCACTTTGAGAGCCACTTCAGTGGCTTTTTGTGCTACGGGATCCCCAATTCTGGCCGGACAGATAACATATTCAACCTGATTGGCCTCTGGGTGAAACTCCATCTCTACCACGGGATATGTTTTTACTTCACCTTTGGTGTTTCGCGATACGATTACAGCCAATTCATTTTTAAAATTGACCATTTTTTCGGCAATGCACTCTACATTGGGAAGTCCGTTTAAATCTTCTATTTTCCGGACCACCTTCACACCTTGGCCATCGTATCCAAACTGGGCACTTTTCCAAACAAAAGGAAGTTGGAGGCCACCGTTGGAAATGCTGTCTTCTATCTCAGAAGTATAGGCGAAACGCATGAACGGCGCAGTTGGGATATTGTGGTCCGTATAGAATAGTTTTTGTGTGGCTTTGTTCTGGATGGTACGCAAGGCTTTGGTCGGAGGATAGACCTTTTTGCCTTCATGTTCCAATTTTTCAAGGGCGTCCACATTCACATTTTCAATTTCAATGGTGAGGACATCTACGTCCTTCCCGAAATTATAAACAGCATCAAAATCCATAAGGCTACCTTCCACAAACTCGTTGCAAGCAATTTTACAGGGCGCTTCGGGTGAAGCATCCATGACCTTGGTAAAGATGTCCCATTTTCGGGTTTCGTAGAGCATCATTTTGCCTAATTGCCCACCCCCTAAAATACCGAGTTTAAAATTGGAAGAGAAAAAATCCATGGATCATTAAATTGGAATGACTGCAAAAATACATGAATTCCTTGAAGGGATGAAAGATGCTGGGCATACCACCCCCAAAAAATGCTATCTTTGCCAACCTGACCAAAATACTGATACGTTGATCAAGCTAAACAACAAGTTGTTTAAACCTTACTTAAAGGAAGAACAAATCCTTGCGGCCATAGAAAAAATGGCGGCGGAAATCGCCAAGGACTACAAGGATGAGACACCCCTTTTTGTAGGTGTACTCAACGGAGCCTTTATGTTTGTGGCCGATTTTTTAAAGGCGTATCAGCACCCTTGCCAAGTTTCTTTTGTACGGTTGAGCTCCTATCAAGGATTGACTTCCACCGGGATTGTTGAAACCTTGTTGGATGTTCAAGAAGACATGGAAGGAAAGAGTGTCATTATTTTGGAAGATGTGGTCGACACGGGAAGAACATTGAAGCAATTGGTGCACCTGTTTTCCCAGACCAATGTGAAGGAATTTAAAATTGCTGCCCTTTTTTACAAGTCCGAAATCTACAATGGTGAATATGCCATTGATTATGTAGGGTTGGAAATCCCGGATAATTTTATTGTGGGTTACGGTTTGGACTACAATGAAATGGGCAGAAATTTAAGGGAAGTATACCAATTAAACCAAGCAGATATGATCAACCTAGTGCTTTTTGGAAAGCCAGGAGCAGGAAAAGGAACCCAGGCTGGGTTCTTGAAAGAGAAGTACAATTTGAAACACATTTCCACAGGGGATGTGTTCCGATACAACATTAAAAATGGAACGGAATTGGGCAAGTTGGCCAAATCCTATATCGATAAGGGCGATTTGGTCCCCGATGAGGTAACCATTGATATGCTGAAGGCAGAAGTGGAGAATCATCCAGAAGCTTCAGGTTTTATTTTTGACGGATTTCCTCGAACCGCTGCACAAGCAGAGGCTTTGGACAACTTTTTGGAATCCAAGGATATGAAGGTAAATGCCACTATTGCCCTAGAGGCCGATGATGAGGTGCTGATCGCCCGTTTATTGGAGCGCGGAAAGAGCAGTGGGCGTTCCGATGATCAAGATGAGAGCAAAATCCGCAATCGTTTTGAGGAATACAACGAAAAAACAGCCCCTTTGAAAGCGTATTATGAAAAGCAGGGGAAATTCCATTCCGTAAACGGAATTGGGGATATTGTAGAAATCACCGAGCGTTTGGGCAAGGTAATAGATACTTTGGACTGAGACGGAGGTAACATTTTACCCTTCACCTTTCTGCTAACAAAACCATTGACATGACCGAAGGCAATTTTGTGGATTATGTGAAAGTGCATGTATCTTCCGGGAACGGAGGCAAGGGTTCTGCGCATTTACATCGGGAAAAGTATGTTGCCAAGGGAGGTCCTGACGGTGGTGATGGTGGCCGTGGAGGCCACGTGATCGTGAAGGGGAACAAAAACCTATGGACGTTGGTCCATTATAAGTTCAAAAAACATTTTAAGGCAGGTCACGGGGAGCATGGCAGTAAAAATAGGAGTACCGGTGCCGATGGGGCCGACACCTATTTGGAGGTTCCCCTTGGGACGGTGATACGAGATACCGAGACCAATGCCGTTCTTTTTGAGATTACCGAGGACCAAGAAGAGAAGATTGTCTTGGAAGGTGGTATGGGAGGTCGTGGCAATTGGCATTTTAAAAGCCCTACCAACCAGACTCCTAGATATGCACAACCCGGAATCCCGGGGCAGGAGGCCCAGTTAACTTTGGAACTTAAGGTTTTGGCCGATGTGGGTCTTGTGGGATTCCCCAATGCTGGGAAATCCACCTTGCTATCCGTGATGACCTCGGCAAAGCCTAAAATTGCCAATTACGAGTTTACTACCTTAAAACCCAATCTGGGTATTGTGGAGCATCGGGATTTCCAGAGTTTTGTCATGGCCGATATCCCCGGAATTATTGAAGGTGCGGCCGAAGGCAAGGGTCTGGGCCACTATTTTCTGCGTCATATTGAACGCAACGCCACCTTACTTTTTTTGATTCCGGCAGACAGCAAGGACATCAGTCAGGAATATGCCATTCTTTTGGATGAGCTGAGACGGTACAATCCAGAGTTGTTGGACAAACAGCGTATTGTGGCCATTTCCAAATGCGATATGTTGGATGAGGAGCTTATTGAAGAAATGCGACAGGAAATGGAGCCCGATTTTAAGGATGTCACCTATCTATTTATCTCATCGGTAAGCCAATTGGGCATTCAGCAGCTCAAGGATAAGCTGTGGGCGCTATTGAACGAATAAAGGCGCCTGTTCTCCCACCCAAGCCAAATAATCCTTAATTTTAAGCTAATCCAGATTTATCTGCCATGCGAAACCTATGGATTATTGTATTGTGTAGCCTATTGGCCTCTTGCGTCTCCATTCGGGTCAATTATGACTACGATAAGGGAACGGACTTTTCCAGTTATACCACTTACAATTATTTTTCCGATTTGGATTCGGGCTTGACCCAATTGGACGAAAAGCGTCTCATTCGGATTTTGGATTCCACCTTACAGATAAAAGGGTATCGTTTGGCCGAAGAGCCTGATTTTTTCATCAATATTCAGAGCAGTGAATTTCGTAGTCCGCCCAACAGCGCTGTAGGTGTTGGTATTGGTGGCACGGGAAGAAATGTGGGTGGCGGAGTTTCCGTTGGATTGCCCATTGGAAATTCTGGAATACAGCGTCATATTCTGTTTGATTTTGTGGATGCACAACGTGATGCGCTGTTCTGGCAAGCCTCCACTGAAAGTGGCTATCGAGATAACGCTTCCCCTAGCGTTCGCGAAGAAAGATTGAGGGCCCTGGTCAAAAAAACATTGTCAAAGTTTCCCCCAGAAACAAAGTAAGGACAAGATTGCGGTCAACCTTGTAATTGGATGTTTCCGGTTGATTATCAGTTTTTTGTTGGTTTTTGTAACAAAGAAAGATACGGACAGTCTAATTTGTTATAACATCATTTTTTCAAAACAAACACTTAATTCAACACGTATGAAAACAACACAAAGGATCAAATGGGCCTGTGGGGTTTCCCTATTTATGTTTTTGGGAGTTGCCCTTCATGCCCAAGAAAAACCTGGCGATACCACTTTGGCCAGTTCCAATGACGAATTGGTTTCCTTGGCCGCATTGGACCAGGGAGATTATCGGTACACCGTGGAAGACTATTTTGGCAATCCCAAGGGGTTCACATTTCGGTTTTCCCCAGATGGAAAATACTTGTCCTACAGGGAAAGCGATGAGAATGGTAAACGTCATATTTATGTGAAGAACCTGGAGACCAATGAGGTAAAAAAAGCCATTGAGGAAAAGGAAGAACTTGTAAGGATTTATGGCTGGTTAAACAATAACAGACTATACTTTTCCATGGATAAGGGAGGCAATGAAAACTACCATATTTATGCAGTGGATTTGGATGGAGGCAACTTGAAGGACTTGACTCCCTTTGATGGTGTAAGGGCAGATTTCACAGAGTTGTTACGGGATGATAAAGAGCATATCATTGTTTCCATGAACAAGAACAATGCCCAGGTCTTTGAACCTTTTAAACTGAATGTGGTGAACGGCGAACTGACCCAGTTGTATACCAATGATGACCCAGCCAACCCTATTTTGGGATACGATTTTGATAGAAACGGAAAATTGAAAGGATTTACAAGACTTAGGGATGGAGTGGAGCAGGATACCTATTATGAGGATGGCAATGGCGGTTTCCAAGTCTTGAAACAGCTGAATTGGAAGGATAACTTTTTCATCACCAGCTTTAACTATGCAACAGAATATCCTCATGATGCTTACGTGGTTTCCAATCTAGACAATGATAAAGCGGAAGTACAGCTGTTCGATCTTAAGGAGAACAAAACCATAAAGAAGGTCTTTTTTAATGATCATTACGATGTGCAGAATATGGGGCTGTCCAGAACCAGAAACTATGAAGTGGATTATTTTACATACGAAGGAGAAAAAAGTGTGGTAGTCCCAGTAAGCGAGGTCTTTAAAAAACTGGATGCTCGCGTAAAGCAAGAACTTCCCGGAATGCAGTACAGTATATTGGATAGCACTGAAGATGAAAACCTGTATATGCTTTATGTAGACAGCGACCGGGTGTATGGCATGTATTATGCGTACAATGTGGCCAAGGATGAACTTACGGAGCTTTACAATACCATGCCGCAGTTAAAAAAAGAGGATATGGCCGAAATGCGTCCCATAACCTTCACCAGCAGGGATGGTATTACCCTGCATGGATATATCACCTTGCCCAAAGCAGCTTTGGCCGGCCAAAAGGTACCTGTTATTGTCAACCCCCATGGTGGACCGCAAGGCATCCGGGATTCTTGGGGCTTTAACCCGGAAGCACAATTGTTTGCCAGTAGGGGCTATGCCACATTACAGGTGAATTTTAGGATTTCTGGGGGGTATGGTAGGGAGTTCTTGGAATCTGGCTTTAAACAGATTGGAAGAAAAGCCATGGATGACGTGGAGGATGGATTGCAATATGTAGTGGACCAAGGTTGGGTAGACCCTAACAAGGCCGCAATTTATGGAGGTAGTCATGGAGGGTATGCCGTGTTAAGGGGTTTGACCAAGACACCGGATCTCTACGCTTGTGGTGTGGATTATGTAGGAGTATCCAATTTGTTCACTTTCATGAAGACTATTCCTCCGTATTGGAAACCGTACTTAAAAATCATTAAGGAAATATGGTATGATGAGGACGTTCCAGAAGAAAAGAAAATTATGGAAGAGGTTTCTCCAGTATATCAGATAGATAAAATGAAAAAACCTTTGTTCGTGGTGCAAGGGGCAAACGATCCTAGGGTCAATATAGATGAATCAGACCAAATTGTGAGTGCTCTAAGAGGTAAGGGCTATGACGTACCCTATATGGTAAAATATGATGAAGGCCATGGGTTTGGTAAAGAGGAGAACCGTATCGAACTCTATAAGGCCATGATGGGCTTTTATGCCAAACATTTGGGACAACAGGAAATCCCCCAGCCGTTGAAGGATTGATTTATAGGACTGATTCTCGATTAAAAAGGAGCTTTTTAAGCTCCTTTTTTGTTTGTTGGAACTTTATGGGAGTTATGGTTGCCGTTCACTGTGTCTTTTTTACCACTGCCCATAATTCAGGTGCACCTGAATGGAAAGCCCTGTATTTTAGCCTTGTACAAAATTCCAAAACCGAAAGTAATGATAGCACTTGTACGATTGATGATAACCTTGTTGGTGGATATCTTCTTGTAAAAACAGTTTGCCAACCTTTAAATCTAAACAATGAGAAAATTGAGTACAACGCAGAAAGTCGTTTTAATCATGGGAATAATAAGTATTTCGATAGGGGCTTATGGGAAATTCAATGGTTGGGAATATGATACGTATTTTGTATTCTTTTACATGGGAATATATTTGGCTTTGATGGCCTTTCTTTCTCCCAGCAGGACCTGTTGCAGGCCTTTCTGGAAAAAGCAAACACAAAATCAGTAAATTGGATTCCATTGGGTTAAACTCCTTAAAGTATATTTGGGATACCGTTGATGGCATTCATGGAATTGAGCAATAAAAAACAAGAGTATGCTTTTTGGATCCTACAGATTCTGGGCTGGGGATTTATCAATCTAATCTCTGTTTTTGTGGTAAAACAGATTAGCATATCCCTGCTCATCTATTCGGTGATTATGGGCACAGTGCTTGGTGTTGCGGTAACTTTTTTGTTACGGCTGTACCTAAAAAGAGCTATACGGTTTGATGGCTTCGGGATCAAGGAGCTCATAAAGGTTTTAGTTTCCTTTCTATTCGCATCCTTGTTGTTTGCTGTCCTGAACTTTATTTTTGGATATGTATATGTTGAGTTTGGCCCGGCATTGACACCTTCAGAACTCCAAATGTTCAAGTATCACGACAATGTAGGGATACAGGTGCTCAATTCCCTGTTTCTTATTGGAGCGTGGACGGTGACCTATTTGGTGATCAAGTTGCTCCTTAAACTTAATCGGGACCGAATAGAGCGTTTAGAACTGAACACGCATCTAAAACAAGCACAACTGAACACCCTGAAGGGCCAGATAAATCCTCACTTTATGTTCAATAGCCTTAACAATATCAGGGGATTGATGTTGGAAGATGTGGAAAAATCCCGGGAGATGCTCACCAAGCTTTCCGAAATTTTACGATTCTCACTTACGCAGAACAGTAGCAATGCCATTTCTGTACGGGAAGAATTGGAAATGGTGGATAATTATATCGACCTATCCAAAATTCAGTTTGAAAACCGCTTGGAATTCTTTAAAAATTTGGAGGATGACACGTTGGATTTGCAGATTCCGCCCATGGTCATACAACTATTGGTGGAGAATGCCATCAAGCACGGTATTTCCAACCTTAAAAAAGGAGGGGTCATAAAGTTGAATATCAAAAAAGAAAAAGAACATCTGGGGATAGAGGTCCGGAATACGGGCAAACTAAAAATTGCTGAAGATTCTACCCAACTGGGTTTAAAAAATATTCAACAGCGTTTAAATCTACTGTACGCCGATAGAGCTTCCTTTAATTTGAATGAAATTTCAAACGAGGTGGTGGCCACCATAAAAATACCATTGGCATGAAAATTAAAGCAGTCATTGTTGAAGACTCCAGATTGGCCCGAAATGAATTGAAGGAGCTCATCAAAAAATATGATGACATAGAACTCCTTGGTGAAGCTGAAAATGTTGATGCAGGGTTTGATCTTATCCAAAGTACCTTACCCGACCTTTTGTTCTTGGACATCAACATGCCCGAAAAGGACGGTTTTGAACTTTTGGAGATGCTGGATGAAGTCCCCATTACCATTTTCACTACGGCTTTTGATGAATATGCCATAAAATCGTTTGAGTACAACGCCTTGGATTATTTGTTGAAACCCGTAAGCGAAAAACGCTTTGGTATGGCCATGGAGAAAGTAAGGGGAAAATTGGAGTCGGTTCAAGAAGGAATGGGAAATTCAAAAAAACTGACCAGAAACAGTCAGATTTTCATCAAGGATGGCGACTCATGTTGGTTGGTGAAGATTGGGGATATTTCCCATTTTGAGATTGTGGGGAATTATACCCGCGTTTTTTTTGAGGATAAAAAACCATTGTTGTACAAATCGTTGAACCAAGTAGAGGAAAAGCTTCCCGAAGAGTCTTTTTTTAGAGCTAATCGGCAACAAATAGTAAATACCAATTTCATTAAAAATGTAGTGCCTTGGTTTAATGGTAAACTTAAACTTACCATGCAGAATGGAGACGAAGTGGAAGTTTCCCGAAGGCAATCCTATATTTTTAAAGACCGTATGAGTTTATAATCAGAAAGCGAGCAGAAATTCCATTTTTATGGAAGTGGTAGGGAATGGCATTTCAAGCGGAGCTGAGAGTCCTAGGAATCAGGGTTTGGGCAATGTGCCTCAACTCCGCTCGATATGACAAATTACGTATTAAGGCCGTAGAAGGTCTTTATACCTATCCTTATAGCCGATCAACACCAAAATATTCAAGATCAAAAGACCCAATGCAGGTCCTATGCCAGCAGGGGCCAAAGTAGCATGGAAGAGTACGGCATTGACAGATACGCTCATCAATATCACAGCCATAAGTGCTCCATATTTGTTAAGAATAAAGGCAAGGCCGGCCAAAATTTCAACAATGGCCACCAATTTAATGGTATGGGTTGACGAAACCGCACCAAAATAGTTCATTACTGCTTCGGGCATTTCGCCTGGTGGCGGCATAAAATTGAGGAACTTGTTAAGCCCGAATACTAAGATGAAAAGCCCTAAAAGTATTCGAACTACCAAAAAAACTTTTGAATTCATAGGTTTGCTTTTTATTGGTTGAACAATAAAAGTAGCTAAAAATTACGCATATGATAATTTAACACGAAAAATATTTTGTTATAAATAAAAATTTTCTCATGAGGATTTTAAAAGACCGCCATCAATAGGAATGTTGGTCCCGTTGATATAGGCAGCTTTGTCCGATGCCAAAAAGGTCACTAAAAAACCATACTCTTCTGGATTGCCAATTCGCCCTGCAGGAACCCTTGCTTCCATTTCTCCTCGAACGTCTTCTTGGGAAACTCCCATTTTTTCGGCTTTTTTGGCGTTCAATGAGGCAATCCTATCGGTGTCAAAATATCCAGTAAGCACATTGTTCACGGTTATATTGTCTTTCCCAACATCCACGGACAAGCTTTTGGCCCATGTTACCACAGCGGCCCTAATGGAATTGGAAAGTGCAAGGTAATTAAGAGGTTCCTTTACTGAAATGGAAGCCACATTGATGATTCTGCCCCATTGGTTTTCCTGCATATGTTGTAAAGCCAGTTCTGTGGTAAGGACCACAGATTTAAAGAGTAGGTCAAAGGCCTGTTGGTAATCGGTCACCTTTTTTTCCAAAGCTCCGCCTCCTTCTGGCCCTTGGGTGTTATTGACCAAGATATCTACCTTATTTTCTTTGAAAAATTGGGTGATTATCTTACTGAAAGAGGTGAAATTGGAGAAATCCACCAACAAATAGCTGTGTTTTTGCCCTTGTGTTGTATCCATTTGGGAAACAACGGTTTTAAGGTCATTTTCATTCCGGGCCATTACGGTTACACTTGCCCCACTGGCAGCCAACTGAAGTGCAATGGCCTTGCCAATTCCTTTACTGCTACCACCAACAAGGGCGGTTTTTCCTTTTAGTGTTATGTTCATTTTATTTGTATTCTTCCCGAACCGGGCTAAAGACATCCATTAATTTGCAAGAGGTGAGTGCTCTGCCACTGTGGGGTATATTGGATGGGATTACGACCACATCCCCAGGGTAATAGACCTTTGTATCCCCGTTAAGAGTGAACTCAAATTCTCCTTCCACTACATGCATAATCTGTTCATGTATATGTTGGTGTTCCGGAACAATGGCATCTTTTTCAACATTCCAAAAGGCCCATGATATGGCATTGCCATGCACTAATTTTCCATGGTATCCTGGCATAATTTCTTTGGATCGGATTTTGGATAGGTTCATCTTTTCAATTTTTCCTCAAGATAGAAATTAATAAGGTGACTTGATTGTTTGTATTGACTTTATCAATGGCTATTTTTGAATGTTAAATTGATTTGATGCGAATACATTTTATAGCTATTGGAGGTAGTGCCATGCACAATTTGGCCTTGGCGTTGAAGGAAACCGGGGATGTCATCACGGGAAGTGACGATATCATTTATGAACCCTCCAAAAGTAGGTTGAAAGCACAGGGTTTATTACCAGAAGAATTCGGTTGGTTTCCAGATAAAATCCATGGTCAATTGGATGCTGTTATTCTGGGAATGCATGCCAAAAAAGACAACCCCGAGCTGCTTAAAGCCCAGGAACTGGGATTGAAAATTTATTCCTATCCTGAGTATTTATACGAAAGGTCAAAATACAAGACTCGGGTTGTGATAGGGGGGAGTCATGGCAAGACCACGATTACTTCCATGATTTTGCATGTGCTCCAGTACCACGATATTGAAGTGGATTATATGGTTGGAGCTCAATTAGATGGTTTTGATCGTATGGTTCACCTAACCGAAACCAATGAGTTTATTGTTTTGGAAGGGGACGAATACCTTTCATCTGCTATAGATCGAAGACCAAAGTTTCATTTGTACAAACCAAATATTGCCCTTTTGAGTGGGATTGCTTGGGATCATATCAACGTGTTTACCACTTTTGATACTTATGTGGAGCAATTCCAAATATTTGTGGATAGCATCGTGAACGGTGGCAGTATAACCTATAATATTGAAGATGAAACGCTTAAAGGAATAGTAGAAGCTTCAGAGAATACTATCCGTAAATTTCCGTACACTACTCCCGATCATACTATTTTGGAAGGTGTAACCATGCTCGAAACACCAGAGGGGGATATGCCTTTGGAAATATTTGGAGCACATAATTTGAACAATTTGGCAGGTGCCAAATGGATTTGCCAACAAATGGGCGTGGATGAGGCTGACTTTTATGAGGCCATAGCCTCTTTTAAAGGTGCTGCAAAGCGGTTGCAAAAAATGGCACAAGGAACCAATAGCGTTGTTTTTAAGGATTTTGCGCATGCGCCCAGCAAGGTAAAGGCAACAACCATGGCGGTTAGGGAGCAGTATCCAAGACAAAGATTGATTGCTTGTTTGGAGTTGCATACCTATAGTAGTTTAAATGCCGAATTCCTTAAGGAGTATGATGGGGCTTTGGATGCAGCGGATGAAGCAGTGGTATTTTACGACCCAGAGACGGTTAAGATCAAAGGGCTGGAAGAAGTGACTGCTGAGCAAATAGGTAAGGCCCTAAATAGGAGTGATGTCAACATTTTTACAGATTCCAATTCTTTTCAAGAGTACCTTTATGACCTGAATTTTTCTGATTCAGTATTGCTTCTGATGAGTTCGGGGGATTACGGAGGATTGGATTTTGAATTGTTAAAGGAAAAAATCTTATAGAGAGGATTCTACTTTTTCAATCCCCGGGAGATCTAGGAAAAAATCGGTTGAATAAAAACACATCGAATCGATGCCAACGATCATCTGCTCAAACGGATTGAGTTTTTTGCATTTTGGTTCAGTTGCAAACTTATTGGGGTTGGCATACATTAATGCGCGATATACAAACTCAGAACAATACAACCCGTTTTTGGTATTGGGATTAAAATCAAAATGAATTCTCATATCCTGTATGTAATCAATAAACACTCTGGCTCTTACATACTCTTCTTGTCCAATATCAATACTCCAGGCAGAGTTATCTATGGGGTTCGGTGAGTTCCAAAAATCTGATAGTTTTTCTTCAATCAATGAAGAATTTCTATGGTTTAAACTATCATAGCTTATATGATACACCTTGGCATCCATACTAGATTGAAAGGCGATACCAATATGGGAGATTTTTTCTTTGTGACGGTTGTATTTTAAAACAAGATTACCTTCTTTGGAGTCTGAATTTCTGGCAACGATATATATTTTTCCTTCAAAATCCTTTTTAGTACATCCAAAGAAAGAGAAAAGTAGAAGGCCAAATAGTAGCGCTTTGGGTTTGAAAAAGTACATTTCAATGTGATTTTTGTATGGATATCAACAATAGTGAAGTTGAAGTGTGAACGGCAAAAGGGTCGCACGTGTACGACCCTTTTTGTTAAAGGTTAATCTTGTAAATCCTTGACAAAACTATGGGCAGTCTTGCTGGCAGAGACTCCTCCAAGGATGGCGCCAGCTGGGCCTCCTTCACCTCCTATGACGGCACCTGCCAAATCCGATACTCCAACTACAACCCATCCCCACCATTTTATTTTGGCCTTTCCGCCTTCTGGATTGTTTACAGTTTTAGGGCCATAATAGTTATACCATAGCGCAGTGGAATATCTGGCAGTAGCTGATGCTGAAAGCAACATCTGACTATCGGTTTGAGAATAGGATTCTTCGGCAACTACCTGGTTTTCAAAGTTGAGTAAATAAGCCTCTATACCTTCTTGATCGGGTGCGTTTTCCAAATCTGAGTAAGCCAGCTCAAACAAATGATCCACCACGCCTTTCAAAGCTGTTTTTGCTTCGGTTGAAATATTTTGGGCTTCAATAATACCATGAAAATTATTTTCGAAATCAGCGATTCCTTCCTCAATGTCCGCTGCATTAATGTTGCTGGTTACAGTCCCAACAGTTTCCACAAAATTTTCATTGGAGTTGGCAAGTTGTAAGGCTATATCACAAGTTTGCTGAATACTCAGCTCTTGATTGGAATATGTATTCAGAAAATCCAGCATAATCTCGTTGTGCAATGCGCCCACAAAGTCATAAGGATTATTAGGGTTGGCCTGAGCGATAAAGGGGTTCACAGGATTTTTGGAATTGAGTGGTGTTGCAGTGATTGAAGCATCTGCTAGCAGCTCGTTCCCCTTTTCATTGCAGGAAATTGTAGAAAGGCATAGCGCCAAGATATAGGTTAATTTTAAAAGATATTTCATTTCAATTAATTTAAAGATTTTGGGGTTTACTCTTTTCGATTTTCAACCGTGCGCCCATAACGCTACTCGAATTCCATTTTCTTTGATTTCGTTGGGAATCAATTCGATATTGGAAGGTTGGCCCTGCTTTAACCCAATTTAGATTTAATCATACGCAAGACGTTGTATCGGGCAGTGATGGAATCTAAAAAGATTGCACCAATGTCCGTAACGGATGCGTATTAAAAAAAGGGGTTATACTTTGCTGCGAGGGCGCTAATATAATAGATAAATAATCAAAAACTAATAAGGGATTATACTATACCCCAAATTGCCGTAAATGGTGGTCCAAATGTTTGTACTGCATTTGTCCCCATTGTTCGTTGGTAAGGTCTCCAAAGGCAGGGTGTCTGCCCCATACTTCTTTTTCTCTTTCACCATAAAAATCATTGACCAGGTTTACCAGCTTTTCCTTTTCTTGAACAAATTCTTTTGGCTCAGTAACCACAAATCCAGGGGCGGTTGGTAAATTATGTTTCCAAAGTTTATCGCTGTACATGCTTTTTTTAAAACCGCTGTAAATTAATTTCATAAAAGGATTAGGTTTTTTTATTGTAAGTTTACCCAAAGCCACTTTTAGGGGAAACTGACAATGGTGCAACATTTGTCCAACCTCCATTTTGCCCCATTGCCTCTGGGTGGACTCGGAAAGTTGATTTATTCGAGATAAGATTTCAGCATGGACCTCAGTGTTGAACAAAGATTTCATAGTGTACTATTTACCTTGAAAATTACATAAATTTAATCTCCTATCTTTAGAGGATGCAAGAAAAAATGGTTTCCTTATCAATCAAAAATTGGGCGGATGATGACAAGCCCAGGGAAAAATTGAGGCACAAGGGCAGTTTTGTTTTGTCAGATGCAGAGTTGGTTGCCATTCTCATAGGTTCTGGAAACAGAAATGAGAGTGCGGTGGAATTATCTAAACGGATATTGGCCTCCGTTGACCATAATTTGAGCGAAATGGGAAAGCTTTCGGTAAACCAATTGATGAAGTTCAAAGGCATAGGCGAAGCCAAAGCTGTTACCATTGCAGCCGCTTTGGAAGTGGGTAGGCGAAGAAGAATGCAGGATACAACGAAGATTACCAAAATTTCGGGAAGTAGGGATGCTTTTGAACTACTTTACCCACTAATGGGAGAGTTACAGCATGAGGAGTTCTGGATTGTGTACCTCAACAATTCAAACAAGGTCATTCAAAAGTCCCAATTGAGCAAAGGGGGTATAACCGGAACCTTGGTAGATGTACGGCTGGTACTAAAGCAAGCCTTGGAACTTGGGGCTGTAGGGATTATTTTGGCCCATAACCATCCGTCTGGAACATTGAAACCCAGTGCAGCGGACAAAGAGATTACTCAAAAGTTAAGAAAGGCTTCAGAGGCCTTGGATATTAAGGTGTTGGATCATCTGGTTTTGGCACAACATCACTATTTTAGTTTTGCCGATCAAGGAATTTTGTAATCATTGCAATACATGTTATTGATATTCACCCATAAAGTTACCAACAGACTTACCTATACGGCAAGGCAGGTATTTGAAAAGATATTGGGGATAGATATCTCATTCACGACCAAAGTGGAAGATTTTATTAAACACTCTGGTCCTAAGATTACCTATTCCAAACAACCCTTACAGAACGAGTTTTTCATAAGAAGCAATGACCTTCTTTTTGAACAAGGAATCAATGACTTGGAAATCAAGGTTTCAGAATGGGATGGAGTGCCCTGTTTTTTTTCATCCGGGGAAAAAAGCTCAATCCCCTTCGATATTTTCTCGGCCAGTTTCTTTCTTTTGAGCAGGTATGAGGAATACTTACCCCATGTAAAGGATAGTGTGGGAAGGTTTCCGGTAAAGGAAAGCTTGGCCTATCAGAACAATTTTTTGGAACTCCCCGTGGTGGATTTATGGGCCTATAAGTTGCTTGATGCCCTAAAAGAAAGATTTCCAGATATTGGTGCAAGTGAGCGGTCATATAGTTTCACATCGATTATAAATGTGACCACTTCGCACTGTTATGCCATGCGTGGTTTTGTGAGGAGTCTTGGAGGTGTGTTTATAGATTTGGGTAGTTTTAGACTGAAAAACATTGTTAAACGCTTTTCGGTATTGCTTGGGTTCAGCAAAGATCCCTATGATAATTTTTATGAATTGGTGGAAATCCACAAGAAACTGCCCATCAGGACTATGTTCTTTTTTCAATTTGCCAAGCATTCTGCCCATGACAAAAACATATCTCCCAATAACAATAAGTTTAGATATCTAATAAAGTCGGTGGCAGATTATAGTGTGGTCTCATTGAGCACATCGTTTCTGTCCTCAACCAATAAATCTGTATTGAAAGAGGAAAAGAAACAATTGGGAAATCTAATCAACAAACCCATCAACTATTCTAGGCTCCGGTATAATAGGGTAAGTGTGCCCACAACCTACAGAAATCTTGTTGAAACTGAGTTTACAGATGATTTTTCCATGGGATATACCCATGAGATTGGTTTTAGGGCGGGAACCTGTACTCCCTTTCACTTTTATGATATCAACATGGAAGTGCGTCAACCCTTAAAAGTACACCCGTTTACGGTACACGATTATGCCTTGATGAATTATGGCAACAAAGAGGAGGTTTTTGATAAAATGGACAAGGTGTATCAATGGGTAAAGCAAGTGAATGGAAATTTGGTCATAGTTTTTTCCAATGAACTGTTAGGGTCCGATCATAAAATCGATTGGATGGAAATGTATCAATCCTTTTTGAGACGATATTATGTTTGAACACCCAATTACTGATGTATTCTTTGATTTGGACCATACCTTATGGGACTTTGAAAAGAATTCGGCCCTTACTTTCGAAAAGATTTTCCAAGAAAACAATGTATCGGTGAAACTGGAAGATTTTTTAGAGGTTTATGTTCCCATCAACCTAGAGTATTGGAAGCTCTATCGTGAAAATAGAATTGAAAAATCTGAGTTGCGTTTTCAAAGATTAAGACGAACATTTGATGCCGTTGGGACAACCGTTTCAGATAATCTCATCCATGACTTGTCGCTTGAATACATAGCCCACCTTCCTTCGTTTACCCATCTTATGCCCAATACAGTTACGATTTTGGAGTATTTATTGCCCAAGTATAGATTGCACATCATTACAAATGGTTTTCAGGAAGTTCAAGAGAAAAAACTTAAGGGAAGCAATATTCATCACTTTTTTGATCAAATTATTAATTCAGAAATGGCTGGGGTAAAGAAACCGCATCCCTATATTTTTGAGTTGGCACTGAACAAGGCCAATGTTGATCCCGTTCACACCCTAATGATTGGGGATAGTTTTGAGGCTGATATCCTTGGGGCGAAAACAGCAAGGATGCAGGTATTGCACTTTAATTCCAACAAAGAATCTGACCACGGCGAATGCCATACAATTAACAATCTCATTGAAATAAAAAGCATTTTATAGAGTTATGGTAGGGTGCGGCAAGCCCCCATTGTTCTATATGAAAATGTTTTTGATCTATGAAAGGATTCCTTGGCCGTTTACTTTTGGCATTTATTTTAGTTCCACTGATATTTTGTTCTTGTACAGAGGAGCAGGATTTTAATCAGTTCAATGACCTTCAGATAACCCCTCTAGTAGCTTCAAGTCTTATTTATTTAGAGTCGGATGAAGCCACTATTAATGCAGTTGGTGGGCTAGGGAATTTTTACGTTCAAACTATCAATTTTGATGCTTTCAATGAGCAATTTGTATCTGAAAACCTTTTGGAGGGCACGCTTTTCTATGAAATTGACAACACCACTAGCAAGCAATTGGCCATTACCATTGAGTTTTTGGATGCAGCAAATAATGTGTTGGATGTGGAATCATTCGATGTTCAACCAAATCAACCAACAACTTTTATGCGGGAGGTAGATTATGGACCTACCGGAAAAAATCTAAATATCTTAAGGGAAACATCGAGCATTCGGGTTGCGGCAAGCAACTTAAGTGACTCCACAAGCATATCTTCCGACCCAGAACCCAAAGTAATCTTGCGGACCGCAGCAGAATTCTTATTCCAATTGAAATGAGGTTAAAGCGGTTGTTCTGTACTTTTATTTTGATGGGAGTTGGTTACCTGTATGGCCAAAACAAGCAAATACTTTACGATTTTTATGAGATTCCACAATCTTTGATGCTAAATCCCGGAGTGAAGACCAGTGAAAAATGGCATGCTGGGATTCCAGTGCTTTCCGGATTGTCTCTTCAGGCGGGAACAAGCGGTGTTACCGTTAACGATTTATTTGCAAACGATGGGATAGATTTTACCACTAAGGTAAGGGAGCGTGTGTTGGATGCCATGACGAGGAGGGATGATTTTAGCTCAACCGTCCAGATTGAATTACTGAATCTTGGTTTTAGGGGACGTGACAGACCGGATGATTACTACAGTTTTGGAATGTATTTGGAGAATGATGTTGTTGTGTATTGGCCCAAGGATTTGGCTTTGTTGGCCTTTGAGGGCAATGGTGGGAACAATATTGGAAGAAGTTTTGATTTGGGAGATTTGAGCTTGAGAGGGGAAATGGCCAGTGTCTTCCATTTTGGCATCAATAGGAAATTAAGCAATGTATTGACCGTGGGTGCTCGGGCCAAGTTGTACTCGGGCGTGTATCAGTTCCAATCCATACAAAATACCGGGTCTTTTATTACCACCCAAGGGCAAAACAATATTTATGTGAGTTCCATTGTGGCTGATATGCAATTGCAGACGGCAGGAATAGAATCTGTCTTCGATATTCTGGATGAGAATGAGTCTGGTGAAGGGAAAGAGTTGACCAAGCTTTTTTCAAAGAGAGCATTTTTGGGAGGTAATCTAGGTTTAGGAATGGATCTGGGCTTTAGCTATAATCCAGACCCACAACTGACCATTACCGGAAGTATGCTGGATATTGGTTTTATGAACAACTCGAAAGATGTTAAGAATTATACGCTTAGAGGGAATGCAAGTACCGAAGGTATAACAGTTTTCTTGCCGGAAGACATCAACAATGTAAATAATGACCTTTGGCAAGAATTGGTGGACGATATAGAAGAATCCCTGCCTTATGAAGAAAATGAATCAAAGTATATTTCCTTAAGGCCGATAAAAGTTTACGGTTCAATTCGGTATGATTTCGGGGAGGGGGGAGAGTCTAGCTTTGAAAATTGTGGTTGTGCGGTCAACCAGCAAGGAAGAAAAACTGAGGGTTTTTATAGAAATAGTATTGGAGGGCAACTTTTTATGATAAAAAGACCACGGGAAATTCAATATGCATTAACCGGATTTTACCAAAGGAGGTTCGGAAGGGTTTTGTCACTTAAGGGGACCTACACGGTTGACAAATATTCATGGACAAATGTTGGCTTAGGCCTTAATCTTCAAGCAGGTCCTCTGAATTTTTATATCATGGGAGACAACCTGTTGAGTTACCGGAACGTTGCCGATAGTCACTATGCTTCTTTACAATTTGGATTTAATATTATATCTTGGAACAATAATTGAGCATATACACTATATGAAACTAAAAGTCTTGTACATATTGGTGTTTGCCTTTGGGGCAAGCAATTTAATGAACGCACAACTGAACAACTATAAATACATTATTGTTCCCAAGAGCTTTAGCGCATTAAAGTCTGAAAACCAGTATCAGACCAGTACAGTCATGAAATACCTTTTAACCCAAAAAGGATTTACAGTGGTGTATAATGACGCATTGCCCGAGGACTTGGCAAATAATAGGTGCTTAGGGCTTAATGCAGACCTCCTTGATGAGTCTAGCTTGTTTTCAACAAAATTAGCGGTCGTATTTACAGATTGTCAATCCAAAGAAATATTCAGGACTGTAGAGGGGAGGAGTAAAATAAAAGAGTACGTTCCGGCCTACAGGGATGCCATGGAGAAGGCTCTTGTGTCATTTGATGGGATGGATTATCACTATGTTCCCAAAAAGGAAGCGAAAAAAGAAGTACGGGAAGAACCCATTACCGTAAGTTTTAAAAACGATATCCAGTCGGTAGACGAAGTTGAAGAGCCAGAGGTGTCAGAGTCGCCCAAGCTGGTTCAGCAAGAGGCCACACCTGAAAACCAGAGCTATAAAAGTTTGGAGCCCAAGCCTTCCAATATGGTAAAGGCGCAGGAGCAGCAAAATGCACAGCTATTGCCTTCCGAAGTTTTGTATGCGCAACCCATTGAGAATGGTTACCAGTTGGTGGACAGTACCCCAAAAGTGGTGCTTAAATTGGAAGAAACTTCAATCCCAGATGTTTTTTTGGTGAACTACCAAGGAAGTAATGGAGTGGTCTTCAAAAAAGAAGAAAAATGGTTCTTGGAACATTCAGAGAACGGGGCCAAAAAACTTCAGGAACTCCAAATCAAATTTTAAAATCCATATTTATCTTTCCAGCGCTTCTTTAAAAATTCACGCATGGCATTCTCTCTGGCATTATTGCCAGGTTGATAAAATGAGGTTCCAGAAATTTCATCTGGAAGAAACTCAAGGTCAACAAAACTGTCTTTGTGGTCATGTGCATAGCCGTATCCTTTTCCATACCCTAAATCCTTCATTAGCTTGGTGGGTGCATTTCGTATGGCCATGGGAACGGATAGGTCGCCCGTCTCCCTTACCTTCTGTTGTGCAAGGTTGATGGCCATATAACTTGAATTACTTTTTGGAGAACTTGCCAAATAGGTGGCACATTGACTTAAAATGATTCGGGCTTCGGGATGGCCAATGGTATTCACTGCCTGAAATGTAGTATTGGCCATGACAAGAGCGGTCGGGTTGGCGTTTCCAATATCTTCTGATGCCAAAATAACCATACGCCGGGCAATAAACTTTACGTCTTCACCTCCTTCAATCATGCGGGCCAGCCAGTACACGGCAGCGTTGGGGTCACTTCCACGAATGGACTTGATAAATGCCGAAATGATATCATAGTGCTGTTCTCCTGTCTTGTCGTAGAGAACGGTGTTTTTTTGAACCTTATTGAGTACCAATTCGTTGGTGATCACAACTTTTTCCTGCGCCTCCGAATTAACGATGAGTTCAAAAATGTTCAACAATTTTCTACCGTCTCCACCGGATAGGCGTAGTAAAGCCTCAGTTTCCTTGAGTTCTATCTTTTTCTTCTTTAGATTGGAGTCAGTAGTCATGGCCCTGTCCAAGAGTGCTTCCAAATCTTCTTTTCCAAAAGAATTCAGGACATAAACCTGGCAGCGTGATAAAAGAGCGGGAATTACCTCAAAACTCGGGTTTTCGGTAGTGGCACCAATAAGGGTGACCCAACCTTTTTCAACAGCTCCAAGCAAAGAATCTTGTTGCGATTTACTGAAACGATGTATTTCATCAATGAACAGAATAGGGTTTTTGGATGTAAACAACCCTCCGCTTTGCTTTGCTTTTTCAATAACCTCGCGCACGTCCTTGACCCCACTGCTTATTGCACTCAATGTATAGAATGGGCGTTGGCTTTCATGGGCAATAATATTGGCCAAAGTGGTTTTTCCTGTTCCTGGAGGTCCCCAAAAAATCAAGGAAGGGATTACCCCGTTTTTGATTTGATTGGTCAGGGAGCCGTTGCGGCCAATCAAGTGTTGCTGACTGATATAGTCTTCCAAACTTTTTGGGCGTATCCGTTCTGCCAAGGGTTCGTTCATAACCGTAAAAATAAAACAAATTTATACGGAGATATAGGACTCTTTGGCATTGGGTTTATTTTAATAGCATGACAATTTGTGTAAATTGAGGGTATGGTTAGAAAATTGTGTTTTCTTTTTTATGAAAGGTGACGATGATTTTAGGTTTTCAGACGGAGTCCTTTTGGCTCCCTTAATGGCTGTGCTATCCATTTGGGCCGTATTTTGGGTTGAGGTTCAATTTGGGGTCAACTTTAATGAATTTGGTATTTACCCCAGAAGGCTTTCTGGTTTAAGAGGCGTTTTGTTCAGTCCATTTATACATGGTTCCGTGGAGCATTTGTACAATAACACCTTTCCCTTGGCTATTTTAACGGCCTTCCTTTTTTATTTTTATAGGGAGTCTGCCCTTAGAATTTTGATTTTTGGCACCCTCATGTCTGGGTTGATCACCTGGTTGATTGCAAGACCATCTTATCATATTGGTGCCAGTGGGCTTATTTATGTATTGGCAAGTTTCATTTTTTTTAAGGGTATTTTAGCCAAGCATTTTAGGTTGGTGGCCCTTTCGTTGGTGGTGGTATTCATCTACGGGAGTATGATTTGGTATATTTTTCCAGTAAAAGAGAATATTTCTTGGGAAGGACATTTGGCCGGATTTCTTACTGGATTTATCTTGGCATTGGCTATAAGGGTTCGGCTTCCCATTGAAAAAAAATACGATTGGGAAAAGGAAGATTATAAGGAAGCGGATGACCCTTTCCTAAGACACTTTGACGAGGACGGGAACTTTATTGAAATGGAACCGGAATCAGAGGAGCAAATCAATATTAAATATCACTACAAAAAGGACAGCGATGCTTAGATTTGGTTTATCCTTTGCCTGACCGCTTCGTAAAGGAACACGCCACATGCCACAGAGACATTTAAAGAGCCAATGTTGCCCATGAGGGGAAGCTTGGCCCTGTAGTCTACCATGTTGAGTATGGAAGGAGAAATACCCTTGTCTTCGGACCCCATGATAACGGCAGAGGGTTGGTTAAAATCCACGGCATAGATGTCATCTTCGGCTTTTTCTGTGGCTGCCACTACTTGAATACCTGAAGATTGTAAATAGAACAGAGCATCTTTTAGATGATCTACTTTAGCCATGGGTACAGTAAATGCTGCCCCAGCTGATGTTTTTACGGTGTCATCCGTTACTGGTGCCGCTCCATTTTTTGGGATAATGATACCGTGTACCCCACAACACTCCGCTGTTCTGATAATGGCACCAAAGTTTCGAACATCCGATACTTGGTCCAGAAGCAAAAAAAGAGGGTTTTTCTCGCTGGCCAGAACACTTTCTATCAACGTTTCAAAAACATGGAATTTTACCGGGGAAATCTGGGCCACAGCGCCTTGGTGATTATTTCGGGTAAGGCGATTTAGTTTTTCTATGGGTACGTAAGATACACTGATGCCATTTTTTCGAATGGCGCTTTCCAGCTCCATGAAAAGTTCTCCCTTAAGTCCTTTTTGAAGAAATATCTTGTTTATGGGCTGCTCTGCAATTATGGCTTCCAGTATGCTTCGTATTCCGTATATATGTGAAGAATTGTGTTTGTTCAAAATAGTATCAGTTTTGTCAGAAAAAATATAATCTTAAAGCCCAGTGATTTTTTTGCAATTGGGTTAAAATTAGTAAATTACTTACCTTAAATCAGTTAAAATATAGAAGCATGATAAAAAAAGAAATGGTAAAAATAATGGTTTTTATTTGCCCTTTTGTGTTTACAAGTTTTGTTTTTGCACAAAGGCCAGGAATGGGTTCGGCAGCGGTAAGTGGTCAACAGGGGCGCATTCGTGGATTGGATGAGTTTTATAGGAAGTTGGAGGATCATACCAAGAGAAATACCAACCATGATTCCTACAAAACCATTGAAGGGTCTGCTTATTTTGATGAGAGCTTTAAGCAAGGGGATATATACTACGATAATGGTTATATGGGGACTTCCTTTTTGAGGTACGACGGATTTGCAGATGAAATACAGATTAAAAAGACCTTGCTGGATGAGGAAGAATATGGAGCTTTATTAAAGAGTGAAAAGCTCTTTTGTATTGTAGATAGTAAGAAGGTTCTTTACCATAGATTAAAGAACGCAAATGGAGAGGTTAAGCAAGGGTATGTTACTAATTTGGTAAATAGTGGTAAATATTGGTTGTTTGTTAGAAAATCAAAACTCTTTTTGGAAGGAAAGATTGCGCCGACTTCATTGACATTGCCAACCAACTCAAAATTCATTACCCAGGTTGATTATTATTTTGGCAAGGAAGATGGAGATGTAGTAGTGGAAATTGATGGAAATGCTAAGGATGTGTTGGGCATGTTTGATGATGAAGATAGACCCAAAATAAAATCTTTTGTAAGGAAGAATAAAATTAATTTGGATGATAAGAGTGATTTGCAAACATTGTTCTATTACGCCAATACACTTTAAAAAATAAATAAAAAAGGGGCCTTTTAAGGCCCCTTTTTTATTTTTAATTAAGTTCTAAAAGTAAAACGCCAGGATGGTCTTTTGGATAAGAATATCCACGCCAGAAAAGTTTATTTCCCTCGAAAAGCCATACGACCTCACCAGATTCTGTAACTTCCCAATACCCGTACCTTCCCTCGGCAATCAATGTGTTTCCATTGGGAAGCCGAACTGCTCCAGAAACAATTGGAGAATATAGCTCCGCATCTGTAAATTCCCATTCAATTGTGGGTTCATTATCATTCTCGGGCAATAGTGTAAAACTGTCAGGAAGATTTAGCTCGTACACATGCGACTGTTGTTGTGAGCCATTGTTTCCATTCATGTAGATAAGCAGGTTGCCTGCCCCAATTTCATCATTATCAAGATAATTGGGGAAGTGATTGTTATAGAAAAGGCGAGTGCCTGTTTCATTTTTGTAGGCTAAAGGATTACCAAAACGATAAACCAAATCACCTCCTTTGTTGTAATTACCTCCTAAATTAGTGGCTGCTTCTTCTGTTGTTGTACTGTGGTCTATCACCCAGACTTCGCTATAAAAATTGACGCTTAGGTAAATCAAGTCATTTACAGGGTCATAATCCAGGCCATTGGCGTGCATGATATCCCCTCTGTCATCATCGTGAAAGTTAAGGTCTATGAGTTGGGGATTTTCGGCAATATCACCAAAATTATCTTTAGTGTCATCAAAGTCTTGGATTATATGATCCCAAGAATACCATTCCCACACAATGTCATTATTTTCCGGATTAACCTCTATGAGGCTCTCCAGAAGCAGGAGTTCATTGTCTGGAATTCCGTCATAACCAGCTTGCAGGGCATCTTCTTCGCTTCTTTTTTGCCATGCTAGAATAAGTACATTTCCATTGGGCAGCATTTCAATATCGTGATGGGAGATATAGTCTTCCGTGGAGTATAAGAAATCCCACTCAACGGATCTATCAGGGTTTATAATCTGAATACGGCCACCAAATCCGCCAACATCATAAAATGCATTTTCATCTGTTAGGGCTACCAAAAGTTTTCCATTTTCAAGAAGTTCAGCATCATTACCGATGTTACTGGGTAGTTCCCATTCATAGCTTATTTTGCCTTCCTTGGTCATTAAATATACCCTATTATCGCTAGCATCATTGACCAATACATATCCATCAAATATCTTTTCTTCATCGTATACCAATACATTGCCAGTATCACTTTCAAAAATAGGTTTGTCGGTATCCGGGTCTGGATCCGGGTCTGGGTCTGGATTTGGGTCTGGATCCGGCTCTTCGTTTATAATATCATCGACTACGGTGTCATCTTGGTTACAAGAGGGGGCGCATAGGAATAATATGCAAAGTAGTAGCAGTCTTAAAATGTATGTGTTCATAATGAAATTGTTAAAAAAACCGCCAGCTTTGTTTAAAGCTGGCGGTCATATTATCTCATATGTGGAATATCTTATAGCTTCTGAGCTGCAAATCCAAAAGATCCAAAGCTTCCTAAATCCACAGTATACTGGAATACCGCAGAAATGGTTCCAGAACAAGAGAAGAAGAAACTTGGAGTAGCTGTTGTATTGATATTACCTCCAGAATAACCGAAGAAATCATCCGCCATTGGGGTACGGCCTATGGCGCCAATCCCCGTATTTGGATTTACTTCCATTATCATGGAAAGACCAGGCTGAATTAGGTCATTGATTACAACTGAGTTTTCATCTGGTCCTGCAGTAACTTCAAAAGTCGCAGCTGCCAAACCAAATGCATCTACCGTAGTTTCATAGGTTCCAATAGCATCAGCTTGGTTAAAAGGACACGATAGGAATGTGTTGAAACGGAAAGCGTTAAACTGACCTGGTCCTACAGCATCACCATTTAGATTTGTGATATCGGCAACATCACCGCTTGTGCTTGTGGCCGTACCTACAAAGTTAAAACGGTCCCCGGCACTAAGATCGGCAACATCCAAACCTAGGGCAGAAGCCAAATCAGAGGCTGTGATGTCAAAATCAGCAGGGAAAGATGTTGCAGAGGTCAGAGGCAATGTGTCTGACGCAGCACCTCCACTTACTCTAGATACAGCCAGTTCGTAGCTTGCAATGTTGCTGGAAGGCGCATCGATTGAAAATGAAAATGATGATCCTGAATCTGTAAAATCTATTACAATGGTCTCCTTTGCAATGGTGACGAACGTTGCTAGATTCGCTGATTCTTCATGGATTGTCCATGGGTCTTTAGCGTCATCTTCACACGACATAAAGAACGCCGAGGAAAGAAGAGTTATAGTTAAGAAAACAATATTTTTCATTGTTATATTTTTTTTGAATTAGTCAATAAAGCTTGCAGGATTGTTATCCCAGAAAACTTGTGTGGAAATTGGATGTTGAGACACACTAGAGTTTTGGTTTACCAAATTATCAGGGTAAGGGAATGTTCTCATGAACACACCTGGGTTGGGCTGCAACGTTGGTTGCATATTTGGGTAACCTGTTCTTCTGTAGGTGTTATAAGCTTCTACACCATTTCCAAACAATGCTGTAAAATATTGCTCTACAATAATTTCCAGTTTTCCATCGTTGTCGGCAGCATCATAATCTGCAAGTACTTCATTTACAAAATCATCAACGTTAGCTGGTGTAGGAACGAATACTGAGGTTCCAGCCAAGCTTGCACCAAAATCCATTACGTACTCAATGGATTGACGCATACCACTTTCCAAATAAGTTCTTGCACTTCCGGTAGTTCCTAAAGTCAAGGCAGATTCGGCCAACATGAAGTGTGTAAAATACGACATCATGATTGGAGAGATACCGGCTCCTTCAAGACCTACATCCCTGCTTAACTGTGGAGATGCAGAATTGTCATCAAAAGGTCCACCTACAGGATATGGTCCGTGCAATGCAACTAAATCATCATCTGGTGGGATACCATCGTTATCGCCGTGATCCCTACCCCAGTAACCATCACCAACGGTACAGAAGACTTCACCCGAATCATAGTGGGCAGGAGCAACTTCATTCACACATTCCTTGGTTTGGTTGTCAGCTTCAGAAAAGTCCAATTGCTGACGGTAGAAGTAGTATCTAATTCTAGGGTCTGGAAGTGATCTATCCAAAGCCATAAAGCTCATAAACCAGTTACTTTGATAATCTGTTTTACCTTGATCAAAGTTGTCTGAGAATATTGGATGTCTACTATCTGGGTTGGCATCAACTGAAGAATATTGAAAGAAGAAACTGTCCTCTAAATCTGTCATTAGATTGCCACTAGCAATAAGAGAGTTTATTTTACCAGCAACGCTACCATCTACAAGACGGGTCTGAAGATATAGTTTCAACTTCAACGTATTGGCAAATTTTAACCAGCTTGATTCGCTTCCTCCAAAGAAAACATCATTGGCTGGCCCAGCAAGTGCATCACGATTTAGATTTGCTATTGCTTCTGTCAAAAGGGCATCCACAGCAGCATAAATTTCTTGACCGGAGTCAGCTGCAGGGTTTAGGTCCTCGGCTCCTTTAAGAGCTGTAAAGTAAGGAACATCCCCAAAGAAATCTACCAATGTCATGGCAATATAGGATTCCAAAATCTGGCCAATGGCAGCATGGGTGTACAATCCTTGTTCTTCTGCCAAAGGAACCATAGTTCTGACATCAATAAGAACATCAGAATATGCATCTTCCCATACTTCATTCATGTCCTGACCAACATAAACGTTTTCATATTGGTTACCGGCGGTCATTGCCAAAAGTCTTGAGACCTTAGCTCCGAGCTCATTTACACCGTTGAAGTTATCGGTGTTGTCTGATTCGAAGAAAAATACAGTTCCCAATTGAATGTTGTTCAGGAACAAATCGATATCAGCCTGAGAGGGTTGTAATGCATTTGGGCTGTCCAAAATTTCCAACTGTGTTGATTCACAGGCAGCAAAGACAAGCACCGCGCCAAGTACAACCGAGGCTCTGCTGAAATGCTTTTTTAAAGATTTATATGCTTTTTTCATTTTTAATTTTTTTTGATTTAGAATGTTGCCTTTACGCTGAATCCATAACGTCTAACACTGGGCCCTGTGATGAAGTCGATACCTAAACCGTTACCAACCCCTGTACCCAACGAGTTGGTGTCAAAGCGAATGTCATCAGGGAAGTTGACCGCTTTGTACCATACGTTGAATCCTGATGCAGTGAAGGTTAAAGTTCCAAAGGGAGTTTTTTCCAATAACTTGGAAGGAACATCATATCCGATGGATACTTCATTTAACCTGATAGTTGAACCATCAAAAATCCAAAACTCATTTGCTCCAGAGATACCATAGACATCAAATCCTAGGTTAGTTCCTGTAATTTGAATGTCATTCGGAGAACCATCAGTATTTTTCACACCAGGTAGAACATAAGTTGATTCACGGTCTACAGGGTTGTCAAGATCAACAACACCCCTACCGGTCAAGGAAGCCACAGTGGTAGAGAATATGTCGCCACCATGTCGGTATTGCCAATCCATAAAGAATGACCATCCTTTATATTTGAACGTACTGTTCAAAGCTGTAGTCCAATCTGGGTTGGGATCACCTATTTCTACCAATGTCTCATCAGTTAGATATACACCATCTGTTCCAACAACACGTTCACCGGCATCGTTTCTTAGGACCGTACTTCCGAGGAAAGTTCCATAAGGTCTGCCTTCTACTGCATAGTTGGCAGCATATCCGTTAACTGCATCTGTAAGCAAGATTTGCTCAACACCTTCAGGAAGGTTGGTCACAGTAGATTCATCTGCGTAGAAGTTACCTCCAATGTTCCAAGAGAAAGCACCACTTACAGGTTTAAGGATGTCTATGTCGTAGTCGACCTCGATACCTTTAACTTCCAATTCACCGGCATTTATACGTGTAACGGTAAAACCTGTAGCGTCATCAAGACCTTGGTCAGTAATCAAATCTGTAGTTTGCTTTTTGAAGACACTCACATTCAAGTTAAGTCTGTTAAAAAACCTAGTGTCCATACCAACTTCAAATTCTTCCACTCGCTCAGGTACCAAGTTTGGATTACCCAATCTACCGGAAACTGAATTTCCAGACAATACACCTCTAGAACCTAGGTCAAATGCTCTGGATGAAAGAGCCAATGTGTTTCTAGTACTATATGTTGGAGGGAATCCAGCAGAAGAACCATATCCAAATCGCATTTTAAGATAGTTTAGGCCTTCTCCAGACAAACCATCAAATGCTGATGTTGGAATGAAAGAAACACTCGCACCAGGATAGAATAGTGAGAAATTATCTGATTCCAAAGTGGAAGTCCAGTCATTCCTGGCTGCAACGTTCAAGTACAAGAAATCTTGATATCCCAATACAGCTTCACCATATAAACCTAGGGTGTTTTGCTCACTTTGGAATCCAATGTTGGCGTTGTTGAAACTGTTCACTGTTGAGTGATTCACAAAATTGAAGTGTTCCAAAACTCCAAAGGCCAACTGTTGGGTACTTTCAACACCTTCTCGTCTGAAAGTTTGTCTTCTTGATGTAGCACCAAGGTTAACCCCTAAGTTGAAATTGTCATTAAGATCTTTATTGGCGGTCAACAATACGGTATGGTCCCAAATGGTGCTGGTAACATCCTGGGTTCTGTAGATACCAGTTTGGTTACCATCCACACCACCACGGTTTTGACCGTAAGCACTTGCTTCTGTATATTGATCCAGACCTAAACGATATGTTGCACTCAACCAATCGTTCAACTGATAAACTCCATTGATGTTACCAAAAACCCTTCTTACGTCTTGGGTAACCTTAGAGTTTTTAACTGTCCATCTTGGGTTTTGAATGTCGTTACCGGAACGATAGTAAATACTTCTACCATCGGCAGCTTCAAAAGGAAGACCATATAAGTTTACACTACGAGGTGTATACATCAAGTCACCAAAAGCAGAACCACCACCAAAACCAGTACCTGAACCAAAACTTGGTGCGATAGGAGGAGAGGAGTATCTGGTTACTGCATAGTTAAGGGCACTTGAGAAAGTGAACTTATTGCTTAACTGAGCCTTACCACCAACAGAAAAGTTGTTTCTGATCAATTTGTTTCCAGGAGTAACACCATTATCTTCCAAGTGAGTGTAACCAATGTTGTAGTTCACTTTTTCTGCACTACCAGTTACGTTAACAGAAGTGGTTGATGTTGTTCCTGTTCTAAAAAAGTCATCAACACTATCATAAGCTTGATAACGATAAGGAATATTAGCTATGTCTTCAAATCCTGCAACCAATGTCTGATCGGCAATTCCCAAAAGAGGTCCATTTACCAATGTAGTACCATCGGCATCAAATCCTCTAAAGTTTGGGTTTTCCCTTAAATCAGCATCGAATCCTGGTCCCCAGTTACTGAAGAAGAATCCGTAATCTTGGTGGAAACCACCTCCATAATTGTCTTGATATTTAGGTAGGATGGCACTTGAGAAAAATGAAGATTGGGTTACGCTTACTTCAAACTTTTTGTTTGTTGATCCAGCGGCACCACCTTTGGTAGTTATCAGGATTACACCGTTTCTACCAGCCTCACCATAAAGTACCGTGGCACTAAGTCCTTTAAGTACGTTCACGCTTTCAATGGAGTTTGGATCTAAATCCAAAAACCTACTGGACTCTGTCATGTTGTCCAGGAAGTTTCTTCCCCCAGCAGGGTCATCTCCGTTGGTTCCTCCATCAAAAGGCACGCCGTTTACAATAAATAAGGGCTGGTTGCTACCACTAATGGAAGTATAACCACGAATAATGATGTTGGTTCCAGAACCAGTAACACCATTTGTTGCCGTAATGTTAACACCTGCAGCCTTACCCGATAGGATACGACCTAAATCAGGTTGTGCATTTTGCTCGATGTCCTCGCCGTCAACCTCACTGACCGAGTAACCAAGGGATCGGGCCTCACGCTCAAGACCTTGTGCAGTCACAACAACCTCTTCAAGTGCTTGGGTGTCCTCTTCCATTTGGACATTGATCACGTTCCCGGCACCTACGGCCCTACTGGTTGGCCTTTGCCCTATATAGGTAAAGACCAATGTTTGACCCTGGCTTGCATTGATGGCATAATTCCCATCAAAATCTGTTTGGGTGCCATTCGTGGTCCCATCGACGACAATATTGACTCCAGGTAACGGAAGGCCGTCAGCATCCGTAACAGTACCTGTAATCGTCTTGTCTTGTGCAAAGGATATATGCACAACAAACGCCAATAATAGCGTTAACAATCCATTAAGTTTTGTTCTCATTTTAAAATTATTTGAATTAGCTAGGCGCTAAAATCATAATTTCATGTTAATAATCCAAACTAATTTTACTAAAATTTTAAGAAGCTGTTAGTAAATGAAAAACAGTTAAAGTGTATGCCCATATTTAATTGAGCTGTTAATTTTAACACTTCAAAATTGATTTATACGCAAAATAATGAGCAAGTATGGCGGAATAAGTTGTATTTATAACTTGTTGATTCTATAATCCATGTCAGGTTTACTTGTAATTTTTTGCCTTAGGTATACCTATTAATATATAGCGCTTTTTTTTGTTAAGATTTGTTAATGATTTAAAGGGATGAGGATTGATTTCGATGTTAATTTTTAATAATTTGGAATCGAATTCTGTAGTTCTTTGTTTTAAATTCACCTCTTTTATACTTTCTCAAGGGGTTGACCTTGGCGTGTTGGATTCTGTTTAATGTAAAATGTTGGGAGGTATTAGTGTAATGGAGCTGTTGGATTTTATTATCGCAAGTTGGATTGATTTGGGTGGAATTTCATCGGTCTTAAACCATCTTTTTTCGGTTGCATGGTAAAATAAGTTATTCTTCATTTGAATTATTCCGAAATATCACTACATTTGCAGCCCTCAAAATGGGGGTTATTTAGTTTTTAATAGGAATTTTAATGCCAACAATTTCACAATTAGTACGAAAAGGAAGGGCCACGATTACCAAGAAGAGTAAATCGGCTGCTTTGGATTCGTGTCCTCAACGAAGAGGGGTTTGTACGCGGGTTTACACCACTACACCAAAGAAACCAAACTCTGCAATGCGTAAAGTTGCAAGGGTAAGGTTGACCAACGGTAAAGAGGTGAACGCATACATCCCTGGAGAAGGTCACAACCTCCAAGAGCACTCGATAGTATTGGTTAGGGGCGGAAGAGTAAAGGATTTGCCTGGTGTGCGATACCACATCGTTCGAGGTGCTTTGGATACTGCCGGTGTGGCAGGAAGAACGCAGCGAAGATCAAAGTATGGTGCTAAGCGTCCCAAAAAGTAATCAACTTTAAGAAGAAGCAATGAGAAAAAAGCAGGCAAAGAAAAGACCACTTTTACCAGATCCAAGATTTAACGATCAGCTAGTTACACGTTTTGTGAACATGATGATGTGGGACGGTAAAAAGTCAATTGCATTCAAGATTTTCTACGATGCAATTGATATCGTTGATGAAAAGAACACAGACGAAGAAAAAACCGCTTTGGAGTTATGGAAAGATGCGCTTTCCAATGTTATGCCACATGTTGAAGTAAGAAGTAGACGGGTAGGTGGTGCAACATTCCAGATTCCAATGCAGATTCGTCCAGATAGAAAAATATCCACTGCCATGAAATGGTTGATTCTATACGCAAGAAAGCGTAACGAAAAATCCATGGCCCAAAAATTGGCTTCTGAGATTTTGGCTGCCGCCAAAGAAGAAGGTGCTGCAGTGAAGAAAAGAGTAGATACACACAAAATGGCCGAGGCCAATAAAGCATTCTCGCACTTTAGATTCTAATCATTACAATGGGAAGAGATTTAAAATATACAAGGAATATAGGTATTGCAGCTCATATTGATGCTGGTAAAACAACTACTACAGAGCGTATTCTTTTTTATACAGGTGTGAGTCACAAGATTGGTGAGGTGCATGACGGTGCAGCTACCATGGACTGGATGGAGCAAGAGCAGGAGCGTGGTATTACCATTACTTCCGCCGCTACAACATGTACTTGGAAGTTCCCTATGGAGAACGCCCAGCCATTGCCTGAAACAAAAGATTACCACTTTAATATTATAGACACTCCCGGACACGTGGATTTTACCGTTGAGGTAAACAGGTCTCTTCGTGTTTTGGATGGTTTGGTATTCTTGTTCAGTGCTGTGGATGGTGTTGAGCCGCAATCCGAAACCAACTGGAGATTGGCCGATAACTACAAAGTACCAAGAATTGGATTTGTAAACAAAATGGACCGCCAAGGTTCCAACTTCTTGAACGTGTGTAAGCAGGTTCGTGAAATGTTGGGTTCCAATGCGGTGCCAATTGTATTGCCGATTGGTGATGAAGCTGATTTTAAAGGTATTGTTGACCTGGCCAAGAACAGGGCAATCGTATGGCACGATGACAACTTCGGTTCCACTTTTGATGTTGTGGATATTCCTGCGGATATGTTGGATGAGGTGAAGGAGTACAGAGCTGCCTTGATCGAAGCTGTTGCGGAATATGATGAAAATTTGATGGAGAAATTCTTCGAAGATGAAGATTCCATCACAGAAGAAGAAGTGCATGCTGCATTGCGTGCTGCGGTAATGGATAGGGCCATCATTCCTATGGTGTGTGGTTCTTCTTTTAAGAACAAAGGGGTTCAGTTCCTTTTGGATGCCGTTTGCCGTTACTTGCCTTCTCCTTTGGATAAAGATGATATTGTAGGAACTAATCCTGATACTGGTGCAGAAGTTACCAGAAAACCAGATCCTAAAGAGCCATTTGCTGCTCTTGCCTTTAAAATTGCCACTGATCCCTTCGTAGGTCGTTTGGCTTTCTTTAGAGCATATTCTGGTCGTTTGGATGCTGGTTCTTATATTTTGAATAACCGTTCCGGTAAAAAAGAGCGTATCTCCAGAATCTATCAGATGCACTCCAATAAACAAAATGCCATCGATTATATCGAGGCTGGTGATATTGGTGCTGCTGTAGGATTTAAAGATATCAAGACTGGTGATACCATGTCTGCTGAGAATGCTCCTATCGTTCTTGAGAGTATGAACTTCCCTGATCCCGTTATCGGTATCGCGGTTGAGCCAAAAACCAAGGCGGATGTGGATAAGATGGGTATGGCTTTGGCTAAATTGGCCGAGGAAGATCCTACTTTCCAAGTAAAAACTGATGAAGCTTCAGGGCAGACAATCATCTCAGGTATGGGCGAGCTTCACTTGGATATTATCGTGGATCGTTTGAGACGTGAGTTCAAAGTGGAAGTAAATCAAGGTCAGCCTCAGGTGGAGTACAAGGAAGCACTTACTGCTACTGCCGACCACAGAGAAACATACAAGAAACAAACTGGTGGTCGTGGTAAATTCGCTGATATCGTATTTACTATGGAGCCTGCAAGTGAGGAGACTAAAGCCGGATTGGAGTTTGTTAACGAAATTAAAGGTGGTAACATTCCTAAAGAATATGTTCCATCTGTTGAGAAAGGTTTCAGGGAGGCCATGAAAAATGGTCCTTTGGCTGGTTTTGAAATGGACAGCATGAAGATTACCCTTAAGGATGGATCGTTCCACCCTGTGGATTCTGATTCCTTGTCCTTTGAATTGGCTGCTAAACTTGGTTACAAAGTAGCTGCCAAGAAAGCCCGTGCTGTATTGATGGAGCCTATCATGAAGTTGGAGGTATTGACTCCAGAAGAAAACATGGGTGATATTGTAGGTGACTTGAACCGAAGAAGGGGTCAGGTGAACAACATGGATGATAGGGCAGGTGCAAAAGTTGTAAAAGCTGTTGTGCCGTTATCAGAAATGTTTGGATATGTAACTTCCTTGAGGACATTGTCTTCAGGTAGGGCTACATCCACCATGGAATTTTCACACTATGCAGAAACTCCTTCCAATATTGCGGAAGAGGTGATTAAAGCAGCTAAAGGAGTAACCGCTTAATTTCAGCAAGATGAGTCAAAAAATTAGAATAAAATTGAAATCTTACGATCACAATTTGGTGGACAAATCTGCTGAAAAGATCGTGAAAACAGTAAAAACGACCGGTGCTGTGGTAACTGGACCCATTCCATTGCCTACGCACAAGAAGATATTCACGGTTTTGCGTTCACCCCACGTGAACAAAAAATCAAGGGAACAGTTCCAATTAAGTTCTTACAAAAGACTATTGGATATTTACAGTTCTTCATCAAAAACCATAGATGCCCTTATGAAGCTTGAGCTTCCCAGTGGTGTTGAGGTTGAGATTAAGGTCTGATAAAAGTGATAGGTGTTGAGTTGAAAGTTTTGAATTTCGTTATAGGTCATTTATAACTTTCAACTTAACACTTAAAACTAACAAAGTACATGTCCTGAACGATGGTTTAGGAAAAACGGTGAAAGAAAAAATCTGGGTCAGAGCAGAATATTTTCTTGACCCAATTTTTTTGCCAAGAAATTGGCTAAATAAAAAAAGTAAACAATTAATAATTAGTTAAATATGTCTGGGTTAATAGGAAGAAAAATCGGTATGACCAGCATCTTCGACGAGAATGGAAAGAACGTTCCATGTACCGTTATCGAAGCTGGACCATGCGTGGTTACCCAAGTCAGAACCGAAGAGGTTGACGGGTACAGTGCCCTTCAGCTTGGTTTCGATGACAAGGCAGAAAAACGTGCTAACAAGGCCGAAACAGGTCACTTTAAGAAAGCAGGTACTTCTCCAAAGAAACAAGTCGTTGAATTCCAAGATTTTGAAGGTGAATACAAATTAGGGGACATCGTTGGTGCCGACCTATTTGTAGAAGGTGAATTTGTTGATGTGATTGGCACATCAAAAGGAAAAGGATTCCAAGGAGTTGTTAAGCGTCACGGCTTTGGTGGAGTTGGTCAAGCAACACACGGTCAGCACAACAGATTGAGAGCTCCTGGTTCCATTGGAGCTGCATCATACCCTGCCCGAGTTTTCAAAGGAATGAAAATGGCCGGTAGAATGGGTGGCGAAAGAGTAACGGTCCAAAACTTGAGAGTATTGAAAGTGGTTCCTGAGAAAAACCTTATCGTAGTGAAAGGTTGTGTTCCAGGTCACAAAAATGCTTACGTAACAATTGAGAAGTAATGAAGGTTGCAGTTTTAGATATTAAAGGAAAAGAAACCGGAAGAAAGGTAGACCTTTCTGACGATGTTTTCGCCATAGAGCCCAATGAGCATGCCATCTATTTGGATGTGAAGCAGTATTTGGCGCATCAAAGACAAGGAACCCACAAAGCTAAAGAAAGAGCTGAGATTGCCGGGAGTACCCGTAAGATCAAAAAACAAAAAGGAACTGGTACCGCAAGGGCCGGTAGCATTAAGTCTCCTGTGTTTAGGGGTGGAGGTAGAATTTTTGGTCCAAGACCAAAGGACTACACTCAAAAGTTGAACAAGAATCTAAAGCGATTGGCCCGTAAATCTGCCTTGAGTCTTAAGACCAAGGAGAAATCTGTGGTGGTTGTAGAAGATTTCAATTTTGAAACTCCCAAGACCAAAGATTTTGTGGCTTTCCTTACCTCTTTGGGTCTGGAAAATAAAAAGTCTCTTATTGTGTTGGGCGATACAAATAATAACGTATATTTGTCGTCGCGTAATTTGGAGCGCTCCGAAGTTGTAACTAACTCAGAATTAAACACTTACAAAATAGTTAACGCTAATAGTTTGGTTCTTATGGAAAGTGCTTTGGAAGGAATTGAATCGAACCTAAAGAAATAGAAGTATCATGAGTGTGTTGATAAGACCGATAATTACGGAAAAAATGACCGCTGATAGCGAGCTTTTCAATCGTTATGGTTTCTATGTTGACCCTAAGGCCAACAAATTGGAAATCAAAGAGGCAATTGAAGCTACTTATGGTGTTTCTGTGGAGAAGGTGAGAACCATGAACTACGGTCCAAATCGTAAGAGTCGTTATACAAAAACTGGAATCCAACATGGAAAAACAAATGCTTTGAAAAAAGCAATTGTTGATGTGGCTGAAGGTGATATTATTGATTTTTACAGTAATCTATAAAGACGAGAAATGTCAGTTAGAAAATTAAAACCGATAACCCCTGGACAGCGTTTTAGAGTAGTAAACGGATTTGACGCGATCACTACTGATAAGCCGGAGAAAAGCTTGCTTGCTCCGTTAAAAAAGTCAGGTGGTAGGAACAGTCAAGGAAAAATGACCATGCGCCATAGAGGTGGGGGTCATAAAAGAAGATATCGAATTATCGATTTCAAAAGGGACAAGCAAGGTGTTGAGGCTACAGTGGTCTCTATCCAATATGATCCCAACAGAACTGCATTTATCGCCTTGGTAGAATACAAGGATGGAGAAAAAAGATATGTGGTTGCCCAAAATGGTCTGCAGGTAGGACAGGCTATCCAATCTGGAACAGGTTCTGCTCCTGAAATTGGAAATGCCCTTCCGTTGAGTGAGATTCCATTGGGTACTATTATCTCTTGCATAGAATTGAGACCTGGTCAGGGAGCTATCATGGCTCGAAGCGCCGGTACGTTTGCCCAGTTGATGGCCAAGGATGGTAAGTTCGTTACCGTTAAATTGCCTTCTGGGGAAACCCGTATGATTTTAGCAACTTGTTTGGCTACAATCGGTGCGGTATCCAACTCCGATCATCAATTGTTGGTATCTGGTAAAGCGGGTAGAAGCAGATGGTTGGGTAGAAGACCAAGAACTAGGCCAGTGGCCATGAACCCTGTGGATCACCCAATGGGTGGTGGTGAAGGAAGGGCTTCCGGAGGTCACCCAAGATCTAAGAACGGTATTCCTGCAAAAGGATTCAGAACCCGTTCCAAGACCAAGGACACCAATAGATACATCATAGAACGTAGAAAGAAATAAAAGAAAAAGTAAATGGCACGTTCGTTAAAAAAAGGACCATTCGTTCATCATAGCCTGGAGAGAAAAGTCCAAGCTAATATAGAATCAGGAAAGAAAACGGTTATCAAGACTTGGTCTAGAGCCTCTATGATAACCCCCGATTTCGTGGGACAGACCATCGCGGTACACAATGGGAAGCAATTTGTTCCAGTGTATGTTACCGAGAATATGGTAGGCCACAAACTTGGAGAATTTTCGCCAACAAGATCTTTTAGAGGTCATGCTGGAGCTAAAAACAAAGGAAAAAAGTAAGTAAGCTATGGGAGTTCGTAAAAGACAAATGGCCGAAAGGTTAAAGGAAGAGAAAAAGCAACTTGCTATTGCAAAGCTTAACAACTGTCCAACATCTCCAAGAAAGATGCGTTTGGTGGCAGACTTGGTAAGAGGAAAGCAAATTGAAATGGCTTTGGCCATTCTACGGTTTAACTCAAAAGAGGCTTCCAGGAAGATGGAAAAGCTTTTGCTTTCCGCAATTGCCAACTGGGAAGCTAAAAATGAGGATTCCAGTATCGAGGAGGCTGATTTGTATATCAAGGAAATCCGTGTAGATGGTGGAACTATGTTGAAGCGTTTGCGACCTGCTCCTCAAGGAAGGGCGCACAGAATTAGAAAGCGTTCCAACCACGTGACCATGATTTTGGAATCCAATAACAACGTTCAAAGCTAGAAAATAGAATATGGGACAGAAGACCAATCCAATAGGAAATCGCTTAGGAATTATCAGAGGATGGGAATCCAACTGGTACGGAGGAAACGATTACGGCGATAAGCTGGCTGAGGACGATAAAATTAGAAAATACGTCCATGCGCGTTTGGCAAAAGCCAGCGTGTCTAGGGTGATTATAGAAAGAACCTTGAAATTGATCACCATTACCATTACCACCGCAAGGCCAGGTATCATTATTGGCAAAGGAGGGCAAGAGGTAGATAAACTTAAGGAAGAGCTTAAGAAGATTACCAACAAAGAGGTTCAAATCAATATTCATGAAATCAAAAGACCTGAGCTTGATGCCAATTTGGTTGCTGCCAGCGTAGCAAGGCAGATTGAGAGCAGGATTTCATATCGTAGAGCCATTAAAATGGCCATTGCGGCTGCAATGCGTATGAACGCTGAAGGGATAAAGATTCAGATTTCAGGACGTTTGAACGGAGCTGAGATGGCGCGTTCAGAGTCTTATAAGGAAGGAAGGATCCCATTGTCCACTTTCCGTGCCGATGTTGACTATGCCTTGCATGAAGCGCACACTACCTATGGTAGGCTTGGGATCAAGGTTTGGATCATGAAGGGAGAAGTTTATGGTAAAAGAGAGCTTTCCCCATTGGTAGGATTGAGCAAGAGTCAAGGAGGAAAAGGCGGTAAACAAGATGGTGGTAAAAAGCCACGCCGTAGAAAGTAATAAGATAAAGTAAGGTAAGATGTTACAGCCAAAAAGAACAAAATTTCGTAAGGCCCAGAAGGGGCGTATGAAGGGTAACTCACAGAGAGGGCACCAACTTTCCAATGGAATGTTCGGTATCAAGTCCATGGATTCCCACTTCATTACTTCCCGTCAGATAGAGGCTGCGCGTATTGCTGCGACAAGGTACATGAAAAGACAAGGTCAGTTGTGGATCAAGATATTCCCGGACAAGCCCATTACCAAAAAGCCTCTTGAGGTACGTATGGGTAAAGGTAAGGGTGCTCCAGAATATTGGGTTGCTGTTGTGAAACCTGGAAGAATCATGTTCGAAGTTGCTGGGGTACCAATGGATGTGGCCAAAGAAGCCCTTAGGCTAGCGGCCCAGAAATTGCCAGTCAAAACCAAGTTTATCGTAGCTAGGGATTATTCCGCTTAATTTTTAATTGAGAAGAAAGATGAGACAATCAGAAGTAAAAGAACTTTCAATTGAAGAGCTAAAGGAGAAGTTGGCCGAGTTCAAAAAACAGCATGCCGACCTTAAAATGGCCCATGCCGTTACTCCTTTGGAAAATCCTTTACAGATCAGAAAAGCAAGAAGGACGGTAGCACGACTTGCAACAGAATTAACTAAAAGGGAATTACAATAATTGGTTCTGCCTTATGGAAAACAGAAATTTAAGAAAAGAAAGAATAGGCGTTGTTACCAGCAACAAAATGGAGAAATCAATTGTGGTTTCTGAGGTAAAGCGAGTAAAGCACCCTATGTACGGTAAATTCGTTTTGAAGACCAAGAAATATGTTGCCCATGACGAAAAGAACGATTGCAACGAAGGCGATACCGTTAAAATAATGGAAACCAGACCATTGAGCAAAACTAAATGCTGGAGGTTGGTAGAAATCCTTGAAAGAGCTAAATAATTATGGTACAACAAGAATCACGATTAAAGGTTGCGGACAATACTGGAGCAAAAGAAGTTCTGACTATCCGCGTACTTGGAGGAACAAAAAGAAGGTATGCTTCGTTGGGTGACAAAATTGTTGTTACCGTAAAGGAAGCTACTCCAAACGGTACTGTAAAGAAAGGTTCTGTTTCCACTGCGGTGGTTGTTCGAACCAAAAAAGAGGTCAGAAGACCTGACGGTTCTTACATCCGTTTTGATGACAATGCCTGCGTATTGTTGAACCCTACTGGTGAGATGAGAGGAACCCGTGTCTTTGGACCGGTTGCAAGGGAGCTTAGGGACAAGCAGTTTATGAAGATTGTTTCATTGGCACCCGAAGTGCTGTAAAAGAAATACCAGAGATGAAGTTGAAAATAAAAACAGGGGATACGGTAAGAGTCATTGCGGGAGACCACAAAGGCAGCGAAGGGAAAGTGCTTCGCGTAGACCGTGAAAAGAACAAAGCTGTAGTGGAAGGCATCAATATGGTGTCCAAACACGAAAAGCCAAGTGCAAACAACCCTCAAGGAGGTATAACAAAAAAGGAGGCTCCCATGCATATTTCAAACCTTTCTTTGATTGATCCAAAATCTGGAGACACTACCAGAGTTGGCTACGAAGTAAGGGATGGAAAGAAAGTAAGGTTTTCCAAAAAATCCAATGAAGTAATTTAGTCATGAGTTATATACCAAGATTAAAGCAGGAATATAATGAGCGCATAGTAAAGGCGCTTACTGAAGAATTCAGTTACAGTAACGTAATGCAGGTTCCCAAGTTGGAAAAGATTGTTGTAAGCCGAGGGGTTGGAGCAGCTGTTTCCGATAAAAAGCTTATTGACCATGCTGTTGATGAGCTTACCAATATCACTGGCCAAAAAGCAGTCTCTACACTATCAAAGAAAGACGTTGCCACGTTTAAATTGAGAAAGGGAATGCCCATCGGTGCCAAAGTGACATTGAGAGGTGAACGTATGTACGAATTTTTGGACAGACTGATTACATCTGCCCTTCCTAGGGTAAGAGATTTCCAAGGTGTTAAAGCCACTGGTTTTGACGGTAGGGGAAATTACAATCTAGGAATCACGGAGCAGATTATTTTCCCAGAGATCAATATTGATAGAATCAATAGAATCAATGGGATGGATATTACATTTGTTACTTCGGCCCAAACCGATAAAGAAGCAAAATCATTGTTAACCGAACTGGGAGTACCCTTTAAAAAGAACTAATATGGCCAAGGAATCAATGAAAGCCCGTGAAAGAAAAAGGGCAAAGATGGTTGCAAAATATGCCGAGAAGAGAAAGGCCCTGAAGGAAGCTGGCGATTACGAGGCCCTTCAGAAATTGCCCAAGAACGCATCACCGGTACGTATGCGCAACCGTTGCAAATTGACCGGAAGACCAAGAGGATATATGAGAACCTTTGGAATATCCAGGGTGACTTTCAGGGAAATGGCCAATCAAGGCTTAATTCCTGGGGTTAAAAAGGCTAGTTGGTAATTTAGATAAAGAAAAGAAATGCTTACAGATCCAATTTCAGATTATTTGACCAGAATCAGAAATGCCAACAAGGCAGGTCATAGGGTAGTGGATATTCCCGCTTCCAATCTAAAAAAACAGATTACCAAAATATTGTTCGATCAAGGCTATATTTTGAGCTACAAGTTCGAAGATGATGGTGTACAAGGGAACATTAAAATAGCCCTTAAGTACGATAAGTTTACCAAGGAGCCAATTATTAAAAAATTGCAGCGGGTAAGTAAGCCAGGTCTGCGAAAATATGCAGGTTCAGGTGAGTTGCCAAGGGTCTTGAACGGCTTAGGTATTGCAATTGTGTCTACATCACACGGTGTAATGACCAGCAAGCAGGCCAAACAAGAGAATGTTGGTGGTGAGGTATTGTGCTACGTATATTAATAGAGAAAAGAGAAGAAAATGTCAAGAATAGGTAACAGTCCAGTTGCAATTCCAGAAGGGGTCACCGTAGAGGTGAAAGAAGCCTTGGTTACCGTTAAAGGTAAAATGGGAGAGCTTTCCCAAGATTTCGCTGGGGTTGACGTAAAGGTTGAGGATGGCAATGTTTTGGTAGAAAGACCCTCCGATTCCAAAGAACACAAAGCAAAGCATGGGTTATATCGTGCCCTTATTGCCAATATGGTAAAAGGAGTCTCTCAAGGATGGACCAAGGAATTGGAACTTGTAGGTGTTGGATACAGAGCCAGCAACCAAGGTCAAAAATTGGACTTGGCACTTGGATTCTCCCACAATATCATTTTGGACATTGCTCCAGAAGTGAAGGTTGAGACCATTTCTGAAAAAGGGAAAAACCCTATCGTAAAACTAACTTCCCACGATAAACAATTGGTAGGTCAGGTTGCCGCCAAGATACGATCCTTCCGTAAGCCAGAGCCTTACAAAGGAAAAGGTGTCAAGTTTGTGGGTGAACAATTGAGAAGAAAAGCAGGTAAATCAGCTTAATAATTAAGACTATGGGATTATCTAAGACTGAAAGAAAGTTACGCATCCGAAGAAGAATACGCAAAGTATCGTTCGGAACTGAAGCAAGACCAAGGTTGTCTGTCTTCAGAAGCAATAAAGAAATATATGCCCAGTTGATTGATGACAACAAAGGGGTTACCTTGGCAGCAGCCTCATCACGAGATAAGGGTGTTGATGCCAAAGGAACAAAAACCGAAGTTGCCAGCACAGTGGGTAAGGCCATAGCGGAGAAAGCCCTAAAATTAGGGATTGAGACCGTAGCTTTTGATAGAGGTGGAAACCTATATCACGGAAGAGTTAAATCATTGGCTGAAGGAGCTAGGGAAGCAGGACTAAAATTCTAATAAGACTATGTACCAGAATTACAAGAACGTAGAAATAGTAAAGCCAGGAGGACTTGAGTTGAAAGACCGTTTGGTTGGTGTACAACGGGTTACCAAAGTAACCAAGGGTGGTAGAGCTTTTGGTTTTTCAGCGATAGTTGTTGTTGGTGATGAAAACGGTGTTGTTGGACATGGTTTGGGGAAATCCAAAGAAGTTGCCACTGCAATTGCAAAGGCCATTGAGGATGCCAAAAAGAACTTGGTTCGTATTCCTTTGACCAAAGCTACGCTTCCCCACGAACAAAAAGGAAAATATGGCGGTGCAAGGGTTTTCATCAAGCCTGCATCACACGGTACTGGGGTAATCGCTGGTGGAGCTGTAAGGGCCGTATTGGAAGCTGTAGGGGTACATGACGTATTGTCCAAATCCCAAGGTTCATCCAACCCACACAATGTGGTAAAGGCTACCTTTGATGCCTTGTTGCAGTTGAGGAGTGCCGATACCGTGGCCAAGCAAAGAGGAGTTTCTTTGGAAAAAGTCTTTAAAGGATAAACACGAGGATATTATGTCAAAGATTAAGGTTACACAAGTAAAGAGCGCTATCAAAAGGACACAGGACCAAAAAAGGACTTTGGAGGCCCTAGGACTGCGCAAGATCGGGCATGTTGTTGAACACGAAGCAACACCCAGTATCCTTGGAATGGTAAATAAGGTAAAACACTTGGTTTCCACAGAGGAAGCTTAAAATATAACGGAACATGGATTTACACAATCTTAAACCAGCGGATGGCGCTGTTCACAAAGAGGGAAAACGCTTAGGTAGAGGAGAAGGCTCCGGTAAAGGAGGTACTGCTGCCCGTGGACACAAAGGTGCCAAGTCCAGATCAGGATATTCCAAAAAGATTGGTTTTGAAGGAGGTCAAATGCCTTTGCAAAGACGTGTCCCCAAGTTTGGGTTCAAAAACATCAACAGAAAGGAATACAGAGGAATCAATCTTGGAAAACTACAAGAATTGGTGGACAATGGTACTGTGAAAAAAGAAGTTACTTTGGACACTCTTGTGGAAAACGGATTGGCCCACAAAAATGACTTGGTTAAGATTTTGGGTGACGGAGAATTGAAAGCCGGCCTAAAAGTATCTGTACATAAATTTACGGCTTCCGCCAAAGCTGCCATAGAAGCTGCCGGAGGAGAAGCAATAAATTTATAAGCAATAGTATAGCATGAAGAAATTTATTGAGACCATATCGAATATCTGGAAAATCGATGAGCTGAGACAACGTATCATCCTTACCCTTGGGTTGTTGTTGGTATACCGTTTCGGTACCCGAATTGTGCTTCCTGGTATTGATACAGCCCAATTGACCCAGTTGGCCTCGAGTACCGATTCAGGTATTTTGGGAATTCTTAATGCTTTTACTGGAGGTGCTTTTGCCAATGCATCCGTTTTTGCATTGGGGATTATGCCCTACATCTCCGCATCCATTGTGGTGCAGTTGATGGGGATTGCCATTCCTTACCTGCAAAAATTGCAGAAAGAAGGAGAAAGTGGTAGAAAGACCATCAACCAAATTACACGGTGGTTGACCATAGGTATATGTATCGTTCAAGCTCCAGCATACTTGTACGGACTTGGTGCTCTTGGGGTTCCAGATAGTGCCTTTGTATTGGGTAAAGGGTTGGACTTTATTGTTCCAGCTGTGATTATTTTGGTAACTGGATGTGTTTTTGCCATGTGGTTGGGTGAAAAAATTACCGATAAAGGTATCGGAAACGGTATCTCCCTATTGATCATGATTGGTATTATCGCTACCATGCCACAGTCCTTCGTTCAAGAATTTATTTCAAGGACTACCAATAACACAGGAGGTATCATGTTTATGTTGATTGAGGTAATTGTATGGTTCTTGGTCATCTTGGCGAGCGTCCTTTTGGTGATGGCGGTAAGACAGATTCCAGTACAATATGCAAGAAGAACGGCTTCAGGTGGATACGAGAAGAACGTAATGGGAGCACGCCAGTACATTCCTTTAAAATTGAATGCCTCTGGAGTAATGCCTATCATTTTTGCCCAAGCGATTATGTTTGCACCCAGTTTGTTGGGTAGAACATTTAACAATACAGCCGTGGGGCAATGGATGGAGGTTCAGTTTGCTGATATTTTCGGTTTGGCCTACAACATCCTATTTGGAGTATTGATCATCATTTTCACATACTTCTATACAGCGATTACCGTGCCTACCAATAAAATGGCCGATGATTTGAAAAGAAGTGGTGGTTTCATTCCCGGTATAAGACCTGGAAAGGAAACAGGGGATTATTTAGACAAGATCATGTCTTTGATTACCCTTCCAGGATCTGTATTTTTGGCACTTTTGGCAGTGTTGCCAGCGGTTGTGGTAAAGTTGATGGATGTTCAGGCTGGTTGGGCACTGTTCTACGGAGGAACATCATTGTTGATCATGGTGGGTGTGGCAATAGATACCGTACAGCAAGTGAACTCGTATTTGTTGAACAGACATTACGACGGTTTGATGAAAACCGGAAAGAATAGAAAAGTAGCATAATTTATGGCAAAGCAGCCAGCAATAGAACAAGACGGATCTATCATTGAAGCATTGTCAAACGCAATGTTCAGGGTAGAATTGGAAAACGGGCACGTGGTAACGGCACACATCTCCGGAAAAATGAGAATGCACTACATCAAGTTGCTTCCCGGGGATAAAGTAAAGTTGGAAATGAGTCCATACGATTTAACGAAAGCAAGAATTACTTATAGATACTAATTACGATGAAAGTAAGAGCATCAATAAAGAAGAGGAGTGCCGAATGCAAGATAGTTCGCAGAAAAGGCAGATTGTACGTAATCAACAAAAAGAATCCTAGATTTAAACAAAGACAAGGGTAATTATGGCAAGAATTGCAGGTGTAGATATACCTAAACAAAAGCGTGGCGTTATTGCACTTACCTACATCTTCGGAGTAGGTAAAAGTAGGGCGCAAGAGATTTTGAAGACCGCCCAAGTAAGTGAGGATACAAAAGTTTCTGAATGGAACGATGATGAAATCGGTCGTATCAGGGAAGCTGTTTCCGCTTATACCATTGAAGGTGAACTTCGCTCAGAGACCCAATTGAACATCAAACGATTGATGGACATCGGTTGTTACCGTGGAATTCGCCACAGAGCCGGATTGCCGCTTAGGGGTCAACGTACCAAGAACAACTCTAGGACCAGGAAAGGAAAAAGAAAAACAGTTGCCAACAAGAAGAAAGCAACTAAATAATAAGCAGATATAGTCATTAGTTAGTATTTAGACGTTAGAAGAATCTGTTTGAAATGTAAAAGTCTAGGATTCCAATAACTAAGAGCTAACACTAGAAACTAAAAAATATGGCAAAGGCAAGTACCAAAACAACAAAAAAACGTAAGGTTATCGTCGAATCTACCGGCGAAGCACACGTTGTTGCATCTTTCAATAACATCATCATATCGCTTACCAATAAAAAAGGTGATGTGATTTCATGGTCTTCCGCAGGAAAAATGGGATTCCGTGGTTCCAAAAAGAATACTCCCTATGCTGCTCAGGTGGCTGCAGAGGATTGTTCCAAGATTGCCCATGAAGCAGGGTTGCGCAAAGTTAAGGTGTATGTAAAGGGACCAGGAAATGGTAGAGAGTCTGCCATCCGTTCCATCCACAATTCAGGTATTGAAGTTACCGAGATTATAGATGTTACACCACTTCCACACAACGGTTGTAGACCTCCTAAAAGAAGAAGAGTTTAATTTTAAGTATATTCAACGGCCCAATAGGGTCTTCACTGAAGGTGCAGTTAGATTATCGAAGGATAAGCCTTAATTCATAATCGCACTTTCCAATTTAAAGAAGATGGCAAGATACACAGGACCAAAAACAAAGATCGCTAGAAAATTTGGAGAAGCGATTTTCGGTGACGACAAGTCTTTCGAAAAGAAAAATTATCCTCCAGGACAACACGGTAACAACAGACGCCGTGGTAAAAAATCAGAATACGCCATTCAGTTGGCAGAAAAGCAAAAAGCCAAGTATACCTACGGCATTTTGGAACGTCAGTTCCGTAATCTGTTTACAGAGGCCAAAAGAAAAGAAGGGGTAACGGGTGAAATACTTTTACAACTATGTGAATCCCGTCTGGATAACGTTGTGTACAGATTGGGTATTGCCCCATCAAGAAGGGGAGCTCGCCAGTTGGTATCTCACCGTCATATTACCGTTAACGGTAATGTGGTAAATATTCCTTCCTACTCCCTTAAAGCAGGCGATGTAGTGGGAGTTAGGGAAAAATCAAAATCCGTTCAGGCTATCGAAGATTCTTTGGCCAACAACAGCAGTGTATACGAGTGGATGACTTGGAATTCCGAAAAGAAGGAAGGAACCTATGTTTCCATTCCGGAAAGAATCCAAATCCCTGAAAATATCAAGGAGCAATTGATCGTCGAATTGTACTCTAAATAAGAATTCAACATTAATCCAATTATGGCATTACTTAATTTTCAGAAGCCCGATAAAGTTATAATGATCGATTCAACAGATTTCGAAGGGAAATTTGAATTCCGTCCTTTGGAACCTGGCTATGGATTAACAGTTGGGAATGCGCTGAGAAGGGTATTGCTTTCCTCTTTGGAAGGTTTTGCCATCACTTCTGTGCGCATAGATGGAGTTGAACATGAGTTTTCTGTTATCCCAGGCGTTGTTGAAGACGTAACTGAGATCATTTTGAACCTTAAGCAGGTTCGTTTTAAAAGACAGATTGATGATGTTGAGAGCGAGACTGTTTCCATTTCCGTTAGCGGAAAGGAACAATTGACCGCCGGTGATTTCCAAAAATTCATCTCAGGATACCAAGTGCTCAACCCAGAGTTGGTGATCTGTAACATGGATCCCAAAGTGAGCATCAACCTTGAGATCGTTATAGAAAAAGGACGTGGTTACGTTCCTGCCGAGGAAAACAAAAAATCCAATGCACCTTTGGGAAGCATTGCCGTGGATTCCGTTTACACTCCGGTGAAAAACGTAAAATACAGCATTGAGAACTTCAGGGTAGAGCAAAAGACCGATTACGAAAAATTGGTTTTCGAGATTCTTACCGATGGTTCCATCCACCCAAAAGATGCTTTGACCGAAGCTGCCAAAGTTTTGATCCATCACTTTATGTTGTTCTCCGATGAGCGCATCACCCTTGAGGCTGATGAAATCGCCCAAACAGAGACCTACGATGAGGAATCTTTGCACATGCGTCAGTTGTTGAAGACCAAATTGGTGGACATGGACCTTTCCGTAAGGGCCTTGAACTGCCTTAAAGCTGCCGAAGTGGATACTTTGGGAGACTTGGTTTCCTTCAACAAGAACGATTTGATGAAGTTCAGGAACTTTGGTAAAAAATCCTTGACCGAATTGGAAGAGTTGGTCATCAACAAAGGCCTACAATTTGGCATGGACCTTTCCAAATACAAATTAGATAAAGATTAATAATCATATTTTGCTCTCCCAATAACGTAGGGATTTGGTAGCAAGATGATAAATTGAAACAATGAGACACGGAAAGAAGTTTAATCACTTAGGAAGAAAATCGGCCCACAGAAAGGCTATGTTGGCCAATATGGCATGTTCCCTTATTGAGCATAAGAGAATCAATACCACAGTTGCCAAGGCCAAGGCTTTGAAACAGTTTGTTGAGCCCTTGATCACCAAGGCCAAGACAGAGAACAACCAAACTGCCGAAAAAGGCATGCACAACAGAAGGATTGTTTTCAGCAGCCTTAGAAACAAGGAGGCCATTACAGAACTTTTTGGAAGCGTAGCTGAAAAAGTTGCTGATAGACCAGGAGGATATACCCGAATCATCAAGTTGGGTAACCGTCTAGGGGATAACGCCGATATGGCCATGATAGAGTTGGTAGATTTCAATGAGCTATACAACGCAGGTCAGCCTAAGAAGAAAACCACAAGAAGAAGTAGAAGGGGAGGAACCAAGAAAGCTGAGCCTGTTGCGCCAGTGGCCGAAACCAAAACCGACGATTCTGAAGAATAAGAAGAATGTTATTAACTATTGTATTAGTGGAAAAAGGATAAGTGAGAACTTATCCTTTTTTTATGTTTTTTTGTCAAAACTGAAATTAGAGCACACAAATGAAGTATCACGCGAAAAAAAGAGCATTACTATTATTGGCCGATGGAACCATTTTTTATGGTAAGGCCGTGGGAGGAAAAGAAGGCACCGCTGTAGGAGAGGTATGTTTTAATACCGGGATGACCGGTTATCAGGAAATTTTCACAGACCCCTCTTATTTTGGGCAACTTATGGTGACCACCAATGCCCACATTGGGAACTATGGCACACATGCCGATGAGATTGAGTCTGATTCTGTAAAGATTGCCGGCCTTATCTGTAAAAATTTCAGTTATGAATACTCCAGGCCCAGCGCCAATATGAGTCTATTGGAGTTCTTGGACAAGAACAACCTTTTGGCCATTTCGGATGTGGATACCCGTGCTTTGGTAAGTTACATCAGGGACCATGGAGCCATGAACGCTTTGATATCTACCCGTGTGGATGAAATAGATGCCCTAAAGGAAGAGTTGAAGAGCGTTCCAAGTATGGAGGGTTTGGAACTTTCCTCCAAAGTGTCCACCAAAGAGCCGTATTACTATGGCGATGAAAATTCAACATACAAAATATCCGCTTTGGATATCGGTATCAAAAAGAACATCTTGCGAAACTTGGCGAAAAGAGGAGCTTACATCAAAGTCTTCCCTTACAATGCTTCTTTTGAAGAAATGAAGGAATGGAACCCGGATGGATATTTCATCTCCAATGGACCTGGTGATCCAGAGCCGTTGACGGATGCCATTGCCGCAGCCAAGAAAATGATTAATTCAGATAAACCACTCTTTGGGATTTGTTTGGGGCACCAAGTATTGGCCTTGGCCAATGGGGTTTCCACCTATAAAATGTACAACGGGCACAGGGGTATCAACCATCCTATCCTTAATTTGGTGACTGGGAAAGGGGAAATCACTTCACAAAACCACGGTTTTGCCATCAACAGGGAGGAGACCGAGGCCCATCCGGATTTGGAGATTACCCACACCCATTTGAACGACCAAACGGTGGCAGGGATTCGGATGAAGGACAAAGAGGTTTTCTCGGTACAATATCACCCAGAAGCCAGTCCCGGGCCACATGATGCCGATTATCTTTTCGACCAGTTTTTTGATGCAATCAAGACTGGGAAAAACTAAAACGTTATAGTTTATTTTTAGGTTATTTAGTACGTTTTATGGGCCTTGAGATAGGGTTAAAGGGACTCCTTTTCGTATCTTAGCCCAATTAATAGAAACCACAAACATTTAGTTAAAAATGAGCATTATTATCAACATTCATGCAAGACAGATATTGGATTCACGAGGAAATCCAACGGTAGAGGTAGATGTAGTTACCGAAAATGGAATTTTGGGAAGGGCTGCGGTACCTTCAGGAGCCTCAACAGGAGAGCATGAAGCTGTTGAGCTTAGGGATGGAGGAAACTCTTACATGGGTAAAGGTGTTGCCAAGGCCGTGGAGAATGTCAATTCAATCATTGCCGAAGAATTGGTGGGTGCCTCTGTGTTTGAGCAGAACCTTATAGACCAGACCATGATAGCGTTGGATGGAACAGCCAACAAATCCAAACTCGGCGCCAATGCCATTCTAGGAGTTTCCTTGGCCGTTGCCAAAGCTGCTGCCAATGAATTGGGGATGCCGTTGTATCGTTACATAGGTGGCGTAAGTGCCAACACACTTCCCGTACCCATGATGAACATTATCAATGGTGGTTCGCATTCAGATGCTCCTATCGCATTTCAAGAATTTATGGTAATGCCGGTCAAGGCCAAAGATTTTAGCCATGCCATGCAAATGGGGACCGAGATTTTCCACAACCTGAAAAAAGTATTGCACGATCGTGGTTTGAGTACTGCTGTTGGTGATGAAGGTGGTTTTGCACCTACTTTGGAGGGAGGTACCGAAGATGCTTTGGATACCATTGCCAAAGCCGTTGAAAAAGCAGGATACAAATTGGGCGATAATGTCATGATCGCTTTGGACTGTGCTTCTGCGGAGTTTTATGTGGATGGTAAATACGATTATACCAAGTTTGAAGGAGATAAAGGTGTTGTAAGAACATCGGAAGAACAGGCGCAGTACCTTGCAGACCTTTGTGAAAAATATCCAATCATCTCCATTGAGGACGGAATGGATGAAAATGACTGGGATGGATGGAAAATGCTTACCGATAAAGTTGGAGACAAGGTACAGTTGGTTGGGGACGATTTGTTCGTGACCAATGTGGAGCGTTTGTCTAGAGGTATAGAGAACGGTATTGCCAATTCCATCTTGATCAAAGTGAACCAAATAGGTACGCTTACAGAGACCATCGCTGCCGTGAACATGGCTAAAAATGCCGGATATACTTCAGTAATGTCGCACCGTTCCGGGGAGACCGAGGACAATACCATTGCCGATTTGGCCGTAGCATTGAACACAGGACAGATCAAGACCGGTTCTGCCTCAAGAAGTGACCGTATGGCAAAATACAACCAATTGTTGCGTATTGAGGAAGAATTGGGAAGTGTTGCTTACTATCCTCAAGAAAAAGCCTTCAAGGTAAATTAAATCATAATGTTTTTTTAGCATAAAAAAGCCTTTCTCGACAGAGAAAGGCTTTTTATTTGTAACAGTAGCAAACTTTCTATAAATTAATGTTTGAAACTAATCAAACTAAAATGTACCTATGAACAACTTCCTTTTTGTTGCAGCGGAAAATGATGGACTGGCCAATTGCAAGGCTGGCGGAATGGGCGATGTGGTACGGGATGTGCCACGGATGATTTCTGAACGTGGAGATAAGGTGCATGTTATCGTTCCTTCCTACGGGAGGCTACATCAAGGGGGATTGCTCAAGACAAACTTGAATTTCAGCTTACGGGGCTTGGGGTATATGGCAGAACTGTATGAGGTGAAGCCCAAAAAGGAGTTTCCCAATATTGTGCACTATGTGCTGCACCATCCTGAAATTGAAGCTGGGGATATCGCCCATATTTACCACAACGATCCAGAAGAACCTTTTTACACCGATGCCATAAAGTACTTCATTTTCTGTACCGCAGTGGCCGAAGCCATTAAAAAAGGAGCTTTTGGGGATTTGGATGTGGTGCACTTGCACGATTGGCATTCCAGCCTTCTGTTGTTTTTAAGACAATATCACCCCGAGTACAAGAACCTAAAGGATATTCGGTTTGTGTATAGCATCCATAATCTGGCCATTCAGGGAATACGCCCCTTTGATGATAATTATTCTTCAGTTAAAAACTGGTTTCCCAATGTACCCATAGATTATAAAGGGCTCATGGATTATCGGTACAAGGACTGTATCAATCTTATGGCTGTAGGAATCCGTTTTGCCGATGCGGTGCATACGGTTTCTCCCTCGTACAAGGAAGATATTTTATTGCCAAGTTCGCCCCCAGAATTTATAGGAGGTGAAGGGTTGGAAAGAGATTTGCAAAAGGCCGATGAGGAAGGAAGGCTGTTTGGAATCCTCAATGGATGCAATTACAAGAACATCAACCAAGAGGCAAAAGGGTTCATATACAGGAACACGGTTAAAGCCTTGTTTAAATGGTTGCAAGAAGAATCCAAAAAATACAAGGCAGATTTTCTGGCCCATACGGGGGAGAAAATCATGGAATATGTAGATAATAGACCCAAGTTCATTGCATCAAGTGTGGCCCGGTTAACGGAGCAAAAGTTCTATTTCTTTATGAGGTCTCCTGAAGCCTTTGTGGAAGTCCTTAAGAAACTGGAAAAAGTGGATGGCATTTTTATGTTGCTGGGGACTGGTGCACCGGAATATGAAGAACTCTTCAGAAAATTGAGCTACGAGCACAAAAACTTCATTTTTACCAATGGCCAATCTGAAAATTTGATTGACTCCATTTATCTGGAATCTGACCTTTATTTTATGCCCAGTCTTTTTGAGCCCTGTGGTATAAGCCAGATGTTGGCCATGCGCAACGGAAACCCCTGTTTGGTACACAATACAGGTGGGTTGAAGGATACGGTGAAACATATGAAGACAGGTTTCAGCTTTGATGGCGAAAACTATGATGAAAAAATAAAGAACATGTTGGATGTGCTAGATGAAGCACTGGATGTTTATGTAAACGATAAACCAACCTGGAAGAAAGTCCAGGCTTCAGCCAAACGCATGCGATTTACTTGGAAGAAGTCGGTGGATGAGTATTATAAGCTCTTGTATCGATTAGATTCATAACAATTTTTTGGCAATTGATATTTTACTGTTAATACCAACACAAATGGTCATTGTAAATTGTTAATGATTCCGCTTTTTCGTATTTTTCCACTTCTATTTTTACTAATCTATTAAAACATAAAATGTCGGATACAGCTATACTCGAATATGGAGGGAAACGGTATGAATTTCCCGTGGTGAAAGGTACTGAAGATGAATTGGCAATTGATATAAAAAGCTTGAGGGCAGAAAGTGGGATAGTGACTCTGGACCCAGGGTACAAGAATACAGGATCCTGCGAAAGTGCCATCACCTTTTTGGACGGAGAAAAAGGGATTCTAAGGTATCGTGGGTACTCCATTGAAGAGCTGGCAGAAAAGGCCGACTTTTTGGAAGTGGCATATCTGTTAATTTTTGGCGAATTGCCCAATAAAGAACAGTTGGAAAAATTCCATAGTGATATCAAAGAGGAATCACAAGTGGATGAAGAGATGAAGAAAATCTTGGACGGCTTTCCAAAATCCGCCCATCCAATGGGGGTGCTATCATCACTTACCAGTGCTTTGGTAGCTTTTAATCCTAGCTCGGTGGATGTCTCTTCCGAAAGCGCCATGTACAACTCCATTGTACGCATTTTGGCAAAGTTTCCAGTACTAGTGGCATGGACCCAGCGTAAGAAAAAGGGATTGCCATTGGACTATGGTGATGACACTTTGGGATATGTAGAGAACATTCACAAGATGATGTTCAAAAGACCCAATCAAGAGTATAAAAAAGACCTTATCGCCATTAATGCATTAGATAAGTTGTTGATTTTGCATGCAGACCATGAACAGAACTGTTCTACATCAACTGTTCGTATAGTTGGATCATCACATGCAGGTCTCTTTGCGTCACTTTCAGCAGGGATTTCTGCCCTTTGGGGACCACTGCACGGTGGGGCCAATCAAGCTGTTTTGGAAATGTTGGAAGCCATTCAGGAAGATGGAGGTGATACTAAAAAATACATGGCCAAGGCCAAGGATAAGAACGACCCTTTCAGATTGATGGGTTTTGGGCACCGAGTGTACAAAAATTTTGATCCAAGAGCAAGGATCATCAAAAAAGCTGCGGACGAGGTGTTGGGCAACTTAGGGATAGATGATCCCATTTTGGACATTGCCAAAGGATTGGAAAAAGAAGCCTTGGAGGATAAATACTTTGTGGACCGCAAGTTATACCCTAATGTGGATTTTTACTCAGGAATCATTTATCGCGCTTTGGGAATCCCTACCGAAATGTTCACCGTTATGTTTGCCTTGGGTAGATTACCTGGTTGGATTGCACAATGGAGAGAAATGCGATTACGCAAAGAACCTATAGGAAGACCCCGACAAGTGTATATAGGCGAAAACTTAAGGTCTTTTGTGCCATTGGAGAAAAGATAAATACAGAAGGATATCGAAAATAAAAAAGGCGATTGAATTATTTCAATCGCCTTTTTTCTTGGGACTTTTTTCAGGGGGCACCAATGTCGGAATCAAGGTTTAACAATCTATCATTCTCATAGCATAATCGCATAATTTCACGATGGTAGTGTTCTTGTATTTCAGATATTTCATGGTTCAAAATCAAATCCTTGGAGTGTTGAAATTGCTTATGCAAAAAATCATGAGCATCTATATAGCTTAAATTTTTAAGTGTGGAATCCAAAGAGGAACCATACTTTTTAATGGATGCTTCAACCTTTTCCATATCCCGGCCGCTTTCCTTAAAAGCGTTGACAAACTTTGTAACTGCCTTTACGGGAAAATCCTCCTCGGCAATACATTCCTTAAATTTGGCAGAGTATACCATAGGCTGTTGTTGTCCGGAGTTTGGACGACTTCTAAAAAGGTCTCCATAATGCGCTGCGTTGATATGGCCAAGGACCGCGATCAAACCAGCAATCAAAACGGAAGAAAACACAATTCTTTTCATTTGTAAGAAAAATCTTAATACAAATGTAATGATAAAAAAGGTAATATCCACATTTATTCATTAAAAAAGAACATTAAGAGGTAGGTTTTAATGACATGATAATCAAAGTATTGTGATTTTTTAAGATTGTTGATTCCTATTGGGAAAAACATATAGAGTGGTTAGGCTTTTTTTCTTTTCCTACAAATGGGAAATAGGTAGTAAAACACTAGATTTGCCTTAAATTTTTTATGGAAAAACCCCATTTGCCTTGATGTATATGGAGGTAGAATAGTGAAAATCGGTATGATGCAATTGAACATTGTTGATGAAACCAGCCCATTAAAGGCAGTGATTTTAGGAACAGCTAAGAGCTGCGGACCTGTGCCCAGCCCAGATGAGGCATATGACCCAAAATCCTTGGAGCATATTTTAGCAGGAACATATCCTAAAGAAGCAGATATGGAAAAGGAGATGGATGCCTTTGCCAAGGTATTCCAAAAGTATGGCGTGGAGGTATATCGCCCAGAGATATTGCAGGACTGCAATCAGATTTTTGCCCGTGACATTGCTTTTGTGATTGAGGATAAGCTTTTTCACGCCAATATCCTTCCCGATCGCGAACGGGAGTTTGTGGCCATTCATGAGGTGTTGGACAGGATAGACCCCAACAAGGTCATTCGCCCCCCAGAAGAAGTCCATATTGAAGGAGGGGACGTAATGCCTTGGAACGATTATATCTTTATAGGAACCTATACCGGCCCCGACTATCCGGATTATATCACGGCACGTACCAATAAGGAAGCCGTGGAGTACATCCGAAGGATGTTTCCCCACAAAACCGTAAAGTCTTTTGAACTACGAAAATCCAACACCGACCCAAAGGAAAATGCCCTGCATTTGGACTGCTGTTTTCAGCCTGTGGGAAAGGACAAGGCCATTTTGCACCGAAATGGATTTCTGTTGGAAGAGGAATACCAATGGTTGGTAGACCATTTTGGAAAGGACAATGTTTTTGAGATTAACAAAGACGAGATGTACCAAATGTTCAGCAACGTATTTTCCATTTCCCCCGAAGTGGTGGTATCCGAAAAAGGATTTACCCGACTCAACAACTGGTTATGGGAACAAGGTTTTACGGTAGAGGAAATCCCCTATGCCGAAATCGCCAAACAAGAAGGGTTACTTCGTTGCAGTACCATGCCTTTGATTCGGGAATAATACCCACCTTTGCCTAGAGAAACTTAACAAAACAAGCATTGAGAACACAGATTACCAATACCATTCTCATGATTCGCCCGGTGGCTTTCCGGATGAACGAACAAACGGCGGTCAACAATTATTTTCAGGAAGACCTTGACCTAAAGAATACAGAAATCAACCAAAAGGCGCAACAGGAGTTTGACACTTTTGTGCAGGAGCTTCAGAATCACGGGGTCCAAGTGGTCGTGGTGGACGATATCAAGGAACAGGACACCCCGGATTCCATTTTTCCGAACAACTGGGTTTCCTTTCATGAAGATGGGACGGTATGCGTATATCCGATGTTCGCGGAAAACCGAAGAAAGGAACGCCGGGAAGATATTTTGGACATTCTGGAGCAGCAAGGTTTTGCCATCAACAATATCATGGACTATACCGAGGCCGAGGAAGAGGGTGTGTTTTTGGAGGGAACGGGTAGTATCCTTTTGGATCGCGTTCATCAAAAGGCGTATTGCGCCCTATCAGAACGGGCCCATGAGGAACTTTTTATTGAGTTCTGTGAAGATTTTGACTGTTTCCCTGTCATTTTCACGGCCAACCAGACCGTGGACGGGCAGCGTTTGCCCATTTACCACACCAATGTGATGATGGCCATGGCCGAGACCTTTTCGGTGATTTGTTTGGCTACTATCGATGACAAAAAGGAACGCAAGAATGTAGTAGACCATCTTAAGATGGACGGTAAGGAAATCATCGACATTACCGAGGAACAGATGTACCACTTTGCTGGGAACATGCTCCAAGTAATAGGGGCCAATGACCAACGTTTTATGGTGATGAGTTCAGCCGCCTACAACAGTCTCCGCAATGATCAGATCAAGGCCATTGAAAAGCATTGTGCCATCATTCACAGTCCGTTGGATACTATCGAGACATGCGGTGGCGGTAGTGCCCGCTGTATGATGGCGGAAGTGTTTTTGCCCAAAGCATAGGGGTTCGACACGAATTGCACTAATTTTCTCGAATGCTTTGACGTCATTCTGAGCAAAGCGAAGAATCTCTTCTGAGGTTTTGACACAAATGGCACCAATTTTCTCGAATGCTCTAGGTCATTTCGAGCCCTGTCCTGAATGTATGGCGAAGGAGTTGTGGGAAATTATTTTGGTTTGACAAGAATGGCACGAATTATCTCTAATGCCCCAGGTCATTTCGAACGAATGTGAGAAATCTGTTGGTTGGGATTTCTCAATCGATGCGCTGCATCTCACTTCGAAATGACCAATGACTGGATGGGAGTTTATTTTCTTGAAGTTTTCAGTAGCTTCTTCAATTGAGGCCGCCAGCTCAAAAAGAACTCAGTAATCATCAAAGGGTATACCCAACAAATCCATTCGTAAATGGTATACCGCATGGTTTCGTCCTCAATAAAACTAAAGATTCCGGTAAAGTAATCAACCTCTGGCAACAATCGGATAAAAACAAAGGCAAGCCCGCAAACATAACTACGGATCATAAATTCTTTATGCACCTTCACATTGCGTTTTCGGATGCTGATATAGGCCATGATTGTGGTAAAGATCCAGATAGTGGCCAATAAGGCCAAGGATGGAATGGCACCGGGTAAAGAATAGGTGGTCACCAAAAGCACATATACTGTTAGTGCGGAAACCAGCGACCCGATAATATAGATTTTGCCAGAAATCCTATGAAACTTTAAAAATCGGTTTCGGATGTAAGGTATAAATTGCAGGGGGCCGAGAAAAAGGGTAGTTGCAGCTGGAGCAAAATGTGCAACCAGCCACCATTTGTATTTTAATTTTACTTCGCTTACTTCAGACGGGTTATAGAAAATATAACTTTCAACATTGGTAAGGTAATAATAGGTCGATACAAGGAGTACAATGCCCCAGAAAAATAAGTTCCCCAACAGTATTTTACGCTTTCTCGTTAACATATTTAAAAGTATTAGGTTAACCTAGCGGGGAACTTCTTTAAATATACAATAATTAGTATGCCAGTTTATCCTTTCTTTCGAAACGAGCTCAAAAAAACTGTAGCCATAAACACCATAAAAAAAGCGAAGGGCAGGGAAGTGATGATGAGCAGTTTTTGAACGGCAGTAAGTACATCAATGTCTGGTTTGGCATTGCCTAGGAGAATGAGCGCCAAGGTGGCCAGCAAAATAAAGATGGACCAGATAAGTCGATGTTTTTTCTGAGGATTGGGATTGCCCTTGTCCGTGAACATGCTCAATACAAATACGGCAGAATCCACGGAAGTGACCAAAAAGCTCACCAGCAATAAAATGGTGATGCCATTGAGCAGTCCCGAAAACGGGTATTCCCCAAAAAAGATAAAGATGGACGAGAATACACTGCCAAACTCATTGTTGTAACTGCCCCAACTTTCAATAATTTCAAAAGCCGAAGTGCCAAAAACCGAAAACCAAAAGAAAGTCCCCAACGAAGGGATGATCAAAACCCCCAACAACATTTGCCGCAAGGTGCGCCCTCGTGAAATCCGGGCGATGAAAATACCGGTAAAGGGAGCCCAAGCCAACCAGAAGGCCCAGTAGTAAAACGTCCAATCAGTGAGGAAGTCGATGCCGGGGTTGTAGCGCCCCACCGCGATGCTCATCGGAACAAAATCCATGAGGTAGTGCCAAGAGGTCTTTCCGAAGGAAAGCAGGATATCCCCCATATTGCTATTGACGAACACAAAGGCCAACAACAGCAGCGTCACCAAAATATTGAATTTGGAAATCCGTTTAATGCCCTTGTCCACCCCCAACCACACCGAGACAAACGCAATGGCGGAAATCAAAATGGCCAGCAGTAAAGTAATCGTCACCCCAAAATTGGACTGAAACACATGGTTGAGCCCTCCCGTAATCTGGGCAGTGCCCAGACCTATGGCGGCGATCAACCCGAAAACGGTGGTGATGATGGCCAGAATATCCACCGCATTGGCGCGTTTGACGCCCTTAAATTTTTGTGGAATGGAACTGCTCACCAGTACTTTCTGGTGTTTGGCAAAGAGCGCATGGCCAATGATCAGGGCAAACAGTCCATAAAAGGCCCACGCGGTAAAGCCCCATTGGTAAAAGGTGAACTCCAACGCCAAGATTTCCGGGGTGGTGTTGGAGGCAAAAGGCGGGTTTTGCTGCATAAAAACAGGTTCCTGCACCGCCCTGAGCAAAATTCCGGCTCCCATGCCTGTACTGTAGAGCATACTGGCCCACGCCCATGTGGAATGTTCCGGTTTTTCGTTGGGTTTGCCCAATTTGAGCTTCCCCCATGGCGATACGGCAATGCCCAAGAGCAGCAGTACGCAGCCGAGGCCCAGATACAGGTAAAAATACCCAAAGTGGCTCCGCACCCAGAGTGAGAGCACTTCAATGGATTGGTAGCTCCACTCCGTAAACAGGAACACCACTGCCGAAAACAGCAACAGCAGCCCGGTGGAGACCGCCAATAGTGGGTTATGTTTTAAGAAGTTGTAAATGCCGACCTTATTTTGTCATTTTGAGCAAAGCGAAAAATCTCATTTTGTCTTGCCTAAGATAACAGGAAATCTGCACTTCTCATTTCGAGCTTTTGCTTGTCATTTCGAACCTTGTCCTGAGCGAAGTCGAAGGAGCTGTGAGAAATCTAAGGGTGGGTTGGGATTTCTCAATCGTCCCGCTGGCTATCGGGACTCATATCGAAATGACTACTGGCTGGCCTTGTCATCTTGAGCGGAGTCGAAAGGTAGACAGGGCATCTCGACTGTCCGTCCGAACGGACAGGCATGCGAGAAATCTCTTTTCGGAGTTTGACACGAATTACACGGATTTTCTCGAATCCTCTATGTCATTTCGAACGAATGTGAGAAATCTATGGGTGGTTGGGATTTCTCAATCAATGCTTTGCATTTCATATCGAAATGACGATTTGCCTGTTTTGTCATTTCGAGCGCCCGCCTGACCGGACGGGCAGGCATGTGAGAAATCTCTTTTTGGGTTGACACTGATTCCACAAATTTTCTCGAATGCTCTAGGTCATTTCGAACGGACGTGAGAAATCTATGGACGGGTCGGGATTTCTCAATCGTCCCGCTGGCTATCGGGACTCATATCGAAATGACGGTTAGCCTGTTTTTTGTCATTTCGAGCGCCCGCCTGACCGGACGGGCAGGCATGTGAGAAATCTCTTTTCGGGGTTGACACGGATTACACGAATTATCTCGAAAGCTACCGTCACCCTGAACTTGTTTCAGGGTCTTATGCTTTGGGATGGGATGCCGAAACGAGCTCGCCTGTACCATTCGGGCAGGTTCGGCATGACGCAGGATGGACATTGTTCATTGTAAATTGCTAATTGTACATTGTAATAGGCTTTCTCGCTATGCCTTGTAAGATATTTTGGTAAAAAAGTTTATATTAGGTTGATATTTAGAAGTTTCCCTCCCCGAAATATATTTTTTTCCGACGACTTTTATTCACATTGAATACGGCTTCATGTTACTAAATATTTTAAAATGGCAACGGTAAATCAAGTACTTAGATCATATGGCGCTGCGGTTCGAAGAGCTGAAAGAGAGCAGCAGAGAAGGGCACGAGAGGCAGCAAAAAGATTTAGGGAGCAGCAAAAGTTTCAAGCTATTGAAGATGCAAGACAAGCGGTTTCTGATTATAACTACTATGTGGAACTGTTACAATCGGTACACAAGAATTGTACTGAAACAGTAAGTTGGGAAATAATAAGAAATGAACCAAAGCCTTCTGAACCAGAAATTTCGGATACTTTTGAGATTGTCGCTAAAAACAAATTAGACTTGTTTAAACCATCATTTATGGATAAGATGTTTGGTTCTTCAAAAAAGAAAATTGAGCGATTAAAGAAGGAAGTTGAGAGGGCAAAGGAAAAAGATAAAAAGAAGAACGACCTGAATTTTGAACAATACAAAATAGAATTGGAAAATTGGGAAGAACTTCAAGAAATATGTAGTGGGGTTGAAGGCAAGGACACGGAAAGCTATAAACAAGTAATAGAATATTTTGACCCTTTCTCAGATATTGGGGAATTGGGTTCAAAGTTAAACATTTCTTTCACGGAGCGTTTTATTGATGTAGACATACATGTGAACAGCATAGACATAATTCCTGATTATGTACTGACTCAAACTTCGACAGGTAAACTTTCAAAAAAGAATATGCCGAAATCGAAATTCAATGAGTTATATCAGGATCATATTTGCAGTGCAGTGATTAGAATCGCTAGAGAGATTTTTGCCTATTTGCCCGTAGAATATGTTAGAGTTAATGCGGTGTCAAATCTCTTGAATTCAAAAACAGGACATTTAGAGGAAACTTCTATTCTTTCTGTCATCATGCCACCTGAAACCATCCAATCGCTAAATCTTGAATCAATAGACCCTTCAGATAGTATGCAAAACTTTGTTCACAATATGAAATTCACTAAAACAGGCGGGTTTAAGGGAGTGGACAAGGTAGTCTTAGAAAAGTAATTAGAATTAAATTTCTTTAAAAATGAAGGCTTATTGTGAGTCAGTAAGACATTAAACTTGCTGCAACTTCAACACAATTCCTTTGATCGCTTCTACAACATCTTGCACCTCCCTTCGGGAGAAGGTGTCTTCTTCCAAAAAGAACAACATAAAAATTCCCAACTCTAAAATTTGGGCCAACTTTTCAGGTGAGCCGTAGCCGTCTACAATCCATTCTTTAAAAGTCTCGTCTTTTTCCATAATAGGAGCAAAAAAAGCGTTTTTCGGTAATGGATGCATGTCATATATGACAAGAGGGGTAAAAGGTGTTGGGTGAAAGGTTAAAGCGATAAACTAAAAAATCAACATTTAAAACTCAACCCTTACAACTACTCTTCCACAGTAAATTTCCGTATGGCTTGGTTGGGCTCCATAATGGTATGGCCTTGCCAAAACCCGGGGTCATAGGTGGGCATATAGGTGGCGCGTGCGGTCTTGTCCTCTTTAAAGTTGGTAAACCGGGCTTCGGGCACCACTTCTTGGTCAAACACCACCAGTTCCCATTTTTGGGTGGGGCTCATCCTAAAATCTATGTTCAGCGAGAGTTCGTTCTGCTTGCGGCGGCCCTTTACGTGCTTGTTCTTTTCGATCACCTTTAGCGGGCGGTCCACGGCAAAGTAGCGGCCAAAGGTAAAGTCCATAAAGCGGAGGTCGTACTTGCCATTGGGCAGTTGGGCAAAGCGCATGGTACCCTTGTAGAGCACTTCGCGGTAGGTAATGCCCAACAGCCTAAAATTGCGCAGGCGCTCGGTGTTCTGCACATCCAGCCGCATAATGGCAAAGTCGGAGATGTTTATATAGAGGCGGCCCTTGAACTCGGCACTGCCCCGCTTGGGTTCATAGTCTATCACGTAGACCCCGGCATCGTCCATTTCGGCATAGCCGGCCAGGGTAAAGGCGTACTTTCGAGTCTTTCGGGTAAGGTCCAGCTGGCTGTCCTCTTGGTAGTAGAGTTCGTTCAGGAGTTCTTTGAACGCGCTTCGTTGGGCATCCACCAGGCCGGAGATGGTGTCCTTTTCCACTTCGTCCTGTATCTTTTGGGCCTCTTCCTCCGCCATTTCGCTGAGGATGGAATCTACCTGCACCTTTTGGCTAAAAATACCCGATTTGATCTTCAGATAGGAGTCCGGTTTTATGTTCTGCGTAAAAATGGTCTGCATGCGTTCGCCCAGTTCCTCAAAGGAACCCACTTGGTTCTTGTCGTACAGGTCGGCCGCCTTGATGATGTCCAGTTTGTATTTGCCGTTGTGTTTGTATAGGTCGCCCAGACTTTCGGTATAGGTTTTGGCGTTTTTGGGGATGCTTGCCGCAATGCTGTCCATGAGCCCTTTATTGAGCTCCGCAATGCTGGATTCCTCAAACCCGAAGTCCACCTTGGTAATGGTGGCCAGCTCGGACTGCCGTAAAAAGAAGCGCTGTTTCACGGGTTCCTTGTTGATGTTCTGCGGAAGGCGCTCCACCATTTTTTCGATGATCTCGTCCACGGTAAGCTCCTTGTCGAACACGTACACGCCGCTGAGTTCAATGGCCTTGGGTTGAAGGAGTACCACACTGTCCTGCAACTGGGCAAGGGCAAAGCCCTGTTTGGCGTACCCCATAGAGGAGATGTAAATGGAATCGGGTGCGGAGGCGGCTTCCAAAGTAAAGCTGAAACGGCCTTCATCGTTGGTGATCGTGCCTTGGTGTTCGCCGTACTGTACCGTGGCATACGGAATGCCTTTTTGGGTCTTGGCATCCACCAGTCGGGAGCTGATGGTCTGGGCGGTCATGGGCAGGGCCATGAGGAAAAGTAACACTGGAAAGATCTTGGTGTTGGGCAAGGTCATCTGTTCGTTTTTGATGTATTTTTTATAAAGACAGGGCAACTGCTAAAAGGTTGCACACGGGTTAGACGATTTAAGAGGGAATTTGTAACAAACGTACCTAAGTCTTGTCACATCGAGCGCAGTCGAGATGTTTTGTCCACCTTTCGACTGCGCTCAAGATGACAAAACACATAATGGTTTGACACGAATGTCACGGATTTCTCGAATGTTCTATGTCATTTCGAACGAATGTGAGAAATCTATGGGTTAGTTGGGATTTCTCAATCGTCCCGACAGTTTTCGGGACTCATGTCGAAATGACGTTTTGCCTGTTGTTGTCATTTCGAGCGCCCGCCTGACCGGACGGGCAGGCATGTGAGAAATCTCTTTTTGTTGGACACGAATGTCACGGATTTACTCGAATGTTCTATGTCATTTCGAACGAATGTGAGAAATCTATGGGTGGTTGGGATTTCTCAATCGATGCTTTGCATCTTATGTCGAAATGATGTTTTTTTTGTTGGACACGAATGCCACAAATTTACTCGAATACCCTATGCCTAAACTTTGAACCTAGACCTGCTCCCTTGCCACCACTACCATTTTGTAGACGTAGTATAGGGGTATAAGGCCATTGAGTACCCATAATCCAATAAGTAACTGAACATCTGCAGTATTGATCCAGCCTTTTATTTTTAAAAGAATGATTCCGGTGGTGATCAAAAAGGCCATTACAAAACAGAAGTTCATTACTGAAAGCATTCGCAATGCCAATGGGTATAGCTTGGGGGCATTTTCCTCGGTAACTTTTACCGGATAGTTCATGAGCCACGGTTTTAATTTGGTGGCAATTAGGCCCATGGCAAGGTACAGTCCAGCACTGAGCATGGGAATGGCCCACAAGGTAGATTTAGGTCCATAACCATCTACCCGCCCCTGAAAGTTGAAGTGCGTGGGGATGGTTTCGGGGAGATCAAAATAGACTCCCAGTACCAAAAAGACATTGAAGGCCACGACCATCCACCCCGCGCGATACAGTTTTTGATCTGTTGGGGAAGGTTTTACCTCAATTTTCGGTTGTTTTTTAAACAGGCTCATAGGTCTTCAATGGAGGTTGGTGTATTGTTCGCTTTCTGGTCCAATAATTTCTTGAAGAATTTCTGAACGGCCTTGGTGTCCGATATAACTTTGATATAGTGATGGTCCATATGGATGGAGTGCACGGCCATGTCTCCTTTGTACAGCGTTAATTTGTAATAGGGGATAACGAGTCCGTAGGTTTCCAATAGCGACCTAAACCGTACAATGATACCCTTGGGCCTGAGTTCTATGTTGCAACTGTTCAGGTTGTTGTCCAAAATAAGCAGGTTTTGGATTTCCACACTGGTCTCGGTGATAAAGAGTTTTGGGGAGCCAATCCCGCCCATGGCGAATCTTTCCCTTAAGGGAAAAGGTTTTCCTACCGAAGCATCAATTTTTCGGGTAATGTCTTTATCGGAATAAGAGACGTTCAGAAGCATGCCTAAAAATACTCAAAATTGTGTGGATGTGTAATGCTGCGTGGCAGAAATAGTAAAACAAAAGCGCAAAAAAATGTGTAGTTTTGCGGGCTGAAATGCTTTTGAGATGAGTTTGCAGAACGATTTGAGCCTTAAGGTCATTGCGGCCGTAAAAGAACTGTACCAAGTGGAACTTCCCACAGTGGAATTTCAACCCACCCGAAAGGACTTTGAGGGGGATATTACCGTAGTGGTGTTTCCCATGTTGCGCCATATCAAGGGAAATCCCGTACAGATTGGCACCCAAATCGGTGATTATCTGCAAGAGCATGTAGATGAAGTGGCCAAATGCAATGTGGTACAAGGTTTTTTAAACATCGTTATTGAAGATAGTTACTATCTCAATTTTTTCAATGGCATTAAACAGGAGACAAACTACGGGTATGTAAAAACACTTTTGGATGGTGCGGTAATGGTGGAATATTCTTCTCCCAATACCAACAAACCATTGCACTTGGGACATATCCGAAACAACTTGTTGGGGTATTCCGTAGCTGAGATTTTAAAGGCATCGGGACGAAAAGTGTACAAAACCCAGATTATCAACGATCGTGGCATCCATATCTGCAAAAGCATGTTGGCTTGGCAGAAATTTGGGGAAGGTGAGACTCCAGAATCCACCGGATTAAAAGGCGATCATTTGGTGGGGAAATACTATGTGGCCTTTGACAAGGCTTACAAGGAGCAAATTGCAGCATTGGTTACCAGTGGAATTGACAAGGACCAAGCTGAAAAGGAAGCACCCATTTTATTGGAAGCCCAAGAAATGCTCCGCAAATGGGAAGCGGGAAATGCTGAGGTAGTGTCCCTTTGGAAGAAAATGAACGCTTGGGTATATGCTGGTTTTGATACCACCTATAAAAACCTTGGAGTAGATTTTGATAAACTTTACTACGAGAGTGACACCTATCTGTTGGGTCGGGATGTAGTCAAGGAAGGTCTGGGGAAGGGGGTCTTCTTTAAAAAAGAAGATGGCAGCGTGTGGATCGATCTTACCGATGAGGGACTGGATGAGAAAATTGTGTTGCGTTCCGATGGTACCGCCGTCTATATGACCCAAGATATTGGAACGGCCATTCAGCGGGTAACGGATTTCCCGGATATCAATGGGATGGTATATACCGTTGGAAATGAGCAGGACTACCATTTTAAGGTGTTGTTCCTCATCCTGAAGAAATTGGGGTATACTTGGGCGGAACAATTGTACCATTTGAGTTACGGTATGGTGGACCTCCCCAGCGGAAAGATGAAGAGTAGGGAAGGTACCGTTGTAGATGCGGATGACCTCATCACCAACATGGAGGAGACCGCAGAGGCCATTTCGGTAGAATTGGGCAAACTGGAAGGCTATACCGAAGAAGAAAAGCAGCAACTGTACCGAACCATTGGGTTGGGGGCTCTAAAATATTACATCCTGAAAGTGGACCCCAAAAAGCGGATTTTGTTCAATCCGGAGGAGTCCGTGGATTTTCAAGGGAACACGGGGCCTTTTATTCAATATACCTATGCTAGGATTCAATCCATTCTAAGAAAAGCCAATTTTGATGTCTCGACCGCGCTCGACATGACATTTTCCCTTCATGAAAAGGAGAAGGAGCTGTTAAAGGGTATTCAGCAGTTTCCAGAAACCATTCAATTGGCTGCTGAAAACTATAGTCCGGCCTTGATTGCCAATTACACCTATGATTTGGTGAAGGAATTCAATTCCTTTTATCAGCAGGTGTCCATTTTGGGCGAACCTGATGAAACCAAAAAACAGTTCAGGGTACAACTATCCCAAAAAGTGGCGCAAGTGATTCAATCCGCTTTTAGACTATTGGGGATTGATGTTCCGGAGCGGATGTAGCAAATCTGAACTCTCCTAGTTTTGATAGCTGACAAAGTTCACTTCTCTTATTGAGGGAGGGGTCTTTTGGATTTTGTTGAATGTGTTCAGAAATTTGGAGGAGTAAAAATTCCAGATTCATTTGAATTTCATTTACCTGCGAATAGAGCCGTAAATGGAATTGGTATGGGAAATTTTGTCTGAACCAAACTTGGTGTGGGTTTAGTTATCTTGATAAGTTAAAGATGATTTAATCGTAAATCTAAAATGTCAAGCCTTTTGATTGAAATTAAATTATAGGATAATTCCTAAATATTTTTATTGTATCATCAAAATTATGAAGATAAATACTACATTTAACAAAAGATATACTAACTATTAGGTTTAAAAATATGAGAAATGCTTTTTTACTGTGTCTTTTGTTATCATTGGTTTTTTCTTGTTCCAAAGATTCCGCAATGGAGGATGAGGAATTGTATCAAAGCCATATAGAAAAAATCTCATTCATATATAATGGGGAGAAATTATCTGTGGAAGTTGATCTATCTGAGAAGGAACCATTATATAATCAAACAGATGATTTCAGAATACTTAATGAGGTGCTATCCTCTGAAAATTCTGTCATCTACATCAATCCCGATATGGAATTTCCGGTTCTTTTTGAGGATAATCAATCTTTTGAAGAGTCCAAAATAACCGATTTGGCGATGAACATTCGATCAAATAATGAAGCAAAGGGTGTAAGGATGGCAGAAAATAATAATGATTTTTTTTGGGATTCAAGTTTTACTATATACGAGCATACACTTTTTGGCGGTCAATCTTTCAAAAGATATTTTAATCCAGAATATTATAACCCCGATAGTTACATGTTTCATAACCCCAACTTAAAAACATGTACCTATTTTGGATTTAGCTTCAACGATAGGATTAGTTCGTTGAAAGTTGAAAATTGCTATCTCATATTATACGAACATATTAACTATGGAGGCAAAAAAGTTATATTGGATGTTAGACAAAGTGGCTTGTCATCAGTTACTTTGTCTGCTTCAAATTTGGGAGCTTGGAAGTTTAGAAGTTTCACACACTCTGTTGGGCCAAATGTTCCATATACTACTGTTCCACATTGTAGTAGTAGTTGGTGTAGTGATTGGGGAGATGAAATATCCTCCATATATGCTACCGTAGGTAAACAGGGGTCGTTAATTCCCAATCCTTCCTTAAATCCTCCATGCGGTACCACAAGTGGCGGAAGTGGTGGTGGCACTCCTGAGGAACCTCCCTATACAGATCATCCGTGATATTGTTTTTGAAGGTTTCACTTAAGCTTAGAAACTAATCCTAAAACTCATGTTGGGGGTAATGCCCAAGGAAATACTTTCCACAGCTTCAATTTGGTCTTCATCATTAACACGGTAATACCGGTTTAAACTATTTTTGCGGTTGGTCATATTGAGCAACGAAACTCCAGTGGTTGCCCGTATCCTTCTGCCCATATCAAAACTATAGACTGCAGAGGCATCTGCCCTAAAATACTCAGGTAAACGGCTGCTGTTGGGCGATTGATAGTTGATTCGGGCCGGGAAAAAGGAATTGTCCAAAGCTTGATCTCCTTCCAAGGGTTCGGTGTAGGGCTTTCCAGTACGGTAGTTTATGCCCAAACTCAGTTTTAGGTCTTTATAATTGTAGGTTCCCGCAAAGGTTATGGTGTGGTGTATGTCCAAATTGTTGGGAAATTTGCTAGGCACCACCGAGTTGAATGTATAATCGTTTTTGTTGTAGGCATAGCTCAACCAAGTGCTATAATTGTCCCCTCTTTTATTGATGAGGAATTCAACGCCTTTTACATCATAACTGCCTATTTCCCCGCTAAATTGGTTTTGGTTCTGAAACCCTTGGGTTCGGGTGCTGATGCCATCCACGTTTTTGTAGAAACCTTCAAGGCCTAGATAAAAATTATTTCGTTCATAATTAATGCCTAAGGAGCCTTGTTTGCTATGGGTGATGGGTAAGGTGTCGTCATCCGATAAGGTCCATCGGCGTTTTTCTATGCCTAAAAAGTTTTGTTCCAAATCTATGATTTGGTGGGTGGTCTGGCTTTTGAACTCCCCCAACAACTCTGCCCGAAGATAATTGGCCAGTTTGAAGTTGAGATTGATACGGGGTTCCACCAAATATTTGTTGAATGTACCTAGGTTTTCAATGAAGTTGAATCGTACCCCTAACATACAGATAAACTTATTTCTAAAAGACGTATGTCTAGCTTCGGAGTAAAGAGAGCGAATCCGGATTACATCTATAACTTTGCTATGGAAATCTGGTACATTAACATCAGTAAAGTTTTCCACACCTGTCTCAATATATTGGAACCCATTGGTCCATTGTAGATGATCTGTAAATTTGTATTCGGTGTTCACTTTTACTGCCCGTTCATCCACAATGTTTTTTTGCTCCAGTTGCTGTATCTGATTGTCAAAAATGCTTTGTGCGTCTAAGTTGTATCTGGAATAATACACGTTGAGTTGAGAAGAAAAGTTGCCGGACCAATCACTCAACAGTTGACCCCCAATGGAGATATTGGTCTGCTCCAAGATGCTTTGGGTGGTCTCATCATTGGTCTGGTCGGTTTCAATATAATTTAAATTGTTGTTGATGTGGATTGCGCTGAATCGCAGCTTATGAAAATCATTGATGTCGTACAGCAATTTTCCCGAAAAATCATAGAAATAGAAATCTTCATCCCTTGAAATGTTCTCATCAACGGTAACATTGTTCTCATCGGTCACCTTGCTATCTTGAAAGGCCCGATCGAAAAATTTATTGTAGGTGGGCGTGTTCAGAAAATCGGTTGTGGAGCGCCTTGCCGAAAACTGAAAGCCTAATTTGTTGCTCAAGGGAAACTGGCCAAAGATATCCCCACTGATGAAGTTGAAGCCAGCTCCGCCTTCAAAAGTATCCACAATTTGGTTGCTCGTCTCCATTTGGATGACGCTGCTCACCCCATCACCAAAGGCAGCGGGCGTCCCATTTTTTATAACGGAGACCTTGTCGGTCAGATAGGGGTTGAAGGCAGATATCAACCCGAAAAAATGCCCAAACTGATACATTTTTATGCCGTTCCATAACACGAGGTTTTGGTCATTTGTCCCACCTCTTACATTGATATCGGATACGGTCTCATCAATACTCTTTATGCCGGGCAGTGCCTGAACGGTCTGTAGTACATCGGGTTCTATAAGTCCTGGCAGGATTCCAAATTCAGCAGTGTTCAAGGTAATGCTACCATCTTGTTCTTTGAGGATGCCCGTGGTCAAATATTTGTACACAATGACCTCATCCAATTGTTCGTAGTGCGGGGCCATCAAGATTTTTGCACACGATTCTTGGCGGATCAAATCTTCAATGGGAATGTACTTGGTAAGGTAGCCCAAATATCGAATTTTAAGAGAGGCATCCCTAGGTATGTTGTTCATGGAAAAATTGCCATTGGTATCCGTGGTCTGGGCTATCTTGGTTCCTAAAACCTCTATGGAAGCCCCGGGAATGGTGTTCTCTGCAAAATTGTCCAACACAGTTCCGCAAAGGGATATATGGGAGCTTTTGGTCAGGGTGTAGTAGCGTTCATCAAGTTTTTCTGCCTTTATCTGGAATTTAGACTCGATATAATTTAGAATGTCCTCCAAACTGACCCTGTTCTCCGGAACGGAGAGCTTGAAATCATCCAAATCCTCATTGAGATATGAAAATTTGATATTGAACCGATTTTCCAAGGTTTTTATATAAGAAATAAGGTCAACAGGGGTTTGCTGTTTTTCCTGGGCGGGTAGGGTAAGGAAGAACAGTAAAAAGCCCAACAAAAGGCAGAACTGGCTATTGCGGAGTGTTCCCAGCATAGAAAAGTACATTATCACCCTCAACTTTGTAATGGATTTGGGAGGGGGTACTTATACTTTTTAACGCCATATTGAGGTCTGTGTTGTTGAAGCTGCCCGTAAAAAGCAACTCGGTGTTTATATTTTTTGTTGTCACACGGAGGTTAAACTGCCTTTCCAATTCAGCGAAGACAAATTGGAGGGGTATACTTTCAAAGCTACTTTCGTTGTTCATCCATGCGGGTTGATTGTCTTTGGGTTTAGCAGTTTCTACAAGTTTTCCATCAATGACCAAAAACGATGAACCCGCTGGCAATTTGGTTTCTTGGTCATTAAAAGTAACGCTTACCAAACCTTCGTAACAAGTCACTTCAAAAAAACCTTTTCTATTTTCTACATTGAATTGGGTTCCGAGCACTGCAACAGTTCCGTGGTCTGTTTGCACGGTGAATTTTTTTCCTTTGGCCACTTTGAAGAAGGCTTCCCCGTTTAAGGAGACGTTTCGTTCCTTGTCCCAATTCTTTTTGTTGTAGGAGATGTGGGAATCGGCATTGAGGAAAATCTCAGAATTATCAGGAAGGGTAACCTCGGTACGTTCCGCAAATTGCGTACTGATGGATTCATCCAGTGAGTTGAGATAGAAATAGGAACCGGCAAGCATTACAGCTATCACGGCGGCAACACGAAGGAATTTCTTGAACGGATTTAGGGTGATTACCTTTGGTGCTTGGCCAAAATGTTGCTGTTTGATCAGTTCAAAAGCACTGTCCATATCAAATTCTGGAGACTTCAAAGTGCTTGAGGTCTCTTTGAGCTTTTGATAGGAAGCATACTCCGCGGACTTTTTAAATTCCGCAAGCTCCTTTTCGGAAAGCTCTCCACTGAGCCATTTTGCCAAGTAATTTTCCTGCATGGTTTCTATGCTTTACCTTATTGTAACAACTATATTCTAAAAAACCCTACTTTATCAATTAGCAATGTTCAATAAATGGTTAACGGCAATTAATTATTGCTAATTATAAATTGTCCATTATACATTGTATCATAAGCCATCTATTTGTTCCCTCAGACTTTTTAGGGCCAAATGCATCCGTTTTTCAATGGCTTTTACACTAACACCTTCCATTTCGGCAATCTCGGCATATTTTTTTCCATCGATTCTGTTCAATAAAAAAGTGGTCCGTTGATTTTCGGGAAGCGCGTTAAGGGCATTTTCCAACTTTTCTTTGTACTGCTTTTCTTCCATCAAAAATTCTGGCGAGAGATAGGAAGATTGTTCATTTACGGAATTAGCGTACTTCAACCGTACCTTTTCAGCCTTTATTACATTTAAATAAAGATTATTGGCAACGGTGTATACGTAGGATTTTGCTTTTTCCGGGCTCACCTTTGCGCAGTTCTCCCAAAGCTTTACAAAAGCTTCCTGTACCGCATCATTTGCTTTTTCCGCGTTTCCAAACTTATAATAGATATAGTTGAAAACCGTTTTGGAATTGGACTTGAATATGGAACTGAAGACTTGTTCTTCACAAACGTTGTTCATGGAAAAAGATTTGTTTCCGTTCCAAAGATATTTTAAAAAAAATTAAGATTTGGTAGGGTTTTTTTTAACGCAGTTGTTTTAGGATTGAATTCTAACCCCAAAATTCAAATTGTTATGAAAAAGTTGATGCACAACTTCTTATACGTAGGCCTTTTACTTGCGGGCCTTAATTTTACTGCTTGCCAAGATGAGTTCGAGGAAATTGGCGGCGTTGAAGATCAGGAAACCATTATTGCCAACTCCAATACGGCGCAACTGATCGAGAAAACATCTTCACAAGATGGTTCTTATGACAATATTGTAGACAAAGCAAGTTGTTTTGCCGTTAAGTTTCCCTATACCGTGGAGGTGAATGGAATCCAAATCACAATAGATTCCAAAGAAGACTTGCACACCATAGAGGAAATCTTTGATGAAATAGATGATGATGATGACATTCTTGATATCATCTTCCCCGTTACGATTACCCTTTCGGATTTTAGTGAAATCGTTATTGAAAACGTTGACCAATTGGAGGATATGGCAAGAGATTGCCTTGAAGGAGGAGACGATGATGATATTGAATGTATCGATTTTGTATACCCCATCACCTTGTTCAATTTTGATGTGAACAACCAAGTATCAGGAGAGGTTAAGATTGAAAGCGATGAGCAAATGAGAAAGTTCTTTGCAGAACTTGAGGATGATGCCTTGGTGAGTATTGACTTTCCCATCACCCTAAAAAAATACGATGGTACCGAAATCGTAGTTGAAAACAATGCTTCACTTGCTGCTGCGTTGAGCAATGCCAAGGACGATTGTGACGAAGATGACGATGATGATTATAATGATGATGATTTTAGCAAAGAACGATTGGACGCTTATTTGGTGGAATGCCCATGGGAAGTACGAGAAGTAATCCGCAATGAAGTGGACCAGACCGGTCAATATTTTGAATACTTGATGACTTTTTCCGAAGATGGTACCGTAGTAGTAAAAGTTTCCAGCGGGAATACGATTAATGGTACATGGAGTACTAGCCAGTCTGACCATGGACCAGTTCTGACCTTGGAATTCGACACTTTGGTTGACTTTAATTTGGAATGGGTGGTGTATGAAATTGGTGAAGGCAAGATCAAACTATATGCCGAAAGTGCCAACAGGATCATACTTAAGCAACGATGTGACATCAATCCCGGAGAAGAACCAGACCCTGATACCTTGAGAGCTATCCTTGGTGAATGTGAATGGATCATTAAAAAAGTGAAAAACCAAGGCGAAGAGATTGAAAGATTGTTGGGCTATGAATTCAAGTTTATGGCAGAGGGTGTGGTTACCTTGAGCAATGGTGTATCAACTTCCGAAGGTACTTGGGAAATAGGCCTTAACAGCCAGTTGGTCATGTCACTTATGATTACCATGGGAGATGAACCCGGGGTTAACTTCGAATGGCCTTTAAGAGATCTTGCCAATGACAGACTTAAATTTGAAGTGGAAGATATTGGCTACGAACTAATCTTACAGCGTGTTTGTGATGATAATGCGGATGATGAAGATGTAGCGGAAATTAGGAATATTATGATGGGTGGACCATGGATGGTTGCGCAGTATAAGGAAAACAATGAAGACCTTACCAGTGAATATGCTACTATGGAATTCAATTTCGATGCCATGCACCAAGTAGGAGTATCTATAAATGATGATCCAATTGCAGAAGGACTGTGGAGGGTGTTGAGAAACCATGACGGAGTGCTGAAATTCTATTTGAATTTAGGTGCAGAAGGCTCTTTGGGAGAACTTACCGAAGATTGGTATATCAACATGGTTGAGGCCAACAGAATTGAATTGGTACATGAACAAGAGAACTCAACGGAGATATTGGTCTTTGAAAAACCATAAAATTTCCCCAATCTGTTAGTTTGAAAAGGACGGCTCTCCCCAAAGCCGTCCTTTTCTTTTTAATTATTCTTAAATTTGTCCCTCTTTTAAACTGAAGTAAGAACATGTTCGACAATTTAAGCGATAAACTGGATAAGGCGCTCCACGTCCTCAAAGGACATGGACAGATTACGGAGATTAATGTGGCGGAAACCCTTAAGGAGGTTCGTAGGGCCCTATTGGATGCCGATGTCAACTTTAAGATAGCCAAGGAATTTACCAATACCGTAAAGGAAAAGGCATTGGGCCAGAATGTACTGACCACCTTGCAGCCTGGCCAGCTTATGGTAAAGATTGTAAAGGACGAGCTTACCCAACTTATGGGTGGCGATGCAGAGGATATCAATCTTTCAGGAAATCCATCCGTAATTTTAATGTCTGGTCTACAAGGTTCCGGTAAGACCACCTTTTCCGGAAAATTGGCCAATTTCCTCAAAAACAAGAAGACCAAAAAACCATTGTTGGTGGCCTGTGATGTGTATCGTCCCGCGGCGATTGACCAGTTGCATGTGGTTGGCGAACAAATTGGGGTTGAGGTGTATTCCGATCGGGAGAACAATGATCCCGTGGCCATTGCCAAAGCCGGTATAAAACATGCCAAAGGTTTGGGTTGTAATGTGGTAATCGTGGATACCGCAGGTCGATTGGCCGTGGATGAACAAATGATGACCGAGATTGCCAACATCCACAAGGCTATTGAGCCTCAAGAGACCCTTTTTGTGGTGGATGCCATGACGGGTCAGGATGCGGTGAATACGGCCAAGGCCTTCAACGATGTACTCAACTTTGATGGGGTTATCCTGACCAAACTGGATGGGGATACCCGTGGGGGTGCTGCCATTTCCATTAAATCTGTGGTGGACAAGCCCATCAAGTTCATTGGTACCGGTGAAAAAATGGAAGCCATCGATGTTTTTCACCCTTCAAGGATGGCCGATCGTATTTTGGGGATGGGAGATGTGGTTTCCTTGGTAGAACGTGCCCAAGAGCAGTTTGATGAGGAACAGGCCCGTAAAATCCAAAAGAAAATTGCCAAGAACAAGTTTGGTTTTGACGATTTCCTAAGTCAGATTCAGCAGATCAAACGGATGGGGAACATGAAAGACCTTATGGGGATGATTCCCGGTGCGGGAAAGGCCCTTAAAGGCTTGGATATTGATGACGATGCCTTTAAGCATATTGAGGCCATTATCCACTCCATGACCCCTGATGAACGCTCTACACCATCCAAACTCAATGCTAGTCGAAAAAAGCGTATCGCAGCCGGTAGTGGTACTTCCATCCAAGAAGTGAATCAATTGCTGAAACAGTTTGACCAAATGAGCAAAATGATGAAGATGATGCAAGGTGGAGGTGGCAAAAAGATGATGCAGATGATGCAGAACATGCGATAATTTTGTCAGACAACAGACATCAGACATCGGACACTAGACTTCAGAAATCAGACAATAGATAACAGAACCACTATTTAATTACCAGAAAACCAAAGCCAGACCATGGAAATCCTTGACGGAAAAAAAATATCAAACCAAATCAAAGAAGAGATCGCCGCCGAGGTGGCGCAAATGAAAGAGAGAGGGGAAAAAGTACCCCATTTGGCCGCCGTTTTGGTGGGGAACGATGGTGCTAGCCTAACCTATGTGGGCAGTAAAGTACGTTCCTGTAAAAAAATAGGTTTCGAATCCACCTTGGTCCATCTTCCTGAAGACACCACAGAGGATGCCCTGTTGAAGCAGGTAGCGGAACTTAATGCCAATCCAGATATTGACGGATATATTGTTCAGTTGCCCCTGCCCAAACATATTGATGAGGAAAAGGTATTGTTGGCCGTTGACCCCAACAAGGATGTGGACGGTTTTCATCCCACCAATTTTGGTAGAATGGCGCTTGATATGGAGTCGTTTATTCCCGCTACTCCCTTTGGTATTATGGAGCTGCTGCGTAGATACAATGTTGAAACTTCAGGCAAGCACACTGTAGTGATCGGTAGAAGCCATATTGTGGGAAGGCCTATCAGTATTTTGATGAGCCAGAAAGGAAAAGCGGCCGATGCCACGGTTACCCTAACCCATAGTAGGACCAAGGATCTTAAATCACTTACCTTGCAAGCCGATATTGTGGTTTCTGCACTGGGAGTTCCCAATTTCCTTAAAGCCGATATGGTCAAGGATGGGGTGGTCATCATAGATGTGGGTATTACCCGCGTTCCTGATGAAACCAAGGAACGGGGATACTACATCACTGGGGACGTCGATTTTGAAAATGTGGGCAAAAAAGCCTCTTACATCACGCCAGTTCCTGGTGGCGTAGGTCCTATGACCATTGCCATGTTGCTAAAAAACACCTTGTTGGCTAGAGGAAGACACAAAAACAAGAAAAGTTAATTCACTTTTCCTGCTCCATCCTATCTAAAAGGGCTTGTTGCTCCTCTTCAGGAGTAATGTGGTCAAACTCAGTCTCTCCTTCGTCATTGGTGCAACTTGTTACTGCCATTGATGAAAAAAATATGGTAATCAGAAGTAGAATTATTTTCATGATGATACGATTTGGGAGGCTTAATGGCCGGTTCATCAACCTATATAACGATTAAGATTTTTGATTCTTGTTTTTTCACCCAAATATTCGATAACTTACCTATCTGAAAATCAAAGTATATAGCCGGTATGGTTAGAAACAGGGTAGCTTGGATTGTGTTCGCCTTTTTGGCCATGGCCATTGGAATATATCCCTTGGCTTATTTATTTTCCTCTGGTGATTTTGGTCTTCTGGCCGGAAAATCAAAGGAACTATTGGCCAATCAAGTTTGGCGTGCTGCTTTCTACGGACATATTTCCTTTGGAGGATTGGCCTTGTTATTGGGGTGGTCGCAGTTTAGTAAAAAGTTACGTTCCAAGTACTTAAAACTACACCGAAACCTTGGGAAAGTTTATGTAGGGGCAGCTTTTATCAGTGGAATCTGTGGAGTATATCTGGGATTTTTCGCAACAGGGGGTATTGTTCCGGCACTAGGATTTATAGGGTTGGGATTGATATGGTTATACACCACGGGATGGGCATATTGGGCTATCAGAAAAAAAGACCTGTCCTTGCATCAGGGAATGATGATCTACAGCTACGCGGCCTGTTTTGCAGCAGTTACACTTCGCATTTGGCTACCTTTGCTAACAATGGTTTTTGGCGAATTTTTAATTGCCTACAAAATTGTGGCATGGCTTTGTTGGGTGCCCAACATGGTATTTGCCCATTTGTGGGTAAGAAGAAAAGGGCTCACTTTGGAATGAGTTCTTACTCGTCAAGAATCTTTAACGCCACTTTTCTAAAATCTATGGCTTGGCCTTCACTTTGAAGCGCAATGAATCCTTCTTTTAGAGGGGTCCCATCAATTTTAATGGCTTCGTCATAGCGATTGGCCACACCACCACCAATCTGGGGCTTGCTGTATTCCAATACCTTTTTGCCATTGATGATATGGGTAATCAACGAATCGCCATGTACAATCAGCTCTGCACGTATCCATTCCCCAACTGGATAGGTGTCGCTGGAAGAACTAATACAGTGTCTAGGGTCAATCTGTCCTTCATAAACCACATCTGTCCCAGGTGAACACATGTTTCCGGTTGGTCTGGATTCTCCTTTGTTTACTTCCGCAAGAAACTGCATCTCCACGGAAATGGGCCAGTCTTGCTCCTTGGGCATGGTTCTGGGGTCTTGGGAGTGGAACATGACCCCACTGTTTAGCAATGTATAATCTGGTGCAGTCTCGTACCATCCCTCCACAAACCGATATTCCACGACCAAATGATAGTTGGAAAAAGGTTGGTCGTAATACAAATGACCATAGCGTTCATTGAAATGGCCTTCATAGTTATCGTACCTCACCTGGAGAATACTATCTTTTACCCTAAAAGTGTCCCCAAAATTATCCCCAACCTCATAGTGGTGAATTTTTACGGTCCAATTGTCCAAATTTGCCCCGTTGAATAGTTGAATCCATTCACTTTGGTCTTTTCCAGTTTCCTTGTTTTTTTGCTTGCAGCCGAGGGTGAATACTGTTATTGCCAGTGTTGAAGCTAGCAGAAAAATAGGCTTTACGTTTTTCATGGTTGACTTCTATTTGGCGAACAATTGGTCCATATCCTTAAAAGCTTTAAATTCAAGGGCGTTTCCGGCAGGGTCTAAAAAGAACATGGTGGCCTGTTCCCCAACTTCGCCTTTAAAACGGATATAGGGTTCGATGACAAATTCAACTCCTTTTTTCTTCAAGTTTTCAGAAAAAGACTCAAAAGTTTCCCAAGGTAATACCACACCATAATGGGGCACAGGAACATTTTTACCATCTACAGGATTGGTGTGGAGCGTTTCTTCAGATTTTGGTTTGTAATGAATCACCAATTGATGACCGAATAGGTTAAAATCTACCCAATGATCACTACTGCGACCTTCTTCGCACTCTAAGATGTCCCTATAAAAAGTTCGGCATTCATCTAAATTGTGAACGGGAATGGCAACATGGAAGGGAGTAATCTGCTTCATGATGATTTTTTAGGAAATTTAGGATTTCTTCCCTAGGCATCCAAAAAATCTATGATTTGATTGTTTACGTCGTCTTGATGCATGGAGTGCCCCAAGCCTTCAGTACTTACCAAAGTGCTGCCTGACCATTGGGCATGGACTTCTTTTGACGCTTTGTACGGAGCTATTGCATCGTGTACATCGTGGAACAATAATCCCTTTTTTGTGTTGGATTGGGCAAATTTGGATGTGGAAAATTCCCGTATTTGGAATCCAAACCGATCAAGGATATAATTGTCCAAAGATTTCATGACACGGTCGTTGAATTTTAATATGTTTTGAAAATGACCCATGATTTCATGGAACTCGGAAGGGGACCCGATGGTGATAATCTTCTCAACCTTTGGATTTGGATTTTTGTATTCATTGTACATCAATGTCATACCGCCAACGGAATGCCCAATGAGGTGCTTGGGATTGTATTTGTTCACCATGTGGTGCACAGCCTGTTCGTAGAGAGGTACATAGAGCAACTTACCCGAAGAATATCCGTGGGAGGGGGCATCAAAAGCAATGATGTTAAAATTGGCTTCCCGGAGTTTTTTGATGAGATTTCTCCAGCGAAAGGTATTGCTTTCCCATCCATGGACCAACAATACGGTTTCTTTGTCTCCAGGCCAATGATAGGATTGTAATTGATGTCCGGCTACTTCTTCAACCTCGTGTTTTGCATCTTTCAAATATTCCTCCTGCTGGGGTTGTACCCTCCCTTTCCGAACGGTGCAAAACAAACAGAAAGCTCTGTGCGCTGCTTTTTTTGGGGCTACCAGCGTATAAACGTTAAAATATTGTCCGTAGGCCAATGGAGCTATTTTATTCAACAGTTTTTTCATATCGGTTACTTTTTGTAACTTACTCTTATTTAGAAACTAAAATTACATATTCATTTTTAAAGAAAAAAGAAGTCACCAAACCCCAACTAAGTATGGAAACAGAAACTATTACTGAAAATCAGAAAGTTAGCATGGCAAAAAAGTTGGAAAAAATGTTCGGGCATATAGATTATAAAAACCCACCTGAACTATGCCCTGTCAGAGATGTTATGTCAGTGGCCTCGGACCAATGGAGTGCCCTGATTCTTCTTTGGTTGGGTTACTTTCCAGTTTTGCGATTTAACAAGCTTAAGAAGTTTGTGTATGGTATTTCCAATAAGGTACTGAGTCAACGGTTGAAAGTACTGGAGGCCGATGGGTACATTTCTCGAAATGCTTATGCTGAAGTCCCCATTAGGGTAGAATACAGCCTTACCGAGTTTGGGCAATCCTATGTTGAAAAATTACTGGAACTGACTGAATGGATGCAGACCAACAGTCCAAAAGTAATTGCCAATCGGGAACGCTATGGTCTAATCTAAAAAATCTAAGATTACTCCCAACCGAGCATCAAGTATTTTATTTTGGCCTCATGCGGAATCTGGACAGCTTCTATATCTGTCCTCGTGAATCGTAGATCAGCAGGCAATTCTTCCTTATCAATCGTAAAATACAGGTTGCTTTCTTTTGGAAAGATGACAATGCTGGACAGAGTCGTCACAATTTTTTTTATAGGATATTGCTTTTGAATATCCCCAAACGTGCTTTTTAGACTAATGCCTCTCTCGGTTTTGTAGCGGGAATCCATGATGCGCACATTGGTTATCGTTGGGATGCTATCGGTATTTGGGGTGAGCGTTAACAAATGTTGTCCTCCCTTCTCAAAAATTTCCACTTTCGTATTGTTTGTCCCAATTTGAGCCATGGCAGTATCCCTTACAATGGAGTCTGCAGCAAAAAGGGCATCCAAATCAGAGGTTGGTGTGGACTTTGCCAATGGCCCCACACTGTTTTCGGTGATAAGAAAAGTGGTTTCTTTTTCACAAGATAAAAATACCAAAGCACCAAGGATGCTCAAGGTACACAACGCTTTTTTCATAAAATTTTATCGGATTACTTTTTTTAATACTCCCAGGACTCCTCTTATGAACGTGGCACTGGTAAGTACTTTTACCACTGGGTTCATCCTTGTACTTCGTCTGGTTGAAGAGGATTTTCTTGAAGTAGTTTTTTCTTCTTTTTCCTTTTCGGCCTCTTGTTCGGCCTTTTCAATTTTCTCGTTAAGGATTTCGTAGGCACTTTCCCTATCGATTTCCTCATTGTATTTTTTGATCAATCTGGATTTGCCTAAAACGTCTTTGAGCTCGGCATCCGTTAGAATATCCATTCGGCTCATGGGTGCGCGCATCATGGTGGCGGCCAAAGGGGTGGGCCGTCCCTTTTCGTCCAATGCAGAGACCAAGGCCTCCCCGGTTCCCAATGAGGTGAGGACTTCAGCCGTATCATAAAACTCCGAAATGGGATAGTTTTGTGCGGTGAGCTTTATGGCTTTTCTATCTTTGGCGGTAAATGCACGTAGGGCATGCTGTACTTTAAGGCCTAACTGGGCAAGTACATCATCGGGTACATCGGTGGGGTTTTGGGTTACAAAATAAAGCCCTATGCCCTTGGAGCGAATCAATTTTACAATACTTTCTATCTGGTCCAACAGTGCTTTGGAGGCATTATCAAATATTAAGTGGGCTTCATCAATAAAAAGGACCAACTCAGGTCTTTCGCTATCACCCTGTTCAGGAAAAGTGGAATATATTTCGGCCAATAAGCTCAACATAAATGTTGAAAACAATTTAGGTCGGTCTTGGATATCTGTTAGTCTGATGATGTTTACATAACCTCTGCCATTTTCATCAATGCGCACCAAATCTTCAACATCAAAGGATTTCTCACCAAAGAAAAGGTCGGCGCCCTGTTGCTCCAATTCTATGATTTTGCGAAGAATGGTTCCTGTGGAACTGGTAGAAATACGTCCGTAGGCTTTCTGGAACTCCTCTTTACCTTCTCCTGTAGCATATTGAAGGACTTTTTTAAAATCCTTTAGATCCAATAAGGGTAGTTTATTATCGTCGCAATATTTAAAGACCACGGCCACGATTCCTTCTTGTGTGACCGAAAGATCTAAGATTCTGGACAATAAAACGGGTCCAAACTCTGAGACAGTAGCCCGAAGACGAACTCCGTCCTGCTCAGAAAGTGACAATATTTCAACAGGAAATCCTTTTGCTTCAAATGGGAGTCCAATTTTTTCATGGCGCTCATCAATTTTTGGATGGCCAGGACTAGGCTGTGCAATTCCACTAAGGTCACCCTTAAGGTCCATAAGCAACACTGGGATGCCTTTATCCGATAGGTTTTCAGCAAGCACTTGTAGGGTTTTGGTCTTGCCCGTTCCTGTTGCCCCGGCAATAAGGCCATGGCGGTTAAGGGTTTTTAAGGGAATTTTAATATAGGCATTGGTAATGGTCTCGCCGCCCAACATACCTGCTCCAACGGTAATGTAATCCCCTTTGGTGGTGTAACCTTGTTCTATAAGGCCAAAGAATTTTTCTTTGTTGTCCATCGCGATGAATTTGCGATAAAAATAGGGGAATTTTAAGCAAAACAGAAAACCGCATTAAGAAACCTTCTTTACGGGAAGCTAGAGAGGCAGACATGCAGGGCCATCATACTTTGAAACGGTAAGCTCAGACTTCTTTTGTTTTTTCCTTGGCCCCAAAAATGACCAGCCAAAGGCAGGTTCCAATTTCCCCAATACTGGCGGGGATGGTCATGTACCCTGATAAAGCAAAATCCGAGTAATTGGGAAAAGCAATCTTTCCCAAAAAATCCAAGTAATATCCAAGACTGCCCACCATCAAAAAAATACCGAGCAACTTGGGAAGGTAACCAGATTTAAAAACTAAATATCCAAAAGGAAAAAGCCATAAGGCCCAAAAATTTTGACCTAAGAGGTTTCCGTCGCCATATTGTCCCAAATGGAACAGAATCTGTTCTGCAATGGGCCAAGATGGATTTTCAGGAGCATGAATCAATGACAGAACGGCAAATTTATGCAAAAGGATGCTAAAGAAAATAGGGACGGTAGGCAGGGCCAGGGCCACCATGGCCACCGAAAAAGTTTTGTTCACGGTATGAAAGAGCTTGTATAGCACCAATGGCAATAATAGAAAAGCAGTAAAACTGATGGTTTCCGCCACCATGCCAAGCCGAAACAAACTTTCGGAATTCTGAATGTTCTCCAAAGTTTGTTGGGCGTTTTTCCATTCAATAAGTTGAGAAGGGACATACAATAGGGAAAAAATTCCAGCAAGGACCACTATTAAATATAGAAATCCGGCCAAGCGGGCAGTACTTTTATTGGTTTTCACGGTAAAGGTTTAGAGGTAAGACGATTAAAAAGAAAAGTTGTTACAGTTTCATATGATGTGTGTTAAGCCTATTTAACTGTATCTTTGCGCCATGGTAAAGAACAATGTTATGGATTTGGTGGACAAGGGTTTGATGCTTCCCTTGATGGAAGAGTTTTATACCATTCAGGGTGAAGGCTTCCATAAAGGAACCGCAGCATATTTTATAAGGGTAGGAGGCTGTGATGTTGGATGTCATTGGTGCGATGTTAAGGAAAGCTGGAATGCTGAGACCCATCCCCCCACGGCAATTGATCAAATTGTGGACAACGCCGAAAAATATTCCAATACCATTGTGGTTACAGGGGGTGAGCCTTTGACTTGGGATATGGGGCCGTTGACCACTGGCTTAAAGTCCAGAAACTTACAAACCCATATTGAAACTTCCGGTGCATATCCTTTGACAGGTGTTTGGGACTGGATTTGTCTATCACCAAAAAAGAACAAGCTGCCTGAGGACGAAATCTACAAAAGGGCAGATGAGCTTAAAATTATAGTGTACAACAAGCACGATTTTATCTTTGCCGAGGAGCAGGCCGCCAAGGTTAAGGGGGATTGTATCTTGTATTTACAGCCAGAATGGAGTGTCCGGGAAAAGATGGTTCCTCTTATTGTGAATTATGTGATGCAACATCCCAAATGGAAGGTTTCCTTGCAAACACACAAGTACTTAAACATCCCTTAAGGTAAGATATTATTATCGTCCCCCGTTAGATTGAAGGTCCAAGATGCACTCAGCATCCAATTGCGGGATTGCAGTCAAACCTCTGGAAACATTGCTCCGCATCATTTTGGCCAAGGAACCTCCAAACTGTAGTTCGGCACGCATAAGACAACCTTCCACATTGCAATGGTTGTTGCCTATTTCGCCCTCTTCGTCGTCAATTTCGGTATCCTCATGGTCTGCGTTGACAGGGGTGGTGCCAAGATTTACAAGGCCCAATAAGTGTCCAAATTCGTGGTTTAGGGTGGCTGCTTCTACATCGGCAACGGAAATGAGTGTGCTGTTCCCCACCAATTCACGTATAGTAGCCTCGTAGATGACCATGGACGTATTTCTATACACAGCTCCAAGGGTCACCAAACCTTCACTTTCATCATCATTTTCAGAAGGGGCATCCGCAAAATAAATATAGATGGCCAAAGTGGTTCCATTGTTATAAGCTGTTCTATGTTCACTTTCCAATTTGGCTATCTCTTCGTTGGTAAGGGACTCTTCATTGGGAGAGGTAAGTGCTTGATAACTGAACTCCACACTTTCCTTAAAGGTCCGCGCCCTTAAAAATTCCTCAAAAGTGGCTATGGCCTCTGCAGTAGGGCGAAAACCCGAAACAAAGCCTATTTCAATCAAAAGTTTGTCATAGTTGGAATTGGACAGTAAATCATTGGCCGATGCACCAGTAGCCAATAAATTTGCGGTTTTGTTTACTCCATCAGGACCAGTCTCATTGTTTTCGGCATCTTTGGAACAACCCAAGAACAAAAACAATACCGAGAAAAAATAATAGGTGATTCTCTTTTTCATAATGGTGAATATAAGATAAAACGTACTATATCAGGTTCTAGTATCATTTTTTGGTGAGCCTTGCCAGATAATCATAGTGTTCGCCAGAACTTACCAATTCACATACCAAACCATTGCTTAGACATGCATTGAACAACGTATTGTAGTCTAGGTAAAGCCACTCAAAAGGAATACTCTTTTGTTTTTTATATTCTAATGTAAAAGTGACTTCTCCATAATATTTGCCACTATCGGGAATCCAATATCCCCCATCCTCATCTTGGTCAAACATATAAATGATGTCACTTGAATCCAACAGTATCTGACCATTGGGCCGCAATAATGAGGCCAAATGCTGTAAAAAGGAACTCAAATTGTCCAGGGTCCCTGCCAGACCTATGCCATTCATCAATAAAAGTAGTGTGTCAAAAGAGTCTCCCTTAAAATCTTCGATGGAACTATTTACTGTTGATTTTAACCCTCTTTCTTTACAAACTGTAATGACACCCGCGGAGCTGTCCAGTCCAGTAACATCCATACCTCTCTTTTGAAGATATAGTGAATGTACCCCTGCACAACAACCAATATCCAAGACTCTGCCCTTGGTCAATGCAAGCGCTTTTCGCTCCAATATGGGCATTTGGTCATAATCCCGGAACAAATACGGCAGTGGAATACTGTCTTTTTCATCCAAGGAAGAATAGGTAGTGATGTCCTCAGTATACTTTCCTTGATGATAATCCTGCAATGCTTTTCCAAAAACATCAGCCATATTGGGGTTTCTTTGGTGCAAAGGTGTGACAATAATTGCAGACTAAGGTTTAAAATGGATAAGTTTGTGTGTTATGATTGATGATCTTGAAGAACTTCCCCAAAAGGCCAGGGAAAAACATACGGAGAACAAAAAGTTTTTCGCAAAATTAAAGAAGAGAGTACCCAAGGATTTGGACTATGTTATGCAGCAATTGCATGTGGAGGAATTTGAGCGAACAGATTGCCTTACCTGTGCCAACTGCTGTAAAACTACCGGCCCTCTTTTCACCAATACGGACATAGAGCGCATTGCCAAGCATTTTAGAATGCGGCCTTCCCAGTTTATTGATCAATACCTTAGGGTCGATGAGGAAAATGATTATGTTTTGCAGGAAGTACCCTGTGCTTTTTTAGGAGCGGACAACTATTGCTCCATTTACGATGTCCGGCCCAAGGCATGCCGTGAATTTCCACACACGGACCGAAAAAAGTTTCAACAGATCAGTAATCTTACCTTGAAGAATGTGGCCATTTGTCCGGCAGCCTTCAATATTGTGGAAGAAATGAAAAGACGTATCAAGCTTTGATGATTTTTCATATCTTGGGAATATGGAACAGTTAATGGCCTATTTTGAAACCATCCCTTCTTGGCATCGAAGCCTTATTTTGGTGGGTGGAATTACCTTTTTCTGGATTTTGGAGGGCATTATGCCCCTTTTTAGCGTACCGTATAAAAAATGGCGGCACTCCGTTCCCAATTTTTTCTTTACCATGACCACCATTTTGGTGAACTTTCCTTTGGCTTTTTTACTCCTGAAAACTTCGGATTGGGCCGTGACCAATAATTTTGGAATCATCAATTGGCTTCCGGAGATGCCCTTATGGCTCTATGTGGCACTTGGGGTCATGTTCATGGATTTGATCGGTGCCTACACCGCCCATTGGGTGGAGCATAAGGTAAAACCACTTTGGATGGTCCATTTGGTGCACCATTCGGACCATAATGTAGATACCACTACGGCCAACAGACACCATCCTTTGGAAAGTTTGATTCGGTATACATTCACCTTAATCGGAGTTTTTGTTGTTGGCGCTCCCATTGGCATCATCATGTTGTACCAAAGCTTATCCGTGGTGCTTTCGCAGTTCAACCATGCCAATATTAGACTGCCCAAAAAAGTAGATTCAATCATTAGCTGGGTCATCGTGAGCCCGGATATGCACAAAGTGCACCATCACTACAAATTGCCTTACACCGATTCCAACTACGGAAATATTTTCTCCATTTGGGACCGTTTGTTCGGCACCTATATGACCATGGACACCGACCAAATTGTGTATGGCGTGGATACCTTCCCGAATGAAAAGGAGAACAGTAGTATTAAAGGATTGCTAAAGCAACCTTTTCATAAATACAGGCGACCTACTACTGAAGGTTAATCGTAAATCAAATATTTTTCCCGGATTTTTTTGAAAGCGGTAAGGTCATCTTGCCATGTGGCCTTGATTTCAGCTTCGGAGAGGCCTTGCTCAATTTGCTGTTGAAGTAAAGGTGTACCTGCATGTTTGGTAAACCCACTGGTAAGGAAAAACTTGGATTTGTCCAATGTATTGTTGTAAGCATCCATGACCCATTGCACGGAAACCTCGTTCATCCGTTCCATTTTGGAAAGGTCTTTTCCATAACAGGTTTTTCCATCTTCCTTAGGGGTTTTGGACCCAAAATTGGGGGCCGGAACATAGCTGAAATCATATTTGGTACTGTCCATAAAAGAAGCTCCATACCGTTGAAACTGGAATTCCGTTCCCCTGCCGGCATTGACGTTAGTGCCCTCAAAAAGTCCTAAACTGGGGTATAGGGTAATGGCCACATCGCTAGGAAGGTTGGGGGAAGGCCGTATAGGGAGGTGGTAATCGGACTCGTGGGTATAGTTTTCAAGGGTGATAACGGTTAAATCGGCCTTTCTTCCAACTTCCAGCCAATTTTCCCCATTCAACATTTTGGCGTATTCCCCTATGGTCATTCCATATACCAGCGGAATGGGATTAAGGCCCAAATAGCTTTTGTGTTCTTTCATCATGGTGGGCCCATCAACATAATGTCCGTTGGGATTGGGCCTATCCAGTACGATGATGGGGGTGTTGTATTCGGCACAGGCTTCCATAACTAGTTGAAGTGTTGCGATATAAGTGTAAAATCTAACGCCCACATCCTGGATATCAAAAACCATCACATCCAATTGGTCCAATTGTTCTTTGGAAGGTTTTCTGTTTTTGCCATACAGGGAAATTATGGGAAGCCCGGTCTTGGCATCGATCCCATCCGTTACATGTTCACCGGCATCCGCCTCACCCCTAAATCCGTGTTCGGGGGCAAAGGCCTGTTTTACATCAACTCCAAGAGAAAGTAAGGAATCCACCAAGTGGACATGCCCTTTATCATTGAAGATGACACTGGTTTGGTTGGCCACGACCCCCACCTTTTTACCTTGCAGCAAAGGGAGGTAAACTTCCGTTCTATTGGCAGCCACCTTGATTTCGGGAACAGGCTCCGTTTGAACCGTTGCAACTTCTGGATTCTCCTTTTTTTGCTGTTCCCTACAGGAGGAAAGCACCAAAACCAACAATAAAACTGTACTTTTGAAAATGGATAAAATGGGCATTCGTTGAATTTAGAATTGTTTATTACTAAGCGCCTGATTACAGGGAAAGAAGATAAAATTAGCATTTCTGCCCCTATAATAAAAATTGCCATTGCCGCAATTGCCATTGGCGTGATCATGATGCTCATCGCTTTGGCTACCGGCGTTGGACTGAAACGCAAGATACGGGAAAAGGTAGCTGCATTCAACGGTCATATCCAAATTTCAAATTACGATAACAATATTTCCGAGGTTTCCCTCTCGCCCATACCGCTCCAGCAGGATTTTTACCCCGAGTTCAAGAATGTAGAGGGGGTAAGGCATGTACAGGCCGTGGCAACCAAAGGAGGTATTATCCGAACTGAGGACACTTTTGAGGGAATGTTGGCCAAGGGTGTGGGCAAGGATTACGATTGGTCGGTCTTTGCTGAATACATCGTTGATGGCAGATTGCCCAATTTCACCGAAAAGCTCAATGAAGAAGCGCTGGTTTCAAGAACTATGGCCAATCGCCTGCAACTGAAAGTGGGTGACTCCTTCTTTTCTTTTTTCTTGAAGGATGGGGATGCCAATCAAGTACCCAACAACAGGAAGTTTGAAGTTGTTGGAATTTACGACAGCGGTTTTGAAGAGTTCGATGCCACCTACGTTTTTGTGGATATTCGACATATCCAGCGCATGAACAAATGGGATGGGGATCAAGTTGGCAATTTTGAGGTCTTTCTCGAAGATTTTGATCAACTCGAAGAAAAGAGTAACGAAATTTATGGAAAAACGCTTTCCAGTTTGGACACCCAAAACATAAAGGTCAAATACTATCGCATTTTTGAATGGATTGGACTTTTTGACTTTAACATCGCCCTAATCATAGGCATTATGATCATCGTGGGCGGAATAAACATGATCACGGCCCTTTTGGTACTGATTTTGGAGCGTACCCAAATGATCGGGATTCTAAAAGCGTTGGGATCGGCCAACTGGAGCATCCGAAAAGTGTTCTTGTACAATGCCGCCTATTTGATCACCATTGGATTGCTCTGGGGCAATGTAATCGGACTCGGTGTTTTGTTCCTTCAGAACAAATACCGCATGTTCAAGTTTCCCAATCCCGAAGAGTACTATATCGACTACATTCCTGTGTATATGGACGGATCTATGGTTGTATTGTTGAATTTGGGGGTTATGGCATTGTGTCTGCTGATGCTGTTGGTTCCCTCGTATATTATCACCAAGATTACCCCTGTAAAAGCCATTAAGTTCGAGTAAGGCAGCCTATTTTTTTGCAACTAAAGGTGCAAAGTGCGAAGGACTATCCAAAAACCTATCTTTGTGTTGACTATGGATTATGCAAACAACATTCTTGAAACTATTGGAAATACCCCTTTGGTGAAACTGAACACGTTGGTGTCGGAATTGCCTTGTCTGGTCTTGGCCAAATACGAGACCTTTAATCCCGGAAATTCAGTCAAAGATCGTATGGCCCTCCAGATGGTGGAAGATGCCGAGGCTTCTGGAATCTTGAAACCTGGAGGCACCATTATTGAAGGAACTTCAGGAAACACAGGAATGGGATTGGCCCTGGCCGCAGTTATAAAGGGGTATAAAATGATCTGTGTAATCAGCGATAAACAATCCAAGGAAAAGATAGATATCCTCAAGGCTATGGGGAGTGAGGTGCATGTTTGTCCTACCGATGTGGCTCCTGACGATCCCCGTAGCTATTACTCCACAGCAAAGCGATTGTCGACCGAAATTCCCAATTCGTGGTATGTGAATCAATACGATAACCCAGGCAATACCAAGGCCCATTATTTGACCACTGGACCTGAAATCTGGAAACAAACCGATGGCAAGGTCACCCATTTTGTGGTGGGAGTCGGAACCGGAGGCACCATTTCAGGAGTGGGGAAATACCTCAAGGAACAAAACCCCAATATCAAGGTTTGGGGGGTGGATACCTATGGCTCGGTCTTTAAAAAATACCACGAGACCGGCATTTTTGATGAGAACGAAATCTATCCATACATTACCGAAGGGATAGGGGAGGATATCCTACCCAAGAATGTGGATTTTGACATCATTGACGGTTTCACCAAGGTAACGGACAAGGATGCCGCCATTTACACTCGCCGCTTGGCCCGCGAAGAAGGGATGTTTTTGGGCAATTCTGCTGGAGCGGCCATCAAAGGGGTATTGCAATTACAGGAACATTTTACCAAGGACGATGTGATCGTGGTGCTCTTCCATGATCATGGAAGTAGGTATGTGGGCAAAATGTTCAATGACGATTGGATGCGCGAAAAAGGGTTTATCGAGTAAAAATTGATAAATTCGGGGCAAAACATCATATTATGTGGCTCAAGCATCTAATAACCTCAATTGCCCTTATCGTAACATGTTCAATCACTGCACAAAAACTTTCCCGAACCGAAAAGAATATTGTTTCTTCCATAGAAAAGAATAATTCCGAGGCCATTCAGTTTTTAGAAAAGGTGGTAAACATTAACAGTGGTACTTTAAATGCCGAAGGGGTCAAGGAAGTAGGTATGGTTTTTAAGGATGCCTTTGATGCCATTGATTTTCAGACCCAATGGATAGAAATGCCCAATGATATGGACAGGGGCGGCCATCTATTTGCCGAAACCTCGGGCAAAAAGGGCAAAAAATTACTCCTTATTGGGCATTTAGATACGGTTTTTGAGGAAGATAGCCCCTTCCAGACCTTTGAAATGGTAAACGATAGCATTGCTCATGCCCCCGGTGGCAACGATATGAAAGGAGGCGATGTCATTGTGCTGTATGCCCTCAAAGCCTTGCAGGAAAACGGTCTGTTGAAAGATGCCCAAATCATTGTTGCTTTTACAGGAGATGAAGAAAGTACTGGGAAACCCCTGTCCGTCAGTAGAAAGGATTTAGTGGAGGCAGCCAAGCGAAGCGATATCGCCCTTGGTTTTGAAACGTCCACAGGGTTCAACTATGCCACTGTGGCCAGAAGAGGTGCTTCGGGATGGGCCTTGGAAGTGGAGGGAAAACGGGCCCATTCCTCTGGAATCTTCAATGAAGATGTAGGCGCTGGTGCCATTTTTGAAATCTCACGTATTCTACACCAATTTTATACCGAGGTCAAAGGGGAGGACCTGCTGACCTTCAACCCTGGAACCCTTTTGGGCGGAACATTTGTTAATTTTGACGCTTCCACAAGCAAAGGTGATGTTTTTGGAAAAACCAATGTAGTGGCACAAAAGGCCATGGTGAGGGGTGGACTCCGATTTATTTCAGAAGAACAGAAAGAACGCGCCCGGAACAAAATGCGCGAAATTGTGGGGCAAAACCTGCCGCATACTTCGGCAACCATCAATTTTACGGATAGTTACCCCGCCATGAAACCCACTGAGGGCAATATGCAATTGCTGAATACCCTGAACCAAGTAAGCTTGGATTTAAAACAAGGCGAAGTATTGGCCTATGACCCCGGAAGAAGGGGTGCAGCCGATGTGTCCTTCGTGGCCCAATATGTGGATTGTCTGGATGGTCTGGGCACCATGGGCACAGGAGCCCACACCCCCGAGGAAACCGTCAACCTTAACACCATTGAAGCCTTGACCAAGCGTACTGCCATCCTTATTTATCGATTGATAAACCAATAATCATGGTTCAGCTTAAAAGTAAAAGTGCCACCGTAGATATAGATGCAGGTGAATTGGTAAGTTTTTTGGTGGACGGCCATGAGTTCATCCATCAAAAGGGAAGCCCTGGTTGGCGTAATGCAGATACCGAAATGTTTCCCATAATTGGGCCGGTAAATGAAGCGGGCTATCATGTTCAGGTGCCAAGGGGAAATGCTGTTCAGGATCAGCATGGATTGCTTCGGGAATTGGAATACCAGCTGATTTCCCAAGCAGAGGATGCTGCGGTTTTTGTCAAAAAGTATCAAGCGGGTACCCCCGTAAACAATTCAAAATATCCAGAAAAATCCCCCAAACCCCGACTTATGTGGCCCTATGGATTTGGGTTTGAAAAATCCTTTTTATTGAAAGGGAACACTTTGGAGATTTCCTTTATCATTTCCGGGGAAAGGGATATGCCGTTTATGTTGGGCTATCACCCTGCATTTAAACTGTACACAAAGACTCCTACGCTGGTTGCAAATGATAGGGAGATTTCCTTGGATGAGGTATTGGATGTGGGAAGTAGGGCATATCAGGTAAAGGACTGTACCCGAATTACACTCAAAGATGAGCGTGAGTTGACCATAGAGACGGAGGGCTTTGGCCAGTTCATGTGTTGGACGGAAGTAAGGAACATGATCTGCATTGAACCCATTTCGTTTTACCCGTATTCGGTAAATCAACGGGAACTTTACTTGGGGTTCCAGCATTTAAAAGATACTGATGCAGTCTTTAAAGTCCGCATAACAGCTTGAGGTACTTTACTTATTAGCTATGGTATCATTTCGAGGGAGCTTGCGACCGAGAAATCTCTTTTCCATCTTAAGATTTCTCCCATGCGGTCGAAATGACCCAGAAAAACGAGCTGTCATTCCGCACCTGATGCGGATCCACCGTAGTGCCTTGTCATTTCGAAATGAGCGTAGCGATTGAGAAATCTCTCTTCCAATTTAGATTTCTCACTTTATCCTTCGACTGCGCTCAGGACAACCGTTCGAAATGACCCAGAAAAACGAGCCATCATTCCGCACCTGATGCGGAATCCACCGCAATGCCTTTGTGAATATTCGTGAAATTCGTGTCAACCCCTTACAGGACAAAAGACTCCAATTTGGGTAACAACGCCTCCACAATGCGTTGCGTTTCCAAAGTGTGTTTCTGTGGGATGATATGAGCCTCAATATCTTCCAAAGAAGACACCTCCGTCCCTTGGTCAATAAAACCATACCCTTTATACACTCCCTCTGCAATGAGAACCACCGCGCTTTCCTCGGGATTTCGTCCCTTTTCCTTAATGACCCTGACCTCAGATTCCAAAGATCTCGTTTCCCGAATGGCATTTTTTACCTTCCGGTTGTAATCCTCGATAGATTCTTCGCCTCGGCATATCCCTTCACAACTGGTAATCTCATGATGGGAACAGGCTGATTGCGTTTGTTGAAGATGGCAATACTTGGGACATAACGCAAAATTTTTGCACATTTCATGCAAATAGGCCCTGCAATCGGTTTGGTTATAAAAAACTTTTATGGGGTTGGGTGCCCCTTTTAAGGTGTTGTAGGCCAAATGGGTGATTCCATTTCTATCCTCGTACTGAAAAATGGCATATTGCCGAACCGTTCGCTTTTGGGCCCGGTTGTACAAGGGAAACAATCGCTTGATTTCCGCCGATTCCATAAGCAATGCCACCAATTCACTTCCTGAAAGTTTAAAATCAATATCGGCCGTTTCGCTACAGAGCTGGATTTCCTTGGCACTTTTATCATAAAAATGGCCGAGTACCCTTTTTTTCAAGTTGATGGCCTTTCCCACATAAATGATTTCCCCATTTTGGTTTTTAAAGTAGTAGATGCCCGGTTGGGCCGGGATCTTATTAAAAACCGATTTGGGCAAATGGGGCGGCAAAGTGGCCTCTTGGCTTCGAGCATTGAGAAATTTTTGGAACACAAGTTCCGCATTGGGGGTGTTCAATAGTTTTTGAAACAACAGGGTGGTAGCATGGGCATCGCCTCGTGCGCGGTGTCGGTCCGTTAACGGAATTTGAATCGCGGAGCAGAGTTTTCCCAAGCTGTAGGATCGCAATCCGGGAATGAGTTTTCGGGATAAGCGTACTGTGCACAGCTTTTTTCGGGTAAAGTCCATCCCTATGCTCCGAAACTCCTCTTTAATCACCCCGTAATCAAAATTCACGGCATGAGCCACAAAGATGCAGTCTTGCGTCAGGGCCAGAACCTTTTCTGCAATTTCAGGGAAAGTGGGCGCATTTTGCACCATCTGGTCATCAATTCCCGTAAGTCCGGTGATAAAATACGGAATGGAGCATTGTGGATTCACTAAGGAAGTGAATTCCTCCACAATCTGGGTACCATCAAACTTAAAAATGGCAATTTCGGTGATTTTGTTCCCCTTGATTCCGTTCCCAGTGGTCTCTATGTCGATGATGGTATACAACTTCGCAAAAGTTCGAGCATTAAAGTTAGAACTTTTTTAAAGTAAACCCCAAGTAGAAATTTCGGGCTATCCTTCGTTTTGTTGTCGTGCCCGGTCCATTTCCTGTTGGATTTCGGACTGCCTTCTACGAACCGGCTGTACCGACTGTTTTCCAAATCGCCAAGAAATGGAAAGGGTGGCATAACGGGTGTCCCGGTAGCTAGTGAAGGAATCGTCCAGATTGCCAAAAGCGGTTCTTCCAGTGGGGTATTGGTTCCAGAAAATATCATTGATGTTGAACCGTAGGGTCATGGCATCCTTGAACAAGTTTTTCTGGAGTCCCACGGAAAAGGACGAAATGGTCTCTGCCCTCGTAATGCTTCCATAGTGAGGGAAAAGATAAAAGGCCCCGGCCTGCAATCGGTAGCCGTTCCCCAATCCAAAACTATGGTTGGTATTGAGACTTACCACAGGATTGCTGCGGTCAAAATTGAACCCATTGATGTCTCCATCAAAATCATTGATGGATGCGTTAATGTTCCAATTGCTCTGCCACCAATTGTTGAACTGTATGGGAAGACTGGCCACAAAGGAATAGCTCTTCAGTCTGTCGATGTTGATGGGACGTACAATGACCACCTCTTGGTCCCCATCACGAATAATGGCCATGGTCAAATGATCTTCAGTAATACCTACATTGAAGGCAAAGTAGTAACGCTGCTTAAAGGTATAATTGACCTCACTCACCCATGTGAACTGGGGTTGCAGATAGGGGTTCCCCTCACGGTAGGTGTTGGTGTTCACAAAGGTTCGGAAGGGATTGAGCTGGCCATAACCGGGGCGGTCAATACGCCTGCCCGCCGATACACCCAAGGTATGCTTTTCGTTAAACGTATAGTTGTAGGAAGCCGTGGGAAACAGGTTCAAATAATCCATTTTATTGACCGTGTTGGTGGTGATCTGGTTGCCAATAACAGATGTGTTTTCGGCCCGTAGCCCCACTTGTGCATTCCATTTTTCACGATTGATGTTGTAGCTCACATAGCCCGCGTAAATATCTTCATCATAGATGAAATGGTTGCTGAGGTTGGTATTTGGGGTGGTGACCCCGTTGTTTTCATTCACATAGGCCAAGTCGTTATCCGATTTTACCCAAGTGTTTTTCCAACCGGCTTCAAATCGGTCCCCATTTTTTAATGGGAGCTCATAATCCACGGTAATCCCGGTAAGGTTAAGGAAACCGTCAACATCTCCCAAAAGAATGTCTTGGGCAGTAGTGTTGCTTTCAAAAAAGTCAAAATTGGAGACAAACTTTTGGTCAGACCAATTGCTGTAACGGGCATGGTCAAAATTAAAATTGAGGACACTTTTGTTCGCAAAGTTGTGTCTGGCGTTAAGGTTGGCTGTAAACTGGTTCCATTCGGAGGCAATATCCGTGTCCGTGTTCTCCTCCGAAATAAGTTCCCAGTCCGTATTGTACCCTAAAACGTTGCTGGTAGAGATGTTCTCGGTTTTATTGTTGAGTCCGGTGAACAGAACCCCGAGTGTGGTCTTCTCGCTTACCGTATAGTCCAACCCTAACCTTCCGGTATGCGTTTTCAGTGGCAGTTCAAAATCATTTTGAAGGTCATAATAACCTTGGGGCTGGTCCCCGTCCAAAAATACCCGATCAATGACAATTTCTTGGTATTGATTGCGATCGGTATAGGAATATTGACCGTAGAGGTTCAATTTTTCAGTCCTATGGTTAAAGTCCATAGCGCTGTTCCATCGGAAATAACGCCCGTATCCCGGACTCAAGGTAAGGCTTCCGTTGGTACCATACAATTTCCCTTTTTTGGTGACTATATTGATAATGCCCGCATTGCCCTGGGCCTCATAACGTACCGAGGGATTGGTGATGATCTCTATTTTCTCGATATTGGAAGAAGGCAGGCTACGCAGTAAATTGGCCAATTGTTCCCCTTGTAAACGGGTGTCCTTTCCATCCATATAGATTCGTACCCCGGTACGACCACTAAGGGATATGACATCATCTTGATCTATGATCACCCCTGGGGCCTTTTCCAACAACTCCATGGTGGAGTTTCCCGTGTTAACGATACTGTTCTCTACATTGAGCACCAGCTTGTCCTGTTCTTTTTGAATGAAGGGTTTTTGACCTACCACGGCAACTTCTTCAAGTGCTTGGGTCTGGTCTTCCAAAGTTATGTTTCCCAAATTGGTATTGGACAGGTCGGTCACGGTTGTAGTCTGGAAACCTACAAATGAAATGGATAAATAGCTGTTCTGTGGTTGTTTTACGTCAATGTTGAACACCCCATCCATATCGGTGATGGCACCTTTTATCAGGGTTGAATCAGACTTGCTCATGGCTACCACATTGGCAAAGGCAATGGCAGCACCATTGGAATCCACTATCTTACCCTTGAACGAAGTTTGTGCAAACGTTTGACCTACGACTGCAAAAAATAGCAGTACCCCTATTTTTTTAACCATACCTTAGTAGCTATAAGAACTAAAGCCAACTATTTAAGTTGGCTTTAGCATAAATCATCAAACAAAACCATTGTTTTGAAAACAGTGCTAAACTCGTGTTTTCTATCCCTGTTCGTGCAAAATTGATTCCGATTTATCTTTATTTGATGTGAACTTATAAGAAAATGCATTAAATGCTTTGTACTTTGGGAATGGTAATCACGGTTTTAACCCCTTTGGGCATATTCTCAAAATGAAAATCCGATTTTCCGTGATACAATGCCTGTAATCGTTCCTTAATGTTGATGATTCCTATGCCACTATTGGAATAAATGGGATACTTGGGTATTCTTTTACCATTGTTTTCCACCGATAACAAAATGGAGTCTCCTTGGTCTTGGATGGACAGATGTATATTCAGCTTTTTGTTTTCCTTTGAGAATCCATGTTTTATGGAGTTTTCAATAATGGGCTGTATCAACAATCGTGGAATCTGTTTGTACAGAGTGGACTCCTGTACTTCTCGTGTGATTACCAGATCTTCCTGAAAACGCTGTTTTAGAATGTTGGTATAGTAATCCAAAATTTCCAATTCTTCCCGAACGGTGATAAAGTTCTTGTCATCAATGCTTAGGAATTTCCGAAGCAAGAAACTAATATCTGCCACCATGTCTTGGGCGGCATCCGGATCGTTGGGGATAAGGCTGGAAATACTGTTCAGCGTGTTGAAAAGGAAGTGGGGATTGAGCTGACTCTCCAGGGTTTTCAGTTTAAACTTTATGAGACTGTTCTCTAGAACCTTGTTCCGTATCTCCTGATTTTTTATCTGCTGAAGATAGAAATAGGCGTAGATGATGAGAATCATGGAACTGTAGAGCAAGATATTGGTGGTGACATTGAAGAAAAAGGTATGCGTGACCTTCTCGAAAAAGCCAAGTTCAATGGTTATCAGTTCGTAAGTGAGCAACAGAGGAGAGATAAACCCAACAAGGTAACTTTGCAAAATACTCAACACAATGTGTAATGGAATGATCTTTGTCCAGGATACCCGTTTCATCAGAAGGTATTTGGTGAGCAAGGAAACGGAGCACATAAAAAGGAGTACAACGGCCCAATCAACAAGGCTCACCAAAACCAGCCCGGTAAAATCGTTCGTGACGCGCCTTGGACCACTGTACAGAAAGTAAAAGCTCCGTAGAAAATCCACTAGGGCAATAAAAGTGTAAAAGACCACCAAATAGATGATCAAAGGTCTCTCCCCATATTTTTTCAACAGATTGGTCATGTGGTCAACCCCAATTTTTTTAGAAATTCCTTTTTATATGATTTACTGATTCGGAACAGTTCCTGATCATGCATCCGCACGTCCATTTCGTTATAATCTGAATGAACAAGTTCCTGCATATGGTCCACATTGATGATGGTAGATCGGTGGATCCGTACAAAGTTGGAGGCGTTTAACTGTACCAAAAGATTTTTAAGGGATTCCCTAACGGTATAGGTTTTGTCTACACTGTGAACATCCGAATAATAGCTGGAAGCACAGATATACTTGATGCGTTCCTTGTTCAAAAAAACAGTTCGGTTGTTCTCTCGAATGGGAAACCGGGAAGCCATAGTGTTTGGAGAGCTTCCAATATTACCTTGAATATCCAATAAAAACTGCCTCATATCGGTTCCATAATTGTTGAGTTTCATCCGTTCCTCAATACGATCTAGAGTTTCAAAAAATCGGTGATTTTTGAAGGGTTTTAGTAGAAAATCCAAAGCATAATTGTTGAAGGCCTGGATGGCATAGCTGTCGTAGGCCGTGATGAAGATGATCAAAGGCATTTTCCGTAGGTTCAGGTTTTGGAGCACATCAAAACCAGTTAAGTCTTTCAGTTCCACATCCAAAAAAAGCACATCGGGCCCAACGGTGTTGATTTGTTGGATGGCTTCTTCCCCATTGGCACATTGCGCTTCAATATGGAATTCCTTTCGTGTTTCCAATAACTCAACAATTCGCTGTCGCGCCAGCAATTCGTCATCTACAATGATTACTCTATAAGCCATCCATGCAATTTAGGCGAAAATAGGGAACATTTACTGCATTGATTGCGAAAACTAATTGCTCCATTTCATGATAAAGGTGTTTCAAATCAGATACTTGTGTGCCTGCATCAAAAAAAAGTGTCTTCAATTCTTTTTAAAAAGAGAGATGCTATCATCAGCTAAATTTAGCGGGAAATGTCAATCAAATCAATCAAAAAACGACAGTCATCACTTATATCAACAACAATCCATTAGGATTGAAGTCAATGCGGGCTGGTGCATAAAACTATTACATGGGAAAGATTTTTTTGTGGCTGGCTATTTTGCCGGCTTCTATTCAGGTCTTGGACGCCCAGATCATTGAAAAAAAGAAATATAACACCAATGCCATTCAAGATGGACGAACTCCGATTATTGACGGAGCAATAGACGACCCAATATGGGATATTGTAGAATGGGGCGGTGATTTTATAGAGGTTCGCCCAGATGAAAACACACCACCTACCTTTCAAACCAAGTTCAAGATCATTTACGATACCAAATATATCTATTTTGCCATAAGGGCCTTGGATGCTGAGCCGGATAGTATTGTTCGGCGGATGGGCCGTAGGGATACCTTTGATGGCGATTGGGTTGAGGTTAACATTGACAGTTACCACGATCTTCGGACCGCATTTTCCTTTACGGCAACGGTGGCTGGGGTTCGTGGGGATGAATTTGTTTCCAATAATGGGGATGATTGGGACAGTAGTTGGAACCCCATTTGGATGACTAAAACCCAGATAGATGATGAGGGTTGGACCGCCGAAATCAAAATTCCTTTAAGTCAGCTGCGGTTTAATGCAGATAAGGAACAAGTCTGGGGGCTCCAGGTTTTAAGACGTTATTTTAGAAATGAGGAACGCTCCGTTTGGCAGCGTATTCCCCAAGATGCCCCAGGCTGGGTCAGTGAGTTTGGGGAACTCCATGGATTAAAAAACCTGACTCCGCAAAACCAGCTGGAAATACAGCCTTTTACGGTAACGCAGCTAAAAACCTATGAAAAAGAGGAGGGAAATCCCTTTAGGGATGGCAATGATTTTAAGTTGAATGGGGGAGTGGATGCCAAGATTGGAGTGACCAATGACCTTACGTTGGATTTGACCGTGAACCCCGATTTTGGACAGGTGGAGGCCGACCCTTCGGCCATAGCCTTGGATGGCTTCCAGATATTTTTTCAGGAACGGCGACCCTTTTTTGTAGAGAACAAGAATATTTTTGATTACAGATTTTCGCATGCCTCGGACAATCTATTTTATTCGAGGCGCATAGGAAGGACCCCGCAAGGATACCCCAGTGTGTCTGGTGACCAATATGTGGACCGACCGGGAAACACTACTATTCTTGGTGCGGCCAAATTTTCGGGAAAGACCAAGAATGGGTGGTCCATAGGTGTTATGGAAAGTTTAACGGCCAAGGAATATGCCGAAATCGACACCAATGGGGAACGAAGCGAGGAATTGGTGGAACCGCTTACCAATTATTTTGTGGGGCGATTACAGAAAGACTTTAACAACAACAATTCATACGTAGGGGGTATCGTAACGGCCACCAATAGGTTTGACGTGCCCGACCAACTCAATTTTTTGCATACCGACGCCTATTCGGGTGGGTTGGACTTTAAACACCAGTGGAACAACCGGAACTACTACCTCATGGGCTATTCCATTTTTAGTAAGGTAAAGGGGAGTAGGGAGGCCATTGCCGCAACCCAAAATACCTTGACCCATTTGTTCCAACGCACCGATGCGGGTCACGTGGAAGTGGATTCCACCCGAACCTCATTGGCGGGAACCGGAGGAAAATTGGAGTATGGAAAAGTGGGTGGTGGCAATTTGCGATATACCATTGGCGCTTTTTGGAAATCCCCAGAGCTCGAAATCAATGATATTGGATTTTTGCGTCAGACCGATGAGTTTCGTCAATACAATACAGTGGCCTACGAATCTACCCGCCAAATGGGAAAGTTTAGGAGAGTAGGGGCTAATTTTAATTACTTCAATAGTTTTGATTTTGAAGGGAACCGAAACCGCATGCAATACCAATTTGGGGCAGATGGTACTTTTTTGAACAATTGGAGCTTTGATGTTGGTGGAGGACATATCCCCATTAATTATCGTACGGCGCACTTGCAGGGTGGTCCACGATTCAAGCTCTCACGGGAAAACTTTGTCTGGTTTACTGCTAGTACAGATTTACGAAAAAAACTACGGTTTAGTGCCGATTTGCTCTATTCGGAAGCCAAACAGGGTCACTTTACCATTTTTGAATTTACCGGCGGGATTACCTATCAGCCCTCGAATGCTCTGAGCATATCCTTTAGTCCACAGTATGCCAGATACCCCCATAGAACCCAATATGTCACGGAGACCCAATTCAATGGGATGCCCCGATACATTACTTCGGAAATAGATAACAAAACATTGAGTGCGGCCATTCGGGTGAACTACACCATAAATCCCAACCTCACCATTCAATACTATGGGCAACCTTTTATTGCCAGGGGGCGGTATTCCCATTTCAACTACATCACCAATCCGGTGGCAGAAAACCTTTTTGATCGCTATCAATTGCTGGAAGAGGGACAGTTAGCCAAGCAGTTGGATATGGGAATGTATATGGTGGATGAAAATCTGGACGGAACCATGGATTATAGTTTTGATGATCCTGATTTTTCCTTGGTGGAGTTTCGTTCCAATTTGGTGGTACGTTGGGAATACATCCCGGGGTCTGAGCTGTTTTTGGTCTGGTCGCAGGGGATATCCAACTTTATGGACCCTTCGGATAGTTTGACACGCGGATTGGAATCGGGCATTTTTGGACAAAAACCGGAGAACATTTTCTTGATGAAACTCACCTATCGATTGGCTTTATGATCATATCAAACCATAAAAAGGGAACTGAATGAAAAAGGCAACAAACCTAATCTTGGCAGTATTGATGCTATTGAGTTGTGGACTAAAGGTAACCGCACAGCATACTCAATATGCCATGGGCATTGTGTTTCGGGAAACCCCTTTTGCCGATATCAGAGGGGCCAAGATGGTGGACAAGGAGGATGTGGGCAACAAGAAACACTTTGAATTGGATTATGATGAAAAGGGAAGGTTGGTGGAGTGTCGCTATGTGCTCAATGGTAAACTGGTTCCATTTTCAGACCGATTTGTACGGGCACCCAAAATCAAAATTAACTATCAAGAAAATGAAGAAATTCGAATATTTTACAACGAGTTTGGTCACCGAACCTTGGTTTCAGGAGATGTGTACGAAGCGAGATTTGCCCTGAATGCGGAAGGGAAGAGAATTGGCCTGACCTTCCACAATATTGAAGGGAACATCATTGAAAATGATTTTGGCATAGCCAAATACGTTTGGGAGACTTTGCCCAATGGCGATGTTATGGAATGGCGCTATAACATCAGGGATGAGTTAGTCCGAAACCGCCCAGAGTTCCAATATTTTGTAACCCTTTTCTCCTATAATGCACACGGTCTACTGGCCCAAATGACCAATTTGGGAAAAGAAGGTAAGACCCCCACACCCGACGAAGCAAATGTGGTCAACACCCAAGTGAGGTACAATGCCAGTGGACAACTTACAGAATGGTCCAACTATGATGGGGAAGGTAGATTAACACGGGGTATGACCAATATTGCTAAAATAGCCTATATCCCTTCTGATTTTTTTTCGGAACAGGAAGCCGCTTTCATTGATCAGAACAATGAGCCACAGCTCACCAATTGGGGGGTGCATAAAGTGGTATATCGTTTTGATGAACACGGCAATGAAGTGGAACGGACTTTTTTGGATATGGAAAACCGATCTGTCAACTCCAATAGTGGTATTGGAATCATCAGAACCACGTATAGTTCTGATGGAAGATTTTTGGCCACAAGGTCTTTTTTTGATAAGGAAGGAAACCCAATAGGACTCGGCGCGAATAAAATTCACGAATATAAAACCCAGTTTGATGTAGAGGGGCGACCTGTCCGTGGCTCTTATTATAATCTAGAGGGAGAAATGGTCAATGGGTCGGGTAGTTATTCCATAGAAGAGAACAATTATGATGAAAAAGGGAGGTTGGTGGAGCGTAGCTATTTGGATGCTGATGAAAACCCAGTCAACAATACTCAAATAGGAGTTCATAGATTTGAATATCAATATAAAAACGGAACCGATTTGAAGGCGGTCAATACATATTCCGTAAATGGAAAAAAGACCCAGCCCAATTGGAACCCCAACCACTAAAATTTGAAGTCATGAAAACATTTAATGTATGTAGTGTATTGGCCATGGTACTGCTCATGGCATGTGGCCAGACCCAAGAACCACTTCCCCAAGTTTTGGAGACCTGGAAACAACAAATTGCCGATGCCGAGGCCGACTTCGCAAAAATGGCCAAGGAAGAAGGCATGAACAAGGCCTTTCTGGCCTACGCTGCCGAAGATGCCGTTCTCATGAGAAATAATCAACTCATTGAGGGCAAGCAGGCCATTGCCGATTTTATGCAGAACCAAACCTCCAAAGGATTGGCTTGGAAACCGGAGTTTATAGAAGTGTCCAAATCTGGGGACCTGGGCTACACCTTTGGGTATTACACATTTTCCTATGAGGATGCCGAAGGCAATCCGGCGGAGGCCAAAGGTGTGTTCCATACGGTTTGGAAGCGCCAAGAGGATGGCTCATGGAAATTTGTTTGGGATTGACATTGGAAAGAAAACACAGCAACAACTCAAAAAACGAACATATGAAAAACAGGATGATGGCAGTTTTGGCCCTAATGGCTACAACCATGGCCTTTGCACAGGAGAAACAACAGCTCCAAGACGATTTTTATACCTATGTGAACCACCAATGGTTGGACAGCACGGAGATTCCAGCGGCCTATGGCTCTTGGGGTAGCTTTCATGAGGTCTATTTTGCAAACCAGGACCGAATCAAGGGCATTTTTAAGGAGCTTACGGAGAGCAATACAACCTACGAAAAGGGTTCAACGGAGCAAATGGTGACCGATTTCTATGCCAGTTGTATGGATACCCTACGATTGGAAAATCTGGGGTTGAAGCCCCTTAAAGCGTACTTGGACAAAGTGGAACAAATCACCACCAAAGAGGATTATTTAGCACTGACCGCGCAACTATATGCCAAAGGCATTCAAGCGCCCATTGGCACCTACACCGTTCTGGATGCCAAGAACAGCTCCGTGTATGCCCTCTATCTGAGTCAGTCTGGCTTGAGTCTGGGCAACAGGGCCTACTACTTGGAAGACAACACACAGTATCAGGAGTTTCGGGACAAATACCTCGAATTGATGACGGATATCTTCAAAATGCTCCAATTGCACCAAGGCAAGGAGCGGGAAGCGGCCCAAAAAATCTTCGAAATGGAAACCCGGATGGCTCAAATCCATAGAAGCCCGGTCCAACTTCGGGATTCGGAAAGGAACTATAACCAAAAGACCATGGCCGAGCTCGATCAACTCACATTCAATGTGGATTGGCCCAAGTATTTTAAGGATTTGGGGTTGAACAAGGAAGTGGATTATGTTATCGTGAACCAGCCCGAATTTTTGGCAATGTTTGATCGGATGTTGGATGATTTCTCTGTTTCCGATTGGAAGACGTATATGCAATGGAAGGTGATTCGGGGAACAACCCCCATGTTGAACAATGCCATCCGAGATCGAAGTTTTGCTTTTTACCAAACCACATTGAATGGGGTGGAGGAAGAGTTTCCACGTTGGCAACTGGCACAGAACTCTACGGACATAAATTTGGGTCAACCCTTGGGCAAGCTCTTCGTGGAAAAGTATTTTCCCAAGCGGAACAAGGACAAGATGATCGGGCTCATTGATAATTTGAAGCAAGCATTCCATCAACGGATAAACCGATATACGTGGATGACCGAAGAGACCAAGATCCAGGCTCGCCATAAACTGGATAAAATGGGGGTGAAAATAGGATATCCCGATGAATGGTTGGATTATACTGCGGTTGACATCAAGGCCGATGATTACTTCGGAAATGTGATTCGTTTAAGGGAGCATGACTATTTAAGGCAATTGAACCGTTTGGGGGGTGAGGTTGATCCCAACGCCTGGGGAATGACTCCGCCCACGGTCAATGCGTATTTTTCGGCTTATCGTAACGAAATTGTCTTCCCCGCAGGGATTCTTAACCCGCCTTTTTTTGATTATGATGCCGATGATGCCACCAATTATGGCTCGGCAGGGGTTATCATTGGGCATGAGATCACCCATGGATTTGATGACAATGGCAGCCTGTACGACGCCGATGGAAACCTGAAGTCCTGGTGGACCCCCGAGGATAGGGAACGGTTTGAGGCGAGGGCCAAGAAGATAGAAGAGCAATACGATGCCTACGTGGTGTTGGATTCCATCCATGTGAACGGCAAGCTCACTTTGGGAGAAAATATTGGCGACTTGGGAGGCTTGGCCATTGCTTTTGAAGCCATGAAAATCAATCAGGCCGAAAAAGGTGCCCAAGTCATTAACGGACTAACGGATGAGCAGCGATTTTTTCTCGCTTATGCCAAAATGTGGCGAGGTAAGTATCGGGATAAGTCCTTGGAAAACCTAGTGAAAACAGATACGCATTCCCCTAGTTTTTATCGGGCCAATGGAGCACTGTCCAATTTTGAGGAATTCATCAAAGCTTTTGATATTCCCAAAGGCAGCAAAATGCGGCGTGAGGAAATCATAACTATTTGGTAGGGTTGTTATTTATGTTCATGGAAAGGGCCCGGTCATTTTGGTTTGGGTCCTTTTCTATTGAAATTGTCCCCTGTATTGGGTGGGAGTGCACCCTTTCAACTCCTTGAATTTTCTATTGAAATTGGCCAAGTTGCTAAAACCACACAGTTCAGAAACCAAGGAAATGGGAAGTTCGGGTCGGTAGATGATTCGTTTTCCGGCATTCTCTATACGTATTTCAATCAAAAACTGAAAGAAGGTCTTGTTGGTACGCTTTTTAAAATACCTACAAAAGGCATTTTTGCTCATATGGGCTATTTCCGAAACCTCTTGCAAGGTAATTTGCTCGTGGTAGTGATCCATGACGTGATCGAATACCTTATTCAAGCGTTTTCCCTCATCGTCCGAAAAAGCCTTGTTGTATACAAATGAAGAGAGAGGTTGGGTTTCGGATTTTGTTATTTGGTTGATGATTAAAAGTAGGGAGGCAATCTGTTCCAATTTGTTCTGTTGCCGTAACTGCTTAAAAAGAGCGATGGTATTTTCCTTATGGGAAACCACTTTCATCCCGTATACCGATTGTTGAAAGAAGGGGTGAGTGGCCGCAAGGTCGGGAAGAGCGAAAAAATCTTTTCCAAAGGAATCCTGATCAAAAAACAATGTGCGCATAACGGATTCATCTGTGGTATTGGTATCACTTCGGAAAACATGGGGGACATAACTTCCAATCACCAAAATGTCGTTGGTCTTATATTCATTGATGGAATCCCCAACAATAAGGGTGCCTGCTCCCTTTTCAATATAGCTTATCTGGATTTCGGCATGTTGATGGAGTTGATCATAGAAAACCTTTTCCCGGTCCTCTTGGTACACCAAGGCTTCATCTTTGGGTTTGGGTATTTTAAAGGGTAGTATTTTCATAAAAATGATACAAAAATCATCATAAAATACATAAAAAATATATTTAAAGGATAATATAGTATTGGAACTGGGTAATTTTCAGACCGAAGATTGGGCTTGTCTCTTCTAATTTTGTGATTAAAACATATCGTTATGCTACAATGGAAAGGCGTAATGCCAGCAGTTACCACAAAGTTCACCACCAATGATCAATTGGACCTTGCCTTGTTTGAAAAGAACATCAAGGCGCAGATGGAGGCAGGTGTCCATGGAATTATCTTGGGAGGTACCCTAGGGGAAGCCAGTACCCTTGAACCGGATGAGAAAGAAACCCTGATCAAAACCTCATTGGCCATAGCGGATGGAAAAATACCTGTGGTCATGAATGTCGCGGAGCAAAGCACCAAGGACGCCATTGCCATGGCCCAGCAGGCGGAAAAGGCAGGTGCAGACGGACTCATGGTATTGCCTCCCATGCGGTACAGGGCCACCGATTTTGAAACGGTGACCTATTTCAAGGCCATTGCCAACAATACTTCGTTGCCCATAATGCTCTACAACAACCCTGTAGATTATAAAATTGAGGTAACTTTGGATATGTTGGAAGATTTGCTGGAATGCAGCAATATCCAAGCGATAAAGGAATCAACAAGGGATATTACCAATATCATCCGATTGCAGAACCGCTTTGGGGACCGTGTAAAAGTGTTCACGGGTGTGGATACCTTGGGTCTGGAAAGTCTGGCTATAGGGGCCGATGGCTGGGTGGCCGGTCTGGTCTGTGCCTTTCCAGCTGAAACGGTAGCCATTTACGAATTGGTAAAGGCGGGAAGAATCAACGAGGCACTTGAAATTTATAGATGGTTCATGCCCTTGTTGGAATTGGATATCAGTCCACAATTGGTGCAGAACATAAAATTGGCCGAAGTGGCCACGGGCATAGGTACGGAGAATGTGAGGCTTCCCAGACTGCCTTTGCAAGGCGGGGAAAGGCAGCGGGTGTTGAAAATCATTGAAACTGGCCTAAAGAATAGACCCGTATTGCCCGATTATAAAAATCTCAGCAGTAACGCATAATGATTACAGGCAAAAACTACATTGGAAACAACTTGAGTGGGAAAGGGGATGTGAAATTCACGACCTTGAACCCAAAATTGAATACGGAAAATCCTTCAACTTTTGTGGAAGCCACCCCAGAGGAAGTGGATATGGCCGCTGAATTGGCTTGGAACGCTTTCAAGACCTACAGAAAGATTCCAGGAAAACAACGGGCGGCGTTCTTGAATGCCATTGCGGATCATATTTTGGAGTTGGATGAAGAATTGGTGGAAAGATATATCTCCGAAACCGGACTTCCCGAAGGAAGAGCCAAGGGAGAAAGGGGACGGACCGTTTTTCAATTGCGTTCTTTTGCCGAGTTGGTGGCCCAGGACGATTGGCGGGAAAATACGTTTGATGCGGCCGAACCGGACCGAAAGCCCATTCCCAAAGTGGATTTAAGAAAAACCTTGATTCCCATGGGGCCTGTGGCGGTATTTGGGGCGAGCAACTTTCCGTTGGCCTATTCCACGGCAGGCGGGGATACGGCAAGTGCCTTGGCGGCAGGGTGCCCTGTGATTGTGAAGTCGCATCCCATGCATGCGGGTACCTCGGAATTGGTGGCTTCTGCCATTGTCAAGGCGGCCCAAGAGACAGGAATGCCCAATGGGGTATTTTCTTGTGTCAACGGAGGTGTGGACGTGGGAGTGAACTTGGTGAAACATCCCAAGATAAAGGCAGTAGGATTTACTGGAAGTATCACAGGAGGTCGAGCACTGTTCGATTTGGCTTCGCAACGGGAAGAACCTATCCCAGTATTTGCGGAAATGGGGAGTATCAATCCCGTGGTCATCACCCCCAAGGCCATTTCCCGAAGGGCCGATGAAATCGCGCAAACCTATGCAGATTCCATAACATTGGGAACAGGACAGTTTTGTACCAATCCGGGATTGCTGTTGACTATCAAGGATGCCAATACACAAAATTTTGTCGAAGTGTTGGCTGAAAAGACCGTGGCCATTGCACCACAATGCATGTTACACCCCAATATAAAGAGGGGTTATGAGAGAAATGGTGAGGAGGTAACTTCCCAAAAAGGTGTGGAAAGTATAGCCAAAAGAAGTAAAGATGTGCAGGTCAATGATGCCCCAGCGGAAGTTGCCACGGTTTCAGGGGCCGATTTTTTGAACAACCCCAAAATGCACAAAGAGGTTTTTGGGCCTTTTTCTTTGGTGGTACAGTGCAAGGATGAAGAAGAACTCTTTCAGGTCATAGAAAATTTGGAAGGCCAGCTGACCGGAACCTTGATTGCTGAAAAAGATGATGATTTGGATTTGGAAACCTTGGTCGATGTGCTCCAAAACAGGGTGGGGCGTATCATTTACAACGGTGTTCCCACTGGGGTCGAGGTGTGCCCGTCCATGCAGCACGGCGGACCATATCCAGCTTCTACGGATTCGAGGTTCACTGCGGTGGGCATCCATTCCATCAAAAGATGGGCAAGGCCGATCAGTTACCAATCCTTTCCAGAAGAATTGTTGCCCACTTACTTGAAGTAAGGTTGTATTTTTAAACACGATATAATTTAGTTGAAGCACTAGCCGTGGCAAGAAAGACGTTTTTTTGTGTGGATGCCCACACCTGTGGAAACCCTGTGCGTTTGGTGACAGGGGGAGGTCCCAACCTTTTGGGTCGGAATATGAGTGAAAAGCGACAGCATTTCCTCAAGGAATTTGACTGGATTCGAAAAGGGCTTATGTTTGAGCCAAGGGGCCATGATATGATGAGTGGCAGTATCCTCTTTCCGCCACACGAGCCCGAAAATGACATCGCGATTCTTTTTATTGAAACCTCAGGCTGTTTGCCCATGTGCGGTCATGGAACTATCGGGACCATCACCATTGCTTTGGAGGAAGGATTAATTCAGCCTAAAATCCCTGGAAAAGTTAGAATGGAAGCCCCCGCTGGTTTGGTCGAGATCGAATACCAACAGACGGGCATGAAAGTGGATTGGGTGAAATTGGTAAATGTGAAATCCTATTTGGCGGCCGAAAACCTGACCGTGGAATGCCCGGAGTTGGGAGAAATCACCTTTGATGTGGCCTATGGCGGGAACTACTACGCCATTGTGGATCCGCAGGATAATTTTAGCGGAGTACATGATTTTTCAGCATCCAAGATCATTCAATATTCCAAGGTGGTCCGGGAACGTATCAATGCAAAATATCCCGATAGATTCATCCATCCTGAAAACACCACCATCAGGGATGTCAGCCATATGATGTGGACAGGAAATCCTTTAGATTCAACCTCCTCAGGGAGAAATGCCGTGTTTTATGGGGACAAGGCCATTGATCGTTCGCCCTGTGGCACGGGAACATCGGCCCGTTTGGCGCAGTTGCATGCCAAGGGCAAGTTGAAGGTAGGGGAAGACTTCATCCATGAAAGTTTTATCGGGAGTAAGTTTATTGGGAGGGTTGAAAAAGAAACTACTTTGACCAATGTCAATGCCATTGTACCCAGCATCCAGGGTTGGGCCCAAATAACTGGGTATAATACCATCATCATAGATGATGACGATCCCTATGCCCATGGATTTCAAGTTTTGTAGTGTCTCGTGTGTTGATCAAGACTTGATTTTCTTGTCCAATAGTATTTGAAGCTCACTTTTTTTCAATTGACTGTTGAAGTTGTAGACCTCTACGTTCATAAAGGTTTTGAATTTGTCATCAACGTCTTTGAGCCTTTTGTTGAAAATGGAGTAGACCTCCCCTTGTTGGTCAGTGGGTCTAAAGTCCACACCGTTTCCGGTGATATCGCTGGCAAGGGCACTTAAACGACCGTATAGTTTCATCGGGGACCGAAATGCATCTTCCCGGGCACCGGTCAAATGGATGTCATATAAGGAACCTGCAATCGCTTCAGCCATGGATTGGAGCTGTTCTGCCTTTTTCTTATCATTTTTGTTTCGTAACTGTGGAATGATCTCATTCAGTTCGGCCCGAATGGATTCAATATCATTGATCATGGTCACCGCCACGTTTATGGCATCCCTGAGCTCTAGGGAAAAGGCCACTTGTTTTTGGATATCTTCCAAGGTTCCTTCAGTGGAAGGATCTTTCAGGACTTCCACTTCCCGAACATATGCTGTTTCCCCAACAATCAGTTTTACTTTATAGGTGTCTGGCACCACTCTGGGACCGTATTGTCCCCGCATCAAATCCAAATCCCATGTCACCAAGGGGCGCCAACCCTCACCGTTCAGTTGTACCCAAGGTCGGCCAGGGGGGGGGGATTGCAATTTGGGTTTGTAAGTGGGTTCGTATCTAAGGTCCCACATCACCCTATGGATGCCGGCGTCATTCTTTCCTGGAAGTGTGCGCACGATTTCATCATTGGAGGTAAGAATCTGGATTTCCACTTTTTGGTCGGTACTGTCCTTTAAAAAGTAGTTGATGTCTGCCCCATAGGCAGGATTGGTACCGGAGTTAAGACTGGGGCCATCGGTCTTTATGCTTTGCTTTTCCTGAAACCGATAGGAGGGACGTATGCTGAACAGATGGGCATCCTTGCCTTGGGCATCCATATCGTATTCGCGCAAAGGTGAAATATTGTCCAGAATGTAATACCCTCTTCCGTAGGTTCCCACGACCAAATCATCAAACCGCTCCTGGATTTCCAACCAATATATCGGTGCTGGGGGGAGATTGTTTCGCAGACGCATCCAATTTTGCCCATCATTGGTACTCACATAGATGCCATTGTCCACTCCCAAATAGAGCATGCCCTCCCTTTTGGGATCTTCCTTGATGACATGGGCGAAACTATGGACGGATTTGGGTACGGTGCCACTGACCAATTTCCAGCTTTGGCCATAATCCGAAGTTTTGTACACATAAGGGTCAAAATCGCCCATTTGGTGAAGGTCCACGGAAATGTATGCCGTTCCCTTCTTGAATCGGGAAAGCTCTATATTGGCAATGGTCCCCCATTGGGGAAGGTCGGGAATGTTTTGGGTTACATTGGTCCAAGTTTCCCCGCCGTTTTGGGTCAAATGCACCTGTCCGTCATTGCTTCCGGTCCAGACGTGTCCCGGTTCCAATTTGGATTCCGCAATACTGAAGAGCGTGGCGCCATCAAAAGTCATTAGGTTATCAATGGCCACCCCGCCTGAATTTTGTTGGTGTGTCTTGTCGTTTAAGGTCAAATCGGGACTAATGACCTGCCAGCTTTGTCCGTCATCATCACTTTTATGCACAAACTGGCTCCCTACATACACCCGATGTGGGGTATGTGGCGAAAAAGCCAACGGAAAGTTCCAATGCCATCGGTACTTTAATTTACCGGGTTCCCATCCATATCCCGCTTCGGGCCAAACGCGAACATCACGTGCATGGCCAGTTCGGGCGTTGTACCGTTGAAGTCCACCATCATAGCAGCCGGACCAAATAATATCGTTGTCAAAGGGGTCAGGTTGGGCAAATCCACTTTCGCAACCTCCCACACCTTCCCAAAGACCAAGCGGAATATAGCCTTGGAGGCTATTGCTGGGTCCTTTGTACGAATATCCATCCTGACGGTTTCCATATACATTATATGGGATTTTGTCATCAACCGCGGCGTGGTACATTTGGGCAATGGGCAACACTATACGTTGAAAACTTTTTCCGTGGTTAAGAGTAATACTCGCTCCACCATCATGGGCCACCATCATGCGGTCAGCATTAGTAGGATCTAGCCAAATATCGTGATTGTCGCCACCTGCAGCATACCCTCCAGTGATGTTTTTACCGGCATCCGTAGAGGTGCTGAACTTTACACTGGCAAAATAGATTTCGTCCGGGTCTGCAGGGGAAACGGCCATGCGGGTGTAGTACGGTGCCCTTTCGGCAATATCATGGTTTTGGGTTTGAAGGGTCCATGTGTTCCCAAAATCCTCGGAACGATACAGGGCGGGACTGTCAATTTCGAAAAGGGCGTAGACCACATCGGGTTGGGAAGGGGCAATGGCCACAGCTGTTTTCCCAACGGGCTGGTCTTTTCCTCCAGGCAAGCCGTACTTGGATAAGGGTTCCCAAGACTTGCCGCCATCGGTGGTGCGGTATACCCCGCCTCCTGGACCGCCACTGTTCAGTCCCCAGGTATTGATGTGAATAGACCACATGCCTACGAGCAGTCGGTCTGGATTTTTTGGGTCGATGGCCATTTCAGCTGCTCCCGTATGTTCATCAATGAACAAAATCTGTTTCCATGTTTTTCCACCGTCAGTGGTTTTGTACACGCCACGTTCCTTTTGGGGGCCGTAGGTATGGCCTAGTGCAGCGACATAGACAATGTCCGGATTGGTGGGGTGAACGATTACCCGACCGATGCGCCCAGTTTTTTCAAGACCCATTTTTTTCCAGGTTTTTCCTGCATCTTCAGACTTGTAGATGCCGTCACCCATGGCGTGTGCAGGACGTATGACAAAAGTCTCGCCCGTTCCTACCCATACGATGTTGGGGTTTGAAGGAGCTAAAGCCACCGACCCAATAGATGAAACCTCTTGGTCATCAAAAATGGGATTCCAGTTAATGCCACCATCCGTGGTTTTCCACAATCCGCCAGAAGCTGCACCAATATAATTTACCATGGGGTCTCCCGGTACTCCTGCTATGGCAATGGTTCGATTACCTTCTGGACCAATAAAGCGGAAGTTGAGGTTCTCAAAAAGTTTGGGGTTCAATTGCGCAAATAAAGAAACTATATTTAATAGGGAAAAGGATAGCAGGACGAACAAAGTTCTCATAATCATCTGGTTTGATGGTACGGTGAACTAATATAGGTAAAAAAGAAGAGGTTGTAGGTGGCATGCTTGTCTCAAGAAGATAGGGAGTTTTTGACGTGGTTTATCGATTCAAAAAAATGCCAAAAAAATGCATGAATGAGTAAATAATTTTTTAAAAGCGCATAAAAAATGCAAAAAAATGAGAATCGCATGTAGTTTAAAGTAATTTTTTGCTTAATTTGTGCATGTTGTTAATGTAAACAAAGAAGAATGGGGCATGACAAGGTGGGTGTAATAGGAGTTGACTTGGGAGGGACCAAAGTTGCAGGTGGTCTTTTTTTACTTGATGGCACCCAATTAAAGAAAAAAGTGAATAAGCTTGATGGCAGGGTTGGTAATGACGTTGGGGTGTTGATAGTCAAGTTGGTCAACGAACTCATGGCTTTGGCAAAGAAGGAAGAATTCTTAATTAAGGCTGTGGGAATCTGCGTTCCCGGAATAAGTGATGGGATTACCCAAACCGTTTGGGCGCCGAACATTTCTGGATGGGAATCTTACCCTTTAAAAAAGGTAGTTGAAGAAGGAATAAATGAAGCAAATGTACCTGTGTTTGTTGATAATGATCGATCCTGTTCCATTCTTGCGGAAGTGTGGAAAGGAAAGGCGAAAAATTGTGATAACGCTTTGTTCATTACAGTAGGAACGGGGATAGGTGTTGGAATTTTGGCAGATGGCAAGGTGTTGAATGGGGCCAATGGTATTGCCGGTTCCATTGGATGGTTGGGGATGGATGTGAATTTCTCCAATAAAAGCCATCAAGGGGGTAATTTGGAACACTATGCTTCTGGTGGTGGGATTTCTGATCATGCCAAAACACTTTTAAAAGAAAGCCCCGAAATGGAGAGTACTTTAAGAAGCCTAGATCAAGAAACCTTATCAACTGAAGATGTGTTTGAAGCATATAGGACAGGTGATTCGGTTGCAGTTTTCGTGCTGGATACGGCGGTAAAATATTGGGGAATGTGTACAGGGAATTTGATCAGCATTTTTAATCCAGAGAAAATCATTTTTGGTGGTGGTGTATTTGGCCCGGGCTCCCAGTTTTTGGAAGAAATCAAATTGGAATCAAAGCGATGGGCCCAACCCATTAGTTTTGGAAACGTGACCGTGGATGTTTCTGGTTTGGGAGGAGATGCTGGACTTGTAGGTGCTGGGTATTTGGCTCTTACATCCTTGAATAAATCAGAATAAGACCTGAATCATTTTCGATGAAGAAAGAGAAGAAATATAATTACAAAGTGGTCTTTGCGGCAGCCTGTTTGGGAATGTTGCTGTTTGGTGTTGTGATGATTTCTTTGGGGTCATTGCTGCCATCCATTTCAAAAAAGATATACCTAAGCAATGTTGAAACCGGGGCCACCCTATCCTTATTGCCATTGGGCATTCTTTTAGGGTCCATTGTCTTTGGCCCTTTGGTGGATAGGTTTGGGTACAAAATTATATTGATCATAGGCGGATTGCTTTCATTTATTGGGTTTGAAGGTTTGGGTGCTGCCACGCAATCCGACTACTTGAAGTGGACTATTTTGATCATTGGGTTGGGAGGTGGAATCTTAAACGGGGCCACTAACGCTTTGGTGTCGGATATCAGTAAGGATAAGCACAGTGCCAATTTGAGTTTGTTGGGCGTTTTTTACGGAGTAGGTGCTTTAGGTGTTCCTGCAGTCGTTGGTTTCTTGCAAAAATATTTAGAGATAGATGTGCTCATTTTTTGGATGGGCATGGGAATGCTGCTACCCGTTGTTCTTTTTGGCATTACAATTTTTCCAAGTCCCAAGAAAGCACAAGGTTTCCCAATTGCGCAAGGGTTGGGGATGTTAAAAGACCCTGTTCTTTTATTGCTGGGTTTTGTTTTGTTCTTTCAGAGTGGTCTGGAGGGAATAGCCAATAATTGGACCACCCTATTTTTGGAGACCGAAAGAGCTTTTGAACCTGCCGATGCATTATTTGTTCTGTCCCTTTTTGTGGGTGGTCTTTGCGCTGCCCGATTACTGTTGGGAAAAATCCTGCGTCAGATAAACCCGTATACCGTATTGCTTTTAAGCGTCTGCATCCTTTTGGGAAGTGTTGTGATTATTTGGGCTTTTCAAGCACATTCCCTTTCAATTATGGGTCTTGTTGGCTTTGGGATTGGTCTTGCCGCGGGGTTTCCTGTGGTCTTGGGTTACGTGGGGAAAATGTACAAGGAACTAACGGGTACCGCCTTTAGTTTGGTGATTACCATTGCGCTTATCGGAAATGTGCTTAGCAATTACCTCATGGGCTGGGTTTCGCAATACTTTGGAATAGGATTATACCCCGTTCTTCTAGTGGTGTTGGTAATTGCCATGGCTGGGCTGATTCTCGGATTACAAAAAAGATTAAATCAAATTAAATATTAAATACATCTATAATGTTAGCAAAAGAGTGGCTTAACAATGCCAGGAATGTGATGTCCAAAATCGAGGACACTCAAATCGAGAATATTCAAAAAGCGGCCGAAATCATGGCAGATTCCATAGAGAAGGGAAAATGGGTGCACACCTTTGGATGTGGTCATGCCACCCTCCCTATTGAGGAGATGTACCCAAGAATTGGTGGTTTTGTGGGCTTTCATCCCATTGTGGAACTCCCCCTTACCTTTTTTACCAACATTGTTGGACAAATGGGTGTTGATCAGTTTATCTTTTTGGAGCGGGTGGAAGGCTATGGCCGCGAGATCATGAAAGGGCACAATTTTGATAAAGAAGATACCATGTGGTTGTTTTCACATACGGGCGTTAATGCCGTAAACATTGATATTGCATTGGATGCCAAGGAAAAGGGTATGAAGGTCATTGTGTTTGGTTCGGCTGCCGAAGCTAAAAACAAGACCACTAAGCATTCTTGCGGAAAAACATTGTTTGAGTTGGCCGATTTGGTAGTGGACACCTGTGCCCCTGCCGAGGATGCATCGGTTCCTCTAAAGAACCATGTGGACAAAGTGGGTCCTGTTTCTACAATGGCCTTTGTAACAGCTGTTTGGATGACCGTTACCACCGTTGCTGAGATATTGGCAGACAGAGGGGTGAAACTCCACATCCACCCATCTCACAATGTTCCTGGAGATTCAACTTCCAAACAAAGATTGGCAGAAGCGCTGAGTGAGTACAAGAGAAGAATAGCGGGAGTTTAAACAGGGACATGGCGTACTTGATAATCAATGCAGATGATTTTGGAATGAGCGATCATTTCAATGGGCATATTATTCAGCTTTTAGTGGAAAAGAAGATTACTTCCACGACCGTTATGGTTAACCGTATTTCGGATAATCAGGCCGCATCGGTGAAAGAACTCAAATATCTGAATGGATATAGTGACATTAGTGTAGGTCTACATGTAGAATTCACCTATGACAAACATATGGAACAAGTAAAGGGACAGTACCAGAAATTCATTGATATTTTTGGTATTGCCCCAAGTCATTTGGACGTGCATAAGGAACATTTACATACCAAATACCACTCTATTGTGGCAAAATTTTGTCGTGAGAAGAGACTGTCGTTCCGAAATCACGGAAAGGTGTTTAGGGGTGTGGTAATGCCGGATAAAAAATATTTTTATGGCTCAGTAGAGCATTTCCCAGAAATAGATTTCTGGCTAAAAGGACTCGAAAAGGGGAAGGTTCATGAACTGGTGTTCCATCCGGGGAGCTATGATCCTAATTGCTTTTCCAGTCTTAATAAAGACAGACAATGGGACTTGGACCATATCAATAGAATACACAAGGAATATTTAAATTATAATTTTCATTTGATCAACTTCAACGACCTTAAAAGGGGTCTAGGTTGATTCACAAATTTGGTTGTTACATGAAAAATAGGATGTTGTTGGTATTTTTTATTTTTGCCTTTGCCATTGGGTGGGCCAAAGAAGAATCTTGGATACGGATAAACAATTTGGGTTATTTACCACAATCCATTAAAGTGGCGGTTTTGGGATCCAAAGTAGAGGTAGAGGTAAAATCTTTTTCCTTGGTTGATGCGGTCACTGGCAAGAAAGTATATACGTCCAGAAGAGTAATGGCCAAAGGGACTTATGGTCCTTTTGCATCATCGTACCGATTGGATTTTAGTGACTTCGAGGCAACGGGAAGGTATTTTATCCAAGCCAATACCATTACCTCCCCAGAGTTTGATATAAATGCCAATGTCTATGACAATACGGCTGATTTTCTTCTAAAGTACATGCGCCAACAGCGCTGTGGGTACAACCCGTTTTTAACGGATTCCTGCCATATGGATGATGGATTTATTGTTTACAACCCCAAGCGGGAGGGAGAACGTATAGACGTTACTGGAGGATGGCATGATGCATCGGATTATTTGCAGTATACAGCAACATCTGCCAATGCAGTATACCAGTTATTGTTGGCTTACCGCGAAAACCCCGGAGCGTTTGGAGATATGTTCCAAGCAAACGGTCTTCCGGGAAAAAATGGTATTCCCGACATCATTGATGAAGCCAAGTTTGGAATGGATTGGCTAAAAAAAATGAATCCTTCCCCAGAAGAATACTATAACCAGATTGCAGATGATAGGGACCATGCAGGGTATAGGTTGCCCAACAAAGATAGTGTGATCTATGATGAAAACAGAAAGGGCAGACCGGTCTATTTAGCTTCTGCTGAAAAACAAGGGCTTAAAAAATACCAAAACCGTTCTACTGGTGCTGCCTCTACTGCAGGCAAGTTTGCTTCTGCTTTTGCCATTGGAGGTATGGTCTTAAAGGATTTTTATCCTGAGTACACAGAAGATCTTCTGTCTAGGGCGCGCAATGCGTATGATTTTGGCAAGAAAAATCCAGGAGTCAGTCAGACTGCACCATGCAAGGCCCCGTATTTTTATGAGGAAGAAAACTGGCACGATGATATGGAATTGGCTGCCGGGGCCTTGTACAATCTTACTGGTGATGCTATATATAAAAATGAGGGAATGGATTTTGCCCAAAAGGAGCAGATTTCTCCATGGATAGGAAAGGATACCGTTAGGCACTACCAGTACTACCCTTTTTTGAATGCAGGGCATTTTGAACTGGCTGTTTCAGGAAAAAATCAAAAGGCAAAAAACTTGGCCAACTTGTATAAAAAAGGACTCAAAGCTATTCATGAACGAGGGAAAGACAATGCGTTTCTTATAGGAACTCCCTTTGTGTGGTGTTCCAATAACTTTGTCACCGCTGCGGTGACACAATCCCACATGTATCGTGAACTCACTGGGGATGATACCTATTTGGAAATGGAGGCTGCACTCAGGGATTGGCTGTTTGGCTGCAACCCTTGGGGCACTAGTATGATCGTTGGACTACCTGGTCATGCCGATTCGCCTGTAAAACCCCATTCGTCCCTCACTGTACTGGAAGGATATGCAACCTATGGAGGATTGGTGGATGGACCGGTTTATGGTTCTATTTTCAACAGTCTAATTGGAATCAAGTTAGAAGAGGAGGATAGTTATGCAGAGTTTCAGTCCGATTTGGTGGTTTATCATGATGATATTGGAGATTATTCCACCAACGAACCCACTATGGATGGGACGGCCTCTTTGGTGTATTATTTATCTTCCATGGAATCCAAAAGTCAAAAAGCAGGGCATAAAAAAGCAGATTTCACCTATGATGAAAGTGGTGCTCTAATACGTGGAAACACTTCCGAAAAGAAAATCAACCTAACCTTTACCGGAGATCAATATGCAGATGGACTGCCGTTAATTTTGGAGACCTTGGATAAACATCAAATAAAAGGATCATTCTTTTTTACCGGAAACTTTTATAGGAATACAAAGTATGCTACCCTGATTAAGAGATTAAAAGACGGGGGGCATTATTTGGGAGCGCATTCAGATAAGCATTTGTTGTACAACGATTGGTCTCCCCAAAAGAAGTTATTGGTAACGCAGTACGGCTTTCAAAAAGATTTGTTGGACAATTATGAAATCATGGCGGAGCATGGGATACAAAAAGAGGACGCTCCCTTTTTTATGCCTCCTTACGAGTGGAACAGTAGCGAGATTACCCAATGGACCAATCAATTGGATTTAAGCTTGATCAATTACACGCCGGGAACCATTTCCCATGCAGATTACACCACTCCGGACATGGAAAATTACAGGAGCAGTGCTGAGATTATGGAATCCATTCTTTCGTATGAGGAAAAAGAAGGATTGCATGGTTTCTTGCTTTTAACTCATGTGGGAACCGACCCAAATCGTACTGATAAATTCTATAATCGATTGGAAGAGCTTATAACCACTTTGAACGGAAAGGGATATAAGTTTGTGTCCTTGGAAGAGCTGTTGGCAAAAAAGAACCCCTAAAATTAGCAATGGAGTAGGTTTGCTTGTTTACAGCAATTTAACCCCTGTTGCCCTATATTCATCCAGTAGAGGGTCGGCAGGGTCCAAGTCAGTAATCAAGGTGGAAATCTCATCGATGTCACATACGATATGGCTCTGCTTTTTGTTGAGCTTGTCTGAGGTTACCAAAGATATGGTTTGGTCTGCGGCGGTCACGAATTCGCGTTTAATGCTGGCTACCTCATAAGAACCTTCGGTTATTCCCGTTGGGGTAATGCTTCCAGTGCCCAAAAAAGCAAAATCGACCTTTAATCTGGAAATTTTTTGGATGACATCCAAACTAATGGTGACCAAAGAATTTTTGTTGATTTTTCCGCCCAAGAAAAAAAGTTCAATATTGGGGCGATTGGCCAGTTCCATGGCAATGGGAAGGCAGTAGGTGTATACTGTGGCGCGGATGTCGTTGGGCAGAAAACGCACCAAGGTAAGATTGGTGGTACCGTCACTAATGATCATAGAAGTGTCGTCTTCAATAAGGCTCACGGCTTTTTGGGCTATAAGTTCCTTTTTGTCATTATTGATGATAAGGTTGTGGTTATAGCTGTAATATTTTTGGGTTTTGCTTATAGCGCCACCGTGTACTTTATTGATAAGCCCTTCGGCAGAAAGACTGTTTAAATCCCTTCTAATGGTGTCTTCGGAAACATTAAGCTCCAAGGCCAATTCATTGGAATATACTTTTCGTTTGGTATTGACCAAGTTCAGGATGAGGTTTTGTCTTTTGACTTTGTTCATAAATGAAGGAATAAAAATGCAAAACTAAGGATTTGCAGGACTATGTACACGGAATACGTGCAATTTAATGGGGTTTATAAGGTTATTGCGTGCTGTTGTATGCAAAAAACACCATTATTGCATAAAAAATGCAGGTTTTAGGTACTGTAACTTCGAATGTATCCATCAATATGAATTCTTTATGGCAAACAATGTATGCTGTGAATTATATACTTTAGTGATTCGGATTGGTTGAAATCACCCTGATATCATTATTCCTGGACTTTATGAACAACTACACTTAGACTTGATTGAAGTGTACTAAAAACTTTTTATGAAAAGAAAAGATTCAAAACGCAGACAATTTATGAAGAATGCCATGCTTGGTGGAACGGCTTTATTTGCAGAGCCCTATTTAAATGCTTCTGAGCCTGAGTTTTTCTTTGAAGAATCAAATTTGATTGTCCCAAAACAGCAGGGGCTGCAGATTACGGGTACCTTTTTGGATGAAATATCACATGATATTCCTCATCAGAATTGGGGTGAAAAGGAATGGGAACGTGATTTCCAGCATATGAAAGCAATTGGGATAGACACGGTGATCATGATCAGGTCTGGTTATAGAAAGTTTATCACCTATCCATCAGAATACCTTCTTTCCAAAGGATGCTATAGACCTTCGGTAGATTTATTGGAGTTATTTCTTCGCCTTGCCGAGAAGTATAAAATGAAGTTTTATTTTGGTCTATACGATTCTGGTGAATATTGGGATACTGGAGATTTGACCAAAGAAATAGATTCCAATTTGTTTGTGATAGATGAGGTATGGAAGAATTATGGCAGTCGCTACAAAAGTTTTCAGGGGTGGTACTTGAGTGGTGAAATCAGCAGAAGGACTAAGGGTGCCATCACCTCCTTTCATAAATTGGGCAAGCAATGTAAAGATGTCTCTGGAGGATTGCCCACATTGATTTCCCCTTGGATTGATGGAAAAAAGGCCGTGGCCGCGGCTTCGGGAACGTTGACCAAATCCGAAGCTGTATCCGTGGTGGAGCATGAAAAGGAATGGGATGAAATATTTTCCGGAATCCATGAGGTGGTTGATGCCTGTGCCTTTCAAGATGGGCATATAGATTATGATGAGTTGGATGCGTTCTTCGGGGTAAACAAAAAGTTGGCCGATCGGTATGGTATTGAGTGCTGGACCAATGCTGAATCTTTCAGTAGGGATATGCCCATAAAATTCTTCCCTATAAAGTTTGATAAGCTTAGAATGAAGCTGGAAGCAGCTCAACGAGCAAATTATCATAAAGCGATTACATTCGAATTTTCACATTTCATGAGTCCGCAATCAGCATATCTGCAAGCAGGGCATTTATACAACAGGTATAGGGAATATTTTGGGATATAAGATTTTATAACCCAGGCCAGGCTTGTCATTTACAAGACAATCATCCCTTTTTATAAGATCAAGGGTATCAACAGGACAAGGGTTAGTCCGTAATTTTCAATATTTTAAAAAAAATTATTAATAAATATAATTATAAAAATAAATATCAGTAAGTTGTAATTCATAAAGTATGCATTATGAATATTGATCAGATCGCCAAAGAAGGCAACCTAGGGTACGTGGTTTTTATTTCGGCAGTAGCTGCTCTGGGAGGTTTTCTTTTTGGCTATGACACTGCGGTGATATCCGGAACCATAACCATGGTTACTTCACAATTTGAACTGGATTCCGTTTTACAGGGGTGGTATGTCAGTTCGGCTTTGATCGGTTCCATTGGTGGGGTATTGGTGGCTGGTTACATCAGTGATTTGATTGGCAGAAAAAAAGCCATGTTGATTTCCTCTGTTTTCTTTTTCGTGTCTGCTGTAGGTTGCGCATTGGCCATGGATATGTTTCAGCTTGTGTGCTATAGAATATGTGGTGGTGTGGGTATTGGGATGATATCTATTATTTCTCCAATGTACATTTCCGAGATTGCTTTTGCCAAATATAGGGGTGCTATGGTAACCTTGTATCAATTGGCGATTACCGTTGGCTTTTTGGCAGCCTATCTGGTTAATTTTGAATTGCTTGATTTTTCGGAAAGTGTTGGTCATCTTGAAGGGGATCTGTGGAACAAATTGCTTGTGGAAGAAGTGTGGAGGGGTATGCTGGGAATGGAGGCATTTCCTGCTCTCATATTTTTATTGATGGTATTTCTACTGCCAGAAAGTCCAAGATGGTTGTTCTTTAGGGGTAATGAAAAGAAATCCGAAATGGTGCTGGGCAAGATTTACAATTCATCAATGAAAATCCAAGAAGAAGTGAACGAGATGAAGATTTCATTGGGTGAAGTGGATAAAGGAAACTGGAAGCTGATATTGAAACCTAATTTCTTAAAAGCTATATTGATTGGTGCTGCGGTAGCCATATTGGGCCAGTTCATGGGAGTCAACGCCGTGTTGTATTATGGCCCCACTATTTTTGAGCAGAGTGGAATGTCTGGCGAGGATGCCCTGTTTTATCAGGTGTTTGTGGGAGGTGTCAATGTGCTTACAACCATTCTTGCGCTTTATATTATTGACAAGGTTGGGAGGAAAAAGCTGGTGTATTTTGGTGTGACGGGAATGATAATTACCTTATTGCTCATCTCAGGTTACTTTATCAAAGCTTCTGATTGGAGTATTTCTTCCTATATATTGTTGATTCTGTTCTTGGCATACGTTTTCTTTACCGCCATTTCCATCTCGGCAGTGATTTTTGTGCTACTTTCTGAGATGTACCCAACCAAGATACGAGGTCTGGCCATGTCCATAGCTGGCTTTTCGCTTTGGATGGGGACCTTCATAGTGGGTCAATTGACACCATGGCTTTTAGAGGTGTTGAGTCCGCAGGGAACTTTTGTCCTATTTGCTGTAATGTGCCTTCCGTACATGTACATTATTTGGAAGTTGGTTCCAGAAACAACAGGTAAGACTTTGGAGGAGATAGAAAGGTTTTGGGAGGAATAAAATCAAGATGGGTTTGGATTCAAAACCTTGTGTTTTGCCAAATAACAAGCTCCGAACACCCCTGTTCCCTCGGTACCTTTAGATAGTTCCAATTGCGTATCGGCCCTTACAATACTTAGGGAATATTTGTTGACGGTCATTTGGAGTGGTAGAAAAAAATGGTCTTTGGATTTGGTCAAAGCACCTCCGAAGATAATCAGTTCTGGATTATATAAGTGAATCAAGGTGGTGATGCCCTTTCCGAGCTTTTCGGCCATTGCTCCAATAAGTTCAATGGATAGTGTGTCGTCATTGTTGGCCGCTTTGATAATATCATCCATCTTGATGTTTTCAATGTTTGCGAAAGCATTTTGCAAGGATGAAGATTGCCCTCCTTTGAGCTTGTCTTTGAACTGTTTTTCAAGGGCCCTTCCTGAAACTTCTGTTTCTAGACATCCTTTCTTGCCGCATATGCAGATGATTTCGTTGTTGAAAAAGGGGATGTGTCCAAATTCTCCAGAATAACCTGATTTTCCATACAAAAGCTTCCCTTGCGCAAGCACGCCCAGTCCTAGTCCATAATCTGCGTTTACATAAAGTATGTTCTCGCTGTCTTTGGATTCTCTGCTATAGAACGCATAAAATGCCCTGGCTCTTGTGTCGTTCTCTATGAAACAAGGAATCCCTATTTTTTCTTGGAGGATGCTGCTCAAAGGAATCTTTGTGAAGTTGAAAAAATTATGACTGTATCCACTTAAATGGTTCACGCGACCGGAAAGGTTTACGCCGATTCGTATGATTTTGTTTCTCCATTTGGGATTTTTGTCTATAAAAAGGTTGATAATGTCACATAGTTGAAGAAGTGATTTTTCTGAGTTTTCCAAGTTGAATTCAATATCCTTGGAAAAATGGATTGGGTTTTCATTGAAATCCATCAGTCCAATTTCTATGGAATTCCGCCCTAAATCAACCCCTATAAAATACATGGAATCACCAATGAGGCCGTATAGGTGGGGACGCCTGCCCACATCAGTTTCTGCTTTGCCAAGGTCTTCAACAAGTCCTTCGTCAATCAGCTCTTGGATAAGCTTATTTACCTTGGGGGAACTGGAGTTGAATTTTTTTGAGATGTCGTTGATCGTTGCCGCTCCTTTTTTGTCCAATAGCCTAATGATCTTTTTCTTGAGCTGTAGGTTCTTGATAACGACACCGCTTTTTTGCTCGTCCGGGATATCATTAAAAATATTATGCTTGTTTTTTTTCATTCTCTCTTTTTTGGACCGAGACGCGATTATAAAAATAATAAGAAAACCACAATGGCAATGAAAACAAAATATTGAAACCATGAAGCTGTATCTGTCAGCTTTTCGGATTGTTTCTAAAGCATTAAGGGGTAATGCCTTAAGCGAAGGTGCGAAACTGGTTTTATTATGTTCAATCTAATTAATAAAATAAATTAATAATTATTGGATAATTAATATTAAAAAATTAATATTGTTTATTGCGGTTATTGAACCCAAAGAAGAAGGGAAACTAAAAGTAATTCGTTTTGGCCATAGGAAAAGAAGATTTTGGAAAGTACAAGGAAATTTACAGAGAAAATTTATTGAGACATGTTCTGCCTTTTTGGGAAAAACATTCCATAGATAATGAAAATGGAGGGTTCTTTACCTGTTTGGGAGCCGATGGGAGTGTATATGATACAGATAAGTTTGTTTGGCTCCAATGTAGGCAAGTATGGATGTTCGCCAAGCTTTACAGTGAGGTTGAATCAAATTCAAAATGGCTTAACATAGCAATCCATGGTGCTGATTTCTTACAGAAATACGGCAGAAGTGAATCCGGACGATGGTACTTTTCCTTGGATAAAAAGGGGAGTCCCTTGGTACAGCCATATAACATCTTTTCAGATTGTTTTGCGTCCATGGCTTTTGGTCAGCTTGGGAAAATCACCGGCAAAGCGGAATATAATGCAATAGCTACCGAAGCTTTTTATAATATCCTTGATGCACAGGATAATCCAAAAGGAAAATATGAAAAGACATATCCAGGTACCAGGGACCTGCAAAGTCTAAGCTTGCCCATGATCCTGAGTAATTTGGTAATGGAACTCGATCATATTTTGGACGCCAAGGTGGTGGACGAACAACTCAATAGTGTTAAGGGAAAGATTTTGTCCCAATTTTATAAGCCAGAACATGGGTTGATCTTAGAGAATGTTGATATGGATGGCGGTTTCAGTGATACCTTTCAAGGTAGGCTTATTAATCCGGGGCATGGTTTGGAAACCCTATGGTTTTTAATGGACATTGCTGAGCGGCAAAATGATAAGGAACTCATCCAAAAGTGCATGGATGCTGTTATATCTACCTTGGAATACGGTTGGGATTCGGAATATGGGGGGCTGTTTTATTTTATGGACCTCAAAGGTAATCCTCCTGAGCAACTTGAATGGAGCAATAAGCTTTGGTGGCCCCATATTGAAGCCATGATAGCATGTGCAAAAGGGTTTTATTTCACAGGCGATATCCGATGCTGGGAATGGTTGGTGAAACTACATAGTTATACATGGGGTCATTTTGTGGATGAAGATCATGGGGAATGGTTTGGCTATCTGTCACGGGAGGGTAAAATTACGCATCACATGAAGGGAGGCAAATGGAAAGGCTGTTTCCATGTACCAAGAGGGGTATTGTATTTGTGGGAGTTAATGGTCAAATTGGAAACAAACCGTGCGGTTCAATAGTCATATCGGTAAATTAATCAATTGTGTAATCGGTCAATATTTTGTCTTGGGCTTGGTTTGGATTATTTTTGGCACACTTGATTTATCATCTTTCACGGAATGGATTACAAACGAATTTTATACGACCGATTATTGGAGATCGGGCTTGCCGAAAATGTTGCATCATATTTGAATTTGTTGCTGCTTTTATTGGTTAGCCTAATCATAGCGGGTCTTTTAGACTTTATCATATGGAAACTGTTGCGACTTTTATCCGTTCGGTTGGCACGTAAATCCGCCACAAATTTTGATAACTATTTGGTTTCCCATAGGGTCCCCAGACATGTGGCCCGTATTTTTCCTTTGCTGTTTCTTTTTGAGGTTGTGCCTGTTGTTTTTTTGGACTTTGAATGGGCACGTGGTATTTCCATAAAACTGCTACAGACCCTGTTTGTAATCTCCATGTTGCTTATTGCCAAGAATATTTTGAGGAGCACCAAAGACTATCTTCGAAGTAAAGCACGATACAGGGACAAGCCTTTGGATAGTTACATTCAGGTTTTCATGATTTTTGCATGGGTTTTGGGCGGTCTTGCCATTTTTGCCATTCTTACAGAAACTACAATTTGGAAGTTTTTTACAGCACTGGGTGCGGCCTCGGCCATTATATTGTTGATATTCAAAGACTCCATATTGGGGCTGGTGGCGAGCATACAGGTAAGTATCAACGATATGGTACGTATTGGGGATTGGATCACTTTTGATAAATACGGGGCCGACGGGGATGTTGTGGAAATTAGTCTTGCTACCGTGAAAGTGCAGAATTTTGACAAGACCATAACAACCATTCCTACCTATGCACTTATTTCCGATTCATTTAAAAATTGGAGAGGTATGCAGGAATCAGGGGGGAGAAGAATAAAGCGTCCCATACTCATAAGCCAAAAAAGCATACGTTTTTTAACCGATCTAGATGTTGATGAGCTTAAGAAGATTGAGCGTGTTAGACCCTATCTCATTGACCGCATGGATAAAATTAAAGCCCATAACGAGTCTCATGAAGTTGATAAGTCCCTGGCGATAAATGGTAGAAATCTGACTAATTTTGGGGTATACAGAAAATATATACAGGAATATTTGGAGCAACATCCGGCAGTGCACAAAGGAATGACCTTGATGGTTCGCCAACTACAGCCTGAGCCCCATGGCATTCCGTTGGAAATCTATGTGTTTAGTTCGGATAAGCGTTGGGAAAACTATGAATATATCATGGCCGATATCTTTGATCATCTATTGGCAGCCCTTCCCTTTTTCGGGTTGGAGGTATTTGAATGGCCCACCAGTTTTAGTAAGGAGCAGACCAAACTTTCTTGATAAGGTTGTAGCTGATTCTTACGCTTGATTTTTGTGGTCATACAAATTATATCCTTAATGAGTTGTTATGGAATAGAACCATGTTTGAACCTGAATAGCGACAACTTTATTAATGCTGTTGCTAGAGATTAAAAAAATAAAACCTGTAAATTACTGATTTACAGGTTTTATGTTTTGTTTTGATGGTGTTTTGGTGGAGCCGGAGGGACCAGAACCTATCACTTAAAACCCCAGTAAATAAGGGCTTTTCAGCTATTCAAAATTTTATGCTCACCGAATAGGTGACTTATCTCTGAAATCACTCTGCTTTTGCGGGAAAACCCCAGTTTTTTTAAGGAAAATCTACAATGGTTTTAGAGGTTAAATTTCTAATTTACAGAGCCTCATAGTTTTATCCAATCACTTTTCTTCTTGGTTTTGGTAAAAATCCCTAGGAATGGGGATTGTTTATCTTTTACTAAGTGCTAAAATTTGATACAACAAAAAATCAAAAAATGAAAGCTGTAAAACTTCTGCTTATATTGACTGTGTCGTTAACATTTTCTTGTCAAAGAACTAATCAAATAAAGGAAGAACTCATTATTGTAGGTAGTCCCAATCAGAAAAGTCCTGACCCAGGGGATGAGAGACATCGACCTGACGGTAGCGATAAGGCAAATAATTACTTTGACTTAAAGGAAATGACACTCAACTTAAAAATACCTCTGACCAATAATAATCTGAGAATGAATAGGGACTACATAGTGAACATTTCTAGCAAGAACTATAGTGCAGTTTTTATCAATTTAGGTGGAAATCATGGGTTTCCTACAGATACGTTGCCCATAAGGGGATATCTACGCTGTAAAATTCCATTTGAAAGAATAAAAGGAAAACCGTTGGATACAACAAAATTACGTAGGGATGGGAAATTAATCGTATATGTCATACATGACGACAACCCTTCCTGTTTACTACCTTATTTTAAAAATTGCGTACAACATTTAAGTGACTATATCTGGATAGGATGTGATATTGAAGGTGTCTGTAAGTTTAAAGATGAGGAACCCAAAGAACAAAATGGAGACGTAATTGGGGGCAACCAATAGAAAAACAAGAACGTCATTTTTATTATTGATTTTAAGTGGAACTATTTGTTTCGCTCAAAATGACACTCTCCTGCCATATTTTCAAAAACTAGATGATCATGGATTATACAATCAAATTGTTCGAGACTATCAGTTGGTTGCTAAGTATAATAAGATTCAGCTAACAGGGGAGCATCAGTTTTTAATAGGCTCTGCCTTTGAAAATCTAAATAAAGAAGATTCTGCATTTCATTATTATAAATTGGCGAAAAAAGAATTCCTAAAGGATAAAAAGATGTATGAAGTAGCCAAAATGAATTTAGAAATTAGTAGTCTTCTTGACAGCCAAAATAACCTCTCTGCCGATTCTACATATTTCAATGAGTTTTGGGAGTATGCCAATAGTACAAAGAATGTCGCACTACTTGCACAAGGATACAATTACAAAGGAAGAACAACTTTTTTAAATAAAAACTATACAGTACCTCTGAATCATTTTAAGGTCGCTTATAAATTATTTGATAGCATTGGCGATTCTAAAATGGCCAGTACGAACTTAATGAATGTAGGTGTGGTGTTTTCCGGTAGGATTAAAAATCAAGATTCTGCTCAATACTATTATTTCCAAGCTTTAAATCGACTGAATTATGAAGGTGTTCAACAAGATTTTTCAAATCTCAAGCATGATTTATTAAATAATATAGGTAATAGTTTTCGTAGATCTCGAAAATACTACGATGCATTGAAATATTATAAAAAAGCTGAAACCTTAGAAGTCAAAAAATATAAAGACAAAACCAAAAAAATTCTATATGGTAATATGAACCTTACCTATTACTATTTAGCCGATTTTAAAAATGCCTATACCTATCTTCATAAATATGATTCTATTAAGGATATTATAAATCTGGCTCAACAAAATGCTACTATTTCAGATATTCAGGAAAAGTATGACAACGAAAAACTTAGAGCAGACAATTTGGAGATTGAAAAAAGGCGATTGGCCAATCGCAATTGGCTTATTGCTGCAAGCCTAGCCTTGTTCTTGGGTGCTGGAATAGCCATCCTTCTTCAAAAAAACACAATCAAAAAGCGTCAACTTGCCGAACAAGAAGCATTGCTTAAACAACAACGGGTTGAGAATCTTTTCAAGGAACAAGAATTGGTCAGTATTGATGCAATGATTTCTGGACAGGAAAAAGAACGCCAAAAAGTAGCTGGAGAACTGCACGATGACTTAGGAAGTCTCATGGCAACGATTAAATTACATTTTGACAAGGCAGGGACCGGTGCAAAGGATCCTGCATTGCAAAACGCCCAAAAATTGCTGGAAGAGGCCTATCAAAAAATCAGGAGAATGGCCCATAGTAAGAATTCTGGGGTAATGAGTGACCAAGGTTTACTCCCTGCCATCAAAAAAATGGCAAAGTCAATCTCCGAATCCAATACCCTGCAAGTATCTGTTGAAGATTTCGGTATGGGAGACCGCTTGGAAAATTCCTTGGAGCTTTCCATTTTTAGAATGGTACAAGAGCTGGTGGCCAATGCCATAAAACATGCGGAAGCCTCCAAAGTGAATATTCAATTGACCCAACATGAGGACAACCTGAACATTATTGTGGAGGACAACGGCAAAGGCTTTAATCGTTCGCAAGTAATCAAGGAAAAGTCTGGTATGGGATTGACCAATATTGAAAAACGTGTGGAACATTTAGAAGGTAACTTTACCGTGGATAGCGTCCTTGGAAAGGGCACTTCAATACTAATCGATATACCCGTATGATTACCGTAGCCATAGCTGAAGACCACCAAGCCCTGATTGATGGGATTCGATCATATGTGAGATATGAGGATGATATATCGGTAATCGGACATGCCAACAATGGCGAAGAGTTACTGCAGTTGGTTCGACTTAAACAACCCAAAGTGGTGTTGTGTGATATTCGCATGCCGAAACTGGATGGTATAGAAGCGACGAAGATTATCCTTAAAGAATTACCCTATACCAAAGTCATTGCCTTTACCATGTTTGATCAAGAAGAAGCCGTGCAACAAATGCTGGATGCCGGAGCCCATGGGTATATTTTAAAGAACAGCAGTCTAGACGTAGTACTTGAAGCCATTCGCGTAGTGGCCAGTGGCAAGACCTATTATGATAAAAAAATCAATCAGCCCCAAACAGAAAAAAATAGCTCGAAAAGTATACTCTCCTCTCGTGAGCGGGAGATTTTACAACTGATAGCCAAAGGCCGAACCTCACATCAAATAGCGGATGAACTTTTTATTGGCAAGAGTACGGTGGATACACACCGCAAAAACATGATACGCAAACTGAGATTGAGTGGAGCGGGGGAGTTGTTACGATATGCGGTGGAGAAGAAGTATGAGTTTTAAGTGTAACTCAATTTTTCTAATCAGCAAGGAGCTTTTGCTCCTTTTTTTATGCATAATGGTTTGCAAATAAAGGATTTATGTCAAAAATACCTAGGAATGGGGATGTTTACGTAGACAATATTATTAAATATTTGCTTCAATTTAAAAGTAAGAATAATGAATCCTTTGGTTGCTCATCGATTTAAATCAATCACAACATTTAAAAAATCAAATTTTGATGAAAATGAAGAAATTCCTCATATCGATGACTTAAAAATAGAAAAACAAAATGTTTGTGATAATGATGATAGGCAACCTTCTAAGCACCTGGAAAAGCCTTTTAAGTATATATGTGAATTGCATCTTGATTTTAATGGGTATTTATTCAGAGGTAGCGGCTTTTTTATTTCGCCAAGATGTGTCATCACCGCCGGTCATTGTTTATTTAGTCATGAAATGGGATGGGTGAATTCAGTCAAGGTAATACCTGGTGCCCTCAAAGGCGAGAGACCATTTTCTTTTGAAATATCAGAAAACTTTGAAACGACAGAGTTTTGGTATTACAATGCATTAGATGATTATGACCATGGTGCTATTTTTCTGAAAACAGACACACTTTATAATCAAATAAAAGGATTTTTTGCCTACACCAACTTAAAAACAGTGATGACAGTTATAAACTCTGGTTATCCAAAAGATAAATCCTCGGTTCAATTTTATAACGGAGGAAAGGTAAAGGAATTGACAAACACCAAACGTTTGCACTATATGCTAGATACTAATAAAGGCAGTAGCGGGAGCCCTGTTTTTATAGAGAATAATAAAAAATTTGAGGTAGTAGGCGTTCATACAGAGGGTGGTTGTCCTAACTCAGCCATAAAAGTTAATAATGAGGTTATCGAAGTATGGGACAAATGGATAAATAAAAGTAGAATATTACAATCAACAACTTAACATATAGAGAAATGAAAAAATTATTTTTTAATCTAATTACACTCACAATGTTTTTTAACCTTAGTGCTCAAGACAAAGTTTTCGATAAGTCTGGAAGTTCAGCAAAAGTTAAGCAGAGTAGATACTCCTTAATACTTAAATCCCAAAAAAATATCAAATTCGACAGTTTGCAATTAAGTAATAAACAGGCCGCCGGCTTTTTTGGGACGTTGGCGCCAATAGCTATAGATGCAGTATTTACTTCTATTGAAAAATACTTAGACAAAAGAGCTAAAAGTTTTGTAGGAGAGTACGAAGCAAGCAATTCTTATAAAGAGTTTTATGAGAAAGATTTACCAAATATTCATTTTAAAAGAACTGGTATCGTAAAGAATAGCGACACAACATTACTTTCCATAGAATTGAAGGCTGTACAGCCTAAAAAGGAATATCCTTTGGCTTATTACTATGTAAATAGCTTAGAATTAAGCTTAAGTAAGGCTCGTACAAAAAGTGGAAAATCAACATTAGATTATTCAATAGAAATAACCCCATATTTCTTAAAAGTAAAACAAGAAACAACGGGAGGCAATGTTAAAATTGAACCTGCCGAAGAAGTGAAAATTGATCCTATAAAAATAACTGGAGTGGATTTTGGTATAACGAATGGCAGTGATAAAAATGATAAGCATAAATATCGCACAGGATTATTTACAATACCTGCTGGTCATCTTTTAGCTGGTGTTAAGCTTAAAATTATAGAATCTAATCCAACAAAAATTGAAGCAGAAAAAGTTCTAGCGCTTTACAATGAGTATAAAGATGATGCTAAAACCGTTGTGAATTATTTTTTACCTGAAAGTAAGGACTCGGAAGATACCGACAAAACTGCTGAACAAGCTTCCAGTCCAACAGGCACTGTAAGTAATAAGAAGTGATGGTTATTTAAATCCTTAAAACTCGGTTTGTTCTCTAATAAACCGAGTTTTATAACGGTATCAAAGCCCTTTTAAACTTCAATTTGTCTGCAAGTTCATCATTTTCTTCTTCTCGAAGGGTACAATGATTACCTCGTATTATCTGAAAAAATATCGATGAGTTTTTGTCATTGATTAATGTGAGGAGTATCTAATATTTATCACTGGCATTTTTGAAGGCTTTTTGTATTTAATCATTATTTTGATTCTTATCCAAAGAAGTAGTCAAAATATAGCCTCCAGTTCTAGGTGAACCTAGAAATACAATTAATTTTTCGTCTTTTAAAATTTTAAGATATCTTTCTGTTGTTGATACTCCTTTACCAATTAGACTGGCTATCTCGTTAGATTTAAGTTCGGGATTATTTCTAATGACTTCGAGTACTTCATTTAGAGATTTATTTACTCCCTCATTTACATTTTCAAAAACAATATATTTTACTCCCTCATTTACTCCCTCATTTACTCCCTCATTTGGGTTTCTATGATTTACACCTTTAAAAATTACTCTGAAAACATTGTCGTCTTCTTTCCATTCTGGTGTTTTAAAACCATTTCTTTTACAATCATTAATCATTCTTAAAGTACCACTACCTAGCATTTCTATATATTTCCTAATAAAGCAAATTTGCGCAACATCTGGATTTCTAAGAATAGAGTTATGTTCTTTCTTTAAATCTTTAATTGTAATACCTTCTGGAAGCTTACCATAATTTGTAAATTCTGTTCTATCAGAGAATATATCTATTTGAATAAAACTATTAACAGAATTATAATCTCTATGAACAATAGCATTCATAACAGCTTCACGAATAGCTAGCTCAGGATAATTGTATTTTTCAGTTCTTAAATTTCCTCTGACTTCTATTGTTTTACCATATACTAAATCCAAATACTCAAGACAGTCAATTATATTTTCAAAAAGATTTCCTTCAAACAGCCTATCACCTAAAAACTTATCTCCAATTTTAGTTCCTGGAAATACAGTAATTCTTATTGGTGATTGAGGAATAAACTTTACCGGATTATTTGCAAACAATAACGCACAAGCGTTAGTAATACTTGCATTCCTAATAAGACCACGTTGAATTAAAAAATCCTCATTATCCTCATAATTGGAATTTGGATACTTTTCCTTATAAGATGATATTGTCTTATCAATTTCCCGTTGAGATAAATCTTCTAGCTCTGCCCCAAGAATTGTTCTTCGTTCCCAATGAAAATCCGTATTCTTTCGTTCAGTTATTAAACTTTTTAAAGTATTGGCATCCGAAACTTTAGTACGACTTTGTTCCCTAATATAAATCGTGTTTTTAAACTGATACGGTTTTTTTCCGCCTTCCCATGTACTGATAAGAATTAAATCTTTGTTCTTGTAATTTATTATTTGAAAAGAAATGGGAGCTTCAGGCCTTATTTGTTCAAATAATAATTTTTGTAATGAAGCAACTTTACTTTCAGCATTTTCGACACCAACTATTTCCTTTTTCTCATTTACACCAATCACAATATCTCCTCCTTCAGTATTAATAAAACTGGTAACAATTTTTGCAATAGATGTTTTTGAAACTTTAGATTTAAAGTCTAAACGATTGCCTTCATCTTTTGTGAGTAAATTTTTAATAATAAAACTATTGCTCATCGTCTTTATCATTTATTAAGCTTTCAATAAATCCTAAATCACCAAATTGTGCTTGAATATAGGTCATGACTTCGTCTAGTCTATAAAACTCTTGTGCCCAATTGCCATTTCTTAATGGAACAGGAGTACCATCTTTAATTATGTAATTGTAAACATCAATAGAGCGTTCGTCAAAAAATCTGTTCTTTTTAATTTTAAACCCTTTACCATCCTTGCATTCAATTTTATTCAACAGTAGTCGTCCAAAAACCACATCGCGATGAACCAAAAACCAATAAGGCTTATTAAGTTCAATAGCTTTTTTTATTTCCTCAAAGGTTATATTCTTTTCTCCTATGTTCCCTGTTCCATAGTATGGTCTAATTATGCCGATAAAAAAATCACACTCTTCAACTGCTTTTAGGCAATTTTCTAAATTGGAAAGATTCGGATTAACTTTTACAGTTCCATAATGCGAGTTTATAACATCATATCCCAAGGTATTTAATTGAGCCACAATAGCCGCCAATTGGTCTTCAAAACCATAAACAGTTGAGGCTACCATGACCTTTATTTTTTGTTTGGTTTTAGCCATAAATATCAGTTTTGTGTAGCTCTCTTCCTTTGTCCGTAAGGGCCGAGCATTTACGAGCCAAGAAATAGGAGTCGGAACATAATTTGGATTTTAAGGTCATTAATCTCATCCGATTTAATTGAATAATTTGTTACTTTAATTGCTTTTCCAATTCTTGTATAGCCAAATTCAGTTCTCTGGCCTTTCCTAATCGCAAAGCATCGGCCAATGCCAATAATTCATGAAGTTTAGCATCTTCCAAGCAAGCTTTGGGAACATTAGGATGCAGCGGCTCTATGGCAAATCCACGATTTGTGCCAAAAGCATAGGGCCAAACGTAATCTTGCTCACTCTGGATAACTTCATTGAGCGGAGGAGCACTATGGGAGGTAGGCACCCCTCGAACGAAAGATGAAGGTTGTTCGGGGTATACGTAGCGAAGACCGTGAGTCAAAAAATCAAGCAAGGCCAATTTAAAAACTTGCTTTTTATCTTCGGAAACAAGCCCTGCAATTCTGCTTCGATTCAAAGACTCGCTGACCTCACTTTGGCTAATATGCAACTCATTGGCCAAATCTTTATTGAACCACGGTTTATCCCCTTTAGCTATAATCTTAAGTAGAATGACCACATCATGAGGTCGCATACCACTATGCTTTTTCATGTTTTTGATTTGCAATTCGCGAATCGCGATATGTGAATTTATGATTTTTAAGTGGAATAGTATCAACCCACCAGTTCAAAAAGAGTGAGATTTTGGAGAAGGAAATCACTCCTTAATCAAACCTTACTGGAAGTTACCAGAAAACTCAACAAAATACCTAATATTATTTAAATGGTTTTGGATTAATATTGGAGGTTAGGAAAAGCGCAAAGCGTATACATTTTTGACGAGTTTTAACAAGGAAGAAATGTATAGCGAGAGGATAGCACGCTAAAGCGATGCTATGTTTCATAAATAACTTACAATCAATTAATTATAAGTTGTTTTAAATTTTTAGCTTTTCCGAAATTGGGTCAAAAGCTTTGGGAAGCCCTGTAAACACTGGAAAAAATTGTCACAATTTGTAAATAGCCTCCAAAAAGGGTTTGTAGTAATCTACTTATTTACAATAAGTTACAATTAACGAAAATTTCGGCCTAAAAAGGGGTTTGTTGCAAAAACCTTCGCAGACCCTTTAAACACTGAAAAAGTTTGTTGCAAAAAATAATACTTGATACAATTTGGTGCAATTTAAAGCTCCAACCAATACTTCTTAAAATTTGTGGCTGTTTGCTGTGATTTGGGTAATGCTAACAAGTTTGAACCTTAGCAAGTGCGCCCTATTTCGATTTTACCTAACGCTTAGCTACCTGCACGCTGTAAAATCGAAGCAGGATCCGGCGCAAGTTAGTTATGGTAAGATTTGGGGTTTACTTGCATGAAAGAAACTAATTTGATTAGAGTAGCTGTTGTAATTTTTCAAATGAACATCTCTGATAGGGAGCTTAATTTTTTTGATATTTACTGAGGAAATAGATTACAATTATTATATTAGCTTTTCCCCCTCTTGCAGTCAAGCTTAATTTGCAGTTCACAAAATAAAAACCTTAGTTTTTCAAAAAAGAATGGACCAATACGAAAAACTTCTAAAGTATGTTTTCGAAAACGGAATGGATAAATCTGACCGGACAGGTACTGGTACTAGAAGCATTTTTGGATATCAGATGAGATTTGATCTCAATGAAGGTTTTCCTTTGATTACAACCAAAAAAGTACACCTAAAATCTATTATTTATGAATTACTTTGGTTTTTAAAAGGAGACACCAATATTAAATATCTTACAGATAACGGTGTTAAAATATGGAATGAATGGGCTGATGATAAAGGAGAGTTAGGACCTATTTATGGATATCAATGGCGCTCATGGCCAGCTCCTGATGGAAGATACATAGATCAGATTTCAAACGTAATTGAAACATTAAAGAATAATCCGGATTCTAGGAGAATCATTGTTAGCGCTTGGAATGTAGCAGATGTAGATAGCATGGCTTTACCCCCATGCCACACTCTTTTTCAATTTTATGTCGTGGAGGGAAAGTTGTCTTGTCAATTATACCAAAGAAGTGCTGACTTATTATTAGGTGTCCCGTTTAACATTGCCTCATTTGCACTTTTAACTATGATGATTGCGCAAGTTTGTGGTTTAAACTATGGAGAATTTATACACACTTTTGGGGATGTTCATATATATAACAATCACTTTGAACAAGTTCAACTTCAATTAAGTAGAGAGCCAAGACCATATCCTGAAATGAAAATTAATCCGAAATTGAAATCGATATTTGATTTTACATATGATGATTTCGAATTACAAGGGTACAATCCTCACCCTGCAATTAAAGCTCCAATTGCAGTATGATTGAAATTGATGACGTAAACAGTAAATCTGCCATACCATTTCTAAGATGGACTGGTTCCAAAAAATGGTTTGTTAAAAAAGGGATTGAAAAATTTATTCCAAAAAAATTTTTAGGATATCACGAGCCTTTTTTGGGATGCGGAGCAATATTCTTTCATTTAAATCCTAATGGCAATGTCTATTTAAATGATTTAAATGATGAATTAATAAATGCATTTGTCGAGATTCAAAAAGGGCCACAGGCGGTAATTTCCAGTTTGAAAAAGTTTAAAAATTCAGAAGAAGACTATTATAGGATTAGATCTATGAAATGCCGAACTGATCACACAAAAGCCGCACGATTTATTTACCTAAATCGTACTGCATTTAACGGGATATATAGAGTTAATCCAAAAGGTGGGTTCAATGTTCCTTATGGTAGACGAAAAAATGTAGACTTAATTACGGAATCAAACTTGATAAAGGTCCACCATAAATTACAAGGAGTTGAATTGTCTTCAAATGATTTTTATAGTCAACTGAAAAATGTGAGGAAGGATGATTTGGTATATTTAGATCCTCCTTATACTGTGGCACATGAAAACAATGGATTTATTGCCTATAACAGTAAATTATTTTCACTCGAAGACCAAGAAAGGTTGGTAGAGATGGTTAGGAAAATTAATGAAATAGGGGCCTATTATATCTTGTCAAATGCTGAACATCCTACAATTAGATCATATTATAGGGGAGTTGGTGAAATATATTCTGTTGAGAGGCCTAGTATAGTCGGTGGAAGAACTAAAACACGTAGGAATTACAAGGAGTTAATTATTACCAACGTTAGCTAATGAATGCAAAAAACTCAGTGGAATCAACATCTATTAATATTGCGATTATTAGTGATTTGCATTGTCATCATAGTAGTCATCCGCTAGGCATTAATTCACATTTATTAACGGATAGTCTTAGAAATCCTGCCGCAGAACATCCAATTCAATCATTCATTGAGCAGGTGATTCCTGATTTCAAAGAGAATATAGATTATTTGTTTTGTCCTGGGGATATCACCAATGGTACCGATCCGCAAGGCCTAATATCTGGTTGGGACTTTATTAATGAGATTGCTCATGAGATGAGCACTAAAGATGTTATTGCGACAATTGGCAACCACGATATTGATTCAAGGCAGCAAATATCTAAAGATGAAGTATTTCGAGTTCCAAAAAAAATAGGTAAATCCTATCCTTTCAAAAGTAAAGAGTTACGTGATGAATATTGGGCAAATGGATATTGTTTTGTTGAATTTCCTGATGTAAGGGTTTTGGTGATTAATAGTTGTCATTTTCATAGAAGTAAAGATACTGCAGTTCAAGGAAAAGTCGATAAAGCTCAGATTGAAGAAATAAAAAAGTATGTTGAAAAGAGAGAGGATAGTAAAATTCAAGTAGCATTATGCCATCACCATCCCATGGAATACCCTTTGCCTAATCCACAAGCGGAAGATGTATTGGAAAACAGTGCTGACTTATTAAAAGGTCTTATTGAAAGTAATTTTGATGTTTTTGTTCATGGTCATAAACATTATCCAAGTTTAGAATATCATCCATGTGGTGGTAAGCGTATTCCAATTCTTTCCTCTGGAAGTTTTTCAGCTAAGAGTGGTTTAATGATGCACGGAATGTTTAATTCCTTTCATATGATGACTATAACAAAAACAGGAAATAATCAAGCGGTGGGGAAGATTCGAACCTGGGAATATTTAGAAGGAAACGGGTGGAGAAGAGCAAATGGTGGCCCACCTAATTTACCTAGTTATACTGGTTTCGGTTCCAATAAAAATATTAAGGATATCTGTTTAGAAATTAACCAATTGTATCAAAGTAAAAATTCGGTTGAGATAAGGTGGGACAAGATTGAAGTGGAAATTCCAGAAGTACAATATTTAACACCAAAAGAACTTGTTGATTTAGAAAAAACATTAGATGATATATACGAATTAGAGGTTAATTATAGTAAAGAACGCCTACCATCAAAAATTGGAAAGAAATATAACCCAAACGAGGATGAAAACCGATAATTTTCATGTAGTATATAATGCTAAAAATCTAAAAGCCAAAGAAGTGGCTGAAACATTTCTAATTGATCCAAAATTTGAGGAATTAATAAAGAATAGTCACTCAGTTTTACTTGGTGCGAGAGGTTGTGGGAAGACAACTATGATGAAAATGTTGACTTTACCAGCTTTGTATAATTGGGAAAACCCAAAAGCTAAAAATATTAGAAAGAACCTTCCTTTTGTTGCTATTTATATACCTACCGACATTTATTGGAATACAAATAAAGAAGCTTATTATGGACAACTGGAAAAAAAGTTCCCAAACTATGCAAAAGTAGTTTCAAAGACTGCTGTAACCTTAAGAGTTTTGGATTCGACAACCCAAACGATAGAGTCATTACTCGAATATGAAATTAAGAATGTGGGTGATGAAAAATTAGCAGAATTCTGCAAATTTTTAATAAAAGAGTGGGGATTACCACCAACGGTACCAACTTTGGGTAAAATTAGACTAGCCTTATCTAGTAGTGCAAATAATTTAGCTCAACACATGAGTGAAACAACTCTTAATTGTAAAACAGAAGATGAGGTAAAATATAACCGGTCATATTTTAATCTTGACTTTGAAAATGCTTCTGAGGTAGCAATCAAGGCATTTGAGCAAATAATGGGTTATAAAATTACTAATTGGGCATTCTGTTTTGATGAGTTGGAGCTGGCACCAAAATGGCTGCAAGATAGATTGTTTGAATCTTTAAGAAGCCGGGGAAATCAGCAACTGCTTTACAAGTTGAGTTCAAGTCCTATCACAAAAATACCTAAAGATTTATTGGCTAGTACTTTAAACGATGTCACTTTGATTAAAATGTGGCCAACAGAAATAGGCACTAAATACGAAGTTTTTAGTAAGAAGATAGTATCCAATATTTTACAAAGGAGATATGGCAAAAAGATAGATGTTAAATTGATTTTTGGAACTAATCCCATATATAGTTCTACAAAGGGAGAGTATGAAAAGGGAGGTGAAATCTGGTCTGAAATAATTAAATTGGCTGAAGTAGATACCTCTTTTCGAAATCATTTGATCTCCGCTAACATTAATCCTATTGACCCAAGCGTAGATGAATTAAATAAGAATAAAAAAGATACTGTTCTAAGAAAAATTAAACCTTCAGTCTACTTTAGAAACTATTATAACAATTACAAAGAAACTAGGCAACCTAAAAAGAAAAGAATGAGAAAGGCGCATTCACTTTTTTTTGGAGAAGAAGTATTGTACAAGATTTGTGATGGTAACCCAAGGTGGCTTAAAGGGATTATGGATATGATGTTGGCGGGTACTGATAAAAATAGACCTAAAAAAATATCAAATAAACAGCAAGGGATTGTATATAGTAAAATTGCTGAAAGATTTCTTGAAAGCCTAAGCGCAATTCCAAAATCAACTATTCGAAGACATAATGGTCAAGAATTTACTTTAACACAAATGCTTGATATGATTGGATCTCATTTAAGTGATTTACAGCTCCTTGGAGAATTTAGTAGGGATCCCAAAGGTTCGTTTTATGTCGATGAGAATTTAGATGATGCAATTACTTCTGTACTTGAACAAGCTGTTTATCAAGGAGCAATAATTCTATTAAATCCTTCAAAGGATGGCTTTGACGTTAATATAAAGGGGAAAAGGCTAAGGTTATCTTATTTATTCCATCCAAAATTTAAGCTTCCATTAAGAACTTATACTAGAGTTAGTCTTTCATCTTGTATAAAACCAATTTTAAATAAAAAGAACATGGTCAATAAACCATCGAATCAGGCAAAACTGGATTTATAATGAAAATTAAATATGCTGAACAGATTACATTGACAAACATCGAAAAGGATGAGTATGATTTGATTATAGCTTCTTCTGGTTATGAAAGCAGGGCAACTTGCTTGGTTGAAAAGCTAAAGAATCAATCTAAATCAAGAAAAATATACATTGGTTTTAAAGAGAGAAAAGAAGAAAAGCAACGAAAGATAAATGACGGGAAGTTTTTGGAATTAGGTTTTGTAAAACATGATATAGAAGCTGGTGAAGGAAATTTTGAAGATATAATAGGAATCTTGGACAATATTTTTACTGACTTTTTGAAGAGAAAGGAATTGAATGTTTTTGTTGATTACTCTTGTATGACAAAAGTGTGGTACTCCACTATCATTAACTATTTTTCATTTAAGCATTCAGTTTTGGAAAGTTTACAAATTTCATTTGGCTATACTCCGGCAAAGTATTCAAAACCAAAAGAGCCTATGCCAAACCAATATATGGGGCCAATACCTGGTGTTTATAGGATTTCGGCATCCAATAAACCTATAGTTTTGGTTATTGGTTTAGGTTATGAAAAGTACAGGGCTAAAGGCTTGGTGGAACATATTGATCCAGAAAAAACATTTGTTTTTTATTCGAAACCGGCTTTTGATGAGAAATATGTGACAGATATAGAACAAAATAACTCTGATCTTTTAGTGAATTTGGATAGCCAAAATATTCATTGTCATCCGGTAAATGATTTAATTTCTACTGAATCACAGCTTACATCTTTGTATCATGCTTTAAGAGATGATTATAAAATCATATTAGCACCTCAGGGGCCAAAGCCATTTGCATTATTATGCATTTTATTGGCGCATAGGTACCCTGATATAGATATATGGAGAGTAAGTGCCGGTGGTTCAAGAAAAGTATATGATCGAGAGCCCTCTTTACTTGACCCTATAATTTGCAAAGTTGTTTTTGAAAATGTAAAAACCAAAGAATTAGCTGTTTAATTCCCTTTGTTAAAATAAGTGATGTTCTGTATAGAATAGGAGGAGAAGAGTTTTTATAATTATCGAAGCTAGCGAGGAAAATTGCTTATGATAATCTTGTTTCTTTTACTCGATGTAGTCTTTGCAGTAAGAGAATATACCTTAAAATTAAGGACCTAACTGTGTTTCTTGTTTTCCAAATACTGCTTGCAATGCTTTTTAGTTAATCAACCACAAAAGAAGAAATGCTTTTTCTCATTTATATCAATATGTAATCATATGAATGGTTCAGTTATCCTGATAGCTAGAGTGCTTTTAATTTGCTTTTCAAAACCGCCATATCCTCGCTTACCTTCCTGTCAATGATTTTGGCATAATGTTGTGTAGTTCTAAGATTTTTGTGTCCTAACATTTGCCCAACAGTTTCAATGGGAACGCCATTGGAAAGTGTTACAGTGGTGGCAAAAGTATGTCTGGCCAAATGGGTGGTCAAGTTCTTTTTAATGCCACAGAGGGCAGCAATTTCCTTGAGATATGCATTGGATTTCTGATTGCTCAAAACAGGTAAGACACAATCCCCGTTTACGACTTTGGGATGGTCTTGGTATTTTTCAATAATGCCCAGGGCAGTTGGTAGTAAAGGAATACCCAATCTAGATTTTGTTTTGGTACGTTTGGACTTTATCCAGAGGCTCCCATCAATATGGGTTACGATATTATCAGGATGTAGTTTTCGAACATCAATATAAGAGAGTCCGGTATAACAACAGAACACAAACATATCCCGGACCACATTCAAACGTTCCCCATCAATTTCTTTGTCCACCAAAGTCTGTAATTCCTCTTTGGATAGGAATTCACGCTCTACCGTTTTGAATTGTACTTTGTAGTTGTAGAAAGGGTCTTTGCTGATCCATTCATGGGCAACGGCCATTCGGATGATTTTCTTGAAATTGTTTACATATTTCAATGCCGAGTTATGATTGCATTTTTTCGTCACTTTGAGAAAATATTCAAAACCCTTAATGAATTTCAAGTCCACATCTCGAACAGGAACATCTGATTTTCTCAGTTCAGTTTTGATAAATTCAGCCACATGGCTGCGAGTAGTATGATACCGTTTATAGGTGCCCAGGGCAAATTCAATACCAATCAATTTTTCCATTTGTTGGTTATGCTCATCAAAGAGCTCCAAAAGCATTTTTACCCTTTTGTCATTACCCAAGAATTTGTCCTTTATATCATGAACAGTAAAAAAGTTTCCTTCTTCCACTAATTCATGATGTATCTTGTTCACCTTGTGGCGGACGGTTGCCATAAATCGATTCAATTCTTCTGCCTCCATTCCTTTTCCTTTCAATTTGTTCATTCTTGAATCCCATTTTTCAGGGTCAATTTTTCTGTGAAGACTTATGACGGAACGCTGGCCATTTACCGTTAATCTTAGGTATAGTCCGGCTTTTCCGTTCTTGTCGAGACGTTTGTCTTTAAGGTAAAAAAGGACTGCAAAGGAATTTGACATATTTTGGGTATCGATTTATGCCAAATAAAGGTATGAAAAATAATTTATAGAGTTTTATAAAAATCTAAAAAAGAGATAATTACAAGGAAATCGATACCACTTTTGTGTTTTTAAAATGGGTATCGATTTGGTGTCTTTTTATTTGATATTATTCGAGTTTAAATGAAACCAAATAAAATAAAAAAACCTGTAAATCAGTAATTTACAGGTTTAATGTGTTGTTTTGATGGTATTTTAGTGGAGCCGGAGGGATTCGAACCCTCGTCCAAACAAGCAACAACTAGGCTTTCTACATGCTTAGTCCGAGTTCAATTTTCGATGCACGACCGACCAAGGACTGCCTATCGTACACTTAGCTTCTTAAGTTTAGGATCTTTGCCGAAGCCACAAAAATCCGGTGTTGACTTTTATGGTGCCCCAAAAAAGGTCGCCGTCAACAAGGGCTACCAAGGGACATTCAGCTTTCCCGCCTTGCGGGACTAGGCTTGGACTTACTATAATTCAGTCAATTAAGCAGCTAAAGCGTAGTTAGACTCGCCATTTAAAAAAGTTGAGACATTGAATTAACGAGCATCATTCCCATAGCTCGACATGCTTACATAGCCATTGGTCTCGCTGTCAAAACCAGTCGGCCCCGTAATGAGATATCATTCCTGCGTAGGCAGGAATCTTTCTCAATTTTTTCAAAGAACTAATCCTGCACTGAGCACAGTTATAGTATGGGCGTTCCCAAGAATCTGCGTAGCAGATTCTTGGTCGGGCTATCGGCTTTATCTTTTTCTGTTTCTCGACTGCGCTCGAAATGACAGAAAAAGGATACCACCTCTATCCCTAACGCGGTGGGCAAAGGTAACTTATATCTTCAAAAGATAAAAAGTTTGCTTACCCTATACAATACTCTTATTTTGGTCAACAATTATACCAAAGCGTTGTATGAAATTCGGAATTATACGTGAGCGGAAAAACCCGCCAGATCGCAGGGTGGTTTTGTCACCGGTGGAATGTCAAAAAGTCCTGACTAATTTTCCCGAGGCCCAAATAGAAGTGGAATCATCTCCCATAAGGGTTTTTACAGATGAAGAATACTTAAAAAGTAATATTCAGGTAGTAAATAATATAGAAGGGTGCGATGTGTTGCTTGGCGTAAAGGAAGTGCCCATAGAATACCTTATTCCCAATAAAAAGTATTTTTTCTTTTCCCATACCATAAAAAAGCAGCCCTATAATCGGACATTGTTGCAGGCCATTTTGGAAAAAAACATTGAGCTTTATGATCATGAAGTGATTACCAATACCAAGGAACAACGTTTGGTGGCCTTTGGCAGGTATGCTGGAATTGTTGGAGCTTACAATGGAATAAGGACTTATGGTTTAAAGTTTGATCTTTTCAATTTACCCAAAGCGGAAACTTTGGAAGATCAACAGGCCTTGATAAGGGAGCTCAAAAATGTTAAACTGCCGGCCATAAAAATCTTGTTGACCGGCAAGGGAAGGGTAGGCAATGGGGCCAGAGAAATGTTGGATGCCATGGGAATAAAACGGGTCAATGTTTCTGACTACCTGAACAAAACCTATCAAGAGGTGGTTTACTGCCAAATCGATGCATCAGAATACAACAAGCGAAAAGATGGGGTGCGTGGCAATAAAGCCGATTTCTTTAAAAACCCACAAGAGTACAAATCCAACTTTTTTCGATTTGCCAAAGTGACCGACTTTTATATTGCAGGTCATTTTTACGGTGATGGTGCCCCATACCTCTATACTAGGGAAGATGCAAAGCAATCCGAATTTAAAATCAAGGTAGTGGCCGATATTAGCTGTGACATAGATGGTCCAGTGGCTTCCACCATACGACCATCCACCATTGCAGATCCCGTATATGGCTATGAACCCAGTTCCGAGTCGGAAACCGATTTTAAGAATACCAATGCCATAGCGGTCATGGCCGTGGATAATCTTCCGTGTGAGTTGCCCAGGGATGCCAGTAATGGTTTTGGGGAAGCCTTCTCAAAATATGTGATTCCTGCTTTTTTTAACGGAGACGAAGATGGTATTTTGGAACGGGCCCGAATGACCCAAAATGGGAAGTTGACCTCGCGGTATTCGTATTTGCAAGGGTATGTAGATGGGGTGGAGTGATTCATTTCATCGATATAAGGAATGTGTTATGGTGTATAGCCCATTTTTTAGTATATTGACTCTCTTATATCGGCTAAAGTGAAATTCAAATGGATATTGTCCGGGAATCTGGACGCCTCAGCCAAAAGGGCCTGCATAGACCTAGAGTATAAGCTCAGGCCCAGAATTACAAAGTTCCTCCTATCCAAATTCGACGGGGACTGTTGTGCCGATTTTTCCTGTTTTCATTTTGATGTTGATATGGATAACCAATGGATTTGGATTTCCAACAAAACCCCAGCGGAGCACATCAAAAAAATTAGTGCGGATTTTGATGCAGAAATCAATGGCCGCGAACTCTTCTCGGTAGCTTAGTCCGCGTTTTCAACCTTTACTTCCCATTGAACGGTAGGATGTTGTTTTGGCGCAACATATGCTCCCAATGCTTTTAAATTTAAGGTTAGGGAATCCAATTTTTCCAATGTTTTAACCTGAATAACTTTTGTGCCTTCAGCAGGAACAGTAAACACAGCGGGGCTGGAATAAAAAGTATAGGGCATTTGATTTTCAAAGATCAAATCGCTGCTAGACCCATTCTTTAGCGTTATCTTTAAAATGGAAGTTTTGTTGATATAGGTAGCTTCTTCAATGGAAATACAGGCCTCCAATAGTGGAATTAGATTTTCTTCCTTCCCAACCAAAAGGGAGTTATAGACAGCTACGGTTCGTCCCGCAAACAACGCTTCTCTAACCGATGCTGCAGTTTTTTCTTTTGCAAAGACCAAAGTAATGGGGCGATTATGGCCTTTTTCAGTATAGTCCCAATCAATAAGGCCATGGATATCGCTGGTACCCATAATGGTCAGGTTGTTTTCCAAGGCCAAGGCCAATGATTCTTCAGCATAATCCCCCATGTTAATGACTTCTATACCGTGCAATTCTCCTTTTTGGATACGGTCTTTTTGGAAATCACTTAAAATGGGATTTCCTTTTGGGGATTGGGGATACCATGCCGGATGGTTCCAAAATACAAAAGCGCCTTGTTTTTTGGCTTCCCCAAAAACAGTTTCCGCCTTGTCATGCAACAATTTATTGGCGTCTTGTATAAAAATGGCATTGTTGTGACCCATGGGGGCACCGCGGGTGATCTCAGAACCATTAATGATCAACAGGTCGTGGTCTTTGGCTTCGGCCATGGCCAATTCAAAAGAACGGTTTCTGTCAGGATGGGGAATATCTTCCTTATGCGGTTGATACTCCAAATGCTCGGTTAAGGAAATTACGTCCAAATTTTCCCGTAGGGCTTCCGATACCCTAATGGTGGGCCATACATTTCCATCCGAAAAAACCGTGTGCTGATGGAAATCTGTTTTTAGGGTTTTATAGTTGGGAACATCTGGGAATGTAATCGCTCTTGCGCTTGTGTGCGAATGCTCTTGGGCAAAAATCACGGCGGAGGCAAAAAAGGACAGAAAAAGAGGTTGAAGTTTCATGGTGGTCGGTTTTTTCCAAATGTATGAAACGTTCTTACATTATTGCTTTACAAGAAAAATAATTTGGATTAAGAAATGGTAAAATGGAATCAATTTCTGATTTTTGATACATGAACCCAGCTGAAGCATACATCCTAGATCAATCTGAACCGTTCAAAAGCATTCTTTTGCAATTGCAGGTCTTTGTGGAGAGCACAGTTCCTGATGTGGAATTAAAATATAAGTATCGTATTCCGTTTTATTATTTGGGAGGAAAACCGTTTTGTTATCTAAATGCGTCCGCCAAAAAGGGGTATGTGGATGTAGGTTTTTGGAGTTCCGCCCACTTAACCGTTCATCTGGATAAAATGGTCACCGAAGGTAGAAAGGTGATGAAATCCCTTCGATATCACCAACCCGAGGAAATTGATGCAGAGGTACTTGTGGCAATTCTTGAGGATGCCAGTTCTGTAAACCACAAAGGTTTTTGGAAATAGGGCTAGCTTTTGACCGTATTTTTATTGGGTATGGGCTTCTTGAGCTTGAAGAGTGCCACCCAAAGGGTAATCAATCCCAAAACCATCCAAATCAAATCTATCAATAAGATATGGTGATGGCCGTTGTTGTAGCTGACCCACATCCAATTTCCAGAGGAAATGCCATTGGCAATGGGAACCATCAGCGCCAAAATACTACCTGATAGCAAGGTCCATTTGTTGGTGAAGCCAATATTCTTTTTGAAGATGAAAAAGAGGGTGGCAACCAACCAAATGGGAAAATAGGTTCGATACAAGAAGGCTCGATTTACCTCTTCGGCAAATTTTACCACAATAAATTCCACGGCGGTAACTGGATAAAGGGTCAAACAAATCGCCATGTAAATGTTGGCCACTTGATGGTTGAACTTACGCCGTTTCTCAGGAATGTTCTTTTTGTCTCGCGCCACCAACCATATCATAATCCCAGATAGAATTACAAAACAGGAGACCAATCCAAGGATAAAGGAGATGAGACGAAGGCCATTCCCTGCATAATCCCCAAAATGTAGTCGGAACATCATATTTTTCACTCCATCCAGATAGGAATTATTGGTTATCGGCATTTTTTCTTCCACGATGGAACCATCTGCAATTTTGTAGATGCGATGTCCCAATCCATTAAGCTTGGTGGAATATCCCATATGACCACTTAGGGCTACATGCATGTTGGTATCCCCATAATTGAAAATATGGGCTTCGGTAACCTTGAAGTCTTGCCATTCTTCCTTCAGATTGGCAATCAAAGGGTCTAGATGTATGGACTTGTCCAATTTCTCATTCTGATAGGTGTATTCGGGATGGTTGTATTCCAAATCTTCAAACAGTTGGTTTTGGTCACCATCATACAACCCGGCTACAAGGGGAAGCATCAATATGCCTTTCAAAAGGAAAAAGGCTCCGGTAACGGCATATACAAATTGAAACGGAAACCCTATCACGCCCAAAGCGGTGTGGGCATCGGTCCACATTGCTTTTATTTTGGCCCAAGGGCGGAACACATAAAAGTTGGAGACAATTTTGTTCCAATGGACCAAAATACCGGTTAGGATGGCAAAAAGAAAGAAGAAAGCCACCAATCCGGCCAAATAGCGGCCATAGGGGTATGGAATCTGGTCCAAAAAGTGTAGTCGGTACAAGAATTCGCCTAAATGGTAGGACCCAACATAATCCCGTTTGGATTTATCCGAAGTGTCCAAATAGAAAAAACCACGGGTTTGATCTTCCTCGGATGCAAGGGAATCTTTAGAGGCCCCCAGGTTGACATTTACACTTCGCTCATTGTAATAATGGCTAATCTCCACATCACGACCCAAAAGATTGTACTCTTTTGAAATATGGGTCAAAAGCGAATCCATGCTGGTTACAATGGCGTCTTCTTGGGATACATCGTGCCCCCGCTGCCAATTGGCAATTTCATCCCTAAAAAAGGAGAAAGAACCAGTAAAAAAGATAACATAGAGGGCCACACTGATTACTATACCGCTAACGGTATGGGTGTGAAAAAGAATGTTGTAAATGCGGTTTCCCATGGTTGGTCTATACGATTGGATGGTTTTGATGGCCAAAATAGATAAGCACGCCAAAGAGTAGCGAAACAGCCAAATAAATGCCCCAGATTTTCCATCCGTTCTTCCCTAAAAAGGCCAATACCATTAACACGGCCCAAAGGATGAAAGCGGAAAAGGTACTGGTGATGATAACGGCAACATGGTTGAACCAACTGGCCAAGGCCATGTGGAACAATACGGCTACCATTAACCCTCCCAAAATGGCAGCGGTTATTTTGGCGAAACGCTGTGTTAGGGAACTGGTCAGGTATTTTTTGTTGGCTGGCATATTAGAACAATATTAGTTCACAAATCAAAAAGAAAACTACCGTACCTCCCATAGTCGCATAGGAAATCAATCGCAATGGGGCCAGTAAGACAACCAAACTGGCCACTGTCATAAGGAGGACAAAGAAGGTAAATGCCCCAGAACCCAACCCCCATATCCAACAGCTCAATAGTAAGGAAATGGTCATAAGACCCAGACCCAGATATTGGGATGCGTTACGGTGATTATCTACCCATTTTTCGAAACCCAAGACCCCAACACCAGTCATTTTTTTGGAAGTGCTGTAGAGGAGGCAAAAGGCAATACATAGGATGAGAGCGATTCCAGTGACCATGATCTATTTTAAAATTATTTGATACAGTAGGTGGCACAGTGCCAAATAAACTGATAGTCCTCTCCCTTGTACGAGCCTGGAACTTCTTCTTTGGTAGTGGTCTCCACAATGTACTTGGTGTTCCAGGGCAGGGCAAAGGATACCTCGCCATTATCATCAGTGTGCAAGGTCTTGGACCAAAGGTCCGCCACATAGATTTGCAGTTCGTTTTTTGCCAAGGGTTGGCCTTTGTACAACACCTGGAGTTTTACTTCATTTCCGTTATGGGTCAGTTGCTTTACCACAATGCCATTGGGGTTGGCTGTTTTGGTGTCGGCATCTGTATTGCCAATCTGTACCTTGGCGGTAGAATGGTAATGCGTTTTGAAAATGCCAAAGTCATATTGGGTGTAATCGATCACATCAATCTCATTGTTGTTCATGACCACGGTGTATACACCATTCTCATTTGGTGTGAAATGGGCCAAGTAATATTCTTCTTCCGGGGTCGTTTTCAGCTCAATTTTTGAGCCATCGGGAGCAATTACCCAAAGGGTAAACTTGGATACAGATGGGAATGCTTCGCCCTTAACTTTTTCAATGACACCATAGGTGTATTCCCCAAAGTGTACACGTACTTCATGGGGTTGGCCCAAGGTTCCATTGCCTTCGGTCTCTATCCATAAGTAGTGGGCGTTGGCGGTAGCCATGCCAAAAAGCAAGAGCATTAATGCGATAAAATTCGTTTTCATGATGTAAGGTGTTAAAGGCCCATGTGAATGGGCCCATTATAAAGGTTAGGTTAAAAAGTATAGGCTATGGTTACCCTGCCGTTGATTCCAGGTTCAGATTGCCAGTACAGATAGGTTCCGTAGTCTGATCCGGAATACAGGTATTCATCCAAAATGTTGTTGATGTTCAATTGAACCCTAAAATGGTCGTTTCTCCAAGAAAGTGCTCCATCCAATCTAAAATAGTTGGGTAGATTGGATTGGTTGTCTGCGGCCCAGGCCCATGTGGAACGGTCCACTTGGTATTGGTACCCCAAAGATGTTCCAAATCCACTTAGTGCCGAAGCCTCGGAAAAGTTGTAGTTCAACCATCCATTGGTCACATGTTTGGAATGTCCAGCTACAAGACTACCCGATTTATCTTTTACATTGGTATTGGCATAGTTAAGGATGATGTTCAGTTCAGGGGTAATTTGTCCCTGTGCATCAAATTCGATTCCTTTGGATTCTATTTCACCGGAATAGATGGAGAAGTTGTCATTGGGAAAAGCCGGGTCGCCCACCAAGATTTTATTCTTATTGATTTTGTAAACACCCAAGGAGGTTCGCAATCGGCCATCAAAGAAATTGGCCTTCACACCACCTTCAATGTCTTTTCCTTCAACAGGGTCATTGAGCAACTCGCCGGAACTGCTCACACCACTTTGTGGCAAAAAGGATTGGTCGTATAGAGCATAAGCAGTTAAAGAAGGAATGATATCCACACTCAACCCAACACGAGGAGTAAATACATCATCTGTTTCTGTTTTACCAATGGTATACAGATTGGTGTATCTACCTGCCAAGGTCAACCGGACATGATTGTCGATAAACCCGATTTCATCTTGTGCATAATGGGCCCTTACGGTACTGGCACCATAAGGGGTGCCTCCATTTCTGTATTGAACGGAAGAAGAACGATTGAAAACAGGTTCAGGGCTATCCCCGTATACTGGATTGAAAATATTGAAAGGTGCAGTGGTATCCACTACGGAAGTTTCGAACCAATCAGCCCAATACTTTTTATCACTATAATCAAAACCACCCATTATTTTGTGCGAAACCCGACCTGTATTGAAATTCCCATAAAGGTATACTTGCGCATATTTACCTAGAGAAAGGGCATCCCATTTGGAAACATAACGGTATGCATCTCCATTTTCTTCCAAAGAAAGCAACCAGGTTGAATTACCTACTTGGTCATAGCGCAAATAGCCCAACTGTCCTTCCACACTCCAATTATCGGAAAACTCATGCTTTAGGTTGGCAAAGAAGGTTACCTCTTGGATATCAGTTACTGGATAATCGTTGTTGGTGAATTTAAAGTCCCTGTCCAAGCTGGCGAACCCAGCACTGGAGGGTGCAAAAATATAGGCTGAACCGATATAGGATTCGGCTTGTTGCAGATTCATTTCTGCGGTAACGGATGTCCTGTCCGAAAATTTGTAGGTAAGCGAAGGTGCTATTCCATATCGGGTGACATCTTCATTGCCTCTATGGCTGTCACTGGTCTGTAGCATGGCGTTGAACCGGCCCAATAGCTTTCCGTTTTCGGAAAGTTTTCCGCTTACATCAACGGTGCCACGGTAAAAATCAAAACTACCTGCGCTAAAAGATGCATTGGCAATGAATTGCTCGGTGGGCTTTTTGGTCACTACATTATAGAAACCGCCAGGTTCTCCGGCAGACATCATAAATCCGGCAGGACCTTTTACAAATTCAATACGCTCCACGGTGTTCATATCCTCGGACAATGGTCCCCAGCTGTCTTGAACGTTGATTCCATTTCGGAACGCAGGCAAGCGAAAACCACGCATGTTGATACGGGCAAAATGCCCCCAGTGTTCCAGCATGGTAACCCCACTGACATTGCGGATAACGCCATCCATGATGCTGGTAGCCTGTTGGTCTTGGAGAATTTCGGCGCTGATTACCTGAACATTTTGGGGTAGTTCAACCAGCTTGGTCTTAAGTCTCAAAGACGTGGAGGGTTCATTTTCCACATATTTGTTCTGAAGGCCTTCAACAACCACCTCGTTCAATTGTTCGTTCTTTTCAATCAATGCTATCGTGGGTACAGAAGTTGTTCTATTGGCCACCACAGTAGCTGAAAAAGTTTGGGTTTCGTACCCGATCATGGAAAATGTCAGGGTATAGGAGCCTGGTGATAGATCCTGGATCAAGTAATTTCCTGAATCATCAGTTGGAGTTCCCAGACTGGTGTGGGAAATGGAGATGTTTACGTTGGGAAGTGCGCTGTTTCTTGAATCGATTACTTTGCCTTTAAGGCTTCCAGTTTGTGCATGCGAAGCAAAAAATACCGCAAAACTGAGGATGAGAAATATATTCTTCATAAGGTTATTTATAATTGGTCTAAATAAATTTTGAATGCAAATGTATATCTCACTGCGTATTCACGCAAGGAATATTTAGACTAATTAAAAATAAAATAGAAGTTTTTTGTTAAGCTACTGACAAAGAGGAGGTTACTTTTTTATAGGGAATTAATGGTTTGTCTGATAGCAGTCAAATCGGTTAGTAATTTTTCCAATAAGCTTAAATCCAGCATATTGGCTCCATCACTCTTGGCATTTGCTGGGTCAAAATGGGTTTCCATAAAAAGACCATCCACACCAGCTGCAATACCTGCGCGGGCCATAGTGCCGATCAAGGCCGGTCTGCCTCCGGTAACTCCAGAAGATTGATTGGGTTGTTGTAGGGAGTGGGTCACATCCAATACTACGGGCGCATATTGTTTCATGGTGGGAATACCTCTAAAATCAACAATCATGTCTTGATAGCCGAACATGGTACCTCGATCCGTTATAATGGCCTGCTCATTGCCCGTTTCCGTGACCTTGGTAACCGCATGTTTCATGCTTTCCGGGCTCATGAACTGTCCTTTTTTTAGATTGACCACCTTTCCGGTTTCTGCAGCGGCAACCACCAAATCGGTCTGGCGTACCAAGAAAGCTGGAATTTGAAGCACATCCACGTATTCCGCTGCCATTTTTGCATCAGAGATTTCATGGATGTCGGTTACCGTGGGCACCTTGAAAGTCTCGGAGACTTTTCTCAGGATTTTCAATGCCTTTTCGTCCCCAATTCCGGTAAAGGAATCAATGCGACTGCGATTGGCCTTCTTGAAACTCCCTTTGAACACATAGGGAATCTGCAATTTATCCGTGATGGCCACTACTTTTTCCGCTATACGCATGGCCATCTCTTCACCTTCAATGGCACAGGGACCAGCCAATAAGAAAAAGTTGTTGTTATCTGTATGTTTTATCTGTGGAATGGCGTCTAATTGCATGGGATATCTTTTTCAGCAAAAATACTATTTTGAAAAAGTAAATGTTATATGATTACCAAATTAACCTACAATGCGTTGTATTCTTTTTATGGTGTTCTTGTTTTCCAGTATTTTCTCTCGTGCCCAATATGGTATGAATTGTGAGATACGGCAAATCAAGATCAATGTTTTTAATCCGGGTGTGGAGTATGAAATGGGTCTTGGAGTGAACAGTACCTTGGATATAAGAGTGGCTTGGCAGATGGCCTTGGAACCTGCCAGCACCGAACCTATGGAAAACCTGGATTTTTTCCCAGCGATTACAGTCCAGAACCGATATTACCACAATTTCAACGGAAGACAGCGGAGAAGAAAACCCATCTATGGGAACTCTGGGAATTATTTGGCACCATCAGCGGCGATATTCTCACCCGGTAGTCGCATAGTGGAAAACAGGGTAGTGGATGGTGTTCATGGGTATGGAGGCTTGGTGTATGGGGTACAGCGCAGCTACAATTCTGGAATAAGTTTCTCCATTGATGCTGGGGCAGGATACTATGTGGGGCCTTTTAAAGGGGGTATTTATCCCGTAGTAAATTTGAGCCTGGGCTGGATCGTGAGCGAAAAAAGATGGTGTGTGGGGCGTTGACTTCGGAACCTGCACAAAATCAATAAGATAAAAATAACACTTTAGCGTGTTGACAAGTAGAAAATAGCAGTATCTTTGCGGCCTTAAAAAAACAGGTTATGTCCAAAATCAAGAATATTGCAATCATTGCCCACGTAGACCACGGCAAGACCACCTTGGTTGATAAAATTATGTACCACTGCCAGTTGTTTCGGGATAACGAGAACAAGGGCGATTTAATTTTGGACAACAATGACCTGGAGCGGGAGCGTGGTATCACCATTGTTTCCAAGAATGTTTCCGTTCAATATAAAGACACCAAAATCAATATCATAGATACTCCTGGTCACGCCGATTTCGGTGGAGAGGTGGAGCGTGTCCTCAATATGGCAGATGGGGTATTGTTGCTGGTGGATGCCTTTGAAGGACCCATGCCGCAGACCCGTTTTGTACTCCAAAAAGCCATTGACCTTGGATTGAAGCCCTGCGTGGTTGTCAACAAGGTGGATAAGGAAAACTGTACGCCTGAGGAAGTACACGAAAAGGTATTTGACCTTATGTTTGAATTGGGTGCCGAGGAATGGCAATTGGATTTTCCAGTGGTATATGGTTCAGCCAAGAACAATTGGATGAGCACCGATTGGCAGAAACCTACAGATAGCATTGAGCCACTTTTGGACATGGTGGTTGAACATATCCCGGAATTTAAACCAGAACAAGGCTCTACGCAATTGTTGATTACTTCTTTGGATTTTTCCTCCTTTACTGGACGAATCGCCATTGGTAGATTACAGCGTGGTACTTTAAAGGAAGGACAACAGATTTCTTTGGTGAAGCGGGATGGCAGCATTGTAAAGACCCGTATCAAAGAACTGTTCACCTTTGAAGGTTTGGGCAGACAAAAAGTTTCGGAAGTAACTGCTGGCGATATTTGTGCCATTGTAGGTATGGAAGGTTTTGAAATAGGGGATACCGTAGCGGATTTTGAGAATCCTGAAAAGTTGAAGACCATCGCTATTGATGAACCAACCATGAGTATGTTGTTCACCATCAATGACAGTCCATTTTTTGGAAAGGATGGAAAATTTGTTACCTCAAGGCATATCAAGGAAAGATTGGAAAAGGAGTTGGAGAAAAACTTGGCCCTAAGGGTACAAGAAACCAACAGTGCTGATAAATTCATGGTATTTGGCCGTGGGGTATTGCACCTTTCCGTTTTGATCGAGACCATGCGTAGGGAAGGATATGAACTTCAAATTGGACAACCGCAGGTAATCATCAAGGAAGTGGATGGGATAAAATGTGAGCCTGTGGAGCACCTTACCATTGATTTGCCGGAAGAGGTTTCCGGAAAGGCCGTGGAAATGGTTTCCATTAGAAAAGGAGAAATGATCAGTATGGAGGCCAAAGGTTCTCGAATGATCTGTGAGTTCATGATTCCTTCTAGGGGGATTATTGGATTGCGAAACCAATTATTGACTGCCACTGCCGGTGAAGCCATTATGGCCCACCGATTTAAGGAATACCAACCCTTGAAAGGAGACATTGCACAGCGATTGAACGGTTCCTTGATTTCCATGGAAAATGGAACGGCAATTCCTTATTCCATTGATAAATTACAGGAAAGGGGTAAGTTTTTTATTGATCCGGGAGAGGAAATTTATGAAGGTCAGGTGATTGGTGAAAACTCTAGGGGAGACGATATGGCTATAAACGTAACCAAGACCAAGAAACTTTCCAATGTTCGTTCTGCTGGTGCAGATGATAAGGCCAAGATTGTACCCGCTATTAAATTTTCGTTGGAAGAGGCCTTGGAATACATCCAAAAAGATGAGTATGTTGAGGTAACTCCTAACCATATTAGACTTCGAAAGATTTATCTAAAGGAAGTAGATCGTAAGCGTAACAAGGTAGAATAGGAGCTGTTTAGGTTTTTGACTCCAAGTTTATTAAGCTAGGACGACTTATCTGTTTTGGTACTTTGGTATTGTTATTTGTTGTTCTCGACTAGGCTTGAACTGACAATGGTCCTGTATCCAAAATTGTTTTTGTACTTGGATTTGTTGTTGTGTTTAAACATCAATGTAAATGCCCATGATGTTGTTCCCGTAAACAACCTACGGCAGCCCCAATAATACCAGCATGGTTCATAAGTTCCGCTTTTACCACTTTGGTTTCAATATCGATGAGATGTTTAAACTGATCCCAGTCTTTTGATGTGCCTCCACCAACAATTATCAAGTCAGGATTAACAATCAATTCCACCAAATTCAGGAATTTGTTGAAACGCTTGCCCCATTTTTTATAGCTAAGGCCCTCACGTTCCTTAGCAGAGGCGGCAGCCCATTTTTCAATCTTCTTATATTTCTTATAAGGAATCTGCCCCAATTCAAAGTTGGGGAGAAGAATACCATTATAGAAAGCACCGCTTCCCAATCCGGTACCAATGGTAATCATGATCACAAGGCCATCCTGTCCCTTTCCGGCACCGTAGTTCATGGAAGCATAACCAGCGGCATCGGCATCGTTCAATACGGTGACCTCATGTCCGGTGGCTTCGGTAAATAGTTCATCGATGTTCACACCAACCCAACTGGGATCAAGATTTCCAGGAGAAATACAAACTCCGTTTTTTACAATGGTAGGGAAACCACATCCAACAGGGCCACTATAATTAAAGTGGTCCACAATTTCAGCCACTACCTTGGCCATTTCTTGCGGTTTTCGGGATTTAGGAGTGGGAATTCGATGTCGTTCGGTTAACATTTCGCCAGTTTCGGCATTGACCAAAGCTCCTTTAATGCCCGATCCACCGATGTCGATACCAAGAATTTCCATAAATGGAAGGAATTTTTGTTTAGGCAAAAGAAACAAAAAAACTTTTGGTGGTCAAAGTTTTGGTGGCAAACTATACACAATGATCGTCATTTACCACTTCTTTCTGACATTTTTTGGCGTTTATATGACTGCTGATATGTACTAAACTGCTTTTTGGATGACTTCAAAGACCTTGCTGCCATCACATTTTAAAGTTTTATGAGGGTATTTTAAAATTAAAGCATAGTCATGGGTTGCCATGATGATCGTACGTCCATTTTGATTGATTTCCTGAAGAACCTTCATTACTTCTACACTGGTCTGCGGATCCAGATTTCCCGTTGGCTCATCGGCAAGAATAAGCTCAGGGTCGTTCAAAAGGGCGCGGGCAATGGCAATACGTTGTTGTTCTCCTCCAGAAAGTTCATGCGGATATTTAAAACCTTTGGTCTTCATGCCCACCTTGTCCAGAACTTCTTCTATTTTGGAATTCATTTTTGACGGGTCGGTCCAACCGGTAGCCTTGAGTACAAAAAGAAGATTGTTGTTCACATTGCGATCGGGGAGCAGCTTAAAATCCTGAAAAACAATACCCAGTTTTCTTCGAAGAAAAGGGATTTCTTTTTCTTGAAGTTTTCTTAGGTCAAAATCTACTACATTGCCAGACCCTTGTTTTAGGGGAATATCGGCATATAGCGTTTTCATAAAACTACTTTTACCGCTACCGGTTTTTCCAATGACATATACAAACTCCCCCTTTTTTACTTCAAGATCAATATCCTTCAGTACAAGGTTCTCATTTTGGAATACGGCTACGTCCTCTAATTTTACAATGGTTTCAGGCATAATATATCTTCAGGAAACAATACAAAAGTATTTGAATTTACTGTAATAGTATCAAAATAAATCGTTAATGCAAGTTTTGATGGGTCTACCGTATTATTGTTTCCAGATTTTGGTGTTCAGGTTTAAATCCTCGACAATGTCCATGGCTGCGGTAATATCTTCATAGAAAACCTCAATGGCATTTGAGGTGGTTAAGTTCTTGCTTTCGTTCAAGCTAAAAAAGCCGTAGGGATGATGTACTCCCATGTACAGCTTATTTTCTTTAAATGAAAGCATGATCGGTCTGTTCACCTTTCTTTTTAGGCTGGTTATTCGCTCCATTAGGGAAAGGGTCAAAATATAGCGTGCCTCCACCTGATCGGTACTGTAGACCACAAACTCTTTTTCAAACTCAGGATTTTCAAGGCTTACCAATGGGTCTCGGTTCAGGTTCAATTGTTGGATGGTCTTGGCGAGGTACCCCACTCTTTTTTCAAGCTGATCGGGAAGGACAATGGTGGTGCCATTGAATTTTTTGTTGAAGTCCATGATGGCAAACATGCCTAGGAAACTGCTTCCGGTCTGTTCAATGCTATGCTTTTTTGAAAGCCATGGTCTTAGATAGGTGGAGAACAACAAAAAATGGGTGAAAAAGGGAATGTACATAAGATAGGAACCGTAAAGACTTTGATTGAGGATTTTTACATCACCCATCTTTATGGAAGCGTCTCCTATTTTTCCTGATAAGAGGCCAAAGTTGAGATTGTGGACTTTAGGTCGTGTGTTATGTTTTGGTGAATTGACCTGGAGATAGCTTGGGATGAGTTTACTGGCCTCTATTTCCTTGGAGGTGATCTGTAGGTTTTCATTGAATGCAAACTCAGGAGCTGTTTTCTTGAGAAGGGTTTTTAGAATTTCCCTTTCTGCCCCTTTATACTTGTTTTTCAGGTTTTGTGATGCTGTCAAGAACACAAAAAATGGAATCCAGTACAGCACCATGAAGGTTTGGAAGGAAAACCATGAATTGGCCTCGGAAAGCTTGCTCATCCATTTGAGATAACTGGTACTGTTGGCATACATGAAGATGGGCAAGGAGGTAAATCCCAGAAGAATGATGACAATGAACAAAGCACTTCCGATTTTGAAGAATCGATAGCGCTTTCTCACTTTTTCTGCTTTTTTCAGCAAGGGGAGGAGTTCTCTTTTTAGGGTTGTAAGATCCATCATCCCAAACTATTGTTCAAAGGATATTGTTGGGGGTTCCGCTTCCATGGGGTCGATGATGAAAAAGGTTTTTGGGGAATACCCCATGATTTTGCCCACAAGATTGGAAGGAAACATTTCCAAGGCATTGTTAAAGGAGTTTACAGCTGCATTATAAGCCCTTCTTGCGGCAGAGAGCTGTTCTTCCACTTCGTTCAGGCTGGATTGGAGTAGCAAGAAGTTTTCACTCGATTTTAGGTCAGGGTATGCTTCAACAGCAATGTGTAGCTTCCCTAGCATTTGATTCAATTGGCTTTCCAGGTTAATTCGTTCTTCGTTGGTAAGATTTTGATTCATGATTTTTTCTCGCAGTTTGGTGATTTCGGATAGGGTTTCACGCTCATGGACCATATAGCCCTTTACTGTTTTTACCAGTTGGGGAATCAAGTCTGTCCGTTTTTTCAACATGACATCTATACTGCTAAAAGCTTCATGGACCTTGTTCTTTTTGGCAATTAAATTGTTGAACAGGAAAATGATTAGAGAAAGAAATGCAATGAAAAGAATGATGGCATAGATCATGGCTTAGTGATTGAATTAAAAATTAATAATAAAAATGTGTCCGGTCAGGGCGATAGAGGTTGTTGCCCATGATCAAAACGGTGAGATTGAAGTGTGAAATAAAAATGTCATGGATTGTCCTTGAATTTGGACAAGATGTTGATGACATTGTTATTTTTGAGGTTAGAAAAGCTCTAGAGGTGATCGAGCCTTAAAATCAAAAGTAGCAATTCTTGAAAAATAGCCAAGGAATACCAATGCAAATTCGACATATTACGATCTAAATATACTTTGGCTCAAATTTTGACGTTATGGTAAAAGTTAGTCGAGAACAGCGTAGAACACTATGAATCGAAAAAACCTCCTCCTTATTCCCATGGTATTGGGAACTTTTTTTGTGCTTTCGGCACAGGAAACCAAAGTATATACCCACGAAAACAAAGCATACCAAGATGCTTTGGCACTCTACAACAACCAACAGTACCAAGCGGCACAGACCATTTTTGAAACGGTAAAGGCCAGCACCAAGGACCAAGAGACCGAGGCCAACAGCGCGTACTACGCTGCCAATGCCGCCATCCGGTTGAACCAGCGCGGAGCCGATAAAATGATGGAGGATTTTGTGGAGCGCTATCCCACCTCCACCAAACGGAATTCCGCATTTTTGGATGTGGCCGATTACTATTTTGAGACCGGGAAATATCCCTACGCATTAAAATGGTACAAGAAAGTGGATGAATCTGCAATGGCCTATTCAGATAAGGAGCGGTTCAATTTCAATAACGGATATGCCCTCTATGCTTCCAAAAGACCTGAAGAGGCCGAACGCTATTTGAACAAGGTGAGCACCTCCCAAAAATATGGATCACAAGCCAAATACTATCTAGGCTACATCGCCTATGAACAAGATGATTATGATCAGGCCAGTGCACGCTTCGACCAGATTACCGATCAGGAGGTACTAAGCGAAAAGTTATCGTATTACCAAGCGGACCTCAATTTTAAATTGGGGAAATTCGAGGAAGCCATTGCCATGGCTAAAAAACAATTGCCCAAGTCCAACCGGCAAGAAGTTTCGGAACTCAACAAGATCATAGGGGAAAGCTATTTTAACCTAAAACAGTATGCCGAAGCCATTCCCTATTTGGAAGAATATAAAGGCAAGCGGGGAAAATGGAGCAACACGGATTACTATCTGTTGGGTTACAGTCATTACAAGCAAGGTGACTATGAAAATGCCATTCAACAGTTCAATAAAATTATAGGGGGCAACAACAACGTGTCGCAGAACGCTTATTATCACTTAGCGGAATGCTACCTGAAGCTGGACAAAAAATCGGAGGCCCTCAATGCCTTTCGGAATGCTTCCCAGATGGACTTCAGTCCGGAAATCCAAAAAGATGCTTTTCTCAACTACGCACGACTCAGTTATGAAGTTGGAAATGCCTACGAACCCGTTCCACAAGTATTGACCTCTTATCTTGAAAAATATCCGAAGGATAAGTACCAATTGGAAATTCAAGAGCTTTTGGTGGATTCGTACATCACATCCAAAAATTTTGAAGGAGCGATGCAACTGTTGGAGGAGAATAAAAACTATGCGAGTAAGGAGACCTACCAAAAGGTGGCCTTTTATCGTGGAGTGGAACTTTTTATTGATGGGGATTACCAAGCCGCTTCGGAACGATTTTCCAAGTCGTTGAAGAGTGCAGAAAACAAGGGATTTGAAGCTAGGGCCCTTTACTGGAAAGCGGAATCGGCCTATAGATTGGACCGTTTTGAGGAAGCCTTAGTGGATTTTGTTAAACTGCAAGGGTTGCCAGCGGCCAAATCCATGCCAGAATCTCAAGAACTCGATTACAATCTAGGATATTGTTATTTTAAGTTGAAGGATTACAACAATGCTATAGCCTATTTCAAAAATGTAGTCAATTCCACTACCCTTGATGACCAACGGAAGAACGACGGCTATTTGCGATTGGGGGACAGCTATTTTGTGACCAGCAAATACCAATTGGCCATGAAGGCCTATGATGAATCCTCTAAAATGAATGGCCCGGAACGGGATTATGCCGCTTTTCAAAAAACACTCAGTAGTGGATTTTTAGGAGACAATTCGGCCAAAATTGAAGGCTTGAACGAATTTTTGACCCGATATCCAACATCTACTTTGCGCGATGATGCCCTTTTTGAATTGGGGAATTCATACGTTAAAAATGGCCAGGAAAGCGAAGGGTTGAGAACCTATGACCGATTGGTGGCAGAATATTCACAGAGCAAGTTTGCTCCTCGGGGAATGTTGAGGCAGGGATTGGTACACTACAATGCCAGTAGGAACCAACAGGCATTGGACAAGCTCAAGGAAGTGGTCCAGAAGTATCCCAACACCCCAGAGGCCAAACAGGCGGTGGCCACGGCCAAATTGGTTTATGTGGATGAAGGAAGGGTAAGTGAGTATGCCGCTTGGGCCCGAAATCTGGATTTCGTGGAAGTTACCGATGCCGAACTGGACAATGCCAGTTTTGAATCGGCCGACCGAAAATATGTGGAAGGAAAGACGGATGCCGCAATTAGAGGGTATGAAGATTATCTAAAGGAATTTCCCAATGGTCTCCATGCCCAAAACGCCAATTTTTCATTGGCCCAATTGTACTTCTCCAAAGGAGAAAAGGATAAGGCCCTGCCCAAATATCAGGCGGTGGCCAGTAGTGGAAATGGCGAATATACGGAGCAGGCCCTTACCCGTGTATGTGAAATCTATGTAGAAAAACAGGATTACAAAAGCGCCATCCCCTATTTAAAACAGTTGGAAAGTAGTGCGGACATTGTGGAAAACCGAACCTTTGCACAATCCAATTTAATGAAAGGGTATTATGGACAAGAGGATTACCGTCAGACCATCGCCTACGCTGAGAAAGTACTGAAAGCACCCAAAATTGATGACCGCATCAAGAGCGATGCCCAAATCATGATAGCACGTTCAGCTATTGCAACAAACAATGAGGCCCTGGCCAAGACCGCTTATCAGGATGTGAAGAAAATTGCTACGGGTGAGTTGGCGGCCGAAGCTTGGTATTACGATGCCTACTTCAAAAACCAAGAGCAGGATTTTGAAGGGTCAAATGTAGCCGTTCAGAAATTGGCAAAGGATTATTCCGGATACAAGGAGTGGGGCGGAAAAGGGTTGGTGATCATGGCCAAAAACTTCTACAACTTGGGTGATGCCTTTCAAGCTACCTATATTTTGGAAAGTGTAATCTCCAACTTTGCCGAGTTTGATGACATCGTGGCCGAAGCCAAAGGGGAGCTCACCGTGATCAAGGCCAAACAGGCCGAAAGCAATTCTTCAGTAGATCCCAACGGAAACTAAATCCAGACCAGCATGCAAAAGAGAATCTATATATTTTCACTGATATTTTTGAGCCTTTGTGGAATCGTTGTCGCCCAAGAAACCGATGACATTGGTACGGAAACGGTAACGGTGGTAAAACCGTATTCCCCCACCGTTTCGGATGCCTTCAAAATAAAGTCGGCACCCAACCTCAATGATTCCATAGTACTGCAAAAGAAAAAAATCGATTACAGTATTTTTTCAGTCCCTGTGGCCTCAACCTTTACCCCGGCCAAAGGAAAAGCCTCTGGAGTGGAAAGAACCCCTGCGCCGACTTTGTACAATTCCTATGCCTCGGTGGGGTTGGGCAATTACAATAATGCCTTGGTGGATGTATATACCAGCAGGGAATTTAATCGGGGAGAGGATTTGTTGGATTTTGGGCTCTCACATCACTCATCTCGTGGGGATTTGGATTCAACCCCTTTGGAAACCGATTTTTACAATACCAAATTGAATGCCTCTTACGCTAAAAAGGACCGGTATATGGATTGGGGTGCCAGCATTGGGCTGCAACATCAATTGTACAACTGGTACGGTATTGAAAACGGTGCGTTTGACGAAGCAACGGTGGCCGCCATGGATGAGCAACAAAATTATTTTAATGCTGAGGCCAAAGCCCACCTCAATATGGAGGACTCATTCTTTAAAACTGGGAATGTTTTGTTGAGGCGTTTTTGGGATGCCACAGAGTCTGGTGAAAATCGTGTGGTCGTCAATCCTACTTTGGAATTGCCCATTACCGAAGAATTGGTGACGATTGGGGCCAAAGTAGACTTTGTGAACGGGAATTTTAAGAATGCCTCCCTGAACAATACGGCCAATGACGGCGAAATCAACTACAGTCAATTTCAAGCAGGGGTCACACCCAGCCTTTTGATTTTAAGGGATGACCTTACCGTGAACCTCGGGGCCAGTTTTGTATATGGATTGGATACGGAGAACAGCGACAGTAATTTCTATATCTACCCTGCGGTTACTGCTTCCTATAGACTATTGGATGAAACTGTGATTGCTTATGGTGGTATTGAAGGAGAGTTAAAACAGAATTCCTATCACGATTTTGTAATGGATAACCCCTATGTGTCACCCACATTGAATGTGATGCCCACCGATAGGCAATATGAAGGTTATCTGGGGCTCAAAGGACAGTTGACCTCTAATATCGGGTACAATATAAAAGGGTCTTACACCGCTGAAAATATGAGACCACTCTTTTTCTTAAACCCTGAGAATCTGTTTCGGGATGATGAGAAAAGCTACTACTACGGCAATTCCTTCCAGGTTTTTTATGATGATGTAAAAACCTTGGGTGTTTTCGGAGAATTGAACGTGGATGTCAACCGAAACTTTAGCTTGGGCGTCAATGCGGAATTTTACGATTATGATACCGAAACGGATAACCCCGCTTGGAACTTGCCCACCATTAAGGGATCATTGTTCATGGATTACCAAATTAATGATCAATGGTATTTTGGGGCCAATTTGTTCTATGTGGGCGAGCGTGATGATTTGGTGTCACAGGCTACGGTGGGAGCCGAGCCATTTGAGTTTCCCTCTACCGTTGTAACCTTGGATAGCTTTTTTGATGCCAATGCCCATGCTGGGTATCACATTAATGAACAACTTTCGGTTTTCGTAAAAGCATCCAATATTGCCAACAGTGATTACCAACGTTGGGCCAATTTTAGGGTACAAGGCTTTCAGGCTTTGGCAGGAGTATCCTATAAGTTTGACTTCTAATTTGTAAGTAAATACGCAATAATTTGTTAAAAATGGCGTTTAAAACCTTGCGCCAGTCCTAAAAGTATAAAAATGATTGGTTGCTCCAATTTAATTGGAAAACCATGTCACTGCGATTCATTCACATACTGTTGTTTGTAAGCTTTATGCTGATTTTTTCTTCGGCAAGAGCACAGAATTTGGTACGTAATGGGGGGTTTGAGGATTACTCGACCTGCCCCATCAAAATGAGTAACTTAAACAGGGATGCAGAGCATTGGAGCGCCCCTACCTTGGGCACCACGGATTATTTCAACGAATGTAGCCGGACCAAATTGGGCATTCCCATGAACTTCAAAGGAAAACAAGAAGCTTTTGAAGGCACGGCCTATGCAGGAATGTACCTTTATGCCCCAAAAGATTACAGGGAGTACATTCAAGTACCCCTGTTCGAAACTTTACAAAAAGGACACAGATACCGATTGCAATTGGTAATGAGTCTTTCCGAAAAATCCGATGGCGCTGTTAAGGATATGGGTGCTGTATTTTCAGAAAAACCTTTGTCGATTCACACTAAAAGACAGCTTTCCCATAAGGCGCTGACATCTCAGATTATTCAGACCACACACATTAAACAGTTTTCTTCAGACAGTTTTTATGATGACAAGCAAAGCTGGATAGAACTCAGTATGGATATCGTGGCCAAAGGATTTGAAACCCATCTCATCTTGGGAAATTTTATGAGCAATGCCGCTACACATTATCTGGATTTCAAAAACGACGACCCCAATGCAGAAGGCTATGCTTATTACTACTTGGACGATATTTCGCTAACGTATCTTGGTCCCGAATACCAACCCAATGAAGTCTATGTATTGGACCATGTCAATTTTAATTTTGACCGTTTTGATTTACAGCCCAAGGCGAAACAGAGTCTTCAAGATGTATTTGAATACCTGAAAAAGCACCCTAACCTGAAAGTGTCAATCAGCGGACATACAGACGATTTAGGCTCCGATTCTTATAACGATGTTCTTTCCAAGGAAAGGGCCAGCAGTGTGGCCAAATACCTTATGGGATTGGGTCTCAATAAGAACCGTATCTCCTACAAGGGGTATGGGGATAAGATCCCATTGGACACTTCCTTAACCGACAAGGCCCGGAGAAAAAATCGCAGGGTAGAATTTGTGATGACCGAGTTTGTGGATGAGTAACCCTTGAATATTCCCTACATTTTCTATTTTTGGAGGAAACCGTCCGTTCCATGAAAAAGTATACCCTCCTATTCTCAATAGGTTTCTTTTTGGCCTGTAACCCAAAAGAGGAAGTAGACCTGATTGTCCATAACGCCAATATTTATACCGTTGATGGCGATTTTTCCAAAGCCAGTTATATGGCCATCAAAGATGGAAAGTTTGTTGCCGTTACCGAAACAGAGGAAATCTATCAAAAATATACCGCCAAGGTAGAGCTGGATGCCAAAGGCAAGACCATTGTTCCCGGTTTTATAGATGCCCATTGCCATTTTTATGCATTAGGACTGAACCAACAGGTAGTGGATTTGGTGGGTACCACCAGTTTTGAAGAGATTTTGGATAAGGTTATGGCCTTTCAGAAAGAACGTCCTTCCGATTTTATTTTTGGAAGGGGGTGGGACCAAAATGATTGGGAGGTGAAGGAGTTTCCTACCAAGGACAAATTGGATGAAATGTTTCCGGATACGCCAGTTGTACTGCGCAGAATCGATGGACATGCGATTTTGGTCAACCAAAAAACATTGGATTTGGCCGGGATCACTTTGGAAACCAAGGCCGTAGGAGGCGATATCATTAAAAAGGATGGAAAACTGACAGGTATTTTGGTGGATGGCCCTATGGGAATGGTCGATGCCATTACGCCTCAACCTGATAGAAAAACCCAAATCCAAGCGTTAAAGGACGCCGAAAGATTATGCTTTGGGTATGGGCTTACCACGGTGGATGATGCTGGATTGAGTCGAGGAACTATTGAACTCATTGATAGTCTGCAACAAGTTGGAGATTTGTCCATTCGGGTATACGCCATGGTGAGCAGTTCTCCAGACAACTTGGATTATTTCCTGAACAAGGGAATCATTAAAACTGACAATTTAAATGTACGCTCCGTAAAAGTATACGGAGATGGTGCTTTGGGCTCAAGGGGCGCGGCGTTAAGGGAGCCCTATTCCGATCAGCCCGGCCATTACGGCGCTATGGTTACACCAGTAGATCAAATTGGGGCTCTGGCAGAGCGTATTGCGGCATCGGATTATCAAATGAATACCCATGCCATTGGGGATTCGGCCAATGTAGTTGTGTTGCGAGCCTATGAAAAAGCCTTGGAAGGAAAACCGAATCGCCGTTGGAAGGTAGAACATGCACAGGTCATTTCACCAGCAGATTTTGATTATTTTTCAAATGGGATCATTCCTTCTATTCAACCCACCCATGCTACCAGCGATATGTATTGGGCCGAAGACCGTTTGGGGTCAGATCGCGTAAAAGGGGCCTATGCTTTCAAAGAACTATTGGACAAGGCAGGGACTGTGGCATTGGGAACCGATTTTCCCGTGGAGCAAGTGAGTCCGTTCCTAACATTTTACGCTGCGGTGGCTCGTAAAGACGTAAATAACTATCCTGAAGGAGGCTATCAAATGGAAAATGCCCTGTCAAGGGAAGAAACCTTAAAAGGAATGACGATTTGGGCGGCCCATTCCAACTTTGAGGAGCAAGAAAAAGGCAGTATAGAACCTGGTAAGTTTGCCGATTTCGTGATTTTAAGTGAAGACATCATGAGTGTTCCCATAGAAAACGTTCCAAATATGGAAGCGGAACAGGTTTTTGTTGGAGGAGTTCAAGTAAAATAAAAAAGGAGGCTTATGCCTCCTTTTTCTTTTTCATAGCAATAATTTTTTAGAAACTGATGGGCAAGAAAACACGAGTGGTTCCCCATCCCATGACCATGTCACCTTCATCTTCAAAAGCAATGGAAAAAGCGTCCAATTCTTCCTCATCACTACCCGCTTTGGCGGTAACCCTTGCAACGTCCGCGGCACTATCATATGAATAAGCACCCCATTGGTTCAAGTTGCTGTTTAGGATAACCGTCCATTCATTGTCACCTGGTATGGTAAAAAGAGAATAGGTCCCAGCCTTAATCGTTTTCCCACCAACATTGGCATCCTTGTAAAAAATGATTTCAGCACACTCATTGGCTCCAGTCCTCCATACCTTGCCGGCAGGGGCAAGCTCAGAAATACTACGTCCCTTTAGTTGGGGACGGCTGTAAATGACCTTTACGGCCTTGTCAGATTCCCTATAGCTAGTGGGGTAGGTGGCAATATCGGCAGGACTTTTATCCAGCCCGCTAAATTTTTGTGCAGTGGCTTCTGAAGTGAATACCAATGCCAAGGTTAAAAAAGTAAATAAGAATACATTTTTCATGATTGTGATTTTAGTTGTTTTCAAAACTAGGGTGTAAAAACATGGTGTTTTTATAAAGAGACGTTAAAATTTAGGAACCTTACAATGTGCTCAATATTTTAATCATATTCCTAGATATAGTTTCATTTGGTTATTTTTTATCGATATAATATTATTAATTGAAATTGAAATACATTTATTAGTTTTATTTAAGAACTTCAATGGTCATCTTTGCATAGAAATTGTTACTAATATTCGATTTATGTGTGGAATTGTATGCGCATTTGATGTGAAGGAAAGTACGGAAGTACTTAGACCCCAATTATTGGAGATGTCTAAAAAAGTAAGGCACAGAGGGCCGGATTGGAGCGGAATTTATGCCGATGATAAAGCAATTTTGGCTCATGAACGTTTGGCCATTGTAGACCCGGCTTCGGGGAAACAACCTCTGTTCAGTGCCGATGGTAAATTGGTGTTAGCCGCCAACGGTGAAATATATAACCATAGGGAACTCAGAAAGCAGTTTGAAGGAGAGTATGAGTTCAAGACCCAATCCGACTGTGAGGTCATTTTGGCACTCTATCAGAAAAAAGGAGTGGATTTCATTGATGAAATGAACGGCATCTTTGGTTTTGCCATTTATGATAGTGAGAAAGATGAATATTTCATCGCTAGAGACCATATGGGGATTATCCCTCTGTATATTGGATGGGACAAGAACGGGACCTTTTATGTGGCCTCGGAATTGAAGGCCTTGGAAGGAACCTGTTCCAAAATAGAACTTTTTCCTCCAGGTCATTATCTGCACAGTTCTGATGGAGAATTTAAAAGATGGTACAAGCGGGATTGGATGGAGTACGAGGCCGTCAAGGAAAACGAGACCAGCATTGCAGAGGTGAAAAAGGCTTTGGAAGACGCTGTGCACCGTCAGTTAATGTCCGATGTGCCCTACGGAGTTTTATTGTCCGGTGGATTGGATTCCTCGGTTACTTCGGCCATTGCCAAAAGATATTCCCAAAAACGTATTGAGTCCGGAGATACTACCGATGCTTGGTGGCCGCAACTACATTCTTTTTCGGTAGGATTGGAAGGTTCACCGGATTTGGCTGCAGCCCAAAAGGTGGCAGAACATATCGGGACCATACACCACGAGATAAAGTTTACCATTCAGGAAGGATTGGATGCCATTAAGGATGTGATTTATAACTTGGAAACCTATGATATTACTACTATAAGGGCTTCCACACCGATGTATCTTATGGCTAGGGTAATCAAATCCATGGGAATAAAAATGGTTCTTTCAGGAGAGGGTGCCGATGAGCTTTTTGGAGGCTACTTGTACTTCCACAAGGCACCAAGTCCAAAAGATTTCCATGAGGAGACCGTACGAAAATTGGATAAACTGCATATGTATGATTGTCTTCGTGCCAACAAATCCTTGGCGGCATGGGGCATAGAGGGCAGGGTTCCGTTTTTGGACAAGGAGTTTATGGATGTGGCTATGCGAATCAACCCAAAAGATAAAATGATCAATGGGGAACGTATGGAAAAATGGGTGGTCCGTAAGGCTTTTGAATCCTATTTGCCCGAAAGCGTGGCATGGAGACAAAAAGAGCAGTTTTCGGATGGTGTGGGATACAGCTGGATAGACACTTTGAAGAGTTTGGTACAGGAAGAGGTGAGCGATGAGCAATTGGCCAACGCCCACTTTAAGTTCCCTATCCAAACCCCAACGTCCAAGGAAGAATACTATTACCGTTCCATTTTTGAAAGTCACTTTCCTTCCGATGCAGCAGCGTTGAGCGTGCCACAAGAGCCATCAGTGGCCTGTAGTACCAAGATTGCACTGGAGTGGGATGAAGCCTTCAAAAACATGAATGACCCATCAGGCAGGGCCGTGGCTAACGTTCACACCGATGCCTATGTGAAATAAGATTTTTAAGATTATGTAGAAGGAAGATGTTGTTTTGTTTCATTTTCAATTAGTCGGAAAAGCCCCTTGCACAAGGGGCTTTTTGTTGTTATGTGCTGCGGATACCTCTTCTTCGGCAGCTCGTTGTTTTCCACATTTCTTTGTTGATAACTTAGGGGGTACAATAGCCTTCAATGACCTAATTTATAAGGGTATTCCTTATATTTGTAGGATTTGAAAATTTCAAGGCAAACACAAGAATATATGAGCGAAGAAGCAAATAAAAAACAGTACTCGGCGGATAGTATCCAAGCCCTTGAGGGCATGGAGCACGTACGTATGAGACCTTCCATGTATATTGGCGATGTAGGGGTCAGAGGGTTGCACCATTTGGTATATGAAGTAGTGGACAACTCCATAGATGAGGCCATGGCCGGGTATTGCGATACGATTGATGTAGTCATCAACGAGGACAATTCCATCACTACCAAGGACAACGGTAGGGGTATCCCTGTGGGCTTGCATAAAAAAGAAGGTGTTTCTGCCTTGGAAGTGGTCATGACCAAGATCGGTGCCGGAGGGAAGTTCGACAAGGACTCGTACAAGGTATCCGGGGGTCTTCACGGGGTCGGGGTATCCTGTGTGAACGCACTTTCAAAACATTTAAAGGCAACCGTCTACCGTGAAGGTAAGATTTGGGAGCAGGAATATGAAAGGGGAAAAACGCTATATCCGGTCAAAAGTGTTGGGGATAGCAATGAAACTGGTACCATTGTCACTTTTGTGCCAGATGACACTATCTTCACCCAGACCACGGAGTATAGCTACGAGACCCTATCCAATAGAATGCGTGAGCTGGCCTATCTGAACAAGGGCATCACCATTACATTGACAGATAAACGAAATAAGGACGATAAAGGAGAGTTTATTTCCGAAACCTTCCATTCCGAAGAAGGATTGAAGGAATTCATCAAATTCTTGGATGGCAACCGTGAACCATTGATTCAAAGTGTCATCTCCATGGAAGGAGAGAAAAATGGCATTCCTGTTGAAGTGGCCATGGTCTACAATACAGGGTATACGGAGAACCTACATTCCTACGTGAACAACATCAATACCCATGAAGGAGGTACCCACTTGTCTGGTTTTAGAAGGGGTCTTACCACCACACTAAAGAAATATGCCGATAATTCCGGTATGTTGGACAAGTTGAAGTTTGAAATATCTGGGGACGATTTTAGGGAAGGACTTACGGCCATTGTATCCGTAAAGGTAGCAGAACCCCAATTTGAAGGGCAGACCAAGACCAAACTTGGGAACCGTGAGGTGACCAGTGCCGTTAGTCAGGCCGTTTCTGAAATGTTGACCGATTATCTGGAAGAGCATCCTGAAGATGCCAAACAGATTGTTGAAAAAGTAAAGTTGGCGGCCCAAGCAAGACATGCGGCTGCCAAGGCCCGAGAAATGGTACAGCGCAAAAATCCAATGAGTGTTGGAGGATTGCCTGGAAAGCTTTCAGATTGCTCGGAACAGGACCCAACCAAGTGCGAAGTGTTCTTGGTGGAGGGAGATTCCGCGGGAGGTACAGCCAAGCAAGGTAGGGATAGAAACTTTCAGGCTATTCTGCCGCTTCGTGGTAAAATCCTGAATGTTGAGAAAGCCATGCAACACAAGGTCTTTGAAAATGAGGAGATCAAGAATATTTATACAGCTCTTGGGGTAACCATAGGTACCGAAGAAGACAGCAAGGCATTGAATTTGGATAAACTGCGCTATCATAAAGTTGTCATCATGTGTGATGCCGATGTGGATGGTAGCCATATTGAAACCTTGATTCTTACCTTCTTCTTCCGATACATGCGAGAGTTGATTGAGAGCGGACACGTATACATTGCTACACCGCCATTGTACTTGGTAAAGAAAGGCGCCAAAAGACGCTATGCGTGGAATGACAAGGAAAGGGATCAAATCATTGAGTCCATGAACGGAGGGGCTAGTATCCAACGTTATAAAGGTCTTGGTGAGATGAATGCCGAGCAATTATGGGATACTACCATGAATCCTGAGTTTAGAACCTTACGTCAAGTAAGCATAGACAATGCCACTGAATCTGACCGAATCTTCTCCATGTTGATGGGCGATGAGGTACCTCCAAGGAGGGAATTCATAGAGAAAAATGCCGTCTATGCCAACATAGACGCATAGATAACGACCATTTCACAACAAAAACTCGCCTTTCAGAGGCGAGTTTTTTAGTTTTAGGAAAAATTTTACAAAATGAAAAGAATAATTCTTTTGGTGACATTGTGCAATTTTTCCTTGGCAATGGCCCAATCCAACCTTAACGACATTCTGGCCGCAGGGCTCAACGATGCCGAACGCTTCACAACGGCTTGGTTAAATCCAGTTACCGAGGCTGGAGTTTACAGTATCTCCAACGGATGGTACAATTCGGCAGATGCAAAGCCCTTGGGTGGGTTTGAGATTTCCATAGTTGGAAACCTTACAGGGTTTAAGAACAAAGACGACAAAAAAGCGTTCACTTTGAATACGGCTGACTATGAAAACCTTCAGTTTGATGATGGTAGTACCTCTAAATTGGTGTCAACCGCCTTGGGGGACATTGAAGGGGTAAGGGTTTATGTGGAAGCTGAAATTGCCCCCGGTATAACTGAGCGGGTAGACTTTGAACTGCCATCAGGATTGGCTTCGGAAGATCTCAACTTTGTGCCTTCAGGATACATTCAGGCCAGCGTTGGACTTATTAAAGGAACCGAAGTCAAAGCCCGGTTCTTGCCCAAAATCAATACGGATGATGTAAAAATAGGTCTCTTTGGTTTAGGGATACAACATGACTTTACCAAGCACCTGCCAGCTGATAAGGTGCTTCCCGTTGCTATTTCTGCAGTAATCGGATATACCAATTTAACAGGAGAGTACGATTTTACCGATACCGATGTTATTGATGGTGAGAACCAGCATATAGATGCCAAGTTTAGCTCTTGGAATTTCAGCGCTGTTGCATCTACGCGTTTGCCTGTAATTAATTTCTATGGCGGATTGGGATACATTACCGGAAAATCCGACACGGATGTTTTGGGAACCTATCAAGTGCAGTCGGGACCATTCCAGACCACTTATGAAGATCCGTTCAAAATCAGCAATAAAGTTAGCGGAGTGGTGGCCAATGTCGGCACTAAACTAAAACTAGGCTTTTTTAGACTCAATGCCGATTATAACATAGGGGAATTCAATACCTTCACCTTTGGTGTAAACTTCGGATTTAGATAATCAACATAACATACAACCAACCATTAAAAAGGCCCCAACTTTGTTGGGGCCTTTTATTCTCATATAGGTAGTCTTGCCAATTAATCCCTGGTGGCAAAGACCGAACCGTTTTCCAGGGTTAAAACCTCAGGGTCACTTGTATGTTCTAAACTGACCGTGATGTCGGTAACCTGTGGGTCGCCGTAGATTATGGTGTAGGTGCCATTTTCTTCGGACCATTTAAAATCGGTATAAAAAATCAGTTTGGAGTTGGAATAACTTTGATACCTTCCCAGGTAAACATCATTGAAAATCCATTCTTCACGGGCGGTGCTGGAACCTTTTCCCTCAATTGTTGAAGTTTGTGTTTTGGCCCAGATGCCCAAAATAGGGTCATTGTTCTCTGGGATTCGGCTACAGTTACTTATGGCAACAATGCCTATTATGGACAGCAATGAAAAGAGCTTCTTCATAGGTCAAGTAGGTTAAAACAGATTTTGGGACTATTAGAACGTAGATCTGTAGGAAAGTATTGCATCAAGAGAAGCTGCAAAATTCATTTTAGGGTAAATCTTCGATGAACTGCATATTTTGTTAACAAGTATGCGAAATTTTACGTTTGTGTTACGAGTTGGAGTTTAAGACATTAAAACTGTGGAAAGTCAGTTTTTTTCTGACCTAAATGCCTTATTTTTGAGCGATTAAAATTTAAACCTATAAACATGAAAGTTACCGTAGTTGGAGCAGGCGCAGTGGGAGCAAGCTGTGCGGAGTATATTGCAATGAAGGATTTTGCATCTGAAGTTGTTTTGTTGGATATTAAAGAGGGGTATGCCGAAGGAAAAGCCATGGATTTGATGCAAACGGCGTCGTTGAACGGTTTTGACACAAAAATTACTGGAACCACCAATGATTATTCCAAAACAGCAGGTAGTGATATTGCGGTAATCACCTCTGGAATTCCACGTAAACCTGGAATGACCCGCGAAGAACTTATAGGAATCAATGCAGGAATCGTAAAGACTGTTGCCACAAGCCTTTTGGAGCATTCCCCAAATACCATCATCATTGTGGTAAGTAACCCAATGGATACCATGACCTATTTGGTACACAAGGCTACGGGTCTTCCAAAGAACAGGATTATTGGTATGGGAGGAGCTTTGGACAGTGCCCGTTTCAAGTATAGACTGGCCGAAGCTATGGAAGCGCCAATTTCAGATGTGGATGGTATGGTAATCGGTGGACACAGCGATGTAGGTATGGTACCTTTAATTGGCCATGCTACCAGAAACAGTGTAAAAGTATCGGAGTTCCTTTCTGAAGACAAAATGCAATGGGTCGTGGAAGAAACCAAGGTTGGTGGTGCCACGTTGACCAAGTTGTTGGGAACCAGCGCATGGTATGCCCCGGGAGCCGCTGTTTCCGGATTGGTACAGGCCATAGCTTGCGATCAAAAGAAAATGTACCCATGCTCAACACTTTTGGAAGGAGAATACGGATTGGACGATATCTGTATTGGAGTTCCTGTGCTATTGGGTAAGAACGGAATAGAGAAAATCGTTGAGATAGAGCTCAGCGATGCCGAAAAAGCCAAGATGCAGGAAAGTGCGGAAGGTGTTAAAAAGACCAACGGACTGCTTCAGCTATAATTTAGATCAGGATACCATAAAAAGTGTCATTTTGTGCCAAAAAAGTGGTGAATTTCCCAGAAATGATTCTAGGATTTCGCCTCCGGTTCAAAATGACATTTTTTGTTTTTATGGCGTAACGGTAAAGTAGAATTGCAATTCCATCAATTTCTATTGGCAAATCTTATCGGAAATGATATATTTGCACGCTGTTTAAGAAAACTTCTAAAAATTTAATAATCCATGCAGAATAAAGGACTTATAAGGCTTTTCGCGATCCTTTTTGGCTTGGTGAGTGTCTATCAGCTATCCTTTACTTTTATTACAAGTAAGTTGGAAAAGGATGCTGAGGCTTACGCCGTTAGCCAAATTTCGGAAGCTGAGGAAGATTATGTCGCCAAGCGTGAAGCTTTAGAGGCATCGTATTTGGATTCCATCAGTGACAACACTGTTTTGGGCTTTACCAGCTATGATGATGCCAAGAAAAAAGAGCTGAACAAGGGGTTGGACCTTAAAGGAGGGATCAACGTAACCCTGCAGATTTCCGTAAAGGACATCTTGAAAGGTTTGGCCAACAATACCAAAAACCCGGTTTTCAACAAAGCATTGGCAGATGCCGACAATGCCTCCAAAAATAGTGATGCCACCTATTTGGAGTTATTTTTTGATGCTTTTGATAATATCAAGGGAGATACCAAATTGGCCTCTCCAGATATTTTTGCCAATAAGGGTCTTAGTGAGGATGTCAATTTTCAAATGACCGATGATGAGGTGAAGCCCATCATCAGGAGAAAGATTGATGAATCCATTGTTTCTGCATTTGAAGTACTTCGTGAACGTATAGATGGTTTTGGTGTTACCCAGCCCAACATCCAAAGGGAAGGAAACTCTGGCCGTATTTTGGTGGAATTGCCAGGGGCAAGGGATATAGCCCGTGCACAAGAATTGCTTTCCAGTACCGCACAATTGGAGTTTTGGGAAACGTACTCACAGAGCAACCAGAGCTTGGGAGCCTTTTTGGTAAATGCCAATGAAAGGCTAAAAGAAATCTTGGGGCCAGAGCAAGTAGAAGAGGTAATTTCCAAACCAGAATCTGAAATAGATTCTTTGTTGTCCGATGTGGCACAGGACTCTTTGGATATGGCACCGGAAACCAACCCACTTTTGGGTAAACTTATTCCGGCCAATCCAGGTAGCCATGCCATAGCAAGAGCATTGGTCGCAGATACCGCAGAAATTGGAGGGTATCTGAGAATGCCCCAAATCAAGAGATTGGTGCCGAACGATGTACAGTTTGTGAAATTTCTTTGGGAAAGACCGGCTCAAGACTCTGAAGTAGTTGAGTTGTATGCCCTTAAGTCTAACAGGGATGGTACACCTAGAATCAGTGGGGATGTGGTTTCTGATGCGCAAGATACATTTGATCAGTACAACAAGCCTGCGGTAAGCATGACCATGAATACCAGAGGTGCCAAGGAATGGGAAAAACTAACAGGGGATGCCTATAGCAACCAAACAGGTATTGCCATTGTTCTGGATAATAAAGTATATACGGCTCCCGGGGTTTCAACTGGACCAATTTCAGGGGGACGTTCTGAGATAACAGGAACCTTCACCGTAAACGAAACAAAGGATATTGCCAATGTTTTACGGGCAGGGAAACTTCCTGCATCCGCAGAGATCATTCAATCTGAAGTGGTTGGACCATCTTTGGGGCAAGAAGCCATTGATAGCGGTTTTGCCTCTTTCATGATTGCCATGGCGTTTGTTTTGTTGTGGATGATATTCTACTACGGTAGAGCAGGTGTCTTTGCAGATATCGCCCTAATATTCAATATTCTTTTGATTTTTGGAGTGTTGACAAGCTTGGGAGCGGTACTTACGCTGCCAGGTATTGCGGGTATCGTATTGACCATAGGTATGTCGGTTGATGCGAACGTACTTATTTTTGAAAGGATAAAAGAAGAATTGGCCAGAGGCAAAGGAAAGGCTCAGGCAATTGCCGATGGTTTTGGAAATGCCCTGTCTTCCATTTTGGATGCCAATATCACTACTGGATTGACAGCAATCATTCTCTTTGTTTTCGGTTCAGGACCCATTAAAGGATTTGCTACAACCTTATTGATAGGTATTGTAACATCGTTATTCACAGCCATTTTTGTAACTCGATTGATGATTGAGGCCTATACAGCCAAAAAGGGTCGACGTTTGGATTTCTCTACCGCCATGACCAAAGGTCTTTTCAACAACCTTCATATCGACTTCTTATCGAAAAGAAAGATTGCCTACGTGGTTTCAGGTATTTTGTTGGTTGTGTGTGCCTTCTCCCTGTTCACAACAGGATTGCAGCAAGGAGTGGATTTCATTGGAGGACGGTCATACCAAATCCGTTTCGAAAAAGCAGTCAATCCATCAGAAATTGCCTCTGAGTTGAACGAGGTTTTCGGTAGTGGAACCAATGTGAAAACCTTTGGGGATGCCAACCAGATAAAGGTAACCACCCCTTACAAGGTTGATGAAGAAGGCGTGGAAATTGATAATGAAATTCAGGATAAATTATATACTACTTTACAGAAATATTTGCCGGACGGTACTTCGTTTCAAGATTTTACCGTTGGAGCTTCAGAAAAATCCATTGGAATCATGCAATCCGTAAAGGTTGGGCCTACCATTGCCGATGACATCAAGAAAAATGCCTTCTTGGCTATTTTGGGATCGTTGGCCGTAGTTTTCCTTTATATCTTGTTCCGATTTAGAAAATGGCAGTTTTCATTGGGTGCCGTTGTTGCGGTTTTCCATGATGTAATGATTGTATTGGGAATTTTCTCCTTGACCGGCAGCATTATGCCTTTCAATATGGAGATAGACCAAGCATTCATTGCGGCCATTCTTACCGTAATTGGATATTCCTTGAACGATACTGTGGTAGTATTTGATAGAATCCGGGAGATTGTTGGTCTGAAGGGCTGGAAAGCTGGAGAGAATATCAATGAGGCATTGAACAGCACCTTGAGCCGTACGTTAAATACGTCTTTGACGACCTTGATCGTACTATTGGCCATCTTCATTTTTGGAGGAGAAAGCCTTAGAGGGTTTATGTTTGCCATGATTGTGGGTGTAATTGTGGGTACCTATTCATCCGTGTTCATAGCAACTCCAATTATGTTCGACGCCTTGAAGAAGAAAGTTGCCGCTGCAACGGCAGCCTAGTTAAATAGTTTTAGATTACACGAATAAAAGCCGCTCTTAAGAGCGGCTTTTATTTTTTATGATATGATGATGACGTATGGTGATTTTATTTTTGGATTACCGTTCCAACTGAACCGTTGGGTCTCATCTCCAAGACGTAATTAAATTGAGGATGCAAGCCCGCTTCCATTCTGTGCGAAACAAAGATTATGGCGGTATGACTTTCTTGGGCAATTTTATTCACTAAGGCAACAAACAAGGCTGCGCTGGCATCATCCAAACCCGCTGTTGGTTCATCCAATATAAGCAAGGGAGGATGCTTGATCATGGCCCTTGCAGTCATGACCAACCGTTTGTCCCCAGCTGAAAGCTCTCTAAAAAGATAATCTCGTTTATCATACAAATTCAAAAGCTGTAACCACTCACGTGCCAAAAGTTTTTCAGTTTGGGTGGGCAGTACGTACAAGCCAATTGAATCATGGAGTCCAGAGATGACCATATGCTCCAGCGTGTGGTATCCACCAAATTTATCTGTCATGGCCGGGGTAAAATAACCAATCTTTTTTTTAAGGTCCCATACACTTTCACCGCTTCCTTTTTTTTGACCGAACAGGGAAAGGTTTTTACCGTATCCCTTATGGCTATCTCCCGTGATCATGGACAACAGGGTTGTTTTTCCACTACCATTGGGGCCTACCAATTGCCAGAAATCTCCTTTTTTAATCCTCCAGCTAATACGGTCCAAAACTTGTTTGCCATCAAAACTGACTGAAACCCCTTCAAAATTTACCAATTCAGGGTGCTCAAGGTTGATGGGCTCCAATGGAGGTGGTATGGCTCCCTTAAACTGTATGGAATTTTGTCGGTTGGCCTCCCAAAATGATGCTTCGGAAAGATATGGTACAAGGACATCGCCATCGAGTTTAAAAAATTCCGTCATCACGGGTAAAATATCTTCTACACGGCTTGCTAGTTGAATCAATGTTTTTCTTGTTCCAATAGCACAGAGTTCATCTTTTAATTGACTTTGCGTTGCGACATCCAAATTGTCAAAAGGATTCACCAGGACCAAAAAATCGTTGTTTTCGGACATTAAATGGCTGAGCAAGGCTTTTTTCTGTTCTCCACTGCTCATGGTTTTTAAGGACTGGTCTGTATTTCGGGTAAGGATTTTTATATCGTGGCGTTCCTCTTCATCCATGAACCGTTCAATTTCCGCTCTGGAAAACAACCCTCCTTTTTTTGGGGCAAGTTCTTCAAAACCTTTAATGGAATCTTGTTTCAACAATTGGTTGATGAAATTGCCGGAATAGGATGTGTTATTGATTAAAACGGCAAAATTTCTGGTTTTCTGCATGTTTTGAAGAGAAATCTAGATTCTGGCATTGAAATTAGAGATTATGCCTGATTTACCCTAAAAATATAGACTGGATTATCTTTATATGAAGTTGTTTTGTCCAATAACATGCCATTCTTTAGAGCTACTTTTTGTGAGGGAACATTATCTACATGGATAATGGATATTAAGGAATTGGCATAGTTTTGTTCAAACGCATATTCCTTGCATTTTTGGGCAGCTTCAAAAGCAAATCCCCGTAACCAAAACTTTGGCAATACAGAATATCCTATTTCCAGTTCCTCAGTATTGTCAACAGTTTGAACAAGAAGACCACAGATACCTACCAGTTGCCCGCTTTCTTTCAGAATCAAGGCGTTCATGCCGCCCAAATCGTTTTCATAGCGTTCAAAAATACGGTCAAATTGTGCTTGGCATGCTTCTATGGGATTTTCCGGCAACCCTTCCCAAAATTGAGTGGATTTTGGTTCACGGTAAAAGGGCAGCCAATCATTAAAATCTGACGGTTGTATATTGCGAAACAGCAATCGTTCCGTAGTTTGACCTTCTAGCAGATACTTGGACATTTAGTTTTTGGTAAAGGTAATGCTGTCTCCCACCTGTAACCCAAACTTATCTGAAAGACCAGCATTTATTTCCAAAACATATTTAATGGGTACTTTGGAAGAGAGACTGGTTTCATCATTAGGTTGGGCATTTTTTTGAAAACTGGCAATTTTTTGGTTTTCCCCAATGTAAATGATATCCAGAGGAATCAAGGTGTTCTTCATATAAAAATAGTGCATGGACACATCTGGAAAGATAAAGAGCATCCCTTGATTTTTTTCCATGGATTCCCGATACATAAGACCTGTTTGGGTCTCGTAGTCGGTTTCGGCTATTTCTATATCAAACTCCACCAGTAGCGAGTCTGTTTGAGATTGAAGAATATTCAGGCTTCCTTCCTTTTTGAATTTAATGGTCTCTGTCTTTATTTCCTTATTATTTTCTGTCTTGCATGAGGCCAAGATAAAAACCAAGAGGATTATGGATGATTTAAGGTACATGGAATCAGTCTTTTTCTGGAAGGGGTTTGTACATAAAGAAAAGTCCAATTATGATCATAGGGATGCTCAACCACTGGCCGGTGGACAAAAGGCCCAGAGTATCTTCAAAACCTCCCTGACTTTTCTTAAAGAATTCCACAACAAACCGAACCACAAATAAAAGTACCATAAAGAGCCCAAAAAGATAACCGGGCCTATCTTTTTTGTCCGTTTTCCAATATAGTTGGTACAGTACCACGAACACAAAAATATAGCAGATGCCTTCATACAATTGTGCGGGGTGTCTAAACGGAATGGATTCTAGAAGGTTGGCAAAATCGGGATTGTGTTCAATGGCTTTGTAAGCGGCATTTTCAGTCTTTTCATGGGTCAGGGCCATGGCTCTGTATGATGGCATATCATCTGAGTCTCGAATAAAACGAGTGGCTAAAAAATAGGATTTATCTACAATTTTCCCGTTGATTTCGGAGTTGAAAAAATTTCCAAACCGCACAAAACTCGCTCCAATGGCCGAAGGAATTACCAATCGGTCCAATAACCAAAGCATTTTTATGTCTTCCCATTTTCTACAGTAGAGCCATACTCCAATAACGGCGGCAATAGTGGCTCCATGGCTGGCCAATCCCGTGAAACCGGTAAACTCATATCCATTGATGAATCCAAACAAAGAACTATTGGCACTTTCGCGAATGGGCAAAAGAATTTCAATCAAGTGATTTTTGTAGTAAGACCAATCATAAAAGAAGACATGACCCAGACGGGCACCGAGCATAATGGAGACTACGGTGTATATAAAAAGTGAGTCCAATTTTTCCATGGACTTTTTTTCGTTCTCAAATATCCGTTTCATGATAAACCAACCCGCAACAAAGGCAGCTATCCAAAGCAGATTATAATATTTTATTTGAACGAACCCTATTTTGAACAAAGTTCCCTCCGGATTCCAATTAAAACCAAGAAAATACATTGAGTTAATTTTTGGACTAATATAACTACTTTGATTGGACAGGCGAGAGGATTATTACTTTTTTGGTACTTGTAATTGCAATACCTGATAAAGGTTTACATGGTTTGGGAACTTATAGTTGACAGTTGGAATGTTCTATGGGACAGGGTCATAACCCTTTCCACCCCAAGGATTACAGCTAGCTATACGTTTTAAGGAAAGCCAGCCACCTTTAAATAGGCCGTGTTTTTTAAGTGCCTCAAGCGTATATTGTGAACAGGTGGGGGAATAACGACATGTAGCTGGTAAATATGGTGAAATGAGCAATTGATAGGCTCGTACCAGCAGTACAAAGGGGGCAATTAAAATTCTTTTTATCGACATTGTATCCGTTTCTGCGGACTTAACCTATACTGAAGGTAGTGCCGTCCTTTCCGTCCTTTAGCTGAATGCCCAAAGCGGTCAATTCGTCCCTGATTTTGTCCGAAGTGGCAAAATCCTTGTTAGCCCTTGCTTCATTACGAAGTTCAATCAGCAATTCCATGACACCATTCAAAGCGTTGGAATCATTTTGACCCATGGATTGGTTCTCAATGCCCAAAACATCATAAACAAAACTGTTCATGGTGGATAAAAGTAACGTTTTGTCCTCTTGCGTGATGGTTTCCTTTTCTTCCTTGATCAAGTTGATGTGCTTTACAGCATCAAAAAGATGGGCAATCAAGATAGGGGTATTGAAATCATCGTTCATGGCATCATAGCATTTTTGCTTCCATGCCTCGACATCAAAATCAGAGGATGCGCCAGTTTTTAATCCATCTAAACAATTGAGGGCATCCATCAATCGGTTGTATCCCTTTTCCGAAGCCTGGAGCGCATCATCACTAAGATCTAAGATACTGGTGTAGTGTGCCTGCATCATAAAAAAGCGTACCACGGCAGGGGAATAGGCCTTGCTCAAGATGTCGTTGTTACCACTTATGATTTCAGAGGGGTAAATATTGTTACCCGTGGATTTGGACATTTTTTTCCCATTGAGGGTGAGCATATTGGCATGGAGCCAATATTTTACTGGGGATTTTCCTGTACTGGCCTCGGCTTGTGCAATTTCGCATTCGTGATGGGGAAACTTTAGATCCATCCCCCCTCCGTGAATATCAAAGGTCTCTCCTAAATATTTGGTGCTCATGGCAGTACACTCCAAATGCCAGCCTGGGAAACCATCTCCCCATGGTGAGGGCCAACGCATGATGTGCTGTGGCTCGGCTTTTTTCCAAAGGGCAAAATCCTGTGGGTTGTGCTTTTCATCCTGGGCGGTAAGTTCGCGGGTGTTGGCAATCATATCCTCCAGTTTCCTTCCACTCAACTTTCCATATTCGTGGTCTTTGTTGAACTTGACCACATCAAAGTACACACTACCATTGACCTCATAAGCAAATCCTTTTTCCAGAATATCCTTGATAATCTCTATCTGCTCAATAATGTGCCCTGTTGCCGTAGGCTCTATGCTTGGGGGCAATAGGTTGAATTGTTGCAGGGTGTTATGGAAATCCACGGTGTAGCGTTGTACCACTTCCATGGGTTCAATCTGCTCCAACTTGGCTTTTTTGGCAATTTTGTCCTCTCCATCATCGGCATCGTTTTCCAAATGTCCGGCATCTGTAATATTCCGTACATAGCGAACCTTATACCCCAAATGTTTGAAGTACCTGAAAATCATATCGAAGGACATAAAGGTGCGACAGTTGCCCAAATGTACATTGCTATACACCGTGGGACCGCAGACATACATGCCCACATGGCCTTCGTTTATAGGTTGAAAAACCTCTTTTTTTCCAGAAAGTGAATTGTGTACTTTTAGATTTTGGTCTTTATAAAGTTGCATTTAAAAAAGTAGGATTAAAAGTCGGTATCCAGGTTGATGTAATCCAAAAATTCCCGTCTTACAGCTTCATCTTTAAATTTTCCGCCGTATTCAGAAGTTACCGTGCTGCTTTCAATATCACGGATTCCCCTTGAATTTACGCAAAGATGCTTTGCATCAATAACGCAGGCTACATCTTCGGTGCCCAGCACCCGTTGCATTTCCTTTACAATTTGGATATTCAAGCGTTCCTGTACTTGAGGGCGCTTGGCGTAATAGTCAACAATACGGTTCATTTTGGAAAGCCCAACCACAGTACCGTTGGAAATATAGGCAATATGCGCCCGTCCCACTATGGGCAACAAGTGATGCTCACAGGTAGAGTAAAGAACAATGTTCTTCTCTACCAACATTTCACCATACTTGTATTTGTTCTTGAATGTGGAGGATTCAGGTTTTCTCTTGGGATGTAGTCCGCCAAAAACTTCCTTTACGTACATCTTGGCCACTCTTTTAGGTGTTCCGGCCAGGCTGTCATCATCCAAATCAAGGCCGAGCGTCAACATGATTTCACGTACACTTTTCTGTATCCGTTCAATTTTTTCTTCATCGCTCAATACAAAAGCATTATCCCTCATAGGGGTTTCGGTTGAAGAGCCAACATGATCGTTGCCCCTGTCTTCATACTGTTCTTCCAATGCCTGCTCTATTTTCATTGCTGTTTCTTCAAGAAAGCAAAGATATACATTAATGGACTATTTAACATCTGATAGCGGGGGTTTGACAACATAAATTATTGTTAAGGAAGGGGACTTTCTACTTTTATAATGCCCAAACCTACAGTCTTTTATGGTGAAATCGGTTTTAAAAGCTTTATTATGTACCCTTGTTTGGCAGTTTGGCTATACCCAAGTATCACCAGATTGCGCCACTGTTGTTCCCATTTGTAACAACACACCGATTAATGGGGGAACCAATGGTTTTGGTGTTGATGATTTCTACGGAGCTGCTTCCAGTGGTTGTTTGGAACAGACCACTTCCGGCACCATAGAATCCAACTCTGCATGGTATCGATTTCGCACCGGGGCATCAGGACAACTGGGATTCAATATTGGACACAATAGTTCCGAAGACTGGGATTTTGCACTATACCAGGCCAGTGATTGCAATACGTTGGGTGAGCCTATTCGTTGCAATTTTTTTGATAACAGTGATTCCAAAAGGTTTATTGGCGTAGGGGAAGATCCTACAGGTGATGGGGAATCCGTTCATTATGAAGATTGGCTTCAGGTAGAGCCGGGACAGGATTATTACCTCTTTATCAATAATTTTAGCAATGTAAATTCCGGGTTTTCCATACAGTTTACAGGTGATATTTGGTTAACCAATCCCAATGATGCGCTTGACTGTTCCATAATCAACAACCTTTTGGGGCCTCCAGTTGCCGCATGTGAAGGTGATACCGTAGTTTTGGACGCTACTACTTCTGGAGCGGTCGGATATGAGTGGTATAGCGATACAGGCAGCGGATTTCAATTGATTTCAGGAGCCAATGCTTCAACCTATACCGCGCCAGATTCTGCACAATATCGTGTTGTGGTCGCTACTGGTACGGGCACTATCATAAGCGATGTACAAGTGGGATTCAATGCCAGCCCCGTCACTGGAACCCTGACAGATGCAGTTTATTGCCATACACCAAATACCACTTTTGATTTATCAACAAAAGACATAGAGGCTTTGGGAAACCAAAATCCCAATGAATTTATAGTGAGCTACCATAGTTCGCAGTCCGATGCAGATACGGGAATAAGCCCATTGCCTAAGGAATATGAAAAAAGCCCGGGGCAAGAGACCATTTATGTGCGGACCACTTCATTGGCCAATCCAAATTGTTATGATGCATCTGAGAGTTTTCTGTTGGATGCCATTGAGGTTCCTGAGCTGACCTTTTCGGAACAAATGGTAATTTGTGAAGGAACCGGTGCCATTTTCATTGGGGAAACCATGCCCAATCCTAATTACACCTATCAATGGAGTACGGGTGAGCAAAGTCCAAGCATTATGGTTTCCGAAGAAGGGGAATATACCGTTACTGTGACCCATGCCTCCAGTGGTTTGTCTTGCGAGGCAACAAGAACCATTACTGTGAACATTTCGGAATTACCAGTGATAACCGATGTTGAAATTGATGATTTTAAACCGAGAAATACGGTGAGAATCATCACCGAGAGCAATACCGAATTGGAATACCGATTGGATGATGGGGATTTTCAGTCCAGTAATACTTTTGAAGATGTGCTTCCGGGAAGTCATGAGGTTACCATGCGGGACATCCATGGCTGTGGAGAGGTCAGGGAAAATATTGTGGTTGTGGGCTATTTGGCCAGTTTTTCACCCAATGGGGATGTGCTCAATGAAAGATGGCAAATAGAAGGACTTTCAGAATTGAATTCTCCAGTGGTCACTATCTTTGACCGTTATGGTAAAATGATAAAGCAAATGACTGAATTGGATGCTGGCTGGGATGGAAATCTAAATGGAAAGCCACTTCCTTCCACAGATTATTGGTTTAAATTATCGTATGTTGATGCGAATGGCAATAGGGTAAATGCCAAATATCTCCAAAGTCATTTTTCCTTGAAGCGTTAACTTGAAAACGCATTTCATCGATTAACAGCATATTTTTTCGATGAACAAATACTAAAAGGATACCATATGGAGTTATAGAGGTTATATATAGAATAACCTTTAGCCCCAAAAAATTCTATGAGAGCTCTATTTAGCGCAATATGCTGCTTTTTTATATTCTCCATGGCAGTATGCGCTCAAAACTCCCCAGATTGTAGAACAGCAATTCCTGTGTGTGCAGATGCCCCTATTATGGGAACTACTGACGGAAGTGGTGATATTGATGATTTTGACCCCGAAGTGATTACCCAAACGGGTTGCTTGGAAAAGGGGAGCAATAGTTCGGCAAATATAGAGCACAATACAGGATGGTATGTTTTTCGTGCTGGAACAGATGGGCAGATTGGATTTGATATTGAAGCGCTTCCCAATCCGGGTGGAGTTCTTACCGCGGAATGGGATTTTGCAGTTTATGGTCCCTTTGATCAAACCACAGGTCAAAACTTTTGTACCATAGTGGGAGATGGGACCGCCCAGCCCATTCGTTGCAATTATGAAACCAACGATACCGGATTTACAGGAATTGGGGTAAATCCTGTGGATGGTAGGGAAGGAGCTCCTTTTGTAAAGCAGAGCCAGAACACGTATGATGAATGGTTGGATGTTACCGCTGGGGAAATCTATTACCTGTACATTAACAATTACAACACCAATTTTGATGATGACCCAGAGTCGTTCATCCTAACATTTACAGGCACATCGGTTGAGGATGATCAGAACACGGCCTTGGATTGTGATTTTCGAGATAATTTTCTTGGATTTGATATTTATGCATGTGAAGATGAAACAACACCTATTACCTTATCGGCGTTGAACTCTCCAGCAGGTTCCAGTGTTACATCTGTTGAATGGACTGTGGATTATGATGATGACGGGGTTATTGATGCTACATTGCCGGGAACAGGTCCTTTTGGCGCTGAGTTAATGGTTTCAAGCCCTAATTCTGGAAGATATTATGTTACTATTGAATGGCCTTTTGGGAATCCCATTACTGATGATATTTTAATTACTTATTACGGTATCCCAAGTTTAACGGTAACCATTTTGGATGATTTGGTGAGCAGTGATCAAACCGACCCGTATAATGTGGAGTTTATTCCCGATGGCGATGGGGATTATGAATATGCCATCAATGGCGGGGAGTTTCAGGATGATCCTATTTTCTTGGATGTTCCTCCCGGATTAAACTCAGTGGTCATAAATGACAAGAATGGCTGCGGAACTTCAGACCCTGTTCCATTTTTGGTGGTGGGTTATCCCAAATTCTTTACGCCCAACGGGGATGGGGTGCACGACAGTTGGAATGTTTATGGTATTGATCAATTGTCCAACCCAACCGTATTTATCTTTGATCGTTATGGTAAGTTATTGAAGCAGTTGGATCCCAATCTAGGATGGGATGGAACCTTTAACGGAAGGGATTTGCCTTCTTCCGACTACTGGTTTAGACTGGATTATGATCGAGATGACAGCGGGGTTATGGTGGCCCGTTCGGTACGCAGGCACTTTTCCTTAGTACGTTAAAACAAAAAAAGGCCGGATTGCTCCGACCTTGCATTCTTCAAATATTCCCAAATTAGAATTTAAAACTATATCCCAAGGAAATATTGGTATTTATCCTATTGATCATAGCGGAACTATTAATACCGGAATCAAAAAGGAAGGTGTTTACATCCTGTTCGGTTCGGCTAACGGCCAAATCCAATCTGCTTCCTCCAAAACTATAGCCGATACCGCCAGAGAATCCAGTTAGTTCGCCCACAATGTCGTCATTTTCATAAGGACTGTCCTCGTATCTATACCCCGCCCTTAAACTTACTTGGTCTATTCGGAATTCTCCACCCAATCGATAGGTGTTTACAACGCCAAGTGTTTCATTTATAAAATCATTTTCCGATGCAAAATTAGGATCAGATGTGGGTCTAAGCTCTGCTTGTGACATGTCTTGGTATCCGTAGTCAAAACTCAACAAACCATCTTGGCCAAAGATTACGGCAACACTACCAGTAAGTTTGCCGGGAGTTTTTATGCGATAATCTTCGTACAGGTTAACAATGCTAAAATCAATGAAATCGATATCCGATACCGCCAAAGTGGAGTTGATGCGCTGTGAAGTGTCGTCCGTCAACTCGTACCACGTAGGGGACTGATAGCTACCTCCAACACGCACACTTTCATTTAATTTGGCAATGGCCCCAAGGCTAAATGAAAACCCATAGCCTTCGGTATGCAATAAATTATCAAAAGTGGTGAATTGAATAGGGGAGTCTTGGTTATATCCATTCTCATCCATTAAAGTAACCCTGTCATACAGTACATTGTGAAAATTCAATGAAGCACCTACGTAAAGATTTTCCTGATATTGGCCGGCAAAATTTACCGTGAACTTGCTGTTGTATCCGGAAGTGGTCTGAAGGTATTCTTGGTTTACGCTGCTGTATTCGGCATTTGAAAAGTAAGAAGTGTTGTCATCATCATCTACCGTAGGTTCAATAAGGCCTGCTTGGAATCCTAGGAAAGCCTGTTGGGCGCCATATCCAAGGCTGGAGCCAATATCCAGATAGGCTTCTTCAATGAACTCTCCCTGCTGTACGCGGAGAGGGCCAAGTGGCTGGCCTTGGGCAAAGTTCAAAAAATAATTGTCTATACCTACAGATGTGCTTCCTCCTGCAAAAAAGCTATTGTCAAAATTTTGTACCATATCATAGTTGAATGCCAAGGCAACTTTTTTCCAAGGACTTTCTGTGGATTTAAATACCAGAACACCTCCCACTTGGTTAAATTCCAAGGAATTGTCGGTGGTATTGCTTACGCTGTTTCCAAAGAACGCATCATTGTTTCGGTGATAATTGGACCCCGTGATGCTAATTTCACTGAAATTGAATACTGCAGAACCTGCAGGGTTGACATTTAAGGCTGATAAATCACCGCCAAGCGCTCCAAATGCGCCACCCATGGCTTGAAATCTTGCCGTTCCCTGAATATTTTCTGTACTGTATCGTAAAACGTCGTCTATGGTCTGTGCGGTTGCAAAAGTGCATGCCAATACCATTATGAAAGTTGAAATTTGTTTCATTTTCAATTTTTTTAATGAGTTGAGATGGATTTCTGGGATTTAATGTCTTCCGTTACTTCTTCCCGATGAGCGTGAAGAACCTCCTGATCTGCCGCCAGAACTTCTGGAGCTGCTTCCGGAACTTCTATAGCTTCCGCTACTTCTAGAGCTAGAGCCACTACTTCTGTAGCCACTGCTTCGTGAGCTTGATCCCGAAGAAGACCTACTATAATTGCTTCGGCTTGGAGCCGTACTACGTGAAGATTGATAACTTCTTGTACTTCTTCCCGAACTGCGATAACCGGGAGAAGATGAGCTTCTGTTCACTGTTCCGCTTCTTCTGTAAGTGCCACTACTTCTTGTGGAAGGTGTGGTGCCATAGGAACGGTATGTTCTTGAACTACCACTATTGTTATATCGAGGAGTGGTTCTTGTGCTTCTGCTGGTTCTGTAGTCCCTGTTCCGGGCAGAGGCATCTGCACTAACGGTTCTTCTTGAGCTTAGGCCACTGTAGGTTCTGGAGCTTCTTCCAGATGTTGCAGTTCTGCTGCTCAAGTTGGAACGTCCACTATCTGTTCTGTATCGGGATGTATAACCGCTTGACCTTGATGCAAGATTGGAGCGTCCTCTTAATGTTGTGCCGGGAATTACGCTGTTATAGCCTCTTCGGGTTCGGTTATAGGCATAATTTCTTCCGTAATATCTATTGTTGTAGTAGGGTCTCCAGCCATAGTTATAGTAGCCGCCCCAACCGTAGTAGCCGGCATATCCCCAACCGCCATAGTAAGGGTATCCACCCCAGCCGTAATATCCGCCCCAGCCCCAACGGTTAAATCTCCAAGGTCTGTTCCAGCCCCATCCCCATCCGGCATTCCATCCCCATCCAGTGTTCCATAGCCAAGGGTCGTTCCATCCCCAACCGAAGCCACCCCAGCCCCAATTATTGTCATAGACATTTATGGTAAGGCTGGTGGGATTGTCACCCCATCCGGGATTGCCATTATAGGTATTATTGTACGCGAAATAATCGGTTTGCTCACCTAATGGAATGGTGTCGTTTTGCATTTGACTGGAATAGCTGTCAATGTCGGTGAAGATTTCGTCATCCAAAATCTCAGCATATTCATCCGCTTTTTGTCCAAAATAATCGCCGTATAAATTGTTTTCTTGTTCTTCAATGCGTACGGCTTCCGCAGACTTTTTTTCTACACGAACAACGCGATCACCGTTGGAATAGATACCATCTTCATAATACGAAGCTTGCTGATACGATCCACAGGAAGCCACAAGGAGGGTGGCCACTGGGAGTATGGCAAGAGCTTGAAATTTTCTGTGGGGTATTAACTTTATCATTGCGCAATTTTTATTGTTGAACATATTAAAAATAATTAGTTTTACCGAATTATTTCGCTAATAAAATCACAAGTTTTGTGCCAAACTATAGTAGATGGGTAAAAATTTAACGAGTAGAGCAGAGGATTATTCCAAATGGTATAATGAACTTGTCGTAAAATCAGATTTAGCTGAGAATTCGGGAGTTAGGGGATGTATGGTCATAAAACCCTATGGCTACGCTATTTGGGAAAAGATGCAGGCCCAATTGGATAAAATGTTCAAGGAAACAGGTCATGAGAATGCTTATTTTCCCTTGTTTATTCCAAAATCCTATCTGAGCAAGGAAGCAAGTCACGTAGAAGGTTTTGCCAAGGAATGTGCGGTGGTAACACACTATCGGTTGAAGAATGCGGAGGACGGTAGTGGGATCATAGTGGATGAGGATGCCAAGTTGGAAGAAGAACTTATTGTGCGTCCTACTTCCGAAACCATTATCTGGGATACGTATAGAAGATGGGTTCAGTCCTATCGCGATTTGCCCATCATGGTGAACCAATGGGCCAATGTGGTGCGATGGGAAATGCGTACACGCCTCTTTTTGCGTACGGCCGAGTTTTTATGGCAAGAAGGACATACGGCGCATGCCACAAGGGAAGAGGCTGTGGCTGAAGCGGAACAAATGATGAACGTGTATGCCGAATTTGTCGAGGAACACATGGGTGTTCCAGTGATGAAAGGCACCAAGACTGCCAGTGAACGTTTTGCAGGGGCAGAGGAAACGTATTGTATTGAGGCATTGATGCAGGATGGAAAAGCGCTCCAAGCGGGGACCTCACACTTTTTAGGACAGAACTTTGCCAAGGCATTTGATGTGAAATTCGCCAATAAGGAAGGAAAACAAGAATATGTTTGGGCTACTTCTTGGGGAGTCTCAACCCGACTTATGGGAGCATTGGTGATGACCCATAGTGATGACAATGGTTTGGTGCTTCCACCAAAATTGGCGCCCATTCAGGTGGTGATCGTGCCCATTTATAAAGGATTGGACCAACTGGACGCCATTTCCGAAAAAGTGGAACCCTTGGTAAAAGAACTGCGTTCCAAGGGACTTTCCGTTAAATATGATAAAAGGGATACCCATAAACCGGGATTCAAGTTCAATGAATATGAACTGAAAGGGGTTCCCGTACGTTTGGCCGTTGGGCAACGTGACCTTGAAAATGGAACCTATGAAGTGGCTCGAAGAGATACTTTACAAAAGGAATCCGTAAAGGCGGACGATGTCGTGGAAAAGGTAGTGTCCCTCATGGAAGAAATCCAAGAGAACATTTACAATAAGGCGCTGACGTATAGAAAGGAGCACATCACCCCAGTGGATACCTACGAAGAGTTTAAACGTGTAATTGAGGAAAAGGGTGGTTTTGTTACCGCGCATTGGGATGGTACGGCCGAAACCGAAGAACGTATAAAGGAAGACACCAAGGCTACCATTCGCTGTATTCCGTTGAATGTTGATAAGGAAGAAGGGGTCTGTATGGTAACAGGAAAACCATCAGCCCAAAGGGTATTGTTTGCCAAGGCCTATTAAGTAGGTGCAAAAAATAATAATTACTGTTGCAAGACTTAAAAATAGTTGTATTTTTGCATCCGCAATTGTGCAACCTTATGGCCCGTTCGTCTAGGGGTTAGGACGCCAGGTTTTCATCCTGGTAACAGGGGTTCGATTCCCCTACGGGCTACAAAGTTCAATGGAATATTGGAAAACTTTGATTTTTAATCAGGTTTTCAAATTAATTAGGCCCGTTCGTCTAGGGGTTAGGACGCCAGGTTTTCATCCTGGTAACAGGGGTTCGATTCCCCTACGGGCTACAAAAAAAGGATTTAGAAAGTATAAATAAAGGCAATGGCAAACCATAAGTCAGCATTAAAGAGAATCAGAAGAAACGAAGCAGTACGCTTGCGCAACAGGTATCAGCACAAAACTGTGCGTAATGCCATCAAAAAATTGCGTAACGAGGAAGACAAGAAGGCTGCAGAGGCTTTGTTGCCTACTGTTGTTGGAATGATCGATAAATTGGCAAAGAAGAATATCATCCACACCAATAAGGCTTCCAATTTGAAAAGCAAATTGATGAGCAGAGTTGCAGGAATGTAATATTTGCTTGATGGAAATATATAAAAGCTCCCGAATTGGGAGCTTTTTTTATGACCAAACTTTTTAGATTGTATTTAACGGAAGGCTTTTCTTTTTCCAACTAAAAAGCCAATGATAAAACAGCTGTACATAACCAGAATGAGCAGGAGTAGTACGGTTCTTAGGTGTAGATAGAACCATAAGTTTGCGCTGGTGTTACCAATTAACAATATGTAAGGTACCAGCAGATAAAAGATAAAACTGCCCAAACTTATCCAAAACAATAAATTTTGTTTTTGGGGATATGGATTTTTCTCTTGTTTTTTTTCCTTAAAGTAAAAGATAATGCACATCAACAAAACCCAAGACCCAAAAATATCTGCATAATATAGACCTTCGTAGAACGGATTTTTAAAGATGATATTTATTATATAGCCCAAAAGCATCGCAATAACACCATAGCGTATCCATTTTTTATACAATTTGGATTGGATGGTTTTGAGATATATCCTGCAAAAAAATAGAAAAGTAACAACTTGGTAAATGTTGTAAATGATGATATTGCGCCAAGAATATCGCTCATCGGAGAAGAATTGAAAATCTTCATGATACTTAATGAAATAGCCAAGCAACTCCGTAAAGAAGGTGTAGGCAATGAACATGGGGAAGTATTTTAGTGCAGTATCAAAATACTTTCGGTAGGTGAATACTGAAACAATCCATGTCACTAGGTATAAAGGAAGATAGTATTGCTCCTTTAAAAACAAATAGATTTCTTGGACCATGCCCAATACAATTAATAGTCATCCCATGGTGGAGGAGATGAATTTCCCCTATTTAAGGTAAGGCTCTGGTCTCCATTGGCACTTGCAGCACTACTGAGACTAGGCACAAAACCAGCTTGCGATTTTTGTTTATTGTCTTGAACATTGCCAACCTCTGTCTGTCCTACGGCATTTTTTATGAGTTTAGCCTTGCCGTCGGCCCCTATATAGAACCCATATTCACCACCGTCAGCCTTCATGGCTGGAACAATGAAAATGGAATTTTGTCTGGGATGAACAATCTTTTTTCCATCAGGGAAGTCTTGCTTGTCAGGATAATTGGCAAAGTAGAATCGAAGTGATGAGATATCTACTTGTGCGTTTTGAGCCTCTTGCTCAATAAAGGCCATATACTGTTTAATTTCATCATAGCTGAATGCTGTGAAACGGGCGACTTCGAACTTTTCGTCTGGATTTCGTTCTGTTTCAAATTGTTGAATCATTTCTACCCTGTTTTTGGTGTAGTTATCGTACAGGGATTTTGATTCTTCCAAGGAAATTATGCCCCGGGGAGGGTCAACCTTTTCTTGGGTTTGCCCGGTAGTGATGGATTCAGAGGGTTCTTCCTTTTTTGGACCCTGTTGGCATGCCCCGAGCATCAGTAAAAAAGCACCTAGACCAATAGCTGCTACTTTTTTGGTATTTTTCATAGTTTCAAAGTGTTAAAGTTCGGTTTTGAGGAAACGATTTAAAGATATGCTTTTTCTTTAGAATAGGTAAAGAAAAAACCCTCTGGAATTCTCCAAAGGGTTTTTAAGTTATTGTTATACAGATGGTTGAATAAAAAAAATACTATTCATTCATCGTGAGCAAGAACTCTTCGTTGTTTCGGGTCTGCTTAATGCGCTGTTCCATGAATTCCATGGCCTCCACAGGATTCATATCTGCTAAATACTTGCGCATGATCCACATCCGTTGAATGGTGTTTTCATCCAACAATAAATCATCCCTTCTGGTAGAAGAAGAAATAAGGTCAATGGCAGGGAAGATTCTACGGTTGGAAATTCGTCTATCCAACTGAAGTTCCATATTACCAGTACCCTTGAATTCTTCAAAGATTACTTCGTCCATTTTGGAACCAGTCTCGGTCAATGCTGTGGCAATGATGGAAAGCGAACCACCATTTTCAATGTTACGGGCAGCTCCAAAAAAGCGTTTAGGCTTATGTAGGGCGTTGGCATCCACACCACCACTCAATACCTTTCCGGATGCAGGTTGTACCGTATTATAAGCACGGGCCAAACGTGTGATGGAGTCCAAAAGAATCACTACATCATGACCGCACTCTACCAATCGCTTGGCTTTGTCGAGTACAATATTGGCTACACGAACGTGTTCAGAGGCTTCTTTGTCAAAAGTAGAAGCAACCACCTCGCCACGTACATTACGTTGCATGTCGGTGACTTCTTCAGGACGCTCATCAATCAGTAAAATGATTTGATATACCTCAGGATGATTGGCGGCAATAGCATTGGCAATATCCTTCAACAGCATGGTCTTACCGGTCTTGGGCTGCGATACGATCATACCACGTTGCCCTTTGCCAATGGGTGAGAACAAATCCATGATCCGTGTGGAAATGGTACTTTGTTTCTCGGCCAATTTAAATTTTTCTTTGGGGAACAATGGGGTCAAGTGTTCAAAAGACACTCGGTCGCGGACCACTTGGGGGTCCATACCGTTAATTTTGTTCACCTTGATCAAAGGGAAATATTTTTCACCTTCTTTGGGGGGTCTTATGTTCCCTAAGATGGTGTCTCCTGACTTTAGTCCAAACAGACGAATTTGCGACTGGGAAACATAAATATCATCAGGGGAAGAAAGATAGTTGTAATCCGAAGAGCGCAAGAACCCATACCCATCCTGCATGATATCTAGAACACCTTCGCTCTCTATAATGCTGTCAAACTCAAATTCTGGCTCTTTGTACCTGTTTTTTAGGTCTTTATCAAAGTTGCTGTTCTTTTTATCGTGTGAACCGCTTTTTTGATGTTGGTTATTTCTTCGATTATTGTTCTGCCCTTTTTGGGTAGTATTACCTTGCTTGTGCTCCTTTTTTTGAGGCTGCACTTTGGGATCTTCCTTTTTTTCCTCGGAATTGGATTCCTTTACATTTTCTGTAGCTTCTTTTGGGACATTGTTGCGTTCAGAATCAGTTGAACGCGGGGTTCTGGCCCTTCTAGGTTTTGGAGCAGCAGGTTTTTTTTCTGGAGCGGCCGGACTTTCTGCCACCGCTTTGGGGTTCGATGCCTGTACATCGAGGATTTGATAAACCAAATCCAATTTTTTTAAGGACTTAAACTTGGGAACATTAAGACCTTTTGCAATTTCTTGCAACTCAGGAAGCTTTTTAGCTTTTAGATCTGAAATCTCGAACATTAAGTGTTGAATAAGTTAAACGTGTCTAATCTGAAATATTGAAGTAAAAAAAGTTATTTGGGTGCTACTGGAGGAAAGATTTCCTGGGTAAGTACTTCGCTAATAACGACACAAGTATACAAATTATTTTTCAGGAATTAAGGCCCATTTATCAAAAAGACGTCTATTTTTGCATTTCGAAAGCAATTTGCACAATGATTCAACGGATTCAAACGTTTTTTTTACTGATTGTGGCCTTCTTGGCAGGAGTGCTTCCGTTCTTTTTGAATCTATGGGTAACCGTTGATGGTGCAGAAGTCCATGCCCAAAACGAAGTATGGGTAAGCATTGCTTTTTATGTAGCTGCTATCTTGGCCGTAGTGTCCATTTTATTGTACAAAAACAGACAAAATCAATTTGTGGTAAACAGATTGAATATGATATTGAATCTTTTTTTACTAGGATTTTTCGTTTATCGATCGCTAAGCTTATCCGGAGAGGCTGTGGTTTCTGAGAAGGGTATTGGGATGCTGATTCCTGTATTTTCTATCGTTTTTCTGGTCCTGGCCAACAGGGCTATCAAAAAGGATGAAGATCTTGTAAAATCTGTTGATCGCTTACGTTAAACCTAACATCTTAGTAGTATTAGTGCGAAGAAAATCCCGGCTTAGGTCGGGATTTTTGTTTTAGGTTACCGTTGCCCCAATTCGATTACCTCCAAATCCGATATTGTATCCTCGTCTATCACAAACCTGAGCATGGTTCGTACTTGATGAAACCCATGTTTTCCGCATGCGCCAGGATTCATGTGAAGCAACCCCAATTTTTTGTCGTTCATCACCTTTAAGATATGTGAATGCCCACAGATGAAGAGTTTTGGGGGATTATTGCGAATCTCATCGCGTACCCTTACATTGTATTTGTTCGGATAGCCCCCTATATGCGTGATCCATACATCCACACCCTCGCACATAAACCGATTGTTTTCTGGAAATTCCTTTTGAATCACATGGTCGTCAATATTGCCATGCACTCCACGAACAGGTTTTAAGGCCTCCAATTGATCGGTCACCTCCAAGCTTCCTATGTCCCCTGCATGCCATATTTCATCGGCCTGTGCCGCATACTTTAAAATGGTGGGATCCATGTGTCCATGGGTGTCCGAGAGTAAAAGAATCTTGGTCATAACGCTAAAAATATGCTAAAAAATAGAGCTTGGGTTCGTGTTGGATGGGATTGGATTATCTTTAACAACTTAAAAGTAAGGGATCCCTTTGAGATATTTTATCCAATTTTCCTATTTCGGGAAAGCATACCACGGATGGCAGAACCAACCCAATGCCATTACCGTGCAGGAAGTGCTTGAAAAAGCCTTGTCCACCCTTTTGCGACAGAAATTGAGTGTCGTGGGAGCGGGCAGGACCGATACCGGTGTGCATGCCAAGGAGATGTTTGCCCATTTCGATTTTGATAAAATCGAGGATAGGGAAGAATTGGTGTATCGTCTCAATGCCTTTTTGCCCGAAGATATTTCCGTTCAGGAGATATTTTGCATGGTTCCCGAGGCCCATGCCCGGTTTGATGCGGTTGAACGGACCTATGAATATTGGTTGGTTCAGGAAAAGAATCCCTTTTATTTTGATTTTGCCCATTATGCAAAGCATTCCTTGGATTTGGAGGCGATGAACCAAGCCGCAACCCTTTTATTGGGGCATAAGGATTTTGAGTGCTTTTCCAAATCCAACAGCGATGTAAAGACTTTTTTGTGCGATGTGAAAGAGGCTGCTTGGGAAAAGAAAGAAGACAAATGGGTGTTCACTATAACTGCTGATCGTTTTCTAAGAAACATGGTGCGTGCCATAGTGGGAACTTTGTTGGATGTGGGGATGGGCAAGCTAAACCCTGAGGATGTCAACACGATATTGGAGAGCAAGGATAGGGGTAAAGCAGGGGTATCCGTCCCGGCAAAAGGATTATATTTGACCAAGGTTTTATATCCAAAAGAACGATTTGATGAGCAAAAGTGACGAAATAGGAAAAGCATTTGATTTTGGTCTGTTCAAACGGGTTTTTGCACACACCAAGCCTTACCGGGGCATCTTTTGGGTAGTGGCACTTACGGCCATACTTTCAGCAGCTTTTGCGGTTGAAATTCCCATTTTGGTACGTGACATCGTCAACGAAGCCTTGGAGAACAAGGACAGTCAAAAACTGTTGACTACCATACTTTTTATGTTGGCGGTATTGGTGGGGCAGGTGGTCACCCAACTTTTGTTCAGCTATTACGCCAACCTTTTGGGGGAATCCGTGATCAAGGATATCCGTATCCGTCTTTTTGAAAAGATGATGAGCTTTAAAATGACCTATTTTGACAACTCCTCCATTGGGGTTTTGGTCACAAGGGCCGTGGCAGATATGCAACGTATTGGTGAAATTTTCAGTCAAGGATTTTTTATGATCGTGGCCGATGTCCTCAAAATGTTGTTGGGTGCGGCCATTATGCTATACACCAATTGGAAGCTGGCCTTGATTGTTTTTGCCATATTACCGGTGATTTTGATTGCTACACGTTTGTTTCAGCAAGCCATGAAAGTGGCCTTTATCGAGGTTCGTGCACAGGTGGCCAACCTCAATTCCTTTGTACAAGAACGCATCGCCGGGATGAAGATTGTACAGCTTTTTAACCGGGAGGAAATCGAGAAGGAAAAGTTCAGGGTCATCAATGAGAAACATCAAAATGCATGGCTCAAGACAGTTTGGTACAACTCCATCTTCTTCCCAGTGGCAGAGATATCCTATTCCATAGGAATTGGTATGGTGGTATATTTTGGAGTGATACAGAATATTGAAAATGTGGCCCTTAACGATACAGGTTCCATTTTTGCCTTCTTTTTCCTGATGGATCTTTTGTTCCGTCCATTGCGACAGATTGCGGATAAGTTCAACACCCTTCAGATGGGGATGGTAGCTGCCAACAGGGTGTTCAAGATTTTGGATACCGATAGTCATATTGCCGATGAAGGCAATGTGGAAAAAGCAGAGGTCAAGGGAGATCTTGAGTTCAGTGATGTGCGGTTTGGCTACATTAAGGATGAAGAAGTGCTCCACGGTATTTCGTTCAAGGTAGACGCAGGTGAGACGGTGGCCATTGTTGGGGCAACGGGAGCTGGAAAATCCACCATCATTAATCTGCTCAACCGGTTTTATGAGATCAATTCAGGATTAATTTTGGTAGATGGAGTCAACATTCAGGACTATACCCTAAAATCACTTAGGTCACATATAGCGATAGTACTTCAGGATGTGTTTTTGTTCGCGGACAGTATAGCCAATAATATCTCGCTTCGCGATAAATCCATAACATTGTCACAAATTGAAACTGCGGCCAAACAAATTGGAGTTCACGATTTTATCTCCAGCCTTCCCGGGGGATATCAATACAATGTAAAGGAAAGGGGGTCCATGCTTTCCAGTGGGCAGCGTCAACTGATTGCTTTTCTGCGGGCCTATGTAAGCAATCCAAGCATTTTGATTTTGGATGAGGCTACATCTTCTGTGGATACCTATTCTGAGCAATTAATACAGAAAGCAACAGATAAAATTACCGAGGGAAGAACGTCCATCATCATTGCCCACCGATTGGCCACCATTAAAAAGGCCAGTAAAATCATTGTGATGGATCAAGGTAAAATTGTTGAAATAGGGACCCATAAAGAGCTCTTGAAAAAAGGAGGATATTATAGTGACCTATATGAAGCACAGTTCTTGGCAGAAGAAGTTGCTTAGGAATTAAAGATTTATTCCAAATCTTTCTTGATAAGGGCTATGAGTTCTTCCACACTTTTAAAAGGAACGAATTCCCCATTTTTAATGTAAGAGATAGAACCGGTTTCCTCACTAACGACCAGACAAATGGCATCTGTCTTCTCTGTGATTCCTACAGCAGCCCTGTGCCTTAATCCAAAACGTAAGGGAATATTCCTGTCATTGGAAACAGGTAAAATTACCCTAGTGGCAGTAACATAGTTGTCTTGAATGATGATGGCTCCATCATGGAGGGGACTATTTTTAAAGAATATACTTTCCAAGATGGGTTGGGTGATCATAATGTTCATGGCGTCTCCGGTAGATTTTATAAAATCCAGCGAATTGTTACGTTCCATAACTATGATGGCCCCAGTTTTGGTGTCGGCCATGCGGTCACAGGCCCCAACAATGGCATCTACATCCGTGTCCGAGGGCATGGCCTCCTGTTTCAAAAACTTGAAATGACGGACAAAACTTCGCTTTGAGGCCAGATTGGTGGAACCTATCATCAATAAAAATTTCCGGATTTCCTGTTGGAATACAATGATCAAGGCAATAAGCCCAATGTTCATGAACCCACCCACCATACTGCTGATCATTTTCATTTGCAGCAGTTCCGTAAGCTTCCACAAGGCCCAAACAATAACAATCCCAATAAAAATATTGATGGCCACAGTGCCCCGCACCAATTTGTACACGTAGTAGAGTAGCGCGGCCACTAAGACAATGTCTATGATATCTGTGATTTTAAACTCGAGAAAATTTAGAAAATCCAACCGCGGTGTTTTTGTAAAATTAGCAAAAATAGAAGAACCAAAAACTAGAGGGCATTGGCTTTTAAGGCCGATACCAGTTTCACACATTCCATAGCCTCCTTGACATCATGGGCCCGTAGAATATTTGCCCCTTTCAACAACGCAATCGTGTGCAGCGAGGTGGTGCCGTTCAACGCTTCCTTTGGGTTGGAATCCAATACTTTATAGATCATGGATTTTCGGCTCAATCCAATCAAAAGAGGCAAACCGAACGTCTTGAAAAGGTCCAAATGGTTCAACAGGGTATAATTTTGTTCGGTGGTCTTGGCAAAGCCAAAGCCGGGATCTATGATGATGTCATTGATCTTTTTGGAAGTGGCTTCCTGCACTTTTTCGGAAAAGTAATGTCGAAGGTCCTTGATCAAATCGGTATAAGTGGCCTTTTTCTGCATGGATTGCGGGGTGCCTTTCAAATGCATCATGATATACGGTACTTGAAATTGGGCTACCGTGCGAAACATCTCCTGATCTAAATTTCCAGCGGAAATATCATTGATGATGGCCGCACCTCTTTCCAAACTTTCGGCAGCGACCCTGCTCCGGAAGGTGTCCACAGAAATCAAGGTGTCCGGGAATTTTTTAAGGATCAATTCAATGACCGGAAGCATGCGCTTCAGCTCCTCGTCCTCATCCACATGTTCCGCCCCTGGGCGTGAGCTGTAGGCTCCCATGTCTATAAAGGTGGCCCCATGGTCTAGCATGTATCCCACTTGATTCAATATAGAGGCTTCGTCCTTGTAGGCTCCCCCATCAAAAAAAGAATCTGGGGTAAGGTTAAGAATACCCATGACTTTGGGCACCGTAAGATCTATAAGTTCACCTTTACAGTTTATGGTCATAAAAAATATCTCCTTTGTTGGGTTTCACTATCTTTGGCAAAGTGCTCTGGGCACATTTATTTGGACGAAATTTACGCAAATTAGCAACAATACATGCAGCAGACTTCCCAACAGTACGATGCGGTGATCCATACCTGCCGGGAATTGTTTTTAAAAAAAGCACAGGACTACGGTACCGCTTGGCGGATTTTGCGCCTACCTTCCCTGACCGATCAGATTTTTATCAAAGCCCAACGCATCCGTAGCCTACAGCAGAACGATGTGCGAAAGGTGGATGAAGGTGAACAATCAGAATTCATTGGGATCATCAACTATGCGATTATGGCCTTGATCCAGATTAAAAAAGGAGTGGCGGAACAACCCGATCTGACCGCTGAGGAGGCCATTGCCCTATATGATGCCGAAGTGGCCATCACCAAAAAATTGATGGAAGACAAAAACCACGATTACGGTGAGGCCTGGCGCGATATGCGGGTGAGTTCGCTGACGGACCTTATCCTGCAGAAGTTGCTTCGTGTAAAGCAGATTGAGGATAATCAAGGTGCCACATTGGTAAGTGAAGGGGTGGATGCCAACTATCAGGATATGATTAACTACGCAGTTTTTGCACTGATTCATCTAAATTCCAAATAACAGAAGATGATGACAAGGGAAATTGTATTTAGGAGAAAAGGGAAAAGAGTCAAGAACCAGGACAATAAAGACTGTTGAATTTTTTACCAATCGCATATCATATCTATAGCCATCAACCCATTGGTGAAAATTCGTGTGATTTGTGTCAGATTAAGGTTTTTGCTAAGTTGGAATTTATTTTGAAAAAAACATGAAATATTTAGTTTGGATTTCAAGGGTCTTTGTAGGGGTGCTTTTCATCATCAGTGGCCTCATTAAATTGAACGACCCCGTAGGATTTTCGTTCAAATTGGAGGAATATTTTAGCCCTGGTGTACTGGACTTGCCCTTTTTTCTGCCCATGGCCTTGGGCATTTCCATTTTTGTAGTGATCGTTGAGGTGATCTTGGGGGTATTGCTCCTTATTGGCTTTAAACCGAAGCTTACGGTTTGGAGTCTTTTGCTGATGATTGTATTTTTTACCTTCCTCACGTTTTACTCCGCCTATTTCAACAAAGTGACTGATTGTGGTTGCTTTGGTGATGCTGTAAAACTGACCCCTTGGGAATCGTTCACCAAGGATGTGATACTATTGGTTTTCATTCTGATTTTATTTTATGGAAGAAAATACATCACTCCACTTTTCAACACAAAAACCAATTGGATGGTGGGAGGAGCAGCCTTGTTGGCTTGTATGTTATTTGCCAACCACGTTTTGAACCATTTGCCATCCGTGGATTTCAGGCCTTATAAAATTGGCGCCAATATCCAAGAGGGGATGACGGTTCCGGATGATGCGCCACAACCCCTGTACGAATATGCTTGGCGTTTCAAGGGGGATGGAGGCGAACAAACCATAGTCACCAATGGGGAATATCCTAGCGTGGAAGGTGAGTTCATAGATGTGGAGACCACACAGATTCAAGCAGGATACGAACCTCCCATCCATGATTTCACCATTGAAAAGGACGGTCAGGATTATGCTGCCGAACTTTTGGAAGAGGATAAGCTCATCATGGTGGTAGCTTACGATCTGGCCAAGAGCAACTACGATTTTTTCCCCGAAGTGGCCCAGGTGACCAATGAAGCAAAGAAAAAGGGATATACGGTAATCGGTATGTCAGCCTCAAGTGACGATTTGGCCAATCAGGTGGAACAAAAATATAAACTGGATTTCGACTTTTACTTTACGGATGAGACTACATTGAAGACCATTGTGCGTTCCAATCCCGCAATATTGGTTTTAAGAAAGGGCACCATTCAACAAAAAGTGCATTACAACGACTTAGATAAACTTACGCTTTAAACATAACCCACAAAAAAACAAAACATGAGAACGAAGATAGTGGCAGGAAACTGGAAGATGAACAAGAATAGGGAAGAGACCGAGGCTTTGTTGGCCGAACTTTCCGCAAAACTGCCCGACACCAAAGCGGAGGTCATTGTGGCTCCCACTTTTGTGAACCTGGAAACGGCCCAACGAAGCTTGGAATCCTCCACCATCAAAGTGGCGGCCCAGAACATGCATTTTGCGGAAAGCGGTGCGTATACTGGTGAAATTTCTGCGGATATGCTCTTGAACCTGGATGTAGATACGGTTATCTTGGGTCATTCCGAGCGACGCGCTTACTTTGGTGAAACCGATGAACTGTTGGCAAAGAAAATGGACACCGCTGTTGCCAAGGGATTAAAAGCTATTTTTTGTTTTGGTGAAGAATTGGAGGACCGGAAATCCGACAACCATTTTTCCGTAGTGGAAAGTCAACTGAAGAACGGATTGTTCCATTTGGAGGCCGGTGCTTGGAAAAACATCGTTTTGGCGTATGAGCCTGTTTGGGCCATAGGAACTGGAGAGACGGCTTCCCCAGAGCAGGCGCAAGAAATGCATGCCTTTATCCGCAAGACCATTGCAGAGGCCTACAATGCTTCCATTGCCGATGAAGTTTCCATTCTCTACGGAGGAAGTGTGAAACCGGGCAATGCAGAGGAGATTTTTTCCAAACCTGACGTGGACGGAGGATTGATCGGAGGAGCTTCCTTGGTGGCTTCGGACTTTGTGGCCATCATCAACGCCATTTGATTGGAAACTATGGGATTGGTATATCTCGAGTATGATTTTACGATAGAACCGGCCCAGCCGGCAACGGATATTTTGATTGCCGAACTGGGAGAGGTGGGGTTTGAGAGTTTTGTGGAGAACGAAACCGGGCTTTTGGCCTATATCTTAAAATCGGATTGGCGGGAGGATATTTTGGACGGACTTTATATCCTGCAGCAACCCGGTTTTGAAATTTCATGGACCCAAAAAGAAATCCAACAACAAAACTGGAATGCCGAATGGGAACGGAATTTCCATCCCATTACCGTTGGGGACAGATGTATGGTGCGTGCTCCGTTCCACCCAGCAGCTGAGGTGGAATACGATATTGTAATTGAGCCGAAGATGAGTTTTGGAACCGGGCACCATGAAACCACCCACATGATGCTTCAGCATATTCTCGATATTGATGTCCAAGGGAAATCGGTGTTGGACATGGGTTGCGGTACCGGAGTTCTGGCCATTTTGGCCAAAAAGAAAGGGGCAGGACCTGTAGATGCCATTGACATTGACGAATGGTGCTACTTGAACACCCAGGAAAACATAGAAAGGAATGATTGCGAGAGTATTACAGCTTTTCAGGGAGATAGTAGCTTGTTGAAAGGGAAAAAATACGATGTGATCTTGGCCAACATCAACCGAAATATTCTACTGGAGGATATTCCCGTATATGCCGAGTGTCTTAATTCTGGGGGAATACTTTTGCTAAGTGGCTTTTATTTGGAGGATTTGAATGCAATTTCCTCAAAATGTGGTGAATATGGATTGAAATTTGAAAAAAATCTTGAAAAAAATAATTGGATTTCGGCAAAATATGTAAATTAGAAAGACATAACTCCGCAATTATGGGCACTAAGGAAAAAGAATCGGAAGACCTTCTACTGGAAGAGGAGATTGTAAATCAGAGCGAGATTGTTCTTTTTAATGATGACGTGAATACTTTTGATCATGTCATTGAAACCTTGATCAATGTTTGCGATCATACTCCTGAACAAGCGGAACAATGTTCTTTAATCGTGCATTACAATGGTAAATGTACCGTAAAGACTGGAGAGTATTCTTTTCTAAAGCCAAAGTGTTCCCAACTGCTACAGGCCGGGTTAAGCGCAGAAATTGTTTAGGCTTACCGTCCCTTTTTAGTTAAATCACATAGATTGCATATTTTCTTTTGAAGGGAATAAAATCTTCTTATTACATTCAAGTTTTTCAGAACAAAAGATTCAACCAAAAATCACAAATTCTTTACTTAAGCCGAGACCACAAAACTAATAGACTGCTGTACCTTTACCCATGAAACCAATATATCAAATCGCTAATCACTGTATCTGAGAAATGGGTGAATTTTTTAAGGCCGAATTAAAAGACCGTTTTTTGGAATATGCCTTGGAGCGTAGTGATTATTTTGAGATTCAGACGTTGTATGATGAATTTTTAAGACCCAACTACAACCTACAATTTGTGGAACGGTTGGTAAGGGAAATTCAGGAGTATGACGCCAATTTATTGGATATAATGAGCGGTAACGGTCTGGAAATATTTATGTTGGCCTCTACACCCAGTACCCAAGATTTTTTGGATGAGGGAGGATTCATGGATATGTATGTACGGGAAGAGGAAAAGTGGGACGTGTTTTTGGACCAACTCTCTAGCAATCGTAAATTGAGCAAGGACGAAAAACAGTTGTTAAAAAAGAACTCGCCCGGACTCAAAAAAGAGAAAACATTGCTTTTTGGGCTCATTTCTGCAGTTGCCATTAGTTTTTTGTTTACCCTGTTCAGTATTTTAAAAGAGAGTTTGTTTGAACCTCAATATGTTCCAGCCGATGATTTTGAAAGGGAAATGGAACGGATACGCTCACAATATTTTCAGGAAAATGAACGCTTGAAAGTTGAATTGAAAGAGGCTCAATCCTCTTTGGATTCCCTAATGGAACCAGCCTCTATAATAGCACCCAGTAAAGATTAATCACTATTGGTCACGAAAGCTATTTGTTTACTGTCAGGAGACCAACTGGTCACGTTAATGGTTCCTTGTCCCCCATAGATATATGCAATGATTTTTGGCATGTCCCCTTTGGTTGACATTAATCGTAGGGTACAGTGTCTGTAAAAAGGATGGTCTCCGAACCCAGTTGTAGGGGGGAATGAAATAAATGCAATCCATTTTCCGTCAGGGGAAATATGGGGAAACCAATCTTTGAAATTGGGGTCATCCGTCAGTTGTACAGGATTGCTCCCATCGGCGTCCATTCGCCAAAGGTGCATGCTTCCTGTTCGATTCGAATTAAAGTATATATACTTTCCATCTGGTGAATATTCCGACCCGTCGTCTAAATCCTTGGTGTCTGTTAGCTGCTTTTCTTGGCCAGATGCAATGTTAACAGAATAGAGATCGTATTTTCCATTGCGATGACCTGTGAATACCATCTGTGTGTTATCTGGAGAAATACCATGGAGATAAGAGGCGCCCACCCCATCCTTGGTAACTTTTTTAGGCCGAGAATCTCCTTCTGGGTTCATGACATAAATAGAAGAAAGGCCACCATCATCGGGATTGTGGTTGCTGATGCCTAGAAGACTTCCATCAAAAGAAAAAACATGATCATTGTTATTGCTGATTGCGGTTCCTGTATTGAGTTGGGATATTTCTTGGTTTTCAAAACTATAGCGATATAGAAATCCATTGGAGTTGTATAGCAAAGCTTTTCCATCTGTTGACCAATTTGGAGCTTGGATGGAATGCGCAGATTGAAAAAGAACTTTTCGGTGCCCGGTATCCACATTCATCACCTCCATGTTGCTGCCAATATAGTCCTGATAGGGTTTAAACCCCATGGGAGCTGGTTTTATGATGCGGACATTTGAAAAAATGGCCTTTTCCAGTACTTCTACATTATGGGAACAAACATATAAGCCAACAAAGACTTCGTTTTTAAGGCTGACTCCTTCAAGTTTTATGGTAGTGAAGGGTTCACCAAATTTGGCTGTGGACATATAATACACCCCATTTCGTCGCTCTAACTGCACTACATCCGGAGCTTTGTCTGGTGAAATCAGTTCTTCGGTTTCAGCCCCACTTTCCCTCCTAAACTGTAGAGAGGTCAATCCATCACCATGAACACAGGCATTCACATGTGGAGAGTCGCCTTGTAAATTGTTGCGTACGATCCAACCTATTTTTCTGTGGGCATCAATTCCCTCTCCAACAAATGCGACATGGGTCCTTAAAATAAAATCGCCTTGTATGGACTGGTACACATACTGGAATTCATCTTTTTTGCCCCACATATTTGATCCCGCTCCCTGAATGGTGTACTCTTGTGTGAGGGGATCATACGCAGTGGTTCCTGACAGTAAAGGATTTCCAATATTGATTTGATGTTGAAAGATACCATATCTATCAAAAGAGGATGGTGTAAGGCTCTCTTGGGTAATTCTTTTTTCGGCGGATATGAAACTCGAGAGTGTTGCAAGCAAGATGGTGGTCAATAGTACTTTTTTCATTTCCTTGGATTTCTGTTTTTAGTTTTAATAAGTCGGGAAAAAATTAAAATCTTTCTAAAAGGTATGTAAAAAACATAAATAAGTTGTTGAACTACAATAGTTTAAAAAAATTTGAAAGATTTGTGATTTCTCAATGACAGACGAGTCGCTGTAAATCCGTCGATTTTTGATTGACACACCTACTTTATGTGGTGTTGTACCAACTAATGTCTTAGTTCTATAGGATTCATTCCTCTATATTTTCGGAACATTTTGTTCATATGGCTTGCATCGGTAAACCCTACTTGATTGGATATTTGCGAAATGGTAAGGGAGCTTTGTTTCAATAACCGCTCAGCCGTTTTCAAACGGGTCTCATTGATCATTTTTTGAAGTCCCATTCCTGTGTGCTTTTTCAGGTACATGCTGATGTAGTTGGGAGATAGATTGAAGGTCGCCGAAATGTGTTTTTGGGAGAGCAGTTCTTTTTTGTCCATATTTTTTCTGATATGGGCAAGAAGCTGTTGAACCTTGTCCTGTTCCTTTAGGGCAGCCTTGCTGATACTGAGATTTTTTTTCGCCAAGTTACGCGCCACCAATACCATTATGGCCCCAAAAAGCTCCAACATCAGAGATCTGGAATCCAATTTGGGATCATTGAATTCATCCAACAACATTTTTGCTAGGGGAAAGAGTAGTTTTTTATCCTCTTGGTCTTTAATGATGCATTCCGGAACCGTATTCGGGTTATACAGGACCTCTTCAAATTTTTTTGTCCATTGTGGGGAACCATTGCCCAAACGTTTTTCAGTAAACAATTGTTCAGTAAACTTGATATAGGTAAATACGGTAAATTTTTCTATTTCAAAGGAATGATAATCTTCCGGCGTCAACAAGAAGACATGTCCGGGACCATACGAAAAGGATGTCCCGTTGAGAAAATGCTTCCCATTGCCCTCGTTGACCAAGATGAGCTCATAAAAATTATGGGTATGGGTGGCATAGGGCCATTCATCCAGCTTGAGCTGAAAAACATTTAGGGCATACCTGCTGAATATTCTTTTCATGGTTCAAATTATTTTACAAAAGTATACTGTTTTTTTACAATAATAGAATGATTTTTCTTGGGGAATTTTGTTCCATCAAATCGTAATCTAATTGAAACATGAAATTGATATTACAAAGATTGTCACCCTTCTTTCTATGTCTGATGGCCCTTTTTGGTTCCTGTGCAGATGTAAGTGATAGTAGAAAAGAAGATGCTATGGCCAAGGAGGGTGACCATGGCACCGAACTGACCTCCCATTGGCCCAATGGAGCCCGCTTGGTCGTCTCATTTTCCATGCAGTTTGAGACGGGCGGTCAACCCGAAGGGGCAGAAAGTCCATTTTCGGGAAATCCATTGCCCAAGGGCAACCCTGACCTCCCAGCCGAAAGTTGGTTCCGTTATGGGGCCAAGGAAGGAATGTGGCGTATGATGGACCTGTGGGACAAACACAACATTAAGGTCACTTCCCATATTGTGGGGGAAGCTGCTGTTCAATACCCCAAAATAGCCAAGGCCATATCGGAACGTGGACATGAAGTTGCGGCCCACGGAATTGCTTGGGATGATCAGTGGAATCTATCCTATGAAGACGAGTTTGAATTCATCAAAAAAGGGATTGATACCGTGGAGTCTATCACCGGACAACGGGGACGGGGGTATAATGCAAATTGGCTACGAAGAGGACCCAATACGTTGAAGGTGCTACAGGATTTGGATTTTCTCTATCATATAGATGATTTGAGCCGTGACGAGCCTTTTATTGCCAAAGTCAGAGGGGAAAACTTTGTGATCATTCCCTACACATTGCGCAACAACGATATTGTAAATATTGAAGGAAAACATTGGTCGCCAGACCAGTTTTTGGCCCAACTGAAAGCAGAGTTTGACCAATTGTATGCCGAAGGCAACCACAAACGACGGATGATGAGTGTAAGCCTGCATGATAGGATAGGCGGAGCCCCATCTGTTGTAAGGATAGTGGATGAGTTTATCCAATATGCAAAAGAACACAAGGGTGTGGTCTTTATGCGAAAGGACCATATCGCCACAATGGTGAAAGACGATCCCAACACTCCAGTCGACAATTCAGAGATGAAGTATAACCAATAAAATTTCAAAAGGAAGATAATATGAAAGCCATAGGATTTAAGACCTCACTTCCTCTTACCCATGAGGATAGTTTTTTGCAATTTGAAAAAGAAACCCCAAGCCCAAAAGGCCATGATCTATTGGTGAAGGTAGGGGCCATATCGGTAAACCCTGTGGACTATAAAATGCGACAGAACAGTCTTAAAGGAAAGTCATTGGATGAACCCAAGGTAATTGGTTGGGATGCTGTAGGCGTTGTGGAGGCGGTTGGGGATAGCGTGTCCCTGTTTAAAAAAGGGGACAAGGTTTTTTACGCAGGGGATATCACCAGACCGGGTAGCAATCAAGAATTTCAATTGATTGATGAAAGAATAGTGGGTTTTGCTCCAAAAAATATAAAAAAGGAGGCTGCTGCAGCTATGCCTTTAACGGGACTTACGGCTTGGGAAATACTTTTTGACCGTCTTCGGATTTCGCCAGAGAAGGATAAGGGAAAAAGTGTACTCATTATTGGAGGAGCAGGTGGAGTTGGCTCCGTGGCCATTCAATTGGCGAAAAAAGTGGCCGGATTGCAGGTTGTGGCCACTGCTTCCCGTCCGGAAACCGTGGCATGGTGTAAAAGTATGGGGGCAGATCATGTAGTCAATCATCAGGATTTGCTCAATGAAATGAGGAAAACTGGTTTTGAAACCGTGGACTATATCTTGGATTTTGTGGATGCCAACCAATATTGGGACGCTTTTGTGCAGCTCATAAAACCTCAAGGGAGCATAGGATCCATCAGTGATCCCACCCAACCTGTAAACCTTCGTCAATTGAAATCCAAAAGTGTGAGTTTTCATTGGGAATTGATGTTCACCCGATCCATGTTTGCTACGGATGATATGAAGGAACAACACCATATTCTAAACTGTCTTGCAAGTTTATTGGATGACGGCACCCTGCAGTCCACATTGAATACCACATTACATGATTTTACGGTGGAAAACCTAAAGAAGGCCCATGAAATATTGGAAACCAATGCCACCATTGGAAAAGTGGCCATTTTATACTGACAAAAAATTAGAACCATGAAATATAAAAATTTGTTTTCTCCATATACTTTGGGGAAAATCAACCTGAACAACCGTTTTGTGATGGCGCCCATGACACGTTCCAGAAGCAGTCAACCAGGAGATGTACCCAATGATTTAATGGCCCAATATTATGGTCAGCGTACATCAGCGGGAATCATTATTACCGAAGCCACACAAATAAGTTTACAGGGCAAAGGGTATGCCCGGACCCCCGGAATTTATACCCCGGAGCAGATTCAGGGGTGGAAAGGAGTCACAAAGAATGTCCATGAAAAAGGAGGTAAGATATTTTTGCAACTATGGCATGTGGGGCGTATATCGTCATCCAAGGTGAACGGACTCAAGCCCATTGCCCCTTCGGCCATTTCGGCAAATGGGGCCAGTGTGTATATTTTTGATGGAGCTCCTAACGGTGATGCCACCTTTGTGCCTGTTGGAGAGCCTCGTGAAATGACGTATGAAGATATTGAACAGGTTATTTCCGAATATGTTGTAGGTGCCAAAAACGCCATGGAAGCAGGCTTTGATGGGGTAGAGATTCATGCGGCCAATGGTTATCTCATAGATCAGTTTTTGAGAAGCAATGCCAATAAAAGAACCGATGAGTATGGGGGGTGCATGGAAAACCGAATCCGTTTGTTGCTGGAAATTGTACAGGCAGTTGCCGACGCTGTGGGCAAGGACAAAGTAGGGGTACGTCTTTCACCTTTTATTAAATTGAAGGATATGGATGATCCGGAAATTCTGGATACCATTATGTTGGCCGCTCAAAACCTGGACAAAATGGATGTTGTTTACCTTCACTTAAGCGAAGTGGATTGGGAGGATGCCCCGGAAATCCCCTATGAATTTAGGGTGCAGTTAAGGGAGAAATTCCAAAACACCATAATTGTTACAGGCAGTAAAACCCCTGAAGAAGGTGAAAGCTTATTAAAAGAACAATTGGTCGATTTGATAGGATTTGGAAGGAACTTCTTATCCAATCCGGATTACCCTATGCGTGTGCGAAAAGGAGCCTCCTTGAACGCTATATCCGATACCCATACATTATTTGGTGGGGGAGGGGCAAGAGGCTATACAGATTATCCATTTATGAAATAACGTTTGCGGGACTGGGCATGCCCAGTCCCGCTCGTTTAACAGTTAATGGTTTATAGATCATTGATTGCAGATACGAAATTGTCCAGAAAGGAATCCCTCTTTTTTGATGAAAGTCGATCTAAGGATAGAAATGGGTTTAGGTCTTCCAATTCCACTAACAAAAGTGAGCCGTCTTTTAGGCGACATGCATCTACACGGGTAATCCCATGTTTCATTCCGTTCCATTCCACAAAGCGGTTGGCAAATGTCAGGTCTTCCAAGGAAGGATTGGTTTCATAAAGTTCCCACCTTTTGGCTTTGTCAGGAGCGTAGAGCACATACTGAAATTCATTATTGAGGTAGTACATTGAAACTTCATGCTCAAAATCCACATAGGGCTGCACAATACAATTTTCCCAAGATAAGCTTTCCAGTTGCTCTTTGTCCACTACTGTCATCCCAATGGAATCTGCCCCATCCATGGGTTTTACAATATATTTATTTGAGGAGCCCAATCGATGAATTTGAGAGAATCGGTCAATGGTGGGGATAACGGGAAAATTGTTCAGGGTCAAATCAAGTAAATAGTGTTTACCCTTGATATCGGCATTGCCGTCCAATGTATTAAAAATGGGAATGTTTTTATTGTACACCGCTTTCTTGAACTGCTGGAAATCATCCGAAAATCCCATTATAGGCCCCGTATTTCTAAAAATGACGATATCAGCCATATCAAGAAAAGATTGCGCTTGGGTGGGATGCACCAATAGGATGTTGAAGTGTGATTTTAATCTGGCCGAGACCATTAAATCTTCCTCATGGTAGTTTCGTCCCTTTGCAACGTAATACAGATCAGTGACGTACAAGATGGTTTTCATGCTTTGCGACTTTAAGTTTCTAGAGGGTTATTTCCAGTTCTTTGCTGACCACTCCTTTTCCTCCAGCCATTAAACTAAGGATTTTTCCTTGTTCTATTTTAAGATCAACAATGATGGAACTGGGAGAAGGAGGTCGCATGAATTGTCCCTGGCGGATTTTGAACCGTTCCTTTTTCAGTCCAAGAATATCGTGAAGGTAACAGGCCAATGGACCTGCGGCCATACCTGTGGCGGCTTCCTCATCAATGCCATAACGGGGAGCGAACATGCGGGCTGTGGCATCGAACATGGGTTCGTCCATATCTATAGCAAAGGGGTAGAAACCTACTAGGTCAAAGGCTTCGCTCAGCTGTTGAATGAGCTCTTGTTTGGGTGAGATATGCCCCAATATGTTTTCGTTCTTCACTGGGATTACAAAAAAAGCGTTACCGGTGTTGACATACTGCAAAGCTGCATGGGACATCAAGTCTGACGCATCCAGACCCAAAGATTCGAGAATAAAATCCTTCACCAATGTAAGTTCTCCATATTTTGGGGCGCGCTGTTCCATGAATGCTAGACCCTCCACCAATTTAATGTCCCTGTTTCCATCGATGGTTTCCTTGGAAGAATTTTGCTTGGGAACCTTGCCCAGTTGTTCTAGATAGGAAAATGTGGCCACAGTTGCATGTCCGCAATGAGCTATTTGTCGAGTAGGTGTAAAGAATTCCAATTTAAAATCCGCAGTTTCAGATTTTGAAACAAAAGCGGTTTCCGAAAGACCAACCTCTTTGGCAATATGCAATTTTTGGGATTGTGAAAAATTATCGGCATCCAGTACCACACCTGCTGGATTCCCTCCTTTTCCTTTGTCAACAAAGGCATTGACAACCTGTACTTTTACGTTCATTTTTTAATGGTTTTTATCCTATGGACGTGGAACCACTAAAAAAGACGCATTTTGTATTGACCTAGGCTAGATTTCGATTTCAGTTTGGAATACAATTACGGCATTTCCCTTTATCTGAATAGATGTTGTGCGGTTATTTTCAATGTTGACGCTGACCTGCATTTCTCCCATCCGGTTCATAATTTCTCCTTGTCTTCCCACAAATTCAAAATATCTCCCTTTATGCTGCACAATGCCATTGTCTACCAAATACCCGCCCAAGGGTCCATTGGCATTTCCAGTCACGGGATCCTCCATAATGCCAATGGCGGGAGCGAACATCCTACCGTAGGTCAATACTTCGCTGGAGATGGAATCAAAAGTGAAAACGAAATAGCCGTTGCATTGGATTGCAGGGCTTATTTCGGCCAAACTGATCATATCCGGTTTTAATTGATTGAGTTTTGAACGTGAACGGATTCCTATAATCACCTTGGAATGACCTGTAGAAGCAATTTGAATGGGACATTTTTCTTCCAAATCAGTTTTGTCAAGCCCAAATGCGGAAAGAATACGTTGTGCAATGAATGCATCCAATGGGGGATAAAGTTGAAAACGGCCTTGTTCCATAACAATCTGATAGTCGCCAGCTTGTTTGATAATCTCTATAGGCAAAATACCGACTGTGGTTTTCATCTTCAGAATGCAGGAATCCAGTTGTTCTTCCTTTGCCTTGGCATAAAGGGCAGCAATGGTGGCATGTCCACATATGGGCACCTCTGTAGTCGGGGTAAAATATCGGATTTTGCCATCATGATCTCCTCCGTAGGACGGAAACAGAAAAGCAGTTTCCGAATTATTCAGTTCCCTGGCGATCAATTGCATTTGCCCAGAGGTCATCCCCTCTGCATTCAATACCACTCCGGCCGGGTTTCCCTTAAATTTTTCCTTGGTGAATGCATCGACTTGATAAACGGTTCTTTTTTTCATAATGTTTGGCTATGTTGCCCTGTAGGCGATGACACCGCAAAAAGGACGCAGCAACAACTATTTTAGATAATCAATGATGTTGCCATCGGAGTCCTTGACCACATTGGGGCAATCTAAAATATCTCCCTTTAGAATATCCTTGGCCCGTTGCACCCTGGATTTGGCTCCTGAGTAGGAGATATTTTCAAATTGTGCCAACTGTTTTTGGGTGAAGTCCTTGAACGAGGTCATAAGAATGGCCTCCTTGTATTTTGTGGACAAGGCAGTTATTTTGCCATTGATGCAATTGGAAAGTCGGGCATATACGTGGTCTTCCTCACCAGTTTCCGGTAAATCAATATGGAATGGGGTTTCCTTTGAGTTTTTTTTGCCCCTGTAATGGTCAGATAAGGTATTTCTGGTAATCTGATATACCCAAGAGGTCAACTTTGAAGGATTTTGAAGGGTGTCCATTTTAAGTTGTATCTTAAGAAATACATCTTGGAGTATATCCTTGGTGTCATCCTCGTGGCGAACCCGTTTGAGGATAAAGTTATAGAGTTCTTCGTTAAGGTCTTCCCATAGCAGTTTAATGTCTTTGTCCATACGATAAATCCCTGATTTGTAACGAAAATAGTGTTTTTAAGTTTCGGTCCAATGCAAAGGAAATTTGTCATGGTTTGTTTTTGCGAAATGACTCTTTTTGTTGCTGCCTTTGATAGGCCCTTGGGGTCATATTGGTTTCCTTTTTAAAAGCACTATAAAAAGCGGAAGATGTGTTGAAGCCTACATCATAGGCTAAATTTTCAATTTTTTCATGGGCAAAATCAACATGGGATAGTTTTGAAGTAATCTCCCGAATTCTAAAACTATTGATGACGTCCTTGAAATTTTTTCCGTAAATGAGTTTTATCCCATTGGATACCAGATAAACAGGAACATCTATATTTTCAGAGAACTGGGCAATGGAAATTCCTTGTTGTACAAATATCCGTTCCACTTCCAGGGCATGGATTATTTTATCCTTCAACATATTGGGAATCGTCACTTGCCTATTTTTGCTTCGGAACATGGGAGTTTTCAACGCGGTAAAAAACAGGATATAGATGATCAAAGAGGCCAATAGGATGCCCCAGATGTAAAATATCCTACTGGAGATATATAGTTGAAGGGAAAATAAGAGCCACAGACCAAGAATTCCATAAAACAATACATTGTGCCATTTTGAAGCTATGCCCTCTGAACGCTTGGAAAATATATATTGATACCCCAGAACAATAAGGTATCCCATTAAAAAATGTCCTGCCCACACATAGAGATCATAGGAGGGGACAAGCTCATTGATTGCAAGAATAAATGCTCCAAAAGGAATGATGAAGTGTAAAGCGTGAGACCATTGAAACTCTTTTTTTTCTGATAGTGAGTATTTAAAATATAGGAAAAGCAAAGGGCCCATAAGAATTGAACCCAGCAGTCCGAATGAGATGCCCATCATGGAAGACCCGTGAAAAACATAGGAGAACAATGATTTGGAAAGTCGCATCGCCAAGGCCAAGAACAAGAGCCCCACGGCAAGGTCTCCCCATTTATTTTCCTTGCGGACCAAAATAAAGTAAAGGGCCATCATTAGCCCACTGGAAATGGCAGCCCCGGAAAAAATGGTCAATGCTATAGAAGGTTCCATGTATTTCGGTTTGGGGTCAAGTTAACCTGTATGGCCTCCATTATATGTTAAAATTCATATAAATGGATATCCGCTTTTTTATAAACAGGAGAAAAAACCATCAAACTAGTTTCATATTTGGACCACAAATCTGCCTAAAATCATTTGGCAATCTCTTTGAAATCCATACATCATGAAATCAACAAAAACAATGGTTCTGGTATTCGTGGCATTAGTATCCAATTTGGGTCATGCGCAACAGATAAAAGATGTCCATAGAAGTGAATATTATGCATTGTTGCCTTTTTGGGAATCTCCATATCAACCTGTAAAGGGAGGGTATCCCATTACCGAAGAAGAGGCGTTGCACCGAATCAATCTAAAAGTGGACTATAATGCAAGCAACCAGGTTATCGCAACCCATGTTCGTATTGGAGAGGAATACAAGGAGTTTGAAGGTCGATTTGGAAACCTGAACATCAATGCACCCCATACCAAAATCACCTATACCCGGGATAAGGAAGTGCACCATTTTTTTGACCGTTTTGGAAACCGGATTTCCGTGATGGGGAAGGTGTATGCCAAGATTTATGAAAAGGATGTATTGGGGAGAAACATCTCCTTGACTTTTATTGATGCCAACGGTAAGCCGGTTTCTGACTGGTTTGGTGTGATGCGCTACCAATGGTTCCACGAGCCCAATGGAAGCCTTATTGAGGAGCGTTTGGATAGCACAGGGAAAATAGTTCCTTTGCGGGGTGATTTTCAATTTTTGAGAACCCGTATGACCTTCAATGAGCAAGGGTATTTTGGAACCCTCGAAAATATTGATTCCAATGGAAACTTGGTCAGCACGGATAATGGAGCAGCTGTTTTTAAATACTATTATGACATTCATGGAAGATTTGATCGATGGGAGGTTTTTGATGAGCATTGGAATCCCGCCATTGGATCTTCCCATACTGCCGGAGAGCAGAACAGTTGGAACAAGTATGACCTAGAGGATATTGTATTCTTCGATAAGCACAAGAATCCTGCAACCCATTGGTCCGGTGCGGAACGTTGGCACTTTGAAACGGATGCATTTGGCAACAAAACAATGCTGGAATTTCAGGATGGTGAAGGAAATCCTAAAAATGCAAATAACGGATATGCCAAATATGTTATGGAATGGACAGAGGATGGGAGGCATCTAATTTCTGAAACGTATTTGGATAAAGAAGGCGCCAATACAATCCATAAAGTCTCCGGAGTGCATCGTGTAGAGTATGTAAGAAATTCTTTGGGCCTAATCATGGAAAAAAAATATCTAGGTACCGATAAGAAATTGGTAAATAGAAAAGATAATGGGGTTGCTTTTGAAAAAATAAACTATGATGCCAATCATGTTTTGATTACAACCGAATTATTTGATGCCGATGGAGATCGTGTTCAAAACCCTTGACGCCAAGTTACATTTTCCCAACTTGAAAAAATGAATTTCTGTAGCTAATTTCAAGCCTTTTAGTAAGACTTAATTGTAGATAAGGAGAACTTTGTTAGAATCACTTTAAATAGGTCTTCCCTTTCACCTCGCATGCGTTTAATTCCGTACTTTGGCAAAGTTTTTAGTTGAAAAGCTATTGACATGCGGTAATGGAAACATTTAATGAAGTACGAGTGCATGAAAAACAAGAGCGCTTCAAAATAAGCCTTGGCTCAGTCAAGAACACAATAAAGTTGATAACCACCACCCCTCAAACAACCGAATCATACTCTTCCTCCCAGTTTTCTCTCTACCCGGTTTTAGTTTTTTCAGTATTAAGAGTCAATACGTATGAAATACAAAATAAGCGTCATAGTGCCTGTCTATAATGTAGAGAGATACCTTGGACGATGTTTGGACAGTATTCTTGGGCAACCGTATAGGAACCTAGAAGTTATTTTGATCAATGATGGGTCTACTGACGGTTCTCCGGAAATATGTGATGACTATTCATCTAAAGATGCTAGAATAAAAGTTCTGCATCAAAAAAATCAAGGGGTCTCTGTAGCTAGGAACAGGGGACTTGAAAAATCTACGGGGGATTATATTTCATTTGTTGATGCGGATGACTGGATACATAAAGACATGTATCAACTATTGATGAATTATGTAGATGGTCAAAGCAATAAGATCTTCACTTTTGAAGCGCTGTTCTCAAACCGCAAAAAAGAATTTCCCGAAACCTTTTCGTCATTAAAAGTTGAGACATGGGATAAGGGGAAAATCCTTGAAGATTATTTGAAAAAGGGGTTTTACCTCTGGCGAAATCTATATCCAAAGGAACTGGCGAAAAAGATAAAGTTTAAGGAAGGTATACACATAACATCTGATGTCATCTTCGGTATTAATTTATTGGAACACGTCGAGTCTGCCTGTTATATAAATGCGCCCTTGTATATGTATTTTGTCGATAATAACGAATCCATTACAAGAAACGGTTATGACGCAAGAAAGTATATAGTTTTTGATGTGAACCTTTATTTGAAGAATAGGACACAAAATCTCTTTCCCAATGACAATGCATTAAACGAGCTGGTTAGGAAAAGATTGATGGAAAATATTAAGTACCATCTTCAAAATACTCGAAAAAGTAAACGGACAGAACCTAAAAATCAGGATACAATCAAGTTTAGAAGGCAGCTTAAAAAAGAATTTGATAAAAATTATAAAAATGCAATTGATTTTTCATTTGAAGGGCTGACGATAAGATACATGCCTCTCTTCATTTCAGATATTATCTTCAACCTAAAGCAAAAGTTGTTACAATAGAAAAGGGTTGATGCCGGCACATTGATTAATCCCTTTGCATGTCTTCCTGAAAATGTAAACCGGCAACTCAACGACACAACGATTTTGTCATTGCCAGTATTTACAACGGTCTGCAACTTACGGTATTTTAATAAATAACAAAACCCTGCATTTTCATACAGGGTTTGTGTTTTAAGTGACCGCGGCAGGATTCAAACCTCATTCCACAAGCCCTATATTTAAAGGATTTTAAGACCTTACAAAAACTGTTGACCGAATTACTGTCTTTTAATTTGGTCGTAATTCTTGATGATTCAACTTTCGATATAAAGATAATAATTTTAAATGTTTGAAATAACCTCAAACAAGAATAAGCCCATTTTGAAATAATTAGAATCCTGATAAGTCATTGGTCAGTTTTGAAGTCCCGAGTCTTACCTTCAACTTTTTCAATTGGTCTATCGGTTTTTTGTAGTGTTTGGAAAGATAAGTTCAATCAACAGCTCCTAATAAAAAAACTGAATTTATTGTTACTCTATACACCAAAGAAAGGTATTTGGGTTTTCACGCTCGCGTGAAAAAACGAATAGCAAGAGGGTGATGCGCAGATTGCGCCATCACGGTTGTATTCGGGTCTTCAACAAGTTGAAAACCAGTCGATTGAATTGATCTCGGAATACTGTGCAAAATCTGGGGCTACAGTAGACTTTTCCGAAATCTACAGTAAACCCTTTAGGAAGCCCAATAAACACTGGGAATTTTTGAAGAAAAAATTGACGCAATTTGATGAAAAACGAAATTAGACCTATGATAGCCCTTGTGAAGTTATGAACGAATTGAACGGAGACGTAAAGCTTCCAAAATGACCTTTTGCCTTGCTCAGTAAATTAGTTAAGGGTAAGTATTTGGGGCTTGCAGCACTCCACTTCGTTGCGTTTGCCTCTATATAGATTTCTATTTCAAGATTGGGGTTTTTTAGGCACCTTTTTATTAAATTTTCAAAGTAAAACATGCTCACTGGTTTGTTAAAGTTCATTTCTCCGTACTAAATAATTAGTTTACATTCTGAATTTATTTAAACTTTCAGGTTATGGTTTTTGGATATGCAAGGGTAAGTGCCATGGAACAAAGAATAGAGATGTAGGTATTATACAGAACTGTCTGATGGGAATTCTCAACGCACGGTGCCAAATAACAAACATCCTCAATACCATTTTTACTCGATTATTTTAATGCGTTGAAAACAAGGTTAAATAAAATTGGTTTTGGATCTACGGTGATGATGATTATGTCATTTTATGTTTTATGATTTTAGCATAGATTTTTTTAAGATCATATGCATACTTTTCTTCCATATGAAAATCCGATACAGCTTTTAGTTTTTTTTATAAGAATTATACATTTATGGATATGTGGTTTTTCTATTAGTTTTAAGTATTCTGTAATTTTTTATGATAAACAATTAAAATATAATGTAAAATAAAAGATAAAATTTATATTTTTATAATCGTGTAACTAATACACAGAAAATATAAGATCACTCGAAAGTAGGAGAGGCCCGAATAATTACAAAAAGAGTAATTGATAAAATTTTTGGGTTAAAGTGTTCCACAAGGGAGACCCCTCATGGTTCCTGAAGAGTTAAAATATTTGAGTTAGTTGCTTTTAAAGATGGTGCTGGAACAATCTCTTGTTCTGGCGCCATAACAAAAGAGTTTTGTGTGATTTCTTAGTAAGATGAGCTATATGAAAAATCTCGATTCAAAGGAATTTGAAAAATTATACAAAGAGAATTACATCCATTTTTTATTTGCAGCCTTGGCCATTGTAAAAGATAGAGCAATTTCTGAGGATATTGTACAAAGCTTTTTTGAAACGATTTGGAAAAAAAAGGAAACCCTTACCGTGCATAAAAACTTTAGGTCTTATGGCATATCGGCGGTAAGGAAGCTAAGTCTAAAACAGATGACTAAAAAGGAAAAGGAAAGACACATCTTCAGTAAATTGATTCTTGTTTCCAAGGAGTCACATGAGAATGCAAATGTAAATGAATCTCGATTTGAGAAAATGAATCAGATTATTCAGGCTATACCGGAATCAAGAAGGAACATTTTTTTAGACTTTGTTTTAGGAGGCCTTAGCTATAAGGAAATTGCCGAAATGCGCAACATATCCATCAATACCGTAAAGGCTCAAATGAGAAGGACCTATGACTTCCTTAAAAGTGCAGAACTGGATAAAATCTCCATAATTGCACTTTACCTGAGCAACCTTATCTAACGCATACACACCCACCTTTCTGTTTCGCTACTATCAATCGAGCGATTATAATGATTTGATAAAATCACCACCTAATTATTTACAACCTACATCAAAAACGTACAAAAGATTAAAAAAAAATAAATTTTCTGTAGCTATTTTTTAAACATTTAGGAACATATATATAGATATGAAGAAAACGAACACCCTACATATTGCCCTTAGTCAGATTATTGATAAAGGCTCTCTTGATGAAACGACAAAAAATCTCCTAAGTGAAGAGGAAGAGAATTTAGTTGAACAACTCCAGAAAGCTGGGTTGGTGGGTCTGGCATTGCAGATTATTGAAGACACTGACCTAGAAAGTAATTGGGAAACACTGAAGACTAGGTTGAAGATAGAAGAAACCAGTACGGGTAAAGTAAGAACCTTTTCAAAAAAAGACATTTTAAAGTATGCCGCCATATTCATAGGTGGAATTTTAGGGTCTTTTTCAATGTATTGGGTCATATCCAAAAACTCAAACGATAATGAGACATTGAATCTAGGGAAAGACCAGATTATTTTGACCCAAGCGGATGGAAGCAAAAAGATTATTTCAGACGAGCAAACGACGGAAGTTAAAATGTTGGATGGAGAAGGTAATACAATTGGAGTGCAGAAGGGTAAAGTACTGGACTATTCAGCTGTAAAGAATGAACATGTAGGCGAAAAACTGGTTTACAACGAACTAACGGTCCCTTTGGGCAAAAGGTTTGAACTGATTTTTTCGGATGGCACCCATGTTAGTTTAAATTCAGGAACACATATGCGATACCCCATTGCCTTTTCCCAAAAGGGAAGAAGAGATGTCACCATCACTGGAGAAGCATATTTTAAGGTCGAAAAAGACAGTGCCAGACCCTTTGTTGTATCCTTTCAAGATAATCTGAACATTGAGGTTCTGGGAACCCAATTCAATGTTTCCACCTATACTGAAGGTGTTGATGTTGAAACGGTTTTGGTCGAAGGTTCAGTGGCCATTTATGAAAATGGACGGCCACAGGAAAAACAACTCTTGACACCTGGTCATAAAGCAGAATGGCATAAGGAAAATGGTAATATTTCCATTTCTCCAGCTAACATTAGGCTTTACACAGGATGGTTGAACGGTGAATTGATTTTTAGGAATGCAGGATTGGAATCCATTATTACAAAATTGGAACGCTCATATGATGTGACCATTCACTGTAACCTACAAGAATTTTCAGATAAGCGGTATGATGCCAGTTTTCAAGTGGATTTGGAAAACATTGAAGAAGTGATGCATCACCTGTCAAGAGTGGCTCCCATTGATTACAATATACAAGGAAAGGAAATTTTCATTGACAAACGGCAATAAGATATTGAAACCAAACTATAACTAAAACGAAACGCTTATGAACAACTGACATAAAAAAACCGGAAAATAGTTCCAGTATTTCCCGGTTAGAAATGGATTAAACGCAATTAACATTTAAAACCAAACCAAAAGTATGGAAAATAAACATAAAAAGCCATTGCTCAAACGGCTATGGTGTATTAACTATAACCTCAAAATGAAACTTTCTTTTATACTACTCATAGTTTCGTTTGTAGAGATTCAAGCCACAACCTCCACTTACGCACAGCAGAAACAGTTGACACTGCAAATGGAAAGCGCAAACATTGCCCAAGTGATTGAGGCCATTGAGTCCAAATCTGAATTCAGGTTCTTATTTGATAGGGATGAGGTGGACTTGGATAGAAAGATAAACATTGATGTGAAGGCCAAAAAAATTGGTTACATCCTTCGCATAATGTTCAGTGGATCTAATATCGAATACCATATTGAAGATCGTCAAATTTCCTTGAGTAAAAAAAGACAAGCAAAGGATCCCCCTTCTAGTAGTAATAAGGTACAACAACAAGAATACCTTGTTAATGGAACCATTACGGATAAGGATGCTGTTCCCTTACCGGGGGCCAGCGTAGTAATAGTAGGAACCTCAATGGGAACACAGGCGGATTTTGATGGTAATTTTGAAATAACAGTGCCCCAGGATGCCGTATTGGAAGTCACTTATGTGGGCTTTTTGTCCCAACGCTTTACTATCAGTCAAGATGAAACTTTAGTGGTGCAGATGCAGGAGGATACAGCTGCTCTAGATGAAGTTGTCGTAATAGGATACGGTACCGCTGCCAAGAAAGATTTAACAGGGGCCGTATCTTCTTTTGATAAAAAAGCCGTGGATAGGCAGCCAAGTGCTACCAATGTTTCTGAGCTTATGCGAGGATCATTGCCTGGTTTAAACGTTGGTACCAGTACCAGTGCTTCGGGAAACTCCGACCTATTGGTCAGGGGCGAAACTTCACTTGGAGCCAACACCGCACCATTATTGGTTGTAGACGACGTAATTTTTCAAGGAAGTATTTCCAGCATCAATCCGGCAGATATTGAAAGTGTGAATGTATTAAAAGATGCAAGTGCTGCAGCGGTATATGGGTCTAGAGCTGCCTCAGGGGTAATTATTATAACCACTAAAAAAGGTACCACGGGCAAGCCAATAATAAATCTGCGAAGTTCAGCAGGGTTTGCACACGCAGGATCGGTAGAGGAAGTTTATGGTCCGGACGACTTTTTGGGCTATAAAGGCGCTGTATTCGGTCAGGTTGTCCCTAGGGAAACCGGATATTATAGTGACCCCAATAATCTTCCATCCGGCGTTTCATTGAACGATTGGTTGGAATACGACGGTCTGGGAGGAACTGCCACTAACCCCTCTGACATATGGTATGATAGATTGGAGTTGAGCGATGTTGAAAAGGAGAACATCAAGACTGGAAATTCGCTGGACTGGAGAGATCTCATTTTTCAAACAGGTCTTCGGTTGAACAATACCATTAGTGTTTCTGGGAAAACCGATAACGTAAGTTACTATGGATCTTTAGGTCATGTAAAGAATGAAGGCATCATGCTTTTTGAGGAAAGTGAATCGTTAAGAGGGAGAATGAATCTGGAGACCAAAATCAGCAATGCACTTTCGGTTGGGCTTAATATGCAGACACTTTTCTTAAAAGAACCCGTTAATTTGCCTAATCGTTTGCAGAGTTATCAATATCAAAGCCCCTTTGGCAACTTGTTTTATGATGATGGAGAATACAAGCATTTACCCTATGATGATACCTTGGCGTCCAATCCTTATTTATGGACATACCAAGACAATCTCTATAGACAGCGCGAGTATTTTACAAACCTCTATGCTAAATTAAAATTACCTTTTGGGTTCTCTTACCGAATCAACTGGTCAAATCGTTCCAATTTTATTCAGGATTACCGATTTAGACCTGTTATTGCAACATTGGGAGATGGAGGTGACCAAGGATCTAGACGAGATATTTTCGAGAATCGATGGATGGTGGATAACATTATCAATTGGAATAAAAGTTTTGGTGCACATAACTTCGACCTAACGTTATTGTATAATATTGAAGAGGCCAAAACCTATGAGAGTTTTCAATCCAATTCAGAATTTAGCCCCAACGACAATCTTTCCTATCACAATTTGGGAATTGGGTCAAATCCAATTATCAATGCTGATGACACTCGTTCTTCGGGGGATGCCATGATGGCCAGGTTGGCGTATAATTTTTTCAATCGATATTATTTGACTGCAACCGTTAGAAGGGACGGTTATTCAGCTTTCGGCACCAACAATCCCTATGCTACATTTCCTGCATTATCAGTTAGTTGGAGACTTTCTGACGAAGGTTTTTTGGAGAACGCCGATTTTATAAACAACCTAAGATTAAGGCTCTCTTGGGGTAGAAATGGGAACAGGGATATAGGAATATATTCGGCTTTGTCCAGATTGCAGGGAACCAATTACATCTATGACCAATCAACCGTGGTGGGCATCAATGCTACCGATCTCTCCAACCTCGGTTTAAAATGGGAAACCACCGAGTCATATAACGCTGGGCTGGATTTTAGTTTATTTGGTTCGCGTGTAACAGGAGCCATAGAATACTATACCAGTGTAACCAATGATTTATTGCTTCAAAGATCTTTGCCAATAATTACAGGATATGGAGACGTGTTTGCCAACTTAGGTGAAGTGGAAAACAAAGGATTTGAACTCTCATTGAACACGGTAAACATAGATAATGATAATTTTTCATGGAGTTCAAGCTTCATATTATCCCATAACCGTAACAGAATAAACCACCTTTATGGGGATATGGTCGATGTACTGGATGACCAGGGCAATGTTATTGGACAACGAGAGGAAGATGACATAGCGAACGATTGGTACATAGGGCATGCCATTGATGAGATATTTGATTATAAAATCACAGGAATCTGGCAGTTAGGGGAAGAGGATGAAGCTGCTGTTTACGGTCGTGTGCCCGGAGATGTAAAACTTTTGGATGTCAATGACGATGGCATTGTCGATTTTGATGATCAGGTTTTTCAAGGTAATAGAAGGCCTAAGTATAGGGCAAGCATGAGAAATGATTTTACCTACAAGAATTTTGATTTTTCATTCTTTGCAAATGCCTTGTTAGGGCATAAAGGGTCAAATAATGAACACTTCAATTTTAGGATTCAGCAACAAAGACTCAATAAGATAAAAACACCATTTTGGACACCAGATAATCCCACAAACGAATGGGCAAGATTGGATTCAAAGAATTCTTCGCCAGAAACGAATTGGTATGATGATAAATCATTTATCAGAATCCAAAACGTCACCTTGGGCTATAATTTTCCAAGAACACTTACTGAAAAGCTCAAAATTCAATCTTTGAGGTTATATGCAAATGTCCAAAACTTTCAGGCATTTACACTTGGTGGTTGGGACTACGGATGGGATGTTGAAACTGGAAGACCAACGCCGCTGATAACCGCATTTGGTTTTGATTTAAGTTTTTAATTAAAAATGTACAAAATGAAAAAATATAAATATCTTTTTATCATAACCGCACTTTTGGTATTTAGCTGTTCAAAGGAACGGCTGGAACCTGAACCCTTATCATTCTTTTCACCTGAAAATACCCTTGATAACAGGGCTGGTATAGAATCGGTAATCGTTAATATGAACAGCCGATTTAGGGAGGAATACGCTCAAACAGATGCTCATTACTTGATGTCTGAATGGAATTTTTCAGATTTTGCGGTAAATGGGGCACCTCCTGCAAACCAACCCCATAACTTAGAACTTCAGATGACGCCCAATTCTACTGAAGATGAAGCAACAAGACAGTATTGGGGACTTGCATGGCAGGCCATAAAGGACGCAAATTTGATTATCAATAGGGTAGATGATATTGATGAGCCCGATGAAGTTAAGAATGAACTACGGGCCAAAGGTTATTTTGGAAGAGCATTTTGGTACTATAGATTGGTGCACCAATTTGGCGATGTGCCTTTGGTTTTGGAGGAAATTAATGCTCCTAGACTTGATTTCTATTCCCATTCCAGGGAATCTATTCTTCAAAAAATTACTGAGGATTTGGAATTTGCAGTGCAATGGTTACCAGATTTTGCCCAACCTGGGGATATTAATAAAGCTGCAGGTTCTTTCTTATTGACAAAATGCTATCTCTCGTTACGAAGGTTCAATGATGCTATTACTGAAGCTTCAAAAGTTATTGATGGGGGGCAATACGCTTTGATGACGGAGCGATTTGGAACCACTGAGGAAGAATTTTTAAGCTATTCGTTTTTAGATCCAAACGGATTTGATGTACTGTGGGATTTGCATCAGAAAAATAACAAAAGCATTCCCGAAAATACTGAGGCCATTCTAGTGGTACAAGATGGATTTTTGGTAACTGGAAATAGTGACAATGGTGGAGCTGCCAAGATGCGGGACTGGGTTCCAGTATGGTGGCAGGCCAGAGATCCAGATGGTACACGCGCTTGTACCGATCTCGATTTTGGGACAGGGTTTCGAATGATTGAACAACTGGGGCGCGGAGTTGGTAGAATGGTGCCTTCTTTTGAGTTCAGGGATTTGAGAAATGAAGACCCCAATGATTTGCGGTACTCTCAAAACAATTATTTTGGGATGGAACGCTATGTCTATAACGATCCAAATTCAGCCTTTTTTGGACAACCGTTCGATCCAAGTTCGGTTACTGATATTCGTCAATGGTACCCAATAGCGTACAACAAAATGGTTTATATAGACGAGACAGGGACCACTACACCGGCAAGGGCAAACAGTGACGAATATGTTTTTAGATTGGCAGAGCTCTATTTGTTGAGGGCCGAAGCTCACTGGTGGAATGGGAATGTGGCAAGTGCCACCGCTGATGTCAATGTAGTTAGGTCCAGGGCCCAAGCCACACCGGCTGCCAATGTTGACATCGATTATATTTTTGATGAAAGAGCCAGAGAATTATATAGGGAAACCCCACGAAAGACTGAACTTACCCGTGTTGCCTATATAATGGCCCAACTGGGATTGAATGGCTACTCAATAGATAACATGCATGAAAATAATTGGTATTATGATCGGGTGATCAGTCACAATAATTTCTACAGGGATGAGATATTCCAAGGTCCAAACCCCTATAGAATATTACCGTATCATGTGTACTGGCCCATAAAGGAAAATGAAATTAGGGCCAATTCCTTGGGACACATAAACCAGGCCATGGGGTATCCAGGTTCCGAAACAAACATTCCACCACTAACAGATCCAAATCAAACAAAACCAGAAGGGGTGGATTAAGATTTTGCACAATGTATAAAGCACGCCCTAACCTAACGGGCGTGTTTTTTTGCTCATTTTTTATAATGACTCAGGTCAAATAAAATTCAATATGAAACTGAAAGTTACAGTACAAAAATTGTACACCATACTTTTAATGGTTCTTGCTTTGGCATCTTGTGCTGAAAAAAAGCAAAAGGATAATTCTTTGGGCAAAAGCATTGACTTGGCTCATGGAGAAGAAGAAAATGTTATTGTGCTTGAGGCTCCTGAACCATTGGATGTGCCGTCGAAACGGCAAATCATTTTGCCCGAATTCGAGGCTTTTTGTCATGTGGCCGCAGACGCAGACCATTTTAGATGGATTGGGGCCAGCAACCGCATGTTCCCTTGGGTAGGGGGCAATAACCTTACCTCGATTTTCGAAAAAAAAGACCCTGTACCTCCAAGGATTCCCGCCCCCAACCGACGGGCATTGACCATGGTGTTCCAGTTGGCGAATGGGAACTACCTGACACTGCTCCCGCTCTCTGGAGAGGCCAGTACAAGTTGGTTGGAGGTTACGGAAGACGGTAAACTGACCTTGGATTATGGCTCTTTGGGAACCAGACCCGTCCCAGAAAATAGGAATGTGCCCTTGTTGGCATGGTATGAATCGGAAAATGTGTACGAATCCATTGCAAAAGTCTGGGAATTGGCAATAAATCACGAGGCTGTCGGAGCTACGGCAAGTCTACGGTCTTTAAAGAAATATCCAGAGCCGCTGACGTATCTGGGCTGGTGTACTTGGGAACAGTACAAAAAGAACATAAATGAGTCTACCTTGGTAGGTGCTATTGATGATATTGAGAAATCAGATGTGCCGGTTCGATGGTTTTTGATCGATGATGGTCATCAAGATGATGATGATAAAATGCTTCTATCGTTTACGCCTAACCGGGATAAGTTTCCTCATGGCTGGGACCCAATAATTTCCCGAAAAAGTGATGATGGGATTAAATGGATGGGTATTTGGCATGGCTTTTTATCACATTGGAATGGGGTGCACGTGGACCACACCATGGACGAGCTTTCACCATTCCTTATGCAAAATCCCAATAGGGAAGATGGCCTATTGCCCAAAGATGATATGGAGTCAAGCCAAGCGTTTTATGACTACATGGTATCCACCCTTAAAAAGCAGGGGTTTGATTTTATGAAGACTGACAACGTTTCCCGGTCCACTATGGAATACTACGGAAGTGAAAATGCAGCCAGTGCGCACAGGGAAAATGTATTGGCGTTGGAAGAAGCTTGCCTGGAAGAAGGAATTGGTTTGATGAACTGCAGTGCCCAGAACATCATAGATATGCTCAATACCGGTAATAGTGCTACGATGCGGACGAGTCCTGATTACATCAAAAACGATTTGGAAACTTCCAAGTCCCAAATTTTACAATCGGTTTTTAATGTATTGTGGCTGGGCCAAACCTTATGGCCCGATCATGACATGTTCCATTCATCCGATAGCCAAGTTGGAGAGACAATGTCCGTCACCAAAGCATTGTCAGGAGGCCCCATTTACTTATCGGATGACCCCTCTGAGTTTGAGCCAAGGGTAATCAATCCATTGTGCTATACCAATGGTAAGTTGATTCGGCCAGAGGCACCCGGGGTTCCCCTGCCCGAATCTATTTTTAATGATGCGCTGTATGAGCCCAATGCGGCATACAAGACAATAGCTCCCTTAAAGAACAAATCTTGTGCAATTGTTGCCTATAATCTAAGTATCGTTACCGATGGGTCGTTGAAAGGAACCATTACTCCTCAAGATTATACCCAGGCATCGGCCATGACACAACCCTTTCCAGGATTTTGGGAGCTACCTGAAGAGGGATTGATCCTTTACGATTGGGGAGAACAAAAAGGTCAACTTCTTGTTGATGAGGGAGTTGATTTTGAAATTGATGGATTTGGTCATAAATTGTTTCTTATCAGTCCCATCAATAATGGATGGTCGGTAATCGGTAGAAATGACAAATACTTAAGTCCTTCCACTGTTGAGATTGTTCAATCGTCCCAAGAGGAACTGGTAATTGAGATGGAGGAACCTGGCAGCATTATGTTGTACTCGGCCAAGCAACCGATTAGCAGTAGTGAGTTCAATTTTAAGAGCATGGGAGATGGTTTTTATTATGGACAATATACCGGTTCAGGCAATGATCAAATTATAATTTCCCGGTAATGAAAAAAAGGAGAATCAAATACCGGTGGCCGTTTCTCATGTTGATTTTGGTGGTGACCCTATCTTGTAAATCAGAACAGGATGAACCCGAGGATACGGATGCAAAAGAGACTGAATTGGGAAACCCTAATATTTGGGTGTTTCTGATGGCCGGTCAGTCCAATATGGCAGGTAGGGGAATAATTGAACAGGAAGACCAAGTTGCCAACAAACGAATCATTACCATAAACAGCAAGAATCAATGGGTAGCGGCAAAGGAACCCTTACATTTTTATGAGCCTGATGCCGCAGGATTGGATTGCGGTATGAGCTTTGCCCAAGAGCTATTGACCAAAGTACCGGATTCGGTCACGATTGCCTTGGTGCCATGTGCTGTGGGAGGTAGTTCTGTTTTTCAATGGCAGAACGATGAAGATCATCGAGGGGTCAGTCTATTGTCCAATTTGAATCAAAAGGTGGCTTTGGCCAAAAAGAAAGGTGTTATCAAAGGGATATTGTGGCATCAGGGAGAAAGCAATGCCAATGCTGAGGATTTGCCCCGTTATTCAGATGCGCTGCTCAGCTTGTTCATAAAGTTTAGAACTATGGTTCAAAATGAGGATATCCCCATTGTCATGGGTGAATTGGGAAGGTTTGCTGAACCAGAGGAGAAAGCGGCATACTTTAATGACGTCAATACTACACTAGGGACGATTGCAGAAGAGGATAATCGCCTGTTTCTTGTTTCTTCCGAAGGATTGGATCATAAAGGGGACCATCTTCATTTTAACTCTGCCGCACAAAGGAAGCTGGGCAAGAAATATGCTCAAATCATGATTCAGCAATTGATCATGGAATAAAGGAATGAAACCTCATAAAATGACGGGAACAAACTTCATCCGAAATTCGATGAATAGAGCACTCACAATACTGGGCATGCTTGCAGCGCCTTTTGTATGGTCGCAGAGCACAACAATCGAATCAGGGTCCAAGGAACTTTTTAACGGTAAAGATCTCACTGGATGGTACACCTATCAACGAAGACCCGAACCGACCTCTAAAGTGGCGGGGCTTAAAATGGAAAATGGGAACTATGTGGAACCCATTGGATTGAACAAAGACCCACTCGGAGTGTTCTCTGTAACAGAAATGGATGGTGGGAAAGTTATCCGAATTTCTGGCGAGACATTTGGGATATTGGTAACTGATGAAGCCTATGAAAATTATCATCTAACCCTACAGTTTAAATGGGGTGAAGAGAGATATCCCCCCCGACAGGATAGCAAACGGGACAGTGGCATTCTCTACCATTCTTTTGGAAAAGAAGCTGCCCGTGGAGGTGTTTGGATGAGTTCTGTGGAATGTCAGATTCAGGAAGGTGATACGGGAGATTTATGGTGTGTACAGGCTACTACAGCCCAAGTAAACGTGGAGACTGATGATAATGGAAAATTCAAGTATAATGCATCCGGACCACTACAGAAGTTTGACTGGAGAGGTTCGAGGTACTGCCAACGATCATCAGACTATGAAAAACCGAACGGCGAATGGAATACAGTGGATATTTATGCCTTTGGAGATGAAAGCATCCACGTAGTGAATGGAAAAAAAATTATGCACCTGAAAAACATAAAATTTGTTGAGGACGATAAATCCGAGCGATTGACAAAGGGAAAGATTCAGTTACAATCAGAAGGAGCTGAGATTTTCTACAGAAATATTCGAATCAGACCAATACATAAAATGCCAGATTTATAATTAAACCGACCCGTTTAGCCCACGGGCGGCACTATAGAAAAGACACATGTTAACCTTGTAATGCACTGATTTTATAATGAAAAAGACAATACATAGCATCCTTTTTTTGTTGAGCATAACTTTTTGTGGAGTTAGTTGTTCATCAAAACCATCAAAAATTGACAAAAAAGAAAGTCAAAAAACACCAACCAATATTATCTTGTTGATGGGTGATGACCATGGATGGGAAGAGGCGGGCTACAATCAACACCCTTATATCAAAACACCAGTATTGGATGATATGGCAGAAAAAGGGTTGGTATTGAACCGGTTTTATTCCGCGCATCCATCATGTTCGCCCACGCGAGGCAGTATCATAACGGGGCGTCATCCTAACAGGTATGGGGTTTACACCCCAGGATGGTCCATAAGACCAGAGGAAATCTCCATTGCACAGTTACTCAAAGATGTAGGATATACAACGGCACATTTTGGCAAGTGGCATTTGGGGCCTGTCAAGGAAGGTTCCCCCACCAATCCGGGTGCAATGGGATTTGATACTTGGATATCGCACGACAATTTCTTTGAGATAGATCCGTTGCTTTCCAGAAATGGGGCGCCTCCTGTTCAAATAAAAGGTGAAGGCTCCGAAGTCATCATTGATGAAACCATCGCCTTTATAGATAAAGCCAAACAAGATAAAAAACCATTTTTTTCAGTAGTATGGTTTGGCTCTCCCCATGAGCCCTATGAAGCATTGCCCGAAGATTTGGCACTCTATAAAGATTTGCCAGATAGTTTGGGTAACAAGTATACCCGTATTACCTCTTTAAAAACGGGAGAACAGGTGAGAAGACCATTGGATTCTGTGCTTCCTGAACGTTATGCAGAAATAACGGCCATGGATCGCGCAATAGGCAAGTTAAGGACATATCTGGAAAGCGAAGGTATTAAAGAAAATACACTTATTTGGTATTGTGGTGATAACGGAATCCCGCCCAGCGGATTGTACAATTCCCGACTGAAAGGTCTAAAAGGAACCGTTTATGAGGGTGGAACAAAAGTACCCGGTATCATAGAATGGCCGCAAAAAATAAAAAAATCAAGAGTGTCTGAGGTTAATGCGGTTACCACTGATATTTTCTCGACCGTTTGTGAGGTAGCTGGTGCAAAACTACCCAAAAGGCCATTGGATGGTATTAGTCTTTTACCGGTCATTCGAGGAGAAGCAAAAGAGCGTTTAATTCCTATCCAATTTTGGAACTTTGATATAGGACATTTGAAGGACAATGATCCATATATTGATCCCGAATTGCAGGAAGGGACCACCCCTTTGGCAAAAATTTCTGAGGGTAAGTTTACACGATCTTTTAAGAATTTCCATCATCCTGAAGTTGATGAAAAGGATTATTTGGGAGATCGCTCCATTCTCAATAACCAGTACAAATTGGTCATAGATGACCGTAATGGAAATGTTGTCAAGGAGTTGTATAATGTACATGAAGACCCAGGTGAAACCAATAATCTTATTGATGAATATTCAGACATTGCCTTTGATTTGGAACAACAGATGAAAGTGTGGCAAGAATCCGTGCTATTGAGCCTCACAGGACAGGATTATATAAAGAAAGAGGAATAGGAAACCTTTGTGGTGTCTGAATGGGTAATCAGAAAACTATAAAATCAGTTCCAATTGTCTTGAGAAAAAAAATAGTAATCATTAAAACGATACCAATCCCATTTTAATTAAGGGTGGAAAATAGTGAAAACAAATAATCAGAGTTAGTTTAGTTGGCAATTGGCATAATGGTTTACATTATGCCTTTTGTTTTTATTTGTATTCAAGATTCCAGTTAATGGGAATTGTTCTGTTGGTCAAAACTGGGCAAAAAGATTGATTAAAATGAGGGGCGGTTGTTGCCTCCCTCTTTTTTTACACTTCCTTTTTGTCATTGAGCCTTAGCTGTAAGTCGATCATATCCTCGCTCAATTTTTTGTCCAGAACCCTAGCATAGATTTGTGTTGTGGCCAACTTTGTATGCCCCAGTAATTTGGATGCTGTTTCAATGGGAACTCCATTGGATAGGGTAACAGTTGTGGCAAAGGTATGTCGTGCCATATGAAAGGTCAGGTTCTTTTTGATGCCCACCGCATCTGCAATTTCCTTTAAGTATAAGTTGGTTTTTTCATTGGTGATTTTTGGCAAAAGAGTTCCGGAGTGCGTCGTGACAGGGTGGCTTTCATATTTATCCAATATTTTTTGGGCAGGCTCCAAAAGGGGAACCCTCACTGAAGTTTTGGTCTTCAATCTTTTTGTGGCTATCCAATTTTTACCGTCCATTCCGATGATAAGATTGTTTTTTGTCAGGCCCATAATATCAGAGTAGCTTATACCAGTATAGCAACTGAAAACAAAAAGATCTCTTACACGATCCAATCGGTCGATTGGGAAAAGGTAGGTTTCCAGATTGTTCAGTTCATTCTGGCTAAGAAATTCCCGCTGTTTCTGTTCAAATGTAGGTTTCCAACGTAAAAAAGGATCTTTGTCCATCCACTCCAGCTGGTATGCGAGATTGACTATTTTACGAAGTCGTTGCAGGTGTTTCATGACGGTGTTGTGGCTCATTGCCTTGGGATGACCCTTTGGATAATAATTAACTAAAAACATTTCAAGATCTGAAATGAACTTGTAGTTAAGCTGACATAGATAAACATCAGTTGTTTTGAGATTTTTTTTCAGAAATCTGTTAATGTAATTCTCGGTGATTCCAAAATTTCGAATGGTGCCTGGAGCCAAAGTGTTTTCAATTTTTCTATTATGGTACTCTAGTAATTCTAAAAGAGTCTTGGAACTGATATTTTCACCGTGATAAAGTGATTTGACTAATTGTGGTGTTATCAGTTCTCCCTTGTATTTTAGATCTTGGTAAATACCTAATAATCTAGCTTGAACAAGGTTTAGATATCGATTGATTTCTTTTGACTCTTTTGTTTTTCCTTTGACCTTTTTGTTTTGGTTATCCCATAGGTCAATATTTATTTTTCTCTTGACACCAATATTGGCTCTTTTCCCATTTGCGGTCACTCTTACGAAGATTTCCGCTTTCTTATTAATAGCTCGTGATTTGTTGATCCAGAATAGGATTGAAAAGGTGTGTGATGTTTTCATAGTTGTCATCTTAGGATTAAACGTTAAGACGAAAGTCAAATCAACTATGTGTCAGTGTTTTAGAGCTCCATTCGGTCAACAGTGTTGACGATTTGATTTTGTTGACCGATTTGTCACCGAATGATATGAAATCAAATCAAATTAAATGATACCCTAAAAATGCTGAAAACCTTACAGTTATAAGTTCTGTAAGGTTTTCCATTATTTTGGTATTGCTACCCAGTGACCGCGGCAGGATTCAAACCTGCAACCTTCTGAGCCGTAATCAGATGCGCTATTCAGTTGCGCCACGCGGCCTAATATGTAATTTTCTCCATCTTCTTCCAGCAGCCGATTTCAAGTATTTTTCTCTTTTTCGAGCCTCTGCTAAAGTTTCGAAACTTTCTTCATGAACCAACTTCCAAGGAACAAATGGTTTGGTCGATGTGGTTTTTCCTGCGTTGTGTTCCTTCAATCGTCTAGCAATATCCTTGGTGAAACCAACATAATATCGCTCGAATTTAGAACTGTACAGCACATAAACAAAGAACATCAAAATGTCATTTTCGCGCCCCGTCCGAACGTTCCCTTTGGAACGGGCGGGCACGAGGCCTTTTAACAGGGCTGCAAATATATTTCTTTTTACCTTTACTACAAAACCTGTGCTGTCAAAAAAATCTATGGATTTAGCTTCCTACATTCGTGATATAGAAGACTTTCCCAAAGCCGGTGTCATCTTCAAGGACATAACCCCACTTTTAAGTGATCCAAAAGCGCTCAACAAAGCCTGCGATGTGCTTTGCGGTTTTGCAAGCCATATGCATATTGATAAAGTGGTGGGGGTAGACAGTAGAGGGTTCATCTTTGCGCCATTATTGGCCTCGCGTTTAGGAGCTGGATTCGTTCCGGTAAGAAAATCGGGAAAACTGCCCCATACTACCATTTCGGAGTCCTATGAACTGGAGTACGGTTCGGAAATTTTGGAAATCCATACCGATGCCATCAAAAAAGGCGAAAAGGTGTTGGTCCATGATGATGTACTGGCTACGGGAGGAACGGCCAGTGCTGTTTGCAAGCTGATTGAAAAACTTGGTGGAGAAGTGGTGCAATGTAATTTCTTAATAGAGCTTACCTTCTTAAATGGAGCCAAAAAACTAAACGGTTACCAAATAGAAGCTCTTCTGCAATATTAATTCAAAGCGTTTTTGGTAACATAGTACCGCCAGCCTATAATGGCCAATTGTAATTTGGAAGCCTTGGAAAGGTCCAATCCCTTTTTGGTATAGGATGGAAGTATTGCCTTATTGATTTTTGCCAAAATTTTGAAAAGCATGGTGTTAGGTGTTGGTTAAGGCAAATATAACCAAGATATTGGGTTGCCCCTTGTAGAGGGAGAAAAAGAAAAAGGCCAACTTAGTTGGCCTTTTTATGGAATTCTTATTTGTTGGAAGCAATCCAACGGTCAATTTTATCCTCCAATAAAGCCAAGGGAACACAACCAGTCTCCAAAACTTGGTTGTGGAATTGCCCAATATTGAAGGTGTCCCCTAGAGCATCTTCAGCCTTTTTGCGAAGTTCCCTAATTTTCAATTGCCCTATTTTATAGGACAAAGCTTGACCTGGGTTGGCCATGTATCGTTCAATTTCCGAAATGATACTGGCCTCGGATTCAGCTTCATTGTCCAAGGAATATTGAATGGCCTCCTCACGGGTCCACCCTTTTGAATGTAGGCCCGTGTCTACCACAAGACGCACGGCTCGGTGCATTTCAGCTCCCAACATTCCAAAATATTGGTAGGGGTCGGTGTACAGTCCCAATTCTTTGCCCAAAGACTCTGTATAAAGGGCCCATCCCTCGCCATATCCACTATACCAAAGTGTCTTTCTGAACTGGGGAAGCTCTTCATTCTCTTGGGTCAATGAAATTTGGTAATGATGACCTGGAATGGCTTCATGAAGGAAAAGGGACTCATCCGAATAGGTATTGTATTTACTGGCATCGGGGATGGGAACATAAAAAATACCAGGTCGGGTACCGTCCAAGGACCCTTGGTTGTACTCGGCACTTGCCGAATTCTCACGAAATGCCTCGGTGCGTCTTACTTCAAAAGGGGTTTTTGGTTTTTGGTCAAAAAGTTTTTCAATCTGCGGCTTCATGCGCTCATGAATGGCATTGAAGTTGTCAATTACCTGCTGAGGCTCAGTAAATGGCATAAGGTCCTTGTGGTTTCGGACATAGTCGAAGAATGCTTTTAAATCTCCTTCAAAACCAACCTGGGCCTTTACTTTTTCCATTTCGGAACGTATACGGGCCACCTCGCTCAATCCCAATTCGTGGATTTCGGCTGCAGTCATGTTGGTGGTAGTGTATTTTTTAATTTGATGGGCATAATAGGCATCTCCATTAGGTTCGCCTTGTATGCCGCTCGTTTCTCTACCGGCAGCTAGGTAGTCGGTACTCATGAAATTGTATAAGCTTTCGTAGGCTGGAATGATCTTGTTTGTGATCATGTCTTCATACGAAGCAGTTAGCGATGCCTTTTGTTCATCAGTAAAATCTGTCGGCATGTTCTTTATGGGTTGATAAAAAAGATGCTGATCAATATTTTTGATTGTTTGGGATTGAAGTTGGGGAAGTACCTTTACAATCAATGACTTTGGAAGCACATGACCCTTTTCCATACCTTCCTTCATCTTGGTTTCCGTACTGGATAGCCATTCCAAATAGACATCTACCCGTTTCATCCAATTTTCGTAATCTTGGACCGTTTTGAAAGGCTGGGCGCTGGCTCCACTTGCCAGCTGCCCCACAAATAAATTAAGGGACCACATTTGGTCAATAGGGGTAAGATCGGCGTTGAAATTAAATTCTTCCAGATTAATGTTGCACTCCCATAAGAGAATGGCCTTGCTCATTTGCTCACTTTCAGTAAGATTTTCATCCGGGAATTGAGACAGCATTTCTTTATACCCTTCATAATAGGATTTTGATTGTTCCTTGTAGGCATCAGAAAGCGGATTGGCAAATGAATCATCATATCTGTGGTCACCAGCCAAGGTGGCGGCCAATGGATTCAATTTGAGTCCATCCTCATAATAATTGTCCAATACTTTGGAGAACTCATCACTTTGGGAAGGGGCTTCCTCTTTTTTTGCTTCTTGTTTGCAGGACGTCATGGCCAAAAATGCCACGGCTAGAATTGTTACTTTTTTCACTTTTTTTAAGTTGATTTGTTACAGGTGTAAAATAATCAAATCAGTAGAACATAAATGCTAAACTTTTAATAAAAGGGAAATTGTAAGTCAAAAAGATATATTGCATCATATGAAAATTGATTCAATGATGAGGATGAGGAGCATCACAAAAAGTTTCACAATAGTTATCATCGGTAGATGGATTTTGGGTTAAAAAATGGTTGTTTTCTGATTTTGTTTTTTCAATTTAAAATGATAGAAATCATGTCTCCAAGTTTTTGACCAAGAATCTATACAATTGCATACAGGATTGTAGTCTTTTAAATGAGATGGCCCTTCAATATTTTTAATGTGTCTTGGAACTAGTTACATATTTAAATGTAAAAACCTTGAAAGAATTATAAAATGTTATAATTGTAGGGCTGTTTTTAAGTCTTTTTTGAAAACCAAGGGGAGTATGGTTTAAAAATGGGGCTTTTATGGTCATTTCATTAATGGGGCCGATAGGATTCAATAAATTCTTTCGCCATTTTTCATAACAAAACTGCGCTTGGTTTAGATAGATTTTTGCTCAAGTTGGCAACACTTTTCTTGAAGCTCAACCATTAATAAATCTTCATATATATTTGCCACAAATTCGTACTCTTTGGAAAACATACTTTTTATTGTTCTGGGTCTTGTATTGTTAATTGCAGGAGGAAACTGGTTATTAAAATCCGCAGTGGCACTTTCCCTCAGATTGGCTATACCCAAAATTGTAATTGGGATGACGGTGGTTTCATTTGCCACATCGGCTCCGGAACTAATTGTAAGTATTAAAGCAGCTTTGGATGGATTTCCAGATTTGGCCTTGGGCAATGTGGTAGGCTCCAATATTGCAAACCTGGGCTTGGTATTGGCCGTTACCGTACTTATGGGAAGTATAGATGTCCGAAAGAATTTTTATACCACCGATTGGCCTGTAATGATGGTAGCTTCATTACTTTTTTGTGGATTTATTTATTTTGATGGGGTACTGCAACAGTATGAGGGCATTATTCTGGTTGCTATGCTGTTCTTGTTCTTGGTTTATCTTCTTCGTTTTCAAAAAACGGCCGTTGTGGATGAAATGCCGGAAGATGATACACCTCTTCCTATGTACAAGACTACATTGTTTTTAGGTTTGGGTGGTACCGCACTTTGGGGTGGCTCAGAATTTTTGATTGATGGGGCAGTGGGAATGGCATCTTCTTTTGGGGTGAGCGACAGGGTTATTGGGATAACGGTGGTTTCTGTAGGTACCAGCATCCCAGAACTGGCGGCTTCTGTAATTGCAGTGTTGAAAAAGGAAAAAGCTATTTCGCTGGGGAATTTGATAGGGTCCAATATTTTTAACCTTTTGGCGGTTTTGGGGATTACTTCGATAATCACCCCAATAACTGTTGTGGACCAAGGCCTGCTCTCAAGTGATATTTTTTGGATGTTGGGTATATCCTTTCTGATACTTCCCTTGGTATTTTTCCCTAGAGGCTTACGACTTGGATGGCGGGACGGTCTAGTGCTTCTTGCCTTTTATGCGTCTTTTGTATACATTACCATAAATTAAAAAACCGCCCCATGGGGCGGTTTTTATATAGTCAACAATTAATCTATGCATTATGGGGCATGCTACATTATACCTTGGCTGATTTTACCGTGGTGATAATTCTGGCAGCCACTCTATATGGATCCGCATTGGAAGCAGGTCTTCTATCTTCCAACCATCCTTTCCATCCCTTTTCAACGGTTAGGATTGGAATACGAATGGAGGCTCCTCTGTCTGAAACTCCGTAGCTGAAATCGTGGATGGAAGCTGTTTCGTGCTTTCCAGTCAATCGTTGGTCGTTGAACTCACCGTAAACGGCAATGTGCTCAGAAGCAACTGGTCTAAAGGCTTCACATATTTTTTCATACACTTCTTTGGAACCACAGGTTCTTAGTGTGCTGTTAGAGAAGTTGGCGTGCATACCGGAACCGTTCCAATCTCCTTTAATGGGTTTTGGGTGGTATTCAATATAGTAATCATACTCTTCGGTCAATCTGTCCAATAAATAACGGGCAATCCAAATTTGGTCTCCGGCATTTTTGGCGCCTTTGGCAAAAATCTGGAATTCCCACTGGCCACAGGCTACTTCTTGGTTGATACCTTCGAAGTTTAGGCCAGCTTCTATACAAAGATCCGCATGTCTTTCAACAATTTCCCTGCCATGAGTGTTTTTTCCACCAACAGAGCAATAGTAAAGACCTTGCGGTCCAGGGTAACCTCCAACAGGGAAGCCTAGAGGAAGTTGGGTATGGGTATCCATAATAAAATATTCTTGTTCGAAACCGAACCAGAAATCATCGTTCTCATCATCAATGGTGTTCCTTGAGTTAGAAACGTGAGGTGTGCCATCAGAGTTCAATACCTCAGCCATTACCAAATAACCATTCTTTCGAGCTGGGTCAGGGTAAATGGCCACAGGCTTCAATAAACAGTCAGATGAACCACCTTCTGCTTGCTGGGTAGAACTCCCATCAAAAGACCAAATGGGGCAATCTTCCAATTTCCCGCTAAAATCGTCCTCAATTTTAGTTTTGCTTCTCATGTTGGCCGTTGGCTCATAACCATCCAACCAGATGTACTCTAATTTAGATTTGCTCATAATCGTGCTAGTTATTTGTTCTCAAATTTATGATTGACAAAAATATATTTTTCATCCGAGAATATATCTTTTGCAGGGTTAAAATGACAAAATCAACGATAAAATTTTTGTTGCCCCTGTTTTTGAGGGGGTAATATGAAAAAAAAGTATTTTTCGTCCGTAAAATTATTAAATTGTTAATTGTAGCTTTGCATATTAAATCGCTTACCGATGCCAAAAATGAGATTCAATGCTCTGACAGAGAGTAGAAAAAGGGAACACATTACCATTGATGAAGCTGGGAAACGTTCCGAACTGTTCGGGAAGAATGTGTTCAACGAGGATAAGATGCTCCAATTTTTGACCAAGGAGGCTTTTGACAATGTAAAGTCGGCCATCTTTCAAGGGAATAAAATTGATAGAAAAATAGCTGACCAAGTGGCCGAAGGGATGAAAGCTTGGGCGTTGTCCATGGGAGCTACGCATTACACACATTGGTTTCAACCCTTGACGGGTGCTACGGCAGAGAAACACGATGCTTTCTTTGATATTTTGCCTGATGGAAGAGCCATGGAAAAGTTTGGCGGTGCCCAATTGGTGCAGCAAGAACCTGATGCGTCCAGCTTTCCCAGTGGAGGAATCCGAAACACTTTTGAGGCTCGTGGATATACGGCATGGGACCCAACATCGCCGGCATTTATTTATAAAACAACCCTCTGTATTCCAACCATTTTTGTGGCGTATACGGGAGAGGCCCTAGATAATAAGGCGCCGCTCTTGAGGGCGTTGCATGCCATTGACCAAGCGGCAACGGATGTTGCACAGTATTTTGACAAAAACGTACGCAAAGTCTATGCTACCCTGGGTTGGGAGCAGGAGTACTTTTTAATGGACAAGGCGCTGGTTCAATCCCGATTGGACTTGGTTATGGCGGGACGTACCCTTGTGGGCAATCTCGCAGCAAAAGGACAACAATTGGATGACCATTACTTTGGGGTGATACCACCAAGAGTGCTAAGTTTTATGAGCGATTTGGAAAAACAATGCACCAAATTGGGTATTCCGGTAAAGACAAGGCATAATGAGGTGGCACCAAACCAGTTCGAGCTGGCTCCAGTATTTGAGGAGGCCAATCTTTCTGTTGACCATAATTTATTGCTGATGGATGTCATGGAAGAGATTGCGGACAGACATGATTTTAGGGTGCTTTTTCATGAGAAGCCATTTGAAGGTATCAACGGTTCTGGAAAACATAACAACTGGTCATTGGCAACAGATACAGGGGTGAATCTGCTAAGCCCGGGTACCACACCGATGAAAAACCTTCAGTTTTTAACATTTTTCGTGAACACCATCAAGGCGGTAGATTCGTATGAAGAATTGTTGCGTGCCTCCATAGCATCGGCCAGTAATGATCACAGATTGGGGGCCAACGAAGCACCACCTTCCATACTTTCCATTTTCATTGGCAAACAGCTGAGCGATGTGTTGGACGAATTGGAAGGAGTTTCCAAAGGAAAACTGTCGCCAGAGGAAAAAACAGAACTCAAGCTAAATGTGGTAGGGAAGATTCCAGAGATACTTTTGGACAATACGGATCGTAATCGTACTTCCCCCTTTGCTTTTACAGGGAATAAATTTGAGATGAGAGGTGTAGGTTCCAAGACCAATTGCGCCAAACCCATGACCATACTCAATACCATTGTGGCTAAACAGCTCACCGAATTTAAAAAGGAGGTGGATGCGCTTATCGATAAAAAGAACCTTAAAAAGGATGAGGCAGTTTTCAATGTTTTAAGGGAATACATAAAAACCTCCAAGCGTATTCGTTTTGAAGGTGACGGGTATGGAACAGAATGGCAGGAAGAGGCCAGAAGGAGAAAATTGAGCAATAACAAGAACACTCCGCAGGCATTGCAAATAATTACTTCCAAGGAAAGCATTTCCCTGTTCAAGGATATGGGAGTTATGAGCGAGGTGGAACTCAAAGCCCACCAAGAGGTGGAATTGGGAGCCTATATATTTCATATTCAAATAGAAGGGCGGGTGTTGGGTGAAATGGTCTACAACCATATCATCCCGGCTGCCATTAGGTATCAGAATGTATTGTTGGAAAACGTTTCCGGATTAAAAGAAGTCTATGGTGCTGCCCATAAGAAGGTGGCGGAGACTCAGCTGAATATTTTGGAGCAGATTGGTGAGCACATCATGGAAATCAAAAAATTGACAGACGAAATGACCGATGCCAGAAAACGGGCCAACGGACTTTCCACCGCACATAAAAAAGCACAAGCATATTGTGACAATGTGAAACCTTATTTTGATGTTATTCGTGCACAGTCCGATAAACTTGAAAAACTTATTGCGGACGATTTATGGCCATTTACCAAGTACAGGGAACTATTGTTCGGAAAATAGGAAAGAAGGAAAACAGACCTAGCGATTAATTCGTGGCTTTCCGTTATTTTTGCCCAAAGCTTTAAAATGTCATCTGAAACCAGTAAAAGATATGCGCAGCGAGGAGTTTCGGCCTCTAAGGAAGATGTGCACAATGCCATTAAGAACATTGACAAAGGCCTTTTTCCACAGGCGTTCTGCAAAATAGTCCCTGATTATTTAACAGGAAGTGAAAAACACTGCTTGGTAATGCATGCCGATGGTGCCGGGACCAAATCTTCCCTGGCTTATATGTATTGGAAGGAAACCGGTGATATTTCGGTTTGGAAAGGGATTGCCCAAGATGCCTTGATCATGAATGTGGACGACCTTATTTGTGTAGGGGCCACAGATAACATTATGTTGTCTTCCACCATAGGAAGGAACAAAAACCTGATTCCCGGAGAAGTCATTTCGGCTATAATCAATGGAACAGAAGAGCTTATTTCTGATTTGGACAAGCATGGAATCTCCATCCGTTCCACAGGTGGTGAAACAGCGGATGTTGGCGATTTGGTCCGAACCATTATTGTCGATTCCACGGTAACCGCCCGGATGGAACGTTCCAAAGTCATAGATAATGCCAATATTGAGGCGGGAGATGTTATTGTAGGGCTAGCCTCTTTTGGGAAAGCCACTTATGAAAATGAATATAATGGCGGAATGGGAAGCAACGGGCTTACCTCGGCCCGCCATGATGTTTTTGGAAAATATTTGGCCCAAAAATATCCGGAGAGCTATGATGCGTCTGTTCCAGATGACTTGGTGTACTCTGGACAGGTGAAATTAACGGACACGGTGCCCAATTCTCCATTGGATGCTGGAAAATTGGTACTTTCTCCCACAAGAACCTATGCGCCAATCATCAAAAAAGTTTTGGAAAAATATACTGCCGAGCAAGTTCACGGTATGGTGCATTGCAGCGGTGGGGCACAGACGAAGATTCTCCACTTTGTGGATAACCTTCACATCATAAAGGACAATATGTTCGCTATACCTCCGCTTTTCAAGCTGATCCAGGAGCAATCAGGGACCGATTGGAAGGAAATGTACCAAGTCTTCAATTGTGGGCACCGAATGGAGTTGTATGTAAACCCTAAAGTAGCTGAGGATATTATTTCCATTGCAAAACAATTTGATGTAGATGCTCAGGTCATTGGTAGGGTTGAGGCATCGGAAGACAAGAGACTTACCATTCAAAGCACGTACGGAAAGTTTGAATATTAGGCATACGAATCAGCTTAATTTCACGTTCTTTTTATAAACCTCATGCTATGGAAAGGAAGGAATTTCTAAGAAGTTTAGGGGCAGGTGCTGCATTTGCCTTAACTTTTCCCTGTTTACAAGGGTGTTCAAAAGATGGAGAACTGGAAACTTTTCCAGTATCCGAAGGTGTGGACTTTACCATAGACTTGACATCCGCAGAAGCGGCACCGTTGGCAAACAATGGCGGTTACATTTCGGTGAAATCATCGGCCAACCTAACCTATTTGGATATTGTCGTGGCCAGAAACCTTCAAGGGGAATTAATAGCGGCCAGTAAGATTTGTAGTCACCAAGGAACCGAAGAAATACGATTTATTTCTGAAGACGGCGGTGTTTTTCATTGCAGCACACATCAATCCCGATTTGCACAAGATGGGACTTCCTTGAACTTGAGTACAACCAGTAACCCCCTTAAAATATTCAATACCGAACTCAATGGCTCCATACTTCGGGTTTTTGAGTAAGTAGTTTTTTTAAGTCCCAAATCATGAAACAGTTCCTCCAAATCATATTCCTACTTGTTTTTGGAAGCCTACAGGCCCAAGAATGGCAAAGTAGCTTTGATCAGGCTGTTGGCTTGGCAAATAAAGAAAACAAACCTATCATTTTAGTGTTTTCGGGTTCCGATTGGTGTGCCCCTTGCATACGACTGGAAAAGAAGATTTGGCAATCCGAAGAATTTAAGCTGTATGCCAGCGAACATTATGTGCTCTATAAAGCGGATTTTCCGAAGAAGAAAAAAAATGAACTCCCTTTGGAATTGTCGGAAACCAACGCTGCTCTTGCCCAAAAGTTTAACCCCAAGGGCCACTTTCCGTTAGTTGTTGTTTTGGATAAAGACCAGTCAGTCTTGGGTAAAACCGGGTTCAATGTCAAGGCATCGCCCAAAAAATACATATCCATATTGAACGGCTTTATCCCATGAGAAAATTGTTTGTCCTTTTGTTCAGTTTTTCGTGTCTGCTGTCCATTGGGCAGTTGGAGCGAAGGGATATTACGGTTAAAAAGACCATGAAATTGATGGGTACCCGGTTCGAGATTACCGTAGTGGCCCCAAATGAGGAGATAGGCTATTTGGATATTGATGAGGCTGTTTCGGAAATTGAACGAATCGAAAAAATAATATCTTCTTGGGACCCCAATTCCGAAACTTCAAAAATTAATCAGAATGCAGGAATAAAACCCGTTAAAGTAAGTCCGGAACTCTATGGGCTTATTGAGCGATCCATAAAAATTTCGGAGATAACGGATGGGGCATTTGATATTTCCTATGCTTCCATGGATAATATTTGGAAGTTTGACGGTAGTATGGACAGTATCCCATCAGAAAAGGCAATTCAAAGTTCCATAGCCAAGATTGGGTATCAAAAAATACTATTAAATCCGGATGAGCGGTCGGTTTTTTTAAAGGATTCTGGAATGCGCATCAGTTTTGGTGCCATTGGGAAAGGGTATGCTGCAGACCGGGCCAAGGAGCTTTTGTCCTCCAAAGGGGTGAAAGGAGGGATTATAAATGCTTCCGGCGACCTTACCACTTGGGGAACCAAGGTGACTGGGGAGAAATGGTTGGTGGGTATTGCCAATCCGTTGAGCAAGGACAAGGTGTTCAGTTGGATGCCCATTATAGAGTCTTCGGTGGCCACTTCGGGCAATTATGAAAAGTTTATCATGTTCAAGGGAAAAAAATATTCCCATATCATTGACCCAAGAACCGGATATCCCACAACAGGAATCAACAGTGTGTCCATTTTTGCCAAACAGGCCGAACTTTGTGATGCTTTGGCAACAGCTGTCTTTATCATGGGAAAGGATAGCGGAATCCACATGATCAATCAAATAGATGGAGTTGAGGCCGTTGTGGTGGATTCCAATAATAAAATACACAAGAGTTCTGGAATCATTTTCGATACGAATCCCTAAATTTAACTATGGCTAAGCTTGCTTTTTTCTTTTTGTTGTTGATTTGTTCCAGCTCCTGTGTAGTAGTTCGGGAATACGATAAGGTATACTTGAGCGATGCCGAAATGCAATTGAGCGCACGGCCTTGCGAACGTTTTGAAACGAATTTCCACATCTATCGGGAAGCTTCTTCGGGAGCCAACGGAGGAAAAACAGGCGGCGGTTGTGGATGCAATTAAAGTGACGATGACCAAAATCCATGGTGGTTTACCCAAAAGTTTGCCCACTATCTTTTTGCTATTGTTGGGTATTTCCACAGTAATGGCACAACAAGACAATACTACTTACAAAAGACGGGTGTTGGAGACCAGTGAGGTTGATTTGCTGTTTAGTTATTATAATCAGGATGGCAATAATGCCGCGGTAACAGGGGGAGAAGGTACAGAAGAACTCACCGATGCCACCTCGAGCATTGTGCTGCGCATGCCCTTGAACGAAGATGATGTGTTAACGGTAGATGTTGGTCTGTCTGCCTATACGTCTGCTTCATCCAGTAATGTGAATCCACTGGATGGCGGGGTCAATGTTACCCCTTTTGATGCATCAACAGGGGAATCGCGTAAAGATGTATTGGCCTATATCAACCCTAGTTATCAGCATACTTCGGAAGACCGGAACACTATTTGGAGTGCCAATGCGTATTTTTCATCGGAATATGACTATTTCTCAATTGGTTTTGGGGGGAGCTATACCCGATTGTTCAATGAAAAGAACACAGAGTTGAGTCTGGGCGGAAATGTTTTTTTGGATAAGTGGAATGCTATTTATCCTATTGAACTTAGACCTGGTTTTTTTGATGATAGGGTAGAGGGGAATGGTTCCTATGCTCCCACTTTTACTGAATTTGATAAGGAAAGTCGGAACTCCTACTCGCTTTCTTTGAGTTTTTCCCAAATTATGGGGAAAAAGTTACAGGGGGCCCTTTTTATGGATGTGGTTTCCCAGAACGGTTTGTTGAGTACACCTTTTCAAAGAGTGTATTTTGGGGATGCTTCCGATTTTTTTATTGATGATTTCCAATTGGCGGATGATGTGGAACGGTTGCCGGACAGTAGATTGAAGCTTCCGTTTGGAGGTAGGCTCAATTATTATGTGAACGATTTTTTGGTGCTCCGGTCCTACTATCGCTTTTACTGGGATGATTGGGGTATTACTTCGCATACGGCCAACCTGGAACTTCCCTTTAAGTTATCGGATAAGTTTACGCTCTATCCTGCGTATCGCTATTACACCCAAACGGCGGCGGATTATTTCTATTCAAAGGAAACCGCCCTCTCCACCTTTGAATTTTACACTTCGGATTACGATTTGTCCAAATATGATGCCCATCAGTATGGAGCGGGAATCCAATACAAGGACATCTTTGCCAATACCAAGGTGTTCAGTTTCGGATTGAAGACTATAGACCTGCGCTTTAGTCAGTATGATCGAAGCGATGGCCTCAATGCATTCATTGTTACTTTGGGGACCACTTTTGTGGGGAACTGATACACTTCTTGGAAATACAATCCAACCAAAAATCGTAAATTCGCAATCTTAACGAGGATGGATCTATGCTAGACAAGCTCAACATTGTAAAACAGCGTTTTGATGAGGTTTCGGACTTGATCATTCAGCCAGATGTCATTGCCGATCAGAAGCGGTACATTAAGCTGAACAAGGAATACAAGGACCTGAAAGTACTCGCGGATAAACGTGAAGAGTATATCAACCTTACCAATAATATTGAAGAGGCTGAGGAAATCATTACAGATGGAAGTGATGCCGAAATGGTGGAAATGGCCAAGATGCAGTTGGAGGAGGCCAAAGGGGCTTTGCCCAAGTTGGAAGAAGAGATAAAGTTCTTGCTCATCCCAAAAGATCCGGAAGATGCCAAGGATGTGGTCATGGAGATTAGGGCTGGCACCGGAGGTGATGAGGCCAGCATTTTTGCGGGAGATCTGTACCGGATGTATGCCAAATATTGCGAATCCAAAGGGTGGCGTACCAATATTATCGATTTAAGTGAAGGAACCAGTGGGGGATATAAGGAAATCCATTTTGAGGTTTCAGGGGAAGATGTGTATGGTACCTTAAAGTTTGAGGCAGGGGTACATCGGGTACAACGCGTACCTCAGACCGAAACCCAAGGTAGGGTGCATACCAGTGCGGCTACGGTGATGGTGATTCCCGAAGCCGAGGATTTTGATGTGCAGATAGACCCAAAAGATGTCCGGATTGATTATTTCTGTTCTTCAGGTCCAGGCGGGCAGTCGGTAAACACTACCTATTCTGCGGTTCGGTTAACGCATATCCCCACAGGGTTGGTGGCGCAGTGTCAGGATGAGAAGTCCCAGCACAAGAATAAAGATAAGGCCTTTAAGGTGCTTCGATCTAGATTGTACGACATGGAGTTGGCCAAAAAACAAGCCGAGGATGCCGCTAAAAGAAATTCCCAGGTAAGTAGTGGTGACCGTTCGGCAAAGATCAGAACATACAATTATCCCCAAGGCAGGGTAACAGACCATAGAATTGGCCTTACCCTTTACGATTTGCAGAATATCATCAATGGAGATATCCAAAGAATAATTGATGAGTTGATGCTAGTGGAAAACACCGAGAAATTAAAAGAAGCTTCGGAAATTTTTTAACGGTTAGAAGCAAGGCGAGAATACCTGTCCATGAAAATAGAGCACTTAATTTCACAGATCCATCAAAAGAAATCCTTTCTATGCGTTGGATTGGATACAGATCTAGATAAGATTCCCCAACACCTGCTCAAAGAGGAGGATCCCATTTTCGCATTCAATAAGGCCATCATAGATGCTACCCATACATACTGTGTGGCCTATAAGCCCAACATTGCATTCTATGAAGCGTATGGTCTCCAAGGTTGGAAATCCTTGGAAAGGACCATGGGCTATTTAAATGAGATGCATCCTGAAGTTTTTACCATTGCCGATGCCAAGCGGGGAGATATTGGAAATACATCCACAAGATATGCCAAGGCCTTTTTTGAAACCTTGAATTTTGATTCGATTACCATTGCACCATATATGGGCCGTGATTCCGTGGAGCCATTTTTGGATTTCCAGAATAAGCACGTCATATTGTTGGCATTGACATCCAATCAAGGGGCTTTTGATTTTCAGACCAAGAAAATTGGGGATGAAGAACTTTACAAAGAAGTTTTGGAGATATCTAAAACGTATAAAAATTCAGAAAGGTTGATGTATGTAGTGGGGGCTACAAAAGCCACCTATCTAGAGGGAATTCGGAAAATAGTACCGGAAAGTTTTTTGTTGGTGCCAGGAGTAGGGGCACAAGGAGGAAGCTTACAGGAAGTCTGCCAATACGGAATGACCCAAGAGGTTGGGCTATTGGTCAACTCTTCCCGAGGAATACTGTATGCTTCCCAAGGGTTGGATTTTGCAGATGTTGCTGCAAACAAAGCTAAAGCCATTCAAATGGAAATGGCCATTGAATTGGAAAAACTGCTTCAAAAGTCTTAGCTCAAAGCTTCCAATATCTTTTTGATGCCTTGGGCCTTTCTTCTGAAAAATTCACCCAAATGAGTATCCATGGATGAAACATTGGCTGCTTTTTCAAGAAAGTTGTTGTATCTGAACTCCAAAATGGAGATTGCCTGATTTCCGCTAGTGATCGGGGTCACAGTTCCGACTCTACAATACTGATTGTTCATATCACAAGATTTGTTATAACAAAGATACGTCCAAAACAGCTCTGTGGATTATAGGATATGGGGGTATACGTCTATAAATCAGGTACTTTATCTAAAATTTAACATTGAGGCGTGTTTTATTGACGTCCCTTTACATTTATTAAGGAATTAATTAACGTACCTTTAGGAGAGCCACTTGAACATTTTTGGAATACAAAAGACTGCCTTATGCGGAGATTGGTGCTGTCCTTTATCTTGTTGTCCACTTTTTATCTAAATGCCCAAAACACTGCTGGGTGTAATTGCTGTTCAAATGATCAAAAAGCTTTTGATTTTTGGGTGGGCGAATGGACGGTTACTAATTTCGCCGATGGTACTCCTGCAGGTAAGAGTAGTATTAACAGGGAAGAAAATGGATGTGTGATTCGTGAGAATTGGGTCAGTGCCACCTCGGGATATACTGGTACCAGCATCAACTTTTTCAACATAGCCAATCAGCAATGGGAACAGTTATGGGTAGACAATACCGGTACCCACCTAAAATTAAAAGGAAACAAGGTCGGCAATCAAATGATTCTTACTTCAGAAGAGTTTATGAAAGATGATGGTAAAATGTATAGAAACCGAATCATCTGGACCAAAAATATGGATGGTACCGTGCGGCAACTTTGGGAGGTTTTACAAGGGGACGATGTTGTATCCACGGCATTCGATGGACTTTACAGAAAGAATTAGCATGGTTGCTCAGGGGTATAAAAAAACCGGTGCATGCACCGGTTTTAAAACTAACTAACTCAAAAAAATGCTAACTCAGATAATTATAATTCTTTGCAAAATTCCCGCTTAACCGTGGGATAAAGGTTAAATTAACTTTAGGAATTTGTTATAAATGTCTCATTTTATTGAAATTATAACGACAATAAATTTCTATTATTGTGTAATTCGGAAAAAATTATGATTAATCTTGCAAAGCAAACACCTTTTTTAACAAATCGGTGGTCCTAGAGGAAATTTTTGTCCGTATTTCCTTCTCTTCTACGGCAATCATGGTATACACTCCAGACAAGGCTTGGGTGGTAGTGTAGTCGGTTAAATCCGGGTTGACATTATTGGTTAGTGGCAGGTTGTTGTACTTTGTGATGATGTTGCTCCAGATTTGGTCGGCCCCCACTTTTTGAAAAGAATTTTTGATGATAGGATTAAACTTTTCGTACAATTTTGTTTTGGTGGAACCTTCCAAGTACTGTGTGGCGGCATTGTCGCTTCCCAATAGAATCTGTCTGGCATCATTAAAGGTGATTCCCTTGACCGCCTCCACAAAAATAGGAGTGGCTTCACCCACGGCATCCTCTGCCGCACGGTTGATGATTCTTAAACCTTCATCGGCCAGATTGCCAAGACCCACATCGCGAAGGGTTTTGTCTACCTTCTGAAGCTCTTGGGGTAAAAGGATTTTTACCAGTTCATTCTTAAAAAAGCCATTCTCAAGGGCCAACTTGTCCACTTGTTTTTCAATACCCATGTTTAGGGCTTCCCTAAGACCTTGGGCAATTTCTGCATTTCCAATTCCTGTGGTTCCTTGGGGCAATTGGTTTACTACTTGTTGCAGTTCGGTGCATCCCACAAACTGAAATAGGAGAATGCATAGCAGTGTTCGTTTCATGGTATTTTTTTTTATAGTTATGGGTTGAAAATACGCCTAAACCTCAAGAAAATGGCCACCAATTGAAAATTTTCGAGGAAAATCAAGGCTTTGCAAGAGTTGCATACCCATTAAGGGTAATAATTATTGTACAAAAATGTAAAGGAGGCCTATGGCCTCCTTTACTAAAGCAAACTAACTCAAACAATTGAACCCTAATCCCAGCCAAAAACCTGTTCCAAATTGGGGTTCAGGGTAACTTCTGTAGCTGGAATGGGTCTATAATAATCTTTTGGCTCGGTAAAAGTGCCCCTCTCCGGCGTGGCTATCACATAACCGCTTGAACCGTTGGTAAGATATACGTCCACATCTTCACCAATAGTACCGGTCCTATAATAGATCAAGGTAACATCCAAACTGTTGGTCTCCCGGTCTTCGGGATTGGGAACTACATCAGAAGCGCCAAGAAGAATGATGTCTTCAATGCCATCACCCGTAAGGTCGTATTTGCCCAAACCTGGAAAGTATAAACCGCGAGGTTCCTTTTCCATCAGTTTTCCGGCTTTCCATCGATTAAGATCTTCCAACCGTCTTCCTTCCAAGGCAAGTTCCACTCTTCTTTCCCTACGTATTTCCAAAAGAACAGGGTTGCTTAGATTGGGGTATCTGGCAGCTTGAACAGGGTCTGAAGCTACGGACATGGTAAGAGTGGGCATGCCCACTCTGCCGCGCAATTCGTTTATAGTGGCATCCAAAATGCTTTGTGAAACGGAGCCCAGTTCGGCTTCCGCCTCGGCATGGGTCAGTAGTACCTCGGCATAACGGAATACTGGTACATCCACATCATTTCTAAAATCTTGATCTAAACTATTTGTAAATCCCTTGATTTGGTGATAGCCGGTAAAATTCTTGTTTAGCTGTTGTACATAGTTGGCAGCTCCAGAGGAATAGTTGGTCACATAAATAAGCTCCCACCCAGGAAAAGCATAGGTCTGACTTAATCTGGGGTCCCGATTGGTAAACTCTTCCACAAATGTCAACGTTTCATAATTGGGCTGGTCGCTCAGATAAGTACCATCTGCCATCAAGTAGCTTTCCACAAGATCACGTGCGGGAGACATCTCATAATTTCCAAAAACCCCGCTCCATGCACCACTATCCTTTACATTGGCTATATTGATGTTGGTAAAGATAACTTCGGGGTTTGAGGTCAGGTTCTCACTCGAAAACAGGGTGTAGTAATCTGAGTTGGGGTTTCCCGTGTTGTAAATGGAGAAATTACCGCTATCCATGATTTGCTTCGAAAAATTGGAAGCCATTTGCAAATAGGTATTGGCAGTTCCGGCCAAATTCAATTCGTCATGATATCTTCTGTAAGTTCCTTCATAAAGGGCATTTCTACTGGCATAGGCTAGAACCAACCATTTGTTCACAGCACCTTCGGGTTGATCTTCCAAGACATGGTCTATGGCAAACTGATAGTCCTCAAAGATTTTTTCAATGACAAATTCACGGGAGTCACTGGCTTTATACAAATCCTCGGAATCGGTGGTCAATACCGTATCATACCACGGTACATTGGAATAGCGCTTTATTTTTCCCATATAAAATTGGGCCCTGAAAAAACGGGCCAGCCCATCGTAATGATTTCTAATCTCCTCGGAAACATCTGCTTTTGGTGAATTCTCAAGGAATAGATTGACATTCCGGAGGTAATTCCAATCCCAACCTGAAGTTATGGTATTGGAGTTGGCCTCCGTGGTCATAATAGTCTTGATTTCCCGATTTCCCGTGGTAGCGGAATTATCTGTGGCTTCATCAGCGTAGTACATTCCAAATCCTGGAAAGCTGTACAGGCCGTTTATATAGATGGACAAGTCTTCTTCAGTATTGAAGAAATTGTCGGCAACGATCTCGGTTTCGGGCAAGCGCTCCAAAAAGTCGTCATTACAGGATGATACTAAGACGAGTACCATCAGAATACTTATGTTGAATACCTTTTTCATGTTTAAGGTTTAACGTGTTCGTGTTGTTTGATTAAAAATTGACATTGACTCCAAAAGAATATTTTCTCTGGTAGGGATATTGGTATCCACTGGTCTCACCCCTAGGGGCACTATAGGCAGGGTTGATACGTTCGTTGATATCGGAAACCGCTTCGGGATCGAAGAAATCTGCAATTTCGGACCATTCAAACAAGTTGTCGCCACTAAAGTACAGACGTACCGAGGAGATGCCCATGTTCTTGGTGAACTTCGCCGGAATGGTATACCCGAAGGTGATATTTTTCAGCCTTAGGTATGACCCATCCAATAGATAAGCGGTCTGGGGAATGGCCAAACCTTGGGCTTGGTCCAAACGCTCTCCCAAGTTCCTATCTGCCAACCAAGCCTGGAGTACTGGGTATCGAGCATCGGTATTTGCATTGGCCAACCCAGCATTGATATAGGATTGGGAGTGGTTGGCAACACGGTCTGCACTGTCATCGGAAGCCCGGTAAAAATCCTGTAAGTGTTCATATCCGCCCGAGTAAGGCTGTTGGTAGAAGCCCCAGTACAGATAATCCCTTGGATAGTAGTCACGTTTGGCCACTCCTTGAAGAAAAACACCAAGGTCAAAATTGTTCCAGTCAAAGTTGAGGTTAAGTCCGAAACGGTATCTAGGCAACATATTTCCAATGACTTTCATGTCTTTGGGGTCATCGGCAGACAATCCTTTTTCAATTTTTTGGTTTCCGTCCAAGTCCACATATTTGGGCCATCCTTCCACAATTTCGAGAGCTCCCCACGGAATGATGCTGGTTTCGTCCAAAGCATCGATTTCCTCTTGAGATCTAAAGAAACCATCGGAGGTAAGTCCCCAAATTTCCCCAATTTCCATGCCCTCGTAATACTGGAGAAGGCTTCTGTTGGGGTTGTCAAATCGGGTGATGGTGGATTTACTATCACTCAAATTAAATTTGGCACTGAATCGTAATGGGTTGTTGGGGTTTCCAAAGTTGTTCTGATAGCTCAAGGACAATTCCCAGCCTTCGGTACGTAGGTCTCCTGCATTTTCTTTAGGCTCACTGGCACCCAAAACGGCAGGAAGGTCCTTGCCCAGCGTGAGCATTCCTTTGGTGTCCCGGACAAAATAATCAAAAGAAGCATTGAACTTATTGTTGAACATACCAAGGTCCACGCCCACATTCTTGGAAACTACTTCTTCCCAAGTATAGTTGTTGGAAACAATGCCTGGCGCCGTAATTTTTAAAGGCAGTTCACCATCGATGATATAATCTGCCAAATCCGATCCCATGGAAGGGATATAGTCAAAGGAACCATCGTTCAATTTATCGGACCCTACATCCTGGTTTCCAAGGGAACCATAGGATGCCCTGAACTTCAATAGGTTCAAGGTTGGATATAGGGACTTCATGAAGTTTTCGTTGGCAACGTTCCAAGCGAGGGAAACAGATGGGAAGAATCCAAAACGTTTATCTTTTGGGAACCTGGATGAACCATCATATCTTCCATTGAGTTCCAAAATATAGCGATCTTTATAGATGTAATTGGCCCTGTAGAACAATCCACGCAGTGCCCATGATCGTATAAATTGGTTGCCATATAGCGTACCCGTTGCCAATTCAAGGGTGGGGAGGGAAGAGGAGATGACCGCATCCCGGTTAAGGGTCACATAATCATATCGGGACTCTTCTTGGTTGTAACCGCCCAAAAGAGTCAAGGCATGGTCACCAAAGTTTTTGTTGAAAGTTCCGTAGATGTTCAATACTTGATATCGTTCATCGGAGAATCGTTTCCATACTTCGTTTATTCCTTCTTCACGAACATCGTCCGGGCCGTATCCTATCTGAAACTTGGCATAATTGGCATCATAATTATAATGCTCTTTGCGCAGGGTATACTCGGCATTGACTTTTAGAATGTCCTTGATCAACCAAGCCTGGGTGTCAAATGTGGTCTGGAATGTATTGGTTTTACCGGTCTCGTTTCCTCCATTCGTCAAACGGGCGCCCATCCATCCAACATCGGTATTGGCCCAGCTGCCATCGGGATTTTTGTCCCAATCCGTAGGAGCAAAGTTGTATAAGGTTTGAATGTTGAAATAGGAGGGGTTTTTCCGCTTTGAAATTAGATAGGAAGTATTGTTGCCCAGACTCAGCCAATCGTTCAGTTGTACATTGACCCTACTTCTTAATCCAGTTCTGTTGAAGTAGTCATCCGCAATTTTTAAGGAACCATTGTGTTTGTTGTGCGAGGCTGAAAGATAATAGCTCACTTTTTCTGAACCTCCTGTGAAGCTTAGGTTATGGTTTTGGGAATAGGTGTTGCTGGACAAGAAATAATTGGTCCAGTTTTCATTACCCATATATTCCCATAGTCCGGGGTTGTTGAAACTTTCCCTTACTCCAACAGTGCCAAGCGGGTTGTCGCTTCGTTCCCTTGCCCAAGCCAGTCTTTCGGCTGAGGTTCCCACACCAGTCCATGGGGTATTATCCTCGGACAAACGTTGCAATGCCAGATAGATGTAGGGATCGGTGGTTTTCTCGGGTACAACGGTTGGGGTGCCTAGGGTAACATAAGTGTTGTATCGGATGGATGTCTTCTCCTTACTCCCGGTCTTTGTGGTGATCAATAGTACCCCAAAGGCAGCTCTTGCTCCGTAAATTGCCGCGGAAGAGGCATCTTTTAGTACAGAGATACTTTCAACGTCTTCTGGGGCAATCAAATTCAAAAGTGATACATCCGAAGGGACGCCATCAATGATTACCAAGGGATTTCCTCCATTGATGGAGGTAAAACCCCGAATGTTCACTACAGGATTAGCTCCGGGGGCACCACTGTTGAAATCAATGTTCAGACCCGGGGAAATACCCTGCAGGCCTTGGGTTACATTGTTGATGGGCCTAGTGTCCAATTGCTCTACGGATACGTTGTTCACAGCACCGGAAAGATTCACTTTCTTTTGGGTGCCAAAACCTACGACGACCACTTCGCCCAAGCTTTGGACATCCTCTTCCAACACCACATTTATGGTATTGGATGCGCCAACAGTCACTTCCTTGGTGGTGAAACCAATGTAGGAGAATTCCAAAACCTGGCCTTCTTCCACCGTAATGGAATAGTTTCCGTCAAAGTCGGATGCGGTTCCGTTCGTTGTGCCTTTGACCATTACGGTCACACCGGCCAAAGGTACATTGGAGGCGTCGGCGATGGTACCAGAGACTTCCTTCTGGCCATAGCCTAGGAAAGCGGTGGTTAAAAACAGTACAAAAAGTAAGTTGTTTTTCATTTCATGTTTGCATTTAGATGGTTTAGTTGTTATTTATTTTCCAAAATCCATGTGTTCAATTTGGTATTTGGGGTTTCCAGGACGAGTTTGCAAAACCCCTTGGGAAGTTTTCTTACGGAAAGGGTTGTTCCACCTTCTTCAAGGGCAACTGTCTTTACCAATTTGTAGGTGTCTTTCCCTCCCGAATTAAATTCATTGGTGTCACTCATGTACAGTTTGGCCTCCCCTTTGGCAAAGTGCTTCCAGGTCAGAACAAGCTTTTTGCCTTCTTTTTTTGCCTTTAGGTCAATGACATCTACGGGTTGTATCAAGGAGACCCCGTCCCACTCCCTTTGCACATCCATGGGTACGTTAAGGCTGAGAAAGTCAGTCATGGTAGGCAGGATGTCCACAACGGCAGGGGTCTGCTCCTTGAAGTAGGTATTTGTATTTTGGGAATTGGTCACGATCCAAGTGCTACGCTCCCGATCACTCTGGCCTCCATGACCCTTGCCATCCTTGGAACTTCTACCATGATCGGTGGTCACAATAAGCAACCATTCTTCCTTATGGGTTGATTGTCGCTTTTTTATGGCCTGCCAAATTTTGCCCACGAGGGCATCTTCAAACTGTATGGCTGCGTTAAATCGTTCGCTATCACCAAACCCATGGCCCATATCATCGGAGAACTCCAGATAGACCCATGAAGCATCCGGGGCTTTTTCAAGAATGGTCTTTGCAGCTTGGTCGGCCACCGTGTAGTCAATCAGTTTCATAAAGTTTCTTTGGGCATCATGCGGATAGTTGATGGTGTCATGCTCCAGCCCATCAAAGGCGTAGTCTACTTTTATATGGTCGGTTTCCGGGAGACCGTCACCAATGAGTTTGGTTCTATTGTCCAACCAGGAAGAGAAGACCGCTACGGTTCCGTTGGGTCGTTGGTCTTTGAGTAACTTAAAGATGGTAGGGTAGTTATAGTTGGGTTTTTTAATACCATTCCCCCATACATTGTGTTTGTTGGCCCATGTCCCCGTAAGAAGGCTGTTGTAGCCTACTGCAGAGATAGTGGGGGTTTCGGAATAGGTGTCTTTTCCACCACCAACATAGGCATTGGTGTATCCTCCCGAGGTTCCAATACTATCCAGATAAGGCGTATGGGCATTTTTTAGTTGATCGGCCGAGATGCCATCCACAATGATGAACACCACTTTTTTTGCAATGGAATCCAGCGTAGTCGTAGAGCTTGCATAAGTAGTGGTAAGGCCGAAAAGGGCAGTGAGAAAAAGAAGATAGTTAGTTTTCATGATGATGTGTTAAACGATGGGTCAAAGAAATGTAAATTGAATAAACGTTCAATTAATAAATATTTAAGTGATCGTTACGAAATTATAAAATAAATTAATTGAACGTTCAGTCAATCTATTTTTTTAAAAAAAAGAGTATTATTGCTTTAACATTATAATTTGGACGAACCATGGGAAGAAAGAGTTTGGGGCCAACAAGGCGATTGGAAATCATAAAGGCATTTTATGAGGTGTCCAAGGAGATTGGACTGGAAAATGCTTCCATAGCCAAAGTGGCCAAAGCCATGGGAATCAGCAATGGTTTGGTCATGCACTATTTTAATACCAAGGACGAACTATTGATAGGGTTGAACGAATATATTCTTCAACAACACCTTAAGGTATTGGTGGAAGATCATTTGGGAACCATAAAGACCCAAAAGGATCTTGAGGCGTTGATCTATAATCTATTTTCAAGAAAATGGAACCAGTATTTTGACGATGGGGTGTTTTATAGCTGTTATGCCCTTATCTACAGGAACAAGGCCTTCAATGACAGTTTTAAAGAGTACCTACTGCAATTGCACGATGTGCTGCGGGAAGAATTGAAACAGGCGCATAACAATGGAATCATAACCAACACTAATATTGATGAGCTCACCGAAATCATCTTTGCCTTAATCGATGGGTCCTATTACTACATGGGGATGTTCCAACAGAATGATGAGGATCATCAAAGGCAGCAAGAAATCTACATAAGGCACTGTTTGGGCCTTTTTAAATATGCGGATTGATGGGGGTTTTCTTTGAGTTGTTGGGCTGGGTTGGTTCTTATTGCTTTCTCTTTTCCTACTACATGTTGATTCGTGGAAGATGGACTTCCAATCAACCCGTATACCATTGGTACAACATTATCGGCAGTGTCCTTTTTGTAGCCAACGGCGCCTATTATTCGGCTTGGGCCGTACTCTTCATTAATTTTGTGTGGGGGGTCATTGCCTGTTTTGGACTGTATAAATCCGTGTCAGCCAAATAGTGATTCCGGTTGTCGACTATGAAAAAATCACGGTCTTATTATTGTAGACCATGGTTTTTCGGGCTACATGGAGCTGTACGGCTCGGGAAAGTACAATTCGTTCCAAATCCCTTCCCTTGGCAATAAAATCCTTGATGGAATGCGAGTGGGAAACAGCCGTGACATCCTGTTCAATAATAGGGCCGGCATCCAAATCTTCAGTTACATAATGACTAGTGGCCCCAATAATTTTGACACCACGTTCAAAAGCGGCATGGTACGGTTTCGCTCCCACAAAGGCCGGCAAAAAGGAATGGTGGATGTTAATGATTTTTTGAGGATAGGCATCAATCAATCTCGGGGATATAATCTGCATGTAACGTGCCAATACGATAAAATCCACTTGGTGTTCCTTTAATAGTTTGAGCTGTTCGGCCTCGGCATTTTCTTTGGTCTCCTTGGTAACAGGAACATGGTAAAACGGAATCTTGAACTGTTCCGCCACATAGGCCAAATCTTGGTGGTTGCTCAGGATAAAAGGAATATCGACCAACAATTCTCCAGAGTTGAAACGACTCAATAAATCATAAAGGCAATGGTTGTACTTGGATACAAAGATGGCCATCTTTGGTTTGTGGCCTTCAAGATAGGCATCCCACTCCATATCAAATTTTTTGGCAAGGGTGGCGCCGAATTCTGTCTTGAAATCATCCAAAACAATTTTCTTTTCAAACTCACTTTGCAAACGCATAAAGAAAACCCCAGCCTGTTTGTCCACATGCTGATCCAAATACACAACGTTTCCTTCTTGCTGATGGATAAAAGTGGTTACGGATCGTATAATACCGGATTGGTCGGGACAATGGATAAGTATAGTGAGCTTCATGGACGAATTTAGACCGATAAAATTATAACATTCAGAAAAAGCAGACCAAATGACCAAAGTTTTTTGTAATATTCTAAGTGAAATCGATTTTGATTTGCATTTTCTGTAAATTGCATGGCGGAAAAAGACCTTTTATTGATAATGGAACAAATCAAACCCTATTCGCCTAAAAATAAAATCAGGATTGTAACTGCAGCTTCGCTTTTTGATGGGCATGATGCAGCCATTAATATCATGAGGCGTATTATCCAATCCACCGGGGTCGAGGTGATTCACTTGGGACACGATAGAAGTGTCGCCGAAGTGGTGGACTGTGCCATTCAGGAAGATGCCAATGCCATCGCCATGACTTCCTATCAAGGTGGGCATAATGAGTACTTCAGATATATGTTTGATTTGCTCCAGGAAAGAGGGGCTGGCCATATCAAGATTTTTGGAGGTGGTGGAGGTGTGATACTTCCCGAGGAAATAAAAGAATTAATGACCTACGGAATAGAGCGCATCTATTCACCTGATGATGGTCGCCATATGGGACTGCAGGGGATGATCAATGATTTGGTGCAGCGCTGCGATGCCCAAGTCCCGGATTTAATACTTCCCAAAGGGAAAAAGGTCGGAAAAGTACTGGAAGGGAAAGATGTCAATTCAATTGCTAGATTGATTTCCTTGGCAGAAAACAGACATGACGAGTTTGAAAAATATGAAGATGAAATCCAGGACGGAGCTGCGAAAGTGCCCGTTTTGGGAATAACCGGGACAGGAGGTGCTGGGAAATCCAGTTTGGTAGACGAGCTGGTCCGCCGCTTTTTGACGGATTTTCCCGAGAAGCATGTGGGCATTATTTCTGTGGACCCATCCAAACGAAAAACCGGTGGAGCACTTTTGGGGGATAGGATCCGGATGAACGCTATAAATAACGAACGGGTATATATGCGGTCGTTGGCCACCAGGCAGTCGAATTTGGCCCTTTCCAAACATGTATCGGAAGCCGTTCAGGTTCTTAAGGCCGCAAAGTATGATTTAATTGTTCTGGAAACCTCAGGAATAGGTCAGTCAGATACCGAGATTTTGGAACATAGCGATGTGTCTCTTTATGTGATGACTCCGGAATTTGGAGCTGCTACCCAGTTGGAGAAGATAGATATGTTGGACTTTGCGGATGTGGTGGCCATAAATAAGTTCGATAAAAGGGGAGCTTTGGATGCCCTTCGCGACGTAAAAAAGCAATACGCGCGAAACCATGGGCTATGGCATGCCAAGGAAGAGGACCTTCCCATTTTTGGGACCATTGCTTCGCAATTCAATGATCCTGGGATGAACAATCTTTACAAAAAGGTCATGGATACTTTGGTGGAAAAGGCAGGTTCCAAATTGGTTTCAAATTTTGAGGTGACCCAAGAAATGGCCGAAAAAATATATGTAATTCCACCATCCCGCACCCGATACCTCTCAGAAATATCCGAGAATAATAGGTCTTATGATCTTAAGGCAATCAATCAAGCCAAGGTCGCCCAAAAGCTGTATGGTATTTTTCTCACCTTGGCCAGTATTTTGGATATGGACCAAAGTAAAGCCGAGGAACTTTTTTTGGGTAAATCAGGTCTTAATGAGGATAATGTTCTTTCCCATTCAACAAGTGCCGATGAAAAGAGCTTATTGAATATATTGATCAAAGAGTTTGATAAGGTGAAGATGCACCTCCTGCCACAGCACTGGGAATCGATTTTAAAATGGCGGGATACGGTTGCCCAATACAAATCCGAGGTCTACTCCTTTAAGGTACGGAATCGAGAAGTGAAGATAAAAACCCATACCCAATCACTTTCCCATAGTCAAATCCCAAAAGTGGCCTTACCCAAATACAAGGCATGGGGTGATATTCTCAGTTGGATTTTGCAAGAGAACGTGCCAGGAGAGTTTCCATATACTGCTGGACTGTATCCCTTCAAGCGGGAAGGGGAGGACCCTACAAGAATGTTTGCAGGGGAAGGTGGCCCGGAACGTACCAACAGAAGGTTCCATTATGTAAGTTTGGATATGCCTGCAAAGCGTCTCTCCACAGCTTTTGATTCTGTGACATTGTATGGAAATGATCCTGACCACAGACCAGATATTTATGGGAAAATTGGTAATGCCGGAGTGTCCATTTGTTGTTTAGATGATGCCAAAAAGCTCTATTCCGGGTTTGATTTGAGCAATCCCATGACTTCTGTGAGTATGACCATCAATGGGCCGGCTCCGATGTTATTGGGCTTTTTCATGAATGCTGCCATTGATCAAAACTGTGAGAAGTACATCAAGGAAAAAGGACTCGAAAAAGAGGTCGAGAAGAAGATTGAGGATATCTTCAAAAAGAAAAAAACAGCCCGTCCCACGTACTTAGGAGACCTTCCCGAAGGGAACAATGGTTTGGGATTGATGCTTTTGGGGATCACCGGAGATCAGGTGTTGCCCAAAGAGGTGTATGAAAAAATCAAGAAGGAAACCCTGAGCCAAGTCAGGGGAACGGTACAGGCCGATATTTTAAAGGAAGACCAAGCGCAGAATACCTGTATTTTTTCAACCGAATTTGCCCTGAGGTTGATGGGGGATGTGCAGGAATATTTCATTGACCATCAAGTGCGTAATTTTTACTCGGTCTCTATTTCAGGATACCATATAGCCGAGGCCGGTGCCAATCCCATCACACAATTGGCTTTTACCCTCTCCAATGGATTCACTTATGTGGAATATTATTTGAGCAGGGGAATGGACATTGATAAGTTTGGTCCCAATCTATCGTTTTTCTTTTCCAATGGGGTGGATCCCGAATATGCTGTGATAGGAAGGGTGGCCCGAAGGATTTGGGCCAAGGCACTCAAGGAAAAATATGGGGCCAACCCTAGGGCCCAAATGTTGAAGTACCATATACAAACTTCTGGAAGGAGCTTGCATGCCCAAGAAATTGATTTCAATGATATTAGAACTACGCTTCAAGCGCTCTACGCCATTTATGACAATTGTAATTCTTTGCATACCAACGCCTATGATGAAGCCATAACCACTCCAACCGAAGAATCGGTCCGTAGGGCCATGGCCATACAATTGATCATCAATAAGGAATTGGGATTGGCCAAAAATGAGAATCCACTTCAAGGGTCTTTCATCATCGAGGAGTTGACAGATTTAGTGGAAGAGGCAGTATTGATGGAGTTTGATAGAATTACGGAACGGGGCGGAGTATTGGGTGCCATGGAGACCATGTACCAACGTTCCAAGATTCAAGAGGAAAGTCTTCATTATGAAACCTTGAAACATTCCGGGGAATATCCCATTATTGGGGTGAATACTTTTTTAAGTTCCAAGGGATCCCCCACCATTTTACCGGCTGAAGTGATTAGGGCAACGGAAGAAGAGAAGAAAAACCAAATTGATACTTTGAACAACCTCCATGTAAGGGAACGTGGTGCGGCAGAAAAGCATTTGTTGGCGCTACAACAGGTCGCAGTTCAAAATGGGAATATTTTTGAAAAACTAATGGAAGTCACCAAATACTGTTCTTTGGGGCAAATCACAAAAGCCTTGTTTCAAGTGGGAGGGCAATACCGACGTAATATGTAAAAAGGGAAAACTAGTCGTTTCTATTGTGAAAAGACTTTCGCCACTTTTTAAAGGAAACCCTAAAAATTTTAATTTCCTTGCGAAGCAGGTTTAGATATTCCTTTTCCTTTACACCATCGCGTTCCAAACCATTGCAATAGGCTAAAATATTGCGGGTCATAATGTTGATGTAGCTAAGACTTCGCATCCGAACGGAATAGGAATTGCTCAAGGCAGCTTGCTCCACTTCTTTGGTAATGAGCAGTGCATCGTTTTTAAGGGATTGGGAAATGTCATCCCGAAAATTATCGATCTTACGCAACGATAGAATTTCCTTATTATAGGAAAAATACGAAGCCACAGCTTCGCTCAAATCTCGCAAAGCCAAAGAATTACGGTAGACAACCAGTGAATTTAGAGAACTCTTCTCCATGTTTTCATAGCAATTTTGTCCTATAAAATTACGCACGAATTAAAAATTGTTACTTTGTTTTCAAAAGAGAAAAAGTTATTTTACCTTTAAATATAAATTTTGAAAGCTATTTTTCTTTATATATGAAGGTCGATGAACTTAATTGGCAAATCTTGGGGTATTTGCAGCGAAATGCCAGGGAATCTTTTGCCAATATTGGGCGTAAAGTTGGTCTTACACCGCCGGCGGTTGCAGAGCGTGTAAAAAAGATGGAGGACTTGGGAATCATTGAGGGCTATGGTGCCAATATCTCTTACGTTTTGGCAGGTCATCAGCTTAAGGCGATTATTATGTTGAGGGCCTTTATGGGAAAACTAAAGCCTTTTTTGGACAAGGTGAAGTCATTTCAAGAGGTGGTAAACTGTTATCGGATTACCGGGAACGAGAACATTATCATGGAAGTGGTGCTTCGGGACCAGGCCCATTTGGAAAAATTTATTGACGAACTTATCGTGTACGGAGAATGTAGAACCCATATAGTATTAAGTAATGTTGTGGCCCATGCCCCGATAAAGAATGGCAAGTTGATCAAGTAAATTCCGATTAATGCATGGGTAATTGGAGTTCTTAACCTTTTTGGCTAGATTTTTGTTGCAATAGAACTATGAAAAAACCATACCTATTACTTTTTCTCTCAGGTATTCTGCTGACCTCTCTTTCAGCCCAAACCATAACCTTAAAAAAGGGGGAAATCATTGAGTCAATCCCAGCAAACGATTCCATTTCAAGTACTTTTTCGCTCTATCTTCCCACATATTTTACTACAGACAGGCAATGGCCTTTGTTGATGATATTCAATTTGGAAGGTAAAGAAAAACAAGCCATGTCCATGTTTTTATCATCCGCTGAAGAGGAAGGCTATGTCTTGGCTGCGCCTAGGGTGTTAGATAGTATTTCATTGACCAATAATATGTTGGCAACGGCAGGTTCACTGGAAAGTATAACAGGCATGTTGCCCATTCAAAATGGGAGATTGTATGCAGCGGGTACAGATTCTGGAGGACGTTTTGCCAGTTTGGTGCCCACTTTTATCAAACAAGTAAAGGGGGTGATTTCCATAAGCGCATCACTCGCCAATACAGACTTACTAAATATAAAGGAACCCTTCCATTTCATTGGGATGGTCAACAAGAACCATTTTAATTACCCAACACTATTGTCGGATGAGAAAATATTGGACGCCTATAAATTTCCCAACCATATATTGTTGTTCGAAGAAAAAAGCGATTGGCCAGAAAAAGAATACCTGAAAAAAGGAATGCAGTTGTTCACTCTGCAGGCCATGGGAAGAAAATGGATACCCAGGGATTCTGCTTATGTGGAAGCAGCTTTTCAAGAAGATTTGGAGAAGATAAACAGTCTTAAAAACTCTGGAAACTTTCTTGTGGCCGAGCAGTATTTAGGTGAAATGATGGGCATGTACGGGGCGCTGAAAAATTTGGATTCACTTCGGAAAGTACAAAAGGAACTAAGAAAGAATAAGCAGTTTAGGGCCATGAGACGTGCCGAAAATGCCGCTTTTTTGAAGGAAACACTTTTAAAGGAAGACTATCAGTATTATATGGAAGAGGATTTGCTTACCCATAATTTTAAGAATTTGGGTTGGTGGAACTATCAAATGGCCGAGATAAACAAGTTTGTCACAAGTTCTAACCCCTACGAAGTGGAAATGGGAAATCGTTTGTTGGGTTTTGTGAATGCTTTGGCGACAGACAATATTGAAATGGTTCAAACGAATGAGGTTATAGACCAAGATGCCCTTGCCTTTTTATACATGCTAAAAACGATTTTGGAACCCAATAACTTCGAATTTTACCTCAAGACCATTTCCTTAAGCGCTAAGAACGAGGATTTTGGGACGGCTCTCTTCTACTTGGAGGAAGCCTTGAAAAAAGGATTCAAGGATAAAGAGAGGTTGTATGGATTGGAGCATACGGCCCTTTTAAGGATAACCCCTGAGTTTAACACCTTGGTCTCCAAATATCTAAAAGACGCTCTTTACGATATTATTGAGGAAGAATAAGTTTTGGAACCTCGTCAAGTTTCCAATCAATGACCAACCCGCCTGCTATGGATTCGGCAATTTCCTTTCCATATAGAAATTCGCATAGGTAGAGCGCCGCTTCAAAACTTTTTGCCCCACCTGCCGAGGTAATGAACTTTCCATCGTGAACAAACAAAACGCTATCCTTGACATTGAGATGGGGGAACATTTCCCTGTACTTCCCAATGTCGCTTGGGAAAGTTGTGGAAACCACACTATCCAAAACTCCCGATTTGGCCAATACAAAGGCTCCATCACAATGCGAGGTCACAAATAGGGCTTCCTTGCTCACCTTACGCACAAAATTCAGCATTGTGGTATCTTTCAAGTCCGTATCCAAGTGATGCTCTGCGCTTGGAACCACCAAAATATCAATTTTGGGCAATGCGTCCTGGGTGTAGTCAAAATCGGGAAGTATACGTATGCCCTCGAACGAGGTTATCGGTTTCAAAGTGTTGGCTACAGAAAAAGTGTTCATGGCCTTGATCCCTTTTCTGAACTGTGTATGCTGAAATATATCGAAAGGAGCCGTGAACTCCGTATTGTAAACTCCATCCATGATCAAAAATCCCACATTGTATCGATCAGGGTCCAAAGTTGGTAATATCCGCTGTTCTACCTGTTGGATTTCCTCTATTGATTTTTTCTCCGAACAAGCGGATAGAAAAACCAAGGTGGCTAAAAAGAATACTTTGTTCATCATAGTGGCGCTAAGTTACCATTAAGAATCATTTCCACTACTTTTGTTGTAAAATTGAGTGCATGAAATACGTGTTGACCCTAGTTGTGTTGATTATTTTGTCATGTGGCAATGGTAAGAAATATCATGACCAAGAGGAAAAGGTATCTTCCAAATCATCTTTGGTGGAGGATATATTAAAATTTCAGAAAGAGACAAACGAAAGTTTTAGGGACCCTGAAACCTCTCCGCTGCCAGATAGGTATCGCAAGGATTTTGAAGGACTGGATTTTTTTGAGCCTGACACTACCTATGTGGTCAAGGCAAAGTTTGTGTTGACTCCCGACGCCGTACCATTTTTGTTGCCCACCACCACAGACAGAAAAAGCCGAGAGGTGGTTTATGGAATTGCCTACTTTACCCTGAATGGAAGTGAACACCAGTTGGAAGTCTACCAAAGTCTGGATTTAATGGATGATGAGGGATATGAAGATTATCTGTTCCTCCCTTTTTTAGATGAAACCAACGGAGCAGAGACCTATGGGGGAGGGCGTTATATAGACTTGTCCATTCCGGAGGGGGATACTCTTGTGATTGATTTCAACAAGGCATACAATCCATATTGTGTATATAACAAAAAGTACTCCTGCCCTCTCGTGCCAAGGCAAAATTATTTGAGAACTATGGTGAGAGCAGGAGTGAAAAACTTCAATAAAGACTAAAAAAGCCTTAATCCTAGTGGAGTAAGGCTTTCTCTTGGATAATTTTCCTTGGGATTAAAAGGAATATATCGCAGCAAAAAGCACAGAGGCCAAGCTAGCCGTAGGAGCTCTGTCATTATCTATAAAAACATCTTCGGAAGCACTGTCCAAACGAATTTCAGGTTTTAGGATCAAATCGCCAACAGTGGCACTCCCTGTAAGTGTTAAGGCAAACACACTGGCATCGCCATCCGCATCAAATTGATCTCCGATTGCACCAAAGAAATCACCCTCCATGAAATATTCGCCGCGAAGGCCAATTGAAAAGTTTTCCGAGGTTTTATATTGTGGATAAAGGGCAATGCCTGTAAAAGTTCCACCATTATCTTCTTGGCTAAAGTGGGCGGCATTTATACCCAAAAAGAATTCTTCGGAGACATCAAAGCCTCCCGTGAAGTCTACTTCAAATCCACCTTGGCTGTACAAGAAATTCAAAAACTGACCGGAATATCCCAACTGGGCTCCAACAGCGTAATCCCCGGTTCCATTCAATTCGGTCAAATCTGTGGGGTTCATTACAGCCAACATGGCAGACCAATCACTTCCCAAATCAAAATCAGCCTTTAAGCCTGTATGACTAAACGGGCCGTAGGAAAATAGATAAGATGTGCTGTAATTAAAATTGGCAGCAGGAGAAATTACTTCATACCCTAAAAAGGTGTTGAAATTACCAAAGGTAAGTGTGACAGCATCGCTGACATTCCAGTATACATACAATTGGTTGACGATATCTCCTGTGGCGGAATACATCGGCGAGGCAAAAATAGCATCGGTTCCCCTGGGTCCAAAGACCAAATCCGCCACAAATCCTACCTTTTCACCTTCATAGTTGGCGATGACATTGGCCATACCCAGGGAAAATCCATCCAAATTGGCAAATGATGAACCTGGGGCAATGGCTTCCTCGCCATTTGGAGCTGTAATGTTTGATCTATAATAGGCGTCAACAGTACCACTAAAATTGAATTTCGGCTTTTCTTCTTCTTGGGCAAACATACCCATAGAGATCAGCGCCAGTGCTGGAAAAGCGATTTTTTTTACGTAATTTGCATTCGTAATCTTTCTCATCTTGGAATCGTTTTAGATGCCCTTCTTGCGAGGGGCATACGGTTATTTAAATAGAGTTAGTTTGAAGATTATGTAACGGAGCGTTCTGCCAAACGCTCCGTTTTTTGTTTGAGCTAGTTAGTTGTTTTGGGAGGAAATGTGTTCCGGGTATGCCTCCATTCCGTGTTCGTGAAGGTCCAAGCCTTCTATTTCTTCTTTTTCGGAAACCCTAAGACCTATGGTCTTCTTTAAAATGAACAGTACAATGAATGATGCTGCTCCGGCCCAAAGGATATATGCCAGTGAACCGTAGGTTTGCACCCATAATAGTTTGGCACCGCCTCCATAGAACAATCCACCATCCAAGGCAAAGAATCCAATAAGTACTGTGCCCAAAAAGCCACATACACCATGTACTGAAATAGCTCCTACTGGGTCGTCAATTTTCAATTTCTTGTCAATGAATTCAATAGACGAGACCACTACAATGCCACAAATAAGTCCAATGAAAAGAGCTCCAAAAGTGTTTACGGCACCACAACCTGCAGTAATACCTACCAAACCGGCCAAAGCACCGTTCAAAGTCATGGAGATATCCGCCTTTCCGTATCTGGCCCAACTAAAGAAGAGAGCCGCTATAGCTCCCATGGCTGCAGCAATATTGGTGTTGATGATAACGCCGACTGCACCAACAGTGTTCTCTCCTCCCCAAGCCAATTGGGAGCCACCGTTGAAACCAAACCATCCCAACCATAAAATAAACACACCTAGGGCGCCAAAGGCCATATTGTGGCCGGGGATAACTTTTGCTTTGCCATCTACGTATTTTCCAATTCGGGGACCTACCAAAATAGCGGCCACTAAAGCTGCTGCACCTCCAACGGCATGAACCACAGAAGAGCCCGCAAAATCGATGAATCCGGCAGTGTTCAACCAAGCATCATCATCAAATGGCCAATACCAGCTACCGGATATTGGGTAGATAAGGGTGGTGAGTACGGCTGAAAAGATAAGGTAGGTCGAAAATTTGGTCCTACCGGCTATGGCACCAGATACAATGGTAGCAGCGGTAGCACAGAAAACGGTTTGGAAGAATAAGTTGTGCCAATCCGTTGCACTAAAAAAGAAATACCCTTGATCGGAAGGGCTTGATCTAAAAAAGCCTCCGCCTACAAGGTCGCTGCCGTACATAATGGCATAACCTACTGCCCAGAACATAATGGAGCCTATTGAAAGGTCCATAAAATTTTTCATTATAATATTGCCCGAGTTTTTACTGCGGGTAAATCCAATTTCCACTAGGGTGAATCCTGCCTGCATAAAGAAAACCAAAATGGCTGCAATGGTAATCCATAATGCACCCATGTCACCATTAATGGTTTCAATGGCTTTATCTATTGCTTCTTGTCCTTGTACAATCATAATCTAAGTTTTTTTGAGTTTTTGGCTGTTAGTTTAGTTAATTCCTGCGCTACCGCTTTCCTTGGTTCGTATCCTGTAAGCTTCTATCATGTCTGATACGAAGATTTTTCCATCGCCTACGTTTCCTGTACTAGCGGTATCCAATAGGACATTAATGGTCCTTTCCAAAAAATCATCCGAAACCACAATGACCAGATACCTTCGTTGTATATCACTGGTACTATAGGATATGCCTCGGTATACATGTCCCTGTTTCTCGTTTCCAACTCCAGTCACATCCCAGTAACTGAAGAAGTTGACCTCAATCTGATGTAGGGCTTTTTTCACCTCATCAAATTTTGATTTTCTAATAATTGCCTCGACTTTTTTCATAATAATACGGTTAATTGATTTCCCAAATATATGTTAAACCATATAAGACCATATATATTTAGGGGGTATAGGTCCAATTTTTATTAAAATAAAAAATCACCCCCTGAAATTTTAGGGGTATGCTATTTTAATTATGTTTTTTATGGAATATTGATGAATATGTTTTTTCCAGAAAGGATAAAACGCAAGATTTTGATGTGCAAACGAAAGAGCTGGCGACTAATTGTTAAAAATTTAACAAAATGAAGAGGCGTTTCAGGAATTATAACTTACTCGCCGAACTTGGAGAGCCATAATCCTAAGACAACGGCAAAAATGCCGATAACAATGCTGGAAATTAGATAGATGGAAAAATGAAGCAATTCACTGTTCTTGAGAAGAAAGTGTTTTTCAAAAGCAAAAGCGGAAAAAGTAGTGAAACCTCCGCAAAAGCCCGTTGCCAAAAATAGTGTGGAATTTTGGGATAATAGATTGCTTTTGGCGGATAAGCCCAAAATAAGGCCAATAAGGAGGCAACCAATTATATTTACCAAAAAAGTACCAAAGAAAAAATTTGGGAACAAGGGGTTCAAGGGTTTTGAAATGGCATACCTAAGAACGCTGCCAAATCCACCCCCTAAAAAAACAAGAATGGCCTGTTTCATACCCAAATGTACAAACTATACTGCTTTTTTGTACTCGGTTTCAGAAGACTCTTGGGGGAAGAACTTTGTAATAGTGGTCTCTGAAATTTTTTGAATCGGTTTTTTAAATCCTTTTCTACTTTTAGTGGCACTGAAAATTAAAAAAAGGCCATTGATTGCGAGCAAAACAAAAAATAGGCTAAAAAAAGTTGTCATTTATTTCTGCTAAACAATTGTTAAACAAAAGTACGTTTTTTCCTATAGGTTTGGATTATTTAGCGCTATAAAAGTTGTCAACCTCTCGGTTTTTGTGGGGAATCTAATTCTTATGTTAATTTTTAAGAAAGTTCTTGATCAAGAATAGGATAGCAATAAAAGTCATAAAAGAAATCAGCACCCATTTAACGCCTTTATAATTTTTCTTATGTAATTTTTTGTCCTTTCTATATGTGAAAGAGATGATTGCTACAAATGCTATGATAAAAAGTAGCGCAAAAATTAACTGTCCTGAGCTGAACATATTTTTTATTTTTATGCAAAGCTAAATCAAATCGAGTATAATGAAAAGTAAAATAAAGGCGGTGGAGTTGTTCCACAATTCTTTTGGTCTAGGTGTTTCAACCAAGCCAAAGGCAAATTTGGGAAAAGAGAAAAACTTATTACGGTTTAATCTTATGGATGAGGAGAACCAAGAGTATTTGGAGGCGGCCAATGATGGTGATTTAATTGAAGTGGCTGATGCCTTGGGAGACATGCTTTACATTCTGTGCGGAACCATCTTGGAGCACGGCATGCAATATAAGATTGAAGAGGTTTTTGAGGAAATTCAACGAAGTAACATGAGCAAGTTGGGATCGGATGGGAAACCTATATATAGGGAGGACGGAAAAGTGATGAAGGGTCCAAATTATTTTAAACCGGACATTCAATCCATTATGGACAAATAAAAAAGGCACCTTTAGGTGCCTTTTTTATTAACTCATGAAACTGGATATCGCCAACCGAACTTGTCTTCGGCTCTATTGTATTGAATGTCTGTTATTCTTTTCTTCAGGCGTGAAGCAAAGCTATCCTTTAGTTCTGGAAGTTCGTAATCTTCTCCCTTATAGCCAAAGGCACCTATGGGTGAAACCACTGCAGCCGTACCCGCACCGAACATTTCTTTCAAGGAACCGTTTTTGGCAGCTTCCACTATTTCATGGACAGAGACTTTCCTGACCTCGGTTTTTATTCCTTCGTCCTTGGCAATGTCCAAGATGCTTTTCCGGGTAATACCGTCAAGAATACGGTCATTGGTAGGGGCTGTGAGAAGGGTGTCTCCAATACGTACAAAAACGTTCATGGCACCAGCTTCCTCAATAAATTCGTGAGTGTTGTCGTCGGTCCAGATGACCTGTTGATATCCTTTTTCCGCAGCCAATTGGGTCGGATAAAACTGTCCGGCATAGTTACCCCCTGCTTTGGCATAGCCCACTCCACCATTTGCAGCACGTGAATAGGTTTCCTCAATCAAAACCTTTACACTCCCAGAAAAATAGGTGCCGGAGGGTGCACAGGCTATGATGAATTTATAGGCATTGGCAGGTGAGGCGTGAAAACCGGTGCCAGAAGCAAATATAAAAGGTCTAATATATAAGGAACTGCCCGGAGTGGTAGGAACCCAATCTTTTTCCAATTGCAATAAGGTTGTAAGTCCCTCCATAAAATAAGCCTCGGGAAGTTCGGGAATTGCCAATCGCTTTGCGGATTTGTTCAAACGTTTATGGTTTTCCAACGGACGGAACAGCCATATTTTTTCATTGTCGTCCTTGTAAGCCTTCATACCTTCAAAAATAGATTGTCCATAGTGAAAAATCTTTGCTGAAGGATCCAGGGTAATGGGTTGGTAAGGAACAATTTTTGGAGTTTTCCATTCGCCATCAACGTAATCGCAGACCAACATGTGATCTGTGTAAATGCTTCCAAAAGAAAGATTTTCAAAATCCACCTCATGGATTTTGGATGTTTTTGCCTTTTCTACTGAGATATTGTTCATTACAGCTTCCATATCATTAACATTAGGAAGGTTAAAATTAGCTATTTATTGTTACTTTTAGGAGTTTCAAAATTCTAATTTCTGTTCTTTGTTCAGAATGGTTCAAATATTGGATAAAATGAGGTCTTTTAACATTTTTTATGCTGTTTTGCTATTGTTTGCAACCCAATTGATATTTGCCCAGGAGCAAGTCAAGAAAGAATACTATGGAAAAAAGTTCACTGTTTTGGAGAAACCCGGAAGAGATGGGGCTGTTTTTGAAAACCTATCGCTAAAGGATTCTGTCCAAACCCAATTGGTGGGTGAGATCAAGGAAGTATGCCAAGTAAAGGGGTGTTGGATGAAGGTTAAAATCAATACAGATGACGAAGTCTTCGTGCGATTTAAGGACTATGGTTTTTTTGTGCCGACCGATGCTTCGGATAAAAAGGTCTACATGGACGGGATTGCTTTTTTGGAAGAAATGTCCGTGGACGACCAAAAACATTATGCCAAGGACAGTGGTGCTTCGCAAGAAGAAATTGATAAGATCGTGGAGCCTAAGCGCATACTTAGGTATGAGGCAGCAGGGGTTCTCATTGAAGAATAAGATTGAAAAGAAAGATCATTACTACAGGAGATGGCTCAAAGACCATCCAAATAGAGGAATGGGATGAGCAGTACCACTCCAAACATGGTGCCGTACAGGAGGCCTATCACGTTTTTATTGAACACGGTTTGCGGTTGTTCAAAAACTCAAAAATCAATTTATTGGAGATTGGCTTTGGTACTGGATTGAATGCCTTTATTACTTTGTTGGAAGCCGAAAAACTAGGTTTGACCATAAATTATGTTGGTGTGGAAGCCTATCCGGTTTCCTTAAAAGAAGTTGCCGAATTGGGGTATGGTACAAGGTTGAATGCCTTGAGCCATCAACAATTGTTCGAGAAAATGCATCAGCTCCCTTGGGAGGAAAATCTCCAGATTTCTAAAAGTTTTTCGATCAACAAGCAACAAAAAGATTTTAAGGAAATAAATGATAAGGAAGAATACGACCTTATCTATTTTGATGCGTTTGGGGCCAGGGTACAACCAGAGCTTTGGACCGAAGAGATTTTTAAGATAATGTATGAATCTCTTAAAAAAGGAGGTGTTCTGGTCACGTACGCCGCCAAAGGTAGCGTAAGACGCGCCATGCAAACTGTTGGGTTTACCGTAGAGCGGCTGCCCGGCCCACCCGGAAAACGCGAAATGCTCAGAGCAAGGAAAATCTAATTTACGTCAACCAGTTGTTAAGATCGTGGCTAGAGTTTATCATAAATTTGCTTAAAGTAGGGCTATTTGTGTTAAACCTAAATTAATACCTCATAAACAGTCTTTTAAACCTGTAAATTTGTGGAAAAATGGAGGTATGAAGGTGCTGATTACAGGTGCTACGGGTTTAGTTGGACAAGCAATCGTGAAAGTTTTGCATGAGAAGGAAATTGCTGTGAACTATTTAACTACCCAAAAGCGCAAAATAGTACAGTCTGAAACGTACAACGGTTTTTATTGGAATCCAAGTAAAGGCAAAATAGATTCAGCTTGTTTTAAGGGAGTCGATGCCATAATCAATCTGGCAGGGACCAGTATTGCCAAACGTTGGACCCCAATACACAAAAAGAAGATTCTTTCCAGTAGAATCAATAGCCTACAAACATTGTACAATGCATTGGAAAAAGAGGATACATCGACTATTGAGTTATTGATTTCCGCATCTGCCATTGGTATATATCCAAATTCCCTTTCGCAATTCTACAATGAACAGGAGTCTAAGGTGGATGACAGTTTTGTTGGTGAGGTGGCCCAGAAATGGGAGGCAAAAGCCGATACATTCAAGAACTTGGGAATTGAGGTTTCAAAAGTTCGTATCGGGATTGTATTGTCCACCCAAGGTGGAGCTTTGCCACAGATGGCCAAACCTGTTAAAAAATACGCAGGAGCTCCAGTGGGTAGTGGAGATCAATGGCAATCTTGGGTACATATTGATGATCTGGCGCAAATGTTTGTGTTTATCTTGGAGAATAACCTCAATGGAGTGTATAATGGTGTGGCGCCGAATCCGGTAACCAATGCCAAAATGACTAAGGAGTTGGCGCGGGCATTGGACTATCCACTTTGGCTTCCAAATGTGCCCAAGGTATTGCTTAAGATGCTTTTGGGTGAAATGTCTTATCTCCTATTGGCAAGCCATAGGGTGAGTTCCAAAAAGATGGAAAATGAAGGGTTCGATTTTCAATATCCCAATATTTGTTTGGCATTACAAGACCTTTATTCCGAAAAGAACAGCAAGACATCATTGGATCCTGTTTCTGAGGAGTTGGTCTAATAGCATAACTTTTAGTGTAAGTCTAAATCCGCTTTAGCGGATTTTTTTAGGTTTTGTTGTGACATTTTGACATTTTCGAGCAATTGGCAGTACTTTTGCCACTTCAAAAAGAGAATAAAATAGACATATATGAGCAAGAAAAGTAAGGTTGAGGAAATGGAAGGGTACCAAGAAGAGGCCCAAACTGTTGAAAATCCTGAGCTGAACGATGAGAATATGGATAATGCTGGGGACAAAGGAGAAAATGTGGAAGCTTCGGAGGAAGACAAACTACGTGGGGAGTTGGCCAAGGAGAAAGATAAGTTTTTAAGACTTTTTGCCGAGTTCGAAAACTTTAAAAAGAGAACTTCCAAAGAACGCATGGATCTTTTTAAGACGGCGGGCCAAGAAGTCATGGTATCTCTATTGCCCGTTTTGGATGATTTTGATCGTGCCTTGAAAGAACTTTCCAAATCTGAGGACAAAGAAATGTTCAAAGGCGTGGAGCTTATCAACAATAAGTTTAAGGAAACGCTTAAAAATAAGGGCTTGGAACAGATAGAGGTTGGCGAAGGCGATACTTTTGATGCTGAAGTCCACGATGCCATAACCCAAGTCCCGGCACCCAACAAAAAATTGAAAGGTAAAATCATAGATGTGGTTGAAAAAGGCTTTAAGCTGGGAGACCGTATCATTCGACACCCCAAGGTGGTCGTTGGCAACTAACTAGCAGTGTATGAAGGAGGATTATTACGAAATATTAGGTGTTTCCAAAGGAGCATCCGCCGCAGAAATAAAAAAGGCTTACAGAAAGAAAGCTATTGAATTTCACCCTGACAAGAACCTTGGGGATGCCAAGGCAGAGGAGATGTTCAAGAAAGCGGCCGAAGCCTATGAGGTTTTGAGCGATCAGGACAAGCGCGCAAAGTACGATCAGTTTGGCCATGCAGCCTTTGATGGTAGCGCTGGATTTGGCGGAGGAGGTATGAACATGGATGATATTTTCAGTCAGTTTGGAGATATCTTTGGAAGTGCATTTGGTGGTGGATTTAGTGGTTTCAGTGGATTTGGCGGTGGCGGACAGCGTAGGGTCAAGGGAAGCAATCTGCGTATTCGGGTAAAACTTACCTTGGAAGAGGTTGCCAACGGGGTAGAGAAGAAAGTTAAAGTGAGACGAAAGGTGCAGGCCGATGGGGTCACCTACAAAACCTGTCCCACTTGTAACGGTTCTGGACAGATCACAAAAATTACCAATACCATTTTGGGCAGAATGCAGACCGCTACCACCTGTAGTACCTGCGGAGGTTCTGGACAAACCATAGATAAACGTCCTGCTGGGGCTGATGCCCAAGGGCTTAAAGTAGAAGAGGAGACCGTTTCTATTAAAATTCCACCAGGGGTTGAAGATGGTATGCAATTAAAGGTGTCCGGAAAAGGAAACGGGGCGCCTGGAAATGGAATCCCAGGAGATTTATTGGTAGCGATAGAGACCATTGAACACGATACGCTCAAAAGGGAAGGGGATAACCTTCACTACGATTTATACATCAGTATTTCGGAAGCCGTACTGGGCAGTTCAAAGGAAATAGATGCCATTGGGGGCAAAGTGCGAATAAAATTGGAACCTGGAATCCAATCCGGTAAGATTTTGAGATTGAGGGGGAAAGGAATCAACAGCATTAATGGTTATGGTAGTGGCGATTTGTTGGTGCACGTCAATGTATGGACTCCGAAGGAACTAAATAAGGAACAGCGGGAGTTTTTTGAACGAATGCAAAATGACGAAAATTTTGTGCCAAAGCCTGAAAAATCGGATAAATCCTTTTTTGAAAAGGTAAAAGATATGTTCTCATAACAAGAAAAAACTTGCTGTTTAAATAAAAAACGTATATTTGAAACTGATGTTGGGTGACCAATATCTAATTTTCTTTTTCATAGCAATTTTTTTCCCATCCTTGAAATTTTTAAGGGTGGGTTTTTGTTTTAAGGGGATTTGATCGTATTGGGCAAATACATATCTTTGAAAAAATAGAATGCATGGAGAACATCCTTGTTGCCAAAAATGTTTCCAAAACATATGGAAACTATACCGCATTGAGCAACATTTCACTCAATATACCCAAAAATTGCATCTACGGTCTTTTGGGACCCAACGGTGCGGGTAAAACCTCTTTCATCCGGATAATTAATCAGATTACCCATCAGGATTCTGGAGAAATTTTGTTCGATGGTGAACCATTGGCACAACACCATATAGCACATATAGGGTACTTGCCAGAGGAGCGCGGTCTTTACAAGAGCATGAAGGTAGGGGAGCAAGCTCTTTATTTAGCCCAATTAAAGGGGCTATCCAAAAGTGAGGCCAAGGAAAAATTAAAGTATTGGTTTGACCGTCTAAATATTGGCGACTGGTGGAACAAGAAAATCCAGGAACTGTCAAAGGGAATGGCACAGAAGATTCAATTTATTGTAACTGTTCTTCACGACCCAAAATTGTTGATTTTTGATGAACCTTTCAGCGGGTTTGACCCCATAAATGCCAATATCATCAAAGATGAGATTCTTCAGCTCAAGGAAAAAGGGACCTCGATCATCTTTTCTACCCACAGAATGGAATCCGTGGAAGAACTTTGCGAGTATATTGCCCTGATCCATAAATCGGAAAAAATCCTTGACGGAAAACTCTCTGACATAAAGAAAGCATACAAAAACAACATTTTCAATGTAGGGCTGCAGACCCAGGAGAATGCAGAAAAGTTGATCCAGGAACTGAACGAAAAGTACCATATACTGTCCTCAAGTTTTGATGATGGGGAAAACCAGTTGGATTTCAAAGTACAATTACCTTCTTCCCATACTGCCGAAATACTTTCCGAACTATCTAAAATTGCCAATGTGAACCGTTTTGAGGAAACCATTCCATCGGCCAATGACATTTTTATCCAAACCGTAAACAACAAGGACAATGATAGGTAAGTTAGGACTGATCATTAGGCGGGAATATTTGGCGAAGGTGAGGAACCGGACCTTTATTGTCATGACCATATTAAGCCCACTCTTGATTGTGGGGATGATTGTATTGATAGCCTACCTTACCAAAATAAACGATAATGAAAAAAGAGTCATTTCCATACTTAATGAGAGTGCTTTTTTTCAACAGGAGTTTATGCCTACAGAGCATATTTCCTATATTCATTTGGATGGGTTGAGTTTGGATGAGGCCAAAGATTCCATAAGTGCTATGGGATATTACGGACTATTGCACCTCCCCTATGGTGAGAATGGGGAACAAGTGGCGGAATCTGCCCATTTATATACCAAGGACAATCCAAGCACACAGATCACGCAACACTTGGAAGGTATTTTTCAAAGAAAGTTACGGCAAGAAAGATTGAAAAAACTAGGGGTTTCACAAGATCAGTTTTCACTGGTGGAACAGCCTTTTGACCTTCAACTGGCGACTTTTGATGGTGAAAAGAGTGTGAAGGGCATCAATGAAATCAAAGCTTTCATTGGTGGTGGCTTTGGTTATGCCATTATGATGTTCATTATTATTTATGGTGGTTTTGTAATGCGGAGCGTAATAGAAGAAAAGACCAGCAGGATCATTGAGGTGATTATCTCCTCAGTAAAACCCTTCCAATTGATGCTGGGCAAGATTATAGGTACATCTTTGGCGGGAATTACCCAGTTTACCATCTGGTTGATATCCGCTTCGATATTACTGTTTTTGGCGGTAATGTTGTTGGGTATAGACCTTGGAGCCATGGCAGGCAATACCAATATGCCGCCAGGTGCAATGAATGAAATGTCCCAATTGGCAACCATGGATAGCGAGATGATGATTTATACAAAGGAAATATTGGATATTCCATGGGGGTTGTTGATAGTTTCCTTTTTTATCTACTTTATTTTGGGATACCTGATTTACAGTTCAATATATGCTGCCATTGGGGCGGCAGTGGACAATGAGACCGATACCCAACAATTTATTTTCCCCATTATTTTGCCACTCATGTTGGCCATTTATGTAGGGTTCTTCTCTGTTTTTAGCAATCCGCATGGACCCATTGCGGTTGGCTTTTCATTGTTTCCACTGACCTCTCCAATTGTTATGTTGATGCGATTACCTGGTGGAATTGGGGAAGGTGGTGTACCTTTATGGCAATTGTTGGCATCCATAGCTTTGTTGGTGGTTACTTTTCTGGGAATTGTCTCCCTCGCCGCAAAGATTTATAGGGTTGGGATATTGATGTACGGTAAAAAACCAACCTACAAAGAATTGATCAAATGGTTACGATATTAAAGGAACATGCAAGCAGATAATGAGATAAAGGAAATCATCCAAGAAGATATTTGGGGTTCCATCAAGGAGTTTCTCAATCTTGGATTTCATATTGGTGAGGGAGAAAAATCCATTAACCTGACCTTGGGGCTTCTTCTCTTACTGACCATTACCATTATTGTGGCCAAATTTGTCTTAAAATGGGTCAGGTATTTGCTCACCCATAAGATGGAGCGGGAAGACAAGCAAAAGTTTTCAAGTGTCTTCAAGTTCACCAATTATGTAATTTACCTAGTGGTGATCTTGGTCACTTTGAGTGGTGCCGGGATAGATATTACGTTGATCATCACCGCATCGGCTGCGCTCTTTGTAGGTTTGGGATTGGCACTTCAGGAATTGTTCAAAGACATTCTTGGGGGTATTTTCATTATAGTGGACAAGTCGCTTCAGGTTGGTGATATTGTTGAGGTTCAAGGTAAGGTCGGCAAGATATTCGAAATAAAGCTCAGGACTACGAGGGCCATTACCAGAGATGATAAGGTAGTTATCATTCCAAACCACAAGTTCATCAGTGATATCATGTTCAACTATACCCAAAATCATCGTACCACACGTGAGAGGGTAAGTGTTGGGGTGGCGTATGGAAGTAATGTGGAGTTGGTTACCAAAATTTTGGAACAAGTGGCCGCCGAACAAAAGCAAATCCTTAAAAATCCAAAACCATTTGTGTTGTTTGATGACTTTGGAGACTCGGCCCTTATGTTCTCCATACATTTTTTTACCAACGACAGTTTCAGCGATCCTAGGATCAAAAGCGAAATGAGATATAAAATCAATTCCAAGTTCGCAGAAAATAGCATAAGCATTCCGTTTCCGCAACGAGATGTGCATATTATTCAGCAAAAAACTTAAGCAAGATAAAAACCTCAACCTGCAGTTCAATACTTTGGGGGTGCTTGGCGTCCCTAGCCATACTTTGTGGGCCAAAAGCATTGGCCCAAAGCACCGATATTCTCAGAGTGGAATACTTGAATATCCCCGAAAACGATTCTGGAATAAAAACCCAGCGGTATAAGTTCCTCTTTAATCTGCCCATACAGGTTAATGCAAAGAAAGATTACCTTATTACCGGCATGGAATACAACCGCTTTGATGTGGGCTATTCCCAAGACTTTCCATTTGATAAGAGCGAACTGATTCGGTTTCATGTCATTGACATGAATTTGGGATTCATTACCAAATGGAACGGGAATTGGAACTTCGTCTCCATTCTTACCCCAAGAATGGCCTCTAATTTTACCAGTGGGTCCCTCACCGATGATTTTTTCCTGAATGCGACAGCTGCATTTTGGAAAGAACGCCCCAATGCAGACCGGCCATATAGAATAGTTCTGGGGCTCACCTATAACAGTACCACCGGTATCCCTGTTCCGTTACCTTTGATAAATTATTATAGAAAGTTTCATCCAAAGTGGTCTTACACGCTTGGAATACCGCGTTCAAGCTTTAAGCATTACATCAACAAAAAACATTCAGTGGACTTGGCATTGTTCTTGGATGGGTATTTTATAAATGTCCAGAACAATATTGTTTTGCCCAATGATCAAGTTGCATCCAAAATATCATTGACCGCTCTGGTGGGTACGCTGGGATATCAGTACAACCTATCTAAGAACACATCCATTTTTGTTATGGCTGGTCGTTCTTTCGAACAGGAAGGAAAGTTAAGAAATGACGATCAAGGAGATGTTTTTTTGCTGAATGACGAGGCAAATTTTTATATTAGGACTGGCTTCAAAATAGGAATCTTTTAAAAAAAGCGTATGTCAAAAATTTTGGTAATAGAGGACGAATCAGCCATTAGAAGGGTTTTAGTGAAAATTTTGGTCGAGGAAAGTGATTCTTATAGTGTTCAAGAAGCAGAAGATGGACTTAGTGGGATAGAGACCATAAAGAAAGAAGACTTTGATTTGGTCCTTTGTGATATAAAAATGCCAAAAATGGATGGTGTTGAGGTATTGGAGGCCGCAAAAAAAATAAAACCTGAGATTCCTTTCATTATGATTTCTGGGCATGGCGATTTGGATACCGCAGTGAATACAATGCGAATGGGTGCCTTTGACTATATCTCCAAGCCACCAGACTTAAACAGATTGCTTACTACGGTACGGAATGCTTTGGATCGAAAAGAGTTGGTGGTAGAGAATAAAATTCTTAAAAAGAAGGTTTCCAAGAATTATGAAATGGTGGGCAATAGCGAAGAAATTGGAGTCATTAAGGATATGATTGAAAAGGTGGCTCCCACCGATGCACGCGTACTGATCACAGGATCTAATGGTACAGGAAAAGAATTGGTGGCCCATTGGCTACATCAAAAAAGTCCACGGTCCGCAGCACCTTTTATAGAGGTGAACTGTGCTGCTATTCCATCCGAATTGATAGAGAGTGAATTGTTTGGCCATGTAAAAGGCGCCTTTACTTCTGCTGTTAAGGATCGGGCAGGCAAGTTTGAGGCAGCTAACAAAGGCACTATATTTTTGGACGAGATTGGCGATATGAGCTTGTCGGCACAAGCCAAGGTACTTCGAGCGTTGCAAGAAAACAAGATTTCCAGGGTAGGTTCCGATAAGGACATTAAAGTGGATGTTCGCGTGTTGGCAGCTACCAACAAGGATTTAAAAAAGGAGATAGAGGACGGAAAGTTTAGGGAGGACCTTTACCATCGTTTGGCGGTCATCCTAATAAAAGTACCTGCATTGAATGATAGACGGGACGATATTCCTCTACTGATAGAACATTTTGCCAAGAAAATAGCATCCGAACAAGGAACAGCTCCCAAGGAGTTTTCAAAAAAGGCCACCGAACTTCTTAAAGGGTATGACTGGACCGGAAATGTTAGGGAGCTACGTAATGTGGTTGAACGTTTGATTATTCTTGGGGGCAAGGAAGTGTCCGAAGAGGACGTTAAGCTCTTTGCCAGTAAATAATCATTCCAAAGCGCCACATTTATCCAAACGTGAAAGTGCATCTTTGGTAAGGTTCTTTACCCGCTGATGGTATTCTTTCTTGTGGGCCGACAATTCGGTGTTGAGCAGGACCAATCTTGATTCCTCATAAATATTGCTCACAAATCGTTGCGCTTCCTCACAATCTACCTCTTGAACCACTTTTTCCAAAGAGGATTCAAACCCTAAAAGGCAATTGTGTACCTGCTGCTTTACCATATTTTCATGCGTCAGGAACATTCCATGTTGGTTTTCCAACGCTTCCTTGGTGTTCATGACCAAAGTAGAGTTACCGTAAGAGCTTGAATGCTCTTGTTCAAAAACCCGTAGCACTTTAATGCCGATCAAGGTGTTCTCCAAAGCTCGGTGCAATGATTTTTTGGAAGTCTTTAGAGACTCGGCCTTAGTAGCAGTTTTAAGCTCGGTTAGGGCATTCTCCAGACTTTCAATGGTTCCCTCGCATCCGCAGTCCAAAAAATTGGATCGGGTTTTTTCAATGCCATTCAACGCCTTGTATGCATGGTATTTGGCCATTTCCATGTCTTTGGAAACAACGGCATCCTGTATTTTGCTTTTGATGTATTCAAGGTTGGAATTGGCATATTCACAGGCATTTGTGCCTCTAAATGAAACCATTAAGCATAGGCCAAGTATACCTATGACAAAGACTATAAGTAGGATAATCTTTCTAGTATTCATAACGCATTTGATTTGGGACGTAGCGTCTTTGATTCCCACTAAATTAGGACAGGGGTGAGGCCGTTACGAATAAGATCGATAAAAAAGCAATCTTCATCCATGAGTGGTAAAAGTGTCGATGAATAGCAATCTTTTTTGGGTTGAAAGAGTGCTCAAAATGGACTATATTCAATCCCATGGAAAAAATCAATACGAATACATATAAAGTAGAAGAAGGGTTTAATTTATCCCAAAGAGCTACATATCAGGATTTTGGAGCGTCAGAAAAAGAGTTAAAAAAGGAACTCAAGTCAATCCGAAAGGATTTAGGAGAGTTCCAAGATACCATGTATGCCCATGGTAAATATGGTGTTTTGGTATGCCTACAGGGCATGGATACCGCAGGAAAGGATAGCTTGATCAGGGAAGTCTTCAAAGACTTCAATGCTCGGGGGGTGGTAGTGCATAGTTTTAAGGTACCCACACCATTGGAATTACGACACGACTATCTATGGCGACATTACATTGCCCTGCCTGAACGGGGCAAGTTCTCGGTATTTAACAGAACTCATTATGAAAATGTGTTGGTCACCAAGGTGCACCCCGAATATATTTTAGGTGAAAATTTACCGGGAGTGGAGTCCATTTCCGATATAGATGATGCCTTTTGGGAGAAACGCTACAGACAAATCAATGATTTTGAGAAGCATGTGGCCGAAAATGGGACGGTGATCTTTAAGTTTTTTCTACACCTCTCCAAAGAAGAACAGCGTCAACGTTTATTGCGCAGAATCCATTTAAAGCGAAAAAACTGGAAATTTTCCCCAGGTGACCTTGAAGAGCGCAAATTATGGGATAACTATCAAAAATGTTATGAAGAGGCCTTGAACAAAACCTCCAAGGAACATGCACCTTGGTTTGTGGTTCCGGCAGACAATAAAAAAGCAGCCCGTGTCATTGTGGCATCCGTAATGCTGGAAGCGTTAAAAAAGTACAAAGATATCGAGGAACCCGAGCTCGATGATGAAATAAAGGCTAATTTAGAAACCTTTAAACAAGAACTGGAAAAAGAAACCCCATGAGATTAGTACTGTTTTTAACCCTTTTGCTGGCAAGTACCCCCTTTTTTTCACAATCCGATGACGAAAAGCAAATAAAGGCCATATACGACAAAGCCTTAACTGATGGGCAGGCGTACGAATGGTTGGATTACCTTTCGAACCAGATTGGTGGTCGTTTGTCTGGGTCAGTACAGGCACAACAGGCCGTGGAATACACCAAGGGCCAGTTGGATTCCTTGGGGTTGGATAGAGTATGGTTACAACCCGTAATGGTACCCAAATGGGTGAGGGGACTCCCGGAGTTTGCCTATATGGAAACCAAACCAGGACTTACCACCAATTTGCCCATTTGTGCCTTGGGAGGTTCCGTGGCCACGCCAGATGGTGGCCTAAAGGCCAATATTGTTGAGGTTCAGGGGATAGAAGACCTTCAAAAATTGGGCAAGGATAAAATAGCGGGAAAGATTGTCTTTTATAATCGACCTATGGACCCTACGCTGATAAGCACTTTCGCATCGTATTCCGGTTGTGTGGACCAACGGTATTCCGGTGCGGCCGAGGCTGCCAAGTATGGTGCGCTTGGTGTGATCGTACGTTCCATGAACCTGCGCTCGGATGATTATCCACATACGGGTTCCATGAGCTATGGCGATATGCCCGTTTCCCAGAGGATTCCTGCGGCGGCCATCAGTACCAACGGGGCCGATTTGTTGAGTACCACCCTAAAACTCAATCCCAACATCAAATTTTATTTTAAGCAGAACTGCAAACAATACGAGGATGTGCAATCCTATAACGTCATTGGCGAGATTAAGGGAAGCACCTATCCCAATGAAGTCATGGTTGTGGGTGGACATTTGGATTCTTGGGATTTGGGCGATGGTTCCCATGACGATGGTGCCGGTTGCGTGCAGAGCATGGACGTTCTTAGATTGTTGAAGAAAACGGGCTACAAACCTAAGCGAACCATTCGCGTAGTGTTATTCATGAATGAGGAAAACGGCCTCCGCGGAGGTAACAAATATGCCGAAGTGGCCCAAAGCAAGAACGAAAACCACGTCTTTGCCTTGGAAAGCGATTCAGGTGGATTTACCCCAAGGGGTTTTTCACTGGATTGTTCCGATGAAAATTTTGACCAGATCCAAAGCTGGAAAAGCTTGTTTGAACCTTATTTAATCCATTTGTTCGTGAAAGGGTTTAGTGGTGCCGACATTGGCCCCATGAAAAACCCCGATATTGTCCTGGCCGGTTTGGTACCCGATTCACAACGGTATTTTGACCATCACCATGCCGAGAACGACACTTTTGAGCACGTGAACAAACGTGAGCTGGAGCTGGGAGCAGCTTCTATGACCAGTCTGGTGTACCTAATGGATAAATACGGTATTATTCCAGCATCAAAAATAAAGGGATAACCAAGGGTCAACCCTCCAAAATCCGTTCGATTCTTTTGTCGGGAATGAGCCAAATCAAGGCTACAAGGACGAACATAGCTCCTGATACCCATGGTGTAATCCAGGCAAAAGCAATCCCAATAAGGTACAGAATGGGGGAAAGCTTGCCCTTCAGGTCCTTGCCCACGGCTTTTTTCAATACGGAGTCCTCTCCCTGTGTTTTAATGATAGTGTACTGTAGATAGAAATACGCCAGTGCTGCCATCAAAAGGATGACACCATATAGGGCAATAGGGTTTTCCGAAAAATGGTTTTCGCCCATCCACCCCGTCACAAAGGGAACCAAGGAGAGCCAGAACAAAAGATGCAGATTGGCCCAAAGTACCTTTCCCGTGACCTTTTTTACCGTGTGCATCATGTGGTGATGGTTGTTCCAATAGATGCCCAAATAGATAAAACTGAGCACATAGCTCAAAAAAACCGGGATCAACGGAACAAGGTCCGTGAATTCCTCTCCATGGGGAACCTTGATTTCCAAAACCATGATGGTGATGATGATGGCCAGTACGCCATCGCTGAAAGCCTCCATTCGTCCTTTGGTCATAATGTTTGGTATTTAGGGTTAGATCATACGCCTAATATACCAAAATGACCGTTCACCCTGCCTTTGAGGTTGAAACAAGCTTGGGCTTTGTGGTCTTTTTCATTCTTTTGGGGCCGTACCACAACCAAAAACCTGTGATGGTGAACAACAAGAGTGAAGTGCCCATCATACTGGTATACACCAATTTTATCACTCCCGAAGTTCCCAGATAACGGTCCAGAATGGAGCCGTCGTGTACTTTTTCCAAAAAGTCTGAACGGCGCTGGCCAATGGAAAGCACATTGCCCGTAGCACCATCCAACTGTACCTCGTAGTATGCATCCACAAAGACAAACTTTACCATGCCCTTGTCCTTGCGCATATCAATGCGGTCCAGTTCCAAGGAAAGCTGTGGCGAAACGGAGTTGTGCAAGGTGTTGCAGGCAATGGTGTGCAGGCTGTCCACTGGGAGCCAGTCCCGTAAATCGGTGGAAGTGCCCTTTTGCGACTCGGGAAGGATCATCCCTGCAGTGTTCTTTTTCCAGCCGAGCAACAGGCCGGAGACCGATATGAAAAAGAAGAATACAAATAAAAAGGCACCTGTGGTACGGTGCACTTTTCTAAAAACCCGTAAAATTTTCGCCTGCTTTTTTCTTTTCCCCATACAACTATAAAATCGGTACAAATAATCCTATAAAAATCGGCAAAATTTATGAGATTTCCAGAAATTTAAGACTTATGGGATTCTACCGCATTTGGGTTCCATAAGCGGTACCTGATGAACCGTTCATTGCCCACATGGAGCTCGCGTTCCTTTACAAACCCCAAGCGAAGCAAACCTTGTACGCGGATGCGTGTGGGTGGGAACAATACGGTTACCGAGGGCAGTCCCATCTCCCCAAAAGCCTTTTTAATGATGCCTTTATACAAGCTTTTACCCAGTCCCCAATAATCCGGATGGAGGACCAAGGCCAGATCGGCCTCACCATTTTCGGGCTGTAGGCCGCCCCAACCTGCAAATGTGCCATCCACCACAAAGGCCCATGGTCCGTACCCGTGTTCCTGCCACAGTTGTTCCTTGGCGGCGATAAAGGTCTTGCAGTGCTCCTCGGTGAAATTTTCTTTTAGCAAGGGCATTTGGCGGCGGACCAAGGGATGGTTCATTAAGGCGATGAGCTGCGAATTTTCAATTTCGGGGAGGCGTTTGTAGGCTATATGCATGTTTGGGAACGGTTTGGATCCTATGAGGTAGGTTGGTCGGGATTCTGTTCCAAAATAACAAGGGTGAGCTTTTTTTCCTGCATGATCACCTGTACTGTTTTCCCCTCCTCAAAACCAAGTTCCTTGAGCCAATGGCCCTCCAACCGTATTTCGGGCACCAGAATGTTGCCCCAGGTACGGCGACGGAATTTGGAATGGATTTTTAGTTTTCGATGCATGGTTCAAACTTGAATGTTCGCAATAGCGAACACGGTATAGAAAGAAATTCTGGATATTTGTTTTGTGGATAAAGAAGAACTAAAAATGAAACTCAGAATGCGGTTGGTCCAACTCCGGGAAGAAAAGGGGTTGCGGCAAGCCGATTTGGCATATGCTTGTGGTAAAGACCGGCAAGCTTTGGAGAAGATTGAAAATGGGAGGGTAAATCCAACGGTCTACACTTTATATGAAATTGCCCAAGTTCTGGAAGTGCCCTTGCTGGAGCTTTTTAGGTTTTAAGGTGATCATTCCATTACATCGGCCACCAACTTGGTGTCCGTATATTGGGTAAACTTGGTGATCTTTCCATTTTTCAGGACATACCGATGGGCAAAATCCGCGGTCATGGATTTTCCTGTTTTACCATAAGTGCCCTTGTACTGTCCAATGGCAAAGACCGATTCGCCTGCATCCACATATTCGTCAATGGTTGCGGCCCAAGAGGTCCAGTTCTCCCCAAAATTCTGGAACACGTTTTTGAGAATGGCATCAAACCCAATATGGTGCCCTCCATTGGGAAAGCCCTTCATTTGGATCCATTCAATGTCCAGGGCAAATTTTTCCTTTATGGCGTTGGTATCTCCTTTGGAGAAGTCTTGGTACAAATCCTTTATGGTTTCAATGTTCGATTTCATTCCTTGCGAATCTCTGCGGTTCGTTTTATAGTTTGATGACGTAGGAGGTCATGCTCTTGATCTTTTCGCCTTTGGCCCCTTTGAACTCATAAAAGTCCGAAAAGGCATACTGCTTTCCGTTCCGCATCACCATGGTCCCGCGTACAGCCCCTTCTTTTCCGTGGCTAAGGATTTGGTCCAAGATCAATTCCGATATGTTTTCGGTGGTCATTTGTTCCAATGCATCGGCAAATTGCTCTTTTCCCTCTATTTTTCCATTCCCAACAATGGTCCAGACGATATCATCCGTTACACTGTCCAGAAGGAATTTCACATTGGTTTTGACAAACGCACTATTGAATTCTTTCAAAAATGCCATTTTGGGAGAGTTTCCGCAGTTGGGCTTCGAGGTGATTTTTGTCATCCGGCAGGTTTTTGGTCTAAGTTCAGGGTTTCCAGTTTCAAAAAAGAGTGATTTGGTGATTTTATTTTTTCCGTCCCACAAACCGCACCACCGAACCAGTTCCCGAGTGGTAAAGTCCTTCGTTGAGCTCAACTTCCTTTTCCACAAGCTCAATGATTTCATAATCCGTAAAATCTTGGAGCAATTCTTCCATGGAGAAGAGGCTTTCCAAGTCCCTAGGGCCGCCCACCTTGGGGGTTTTCTCCCGATAGGGCAGATGTTTTTTCCCAAAAGCCTCAAAAATTACCGTCCCACCCTTGCGTAAATAGGCGCTGAGCAGTTTGTGGTATGTGGACTTAATGGAGGCCGGAAAATGGGCATAGATCAGTACAATGGCATCAAATTGCCCTTCGGTATATGCAAGGTCGGGTAGTTGCCCCACCTCATAGTTCAAGTATACTTTGTTCTTTTCGGCAAGCTGTAATGCTTTTTTCCGTCCTTCCGTACTGATGTCGAATGCGGAAACGGTCCAACCCAATTTGGCGGCATACACGGCATTGCGGCCTTCACCCTCAGCGGCAAAGAGGATGCTCCCAGGCTGAAGCTTTTCCAATTGTTCGCGCAGATACTCATTGGGTTTTTCCCCAAAGGCGTATGCAGTGTTGCTATATCGTGCGTCCCATCGTTTTAACCAAGGGTCTTTCATATTGTATGATTTTAAATTTATGACATGGCATTAGTTTGGTGCTACCGGTGTTACGGTATAGCCCAAAGCCTTTAACTGGGGTATCAACCCACATTCATACATAAGATGGCTTAACCCTACCACAATAAAACAGTTATTGGTTTGTAGTTTGCTCTCTATAGTTTTCATCCATGCCTTGTTTCTATTGGTCAATATCAAAGTATTGGTGCAAGGACGGTTCCATTGGTAATCAATATTCATTTTGGCGTACCAATCCACTTCTCCACAACCATCTTTATTTTTGGATTTTATTTTGTCCATGATACCTGCAAGTCTTTTTTTATGGACTCTTTTGGGCATGCCTTCCACATCTTTGTTGATAAGATTGATTTGTTCTTCCGTGGTTTCCAATCCCAACAGGGGAATGTTTAGATTTTGCGCCTTGGTGCCTATGTAATCATCCAGGGAAAGATAATTGGCTTCAGTATCTTTTGACAAACAGATTCGTTCTTTAAAATAGCGGTTCAAGAACACGTGAAGCTCGGTCGGCGTCAATTTGTTGAAATCCATTTTGCTTGATGCAAAAATACGTTGTATCCATTGTAAATCTTCTCTGTCCAAGTACTGATTCCATTTGGTTTCCACTTCACGGTGGTTAATGATATCCTCGGCCATTTGCCCAGGAATATTCAGATTTTCCTTTATTAATAGGTCCGAAGTCGCCAAAAATTCATTGGCTGATGTGAGGGAATCAAAGAACTGTTTTCCAAACGCATGGTGCGTCCCAAACAAATAAGAAGTTTTTTGGGTATTGGGGCTGGTAACCTTAAAGAGGAGCGTTTTTATGGGAAAGACACTTCGGGCTGTACCTTTTTTGCCATATGCGGTGGTAATGCATAGCATGGCGCATAAAAATAAGGCGCTCCAGTTCACTGTATTTGTCATGTATCAAATTTTCGAAAGAATCTTTACTGAGGTTTTGATGGTTGCATATAGGTATAAAAATACTTTCTATTTCCCAAAAAACCATCTATTCAAGGTAATGCTCTTTAAAACCCCTACCTTTGCATCCTTGGAAAATATAACATCCGAATAATTTATAATCAGAAGATATGCAAGACGGAATCTACGCGAAATTCAATACCTCCAAAGGTGAAATATTGGTGAAGCTTACTTATGATAAAACCCCGGGTACTGTGGGTAATTTTGTGGCTTTGGCAGAAGGAAATATGGAAAATTCGGCAAAACCACAAGGTAAACCCTACTATGATGGGTTGAAATTCCACAGAGTTATTGCTGATTTTATGATTCAAGGAGGCTGTCCGCAAGGTACTGGAACTGGAGACCCTGGGTATAAGTTTGATGATGAGTTTCATCCGGAATTGACCCATGAAGGACCGGGGGTACTTTCCATGGCCAATGCCGGTCCTGGTACCAATGGGAGCCAATTTTTTATTACCCATGTGGCCACACCTTGGTTGGACAATAAGCATACGGTTTTCGGACATGTAGAGCATGGACAGGAAGTTGTGGATACCATTGCTCAAGGAGATGCTATTGAAAGTTTGGAAATAGTTAGAGTAGGTGATGCTGCCCAAAATTGGAATGCTATTGAAGCTTTCAGGACTTTTGAGGGTGCCCGGGAAAAACGAATTGCGGAAGCTAAAGCCAAGGCAGAAGCGGAGATGGAGGAGTTGGCTGCTGGTTTTGACAAGACCGACAGCGGACTACGCTATAAAATTATTCAAAAGGGAAGTGGTGCCAAGCCCCAAAAAGGGAGTACCGTTTCAGTACACTACGAAGGCTGTTTGTCCAACGGGCAGGTTTTTGATTCTTCCTATAAAAGAAATCAACCTATTGATTTTAGCCTTGGTGTTGGCCAAGTAATTCCTGGATGGGATGAAGGGATAGGATTGTTGCAGGTAGGTGATAAGGCCAGATTTGTAATACCATCGCACTTGGCGTATGGAAGTGCTGGAGCTGGAGGTGTTATTCCACCAGACGCCACTTTGATTTTTGATGTGGAACTGATGGATGTGAAATAACATGAGTTTAATTCAATGATACTGGAAAAGCTTCCTTAAAAAAGGGAGCTTTTTTATTTTGTGCTTTTGCTACTGATCAACAGTACACCAAAGTTGACAACCAGTAATAGAAGTAAAACGGTAAAGAATGTGCCCATATTGGATTTTTGTCTTTTTATTGATAACAATTCAACGTAAGAAAACCCTACTCTATTGCCTTTAATTTTAAAAACTTACTCTATTCTCCGTTGAGAGTCCCTTATTTTAAGAACCCTTTTTGGAACCAATGGCACTTACAATGAGCAATAATGCATTGATGATAAAAAGGATGAGGAGTATCCAAAAAAAAGCGGTCATGGTATTTGTTGTTTAATGGTTATGGGGAACGGTGTTTTAGAGTAGATAGTAAAAAGAAAAGAGGTTGCGTGGAATTTTTAAAAAAATAAAACCCGGACAATTGTCCGGGTTTTTGATCTATAAAAAAGTACGTTTATGCCTTAATCAATAACTTGCACGTTTACGGCGTTTAATCCTTTTTTACCTTGTTGTAGTTCAAATTCTACAACATCACCTTCTCTAATTTCGTCGATCAAACCTGAAACGTGTACAAAGTGATCTGCTTCTGAACCTTCTTCAGTGATAAAACCATAACCTTTTGAATCATTGAAGAATTTTACTGTTCCTTTACTCATAATAAATACTAAAAAAATTAATTGAGCAGCGAAAGTACATTTAATTTATTGATAATTAGGCTTTTTATGCTTTTTTCTTGTAAATAACTATGCGGTTGGGTCTGGAGTTAACCGCAAATAAGGCTTAACTTCTTCAACGCCACGGGAAAAGATTTGTTTGGCCTCTTCGGTGGGTATGGCAGGACTTACCACTACTTTTTCCCCATTTTTCCAGTTAGCAGGAGTGGCCACTTTGTGGTTTGCCGTCAACTGAAGGGAATCCACGACCCTCAGCAACTCGTAAAAGTTTCTTCCTGTTGAAGCGGGATAGGTCAATATTAACTTAACTTTTTTGTCAGACCCAATAATGAATACCGAACGAACGGTAAGGGTGTCGTTGGCATTAGGGTGGATCATATCATATAGGTCGGATACTTTTCTGTCCTCGTCCGCAATAATAGGAAAATTGACTACTGTTTGCTGTGTTTCGTTAATGTCCTTTATCCATTCCTTGTGGGATTCGGCACCATCAACACTCAAAGCCATCATTTTAACATTGCGCTTATCAAATTCGTCCTTAAACTTGGCGGCAGTACCCAACTCTGTTGTACAAACCGGAGTAAAATCGGCAGGGTGGGAGAAAAGAATGCCCCAACCATCACCAAGATAATCGTAAAAGTTCAATGTGCCCTCAGAAGTTACGGCAGTGAAATCAGGAGCGGTATCGCCCAATCGTAGTGTGGCCATTTGTATTTTGTTTTTAGATTAAAAATAATAGTATCCTACAAAATTAGTAGATAAATTAATCGTTGGTTTTTCAGCGCGTTAAAAGTGTATTAAAATTCTATGCTGCACTTATACTTTGTAGTCGTGTGATTTGTGTTTGCATGCAAGAGTTCATTACTTTTGATGTATGGAAAAAGAACAATTGGAACAACTTCGGTATCCTATCGGGCACTATCAGATTCCAGAACCGATCACGCAACAAAATTTGGATGAATGGATTGCTATTTTGGAACATCTTCCCGAACGCTTGGCAAATATGGTCAATCCACTTTCCGAGGAACAATTGGAGACTCCTTATCGCCCAGATGGTTGGACGGTGAGGCAGTTGGTACACCATATTTCGGATAGTCACCATCATAGCTATATTCGATTTAAATGGGCACTTACCGAGGACAATCCGTTGATCAAGCCTTATGATGAGAAAGCTTGGGCAGAATTGTTTGATTCCAAGACCGCTCCCATACAAATGTCCTTGGACCACTTAAAAGTGGTACATGCCAAGCTTGTACATCTTTTAAAGGGCCTTACGGAAGAAGATTTACAACGTAAGTTTACGCACCCCGATGGTAATGAGGAGACAACACTAAAGGAAAACATAGGACGCTATGCATGGCACGGCAGCCATCATTTTGCCCATATTAAAAATCTTTTGGAACGTCATTGCTGGTAAATCAAAGTTGTTTTGTCAAAATGTACATGGCTTTTTCTGAAGGTTTTGCCCCAATAATGGTAAGTTCACTTTCTCTTTTTATTTTGAAGCCATTTTTAAGGTAAAATTGCAAGGGTTTCCCTTTTTGCATGGTATCTAGCCAAACTACTTTCTTTTTTAGGTCGATGGCTTTTTTTTCGATAAGCTGAAGCACCTTTTTACCCAATCCTTTTCCAGAAAATGCCTTGAGCAGATAGATTTTTTCTGCTTTGAGTGATGTCTCATCAGGAAATTCATCCACCCCTTTGTTCTTCACCAATTTTACGATGCCAACAATATCCTGACCCATTTTTACAAGGTAATTGGTTACGTTGGGGTCCATTAACTCTGCACTTACAATAGTGTTGGTAAAGCCAATGGAAATATAAGGAGTAGGGTCTTCATTTTCCCACAGATGGAGGTAGTGTTCCCGATAAGATTTTTTCCCAACGGAGATATACGTTTCCAGTGTGGAAGCATCCACGGTTTCCAAAACTACAAGATTGTTCATATGTCGCTTTCTCCTCCTTCAGGACCATAGAATAATACCCATGTGGCAAAATCATCAGTAAAATTTTCAAACCGATGTTCCACTCCTGCAGGCACAAACAAGAAATCTCCAACCGAAAAAGTGGTTCTCTTTCCATTGTTCAAAAACTCACCACTTCCAGAAATCACTACATACACCTCGTCCCGGGAATGGGGTTGTTGTAGATCGACTTTTTCTGGTTTGTAAATTTCAACGGACAGACTGCCGTGCTGGAACAAGGTCAAAAAGCGGGAATTTTTGGTCGATAGTTCTTCCAGGGCCTTTTTTGGACTGATTTTCATCTACTTCCATTTAATATTGCAGCCAATACTAGGCTTCTGATCTATGTTTACTTGCTTCCCGGTTAAAATGGCATCCATGGCATCTTGGAGGTCGGACCCGGTGAGTGGCAAACCATTTCCCGGTCTTGAATCGTCCAATTGTCCTCGGTACACCAATTCCAAATCAGAATTGAAAAGATAAAAGTCAGGCGTGCAGGCTGCGTCGTATGCTTTGGCCACTTCCTGACTTTCATCATAGAGATAAGGAAATGTGTATTCCATTTTCCTGGCATTTTCTTTCATAAGATGCGGGGCATCCTGAGGATAATTAACCACATCGTTGCTGGAAATTGCCACAAAACCAATGCCCTGGGTTTGGTATTGCTTGCCAAGTTTGGCTATCATTGGGTTTACGTGAATCACAAAGGGGCAATGATTGCAAATGAACATGACCACGGTTCCTTTTTCTCCTTTCAAATCTGATAAAGAAAGGATTTTATCAGAAACAGTGTCCCTTAATTTGAAATCTGGAGCTTTGGTGCCCAGTGGCAACATATTGCTTGGGGTTCTAGCCATAATTGTTCATTTTTGGATGACTCTTTCCATTAGTGGATGCACTACAACATCCCTTACATCATGTGTCCAAAGAAAATGGCGTTCATCAAAAGCTTGTTGGTGCCATACCAAAATGCCCTGAAGTTGGTGTTGTCTGTAAACAATACCACTCTTCCCTTACCCATTCGTTTTACCTTGAATGGAACACTATTTTTGATGAGTTCTGCATTTTCTTCCGAAATATAACCACTCAACAACGGATTATTGGTGTACTGAATCGGGTTGTCATAGCTGTTCTTTTCTGGGTTCAAATAGATGTTGGTATTTCTGAATAGGGCCAATCTGTCGTTTTTGTAACCATAATTAATGGGATGTGATCTATCCAATATGGCTTCAAAGATGGCGCCACCTGTAACTTGGGCTCCTTGAAAATCCTGTTTTTGATCAAAAGGAATGTTTTTGGCGACCAAAGTATCCTTGCGTAGCTCTAAATCTATGAATTCGTTGCTTTTAAACCAATTGGCCGTGTTTCGGTAGCCAATCACGGTACCCCCGTTCTTTACCCATTCCTTAACCTTTTCGGCCCCTTTTTTATCCAATAGATTACTGCCGCCCCAACCAGTTCCTGGAAGAATCAATGCAGTGTACGAATCAAGATCCGCACTGTTGAAATAACGGGTGTCTATTTTTGTGATTTTCATGTCGTAGCGCGTATCGAACAAGTGCCAGATTTCCCCGGCATCGTAGGAACGCGTGCCATCTCCTATCAACAAGGCAACTTTCTGCTTTTTCAGGGCTTCAAAATCATTGCTTCCCAAATCTATGCCTTGGGTATAGCCTGTTGAAACACCATTAATTTTAATGCTACTTTCTTGGGCAATTTTATTCAAAAAGGTATAAAGCCCATCCGAATCCAGTTTTTGATTTTGGACGGGAACCATGATAGAACCATAGTCATAGCGTGTTCCTTCCAAGGTAAAGGGAGACATGGCCGCTTTGGCCCTCAATCCTTTTTCCAAAATTTTGTTCAAGACCTTTGGTGTATAATATTCATGCCACTCGAACACATAGGCGTAGCTGCTCTTTTTGTCAACGCCGCCAGAAGGTTTTTCAAAATCCATAACCTCAGGTCCTGCATTGGACAGGGAACTAAGTTCTGCGTAATCCACATTGAAGGCCAAAGGAAAGGTCCAAGCGGAGATGTCATAAAAAAGACTATCGGTAAAAGTGGTTCGCTTTTCAAACATGGCGTTGATGAGTCTTGGATTCTTTTGGTTCATCGGAACTACATAGCTATGCCCTTTTTTGAAAGTTTTCCCACCAATGGTGGCATCAGAGGCTAATTCGTGAAACTTGATCTTATGTCTCTTAAGAATTTCGGCCAAATGCCAAGTTTTTGAAGCGTCCTTGCTATCACCAAAAATAATGGCCTTTGTTTTGCTACGGGCGGCTTCATTGCGAAGGTCTGCATAGAACGCTTTCTGATAGTCCAAAATTTTGGTACGCATATTCTTTGCGGCCTCAATGGTAGATAGCGCAGTAGTAAATTGGTTTCTTATGGTAAATGGGAAGGTTAAAATACCATTTTCGCTCTCTTGGATATGACCTCTTGAGCTGCCTTGTTCAAAAAGAATGCCGATACTTCCATTTACATCGGGGAATGTGGATCCTTTTCCGTAATAATAATCATCATAATTCTCTTCGGAGTAGTAGAGTGACCCAATTTTGTCCAAAGCCTTGGCATGGTAGCTTCCAATTTCCTTGGTAAGTTCCTGATTTATTTTTGGTGTCAATGGATGTACCCTTGTAGGTTCCCCGGGTTGAAAGAAAAAGGTGGAGTTGGTGCCCATTTCATGGTGGTCGGTCAAAATATTGGGCAACCATTTGTGAAACGTTTCAATTCGGGCTCTACTCTCCGGTAATTGCACGGGAAGCCAGTCACGGTTCATATCAAACCAATAATGATTTGTACGTCCTCCGGGCCATACTTCATGGTATTCCCTTTCGTTGTTGTCTGGATTTAAGTTCTGGCTTTTGTGGATGTTGGCCCAATAGGCAAAACGTTGTAGCCCATCAGGATTGAAACTGGGATCCATGAGAATGACCATATTGTCTAAAAGAGATTCAATTTCTGGGCCCTGGGCAGCAGCAAGATAATAGGCGTAAGCCAATCCCGCATTGGAACCACTGGGTTCGTTTCCGTGAATGGAAAACCCTTGGTAGACCACAATGGGCATATTGGCGGTGTCTGTATTGGCATTTCCTTCGGAAAGAGCCACATGCTGTTGCCGAATGGTCTCTATATTTTGATGATTTTTTGGTGAAGTCACCGTGAGCAGGAGTAAAGGTCTTCCCTCAAAAGTTGTTCCCCGATTTTCAATGGTGATCCTGTCGCTGGAAGCGGCAAGGGTCTGCATGTAGAACATCAATTTGTCGTGGGTCACGTGCCATTCCCCAACTTCATGGCCAATGACATCCGCTGGTTTTGGGATTGCGGTATCATATGAAATGTCATCGGGCAGATAATAGTCCAAAGTAACTTCTTGGGCATTAAGGGTAAAACTTGCAAAAATGGCAAGGAAAAGGAAGTTGAAATTTTTCATTGGTTTCTTCTTGAATTAGTCATAGGTTAAAAATAAAAAAACGACCTTCAGAATGTAGGTCGTTTTAATGTTTTTTTAGGATGATATCCCAATTAAATGTCATCAAAATCAACATCGGTAAAACTACCTGGGGCAGTTCCATTTTCACTAATGTCGTTTTCTTCTTTTTTAAAATCCTTTTGATGACGTTCAGAAATTACCTCTTGGCCCTTTTCGTCAATGATGTAATCCATCATTTCTTCCATGATTTCCTTGAAAGCGGTAAAATCTTCTTTGTACAGATAGATTTTGTGCTTTTTGTAGTGGAAGGAGCCATCATCATGGGTAAATTTTTTACTTTCCGTAATGGTTAAGTAATAATCACCGGCCTTTGTGCTTCTTACATCAAAAAAGTAAGTTCTTCTCCCGGCCCGTAAGACTTTGGAGTAAATTTCTTCCTGATCCATGATATCTTTCTCGCCCATGTGGTCTGTTGTTGTAATTAGTTGCTTTGTTGTATAATTCTACCAAAAATGTAAAAAAAAAGCTAATTCAGCAACTTTTTTATTATTCTTTCCCTGAAAGCTGGTTGATATAGAGTTCTTTATAATAACCATCAACATTGTTCAATTGATCATGGGTGCCTTCTTGAATAATCTTGCCATTTTCCAACACAATAATCTTATCGGCATTCTTGGCAGATGATACCCTATGACTTACTATCAGGGTGGTCTTGTTTTGGGATGCCCGTTTGAGATTGTTCAGGATTTCTTCCTCGGTTTCGGTATCCACGGCGGACAAACAGTCATCAAAAAGATAAATTTGGGGGTCTTTGAGCAACGCCCGCGCTATGGAGACCCGTTGCTTCTGTCCACCACTAAGGGTAATACCCCGTTCACCTAGTATAGTATTGTATTTCTTGGCAAAACCCTCAATGTTTTCATGCACAACGGCTTTCTTCGCCACAGCTACAATCTCATCAAATGAAGCATTTTCATCACCAAAGCGGATGTTGTTCTCTATGGTGTCCGAAAAGAGGAAAGCATCCTGCGGTACGGCACCAATAGAACTTCTTAGACTGTTCAGGTTGAGCTTTTGAACGGGAATACCATCTACTAAAACCTCGCCCGAAGAGGTGTCGTACAAGCGGGCCACCAAATCCAAAATGGTTGATTTCCCGGACCCCGTTTTTCCTAAAAAGGCCACAGTCTCCCCAGCCTTTATTGTAAAGGATACATTGTCCAAGGCAGTAATATTGGTGTCATCATAGGTGAAGGACACATTCCTGAACTCAATATCCCCTTTGATGGGTGTAGACGCTACAACCTCATTTTTAATGGTGGGTTGTATGGTTAAAAATTCATTGATCCGTTTTTGTGAGGCTTCAGCTCTTTGGATGATGGAAGTGAGCCATCCCACAATGGCGACAGGCCATGTTAGCATGTTTACATATAGGATAAACTCAGCAATAATTCCAAAAGATTCTATTTGCCCATTTATATATTGCATGCCACCCACGTAGATAACAATGGTGTTGCTAATACCAATGAGCAGCACCATCAAGGGGAAAAACCAAGCGTTTACTTTGGCCAAGGCCATGCTAGTGTCCTTTCCTTCAGTGGCCAAATCCCTAAGTTCTTGGTTGATCCGTGGTTCTATGCTATAAGCTTTGATTACGGAAACCCCTGAAAAGGATTCTTGGGTAAAGGTGGACAGGGTTGACAGGAACTCTTGGACCTTGGTACTTCTTTTATGGATGATTTTACTGATCTGATAAATCAAAACCGATAAAACAGGTAAAGGCAACAAAGTATAAGCAGCCAAGGTTGGTGCTTTTATGAACATTAATGGGATCAAACAGGCAAAAAGCGTGAAGGTCTGGATGCCATACATAATAGCAGGTCCACCGTACATGCGCACTTGGTTGATATCCTCGCTGATACGGTTCATGAGGTCCCCGACACGATTCTTTTTGTAAAAATCAAGGTTCAGGATTTGATAGTGATCAAACACCTCGTTCTTTAGGTCATATTCAATATACCGGGATACGTTAATGATGGTCTGCCGCATCAAAAAAGTGAAAAGAGCGGAAAGCAAAGCCGCTCCAACGACAATCAAGATGTAATGGAACAAAGATTGCTTTGCTTCGGAAAGTGTAATGGTATTTCCAGTGTACTTTTCAACAATTTGGATGGAATTGTTCACGTAATGGGGCAAGACCAAAGAGAACAATCTAGCAATGATGGTGATCAACACCCCCATCAATAACTTAAACCAATATTTTTTGAAGTATTTATTAAGGTGTTTCAGTTCCTTCATAAGAGGGAAGGTGGTTTTTAGAACGTCTGATGATTGACAATCGAACAAAGATATACCATTGGTCCGAAAATAAATGTTATAAAACTGATAAGAAAACAACTTTGGTAGGCCACATTGAAATATAAGACTATTTTTGCGCTGTGAAAGCCAATCAATGACTTTAAAAGTTCTTTAAAAATGCTTACCAGAAGGCATATCAGAGTAAAAGTGATGCAGTGCATCTACGCACTGGTCCAATCCAAGGACGACTCCTTGCAGAAACAGGAAAAATTCCTAAGAGTTAGTATTGAAAATATGTACGTGCTCTATTTGCTGATTCTAAGCCTTTTGGCCGAATTACAGCGTTTGGCGGCCAAACATGCCAATCATGCTTCCAAAAAGTACCTTGCCACTGAGGAAGATAAGTATCCCGATCGGGAAAAGTTTGTGAAGAACAGGTTATTGCTTCAAATTGCTGAAAATGAACTCCTGAAAGACGAACTTTCCAAAAGAAAATTGAACAACTGGTACTTGAACGATGAGTATGTAAAGATTCTGTACAAAGAGGTCGTTTCCAGCGAGATATACAAAGAATACATGACCAATGGAAAGGATGGATATGAAGACGATAGGGAAGTGGTGGCACAGCTTTTTAAGGAAATAATTGCCCCGAACGAGAAGATTTATGAATATTTTGAGGATGATAAACTCACTTGGGTCGATGATTTTCCCATTGTAAACACTTTTTTGTCCAAACGGCTTCGAAAAGCAACCGAAGCTTCAGGGAATCGTTTTTTTCTACCCTCCTTGCTCAAAGACCAACAGGATATGATTTTTGCAAATGACCTTTTGACCAAGACTTTGCTCAATGATGCCAAATGGGAAAAGGAAATTGAGGGGAAAACTCCCAATTGGGACAATGACCGTATAGCCGAAATAGATCTAATCATCTTAAAAATGGCAATCTGTGAGTTACTCAACTTTCCTTCCATTCCGGAGAAAGTAACCTTAAACGAGTATTTGGAGATCGCCAAGGAGTATTCCACACCAAAGAGCAGTATTTTCATAAATGGGGTTTTGGACAAGTTGGCCAAAGAGTATAAATCTGACGGAAGGCTACAAAAAATAGGTAGAGGATTACAATAAACAATATTTGAGTATTTTTGGAAAAACAAATTTTTATCATGAAAAGAATAACAACAGTTTTTAGTTTGATCATGGTTGTTGCCATGATCAGTGTTTCCTGCAAAGACAAGGCATCCAACAAAATAGTTGCCGACAATGTGGAAAATGCAACTTCAAGGGACGAAGCTCAAAAACAGCTTCCCGTAATGAGCTTTGAAAAGGCCGAGCACGATTTTGGTGCCATAACCCAAGGAACTCCACAAGAGACTACTTTCAAGTTTACCAATACTGGAAATGCCCCCTTGATCATCACCGATGCAAGAAGTAGCTGTGGTTGTACTGTGCCGGAATATCCAAAGAACAGCCCGATTGCTCCTGGAGATTCAGGCGAATTGGTAGTAAAGTTCAACGGTTCAGGACAAAATCAGGTTACCAAGACCATTACCGTTACAGCCAACACAGAAAAAGGCACTGAAACCTTAAGGATCAAGGCCTTTGTTAATCCTAAGGAAGCGGCTCCTGCCGGTCCTGTTAAATAGATAAATTACCTTAATGGAAAGTTTAGGACAATTTTTACCTCTGATATTGATTTTTGCCGTGGCGTATTTCTTCATGATTCGTCCGCAGGTCAAACGTCAGAAGGATGAGAAGAAATTTACTTCGGAGTTGAAAAAAGGAGACCGCATCATCACAAAAAGTGGGCTTCACGGCAAAATCGTGGAATTGAACGACAAGGATTTCTCCTGTGTCATTGAAACCATGGCAGGCCGTCTAAAGTTTGATCGTTCCGCCATTTCCATGGAAATGAGTAGAAAATTGAACACTACTCCGGATAAAAAATAGTTTCTCAAGAAATTAAAAGTAAAACGTCCCCCACAATTCAGTTTGTGGGGGACGTTTTTTTGTATCTTATTCAAAATTTGAAAAATGGGTACAAGAAGACAATTCATAAGACAAGGGTCGTTATATACGGTTGGTTTGGGAACTTCCTTGTTTTTTCCAACAGAGATTTTGGCCACTATCCGAAAGACCATCAGCCCCAATGATAAGATTCATGTGGGACTTATAGGTTGCAATGGTATGGGATTTGCCAACCTTACCTCAATTTTAAAGAATAGTGAGGTTGAAGTAGTGGCACTATGCGATGTGGATGAGAATGTGCTTCGTGCCAAGACCGCAAATTTGGAAAAGGCCAACATCAAGAAACCAAAATGGTATTCGGATTATCGCAAGATGTTGGAAGATAAAGACATCCATATTGTCATTATTGGAACTCCGGACCATTGGCATTGTCTTCAATTGGTTGATGCAGTGGATGCCGGAAAAGATGTCTATTGCGAAAAGCCCATTGCCAATTCCATAGCTGAGTGCGAAGCCATGTTGTCTGCTGTTGATACCAGCGACCGAATGGTGCAGATAGGACAGTGGCAGAGAAGCCAACCCCACTTTGTGGATGCTATAAACTATGTGCATTCGGGGAAATTGGGTCAGATACGTTTGGTAAAGACCTGGGCCTACCAAGGTTGGATGAAATCCATTCCCAAAGTGGCCAACAGCACCGTTCCGGCAGGGGTGGACTATAAGATGTGGTTGGGCCCTGCACAAGACCGTCCTTTTAATAAAAATCGCTTCCATTTTGATTTTAGATGGTTTTGGGACTATGCCGGAGGTTTGATGACCGATTGGGGTGTGCATTTAATTGATTATGCCCTGTATGGTATGAAGGCAGCCACGCCAAAGTCCGTGATGGCCATGGGAGGGAAGTTCGCCTACCCTGATGATGCCGCTGAGACTCCGGATACCTTGCAAACGGTGTATGAGTTCGATGGCTTTTCACTTTTGTGGGAACATGCCAACGGTATAGATGGTGGTAACTACGGCAGAAACCATGGTGTAGCCTTTATTGGCAACAATGGCACCTTGGTGTTGGATCGCGGAGGATGGGAAGTCATCCCTGAGAAAAATCGACCTAACTGGAGTGAGGATTTGGGACCTAAAATAGAGCCGGTGCCCCTACAGACCGTAGATGCGAATGGCTTGGATTTGCATACAGTAAATTTCTTGGAAGCCATTAAGAAAAGGGACAAGACTATTCTTAATGCTCCTATTAAGGTAGGTTACGATGCTGCGGTTGTTAGCCATATGGGCAACGTGGCCTATAAAACGGGAGAGCGCTTGTTCTGGGATGCCCAAAGAAAACAATTCAATCATAAAGAGGCCGATTTGCTATTGGTCAATGAATACCATAATGGCTGGAAAATGCCAACAAAATAAGTTCTATCAAACTTTATGAATATTTTCCTCGATAGCCGTTCACAGGCCATGTGTTTATGCTTTGCATGGGTGTTGATGTTAGGATGCTCAACTCCAAAAAAAGAAATTGCATCGCAGGTAAGACAAGTACCTTCTCCCATGCAGGATTATATCCGGGAACACGCCCGACTGAAGAATGAAGAGCCTCCGGGTACTAAGATTGTATTGGAGAATATATTGTCTAAACCGGTCACAGTATACTTGCCTTCTGCTACGGAGGGCATTAGAGAGTTGGATTTGCTCATCCATTTTCATGGAGCACCCCTTGTGGCCATGCAGGCCGTTCACAATTTAAAAAGGCCTATGGTTTTGGCCGTGGTGCAACAAGGTTCGGGTTCTTCGGTCTATGCAGCGCCTTTTGTCGATGTGGAGGTCTATCCCCGTCTGTTGAAAGCCATACAGGATGAATTAGGTGTAGACCAGATCGGAAAAGTATATTTCAGCTCCTTTAGTGCCGGATATGGTGCCGTTCGTGAGTTGTTGAAGGCCCATGAAGCCAGCATTGATGGTATTGTACTTTTGGATGGACTCCATACCGATTATCTTCCCGATGCCACTCCTTTGGCCCAAGGCGGGCAATTGAATGCAGAAAAAATGAAAGGTTTCTTGGCATTTGCCCAAAAAGCAGTCAACGGAGAGAAGAAGATGCTCATAACCCATTCCGAGATTTTTCCGGGAACCTATGCCAGTACCACTGAAACCGCCGATTGGTTGATCACGGAATTGGGGTTAAAACGAAACCCGATTCTGGAATGGGGTCCCATGGGCATGCAACAAGTGTCCGAAACCCAAAAAGGCAATTTTGAGGTCAAGGCGTTTGTGGGCAATACAGCCCCCGATCATGTGGATCATTTGCATGGGCTAGAGGATTTTTTAGAAGTGATGATAAATTGAGAAATGCAGTTTTTGACTTGTTCGAAGCCATGTTTTTTTGGTATCACAATAGGCTGTCGCAAAAGAGGGATATAACAAATTTGACTGCGTTAAATAGTTTCAAGTTTGAATATTTGTTGGGATTGCTTCTTGTTGATTCTGTTAGGAGTGATTTTTATGAGCTGATCTCTTAATCCAGTTGCTATTGGGTTTTTCCAATGCGCAATCTTTCCTATTCGCCAACTTGTGTTTATAATACTATTTACTTTTAGCATTCTTAATTTCTGAAATGTTGAAAATGCCTCATTACCATTAAATTTACTCAAACACTCTGCAAGGATATATGCATCCTCTATTGCTTGACATGCTCCTTGACCCATATTTGGGGTTGTGGCATGGGCTGCATCTCCTATCAGACAAGTATTGTTTTTGTACCATTTTTTTATGGGTGCTAGGTCGGCAATGGTTGCTGTATGAATTTTCTCTATTGGAGTTTTTGAGATTATGGACTGTATAATATGGTCATATCCTGAAAAAAAATCAGGTAGCTTATCCACTGAATGCTCGCTGGCACTTTTTTTAAAGGTTTTTGAAGCATACCAATAAACTTCATTTGACCCAATTTGCACAAATCCCAACCTGTTGCCTTTTCCCCAAGCTTCATTGAGTTCGTTTTTGAATTTTTTTGGTAAAGCATGATTAACAGTTCCACGCCAGCAAACTTGAAAAGCGTTTCTTATTCTTGTGGTTGGAAACAAAAAACCTCGAACCGTAGAGTTAAGCCCGTCAGCTCCCAATGTAATTTTAGAGTTGATTTTTTTACCGTTTTCAAACCTTAAAAGATTGGAGTTGCCCACCACTTCCATTTTTGAAAGTTTGTAGCCCAGTTTCAAACTATTGGACTCTAATTCCGTTGCCAATATTTTTTGAAGTGCTGCTCGGTGAATGGCAATATTTTGACAATCATACTTGGTCTCAAAGTATTTTAAATCTATACTTGAAAGTTTCGTCAAATTAGGCGAGGTGATATTCATGCAAGATATTCGATTCCCGTTTTGAACAATTTTAGAGTCCAAGCCTAGTCTCTGAAAAACTTGCATAGTATTGTTTGCAAGTATTATACCAGCCCAACTGGTTTTAACTCATTAGCTTGTTCGTATACCTGAGCTCTTATTCCTTTTCTTTGAAGGGCTATGGCCATAGTTAAACCTCCTATCCCTCCTCCTATAATATCCACTCTCATTTTAATAATTTATAATATAGGTTTAATTGAGTGCGAAAATTCAAGCAATAAATTACGACTGCCATAGTAGTGTAATATTTATCTATAGGCGTCATTTAACCCAATACCCTTTTCAATCAAGGGCAGTATTTTTTCCAACCGTCTTTGTTTGGTCTGCTCTTGTTTGGCTTCAGAGATATATTCGCAAAACTCCTTTTGTTTATAAGGAGTAAAATTTTCGAATGCGGTTCGCAACTCCTTATTTTCCTTTAATTTTTCCTGAAGCAATGACGGAATGGTCACTTTTGATGTCTTTTCCACAGTGATCTCCATACCCTTTTTCTGGTTTTCAATGGCTTCCTGCATGTAGGCGAACACTGCCTTCTTATCGACCTCGCCCAAAGTGTGGAACTTCCAATGCCGCATACCCTTGGTTTTTCCTTCTTGGGCATTTTCCAGCACTTTTTTGGGATCTTTCAAGAACACCCCATTAAAGAACCAGACCCCAAAATGATTTTTGAACTTGCAGATGCCAAACACATTTTTACCATTGACCGTATACACCGGAAAACTCCATTTAAAGTCCTCCTCACTTTTGGTTTGCAGGGCCAGTTTTCTGAGTTGGACTATGCCTTCTTTAAATGGGTGGTCTTTGCTATAATACGCCGCTATTTTTTCTGATTTTTCCATAATCATTTAATTTGACTGGCAGTAAGTTCGCAAATCTTCACGATAACCTGGACAGCTTTCTCCATACTTTCCAAAGGGACGTATTCATATTTACCATGAAAATTGTGCCCCCCGGCAAAGATGTTGGGGCAGGGTAGTCCCATGAAACTCAATTGCGATCCATCGGTCCCTCCTCTTATCGGTTTTATGATGGGTTCAATGCCCAAGGACTCCATCGCTTCTTGGGCAATCTCCACAATGTGGAACACCGGCTCCACCTTTTCACGCATGTTGCGGTATTGGTCTTCAATCTCGATAGTGATGCAATCCCCATGTTTTTTGTTGAGCTTTTCGGTAATATTGACAAGAAGATCCTTCCTGGCTTGAAAATGTTCGGCATCGTGATCACGGATGATCAAGTCTATTTGGGCGTTTTCAATTTCTCCCTTAAGCTTGTGCACATGGAAAAAGCCTTCCATTCCTGTGGTGTGTTCCGGGACTTCCCTCTGAGGGAGCAAGCTTAAAAATTCATTGGCTATGGAAATGGCGTTTACCATTTTGTTCTTGGCATAGCCGGGATGGACGCTTTTTCCTTTAACCATGATTTTGGCACTGGCCGCATTAAAGTTTTCATATTCCAGTTCGCCCACTTGACTACCGTCCATGGTATAGGCCCAATCGGCACCAAACTTTTTTACGTCAAACTTATGGGCGCCCCTTCCAATTTCTTCATCTGGGGTGAAGGCAATCCGTATTTTTCCATGTTTTATTTCGGGATGTTGTGCCAAATACTCCATAGCTGTAATAATCTCGGCAATACCTGCCTTATCATCAGCTCCAAGCAAGGTATTGCCGTCCGTGGTGATTAAAGTCTGACCTTGGTACTGCAATAAATCCTCAAAATAACTTGGGGAAAGCACAATATTCTTCGCTTTGTTGAGCACAATATCCTTTCCATCATAGTCTTTTATAATTTGTGGTTTTACATTCCTTCCCGAAAAATCAGGAGAGGTGTCCATATGTGAAATAAAGCCGATGGTGGGCACTTTTTTGTCCAGATTACTGGGCAAGGTTGCCATGATGTAGGCGTTCTCATCAATGGAAACTTCCTGAAGACCAATTTGATGTAGCTCCATGACCAATTTTTTGGCCAAATCCCATTGTTTTTCCGTACTGGGGGTTGTTTTGGAGTAGGGGTCACTTTGGGTATCGGTGGTTACATAATCCAGAAATCGGGGCAAAAGTTTTTCCATGTTGTGCTTTTTATCAAAAATAATGGTTATTCAATCGTAATCTTAAGAAAAGAATGTTTTAAAACTTATCTTTCCCATGCTTTTCAAAATTGACCAAACTTGCACAGAATTTTAGTACTTGTTTTTCTTTTATCCGTCATTGGCACAAAGGCGCAACAGGAATGCGTTTTGGGCGTGGGAGGTACAGATGACGAAACCATTGCGGAGGTATTTCAGCTAAACGATGAGCAGAAACAAAATCTTAGGAATTGGAGCGCCGAATTAAAGGTCAGGAATGAAATCCTGAGCAATCAGGCTGAGTTTCTTTTAAAACAGCATGAAGAAAGTTCTCCCGAAGTCTTGATGACTATTTCCAAAGAGTATAAGACCATTATGGACAGTATGAAACAAAATGTCCGCATGATGGACAAAAGATTGCTGTCGATTTTTAATCCAAAACAGTACAACTTTTACGTGAAACTCTGCGATCAGCTTACGTTGCGCCCTATCTATATAAACAGGTCAGTTGACGAAAAATGAACGATTTGGTGTGTTCTGTTTTAAGAGTTTTTATTTTTGTTGAAAATCTTTTGAATGTATAAAACCCTCATTCGCCCAATCTTATTTTTGTTTGATCCAGAAAGCGTGCACCACTTTTCATTTTGGGCTATTAAATGGTTTTCCAGAATGGGACTTGGGCCTCTTTTCAGAAAGATTTTTGAACTAAAGGACCCAAGGTTGGAACGAGAGGTTTTTGGAGTGAAATTCAAAAATCCTGTGGGTCTGGCCGCTGGATTTGATAAGAATGCACAACTCTTCAACGAATTTTCGGATTTTGGTTTTGGTTTTGTTGAAATAGGGACCTTGACCCCCAAACCGCAACCCGGAAACCCTAAGAAGCGGCTTTTTAGACTACGAAAGGACAGTGCCATTATAAACCGAATGGGATTCAACAACCATGGGGTTTTTGAAGCGGTGGAACTGCTGAAGAAAAAGCATCGGGTCATTGTGGGCGGTAATATTGGCAAGAACAAGGTCACGCCCAACGACCAAGCCATTAAAGATTATCTAATCTGTTTTGAAGCCCTTTTTGAACATGTAGATTATTTTGTGGTCAATGTAAGTTCACCGAACACACCAGGATTACGGGAGCTTCAGGATAAAGAACCGTTGACCCAATTGCTAAAAAAACTAAAGAGGCAGAATACCAAGCAGGCTAAAAAAGCGAACAAAAAAGAAAAGCCCATCCTTTTAAAAATTGCGCCAGATCTAAGCAATGACCAACTTTTGGACATTATAGCTATTGTAAAAGCCACAGAAATTGATGGGGTCATTGCCACAAATACGACCATTTCCCGAGAAGGCCTTAAATCTGACCTCATTGTTTCAGAGGAGCAAGGAGGGCTTAGTGGCAAGCCTTTGGCCAAAAGGAGCACAGAGGTCATTCGGTTTTTGTCCGAAAAGAGCAACAAGGCATTCCCAATCATTGGGGTGGGGGGAATCCATTCTCCTGAAGATGCCCTTGAAAAATTGGATGCTGGTGCCGATTTGGTGCAGTTGTACACCGGATTTATTTATGAAGGTCCGGGTTTGATCAAAAAAATCAACAAGGCCATTTTGGACCGCACATCGTAGAATAAGATGCAGCAGTTGTTCCTGGTAAGCACCGAAACCATTAATTATCCTATTCTTATTGGGTTTTTGGTTTCTTCGGCAGCCTTGGCCATTTCTCCTGGACCAGACAATATTTTTGTGCTTACCCAAAGTATTTCCAATGGTGTCAAGGCAGGCTTGGCTACGGTTTTAGGATTGGTCAGTGGGTGCTTGGTGCATACCACTTTGCTTGCTTTTGGAGTGTCCGAAATCATTAAGCGCAGTGATGCCCTCTTTTTTGGAATAAAACTTTTTGGCGCTGCATATCTTATTTATTTGGCAATTAAAGTTTATAGAGGTAGCGATACCATTCACGTTGAACAAGAAAAAGGGCCTTCACAAAGCTCTTTTAAACTGTTTAAGACCGGTTTTGCCATGAATGTCCTCAATCCCAAGGTCACTATTTTCTTTTTGGCATTTTTTCCGGGTTTTCTCTTTAGCGAAACGTTGAGTTCGGTACTCCAATTCTATGTGCTTGGCCTACTATTCATGTTGGTGGCCTTCATTATTTTTGGGATGATCGCTGTTTTGGCCGGAAGCATTTCAACCTACTTGATGCGCCATCCCAAAGTAGGAAGTTATCTCAAATGGGTCCAGATCATTGTTTTTGTGGGAATCGCTATTTATCTATTGCTATCGGATAAATAGTGCTAATTTTACAGGCAGCCAATGTCAAAAGTAAAGCTCATAGAATGTCCGCGTGATGCCATGCAAGGCATAAAGACCTTTATTCCCACCGAGGAAAAAGTAAGGTATATCCAGTCGCTTTTGGGATGTGGTTTTGACACGTTGGATTTTGGCAGTTTTGTCTCACCCAAGGCCATTCCGCAGATGCAGGATACCGCAGAGGTTTTGGCAGGATTAGATCTTTCTAAAACAAAGAGTAAGCTCTTGGCTATTGTAGCCAATATCCGAGGTGCGGAGGATGCCTGCAAACACCCTGAAATTACTTACTTGGGTTACCCATTTTCAATTTCCGAAAACTTCCAAATGCGGAATACCCATAAGACCATAGCGCAATCTGTGGATACCCTAAAGGGTATACTGGAATTGGCAAATGCCCATGGCAAGGAAGTGGTAACCTATATTTCCATGGGATTTGGAAATCCTTATGGCGACCCTTGGGATGTGGACGTGGTAGGGGAGTGGACTGAAAAATTGGCCGATATGGGCACCAAAATTTTGTCCCTTTCCGATACCATTGGGAGTTCCACCCCAAAGACCATTTCGTATTTGTTTTCCAATCTCATTCCCAAATATCCAGATATTGAATTTGGCGCCCATTTGCACACCACCCCGACCAAATGGCATGAAAAAGTGGATGCGGCCTACAAAGCAGGTTGCAGACGCTTTGATGGTGCTGTTCAGGGCTTTGGAGGGTGTCCCATGGCCAAGGATGAGCTTACCGGGAACATGCCCACGGAAAAAATGCTATCCTATTTTACTGCCGAAAAAGCCTACACAGGTGTAAACTGGATGGTTTTTGAGGCTGCTTACAACAAGGCCACCGAACTTTTCTCTGCGTATCACTAACTTTTTTTGATGCTGTCGTGTACTAAGCCTTAAAATTTATTTAAACTAAGTCCAAATAAATTTGGTTGCTTTAAGAGGTAGGAATATATTTGCCGCGCAATTATTAAAAAACATGAAACAAACAACTATTCTATTTGCTTTGTTATGTGCGTCATTTACGTTTGCACAGACACAAACCGACTCAATCCAACTTGATCCCCAGAAACAAATCAACGCTGCACAGCGTTTACTATCAGGAAATTATGCTTCTGCAGTAACCGTGGGTGCCTATGGCGAGATGCTGTACAATCAGCCTGAAGGAGATAACGGTGAATTGGATGTACAACGTCTGGTTCTACTTTTTGGATACCGATTTGACGACCGTACCCAGTTTGTTACTGAGGTGGAATTTGAGCACGTTGAAGAGGTCTTTGTGGAGCAGGCTTTTGTGAACTACAATGCGGCTCCCAACCTTAATATCCGTGGTGGATTGATGTTGGTTCCCATGGGAATCATAAACGAATTCCACGAACCAACCACGTTTAATGGAACGGAACGCCCAGGTTTGGACAATTCCATTGTTCCCACCACTTGGCGTGAGCTTGGGGTAGGGGTAACCGGAAGGTTCAACTCCATTTCCTTGGGATATCAAGCCTACCTTTTTAATGGATTCAAATCTGCTGAAGCCGATGGCGAAGGTGGTGTAGCTGGGAAATTAAGTGGTTCCAGCGGCCTTCGTGGTGGTAGACAAAAAGGAATCCAATCCACCATTGATAGCCCTAACCTATCCACCAAGCTGGATTACTATGGCATTCCCGGATTACGATTGGGTTTTTCAACCTATTTTGGACGTACCCAAGCCGATGACGACGTAGAGGAATTTGATGGTGCGGATATTGGTATCGCCATGTTCGGACTGGATGCCCGTTATGCCTACCAAAACTTTACCGCCAGAGGACAATTTATACATGCCTCCCTATCAGATACGGATGCCTATAATGATCTAACCGGAAGTAATTTGGGAAGTGCATTGCAAGGTTGGTATTTGGAAGGAGCTTATAATGTCCTTCCTGCAGGAAATCGACAAAAGCTTTTTGCTTTTGCTCGTTACGAAATGTATAACACCCATGCGGATACCGAGGGTGGTTTGGTAAAAAATGAGGCCTATGACCGTACCGATGTTACTACGGGATTAACCTATCATATTGCACCAGGTGTGGTGGTCAAGGGAGACTATCAGTTCAGGAGTAATGCTGCAGATGACTCAGATGTGCAGGACCGTTTGAACTTTGGAATAGGAGTTTGGTTCTAAGAAGATTGAAGTAGGGTGGATGTAATATTCCATCCTATTTTTATTCGTAATGAGTCTAAATTAATATATTTGTGGGATGAAATCGGCAAAATCATATTTAGCTATCCCCTTTATTTTAGTGCTACTTGCATTCGCCGCTCCAAAGGAGGTCAACAAGAGAGTGCTGAAAGAAGTGGAAAAGACCTTCGAGGTGGTTGATTTTGCCATGCAGCCCATTACTATTACGAATGACTTGAATGCCAAACTGCCTACCAAGATTTCAGGAGAAAATTTGTATCGAATCACTGCTGGAGATTCAATTTTGGGATATGCATTTTTTGACCAAGCGCCTAGCAAAACCGCAAAGTTTGATTATTTGGTGTTGTTTGATGGCAACGTAAAAATCATCAATACAAAAGTGTTGGTCTACAGGGAGGAATACGGTGGCGAAATTGGAAGCAAAAGATGGTTGAAGCAGTTTTTGGGAAAAACGGGCGGTGATCGTGTAAACAGTGATACCAATATAGACGCCATCTCTGGTGCCACCATTTCGGTGAATTCCATGACCAAATCCATGGACAATCTGCTTCAGACAATAGGAATACTTCAGGATAAAGGACAGCTATAATGGTATATAACGGTGTGCTGTCTACATTCCCCAAAGAGATTCGCTTGTTCATAAGCACCTTTGTTATTATACTATCCATTGGATTTTTCACGGGATTGCTCTTTATCAAAGAAACCGATTCTACAACACCTGCTGGAATCGAGGAAAATTATTTGGGCAACGAGGAAGATGAAGAAGCCACGGTGATGAAGTTCAAGAAGGGCGACCGTGAGATGCTCACCATTGTGCACACGCATATTCTGTCCATGTCCATGATCTTTTTTTTGTTGGGAGGATTGGTATGGTTGACCCGTTTACCAAAAAAATGGAAGCTCTTTTTGACCATAGAGCCTTTTTTATCGGTGGTATTGACCTTCGGGGGCATTTACCTGATGTGGAAAGGCATATCTTGGTTTAAATATGTAGTTATTTTTTCAGGCATATTAATGACCCTTACGTATACTTGCTCCGCCGCATTGGTTTTGTGGCAGTGTGCTAGGCCATCGCGAAAGTAATGAGTATTGGATAAGGGGAAAGTCCTTTCGAAATCAGTTTTCAATAAACGTATAATCGATATCGTGGTAGCCAATAAGTTCTGGTTGGAGCTTTTCGTAACGCAGTAACTGCTTTATTTCCATAAGCTCTTCCTTGTTCACCAAAACAATGAAATGTTTCTTCCCAACCGAAATGGGGATTTTACGCTGTTGTGACCAATGTTTCAGCTGTTTTTCCCAATACGATGCATCCAACTGGTGGATATACTCTTTAAAAGCATCCAATTCCCATTCGTATAATTCAAAACACAGGTTGTTGAAAATCAACTGAAATAGCTTGCTTCTATTGCAAAAGGTCAATATACCATTCTTGGATTGGTCTAAAATGATGAGGGATTCACACATATCAAATTGGATTATGGGATAAAGATATTAATTATTTATAATAAGTCTAAATAAAAATAAATTTTATATACCATTAACCAAATGCCAAAATAGATAGATATGAACTAAAATAGTGGTACATTTGCACGCAATTAATTCGTAATTGCAATGGAAGCCCACCTAAACAAAATTGTTGGCGAAGGATTGACCTATGATGATGTCCTACTTGTGCCAGCATATTCCGAAGTACTTCCCCGGGAAGTCAATATTCAATCGAAATTTACAAGAAACATTACCATTAATGTTCCTATTGTATCTGCTGCAATGGATACGGTCACTGAATCCCGTATGGCCATAGCTATGGCTCGCGAAGGAGGCATTGGTGTGCTTCATAAGAACATGACCATCGAGCAGCAAGCCCTTAAAGTCCGTAAGGTTAAAAGAGCCGAAAGTGGTATGATCATGGATCCTGTTACTCTTCCTTTGGATTCTACGGTTAGGGATGCCAAAGCCAATATGAAGGAGCATAGCATTGGGGGAATTCCAATTGTGGATGATAATAAAAGATTGATAGGAATCGTGACCAATAGGGATTTGCGGTTCGAAAAAAATAATGATCGCCCCATTGCGGAGGTCATGACTTCGGAAAATTTGGTAACTGTTGGTGAGGGTACTTCATTGCAACAGGCCGAGGTAATTCTTCAAGAAAACAAAATTGAAAAATTACCAGTGGTGAATGACAAGGATGAATTGGTTGGACTTATCACCTTTCGGGACATCACCAAACTAACCCAGAAGCCCATTGCCAATAAAGACCAATACGGTCGCTTGCGTGTTGCTGCCGCGGTTGGGGTAACGGCCGATGCTGTGGAAAGGGCAGGGGCTCTTGTAAATGCTGGTGTGGATGCTATTATTATCGACACAGCTCATGGTCACACCAAAGGTGTGGTCGGTATCCTAAAGGAAGTCAAAAAAGCATACCCAGAGCTTGATGTGGTCGTAGGTAATATAGCTACTGCCGAAGCAGCCAAGTATTTGGTTGAAGCCGGAGCTGATGCGGTTAAAGTGGGTATTGGACCAGGGTCTATATGTACCACCCGTGTGGTTGCCGGAGTTGGCTTCCCGCAATTCTCCGCTGTATTGGAAGTGGCTGCTGCCATAAAAGGTACTGGGGTTCCTGTGATTGCCGATGGAGGTATCCGATATACTGGGGATATTCCCAAAGCTATTGCTGCCGGAGCCGATACGGTGATGCTGGGTTCTTTGTTGGCAGGTACCAAGGAATCTCCTGGAGAAACCATTATTTATGAAGGTCGAAAATTCAAATCATACCGTGGAATGGGTTCTGTTGAGGCCATGAAACAAGGCAGTAAGGACCGCTACTTCCAAGATGTGGAAGACGATATCAAGAAATTGGTTCCCGAAGGCATTGTGGGGCGTGTACCCTACAAAGGTGATCTATACGAGAGCATGCATCAATTTATTGGTGGTCTGCGTGCTGGAATGGGCTATTGTGGTGCCAAGGATATAGAAACCCTTAAAGAAACTGGGCGATTTGTGAAAATCACTTCCAGTGGTATCCATGAAAGCCATCCGCATGATGTAACCATCACTAAGGAAAGTCCAAATTATAGTAGGTAGTAAAATTAAGCGGGTTTATTTTCCTGCATACGTCTGCCAATCCTGATCCTTGTAGATATTGTCCCCAAAGTAACGGGCAATTTGTAGAAAGGGCTCTACCTTTTGGTATCCGGGCACCGGAGATAACATTTTTAAATCCTCATCCAAAAAGACCACCGTGGGATAACTCATTTTTCCCTGCAGTAAGGCTGCGGCGAATTCATGGTAACCTCTTCTTCCAGAAGGGACAAACTTGAAGGTTTTACCTTGAAATTCAATGGGGTCTTTCCCTTCGGCGTCCAACTTTACCATGTAAAAATTGTCCTGCATGTAAGCGGAAACCTCAGGATTTTGAAAGGTATCCTTGTCCATTTTTTTACACCATCCACACCAATCAGTGTACACATCGATGAATATTTTTTTGGGCTTGGCATCGGTTTGTGACAATTGCACTGCTTCTTCCCAAGACACCCAATTGATATCCTGTGCTTGGGCCTGAAACCCTGTCAATAGAAGAAACATTAAACTGATTTGGGTAAAAATTGTGCGCATAGTGCTTGTGTTTTGAGATATTGGTCTCCCAACCAATACAAAACTAACGAAAATTGTGCCAAAAAAGTATTCAACCCCAAAACTCCAAAACGAAGATAAGCGCAGCAATGACCAAGGTCAATGGGGAATAGAACTTTGAATCCATTCCCGCAAAATTGGTGTTCTTCACTGTCTTGAAAAAACCAACGTATCTAAAATCCCCAATGGTCCTTACTAAAAACAAAGCGCCAATTCCCAAAGAGATATGGGTCACCCCTTCAAAATTGAAAAACTCCAAAACCTTGTTAAGGTAAATAGAGGCAAAAAGCGCCAAAAACAAGCCTACTAGGAATGTGCCTGCTTTCCCGGGCTGCATCAATAACTGACCATCTTCATTGGTGGGGAGCACCCGTGTGGGGTCCTTGATACCAAAAAGAACCCAATACAAATGCAATCCGGAAAGGAAGATAAATACAATGGCAAGCAATAGGGCAATGACCCCCATCTTATTTTACAGCTTCTTTTTGGGTTACTTTGAATAAATCTTTGGTATCCACCTGGTTTCTTAAAATATCATCAAACGTTTCCCTTTCCCTAATTAGATGTGCCTTGTTTTTATACCATAAAACTTCAGCCGGCCTATATCTGGAGTTATAGTTGCTGGCCATGGTAAAACAATAGGCTCCGGCATTTTTAAAGCAAAGAATGTCGCCCTCAGAAATCTCATTGATCCTGCGATTGCTGCCAAAAGTATCCGTTTCACAGATATATCCCACAACGGAGTAGTACCGTTCCCGTCCCTTGGGGTTGGAAATGTTGATGATGTCGTGACTGGAACCATATAGCATGGGTCTGATAAGGTGATTGAATCCAGAGTCAACACTTGCAAAAACGGTGGATGTGGTCTGTTTTACAACATTGACTTTTGCCAAAAAGTAACCCGCCTCGCTCACCAAGAATTTGCCAGGCTCAAAGGCCAAGGTAAGTTCGCGACCATATTCGGCACAGAATTCATTGAAACGTGCGGTCAATTTTTTACCCAATTCTTCTACGTTGGTTTGGATGTCACCTTTTTTGTAAGGAACCTTAAACCCGCTTCCAAAATCTATAAACTCCAAATCTTTGAAGTTTTTGGCGGTTTCAAATAGTATTTCAGAGGCATAAAGGAATACATCAATATCTAAAATATCGCTTCCTGTATGCATGTGAATACCATTTATATTCATATTGGTAAGTTCCACAATGCGGAGTAAATGTGGAATTTGATGGATACTGATACCAAACTTGGAATCGATGTGACCCACAGATATCTTAGAGTTTCCACCGGCCATCACGTGCGGATTTATTCGGATACAAACTGGAATATCAGGATGCTTGCTTCCAAACTGTTCCAAAACGGATAGGTTGTCTATGTTGATTTGAACTCCAAGTGCCGCAGCCTGTTCAATTTCTTCCAAGGAAACACCGTTGGGAGTATATATGATGGATTCAGGCGCAAAACCTGCCAATAGACCAAGTTTTACTTCTTGTATGGAAACCGTGTCCAAACCACTTCCCAAATGGTTCATAAACCTAAGGATGCTGATATTGGACAGTGCCTTGGCGGCATAATTCAATCTTAGGTTTGGAACCCCTTCAAACGCTTGGGTCAATCTATGGTATTGTGAGGCTATTTTTTCGGCATCGTAAACGTAAAGTGGAGCACCAAACTCGCCGGCAAGCTTCAATAAATCTTTGGAATTCATATGGATTAGTCTTTCCGACAAAACTAAGCCTTGTACTCGGGTTGTACAAGAATAAAAAGCAGAGAAATATTTTTGTAACAAATTGTTTTATAAATAACAAATGACTTTTTAAATACTTGCGCCTTTGGGTTTCACATTGTACATTTAGGCAAACTCCAACAATGAAACTACCGCTATTTCCACTACAATCTGTTTTTTTTCCGGGTGAGACCGTTCCCTTGCACATTTTTGAAGAGCGATACAAGCAATTGATCAATGATTGTAGAAATGAAGCGATCACTTTTGGAATACCAGTGTTTATCAATAATACCTTATCCTATGGAACCGAGGTGCAATTGGTCGAGGTTGTAACGACATACGATAATGGTGAAATGGATGTGATCTGTGTGGCACGTCAGGTGTTTAAGATGCTTTCCTTTGAAAATCAGATGGAAGGGAAGCTATATGCGGGTGGAGATGTTGAGTTTTTGGATATGGAGAACAGTGCAGATGAGAAACTTAGAGTGGAAGTCCTTGAAAAAGTGGAAGAGTTATATGGACTAATGGATGTTCCCTTTACCCAAATCTCCCCAAAACAGTTCAGTAGTTATTCCTTGGCGCATAAAATGGGACTTTCCTTTGAACAGGAATACCAATTGCTACAGATTTCCAACGAAACCGATCGCTTGCTGTTCATCAAAGATCATTTGGAATCCACCACGGCTATTCTAACCCAAGTAAACCATGCCAAAACCGTTATTGAAATGAACGGGCACTTTAAGAATTTTGACCCTTTGGACTTCGAAGACTTTAAAATTTGAAGGTTCAATTCAACAAAAAGCCCTACAATTGTCATAGGTAATGGATTGGAAGGCAATTATTCTTTTTTCATCTTCTATTTCTCGGTGTGGTTTTCTATTTTTGTCAACGAACAAAAGTTAATTCACAGATGAATCTTCACGAATATCAAGGAAAAGAAATTTTAGCCAGTTTTGGAGTAAGGATACAACGCGGAATTGTTGCCCGAAACGCGAATGAAGCGGTAAGCGCCGCCAAACAACTTACTCAGGAAACAGGTACGGGATGGCATGTGATCAAAGCTCAAGTACATGCAGGAGGCCGGGGTAAAGGCGGAGGCGTTAAATTGGCCAAGAACTTGAAGGAAGTTGAAGAATTGGCAGGAAGCATCATAGGGATGAACCTTATTACTCCACAAACATCTGCAGAGGGAAAGAAAGTACACCAAGTATTAATTGCTGAAGATGTTTACTATCCAGGAGATAGTGAAACCAATGAGTTTTATATGTCTGTATTGTTGAACAGAGGTACAGGTAGAAACATGGTAATGTACTCCACGGAAGGTGGTATGGATATTGAGGAAGTGGCTGAAAAAACCCCTCATCTTATTTTTACCGAGGAAATTGATCCCGCAACAGGTCTTTTGCCGTTTCAGGCTAGGCGTATAGCTTTTAATCTAGGGCTATCCGGCAATGCGTTCAAAGAGATGGTGAAATTTGTTACTGCCCTTTACAAGGCATATGAGCAAAGTGATGCCAGTCTTTTTGAAATCAATCCAGTCCTTAAGACTTCTGATGATAAAATCATGGCCGTTGATGCCAAGGTGTCTATAGATGACAATGCATTGTATAGAAGAAAGGCCTATGCCGAAATGCGTGACCTTCGTGAGGAAAACCCCATTGAAGTTGAAGCTAGAGAGGTGGGGTTGAACTATGTGGATTTGGACGGTAACGTGGGCTGTATGGTGAATGGTGCCGGATTGGCCATGGCTACTATGGATTTGATAAAAATGGCCGGTGGTGAACCTGCCAACTTTCTGGATGTTGGAGGAACGGCTGATGCAAAAAGGGTGGAAGAGGCTTTTAGAATCATCCTAAAAGACCCGAATGTAAAAGCAATATTGATCAATATCTTTGGCGGTATTGTTCGTTGCGATAGAGTAGCGCAAGGTGTGGTGGATGCCTATAAGAATATGGGCGACGCTATCAAGGTTCCCATTATTGTTAGATTGCAAGGGACCAATGCCGAATTGGCCAAAGAAATCATAGACAATTCTGGATTGGCTGTGCATTCTGCTGTACAGTTCCAAGAAGCTGCGGATAAAGTAAAAGAAGTATTGGGGTAACTTCCGTAATACTCCAAAAGATAAGGGCAACGTTTTTTTAACGTTGCCCTTTTTTATTTTTCTTGATCCAATACAAAAACCATTTCAAGGTATTCAAACTTTTGCTGTTTTTGATAGATGTTTTAATCTAAAAAGGAAAAGTGTGTTGATAAGCTTGCAAACCACTTCCGTGATGATGGGAAAGCATGAATATTAAGCCAAGGTTACAGAAATTAAATGTCAGTTAAATCGCACCGTTGGTGTATTGATTTCGGTTTTTTGGAGCGTAATTTTGCCTTGTCTTTCAAAAAGAAACGTTCATTAAAGAGTTGTAAAACCTATTCTTAAGCATCATCAAAATCAGAAAACAAAAACGAAATCATGAAAAAAATCAAAGCTATTACATTGACTTTTACGTTGTTCGCAACTATGGCCCTTTTTGCCAATCCAAGTACCGAAGAAAATCCTGAAAAAAGCCTTTGCTCCCAAATCCAAGGGATGTTGAAAAACAATACCCTTAAATTGGCTACTGAGGATTGGACGGCACAAGTTATTTTCACCATAAATAAAAACGGTGAGCTTGTGGTGCTTTCAGTGGACACAAAGAATAGTACTCTTGAAGGGTTCATCAAGAGCAGATTGAACTATCAGAAAGTGAAATTGGAAGGAATCCCTTCCGGAAAAGTATTTGCTGTTCCTGTTCGGGTTACGGCATAGCAGAAGCTATTGTTCAACTATTTCAAAAAGCCCTGAATCGCATCGGGGCTTTTTTATGCACTAAATTTTGAGTTTTCGAGTTATGTAATATAGGAACCTATCTAAAAATCCGCACCTATGGGTACCTACGAGGAAAAATTAAGTATTCTTTCAGAGATGATTGCTTTTGCAAGGGTGGATCATTCTTTGAAGGAATCTGAATACCAATTTTTACTCAAAGTGGCCCTGAACTTAGGTGTGGAAAGGGATGTATTTGATGGACTTCTCAAAGAAAACTCCCCAAGGATTGTGCTGAAAACCCAAGCTGAACGCATAGTTCAGTTTCACAGGCTACTGCTTTTGATGAATGTTGACCAAGAACAACACAAAAAGGAAGTGAACACCTTGTACAATATCGGACTTCATATGGGATTGCCTCCGGCAGCTATCGGTCAAGTGCTCGAGGTCATGCACAACTATCCAGATAAAGTAATTCCACCAGATGTGCTGATCAATATCTTCAAGGCGCATTACAATTAATGTCATTTTGTCATAATATTTTGTTAAAATCATGTCAAATAGACATGATTTGTGCAATGGTACATAATTTGTCCTATGCATGGTGATTTAAAAGTTTAACCTAAAAAAGTAAATCGCCATGAGTATAGTAAAGAGAAACAATCTATTTTTCCCCGCTTTGTTGAATGATGTTATGGGACCGGATTGGTTCGGTGGCACCGACAAGTGGAATACAACTGTTCCTGCTGTAAACATTAAGGACAATGAGAAAGAATTTGAGCTTGAATTGGCTGTTCCCGGTGTCAAAAAAGAGGATTTTACCGTGGAAGTTGACCATGACGTGCTTACCGTTTCCAGTGAAATAAAGTCGGAAAGCAAGGATACCAAGGAAAATTACACCAGAAAGGAATTTTCGTATTCATCATTTAAAAGAGCTTTCACCTTACCTGAAACGGTAGATGGCTCTAAAATCGATGCAAAATATGAAGATGGGGTATTGAAATTAACGTTGCCCAAGAAAGAAGAAGCATTGCCAAAACCCAAGCGCCTGATTTCTATTGGGTAAATAAAAAATGAAACGCACCAACTAGAGGTGTTTCATGATGGTTAGATTAGTTGGTTAGTTAGTTGGCGCGCTCCGGCAGATATGTTCGGAGCGCGTTTCATTTATTCCTGTTCTTGGAGCATCTTTATTTCATCCCGAAGTTTGGCTGCCTCCATAAAGTTAAGTTCTTTAGCCGCTTTTTCCATGGCTTTTCTCTTTTCACGAATCAACTTTTCTTTTTGATTCTGGGTAAGGTATTCCAAATCTGGTTCTGCGGCACGCAGTTCCTCTTTTTGGAAATGATAGGTAGATACCGAATTTCTGGCCAATGCACTGTCCAAGCTCTTATTCAGTGCCTTGGGGGTAATATTGTTTTCAAGATTGTACGCCATTTGCTTTTCCCTGCGATAGTTGGTCTCATCAATAGTTTTCTGCATACTATCGGTTACCGTATCGGCATACATAATGGCCTTGCCATTAAGGTTACGTGCCGCGCGGCCTACAGTCTGTGTCAATGAGCGGTTACTTCGCAAAAAACCTTCTTTGTCGGCATCCAAAATGGCCACCAAAGACACTTCGGGTAAATCCAGTCCTTCCCTGAGTAGGTTGACCCCGATCAGCACATCAAAAAGCCCTTTTCGTAAATCCTGCATAATCTCTACCCTTTCCAAGGTGTCCACGTCACTGTGTATGTATCGGCAGCGAATATCTATCCGAGCCAAATACTTGGTCAATTCTTCTGCCATACGTTTGGTAAGGGTGGTGACCAAGGTTCGTTCATCGAGTTCCACCCGCTGTTGTATTTCTTCCACCAAATCATCTATCTGATTTGCACTGGGTCTTACTTCTATAATGGGGTCTAGCAATCCTGTGGGACGGATGACCTGTTCCACATACACACCTTGACTCAGTTCCAACTCATAATCAGCAGGCGTGGCACTTACATAGATAACTTGATTTTGAAGTGCTTCAAATTCTTCAAACTTTAAGGGGCGGTTGTCCATGGCTGCAGGTAGACGGAAACCGTATTCCACCAAATTCTCCTTTCTCGAACGGTCGCCACCGTACATGGCATGTACCTGTGGGATGGTCACATGGCTTTCATCGACAACCATCAGATAATCGTCTGGGAAATAATCCAACAAACAGAAAGGCCGTGTACCCGGTTCCCTTCCATCCAGATATCGGGAGTAATTTTCAATTCCGGAGCAATAGCCAAGTTCGCGGATCATCTCCAAATCAAAATTGGTACGTTCGTCCAGTCGTTTAGCTTCCAGTGGTCGGCCTATTTCTTTGAAATAATCAACTTGTTTTACCAGATCATCCTGTATTTGGTGTATGGCATTTTGAAGCACATCTGGCGATGTCACGAACATATTCGCCGGATAGATGTTCAGTGAATCATAAACCTCAATGACCTTATTGTTGAAGGGGTCCAACGCTTCAATTTCTTCTATCTCATCCCCAAAAAAATGGATACGAAAAGCATGGTCGGCATATCCCGGGAATACATCCACAACATCTCCCTTTACCCTAAAGTTTCCATTTCTAAAATCTGCTGTGGTACGGGAATAGAGGCTTTGTACCAGTTGTTTTAAGAATTTAGTTCGGGAAATCACCTGATCTCTGTGGATGGAAATCACGTTCTTTTGAAACTCGATGGGGTTTCCTATACCATACAAACAGGAGACCGAGGCAACCACCAATACGTCCCTTCTGCCAGAAAGGAGGGATGAAGTGGCGCTGAGACGGAGTTTTTCTATATCCTCATTGATGGAAAGGTCCTTTTCTATGTACAATCCGCTAGAGGGTATATAGGCTTCGGGCTGGTAGTAGTCATAATAGGATACAAAGTATTCCACGGCATTGTTGGGAAAAAACTGCTTGAATTCGGAATACAACTGTGCGGCCAAGGTCTTGTTATGGGCCAGTACCAGCGTGGGTCTCTGCACCGATTCCACCACATTGGCCACGGTAAAAGTCTTTCCAGAGCCGGTCACCCCCAATAAGGTCTGGTGGCCCTCATTTCCTTCAATGCCCTCTACCAATTGTTTTATGGCCTGTGGTTGGTCACCTGTGGGTTTAAAATCTGATACTACCTGAAATTTCATAGGATAAAAATACTAAAGGGTAGGGCTATAATAAAGCAAATGGGTAATATTATCGCTTTAGTGTGAAGTGTCCTTTTATTTCCCTGTTGGAGTCATCAACAGCCCTGAACCAATATTCGCCAGCAGGTAACGGACGGCCATTAAAATTGCCATCCCAGCCCAAAGAGTTTTGGGAGATCTCCTTTAACAGTGCCCCATATCGATTAAAAATATAAATACTTTGCAAAACAACTACGTCACCATTTGGGGGTTGAATGAACTGCCAGAAATCATTGATATTATCTCCATTGGGGGTAAAAAACTTTGGGAACCCCTCCAAGGTCAGGTCCTGCGTAAACCTTTTCTCGGCTATGCCACATCCATTTTTGTCCCTAACGTAAAATGTATGTGAGCCAGGCTCCAATCCCCTAAAAATGTTATCATCAACATAGGGGCCATCCCTATTATCCACAGCATATTCATAGTCTCCGCTTCCAGATGCTTCCACGCGGATCTCTAAACCTGTTCCCGCATTGGAAGCCTGTAATCGTTCAATGGTAGGTGACTCCGAGGAGACCACGTTAAACACTTTGGTCGTGGGGCATTCAATAATATCTCCCGATTGGGTCACAAGGTTGTAGGCTTCATATCTGTATGAGCCATTTTCGGTCAATGCCACTTCATTGGTCTGGGAAATTAGGCTCTCGGCACCAAATTGATCTATTTGATACCATCTAAAACCATCGGCAACATCATCAGAAGAAATTATTAGGGGAGCTTCATTTTCACAGAAAGATACACTGTCCGGGAAATCAATTTCCGGATTTAGGGTTACAAATTCACCCGAAGCCAAATCCAAATAGGGGCCGCATCCCAGCAAGGTTGAAAAACTCTCTTGGATGCAACTTTGGGCAGAACCAGCATCATTAAATGGAATTACCCTGATGAAAAAGGTCTGATTGGGCACAAAATTTAGTACAGGAGTGGAATTTGTGAAAAATGTGGCATTATCCAAAATGTCCGCTCCGTTTGGCGTTGATCCAATGGTTACCCGATAACCTGTTGCATCGGGAACCTCAAACCATTCCAGAAGCGGGGTCAATGGTACATTTATTTCGCCATTTGGAGGGTATACCATACTTGTGCAGCTGGGTAAGGGGGAGACCTCGCTGGTGGTAAAACTCTGAGAGGGACAATTGGTTGCAGCCCCTATGCTGTTGTAGGGTACAATGGTAACATAAATGGTTGTTTCGGAAGGTAGTTCTCCAGGTGGGTCGTAGCTTAAATTGTTTCCTGCATCAAATGTGTTCAAAATATCGACACCGCCAGGAGTAGTGCCCAAGCTCACATAATACCCAGTGGCGCCATAGGTATATTGCCATCTAATGTTGGAAGCGGGATTTACATCGGTGGCCATGTCAACTGGATTGGTAGTTTGGGTACAAGTAGGGGGCTGTGTCAATGTTTCCGTGGTGAAACTTTGAGTAGTACAGATGATATCGGGTTGGTCAAAAAAGAACAATGTTATGGTTACATATATCGTGGTGTTTTCCGGTAGGCCTTTGGGAGGAGTATAGTTGGGCGAATTTCCTACGTTTTGGGCATTGAGCAACTCCGTGCCTCCAGGCGACGTGCCCAGTGAAATAAGATAGGCCGGGACTCCAGGCACAGACTCCCATGAAATGGTAGTGTTGACGGCCACATTGGTTGCTCCATTAACAGGGTTGACCAAGTCTGGGCATTGCTGTCCATAGGTATTTAAGACCATGAAAAGCAAAAAAAACGTAATGCATATTGTTTTTCCAATTCCCATTGACATATTATCGTTTTAGAGTAAAATGCCCCTTGAATACTCGACCGTCCTGCAAGGTAACCGCAAACCAATAATCTGAAGCGGGGAGGTGACTGTTGTTGTACATGCCGTTCCAACCTTGAGTTTTTGGACTTACTTGGGCCAAGAGTTTCCCGTATCGATCATAGATTAAAATTATACTTTCTGGTTGAAATTGTTCATTGATACCGATAATTTGCCAAGAATCGTTGATTCCATCTCCATTTGGGGTGAAAAATTTGGGATATCCAATAACCGAGATCATTTTTTTGGATAGGCCACAGCCATTTTTATCCCGAACATGGCCCGTTAATAATCCGGGTTCTACGTTTTCAAACAATGGAGAATCTTGATATAAGATTCCATCCAATGAATATTCATATTCACCATCTCCCGAAACCTGAATTTCGACCATATTGTTTTCGGAAATATCGCTTACCAAGATATCTTTGACCAAAGCTTTGTTCGATGGCAATATTTTGAACCGGGTAGTATTGGTACATTCCATCGACCCATTTGGGGTAGGGTAAATGTTGCCTACCTCAAGAATGTAGTTTCCAGTTGAGGTAACCTGCATATTTTGCTCATTCGCTATAAAGATATGGTCATTGCCTTCCTCCCGATACCAACGGTATATATCAAAACCATCCGGAGCGTCAATGGAATGAGGTGGCCCATCAGTACACCATATGACCTCTTCCATAAAGTCCAATGTTGGCGCAGGGTATACCACCAGGTTGATTAAGTCTACGTCTTCACAGGCATTGGTATCTTCAATTCGCGCAAAGATTGTGGTGGAAGTGGAAATATACTCTTTATCTATGGGGTTTTGTTCCAAAATGGCATCTGCCTGTGTAGGATAAAATGAAACTGTGGAAAGCGGGTAGTTTGCTTCCCTATACGCATCGAGGTCAAAAAAACCCGCCAGAAGTACATCATGGGGATCTTCATCACAGATGGGAAAATATTTTTCATCTTCCTCTGTCAATACTATCGATTCTACTATTAATTGAAGCTCCCCAACATTTTCGCATCCATTGGCATCCACAATTTTGTAATAAATGATTTGATCAAACGGGGTTGTGTTTGAATAGCCCACTGGATTTGGAATGGGATTGTCCAGATTCGCATCCGCCATGGACTCATAAAAAGTGTAGGAAAAAGAATTGTCAAAGATGGCTTCATTCAAATTGAACTGGGTGACTCCATCGATGTTGTTGTCCATCACGATATCACACTGCGATAAAGAAAGTGTGGGGGCATTCGGAATTGCATTCACCGAAATGAACGCTTCACCAATGATAGGGCATATACTGGGATTGTTAGAGATGATTTCCAGACTGTACCGACCGGAATCTGAAAATGAAGCTGGGGCAACGGTTAATGCATTTGTTGCATTGGATATTGGATTTCCATTCTTTTTCCAATGGTATGTGGCATTGGGAATACTTTCTGCTTCCAAAGTGAATTCATCACCTTCACATATGCTGAGCGAAGTGGATGTGGTGCCATCATCATTTTTTATGAGCTCGACCCTATTAAAGAATGATTGGACAAAAGGGGGAAGTCCTTGATTGGCAATGCCATTTCCCAAATAGACTGCGTCATGGATGTAATTGGCAGCAATACCCTTTTCGTTGGGGTTTTCTATGACTCCGAGATGGTCCGATCCTATAAGGTAGTTTTCTGCGGTGGTTCTGTAGATTTTTCCATTTTGACCGAGTTGCAAAGCACCCCTATAAATGGGTCTTTGGTCCAACTCAACCTCAGTTGAAGCTATGTTGGGTTCGGTGATGTCGTATTGGAGCAATGAAGAAGAATGTACGCCTACCTCTATTGGCGCCGCATCGTTAAAAGTGTGCACGTATAGGAACTGCTGGTTGGGCGAAAACTCCAAACCATAGGCAGATTTATTGGGTACGGATACTTTTATCTCCTTTTGTTGGGACAGTAATCCGGTATCCCCATTAAAACTGTAAATAAACAACCCGGAATTGCCATTGGCACTGGCCAGAACATTTCCATCTGCTGAGAATTTCAAGTAGCCTCTGGGATCTTCGATATTCAAATTGTTGAAAGTACTGGTAACCGGAGTGGTATTTACCCCATTTTCATCAACCTGAAAAGCATAATAGGTATTGAAAGGCCCAGTTTTAGGGGTTTCAGGACCTAGAGTGACCACCCAAATGGACTGGTCCAAACAGTTTTTTAGTACAGCGGCAATTTTTTCGGAACAGTCAGGGAGCAGATTAATGTTTTTTTGGGTAATGGCCCCATTGCCTCCATCCAACGTAAGATCTACTATGGAATAGTTCAAACCGCGGTCAAGATCGTTCTGGGAGGTGGAAGTATCAACGGAAAAGATGTAAATAATGTTAGGGTCATCCGGTTTTTGGACGATGATTGCCGATTGGGTGCTTGAAGGGTCTCCATATAACCCTGCTCCGTTTACCATGACATCATGGTTTTTGTTGAAGACCCGAATGCCGTCCGTATATAAAATAAGGTTGCCCGAAGCATCCGATAGAGAGGCGCAACCCTCCAAGGTGTTAATCCTACTATCGGTAAGGGAAGTGACGCTCCCATCATTGTTGAACTGTATTCCAGCACCCTTTCCAAAATACCAACGGGAAGTTTGTCCCTGACCAAAAATAGAAAGAGGGGATAGGCAAAGAAATAGAACAAATAAGTATTTACTTAGCATCCAGCATAATGAGAGTATCTCACAAGATACTACAAATCACGCTTTTTGAGGAGTAGGTAGGACAAATAGATGAATACTGCCGTCCAAAAGAGGACGATCAAGAACTCGTACCAATAGGTATGGTAGTCAAACCGAAGGTTTTCACCAATTTGGTCACCAATATTCTGTACCGCTGAAAGCCGGGTTCCCGGTTCTTTGATGAGGTTCATCATGGACTCCAAGGGAAAGAAGTCCTTTACTTTTTTTGCGGCGGGCCAACTCATGACCTTCCAGCCCAACAAACCAAAGATGACCTGTTCCAGAATGGTCCATAAAATCAAGAAGCCCAAGGCAAAAGCCGACCGTTTCACCAAAATGCCCAAAAAGAGACAGAAAGAGAAAAACCCCACCAACTTCACAAAAAAGGCCAATAGAAACTCCAAATCCGAAAAAATGATGGAGAGTTCGTTATAGTCGGAATAAATCAATCCCAAAATCAAGGATACCGCAAACACAAAAACTGTTGAAATTAAGGCAAAGGAAACCACGGTGAGAACCTTGGACAATAGAAATTCCTTTTTGGATAATCCATCAATAAGGTTTTGTTTGATGGTTTTATTGCTGTACTCATTGGCCATCATGGAAACAATGACAATAGCCAAAAACAGTTTAAAAATGGCAGTGACGAAGGTATTGAAGTGCCATATATAGGGGAAATTAAATATTCCTTGGTCGGCCAAATGAAACTGGACCGGGCCGATGTCGAACTTTATTGCCGCAATCAATGCTATAGAAGTAAGCAGCACAAAATAGGAGATGATAAGAACCTTGCTGGCTCTATTGTTCCAGAGTTTTATGAATTCTATTTGTAGTAGACGTACCATTTCGTAATTAGGTTAGTTGTTTTTGGTAAGGCTTAAAAATTGTTCCTCCAGACTTTCCTTGCGCTTTACCAAATGGGAAAGGATAATGCCTTTGTCATATAGCATTTTATTGAGGGACTCCGCGTCCATTTCTTCTTTGAGGTAGGCAGTAAGGGTGCCGTTAAAACTGTTGATTTTTCCAAAACTGGCATGGGTTTCCAACAGTTCTTTCAGTTTTTCCATATCTGCTGAACGAAGCTCAAAAAAGCCATGACTTGCCATCATTCCATCTACCAGTCCTGAATATAATTTTTCCCCTTTACGCAGGATGACAACATGTGAACACACTTTTTCAACTTCGTCCAACAAGTGGGAAGCCAATAAAATGGTAGTGCCTTGGCCTGCAATTTTTTTGATGATTTCCCTTATCTGGTGGATGCCTTGCGGGTCTAACCCATTGGTGGGTTCATCCAGAATAAGGATTTCAGGGTCGTTAAGCAGGGCGGAGGCGATGGCCAAACGCTGTTTCATCCCTAGGGAATAGGTCTTGAATTTACTGTCTTTCCTGTCCCAAAGACCGACCAATTTCAGCTTTTCTTCAATTTTGGCACTAGGAACCTCCTTAATCTTGCATACCAGTTTTAAGTTCTGGATGGCCGTCATGTACGGGTAAAAATTGGGACGTTCAATAATGGCCCCCACTTTTTTCAAGGCCTCATGGGTAGAGGTGGAACCATCAAACCAACTGAAATCACCGGAAGTGCGGTTCACCACATTTAAAATAATGCCCAAAGTAGTGGACTTGCCACTGCCATTGGGGCCTAATATGCCATAAACATTACCCTTTTCTATAGTAAAGGACAGGTCGCTTACAGCCGTTAGAAGACCAAATTTTTTGGTGAGATGATTTACGGTGAGTATAGTCTCCAAGACAGAATCGTTTTTTGATTTGTTTATAGTAACTTGACGAGGAATTGTACAATTTGTTACAAAATAGGAAAAGAATGTCCGAGGAAAAACTGATGTCCAAGAAAAAGCCTGCCTATCCGGTCCAAAAAAAACTGGATAGTTACCTCCATAAATACAATAGAAAAATAGAGATTCCCATTTTCTATGATGATTTACTCCGCTTTTCGGGGTCTGTGGTGGTCTACGATGCCAATGAAGAGGACACGCTCTGGGTAAGGGTGTATTACTCTGATTTTGATCGACAGGAAATCGATATGAGCCTTAAGCAAGTATACTCTATTTTGCATTCGGATGGTAGTGATCGCATTCTGGAATATTTAAATGTAGATGCCATTGATTTTTGCACTTTTGGCAATTCTAAGCCTTTCCGTATCAAGGTTCGGAATATCCTCAATGATAACTACACTTATTTTTATGTGAAGAAGACCGATGCGTCACGGATATATGGCTTGGAGTTGGAGCATATGCTTTCTCCCTATAACCTTAACTTTTTGGTATATAAGGGAACGCTTATCGAAGAGCATATCGCGGGAATTCCGGGTGATGTTTTCATCAAGGATATGCTGCCCAAATGTTCCGAATCCGAAAAGGCCCAATTGGCCAAGGAGTTCGTGAAATTCAACGAAAGGTGTATGATTCGGTTATTGGGCGATATGCGCTCCTATAATTATGTCATTGTCCCGGTCCATGATTTTGATCATGTGGTCTACAAAATCAGGGCGATTGATTTTGACCAGCAGTGCTTTGAAGGAAAATTGAAAGTGTACCGCCCCCAGTTTTTTAAAGAGAACTATAAAATGGTGGAACTGGTACGTGCCAAATTGCAAAAAGATTCGGTAGATCAGTATAAAATTGAGGAACGCTCCATAGTGGCTAAGCGTATCCTAAGCTCTGGAAACCGTATCCGTAGGCTGATTGCTGCTGTTAAACCCGATACCATATCGCTTCCGGAGAACATTGAACAATTAAAGCACGAAATCTATGATCTCACCAAGGATATGGACTTTAAAAAAAGCACAACCATGGGTGAAGTATTGTCGCTTGCGTTGGATTTTGTAAAACGAAATTATGAGGATGTAAGTATGAAACAGATCATCGAGAAGAAATTCTAGCTCTTCTGTTCCTTGTTAAAATATACCAAATAGTAGTACATCTGTCGTTCCTCGTCCCAACCTTTTTCCACAAATTTTTGGGCGGATTCCGGATTGATGAAATCCATTTTAATCTGGATGTTGGTGTCCAGATTGATAACATTCTTGATTTTTTTCCGGGCATCGGATACAGCCTTGTTGGCAATATCAAAATTGGAAACGTCCTCAATGCTGTATTTGGGACCTTTTTCAACCTTGTAGTGTTTGAACTCGGGAATTAAATCTGGGTTTTCCATCACCTCATTTAAAAAAGAGGTTTCCTCAAAAGCATCGTTCTTGGCAAAGTGGTTCACCGCGCGGTTCATGAAGAGTACTTCCTGTTGTTTGTCCTCTGCGGGCAATACCACATCCTTGGCAAAGTTTTGACAGAACTTAAGGTAGTTTTTGGTATAAAAGTTTTCATCGGTTAGGGGAACAAGACCCAAAAAGTTCTCCAGCCAATATTTGGCATCGTAGCGATTACTGTCGACGGACAGCACTTTGAACCCTTCTTCCTTTTCCATGTTGAAAATGATGCAGCCCTTGTCCAATTTGTTAATGTTGATGCCCTGTCGGATCAAAATTTCTAGATTTTGCTCTTTTTCCTGGAATTGTAGGAAATCATGCTTCAGCTCACTTTTAAAAATACCAACGGCATCGGTTTTTTTATTGTCGATGACCATGTCCGAAAAATGCACTACATACACTTCCCCGCTTTTGATATGAGGGTGGTTGGACTGTTCAAACAGGTGTGTGGTGATTTTTTTGGAGGCTTGGTGCGCCGTTCCGTGATCCAAGAACAATTCGGCAACCGATTTGTACACTTCGTTGAACTCCAAATCTACATCATTGAAAAATCTAAAGTAGTTTTCTTCCTTCTCCCGAAAGGGTTTAAAAAAGTATTCTTTGAGCAATCCGGCCATTTCATCATTCAGGGAAAAAGGCTCCGCGGATAAAAAGGCGGATTCGTTTTTACTCTTGTTTCCCACTCTGTGGAGGGAGATACTTTCAATTTGGGCGGAATATAGGTTTAGCATTTTTTAAGTTAGGAGTTAGGGCTTGTTAGTTCCAGTTTTCATCAAAATCCATGTCGTCATAACTGTCCAGAAGATTGTCAAAATCAACGGAAGCATCAGGGTCGGATTCAAACTTTTTTTCTGGGGGCGAATCAGGGAGTTCCCCGAAACTGAAGAGGACATTGGGATAAACTCTTCCATCTTCCTTGTCCACAATATCGGCCAATTCCACAAAAAAGGTCCACATGCTGAAAAAGTCGTACACATAAATCAACTTTGGGGATTGTTCGGTCATTACATCGTCAAGGACAGTTTCGTTCATCAACCGGACATCGGAACCGTTCTCGCTCATATCGAACAAGGCAATTTCCTCATCTTGGTTCCATTCCTCGTCACAGGTATAAAAAGAGGCCATTTCACCACCTTCAAAACCAAAGGCTTGGGTTATGGCATTGTGGAATTCTTCCAATGTGTTGTTATCCTCAATTTCAATGTCCCTGAAGATATCTTCCTCAGCATCAAGAATAATCCTGATCTTATAAATCATCCAAAAAATTTTAGAGTGGGCACAAATTTACGACAAATAGGTGTTATTTGGTGAACCGATGCAAGGTAAAGGTCATGGCTGCCAATAGGAAAAATGCTCCGATCTGGTGTGCAATGCCCAACCACAGGGGAACCGCATATATTAGCGTAAGTACTCCCAGAACAAATTGTAAACTGACCAAGGCCAGTAACAATTTCAAACCTTTTTCCTGTAGGGGTGTGCGTTCCACTTTTCGGGTTTTGAACCAAATAAGGGCTATGAATGCAACCACAATATAGGCCAAATAGCGGTGCACGAACTGCACGCCACTCTTGCCTTCAAAAAAGTTTTTGATTACAGGCTGATGTTCTATGTAAACGGTTTCATGCATTAATTTCCCCTCACTCATCATGGGCCAATGGTTGTGGATAAAACCAGCATCCAATCCAGCCACAAAGGCGCCCCAGATGATTTGAAGCAACAAGACCACATACCCAACACGGATGAGGTTTCGTATACTGGGATTGATTTCTTTTTTAGTGGGGTAAATCAGGTCCAAGGCCACCCAAAGACTGAACGCGAAGGTAAGGAAGGCCATGGTGAGGTGGGACGCCAACCTGAAATGGGAAACATCAGGATGGTCCACCAATCCGCTTTTTACCATATACCAGCCCAAAAACCCTTGAAATCCACCCAAAAACAAAAGAACCAAACATTTTTTAATGGTAGGCCGGTCCAGTTTTTTAGTGAAAAGAAAATACAGGAAGGGCAGAATAAAAACTATGCCAATAAACCTTCCAATAAAGCGATGCAGCCATTCCCAAAAGTAGATGTCCTTAAAATCCTCCAGATCAAAATGGGAATTCAATTTTTGGTACTCTGGGTACTGCTTATAAAGGTCAAAAGCTTCTTGCCACTCTTGCTCGTTCATGGGAGGAAGGGTGCCGTGGATCAATTTATAATCCGATATGGACAATCCGGAATGGGTGAGACGGGTAATACCACCCACCAAAACCATCACAAAAATGAGCGCACAGCCCGTCAACAACCAATACACAACAGCTTTGTTCGTTTTCATTCCGATTGGACTTTTAAGTTCATTTTTTTGCCTTTTTTCAGCATAAACTGGTAGGCAGCTTCATATTCATTGGGGATTTCACCTTCCAAAATGGCCTCTTTGATGGCTTCTTTGATGATGCCGATTTCCTTGGAGGGCTTCAAATTGAAGGTTTTCATGATTTCCTCGCCGGAAACCGGGGGCTGGAAATTCCGGACATGATCCCGTTCTTCCACTTCCACTATTTTTTGACGGACGATCTGAAAATTGTTCTTGTACCTTCTTTGCTTTTTGGGATTTTTGGTGGTGATGTCCGCTTCGCAGAGGGTCATAAGGTCATCTACATGATCACCGGCGTCAAATACCAATCGCCGTACCGCAGAATCGGTAACATGGTCTTCGGCCAAAACAATGGGCCTGGAACTCATCAACACCATTTTTTGTACAAACTTCATTTTCTCGTTCAAGGGCATCCGCAACCGTTTGAAGAGTTTGTAAACCATTTTGGACCCAACAAATTCGTGGGCGTGGAAGGTCCAACCAATTTTTTTATGAAACTTTTTTGTGGGTGCCTTTCCAATGTCGTGCAGAAGAGCCGCCCATCGCAACCAAAGGTTGTCCGTGGTTTCGGAAATGTTGTCCACCACTTCCAAGGTATGCCAGAAATTGTCCTTGTGGCGTTGCCCTTCAATTTCTTCTATGCCTTGTAAAGCCGTCAATTCTGGAAGTATAATGGACAAGAGTCCTGTTTTGTGCATCAACGAAAGACCTACGGATGGTTTTTCACTGAGTAATATTTTGTGGAGTTCATCCACAATACGCTCCCCGGAAACAATCTTGATGCGTTCTTGGTTTTCCGAAATGGCTTGGAGCGATTTCAATTCTATGGTAAAATGGAGTTGGGAGGCAAACCGGATGGCCCGCATCATGCGCAAAGGGTCATCAGAATAAGTGATACCGGGCTCCAAAGGGGTCCGGATGATTTCCCTGTCCAAATCGGACAATCCGTCAAAAGGATCCAGAAGTAGCCCAAAATTGTCTTTGTTCAGTGCCAAAGCCATAGCGTTGATGGTGAAATCACGTCGGTTTTGGTCATCCTCCAAAGTGCCATCCTCCACGATGGGTTTTCTACTGTCCCGGTGGTAGCTTTCTTTTCGGGCACCCACAAACTCCAGTTCCAAATCCTTGTACTTGATCATGGCCGTTCCAAAATTCTTGAAAACCGAGATTTCGGGTCTTCCTTTTAATTTTTTGGCCACGGCTTTGGCGAGTTGAATCCCACTGCCTACGGCAACAATATCAATGTCTTTGGGTGTTTTTCGGTTCAAAAAGTAATCACGGACATATCCTCCAATCACATAGGAGTCCACACCCAATTCATCGGAAGCTTCTCCAATAAGTTGAAAAATAGGATGTTGTATGGCCTCTGTATGGAATTCCTGCGTCATTTTATTCCCGGATTACCTTCACCAGCCCATCATTGCCCAATTTTATAATGGATGATGGGGAAGGATCTTTGTTTTCGTCCGGCAAATTTACCACATAGTCCACTCCTTTTAAAATTTCAGGACCGATATCCTTGAACCGTTTTGGAGTGGGTTCCCCGGAAATATTGGCCGATGTAGATACAATGGGCTTTCTAAATTTGTTGATAAGGTATTGGCAGAACTTGTCCGAAGCCACTCGTATGGCCAAGGTATTGTCTTCGGCGACCAGGTTTTGGGCCACACCGATGGGTTCATCAAATACAATGGTAGTGGGTTTGGTGGCCAAATCCATGATGTCATAGGCCACTTCGGGGACTTCTTTTACATGGCGCTCCAACATAGCCTGATTGGCCACAAGACAAATAAGGGCCTTGCTGTCTTCCCTGTTTTTAAGGGCATATACTTTCTGGACGGCTTCAGGGTTGGTGGCATCGCAGCCAATGCCCCAAACGGTATCGGTAGGGTAAAGAATCAGTCCGCCTTGCTTCAGAACCTCGAAGCATTTTTGCAGCTCTTCATTAAAATCGGCACCCATTTATTTTTTGTATTTCAACTTTTCGCGCTGTACACTCTCAATATCCAGAATGTCTTTTTGTTTGTAGGTCAGTGCTTTATGGGTGGCCCTTAGGTCCCGGCACAGCTTTCGGAGACCCATGGGTTCCAAAGAAGCGGCATGGTCGGTACCTTTCCATGTTCGGTCTAGGGTAAAATGTCTTTCTATGACATGAGCACCTAAGGTGTAGGCGGCAACATCAATGGCAATTCCCAAGTGGTGACCGGAAAATCCAATGCTCTTGACCTTGTCCCCATATTTTTCCTGAAGGGTCAGAATATCCAAGAGGCAGACATCTTCAAAAGGAACTGGATAGCCCGAGGTGCAATTGTAGACGACCAAGTCTTTGCCTCTTCCCCGTTCATCAAAAAAGTCCACAAGGATTTTAATCTCATCCTTGGTGGTCATTCCTGTTGAGATATGGATTTCCCCATTGTAATTATCACATAGCCATCCCAACATCTCAAAATTGTTGTTACAGGCAGAAGGGATTTTTATAAAATCCGGGTTCAATCCGGCAATTTCCTTGGCAGAGGTAGTCTCCCAAACCGAAGTGGAGTATGTAATACCCACTTCTTCGCAATAGTCCTTCAATTCTTGGTGTTGGTCCACATCGAACTCCAAAAACTCCCGGTGCGCCCCATAGGTGTCCCCGTAAGAGTTGATAGGATTGGGGTGGGGGGCATTGTACTGCGCCTCGGTGAGCAATTCTTTATTGTTCCGCTTTTGGAATTTTACCGCGTTGGCATTACCAAAAATCTTGGCCATGTTGATCAACTCCTTGGCGATTTTCATGTCGCCTTTGTGGTTGCATCCGATTTCGGCAATGATATAGGGTTCTTTATAGGTCATTGAATCTTAGATTATAGTTGATGATAAATTCGCAAGCTTCGCGAATGGCACCTTGCGCAGATTTGTTCTTTAAGACCATATCTGCATGGTATTTGATATGTTTGGTTGCGTTTGAGGGGCAAAAGGACCAGCCAGCCCTGAGGATGTTGCTCCAATCGTTTACGTCGTCCCCAATATAGGCAATCTCCTTTGGGGAAATATTTCTTTCCGAACAAAGGTTTTCCAGAAAAGAGTATTTGTCCTTTACCCCCAAAAAGGTATCCGTGATTTTTAATTTTTTCATACGCTGACCCACTACTTGGGAATTTTCGGAGGTCATAACCATGACATTTACCCCGTGCTCGCGCAACACTTCCAGCCCCATACCATCGCGCATATCAAAGCGCTTGGAGAATTCCCCTTCCTTGTTGAAGGTGACGCTTCCGTCCGTGAAAACGCCATCCACATCCAAAATAAAGTGGTTGATGCGTTGTGCAGATTTGTTGGATTTGAAATGGGAAATCAGCAATTGTTCAATAATCTGAAAGTCGGTTTCGGAATCAATCTCCACCAAGGTTTCCTCATGCATTTCAATAAGGCCAATGGAACCACTCAACCTGTTTTTGGACTCCAGGAGTGCTTCTTTATGGGTGCAGTAGATCGCCCCATTTTCAATAAGAAGTCCATCAAAATCTTGTCGTCTTGGTCTTGCTTTGAAGTCGTAGTTCAACGGTTTGCCGTCTTTGGACCAAGTAAAGCGGTGCGTATTTACCACACTGAGGACGGCATCAAAACCATCATCGTTCAATTGGGTCAGGGCGGCGTTGATGTCGTTCCTTTTAGTAAGAGGTGATGTGGCCTGCAACAGGCAAAACACATCAAAATCAATCTGCGCGGACTCACAAAATTCCAACATGGCCGCTTCGGTGGAAGCCGTATCCGAGGCATTTTCATCGGAGCGTTTCAAGGGTTTTACCTTGGGTGCCCATTTAAAATGCTGGGAGATGTAATCGATGATGTCGTCGTCATCGGTAAAGACATAGACCTCATCAAGATTAGAGAAGATGGCTTCTGTCAACACCCAAGTGAACAAGGGTCTGCCCAGCAATTTCTTTTTGTTCTTGCCAGGGATGCCCTTTGAGTTTTTTCGTAGTGGTATGAATCCGATGCTTTTTTTTGACATAACTGAATGCTATGGATGAACGTCCATGTTCTTTATCAGGTTCTTGGTTGCTTTAACGGTAAATTTATCCAAATAATCCTTGCCCAGAAAAAATCTGTGCTTAACAATTTCCAAATTGGAAAGTGCGGTGGAAAACAAGGTATAGCCCTGCTCAAAGAAAAAACCTTCACGTAGCCCTAATATTTCTATGGGGAAAAGGGCGGGTAACACGGTAATGTCCTTAAAATGTTCTTCGTATTGGGTAGTTTCCCGGGGATGGGTTTTTAAGATAATGTTCATGCCCGAAGGCACCTTGGAAATCACATCCCTGTAGATGGCTATTTTCTCTGCTTCGTTCTTTATGACTTTGTCCTCGGATATAGGTTGCGTAAGGATAAGGGCATTATTGTCCCCTTTGATGGTAAAGGCATTTTCTGGCAGAAAAATGGAAAAAATTTCCTGTTTGGTTTTTTCATCAAGTTTGGCCACTTCCTTTTTAATGTTCAGCTCAACAGCCTTATTGGGGAGTGGGACAGGTAATTTTTCAGGAAATTGGGCAAAAATGGTTTTGATTTCTTTATCAAAACCACCACCAATAGGGGTTTTGGTGAGGTAAGTTTTTATGAATTGCTCAAAACCACTATGGCGTTGGCTATAGGTACGGGCGCCATCCTCTATCATATTGAGGTCTTTTTTCCCAAACTCGTAGAGAAAATAGCTTTTGGACGAATCGGTATCGCACAGATAGATATCAGAATTCTGAATAAAGGTCTTTTCCTTGGCGAGAACAGGATGTTTGGACTCCAAGTAGGGAATGAGTTTTTGTTTCCTTCGGAATGAATAATTGAATTTCCCGAGATCGGACACATGGTCTTTCCTTTCCGATATGATATGGACGTCCCTAAAAAAGCGTTTCTTTAGATTGGGGATAAGGGTTTCGATCATGGGTGTGCTTTCCACCAAAAAAAGAAGATTTTCCCCGAGGTTTTCCGTTTCGTATCTCGAATCTTTCAGGATATGCAACAGTGCAAGATAAATGTGATATATGGTAGATCCCACATAGGTTCTGGACATACGGGTCAGATTAATAGGAGGAATTTATTGGAGATGAATGACAAAAAACTACTTTTGTAAAATTAGTCAAAAGTAAACAATATTCAGTGATTCAGGTAAGCGTCATAGTAAGCACCTACAATAACCCGGAATGGTTGAAAAAAGTCCTATGGGGTTTCAATTGCCAGACTTATAAGGGTTTTGAGCTTATTGTGGCCGATGATGGTTCGGGTCCTGAGACAAAACAGATGGTTGAAGAAATGCGGGAGCAGCTCTTTTATAACGTCAAGCATGTTTGGCAAGAAGACGATGGTTTCCAAAAGTGTAGAATCCTGAACAAGGCCATTGATGTGTGTGAGGCAGAATACGTTATCATGACAGATGGAGATTGCATTCCCAGGGAAGATTTTGTGCAGGTGCATTACATCAACAAAGAGCAAGGTTATTTTATTTCTGGGGGGTATTATATGCTGCCGATGAACATTTCAAAAGCCATTACTTTGGAGGATATTGAAAAACAGAATTGTTTCAATATTCAATGGTTGAAGGAGATGGGTATTCCCAAGACTTTTAAAAATAATAAGCTGACAGCAAGTGGGTTTATCTCAAAGCTTTTGAATACGATTACACCAACCAATGCCAGTTGGAACGGTCATAATTCCTCGGCATGGAAAAAAGATATATTGAACGTCAACGGTTTTGATGAGCGGATGCAATATGGGGGAGAGGATAGAGAATTGGGAGAGCGCTTGTTTAATTTTGGAATAAAGTCAAAACAGCTAAGATACAGTGCTGTATGTGTGCATTTAGACCACAAACGAGGGTATAAAACACCAGAGGCGATTGCCAAAAATCAACTGATACGTAAAGAGACGAAGTCCAAAAAGGCAGTTTGGACGTACTATGGCATCACCAAATAATAGGCCAATTCGTTTTTCTTTTCCAATCGTTTAAGCTCACGGAACCTTTCCAATACACCAAGGGCATTAAGGTAACAAATTTTGATACCTTTTTTGCCATCCAAGAAACCAAGTCTTATAATGTAGTGATTGAAGAATTTCCAAAAAGGTTTTACGGTCATGAGCACATAGTTAAAATGCTTTTCCTTGTAAAAGTCCTCTTTGGCCTTTAACTGTCCGTACTTTAGCATTTTACCTTTATAATCTTCGTAATCTTTATAGCAATAATGGGTAAGTCTCTCTTTTAAAATACCGGAACAACCATCCACTTCCAACGTTTCATGTACCAATTTTTTGTCTGTGAAGCGCACTTTACTTTTTCTGAAGAGTCTATGATTCTTGTCTGTTTGCCACCCACTAAAATTAAGGGGTTTGTTTTGGAACATGAACTTGCGATAAAACCAGTAAGCTTCACAAGCTTCGGGGTTGTTTATGGTGCTAGTGATTTCCTTCTGTAACTTTTCGGTCACCACTTCATCGGCATCCAGAAAAAGAACCCAATCATTTTTAGCCTGTTTTAGGGTAAATGACTTTTGCGCAGTAAAGTTTTCAAAAGGATTTTGAATGACCCTTACTTTGGGATGTTCCAGTAAATACTCATAGGTGCCGTCGGTACTATAAGAATCCACAACAAGGATTTCATCGGCAAACGAAACGGAATCTATACATTTTTCAATGTAGCCCATTTCGTTGTAGGTTATGATTAGTGCTGAAATTTTTTGCTTTGGGGTGCTCAATTTTGGCATTTTCAATGGTAAATGGTTAGGTATGTACAAAACTATAACAAAAAAACAGGGTAAAAATTGTTTATCTGTTTATTTTTCCTACAACAACAACAAAACAGGATACCCTACTTTTTATTCAAAAAATTAACAGTTAAAACGTTTTTACAACTCTAAGATTAAGAAAATGAAAGAAGGTTGCTTTCAGTTTTTACAAAAACGAAAAGTATTTTACCCTTTTATTGAGCAACTGATTGATGTCTAGGTTTGTTGCTGAACTATTTCTTCCAGTAACCTATTATACTGCTACGTCGTGCTCCCTAAGCGCATTGTTCAGTGAAGTCTTTTTGTCCGTACTCTCTTTTCGTTTTCCAATAATAAGGGCACATGGAACTTGATATTCTCCTGCGGGAAATTTTTTGGTATAGCTTCCAGGAATGACCACAGATCTTGCTGGTACCCTTCCCTTTAATTCTATGGGTTTGTCTCCGGTAACATCAATGATCTTCGTAGAGGCTGTCAAGACCACATTGGCTCCAAGAACAGCTTCTTTTTCCACACGGACTCCCTCCACAACAATGCAGCGCGAACCAATAAAGGCATTATCTTCAATAATTACGGGCGCAGCTTGGAGGGGTTCCAAGACACCACCAATACCTACACCACCACTTAAGTGGACATTTTTTCCAATCTGGGCGCAGCTGCCCACCGTGGCCCATGTGTCTACCATGGTGCCTTCGTCCACATACGCACCAATGTTCACGTAGCTGGGCATAAGAATGGTTCCTTTGGAGATGTAAGCGCCGTGTCTGGCCACGGCGTGTGGCACCACACGTACCCCTTTCTCCTGATATCCTTTCTTCAATGGGATTTTGTCATGATATTCAAAAATGCCAGCTTCAAGCACCTCCATCTTTTGGATTGGAAAATATAGGACAACGGCTTTTTTTACCCATTCATTGATTTGCCAACCGTCTTTTATCGGTTCTGCGCATCGCAGTTCTCCCAAATCAATTAAATTGATAACCTCCCGGATGGCATTCTGGGTTTTCTCTTCAGACAACAACGCTCTGTTGTCCCATGCTTCTTCAATCAGTGCCCTTAATTCTGTCATTTTTCTTAAAATTTTGACAAAGATAATCCCCTTGTGAGAATATTGCGGTGTATTTTAAGGGCATAACATTTTTAAGGTTATTTTTGCCAAAAAATTGATTTGGCAAGGATTTTAGCTTTGGATTATGGAAAAGTGAGAACTGGAATTGCAGTAACAGATGAACTGCAATTAATAGCTTCCGGACTTACCACGGTTGAAACCAAGGACTTGATTTCTTTTCTTGACGATTACATTAATAATGAGCCTGTGGAGCGGTTTGTGGTGGGATTGCCCAAGCAAATGGACAATACCCAATCAGAATCGGAAGACTTGATTCAGCCTTTTTTGAAAAAGCTTTCGAACAAGTTTCCTGCTATACCCATAGAACGTCAAGATGAACGGTTCACATCCAAAATGGCATTTCAATCCATGCTGGATAGTGGGATGAAAAAGAAAAAAAGACAGGACAAGAGCCTTGTCGATGAAATTAGCGCCACATTGATATTGCAGGCATATCTTAATAGAATTTAGTTTTATGATTTTACCTATTGTTGCCTACGGAGACCCCGTTTTAAGAAAGGTTGCAACTGACATTACAGCAGAGTATCCCAAACTGAATGAATTGATTCCAAATATGTGGGAGACCATGTACAATGCCCACGGCGTTGGATTGGCCGCACCGCAGATAGGGTTGCCTATTCGTTTGTTTTTGGTGGATACAACCCCCTTTTCAGATGATGAAGATCTCAGCAAAGAAGAACAGGAGCAATTGAAAGGTTTCAAAAAAGTGTTCATCAATGCCAAAATTGAAGAAGAAAGCGGAACCGAATGGGATTTTAATGAAGGTTGTCTGAGCATTCCAGATATTCGGGAAGATGTAAAACGTAAACCTGAGATTACCATTAGTTACCTTGATGAGAACTTTGAGCCCCATACCGAAACCTATGGTGGACTATTGGCAAGGGTAGTTCAGCATGAATATGACCACATAGAAGGGGTCTTGTTCACCGATAAACTTTCATCCCTTAAAAAGCGTCTGTTGAAAAACCGCTTGGACAAAATTTCCAAGGGAAAGATCAATGTGGACTACAAGATGCGATTTCCCAATATCAAAAAAGGACGTTAAAAAAGTTAGCATTTGCGATAAAAACATATTTTTGCGCGCATAAATTTATTTTGAATGGCATTGGACAAGATTTTATCTATAGGTGGTAAACCTGGACTTTACAAATTACTGACACAGACCAGAAGCGGTTTTGTGGGTGAATCCCTTTTGGACGGCAAACGCATCACCGTTGGTATGCGAAGCAACGTGAGCGTACTGTCCGAAATTGCCATCTACACTTTGGAGGAAGAAGTGCCTTTGAAGGAAGTCTTCCAAAAAATCAAGGAAAAAGAAGGGGGGAACAAAACCTCCATCAGCCATAAGGCAGACAAAATAGATTTGGAGGAATATTTCTTCAGTGTACTGCCCAATTATGATGAGGATAGGGTGTATGCCAGTGACATCAAGAAAATTATCCAGTGGTACAATCTTCTTACCGATAACAATATCACGGACTTCGTGGAAGAAAAAACTGAAGGCGAAGGGGAAGAATCCGCCGTCGCCTCCAGTGAAGAAGAATAATTATTCCTCTTTCCAATCCACCAATTTGGTGGGATAATATGCTACTTGTTTCTTGTTGAGGTACGCTACCTGTTGTGCCAAGCGTTGTCTGTAGTCTTCCCAGTTGCAGTGCTCTGCGGGTGACCAGCCCAATTCGGCGTATCCAATGGCGCGTGGAAAGGCCAAATACTCCAATTCCTCACTATTGCTTATGGTCTCTGACCAAAGTGGTGCTTCAATGCCCAAAATACTTTCCTTGGGCAAGCCTTCTATGTAGGTTTCTGGGTCCCACTTGTACGCTTCATCAACAGGAATATAGGCGGCCCAGTGCAATCCAAATTTGGAAAGTGAATCATACTGCATATCCAAATAGGCTTTTTCGGCTGGGGATAGAATGATTTTGGAACCATCTTGTGCGGCCTTGGTGGCATATTTTGCCTCGTTCCAAAGTTGAAGCACACTGGAAGAGCTAATATCAGCTTGGGCAACCTCGTTCCATCCAATCATTTGTTTGCCATGTTTTTGGATGATTTTCTCCACCTTTTCCACGAACAGGATGTAATCACTTTTCTTGGTAACATGGCTTTCATCACCTCCCATGTGAAAGTATGGGCCGGGGGTCAGTTCAACAATCTCACCGATTACACCATCCAGAAAACTATACACGGTATCTTTTTGGGCATCAAAAGTGCTAAAGCCCACTTGGGTCCCCGTATAGGTTTTTACAGGTTTTCCATTGCCGTTCAAGAACGGATAGCTTACCGAAGCGGCATTGGTGTGTCCGGGCATATCCACTTCGGGAACTATGGTGATGTGTCTATCTGCGGCATAGGCCACAAGCTCCTTATACTCTTCTTGGGTATAAAAACCACCTTTACCACCACCGACTTCAAATTCACCACCCACTTCGGTCAATTTGGGCCAGGATTTGATTTCCAAACGCCATCCTTGGTCATCGGTCAGGTGCAAGTGTAGGGTGTTGTACTTGTAATAGGCCAAAATGTCAAGGTATTTCTTTACTTCATCCAAAGTGAAGAAATGTCTGGCCACATCCAACATGGCACCTCGGTATTCAAACTTTGGACTGTCCACAATTTGTCCCGAAGGGATGGGCCAAAGGGCATGGTCCGTCAGGGTATCGTTGCTTTTTTCAGGGATGAGCTGTCGCAAGGTCTGTATTCCCCTAAAAGCTCCTGCCGCGGTTTTGGCATTCAACAGGATGGAATCTTTTTTAATATCCAATTGATAGGACTCCTCCGTTTCCAAGCTGGCATCATCGGCCAAATTGATATAGATAAACCGTTCCACGGATTTTGAATCATCCGTGGCATTCACGGCAAGATCCAATCCAGTGGACCATTTAATTTTTTCGGAAAGGAACTGGCCTACTTTTTCAAGTTTTGGATCTTTTGTAGAAGTATAAATGGCCGTATTTTGATCCAATCCAAAAGCGCTATGCGTTGCAACTGTTTTTACAGGTTTCGGAATTAAAGGGGCGGCCCCCAAATCGGTTTTTGGGAAATTGATTTCTGGCTTGGCCGGCTGGCAGGCGGCCATGGCAATCAATACCAAAAAAGCTACTGAAATTCTGGATATCATAATTAGTTAGGGTTTGTATTAAGGTTGATATAATCTTTGAGGGTTTGCTGCCAAATGTCGTACCCCTTTTTGTTCATGTGCAATCCATCTTCAATGAAGATGTCATCCATTACTTTTCTGTTGTTTAGCATAGGAGTCCATACATCCACAAATTCAACACCATCGGTCTTTGCGGCCAATCTGCTGAGTTTTCTGTTCAAACGTTTGTACTTACGTCTCAAATGCCACCGGGAAATGCTCGGCTTGGCCGAAATCAACACAATTCCCATTTGGGGCTTTTCATGTTGAAGTGTTTTTAGGATTTCCTCCGAGAGTTTTAGGATGGCCCTTGGTCTTTTTTTGGCGCTGATATCGTTGTCTCCTTCATAAATGAACACTTTTACAGGCTCATAATCCAATATTAACTCATCCAAATAGTGTTGAAGATCGGAAAATTCAGAGCCACCAAATCCGTTGTTTAGAATTTGATAATCGGGAAACCGTTGTTGTACATCTTTCCACATGCGTACGCTGGAACTGCCTGTGAAGACCAAGGTGGGTTTTGTGGCATCCCAAATGGAATCATTGTTTTTCTGGATCGTTTCCACTTCTTTTTGGTAGCGTTGGATGTCTTGGGCATGCAGTAAAAAGGGGAGTAATAATATTGGTAGGAGTAATTTATTCATTGGAGTGATTTAATTAGTGCTGACAAGATTTTGGGCAAGGCTCCATTCGTAAAACCGTTCGATCCAAGTATCGGAGGGAAGTCCTTGTTTCCGCATCCCAAAACCGTGGCCTCCTTTACTGTACATATGCATCCCTACAGGCTTGCCAGCCTCCAGCCATGAAGAGTACAGGGCAATGCTGCCCGGGGCCAAGCCCAAGGGGTCGTCCGAGGCACAGATAAGGAACATGGGAGGGGAATCGGCCTTGGGTTCTTGGACCGGCATCACATAGGACCAATAGTAGATGGGGACCAAAAAATCGGGTCTACTTTCTTCAGTATAGTTATAGCCTACACCAACGGTGACCGCTCCACCAGCAGAAAATCCCATAAAACCAATTTTGTCGGGTTTGATTCCATATAATTCAGCATTTTTTCGGACATGGGCCACAGCATTTAGGCCATCTTGGATGGAATAGGGGAGCACTTTTCCAGCTTCAACCCCTATCTTATCTGGATCATTGGCCGAAAGCTCTTCAATTTCGGCAACACCGTCCTCGCTTGTGGGGACCAATCTATACTTTAAAACAAAAGCAGTAATACCTTTTTCGTTGAGCCATTGGGCCACTTGGCTACCTTCAGTGGTGGTGCTCAAGGCATACAATCCACCTCCAGGAGCCACGATTACCGCTGTTCCGGTATTTGTTGCCTCCTTGGGGCGGAACACCTGCAAGGTAGGTTCCGAGACATTGGTAGTGACTTGTGCTTGCCAAATTTCTGAGAAGTATTCCGATTCAGGAGAGCTCCATTCCACGGGAGGATTACCATCTTTGGGCAGTTTAATGATTTCTTGTGCCGATATTGCTACGGATAGGAAAAAAGTTCCGAGCAAGAATATTGGTTTCATGCTTGCCATTTTTTCAAAAATACGATTTTCACCCTAGCACCCCCTTATGTTTTTCGCAACTATTTTGATGAATGTTGAAAAATAAGGGAAAGTCTTTATAAATATGCCAACAATTCGAGGTGCGCCTTTTCCATGTCTTTGTATTTTTGGACAAAACCCAATGCATGAATACGAGAACTGAACAGTTGGCCGCGTTTGATCGTCTTTTGACCATTATGGATGAGTTGAGGGCCCAATGTCCATGGGATAAAAAGCAAACCATGAAAACCTTGCGCCATCTCACTATAGAAGAAACCTATGAGTTGGGTGATGCCATTTTGGACAATGACCTGGAAGAAGTCAAAAAGGAATTGGGCGATTTGTTGTTGCATATCGTGTTTTATGCCAAAATAGGTTCGGAAACCCAAAACTTTGACATTGCCGATGTGGCCAATGGTATCTGCGAGAAGTTGATCAACCGCCATCCGCATATCTATGGCGACGTAATTGTTGAGAATGAAGAAGAGGTGAAACAGAATTGGGAGAACATCAAACTCAAGGAAGGAAAGAAAAGCGTACTTGAAGGGGTCCCCAAGAGCCTTCCGGCTTTGGTCAAGGCCAATAGGATTCAAGAAAAAGTGGCCGGGGTGGGGTTCGATTGGGAACATCCCGAACAGGTATTTGAAAAGCTACAGGAAGAATTGGGCGAATTACAGGAGGAAATCAAATCCAACAATGCTGACCAAATGGAATCCGAATTTGGGGACGTGTTTTTTTCTATGGTCAATTACGCCCGATTTTTGGGAGTGAATCCCGAGAATGCCCTGGAGCGGACCAATAAAAAGTTTATAAATCGCTTTCAATTTTTAGAGGGGAAAGCCAAAGAAAAGGGAAAGACCCTGAAAGAAATGACCTTGGCCGAGATGGATGTATTTTGGGAAGAGGCTAAGAAAATAGATAAACCAGAATGAATATGATACAGACCAACCGTTTACAAAAAATTGCAATACTTTCCCTGCTGATGGCAGTGGCATGGAGCTGCAAGACCAAAGAAGAACCCAAAGTGGAGGAAAAACCCAACATCCTCTTTATTCTTTCCGATGACCATACCTCGCAAGCTTGGGGGATTTATGGCGGAATCTTGGAAGAGTATGTGCAGAACAACAGCATTGAACGGTTGGCAAAGGAAGGTGCGGTACTCAACAACGCCTTCTGTACCAATTCCATCTGTAGCCCAAGCCGGGCCACCATTCTCACAGGTCAGTATAGTAATCTGAATCAGGTGTACACCTTAAGGGAACCACTTCCGGTGGGCCATCCCAATGTGGCAAAAACCTTTGGTGAGGCTGGGTATCAAACCGCGGTGATAGGCAAGTGGCACTTGTACAGACAGCCCGAAGGCTTTGACCATTTTGAGGTTTTGCCGGGACAAGGAGTTTATGTGAATCCAATCTTGAAAACCAAAGATAATTGGGTGGATGGTGCTGATGGGACCCAAGGGAAACAATACGAAGGCTTTTCCACAGATGTTATCACCGATTTAACCATTGAACATTTGAAGAACAGAAACAAGGACAAACCTTTTTTAATGTTCACCCATTTTAAGGCTACGCATGAGCCTTTTGATTATCCGGAACGATTTGCAGATTTGTATGTGGATGAAGAAATCCCGGAGCCCGAATCTTTACTGGATTTTGGTCCGGAAACCACGGGAAGGACATTCAATGGACAAATTTTGGAGCGCTTGGCTGATCGTTGGCAAGCCGCAACCGAAAGGCCGGATGAGTTTTGGACCTATTATCCGGGGTTGCCTTACCCCTTGGATGGCTTGGACAGTGTCCAGAAACGCAAGAAAATCTACCAAAAATTGGTCAAGGATTTTATGCGTAGTGGTGCTGCCATTGATGATAATATAGGTAGACTGCTCGATTTCTTGGAAGAAGAAGGTTTGGCTGATAATACCGTGGTCGTATATACGGCCGATCAAGGCTATTTTCTGGGCGAACATGGCTTTTTTGATAAACGTTTGATCTACGAGGAATCCCTAAGAATGCCCTTCGTAATCCGCTATCCCAAGGAAATCAAAGGTGGGCAGCGTATAGATGATATTATCCTAAATATTGATTTTCCTGCTTTATTGGCCGATTATGCAGGCATAGAAAAGCCATCCTACATGCAAGGGAGAAGTTTTCGGGAAATCCTAAACGGAAACGCACCGGCCGATTGGAGAAAGCAAATGTACTACCGCTATTGGTTGCATGAACCCAAAAGACCTGCTCACTTTGGCGTGAGAAACCATCGGTACAAGCTTGCTTTTTTCTACGGGCAGGGATTGGGCATGAGTGGGGCTTCCTCCGAATCTACGGAACCCCAATGGGAGTTCTATGATTTGGAAAATGATCCCAAGGAACTCCACAATGCGTATGGGGACCCCAAGTATGCCGATATCATATCGGAAATGAAAAAAGCCATCGTGGAGGAACGTCAAAAGTATGGCGATACCGATGAAAATTTCCCAGAGATGCAATCCATTTTGGAAGAAGCATTTTAAAAGTTTTTTTCTAGAGATTTAGCATTTTTTTAATTCGGACAACCGTACCGAAGGTTCTATATTTGTCGGTTCCAATTGTCATGACGATGTTTCAACGGTACACCAAGGAATTTAAATACAACCTTAAGCTCTCCTACCCCGTAATTTTGGGGATGTTGGGGCATACGTTTGTGGCCTTTGCGGACAATATCATGGTGGGGCAGTTGGGAACCGCTGAACTGGCAGCCGTATCGTTGGGGAACAGTTTTGTGTTCATAGCCATGTCACTCGGGATTGGATTTTCAACGGCCATTACCCCTTTGGTGGCCGAGGCCGATGGGGCCAAAAATCAGGCAGATGGCAAAAGTGCCCTCAAACACGGATTGGTCCTGTGTACCTTATTGGGATTGTCCCTCTTCGGAATCATTCTACTATGCAAGCCATTGATGCATTCCATGCAACAACCCCCTGAAGTGGTGGAATTGGCCATTCCCTATTTGGAGTTGGTGGCCTTCTCCTTGGTTCCCTTGGTCATGTTTCAAGCGTTTAAGCAATTCTCGGAAGGACTGTCGCAGACCAAATACCCCATGTATGCTACCATTTTGGCCAATGTGGTGAATATTTCACTGAATTACCTATTGATTTTTGGTTCGTTTGGATTTCCCAAGTTGGGCATCGTTGGAGCGGCAATTGGTACCTTGGCCTCACGATTTATCATGGTGGGATACATCTGGTTTCTACTGAAGAGAAAAGAGAAGTTTCAACCCTACGTGACCGGGTTCAACTTTAAGGTGATAGAGAAGAAGGTGATGAACAAGATCATTAGTCTTGGATTTCCATCGGCCATGCAGATGTTCTTTGAAGTGGCCATATTTACTGCTGCTATTTGGTTGAGTGGGGTATTGGGTAAAAATGCCCAAGCGGCCAACCAGATAGCATTGAACTTGAGTAGTATGACCTTTATGGTGGGAATGGGGCTCAGTGTGGCTGCTATGGTCCGTGTGGGCAATCAAAAAGGACTGCAGAATTTTAGGGAGCTCAAAAGAATTGCGGAATCCATTTTTTTCCTCACCCTATTGTTGGAAATCGTTTTTGCCGCTCTCTTTTTGATTGGGAGACATTGGTTCCCCACCATTTATTTGGATGTGGACGACCTTGTCAATCAAATGGACAATACCGAAGTAATCGTCATTGCGGCCAAGTTGCTGTTGGTGGCGGCATTTTTTCAAATATCCGATGGATTACAGGTCGTGGTTTTGGGTGCTCTTAGGGGACTTCAGGATGTAAAGATTCCAACCTTGATCACGTTTGTGGCCTATTGGTTAATCGGATTTCCCATTTGCTATTACTTGGGTCTGCATACCCATTTTAAAAGCACCGGGATTTGGATAGGATTGTTGTCCGGGCTTACGGCTTCGGCGGTATTGTTGTATATTCGATTCATCTATTTGACCAAAAAATTGATACAGGACTGATTCGGATTTTATTGACCGGATTTAAATCAAAAAAAATATGGAACTGCCCAAATTTCTTTTAGCGGATAATACAGATCATCCCGATGCGATATTCATCGTCCATACCGAATATCCACGGTTCATCATCAACTTGGAAAATGATGAAGTGGAATGGATGGAGGAATTCTCCAAAGAGGATGAGGCAGAACTTGCTGAAGAAGCGGAGGGACTTATTGAAGCGGCCACGGCATTCTACGATCGCGAAGTTTCCAGATACGACGCGTAGATGCTGGACCAACTGCTGCAATACGACAAAGACCTTTTTCTCTTCCTCAACGGATTGGGGACTCCCACTTGGGACGGTTTTTGGATGTTCATGACCAAGACTAGGAATTCATTTCCCCTGTATGTGCTGCTGCTTTATCTCTCCTATAAAAATTTTGGATGGAAAAAGACCGGCATCATTCTGGTGAGTGTGGCCTTGTTGATTACCTGCACGGACCAACTATCCAATTTTTTCAAATACGGTGTCGGCCGATTACGACCTTGCCACGATCCGGAGATCAGTGGAATCATGCGTTTGGTGAAAAGCTATTGTGGAGGGAAGTTTGGTTACTTTTCCGCCCATGCGGCCAATTCTTTTGGACCGGCCACTTTTTTTGCGGTTCTGTTCTGCGGAAAGGTGAGGTACATGGGATTGGTCCTTATGATATGGGCCTGTTTGGTGGCCTATAGCCGGATTTATATCGGGGTTCATTTTCCTTTGGATGTATTCACGGGGGCTGTTGTAGGCCTAGTGTTCGGATGGTTGTTTGCCAAGTTGGCTATATTTGCATTCCAAAAAATAGGGACATGATTTCAACGGCCAGATACTGGTTTTTACTTACCCTTATTGTTCTGGTCTATATCGCTGGAATGTTCGTGACCCTTTTCGAGAACGATTCTGCACAGTTTGCCGTCATGGCCATGCGGATGGTTCAAGAAAATGATTTTTTGAGCCTCTTCAAAGGACCAGAAGAATACTTGGACAAGCCCCATATGCACTACTGGTTGGCGGCACTTTCCTATAAAATTTTTGGGATACACGATTGGGCCTACCGGATTCCCGGGGTTTTGGCGACCCTGCTGGGAGCCTATAGCTGTCATGGCTTGGGGAAATTGCTCTACAACAAAGATGTGGGTCGATTTGCTGCCCTAATTTTTATGACGGCACAGACCATTGTGTTGGCAAACATCGATGTGCGTACCGATGCGGTTTTGACCGGCTTTGCCATTTTTTCCATTTGGCAGTTGGTCACGTACATTGAGAAAAATACCCTTAAGGGTATCATACTGGGTGCTTTTGGAGCTGGGATGGCTTTTTCAACCAAAGGCCAGATTGCCCTAGTGGTCATTGGGGTTTCGGTACTTTGCCATTTGGCCTATACCCGAAAATGGATGCGATTGATCAACTGGAAGGTATTGGTGGCTTTAGTAGTTTTTGGTTTGACCATAACCCCCATGCTCTACGCCTACTATCACCAATTTGATCTGCACCCGGAAAAGGTTATTCGAGGAAAAGACCACCGCAGCGGTATCTTCTTTATTTTTTGGGAACAGAGTTTTGAACGGATGAGCGGGGAAGGCGTAGGCAAGAACAGCAGCGATTTCTTTTTTTTCTTCCATACCTTTTTATGGGTGTTTCTGCCTTGGACCGTCTTGGCCTTGATAGCCTACTGGACAAAACTCAAAACGTTTTGGGAAACCAAGTTTGCCTATAGGCCGCAATTGGAGTTCCTGACCTTTGGAAGCATCTCCATTCTTTTTTTTCTGATCAGTTTTGCGCAGTTTAAACTGCCGCATTACATGAACATACTCATTCCATTGTATGCGGTGCTTTCAGCAGGATATCTGTATCGAGTCCATCATGAACAAAAGGAAAAGGTGGCCAAAGTATTGGTAATAGTACAGTACTTTATTTTGAGCCTGGTCTTCGTTTTTACCGTTCTGGTTTGCTTTTATGTGTTCAAGTTGGAGCATTGGTACGGCTATTTGGTGTTGTTGGCAGCACTTTCTGGCGTTGTCTACTATTGTTTGAAACAAGAGGCGCCTTATCTTAGGATTTTAACCATTTCAGTTTGCAGCTCGTTATTGCTGAATGGATTGCTCAATACCCATTTTTACCCACGCCTGCTTCAATACCAAGCCGGTTCCACCATGGCTGGGAAAGTTGCGGAGAACAACATTCCTGTGGACAAAATCTATAAGATTTCGGAAGGACATACTTGGGCCTTGGATTTTTATAACAAAAAGCCCGTCAAGATTGTTTCCTTATCAGATTTGGCAGATAAGCATGATGTTTGGGTCTATGCTACGGACCATGAATTGGAAAGACTCCAAAATGATAGATACCATTGGCACGAGCAGATTACTGTGGACCAATTCCGGATTACCCGCCTTCAGATTAAATTTTTGAACCCCAACACCCGTCAGAAGAAATTGAACCGAATGCATTTGGTGCATTTGGATTAGGAAACCGTTTTCAGTTCCGGCTTTTTAAAATGATAATACATTCCCATAAGGGAAATCAAGGCCGTAATCAGGAAAAAAGTAAAACTGATGCCAATGGAAGTGCTGGCATTCAATCCCAACCACTCCGCACCATATAAAAAGGTGACCTCCCTACTTCCAATTCCACCAATGGTCAATGGAATCACCGATACAATGGAAGAAACCAAGAAGACAAAAAGGTACTCCACAACATCCAATCCAATGGACAATGATTTCAGAATGCATAACACGCAAACCAATTGGGCCAATTGCACCAAGGCAGAATAGCCCAAGGATTTCCAAAACACAGGGAATCCAGAAATGAAAAAGCGTTTGTTCACCCACCAAAAGACCACGATACTAAGGGGAATGGCCAGAGCAATAAGTCCGTTCAATCCATTAAAAAAAGCACTGGAAGATAGGAGCGCCAAGGTACAGGCATAGACAAAAAGTAGCAACATGCCGCTCAATCGGTCTATAAATAAAACTGAGACCACTTTCTTTGTCCCGGGCTTATATTCTTTTTGGACTACGTAGCCTTTGTAGGCATCACCGCCAATTCCACCGGGGAGAAATAGGTTATAGAACATGCCCAATAGATATAGTTTTAGGTTGGCCAATTGCGTAATTTTTGCCCCGATCTGGTGAAAGTAGAGCTGTAGCCTAAACGCGGCCAATACTTTGGAAAGGATAAATAAAAGAATGGCCAAAACCAGATAGATGGGGCCGCTCTTTTTTAACGTCTGCAGAACGTCCTTGAGTTCTATTTTGGTGAAAATAAAGTAAATCAATACCGCACTGATGACAATTTTCAGAGCTGTAATGAGCTTCTTACGCAGCTTTTCCGTCACCGATAGAGATTTTTTTGATGCGATAGGGTCGTTTCTGTTGGGATTCGTAATAGGTGCGAATCAACAACTCCATCACAATACCAATGGTGAAGAGTTGTATGCCCCCCAAAATGAACATGACCCCAAAAATGAGCAAAGGCCTACTGCCAATGTCTTGACCAAAGCCGAGTTTTACAACCAGCAAGTAGATATTTATAAAAATGCCTAGAATGATGAGCAATACCCCAAAAATTCCAAAGAGGTGAATGGGACGCTGAAAATATTTTCGGATAAAGAGTAACAGCATCATATCAGCTACAACCTTGAATACCCGTTCCAACCCATATTTGGAAACCCCGGCATGGCGGGCATGGTGTTTCACCGGAACCTGCTTGATTTGGGCGCCTTCCAAATGGGCCAAAAGTGTAATAAAACGGTGCATTTCACCATATAGGTTGAGTCCTTTGGCAATATCCTTGGTAAAGACTTTGAGGGCACAGCCATTGTCTTTGATATCGAGTTTGGTCACCCTTCGCACCAAGAAGTTGGCAATCTTGGAGGGAATTTTCTTGATGAGGGAATCCTTACGTTTCTGACGAATCCCTGTGACAACATCATATTCCCCGCTTACAGCATATTCCAGCATTTGGGGAATGTCGGAAGGGTCGTTCTGCAAGTCCCCATCCATGGTAATGATGTATTCTCCTTCAGCGTAATCAAGTCCGGCGGCCAAGGCCAAACTTTGTCCATAGTTCTTTTTCAACTCTATCAAATGGACTTTGGAATCATCCATTTCCTTGACCTTTTGGCGGGTCTTGTCGGTTGAAAAATCGTCCACATAGACAATTTGATAGTTGTACCCTTCAAGACTCTCGTGGATCTTTTGGGTAAGAAGGACCACATTGTCCTCTTCATTGTACAAGGGGACCACTATGGATAAAAGGGAATCGGTGACGGTGCTCATTCGTTTTAAAATCTGTGCAAATTTATTGCTTTTATTTAAAGTTCCTTGGTTATATCTGCCAACAGATTTTTTGCGGCATAAAAGGGGGATATTTTGTTTTCCTCAATAGCCTTCAACATTTTGTCCTGAGCTTTTTTGAACGATGCTTTTTGATAAAAATACTGCTTGATTTGTTCGTCTACGGTTTGAAGGAACCAGTTTTTGTTCTGAAGTTTTCTGTTTTCTTCAAAATGACCATTTTTCTTATTCTGTTCCACAAAATCCTTAACCATGTCCCAAATCTCTTGAATGCCCATATTTTCTATGGCTGAGCATTTTAAAACTTTGGCTATCCATCCGTTTGCTTTAGGTGGATAGAGATGAAGGGCCCTTGAAAATTCTGCTGCGGCCAAGTTGGCCCGCTCCAAATTGTCACCATCGGCCTTGTTAATGGCAATGGCATCGGCCATTTCCATAATGCCCCGTTTAATGCCTTGCAGTTCATCGCCCGCTCCGGATAATTTCAAGAGCAAAAAGAAATCTACCATGCTGTGGACCGCAATTTCACTTTGTCCCACACCAACGGTTTCTACTAAAATGACATCGTACCCCGCAGCTTCGCACAAAATGATACTTTCCCTGGTCTTTTGGGCCACTCCGCCCAAAGAGCTTCCGGAAGGAGAGGGTCTGATAAAGGCGTTGGGGTCTTTTGAAAGGGACTGCATGCGGGTTTTATCCCCAAGAATACTGCCTTTACTCAAGGAACTTGTGGGGTCTACCGCCAGAACAGCCACCTTTTTTCCTTTTGAGGTCAGGAGGGCACCCAATGCTTCAATGAAGGAGCTTTTTCCTACTCCTGGAACACCAGTAATCCCTAAACGGATACTGGAATTTGGTCGGGAAAGACATTTCTCGATTACAGCATTGGCCTTTTCAAAATGCTCGGGATTGGTGCTTTCCAACAAAGTAATGGCCTTGGCCAGTAGCGCCTTGTTTCCTTCAAAGATGCCTTTGGTCAAGGTATCCACAGAAATTTCCTGTTTCCGTAGCTCCTGAATTTTGGAAATGGTACCGGGAGTTGTATTTTTTTTGTTGGCCAAGATATCTTTTAATGGAGTCCTACTACTAAGGTATAAAGTTTTTATGGGTTATACTGTATTACAAATGATTGTGACCACTACTTTTAAATGGAGGGAATAAGCACTATTTCACACAAATTTAATAACTGTAATTAGGGACATCCATCTACAAATGGTAACTTCTCATGTTGAATATTGGATAGTAGATTGACTAGTCCGATTTTTAAGAACTTAACACCTAATTTACAGATGAAAACTATTTTTGAGAGTAAGGCTACCAATACGGGAGGACGTTCCGGGCATGTACAGAGTGAGGATGGGGTAATCGATTTTGACATCAGTATGCCCAATTCCAAAGGAAAACCTGATTCAAAATCCACCAATCCAGAGGAACTTTTTGCCGCAGCTTATTCTACCTGCTTTGCAGGTGCTTTACAAGCTGTTGCCAAGGAACACCATATTGACGATTTGGGGGATTTCAGTGTTACGGCCACTATTGAATTCAACAAAGAGGAGGATGGTTTTTACTTGGAAGCAACCTTAGATGCTTACCTGCCTACAGTTGATAAGAATATGGGGGAGACGTTGATCAATGCCGCCCATGAAATTTGCCCATATAGCAAGGCCACACGGGACAATATTACCGTGCACTTGAATCTTCTTATGGACGAATAAAAGATTGAAATATATATCACTAAAATAAATCCCGTTGAACCTTCAACGGGATTTTTTGTTAAAAAACTGCAAAAAGAGAACTATTTTGCAACGTTGTTTTTTTTCCATCGTCCTTACATAGAACAACAAATTAACCCAACATAAAACCGACCGTGTTTCAAATTGATCTGGTTGAAAGATGCAAGGCCAACGACCGCAAGGCGCAAGTAAAACTGTACCGCCAATATTGCAATGGTATGTACGGAGTGGCCATGCGCTTTTTAAAAAACCCGGATGATGCCGAGGATGTCCTCCAAGAATCCTTTATCAAAGCTTTTCAGCGTATTGATCAGTATAAAGGCGAGGTTACGTTTGGGGCATGGTTAAAACGGATAGTGGTGAATGGGAGTATAGATTTTTTGAAATCGAAGCACCAAAGAACCATTGAACTAAATGAGAATTATTTACAGGTAGCTGAAACGGATGATTGGAAGGTAGATGGAGGAATATCCATGGAAGAGGTAAAAAAGGCTATTGAGGAATTGCCAGCAAAGTACCAATATGTGGTGCAGCTTTATTTAGTGGAAGGCTATGATCATGGGGAAATAGCAGAGATATTGGAAATCTCTGAATCGGCCTCACGTACCCGACTATTGAGAGGGAAGGCACAATTGAAAGAAACATTAAAAGATATAGCTTATGGCACAGGATCTTAAAGAAATGTTCGCCAAAGAGCGGGAAAGGACACACAGCATGAAAGAAGGGCACGAGGCTCGGTTTTTGTCCAAATTGGAGAAAGAGCTTCCGAGTCCCACCAAAAATAGGACTCCCCAGATTTTTTGGATGCGAATTGCCGCTTCGGTTGTGGTTATTTTGGGAGTTACCGCTTACTTTTTATCGGGGGAGCAAAAAATATCCCCAGTTACAGACCAAGTGGTTGGGAATGAGACCAAGATCCAGCAAACCTTTTCTTTGGGTGATTTGTCCCCAGATTTGCAGAAAGTAGAGAATTATTATCTCACCAATATTAATCTGCAACTTTCAGATTTGGAGTCCAACCCGGAGAATAAGGAAGTACTGGACAGCTATATGGCGCGATTGGCCGAACTGGATGCGGAATACCGCCGACTGAACGTAGAGCTTAACGAAATAGGTCCCAATGACCAGACCATTGGTGCCTTGGTAAAAAACCTTCAATTGCGATTGCAGTTGTTACAACGATTAAAATCAAAGTTAAATCAATTAAAATCATCAAAAAATGAACAGGAATCATCAAATATGGTTTAGCCTGATGCTCTTTGTGATGGCGGGTACCGCTATCCAGGCACAAGAGAAATCAAAAACGTACAAGGAGACCTTCAATGTTGACAAGGAGGCCGTCATCAACCTGAATACCAGTTATGCAGACATTGAGTTTGAAACGTGGGACAAAGACCAAGTGGAAGTAACTGCCGTGGTGGAACTGGAAGGGGCCACTGACGAGGAGGCAACATCGTATTTTGAGAAAGATCTGATCAAGATCATGGGCAATAGCAAGGAAATTGAAGTTCGCACCCAAGGAAACCGTTTTGGTCCCATGGTATACGATTTCAACAGTAATTTTGATTTTGTTTTTCCTGATGTGCCCTCCGTGGAGCATATCATGGCAGATATTGAAATTCCGGTGATTCCAGAGATTCCCGAAATTCCAGAGATAGTTGTTATTCCCGAATTGCCCCCAATGCCGCCCATGCCCTTTATGGAGTTTGATTATGATGCTTACAAAAAAGATGGGGACAAATATTTAAATGAGTGGAAGAAGAACTTTGATAAAAATTTTGACAAGAAGTACAAAAAGCGTTTTGAGGAATGGAGCGATCAATTGAAAGATCGGGCCAAGGAAAGGGAGGAAATGAGAAAGCAGATGCAGGAGGACCGTAAGCAGCTCATGGAGGAGCGCGAACAAATGCGAAAGGAAGTTAGGGAAGAAGTGAAGGCGCAGAGAGAGGAAGCAAGAAGCCAGCAGGAAGAGATGAAACGCGAGCATGAAAGGGTATTCCGTATTCATAAAGATGGTCCCAATGTATTTTATTATTCCTCGGAGGATGGAAAACATAAGGAATACAAGGTGAAAAAGCGTATCAAGATCAAAATGCCCAAGTACATTAAACTTAAAATGGATGTGCGGCACGGTGAGGTGAAATTGGCCGCCAATACAAAGAACATTAACGCAAGCTTGTCCTACGCAAGCTTGCTTGCTTCTACCATCGATGGCAGTAAGACCAGTATAAAGGCTTCGTATTCCCCCATTGTGGTACAGCAGTGGAACTATGGCCAGCTACAGACCGATTTTGCCGAGAACGTAAACCTGAATGAAGTAAAGGAGTTGAAATTGAATTCCGTGTCATCCAATGTGTTTATTGGAAAATTAAAAGGAAAGGCTTTGGTGAACAGTACTTTGGGAGCTTTGAGTATTGATACTGTGACCGATAGTTTCAGTACTATTGATGTTTCCGTGGAGAATGGGGAAGTAGCGTTTAAATTACCTTCGGTGGCGTTTTCAATTTATGTGAATGAAACAGCCTCAGAATTTACCTATCCAAAGTCCATGGTATTGGAAACTTCCAAAAATCATGCTACCCAAGTACACAAAGGGTACTATATCAATCAAACAGACAATAAGTCCATAAATATCAACTCCAGATATAGTGATGTTGTCCTGAAGCAATAAAGCTTCCTTTTCTCTCCAAGCTCCAGAAAACGCGCAACGCTTCTTTCCTAGTTGTTTTTCTGGATGTAATCACAAATACTTTTTATAAACCCGAATTAATGGGTGTCTTCCTTTAAATAAGATCCAAATTTGGCCTTAAACCTATTTAACCTAGGAATGGATACTTGTTGGATGTACGGATTGTTGGGATGCTTTTTCTCGTAGTCTTGATGGTATTCCTCGGCCATGTAGAATTTTTCAAAGGGCTTTACCTGGGTAACAATGGGTTTTCCAAATACATTGGCAGCTTCCAATTTGGCAATGTAATCCTCAATGGTTTTCTTTTGAGTGTCATCTTTATAAAAGGCGATGGACCGGTATTGAGCACCACGGTCCGGCCCTTGACGATTTAGGGTGGTAGGATCATGGGACCCAAAGAAGACCTGTACCAATTGGGGAAATGAGATAACATTGGGATCGTAATATACTTCAACGGCTTCTGCATGATCTGTACGGCCGTATCCCACTTGTTCGTATGTTGGGTTCTTTTTCTTTCCGCCCGAATAACCTGAATAAACCTCTTTAACCCCCTTTACGCTTTCAAAAATGGCTTCAACACACCAAAAACAACCACTGGCAAAATAAGCGGTCTCATACTTTTGGAGTTCTTCATTCGATGGGGCCATTTGTTTTAGAGTCTCTTTCTGTTCTTTTTGGCCCATTTCCTGTTTGTTGTTTTTGGTCTTGGACTGACAACTTATAGATGTAAATAATAGTAAAGTCAAAAAGGAAATCTGAATGGTCTTCATTTGTGTTGTTTTTTGCTTAGTAGGGATAAGATAGCAACTATTACGATGAGGGGTGTTAAAAAGTGTTAATCGATGTTTTTGGAACCTTTTCCAATAGCCTTTCCGTATTTGAGTAAAAAATCAAATTTGTAAGTTTTTTACCACTTTAAATCTATTTTCTGTATTTCTTTTCCTACAAATAATCTCTTTGTTTACAAGGGTTTGCAGAGATTCGGTCTTTAAAACGATCGATGAAATGCACGCCGAATCGGTGTGCTGTTTTTTGACCCAAAATCGTTCATCGACGATAAAAAACACTTTATCCAAGAAAAGTTTCTACACCGAAAAAAAAGGGGGGTTTAGCGACAGAAATCTGATCCAGGGGTCATTCGAGGGTAGATTTACATTGTAATAAAAACCCAAATCATGAAAACAATTTTAACCATCATCGCAGTAATTTTCTTCGGAACAGTAGCTATGGCACAAGATGCTAACAAAGAAGTTAAAGTTGATACCGTTACTGTAGGAGTTGAATTGAACATTGATATCCAGAAGCAAGCCAAAAAGGAAACTGAGGTTGCTAGGTTGTACAAGTTCAAAAACTCTAGGGTTAAAAAAGAGCTTTCTTTCAAAACCAAAAAGGACAGAGCTAAATTGGCATAATCATGATTGTGGGTATCGTTATTCCATTTACACTTTTTCTAGGGGTTGCTTTTGTGATGGCCTCAATAGTCTTTTCGTTCCGAAAAAAAATGTTCCAATAAAAAAGCAGGATGTCAGTATTTTATATACTTCTATCCTGCCAAAAATTAATTTAATCCCAGAATCGTTTATGGATGCTATTTTGATCCCGGTTGCTTTAGGTTGTAGTTCAATTTTTCTTTTGCTTGTTGTACTTGCTTCTTTACGTCCCGTAAAAGTGCCTTCGCGTCGTAAACGATTCCGTCTTTAACGGTATAGGTAACCCCGCCCACACGGACCACTTCATTATCTTCGGTCAGCTTAATGGCTCCTGTACCATAGAGTACCTTGAAGTTCCGTAGCGGATTTTCCGCTAGGATTACAAAGTCGGCCATCTTACCAACATCCACTGTGCCAATCTTATCAGAAGCACCTAATGCTTCCGCTCCATTCAACGTAGCAGACCGAATGATTTCCAAGGGATGGAACCCCGTTTCACGTAGCAATTCCATTTCCCGGATATAGGCAAATCCATACAATTGGAATATAAACCCGGAATCTGACCCCGTGGCCACACGACCACCTCGGTTCTTATATTCATTGATAAAGGTCATCCAGAGTTTGTAGTTTCGTTTCCATGCCACCTCTTGTTCCGTGCCCCAATCGTGCCAATAGGAACCATGGGAGATCATACTGGGTTGATAAAACTCCCAAAGGGAGGGCAAGGTGTAGTCTTCATGCCATTCGGCCCTTCTTGCCCGATGCAAGTCCCTACTGGCTTCATAAATATTGAATGTGGGAACCAACGTAAAATCCAAACTGATGAGCTCATCCATGACCTTGTTCCAATGTTCGGAATACGGTTTGGCGGCCTGTTCCCATAATTTCCCGGCCTCCTCAAAACGATGTTGCTCATTCTGGTAGTTGTAGTCCAACGGATAATCCTGAACGGTTCTATCTTCAAATAGCGCCTCAGGAAGGCCGTACCAGTGTTCCATGGTGGTTAGACCTGCCCTGGCAGAATTGAGGACGTTCCATCGAGCTACATCGGTCTGGGCATGGTGACATGCGGACCGTAACCCCAACTTTTTGTTTTCATCCAAGGCAGCGGTCATGATTTCTGGAGGGGCACCAAAGAACTTGATGCCATCCGCTCCCCGTTCGGCATTGGCGCGTACCCATTTCCGAGCTTGCTCAGGAGTACTTATGGCAGAACCGTTCAAGGGATTGAAATCCCCACCTTGCTGACCAAAACCGGTATAGGCATAAATACGTGGGGCAATGATTTGATTCTTTTCACTTTTCCGTTTGAGGTCAAGTGTCCAGTCTACACCTCTACCACTAGGTTCCCGAACGGTGGTGATGCCGTGTGCCATCCAAAGTTTGAACACATAATCGGAGTCTGCCCCTTGGGCTTCACCACCAATATGGCCATGCATATCTATAAATCCCGGAAGGAGGTACATACCGGAGCAATCCAACTCCTTGCCCCCGGGTTTTAGCTTGGGCCTTTTGGTTTCATCTATTTTAACACCAGGGTACCCCACCACTTGGATGCTTACAATTTTATTGTTCTCCACAACAATGTCTATAGGACCTCTTGGCGGTGAACCGTTGCCATTGATTAAGGTTACCCCTCTGATGATAAGTTGCGAAAATGGTCCTTCACTCATGCTCTCTTGACCTGTGGCCCAGAGAAACTGAAGTGATATTACAAGGAAAAGTATTTTTTTCATGATATCTGGTGTTGGTTATTCTGGAACCTCAATCTTATCCCCTAAAAACAATGCATTTAGGAACAGACGGTTGGTGCCGTACCATGACCCCCGGAAATTGGGGTTGTCGGCAAAAAGTACCACACGACCGCTTCCCACCTCACTAACAATTAAAGAGGCAGAGGGTTTAAGGTTTTCTTCCATATTCTTGGAAGTGATAAAGCCATCAATATGCGGATTTTTGGCATACTTGCCTACGGTTGCATAGGCATTCTTGCTTGGAGCCAACCAAACGGAATTGTTCTTGTATACTGGAATGGAAGTGTCACGATATCCAAAGGCCAAGGGGTGGGTCACATCCAAATCTACCTTAAAAATAGCTCCTCCCACACTTTCCTTGCCAATGTTCTCTGGGGCATCCACATAAGGTTTACGTTCCACAATTGCGGTGGAGTCTTTCTCCTGTTCGGTCAATTTTTCCTTGACCAATTTTTTATCGATGGCCCATTTAGAAGCCGTTCCAATAGTAATCAAAGTATTGCCTTTACTTACCCAATCTTTGATTTTTTTAAGTTGGTTTTCGGAGAAATCATAGTTTCCGGATATCATAACCAAAGTGTTGTACTTGTCCATATCCAACCTGTTGAAATTCCGCAAAGGCACCTTGGTAATGGGCATATGAACACGGGTATCCAATAAATGCCAAACCTCTCCGGCTTCATAGGACCGTGTGCCATCGCCAATAAGCATAACTGCTTTGGGTTTGGTAATGGGAGAGACGTACCTGCTGCCCAAATCAATCCCCTGCAGGCTATATCCTGATGGAATGGCATAGCTAGGAACCTGAAATTTTTGTTGGGCCTCTTGTACCAATTCGTACACAGTATTGGCATCTTTCTTTTGAAGACTCACCGGAACAACCAAGGCCCCATAGTTGAACTTTTTATCACCAGTGGTTGTTTTTATGGTAAATGGTTTAAAGGAAGAAGAAAGCACCAATCCTTTTTGTTGAAGAAAATGCAACGCGGCTACAGCATTATAATCATCATAATCGATGATATAGGCATACCTTGATTTTTGCACGGCCGGTGAATTCACAAGACCATCTGTGGAAGTTACTTTCTCGCCCAAGTTTATGTTATTCACTGGACTATATTTCATATTGTAGAAATTGGCCACGGACCAAGCTGAAGCATCATAATAAACACTGTCCCGATATTTACCGTAGGTTTCAAACATGGTCTGCACCATTCTGTACTGTGGTTGGCGTGTGGGCACCACAAACCTGTTCCCGGATTTATAAACATCTATCTTGTGCAATAACAGCTTGTCTACAAAAGCCTTTACACGATTGGCGTCATGATCATCCCCAAACGTATATCCTTGAATTCGGCTCTTTGAAGCATTAGTGAGTCCACTTTTAAAGAAATCTTGTTGGTATTTGCGTAGCATGGCCTTGTTTTCAACCGCTGCTTTAACGGTGGTGATGCTAGAGGTGTATTGATTTCTGATTGTGAACGGAAAAGTAATTTCCCCGAAATCGGTGGTTTGCTTATGCCCCCTAGAGCTTGCCTGCTCAAATAACAATCCCAAACCGCCCTGAAGATCAGGGTAGGAGGAGCCGTAACCAGGATAGGTTCCATCAAAAACTTCTTTGGTGAAGTAAAAAGAACCAATACTGTCCAATGCTTTGGAGAAATAATCACCAAAAAGATTGTTGAGGTCTTCGTAGTTTTCTTTGGGCATGATGGGGTTTAGGGAGCCATTGGTCTTCATCGGTTCAAAAAAATACGTGCTCTGGCTACCCATCTCATGAAAGTCGGTCACTACATTGGGGTACCACTCATGATACCAAGTCAATTTGCCCCTACTTTCTGGGTGAATGGCCAATAACCAGTCCCTATTTAGATCAAACCAATAATGGTTGGTCCGGCCCATGGGCCAGTATTCGTTATGTTCGGCATCGGCAGGGTCGGCCACCAATGGATTGCCTTGATACATATTGGCCCATTGGGTATGCCTGTCCCTTCCATCTGGATTAATGGTAGGGTCGATAAAAATTACGCTATTCTTTAAGTAATTCAATATTTCAGGATGGTTGGAAGCGGTCAAGGTGTAGGCGGTCAGCAAAGCTGCTTCGGAGCTGGAAGGCTCATTCCCGTGGACGTTGTACCCCAAATTGATGAAAATGGGGACCTCATCATAATTGGTTGGGGTTTGGGACGGGTCTGTAAATTGAAGGTGTTTTTGCTTCAATTGTTCCAGGTTGTTCAAGTTTTCTGGTAAAGAAACCGTTAGTATGACCAGTTTTCTTCCTTCATGTGTTTGACCGTATTGGTGGATGCTGGCCCTATCCGAAACTTCAGCAAGTTTGGTTAAATAAGCCACGATGAGGTCGTGTCGCGTGTGCCTATCACCAATGCCGTACCCCAAAAACTCTTCAGGCGAGGGTACATTATCGTTAAAAGGGTGGAATTTCTTAAAAAAGTAATCTTGGGCAGATACTGAAAAGGTAATACAGACAAGGAAGGTTCCTAGGAGTAGTTTTTTTAACATGCGATGAAGATTAATGATAATCTTCTAAAGATAAAAAAACAGTTTAATCAACAGAGTTGAATTCCTCTATAATTTCCTCAAACTCTATACGATAATAGGTTCCTTTCTTGGCATAATCACGCGAAATGGTACCTCTTAGCTGGCGTGTTAGGTTATAGATAAGTTTAAGTCCCAACGAATTTGTTGTTCTGGGGTTGATGTCCTCGGAATACCCAATGCCATTATCTCCCAAGAACATCTCATAACGATCATTGGGCAGCTTGTGCAAAGAAATATGGATTTCCCCATCATGCTCTTCCGTTATACCATATTTAAGAGCGTTGGTAATGGTTTCGTTGATAATAAGTCCAAGGGGAATTATGGTATCTATACTGAGCTTGTTGTCGTCAATATCCAGATTGACCTTGACACTATTGGAGTTTCCTTTTACCGAACGTACCAGGTAATCGCATAATTCCTGTACATAGGGCTTAAGTTCAATTTTTGAAAGGTAATCGTCCCGCTTGTAGAGCATTTCGTGCACCATGGCCATGGATACAACCCTATTCTGACTACTTTTGATGATGTTGCTGATTTTTTCATCGGCTATGGCACGGGATTGTAGACTCAACAGGCTGGAAACGGTCTGTAGATTGTTCTTGACCCGATGGTGGACTTCTTTTAGTAAAATTTCCTTCTCCTGGATGCGCTCTTGAATCTCGTTTCTGGACTTGTATAATTTGTGATGCGCCCTTAAGAGATTTTTACCAAAGACGCCGCCCAATAAATAGACTGCAAAAACGGCACTCAAGAATGCAAACCAATCCCTGGATTCCAAAGGAATGGTATTTTCGGTAACCTTAAAGTTCCCAACATCATACAGAAATAAAATGGCGAGCACAGATAGGTTAATAATCAAATAGAGCTGTCCGAACACCTTGGTGGTCACATAACCGGCAAAAACTACAATGGCCAGTACAAAAACAAACGGGCTTTGAATACCACCACTATATATGGTTACCAAAGTGGCGCCAATCATGGCCAAGACCGAAGTGAGATTGTATGTGAGGATAAGGTTTTGGTGTTGCTTGTAAAGAAGTGTGTTTACCAAATTTACGACGGCAAAACCAAAGCAGGCATACGGAATCACGCCTTTAATATCCAGAAGAAAGAGGCAGATTATCCCTAGGATAAATGCGAACAAAGAAGAGCTATAATTAACTTTAAGTATCAAATCAATTTTATCTTGTAATCGATATCTGTCCTTAATAGGAATCTTCATATGCTACGCTTGGTTGTTTTCCTCTACTACGATAAGGTTGAAAATGGAGTAGTAAAAGTAGCTTGTTACGGGGTGTTTGTGCTGTAAATCTAAAATGTTTTTTGATATAATCAAAAGCGGCAGCTAAAATCGCTGCCGCTAACTAAATTTTTATTTTTTTGGAAATTAATCCTCCACAAGAACCCACTCGCCCTTTTCAATAAGGGGCTCAGCTTGTTTGTACTTGCAGGTTTTACTTTCCCCGGACATCACATTTTTAATGGTGACCCGGTCGTTCCTGCCAATTTTTGGTTTTTCACGCACAATGGTCTCGGTAATTTGTGGTCTTTGCCTTTGGGTCTGTCCTGCAGCTCTGTTCTGGGCAGCTAGTTCATCACTGTTTGGAATTTCTTCTTTTGAGGTTTGAAGATTTTCCTTGGGCCTTCGCACATTTCTGGCTTCTTGGATTTGACTAGTGTTTTCTGAAGGCAATTCTCCCTTAAACAGGAATGAAATTACTTCTTTGTTCACCTTGTCTATCATTTCCTTAAAGAGTTCAAATGCCTCGAACTTATAAATCAAAAGCGGATCTTTTTGTTCGTGTACGGCCAACTGGACAGATTGCTTCAACTCATCCATTTTTCGCAAATGCGTTTTCCAGGAATCATCAATGATGGCCAATGAGATATTTTTCTCAAAATCAGTGATCAATTGCTTGCCATCTGTAGTATAGGCTTTTTCCAAATTGGTGATCACATTCAAGGTTTTGATGCCATCGGTAAAAGGTACCACAATGCGCTCAAAATTGTTGGATTGGTCTTCGTATACCTTTTTGATGACTTGGAATGCCGTATGGGCACTACGCTCCATTTTCTGTTGATAGAACTGGTAGGAAGCCTTGTAAATGGTATTTGCAATTTCCTGAAAGCTTAATTTCTTAAATTCCTCTTCACTAATGGGTGATGTAATTGAGAAGTACTTGATCAGTTCAAACTCGAAGTTTTTGTAATCATCGGCCATTTTATTGGTTTCTGCGATTACCTCACAAGTATCGTAGATCATGTTGGCAATATCCACCTTAAGCCGTTCCCCTTGCAAGGCATGCTTTCTACGTTTGTAGACCACTTCCCTTTGGGCATTCATAACATCATCATATTCCAAAAGACGTTTACGGATACCAAAGTTGTTTTCCTCTACCTTTTTCTGGGCCCGTTCAATGGATTTGGTCATCATGGAATGTTGAATGACCTCACCTTCTTCCAAGCCCATTCGGTCCATCATTTTGGCTACTCTGTCCGACCCGAACAAGCGCATCAGGTTATCTTCCAGAGAAACATAGAACTGCGAGCTACCTGGGTCTCCCTGACGTCCGGAACGACCTCTCAACTGTCTATCCACACGTCTGGAATCATGGCGCTCCGTACCAATAATGGCGAGACCGCCGGCATCCTTCACCTCGTTGGATAGTTTAATATCCGTACCTCTACCGGCCATGTTCGTGGCAATGGTCACCACGCCTGCTTTTCCAGCTTCGGCAACAATGTCCGCCTCTTTTTTGTGAAGTTTGGCGTTCAATACATTATGGTTGATTTTGCGTACACTCAGCAATTTGGAAAGCAGCTCTGATATTTCCACTGAGGTAGTACCGATCAACACAGGTCTTCCAGCGTTGGCTAGTCCGGTAACTTCTTCAATAATGGCATTATATTTTTCACGCTTGGTCTTATAGATCAAATCATGTCTGTCATCACGGGCAATGGGTCGGTTGGTTGGGATTTCCATCACATCCAACTTATAGATTTCCCAAAACTCACCTGCTTCAGTGACCGCTGTACCAGTCATACCGGCCAGCTTGTTGTACATTCTAAAATAGTTCTGAAGGGTGATGGTGGCAAAGGTCTGTGTCATGGCCTCGATCTTCACATTTTCCTTGGCCTCGATGGCTTGGTGAAGCCCATCGGAATAACGTCTACCATCCATAATACGACCGGTCTGCTCATCAACGATCATTACCTTGTTGTCCATGACCACATATTCCACATCTTTTTCAAAAAGTGTGTAGGCTTTTAATAGCTGTGTCATGGTATGGATGCGTTCACTCTTTACCGCAAAATCTTTGAAAAGGTCTTCTTTTAGCTCTGCCTCTTTTTCAATTTCTAGATCTTGATTTTCAATTTTGGCGATTTCACTACCGATGTCGGGCATCACAAAGAAATCCTTGTCTTGATCTCCTGAAATATAATCGACTCCTTTGTCTGTAAGCTCTATTTGGTTGTTTTTTTCATCGATTACAAACAATAATTCGGCATCGATTTTGGGCATTTCCCGATTGTTGTCCTGCATGTAGAAGTTCTCGGTCTTCTGCAACAATTGTTTAACCCCTTCTTCACTCAAAAACTTAATGAGCGCTTTGTTTTTGGGAAGCCCACGGTGTACACGTAGCAAAAGGAATCCACCTTCCTTGGTGTCACCTGCTGCGATAAGTTTCTTGGCTTCTGCCAAAACACCTGTCAGATATTGGCGCTGTTTTTGGACGATGTCCGAAACCTTTGGTTTTAATTCGTTGAATTCATGACGGTCACCTTCCGGTACGGGACCAGATATGATCAATGGGGTCCGTGCATCGTCAATCAATACCGAATCCACCTCATCCACAATGGCATAATGGTGGGGACGCTGTACCAAATCTCCCGGGGTATGCGCCATATTGTCGCGCAGGTAGTCAAAACCAAACTCATTATTGGTTCCATAGGTGATATCGGCATTATAAGCGGCCCGTCTTCCATCAGAATTAGGTTGATGTTTATCTATACAGTCCACGGATAAGCCATGGAATTCAAAAATGGGTGCCATCCAAGCACTGTCCCTTTTGGCCAGATAGTCGTTAACGGTTACCAAGTGAGCACCTTTGCCGGCCAAGGCATTTAGATAGAGTGGGAGAGTGGCCACCAATGTTTTTCCTTCCCCGGTCTGCATTTCGGCTATTTTTCCTTGATGCAGTGCAATACCTCCAATGAGCTGTACATCGTAGTGTATCATATCCCAAGTTACTTCCTTACCAGCGGCATCCCATGAATTTTTCCAGATGGCGGTGTCGCCTTCCAAAGTAACATAGTCTTTGTCACCGGAAAGAGCCCGGTCAAACTCTGAAGCAGTGACCGTAAGCGTTTCATTGGCCGCAAAGCGTTTTGCGGTTTCCTTTACCACTGCAAAGGCTTCAGGGAGGATGTTATTCAATGTTGTCTCCGAAATTTTATAGGCTTCCTCGTTGAGTTTGTCTATTTCGGAGTAGATTTCTTCATTGCGGTCTATGTCGTTGGAATTGTTTACCTCTTCCTGTAAAGCTGCAATTTTGTCATTGATTTCTTTACAGTCTTCGGCAATCAAGCTTTTAAAGGCCGTGGTTTTTTGTCTAAGCTCATCGTGGGACAATCCTTCCAATTGTTCCTCGAAGGATTTTATTTCTTTGACCAAAGGTTGTAGGGACTTTACATCTTTCTCCGATTTATCTCCCACAAAAACCTTCAGTACGGAATTTATAAAACTCATGAATTGTGTTTTTTTTTAGAATGGCAAAAGCTGTTCCATTGATGGGATTATGTTGGAAATCTTTTGCTAGGCTGCCAAAATTACATAAAAAAAAGCCTCAAATGAGACTTTTTAACGTGCTTTGTTTATTCTGAAAATCTAATATTCATCCTCATTCCAGAGGTAGTCTTCCTCGGTGGGATAATCTGGCCAGATTTCCTCGATGGATTCGTATATTTCGCCACCCTCTTCCTCCATGGACTGTAAATTTTCTACAACTTCCAACGGAGCTCCAGTACGGATGGCGTAATCTATTAGTTCGTCTTTGGTGGCTGGCCAAGGCGCATCACTTAAATATGAGGCTAGTTCTAATGTCCAGTACATAGTAACGGTTTGATTTTAAATTTTTTGCAAAAATAATTTTTAAACCCAATTTGCCAAGTAAAAACTGCATTATTTAAAAATTATTTTGACATTGGCAAAACTCTAACGTTAAAAAAACAGATTTATTGGTCCAATTTCTCGGGAATCCACTTGACTTCATCGGCTTTCAAATCTTTTGACAACTTTCGTGCCAAGACAAAGAGATAGTCAGACAGGCGGTTTATATAGGACAGTAAGGTTTCAGGAACCGATTCGTTTTCGTTCAGATAAGAAATCATACGTTCTGCTCTGCGGCATACGGTTCTGGCAATATGACAGTATGACACGATGGTATGTCCTCCCGGCAAGATAAAATGTGTCATCTGGGGAAGATTTTCGTTCATAGCGTCCATTTCCTTTTCCAATAATTCTATATCGTCAGAATTGATACGTGGAATTTTAAGTCGATTATCCTTTTTGGGTTCTGTGGCCAGAATGGACCCCACTGTGAAGAGCTTTTCCTGGATAAGGGCGATTGTTTTTTTGGAATGGGTATCTATCTTCTGATCACGTAACAGCCCCAAGAACGAGTTGAGTTCGTCAATGGTGCCGTAGCTTTCTATGCGGATATGGTGTTTGGGAACCCGTGTCCCTGTAAATAATGCGGTGGTACCTTGGTCCCCTGTTTTGGTATATATTTTCATAAGTTTTCAGTAGTCAGATTTCAGATTTCAGATATCTGATATCAGAAGTCAGTGATTATTGTTCATCGTCCCGGTCACGCATTCGTTTTCCATCCATAAATCTTCTGGATTTCCTGCGACGGGTACCGCGCTTGTTTCGGAATATGATAATCAAATAAATGAGTCCCAACACGGCCAGAACGTACCAAATGGTGTTATCTGTTGCTACATTTTCCATACCTAAATTTACTTTTTTATATCCGAATGGTGAAATGTTCCTTGACCTGTTCTTTTCGAACAAATAGAACCCCACAATGAAATAGGTCCATACTTACCGTAATATTTGGTGATTCAATGAGGTTTTTCCATTCAAGTTCGCTTTCTGGGTCTTCATGAATGGAGTCTATCAAAACCATACTGTCATTGTGCAACTTTCCATTGGAGAGAAGTTTCTCCAAATCATGGGCATCCAAATACTTCGTATACAAAATATCAACCATGTTTTCACTAGGGCGTACTTGAGGGAAATAGATTTCGACCAATTTTTCAAGGTCCGGATTTTTATGGATATATATGGTTTTGACCTTAAAATAGCCGATGCTTTTTAGCAATACATTTGCTGTTTTATCCTTGCTGAATTTTCCTTTGGCGTACAGGCATTTGGTTACATACTTGAAGACAAATGGTGAGTGGACTCCATGTTGGTTGGTGGATTTTGATAAAAACTTTAGAAAAGTACCAAATCTGAACCACATACTTATCCTTCTAAAATGGCTGAAAGTTCAAACCAACGTTCTGTTTTTTCTTCAATGGTATCTGAAATTTCTTTGAGTTCAATGGAAAGCTGGTTGATTTCGTCACCGCTCAAATCGGGGTTTGTAAACTTGTTCTGTAAAACCTCTTTTTGCTCCTCTAGTTTTTGAATGTCCTTTTCCAGTTGTTTGTATTCTTTTTGCTCCATGTAGGACAGCTTACCGCTGTTGTCCTTTTCCTTCCAATGGGTTTTTTCCGTTTTTTCCGAAGCATTGCCCTTATTTTCCCGTTCCTCGGCAATCTTGCTGCTCTCGTACACCCTGTAATCGGTATAGTTGCCCGGAAAGTCTTCAATAACCCCATTTCCTTTAAAGACAAACAAGTGGTCCACGATCTTGTCCATAAAATAGCGGTCGTGCGATACCACGATCAAGCAGCCAGGAAAATCCAAAAGGAAACTTTCCAACACGTTCAGGGTAACAATGTCCAAATCGTTGGTGGGCTCATCAAGAATCAGAAAATTGGGGTTCTGTATGAGTACGGTGCATAAGTACAGGCGCTTACGCTCCCCGCCACTGAGCTTTTCAACAAAATCGTACTGTTTTTTTCTATCAAAAAGAAAACGCTCCAGTAGCTGTTGGGCAGAAATTTGTTTGCCCTTTTTAAGGGGGATATAGTCCCCAAACTCCCTAATGACATCAATGACCTTTTGCCCCTCTTTCTCGGGAATACCTTTTTGGGTGTAATAACCAAATTTTAACGTGTCGCCCACCACTACCTTTCCTCCATCAACCGTTTCTTGTTGGGTGATGATATTCAAAAATGTGGACTTTCCTGTGCCGTTCTGCCCAATAATGCCCACTCGTTCCCCTTTGGTGAAGGTATAATCGAACTTATCCAGAAGTAACTTTTCCCCATATGATTTGGAAATTTTGTGCAGCTCCAGAATTTTACTGCCCAAGCGTTCCATGTTCAGTTCCAGTTGTACCTCGTGTTCTTTACGGCGTTGGTGCGCCCTTTTTTTGATTTCGCTAAAGTCATCAATCCGGGATTTGGACTTTGTGGTACGTGCCTTGGGTTGTCTCCTAATCCAGTCCAACTCTTTTTTGTAGAGTTGTTTGGATTTGTGTTGTTCCACTTCCTCCCGCTCCATTCGGGATTCCTTTTCCTTAAGGAAATAAGTGTAATTTCCTTTGTAGCTGTACAATTGATTGTTGTCCAGTTCAAGGATTTCATTGCAGACCCGGTCTAGGAAATACCGATCGTGGGTCACCATGAACAACGTGATATTTTCTTTGGCAAAATAGGTTTCAAGCCATTCGATCATTTCAAGGTCTAAATGGTTGGTGGGCTCATCCAGAATAAGCAAGTCTGGTTTGTTGAGCAGGGCATTGGCCAAGGCCAAGCGTTTTCGCTGTCCTCCCGATAGTGTTTTTACCTTGGCATCGAGTTGGGTCAGTTGGAGTTGGAAGAGAATTTGCTTGTATTGGGTCTCAAAATCCCAGGCGTTGAGTCGTTCCATGGCCTCAAAGGCTTTTTGGTAACGTTCGGTGTCCTCGGGGTTTTCCACAGCTTTCTCATAGTTGGAAATGACCCTCAACGTTTCATTGTCCGTGGCCAAAATGGTCTCCTCTATGGTAAGGTTGGGGTCCAGACTGGGTTCTTGCTCCAAAAAGGCCACTTTAATCCCCTTACGCACCGTTACTTGCCCCGTTTCGGTAGCATCTTTCCCGGACATGATGTTGAGGATGGAAGTTTTTCCACTTCCATTTTTGGCGATGAGAGCTATCTTTTGGTCTTTGTTTATTCCGAAGGAAATATCAGAAAATAAGACCAGCTCCCCATATGATTTAGATATGTTCTCTACCGTTAATAAGTTCATGGAGAATGTTTTGTGCTATAACTTGGAATACCGCAAGAGGTAGACATATCGAATAGCAAGGGTCAAAAGTAAAGGAATCAGCACAGGTGAAAAAATCTGGACCTTAATTATCCAAAATAGCAACATGAGGCCTATGAGGCCCAATACTGTCCATAAATATTTCGGTAGCCATTGCGGTAATTTGTCTTGGAATATAAATACAAAAGCAACTATCGCGTTGAGGGGGAAGGCCCACAACACATTAAAATTTTTGGGTGTTGAAGTGTGATCGGTGGCCAACCATAACACCAATAGAAAAGTGCCGACCAACCCGGTCAACAAGAACAAAGTGAAATCCAACCAACGGCTTCGTGTTTTGTGTTGATGGTCAAAATAGGTGATCAAGGCCGTGAATCCCAACAACAAGCAGAACCAAAACAAAGGAGATAGTGGAAAGAAGCTTTGTTGTATATGTTCATCATAATCCAAAACGGAACGCTCTCGCTTCAATAAGGGTTTTCCATTCAAGGAGGTATGGCGTATCTGTTCCATGGCGTAATAGGGCAGGAACATATGTTCCTGTACAGTAGCCTTTCGGTCTACTACGGAACCAAAAGCCAAGTCTATACCAAACATGGACCAAGAGTTGATATTCATAAATTGCCTCACTAATTGTCGGAAGGTGTATTGTTCATTCAAATAAGAACCATCAAAAACAATGGCATCCCCAAATTGGTCTTTTAGGATGTCCCCGGTAATGCTGGAGCAATTGTTCAGTAGCGGGTCGTAAAGATAGTCCCGGTTTTGGGGCAGGTAATTGTTCTCGAAAAAAGCAAGCAGTTGATTTCTTTGCTCAAGGGTGAGGTCCAAAATTTGTTCCTTGACCCATCTTTTCTCCATTTCATATTCAAAAAGAAAGTCATCAAAACTGCGTCTGGAAAGGGAGTAGATCAATTTTCCCTTGACGAAGTTCAGGTAGAAATTGGGTCGATTAAAATCAAACGTACCATAATTATAGACCACATCTATTCCCAACACAGAATCCTGCACCCGGAACGAACTATGCCCAAAAGCATAGTAGAGCTCATCGCCAGCGGCACAGGTGAGGAGACTTACCTGTGACTTTTCTGAGAGTTGTGGAGCTTGGGCAAGCGCCTGTACCCCTAGTAAAAGTGATATGGTGAAAAAAAGGATTCTTGCCTTCATGGTTTGATTTGTCTGGGCAAATATCAGAATAAATACGGCTCAGCCGAACATCAAAATCTTTTTACCTTATTTTTACGGAAATTGAAATTTATGAAGTCGTATATTCCCAATTTTCTAACACTACTCAATGTGTTCAGTGGTTGTGTGGCTACCGTCTTTGCCGTGCTCAACCATTTGGAATGGGCCGCTCTCTTTGTCTTTATTGGGATTTTTTTTGATTTTTTTGACGGTTTGGCTGCTCGCTTGCTCAATGTGCAAAGTGAAATTGGGGTACAGCTAGATTCCCTAGCTGATATGATTACCAGTGGATTGGTGCCTGGGATTGTTATGTTCCAATTGCTCAATATGGCGGAACGTGGCGGATGGAACCTCGGTTTTTTTGGCCACGATGATGAAATTACCCTATTACCTTTTTTAGGTTTTGTGATCACCTTGGCTTCAGCATACCGTTTGGCAAATTTTAATGTGGATGAGAACCAAGTTTCCTCATTTAAAGGATTGCCTACACCGGCCAACGCCCTTTTGATCCTTTCCTTGCCCCTTATTTTATTGTATCATACCAATGAGGTGCTCAGTGGAATTATACTGAACCAATGGTTTTTGATAGGTTTAACCCTTCTCAGTGCTTATTTATTGAATTCCAAAATTGAACTTTTTGCCTTGAAATTTGACAATTGGAGTTTTAAGGACAATGCGGTGCGATATCTGTTTTTGATAGGTAGTTTGATTATGCTGCTGACCTTAAAATTTTTAGCGATTCCTTTGATCATTGTTTTTTACTTGATCGCTTCGGTTTTGAACTTCCAAAAAAATGCCCAAAGCTGAACAAAAGTATGTAGATGGTAAAGTATACCCTTCGAAAGTAGGGTTGGAACTTCTTGTTCCAATTCTATTGATTTCTGGTGCGGGCATGGTTCCTGCAATCAAAGAAGGGGCTTGGGTAAAATTGGCCATCCCAATCGGAATCCTGATTTTATTTATTGCCATATTTTATTCCATATCCTATGAAATTAAGAAGGAGGTGCTGGTGGTCAAATCCTTTTTTTGGTTCAAAAAAGTAATTCCCATTGAATCAATTAAGGCTATTGAGGAAACTTACAACCCTATTTCGGCTCCTGCCGCATCCTTGCAAAGACTTGAAGTGCGTTATGACCGATTCAACAGCATCATTATTTCGCCAAAGGACAGGATGGGTTTTATTACGCATTTGAAGACATTATCACCATCTATTCAGGTGAAAGTGAAAAAATGGGAGGGGAAGAGCTAAAAGTCCAGTTTCTTTTTTCGAAGCTCGAAGTTTTGCCCCAAGTATACCTTTCTGACCATTTCGTCCACAGCCAATTCTTCGGGAATCCCCGCTTTTAAGATTCCTCCTTCGAACATAAGGTAAGACCGTTCAGTAATGGCCAAGGTTTCCTGAACGTTGTGGTCCGTGATCAAAATACCAATGTTTTTGTTCTTCAATTGGGCCACGATTCGCTGAATATCTTCCACGGCCACGGGATCTACACCGGCAAAGGGCTCATCCAACAAAATAAACTTTGGATCGGTTGCCAAGGCGCGGGCAATTTCGGTACGTCGGCGTTCGCCCCCGGACAATAAATCACCCCGGTTTTTACGGATATGCCCCAGACCAAATTCGTCAATAAGCGACTCCATTTTCATGTGTTGCTCTTTTTTGCTCAGTTTGGTGAGTTGCAATACGCTAAGGATGTTTTTTTCAATGCTCAATTTCCGGAATACCGAAGCTTCTTGTGCCAAATAGCCAATACCGTTCTGCGCCCTTTTGTACATGGGAAAGTTGGTAATGTCCATGTTGTCCAAAAAGATTTGACCTCCATTGGGTTTTATAAGGCCTACAATCATGTAGAAAGATGTAGTCTTACCTGCTCCATTTGGACCCAATAGCCCTACGATTTCACCTTGGTTTACTTCGAGCGAAATGCCCTTGACAACTTTTCGGCCCCTATAGGCCTTCATTATATTTTCTGCGCGTAGCTTCATACGAATGTGCCAAAACTAAACATATTCTATTTTTGCGGCGTGTTCTTTTGGTTTTTTTTAAGCATCGTGTTCCTCCAAATCTTCCCAAAATTCATAGGCCCTGCGCAAATGGGGAACCACAATGGTTCCTCCGACCAAGGTAGCGATACCCAAAGTTTCCATAACTTCTTCCTTGCTGGCCCCTGCCTTTTTGGAGTGCTCCAAATGGTATTTTACGCAGTCATCACAGCGAAGAACGGCAGAAGCAACCAAGCCCAATAACTCTTTGGTCTTTACATCCAAAGCACCGGCCATATAGGCATTGGTGTCCAAATTAAAGATACGCTTGATGAGTTTGTTGTTCTCGGCAAGCAATTTTTCGTTCATTTTGGAACGATAGGCATTGAACTCGTCTACACTATTTGGCATTTTTTCTCTCTTTTTCTTTTTTGGCTTCTCTCTTTACGACCATGCTGGAAATCCGGATGCTAATTTGATACAAAATAAGTACAGGTACGGCAACCACAATTTGGCTGGTTACATCGGGAGGTGTAATGATTGCTGAAAGAATCAGGACAATCACCAAAGCTATTTTTCTATATTTTCTCAAGATTTCCGGAGTCACCAACCCTACTTTGGTCAAAAAGTAAATGATGATGGGCAGTTCAAACATGATGCCACAGGCAATAACCGATGATCTTACAGCGCCTACATATGAGGCGAGGTCTATTTCATTGAGTACCTCTGAACTGACTTGATAGGTTCCCAAAAAGTTAATGGATAGGGGGGCTACCACGTAATACCCGAAAAGTACCCCTAAGAAAAACAAAGAGGATGCGGTCAGAATAAAACCACGGGAGTATTTACGTTCGTTCTCGTAAAGTCCCGGGCTGATAAATTTCCACAATTCGTACAATATGTATGGGAAACCAAGGATTATACCCGCCCAAATAGAGGTCCAGATGTGGGCCGAAAACTGTCCGGCCATCAATCTACTTTGAATGGTAAATGGCATCTCATCTCCACAAAACTCGGAATTAATGCCAAAATAAGTGGCGATTCTACAAAAGAACTTATAGGTGGGAAAGTCCATGTTCTTGGGTCCGAACAAAATGGTGTCAAAAATAAATCCTTTGAAAACGAATGCCGCGCAGGCAATAATAACTATGGCCAAGGTTGAGCGTATCAAGTGCCATCTCAATTCTTCCAAATGATCCAAAAAGGACATCTCATCTGGATTTTTCTTTGCTGTTTTTGCCATTATAGGATTCCCTCGTTAATAAGGTTATGGATATGGACTACCCCAGCATAGGCCCCATTGTCAAAGGCCAATAGTTGGGAAATCCCTTTTTCTTGAAGTAATTCCAATGCGGTTACCGCAAGGGTGTCCACATCTACAGATTTTGGGTTGGAGGTCATGATATCTTTGGCGGTAAGCCCATTGATGTTGTCATATTTGCTCAACATTCTTCGAATGTCCCCATCGGTAACAACACCTACTACCTTGCCATTTTCAATGACTGCCGTAACACCCAACATTTTTTCAGAAATCTCAACAATCACCTCTTTTACATTTGAGTTGACATCGACTTGCGGTTTTTGGTTGTTCACCACAATATCTGCAACCCGCAAATATAGCTTTTTGCCCAATGCGCCACCGGGATGGTATTTGGCAAAATCTGAGCTGGTAAACCCTCTGAGTTCCAACAGGCATATGGCAAGGGCATCACCCATGGCCATCTGTGCCGAAGTGCTGGTGGTAGGGGCTAGATTGTTGGGGCAAGCTTCTTTTTCCACATAGGTGTTCAGTACAAAGTCTGCTTGTTTGGCCAAGACCGAATCCAAATTGCCCGTAATCCCGATCAATTTGTTCTTTCCAATTTTGATTAAAGGAAGTAATGCCTTTATTTCGGGGGTATTGCCGCTTTTGGAAAGACAAATTACGATATCGTTTTCTTGAATGGTGCCCAAATCGCCATGGATGGCATCTGCGGCATGCATAAAAATCGCAGGGGTTCCGGTAGAATTTAATGTGGCCACTATTTTGGAGGCTATAATGGCACTTTTTCCCACTCCGGAAACCACAACCCTTCCCTTAGATTCCAAGATATACTGTACGGCTAGGGCAAATTGTTCGTCAAGCTGGCTAATAAGATTGCCTATGGCCTTGCTCTCGATTTCCAGGGTTCGTTTTGCAGTGGATAAAATAGACTGAATGTCGCTCAATGTAATTAACGGATTAACTGATTGTATTCCTAAAAGAATGTCTTATATTTAAGTTTACAAACTTAATCAAACTATCTTTTATGTCCATTTATGGAAGATAGAATACTTCCTACTTTTAAATGACGTTGAAAATTTAAAGTCAAGCCCCATTTTATACAGGGGGTTAGATTAAAATCGAAAATGCGGAAATGAGTCTTACGAATACTGAGTTGCACGCCTCGCTAAAAAAGATTTTTGGTTTTTCAAAGTTCAAGGGACTTCAGGAAAATGTAATACAAAATGTGCTTGATGGAAAGGACACTTTTGTAATCATGCCAACGGGTGGAGGTAAATCCTTGTGCTATCAACTCCCGGCCATCATGAAAGATGGTGCGGCCATAGTCATATCGCCCTTGATTGCCCTGATGAAAAACCAGGTGGATGCCATTCGAGGCATATCCGAGCAGCAAGGAATAGCCCATGTGCTTAATTCTTCATTGACCAAGACCGAGGTAAAACAGGTCAAGGAAGATATGGTCAATGGTCTTACCAAGTTGTTGTATGTGGCGCCGGAATCCTTGACCAAAGAGGAGAATATAGAATTTTTAAGGAGTGTTAAGGTGTCTTTTGTTGCGGTAGATGAAGCCCACTGTATTTCGGAATGGGGACACGATTTTAGGCCCGAATACCGAAATTTAAAGGGGATTATCAATCGATTGGGGGATGATATTCCCATCATTGGACTTACGGCCACGGCCACACCAAAGGTGCAGGAAGATATTATAAAGAATTTGGGCATGACCGATGCCGAAGTATTCAAAGCCTCCTTTAATAGGCCCAATTTGTTCTATGAGGTCCGTCCCAAGACACAGAATGTAGATGCGGATATTATTCGATTTGTAAAGCAGAATCAAGGGAAATCAGGAATCATTTATTGTTTGAGCCGAAAACGGGTAGAGGAATTGGCCCAAGTGCTTCAAGTGAATGGAATCAGTGCCGTGCCCTATCATGCCGGCTTTGATGCCAAGACACGTTCCAAATACCAGGATATGTTCCTGATGGAAGAAGTGGATGTGGTAGTGGCTACCATTGCTTTCGGGATGGGGATAGATAAGCCCGATGTCCGCTTTGTCATCCACCATGATATCCCAAAGAGTATAGAAAGTTATTACCAGGAAACCGGAAGGGCCGGAAGAGATGGGGGTGAAGGACATTGTTTGGCCTTTTATGCCTACAAGGATGTGGAGAAATTGGAAAAGTTCATGTCTGGCAAGCCTGTGGCCGAACAGGAAATAGGCAATGCCCTATTGCAAGAAATTGTAGCGTATGCCGAAACGTCCATGTCACGGAGAAAATTTATCCTGCATTATTTTGGGGAAGAATTTGACGAAACCAATGGAGAAGGGGCCGATATGGATGATAATGCCAGAAACCCCAAACCCAAAGAAGAGGCCAAGGACGAAGTGGTGAAACTCTTGAAGGTCGTTAAGGACACCAATGAAAAATTTAAGACTAAGGAAATTGTAAAAGTATTGGTGGGCAAGGTCAATGCTATGATCTCATCGCACAAAACCGACGAAAAACCTTTCTTTGGCATTGGTTCCGATAAGGATAAAATGTATTGGATGGCCCTTATTAGGCAGGTTTTGGTGGCAGGATTGTTGAAAAAGGAAATAGAGCGTTATGGTATTCTGCATTTGACTCCAGCAGGGGAGGTATTTCTGCAGAAACCGGAATCCTTCATGATGACCAAAGATCATGTTTACACAGAAACAAGTAATGATGCTGTGGTTGCCGCTGCAAAATCAGGTGGAGGTAGTGCCGATGACAATCTGTTAAAATTGCTCCGAGACCTTCGAAGGGGTGAGGCAAAAAAGATTGGAGTGCCTCCTTTTGTTGTGTTTCAGGACCCTTCGTTGGAAGACATGGCCCTAAAATACCCTATTTCAATGGAGGAGATGCTCAATATCCAAGGAGTAGGGGAAGGTAAGGCCAAAAAATATGGAAAACCATTTGTATCACTGATTGCCAAGTACGTTGAGGAGAACGATGTGATTAGGCCCGAGGATTTAGTGGTGAAGAGTACGGGGGCCAATTCAGGGTTAAAGCTATATGTGATTCAAAGTGTGGACCGCAAGTTGCCGTTGGATGATATAGCTTCGGCTAAGGGATTGCAAATTCCCGAACTTATCAAAGAAATGGAGCAGATTGTCTTTAGTGGGACCAAATTGGATTTAGGGTATTGGATAGATGAAATCTTGGATGAAGATCAGCAAGAAGAGATTCACGAGTACTTTTTGGAAGCAGATACGGACTCCATCTCCCAGGCCATAGAAGAGTTTGATGGGGATTATGAGGATGAGGAACTCAGACTCTACCGACTCAAGTTTATCAGTGAAGTGGCCAACTAAGGGGCCAAAAGTTCAAAAGGATATAATTTCAGGTTTCTAAGTACCATAAATAGCAGTACAACAACCAAGAGTACCAATGGCGCGTATCGATAACCGAGAAGGCTCTTCCCTTTAAGAACCCCAGCTTTTACAAGTAAGTGTTGCAGGATCACAAATAGTGCAGGCAACAAGAGGGCATTGTGTCCTATAGCGTCGCCAATACGCAAATGCAGAAGATCATGAATGGCTCTTTGGCTGCCACATCCAGAACAATATATGCCCAAATATTGGTGCATGGGGCACTTTGGAAATAGCAAACCATTTTCTGGATTAAAGGAAAAATAAAGGAGTATTGCCACTACGGACAATACTCCCAATCCTACTACCAATATTTTTTTAGTAGCTGCCTGCATTGGACAGAGCCCCTAAAAATGCAACGCCGAAGAAAGCTACATAGATAATCCAGATCAAGACAGAAAGCCCGATTCCTATGAAAGCCCACATTTTTGCATTCTTCGATGCTTTTTCAGCTTCTGCATATTCTCCGCGGGCATAGCATTCATTTACTTTTGATGCGTAAATGATACTTGCAATTCCTGTGGCAATACAGCAGAAAATAGTGCTTAAAATGGCCAAGACCATATAATTGTTCGGTTTTGGCGGCATACTTTGGTTAGTTTCCATTATAGTTTAATTATTTATTGATATTGTTCCATCATTTGGTTTACACGTTCCATATAGCCTTCCCAGCCTCCCATTTGATTTATGGACCAAAAGGTGTAAATCAGATAAAGAGCGCCAATGACCATTCCTACGATGGCAAGGATCTTAACGGTCTTAAGGGTGCTGTAGTTGGAATAATTCTCCGGACTTTCTGCATAGACCTTTTCGTCCTTTCTTACCAAGAAAAAGGCAATTGCACCCAAAATTAGTCCCGGTGCTCCTCCAAAACAGCAGCAAAGCAAGGAGAAAATGGCCAAAACCAGGGCCAAGGTAACGTTTGGTAATTTTTTCTGTTCCATGATTTAAAGTTTAAAATATGAGTTTTGCGGTATAATTGATCAAAATAAGGGCTACAGTTGCAATACTTAGGCCTATGATCAAACGGTTATCGAATTTAAAGTTAAGTACTTTTGAGCTTATCAATACCAGAAATAGAGGTATTAGGGTGAAAGTTGCGGGATACATTTTAAAAGCGACCCATAAATTTCCTTCAAATAATAGTGCTACCGACCTTTGCAACCCACAACCAGGACAATCCACCCCCAGTAATTCCTTATTTAGGCAGGGCAGCATGTATTCTTTTAGACTGAGTTGTAAGATGGTTAGTAATGGGTACATCATCGCTAATAGAGTGAAGAAAAATACTATTATTTTTGCGTTCAGGGCCAACTTTTTTAGCATTTTTTTAAGATGGGACGTATGAAGGGTTTTGTTATTGGAGACAGGGTAGAGGTACTGGATGAAGCCATTTCGGGCAGGATTGAGTCCATTACGGATGATATGGCCATTATTGTCACCGAAGAAGGTTTCCCTTTGCAATACCGTCTAACCGAACTGGTAAAAGTGGCGGATGGTATCACCGTCTCCAATTTTGAGGTGTCCCATGTTAAAAGGGAAGAGGAAAGACCTAAGAAAAAAAGATTTCAAACCACAAAGCCTAAGGAAAGGAACGCACCCAAAATGGAGGTGGACCTGCATATCAACCAATTGGTGAAATCTACCAAGGGTATGGAAAAATTTGACATGCTCAATCTACAATTGGAAACGGCAAAACGGCAGTTGGATTTTGCTATTTCCAAGCGTATCCAAAAGGTTGTTTTTATCCATGGGGTGGGAGAGGGAATCCTTAAAGAAGAGCTGTACTACCTTTTTAAAAAATATGACAACCTCAAGTTTTATGATGCCGACTACCAAAAGTACGGCCTTGGGGCAACAGAAGTATATATTTATCAGAATGCCTAATTGGTAGGTATTGTGGTGCTGACCTCTCCAAATTCGTTGATGCTTAGATTGGTAATCCGCTCGCCTGATTTGGTTACAAAAGAAATGCCGCTCAGGCTTATGGTATGCACAAAGCTGGTATTGTCTTCGTTGGCAGTGGTTTCAATAAAAACCGCCCCGTCTTGGGCCTCAATCTCATCAATTACAACGGGGTCAACCGGAGGGAAATCATCACAAAAATAATTCTTGCCAACATCATCTGAGAATACCCGATAGGTAATTTGGGATTGGCTGGGTACAGAACTTTCCGTGGTCACGGTCTCTCCCGAAACGCCCTTATTGAGGACACCGCTCTGGAGTTCCAAAATCAAGGCCTCGGTCCCATTTATTTTGAATAGGATATTTTTGGCGGTTGTTTGGGGCGTTGTACAAAACTGAACTGAAACACTATCGAAGTCAATGGTCTCGATTTGCAAATCGCCATCGCTGCATGAAACGAACATGGCAACGGAAAGACCCATCAAGAAAAATTTTCTCATGCACCAAATTTAAAGCAATTCCAATGTAATACCCCAAACCCAAGGTACACTTTAAAAGAAATTAACTTTATTTCCCCTATTTTTGGCCTACTTAACTTGAGAACTTAATCATGCAAAAAGTATACCTGGACAATGCGGCAACAACGCAGGTAAGGGATGAGGTAATTGAGCGGATGCAAGAGGCCTTGGCACAATTTTATGGCAACCCTTCGTCTACACACAGTTATGGGAGGTCGGCTAAAACTGCTGTTGAAAAAGCGCGGAAGACCATTGCCAAAACCTTGAATGCGCAACCATCGGAAATTATTTTTACATCTGGTGGGACCGAGGCAGATAATATGATTTTAAGATGTGCGGTCCGGGATTTGGGTGTAAAGACCATCATTACTTCCAAAATTGAGCACCATGCCGTGCTTCATACGGCTGAAGAGTTGGAAAAAGAATATGGAATTGCACTTCACTTTGTGGAATTGGATGAAAATGGCAACCCAAGTCTAGGTTATTTAGAGCATCTTTTAAAGCAGGACGACTCCAAAAAGTTGGTAAGCTTAATGCATGTGAATAATGAGATAGGAAATATCATCGATATAAGGGCCATTGGCGACCTATGTAAGGAAAATGCTGCGCTGTTCCATTCCGATACGGTACAGTCCATTGGGCATTACCCTTGGGATGTACAAACCATTTCGATTGATTTTATGACTGCGGCAGCCCATAAGTTTCATGGGCCAAAAGGAATTGGATTTGCGTTTGTCCGTAAGAATTCAGGGTTGAAACCCATGATTTTTGGTGGCTCCCAAGAGCGTGGGCATAGGGCGGGCACAGAGCCTTTTCATAATATTGTGGGCTTGGAGGAGGCCTTTGTGAAAGCGTATGACAATCTGGAGACAGAAACCCAGCTTGTTAAGGATTTGAAGCGTTATTTTATTGAAAAAGTGCAGCAAGAAATACCGGGGGCTGTTTTTAATGGACTCTCAGGTGATATGGAAAAAAGCACGTATACCTTGGTGAATGTCCGTTTACCATTTGATAAACAGAAAGGATTGATGCTTTTGTTTCATTTGGATATGAAAGGTATAGCCTGCTCAAAGGGAAGTGCGTGTCAATCTGGGAGCAATTTGGGTTCCCATGTACTTGCCGAAATCCTGCCCAGTGAAGAATTGGAAAAGCCCTCTTTGCGCTTTTCATTTTCTAAATACAACACCAAGCAAGAGTTGGATTACACCGTTCAGGTACTCAAGGATTTTGCTGAAAGCTGATCAGCTCTTGTTTTTGCGCTTTTTTTCCTTGTCGTACGGAAACTTTCGGGAGGCTGTCTTCATCATTTTATCAATGAGTTCCGTGGTGTTCTTTCCGGTTTTTTTGGTGATTTCGTTTTCGTATTTCCAGAGGAGTTTGCCGGTTTCCCCATCACTGATTTTCACCCCGATTCTACCGTAGTTGGCATCTCCGCTAAAATAGTCCAGAAGACTGAAATTGGTGGGCACTCCCTCAGAAAGTAAAATGTTCAGGTTTAGGTTGCCACTGATGATGCCGTCCACCTTCAGAATATCGCAAAGTTCCTGTGTGGTGTAAATGTCCAGGTTATTGTAATCAATACCGTTTTGCGACAAAATGGCATTGGTATTGGCAATGTTCTGAAAATCCACATTGAATTTTTTACGCTTCTTGCGTTGCGAAAAATATGTTTCCAAGGCATTCTGTACAGCATAACCTTCCCTTTGGGCCAATATCTTGAGTTCACTGTGGTCTACAGTTTCTTTGAGCTCCAAGTGGGCAATAAAGGGTACAATGGCCAAAACATGGTGGTCTTGGGTAAGTTCATCAAACTTTCTATTCTCATAGATGTTCTTTTGCCCCAGTGCCAATGCAGTGGTAAAGAACATAATAAGCGGAAAGATTTTCTTCATCATTCTAGTTAAAATCGCATCCCAAATTTTAAGTTGAAGACACGGCTTGTCAAATAATTCGGCACGGCAAATTGCCTTTGGGTATCTACATCCCTTACCCAGGTATTGGTTATGGAATTTTGAGTGTTGAACAGGTTGAAAATTTCAAAACCAACACTACATTCTCTAAACTTATATAGCCAATGCCCTTGCGGATGTTTGTTTTTTTCGTCTGCAAAAATATAGGAAATTCCCATATCGGCCCTTTTATAATCTCTTAATCTATTCTGAAAATTGTAAGGGTCGGCAGTATTGGGTGACCCTCCGGGGACCCCAGTATTGTAAACTAAGTTGAGATAGAGTCTAAGATTTGGGATGTTGGGCATATAATCCTGGAACAGCATGGCAAACTTTAAGCGTTGGTCAGTGGGTCTGGGAATGTATCCGCGCTCCGCTATATTTTCCTTGGTCTGTAGATATCCCAAACTTACCCACGACTCTGTTCCGGGTACAAAAGCACCAACAAGCCTTAAGTCCACTCCATAAGCAAAAGCAGTTGTGTTATTCTGGGCAGCATATCGTAACCGAACATCTTCAATAGTGTAGGGGTTTACATTTTTTAAATCTTTGTAATAAGCTTCGCCCAATAAAGTAAATGGCCTGTCCTTGAGGTTAAAACTGTATTCGCTCCCCAATACATAGTGAATGGATTTCTGCGCTTTCACCTGGGGATTGATTGAGCCGGTAATATCCCTAAGTTCTCTATAAAATGGAGGTTGTTGGTAGCTCCCGGTGGAAAATCGAAATAAAACATCCCGTTCCCAATTTGGTTTTATGGAAAACTGAACTCTTGGACTAAATATGGTCTGGGAGCTGTTATTAAACCCCTCTCCTGATATGGTCCAATGCTGGATTCTGGTTCCCACATTAAAATATAGGGTTTGGTTTTTCAGGTCCATTTGGTGTGCATATTGGATAAAGCCTGCCAATCTACTTGTCTTAACATAGTTTGTGGCCATAGCACTTTCATACGGAAGGATATCGCCCAGAAAAGGTTCTTCTGGTTGATTGTTGGGTAAGGGAGGTTCGGAAGGACGTATGATATAGCCTGCTGAATCAATAAATTCAGATTCCCTGAGTTGATCACGGATATCTTCATGGGTAAACTTGAGGCCCCATTCCAGCGTTTTTCTGTTTTTGGAAAACTTTCCGGTATGGGAAATGGTGAAAATTAAGGCGTCCAGCTGATTTCTTGCCCTCGTGAACTGGGAACCAATACCCCTTGGGGCATTGGCATCACCGGAGTCTCCATCGCTGAAGTCGGTATCCACTGGTCCCAGCTCATAAGAAGCGATGATGTCCGAGAACTCTTCCTCTTGGGTATGGTATAAAGAAGAGGTAAGTCCCAATACGGTATTATCCCCCAAGTAATAGTCCAATTTTAATGCGCCCAGAGCATTGGTGTATGTGTTGTTTTCCCTTCCTTGATAAAAGACAAGCAAAGCTTTGGGGTCATTAATGGTCCCAAAATTGGTTTGCCGGGTGAAAGGTTCATTTTCATAGTCGTTTATGGAATAAGTGCCCAAGAAACTTAAATGAAACACGTTGGAAAATCTGTATGTAAGGTAATTTTGGGCATCAACGAACTTAGGGTTCAGGTTGCTTTCTGTTTGTTGACTATTAACCAATAGGCTGTTGTTTCTGTATCGTACCCCAGTAATGGAGGTGAATTTTTTGTTTTTAGATGCCGTTTCCAGTGTGCCACTGCCGCCAAGAAAACTTCCATTGAGGCGCAGTCCAAACCTTGTTGGGGTTTTATAGGTAATGTCCAAGACAGAGGATAGTGCGTCCCCGTACTTTGCTTGAAATCCACCAGGGGAGAAATCCAATCCAGAGACCATATCACTATTTACAAAGCTTAAACCTTCTTGTTGTGCGGAACGTATCAAAAAGGGGCGGTAAACTTGAATACCGTTCACATAGACCAGATTTTCATCAAAATTACCTCCGCGCACATGGTACTGTGTACTTAATTCATTGTTGAAGGATACACCTGGAATCAGTTTCAGGACATTTTCTACTCCAGCATTGGCACCTGGGATTTTCCGAACCGTTTGGGGAGAGATTGTGGTTATGCCCTCAAGTTTTTTCTCACCCGTGGCTGAAACTTCCACACCTGCCACCTGTACTACATCCTTGTACATTACAGGATTCAATTCAAAAGTTTCATTGGTGAGCAAGGTCAGCTGTTCTACCACAATGTCTTTAAACCCCACATGGGAGAAAGTCAAGGTATTTGGAGTATCGGCAACCACTTGAAGCATAAAATAGCCGTTATCATCCGAAACCGTACCAGCGTCCCCATAAACAATATTCACATTGGGAATTGGGGACTGTTCCTCATCCAAAATAGTACCGAATACGGTTGCGTTTTGTCCTTGGAGCAATGCTGCCCAAAACAGTAAAAACAGAACAGTTATGGGCTTGAGGTGGATCAATGGGCTATTTTCTGAAAAAAGTACCCGTAAAGGTACTGGAGTTTCCTACATTATCCGTAACGGTTACTTTTAGCTCACATTGTGTGTCATTCAAGATGTTATCATCAAAATTATAGGTAATGGTATTGGTCTTTGGCTCGTATTCCATCAAAATCCATTTCCCATTTAGTGTGGCGGAATAGGTATCAATACCGCTTAAGTCATCCGAAATGGTTAAACTTAAATAGCTATAATTGCTCAGCCATTGGTTCTCTTTAAAGTTTTTTGGCGATATGGTTGGGGCAACGGTATCTTTGGCCAAGGTATACATGCCCATAGCGCGTGTTCGGGTGGTAAACGAGCCGTCCCGTTTGTAAGTTTTGGAATAGGATGGTCTCTTTTGGTCATCCAAACGGGCAATGAACAATTGCTTTCGTTCTTCGGGAGTATATTGGGACGGGTCAAAACTAATGGTGAAGTTTCTGTGGGCAGCCACACTATTGTCATGTATCATCACCGTATCCTTCCCCTTTTTTAAATCGATGTAGAAATCCTCATAAAACGTATTGGCGGGAAAATATACTTTGGCAGCACCTAAATCAAAATTATTGGGCTTGTTTGCAATGATGAAGTCACTGGTAACTTCATTTTTCAAATTGTTCTTGGGAGATTCCTTTTTCCCTTCAACGGGAATAATGACCTTCGTCTCATTTCCTTCAATATCGGAAATCAATAATTCCACATTATAGGACATACCTTCCTCAATATCAATTTTTCCATTGTTGTAAAGGGTTTTGTATATGCTCAAATGATTATATGGTTCCTTAAAACATTTTTGGATGCGTTGTCGGTACTTGCCAAAATGGGCATAATCTATCAAGGTGTTTATATACCGGGTTTCTCCAAAGGAGAAGGTTTCAAAATCGTATTCCAGGTACACTCTTCCGTTAACGGTTTGTTTAACCGAGTAGACTCCATTCTGATTGGCGGCCATATCTTGGCGGTCAAAACTGTTGATACCAAAACCTATGGTACCGTTGGCTGTAACTTTGTCTGCCTTAAAGCTTCCGTCTGCCTGTTTGGTAAAATTTACTTGTATTTTTTCTGAACTTCGGTTAACCAAGGCATCGTTGGATAGGGGATAGGCAAAAAGACCTACTAGAGAGGGGTTTGTGGCATCCCTTACGTCATAACCATAGAGCAGGGGGTTGGTAGGTTTTTCGGAAACGCTGCTGCGGATTTCAAAATGAAGGTGTGGGCCAGAAGAACCACCAGTATTTCCGGAGTAGGCTATGATATTGCCTTTGGAGACCTTTAGTTCTCCATAATCTGGAAAAATCTCAACTTCATAGGATTGTTTGGCGTACTGTACTTTTTTTACATATTCCTCAATCTCGGGACCAAATTTTTTGAGGTGACCGTAGACCGAAGTGTGCCCGCTGGGATGTGCCACATAGAGCGCCTTGCCGTAGCCCCAGTGCGAAACTTTAATGCGGGTAACGGTGCCATCTGCCACGGCCAAAATGGGCAACCCTTCCCGTTGCTGCGTCTTAATGTCTATTCCAGAATGAAAGTGGTTGGACCGTAATTCCCCAAATGTACCAGCAAGTACAATGGGAATTTCCATGGGGGATTGAAATGTATCGGTAGGGTAATTTTCTTGTGCTTTAAGCACTATGGAAAACAAAAGGAAAACACCAAAAAAGTTAAAACGCATGCTATATTTTATAATTAGATACGAAAATAACCAATGTTTTGATTTGTAAAAAGTCCATAAGAATGCCAAAAAAGGTTTAAATGAACACTTTAAGAATAAATCCAAAAAGTATTGCGAAGTTAGCCAAGGTTGGTTAACTTTGTGTGGTACGCATTGATGTTTGCATATATGGGCGAACTTGTTGAGATTGTTGATTCTTTGGAAAACAAAGTGAGCAAACTGTTGCACAAAATGGAGTTGTTGCATCAGGCCAATGCCAAGTTGAAAGAAGAATTGGACCTTGTGAAAGAGGAGAACAAACTTAAACAAGATGCCGTTTTGGAATGGGAAGAAAAGTACAATTCCTTAAAAATGGCAAACACGATGCTGGGTAGTAATACTAGCAAAACAGAAGCTAAGCTCAAAATAAATACATTAATTCGCGAACTTGATGTTTGCATAGCCAAGTTGGCGGATTAGTTTGTTCCAATATGATGGAAGAGAAGCTCAAAATAAAGCTTTCCATTGCTGATAGGGTATATCCTCTAACAATAGACCCTAAACAGGAGGAAGGATTGCGAAAAGCGGCCAAGAATATTGAAAATTTGGTCAAAAAGTTCGAGCAGAACTATGCTGTCAGGGACAAACAGGACGTTTTGGCCATGTGTGCCCTGCAGTTCGCCTCAAAAATAGAGCAAGGCGGAATAGATCAGTCCGAAGGAACCAAAGCTGCCATGGAACGGCTAAGGGCCCTGAACGATTTGGTGTATTCCAAACTAGGGGAATAAGTTCTTTAAAATAAATATTGTTACTGCCCACATTGGTAATATTTTTTTGACAAACTCAACACTATTATAATTAAAAAGGGTGAGTTTAGGTTGTAAAAGCAGGCCCTACCTGTATAGGGATCCTTGAGCAGCTTGGTAGCCCTAAACCTGTAATTTGGAGTTTGTACAAAACTTCCTCCAGTGTGGGCTTTTTTTATAACCAAACATAATCAACATGGATAACATCATAGTAATCGTTATAGCGGCTGTTGTGGGCTTGGCAATAGGATTTGCCATCGCCAAGATGATGGAGAAGGGCAAGGCGACCAAAATTATCTCCAATGCCAAAAGGGATGCATCAAATATCATAAAAGAGGCCAAGAAGGAAGGTGAGGACATCAAAAAGGATAAAATTTTCCAAGCCAAGGAAAAGTTTTTGGAGTTAAAGGCAGAGCATGAAAAAGTAATCATCAATAAGGATAAGAAGATTGGTGAAGCGGAAAAGAGAACCCGGGACAAAGAATCCCAAGTCAGCAGTGAACTTGCCAAGAACAAGAAATTAAATCAGCAACTGGAGCAACAGCTCAAGGAGGTTGATCATAAAAGTGAAATCCTCGACAAGAAACAATCCGAAGTTGAAAAACTGCACAGAAGCCAAGTACAACAGTTGGAGGTAATCTCGGGCCTATCGGCCGAAGACGCAAAGAGCCAATTGCTAGAATCCTTGAAAGAAACCGCAAAGTCTGATGCCATGGCTTATCTTCAGAGTACTTTGGAGGAAGCAAAGCTTACAGCACAGCAAGAGGCAAAAAAGATTGTCATCAATACCATCCAACGCATTGGAACGGAGGAAGCCGTGGAGAACTGCGTATCTGTTTTTAATTTGGAATCTGATGATGTAAAAGGGCGTATCATTGGACGGGAAGGTCGGAATATCCGTGCTTTGGAAGCGGCCACAGGTGTTGAGATCATTGTGGATGACACTCCTGAAGCAATTATACTGTCTTGTTTTGATTCCGTTCGGAGGGAGGTTGCCCGTTTGTCTTTGCACCGTTTGGTGACCGATGGACGAATCCACCCAGCACGTATTGAAGAGGTCGTTAAAAAGACGGAAAAGCAAATCAACGAAGAGATTGCCGAGATTGGAAAACGCACCGTAATCGATTTGGGGATTCACGGTCTTCACCCAGAATTGATAAAGGCTGTTGGACGAATGAAATACCGTTCTTCATACGGACAAAATCTGTTGCAACACTCAAGGGAAGTGGCCAAGCTTTGTGGGGTAATGGCCGCTGAATTGGGAATTAATCCCAAATTAGCCAAACGTGCAGGACTTTTACATGATATTGGAAAAGTGCCCATGGCCGAAGTGGAAGTGGAAACACCGCACGCTATATTGGGAATGCAGTGGGCGCAAAAATATGGTGAGAAAAAAGAGGTTTGTAATGCCATTGGTGCCCACCATGATGAAATAGAAATGACCACCCTTATTTCTCCCATTGTACAGGTTTGCGATGCCATTAGTGGCGCACGTCCGGGAGCCCGTAGACAGGTTTTGGATTCATACATTCAACGTTTGAAGGACTTGGAAGACATCGCTTTTGGATTCAATGGTGTGCAAAAAGCCTATGCTATTCAAGCGGGTAGAGAGCTTCGTGTGATTGTGGAGAGTGAAAAGGTAAGCGATGATAAAGCGGCCGAACTTTCATTTGAAATTTCCCAGAAAATACAAACAGATATGACCTATCCCGGCCAAGTGAAGGTCACTGTGATTCGTGAGACCCGTTCAGTAAATGTGGCAAAGTAAGGTAGGCGGTTTTTATTTTTGATAAACACCACTTTCCAAACACAATACCCCTTTTTGAAAGTGTGCCAAAAGATTGGTAAGTTTTGGTTTTGTGGATTCTCCCATCAAAACGTTCAATCCTAATTTAGGAGGTCCAAACTTAGCAATACGAGCTAAAAGCGAAGTGAAAAAAGTTACTCCAGCTTGGGTTTGGTCTTTTTTTGATTTCAAAGTAAAACCTAGTTCTGCCATGATTTTTGCCATTTCTTCACCTTTGAAGAGAAAACTTAATCCTTCATGGGCTGCCCATGGCATGGGGTAGGTGACGCCATCATCACTTTTTCTAAAAATGTCATAGTATAAAAAATACCCTCCAGGGCGTAATACCCTGTAAGCCTCGCTGTAGAACTTCTGTTTGTCCGGAATGTTCATTTGTACATGCTGGGTCCAGACTACATCAAACGAACTGTCTTCAAAAGGAAGTTCGGTGGCACTTCCTTGAACAAACTGGGTTTTGTCATCAAGTCCTACCAGTTTGGAAAGGGCATTGGCAGTATTCACAAATTCGGTGCTCAGGTCTATTCCAGTAGCATGGCAGTCATATTCATCGGCCAACATTCGGCAAGGGCCTCCAAGACCACTGCCCATATCCAAAACTTTAAGATCTTTTAGGGCAATGGTTGATGCCAATTCTCTTGAAACTTCCGCTCCCCTCACATGAAATTCATCCACGCCAGCAATGTCACTTCGTTTTACATGATCTAGATTTACATGCTGATCTTTGAGGCGATTTAAAATCTCATGGTATAGGTTTTCCTTTAAGTAATGGGTTTCAATTTGTTGATTCAATGCATCCATGATATCGTGTTAAGGTTTACGGATATTTAAACACAGGATTGGTAGGGGAAAGTGACAAATACTTACCTGCTCGATTGTAAAAAAGCTCCTAAACCAAAAGGATTTGCATTAAGGATCAACATTAAGAAAATCTCACCTCTTTATTCTTCCTCAGATGAATCTTCTTCCTCTATTTCCCGGTTGATTTTGTTCTCAAGAATGTTCAGTTTTTTGAGTTTTTCCTTCCAAGTTTGTAGCGCTTCTTTCTGCTTTTCTATGTTGTTTATGACCTCTTGTACCAGAGGATTGTCTTCAGAATCATTGGAGAAAAATTGAAGATTGTTCTCCAATTGCCTGATTTCCGACTTGCTCTCATCAATTTTTCTTCTGATAAAGACCCTTTCGTTTCCTATGGCGCGGTTATCCTCCGTTTTGGCAAGTTCCTGTACTTTGTTTCCATATTTCAGGAGTTCGGACTCTTGTTTGCTAATTCCCAATTTATTAAAAAGGGCATCCATGATTTTATTGAACTTACCATTGATGTGCTTTTTGTTATAGGGGATATGACCATAGCTTTTCCATTCGGCCAAAAACTTTTTAAGGGTTTCCAAATCCTTATCAGTATTCCCACTCAACTTGAAGGCACGAAGGCGCTCCAGACAGGCTGTCTTCTTTTCCAAGTTTTGGTATTCCTCTTTGTGGGCATCATTTTTTTCAGCATGAAGCCGGTTAAAATAATGATTGCAGGCATTCTTGAACTCGTTCCAGATTTTATCGGAATATTTTCTGGGAACATGGCCAATTTTTTTCCACTCACTTTGAATCCGTTTCATTTCTGGAGTGGATGTATTCCAGTCATCACTATCTTTTAAAGATAAGGCGAGCTCCAGAAGAGCTCTTTTCTTCTCCAAGTTCTTGTGCTGTTCCTTTTTCTGGTTTTTGTAAAAGGCATTTTTGTTCCTGTTGAATTTCCGGACAGCTTCCTTAAAGGCGCTCCAAGTTTCTTCGTTGACTTTTTGAGGAACCTTACCTGCCTTGAAAAAGGAATCCCTAAGAGCTTCAACTTGTTTGATTTGTTGTTGAAGGGCTCTATGGTTATCGGTCACATTTTCCGCTATATTGGCGATTTCAGCAATGATATCTTGCTTTTTTTCAAGGTTTTTTTCGTAAACTTTTTCAAGTTCTTGAAAATGCTCTTGCCTACGCTGGTGCATGGCCTTGGTAGCATTGCTGAAACGGTCCCAAACCTCTTCACGCTGTTCCTTGGCAACTGGGCCAATGTCTTCTTTCCAAATTTTGTGCAAGGTTTGCAACTCCCGAAAAGCTTTGCCCAAATCTGGTTCATTGACCAATGCCTCAGCGCGCTCTACGAGTTTTAGCTTTTCTTCCAGATTGTGCTTAAAGTCAAGATCACGCAACTCACGATTTAGGTGAAGAAAATCATAAAAGATTTCCATGTGGTGGTGGTAGGTGCGCCAAACATCGTTATAACTGGCCCTAGGTACTGGCCCTGCATTCTTCCAATTTTCTTGGAGTTCCTTAAAATTTTTATAAGTGGTGTTGATGTCTTCCTCTACATCAATAAGCCCTTTAAGCTGCTCAATGATTTCCAATCGCTTTTGGAGGTTGCTCTTCAGTGTTTGCTCCAATTGCTTGTAATAGTGGTCACGTTTTTCACGATAATCGGAATAGACCTCGTTGAACTGCCTTTTGGCAACTGAGTTATACTTAAAATCTACCTCGTTGCCACCTTTGGAAACGAATTCTTCCTTTTTGTGCTCTAAAAATTCTTGGAACTTTTGGTCAAACTCATATTTAATGGAACTTACGTGTTTGCCAATGGCCTGTATCTTTTCATTTCTAATAAGGCGCTGGAGCTCACCCACAAGGTTTTCCATGGGCATGGAATGATAGTCCAGCATAGGGATAAAGTGCCTTTTTTCATTGTCCGTGTCTTCAGCATCTTCAGCATTGTCAGCATCTATTTCATCAATAGCCTCATTGGAATCTTGGATATCTGCTTTTTTCTCTTCCTCACCTTTCTCAGGATTTGGGGAAGCAGTTTCTTCGGATTTAGTGTTCTCTATAGTTTCAGAAACAGTATCATCGGATGACTTTGGGTCAGAAGTGGGGCTTTCCTCCAAGGTTTTCTTAGTATTGTCCGATATGTGCTCTGTGCCACCTTCAGCTTGCTGAAGTTTATGATCATTTTCCTGCATTAGTAGTCTCCTTTCCTTTGGATTGATGATAATTATAGCCAATTTAGCAACTTAATTGTCTAATAGCAAAAGTATTGATTCTTCTTTTGCGGAAGTTTTTTGTTGTGCGGATTGGCCATAATGGCGCACTGTTGACCTTTTTTAAGGCGTATTCCAGATTTTCCAAGCTTTTTCAGCTTGGTATTGAAGCATTGATAAACCGTTGCAGATGGCAGCCCCATTAGCCTCTCCAATAGCCAAAAAGGTAGTTTTTTCAGGGTTGTAGATCAAATCGTATAGTAAATGGTCGCTTCCAACGAATTGATAGGACAGATCTGGTTTTTCCGTAACATTGGGATGAGTGCCCAAAGGAGTACAGTTTATAATAACGGTATGCGTCTCAATAATATCCTTGTTCAATTCATCATAGGTGAACTGCCCAGTTTTCTTGGTTCTGGAGACGAACGTATTGGCAATGCCTAACTCGTTCAATACAAAGTTAATGGCTTTGGAAGCTCCTCCCGTACCTAAAACAAGTGCCTTGGTATGATGGGGTTTCAAGAAGGGTTTTAGTGATGTTTTAAAGCCATAAGCATCGGTATTGAATCCTTTTAGGCCTTGTTTGGTAAACTTAATGGTGTTCACGGCGCCAATTTCCCTTGCTTGTCCATCCATGTCATCCAGATAAGGAATAACAGCTTCTTTGTATGGAATGGTAACGTTAAGGCCCTTTAGTCTGTTTTGGGATAGAATTTCACTGAATTCTGTTATTTCTTGGAGGTCGAAGTTCTCATAACTATGGTCCACCAATCCCAAGTCCTTAAATTTTTGGGTGAAATACCCTTGGGAAAAGGAGTATGAAATGTTTTTACCGAGTAGTCCGTACCTGTTTTTTTCCTTTCCTGTTTTTTCCATACCAATCCAAGAGTAATAATATCAAAATTCCCAAAATAACAAAGAGTATGGCCCACCACGTCTCGGTATGGCCCAAATTGGGAAGATAGCGTTCGTAATTGAGGATAACCTTATCGCCATTGGAGTCCAATAAAGGATTTCCTAAGTGGTCCATTTTGTACATGGTGCGTTTCCATGGCCATAAAACCCCCAAAGACCCGGTGATAAATCCTAAAATGGCCGCAGTTGTGGAAGCCTTGTAATGTTTGAGTACATAGCTCAACAAATGCGAAAAGGTGACCAAGCCAGTTGCGGAACCTAAAGTAAATATGGCCAGAATTTTTAAGGTTTGCATGCGTTCCGCATTGTCCAGAAAACCAAAATCACCCGAAAAAATATCGGAAAAAGTATCGTACAGGGCATTTACGGAATCGACCAGTAAGAGCACATAGTTTCCAAGGAGAATCAATATAAACGAGCCAGAAAGACCTGGAAGAGTCATTCCGGACACGCTGATTATTCCACAGAAAAAGATGAAAAATAGATTGTCGTTTTCCTTGGCAGGGCTAAGAAAACTGATAGAAATTCCAACAATTAAGCCTAAAACGCCTACTAGAATTGTCCTTTGGTTCCATGAATCATAATCTTTGCCGATGTAGTAAATGGATCCTAAAATCATTCCAAAAAAAGTGGCCCAGACCAGTAATTCGTTGTGGTCCAAGAAATAGTCCAATATTCTGGAAACACTAAAATAGCTCACCAGCATTCCAAAAATGAGCAGTATTAGAAACTGGGCATTGGTGTATTGGTAAAAACTTTTGAACCGTCCATTAAAAAATAGTTTAACGGCCTTGGAGTTGAGTTTCTGCAATGAATAGATAAACTCTTCATAAAAACCTCCTACAAAAGCCACAATGCCACCAGAAACCCCGGGCACTTTATTGGCCGCTCCCATACAGAGACCTTTGATGACCAAAAAGAAATTGTCCAGAAAAGATCTAGGTTGATGCATATGCCCAATAGGTTTTCTTTATTTTTTGGAAGCTAATCTTTCCAGGATAAAAATAAGCGAAAAACCAATTATAGCTAGGATTATGGCAGGGATTAACTGATTGTCCCCGTCAAATGAGGAAGGCCAGACATTGATATCGTCCACAACTATGGTTTTGTCACCAAAGGTTTTGGTCTCCAATACTTTCTTCCAAGGCCAAATTTTGTTCAATGAACCCAAAATGAATCCCGTTAAAAGGGCCAAGGTGAGGTTTTTATGGTGATTAAACATCCATTTTAGCAAACGGGCAAAACTTAGCAGCCCAAAAATGGCACCGAGGCCCACGACCAATATTATTTTAATGTCCCGTTCATGAACGGCGTCCAAAATAGTTTTGTAAGACCCAAGCAATACTAGGATAAACGCACCTGAAATTCCGGGGAGAATCATGGCACAAACAGCTAGGGCGCCAGACACAAAGAGGTAGGGCAGGCTGTCGATATTTTCGCTAGCAGGAAGTTCAGTGATGAAATAGGCCAAAGCAGCACCAAAAATTAATATCAATGCTGTTCCCAAAGTCCACTTAGTAATTTCCTTCCCCACGAAAAAAATACTGGCCAAAACAAGACCGAAGAAAAATGACCAAAGCAAGATGGGTTCATTTTCAAGCAGCCAGCTAAGGAATTTTGCCAAAGAAAGCACACTGATAAAAATCCCAAGAAAAAGGGCCACCAAAAAATTCCCATTGACCTTGGTCCACGCTGCTTTAATGCCTTCCTTTCGCAAAATCCCTATGAGCGATAGATTTATATTGTTGATTGAGGATATAAGTTCCTCATAAATACCGGATATAAAAGCGATTGTACCTCCCGAAACACCTGGAACCACATCCGCAGCCCCCATGGCCATTCCTTTAAGGGTAATAAAAATATAGTCAGCTAATCGGCGTACTTGCATGGATTTGGGGTAATGTATTTTAGATTATGTGGAGGTCTTCTTTATTTTGGAGACAAAGGATTTAACCCATTTTATTTCACTGAACTCGGGAAATTCCTCATCGAACAGCTGTAATTTATCCATGTCCAATTGAATGGCCTGTGCCAATTTTTTCTTGGCTTCCGCCATTTCTCCATTTTTTAGGTAAAGGCCAGCCAACTTATAGGTAAGTTCGGGGTTTTCAGGATAGAATTCCAGTCCTTGGATAACCACTTGGATGGAAGAATTTAAATCTCCAATTCTTTTGAGGGTCTCGGCCCAATTTTTCCAAGTGCTTAACTCATAGTTGCCTAAATCAACAGTTTGTTTGTAGGCAAAATCGGCCTCGTCATAATTTTCTAGGGCAAAATAGATTTTTGCTGACTTTTTCCAGTACAGGGGATTATCCCCATCAATATTGATGGCTTTGTTGATATAATACAGTGCTTTTTCATAATCTTTTAGGCTGTAATGAAAATCGGTAATGGCGAGCCATCCTTTGTCCAGGAGTGGGTCTTCGTGAACCGTATTGTAATAGTAGTATTTGGCCAAATCCGTATTACCCAACTTTTCGTGACATTTGCCCAATCTTAAAAAGGCGTGACTGGTTGGGTCATCTATGGAGATCGTGGCTTCATAGTTTTCAATGGCCTCATTATACCTGCCTAGCTTTTCAAGTACTTTACCTTTTTCGAAATAGGCTCCAATAAAGGAATCATCTGAAATTACTGCAAAATCAAAAGCAGTCAAGGCTTCGGGATACATGTCCATGGCATAGTACATTTTTCCCAACTGATGCCAAGCCACTTCGCAGTAGGGGTTTCGCTCCAAATAATCGTTCAGATAGTGGATGGCTCCATCGAAATCCTCCAAGAATTCAAAGCAGTACACCACATTGTAAAGGGAGGAATAATCTCGGTCGTCAAACTCAACGCATTTCATAAAGCTTCGCTTGGCCCGTTCATAATCGTCCATAAAAAGATATTCCATGCCCAAAAGAGAATGGATGTCAAAACTATCTTCAGTGAGGTGGAGTGCCTCCAAAAGCAGATTTACCGCTTCTTGGTGATTGTCTTGTTTGGATTGGATATTAGCGCGCTGAATGTAGATTTCCTCATTGTAGGCATCCAAATTTTGGATTTCGTCCAATAACTTTTCGGCCGCTTCATACTTGTCTTCAAAAGCTAGCACTTCTACCTGTAACAATTTCAATTCCAGTGAATTTGGATGCTGTTCCAAACCAATTTGGATAGCTTTTTTCCCCAAGGAAATTTTGCCGTTGTTAAGGTAGTGGTGGATAATCTCTTCAAAGTCCTCTGCATCAAAAAAGTAGACATCATCTGTCCGAAGCATGGACTCGAATTTGCTAATGGATTTGTCAGAATGTTCGTTAGAATCTAACGCCATAGGAACTTGTTTGGTTTGACTATGGACTTAAAATTAACCGTTTGTATAGGTGAATTCGTCCATTTTTGGGGTATGTTATCAACAAATTAGTTAACAGTGGCAGGTTTATACCGGTTTAAAATGTCTATTATTTGGTCGCAACCTTGCTCAATTTCTTTCATTGAAATAGTCAATGGAGGCGAAATCCGAACCGCTTTTGGTTCAAAAAGCAACCAAAAAAGAATGAGCTTTTCTTTGGCAGCAGTTAGAATTAAATAATCGGCAATTTCCTTATGCTTTACTATTGGGGCCAGCATTAATCCTTTTCCTCGTATTTCAGTTATCAAAGGATGTACCAAACGTTTTCTAAACAACTTTTCCTTTTCAAGGGTTTCTGTAATAAGTTGTGATTCAGTTAGTTCTTGCAAGGTTGCCAGACTGGCAGCTGCTATGACAGGGTTGCCGCCAAAAGTAGTGATGTGTCCCAATTTAGGGCTGTCCTGAAGCGTGGACATAATTTCCTTGGAAGCCACAAAGGCTCCAACGGGCAGCCCGGATGCCATTCCTTTTCCGATGACCAAAATATCTGGGGAACAGTTAAAATGCTCAAAGGCAAAAAGTTTTCCTGTACGGCCAAATCCTGGTTGAATTTCGTCCAAAATCAAAAGTGCACCTACCTCGTTGCAGCGCTTCCTAACTTTTTCCAGATATCCCTCTTTTGGAAGAATGAATCCTGCACCCCCCTGAATGGTTTCCAAAACCACGGCTGCAGTCCTGGTTGTTATTTTCTCCAAATCTTCATAAGAATTGAAGTTGATGAACCTAACATCGGGGATTAAAGGTCTAAAGGCGCTTTTTCGTTCTTCAAAACCCATTATGCTTAAACTTCCCATGGTATTGCCGTGGTATGCCTTGTTGGCAGCGACAATTTGGGAACGTCCCGTATACCTTCGGGCCAATTTTAAAGCGCCTTCCATGGCTTCGGTTCCCGAATTTACCAAATAGGTGGTCTCTAGGTTTTCTGGAAGATGGGAGGCCAGTAATTTGGAAAATTCCACTGCGGGTTGTTGCACATACTCACCATAGACCATTACGTGCATGTAGCGGTCCACTTGCTGTTTTATGGCCTTCACTACCTTGGGATGAGAGTGTCCCAAACCACAGGCGGATACCCCTGCCACAAAATCCAAATGGGCATTGCCATGTACATCATGGATATAGCTGCCTTTGGCATGGGAAATCTCCAAGCCTAAGGGATGAGGGGTGGTTTGGGCCTGATATGTGAAAAAATCCGATTTGGACATTAGGGTCTTTGTGCTTTGGTAACCTGTGTTTTCTTGGGCTTCGTAGCTTTGGAATTGATAGCATTGACAGGGTCGTTCTCATTTTTGCTCCGTTCCTCTTCCTCCGCATCAATATCTATAGGGTTTTCAATACCCCGAATCTTTACCAGTTCGATGTTATTGTCGTCCTCATCAAAAATTTCATCTTTGGAACGAATACGCTCATCGCCACGCCAGACAAAGCCTTTTAATTTTCTGCTCTCCACGGGCAAATCCTTTTCTGGGAAAATATCCCCGTCCGGATTCACAAAAAAGGAAATGTCCTCAATATCGTTATTGGCCATGAGCAAACGTATTCTACTGCAAATGGTCTTGTCTATGCCAATAAGTTCTTCGTCATCATTATATACGTAATAAATAACCTCGGTGTTTTTGACCAAGTCTATGATTTTAAGCTCATTTTCGATGAATTTTCCGAAGAGATCTTTACCCTTAGCTTGATTGTATCCTGTACCGCTAATGGTATCCAAAGAAATGATGAACGCATTTTCCAGAACTTTGAGGGAATCCAGTTTTTCGGTTTCCAAATCTGTGATCAAATGGATGCTGTCTCCCGTAATTTGGTTATCCACGTTCCAAAGAATGGGATTTGTGATCAGTTGGGTGATTCCGGTCTTCTCACTAAAATGGATGGAATCACATTTGCCGCTCAAGTCTGTCTTGTAGAATTTGGCATTTCGGAAGGCCCGAACAATACGGTCTTCAGTTTTGCCAGTGGCCATCAGGGTATCTCCGTGCATGTAGAGCGAATCGTTCTGTACCAAGCTTATGGAGACGGCTCTTTTGGTTGCAAAAACGGAATCCTTCGCTTTGAATACCTCAGCGTGGTGCGCTTTTATTACGCTGTTATTGATGGTGTCGGTAATTTTAATGTTGTTGGTTCCCGAAGCAAACTCTGTGGCCTTGTCAAAATATAGGCTGTCTCCTTTTATGATTTTGTTGTCGTAATCAATTCGGGTGTTTTTTATGCCATAACCTTGTTCTACCTTGGTATCATAAAAACCACGTTCACAGTAGATTTTATAGTCTTCCCCTGTAATGGTGGAGGGGCCGTACATGTATGCATTTTTGGAAATCCGGTAGTAATCCAGCTGCTCTGAATCGATAATGTACTCGGGATTGTCTATATGGACTTTGTCTTTGAACTGCACTTTTTTAAGTTCGGTGAAGTACGTGCCAACTTTACTGGTGAGCACATTGACCGAATCGACCACCTTCCCCCCGGAGTTATAGTAGGAAATCTGCTTTTCCCGGTCAAAATAGAGGGTGTCCGTGGTCAGGGTCATTTTCCCATCGGAAAGGTCTACATTTTCCCAGGCCTTGGCCAAACTGGTGTTTCCGTTCCAGTCCAGTTTAGCGCTGTTCATTTCAATGGAATCCCCTTGTTGAAGCCTAACATTGCCTAGGGCCCTCAGCCTATTTTCTTTGGAATAAAATATGGCGATATCGCACCATAGGTCGGCACCTTGGTGTTCAAACTGTACTTGGCGCTCATCATCCCTGCTAAAAATGGAAGCTCCGGGATACTCGCTCTCATTTTTGGTGAAATTGGCCCCGTACACAATGTTGATTTGCCTACTTTGGGTTTGCGGGGTCTCTTCTTGGGCAATGGCCGTATAAAGCGATAAAATCAGAATGAAAAAAGAAATCCTTTTCAAATCCACAGAATTTTGTCCAAAAGTATGACTTTTAATGCAAGTGGCATACGGTATTTGGAAAGCTTTGGGATTTGAAAAGGATTGTGATTTTCTCTATCCGTTAAGATAAGCGGTGTACATCCAGATGAGTTTTTCTTGTTCCCTGATATAATCGCTCATCAAGGCATTTGTGCCTTCGTCATTGGAATCCCCTGACATTTCCAAGAGTTCCCTTTCCAAAGGTAGGAGTACTTCATATCCTTTTAGGATTTGGGTAACAGCCTCAACGCCGTTGGATATGTTTTTAGCCTCTTTGATTTTGGACAATCCCATATAGTCGCCATAAGTGTGTAGTGGGGTAAATCCCAAGGTCAGGATTCTTTCGGCAATCTCATCGATTTTTATAAGGGAGTCGTTGTAAAGCTCTTCAAACTTCAGATGTAGTTCAAAAAACTTTTCTCCTTTTATATTCCAATGAAATCCTCTAGCATTCATATAGAATATTTGATAGTTGGCCAAAAGCTGATTTAATTTTTCCGATAAGGCTTTTGAAGCATTCTTATCGAGACCAATTTGATTAAGGGTAGCCATAAATGTTGCTTTTAAATGATTTTCAGCCCTATCTACAATGATTTAGGGCTCCTCTATTTATCATTACAAATTTACGGATAACGAAGCGTAGCTTTGGTGACCTAAGTCACAAAGAAACCCTAACTTCCTACATGGACTAGGGAATCTAGGGTTGATTTATGGCTTTTCCGAAGGAAAGATTATCTGTGTATGGTCTGAAGCCTATCAGGACCTACGGAAACAATCTTGATTGGAACTTCCAATTGCTGTTCCAAGAATGCGATGTAATCATTCAAAGCAGGGGGTAATTCCTCTGCTTTTGTAAGTTTGGTAAGGTCTTTTGCCCAACCCTTCATTTCGGTGTACAAAGGTGTTACATGTTCTTCCTCAATATTGTAAGGTAGGTGTTTTATCTCTTCACCCTTGTATTTGTAAGCAGTACAAACCTTGATGGTTTTAAAGCCGCTAAGTACATCGGCTTTCATCATCATAAGTTCTGTTACCCCATTGATTTGAACGGCATATTTCAAAGCTACCAAATCCAACCAACCACAACGGCGCGGTCTTCCAGTAGTGGCGCCAAATTCATTTCCTACGCGGCCCATGGTCTCACCATCCTCATCAAAAAGCTCGGTAGGGAAGGGGCCACTGCCCACACGGGTGGTGTACGCCTTGAAAATCCCGAATACCCTTTTTATTTTATTGGGAGCCACACCCAATCCGGTACAAGCTCCTGCAGCGGTGGTATTGGACGAGGTTACATAGGGATAGGTGCCAAAGTCAATATCCAGTAATGAACCTTGTGCGCCTTCAGCCAGTATTTTTTTACCTTCGGCCTGTGCTTTGAAAACATATTCCTCACTGTCGATGAAGGTCAATTTCTTCAACATTTCAACACCTTCACAGAATTCGGCTTCCAACTCGGCCAAATTGTACTGTATATCCACATTGTAGAAACTAATCATGGCTTCATGCTTATCGGCTAAAGCACGATATTTGGTTTTCCAGTCCTCAAATTCCAAATCGCCCACACGCATACCGTTACGACCTGTCTTGTCCATATAGGTAGGTCCAATGCCCTTTAATGTGGAGCCTATTTTGGCTTTTCCCTTGGCGGCTTCAGAAGCGGCATCCAATAATCTGTGGGTAGGCAAGATCAAATGTGCTTTTCTGGAAATCAACAATTTGGAAACGATGTCAATGTTGAACTTCTCCAAATTGTCCAACTCTTTTTTAAAGATCACGGGGTCTATGACCACGCCATTTCCCACAATGTTAATGGCGTTTTTATGAAAAATGCCCGAAGGAATGGTGTGCAATACGTGTTTAATACCATCGAATTCCAAGGTGTGTCCAGCGTTTGGACCTCCTTGAAAGCGGGCTATGATATCGTATTTCTTGGTCAGTACATCAACAATTTTTCCTTTTCCTTCGTCTCCCCATTGGAGTCCAAGCAATAAATCTACCATGAAATGTGTGGGTTATTCGGTTAGGTTCTTTTCTTTGTTACGGGTGCCGTAAAAGTATAATGAATGTGTATTGATCTTAATGTCAAAAACCTCTTCAATGGTTTTTTTGATGGATTGTATGCGGGGATCACAGAATTCCACAACTTCTCCAGTATCTGTTAAAATAACGTGGTCGTGTTGACGATCAAAATAGGATTTTTCATATTGTGCCTGGCTCTTTCCAAACTGATGTTTTCGAACCAATTTGCACTCCAACAACAATTCTATGGTGTTGTAAAGCGTTGCCCGACTTACCCTGTAGTTTTTGGTTTTCATTTTAATGTAAAGCGATTCTACATCAAAATGGTCGTCACTTTCATAAATCTCCTGTAGAATGGCGTAGCGCTCAGGTGTTTTACGATGTCCCTTTTCCTCAAGGAAGGCAGTGAACACATTCTTTACGATTTCCTGATTTTTGTTGTTCCCCATGGCTTTCTCTACCTATGCTAATGCACAAAGGTACAGCTAAAAATTAAATTCTGGTCACTTTATCTATTCCCTCTACCCGCTTTAGATTATCCATTAGCTTTTTAAGGATATTGTTGTTTTTTACAACCAAGGTGATCTTTCCGGTAAACGTGCCCCCGTCTGCATTAAAGTTTAGGTTTCTCATGTTCACGTGCATATTGTCCGAAATGATTCGGGTAATATCATTGACCAATCCCAAATTATCGATACCGGCCAATTTAATGTCAACGGAAAACTCCTCTTGGGTGGAATCTATCCACTTGGCACTCATGATCCGATAGGCGTAGTTGGATTGCATGGAAATGGCGTTTGGACAATTCTTTTTGTGCACTTTTATACCATCGTTTACGCTGACAAAACCAAAAACATCATCACCGGGAATTGGATTACAGCATTGCGATAATTTGTAATTCAATTTTTCTTCCTCCTTTCCAAATACGAGCATGTCGTACTTGGTGGTAATTTCATCCCTATCAATGTCCTTTGGCGCCGGGGTTCGTCGAATCCTGTTTTTGAAGAAATTAAGGAAGGCATTATGATAGGATGAGGCAAAATCTTTCAACTTATCATTGTCAATGACCCCAATGCCCACACGATAGAATAGGTCAAGGCTGGTCTTTAACTTAAAATAGGTGACCAGTTTGTTTACGGTGTCCTCATTGAGGTTTATTTTTTGGGATTTCAACTTCCTTCGAAGGATTTCCTTTCCTTCGGCAGCTATGTTCTTTTTTTCCTCACCCAAAGAGGATTTTATCTTGGAACGTGCCCTGGCCGTCTGTGTATAATCCAACCATGTTTGGGTAGGTTTGGCACTTTCTGAGGTTATGATTTCCACTTGGTCGCCACTCCTGAGTTCGGTTCCCAGGGGTACAAGCTTTCCGTTTACACGGGCCCCGCGTGTTTTCATACCTATTTCGGTATGGATGTGAAAGGCGAAATCCAAGGCAGTGGCTCCTTTTGGCATAGACTTAAGATCTCCCTTGGGTGTAAAGACGAAAATTTCCTTGGAATATAGATTGAGTTTAAATTCCTCAACAAAATCCACGGCATTACCGTTAGCACTTTCCAAAGCTTCCTGGAGGCGGTTCAACCATCCCTCGATACCTTGTTCTTTTTGATCTCCGTGCTTGTATTTAAAGTGGGCGGCATACCCTTTCTCCGCAATTTCGTGCATTCGTTCACTTCGGATCTGTACTTCAACCCATTTTCCCTTGGGTCCCATTACGGTGATGTGCAGTGCCTCATATCCCGTGGATTTTGGAGAGGTGATCCAGTCTCGGAGCCGAACAGGGTTTGGGGTAAAGTGATCGGTAACAATGGAATAGATCTTCCAGGCCAGAAACTTTTCGTTTTTGCGGTCCGACTTGTATATGATCCGAATGGCAAACTTATCGTATACCTCATCAAAGGAGACATTTTGGGCCTTCATTTTTCTTCGGATGGAGAAAATGGATTTCATCCGTCCCTTAATGTGATAATTGAGGCCTTCCTTGTCCAACGAGTTTCGAATCACATCGGAGAAATCCTCGATATAGGCCATTTGGTCTTCCTCAGAATCCTCTATCTTGGCCTGAATGTCCTTGTACACTTCTGGTTCGGTATACTTTAGGGCCAGATCCTCAAGATGGGTCTTGATGTTGTACAGCCCAATCCTATGGGCCAATGGAGCATAGATATAAAGCGTTTCCGAAGCAATCTTTACCTGCTTGTGCTCGGGCATGGAATCCATGGTGAGCATGTTGTGGTACCGATCCGCTATTTTAATGATGATTACCCGGACATCGTCGTGGAGGGTCAGCAGCATTTTCCGAAAGTTTTCCGCTTGCTGACTGATATCCATGTCCTTTTTAAGGTGCGCTATCTTGGTAAGTCCGTCTACAATACGGGCCACAGTTTCTCCGAACATACGTTCAATATCTGCCAAGGTATAGGGGGTGTCCTCAACTACGTCATGGAGTAGGGCAGAAGCAATGGAAACAGCATCCAGACCAATTTTGGAAGCCACGATTTTGGCCACGGCAATAGGGTGGAAGATGTAGGCTTCACCAGATTTCCGACGTTGTTCCTTATGGGCATCTACGGCAACATCAAAGGCTGAGCGTATCAACTTCTTGTCCTCGTCGGTCAAAGTTTGATAGCTGATGCGAAGCAATTCCTTATACTGCTTGGCAATCTCTTTGTTCTCTTTTTCAATAGCAGCCTCCGTCATAGTATATTAAAGTTAGCATAAACTTTACAGGTAAACAACAAAAACTATGCCTTTAAGTTTCTGATTCGTTCTACCAAAGGGGGGTGGGAATAGTGGACAAAAACATAGGCGGGATGCGGGGTCAGATTACTCAGATTGTTCTTGGAGAGCTTTTTTAACGAACTGACCAAAGGGGGTGCCGAAAAGGTCGTTTTGGCATAGTCATCTGCTTGAAACTCAAACTTTCGCGACAAATAGTTCATGGCCAACCCGGTGATTTCCGATATGGGACTGTACAACAGGGCAAAACCAACAAGACCTGCATGGAAACTTGGAGTACTCACCCCAATGGCTCTCGAAATTTCAGGATTGTTGATGAAGAGCGAAAGAATGTACAGCGTAAAACCCATCAATGCCAAGGAAACTATTAGATTGAATATGATGTGCTTTCTTTTATAATGGCCAACCTCATGGGCCAATACAGCAACAATTTCCTCTTCGTTCAGGTCATTGATCAATGTATCGTACAGGGTAATGCGTTTTTCTTTCCCAAATCCAGAGAAATAAGCATTGGCCTTGGTGGATCGTTTGGATCCATCAATCACAAAGATGTTCTTTAATTCAAAGCCTACTTTTTGCGCATAGTTTTCAATGGCATTTTTTAAGCTGCCATCGTCCAAAGGAGTCTGTTTATTGAAAAGAGGAACTATCAATCGGCTATAAAATAGATTCATGAAAAGAATCACTGCTCCAATCATAATCCATGCATAGAGCCAAAACCTAGGGCCTGTCCATTGGTAAAAAAGAATGAAGAGCGAAAGTAGTCCACCGCCAAAAATCAGGGTGAGAACACCACCTTTGAGTTTGTCCAAAAAGAATAGCTTCTTGGTCGTTTTGTTAAAACCATAAGTTTCTTCAATAACAAAGGTCTTGTAATATGAAAAAGGTAATCCAATGATGGTACTACCCAAAACAATAATTCCAAAAAACAGCAATGCCATTGGTATGGTGTCTTCTGTAAAGGATCGTGTAAGACCATCGACCCATTCAAACCCGCCAAACCACAAAAAACAAAGGGTGGCCACCAACGAAAAACCGTCGGAAAAAAGCCCAAAACGATAATTGGTCGTTTTGTAGCTCTGAGACTTTCTGTATTCGGTTTCATCGAAAACATCAGACAGTTCTGATGGGACCTCCGATTTGAACTGTCTGGCATTAAGATATTCCAACAACAGGTGAACGAGGTACTGAACCACCAAAATAGCAAGGATTATATAAAAGAGTACATTCTTTTCCATAGCTTAAAATCCACGTTGCCGCTTGGCTTCAAATATAAGTATTGCAGCCGATACGGAGACATTCATGGAATCGATTTCCCCTTGCATGGGAATAATTAAATTTTGATGGGAATGCTGTAGCCATGTTTGGGTCAACCCTGTAGCCTCGGTGCCCACAACAATGGCAGAGGCTTGTTTAAAATCGCATTCCACATAATTTTTGGAGGCTGATAGTGCAGCACAATATATAGTGATGTTTTTCTCTTTGAGAAAAGCGATGATTTCTTCGGTTGTACCCATTCCAATCGTGTTGGTGAAAACGCACCCTACACTGGAACGGATAATGTTTGGGTTGTATAGATCGGATTTGGGGTTGGCAATAAGAACGGCATCCAGGGCAGCCGCGTCCGCGGTTCGTAACAAGGCTCCCACATTGCCTGGTTTTTCGGGGGCTTCGGCAACAAGGATCAATGGAGTTTTGTTCTTGAATTGAATCCCGTCCAAAGAGTGGGACTTGCTTTGGGCAATGGCCAAAATTCCTTCCGTGGTTTCCCGGTAGGCCATTTTTTCATAAACCTGTTGGGAGATTTGGATCAATTCGGTATAGGGATTCTCCAAAAACACATTGATATCAGTATCTGAAAGGACTTCAGTGCAAAAAAAAACGGTTTCCAAGGCATAGCCCCCTTTTTGGGCCAGTTTCATCTCACGTATGCCTTCTACAACAAAACGGCCCGTTTTCTTCCGTTCCCTGGCTTTTTCTTTAAGGAGCAGTGTTTTTTTAACCAAAGGATTTTGGATACTGCTGATCAATTTGGCTTTCATCACATTCCAAAAATAGAGATTCCTGTAATTAATGAAAGGGGTTTTCGACCAATCGTGAAATTTTATGTACCATGAAAAAAATAACCATCCTCGCCCTAGTACTGATTCTAGGGTCATGCAGGCCCAATGTCAAAAAGGAAGAGACACCAAAAACTTTCGAGGCCAAAACCAATGAACAAACTTCTAATTATCCTGATGCCATGATGCAGGTTTTTGATGCCCATGGCGGATTGAAACAGTGGAAGCAACAACGAACCCTGTCATATATTATCCCTAATCCCGATAAGCCAGAGACCCATACGGTGGACCTTTGGTCAAGAAGGGACCGAGTGGATGCCAAAGAAGTTTCCATGGGTTTTGATGGGGAGGAAATATGGTTGTTAGATCCTGAATCTACCTATGAGGGGGATGCCGCATTTTACCATAACCTGATGTTCTACTTCTATGCCATGCCTTTTGTACTGGCGGATGATGGAATAGTGTATGGTGAAGCTGATGCGTTGAGGTTTGAGGGGAAAGAGTTTCCCGGCGTAAAGATTGCCTATAAGTCTGGAGTAGGGGTTTCATCCAAGGATGAATATTTTATCCACACCGATCCAGATACCCATCAAATGGCTTGGTTGGGCTATACGGTTACTTATCGTACAGGTGAAAAATCGGATAACGTAAAATGGATTCGTTATAATGATTGGCAGACCGTAAATGGATTGGTCTTGCCCAAATCCATTACGTGGTACAATTATGAGGGAAGGGACATTCTTGATCCCAAAAGTACAGTGACATTCAAGGATGTTGCTGTGAGTTCCACTCCCAAGCCCAAAGAATTTTATGCCAAACCTGAAGGAGCTGTTTCGGTGGAGGCTAAAAAGAATTGATTACTGGTTACTGATTAATTTTGTTAAAATGGAAGCGACGTTCAATTGAACGCCGCTTTTTTTTATTTTCCTTGGTTTTCGTATCTGCCCATATACCGTTTCCAAAGTTCAGTCTGATGGGTTTCCAGGGAAATATCCCTGCCATCTATAAAAGCTTTGATAAGTTGGTTGGTGCGCATATCCAGAGCGTCTCCTTCAGAAATGAACAAGGTAGCACTCTTACCTACTTCCAAGGTGCCGTAGTGGGCATCGATTCCCAATATTTTGGCGGTGTTACCCGTTAATAATTGTAACGCTTTCTCTTTATCCAAGCCTTGACCAGCCACTTGTCCTGCATAGAAGGGTAGGTTTCTGGTCTGGAAGTTGGACATTGACTCATTTTGCAAGCCTACCAATAGTCCAGCATCTACCAATAACTTTGGTAACTTGTACGGGAAATCGTAATCATCGTCATCAAATTGGGGCAAGGCATGAGGCTGACTCACCAATACAGATACATTATGCTGTTTTAGGAAATCGGCCACTTTGTGCGCCCGGTATCCACCTACCAATACAATATGTGCTACACCTATCTTTTTTGCTATGGTTATGGCATCCATGATTTCCTTTTCTCCACTGGCGTGGATATACAAACGTTGGGAACCATCAAAGATTCCTTTCATCGCGGCAAAAGGTAGATGGGTTTCTTGAGCATTTCCACTTCCATACGCTTTTGCATTTTGGATGAAAGTTTGAACTTCATCAACCTGTTCTTGATAGTTTTTATTGGGTAAAAAGGCATTGGGCTCTCCTAACCATGAGCTACCTTTTCTGAACAGAGAGGGCCAATTGAGGTGAATTCCATCATCTAATTTTACTGCTGCGTCCTCCCAGTTCCACGCATCAAACTGTACAATGGTGGAAGTTCCGGAAATCCGACCTCCCCTAGGGGTAATTTGCCCCAAAAGAACCCCATTGGGCCGCATACTTTCTACAACCTTTGACTCTGCATTGTAGGCAATTATACTGCGTACGTTTGGAATCATTTCGCCAATCTCATCTTGATCGTTGCTGGCGCGTACTGCATCCACTTCCACAAGTCCCAAAGATTTTGATGGGGCTATAAAGCCAGGATACACATGTTTTCCTTGAGCATTGATCATGGTGCCAATGGTCGGTGCCATAAGATCGGATCCAATGGCTGTGATTTTTCCATCATTAAAAATGATGGTGCAGTTCTCTATCACTTCCCCATTGCCAATATGGGCAGTTGCACCAAAAATGGCAATTTGTTCCGTTTGTGCCGGGGCTGGTGTTTGCTGGGCGTTTGTGATAACCCCAAAACCTATTGCTATGATTAAAAATAGTTTCTTCATGATTCGTTTTTATAGGGTTTCACATTCAAATCGTTCTTTCTTGTTCTGTACTGGGGTCTGTGTTTTCCCCCCATTTTCTTTTTCATTCAACATCATGTTGATGAGTTGGTTTCTTTCCTGTTGTACAGATTCACGAATAGCTTGGTCTTTTTCAATATCAAAATAAACAGTGCCTTCTATCAAAGTTTTTTCCGCTTTTGCATAGATGGAAAGCGGGTGGGCATTCCAAAGCACCAAATCGGCGTCCTTACCTTCCTCAATACTTCCAACCCTATCATCCAAATGCAAAAGTTTGGCGGGGTTCAACGTAACGGTCTTCCATGCTTCAATTTCTGACATTCCTCCGTATTTTACGGTCTTTCCAGCTTCTTGATTCAGTCTTCTGGACATTTCTGCATCATCACTGTTGATGGCTACGGTAACTCCTTGACTGGCCATGATGGCGGCATTGTAGGGAATAGCATCGTTTACTTCAAATTTATAGGCCCACCAATCACTAAAGGTTGAACCTCCCACACCATGCTCTGCCATTTTATCGGCCAATTTGTAGCCCTCCAAAATATGGGTGAAGGTGTTCATTCTAAAACCAAATTTTTCTGCAACCTTCATCATCATATTGATTTCACTCTGTACATAAGAATGACAACTGATAAAGCGTTCGCTGTTCAAAATTTCGGAAAGTACTTCCATTTCTTCGTCATAACGTACAGGCTGCCCACTTTTCTTCTTGGCATCGTATTCCTTGGCGCGTTGGAAGTAATCGGTGTAAACTTGTTCCACACCCATTCTGGTTTGTGGAAAACGGGAATAGCTGTTCCAGTTGGACTGTTTTACATTTTCACCCAAGGCAAATTTTATAAACTTGGGAGAGTCTGGGAAAACCAATCCATCCGCATTTTCGCCCCATTTTAAGCGAAGAATGGCAGAACGCCCTCCAATGGGGTTGGCAGAACCGTGCAGTAATTGAACGGTGGTTACCCCACCGGCCAAGTTTCTGTATATGTCCAAATCCTTTGGGTCTATGGCATCCTTCATCCGAACTTCGGCAGAAGAATTATGACCAGCTTCGTTAATGGACAAAGCTGCAATATGTGTGTGTTCATCTATAATCCCGGAAGTTAGATGTTTTCCAGTGGCATCGACAGTTTTTGCCCCACCTGCGCGTAGGTCTTTGCCGACCTTGTCAATCTTGCCATTCTTTATAAGGACATCGGTGTTTTCCAAAATGGCGTTGCCAGTCCAAACAGTGGCATTTTTAAAGAGAATGTTTTCCTGTTGGGGTTTTGTTTTGTATCCGTAGCTCACATTGGGGTAGGTAACCGCCATAAGTTGGGGTTTTTGCGTGGAAGACGATTTTGACGTTTCCTTGAATGGCCCAGATTGGGTAAGGGTTACTGTAGTTTCAGTACCGTTGGGCAATACAATCTTCCCGCCGATATTTTGGGAATCTGATGAAACTTTTCCCGCGAAGCGATAGGACTCCGTACCATTTTCGGAAAAGGAAAGGTTCAGCCAATCGGTGGAGTATTCCAACTTAGCATCCACTTTTTCGGTTCCTTTTTTAAGCTCAACTTTGGGTTTGTTTACCTCTCCGGTAATGGAGGCGGTATAATTCTGTCCATTTATGGACACGGTATAATCCCCGCGAATGTCTTTTTGATCCTTGGATTGGATAACATTTTTGACACCTTGTACCCAGTTTTCGTAGAGGGTGGTTTCCTTTTCAAAGATATCTCCCGAAGCGATTAAAAAATTGGCCTGGCTACCGGGTTGTAGGGAGCCTATGTCGGACGATTTTCCCAAAATTGACGCTGGCACCGTAGTCAAAGCTTCCAAAGCTTTGGTTTTGGAAAGGCCATAGGTAATGGCTTTCATTAATTTGGATGAAAGGTCCGATGGAGATTTCAACTCATGTAAGGTAAATGAAAATTGAATCCCATTGTCCTCCAAAACTTTAGGGTTAGAGGGTGCTAAATTCCAATGACGCATATCTTTCAAGGCCACATATTGGGCTTCGTAAGGGTTGGAAACATCATAGGCATCCGGAAAATTTAGGGGAACGATCAATCGTGCATTGGTGGCCTTAACATCCGCTACGCGCTCATATTCGTCGCCTCCTGCTAAAATAGTATACTGGATTCCAAACAAATCTCCAATTTTATCGGCTCGAAGGATGTTACCATTCCCTCCGGCTGCAAAGATTTGGCTGAGACCCTTATTCCCTTCCAAGGCTTCCAAGGAGCGGTCGGTAGTTTCTACATTGCCTTTGTTGTACCAATCCAAATCATAATATAGCTGGCGCATCAAGGCCGTGGCTCCCATGATGGATGTAGGGTAAGACTGTCTTGAAGTGATGCTTTTATCAAATGAAAAATATTGGGCAGATTTGTCGGAAAGGATTCTTTGGGACTCTGAAGCTTTATCATTCAAGGCAACCAAAACACCGGTTCCGCGTGCTATTCCATCCTGAATATGTGAATTGACGACACCAAACCCTGCCTTACGTAGTTCTTCGGCCTTTTTACTATCATAGGAAAAACCACTGATGGCATTGTTCTCGGGCATAATATGATCGTTCCAGTAAAATCCTTCCCTATTGGGGTCGTATTGTGCCGACCTACCGCCGCCATCTGCTTTTTTCGGTTTTGCAACGCCATAGTCTGAGAATACATCGATAAAGGAAGGATAGATAGATTTTCCTTGAAGATCTTCAACAATGGCATTTTTGGGAATGCTAACCGACTTTCCTACTTGTACAACCTTTCCATCATGTATAAGGAGCGTACCGTTTTGGATAATTTGTGTCGGAGTCACATAGATTTTGGCATTGGTGAATGCCGTGTAGTTGTTGTTTTTTGTTTTGACACCGTCATTTTTTGGAAAATAGTCCTGTGCCATTAAAAAAGCACCGCCAAGGAAAAAGGCAAGTGCCACGAGTTTCATTTTCATATTACAATCAATTGAATTAGTCGCTTTAAAGGTAATTGAAGTAGAGGTATTGCACAACCCTAGGAAGAAGTCTCTTTTTTTAGGTGGAAATTGATCATTAGTCCAACCACCGAATTATAGCTTTTAATACCTTCTTCTTGATTGTTCATTTTTAAAAAGGTGTTGAAAATGGATTTAAAGACCGGTTCCAACGGATTTTGATAGTGGTCCCAGAAATCCCTGAGCTCTTGAAAATTCTTTTTTACCCCTGGATGGAGTGCTGCAATGATTTGCTTTGAAGTGTGCTCATCTTTTCTGGAAAGGTCGGAGAGGCAATACCCCAAGGCATTGTGGTATGCAGCATATTTAAAATAGGGGTCATTGTTTTGAACAGTGACCAAATACCCGATAAAATTGGTGGCATCCTCGGCCGAATAACCAAGTTGATGCCCCACTTCGTGTCCGCTTACCGTGGGCATACGAAATAAAGGGGTAATGCCATTGACCTGAGCTTCGTTGCTGAAAGGGTTCAAATACCCGCCATAGCCCATGTAGGTAAGTGGGATGCTAAAAATAGAAGTTTTGAGGCTGGGACTTTTGTATGCCAAGTCTGGATAGTCTTTTTTTAGTTTGATATATCCATCCTCAGTTTTTTTGAATATCTCCTTTTTAGAATAGGGAATCTGTACTGGGTCAATACTGTCACCGGTAATTTGATGCTGATATGCATTCGCTTTCTTGGCAAAGTATTGGGTCAATTGGGTCAGCTCTTCAAGGGTGTATTCCCGTTCTATGCCCAATTTCCATGTGATGGGCTGTCGGTAGTAATTCATTCCCCAAAGCAAATGAAAAGCAAAATAGACGATGGAAAGTACCACACCAATATTCTTGAGAAAATGTAGCGGTTTGGATTTTATGGTTTTCCTGTGTTTATATAGATAGCGGATGGCCAATATGCCAAGGGTCAGATAGAGTAAATCTCCCACGGAAAAAGGAATCCATCCCAAAAGAATCCTCAAAAATCTGGAAATAGGCAGATAGAGTCCATTGCTGTAATACGTCTCAACAAAGTTGGGGTATGCTGCCATCCATTTTACCAATACAACTTGGATAGGAAGCGCAATGAGGATGTAAGTTTTTACCTTTTCTTTTTTCAACATTTGAACATAAAAAAAGCCGCACGGAAAAGTACGGCTTTTTTGTGTCTTGAATATAAGGGTTATTGTTGGATTCCGGTTATCTCCACATCAAAGACCAAATCGGAATTTGGAGGAATGGGGCCACGACCTTGCGCTCCCAATCCTAGATGGGGTGGAAGGAAAATACGGATTTTATCACCGACTTTCATGGTAAGAAGACCCTCCCTGAAACCTGGGAATAACCTAGCTTGGGGGCTGTATTCCATAGGAACTGGGGCATAACCACCCTGATCTCTTCTTGCTGGGTTCAATTGGTTGAATTTTTCTGCCACCTCTTGCATGTTGGTGTCAAACAGGTCGCCATTGAGCAGGTACCCTGCGTAGCTCACCAAGACTTGTTGTCCTTCCTTGGGTTGCTCGCCCTCTCCTTCGGTTACGGTGTAGATCCGTAGACCGGTTGGGGTTTCTTCAGCGGCTTCTCTTTGCTGTGCAAATTCTGCGATAAGTTCTTCTTTCATCTTCTGAAAAGCAGCCTCTGCGACCTTTTCCTCTTCGAAATAGTCACCCATGATCTTATTGGCGTCAAAGTTTTTGGCCTCTTTGCCATTGCGAACTATCTCGACCTTGTTCATCACTACAGGAACTGTGGGTCTGTCCCTAGGGTCGGTTTCCACGTTGGCTATGGAGTCTACCACCTCCATACCACTTACCACTTCCCCAAAAACGGTGTGCTTGCCATTGAGCCAAGGTGTGGCCTTGTGGGTGATGAAAAATTGGCTTCCATTGGTTTTTGGACCGGAATTGGCCATGGAAAGTATTCCTTTTTTGGAATGGGATAAAGAATCATTGAACTCATCTTTGAACTTATACCCAGGATTTCCCCCTCCTGTTCCAGTTGGATCACCTCCTTGAATCATGAAATCTTTAATGACTCTGTGAAATGAAATACCGTCATAATACTTTTTATCTTTCAGGCTATCTGCAACAAATGGGCTGTTACCTTCGGCCAAGGATACAAAATTGGCCACGGTCACCGGGGTTTTTTGGTATTCCAATTTAATGATGATATCGCCTTGGGTGGTCTGTATATCGGCAAAGATACCATCTCCTAAATCTGCATATTTGCTGGATTTGCATCCTAGGAAAACCATGGAAAACAAAGCGATTAAAGCTAGGGTGTGTTTCATGTTAGGTGTAATTTAATTTAGACTGTCTTTGTGAATAATGATTGTATGTAACTCTACTGACGATTTTAAAGGAGTTCTTGGTGCAATGGAGTTATTGTCTCCTTGGTAACCATAGGCTTGTAATGATGGAAAAACAAAGGTTGCTTTTTCGCTGATCTTAAGGAGCTTTACCGCATTTTGAAGCCCGGGGAACAATTGCTCTTTGTCCACTACGTATGAGGTTGGTCCAATATCCTTGGCAGAATAGATAGTATCGTTGTCCAATGTCATCAAGTTATAGGAAAACAAGATTTGATCATTGGTCTTTGGATGATATGTGGCAGTATCATTTTTAGTCTCAAAGTAGTACCAAAAACCGTTGGGGCTTGCTATATAGGTGTGCAGCGTGTCTTTTGATATGATGTCTTGAATGACTTTCTCTTCTTCGGCGAGCAAGGCTCTATTCCGTTCTACGGACTCCTTAAAAAAACTGCCCGACCGTACTTCTATGGGTCGCCGAGGCTCAGGGTTTCCACAGGCAGCGAAGAATACCAATAGAAGAATCACTATTATCCTCATGGATTTAATTGGCTTTTATAGGTTGTTAGGATTTCATTGAATCGCTTCAAGGTTTCTTCCATTGAAAGCTCGCTTTTCCCTCCAGCGGCATTGTCGTGTCCTCCGCCGCTAAAATGTTTTCGGGCAAACTCATTTACGGAAAACTCGCCAATGGATCTCAAGGATATTTTAATAATCCCTTCATCCTTGTTTTCAATAAAAATCAACGCAAAAATAATCCCTTCCAAAGTAAGCCCGTAATTCACAAAGCCTTCGGTGTCTCCCTTTTTAAAATCATTGGCATCCAGTTCCTCTTGGCTAAGGGTGATATATGCCGTTTTGTATTCGGGTAGGATGACCATATTGCTCAAAGCCACTCCCAGTAAATGTAAGCGGGAGGGCGAATTGGTATCAAAAACCTGTCTATGGATTTCCATATTGTCCGCACCCCGATCAATAAGGTCCGCTACTACCCTATGGGTTTTGCTAGAGGTAGATCGGTATTTGAACGATCCGGTGTCCGTCATTATTCCGGTGTACAGGTTGGTGGCAATAGCTGCCGTAATACGATCGGTTTCCCCTAAAAGATCAATGAAATTATACACCATTTCACAGGTAGAGCTTATGCTCACATCCGAATAGGTTACCTTGGCATAATCACTGGGTTGTTGGTGGTGGTCTATCATAATGAAATCGGCTTGTTTCTCTTTTAGCACGGATTCCATTTGTCCCGTGCGGGAAAAATCGTTGAAATCCAGTGTAAAAATAACCGAGGCTTCATCCAATAATTTTTGGGCCTCTCCATTGCCCCATTCAAAATTTACAACAGATTCGTTTCCTGGCATCCACTTTAAGAATTTAGGATAATCGTTGGGTGCGATTACATGGACGGTCTGCCCTATGGATTTTAAAAATCCCCATAAGCCCAAGCATGCTCCCATGGCATCTCCATCGGGGTTTTTGTGGGGGATGATAACAATTTTTTGGGGCTGCGAAAGAATAGACTTAACCGCTGAGATGTCCTCTAAATTCATGCGGCCAAAGATACAATAATATAATATAGAGGTAACTGGATAAGCTCTATTTTTGTTCAAAACCAAATTGATTATATGAAGTATACACTTCTTATATTTAGTGCCATTACTTTCTTTTTTGGCTGCAAAAGAAACCCCAATAAAGCGGATTCTACATTTGTAGTCGCTTTTGGTTCTTGCAACATGCCCCAGGAGCCCAACCCATTTTGGGATGATATTCTGAACGAAAACCCCAATGTTTGGATTTGGGGTGGTGACATTGTTTATGCCGATACGGACAATATGGAGAGACTCAGGGCTATATATGCCATGCAAGACAGTGTACAGGGTTATGTCCAACTGAAATCAAAGGCCCCTATTATTGGCACATGGGATGATCATGATTTTGGCGTGAACGATGGTGGGGAGGAGTTTATGGTGAAAAGTGAAAGCCAACAAGTGTTTCTGGATTTTATGGGTGTGTCTAAAAATAGCCCTAGAAGGAGTAGGGAGGGGGTGTATGCTGTTCACAACTATGAAACAGCAAAGGGCAAAGTGAAAATTTTGGTACTGGATACCCGTTATTTCCGAAGTGCCTTGGTGAAGGATACCGTTTCCAAAAAACGATACAGTCCCAATTTGGACACGGAGGCCACCGTCTTGGGAGCCGAGCAGTGGAAATGGTTGGAGGATGAGTTGAGGCATTCCGATGCCGATTTTAATCTGATTTTGTCCAGCATCCAGTTTTTGTCGGGAGAACATGGATTCGAGACTTGGGGGAATTTTCCCAAAGAGGTGGAAAAGCTGGAAAAGCTCATCGTGGATTCCAAGGCAAAGGGCGTTATGATTTTGTCAGGTGACCGACATATTTCCGAGTTTTCCCGAAAAAGCGTTTCGGGCTTGCCGTATCCTTTGGTGGACTTTACCAGTAGCGGACTCACACACTCCTATTCCAGTTTTTCGGGGGAGCCCAATTCGTTCCGGGTGGGAGAAGTGGTCTCAAGAACCAGCTATGGTACCATAACCATCAACCTTGAAACCAAAGAGATACATTTTAAGATGATGGGAGAGGAGGGTACTGTCCTTCAGGAACTAAAACAGACCTATTAAGCCTTGCCTGTTGGTTGAAAAACCGTAAGTTTGCGCAAAATTTTAAAAAATGACTGGAAATAGAACATTTACCATGATTAAGCCAGATGCGGTTGAAAATGGCCACATAGGTGCAATTTTGGAAAAAATAACGGCTGCTGGATTTAAGATTGTAGCCATGAAATACACCCAATTGAGCCGAAGGGATGCCCAAGAGTTCTACGCTATCCACAAGGAGCGTCCATTTTTTGGAGAGTTGGTGGAATTTATGACCAGAGGCCCCATTGTTGCTGCTATCTTGGAAAAGGACAATGCGGTGGATGATTTCCGTGCATTGATCGGTGCTACCAATCCAGCTGAAGCTGCGGAAGGTACTATCCGAAAGTTGTATGCAACCAGTATTGGGGAAAATGCCGTACACGGTTCTGATAGTGATGAAAACGCCGCTATTGAAGGATCCTTTCACTTTTCGGGACGGGAGGTTTTTTAACTCAAACGTTCTCTAAGGCAATAAAAAAACCACCGAATTTCGGTGGTTTTTTTGTGGCTTCACAACACTTCTAAATTAAAAACAAGGCACTGCGTTATCGCCGCTAATGTTCATTCCCTTATCATTTAAGGTTTGTCTGGCAGCATTCACTTCTGGCACATCACAGTATTGTAATCCTGTCGCGGTCAAACTTGGAGCTTGTATATTTTGAGCAGACCATCCTATCAAGGTGCCATCATAGGCAAACGTGGAAAGTCCAGAATTACTCAACATAAAGGCCATCGAAGTTACATTTTCAATGTTCCAGTCCCCTAAATCTCTATTAAATGAGGTGGCGTCATTGAACATGCTCATCATTGTGGTCACTGCACTGGTATCCCATCCTGTAATATCTCCATTGAATGCACTGTCATTATCTCCTTCCCCGCCTTGGAACATGGCTCGCATGGTGGTTACTTTGCCTGTATTCCAATTGGAAATGTTGCCATTGAAAGCTAATGCACCATCAAACATTCGCTCCATATCCGTTACGTTTTCAACGTTCCAGGCACTCAAATCTGCGCTGGTGTTCAAATCTTGATTGAAGACAACCGCTTCAGAGAACATGGAGTTCATTGTAAGTACATTGGTGGTGTTCCAAGTACTGATGTCTTGGTTAAAATCAACTGCGGTTTTGAACATTGCTTCCATGGTCGTGACTTGACCGGTATCCCATGAGCCAATATTGCCGTTAAAGGCGACGGCTGTATGGAAAACCCTGCTCATATTGGTCACTTGGCTGGTGTCCCAATCCAAATCTTGATTGAATGCCAATGCATTACTGAACATGCCCTCCATGGTATTTAGTTGAGTGGTCGTCCACCCACCAATGGCACCGTTAAAACTGCTTGCATTCTGAAACATATTGTTCATATTGGTAACCTGTTGCACATTCCATGTACTAATATCGCCGTCAAAGGCGGTGGCACCGCTGAACATATAGCTCATGTTCGTGACATTTTCAACCACCCAATTGTTTAAATCCTGGTTGAAAGCGCTTGCATCACTGAACATACCGATCATGGAAGTGGCATTGCTCACGTCCCAATTATTTAGGTTGCCATTAAAGTTGGTAGCACCTGCAAAAGCATCATCATATATAGTGACTTGACTTAGGTTAGGGATATCCGTGGCATTATAGTTTTTTAGGCTAATACAGTCAAAGAATGCCTTTTCCATGGACTGCCATACGGTGGTTCCCCATTGCTCTATGCCCACCAATCGGTGTTTGGTTGACGAATTTGACATTTTGATGGCAAGAAAAGCACCCATTATGGCAACGGTGTAGTCTCCGGGTGCCTCATAGGAATGTGTTAGGTCGGCATTGGAAATTACCACTTCGGTATGCCCATCCCCCCAATCAATCTCAAAATCGTAATCGTTGTATGCTTGATTTAACCCAATTTCTATGTCCAGGCCACCATTTACTACCGACCAAACCATCACAAATGAGTCTGGATCATCGGCCAGTTTACCATCATCGGTTACATTGATCGTCACTTGGATAGTGGTGGTTGTATTGTCGTCCGTTACTCCCACCGTGATGATGTGTTGATTAGAAGTTTCAAAATCCAAATTTTTACCTTCAGCAACACTTAGAGAACCTTGTGGGGTAATGGCGAAAAGTTCATTGTCGTTTTCTGTTATCAAGAATTCTAGTGGGTCCGATTCTGGATCATCAGCGGTCAACGTGCCAAAGACTACACCACTGCCTATGTTTTCATCGACCTGATACGCATAGGAAGCTTCATTAAAACTTGGTGCGCCATTGTTTTCATCAAACTCGGTTACATTGATAGTGATGTTTGCCTTGGCACTATCCTTACCGTCACTGACACTGACACTGATAATATGTTGGGATTTGGTCGCAAAGTCAAGCGATTTTCCGTTGGCTAAGCTCAGGGCACCAGCTTTGGTAATTTCGAACAAGGCATCGCTGTTGGCGGAAATACTGAACTCCAAAGTATCCTCCTCATCGGCATCGGTGGCCTTAATGGTTCCTATGACGTACATATCGTCAATGTTTTCAGGGACATTGAATGTTTTTGGGTCCGTAATTACTGGAGTGTTGTTGTTACTTATATCGGGACCATCGTCTTTACTGCACGATATTACGGCAAGTGCGAGAAGACTTACGTAAAATAGATTTTTCAATTTCATGCTACTGGGTTTATTGTTTTACCGTGCCAATGTCCAGTTTTATGATGTAACTCTATGTAATGAATTGATGGATGCCTTGTATGAATTGACGGATGATGGAAATTAGGTGGGGCATCTTACCGCAACACCAACTTTTTTACCAGTTCCTTCCCTAATTCTTCATTGATCATAGCAATGATCTTGCTTTTTCCAAGACTCAATTCTTCACGGAGTACCGAAGAGGATAGGGAGACAAACAGGGTCTCGTTTTTGAGTTCTACCGAAGTGGTGTAATTGTTTACCCCGTTGCCCATTAATCTGGTCCAAGCTTCGCGGGCATCTACCTTGTCCATACCCTTTTGGAGCTTATTTTCCTTGATGAACTCGTTCAGCGCTTCGCTAAGGGGCAGATGGGAATTGTGTCTCTTGGCCATTATTTTGGAATTTTAATGGGTTCAAAACGTTTGTAGGAGTAGGTGACACCTTCTGCGTTCATTACGGAAAAGTTGGTGGAATCTATCTGCACCAATGTTTCTTCCCAATTGCTAAATTCACTGGAATAGCTTAAGATAAAGAAGGCGTCCACTTGGGTTACGGTTAATTGTTCCACATCATGAGAGGTTTTGTAGGTGCCATCAAAACGGGGCTGCATTTTTTTACGAAAACCTTTGCCATTTTCCAGTTGGATGAAATCTATGGTGGGGTTGACCTTGTATGTTTTTTTGGAACCGTCTGGAAACCCCACTTCGGAAATCTCCCAATACCCGTTCAGATACTGCAGATTTTCTTTGGGAATGGAGGCTTCCTTGCATCCCCAAGCCATCAAAATTGAGAGAAAAAAAAGAATCCGAGACATACTACAAGGTAAAGATTTTATAGCTCTGATGAATGGTTTTGACTACATTTTCTGTTCGTTCCGCATGGGTGTCACTGATAAAGATCTGTCCAAAATTATCATCCTTTACAAGACCCACGATATGGGAAACCCGGTTTTCGTCCAGCTTATCAAAAATATCATCCAACAGCAGAATGGGAGTGGTGCTGGCCTGCTCCTTGATAAAATGGAACTGGGCCAATTTTAAGGCGATCAAAAAAGATTTTTGCTGACCTTGACTGCCAAATTTCTTGATAGGATGTCCACCAATCATAAAATTCAAGTCGTCTTTATGGATGCCCACGCTGGTATATTGTAGGGCTCGGTCCTTATCAATACTCCTTTCCAATAGATTCAAGAGGTTTCCTTCGGAAAGTTGACTTTCGTAGGAAAGTGTGATCTGTTCATCTTTTTCGGAAATATGGGCGTATTGTTTTTGGAAAATAGGGATAAGGGAGTCAATGAAGTCAACCCGTTTTTTATGAATCCCCGTCCCTAAATTGTGCAATTGCTCATTGTAGATGGCCAAAGTGTTGGGGTCAAAGGTGTGGTTGGCCACAAAATATTTCAGCAAGGAATTCCGCTGCACCAATACCTTGTTGTATTTGATAAGGGTCTGTAGATAGGCCTTATCCGATTGTGAAATCACCCCGTCCATGAATTTCCTTCGGGTTTCACTGCCCTCAAGAATAAGGTCTCGGTCCGAAGGCGATATGATTACCAAGGGCAAAAAGCCAATGTGTTCCGAAAACTTCTCATAGGCCTTTCCGTTGCGTTTGATGATTTTTTTGGCCCCTTTTTTAAAGCTGCAGATAATTTTTTCGGTCCGACTTTCCTTTTCAAATTCCCCGTCCACTACAAAAAAATCCGTATCGTGTTTAATGTTCTGGGTGGCCACTGGATTAAAATAGCTTTTTCCAAAGCAAAGGTGGTAAATGGCGTCCAGAATATTGGTTTTTCCCACTCCGTTATCGCCCACAAGACAATTGATTACAGGGTCGAATTCCAAGGTTTTGGAATCGAAGTTTTTGTAATTCACTAAGGATAAATGTCTTAAAAACATAAAACTTTTAGGGGCCAAAAGGGTTTTGCGATTTTGAGGACCGGTTAAAGATTCCAAAAATAACGAATAAATTGCCTTTTGATTTTGGATAAAAACTTTATTTTTGCCCGACCAATAAAATGACGCATGGCAACATACAAGAGAAGAGGCTTTAAACCCAAAAACAAGGCAGAGGAAGCCCAAGTTGAAGAACAGGACAGCACAACGGCAGAGGTTTTTAATACCCTGGATGAAAGTGCTTCCAAGACCGAGGCCTGGGTACAGAAGAACCAAAACTACATTTTGGGAGTGATTGGTGCCATTGCTGTGGGCGTATTGGCATTTTTAGGCTACCACCAATTCATTCAAAAGCCGAAAGAAGCTACTGCAGCCAACGAACTTTTTTATCCACAACAATATTTTGATCAGGCACTTGCCAGTGAGACAGAGAAAGATTCCTTGTTCGCCATGGCATTGAATGGCGCTGAGGGGAAATACGGATTCTTGGATATCATTGAAGAATATAGTGGGACCAAAGCCGCTAATTTGGCTAAATATTCTGCGGGAATGACCTATTTGAACCTTCAAAAATACGAGGAAGCCATTGCCCATCTAGAGAATTTTTCTTCTGATGATGCTGTTTTGGGAGCTATGGCCAAAGGAGGTATTGGGGATGCATTTTCGCAATTGAACCAATCCGAGGATGCTTTAGACTATTACGAAAAAGCCGTTGCACATAGTGACAATGAGTTTACAACCCCAAGATTTTTATACAAGGCTGGAGTAATGGCCTTGAAATTAGGACAGAAAGACAAAGCTGTCGGATATTTTGAGCGTATCAAGGAAGATTATCCAAACTCCCAAGAAGGCTCTGGTATTGATGCACTGATTGGAATGGCCAAAAACTAAATTATGGCCACTGAGAACAAAAATCTATCTGTCTACGATAAGAGTAAAATCCCAAATGCGAAGCAACTTCGGTTTGGGATTGTTGTTTCTGAATGGAACCATGAAATAACTGAGGCGCTCTTTAATGGCGCCCATGAAGCTTTGGTGGATTGCGGAGCTTTGCCTGAAAATGTCGTTCGGTGGAACGTTCCCGGTAGTTTTGAGCTGACCTATGGCTGTAAAAAAATGATTACGGACCAAAAAGTGGATGCTGTCATTGCCATTGGTAGTGTCATTCGTGGTGAAACCAGTCATTTTGATTTTGTTTGCAGTGCCACAGCACAGGGTATCAAGGATTTGAACATAGCATATGATGTTCCCGTGATTTTCTGTGTACTCACCGACAATACATTGCAACAGGCCCAAGACCGTAGTGGGGGCAAGCATGGGAACAAAGGAACAGAAGCTGCTATTGCTGCCATACAGATGGCGGTGTTGGGAAGGTAGATTTTAAACGTCAAGTACAAGGAACAAGTTCAGGTTCAAAAAATCCATAAATCTTGTAATCGGGGCAATCCAGCCCTGTTAACATTTTTTGGGAGCTTCCCCCAAACCTTTTTTTCTATTTTAAGTACCTTTGGGGTTAGACGGATATGAATGCCATGCGAAACCCTTTAAAACTGAAGAAAAATAAATCATTCAACTACTCGCCGCGCTACTACAAGGGCGAGGGCAATCCGTATAAAATAGAACACAAACTAGATAAATTTCGAAGTACTGCGCATACGCAGAGGGGGCTCCTGAACAAAATCAGTTCGGCCAAGGAAGACCTGAAAATGGAAGGTGATAAGAACATGAAACTTCGTTTTCTTGTTATTGTGGCCATTTTGGTGCTGCTGTTCCTTTTTGTAATCGACTTTGATTTATCCATATTCCTGAATCCCTAATGACGGACATCATTAAACTCTTACCGGACCATGTTGCCAACCAGATTGCAGCAGGGGAGGTGGTCCAACGTCCGGCCTCGGTGGTCAAGGAGTTGCTGGAGAATGCCATTGATGCAAGGGCAACAACCATAAAACTGATTGTGAAGGATGGGGGTAAGGCACTTATTCAAGTAGTGGATGATGGTAGCGGAATGAGTGAGACGGATGCTAGATTGTCCTTTGAACGTCATGCCACTTCCAAGATTTCGTCGGCACAGGATTTGTTCAATCTACGCACCAAAGGGTTCCGTGGTGAAGCCCTGGCTTCCATTGCGGCCATTGCCCATGTAGATATGCAGACCCGGACCGAAACCAATGAGGTGGGTGTGCATATAAAGATTGAGGGTAGCAAAATTGTTTCCCAAGAGGTTGTGGCCACGCCCAAAGGCACTTCCATATCAGTAAAAAACCTTTTCTTTAATATTCCGGCTCGTCGCAATTTCTTAAAATCCAATCAGGTAGAGCTTCGGCATATTACGGACGAGTTTCATAGGGTTGCCCTGGTACATCCCAATATCGAGTTCCATTTTTATAACAATGGCTCGGAGATTTTTAATCTTCCCAAAGGGAAACCACGTCAGCGTATATCCCATATTTTTGGAAGTCGCATGGAAGACCGTTTGGTTCCTGTGAACGAAGAGACCGAGGTGGTGAAAATTTCAGGATTTATCTGTAAGCCAGAGTTTGCCAAGAAGAGTAGGGGGGAACAGTTTTTCTTTGCCAATGACCGGTTTATCAAAAGCCCCTATTTGCATCATGCTGTTTCTGCAGCTTTTGAGGGACTGATAAAGCCAGATACGTATCCAGGCTATTTTATTTATTTGGAAGTTGACCCGTCTTCGATTGATATCAATATCCATCCCACTAAAACAGAAGTGAAGTTTGATGACGAGAATACGCTTTATGCCATTCTCCGTTCAACGGTAAAGCATAGCTTGGGGCAGTTTAACGTGGCGCCAATACTGGATTTTGACCATGACCCCAACTTGGATACCCCTTATGCGTACAAGGAAAAAGGGGCCGTTTTACCCAAAGTAACCGTTGATGCGACTTTTAATCCTTTTCAGGAAGCCACGGAGCGAAGGAGCGGAGGATCTTTTCAAAAAGTAAGCGCAAAAGGCTGGGAAGATTTGTATGAAGGTTTGGATCAAGAGGTTGACACAGATAACTTTAGCAGCTTGGCCATTGAATCGGATAGTGATGTACAGGGAACCATGTATGCCGATGACGAGGTGGGAGAGCATTTGGCCACGACCTTTCAACTACGGCGAAAATATGTGGTGAGCACGGTGAAATCCGGGATGTTGGTCATTCATCAGAATAGAGCACATGAACGGATTCTTTTTGAAAAATTTCTAGGGGAAATAACTGTAAAGGAAGGGGTGAGCCAGCAGCTTTTGTTCCCGTTGGAGCTTTCCTTCAATACACAGGAATTGGGAATATTACAGGAAATCAAGGATAGCCTGACAAACATAGGTTTTGCTTTTGAAAGTTTGGAGGAAGAGACTGTAAAAGTGACAGGAGTGCCCCTAGTGGTTCCAGAAAGTGGAATTGGCACGGTATTGGATCGCTTGATTGCGGATTATATGGAAGGATTTGATACTGGTTCCATTTCCCAGGCCGAAGTATTGGCCCAAGCACTTTCCAAAAACTTGGCCGTACGGACAGGGGAGATCTTGGACCAAGAATCGCAGTTGGCCTTGGTGAACAATTTGTTTGCCTGTAAGGAACCAACCTTGAGTCCGTTTCAAAAATTGACATACACCATTATCTCCGAAGGGGATATCGATAAAAAATTCAGTTAGATGGGTAGAATGACCGATGCGGTAAAACATTTATTGATCATTAATGTGATCATGTTTTTTGCCACGCAATTATACGGGGACCAAATGTACCAATGGCTGGCACTATGGTTTCCTAAGAACAGCAATTTTGAATGGTGGCAAATAATTTCACATATGTTCATGCATGGAGGGTTGATGCATATAGCATTCAATATGTTTGCACTTTGGATGTTCGGAACGCCCGTTGAACGAGTTTTGGGCAAGAACCGCTTTCTTTTCGTTTATTTTTCAGCAGGACTTGGTGCGGTTTTGTTTCAGCTGGGGTACTATTATTTTAATTTTTTACCGGCCCAGACCGAACTATTGAGCACAGGGCTCACAAATGAACAATTGGTGCAAATGATGACTTCCAACAAACTTCAGGGTGGTCTAACGAACTTGCAGGTGTCCACCGTGAGGGCGATATTGCCCGAATATGCCCAAATCTATTATGCGAGCATGGTTGGTGCCTCGGGCTGTATCATGGGGATTTTGGCCGCTTTTGGAATGATGAACCCAGAGGCTAGACTTATGTTGATTTTCTTGCCTATTCCTATCAAGGCAAAATATTTCATTCCCGGGATCATACTCTTGGATGTTATTTCAGCGCTTACAGGTCAATCGTTTTTCAGCCCAAGTAATACAGCCTATATGGCCCACGTTGGAGGAGCCATTATCGGTTTCCTGATCATGTGGTATTGGAAAAAGAACCAGTTTAACAATAATCGTTGGGATTAAACTATGGCAAACGGCGGATTATCATATCAATTTGCTCGGTTGAACATTGCGGAAAAGCTCATCGCCATCAATGTGCTGATCTTTATTCTGGATGGACTTTCCGCAGCGCTGTTGGGCTATTCAGTTTCCCATTGGTTTCATTTGCCCAAGGATTTCTTGACGTTTTTTGGTCAACCGTGGTCCTTGGTTACCTATTCGTTTTTTCATGCTGGACTGGGACATATTTTTTGGAATATGCTCATGCTCTATTTTACCGGCAGGATTTTTTTGAACCTTTTTGATGGGCAGCGATTCCTAAATGTATACTTTTTGGGAGTTATCGTAGGAGGGATTGTTTTCCTCTTAAGCTACAATGTCTTTCCAACTTTATTAGACGCCAATACAGCATTGATAGGAGCTTCGGCAGGGGTTACGGCGGTGCTGATTTTCATCTGTGCCTATATTCCCAATCAAGAGGTTCGGATTATTTTCTTCAATGTTAAACTTTGGTACGTTGGGGTATTTTTTGTTTTGGTTGATTTGATACAGATACCCTATGGCGGAAATGTAGGTGGTAGATTGGCCCATTTGGGGGGTGCTTTTCTGGGATATATCTATGCAAGGCAACTGTTGAATGGCAAGGATATAGGAGCCGGATTTACCAGATTCGTAGAAGCCATTGCACAGCTCTTTAAGCCAAAAGAGAAAAAGGCCAATATGAAGACCGTTTACAGAAAGAATGCTTCCGGAAACAAAACAATGGATTATGACAAGGCCGCCAAACAGAAGAAAATAGACACTATTTTGGACAAGATCAGCAAATCTGGATATGAAAGTTTGTCCAAAGAGGAAAAAGACTTTTTGTTTAAAGCCGGCAAGGAGGATTGATGTATGAAAAAAGCAGCTTCACTCATTGAAAAGGTAGCCTTTGCAATCAACATTTTGGTTGCCTTTTTCTTGCTTATCACATGTTTGTCTTCATATCTCAATTTTCAAATAATACCCATATTTTCGGCTTTGAGCCTGTTTGTTCCCTTCTTGTTCATCCTTAATTTTTTGTTCTTGATCTATTGGGTCTTCAAGAGGAAGCGAAAACTTTTTCTGTCTTTGTTGGCCCTTGTGATAGGCTATTTAGGTTTTGGACCTTTTTATAAGATGGGGGATGAAACCAAGGAAGCCCAATCCAATGACCTTACAATCATGAGCTATAACGTATGGGGGTTCAATAAGAATGAGTGGATAAAAGAGCCTAATATTGGCAACAAGATAATTTCGTTCATTAAAAAAGAGGACCCCGATATTGTTTGTATTCAAGAGCACAGCAGAATACGGTATAAACAATTGAGTCAATATCCCTACCGTAGTGAAACTCCCCAATTATCGCCAAGAACCATACAGGCCATTTTTTCCAAATACCCAATTATTGGGAATGGGTCCCTGGAATTGCCAAACACGGTCAATAATATTATTTATGCAGACATTTTGTTGGGCAAGGATACAGTTAGGGTCTATAACCTGCATCTGCAATCCTTCAGCATCGTCCCCAAAGCAGAAACCCTTTCAAATGGAGAGGAATCAGAAAAAAATTATAAGCGACTGGTAAGTACTTTTGCCAAACAGTTGGAACAAGCTAAGTTCTTTACGGAGCATATAGAGAAAAGCCCATATACCAATATTGTGTGTGGGGATTTCAACAATACACAATTTTCCAATGTCTATAAGATTGTGAAAGGAGATATGCAGGACACTTTTTTGGAAAAGGGCGATGGCTTTGGACGTACCTACAATCTATTGGGTTTTCCTCTTCGGATAGATTACATCTTTGCTGAACCTAAAGTAGAGATAGTGTCACATAAAAATTTTGATGAAAAATTGTCCGATCACTATCCAGTCATGGCCACGTTGCGCCTGAAATCACATCAATAGACAATCCATAAAGTCTGCAAGAATATGGATGAGCAATGCTAGACCTATTATTCGGGTGGGTTTAAAAAAAGGCAGAATGGCGTATCCCAATATGGCCCAATAACTGTGTAGGGGATGAAAACCAATACTACAGCGGTTGGGGTCGAATAAAGGATTTGCCCAGAAATGGTCCACATCAATCACGATACCGCATAACAGGATGATTGCTACCCTTAATTTACGATCCTTAAAGAAAAAAAAGGCGATTAAAATCGGGATTAGAAAATGTATGCCGTAGTGTACGAAATGCCTAAGCATGTAAAAAATCCAAAGGTTGATTTTCCAAATAGGAAAGTGCGTTGGTGCCTTCGTTAAACAATAGATCCAATATACTGAGATTGAATACAAACCCATGTCTGTCATCAAAGACTTGTGGATAGGGTTCCATTTCTGGATTGACTTCCTTTTTGGCTTCCACTAAAAATCTGCCATCCATTTGGTTCGACAGTTCCGGTTCATACAATGCTGTTTTTTCCTCTGATATCCCAATTCCCAAACACTCTGCAATGGTTTCAATGGTTTTAAGATTGTAATCGTACAATGAGGTATGTGGACCTTCAAACAATGGTCTTATGTCATCCTCATAAAACTCAAAGAATGGTGAGGTTCTATATGCTGTTTCCAAGGTACGCCAATGGATTTTTTTCCACGGGTAGCTGTTGTCCATTTCCACATGGGCATATTTTTGCCTGCCTTCTTTTCCACCCGCATGTTTTATAGGGATGTTGAGCATGTGTTTCCCTTGGTCGGTACAGATATAACAGCGGTTTCTATAGGTCTGTTTTTGAAAATTGTCATGAGCCTCCCAAATAACATTGTGCTGTGCAATAACCGAAAAGGTTGCAATGCTGGGGAAATAGGATGGGTGCAGTACTATTTTCAAGAACGTAAGGGTTTTGGCGGAAGTCTTATTCTGCCTTTTTCTTTCTTCGCTTTTTTATGAAGTCGAACAGAATCCAACCTACAATCAGGGCCACAAAGTATTTAAAATAGGAAATGGGTTCCCCACTTCCACCAACTGTGGTGAAGATACGGTCCCAACGAGGCTTCCAATTGGACAATCCCTCGTTGAAATTGTCAAAACTCATCCATAAAAATACAGGCTTGCCCACAATATGATCTGCGGGAACATAACCCCAAGCCCTACTATCCTCAGAGTGGTCCCGGTTATCTCCCATCATCCAGTAATAATCTTGTTTAAAGGTATAGGAGTTGGCTTCTTGACCATTGATAAGTACTTTCTGCCCGGTAACCTCTACATCGTTATGTTCGTAATCCCTAATGATTTTTTTGTACAAAGGAATGGTTCTGGCATTGATTTCAACCGTTGTTCCTTCTTTGGGGATGTAGATGGGACCAAAATTATCACTGTTCCAAGGGTACAGGTTGGGTTTTTGGGGGAAAGAGCCTCCGTATACACCCTTTTCTTCAACAAGTTTTACTACCGAGTCTATGGCAGGATTTTCCTGAAGCTGCGCAACCATTTCATCGGTAAGGTTGGCAATTCTGGACCTTGGTTTTTCTTCTGTCAATGATAATCTAAGCTGTCGTATGACTTCAGTTGGAATGCCTTTTTCTTCCGTAACCAATTCAATTTTGCCATCTTGACTCCTGTTGGCGCCCAAGACAAACGGGTTAAGTGCATTGTACTGGTTTTGGTTTAAATTCCCTGCGATGTATGTTCTAAAATAGTCCGAAGCATCCACTTCTTCCAACAGTTTACTGGATACCCCGTTTTGAGCATAGATGTTGTAATTGTACATGGGCTTTGCCCGGTCTGACAATTGTAGTTTTTCCCCATTGATGTATACAAATCCATCGATAACGGCCAAGGAATCACCAGGTGTGCCCACACATCGCTTTACGTAATTGGATTTTTTATCTATGGGCTTTTTTACGGCTTTTTCAGCTCTAAAGAATTGATAGAGCGTGTCCGAAGGCAGGCTAAAGACCACAATGTCGTTCTTCTTTACCCGCTCAAACCCTGGTATACGCATGTAGGGCAGCTGTAATTTGTTGATCCAGGAAGTCTTGTAGGTTTCTGGATTCACATCGGCCAAATAGGACCGTTTTCTAAGCATGGGCAGGGTGTCATGGACCATGGGCGCTGCCAAGGTGGTCATAGGTATCCGTGCACCATAGTGAAATTTGCTTACAAAGAGAAAATCACCTATCCGCAATGTACGCTCCAAGGACCCCGTAGGTATTACGTATGGCTGAAAGAAATAAGTGTGGACAAATGTAGCGGCCACAATGGCAAAGACTATGGAACTCACCCATTCGCCCAGACCGGTTCTTGGTTTTAGGCTACGATCTTCAATATAGGTAACGTCTTCTGCATAATTTATGTAGTAGATGTAGAAGCCAAGGGTCAATATTACCAACCAAGTGTCCAATAGGCTGTTCTTGCCAAAACTTCGAATGGTCTCTACCCAGACCACGGGGAACATCAATAAGTTGATAATGGGGATAAACAGCAGCAGTACCCACCACCAAGGACGGTTGATGATTTTCATCAAGATTACACCGTTATAAATGGGGATGGCGGCTTCCCAAGCTTTCCGCCCTGCTTTTACATAAAGTTTCCATGTGCCCAAAAAATGGATGACTTGGATGACCAATATAAAAATGATCCACTGTGTACCGCTCATATAAAAGTTTCTTTGTAAGACTTACAGTCTCTATTCTTGTTACGTTTTTTAATACAGGTTTAACACGTCTTTCATGGAAAAGACACCTGTTTTGCCCTGAATCCATTCCGAAGCGATTACTGCACCCAAGGCAAAGCCTTCGCGATTATGGGCAGTGTGCTTAATTTCTATGGAGTCCACCGAACTGCCATAGGATATGGTATGTGTACCTGGTACCATTCCCTCGCGTTTGGATGTAATGGGTATAATGTTGTTTTCTTCTTGGTCCAATTTCCAGCCTTTGTAGTCAGACTGGGCAATGATTCCCTCAGCCAAGGTAATTGCAGTGCCACTTGGTGCATCAAGCTTTTGGGTATGATGGATTTCTTCCATAGTGACATTGTACTGCTCTAGACCGGACATCATTTTGGCCAAATACGAGTTCAATTCAAAAAAAATGTTCACTCCCAAACTAAAATTGGAGGCATATATAAACCCTGATTGGTTTTTATTGCAAATACTGACAGCTTGGTCATAGTTGGACAACCAACCGGTGGTGCCGCAGATAACCGGTACTTTGTGTTCAAAACACCCAGTTATATTGTCAAATGCAGACTCGGGAGTACTAAAGTCTATGGCAACATCCATTTTGTGATAGGGAATTTCCTTGGTATCCACATCAACCTTCGCGACAATGGTATGGCCTCTATCTTGGGCAATTTGTTCAATCATCCTACCCATTTTGCCATAACCAAAGAGTGCAATGTTCATAATTTAGAATTTTACGACCAGGGCCATTCCAAAATTGGGTTCCTGGGTGAAAGGGTTCATATCTAAATAGGGTTTAAAATCAACCACAAGATTGTCATCCACATTATACTGTTTCAAATGCGCGTCCACGTTGGCATCAATGATATTCAAGGTGTACAGGACTAGGGTGATCACCAACGAAAGGTCCCTGCTGCGCTGGGTACGTTCTTGGGCGTCCTGAAGCGCCTCGTCTGATACGTCCGGGCCTTCACCATCCCCATTGAGGTCATAGAACTCGTCGTCTGTAAACCCGGCCAGTCTTCTTTTAAAAGCGTTCCGAGCACTTCTGTATTCGGTGTTGTTGAAAGAGTAAGTGTATATGGCTGTTCCCAGTGCTCCCCAAACAATGGGAGCTTTCCAGTATCGCTTGTTGTATATCTGCCCCAATCCAGGAAGTACTGCAGAGTAGAATGCTGCTTTACTGGGGGCCAAGGGATTTATTGCTTTCTTTTCGTAAGTTACTTCTTCAATGGTTATACCAGAACCCTCCAAATTTTGGGCCAACGAATCAATCTCGGCTGGATGGGGTGGTTCCATATCTTCTTTCTTCTCTTCTTCTTGGGCGAGACCAAATTGAAGATTCAATAAAAAAAAGAACAATAATAATAGGCCTTTATTCACCTGTAAGTAATTTTTTGATACGCTGAAACTCTTCCTCGGAGTGAAAAGGAATTACTATTTTTCCTTTTCCGGTTTGGGATGAGGTAACATCTACCTTGGCGGAAAGAAAATCTTTGAGTTCATCCATGCCTTTGGAAACAAAACTGGGAATTTCCTTGGAAGCCTTTGTTTTCTTTTCGCTTGCCTCTCCCGAAGGTTCTTTGAGTGTTTTTACCAAACGCTCAGTGTCCCTTACTGAAAGACCTTCTGAAACCACCTTCTCATAAATGGCTATCTGTTCTTTTTTCTTCTCGATATTGATCAAGGCCCTGCCGTGTCCCATGCTAATAAACCCATCCCGCATTCCGGTTTGGATGATGGGGTGTAGTTTAAGAAGACGGAGGTAATTGGTGATGGTGGAACGTTTTTTACCTACACGATCGCTCAATTTTTCTTGGGTAATCTGGATTTCATCAATCAGCCTTTGGTAGGATAGGGCAATCTCGATGGGGTCCAAATCTTGCCGTTGGATGTTTTCCACCAAGGCCATTTCCAAGGATTCTTGGTCGTTGGCAATACGGATATAGGCAGGAATAGTTTCCAGCCCTACCAGTTTTGATGCACGGAACCTGCGTTCCCCTGAAACCAATTGGAATTTGTTGAAATCCAATTTCCGAACGGTTATGGGCTGAATAATCCCAAGTTCACGAATGGAACTGGCCAATTCTTCCAAAGCCTCATCATTAAAATTGGACCTCGGCTGAAAGGGATTCACCTCAATGGATTCAATATCCAGTTCAACTACATTGCCTATGACCTTGTCCGCATTTTTATCCCCAACGGATTGAATATCGTTTTCGGGATCTTTCAATAGAGCGGACAGGCCTCTTCCCAAAGCCTGTTTTTTGGTTGCTTTCGCCATCTAAACTTTCTCCTTGTTTTTCTTCAAAATTTCATTGGCCAAGTTAAGGTAATTGGAGGCACCTTTGCTGCTGGCATCATATTTTATAATGCTTTCACCATAACTTGGGGCTTCGCTGAGCCTTACATTTCTTTGTATGATGGTGTCGAACACCATATCTGCGAAGTGTTTTTTCACTTCTTCCACGACTTGGTTGGATAGGCGTAGCCTTGAATCGTACATCGTCAGCAACATGCCTTCTATATCCAAATCGTTGTTATGTATTTTCTGTACACTTTTCACCGTGTTCAATAGTTTGCCCAACCCTTCCAATGCAAAATATTCGCATTGAATGGGAATCATAACGGAGTCTGCAGCGGTAAGTGCGTTTAGCGTCAATAATCCCAAAGACGGGGCGCAATCAATCAAGACAAAATCGTAACGATCTCCTAGACCCTTGAGCGCTTCTTTGAGCATATATTCCCTGTTGTCCTTGTCCACCAATTCAATCTCAATGGCCACAAGGTCGATGTGTGCCGGAACCAAATCAACATTCGGGGAGTCGGTTTGAACAATTACATCCTCAACGGGCATGGTATGTTCCAATAGTTGGTATGTGCCATGCTCCACGGAATCAACATCAATACCTAGCCCTGAAGTGGCATTGGCTTGGGGATCAGCATCAATCAGTAACACTTTCTTTTCCAAAACACCAAGGGAGGCCGCAAGGTTTACCGTAGTAGTGGTTTTGCCAACACCGCCCTTTTGGTTTGCAATAGCAATGATTTTGCCCATTTCATAGTAAGTTAGGTGCTAAAAATACGATTATTTAAGATGCTAAAAAATGTATTTTGTTAACAGTAGGTGAATAACCATGGCATTCAGCGTTAAAGAAAGTTAAAGTTATATTTATGAGACCGTTAAGGGCAATTAATCCATTAAAATCTTTAAGATTTCAATAGCTGCATCACTAATTTTTGTGCCAGGTCCAAATACAGCCACCGCACCACGATCTAGAAGGTGTTGATAGTCTTGCTTGGGGATAACGCCCCCAACAATGACCATGATGTCCTCACGCCCCTGTTCTTTTAGTTCTTGCACCACTTCTGGCACCAAGGTTTTGTGTCCTCCGGCCAATGAAGATATACCTAGAACATGTACATCGTTTTCCACGGCCTGTTTGGCTACTTCGGCAGGGGTTTGGAACAAGGGTCCAATATCTACGTCAAAACCGAGATCGGCATAGCCAGTTGCCACCACTTTGGCACCACGATCATGACCATCCTGTCCCATTTTGGCCACCATGATTCGAGGTCTTCGTCCCTCCTGGGTTGCAAATTCGTCAGCCATTTTACGGGCCCTGACAAAACTTTCGTCGTTTTTGATTTCTTTCGAATACACGCCGGTAAAAGATTGGATTTTTGCTTTGTAGCGTCCAAAGGCACTTTCCATGGCGTCACTGATCTCTCCCAAGGTGGCGCGAGCTTTGGCCGCTTCTACCGCTAAAGCTAACAAATTTTTGCGGTCAGGGTTATTTAGACTGGCTTTTTTGGCTGCAGTACCAATGTTGTCCAAGGCTTTTTTAACCGTATTGATATCCCGTGTCGATTTTATTTGTTCAAGTCGCTCCATCTGCTGTTGGCGTACTTTGGCATTGTCCACTTCCAAAATTTGCAGGTCATCCTCATCCTCCAGTTGGTATTTGTTCACGCCAACAATAACGTCTTGACCGCTGTCGATTCGGGCTTGTTTTTTGGCAGCAGCCTCTTCAATACGCCTTTTGGGGATACCTGCTTCAATGGCTTTGGTCATACCACCAAGTTTTTCAACCTCCTGAATCAATTCCCAAGCTTCCTCGGCAATTTCTTGGGTCAATTGTTCAACTACATGACTTCCGGCCCATGGATCTACCGTTTTGGTAATATGGGTTTCTTTTTGCAAATAGATTTGGGTGTTACGGGCTATCCGTGCTGAAAAATCAGTAGGTAGGGCAATGGCTTCGTCCAAAGCGTTGGTGTGAAGACTTTGAGTGCCACCAAAAGCAGCCGCCATTGCCTCAATAGTGGTCCTGGCCACATTATTGAAAGGATCTTGTTCTGTTAAACTCCATCCACTGGTCTGGCTATGGGTGCGCAGCATAAGTGATTTTTCGTTCTTGGGATTGAATTGTCCTACCAACTTGGCCCACAACATTCTACCTGCCCTCATTTTGGCAATTTCTGTGAAATGGTTCATCCCAATGCCCCAAAAGAAGGAAAGTCTGGGGGCAAACTCATCGATTTTCAGTCCCGCCTTAATTCCTGTCCGAATATATTCAATGCCGTCAGAAAGGGTATAGGCCAATTCCATGGCGGCAGGGGCACCAGCTTCGTGCATGTGGTATCCAGAAATACTGATGCTGTTGAAACGGGGCATGTTTTTACTGGTGAACTCAAAAATATCTGCAACGATTTGCATGGATGGGGCAGGAGGATAGATATAGGTGTTCCGCACCATAAACTCTTTGAGGATGTCATTTTGGATGGTTCCGGAAAGCTTTTCCATGGAAACACCCTGTTCCTCGGCTGCTGCAATATAAAAAGCCATGATAGGGATAACGGCCCCGTTCATGGTCATGGATACCGACATTTGATCTAGGGGAATTTGGTCGAACAGGATTTTCATGTCCTCCACGGAGTCAATGGCTACCCCGGCCTTGCCCACATCGCCAACAACGCGGTCGTTGTCCGAGTCGTAACCTCGGTGGGTGGGAAGATCAAAAGCCACGGAAAGACCTTTTTGGCCCGCCTCCAAATTTCTTCTGTAAAAAGCATTGCTTTCTTCTGCCGTGGAGAAACCAGCATACTGGCGGATGGTCCATGGTCTACGAACATACATGGTGGAGTACGGACCACGAAGAAAAGGGGATATGCCCGCAGCGAAGTTGACGTGGCTGAGATTATCAGCTTTTCTGAGCTCTGAGTTCTGAGTTCTGAACTCCGAACTTAACTCCAAATGTTGAAGGTCTTTTCTACTCATCATCCAATCTTTTTTGTTCCAAGGCTTCGGCCAATCGTTTCTCAATGATGGGTTCTATCAAGGTTTTTCGGGACTGTTTTTTTACAAAGGGATATAGTTCCAGATCATTTTTCATGCGATCTTGTGGGTTTTGATACGCATTGCTACCCAGAAGTACAATTTTACCTTTATCGAAAAGTTGCTGTTCCTTGGTGGCACTTTCCTTGATTTTTTGTTGGATGACCCCTTTTTTGAGCACGCTTAAAAAACCGCCGGATTTTTCAATCTGTTTGAAGAGGGCCAAAGCTTTTTCCGCCAATTGCTCTGTAATGGATTCGATGAAGTAGGCCCCATTGGAAACTTCTGAAACCGTTTCAAAATAACTTTCCTCCTTCAACAATAACAATTGATTGCGTGCAATTCGCTCTGCAAATGCATTGTCCTTATGGTAAATGGCATCATAAGGGAGGTTGCAAACTGTATCGGCACCGCCTAAAATGGCCGACATACTTTCCGATGTGGTGCGGAGCAAGTTCACGTTATAATCGTAAAGGGTTTTGTTCCTTGTGGATGGAATTACCGTAATATGACAATCTTGGTCAATTCCATATTCCGAAGCCAGACTGCCCCAAAGCCAACGCAGTGCCCTTAGCTTGGCAATTTCAAAGAAATAATTACTTCCCATCGCTACTTTGAATGCTATGGGAAACGATTGCTGAGTTGTGCTTGAAGTGGCAAAATGATTAAGGTATTCATGGGTATGGGCCAACCCATAGGCCAATTGTTGTACCATATTGGCCCCTGCATTTTGGTAGATTGCTATATCCACACCAAAGGTGGCCACTGAAGTATGTGTGTTGGCAAGTTCATGGATTTCTTTCAAAATGGCGTGGTCCTTTTCAAGGTTATGGAACCAATTTCCATCACGGGAAAGATGCCCGATTAAATCGATATTGAGGTATGCCTTGGCATTTTTACCCTTCAAAATTTCTAAAAGGTTTTTGATGGACTGAACGGCCAAAAACTGAAAAGTGAAATGAAGGGGCACGCCTCCCAAATCGATATTGGAAAGCAAAAGGCCAAAATCAGTTTCTCCGTTTGGAATGGTAAAATATAAAGCTTCAATACCCTTGGTCAAACTTTCCAAAGCCTTTTTGTTTGCTGCTTCCTCATTTCCTGCATAAATGGTTTGACCTACATGCCATATTCGGGAAGCGGAAGTTGGGTGGGCTTTAATGTTTTGCAGGTCCTCTTCATGATAAAAGGGTTTTACCGCAATCCCCTCCAAGGACTCCCAAACCAGGGTGTCGTTGTAATCAGCACCCTTTAAGTCGAACTGTATTTTTTGCTTCCATTGTTTGGAGGAAACTTCGGGAAATTCTTGGAATAGGCCTGTTTTACTCATCTTTTTTGATTTTTAGGCTGTCTTCGTATTCAATCAAAAATATTTCTTCATTCTCCTTTTTCATATAGTATTTCTCCCGGGCAAATTTTTCCATTTCTTCGGGGTCGGACATCTTTTCCAGGATTTCTTTGTCCTTGGCAATCTCATCCTTTAAAAACTCTTTCTGCTTTTCCAGTTTTTTTATCTCTTTCCGAAGTTCCCAGTGTATCAAAAAGGAGTTCGTATCAAAAAAAGCCATCCAAATCACAAAAATGGTCAACACTAATACATACATATTGGTCATGACCTTGAACCATTTTTTATTTCTAAGCTCTTTTAAACCCATATTTTACAACAATTTATCGTTGATTATGGTCCTCACAATGTCCACGGCAACCGTATTATAATGATTATTTGGGATAATGATATCCGCAAACTCTTTTGAAGGCTCTATAAATTGTTCATGCATGGGTTTCACTGCTGTTTGGTAGCGGGTCAACACTTTTTGAAGGTCATGTCCACGCTCCCGTATATCGCGTTGCAACCTTCTTATCAATCGTTCATCGGAATCGGCATGCACAAATATTTTTATGTCGAACAAATCCCGAAGCTGTGAGTTGCTCAGTACCAAAATACCTTCAACGATCATTACTTTTCTAGGAGTTGTAGGAATGGTTTCATCCAAGCGGGTTTCCTCCACAAAAGAGTATACGGGTTTATTTATGGTTTTTCCTTGCTTTAATTGCTCCAAATGCGAAATCAATAGGTCAAAATCTATGGAATTGGGGTGGTCAAAGTTAATCTCGCCCCGCTCTTCCTTGGTCAAGTGGGCCAAGTCGTTGTAATAGGAATCCTGTGAGATGACACCCACTTCATTTTTGGGCAATTGATCCACAATTTGGTTCACTACGGTAGTTTTACCGCAGCCCGTTCCCCCGGCAATTCCAAGAATCAGCATATAAAACCTTTTGGCCCAAAAGTAAACATTTGGCGGGATTTGTGCTTGATTGAAATGTATAACCCAACTGCCTTTATGCTGATTGGTGCATTAATCTTATATTTATCAAACTAACCTATAGGAACACTATTTATGGACAATCCGTATACTGTTGTGGTTGATGGAACTTCTGAATTTCAACTGTCAAAAGAGGATATTGCTTCGTTGGACATCATTAAAACAAGCCCCAATGGGTTTCATTTACTGAAAGATGGAATATCTTATCATATTCAAATGATAGATTCAGATTTTAATACCCGTACCTATACCGTCATCGTGAACGGGACTGAGCATCAAGTATCCATAAACACCCCTTTGGATGGGCTCATCAAAGCAATGGGCTTTGCTTCCAACGGACAAAAAAGCATTGATTCCATTGTGGCCCCCATGCCTGGACTCATTTTGGACATTCTCGTCCAAGAAGGCCAAGATGTGAAGGAAGACGACCAGCTTTTGATTCTTGAGGCCATGAAAATGGAAAACATCATAGCTTCCCCGAGGAGTGGGACTATCAAAACACTTGGGGTTAAAAAAGGCGATGCGGTGGATAAAAAACAGTTACTTATAGAATTTGAATAGGAGACCATGAAGAAAATATTGATTGCCAATAGAGGGGAAATTGCGGTCCGGGTGATGAAAACCGCAAAGAAAATGGGTATTCGTACCGTGGCGGTCTATTCAATCGTAGACCGGAACGCGCCCCATGTGCAAATGGCCGATGAAGCGGTTTGCATTGGTGAGGCACCTTCCAATCAATCGTATTTACGTGGAGATAAAATCATAGAAGTGGCCAAAAAATTGAATGTTGATGGCATACATCCAGGCTACGGCTTTTTGAGTGAGAATGCTGAATTTGCAGAAGCGGTGGAGAAAAATGGGCTGATATTCATTGGACCCAAATCAAAAGCCATCCGCATGATGGGTAGTAAACTGGCCGCCAAGGAAGCTGTTAAGGCTTATGATATTCCCATGGTGCCCGGAATAGACGAGGCCATTACTGATGTGGCCACGGCCCGTAAGATTGCCAATGATGTGGGATACCCCATATTGATCAAGGCTTCAGCAGGTGGTGGAGGTAAGGGCATGCGGATAGTTGAGAACGAAAAAGATTTGGAATCCGGCATGCAACGCGCCATCAGTGAGGCAACCTCTGCGTTTGGGGACGGTTCCGTCTTTGTTGAAAAATATGTGGCTTCGCCTCGGCATATAGAGGTTCAGGTGATGGCCGATACCCACGGGAACATCCTTCATTTTTTTGAACGGGAATGCAGTGTACAACGTCGCCACCAAAAGGTGGTGGAAGAAGCCCCTTCATCCATTTTAACCCCTAAGCTTAGGAACGAAATGGGCATGGCGGCGGTCAAGGTGGCCCAAGCCTGCAATTATGTTGGGGCGGGAACAGTGGAGTTTTTAATGGACGCCGACCACAACTTTTATTTTTTGGAGATGAACACCCGGTTGCAAGTGGAGCATCCGGTTACCGAAATGGTTACTGGGGTTGACCTAGTGGAATTGCAGATTCGTGTGGCTAGGGGAGAAGAGTTGCCTATGAAACAGGAAGACCTCAAAATTCATGGACATGCGGTGGAGTTAAGGGTATATGCTGAAGATCCCTTGAATGATTTTTTGCCCAGTGTGGGACAATTGGAAACCTATCAATTGCCTGTTGGCGGAGGTATACGGGTGGACAATGGTTTTACGGAAGGGATGGATATTCCCATTTACTATGACCCCATGCTTTCCAAATTGATTGCCTACGGGAAAACTCGGGAGGAGGCCATTGAATTGATGCTCAAAGCCATCAAGGCGTATAAGGTGAAGGGGGTTGAAACCACCCTGCCCTTTGGTAGCTTCGTCTTTTCCCATGAGGCCTTTCGTTCCGGGGATTTTGATACCCATTTCGTGAAGACCCACTATGCTCCAGAAATGGTCAAAAAGCAACAAGCCAGGGAGATGGAAGTTGCTGCATTGGTGGCTTTCCACAGCTATCTGGAGGACCAAAAAATAGTTCAACTGCCCAAAAATTGAATCCATGGACCCGAAAATAAAAGCACTTCAGGAAAAGTTGGCCAAAGCTCATTTGGGTGGAGGTGAAAAACGCATAGAAAAACAACACAAAAAAAAGAAGTTAACAGCGCGAGAGCGAGTACAATACCTGCTGGACGAAGGCTCTTTTGAGGAAATGGGGGCTTTGGTGACCCATAGAACCACGGATTTTGGGATGGACAAGGAAATGTACTACGGGGATGGCGTGGTTACTGGTTACGGAACTGTGAATGGTAGGTTGGTATACGTATATGCCCAAGATTTTACTGTTTTTGGGGGAGCCTTGTCCGAAACCCATGCCGAAAAAATCTGTAAAGTGATGGATTTGGCCATGAAGGTCGGGGCGCCCATCATTGGGTTGAACGATTCTGGGGGAGCCCGAATCCAAGAGGGTGTGCGATCATTGGGAGGCTATGCCGATATCTTTTACCGGAATGTGCAGGCATCGGGAGTGATTCCCCAAATATCTGCAGTGATGGGACCCTGCGCGGGTGGTGCGGTGTATTCGCCCGCCATGACGGATTTTATTGTGATGGTGGAGGAAACGAGTTATATGTTCGTTACTGGTCCCAATGTGGTCAAGACGGTGACCAATGAGGAGGTTACCTCTGAAGAATTGGGGGGTGCCAGTACCCACGCGGCCAAGTCTGGGGTGGCCCATAAAACCTCCTCCAATGATGCAACCTGTCTGGATGATATCAAAAAACTTTTGGGGTATTTGCCACAGAACAACACGGAAGCCCCCAAATTACAGGACTATGTTTTGGGCGATGAGGTGCGGGAAGAACTGTCGCACATTGTGCCGGATAATCCCAATAAGCCGTATGACATGCATGAGGTCATCAAGGGCATTATTGACACTGATTCCTTCTACGAAATCCATAAGGAGTATGCTGAAAATATTATTGTGGGCTTTGCCCGAATAGGAGGGAGAAGTGTAGGAATTATTGCCAATCAACCCATGTTCTTGGCTGGCGTGTTGGATGTGAAAAGTTCCCGGAAAGCAGCTCGTTTCACCCGTTTTTGTGATGCCTTCAATATTCCATTATTGGTTTTGGTGGATGTTCCCGGATTTCTACCGGGTACCGATCAGGAGTGGAGCGGTATCATCATGCATGGGGCAAAACTGTTATATGCCTTGAGCGAGGCCACGGTGCCCAGAGTCACTCTCATTACCCGAAAGGCCTATGGAGGGGCTTATGATGTGATGAACTCCAAACACATTGGTGCCGATTTCAATTTTGCTTGGCCCAGTGCCGAGATTGCCGTGATGGGAGCCAAGGGCGCCAGTGAGATTATCTTTAGGCGTGAAATTGCCGCTTCGGACGACCCAGTGGCTAAACTCAAGGAAAAGGAAGCGGAATACGCCGAAAAATTTGCCAATCCATACCGAGCGGCCCAACGCGGATTTATTGATGAGGTCATCCTGCCAAAAGACACCCGACGAAAATTGTTGAAGGCTTTCGCCATGTTGGAAAAGAAACAGGTGCAACCGCCCCGAAAAAAACATGGGAACATTCCGTTGTAATTCTGAAACGGAAAATTATAGATTGACGGTTTTCCCCGTTTTCACCGACTCATCCGCAGCCAACACCACTTTGAGGCTGTTCACGGCATCGTTCAGGTGGTCGGTGAGGTCTACATCATTTTGGATGGCATTGAGCAGGTATTCCTGTTCCAAAAGACAGAGACCATCATGGTCGGGCTCATCGGCAGTATCAATGATTTCATCATTTTTTACAAAATGCCCATCACTGTCCAACTGGCTATGGTGCAATTTTAAGCTTCCGGTCTTGGTATGCCCTTCAATATCACCGGATTCTCCCTTATCCATATCATTGATGGAAACACAGCCTTTTGGGCCTATCACATCCTTGACAAAAAAAGCGGTTTCGCTCATCATGGGTCCCCAGCCAGCCTCGTACCAACCCACGGAGCCATCTTCAAAACGGACCTGTAACTGGCCATAGTTGTACATGTTTTTGTCCACTTCCTCTGTCAATTTGGCCCCAATGGCGGAGACGCTAACAGGATTGGAACGTACCATGGAACACATGACATCCACATAGTGGACCCCACAATCCACAATGGGCGACATGGAGTGCATAAGCTGTTTATGGGTATGCCACTGTTCGCCAGAACTTTGTTGGTTGAGGTTCATTCGCATGACCAAGGGTTTACCCAAGCCCTGTGCCATTTGCACAAACTTGGTCCAGGTAGGGTGTACCCTTAGAATATATCCCACCACCATTTTTTTTCCAAGTTGATGGGCCAAATCCACTAAAATTTGGGCTTCTTCGACCGTTAAGGCAAGCGGTTTTTCCACAAACACATGGGCGCCAGATTCCAAAGCTTGTTTTACATAGTCAAAATGGGTATCAGGGTAGGTGTTGATAGAAACCACATCGGGTTTTGCCGTTTCAAGGGCGTTCCTGTAATCGGAAAAAGTGGGAACGCCTCCCAGTTCATTGGACAATCGTTCACGGCTTTTGGCACCACGGCTCACAAGTCCCACAATTTCAAATCCATCCAGTTTGTGGTAGGCACGGGCATGGGAAGTTCCCATATTGCCACAACCCACGACCAAGGTCTTTAAAAGGTCCATTTAGTTTTTGGTTTTCTCAAAGATAGGCATCGAGCTAGACACAACGAAATCAAAAAATGTCATAAAAATAAGGTGGTTTAAAGATGTAAGCCACCAGTTCTATTCACCTATAACGTTTGATGCGTAAACATAACATTAATACTTTCTTAAAAACTTCGTGGGCCCGCGGGGTATGCCTAATTTTGCATCATGCAAAAAGAAACCCAAAAACCTAATTTTGAATTTATAGCCTTAATGGCCGCCTTGATGTCCATTGTGGCCTTGGCCATTGATGCGTTATTACCCGCCATCTCCAATATAGGGGTTGATATCAACAGCTTGGATTCCACAGATAACCAAATGTTGGTGACCATGATATTTTTGGGACTGGGGTTAGGGCAGTTATTCTTCGGTCCGCTGTCTGATTGTTATGGAAGAAAGCCTGTGGTCTATGCTGGATTTATTTTATTCCTACTGGCTAGTATTATCTGCTTGTATGCTCCATCCTTGGAGGTGATGGTGCTGGGTAGGATCCTTCAAGGGATTGGACTTTCGGCACCTCGGACCATATCCATATCCATCATCCGGGATACCTATGAAGGAGATTATATGGCCAAGATCATGTCGTTTGTGGTGGCGTTCTTTATTTTGGTGCCCGTGGTGGCCCCAGCCATAGGGAAGGTTATACTGGATAGCTTTGGTTGGAAAGGTATTTTCTATGTCCAATTGATTTTTGCCTTGATCATAGCACTTTGGTTTTGGAAACGACAACCCGAAACCCTTCATCCTGAATTTAAGATACCATTTTCTGGACATGTGTTCATTGATGGGTTGAAAGAATTTATTCGCCACAAGGAAACCGTAGCCTTTACGATTACCTCTGGTCTGGTGACTGGAGCATTTTTGGTGTATCTGAGTTCGGCCCAACATATTTTTGAGGACCAATATGCCCTAAAAGAGGTATTTCCCTATATTTTTGCGGGATTGGCGATTTCCATTGGACTTTCCACCTTTTTGAACGGGACCTTGGTGATGCGTTTTGGTATGCGAAAGCTGTCCTTTATGGCCACATTGGCCTTTACCATAATTGCTTTGTTGTATACGGTACTTTTTTTTAATTCACCCAACCCCAGCATTTATGTATTGGTGGCATTCTTGTCTGCACAGTTTTTCTGTCTAGGATTCATGTGGGGAAATTTTAGGTCCATAGCCATGGAACCCATTGGACACATAGCAGGAATTGGAGCGGCCATAAATGGCTTTGTATCCACGATTTTTGCCATACCCATAGCCACTTTTATTGGTGAGTTTGTGAAAAACAGTGTTTGGCCCTTGTTTGTAGGCTTGGCCGTTTGTGGGCTATTTTCGGTATTGATTTTTATGCTGGTGCGAAGAAAGCCCAGAAGAATGGTGACTGCTTAACCCTGAATAGGATAAAAGACCTCTCCGCTACTGGAATCTTCACGGGCCCCTGTGACCGAACGGAGAACATTGGTTTCACCTTTAAGGCGTAAAACGCCCATCAATGCAAAGACCAAGGCCTCCTTGTAGGCAATCAAGGTTTTAGTTGGAGTGGAAACCGTAGCGGTGTTCCCTAATTTTTCTTGAAGCGTGTCCATAAAAAACTGGTTCAAGGCACCACCGCCCGTGGCCAATAATTGGTTGGGGGTCTTTACGGCATATTTTTTAACCTCGTTGGCAATCTGCTCACAATTGTGGTGGATAAATGTATGAAGTAGATCAATGTTAGTGGCTTTTGAGGCTTGAATCAAAGGGACAATTTCTCCAGTGAACCATTCATATCCGGTGGATTTTGGATAGGGTAGTTTGTAGTACGCTAAACTGTTCAATTTTTGTAAGAGGTCATGGTCCAATGTTCCCGTTCTGGCCCGGTTCCCATTTTCGTCATAATCCAATCCCATTCTTTGGGTAATGTAGTTTAAGGGCATGTTGGCCAACCCAATGTCATAGGCTATCCGGACTCCGTTATCATCAAACGAGATATTGCTGATACCTCCCAGGTTAAGACAGAAATCATATTCGTGGAACAACAATTTGTCTCCAATGGGCACCAAGGGAGCTCCTTGGCCGCCTAAGGTAATGTCTTTGGTCCTGAAATCACAAACGATCTGCTTTCCACTGGTATTGGCCAATAGTTGGCCATCTCCGAGTTGAAAGGTAAAACCATCTTCCGGTCTATGGTGCGACGTATGTCCATGGCTGGCAATGAAATCAACATTTAGATTTTCTTCATCAATGAAGTGTTTGGATTGTTCACCCAACCATACCCCATAATCTTTGTGGAGTTGGGCATGGTCTTCCTCGGATAGGAAAATGGCATTTTTGAGGTGTTCCCGCATCTCATCGGTGTAGGAAACCTCTTTTGTGCGTTCAATGGAAAATTTCCAACGCCCATTTTCTTCTGTAAAATGACAATAAGCCATGTCCAACCCGTCCAAGGAGGTGCCGGACATCAATCCCAAAACTTTATATGTGCTCATGCTTTTTTAATTTTGATGATCAAGGAAATGGGTTTTTCTTCATCGTTGATTACCTCTTCAATGGAAACCCCTCCATGCTGTAAACCATTCAATTCGTTGATCCAATCCTCCAGCGTTCGGGCGTACCATGAATGGCCATCCTCAAAATTACCGGGTAGGCCTTTCCAGGAATCGGTGAGCCACTGGCTTTTATAGGGCATGCCGTTTTGTACCAGAAAAAAGGGGTGTAGGGTTTGGATTACCACAGTACCTCCATCGGTTAAATGGTTCAAGGTGTTTTGTAAAAGGGGAACAAGGTCATCCTTCAGATATAGGCAGAAGTTGAAGACTGCGGCATCAAATGGCGCGTTGGGAATGGTTTTTCCTGATATGATGTCCTCAAAGGTGACTACATGGTAGGCTTCCTTCCCTTTGGTCTTGGCTTCGGAAATTAGGCTGGCTATGGCATCCATGCCGGTAGCTTCCCATCCCGAGGCAGTCATTTCCCGGGTCAACCAACCCTCGCCACAACCTATGTCGGCAATTTTCTTGCCCTTTAGATTTTTGATGGTTTCCACTATGGCTGCGTTGGTGAACTTTCTGGAGGGGATGCTTTGGTTCTGGATGACCTTGATCCATTCCATTGCATTCTTCTCCCATGAGGAAATGATGTCGGATTTCATGGTTGAAAGGTTTTAAGTTGTACGGGGAGCTTTCCTTTGGCTGTTAACTGCCCTATAAAGTGTTGGAAGGCCTCTTCTTGAAATTCCGGAAAATCTTGATACACCACAACCGCATTTGATGTGGGTAACAGTCCCATGATGTCCAAGGCATATGGATTTCCAAAAAGATAGAGGAGCACATTTTTTTGTGTGATGATGTGTTTGATGAAATCCAACACCTCGTTTTCAAAACCAAAGTTATTTTTTGGCTTTACAGCAGGAGGGAAGATGGACAGTACCACATTTTGATGCTTTTCCAACAACGTTTCAACGATTGCTTTGTCCTTTGCCAAATCCCATGGTTTCTGGCCAAGGTCTTCCTCTATTTTATGGGAAAACCTATTTTGGGTGTTGTTGTTCACCGACAGATTGAGAAATTCACCATCCTTGATTTTGGATACTTCCTCAGCTTTGCCGTAGAGTTCGGTAAGGGTATTTTGCGCCAATAGTCGATTTAGCTCTGAAGGTTTTTGGGACGGAGAAGTGTCTTTAGAATTGGAAAATGCTTTTTCCTTGAGCTGCCAAATGCGTTCAAAACTTTGCTCAATTTGTGCTTCGGTGGCGGTGTTGAGGATTTCGGTAATGCCCTCGGCCACATTTTCACTAAAACACAACATATCCATTCCTGCGGTAAAGGCGGTTGCTTCCAACTTGCCCTTTTCGGGATATCGTTGGGAAACGGCGTGCATATTCAGTGCATCGGAGATGGCCACGCCATCAAACCCCAAAGTATTGCGAAGCAAGTCCGTAATAATTTTTGATGAAGTCGTGGAAGGTTCCTCGCTGTCCAATTGCGGAAGCAACAAATGCCCCACCATGACCGAGTCCACTCCTTTTTGTATCAGTTGGTGAAAAGGGTATAATTCATTTCCCTGGAGTTCTTCCAAGGATTTGTTGATGACCGGAAGTCCCAAATGGGAATCGGTAGCCGTATCGCCATGTCCAGGAAAATGTTTGATGGAATTCAAAGTTCCTGAACTTGCCATACCTTTTAGGTATGCCCCAGCTTTGGAAAGCACCTCATCTTTACTATCTCCGAACGATCGGTAACCGATCACTGGGTTTTCAGGATTACTGTTGATGTCCACTACAGGTGACAAATTCCAATGAATACCTGCTTCCTTACAATCCAAGCCAATATGCTGCCCAACCTGTTCAATAAGATCAAGGTTGTTGGTCAGTGCCCCCAACGTGATGGCATACGGGTATTGCGGGGTGTTTTCAATTCGCATGGCCAAACCCCATTCGGCATCAATGGCAATCAACAGAGGCTGTTGTGCCGCTTTTTGATAGCGCTCTATGAGGGTTTTTAATCGGTCATAACTTTTTTCATTGTGGACGACCTTCTTTTTTCCTTCAAAATTAGTGGCCGCACTGGCCCTGCTATGAAAGAAACATAAGGCCCCTACATAATGATCATGAATCAATTGCTCCATTTTGACCACCTCTTCTTCCGTATCATTTATGAAAACGGCTGGCATGAACAATTGCCCGATCTTTTGCCGTAGCGATAGGTCTTTCTGGGCTGACGTGTATGATAGTATGTTTTTATGCATCTAATTCGCTTGTCTTTTTGCCGTAATCGGCAGGGTATTCAATAAATCGGAGTAGAAGGAATGCCGGAATGGCCGCGATGACCACCCAAACAAAGAAACCATCGTATCCCAACCATTCCTGGATGTATCCGCTGAGCATACCGGGTAGCATCATGCCCAAGGCCATAAAGCCGGTCGCAATGGCATAATGTGATGTTTTTGAAGCACCTTCGGCCACGTAAATGAGAAAGACCAGAAATGCAGCAAACCCAAATCCATATCCAAATTGCTCCACCACCACGGTGCCCACTACGGCATATATGCTGGTGGTCTGGGTGATGGCCAATATGGCATAGAGGATATTGGGCAGGTTTAGGGACAACAACATGGGGAACATCCATTTTTTTAACCCATCCCTCGAGATAAGGATCCCTCCAATGATTCCGCCCAAGGACAGCATGATGACCCCAACCGTTCCATAAATGGTACCTACCGCTTCGGTGGAATAACTGAGCCCTCCAACCTCCAATTTGTCCAAGAGAAAAGGGGAGGCCATTTTTACCAATTGCGATTCGCCCAAACGATAGCTAAGGACAAACAAAAGGGATATTCCAATATGCTTTTTTCTAAAGAAGGATGCAAATACCTCCCAAAAACTAGTTGGCTTTTCAGAATCTTTCGTTGACGGTGCCTCGAATTTTGGAGCGGCCATAAAATTGGTCGCGGTCAAGATCAGCATCAATACCGCAGCACCGATCATGGTCAAGGACCACGCCTTGGTATTGTCTCCATACTTATGCTCCAAAAAGCCGGCAACAATCACCAAAAGCCCTTGTCCGGTCACCATGGCCAATCGGTAAAAGGTACTCCGCATACCAATAAAAAAGGACTGCTTTTTTTGTGAAAGCCCAATCATATAGTAACCATCGGAAGCGATGTCATTGGTGGCGGAGGCAAAGGCTGCCATCCAGAAAAAGGCCAAAGTAATGGTGAAAAATGCGTTGGAAGGCAAAAAGAGACCAATGCCCAAAAAGGCCAAGGACATGATCAGCTGCATGACCAAGAACCATTTGCGCTTGGTGCCGTTCAACTCCACAAAGGGACTCCAAAGCGGTTTTAAGACCCACGGGAGGTAGAGCCAGCTGGTGTAGAGTCCAATTTCTGCATTTCCAATGCCCAAGCGTTTGTACATGATAACGGAAACGGTTACCACCAATACGTAAGGGATACCTTGGGTGAAATAGAGAAAGGGAACCCAGAGCCATGCGTTTTTGTCCTTTTTTGCTACATCCATTGTATTGTTTTTTCTTATGTTTTCTAATCCACTGGATTTTGTTCCAAGGGTTGGGTTTGGCTTTCATTGCCATAAGCATCACGAACCACTACTCCCATCTTCTTTTTGATTTGCTTCCTTTCCAATTCCATTTGAACACAGCCCAAATCCTGACTCTCGGAAAGATACGCTGTTCCGATAAGTGTTTTTGGTTCCTTTGTTTTGGGATCCAATTCGTAGAGCAAGATGAATCTAGGGATAGAATCGCTATGCGAAACACAGATTTTTAGTTGACTGCCATGTTTTTGTACGGATTCAACCGCGGGTATGGCAACTGTTCTGTTAATGTGGTTCAGCGGACCGGGACTTTGTGTTGGAAGCCTGTAAAATTTCCGTTTGAGCTTCTGGTTTACTTTTTCATGTTGTCCGATTAGGGATTTGGCACTGAAAAAGATGTTCCCGTTGATATTGCTCTCTTGCCTAGCAAAGTTCAACTGCTTGGGGATTTCGTTGTTTCGTTTCCAGGCTTTGTCCGGGTTGTTCTTTATTTTGTAGGTGCCGTTTCCAATATAAAGGTGGGTATTTGGGGTGGTGTTAGCCCACCACGTAGTGATTTTTTTATGGGAGGCAACCGGGTAATCCATGCTCCAGTAGACTTGTGGAGCCAGATAGTCCAACCAACCTTTCTCTACCCAGAGTAGGGGATCTGCATACAAATCCTCATAAGTGGTTTGTCCTGCTTGGGTGTCGGAACCTTTGGGATCCGTACTCTTGTTTTTCCATACACCAAAGGGACTGATGCCAAATTGTACCCATGGCTTGTTCTTTTTAATGGTGTGGTGTACATCTTTCACCAAGGAATCCACATTACTACGGCGCCAATCCTCTAAATTTTGATTGGGAAGACCAAAGGTGGCAAAAGTGGTTGAATCCTTGAAAACTTCTCCTTTGACCTTGTAGGGATAGAAATAATCATCGAAATGGATTGCATCCACTTCATATCCGGTGACCAGTTCTTCGATGATTTTACTGAATTTCTGTCGAACTTCGGGTAAACCGGGATTGTAGTAGTACTTTTTCCCATATTTTACCATCCAGTCCGGGTGTTGATGGAAGTCATGTTGTTTGGAAAGTGCGGAAGTATCCAAATCGACTGTGGCTCTATAGGGATTGAGCCATGCATGGAATTCCATGCCCCTTTTGTGGGTTTCCGTTATCATCCATTCCAAAGGATTTGAAAACCCTTCCGGGGCTTCACCTTCTTTTCCGGTGAGGTACTCGGACCATGGGGCCAAATCCGAATCGTACAGGGCATCTCCAGCGGTACGGACTTGGACAATGGCAGCGTTGAAGTTCAAGTCTTCGTAAAAATCCAGTATTTCAATGAAGTCTCTCTTCTTTTTCTCAACATTGTCCTTGGGATTCTTGGGCCAATCAATGTTGGCCACAGTGGCAATCCAAACTCCCCTAAACTCTTCTTTTGGGGCTTTGGTCACAGCACAGGATAAACAAAAAATAACGGGAAGGATGTATAAAATACGCTTCATAAGAATAAAAAAAAGGCCTACTATGCACTAAATGTAGGCCTTTTCACTTGGATTAAATTAAAACAACTAACAACTCAAATAATTATATTATCAAATTGATGGATCTGCTGGAGTGCTGGTATTGTTGTCCCTTTCCGTATTCGGATAAGGATAAAAATTCCTATTACGCTCTTCATCAAAATTTTGAACACTTGGTGTTGGTTGAGGCCTACCAAACCTTCTGCTATCTTCCAAGCTTGATCCGGTCAGGAATAACTCAGCACGGCGGTTTTTGTATACTTCGTCCAAAAGGGCATCTACTGAAGTGTCCCCGGCATAAGCTGGTACATTGGCATTTACCCCAAATATATCATCTGTATCGGTCAAGACCTCGTTCAATGCTGCAATGGCCGCTCCAGTATCAGGTGTTCCCTTTCTTAGGTTGGCTTCAGCAATAATCAAGTTCATCTCGTCTGGAAGGTAAACCGGGATGGATTCGGTGTCGCCATCAAAGAAGCCTGCCAAATCCTCAATGGGCAATTGGTTTTGGTTTAGTTCATCCAATGGGATTAGATAGAAATCGAACCGACCGTCATTAACATCGAATGTAAAGGAATCTGGCAAACCAAAATTGTCCCTAGGCTTAAAGTTTGGGGCACTGTTCTGGTATACCCTGCTCCAGATTGGATTCAGGTTTTGCGAATCATATGTGAATACTGAACCTGAAGTCTGATCAACAGCTGAAGCGGCACTGATGGCAGCTTCATAATTACCTGCATATAGGTTGAACCTTGCCAACATGGCATCAATGGTATTGGTCAAATCGATATCACCGCGTAGGATCTCTGATTGGAATTCTCCTGAAATTGGGTTAGCTGAAATAGCTGCTTTGGCCTCGTTCAATAGGTTTATGGCCGCATTGAAACCTTCAATCCGAGATACAAAAGGCGGATTATCCTCCGAAGTGGCCACAATTACTTGTTCATAGCTTTGGGCCAAAGCTCCTATGCTCATGGCTTGATAGAGTTTGGCATAGGCAACCAAACCACTTTGGGTTCCGGGGTCAATATCTATGGCACTTGCATTTTCGGCTATATCTTCCGCAATACCAACAACCCGTAACATGGTGGACCAAAGTCCGACGACATTGGAGTTGGAGTTGGGGATATCGCCCCCATCTTCCAATTCAATCATGTTTTGGAACGTGGTGGTAATGCCACCTTCCCTAGCCGTAATGGCAGGGGTTTCAACAATCCACCGTAAACCAGTGGTGGAATAGAGTTGCTGCATCCCAATAGTTGCCGCCAAGATACCTTCCCTGGAAGAGAATACTTGGTCGTCCGTTGCGGCATTGGGATTGTCAAAATCGGTTTCGCACGATGTGATTGCCACTACCGAGGTAAGCAATAACATCAGCTTTAGTTTTGTATATCTGTATATTTTCATCATCAATTTTTTTATTGGATTAGAAACTAACGTTAAAGCCTAGTTGATAGGTTCTTGGAATTGGTACTGTAGCAAAGTCAAATCCACGTACCCCGTTGCTCTGTCCGGCGGCACTGACTTCTGGGTCCCAACCAGAGTAGTCGTCCCAAGAAATTAGGTTTCTACCTACCAAGCTGATCTTCACATTGTCTATATACTCCCATTTAGGCTTAAAATCATAGCTTAAGGCTACTTCACGAAGTTTTACAAAAGAACCATCCTCTACAAATTCCTCGAAGATGTTGGCTTGCGCACTTCCGTATCCTTTGGGTAGATTACCCAAAAGTTCTTGACCTACTTGGGCGCCGCCACCAAAGATGACGTTGTCCAATAATCTTCGGTTCCAGTTAAATACATCGTATCCCTGTACGGCATCAAACTGAACGCGAAGACCAAAGTTTTTATAGGAGAATTCGTTGATCAAAGAACCGAACCAATCTGGGTTGGGATCTCCCAATACTTTAGAAGACTCTCCATCCTCTGTGGTGCCCCTAAATGGGTATCCATCTGCATCCAGGGCAATGGAGCCATCCTCGTTTCTAGCATAAAACTGTCTGTAGAAAACCCCTAGAGGTTCTCCTTCTATGACGTAGTTGGTAGAGAAACTTCCTGCCAAGGCCAATCTTCCACCTCCGGCAACGTTGGTAACTTCGTTTTTGTTCTTGGAGAATGTGGCTGTAACATCCCAGTTAAAATCTTGGCTTTTAATTGGAACTCCTCTCAACAATATCTCAACACCTGTATTCTCTAAATTACCTACATTCTCGAATCGGGAGCCAAACCCACTTGAAGGAGCAAGGACCCTTGGCAATAGAAGGTCGGTTACTTTTTGTTTATAGTAAGAGAATTCGATACCCAATCTGCTGTTCAATAGTCCAGCATCAAAACCAATTTCAATCTCATCTTGACGCTCTGGCTTAAGGTCTTCGTTACCTTGGGCGGTAGAAGGAATCAAGCTTACCGATCCGGTCAAGGCATCAGGGTTGTAAACTGAAAATCTGTCAAATGCGCCCAAAGCGGTCAAGTTACCAGCCTGCCCCCAAGAAGCTCTTAGTTTGAACAGGTTGAAGGCTCCACCAAAGGTGTTTTTCCAAAAGTCTTCATCAGAAACCACATAAGACCCACTGGCTTTGAAGTACAACTGATTTCTTTCATCCTCCCCAAATGTTGAGGCACCATCCATACGCACAGCTCCATTGACGTAAATTTTGTCATTAAAGGAGAACGATTGTTGGAAAAAAGCACCCCAATAGGATATTTGCGAGCGGCTTTCACCTTGTTCCAAAATACTACCTCCGGTGGCCGTTACCACTACAGGTGGAAGTCCTGTGGCATTGATGCCAACCCTGTCGCGTTCTTCATACTGCCAGGAACCACCAAGGGTAGAGGTGGATGCGATGGCATCGGTGATATCTGCCTTATAGGTTAGATTCAGGTCAGAATTGTATTGAAAACTGTTCAAATCCGATCGTCTGGCATATCCATCGGCATTGGGGGATGTATTGTTGATGGGGATGTATGCTGTGGCGGATTGGTTGTAATAATCCATACCCAAGGTGTACTTGGCACTCAGATTATCCGTAAAGTTGGCATCCAAAGCAACGCTCGTGATGAAACGGTTGGTCTTCTGTCCGAAATCGAATCGGGCAACAGCTTCTGCCGGGTTGGTTCTTGGAACCAATAGTGAGGTTACCGGATAGACTCCTGATTCATCTGGAGCCGGGTTTACGGAGTTGTCACTGAAAACAAATCCAGTAATGGCGCCGTAGGCATTGTTGATACCCCCGTTGGGCACATCTTTGCTGACGCTTCGCACATAATTGAAACCACCAGTGATTTTTAGCCAATCAAAAGCTTGTTGGGTAAGGTTGGCCTTGAACCCATATCGCTTGAAGTTGGTGTTTTTTACGATTCCATCATTGCTCAAATGGGAAGCGGATAGGTAATAAGAGGTTTTTTCGGTACCTCCCGTCATGGAAAGGTAGTTTTCCACACCAAAACCTGACTCAAAGATTTCATCCTGTAGGTTGTATCGGTCAACGGCAACGGTGTTCAGGTCGGAACGATCGGTTGGAACGGTCCAAGCCAATGGTACTTTGTTGTAATCGATTTCCTTGCGGAGTTCATTGATACGTGTATTGGTCATAAAGGAAAACTTGGGCTCTCCACTTTTTCCTTGTTTGGTAAAGATTTGTACCACCCCGTTACTTGCCCGTGAGCCATAAATGGCAGCAGCTGCGGCCCCTTTGATGATCTCTATCTTCTCAATATCGTTGGGGTTGATGTCCGCCAAACGGTTTTGGGTGTTTCCACCTAAATCCACTAGTTCGTTACTAGAGTTACTGATGATGATACCATCCACTATATAAAGCGGGTCCGAATTACCGGAAATGGTACTGGGCCCCCGTAAACGGATGCTGATACCCCCTGCAGGGTCACCAGAGTTCTGCTGAACCAAGGCGCCAGTGATCTTACCTGCAATGGCTTGGTCAATTTGTGTGGCGCCATTGTCTACCAAATCTTCTGACTTGACCGAAGAAATGGCATTTCCCAGCGCTCTTTTGTTGGCTCCCGAACCCGTACCGGTAACAACCACCTCGTCCAGGCTCAACAAATCTTCAGAAAGAACGGCATCAGTGGTAATGGTAAGATTTCCACTGGCATCAATAACTATCTTTTGGGAAGAGAAACCCAATGAGCTAAAGGATAGGTTGTATGATCCAGATTGTAATGACGCTGTAAAGCTATAGTTTCCATCAAAATCGGTAACAGTACCAAATGATGTGTTTTCAATAAATACCGAAGCGCCCACCACTGGAAGTCCAGTGCCGCTTTCAGTTACGGTTCCCGTTAAGGTGTACTGACTTTGTCCAAACGCGCTCAACGTTGTGGCAAGTATGGCCAGCAGTACCAATCGGAACCTCATTTTTCCTAAAAAAGCATGAAGTTTTCCCATAAATCTGAGTAGTTTTAATTAAGAGTTAATAGCAATAATTTAGTTAGTTCAAGGCCTAGGGCCAAAGGGTTCATAGGCTTGTTCAGTGAATCTTCGAAACCTTATATAGGCCTTAAAATTGAATGGATAAACCATGAAAAGAGCCTATAAAAATGTTGCAAAAATTCGAAAATCTATTGTCAAATATATGCAAAAACAGCAAAACATTGCACATAAAAGCGATTTTAATTGAAATAATCCAAATATCTGCCTATTTTTGCATTGTATTGCTGTAATAAGCAATCTTTTTAAGATTTATTTAACTTTACCCGATATATGTTAAAGGAAGAACGGCATCGATTCATTTTAAATGAAGTGGGTATCCACAATCGGGTATTGCTGACCGATATTGCCAGTTTATTGGATGTGTCGGTAGATACTATACGAAGGGATATAAAGGAGCTCCATAATTCGAAATTGCTGAAGAAGGTGCATGGTGGTGCCATTTCGTTGGGATTCAATAATTATAACCCAATAGGTAAGACCGTATATTCCCTTGAAGAAAAATCCCGAATAGCTGAAAAAGGCATATCATTGATTAAAGAGGGACAGGTAATTTTGTTGAGTGGGGGTACCACCAACCTTGAATTGGCCAAGCGCTTACCTTCAAAATTTAAGTTGACCTGTTTTACACCCAGCTTGCCCATTGCCGTACAATTGTTGACAAAGAGCAATATTGAGGTTATTTTTATAGGGGGAAGACTATCCAAGGATTCCCAGATTGCTATTGGTGGGAGCGCCATTAACATGCTTTCGGAAATAAAGGTGGACATCTGTTTTTTGGGAACCAATTCCATTCACCCCGTTGAGGGGCTTACAGAATTCGATTGGGAGATCGTGCAAATGAAGAAGGCTATGATACACAGTTCCAGAAAGGTGGTGTCTCCATGCATTTCTGAAAAAATAGGTTCCTTACAGCGTTTTAAAATATGCGGTGTAGAAGAGATAGACGTGTTAATCACCGAACTGGAGCCCTGGGATGTTAAACTCGATGCATTTAAGAATATGAACATACAATTACTGTAACCAAGTGAAAAAACACATCAAAATCACGGAAGAACCGTCACTTTATGACCAATTGGACCAAATGGACGCCTTGGATATTGTGACAAACATTAACAATGAAGATAAGAAAGTAGCCCATGCCGTAGAGGCGGTTTTGCCTAAAGTGGCAGAATTGGTAGATGAGATTGCCCCCCGTTTTAAGAAAGGTGGACGCTTGTTCTATATTGGTGCAGGTACCAGCGGACGTTTGGGCATTTTAGATGCTTCTGAAATCCCCCCAACCTTTGGAATGCCCCACGAAAGAGTAATTGGATTGATAGCTGGTGGAGATATTGCAATTCGCAAGTCAGTGGAGTTTGCCGAGGATGATACAGAGCAAGCCTGGAAAGATTTGATGGAACACAACATCAATACCAACGATGTCCTTGTGGGCATTGCAGCATCGGGGACCACACCTTATGTATTGGGCGGTATTGCCGATGCAAGGAAGCACGGAATTCTTACTGCTGGAATCACCAATAACCCAGGGTCTCCTCTAGCTACCGATAGTGATATCGCCATTGAGATTAATGTAGGTCCAGAGTTTTTGACCGGAAGTACCCGTATGAAGAGTGGAACCAGCCAAAAATTGGTGCTCAATATGATTTCCACAGCGGTTATGATCCGTGTAGGTCGGGTTAAGGGAAATAAAATGGTGAACATGCAGCTGAGCAATATCAAATTGGTAGACCGTGGTACCCGTTATGTTATGGAGGAACTGGGTCTGGAATATGATGAAGCTGAAAAAGCCCTAAAGAAATACGGTTCCGTCAAGGCTGCCATTGATGCCCTCAAATAGGCATTTCAATTACATATCTGGCACCAATTTGTAAACTCCCTTGCCTTCTATGCCTACATAGATAAATCCGTCAGGGGCCTGTTTTACATTGCGAACCCTACCCATACCGTCCAATAGTTTTTCTCGGTATACAACCTTGTTGTTTTCTATCACTATACGTTCCAAATACTGAAATGATAGTGAACCAGCCAAGAGATTTCCTTTCCATTTGGGATATTTGTCCGAAGACACAAAGGTCATTCCGGACGGACCAATGGAAGGGGTCCATTGGTATATCGGTTGTTCCATGCCTGGTCTTGAGGTCTCATCCGTAATCTTTGTGCCGCTATAGTTGATTCCGTATGTAATAACGGGCCATCCATAGTTTTTCCCTTTTTGGATGATGTTGATTTCGTCCCCTCCTCTTGGCCCATGCTCATGCTCCCACAATTGTCCTGTTTCAGGATGAAGCGTTAACCCTTGGGGGTTTCTATGTCCGTAACTGAAAATGGCAGTTTTTGCACCGGTTTTACCAATAAATGGATTGTCATTGGGAATGTGGCCATCATCATGTAACCGGTATATTTTACCGCAATCCTTGGTAATATCCTGGGGATTTATGTCTCTGTCCCCGCGATCTCCAATAGAGAAGTACAAATAGCCTTTTTTATCGAATTCCAATCTAGAACCAAAGTGTTGTCCTTTGGTAGAATTCGGTTCGGCTTTGTAAAGCAGTTGGGTTTGTACAAGTTCGTTTTTGGAGAGTTTTGACCTGAAAATGGCCGTATTGCCCCCTTTTTGTTCTCCTTCGCTGGATGCAAAGGAAAAGTAAATCCATCCATTTTCCCTGTAATTGGGATGCAGTACAATATCCATAAATCCACCCTGACCGCGGGTATATAGATTTCCGGGAATATTCCCAATTTTTATGGTTTCGCCATTGGCATGAAGAAGGAGTTCACCTGATTTTTCAGTCACCAAAATACCCCCATTTGGCAGAAAAGCCATGCCCCATGGGTTTTGTATACCTGTAATTATGGGTTCAACAGTAAAATCAATGGTTTTGGGAAGATTAATGCCTTTGTCGGAAACTTGGGCGCATGATGTACCGAGCAGTACAACGAAAAAATAAATAAACACCACACTTTTTTTCATAGTTTTACGTTGAAATAATAGATTTTATAGATAAACGGCTACTTTTTTGTAGTTGATTGTTGACAAGATAAAGAGATTTTTATAAGTATAGATAACTACGATTTAGAATATTAAGGTCCCAAATCTAAATATTCTGTCCTAACAAGACTTAACCTATGCTCCCTCAAAAAACAAGGCATCTGCTATATGCCGTGTTGGTGGTGTCCATATCCATAATAAGTTCCACGGTATTAGCAAAGACAGAAGTCAAAAGGATACTTACCCATATAGTATCCTCGGTTTCCAATTCGGCTGGGCAGAAAGAGGCAACGGTTGCCACCGTGAATGCCCCAGTAAAGAACATGGAAACATCTTTCGGTGCGGCAAGTGCACCTATGTTCGCGACCATTATCCAAGGGGCCAATGAAGAAGTAACTTGTCCCAATGACGGCAGCACACTGGCCAAATTTTTCTTATGTGGTACCAGTGATGTTAGAACGCTTACACTTAGTCAATCTGGTGGAAGTTATGAATGGCAAAAACTAGATCCCAATACCTGTGCGCCAACTGTGGTGGACAATTGCCCCACAATCAATGGTGCCTGTACTTGGAATACGGTAGGCGTAAACCCTACTTATAATTTATCTACGGCAGGTGAGTTTAGGGTGCGAATAGGTTCTGGGCAATACTATTATTTTAAATCGACACTTAACCCTTTGAACCCCCAACTGATTAAAGAAGATATCATTTGTGGCAATCCGGGTAGGGTGGAGGTGACCAATGTGCCCGCCGGATACGAATACAGTTTGAACACTCCTGCTGGACCCTATCAAGATGCTCCGTTTTTTGATATTACCACATCGGGAAGTTACAGGGTATATGTAAGGCTGAAAAATGTTTCTGCGAGTGCTTGTGTATTTCCATCCAATGTTCTTACGGTTAATGATTTGGATATTTCGGTAGATGTTACCGCCAATGATATTCTATGTAGTGGAGAACTCGGAAGCATAGACGTTCAAGTATCCGGTGTCCCGGGATTTTATACATATCGATTGATAAAGAATGGAGTTACCGTAGATACCTTTGGTCCCAATGCAGCCGATGCCTATACATTTGCCAATGTAAGCCCAGGAACCTATAGTATCCGAGTGGAAACCAATAATTGCTCCGAAATCATCACAACGGATACATCGGGAGGAAGCATTACTATAGGAAATGGGATTAGTCCGTTGGCGGTATCGGCCACGGCATCGGATAGTTTTGGTTGTGGGGCCACTTCGGTAAATGTGAACTTGACCACATCAGGGGGTACGGCGCCGTATCGTTTTAGTGTGGATGGTGGGCCTTTTGGCTCAACCTATACCGGTAGTACGAGTTTTACCGTATCGACCCCGAACACATACAATATTTTGGTAGAGGATGCCAACGGTTGCCAACGGAGTGCATCTGTTGATGTTCCCGATATTCCACCACCAATTTTCAACATTACCGAGGAAGATGCCAATTGTGGTGGCGCCAATGATGGTAGAATAACCATCAATGTTACCAATGGGTTTGGTTATGAAATTGAATATAGCATCAATAACGGAGCCAGTTTTCAAATAAGCAATGTGTTCTCCAATTTGGCTCCAGGCAACTATGATGTTGTACTACGGTACGAACAGGATTCTTTTACCTGTACCACGACACCACAAGTGGCGACCATTGGGACACCTTCAACCATTACGGCCACGGCCACCCCGAACTCTATGCCTACCTGTACCAATGAAAATGGGGGGCAGATTACTATTTCAGGGGTTTCTGGAGGAACGGCACCTTACGAATACAGCGTGGGGGCCGGCTTTAGCGCAAACCCTGTTTTCCCAAGCTTGGGGGTGGGTACCTACACCCCGCTGGTAAGGGACGCCAATGGATGTGTGCAAGCACTACCAGATATTGTTTTCAATGCCTTGAATAAACCTACCAATCTGGATTTTGCCATTTCAAGTTTGGATTGTATCACTACCACGGCTTCTGTGCAACTTACGGTTACGGGAGGAACAGGCCCATATACCTATGAAATTATTGCACCAGCGGCAAGTATGGTCAATAATGGAAACAATGACACCTTTGCTGGATTGGGATTGGGGACCTATACCTTTAGGGTGACCGACAATGAAGGTTGCTCATATAATGAAAATTATGCCATCACCGATATTAGTTCCATAGGGGTAACGGCTCAGCAAACTAAGGTGGTTACCTGTGTTGGGGATTCGGATGGGGAAGGACGGTTTTTAGTGGATGGATTCAATAGCACTTACAGTTACAGTATTGATGGAGGAACAGTCTTTACTGGACAAAATGGAAGCATCATTCCTTTAACAGGGCTATCCGCAGGAAGTTATGTGATTTCCGTGACTGATGAAGAGACTAATTGTACCGATACGGCAACTTTGGTGATAGAAGAGCCTTCAACAGCCTTTGCCATTTCCAGTTTGGATGTTACCGACATGAGTTGTCAAAATGGAAATATTGGGGCTGTTCGAATCAACACCGCAGGAGGGTGGGGTGGTAACCGTTATACGCTTACCCAGCCGGATGGTTCAACCAGAGGGCCTAAAAATGGAAGCACTTTTTCCAATCTTTCCCAAGACGGCACATATCAGGTAAGCGTGACCGATGCCAATGGCTGTACAATTACAGATAGTTTTACTTTAACAAGTTTGGATGCACCTACTTTGACTTTGGATGCGGGTGCTTCAGATTTTTGTTATGACAATTTTACAGCAGCTACCTTGGCGGTGAACGCTACTTTAGGGGCTGCTCCGTATCAATATCGAATTAATGGAGGGGCTTGGGGAGCAAGCAACATTTTTTCTGGGCTTACCCCGGGAACCTATACCATCGATGTTAGAGATGCCAACGATTGTAGGGATACCGTTACCGAAACCATAGAGCCACAGGTAGTTGCCAATGCCACTACAATCCAAGAACTGGACTGTGCCGGACCACCTGCCCAGATTCAGGTGAATATCAGTAATGGATATACCTCTGGAGGAAATTACGATATATATGAGGTGAGTATAAATGGGGCACCGTATACTTCGGACAACAATAATATTACAGGAAATTCTTTTGTATACAGCATTCCCAATGATGGCTCTATTGTTTCAGATACCACCTATCAATTTTTGATTACAGATGCCAACGGCTGTACCAACGAAACCAATGTGGTCACGATTTCGCCTCCAGAGACCATTGCAGGCTCTGTAATGGGTACAGATACCCAATGTGGTGATAACACAAGCGGTATTGTAGAACTGATTCCGGATACAAGCCAAGGAATACCTCCATATGAATTCAGTAATGATAACGGGGCTACCTTTAGCACACAAAATATTTTCTCTGGATATGGTCCTGGAACCCACGGTGGATTTGTAATTCGTGATAGTAGAGGCTGTGTAAGCCCAGCCTACGATGTAACCATTGGGGCCAGTGTTCCATTGGATGCCACGGTTACCCCCACAGACCCTGTGTGTTCGACGGGATCGGTTAACGGTTCCATTTCCACAACCATAAACAATGGCGTAGCTCCTTTTGATTATGTACTGTTGGATGTGGCTGGAAATCTAGTGGCCTCTTCCATGGGAACGGGAAGTACAACGGTAAACTTTCCCAATCTTCCTGCTGGGGATTATACCATTGTAACCACAGATGCCCAAGGTTGTGAAGATCGGGATCAAGTGGTCTTGGACCAAAACACCCTGGATTTGATACCTTTGGATGCAGCTCCGTTGAATTGTACAGACCCTTTCCTTTCGTATAGGGTACAAGCTGTGGGAGGCACCGCCCCTTATGAATTTAGGCTTGTTGGGGGAGGCCCATTTGTGCCTGCCAATGTAAATGGTGTGGATATTCATGATTTCTCGGCCATAGTGACCTTTGGCGTAACGTATTTTGTGGAAGTCAGGGATGCCTTGGGATGTATTTACATTGAAGAAATAGATCCCATAACAGCTCCTAGCCCAGTTACTGTAACAGCAACATCTACAACAGCATCGTGTAATGTGGCAGGGAGCGGGTCCATCAACTATGAAGTTTCGGGATTACCTGCCAATCCGGCCAATTTTACGGTAACCCTTCAAAATACGGATACCGGAGTCACACTTTCTGGCCCCACAGCATTTACCAATGAAACCCTTCCGTTTTCGGATACTTTTACGGGATTGGCGCCAGGTAATTATCAAATTATCGTTAATGATACCGATACCGGATGTACGGGAAGTACTTTGGTGTTCATTGATTTTAGTTCACCGTCCATTACCATTGATAATTTTGTGGAGGCTACCTGTAATGCAGGTGCCTTGGTCACAGTTCGAGGTTTTGGAGGTACGGCCCCATTCAATTATGCCTATGTGCCTTCAGGAGCTGCGGCACCTGCAGTTTTCTCTTCGAATACGACTTTTGAAATAGCAGGGCCTTATCCTTCCAATTACGATTTTTATGTGCAGGATGCCAATGGTTGTACCGCTTTTACCACATTATCGGTAACCCAAGAAGCAGGTGTGCCCACTCCGGTCATTGATGTGGTCAACCAGTGTACGGCCACCAGCGGCTATCAGATTCATATGGTATCTCCATTGACTTCAGGCCCCGAACCAGAAAACACCTTCCAGTATGATATTGGTAGTGGATTTCAAACTGGTACCACTTTTACAGTGCCCAACCCCGGCAGTTATGTGATTACTGTAAGGGATGGCAATGGTTGTACCAATACCGTGACCGCAGAAGTATTCGATTTCTTTGCGATTTCGGCAGATGCTACTTCGTTCCCTACCTGTAATGCAGGAGATGGGGTCATTACGGTGAACACTACGGGAGGTAGTGGTAATTTTGAGTATCAATTGCGAGATGCGGGTACCTTGGCCAATATAGGTCCTGCGCAGTATACCAATGTGTTCAACAACGTTTTGCCGGGAGATTACAATATTTTGGTAACCGATTTGAGTTCCAACACCACGCCGTTGTGTTCTGATGAGGCCATAGTCAACGTGTCCACCGTGAACACTCCAGTGATCACAGCCACTCCAAACAGTGATGTTACCTGTAATGGAGCGGATAATGGTACCATTTCTGTGGAATTGCAACCCGGAAGTGATACCGATACCCCATTAAGTTATATCCTTTACGTAGGTTCCGGTTCCACGATTTTTGCCGGCCCCCAAGGTTCGCCCATCTTTGATGACCTACCTCCAAATACCTATCAGGTTGAGGTGGTATCCGATAGAGGCTGTACCGATAGATCAGGAAACATCATCATAGATGAGCCCTCTTTGTTGGAATCCAATGCCATAAATACCGAGTTCAGCTGTAATCCATCCAGCAATCAATTTAGCACGGCCACCATTACCATTTTTACCGACACCAACGGGGATGGAACGGGAACTGCCACGGGAACTGGCCCATACACCTATAGTATGAACGATGGTACTCCTCAGTTTGATGGTACCAACTTCCAGACCAGTAATACATTTGAAGTCATTGACAATGGAACCAACCAGACTATTACATTGACAGTTCGAGACCAAAACGGGTGCGAGGATACATCAACCGTAACCATTAACAGTCCCACGGATATCACGTTCAGTTATAATGTAAATCCAATTACCTGTGATGTTTCCGGAACAGGTGTGAATCCGGGTACTATTGACATTATCATTAATGAAGGGCCTGGAAACTATGAGGTGGAAATTCTTCCATTGGGTTCAGAACCCGCAAGAAGCTCTGGTGGAACCGATAGGGTTACATGGGATATTGCCAACCCGGGCGACTATATTTTTGCGGTGACCGATGTGGGCAGCGGTGGATGTACCTATCTCACAACAACAGTGAATATGCCAGAGTACAATACCATGGAAGCTTTGATTGCCGAAGTGCAACCAGTTACTTGTTTCAATGGTAGCGATGGGATCATCAGTTTGGAAATCAATAATTATAGCGGACAATACAACTACGAAGTGTTCACAAGGGATAATGCCGGTGTGGAAACTTCGACAGGGGTTACCGGTAGTTTTGATACCAATGTACCCATCAACTCACCAGAATTGATCATCGATGTGCCCGCTGGAAACTTGGTGGTGCATATTGAAGCCTTGGATTCCCCTTTCTGTGATGTGATCAGTAACGTAACCACGGTTCGCTCACCGGATAGGGCACTTACGGTGGATGCGGTGCAAACCTCGCCTGTGACCTGTAATGTTCCCGGTTTGGGTGAGATTACGGCGGCCGGAGATGGTGGATGGGGAACCTATCAGTATCAATTGGTGGCTTCGGATGGAACCATTTTGGTGGATTTCCCCAATACCAATCCTGTTTTTGAAAACCTTTCCACAGACACCTATACGGTAAATGTTAGGGATGTAAGGGGGTGCGAGGCAACTCGGGATATCAATCTACCATTGCCAATTCCAATTTCTGCAAATATCGAGGTGGTACAACCTTTGGCATGTAACAATGACAACAATGGAATTATCCAAGCATTTGCCATTGCAGGAGGTCAAGGCCCAGGAAATTACCTCTATCAATTGAACAGGATTACAGATGGCACCAACAGTGGACTCCAGACCACACCAACTTTTGCAAACCTATCTGCTGGTGATTACAGAATTACCATTTTTGATGGGTGGAACTGTAGCTTTACCACAGATTTGATAAGCGTGGAAGACCCAGAAATTGTTGTGGCTGAGCTTGTGGAATTACAACCTCCCGGTTGTGGGGATTTGGGTAGAATGGAATTAACGGTGACCAATCCTGAACCTGGAGTGGACTATTTCTACCGTAGAGCGGGAACAACGGACCCATTCGTGCCCTTTGGTGCAGGGATGACAAGTGTGGAAATTGCAGAAGATATTACTATTGATCCAGGACCTTTCCAGTATGATGTCCAAAATTCAAATGGATGTCCGTTTGAAAAGTCCAACCAAATTTCTTTGGACCCAGCCGCACCTTTGGTGATTGCATTGGATTTGACCAACGCCACAATCAATTGTGCAGGTGAGGCAACTGGAATTATACGCTCGGAAGCCTTTGGTGGTATTGGAAGTTATATTTATACCTTGGTAAACTCCAACACCCTTCCCATAACCGCGGCCACTATTGTTCGTCCAGCTCAAAGCTCCGGTATTTTTAGGGAGTTGAACCCCGGAACGTATTATGTATATGCACAGAGTGGGGGATGTGAGGCCATATCGGACCCCATAGTTATTGAGCCAAAACCACCTTTGGTATTGGAGTATTTGGAGGCAGTTCCCGTAGTCTGTGCCGGAGACGCCAATGGACAGATCATAATTGAGGCCAGTGGTGGTACAGGAGCCATTAGATATTCCATTTCTGATACCTTGAGTGAATTCTTTGAAGGAGATGATCCAAATAATCCGAACAGGAAAACTTTTAATGATCTTGCTCCTAGAACCTATGATATTATTATTCAGGATGATTTGGGCTGTACTATCACCAGAACAGTAGAAATCACTCAGCCGGCCGAACTGGTGGCAAGTGTTGTTTCCACTACCCCGGAAGTCTGTCTTGGCGATAATGATGGTACCTTGACTTTGGGAGTTACCGGAGGAACGGCCCCATACTACACGAGTGTGAATTCTGCGGATGACGCCGATTTTGTCCAGAATGACAGCTTATTTTTTGATAATCTGGCAGGAGGCGAGACATACGTAATATTTGTTAGGGATGCCAATGGATGCCAGACCAATGTTGTGGCAGATATAGGCATTGGGATAGAAATAGAAGCTGAACCTGTGGTAGCGTATGGTTGCGACGGTATTTTCCCGAATAGCACTGTTCGTATCAATATTGCAGATAACTCCCAAGTTCCGCAATTACTATTTGCCTTGGACGTGGATGATATTTCCTTGGCTACCGAGCAGCGTACTTTTGGTGACCTCCCCGCGGGAGAGCACACAGTATTCATTTATCACCAAAATGGATGTGTAACCTTTGTGGAGTTTGAAGTTGAAGCTTACGAACCTCTAACCTTGGAAGCAATTAAGACAGGTCCCAATGAGGTAACGGCCATGGCAACGGGTGGTTTTGGAGGATACGAATATTTCTTTCAAGGAGAATCGTACGGTGAAACCAACATTTTCAACATCAGTGTTGATGCCAACATCAATATTATGGTACGTGATGAGCGGGGGTGCGTGGCAAACCTGGTAATGCCTTTTGATTTTGAAGGAATGCCTGAAATGCCGGATTTCTTTACACCGGATGGCGATAATCTAAATGATTACTGGTATCCTGGAAACCGTGAATTTTTCCCAAATATTGAGGTCATTATATACGACCGATACGGTAGGGTAGTGGCTCATTTGGACCAAGTGAAGAAATGGGATGGAAACTACGAGGGTAAACCCCTTCCCACAGGGGATTACTGGTATGTAGTAAACGCCAACGACAGGGAGAAACAACGCTTTGTAGGACATTTTACCTTATATAGATAGAAAGGGCTAAACAATTACATGTACAGTTCTGGGCTAAGGTTCAGATACTTGTGCGATGTTTTCGTATTCCTATTTGGAATAGAGGTGTTTTTCTTTTTTAATTTCAGGAATTGGCAAGGTAATATCTGTAAAATTTATATTTTTGCATTCCGTTTTCGGGATGTGGCGCAGTCTGGTAGCGTACACGCATGGGGTGCGTGTGGTCGCTGGTTCGAATCCAGTCATCCCGACTTAACCTTTTCAAGTAAAATCAAAACACTGTTAATCTTATGATTTTCAGTGTTTTGTGTTTTTAAGCATATCGTTTGAATTCATTTAAAACCATCTAAAATCATATCAAGCGTGTTCCCATCGGGAGCAAACACTTACAGTTCTTGTTGTAACTTTAAATGACTTTTAGAACCATTTTTCTTGTGTTTTGACTTTCACAGTATTAACACTCTAAAAGGTTGCAACATGCAGAAAAACAATCGTTTAACAATCAATTTCTTTACAAGAAAGCACAAGGTACAATCCGATAACCGGATTGTCTATTGCAGGATCACCATCGATGGTGAGCGCACCGATTTTAGCATAAATCGGGAAATCAAAACCAATTTATGGGACAATAGCCGTAAAAGGGGCAAGGGATTTTCCAATTATGTCATCTCCCTTAACAAGTATCTGGACCAAATTTATACAGGCTTACATGAGGCCCATAGGCTATTGATGGCAGAAGAAAAAGTAATCACTCCACTATCTATCAAAGCAAGATTTTTTGGGGAAGATGAGGGCGGAAAAACATTGAAACAATTGATTGCCTACCACAATGGAACCATGCATACTTCTTTACGTCCGGGAACCAGAAAGAACTACCACATCACAGAACGATGCGTGGGCCTATTTTTAAAAGAAGAATATGGGCTAGAGGATATAAAACTCAAAAAATTGAATTATCGTTTTATATCGGACTTTGAGCAGTACCTAAGAAAGTACAGACCATCTACACGAACCAAATGCACCAATAACGGAGCCATGAAACACATGGAACGGCTTAAGAAAATGTCAAGGTTGGCCGTTCGGTTGGATTGGATAACAAAAGACCCTTTTGAAAACTATAAACTGCGTTTTGAGAAAACCGAACGGGAATATTTGACAAAACGGGAATTGAAATTGATAGAAGAGACCACGTTCACAAAAGATGGAGTTGAGAAATGCAAGGATGTGTTTCTCTTCTCGTGCTATACTGGCCTATCCTATATCGATGTGAGGGCATTGACCCCAGACCACCTACTTAAAGGAATAGATGGCAATGAATGGTTGTTTACCAAAAGGATAAAGACGGACGAAAAACTTAAAATCCCCTTACTTCCACAGGCAATGGAGATCATCAAGAAATATGAAGACTCGCCTGAAAGAAAAGTGATGAAAGTCCTACTACCTGTTTACAGCAATCAAAAGGTCAATTATTACCTAAAGGAAATCTGTAAAGCCTGTAAGATTTACAAGAAAGTGACATTCCATACTGCAAGGCACACTTTTGCAACAACGGTAACCTTGTCCAATGGAGTGCCTATAGAAACCGTCTCAAAGATGTTGGGACATACTAAACTAACCACCACCCAAATTTATGCAAGGGTCTTGGAAAAAAAAGTCGGTGAAGATATGATGATATTGGTTAAAAAAATGGAAGGCAAGTAAAGCTCTCCAGTAAGAATTAATCAAATTCATCGATTTTATTCGAATTTAGGAGTATATAGATGTATTTTACATTCATATAACCTAGTTACCCACAAGTTGAAAAAAGCAAATGCGAAAAATATTGACCGTAATACTGATAATGGGATTTTTAAGTAAATTATTCGGACAGACAGAAAAGAAATCTGACTACCAGCCAGATTGGACTTTTTACTTTTCAAACGTAAATGACAAATTGAGTTCTATAGCGACCGACTTGAACTTAATCAACATTGCACCAGTAAGTGGTCAGGATAATGTTGTCTATGTTTCGATTAAAATGCCAAATCCAAGAGAAGATGGACTTTCAAGTAATGATGATGCTGACGACTTATGGAAAATCGAAGATGAAATAATAAAAGCATTTGAGGGTAATAAACTCAATTACACTTTTGCGGGTCGCTTGACCTCAGACGGATTTAGAGACCTTTACTTTTTCGGAGAAAACACGATTCTTATGGAAAAACAAGTTTCCTCGACAATGACAGCATTTTCAAAGTACGAATTTGATTTTGGGCATAAACCAGATAAAGAATGGAGTGGATATTTTGATTTTTTATATCCTTTGCCAAGACAAATGCAAGTAATTCAAAACAGACGTGTTCTTGAACAACTTGAAAAAGGTGGAGACAACTTGACCCAATCAAGAGAAGTTTTCCATTGGATTTATTTTAAGACACAAAATGAACTCGACCAATTTGAGAGTTTTACGAACGGTTTAGGGTTTGAAACGAAAAATAAAGGTAAAACCGAACAGCCCAATGAGTATAAATTTGTCATTTCTATTTCAAGAGTTGACAAAGTTGGATATGACGAAATTGACGAGTACACTTTAGAACTATGGGAAAAAGCCCAAGAACTAAATGGTGATTATGACGGATGGGAAACTTCGATAGAAAAATAAGAAAACCTGTGGATAATAATGTATAAAAAAATAGGCGGAATTATTAGTAAAATAAGGGCTTTTGGCTCGTATCAAACTTTGTTCTCAACCGAAAGTTTGGTGCATCAAAACCGCCTACCTTTCATATACTATACGTTGGCATCAATTTAAATGAACCTAGAAAAAGACAGTTTTATAAAATACTTCTCTGTAAATCGGAATCAGTATAATGACCCCAAGTTGGAACAAGAAAGCGGCCTGGTAACTCTTGTAAACAAGGGATTTGATAAAATGAATTTGATTGGGAATCTTTTTATAGTGGTTATTGTTCCAATTATTATAACTATTGTAATTACCAATAAACAATTACCGAAATCGACGAATTTTTATCTAATCGGAATTGCAACGGTATGGTTTATTGTAACCTTTTATAAACGAGTCCAAAAAATCGTAGCTAATAATAATGTCATTATTGATCTTGAAAAAAGATTGGTTATAATCGAACCGCAAGATTATTTTCGGAATAACATTATGAAAACCAAGAGACGAAATATTTCCTTCAATTCAATTCGTAGCATAAAAACTAAATCAAGAAATTACGATAAATTTAATTCAGGATTTAGATTGGTTTTAAATCATGGAAATGAAGAAGTTACCTTGGTGGACATTTGGACTAAAAAATTGGGAACTGAACTGAGTCAATTTGTACAAAAACTAGTTACCTAAGACGAATAATAACAATGTTTATCGGATTTGAATTTTGCTACATAGGCACATTCAATTGTCAAACAAACTCTCATTTTAGAAAAAATCTCTATAAGTGAAGTATAAACAAGAAATGGATAAAATTGGTTATCTTTAAAAGTGTCTTTGAACACAACAGTACGGCAATAATTATATGATTTGACTTTCCAAAAGTCCGTACAAACCAAAGAATATTTATTGGGCAGCTGATTTTCAATCATGCTGTATTCATTGGTCCCGCTTGCGGGACGAAGGGAATAGCAAGAGGGTGATGCGCAAATTGCGCCATCACGGTTGTTTTCGGGTCTTCAACAAGTTGAAAACCAGTTGATTGAACGGATTTTGGAATACTGTGCAAAATCAGGGGCTTCAGTAGACTTTTCCGAAATCTACAGTAAACCCTTTGGGAAGCCCTGTAAACACTGGAAATTTTTGACGAAAAAATTGACGCAATTTCACTAAAAAATAAAATACGGCCCATGGAAAAGAAATCAACAAACGGTAATACAAAGAAAGGGACAGGCGGTTATTCCAATATCACCGTAAAGAAGGAAACGGCCATACGCTTTCGCAGTTATTCCAAAAGGTTCAACAAATCGCATAGTGAGGTATTGGACGGGATGATACATTACTTCAATGAGAACAACCTTGACCCATTTGGGGAGGGAACAAAGATAATTCTTGACAGTATAAAAAAATTGGAGGTGAAGATGATGAAGAAATTCGATAGGCTCATCGCCATTATCAAGAACATGGAAAAGACCAGTATCCGGCCCACCTATGAAATGATGTTGATTCTTTACGAGACCTATGTAAAGGATGGTAGGAAACCTAAACGTGAACCCGTTAAGTTACAGGAAGAGCGAAAGGATTTTCTGGAGCCAAGAAACACCGTTCCGAAAACAGAGCACGATAGAATGCTGCAAGAATTCAATAGATATAAAAAGCACTGCAATGAAATCCTCAACAATGTGGAGAAAGTGGAGCCGATGATGGGAAAGCCATATCTAAAGATCAATATGGGCATCGGGGATTTTGAAAGCCTGAAACATCGATTAAAATAACGCTCATGTACCTTACCATCTCAGCACAGAAAATGGGCAGTACCTACAACTCCAGTGTGGGGAACTATGTGGACTATCTGGAAAAGGAAAACGAGGATAGGTCGCCCGAACTCAGGGAGGAGTTCTTTGACCAAGAGAACGACAGCGTAAGCCCTCAAACGGTCATCGATGAAATAGATGCCAATACGGCCAAACTGAGGCAGAAAGACCCGAAATTCTATTCCATAGTGGTCAGCCCCAATAAAAGGGAATTACAGGCAATTGGAAATGATCCAAACATACTCAGGGAATACACCAGGAAACTCATGGAGGACTATGCCAAGAGTTTCCATAGGAACCAAGAAGTAAAGGCGGAGAATTTAAAGTATTATGCCAAAATCGAACATGAGCGCACCTATCGGGGCACAGACAAACAGGTCCAGGAGAATGCTCCATACCGAGGGGAGATAGCAAGGCTCAGGAACGAGATACGGAAAGTGGAACGGGGCGAATCCATCGGGAATGTCAAGGAGCTTGAAAAAAGGATAACTGAGCAAACAAGGTTGGCCCCGCACAAACAGAACGGACAATTGGTGGCCGCAGGGATGCAGAAAGAAGGGCCACAGACCCATATCCATATCATAGTGAGCAGAAGGGATGTGACCAACACCTATACGCTTTCCCCAATGGCAAAGCACAAGGCTTCGGAAGTAGAACTGAACGGAAAGACGGTCAAGAGAGGATTTGATAGGGACAGTTTTTACCAAGCAGCGGAGAAGACCTTTGACAGGACAACGGGCTTCAAAAGGAACTATGTGGAATCCTATGTTGGGAGAAAGGCCCATGCCAAGGAACCGGGGAAATTCTTTGCCAAAGTGATGGGACTACCTACCAAGGAAAAGGACATGGCCTTTAAACTCCTTAAGACAATGGGAGTAAAGGCTCCCAGTATCCCAACCAATAAAGTGCAGATGGCTGCCAAGATCATCAAGGCACTTGGAAGGGGCATTGATAAGGCAAGGGGCACAGGCGAGGACATGGGCTACTGAGATCCAAAAGTAGGTTGCGCCCTATCGTGTTTTTGCTTCACGCTTATCTACCAGAACACTACAAAAACCCGATAGGATCCATGCGCAAAAGTTGGGGGTAAGAATTTGGGACGCTTGCAGCACTTCACTGTGTTCCGTTCGCCTTTTAAAAGGACTTTTATAAGAATATTTGATTTAGAGAATTTGGCTATTTCTTGTCCAATAGCTTTTCCAAGTAGGTAACCTTATCTTTTTCAGCCTGAACAAGACGCTCATAAAGCTCAACTACCTTATCCAGTGGGTTGAAAGTGCAATTGCTATTATAAACTTGCCCAGTACTGTTATCATAAAAATTACTGAAGTAGTTGAAGATTGCATCTTCGGAAAAGTTCTCGATACTTTCTTTTGACACACCAAGAGCCTTGGCAATCTCTTCCAACTTAACATCGTCCACCTTTTCACTGTTCTCAATGTTGGAAACGGCCTGTTGGCTGATGCCCAATTCTTCGGCAAGGGTTTCTTGTTTCATTCCACGGAGTTCCCTTATCCTACTGATTTTTCTGCCTATATGGTTGTTCTTGGTCTTTGTCTGCATATCTCAAATATAGGGTGTTTCCCACAATAATCCGATTGTAAAATACAAAACAGTTTCAATAAAGTACAAGTGTTTATGGTGGGGTACTTGGGAATGTGGCCTTAATATGGTCTGTGATTCTTGAACCTTTTAAATCACGAACCTATGGAACACCATACAAACATACCTGAAAACTTTGAAAGAGCGGAGGAACTCTCCAATTTGATTGACAACACCCTGAACATGATCACCATTGATGCGATCTTTTTATCAAGAAAACAAATAGAGGGCGATTCCACTTATCATATCCTTACACTCTTTACAGATGTCGATAATGACCCAATCCCCAAGGAGATACTATCATTGGTGTCAAAGCTGGGGAAAGAACATCCTGATTTCAGGATCAGGGTCTATACCGAGGAACAGTCCGAGATAGGTCTTTCGCGTGGGTCACTCTATTTCTTGGAACATTGTTGCCTTGGGATTACGGTATATGCTCGTCTCGAAGGGGCAAACCTTTTGGACTATCCTGAAATGACCCTGACCAACATCATCAAAAGGACTACACGCTTCTATGATTCGGAAATAAAGAAGGTCAAAGCCTTCGCCAATATTGCTGACATACTAATAAAGGAAGGGGACTATGCCATTGCCACCTTCAACATGCACCAAGCCTTTGAGCTTGGATTCCGCTTCATAGAGCAGATGTGTATTGGAAGGAGCAAGGTGACCCATAGCATCATTAGCCATATCAACTATTGCAAACATTACTTTCCAACGATTATTCCGTTTTCCAAAACTTTGGAATTGGACAACAATGAACTGCTGCTGCTGTTGGAACACGCCTATAGTGTAGCACGTTACGGCAATGAATTTGAGATTGACAAGACCCAGGCCCATACCATCCAATCCGAACTAAGGGAATTTATTGAAAAGGTGCAAGCCGTTTATATTAGGCACTATGACCATTGTAAGCATAGGATTGAGGGTGAGGAGGATTCCACCGATGAAGCCCAAACTGAAGCCTATAATAATGGGGATGAACCTGAAGAATCCCTATGGGGAAAACTGAAAGATTGGGAGGAAGAACACTTTATAACTCTGATGTCCTTTAACGGACACAAGACCATAGACATCACCACAGAGGGTTATTTGGACTCTTCATTCATGATTTCCAATTTGATAAAAGTATGTATTACGGCAATGGAATCCGATCTGCTTTCAAATAGGGTGGTTCCAGAACCGGAGCATAATATACGTGAAGTGCTTGGATATGTATTGGATATGATACCCCATGATGAGATGAGATTTCTTGATAAGATCAGCAAACTGCTTTCGGAACCAAAATACAATCATGAATCCAAAATAGCATACTATGAAGAAGAATAAAAAGCTAAAGACCTTGGAAGAGATTCAACAGTTGAGGAACAATCTTTCAGGACTGTTGGGGAACAAAAAATCCATAGACCCCAAGGGTAACTATGTGTCCTTTGAGGTCAGGGACAATAACCATCTTTTGATGCAGATCATAAGTCTTTTGGAAGTCTGCGTTTTCGCCCTTGATGGAGAGGGAATGATGTTGTCCCCTGATAACAAAAATGCATCCAAAGAGGATAGTGTTACCCAAGTATTGGAACTGGTATTGAGCATTCTTCCAGATAGCCAAATGTACTTTATGGACAAACTGGACGAAAAACTATCGAAACTGGAAAACAAAAAATGAATCCATGAACCCGAACGAAGAAAAGCTCATAAAGGATTTAAGATTCCACGGGAACGACCATAGCCCAACATTGGTTCCCCATCCATGGTTCAAGGGCAAGTTCCAACCCACATTCTTTTACCTTGACGGTCATGCCGATCTATTGTTGACCGTTCGCGCATTGATATACCTTTCCATGAGGGCAATAAATCCAGAGTTAGGCACGGACGATGTAATGGACAGGAACGAAGAGGAATTCATCCATCAGGCCATGACCATAGCCAATCGGTTGATGCCGGTAGGAGAAGAAGCTTTGATGGACCACTTGAACCTATTTTATAGGGAAGAAAAGAAAGCCAAAGAAGAGGACTGATTTAATAAAACAACAAATAAGGGGACAGCTATGAAAAAGAGCAAAAAGGAATTGAAGAAACTAATGGAATCCGCAAGATATAAGTTGGAGGTACTGGAGCCTACCAGTCTACAAAAAGGTAAGTTCAGACCATCCTTTGTTTTATTGGATGGCTACTTGGATCTTTTTGATACCATAGAAGCATTGATCAATGTTTGTATCTTGGCTACCCAAGGAGACCCTTATTCCCCACCACACGTAAAACAGCCGGGAGAGGATATACGTAAGACATTGGAACTTGTCACACAACTTTTGCCTTTTGAAGAAGGGGAGTTCTTGGATGAGGTGAACCAACTTTTGAAGAAAGAGGGTTGATGATTTGTTTTCTTAAAAGTAGCGAATTTATTTCAGGAGATGAGCAATGATTTATGGCCGGTTACTATACATTATTTAATTTGTCAGTTTTATATTGACAGCTATATTTCCATTACTCCCAAGGAAGTTTTTCATTTCCAATGGGGGAATCCACCTACCTCCATATCCAAACCAAGTATTTTTTTCTTGTTCTTTTCTTTCCATGCCGATTGCAGGCTGAAGTATTTCAATCTTGGATGTTCTATTAAAACTCTTATTTTCGTTTAAATTAAGCCTATCTACAATAACGAAAAAACCATTTTTGGGAAATAGAATTTTTTCTTTTTTCAAATCAACTGTTATCTCATTTATACCGTTTTTGGATTTAAGGATTAAGTTTTCGGTCAATCCCTTTTGGGACGGCTCCCCATTAGGGCCAACCTCCACCAATCTTATGCGAAAAACAACATCTTCCTTTTTCGCGTTAAGCGTAATTAAACTGATTTGACCAAGAAACGGGGTCTTCTGGCAATCTTCTATATAATCGTAAAACCTGGCCAAAGAGTAATGTCCATTGTTGTACCAATTTCTATTTTTTTTGATTTTTTCAAAAGATATTATTGAGGATTCCTTGGTGTTATCCATGGGAATTACGACTACCTCGTCCAATTCATGGATTTCTGGCTTCAAGACAATTATATTTTCCTTGTTGGCAGGCATTTCCATGGTAGAATATCCCAAACAGGAAATGTGTAAGGTGTCACCAATTTTAGCTTTTTCTATTGTGAATTTTCCATCACTACCTGTCGTTGCTCCAATAAGTTTGTTTTTCAACCAAACGTTGACATAAGGAATGGCGTTACCGTTTGCCCCATCTCTCACCGTGCCGTAGATTTGGCAAAATGTCAAATTGGAAAAGAAATAGGCAATTATCAACATGTACATTTTATACCCCATGGATAGTGCTTATTTGTAAAGGTCGTTCAAGTAATCTTTTTTCCCGTCAATTCTTTCATAAATTAAGTCTAAAGAGCGGTTTTCATTGATTTTGCCCTTAATTGAATTATTGTCAAATGAGCCACCTATCAACGATGTCATCCCGAAATTCGTAGGGCTATCAAGATATATTGTAATCTTTTTATCGTCCAATATATACTTGCCCATATAAAGAGTGTCCTCAATAGATAGCACAAACTGGTTATTGTGCTCGATGAACATCATGGGTTCGTTACCAATCTTTCCTTTGCCTAGGTCAATTATTGAATCATTTATTCTAATTGATTGTATTTTGAAAGAACCTGTTACATCCTCATCGACGATATATTTTGACTTTGTGTGGAATGAAAATAAAAAATAGGAAACCGACAACGTTACAAGGAAGAAATAAGGGAACAGTCTGGAAAATTTAGTTTTCGGTTGGGTCATTGGTTTATTCATTCTACCGCCGAGTTCGATAAAGAATTTATAGACATCCTTTCGATAACCTAGCAACAAAATCAAGACGATGATTAAATCTTCAGCAATGTGCCATACTGCAAAATAAACATCAAACTCAATGTTCAAGATCAAAATGTTAATACAAAGCCCCAAAGCGAGCAACAATCCGATGAGTCGGGTTCGATTGAACAGAATTAATCCCCCAATCAAAAACTCTACTAAACCGATAAATAAATTGTAATTGTACGATCTGCCGAAAAACGACCACATATGTTTTAGTTTGGAAATTTCCACAAGCGGTGTATAGGATTCCCAATGCAACATCCTGAATTGCATGAAAAGGATTTTTGGTATGGCAAAACAAATCATTTTTGCCGATAGATAGTAAATTACCAAGTATTTGAGTAATTCCAGTATTTTTTTAAGATTAGGATTTTTCATTCTTTGTTTGGTTCAAATACTCAAATTATCGGGTCAATATGTGTGGTAACTTGTTTATATACCTACCTACCTTTATTAAGTATATACCACCAGAACAGTTAGTAATGCCCATATTTCGTAATTTATGACTCATTTTAGTTTTCAACGACTTATTTAACTTTTATGTAATATAAGGATAACTAAAGGCCATCAATTTGGTTACTGATACTATTCTCTTTTACAGAGGTATAATTCATTTAGTTATAGGGATTATTGAACTACAAAGGTTATTGATATAGATTTGCCATTTTCACTTTTCATTAAAAGTGGTTTAAACTATTGAACTATAGATTGATCTTAGGAATAAAAGTTAAGCTTTTTAAAGTTGAAATGAATAGATTGAATATTATTAGTATTTTTAGGTCTAGTTAAGCACGTGAAAATTGTATTTAAAAGTCGTTTTTTGCTTTCCGTGTTCTTAACGGGAATACCTTCAAGATTGCAGTTGTAATACAATGATTTACAATCACATAAGATTTAGTCGATGATTCAGTCATCCCGACAAAAAAGCTAGATTAAAAATCTAGCTTTTTTTATTTAGTTCCTTCCTATAAAGGTTAAATGGAGTTTGATAATGATGAATTGAGGTGGCTTGTATTTTCGGCATATCATTTTAAATCATATAAAGGTGTTTTTGTCAGGATCAGACCATTACACATATGTTATAATTTTAAGATGATTTCTTCAAGCAATTGATCGCTTACCACAATGAAACATACACACTCCTTTAAGATTGTAAATGAGAAAGAACTGATGCATCACAGAACGTTGTACAGGCTTATTTAAAAAAATACCAAACCTACAAATTGAAAAAAGAAATACTGGATACAATTTTATAGAGCTTGTTTGGATTACATATTAAAAATATTTCTTAGCTGATAGAAAAAGCGTTCTATTAACCTTAAATCTTCGACAATTATTTCAGCTTTTCCTGTAGTGCCGGGCATATAACTGATTTCTTTATCAGAAATGGTGGCAAGTCTCTCTCCTATTTTTACTTCAACTGAAAGAAACCCATCTTGGTCTGGCATAGTACCGATGCGCTGTACTGTACTTTCAATGATATCATTCTTCAGCATTATATCTTCCGATAAATAAATTCTGACCTGTTGCCCCTTTCTGATTTTTGCTATTTGGTTCATGGGAACTTTAAGTTTTCCAATATACGGACCATGATCCGTGGGCATGATTGTGAACAGCAAATCTCCTTGTTTTACATGGCGCCCAATTTTCCAAAAATCTACAAAATGAATCTGTCCAGACATATTGGATGTCAGCATCATGTCTGCCCCATCATTAGTGATCATTCCCAGTAAATCTCCAGAATTGACCCTGTCCCCATCTTGAATATTAAGCTTTAAAAATGTACCATCAATATCTGCATAAAGGTTTTCTGTAGGTACTGTTGTACTCAAAGCAACCTCACAAGTAACAGTATTTGGGTATTTGATAAAATAAGAAATTATAAATACCCCGATAATCAAAAAAAAAATCAGCGTATTTCCACAACGAATCATCCAATTGGGGACTAGGCCTAATATTTCTTGCACTGCGGAGCTTCGCAATGCAATTGACTTCTCATCTGTGTGTTTGTTTTCCATTCTATCAATTTCCAAGTTCCAATTGGTTTTTCACCAAATTGTAATAGCTGCCTTTTTGCTTTGTCAACTCTTTATGATTACCTATCTCAACGATTTTACCATTATCCAGAACTACGATTTGAGATGCATTTTTTACTGTACTTAGCCGGTGGGCAATAATGACAACCGTCTTATCCACAAAAAATCCATCAAGGTTTTCCATGATCTTTTTTTCATTGTTGGCGTCCAAAGCAGATGTGGCTTCATCGAAAAATAGAAAGTCTGGGTTTTTATAAACTGCCCTTGCAATTAATAAGCGTTGTTTTTGACCAGTGCTTAGACCAGTTCCCTCCAATCCTATTTTTGTATTGAAACCTAAAGGAAGACCTGCAATGTAGTCTTGTATGTTTGCAATCTTTACCGAGTTCCGTAATCGTTTTTCGTCTATCATGTCGGCGCCAACAGCAATGTTTTGGGCAATGGTATCATTAAAAATATAACCTTCTTGCATAACCACGCCACAGTGTTCCCGCCATACTTTTTGTGCCATCTTGTTTAGATTATTGCTTCCGATACTAATTTTGCCTGAATTTGGTTCGTAAAATCGTAAGAGCAATTTCATTAAGGTAGTTTTACCACTTCCACTTACTCCAACTATCGCTGTTATTTTGTTGGCCGGTATAGTTAAATTTAGATTCTTTAAAACTGGGTCAAGTCCTCCCAAATAGCGAAAGGAAACATCCACTAATTTTAAATCGGCGTTTTTGGGCAAATGCAATATTTTCTTTTCACTGGTATTTTCTTCATCCTCCAAATTGTGGATTTCACCCAAGCGATTAAGCGAAATCTTGGCGTCCTGAACATCCCTGAAAAAGCCAATCATCTGGGAGACAGGCGCATTTAGTTGTCCAACAATATAGGAGATGGCCACCATCATCCCCAATGTGATTTCACCATCAATAACCAATTTAGCTGAGAGTACAGTAATAAGAATGTTTTTCAACTCATTAATAAATGATGAGCCCACAGTTTGGGTTTGCTCTAGAGCCAAACTCTTCATTTCAACCCTGAACAAACGTGCCTGAACATATTCCCAATTCCATCTTAAACGGCGCTCGGCGTTATGAAGTTTTATTTCCTGCATGCCATTGATTAATTCCACTACTTTGCTCTGTTCTTTGCTTAGCTCCGAAAAGCGTTTGTGATCTAGTTCTTTTCTTTTTTTAAAAAAGAACAACACCCATCCAAAATAAAGACAACTGCCTAAAAGGAAAATTGCAAAAATCTGTAGGTTGTAATAGGCCAGAACAAATCCGAATATGAAAAAATTGACCATGGAGAATAATACGTTTAGAGAGGAAGTGGTCAATAGTTTTTCAATACGTTTATGGTCCCCTATTCTTTGCATGAGGTCTCCCGTCATCTTAGAATCAAAAAAGGCCATGGGGAGGTTCATCAATTTTATGAAGAAGTCTGATACCAAGGAGATATTTATTCGCGTACTTAAATGCAATAAAATCCATCCGCGTATTACTTCAAGTGCCGTTCTACCAAGAAATAAGAATAGCTGTGCAAACAAGATGAGATAAATAAAATTGATATCCTGATTTTGAATGCCGACATCAACAATGCTTTGGGTCAAAAAGGGAACTATTAGTTGAAGTAAACTACCTGCCAGTAAACCTATGGCCAATTGCAGAATAAATTTTTTGTACTTTATTAAATAGTGCGATAAAAACGAAATGTTGAATTTCTCCTTTCTTTCATTCTTTTTTTCATGGTCATAAAACGTGGCAGTCGGTTCGATCAACAATGCAACACCTTCTTCGGTATTGATATCTGCATTGCTGCCAATCCATAATTTGATAAACTCCTCAGTTTCATAGTTAATTAGACCATAGGCAGGGTCGGAGATATAGGTTTTATGTTTTTTGATTTTATAGAGTACCACAAAATGTTCTTCTTTCCAATGCAGAATACAGGGCAAAGGAACATCGGCCAACTTATTGTAGCTCAATTTTACGCCTATACTATGAAAACCCAATTTTTCCGCTGCTTCCCCAAGCCCTAATAAACTGCTGCCTTCTCTGGTTGTCTCGGCCCAATCCCTTAAATTCTGAATGCCAATATCTCTGCCATAATGTTTTGCTATCATCTTAAGGCAGGTAGGACCACAGTCTTTTTGTTCTGCTTGTTTAAAGAATGGGAATTTTGCCATAGATCAAGTGGGCATATAATTGTGGAAATGTGTAAGGGTGAATTTCTAGGAATGAACCATATATTAAACTAAAGTCATCTAACTGGTATAGGGTCATGGATTTATTGTCTAAAATGCAAAATAGATAGGTCAAGAATTTCTTCTTGACCTATTTTCGCAATAAGAATATAGCACAGTACCAATTCTTAAGAGCATATGATTACCATGGCATACACCCTGAACTTAGACATGTTCCTGGGCATGATTTATGACACCCATAAAAACAATTGTCACCAAGAGATTTGCCGGCACATTCGTTACCAGGCACGCATGCTGCACTACCTCCATTAATGGCTTTTTGGGCTGTTCTTCCCAGGGTTTTTACACCAGTTAAACTTGCTAACTTTTTCATTTTAAATAATATTTAAATTAAATTGGCCCTGAACATTTAATGACACTCAAGGTTTGTGTCCATCTTTCGCGAAAAGATATTGTTCCCTCAGCGCTGCTTTTCCGCATGCAATTGCGGAAAAGTACAGGCTTTGGTTATGAATTTATTAGTTCTGTATTCTCTTCAACGGCACTTAAATCATTGGTGCTTTCAGTAAGATCTTCGATAAAGTAAGAGATGTCGGTACGCTGGTATTCTTTTGGAAATTCTTTTCCATTGATATAGACAGCGGGCGTAAAATGCACTTCTTTTTCAATACACCATTGTTGTTGCTCATGTAAAATGGTAGAATAGTCCTCATGATTAATAGGTTCGCCCCAGTCCAGCAACCATTTTGGTAGATCGGAATCTTCAGCATAGGCCTCTCCCATAGCTTTTAGAAGTGTTTCCACAGATTGGGTTTCATACAGCTCCAAAAGTCTAGAACATACCCTATTTCCAATATCTTCCTTTTCTTTGGCATTTACATTGAATCGTATAACAAGATTTATATCATCTGGATTTTTATCCAAAACCTTTTCAAGCTCCTTGTGGGCAGACTTACAATAAAAGCACTGAGGGCTCGTCACCAAGAGAATACTAACATTGGCGTGAACATTGCCAAGTACGATTTCCCTACCTGCGAAAGTTGGTAGATTTGGTTCTAGGTGAACCCCTTTATTGAGGACGGATAGAAATAAATCAAAATTGCGTTTGAACTTATAGTGCTCAATTTTTAGTTTTCCTAGTTCATGTCTTCCATGTAAAAGAGGTCTGATGAATACCCAAATTGAAGTAGCTAATAAAAAGGAAAAAAGTGCAATAACACTATTGCCAAAATTCAGGGATATATCTTTAATTCCGGCGCCACCCATCAAAAAAGTCCCAAATTGGGTCCATAGAACTGCAACAATACCCAAACATAGAGGACACCATTTTTTAACTATAGTGTATTGATAGTATATAGAATAAAGGGTAACAGGAATTGTAAGTGTGGTAAGTAGGATAATAATCGAATTTGTTTTACCGAACGCCAAAACCAACAGCCAGGTTATGACCAAGCCTAAAAAATAAATGACACTCAAATCGCTCAATTTTAAAAAATTAAAAAGCGAAGCACCTTTGGAGTTTAGCACCTCATCGCAGCTAGTAGACTCACCATCACTACAAAACGCGTCCACTACCTTAGATTTGAAACCCAATTCGCGATTAACAATAAGAATACTGATTAGCAGTCCGGAAAGAGCAAGGCTTAGTTGTAATGCCTGAAGCCAATCTGGATTCCAGCCAATAAAGAATCCAATCAAAAGAAATCCTGTAAGTGAATAGATGGCATAAGAAAGTTTATTATTGGGTGCTTCATTTGAAAGTTTAGTATTCTCACCATCAATTTCCGCAGCCACAACGATGCCGCTCCAATCTTTCAAAAAATCGGTCGCATCCTTTATCTTCCTCTCCTTGTTTTCCAACAATAATTCAAATTTACTGCCAACCCTACTCACCATCATAAATTGTCTGTCTTGGGTCAAGGATATAAAATTATCGGGTGTTTGTTGCAGTGTGTACATATCAACAGGGACCTCCAATGCCAAATTTTTAATCCCCAAATGTGATAGTACTCCAGTGAGGGAATGTAGGCTTGGGTAAGAAGGATGGCTTAACAATTGAAACTTGAGCTCTTTTAAATTAACCTTAAAGTTTTCTTTTTTAAGAAAATTCTTAAGAATAAAGAATAGGGTGTTTTCCATAGCAATAAGGCTTGGTGATTAAATGATAAATCATACTAAATAGATTACACTAAATATAGTAATTTACTCAAAATAAGTAGGATATAACTTTCATTTTTATCAATTTAATAACGCAGGCCTACCTACATACTATATGGATATGTAAGATTTTAGGCTATAGACCGTGGAGGACTTTTGCCATGGATTTATACGTATTAAGTTGGATGATAAACGAATTGCAAAGGGTATGGGGATGATTTGCGAGTAGATATTCCCCGTTATGGGACGATGTATAGAATAGAAAATAGAAGAGCAAAACAAATCGGCTCAAGCTATTCTCCTTTTGTCCGTCCTAACTGAAACTGGGTTCCCATTATAGATACCCAATGATCCAAGTGATATGGTCCATATTGTCTGAATGGCTTGAGCCGCACTTCTAGGTTGCCGAACAGATTAAATTATCTGGAAAAGAATGACCAAGGTGCTAAATGCTACACTAAGTATTAATATATTAAAAGTGGTTAAAGGTTTTAATTGGGCGAGTACGGCACCATTGAAGGCCATACAAAAAATGGTGACAAAAAAGAGCAGGACCATTTTAGGAATCATGGCCATTTCCGATATTAAAAGCGCCATGGCGGCAGCTGAACCTAGGCAACTTTGGCCTATGATGGCTATGGTCGCATAGCCCATTTGACCTTTTTTGAATTCTAGGAACAGGCGCTTATGGAATTTTTTCAATTTACTGGATTTTTGATCAGTTCCAGAATGGGTCATGGGTATTGTTGATGAATGTTTCATGTTGATGGTGTTCACGGCTCACTCCCTTGAGTGCATGGTGTCTTTTAATGGAGCTTTTCGCCATTTTTTAATCATTTGGAAAGCAGTTTTTTCTCCATGGCTTCTGCCTTTGGGAAAAGAATGTTGTTTTCCAAATGGATGTGCCTGTGCAGATCATCCTCAAACTCTTGCAAGAGTGAGAATGTTACCCGATAGGTGTTGCAGGCATCCGTAGGGGGTGTGTAATCTTGGCTCAGCGCTGCAATTTTACGGAAACGTTCCCCTTCGTTGTCGTGCTCCTGCATCATCATTTGAATAGGATTGCGTACCGTACCAAAGTGAGGAGCTTCCAAGGTTTCACGATCAGCAAAGCCTTCAACCATTTTACGAACCCAAGGGAAGAGCACAAGTTCCTCTTTTTTCATATGCATGGCCAGTTCCCCTGCCGATGCTTTAAAATGTTCAAATATTTCAAACAATTCTGGGTGGCGTTCCCCGTGTACCCTGCAGAGCTTGTCCAAATATTGATTGAGTATAGGAATGTGCTCTTCTACATAGCGATGGTGCTTCTTTTCAATATAATCGACAAGTAAGTCCAAAGGCCAGGACGCAACATCGGGCTGATCCCCTTGGTTTTTGTCTTTGATTATATCCAACTCTTCGTGCAAAGCCTCTAAGTTTAATCCCTTTTTGGAGGCGACCTCAGATAGGGTTCGATTTCCTTTGCAACAAAAATCTATTTTGTGCGCTTTAAAGACCTGGGCAGTCCTGTAGTCATCCGCTACCATTTGCCCAATAGTTTTTTCCAAAGTACTGTTCATAGTTTCAATTTTTAATTCGGATAAATTTATCCTTTATTAATTCAAATTTTTTTATCGTTTCAAATAGGTCAATCCCACTTCCAAACCTGTGGCGAGTTCGTACAGACTTGTACTTTGTAGCATGGTCCTTAAATTGGATCTAACATCTACGAACTTGTCGTGTAGGGGACAGGGTTTGTCTGCATTGCACTCCTTTAGACCCAATCCGCACCCCACATAGATTTTATCTCCATCAATGGCCTTCACTATCTTGCTTAGTTTTACGGTATCCATTGCTTCACGCTCAATTTCAAATCCACCTGTTGGACCTTTTACGGAATCTACAATATTGTTCTTGGTGAGCTGTTGAAGGATTTTGGCGGTAAATGCCATGGGAGAATCAATTTCCTCAGCAATTTCATTGACGCTTACACGTCTGCCATCCAAAGATTGCAGCGCAATGTACACCGCCGCCCGAATACCATACTCACATGCTTTTGAGAACATCTATTGCTGTTTCTTACGCTACAAAGATAGCGTTTAATTTAACTAGGACAAAATTGTCCTTTATTATTTTTTCTATCAGCACAACGCTAGACAAATCAAATGTAAACCATTACAAATATTAAATTCCTAGATTGTTTTAAAAAAATCATGGTTTGGTTCTATTATGAAATGCCATCAACACCAATCCCAAAAAAATAAATAAAGAACAAAGTGCTAAGGATGAGGTATATCCGCTAAAAACTCCCCATTGCTGCCAAGCCGAAAACCCTTTGAAGAAAATCAGGACTTCCGTAAGCAAGAATCCTACCATATAAAGTGCGCAGGATGATTTTGATACTCGTACCAAGCCAAAATAGTCCATAAAGAAGAACAGCCCAAAACTGATGACCCCCAAAAAGGTCAAGTGCAAATAACCAATGGTAAAGTCGAGGTACTTTGCCGCCAATAGGGCAAAGTAGGGAACAACGGTAATTAGTTGCAATGCTATCTTAATGCAGGTAAGCGCCACAACGGTATAGAGTAGCTGCCGTTGAAGGTTTGTTAAAGACAATTTTCCAATCCCGTTTTTGGTGTGTGCCCAATAAAGCAGAAAAGCAACAATCTGGGTAATTGCCCCAATTCCCCCAAGGAGATACATCCATGGTGATGGTTCTGTCCATAGGGTGGAAAGGAAAAAAGTAAAGATTATTCCGAAGTTGATCATTTTAAAAAAACGACCAAACCCTTTTTTGGGGATGATGTGTCCACGTTGCTCCAAAACAAACAGGAACAATCCTAGCAAGGCCAATAACATCCAACCATTGTACTGAAAGTGCAAGTAAAAATAGATGGACAAGCGGTACCAAATGGATTGGGCACCCAAAGTGTTCATAACAGCCCCCAAGACCCACGGTCCAAAGCTTGATATAACCATATAGATCAGTGCCGCTTTTACGCATTTTAAACCATTACTTTCTTTATGTATTGGTGCAATGTTCTTCCAGAAATAATAGGTGTAGGTATAGGATGCTATAAGGAATAGAGTGGAAAAAATAATGGAAAAGAGGGCATAACCTTGAAAGGGAAATGTAAGGAGCATCCCGATCAAAGTGGCTTGGGTGCCCCAAAAAATTCGTTGATAGGTGCTGTTGGATGCATTCTTGACAAAACAAAAATGGAGCAAAGTGGTCAAGGCCACATATACCCAGCCCAAAAGCGCAATATGCGAATGTGCATGAACTACATATTTGTAGTTGAAATCAAAGGAGAAAATAGGGAAGGAGCGAAGCAGTAAGCCCAATACCGCTGCAATGCTGAAGTACAATACAGCAATTCCAAGGTGTTGACGGTACAGGTTTTCTTTCATTTGATTTTATCAAAATCGCTATATCCGTGTTAAAAGTCCTTACGCTTTGCTTTATGCCCCAAACCAAGTATAGGCAATACTGTCCAAAGTAAAAGAATGGCCATGGATACCAAGAAGCCCAGATCAGTGCCGAAGAACTTCTTGAAAATGGCACCGGTGTAGCCCAATAGGGCAGAGATGTCCAATTTGAGCAGGATCAAGATACGGGAAAGATCAATGGGATTGAGCGCTGTGGCCACCAAAGAAAAAGTATCCAGTGGGTACTCCTCAAAAACGATGAGCGACATCAGGAACAACCCGTCATAGACCACGGCCAAAAAAAGCCATAACAGAACGGCATAGCCGAACCCCTTTATCTTGTTTTCGTTGGATATGGCAATGACAAAAGATAGCCCAACGAAAATAAAGGTCAAGAAAGCCCCTGTGACCAATAGCAGTGAAAAATCAAAAATGGCATTGCTCCGTAAGAGTCCATACAGAACAAATGGAATGCCCAGACCCAGCGCAAGACTCATGGTCAATGATCCAGCCACCCCAAAGTACTGTCCCATAAAAATGGACCTTCGGTTGATGGGCTGAGCCAATAAAAGTTCGGTGAATTCGCGGGAATTGTAATAGTACATCACCCCAAATATGGTGCCTATCAATGGAACCAATACAATGATCACATTCATCAAGGTGATTACAGCCTTGGAAACATCATTGTTCAAAAAAAGTAAAACAAATCCAAGAGCCAAGTAAAACAAAAAGTAAACGTAGCTCCAGCGGCTTCTAATAAGATCGTAAAAACTGTATTTCAATATTTTAAGCATGGCTTCCTATGGTTGTTATGGCCGCAATGGCATGTTCAAAATTGGTTTGTTCCGTTTGCTCCAAAAGCGTTTCAATACTCCCTTTGAAGTAGATTTCACCTTCCAGAAGATAAACAATCTCATCGGCCACCTCTTCCACGAACTGCATAATGTGCGAGGTGATCAAAATAGTCTTTCCTTGGGCCTTTTCTTTTTGAATCAGTTCCTTGAGCCGAATCAATGCCTTTGGATCTAGGCCAGTGGTAGGTTCATCAAGAATGATCAATGGACTGTCAAACATAAAGGTCAATACAATGTTCACTTTTTGTTTGGTGCCCCCGGATAAGGTGGACAGTTTTTTGTTTAGAAAGGGTTCCAGCCCAAACAGTGTAATAAGTTCTGTTTCATCAGCGGTACTGTTCCGAAGGTCCTTGATCATATGGATCAATTCTTTGACCTTGATGTTGGGTGGAAAGTTGGCAATCTGGGGAAGATAATTGATTTGCTTGCGGTACTTCCAATCCTTTTTAATGGGTTTCTCCAAAACCGTTATCTGTCCTTTATTTGGAATTACCATGCCCAAAATGCTTTTGATCAGTGTGGTCTTTCCTGAACCATTGGGACCTAGGATGGCATAAATATGGCCTTCGTCAATGGTAAGGTCCACTCCTTTTAACACTTGGTTCTTTCCAAATTTCTTGTGCAGGTCTTTTATTTCTATGGTCATGGTCGTATTTTCATTAAAGGTCGAATGTCTTTTAACTCATCCGGGGTGAATACTGGGGAAACCCGTTCGGAAAAATCTATGATATCCATAAACAAGCTTCGAAGTAGCACAATGGTCTCAGGGGTACGGTTCACTATGTAGGAAAACAATTTTACAGGCCTATAAGGTACATCGCCAACACCATCCTTGTCCAAATCATAGCCGGTATAACTGCTCCAAAAATTACCTTCAAAGACATTGTCGTTGAGTTTACTGTTGTATGAAATGTCAAAAGAATTGTACAGGAAATTGTTGCCCACAAAACTGTTGGTATAGCAAGCTCCGATCACTCGAATGGCCCAACCATTGTTGATGAAATCGTTATTGTGGTATTGAATGCGATTGGACCCCTCGATATTGATACCGATGGTATTTTCTTCGAAGGTGTTTCCGCTGATTTCCGCATCGTTAATCTCCTTCAAAAGCATGCCATAGGCGGCTGTTCCCCAATTTTTTTTGAAATTGTTGTTTTTCATAGTAATAAACTTGGAGAACATCACCGCGACTCCAGCTCCATTATTTTCAAAGGTATTGTTTGAATACACATCATTGTTCGAGAACATAAAATGAAGTCCATACCGAAGATTGTCCATACTGGTATTATCGGTAATGGTTATGCGGTCTGAAAACTCCAAATAGATACCATCCCTAGTACCTTGCACGTGGTTTTTGCTAACGTCCACATCCTTGGAATACCAAAGTTGGATGCCATTTCCCGAATTGTACTCGTCCACGGCCTGGCCAATAATCCTGTTGTGGTACACCTTGCCATGGGAAGATTTTTCCAGATAAATGCCAAAAAACAACTGTTCCAGCACCATATTCTGAATGAGGAAGTTTTTGCTCTGAACCACCCGTATGGCCGCATTGTCCTTGGTATAGCTTACCCCAACGTTAATAACAAAAAGGCCATCCAAGGTAACATTGTCCGAAGTAATCTTAAAAATCTCACCCTTTTTCTCTCCATCCACGATAGGATAGCCAATGCCCTTTATGACCAATGGTTTATCTACCAAAATCTCAAACTCTTTGTAGATGCCTTTTTCAATGCGTATGGTGTCATGATCAGCAGCACGCGCAATGGTTTCCTTAATGGAATTGTTCTCGCAGGCAGCACAAACAGTCCAGGTGTTTGCCATACCCATTTGAAAACCCATCAATAGAATACAACCCAAAATGAATTTTATATGTTCTTTCTTGATTTTCATAGTATACCTCCGCTTTATGAACTAAAACCTACCAAAAACAGACAAGATTATAATGATGGTATTTCTGCCAATACATACACAAGTATGATGGGTTTAGGAACCATTGTTTTATCGGATAATCAAGAATTTAGCATCCTCATTGGCCAACACCCAATGTTCCACATTCTTTGAAAAGCTAAAATGCTGTTGGGAGGTTAAATTAATGATCTGGTTTTCGATATAAAAATCGATGCAACCTTCCAGCACAAACAAATGCACATCCTTTGGGGACGAATGTTTAGGGAAAAGTGCACCTTTGGCCAGACTAACACTCAAGATTTCCATTGACGGGTTTTTAACCAGTTGCTCCACTTGTAGGTCATGAAAAGGTTGTTGCGCAATGGTGTTATCAATTCCGATCATATACATAATTGTTGTTTTTAGGAGTTATTGGTATTCTTGTTTCAATTGATCCCAGGTGAACAGTTCCCCACCGTTGTCATCCAACGCAAATTGGGCCGCCTGTTCTTCCGCAAATGCACTTAAAAAGGCACCCATTGGGCTTGGGATGTTCTCGCTGATCAAATAAGTGGCCCCTGCAGCATTTACCAATTCGCCCGGTTGGTCAAAATCATTGACCAAAAACAGGGCTATGGTAGATTCATCCTCATCTTTTAAGTGGTTCATCATGCACTCAACCGCATCAAAGTTAAAGACCTTTCCTTTTTTTGTGACCAATTGTGCAGCATGCTGCTTGTCCACAATGGTCATGCTGCAAAAATGACAGCCTACATGGCCATAATCAATAGGTTTAGGACCTACGGTGCATCCAAGGATACAGCCAAGCATGGCAAAACAAAGGATAAAAGATGGTTTCATGAGAAGTGTTTTTATTGTTTATTAGCATTCTTCCACCCTAGGTAGCTGGCCGCCAAAGTAAGCATCATACCCACGAACATGAGCCAAGCGCCTATGGATGGCATAGAGGTCACATCAAAATTGAGCATCTTCACATGTCCCAGCAAGGGTGGTTTATAGGTCATTGGAGTTCCATCGGGGTTGGTTAATTTCATAATGGCATTGGGGTCTAAGTTGGTACCATAGTCTATCATCCATGCATTAAAATCGTACATACCCAACAGCCCTAGAATGGACATAAATATGAACCATCCTAAAAACCATTTATAGCCTACTTTGTTAAAATATCCCAAAATACCGATCAATACCCCTAAAGCTACCATAATTCCAATAATGATGGGAAATGTTCCAAATTCCCACATATCTTCTACTTTGGGCAAGGTCTGCATTCCTATGTAGTGGTTGAGGCCATCAATGTTCTGAATGTCAAATTCATTCATTCCCTGCAAGCCATTGATGTGGATATTCAACCCTAGGGGGTCCGGGTACTGTGGCGCTCCCAACATAATGTTCCAAAGAGGAAAGATGTACAATCCCAATAAGAAGAGAGGACCAATGATCATTAGTATACTAGCCTTTTTCATTTTTTTGATTTAAGGGTTACAAATTGAGAGTGTTTTTTTCTGAAGGGTTGATGAACTTCAATTTGTAAGAAAAGCGGGCAGGTCATGGACTCAGCCCGCTTTGTTCAATGGTGGGTCAATTGGGATTATTCACCCAAAGACCATTTCAGTTCCATGTTGGAATTGGCAGGGGAAACCCTGACATATCCTTGCATTTCTTGGTGCAACGCAGAACAGAAATCCGTACAGTAGAACGGCCATACTCCAACTTGTTTGGGTTCCCATACCGAAGTCTTGGTCTGTCCTGGCATAATCAGAAGCTCGGAGGTGTTCTGACCTAGGATAGAGAAACCGTGCGGCACATCAAAATCCTGTTCGTGGTTGGTGATGTGGAAGTACACTTTGTCACCCACTTTGATACCCTCGATATTGTCTGGCGTAAAGTGGCTTCGTATAGTGGACATATATACGTGGACCTCGTTACCTTCTCGTACCACTTTGGAACCAGTAGGCGATGTTACGGCGTATGGGTGTTTGTTCTCATCCAATCGGTAGATTTTCTTTGATTTTGGCGCCAACAGTTCAGCTGGGCAACCAGCAGCATAGTGGGGCTCACCATGCGTTGGAAAATCATAGATGAGTTCCATTTTTTCACCAGAAATGTCATAAATCTGTGCAGAGTGTTCCATTTCCGGTCCAGTGGGCAAGTAACGGTCTTTGGTAATCTTGTTCATGGCCACTACGTATTTGCCAAAGGGTTTTCTTGAGTTACCCCCGGGGATCATCAAGTGTCCAACAGAATAATAGGTGGGTTTTCTATCGATGACCTCCCAAGTGCCCAATTTCCATTTTACCACTTCAGAAGAGATAAAGAAGGTAGTGTAGGCGTTTCCTTTGCTGTCAAACTCGGTATGAAGGGGGCCTAGGCCACCACTTTTTACCTGTCCGGCCAATACATCCTCAAACTTAAGGATTGGAATACCGTAGGCTTCACCGTCGAATTTCTCACCTTCTATGGCCGCTATCATCTTGTCAAAAGAGTGTACGGTCAAGTCTGCAGACAGTTTACCGTTTCCAATGATGTATTGCCCAGTTGGATCTACATCACAACCGTGTGGCGATTTTGGAGTAGGTAAGAAAAATACAGCCCCGGGCACCTTTAAAGGATCAACGGTCAATACCTCTTTTTTCATGGTGGTGGTTGCCATATGGGTGCTTTCATCATAAACATTATGGGCATAGTTGGCAGGCATTTTGGTACCTCCACCATTGTTTACGTATTCTTCAATTTTCTTCCAGTTGACTGCGGCAATAAAATCCTTGTCGTTCTGTGATGCATTTACCTCTTGAAGCGTGTGGGCTTCTTCTGTGTTATAGGTAGTAAAGAAGAACCATCCGTGTGATTTCCCACGACCGGGATGTGAAAGATCATAGTTGAACCCGGGCATCAACAATTGAAACTTCAAGTCCATATGACCGTGTTCTGGATCTACGCTGATAAAGGACAAAGACCCCTTGAAATTGCTTTTGTATTCATTGATTGGCATATCCCTTTGTGGAATGGGAACGGAGAAACGTGTTCCTGCCACTACATATTCAGTGTTCTCGGTAATGAATGAAGAACTGTGGTTCCCGGCACTATTGGGTACTTCGATGATTTCTTCTGTTTCAAAAGTGCTCAAACTGATACGGGCAATCCTTGGAGTATTGTTGCCATTGATGAATATCCAACGTCCATCCAGTTCTCCATTGGTCTGGGAGATATCAGGGTGGTGGGCATCGTCCCAAGGTACAAATCCATGAGATGTAGTAAGCATGGGCTTGGTCTCTTCAGAATATCCATATCCAGAAGTTGGGAATTGGGAGAACACGGGAATTTCCTTGAACATCCTTCCAGAAGGTAGTCCATAAACGGTAAGGTTACCGCTGTATCCACCGGAAAGGAAAGCATAGTATTCGTCCTGCTCGCCTGGAGCAACATACACTTTTTCGGCGGCACTCGATGATAGTGCCCCGTTTGAGTTTTGGTTTTGTTGGCCACAGGAAACCAGCATCAGGACAGCTCCCATGGACATGATCAATTGTTTGTAAATTTTCATTGTGTTAGGATTTATTCGTTTTAATGGTATTGTTTATTCTTTTGGGGGAAGGATAACTTTGTCCACAACATGGACAATACCGTTCCCGGCAGGCACACTGGCAATTATTTTGGCACCTCCAACAAAAACATCATCACCCTTGATTTCAACAGGGACATTTTGATCATTGGCCTGTCCCAATTTTTTGAAGTTTTTCAAAAAATCCTTTGAATAGTTGCCAGGGGTAACGTGGTACTTGAGAATATTGGCCAAGGCGTCCTTGTTTTCAGGTTTCAACAAATTTTCAACGGTACCTTCAGGTAGAGCGTCAAAAGCTGCATTGGTGGGTGCAAACACCATTAACGGGCCTGCATTCACTAGGGCATTTTCGAGCTCCGCTGCCTGCACTGCGGCAACCAACGTACTGTGGTCCGGGGAGCCAATGGCTATTTGCAATACATTGGGAGTGGATCCATCGTCTTCAATAAAGGCTTGTCCCTTGTTGTTTTCCAGAATGGCCTCGGAATCATTTTGGCCAGAAGCTGTTGTGTCGTTTTGGGGCCCTTGTTTGCAACTGCTGACTACCATGAGCAGCAAAAGCAGCCCCATCATACGGAGTTTGATGGTTGATTTCATTTGCATTATTTTAAGGTTCTAAAATATTCTAGAATGGCACGTGCCTCATCTTCGGTCAACCCTTGGTTGGACATGGGTGATCCGTTAAACTCTTGGAGGAGTTCTTTGGCCAAAGGATCTTGTTGTACCATTTCTTGTGGGTTCAAGATCATGTTCATGACCCATTCGGGGGTTCTTCGCTCCAATATTCCGTTAGGGGCCGGTCCTATGAATTTTTTACCTACCCTATGACATGCCAGACACATTTGCTCATAAACTTCTTTGCCTTTGGCGGCCATGGTTTGGTCTATTTCAGGTGCTAAGTCAACAGATGTAATGGGGCCGACACCTTTTGTGGTCATATCCACACGTTCAGAAGCTTTGACCTGATCGGTTGTAGGGATTTCAGCAGGCTGCTCGGTTGTTGTCTTTTGCCTTTGAACACTGAAACCGTCGTCTTTTTTCTCCTCTTTCTTACCACCACAGCTTATTAAGATGAGGGCAAAGAGTAGGGTCATTCCTTTTATTATAGTCTTCATGTGATAAATGGTTAAAATTTCGTATCAAAAGTAGCATGGGTAAAACACTAAAAACATGATAATAGTCATGAAAAGGATAAAAATGTCTTTTAATCTTTGTTGAATATAAAATGTCATGCTCTCCAACTCCTCCAAATATGCCATCAAGGGAGTACTTTATTTAGCAGTAAACTCCAATGAGGACCGTAAGATTATGGTCAGGGATATTTTTGAAATGATCCATGTGCCTGAAGCTTACTTGGCCAAACTGTTACAGGAACTGTCGCGGCACAATATCATTTCCTCCACTAGAGGACCTAAAGGAGGGTTCTATTTGAGCGATGAAGACCGAAAACGGACCCTAATGGACATTGTTAGGATAATTGATGGGGAAAAGCGCATAAAGTCCTGTGTTTTGGGAATTAAGGACTGCGATATGGATAATCCCTGTGTGTTGCATAAATTGGTAGGAGCCAACAAAGCAAAATTCATAAAAGTCCTTCAAAATACCACTATTTTGGATTTGGTGGAAGGAAAACAGGATTTAGAAGAGTTTTTTCCCATTTGATTCTTTTTTTGAAACCGAACCCATACCGCATCTTTAAGCTAGAAAATATCAAAAATTAAAAAGGCCACCCACCATCGGATGACCTTTTCAAACAAACGAATAAAAAGTAAACAACAAATTTTAAAACTCAATCTCGAAGTACAAACTGCTACTTTCGTTCTCTTCCGTAACACTTTCTCCTTTTAAGATTTCATCATTGGCATTGAGCAGCTGTAAGTTGATTTTCCAGTAACCGGTCATGGTGAGGGACAGTTTGCCTGCATAGTTACCGGCAGTGGCGTCATAGATTAAATCCTCATTATTGGGGGAACTATGGTTGCCCATTCCTGGCATTCTGGGATCTAACTTTATGGTATAGTTTTCTATAGGTTGAAAGCTCATCATAGATTCCATTTTGAATAGTACGGCCGATAGGTCGTTGATAGCAACTTCTGGCGTAAGTGGCATCATGGCCAAAACATAACGGGCATCATCGGCACCCATGAATACATTGACCGTTTTTTTGCCATCAGCTGGGGCGTTGACCTCTATGGTTTCCGAGATGGTATAGGTAGTGCCCCCAAAGCTGTATTCTAGGTTCAACTCCCAATATTCGTTAGCGTTGCTGGCCATTTGAAAGACCACAAAGCCTTTATAGACGGTTTTTTCCTCTGTTGCTGAAATCTCCGATTTTGGACAGGAATGGCTCATTTGGGTCATGTGCATAACGGGATTCCAGCTAATGGTTGCATTGGGGATATATTCACCGGTTGACAAGTCCTTAATTTGGAGGTATAGCTCATTGTAACCTGTGGTCAAAACCTCTTTTTCAGAATATAGCTCCAACATATGGCCATTGGCCTCAAAACTACTTGTCAGATTATAAGCTTCCAATGGATTTTCAGTTACAGGCATTGGGCTTTCGTTATTATCGGAACAAGATGTAATTCCAGCAGATAGTGCGATTAATATGATTAGGGATTTTATAGTTTTCATTGTTTTTGATTTTAATAATTAGGATTAATTAATGGCATAGGATAAGGTCATGAAAAAGTTCCTTCCCATGCGTGGGATATTGTTCCAATCGGAATACGTTGAGTAATAGGTGTCAAATAGGTTTTCAACTCCTGCCTTCACATACAGCGTATTCCCACCAAGGGAAAAGGTCTTGCCCAAGGATAGGGACAGTAACGTATAGGCAGGTGTACGGTCCTCCCCAAAAGTGGGGCTAAAATTGGTTTGGTCCATTGCGCCGGATAAGGTCACTGATCCCGAAAAGCTTCCATGGGCATAGCTCAATTGGGAACGGTAGTCAACGGGACTGATGAAGGGCAGATTGCGACCATTGTGGTCTATGCCCCTGTGATAAGAGACCCGTCCACTCCAGTTGAGTTCTGGGGTAAACTTGTACTCCATATCCATAGAAACATTATAAAGGTTGGCCTGTTTCAAATTGGTATAGATTTTAACACCATCGGCACCTATGGTCATTTCGTTGAGTGTTGGGTCGATTTCACCAATGATATAATCCCTGGTGTGAAAGTAATTGCCCTCTAGACCAAGCTCCAGATTATCTAATGGTAATGTAACCTTGATTCGGGTCTCCAAGGCTTTCTCATTCTTGAGATTTGGATTGCCAATGTAATCATGGTTGTCAAAACTGTTGAACAGATAAAAGCCAAATCCCTCAGAAACAGAAGGAGCACGATCACCATAGGCAACACCACCGTTTACATGCCATTTCTTAAACTGTTTGTGATAGTGTGCCGAAACACTTTTTAGTGTACGTGTTTGCCTTTGGTCCATGTCTGGGTAGAAAATCCGAAGACTGTTCAGTCCAAAATCATCCGCCACATGAAACGATTGGTAGGCCAGTCGAGTAGCTAATTTTAGGATGCCGTCGCTGAGGTTAATTTTGTCTTCCAAATAAAGACCCGTATTAAACGTCCGTACATCTGGCCAAGTAAGCATGAACATTTCCTGCTCATTGGGGTTATTGGGATACATGGTCATTTCCGCCAAGGAACGATTGTAAAATCCATCGATTTTACCTATAAACCTATGGTTATCAAAAGAGAGCTCGGTCTGGGAATAAAACCCATAGGTGTCACTCCAACCGGGCATATCCATTCGAATGGGTACATCGGGTCTTTGGCTGTCATCCATAATATGCGTAATGGTGTTGGCATATAGCTTGGATTCCCAATTCTCAAGGTTTCCAATAAAATTGGATTGCACCCAACTTAGTGATCCAATAAAGGCACGTGCCAAGGATACATCCATGGGAAGAGCAGGGTAGCCTACATCCCGGGCCTCGTCAAAAATAAAACTGGCTAACAGTTTTTGGTCATCGGAGACTTTGTACCCAGCATTGGCGGACAGATTGTATTTTTCATATTGGGAAAAGGCAACCTCTTCACCACCACCAGCGGTATAGTTTTCTGCCTTCCGATAAATGATATCGGTATCCAAATAGAAATTTTCATCAGAGTAATTGAGCTCTCCACCCACAATTTGAGAGGTGTTATTGGTCTCATACCCCGTCTCTACAGCGGCTGTCCAGCCCAAGGGTTTAAAGTTGCTCTTCTCCAAGCGCATATCAATGGCCCCTCCGATCACATTGCCGTGTTGGGCACCTTGTTGTCCACTTTTTACCTGGACATCCGAAAGATTGGATACGTCCACATAGGATGTTATAGGGTCCATTTTATCCGTACAAGCCCCAAAAATTCGCATACCATCAATGGTAATGGACAATCGCTCTGAGGTCATATCATTGAGCATTGGGTCCCAGGCATATGCACCACGCTTGACCATGGATATTTTCTTGGAGGATTCCAGATATTCATCCAAAGTGGATAGTGGATTTGGTTGCGATTTGTGTTCAATACTTCTTTTAAAGGATGAGATGACAATGACCTCCTTTAAATCTATGGTCAAAATTGAATCCAAGGTTTGGAACCCTATGGATTCTTGGGCCTGGAGCTTTGACTGAAAAATTGACATTAGGCAAAGCCCAAGGACAACTAGCGGATATTTTATGCAAGCTGACCTGGCCCGAAATGAATAGTTCGATTTCATGGTTAAAGGTTTTGAATCAATTCAAAAAATAAAGGGCACCCAGTAGTTGGGAAAATATTGGAGATTTTCCCTTAGGGGTACGTCGAATTCATTCAGGCTTGCTCTGGAGGGTGGGGAATGTCGCTAACAAAAAGTGATGTATGTAAATCTTGATAATAATAACCACTGGGGGCTATGCAAGTTTGGAATTGTAAGGACAGGTCAACGGATGGTATAGGTTGGAAGAAATCCATAGGCTGGACTTCCGTTTTTGACCGTTGATCTCCAAAGGGATTTCTATCGGAATCTTTTTGTTGTTCTTCCAATTGTTTCGCCAAGTAGCACTTACCATTACATTGCAACTCTGGCCTGTTCTTGTTTTTACAGAGCACTTCCGAGATATATTCATAGTTGGCCACGTACTCCATGATGGGCCAAAGAGGCTTGACCAACATCGAAAAAGCGACCAAAAGAATAATAGTGTGCTTCATAGGGACAAAAGTAGAAAAGGCTCATGGATGTGAACATGATAATTGTCATAAAGAGGATAACGAAGTCTTTTTTTGGACATATCAGGCAAAGGATTGGTATATATGGACCCAGGAAGCATTTTTCATTCTATTTATGGTATTCAATGCCGGTTTTCCCACTAACTTTATCAAACGTAAAAAACGTCCGTTTGCTGGGTATCGCCATTCTGGGATCAACACCATATATCTTCCAATTCGATATCCCTGTCTAAAATTGTTCCGCATTGGCGGCAAAGATACAGCTTAGGCTTGGCAGAGCAATGCATTTCCTTTGGTTTAAACCCGCATTAAATCTCCTTAATGTTACAGAAATAACGTTCGGGAATGACTGTAAAAGAGTGTCAGCACTAAGTGCTTTAAAAACAGTTGGTTATCATGATTGTTTGGTCGATTTCTACCCAAGCGGGTAAATATTCCCCGGAACGCTGCTGGTTCATATGTTTTCTTAATGATTTAAAGTTCTGGTATATAATAAGTTACAAGTGTTCGCTGTGTATTCTATTCATTAGGCATACCGTTTGCCTATTTTTTTGGCACAATGGTTTGGTATTGAGGTCAAACCATTCGATTAAGGCATTGACTATAAAAGATGGATTGTCAATAATTCAATAGGTGATATGCTGATGGAATACAATATATGAAACGATTCCAATGCCAATCATAATGCAAAGGAGTGGTTGAGGTTTAATGCAAAAACGATACTATGAAAGCTGAACTTTCAGGAAAACAACGAATACTGGTTGGGTCTATATTGACTTTTACTTTTTTATTGGTCTTGGGATCCAATTTGCTGGACCGTAGGCATTTTGAAACCATACAAAGAACGGTCAGTTCCATATACCATGACCGTATTATGGTCCAAGATTATATCTACAAGCTAAGGAACCATATTTATGTGGAGGAACTCGCCCTTATTGAAGGAAGGGAGAAAGTGGAGCCTTACCTTGTCTCGCAAAAGATTCAGCCTATTCTGAATGATTATAAAAACACCGTATTGACTCTTGAAGAGAGCAAACTTTTAGAGCGCTTGATAAATGGATTTTCTGGATTGGAAACATTGGAATTGGAAGGTAAGGCAGGAGGTAAAAGTCAAGATGTGCTATTAAAGACCAAGGAAACACTTGTTGAACTCAAGAAAAACCTTGATGCGCTGGAGGCCATTCAAATAGAGGAAAGTAAAAGGCTTACAAAGATTTCGGAAAAATCATTGGGCATCAATATGATGTTGTCCAATCTTGAGATGACTTTTTTGGTTCTAATTGGTATGGCAATAGCTCTTTTGGCCTTTCAACCAATAAAGACCCTGAATCTTGTGCATCGAAATTGAATCATCGGATGCATCCGCCTGAAATTGCAAAACCGGAGCTCGCTAAAATCCAAGCTCAAGAGGTAACCAAGTCGTCCCTGAGCGGATTCTCATCGCTTTAAGGCAAAATGAAACCTGTAGACATCTGTTATGGTCCCATTTGTGAATTGAACATTGCACCAGTATGTAGTGGAAGGCATTGGTTTTCCACGGTAGCGCCCATCCCAATTGGGATTTTCAGGAGTTAGAACGGCAACCAATTTTCCATAGCGATCATAAATTTGGGTAAAATAATCACAGTCTGCATCGTTCTCTAAAAACCAATAATCATTTATTCCATCACCATTAGGGGTGAAAAACTTCTTGAATGTAAAGCAAAGTCCGTTGTCTTCAACGCAAGGCAGTCCAATGAAAGGTTCGGAAAACGTGCAACCATTGTTCACATCAAAAACTACGATGTTTTCATATAAGCCTGTTTCCAGAGCACTTAAATTGATTTGTCCAAAGTCATCGGAAGCAATGGTATTGGTGGTTTGGGCATCATTAAAATCGTATGTAACCTGATAAAGCGCATTAGGGACAAGACCAATAATCTGTATGTTCCCGTCAGAATTGACACAATTGGTTGGGGAAGTGGTCACAAACTGCAAATCAGCGTTTGAACTTTCAAGCACCACATCACCATAATAATTTTCACAACCGTTTACCTCTTCCCTGATCATGAAGCCCATGTAAGAGCCTCCGGGTAGTTCATCAACAACGATTTCGCCATTTGTATTTGCCATTGATTGCAGGGAAGTTGGAATGGATTGGTATTCATAGGAAATAGTATAGTCAATATTCGCAACCAGATTGCTAATGATAATACTTCCATTGTTGGCACCACATTCCGTTGGTTCCGTAATGGTAATTTGAGCATCCAAACTTGACCCACTTAGCACAACATTTCCAAGGTTATCGGTGCAGTTGATTACATTTTCAGTTACAATGATGTCATTATACGCTCCCTGCTCCAATCCTGTAACCTGAACGATTCCATTTGCATCCGAGATATAATTGTCCGTCACCAAATTTCCTCCATGCACATAGGTTATGGTGTATTCTTTTTCCGGGGCTAAGTCCGAAACGGTGAATGAACCATCATTGGTTGAACACCCAGAGGGGTCGGTTTGGTCAGAAAGTGTATAGAAAACATCGCCTAAGTCAAGAATCCAGATTGCACCTCTCTCGGGTCCATTTTCACTGTCGTGATAGGCACTCACGGCAATTTTTGGATTTTGACCACCATTTAAAAGGGTAATAGCCCCTCCAAAATAATCACCACCATTCAATTCTCCCGAGAAGCAATGCTCCCCGTACGTATAAAAGAAGTCTTCGGAAACGGTACCATCATTGTTTAATTCAATCATATAAAATCCGCCGGTTGCAGACGATAGGGTAGGGTTTAGGTGCCCTAAAGCCCCTACTAAAATTTCAAGCCTCCCATCACCATCCAGGTCATTGGTTCCATCAATTGATTCACCGAACAGGGCGCTGCCAGAAATTTGATGTGAAAGCCCCCCGGAAAGATTACTTACTTTTTGGGATGATTTCACTGTTCCATCTGTATTTAAGTACAAGGTATAAAAGCTGCCTGCATTTACCGCTCCATCATCATCCCTATATGCGCCCACAACGATGTCGGTTATATTGTCCCCATCCAAATCACCCATGTTGAGAACGGAACCCCCAAAATAATCCTCAAATTCAAGAATGGGCGTAAACCCACCCTGTGTATCACTGATTTTTTGATATGAGTTCACGGTTAGATCGGCATTCATGAAAAGTATCCACAGTGCACCCCTCCTAGAACCTCCGTCAGCATCCCTTCTTGATGCAACAGCCAAATCGGCAATGCCATCATTATTTAGATCTCCAATGTTTTCAATATCGGTTCCAAAAATCGCATCTCCGTTTATGACACCAGTAAAACCTCCTTGGGTATCACTAATTTTTACATGCGAGTTCACAGTTCCATTGTTGTTTAGGCTCAAAATCCAAACAGCACCATGCCAATACCCGCCATCCCCATCATAATCTGCACCAACGGCCAATTCAATACGCCCATCAGAATTTAAATCCCCGAGATAGGCAACGGCGCCCCCGAAACGATCATCATCCTCAAGCACTCCCGTAAATCCACCTTGAGTATCACTGATTTTGGTTTGATCGATCACTTGGTTGTCCGCATCCAAAAAAAGAATCCAAACAGCTCCCCGATCAGTGCCACCATCATCGTCGGTGTACGCGCCTACGGCCAAGTCGTTGACCCCGTTTCCGTCCAAATCCCCAATATTGTCTATGGCGATTCCCCACGAATCAAAATCATCTAGATTCCCTGTGAATCCACCATTGGTCTCATTTATTTTTTGATAATCAGCAACATTATAGCTTTGCGAAAAGCAAGGGAAAGAGCAAACAAGTAAGGAAAAAAGAAGCAGCTTGTGGGTTAAAGAATATGTTTGTAGAGTCATTGAAAGTCAACAATGAGGTTTGGTACAAATTAAAGATTTCGTAGTGAAGAAGAGGCATAAACCCCTGTTTTTTGGTCAAAGTGCACCTATTCTTCCATCTACTGTACAACTCGTACAAAAACTTGATGAGGATTCTAGTTTGAAATGGTAACTTTGATTTTCATTTAAGTCTAATTTGATGGGTTTTTTTCATTCTTTGGTGTATGAACCAAATATGAATCGGTTGCTGAGAAATGTGAACCGGATTTTGTCTCCCTTGCTGCCAGAACGCATAAAGATTCATCCTTCGGGGTCGATAAAAGTAGATGTTGGCAATGGGATTGCGTTTCGGTTAAAGACGAATCAAACCAGTTATATCACACGTGAACTTTTCTGGGACAAACCTGAGAATTTTGAATACACCCCTCTTTTTATAGAGCTGGTAAAAAAGGTTGAAACTTTTTGGGATGTAGGGACCAATATTGGTTATTATTCCATTCTAGGGTGTATGGTAAACCCAAAACTGAAGGTGCATGCTTTCGAACCTTCAATGGGCCCCATGACCTATCTTGAGGAAAACATTAAAATCAACAACATTGCGGATAGGGTAAAGGTAGAACCCGTGGCTCTCTCCGATGTAAACGGGGACATAGAGTTTTATCAAATACATAATCCAAAATTCCCGAACACTTTAAATTTATCAGGGGAACACAACATTGGGACAAAAACCGAATTGCCCTCCAAGAAAGTTAAAGTACGATCATCTAGATTGGATGATTACAACCAGCCCAATAAAAGGATAGATTTAATCAAAATAGATACTGAAGGAGCCGAGGTCCATGTGCTCAAAGGGTCCCAGGAAACCATAAAAACCCAACAGCCCATAATAATCTGCGAAACACTTTTCAATGGTAATGAAGGCCAGATTGAAGCACTGTTGAAGGATGAGGATTATTTGTTTTTTAACCATACCGAGAAAGGCTTGGAAGAAGTTCCAACTTTGGTCCGGGAAAAGGATAACGGGGTAAGAAACTGTTTTATGGTTCCACGATCTAAGAAAGATATGATTATGTCGCTTATTGCCCAGTAATGGTATTCCCTTAAGACAGACAAAATTTTTATGAAAGGAATATCAGGATATATCAACTTCTTTTTTTTCTGTCACCTGTATGATCCATTCCTTGTTCCCGCTCCAATAGAATCATCTGTTTCGGCCTAAAATTAAGTATAAGTGCTCTTCGTGGGCCATTGGTGGTGTTGCCCTTACTGTAGTGAAGGGTAAACCCATCATGGAAAGTGCATCCGCCGGCAAGCAGGGGAACTGCTTGGGCACCGGTAGTATCTGAATTGCAATACAGGGCACCTCCGCCAGACAAACTTTGGTGCGGCAGTACCTCTTGCTCTTTTACGGGTAGAAACCACATACATCCATTTTCTTCATGGACATTATCCAGCGCAATCCAGCAACTGGCAGCACGCTTGTCGGGTAAATCAATCCAATAGGCTGCATCTTGGTGCCACGGGGTTTCTGTATTGGTGTGGGGAGCTTTATTGATCAACATATCAAAATCCAAGTCCATATCATCACCAAGAAGCTGTTTGGCCCACTGCAAAGCCTTTTGGTATGCATGGTGGTTTTGTAATTTTTCCTCAACCAAGCTAGGTCGCATAATTTGGGTGATGCGTTCCATTTTTTCATTTTCGGCCACTGTATTTCCCGCAAGGTCACTCCGCAAACCTTTGGTTTTTTCCTTTTCAGATAAAAGTTGGTTGTATATGGCTTGAAGTTCTTTTACTTCATCTATTGTCAATAATTCTGGGATGGCTACATAGCCTTCCGAGAGAAAATTTTTCTTGAATGTATCCATGGATTTAAGTTTTTCCAAAAATGACAACTCTATATTAAAATAGCTACTATTTTTATACAACCTTACTTTTTTGAACATGTTATGAAAAAAACGTCGACCCGTACCGTTCTTTTGCCCCATCAGCATGGAATTTCCAGGGTGCAGCAAATGGGCCACTATCGTTATTCCGCTGCAAAACCGGGATTGGAGAATCATTTCCATCAAAATAGTATTGAGATTTGTTATTGTATAGATGGTGTGCAACAATATAGTGTGGGAAGTCGGATACATTATTTAAGGGGAGGGGATATTTTGATAATTCCAGCAAACCAAACCCATAGTACGGGAGGTATGCCTGAAGAAAAAGGAGAGTTGTTCTGGATTCAACTGCAGCTTGGTGACCGGCACGGGAAACTATGCCATTTACCCCAAGAGAAGACTAATTTATTGTTGAAGCATCTACAAAATGCTTCCAACGCACCTTTTTTTGGAGGACTTCAACTAAAGGAACTGTTGATGGAACTTTTTACCTTGGTGAAGCAAGATGCAAAGGGATTGGACAGTATACGAAAGGAAGTGGTGTTACTGCGCTTGTTGTTGGATACTTTGGAACTTTCACAGCGTAGGCAGGAAAAGGAAGTATCAGAGCGTATTAGGGCTATAGATGGTTTTATAGAAAAAAACCTCCATAGGAGTATTTATGTGGATGAATTGGCCGATTTGACCCAAGTGTCAACCGGTTATTTTAAGGCGTGGTTTAAAATCAATATGGGTAATACTCCAAAGGAGTATATAAATCGAAAACGTATTGATCTAGCCAAAAAAAGGTTGCAAAGGGAAATTTCCGTGACCAAAGTGGCTTATGACCTCGGGTTTAACTCGTCCCAATACTTTTCAACAGTATTTCGAAAATATACAGGGAAATCACCTAAGGAATATATTCAAGAAAAAACTAAGGCCGAATGAATCCATTCAGCCTTAGCTCTTATATGACAGATAATTGGGTTTACTCTTGAACTTCTACCACCATGTCTATCTCCACGGCAATATTGCTGGGTAAAGACCCCATTCCCACAGCAGCACGTGCATGCTTGCCACGTTCTCCAAAAACGGCCACCATTAAATCGGAATAACCGTTTATCACCTTAGGATGGTCTGTAAAATCAGGTACGGCATTGACCATTCCCTTTACTTTTACAATACGCTTTACCTTGTTAAGATTGCCTAGTTCTGCTTTTAGCACAGAAAGTTGGTTTATACCAGTAATCCGTGCAGCTTCATACCCTTCTTCAATGGAAAGGTCTGCGCCCACTTTGCCAGTGATGTTTTCACCATCTGCTTTAAGAGGACCCTTACCTGCCAGAAAAATTAGGTTTCCAACCCGAACGGCATTTACATAATTGGCCACAGGGGGTGAGGGTTCACTCAAAGTAATGCCCAATTCCTGAATTTTGGCTTCAGGATTATAATTGGGGTCAATGACTTCCTTCTCCACAGGGGCACTTTCGGTCTGCGCCGGATTTTCTTGTTTTGGTTGACAGGAAACTAAGCCTATCAAAACAGCACTAAGAAAAAAAATAGTACGTTTCATAGTTTATGACGTTTTAGGCGTTGGCCAATATTTCTTTCAAGCGTTTTGCAACAACACGTTCCTGTCCCGGATCCATCATCCAAGTAGTAATGCCTATATCATCCTTACCTCCAACGGTCTGAATGGATGGATGCCCTTCACGAAGTTGTTTACGAGCTTCTTCTTTTGTGATTTTGACAACACTCTCATCCCAAGTTACCCTTAAGCTAGGTACGTGGTTGGCGTAAGGAGGAACATGGATTTCGGTCTCTACACCGGTAACTGATTTGGCACTGTCACTGATCAGTTGGATCTGGCTTTCCCAAAGTTTCCATTCTTGTTCATGGTCTTTGGACAAGTAAAGCTCCAAGGCCACCAACATACCCAAAATTTCTTCTTTGTTCACTTTCATACCCCTAGCAATAGTGGTACCTCTTGGTGGGCAGTGCAATCTTGCTGCCTCAATGTACTTACGCTTACCCAATAGAAGTCCGGCACTCTGAGGTCCACGGATTCCTTTTCCTCCCGAAAAACATACTAGGTCAAAGCCCAATTTGGTGTATTTGAAAAGATTCTCTACCGGAGGTACGTCCGCAGCACAATCGATCATACACGGAATATTGTGTTTTTGGGAAAGTGCAACGAATTCTTCGTGCTTGATCTTGCCATTATCGGTATTTGCATTTAGGAACCAAAGCATTGCGGTGTTCTTGTTGATGGCCTTTTCCAATTCTTTGGTGCCATCCACTTCAATAATTTTTGCACCAGTGTTCAATAGGGCATGGGTGTATCCAATGGCATGTCCTTTTTGTACAATGACCTCATTTTTCAGTCCCGTTGTGTCAGGAAGCTGGCTTACTTTTTTGTTGTCCATTCCACAGATAATCCCCGCCAAACCAATGGTCATGGCACCAAAGCACCCAGAGGAAACGGTGGCATACTCGCAATCTAGCAGCTCGGCTATACGCTCACCGACCTTGTCCTGTAGGTCGTCCAGATTCACATATTCTGTGGTTGCATATTTAATGGCATCCGTTACTTCCTTGCTCATTAGACATCCGGTCATAGAGGTATAGGTTCCTGCTGCATTGATGAACGTACGCACTCCAAGCTCCTTGAAGAAGTCCCGTGCCAGGGGTTGGGCCACCGAAGTTTCCAGCGTTTTTGCCGAAAGCAATCCGGTTCCCATTAGTCCGCCCGCAACGGGTAGGGCGGAAAGCGTTTTTAAAACTTTTCTTCTGCTCATAATCTTTGGTTGTTTATATTAAAATTGTTCTTACTAGTTATAGGGTTTGTATTATCGCAATTGGGATTTTCTATTTACCCCAGGCTTGTTTTGAAATACCGTTTAGATCGTAGACTACTTTACCATCTTTGATGGTAAGTTCACATTCTACTTTTTCATCTCCTTCCATTTTGGTATTCCTAGTGTCTATGAATCCGAACTCTCCCTTCCTGTGGTTTAATACGGTAACATCTGCCACAGCCCCTACAGAAATATGCCCTAAATCGGTACGTTGAATGATTTTTGCGGGTTCCCAAGTAGATACGGTGATAACTTCACTTAGGGACATACCCAAGTTCAGGAATTTGGACATGATATTGGCCATATCCTTCATTCCTCCATTCATACTTCCTGTGTGAAGGTCGGTGCTTATGGAATTGGGTTTGAGACCTTGCTCCATGGCAGGAATGACTTGCTCGAAAACAAAACTTCCACCCCCATGGCCTACATCAAAAATAATCCCTCTTTTTTGTGCAGCAAAAACATAGTCCCTTACTTTTCCATTTTCATCCACAATGGGGGTACGACCGTCTACATGGCCATAAGCATGGGTGAAAATATCCCCGGGGCGTAATTTTTCCATGAAGAGAGTTTCCAAGGATAACTCAGGCTCACTTCCCCCAAAGTCTATCATAACTGGGATATCGGCAAGCCTTCCTGCCTCTGCGGCCCTTTCCGCGGGTGTCCAATCAAATCCACTGAAATGTGCCAATTTCACCCCAACCACGTCGTTGGGGAACTGTTTTGCCACCATAGCGGTCATTCGGGCATCCATATCACTTAGGTTTTGCTCAATGGGTCCTCCTTTCATTCCAGAGCCTACAATGTTCAAAAAGGCCAATACCCTGGTTTTGGACCTATCGATTACCTGTTCTTTGAACTGCCTAAAGTTTCTCCAACCGGCACCCCCGGCGTCCGCAACTGTGGTAACACCACTTCTGAAGGTGAAACCATCCGGTGGGACCGCATAATAACCATTGCTCAGGTAAGCGTTGGATTCCGTACCATAAAAGTTATGGCTGTGAATGTCTATAAGTCCCGGACTAACATAAAGCCCTTTGGCGTTGATTACTGTCTTGGCTTTACTTTGGGAGATGTTGTTGGATACTTCGGCAATCTTGCCATCCTTTATGGCAACATCCATGACTTTGTCTATGTTGTTTTTGGCATCGATTACATGCCCATCTTTGATTAAGATGTCGTAATCCTGTGCCATGGCAAACATGGTGAACAAAAAGAAGCTGAAAGTTGCATACAAATTGCCCATTTTTAGAATTTTCGTTTTCATACGGTTTGGTTTATGATAAAAATTTATATTATTCTGTTTGTACTTGTATGGGGCCCGTCTCTCCACTTTGCTGGAGTTTTTCCCTTGATTCGGCAACTTCACTTTCGTCAATGGCGCTGGCCTCGTTGCCAAAATTTGTTCTGATAAAGGTCAGCACCTCTGCAATTTCCTTATCGCTCAAGAAGCCATGTTGGGGCATCATACCGTTGTAGACTTCATCGCCAACTTTTATGCTGCCTTCCATACCTCGTAGCACTACATTGATGAGTCTTTCTTTATCTCCAGTAACCCAATCCGTTCCAGTAAGCGGGGGAAATCTGCCTGGTGCTCCTTTGCCATCTCTTTGGTGACAAGCACTGCAGTATGTTTGGTAGGCTTTTGGGCCACCCACAAGCCCTCCTGAAATTAGGTTGTCCTTGATTTCATCGGGGGTCCTGATGTGGGACAGCTTCTTTCGGTCTTCCACGGCCAATAATTGCTCTTGTCCAAAATTGTTCCTATCACCATTGAAAGTGACTTTCCAAATTTTTCCTTTTACAGAATCGGATATGTACATGTCGCCATCGGGGCCAAAAGCGATTCCCATAGGGCGATAAATGGCATCCCTAACGCTCACAAGAGGGTCTACACCTGCAAAACCATCGGCAAAAACTTCTACGTCACCACTAGGTTTGCCATCCTTGAAAGGAACAAATCCAATAAAATATCCCGATTGGGGATACGGTGATCGGTTGGTAGAGCCGTGGAAGGCTATAAAGGCTCCATTCTTATATCGTTTGGGAAATTGGTCTCCCTGATAAAAAACAAGATCATTGGGTGCCCAGTGACCTGGAAATCCAATAATGGGGTCTTCAAATTCAGAACATCGACCTATGATTTCACCGTCTCCACCATATTCTGGAGCCAATACTTTTTTCCCTTTTATTTGATCATAGTAGCAGTACGGCCAACCAAAATTGGAGCCTTCCGTAACCTTCATGAATTCTTCGGAGGGCAATAGTGCACTTTCCCAAGGGGAATATTTATCCGGCCACAATCGTAAAAGGTCATCTCTACCATGCATGAGCACATAAAGCTCATCATCAGCAGGATTCCAACTCATGGCGACCACACTTCTGATGCCTGTAGCATATTTAACCCCATCTTTTTGGGTTTGCCCCAATTTATTGGCATCAAATTTCCAGATACCTCCATGGTCTTCCAGTTGGGGACAGGGATCCATTCCGGGAATGCCGGGAGTACGTTTTGGGTCTTGACAGGCATTGGAAGGAGCACCAAATGGCACATACATATTTCCTTTGCCATCAAAAGCTACGGGTTTGGCAATATGCTCGTGTTTGCCATGTTCATGATCGTCTGTCAATACCACTTCAACTTCGCCTTCTGGAACAAGAGAGCCTGGAGTTAATTTTTGTCGATATACAACAAGGTCGGAGCTGAAATAAATATAGCCATTGTATATCCTCATGGCGGTGGCGTAGCTCCAGCGTTGAGGCTCATTGTTTTCCCCAAACTTTTGAATGATGTTTGCCTCACCGTTACCATCGGTATCCTGAATGGCTGCTATTGTACCATCCTCTTTAGAGTTCCTTAGTTTGGCATATAGGATGTTATCTTCAGTAACGTCCATATGTCTTACAGTCTCAGGAATACTGTCAATAACTACCACGGAAGAGAAACCATCGGGTAGAAAAAGCTCACCATCACGTCCCGGCTCTATTTTCTTACAGTTCGAAAATAGCAAGATAGTGCCGAGGGATATTATTAGGATTTTAATGTTACGGCTGGAAACCATGTGCTAGGGTTTTATAAATGTGTTAATATGTCAACTAATCTTTGGTCTATATTTTTTGAGGCCATCAGCTCATTTGCTTTGTTCAGATCTTGATTGTATAGAGCCCAAACCAAAACTGCATCCTCGTTTTCGGATTTTTGACTCTCTACTTTGTCCAATATGTTTTGTAAGGATTCCTTGTTCCCCAACTTTTTCATGGCCATAACAGAAAAAATAGCATTGCTCCGTATTTTTGATGTGGGTGCAATTTCATAGTTGGCAACAGCCTTGAAGTTGGATTCTGCCTGATCAGTATTGCCTAAGCTTGTGTTGCACAGTCCCAACAGATAATCTGCCATTCTCTCATCGGGATTGTAGGGTGCTCCCACGCCCAAGTTTTCAGGCCACTTCTTTGATGCCTCCAAAAGGGGTATTGCCTTACCGAACTGATTTTTTTCCATATATTTTCTGGCCAGATAGGTATGGGCTTGAGTGTATATTCGTTTACTTTCAGAAGCATGTTCAAAAGGTAAAATTCTTAAACCATTCAACACTGTTATGGCTTTGGGGTAGTCATTGATTGCCAAAAGCGCTTTGGCGTAGCTTAGACCAACATTGTAATTGTCAGGGAATTTTTTCACCGCCTTTTTGCCCAAAGCAACGGCGGCATCATTTTGCCCGTGCTTTAGTTGAAAAAGAATAAGGTCATCCCAATTTTTCCAGTATCCCTGCTTAAGAGCGAGGGCTTTTTGGAAATCTTTTGATTGCATTTCGTAGGATTCGTCATGGAGAGCCTTTGCCCTGAACCTGTAGAAGGTATCGTTATCGGGAACATCACCACATTCTTTTAAAAATTGTTTGCCCTTTTTCTCCAGACCTACCGCCAAATAGTTTTGTGCCAAATAATATTTAAACGTCCAATGGTTGTTTGTCGAGGCGGCCCATTCCAAAACAGGGAGCATCTCCCTTCTATATGGAAACACAAAATCAGGTGATTGGGTTGAAAGTTGGTTCAGGACAGCGGTACTTTTTTGAGCTCCATCTTCTCGACCTAAATAGGCCAGAAGAAGTTTGGATTTACTGTCCGTTGATATGTTCAAAACGTGTAAAGCAGTTTCTTTTTGGCCTAAATTCAAATAGGAGAGCGCCAGTTCCAGTAAAGTCTCATTGGTAAATTCATTTTGAATGTGTTTTAGAATAAGATTGGGTTCTTTACTGGAAAAGAGTATTTCCTCAAAGGATGCAAAGTGATGGATGGGGCTTATTTTGGAAATTTCTGAAAGTTGTTCGTTGAACGCACTTGAATCCTTATTAAGCCTGTGTACTACCAACAATACCTGTCTGGCATTGAGGTTGTGTTGGTTGAAATCCAATGCTTTTATGGCATACTCTTCAGCGGTTTCCAAATTACCTTGATGGAGATGTATTTCAGCCATTTGTGCGTATGAAACGGAACGATATTGTATGGCTCTAGCGGCCCATCCAAAAGCCTCCAAGGCATTTAGTGCATCTTTTTGGGCCCAATAGGCAATCCCTGACAGATAATTTGCGGTTGGGTCATAAATATCTAACTGCAATGCTTTGTTTGCATATTCCAGGGCACTATCATATTCAGTTTTTCTAAATTCTGTATGGGATTTCAGTATTAGACCACTAGGGTGATATGGAGCATCGGCCAGTAGCGAGTCCAATTTAACTTCGGCGAGGGCAAACTCCCTAAACTTAACGGCTTCAGAAGCTTCGTGATACAATTTTTCAATCTTTTGGATTTTAAAGTCAGGGGTTTGTTCAAAATTTCGCTTGAGCAAGGTTTTACTTTTGGAAACGTAATTCAATCTGTTGTTTCCCAGCCAAACCTCAAGAACATCTGAGTCTTTGCATGGAATGGTTTTTTCAAAAACTTCCATGGGTTCCAATTTTAGGTTTTCTACAGGAAGTTCTTTGCCATTCACGAAAATGTGCAATGGTTCATTAAAGGCTTGTAGTGCATTGATGCCAAGGTAGGCCGAGTTTCCATTGCGTTCCACATTCAGGACACCATATTTGGAAGCAGCCTCCATGCCTCCGATTTCTTTTATAGGAAACCACTGTTCTTGCCATGAGTCCATGACATAGGGGTCAAAATTGGCCTGCGTTATGGGATTTTCAACACCTGGGGAATATTGGTTGAACAAGCGTCCAGCTTGAAACTCAATATATTGTCCATCGGTATCTGTCAGTAAATCTTCCCATATACCACCGGAACGCGATAGGGCCCACAGCCATAACTTTTGTCCAGGCATTTGTTCATAGGGAGATAAGTGTCCAAAACCAACATTTCTATCATGATAATAGCCTCCAAAATAGTTTTGGTAATCGCCTACGATATGATAGGATTTTGCGGGGCCGAAATCATTGTTGCGATACATGGCCAAGTTTCTTCCTTGCTCATCAACGGGCCATTTTCTCCAAGTACCATCATGTTCCAAGAATCCGTTTCCGGGAATAAAGAACTCCAAATCATCTGAGGCCACTGCTGCACCGGTCATCCAATTGTAATAGGATTGATTTAACGGTGTACCGTTATACCACGAAGCATTGGTTTCAAAATAGGCTTTGTCCTTTTCCAGCTTTATTTCAACTTGCCAATAGGTCCTAGAGGGAAGGTCTAGGTTTCCAACAACACAACTTACGCTTCCATCGTCGTTGGTACGGGTCAAATAGTCCACAGGGGTTGCTGTACCAGGGTGATGCCCTATAATTCCGAAGTTAAACTCGATGCCTCCGGATGTCCATGGACCTCTCATGGCTATATTCCTGAACTTTACAACTTCATTTTTGTATAGAAATTCGTTTCCGGTACTTTTTTCGATAGCGCCCCATACTTTTCCTCCAATCTCTGGAAGCACATACACTTCTATGTAATCATTTTCAAGCTTTACAACCTTCCATTCTTTTTTTTCAGATTCGTGTGAATAGCCTTCGTACTTGAAATAGGGATAGATTTTAGGATTCTCGGTTAAAATTGGAGCAGGGTTAGGGGTATTGAACCCATAAGTCTCCAACAGCATGGTTTCTTCTGTAATCGTTGTTTGGGAGTAACCACCGATAAAAAATAGAAGTAAGCTGGAATAAAGTAAAATTTTCATTTTTCGTTGGTAGAATTGGTTTTGAAGACTAATAAGGGGCCATTGTTTTGGGCCACCAAAAAAGTTGAATCATCAATAAATTTTGCATCCCTTACCTGTCCTGTAATGTTCATGCCGGTCTTTGTTTGTTCCAATGCGGTGAAACGGCCATTTCCATCATTGGTCAGAACAAGCCCGTGATTGGCATCATATCGGCCAAACTTGACCCGGGTATCAAAGAAATTTCCAAAGAGCATCAGGTCCATATCGCCGTCACCTTCAATGTCAAAAGGGACCATGGCATATATTGGGGCAAATTGTGCTTCAACTGGGAGTGCTTCCAAAGTAAAACCGTTGCCATTATTTCTAAGGATGGAAGTTTTAAAGGTATGTGCCTCAAACTTTTGGGCCCTGGCCAAACTTTCTTCTCCAAGGATTTCTGAAACGGTGTGCGACGCATAGTCGGAAAAATTGATGTATTTGCTCTTTAGGTAGGCCAATTGGGAGCCAATATCATCCTTAGAGAATACAGGGTGATTTTTGCCACCTAGATAACAACACAGTATAGGGTCAATGGAGCCGTTGTCATCAAAGTCATCTGCATAAAGGGTAACAGGCTCTTCTGCGCTTGCCTTTAATTGGGAATTTTGCCCAAAATTGCCCAAAGCGTAATCCATATCGCCATCATTATCCACATCGATGGGAGTGATGGTGTTCCACCACCCTTCGGAATTGGTCAATCCTTCAGGGGTTTCCGGTACAAGTTTTCCATTTTTGTTGGCCAGGAAGATTACCGGGGTGAACTCACCAACGACAATCAGATCTTGAGTGCCATCTGCGTTGAAATCTGTGAAAACGGCATCGTTTACCATTCCCAAATTTGAATTTTCACCAAGAATACTCTCGCTCGCATTGGAGAAATTTCCTTTGCCGTCATTCAGCAGGATTTGGCTATTGGGGGCCATGGGATATTTCCCTGGCTGCAACCTTCCTCCAATAAAAAGGTCTTGGTCCCCATCCCCATCCACATCGCCCACAACGGCACAAGAGCCACTAAAACTCATTTTTGGCAGCTGATCACTACTGTTTTTAAATTGACCGTTTCCTAGGTTGATATAAAGCCTATCGGTATAATTCCCAGGGAGGGCATCATACTCATTTCCACCACTTACCACATATAAATCTGGTTGGGCATCGCCATTGGCATCAAAGAAAACAGCTCCTATGTCCTCGAACTTGCGGTCTTGATCAAATACGGTTTCACTTGAGGAAATATAACTTCCATTGGCCTTTTTTAGGAACATTTTTCCTGGTTGACCTTGAGCCCCTCCAATGTAAATGTCCTTCAAACCATCGCCATTGACATCGGATACCGCCAATTTTGGCCCTTGGGTAGAGAGCATATGGGGGAGAAGTAGTTCCCTTTCAAAATCAATAAATCTATTTTCTTTGTGGTTGAAGGTTACAAGACTGTCTTGTGTAATCTCGGTAAACAGAGTTGCTATTTCCCCAACGGTATTTTCTTGGGCCGTTGCCTCATTTTGATCTAATTGCAATGTTTGATTGACGGCAATGCTATTTTTTTGGGTGATGCTGCCATCGGGCCAAATGACCTTGAGTTCCCCAATGGTGCCAACTTTACCCAAACCAAAAATTATGGAGGGGTCAACTGAAGATTGAAAACCTCTCGAAGTATAGAGTTCATGCTGAAGTTTTAAGGTGTCCGCTTCAACAATAATCTTGGAACCAATGGCCAAGGTGTTCTTGTCTTTTCCTTTGAGTTGAATTTTCAGATAGTTGTTCTGCGTGATTTTCTCTGAATTGTTGCGGTAGATAAAGGCCTCTTCATCCATATTATTGACCACAAGGTCATAATCGCCATCATTGTCCAAGTCCACATAGGCAGCCCCACTGGAAAGCGATTTACCTCCAAGGCCCCAAGCAGTGGTCTCTTTTTCGAACTTAAGATGCCCAAGGTTTTTATAGGCATAGTTTTCCTCAATGGAAGAGGGAATTTCTTTAAGGAGGTCCTTTATGGCCATTTCCACACCAGAATCCATCTCTTCAAGGCGTTTTTGTACGGCAAAGTTCATAAAGTCCATATTGGTATAGTCTCGTTTAAGACCATTGGTGACAAAGAGATCTGTGAGACCATCATTGTCTAAATCGGTGAGTAGGGGAGCCCAGCTCCAATCCGTGGCATGGATGCCGGAAAGCTGTCCCACTTCGGAAAATGAGCTGCCATTGTTTATGTGCAGCATATTCCGCATGTATTGGTGGTGAAAATCGGATTTCACCAAGAAATCATATTTGTCATAGTTGTCTGGCCCCAGCACCATTTTTTGCCTAAAGTTGCCTTCGGGCAACATGTCAAGGGTAACTATGTCCAATTTGCCATCTCCATTGATGTCGGCCACATCGCTACCCATTGAAAAATAGGAGGTATGCCCCATATATTTTTTTAGGCTCTCGGTAAAAGTACCATCACCGTTGTTGAGATATAAAAAATCGTGTTCGTGAAAATCGTTGGAAATGTACATGTCTGGCCAGTTGTCGCTATTAATGTCTCCTACGGAAACACTAAGACCAAATCCCAGTACGCTGGAAATAATACCGGCTTCTGAGCTTACATCGGTGAATTTTCCATTGTCATTTCTGTAAAGACGATCGGCATATTCTGGGATATATTCCGATCGTAATTCTTTGGAGGTGTTCCTAAAACTTGAATAGGGCTGTACGGAGTGGTTTAGTACGAATACATCTAGATCACCATCTTTGTCGTAATCAAAGAAATTGGCCTCCGTGGAGTAACCTGAATCATCCAAGCCATATTCATTGGCCTTTTCGGTAAAGGTGAGATCTCCATTGTTAATGAACAATAGGTTTTTTCGTTTTGGGGCATCTTTCGCGGCCGAACGGCACACATAAATATCCACAAGTCCATCACCGTTTACATCGGCCATGGCTGTCCCCGTGTTCCATAATCCTTCTGCAAAAACACCAGCTTTTTCGGCAATTTCCTCAAATTTAAAATCACCTTTGTTCAGGTACAATCTACTGCCTACCATACTTCCTGTAAAGTACAGGTCCATTAACCCATCATTATTGATGTCTCCAACGGCCACCCCACCACCATTATAGATGTATCCATAGGTAAGAATGTTTAGTTCATCTGTTTCCACGACCAAGTTTTTAAACTTGATGCCTGTGTGCCCAGAGGGCATTTTAGAGAACAATTTATTGGAATCAATAGGGTTGCAGGAGGTCAGCACCAATATGTACAGAACACTGATGATAGAAATTGATCGCATGTAGTAGAGTGTTAGGTTGGTTTCATCTCAAAAGAAAAAACCTGTGGGAATCCCACAGGTTTTTTTGGGTTTTCCCACTCTTTAGAAGTTGGGACCTCCGGTATCCCACCATAGTCTGGTGTTGATTTCATCCGGTCCACCAAGTTTTGCGGTGGCATCGGCTACACCGGCAGGGTTATTTTCACGTTCATCGTTTACAAAAGGCATTCTTTTGATAAACTCGCCTACAGGTACTACACCCCAGTCAGCGTTACTGCTGTTCTGATAAACAGGGGGTAATTTTGGATATCCTGTACGTCTAAAGTCTACCCAAGCCTCCATTTCATTGGTATAGGCAGCAATCCATTTTTGAGTGATGATCTTTTCCAATTTGATTTCATTGTCTGCCGCTTCATCCCAAGCAATGGTGTTGGTAATCTGGTTGGTGAAATCATTGACAGGATCTGGATAAACCACCCCATCATAATCAATAGGCAAACTGGTATCATCCGCAAGATAAGCATCTACACCACCTGCACCCCAAAGCTCAAAGGAAGCTTTCACTCCATTCTCATAGTTGGTCTGGGCATCACCGGCACCGGCCCAACCACGAAGGGCAGCTTCAGCCTTAAGGAAATGTACTTCATCGGCACTCAACACTTTTCGCTTAGTGACCTTTGCAGGGTCGTTAAAGCTTATGTCGATGGTTGAGAATGGAATATGGTCATCTTTGGCAATAAGCTCACCTCCATTACGTATACCCTTGTAAGGATACTCTGGGTGATCAGCCACCAATGACATATCGGATACAGGATCAAAGAATGCATGGATTCTAGGATCTTTATATCCTACCAAAATGGATTCCATAGTGGCACTCATACGGGTATCGTTCCACTCAAAGCAAATTTGGGCAGGGTGGAATTTATTTCCATACAAGGAAATGTTCATGTTATCCCCATTGGTTTCAATCAATCCTACAGGATCGGCCAAAGCTTTCTCACCTTGCGCCCTAGCAAGAGTTGGATCAGCTTTGGAGATACGCATGGCCAATTGCAAACGCATTGAATTGGCGAACTTAGCCCATTGAGAAACGTCTCCACCGTATGTGGCATCAAAATCAGATAGTCCTGTATAGTCCATGTTTGCGCTAAACTCAGCTATGATTCTATCCAAATCACTAAAGAAAGCATTGTACAAGGCAGGTTCGCTGTCATACAATACATCGCCTTCAGTACCGAAATTGGTGTAGATTACTGGACCATAAAAAGTAGTTACCCTAGACATGGACAGAATTCTGATCAAGTTGGCCCATTCCACAAAAACGGTATAACCATCGGCCTCGGCAATCTCAATAACTTGTTTGGCCGGAGCCATAACAAAATCGTATTCACGTCCCCAATATCCGTTCCATCGGATATAATAGGTAGTGTTATTGATGTTACCTGTAAATGGAGTGGGTTGTGCCAAGTGCTGGGCAAATGAAACATTGGTCAGGTTATGGTTAACCTGGTTCCCAAAAATCTGGCTAAGCATTGAAGGGTAGAAGGCACCAACATGGTTAAAATCCTGCTTCAATGATTCATCGGATATCTGGTAGGGGTTTGTGTTCGTTTCCTCAAAATTTTCAGTACATGAACTGAAGGCCGCTACCAGGGTTAAGAGATATAAAAACTTTTTCATACTGTTTTTTTTAGAATGTTAGTTTTAGGTTAAACCCGTAAGTTCCTGTAGATGGCAAATTAAAGTTGTCCAAACCTTGTGCAGTTTGACTTGTGCTCATTGCCAATTCAGGGTCAAATGGTGCATCCTTATACAAGAAGAAAAGGTTGTTACCAATAAAGGACAAGCTAGCTGCTTTAATGGGCAGACTAGAATTGGACATATCAAAGTTATATCCAATGGATAGCTGGCTCAACTTAATGTTGGTACGGTCATATACGTAAGCCTCGCCAATACCGTTCCTATCACCTATGGCACGGAACCAAGTTTCAGGATCAACACTGGTAACTGCTGTTCCAGAATCCTCATCAAAACCATTAACAGCTACAGCTCCAGCATCACGGGCATCTGCTGTACGTTGGGAAACCCCAGCACCATCAAGCATACTTTCAGTTTGGCTAAAGACTTTTCCGCCAAATTTGGCATTGATCAAAGCTCCAAAGGAGAAACGCTTGAACGTAATGTTGTTGTTCCAACCTAAGCTGAATTTAGGATCTAGATTTCCGATAAGCTCTGGAAGGTCTGTTTTTCTTGGAGCGCCGTTGCTAAATAGGATACGGCCTTGATCATCCCTTAAGAATTTAAGAACATAAAGGTCGTTGTATCTACCACCTTCAACCAATCTGGAATAGTATCCTTCAGATGACCCTAGATTGAATATTCTTTCGTCATCTGGACCTATGTCTATCACCTCATTTTTGTTAGAGGTAAAGTTAAAGGAAGAACTCCACTCCAAATCCTGGGTTTGAATAGGAATTGTATTCAAAGTGATCTCAACCCCTTTGTTACTGATTTCACCAGCATTGATGAATTCTGTGGTGAAACCTCCTTCTCCTGAGGTTGTTGGTACCTGAATGAACTGGTCCTCACTCTTGATTGAATAGTAAGTGAAATCCAATCCAAGTCTGTTATTCATGAACCGAACATCAAATCCAAATTCAGTACTGGTTATGATTTCAGGCTTAGCATTCACGAAGGGTCTTGTAGTATTCCTATCCACACCGCCGTTGGCAGAAATTGTGTTTTGAGGGTTGATTCTGTTGAAAGGCACCTCGTTACCTACCTGGGTCCAAGAACCTCTTAGTTTGGCAAAGCTAACAGCCTCTGGCATGGTGAACATTTCGCTTAAAATAGCCGTTACACCAACAGATGGGTAGAAATAGGACTCATTTCCTGTAAGCGCCAAAGTAGAGGCCCAGTCGTTACGTCCGGATAAATCCAAGAACAACATTTCTTTATACCCAAATTGAGCATTAAGGAAAACCCCTTCTTTAATTACTGTTCCGTTGGTAAGAGAGGTTACAGGTACGTTGGTTGGCAAGTTCTGGAAGAAGAACTCATTTGGGTACAGAAGACCCAGTGTTCCTGTTCCATTACCGTTAGGACCAACACCAACACCAACACCATATTCGGTTTCTTGGTGGCTGGCACCCAAAGAAGCATTTAGACTAATGTCATCGCTTAAATCAGTATTGTAGTTGAGGATGATATCCGTGTAAAGCAATTTATCTTCATATTTCTGATAGTTCCAAGCTCCATTTGGGTGAACGTTTGTAGAGTTGGAGGTAGCAGCGTGACGTTGCTCTTTCAATACTGTTGCATAATCATAGTTGGCCCTGGCCTGAACGTTAAGATTATCAGCGATATCGTAGCTCAAGGTAAGGTTACCGATGAAACGATCTCTCTTATCCATCTGAGGTTGCTTGTTAATGATCCAATATGGATTGGATTGATGGTGATCGGAAACAAACCAGTTTTGAGAATCGATATTTCGTACAGGGTCAAAAACCGAGTAATTATTCTGAAAATCATAGAAACTTCTGTTTCTTGGGAAAAAGTAAAGACCTGTAAGTGGGTTCAAATAGTATCCTGCAGGCAATCTATTATGGCTGCTTTCAAAAGCACCAATAACATTTGAAGTGATGGTAAGCTTATCATCAAACAATTTGGTTGATTGCTTAAAGGTAAAGTTGTTTTTCAGATACTTGTTCTTAGGTGTAATACCAGTTGCGCTAATGTTACCGTAAGAGAAGTATGCCTGGGTCTTTTCAGTACCACCACTAACACTTACAGAGTTGAAGAAGTTATGTCCTGTTTGGAAAAAGTCTTCAACATAAGCACTTTGATAATCCCCGGGAGTAGTATCCCAGCTTTCCTTTGCAGCACCAATGGCTCCATACTTGAACTGTAGGTCGGGAAGTTCCAAATAGTGCTCAAAAGTGTAGCTACTGTTAAGCGTTACAGTAGTTTTTCCTTCAGCACCGCTTTTGGTGGTAATCAATACAACCCCGTTGGCACCTTGGCTACCATAAAGTACTGCAGCGTTGGCACCTCTAAGGATACTGATACTTTCAATATCATCAGGGTTAAGGGCTGAAAGTCCATCACCACCATCAGTACCACCCCACATTCCGGGCTGGCCTCCTTTGTTGTTTGCCATTGGAATACCATCGATTACAAAAAGAGGTGAACTATCACCGCTAAGCGATTTGTTACCCCTAAGCAAAATTTTAGTAGACCCACCGGCACCTGAGCTACTTTTCTTGATTTCAACACCTGCTGTCTTACCAGAAAGTGCATTCATAAAGTTGGGGTCCCTAGTTTTTGTAAGTTCATCTGACTTTACAGTTTGTTGGGCATAGGTAAGGGTTTTCTCCTGTCTTTTGATACCCAATGCAGTTACAACCACCTCATCCAACTGGCTGGCGTCTTCCTGCATTACAATATCGATAGAGTTGGAAGCACCTACAGTAATTCTCTGTGATAGCATACCCAAATAGGAGTACACCAATACATCCCCTTGAGAAACTTCAATGGTATAATTACCATCAAAATCTGTTTGGGTACCATTGGTGGTCCCTTGCACCAAGATACTTACCCCGGGCAAAGGCATACCATCTGAAGCAGCTGTTACAGTACCTGTTACGGTCTTTTGCACCACTTCTTTTTCAACAATTACGGGAGCTTCTTTCTTAGGTCTTGGACTAACAGCAATAGTGCTGTTGGTCCTTTTAAAGTTAAGGGCAGCTTCACGGCTTATCTGTTCCAATAGGTCATATACGGAATATGATCCAGTAGCAATAACGAGTCTTGCCTTTTTATTGACATCTCTCTCGTCATAATTGAACTTAAAAGCCGATTGGCTTTCAATTTCCTCAAAGACATCCAATACATCCACTTGTTTTGCGGAGTCCCATTTAAGGTAAATGTCTTTCAAGCTTTGTGTATACCCCTCATTGGCCATTGCAAAATAGCAGAAAACTAATTGCAAAATAAAGATTCTTGAGAGCACAGCGATCGTTTTAGTTAGTTTAAATTTCATACTTTTACGTCGGTTTAGTTGATATATTTTTTAATTGAACTTTTGATGATAAGTTTGTCTCCATCGAAAGTGCCATTTTCTTTGGAGCAAACTTATTTTTTTAAGTAGAGTTTTTCATTCCCATAATTTAAAGTTTAGCGGTTATAGTTATTTAAAATTGATTCTTATTTTTCTAGGATTATCCTTATCCATTTTAAAGGAAAACCGTTCAGCATATGCCATTTGTTCAAGCACACTTTCCAGACTTTCGGCCGGAAATTTTCCAGTATAGGTAATGGGTCTGTTCAAATTGCTGACTTCAATGTCGACATCGTACCAGTTTTCCAGTGTTTCCTTGACCTCATCAAAGCTTGCGGCCTTAAAAACAAGTATTCTCCTTGTCCATTTGTAAAAATCCATATCGGAATAGGCCGATATGTCCAACTTGCCCATGGAAGCATCAAAAGTGGCCTTGCCACCCAATGCATCTATAATTTCTGAATCCATATTCCCGGATACAACCGGCGAAACCTGAATTTTACCGGTCACCAAACCTACTTCTACTTTTTTGCCGTTATGGGCTTTAATGTTAAAAGATGTTCCAAGTGCCTTGGTCAATAGCCCGTTTGAGTTTACCACAAATGGCCTTGTAGGATCTTTTTCAACTTCAAAGAAGGCTTCACCTTCCAAAAAAATCTCCCTTTTTTCCTCAAAACTTGAACTGTAGGAAACCTTGCTATTATTATTAAGGTATACCGTGGATCCATCTGGTAGTGTAATTCTGGATTTCTGTCCGCGGAAATTTTCCTTTACTATCAGTTTTGATGGAATAAAAACTGGTGCTATCTCTGTAGAGGTGGACCACTTGACGCCTACTGTCAAAGCAGTCATTAAAAGTGCGCAGGCAGCAGCTTGGAATGCCATCATTGGCCAGCTACTTTTTTTTACTGTGATTTGTGAATCTTTTTTGGCTAAGATAGACTTAAGGATTTCACCTTGGTCTATAATGTCAATATCTTCAGATGAACTGTACTTGAAAGAAAGGATGACCTCTCTGGCCACCATGACCGCCTTTTTTTTGGACGGATTGGCGGATAACCATTTTTTCCAAAAAAAATGGTTGGACGGGTTTGGCTTCAATACCCAGTTTCTAAATTCTGGATCGGCCAAAAAATCTTCCAATTCGTATTCGTGATAATCCATAGATAGTGGCACTATATTAATATGACTTCACAATTTGATAAATGACATCAAAAAAACTTAACTTTTTTTTAAAAAAAACTTCAAGAAGGTATTTACTGTATATAAAATCGTCTAATTGCTTGAGAATCTTATTGGTTTTTTAACATGGGTAAAGCATTAAATTTCATCAAACCAAAATAAGTGCCGCTCATTTTATGAATTCCTTGCGCTAGCCATGGTTGTTTTTGCCAATAGTTAAATAAGAGCGGCTATTTGGCAGGCGTTTCTGCGTACTTTTTTAATTCAGAAAGTGATCTGTACATTAAGTTTCGTACAGCCCGAACGCTTGAAAAGCCCATGATTTCCTTGATTTGAGAATAGGAAAGTCCGTTGTAATAAAAATAATAGACCACCTCCCTTTGTCGTTGGGTCAATTTGTTCAAGGACTTTTGAATCAGCTTTACTTGTTCTTTGTGGAACTGTTTGTTAACTAGTAAGCTTTCATGGGATGGTGTAACCAAGAATCCATAGGAATCATTGGTCAAACCCAAATCCATTTTTTTTCTTTTCTTGTTCTGCTTTTTCTGTTCGGTAATTATCTTGTTCCTATAACACTTTATTAAAAAGGCCTTGACCGAAATTACTTTGTGCAGATCATGTCTTTTTTTTCTGATGGAAATGAAAGTTTCCTGCAGGCAATCTTTGAGCAAATCGGTATCTCCTGAAAACTGTCTGCCTAAATTATAGAGTATTTGAAAGTAGTGATTGTAGATCTTAACAAAAGCAGATTCACTGCCATCGCAAAATAGCTTCCACTCCGCAGCCGAATCAAAAGACTTTGAAAACTCTTGGGAAGAGTTTTTCCTATCATTTTGATTATAACCTTCCGAAATATTGGATAATAGAGCCATTATGTTAAGAGGTTGATAATATTTCACCAATATAGAAAAAAAAACGTAAGCTCTACTTTTTTTACAAAATTCATTTTGTGAAATATTTAACACCTTTTGGTTAAGGGTGGTCTGAAATAATCAGAAACCTATAAATGACTAGGCTTCCAACTGGTTGGAAGCCTAGAAAGAAGTAAAGAAAAATGTACTTAAATAGATGTGGATCAAATATGATTTTATGAAATAAAGAAGTGGTTTCTTACAAAAATTAAGATAATGGGTTAGCCTGTACTGTGCTAAAAAGTGCAAACAAAGTCATTGAACGGTCTGGTTAAAAAGAATCAATGCAATTCTTCGCAAGAAAATCCATTTTTCCTGAGCAACTTGGAAATGGTCAAGGCACCTAGGTTTTGGGTTTCAACCCGGAGGATGTTGTCACAATCCTCCAGATCAAAATTCCAATCACCATTTTTGGTGACCAACTTGTTCAAGACGGGTTTGAGCTTCTTCACACTTCTGTTGTCGAGGACGGAAGTCTTAAATACTAAAACGGTCTTCATACTTTATATAAGTTATTTGTCCCTTTCCCAAAAGAAAGGAGGTTCTATCCCCAATGAACGTAGGTACACATATGCCTGTCCTCGATGGTGGATCTCATTATCTATAAAATAGAAGATGGAAGACTGTACGGAACCTTCGTATTGGCCAAATAGGACAATGTTCTCTTGAAATCGTTCCAATTTGATTTTGCCCCAGAGGCTATTGATTTCCTCAGTGGACTTATCCCATGCCTCCAAGACCCTTGCCTTGCTTTTGCCATGGTCAAAATGTTCTTTAAGCTCAGTGGTCTTGCCGGAAACGATTTCCTGAAGCCCAGGGACTGCAATACCCAAGAGCTCATTTACCATTTCCGAAAATGGACGCATTCCTCCAATGGAGTGTGTGAAGAGTTCTTTTTCGGGAAAGGCCTCGATGACCCTTCGCGTTACCCTTCTGTGACCTTGCCAGTGTTCCAATAATTGGGAAGGAGTAATTAACTGTACTGTTTCTTTTTGCTGCTCTGCTGTTTTTTCCATGATACATGATTTAGATTTTGATTGTGGAACCAAAGGTAGATGGGGGGTGTGACAGCCCTTTGTCAGTAGAAAAAACTTCAGCAAAAAAAAGTGATGTTGACATACGGTTGTCATGCACTGTACAGATATTTGCCATAGTCAGGACCATTCATTCCAAAAGGAATTAAGGGGTGTAGGTAATCCTGAAATAGATTTAAAACAAACTAAAATGAAATGGAAATGCTCTCCCGGCCTTGGATTGAAATCCTATCTTTGGGAGATAGCACATTCAATTATGGGAATGGATACCGTAAAACGTTTTGATAGGATTGTGGCAATTTTGATCCAACTGCAATCCAAGCGTATTGTAAAGGCACAGGAATTGTCGGATCGTTTTGATGTAAGCCTTCGTACCATATATAGGGACATTCGTACTTTGGAAGCATCGGGTGTGCCCATTGTCAGCGAGGCAGGGGTAGGCTATTCCATCATGGAAGGGTACCGTTTGCCTCCGGTAATGTTCACCCGTGAGGAAGCTGGGAGCTTTGTGGCCGCAGAAAAGCTCATGCAAAAGTTTACCGACAAATCGTTGGGAGCCTATCACGAGTCGGCTATGTTCAAGCTTAAATCGGTTTTGCGGGGAAGGGAAAAGGCCTGGGTAGAAGCCTTGGAATCCCAAGTATCCATTTTGCCGGGCAAGGAACTCTTTAATGAAAAGGTTCCCAACGCTTTGGAAATTCTGTTCGAGAGCATTGCAGAAAAGAAACAAGTCTTTTTGCGATATGGTGCCCTTCAGACAGAAATACCATCGGAACGGAAGATAGAGCCCGTGGGACTCTTCAATGAAAATGAATTTTGGTACATATTAGGGTACTGTCATTTGCGGAAGGATTACAGATATTTCCGAACGGATAGAATCCATAGGATTGAGCGGACACCACTTGATTTTGTATTGGAGCACGGCACCTTGGATGAATACCGTCAAAAAGAAAAGAAACCACCAAAGACAAAGGTCAGGATATTGGTCGATAAAGTGGTGGCCAGATACATACAGGGTAGCAGAAAGCACTATGGTTTTGTATCGGAAACCCAAAAAGGTGAATTTGTGGAAATGACCTTTATGTCCATGGATTTGGAGAACGGTTTTGCCCGGTGGTATTTGATGTTCGGGGATTTTGCCAAGATAGTAGAACCAGAAGCCCTAAAGGAAAGGGTGGTGGAGCTGTTGAAGAAGAATCAAGAAATGTTACAAGGCTGATTTCCAGTTTTTAAAATGAGCAAGAATCGGGTTTTGAAGCAAACTGAAGTCGCATACTTTTGGTTTCAAATCATACAGTTATGGAAACCCAGACAGATTACAATTACAAACGAATAGCAAAGGCCATAGATTTTATCAGGGATAACTTCAAAGAGCAACCCACCTTGAACGAAGTGGCCGAGACCGTGCATTTGAGCCCATACCACTTTCAACGTCTTTTTACGGAATGGGCGGGCGTGAGCCCCAAAAAATTCATGCAGTATATCAGTGTAGAATATGCAAAACAGTTGCTGAAGGAACGACAGGCCACCTTATTCGATACCGCCCAAGAAACCGGGTTTTCTGGGACTAGCAGACTCCACGACCTGTTCATAAACATTGAGGGAATGACCCCGGGGGAGTTTAAAAATGGAGGCGAAAACCTGACCATCAATTATAGTTTTGCCGAAAGCCCATTTGGCCCCTTATTGGTCGCTTCGACCCCCAAAGGAATTTGCCATATGTCCTTTATCCACGATGAAACCATTGCATTCAAGGGGTTGAAATCAAGATTTCCCAAGGCCCAGTACCGTCAGATGCTGGACAAAAACCAGCAGGATGGCCTGTTCATCTTTCAGCACGATTGGGCAAAGCTGGACCAGATAAAACTCCACCTGAACGGTACCCCGTTTCAACTAAAAGTATGGGAAACACTCCTTAAGATTCCCATGGGAAATCTATCTACGTATGGTAGTATTGCGCAAAAAATCAATCAACCCAAAGCGTCCAGGGCAGTGGGGACGGCCATAGGAAGCAACCCTGTTGCTTTTCTAATTCCCTGTCATAGGGTCATCCAATCCTCGGGACAACTCGGCGGATACATGTGGGGCCCTACACGAAAGAGTGCCATCATCGGGTGGGAAGCGGCTCAAACCGAAACCTTAAAATAATTCTACAGAATCCATCAAAGATGAACCAACTTAAATCAAGAATCCACAAAGTGGATTGGCCCCTTGTGGAAGAAAGTTTGCATGCCAAAGGGTATGCCCTAGTGCCCAATTTGCTCATTCCAGAGGAGTGTGACGGGCTAAAAGGGCTTTACGATAAACCTAGTGGGTATCGGAAGACTGTAATTATGGAACGATACAGGTTTGGACTGGGCGAGTACAAGTATTTTGACTATCCTTTGCCCAATATGATTCAGACTCTTCGCGAGGCCATATACCCCCATCTGGTACCTGTGGCCAACCTTTGGATGAAAGCGTTGAAAATAGAGGAGGTATTTCCCATGACCCATCAAGAACTGGTGGAACAATGCAAGGAACAGAACCAATTGAAACCCACTCCCTTAATTCTGAAATATGGAGAAGGGGGCTTCAATACCTTGCATCAGGACCTGTATGGCGAGGTCTATTTTCCGCTTCAAGCGGTATTGTTTTTGAGTGAACCCGGTGAGGATCATGAGGGTGGGGAATTTGTCTTGACCCAGCAAACACCCAGAGCCCAGTCAAAAGCAATGGTCTTGAGACCGAAAAAAGGGACTATGGTAGTGTTCACCACCAATTTTAGGCCTATACAAGGCCAAAAAGGATATTACAGGGTGAATATGAGGCATGGTGTAAGTGAGGTGTCCAGTGGCGAACGTTATACCTTGGGAATCATTTTTCACGATGCCATAAGTTGATATGTTGTACCACGCCCATCTGGAAGATTTTGAGGTAAGAATAGGAATTAGGCAAAGAGAAATCACATATGCCGGCCATAAGAAGTTGAAGATTTATGGTACCTTGAAGTGTACATCGGGCAAACGAATGAAACGGGAAAACCGTGTTTTTTTCAAAACAGAAAAAGAAGCCCTTTCTTTGGGATACAGGCCTTGTGGACATTGCATGCGGATAGCCTATAAAAAATGGAAAGATGAACTTGTTCTCCAATCAAAACGACCCTGACCAAAATTGGCTTCCGAAGGATGGTATAGTTAACTATCATGGGCCTATCATGGAGTATGGTCAGGCCAACGACTATTATAAAAAACTGATGGATGCCATTGCTTGGAAAAATGATGTGGCCATCATCTATGGTAAACGCATCGAGACCAAAAGAAAAGTAGCCTGGTATGGCGACTTGCCTTTTGAGTATACCTATTCCAACACCACTAAACAAGCATTGCCATGGACGCCCGAGCTTTTGGAGCTTAAAAGAATGGTGGAAGAGCATGCCCGGGAAAGTTTCAATTCGTGCTTGCTTAATCTGTACCATTCCGGGGAAGAAGGCATGGCATGGCACAGTGATGCCGAAAAAGATTTGAAAAAAGATGGCGCCATCGGCTCCTTGAGCTTTGGGGCGGAAAGAAAGTTCTCGTTCAAGCATAAAACCACCAAGGAGAAGGTTTCAATTCACTTGGAACACGGGAGTCTTTTGGTGATGAAAGGAGCTACCCAGACCCATTGGCTACATCGTTTGCCCCCAACCAAAAAGGTAGGGTCTCCAAGAATCAACCTGACTTTTAGAACTATAGAGACTATCCAAGGCCACTAGTCTTTCCATTAAAATATTGTAAATGTTTGTTAGGTGCGAGTCTGTATTATGGAAAAATCCATAACTTCAAGGGAATTTTTAATAACTATGGCAACATTTACACTGAACATCAACGGAAAAAAACAGGAGGTGGATGTAGACCCCTCCACTCCCATACTTTGGGTTCTGCGCGACCATTTGAACATGGTCGGGACAAAATTTGGTTGTGGCATAGCCCAGTGCGGAGCCTGTACCATTCATTTGGACGGAACAGCTGCACGATCTTGCATATTGCCCGTTTCCAGTATCGGGGACAAGAAAATCACGACCATTGAAGGACTTTCTGAGAACGGGGACCATCCCGTGCAAAAAGCATGGTTGGAAGTGGACGTGCCTCAATGTGGGTATTGCCAAGCAGGACAGATTATGACGGCATCTGCATTATTGGAGAAGAATCCAAATCCAACAGACGAAGAAATTGAAACGGCCATGAATGGAAACATCTGCCGTTGTGGCACCTATGTCCGTATTAGAAAAGCTGTAAAAATGGCTTCAGAATCATAATTCAACCGGGCTAACATAAAATTAAGACCATGACACTCATAAAGACAAAAATAGGAAGACGATCATTCATCAGAAATACTGGTTTGGCCAGTGGCGGACTTGTTTTAGGCTTCAATTGGTTGGCATCCTGCAAAATGACTCCTGAACAAGTCAACACCATGCCTAAAGAATGGTTTGAACTCAATGGATTTCTCAAAGTCGGCGATAATGGTATGGTGACAATCATGTCGCCCAATCCAGAAATAGGTCAAAATGTAAAGACGGCCATGCCCATGATCGTGGCTGAAGAATTGGATGTTGCATGGAAAGATGTTATTGTTGAGCAGGCCCCATTGAACACCGATATTTTCACAAGACAATTGGCAGGAGGGAGCCAATCCATTCGTCAAGGATGGGAGAGCCTTCGTATGACAGGGGCCACGGCCCGCCAAATGTTGAAAGAGGCAGCTGCCCAGACTTGGCAAGTTCCCGTGGATGAAATCACCACAAGTGAAGGAAGGCTTCATCATGCTGCCAGCGGTAATTCTGCAGGATATGGTGAAATGGCGTCCATCGCCGCAGGGCTGGAGGTTCCTGAAGAAGTATTGTTGAAAGAAACGGGTGAATTCAAGATTATAGGTACAGACCGAAAGAATGTGGACGGCCCCAAGATTGTGACGGGCAAACCTTTATTCGGTTTGGATATACAACGGGAAGGTATGCTCATCGCCATGATTGTGCACCCTCCCGCATTTGGAATGAAATATAAGTCCATGGATGCCACGGCGGCCATGGCTATGCCCGGGATCAAGGATGTGTTTCCGGTAGTGGTCTATCCGGAAGATGCTGAAAAACAATGGTCGGACGGAGGAGCCATTGCGGAACAAGTGGCCATAGTTGGGAATAGTACTTGGGAATGTATGCAGGCCAAAAAAGCTTTGGAGATAGAATGGGAAGAAGCCTCTACGCTAGAAAGTAGTGTGTACCATGATGAAGCTCTATCGAGTTTGTTGAATACGGCTCCAAAAGAAGCAGCGCGAAAAGATGGGGATGTAGAAAAAGCATTTAAAAGTGCTGCCAAGATTGTGGAAAGTGTCTATACGGCACCCTTTTTGGCACATAACACCATGGAGCCCATGAATTTCTTTGCCCATGTAACCCCAGAAAAAGCGGAGCTTTTGGGCCCCATTCAAACCCCAGAGTTCTTGGAAAAGACCTTGGTGTCCGTATTGGGAATGCCCGCGGAGAAAATCGATATCATGATGACCCGAATGGGTGGGGGATTTGGCCGCCGCCTATACGGAACATTTGCAGTGGAAGCCGCTGTGATTTCCCAAAGAATGCAGGCCCCCATTAAATTGGTATATTCACGTGAAGATGATATGACCCAAGGGACGTATCGACCTTCTTATAAAGTACGGTACAAAGCTGGTTTGGATGACCAAGGCAATTTGATAGCTTGGCATGTGCGGGGTGTGGGAACCAATGACGACTTAATTTTTGAAAACCGTTTTCCAGCTGGGGCCGTGGATAACTATTTGGCCGAGAAGCATAGCTTGCAGACCAATGTTACCACAGGAGCATGGAGAGCACCACGCTCCAACTTTATTGCTGGAGCAGAGCAAGCTTTCATGGATGAAGTGGCCGAGGCAGCAGGAAAAGACCCCATTGCCTTCCGGTTGGAACTTTTTGAAAGGGCCAAGAACAACCCAGTTGGCAATCCCGAGAACAATGATTATGACCCAGAACGTTATGCTGGTGTTTTGAAATTGGTTCAAGAAAAATCGGGATGGACAGACGGGGCGAATAGTGGTAAATCAAGAGGTGTTTCTGCTTATTATTGTCACAATTCGTATGTGGCGCAAGTTATGGATTTGACCATGGATGGGGATAGGCCCAATATCGATAAGGTGTGGTGTGCAGTAGATTGTGGTATTGTAATCAATCCATTGAGTGCCAAAAACCAGATTGAAGGAGGAATTGTAGATGGTATAGGACATGCTACTTATAGCGCATTGAGCTTTAGTAATGGCCAAACGGACCAAAAGAATTTTGACACCTATCGTTTGATTCGGAATATGGAAGCTCCCAAGGAAATAGAGAGCTTTTTTGTGGATAATGGCATAGATCCAACCGGATTGGGTGAGCCGTCATTGCCACCCATTATGGGAGCTTTGGCCAATGCCCTGTACCGCGCAACGGGTAGGAGGCATTACCATCAGCCTTTCATAAATGATAAACCTCCTTTGGTGGGGTGATAAGCGGTACTTTTTTTGAGACCATTTAAGGGTATTGTAATCTATGGGAAAGGAGTTTTTGACTTCAATATACTGAATATCAATACGGTATAGGGTCTAAAATTTTTTTATCAAAAAAGTTGTTGTATTCATTTTTTGTTTATGTTTGACCCATGAATGAGCCCCAATAATGGGACGCATTGCCTATACTTTGAAAGCTTTTTTCATGTTCGGGCTTTTGGGAATAAGGAAGTCTACCCAAAAAGCCGTCTTAGGGATAAGACACCGAATCTTAGGGCTGACTTCCGAAGTACACTCCGTAATCCGTGATTTCTCACGGAAACCTTTCTTTGTGGCCTATACTGTATTTGAATTTCGCATCTGAGAACAAGTTCGCCTCCCATCGAATTACTTTTATTTATAATTTTTAGCAACGCGAAAAGCAAATGAAAACAAAATACATCGACTTGATCGAGCAGACTTATGATTTCCCCCAAGAGGAATTCCAATTGGAGGACAACAAATTACAATTCCATGGTATTGACCTATATGATTTGGTACAGCGCTATGGGGCTCCCTTGAAATTCACCTATTTGCCCAAGATTTCCGATAACATACAACGGGCAAAACAATGGTTTGGCGAAGCTATGGAGAAACATGCTTACAAGGGAAAGTATCATTACTGTTATTGTACCAAAAGTTCCCATTTTGAGCATGTGCTTAATGAGGCTCTTAAAAATGATATCCATATAGAGACTTCTTCAGCCTTTGATATTGATATTGTGGAGCATTTGAAGAAGAGTGGGAAGATATCCAAGAACACCTATGTACTCTGCAATGGGTTTAAAAGGGATCAATATATCCAGAACATTGCGCGATTGATCAATAACGGACATAAGAACTGTATTCCGGTCATTGATAATTATGAGGAGTTGGAGCTCTTGGGTGAATCCATTGAAGATAATTTTAAGGTGGGTATCCGTATTGCTTCCGAAGAGGAACCAAAATTTGAGTTTTACACCTCTAGATTGGGCATTGGGTACAAGAACATTGTTCCTTTTTACAATCAATCCATAAAAGGCAATCCCAAAGTTGAACTGAAGATGTTGCACTTCTTTATCAATACAGGGATAAGGGATACCGCATATTACTGGAACGAACTACTGAAATGCTTAAAAGTTTATGTAAGCCTTAAAAAGGTTTGCCCTACGTTGGACAGCCTTAACATTGGCGGCGGATTTCCAATAAAGAATTCTTTGGCTTTTGAATATGACTATGCCTATATGGTGGATGAAATTATTCATCAAATAAAACAAGCGTGCGACGAAGCCGGAGTGGATGTCCCCAATATTTTTACCGAGTTTGGTAGTTTTACCGTTGGTGAAAGTGGAGGAACCATCTATGAAGTGTTGTATCAAAAGCAACAGAATGATAGAGAAAAATGGAACATGATCAACTCTTCGTTCATCACCACCATGCCAGATTCATGGGCCATAAGCAAGCGCTTTATAATGTTGGCCATTAACCGTTGGAACGAGGAATATGAGCGAATCCTGTTGGGAGGGCTTACCTGTGATAGCGATGACTATTACAACTCTGAACAGCACATGAACGCCATTTATTTGCCCAAGTACAGAAAGGACAAACCCCTATATATTGGATTTTTCAATACAGGGGCTTACCAAGAGACCATTGGTGGTTTTGGTGGATTGCAGCATTGCCTAATCCCACATCCCAAACACATATTGATCAATAGGGACGGGGAAGGGAACATTGAAACTTCTGTATTTGCGGAACAACAGACAGCGCAGGAGTTCCTGTCCATTTTGGGTTACGGGGCCGTAAAGCGACAAGAAGCAGTCATTAACACAAAAAAAGTGCTGGAATCCAGCAAAAACTGAATACGAATAATTAACTAAAATGAATACGAATAAAACGTATGCCGGTATTCCAAAGGAATACGGATCGGCCGAAAAGGCCAAAGTGGTATTGTTACCCGTTCCCTACGATGGTACCAGTACATGGGGAAAAGGTTCGGACAAAGGACCAGAAGCCTTTTTGGATGCTTCAGAGAATATGGAGCTGTACGATATTGAAACGGATAGCGAAGTCTATAAAGTAGGAATTTATCTGTCTGAACCCATTTTGGATTTTGAAACGCCCGATATCATGGTCAGTACAGTGCACAAAACCGTCAAGGAGTACATCAAACGAAACAAATTGGTGACCCTATTTGGGGGTGAGCACTCCATATCTATTGGGGCAATCAGGGCTTTTAACGAGTCTTTTGAAGACTTGACCGTTCTGCAAATTGATGCCCATGCCGATTTACGGAAAGAATATATGGGTACCAAGTACAATCATGCCTGTGCCCTTTATGAAGCCAATGAGACCACAAACCTCATTCAGGTGGGTATACGCAGCATGGATCATGCAGAGACTTTGGTCATGGATAGGGACAAGGTGTTCTTTGCCCATGAAATGGTAACCGATGATTTTTGGATGGACAGTGCTTTGGATTTGATGACAGACAATGTATACATCACTTTTGATTTGGATGCGTTCGACCCTTCCATTTTACCATCAACAGGAACACCTGAACCAGGTGGATTGTTCTGGTATGAGACCTTGGATTTCTTGAAAAGGGTGTTCGAGGAAAAGAATGTAGTTGGTTTTGATATTGTTGAACTCTGCCCAAACGAGGTGGACCGTTCCTCTGATTTTTTGGCCGCAAAGCTGTACTACAAAATGTTGAGTTATAAATTTTTAAAGAAAAACGATTACGTTGAGGAAGGTTTTTCAAAAACTGAAGAAGGTTTTAAAAAATCACCCAATGCAACAGACGATTACGATGAATAACAAAGGAGAAATATCACAATTCATTCAAAAATACTTCCTTCACTTTAATGCTGCCTCCTTGGTAGATGCTGCAAAAGGATACGAAGCACAATTGGATCAAGGTTCCAAAATGTTGGTATCCTTGGCGGGTGCCATGAGTACCGCCGAGTTGGGAAAGATTTTTGCCGAAATCATAAGACAGGATAAAGTTCATATTGTTTCGTGTACTGGGGCAAACTTGGAAGAAGACCTCATGAACCTTGTGGCGCATTCCCATTACAAGAGAATCCCAAATTATAGGGATCTTACGCCACAAGAAGAATGGGATCTTTTGGAAAAAGGATTGAACCGGGTAACCGACACCTGTATCCCAGAGGAAGAAGCTTTTAGAAGACTTCAAAAGCATATATTTAAGTTGTGGAAGAAAGCAGAGGAGGAAGGAAAAAGATATTTTCCCCACGAGTATATGTACCAATTGCTGTTATCTGGCGTTTTGGAAGAATACTATGAGATTGACATAAAGGACTCCTGGATGTATGCTGCAGCACAAAAAAACTTGCCCATTGTGGTCCCTGGTTGGGAAGATAGCACCATGGGGAACATTTTTGCCAGCTATGTAATCAAAGGAGAGTTAAAGGCCAGTACAGTAAAATCGGGCATAGAATACATGACCTTTTTGGCTGATTGGTATCAGAAAAATTCAGACAACGGCATAGGCTTTTTCCAAATAGGTGGTGGTATTGCAGGGGATTTCCCTATTTGTGTGGTTCCTATGTTGTATCAGGATTTGGAACAGACCGAAATCCCTTTTTGGAGCTATTTCTGCCAGATCAGTGATTCAACCACAAGCTATGGTTCCTATTCAGGAGCTGTGCCCAATGAAAAAATCACCTGGGGTAAATTGGACATTGATACTCCAAAGTATATTATAGAATCGGATGCTACTATTGTGGCGCCATTGATTTTTGCCTACCTTTTAAATATGTAATGATGAAAAACAGGCAAACCTTAGGATTGAAACGGGTAATAGTGGATTATAAAAAGCTTAATCGACATGTACTCGACCTTTTGGTAGAAAAATATCCAGATGGGTATGATGATAGGGATATTGTCACCTACCGAAATGCAGATAATGAAATTGTGGAATGCATCGAGGTCAGAACCGAGGATACCGCTTATTTGGTTAAAGTGAGCAAGCGTTTGGTGATGGCCATGGAAGACCACGAAGAATCTGATAACGACAGCGATGAAGAAACATCCCTGGACACGGATGGGTTGGAGACCTCTGAAGAAGAGTGACCATCCAACAAAAAGGTCCAAACAATTAGTACAGACCATTAATTTTTTTAGAGTATGAAAACAATCTTTTTCATGTTCTTGTCCTTAACGGCCTTAATGGGAAAACCTACCATTCAAGATTCTGTGGTAGAGGCAACCTTTAACGGTTACGTGGACGAAATGTATGAGTTCACCGATGCGGACGGGTCTACTTATGGATTTGCGGAGATTGAAGCCTCTGCTGCCCAAAAGTATGATTTGGATTCAACCGATTTAGTGGGGAAATTATTTAGGGTTACCTACAAAATGGATACTGCAGTCGATGAAGAAGACGAAGAATATGACATTTATGTCATAGTGGATTTAAAAGTATTGGAATAATCAGATAAGGGCAGATACGCTCTGCCCTTATATTTTATGCCCAGATATGAAAAAAGTGGTCAAATCAAGGTTGGTAGCCATCAACAAGGATAAGGTTTTAGTATTGAAAAAGGTGGAAAAACCATTGCGATACACCTTGCCAGGAGGGGTGAAGAAAAAAAAGGAGACTGAAGAGGAGACCCTGATAAGGGAAGTAGGAGAGGAGATTAAGTTGAAATTGGTTTCAGGGCAGGTTAAGTTCTTTCTTTCCCATATCAAAAAAAGAAAAGAAGAAACGGTCATTAAAAACTATTTCCTGATCCAATTGGAACCCACATCCATCAAAGTGAAGGAAAAGCACAAGTTTGCGGCAGCTCATTGGATGGATTGGAAGGAAGTACTACCGTTCATGGATAAATCGGACAGATTGGCCGTTCGATCTTATTTTAAAAGTTTTAATAGAAAAGTAAAGAAAAAGAAAAATAATGGACATCAAGTTTCATCTCGCCTTGCCATGTAAGAACATAGCGGAGACCAAAGCCTTTTACCAAGAAGTGGTACAGGCCAATTTGGGAAGACAGACTGAAAAATGGTTGGATGTTGACCTTTTTGGCCATCAATTGACCTTTACCGAATCAGGAAGCTTTAATTTTGATTTTAAGAACTATCGGTTGGATGATTATGTATTGCCATCGTTTCATTTTGGCGTCATTGTTCCTGTGGATGTTTGGGGAGAACTGTATTCAAGGCTTTTCCAAATGGACTTGGAGATTACCACAGAGGCCACCTTTATGCAGAATAGGACAGGAGAACACCTTTCCTTTTTTGTACAAGATCCCAATGGTTACATGGTAGAGTTCAAAAGCTTCAAGAATCCCGAGGAGATTTTTTCAATATAAATGAAAACAAGGGCCATAGCCCAGCACTTGGCTGGAAGTATAGACATTTCTGGGTGTAGACAGGCATTTAACGGAGAATTGGTATTTGGTGATCGCGATGAACTTTTCTATTCCAATAACGAGGGCTATCTGTACATATTTAAATATGGCATAGTGGCTTTTCTTGGATATGATGACACGGCGATAACCCAAGTTTTGGAAAAATTGCGACCTTTCTGTCTGGAATGGCGAAAACCCGAATTGACGGAAGAAATAGAAGTGGAGCTTGTGGCTGGGCAAGTACAGCCCAAAGTAGGGAACAATACGGTTACTCTGCCCGAATCCAACATCGAGGCCATGCGTCTTACCTTACTACATCTGTCGCAATCCGTGGCACTGGATTATTTCTCTGGACTTTCTGAACAGATCATGAAAGAGACCCGTGAACATACCACCCATTTGGAGTGCTTTGGAAAACTGGATTTGGGAGGTAAGAAACTAAAAAGACATATCGGAAGGGTGTTGAACATCAACAACCAAATATCTGAAAATTTATACATATTTGATTCCCATGAGGTTACTTGGGAAGACGAGGCTTTGGACCGATTGGACAAGAGTCTAAAACAAACCTTCGATTTAAAGGAAAGATACAGAACCATAAAGGAACAAGGGTATATTATAAAAGAAAATTTAAGTTTGTTCAAGGACATAATGGATCATAGGGAAAGTAGTAGACTGGAATGGATTATCATTATTTTGATTCTGGTTGAGGTAATGGACCTTTTCATTATGCGATTGATCAGTTAACCATATACAATTTTGGACGAAACAAGGATATTGGGCAGCGAGGAATGGTGCCGATTGGAAGACATGGGGATACCGGCCATAAAGGCAAGGGTGGATTCTGGCGCGAAGACGTCATCCATTCAGGCCAATAAGGTCAAAATTTTTACAAAAGGATTGGAGGATTGGGTGCGATTTGAAGTAAACCCCTTGCAGGACAATCGCAGTATATCAATTTTATGCCAAGCTAAATTGTACGATGTACGTAGCGTAAAAAGTTCCCAGGGAATTTCGGAGGAGAGACCTGTAATAAAAACCCCGGTAACCATTGGGGAGCATACATTTGAGATAGAACTCACGCTGGCAAATAGGGATACCATGGAGTATCGAATGCTTTTGGGGCGTGAGGCCATCAATGAACGTTATCTGGTTGATCCTTCAAAAAGTTTTGGGCAGGGCAATGTCTCCCAAGAAGAAATTTCCAAAAAATATAAGCCCTACATGACTGAAAAATCAGGGCTCACCCTTGGTCTTCTGGCCAGTAATCCGGAATTGTACAGCAATAAAAGAATTGTTGAAGCAGGTGAGCTTCGTGGTCATAAGGTGGTTTTTCTGAACGTGGAGAACGTTTACATGAAATTGGATGCAGGATCTCCCGAAATCAGATATAGAGGTGGAAATATCTTGGACAAATTTGATGCGGTGATACCACGAATCAAACCTTCGGTAACTTTTTATGGTTGTGCCCTTCTGCGGCAATTTGATACGCTTGGTGTATACTGTCTCAATGCTGCAGATGCCATAAGCAAGTCCAGGGACAAACTATTTGCATCACAATTGTTTTCCAAGAACGATATCCATATTCCCATTACTGGTTTTGCCAAATCTCCCATGGATACAAAAGATCTTATCCGCATGGTCAATGGTTCCCCACTGATCATTAAATTATTGGAGAGTACTCAGGGAAAAGGAGTGGTGTTGGCTGAAACCAATAAGGCCGCAGAAAGTGTTATCAATGCTTTTAAGAGTGTACAGACCAACATTTTGGTCCAAGAGTTTATCAAGGAAGCCAATGGGCAGGACATCCGCTGTTTTGTGGTAAATGGTAAAGTAGTGGCCTCCATGCAGCGCCAGGCCCAAAAAGGAGAGTTCAGGGCCAACATTCATCAAGGAGGTGCTGCATCCTTGATTAAAATAACCCCTGAAGAGCGTAAATTGGCTATTAAGTCTGCTAAAGTACTCAACTTGGATGTGGCAGGAGTGGATATTATCCGGTCCAATAGGGGACCATTGCTCTTGGAGGTAAACTCCTCCCCAGGATTGGAAGGTATTGAAAATGCTACGGGCATGGACATTGCCAACGTAATGATCGAGACCATCGAAAAAAAACTAAAATACTCCCACTAGCCTTTAAAGATTGAAAACAAGTTTTTTGTAGGAAATTTCCTTTTAGAACTTTGTTTTACACCCTTTTTTTTAAATATGAATTCAAATGGGCCATTCGTGAACGCAAATGGCCCATTGGTTAATTCCCCTTCATTAAAAAAAATAATACGACCTAAGTTTACCCCATCAAAAATAACCTCCCAATAGGATGGGGTATTTGTAGGGTACTTATAGTGTTCTTTACCTAGTTCTAGTTCTTAAGAGGTTTCCGTTACGCCAGGGGGTTTTTGAGGTTGAGCCTCTTGGTTGTAACGGTTTTTATGAAACTGGGCAGATTTGCCATTCATGGATTTAATCTACTTATTGCAAAGAGAGCCGCTCCCAACGGCTCTCTTTTATTTTGGTCCCCAATGGAAAGATTTTGGCCTTTTCTAGAAATGTTCACATCTTTTTAATAAAACCGCAGGGGATAACCAATTACCGCTTTGTAAGTTTCTGTACAAAAAACCTACTTTTGTAACATACAATTTAGAGGAAGATTTTGTTATGTCAGAACAACTGGAAAGAGTAAAAACATTGATTATTGGGTCTGGACCTGCGGGCTATACCGCTGCAATATATGCTGCTAGAGCCGATTTAAGACCTGTACTGTACACTGGAATGGAGCCTGGAGGTCAATTGACCACTACTACCGAGGTAGATAATTTTCCCGGATATCCCGAAGGGATAGACGGCCCCACTATGATGGTGCAGTTACAACAACAGGCAGAACGTTTTGGAACCGATGTAAGAATCGGGATGATAACTGCCGTGGATTTAAGCGATGAAGTAGGTGGAATACATAAAGTCACGGTGGATGACTCCAAAATTGTGGAAGCCGAAACTATCATTATTTCTACCGGAGCAACGGCAAAATATCTGAACATTCCAAGTGAACAACGCCTAAGAGGTGGAGGAGTGTCTGCTTGTGCCGTTTGTGATGGATTCTTTTATAAAGGCCAAGAAGTAGCCATAGTGGGTGGTGGTGACACTGCCGCTGAGGAAGCTTCATACCTTGCCAATATCTGTAAAAAGGTGACCATGCTTGTCCGAAAGGATGAAATGAGAGCCTCCAAAGCCATGCAGCATAGGGTAAACAGTTTGGAGAACATCGAAATACGATACAATACAGAAGTAGATGAAGTAATAGGTGATCAAGTGGTAGAAGGCCTAAGAATGGTAAATAATCAAACAGGGGAAAAAGAGGAAATCGCCATTACAGGACTTTTTATTGCTATAGGACATAAACCAAACACTGACATTTTTAAAGGACAGTTGGAAATGGACGAAACAGGGTATCTTATTACGCAAGCCAAATCTACCAAGACCAGCAGACCCGGTGTTTTTGCTAGTGGAGATGCCCAAGACAAGATTTACAGACAAGCCATTACGGCTGCAGGAACTGGATGTATGGCCGCTTTGGATGCCGAGCGTTATCTGGCAATGGTTGAAAGCAAGGAGACCGTGACACCATAAAGGTTTAGGAAATATACGCTATGAGAACAAAAAAAGGCACTGGAATTCCAGTGCCTTTTTGGTGCGTTACATGTTGAGTCAATCAATTCGAACGTAATTTTCAGAAAAAGTTCTGTTTCCTTCTTCATCAAAACTAATTTGGCTATACGTACGTTCTGTGATGTCCAGTTCAAATCGGAAAACCCGAAGGGTATCCAGCGCACTCATCATGGATGAAGAGGCATATTCCAGTGTTTCAATCAAGGAATCCGGCGTAACCTTATATTGGCCATATCCAAACCACTCAACCGAATCTTGTGGCACATAGCGTGTCCACATGACCTTACCGTTATAGTACATCTTTACTTGCCGGTATCCGTCCGCTTTAGGCACGGTATCCGAAATGTTTACACCATCATCATAGCTATAAAAGCTTTGTAGTTCCCAAGTTCCCTCAATGGAATGCATTGTTTCAGGTTTTGGAGGTGCGTACCATGCTGTGGAAATAAAAATGAACACCAAAAAAACCAATCCAAGTATTTTTTTCATGACAGGTGTGTTTATGTTATCAATTGTTAATCCTTAATAAGATACGATAAAAACTAATGAATCCGTAAAAAAGGAATTAAAAAATTAACAGGTTGTTGATCCAAGTATTTTAATGATCTTTTGCAGAAGAAAATGAAAATCAAAAAAATATTGTGGTTTCCTATTTTTTTTGAATATTGTGCACTCTCCTTGTCATTTTTTTACAAATACAACATTTTTAACGGCAATTGTTTGATTATTGAATTTTTTTATCAATATTCATCAAAAAATAACATAAAACTAAAGAATGAAGAACGTTTATCTCATTTTGATGGGTTTGTTTATGGGGCTTACGACCTATGGACAGACCATTACAGGAACGGTGACTGATTCATCGGGTCAACCCTTACCAGGTGTCACGATTGTTGTTCAAGGAACAACAAATGGTACCACAACAGATTTTGATGGAAATTTTTCCATTGTCGCTTCTAGCGGACAAGTACTACAGTTTTCGTATTTGGGCATGCAGACCAAAGATGTAACCGTAGGTTCGCAAACCAGGCTCAATGTGGTCATGGAGGAAGATTCAACACAATTGGATGAAGTGGTGGTCACCGCTTTTGGTGTTGAACAAAAGCAAAAATCCTTAGGATATTCAGTTACCAAAGTAAGTGCTGAGGATGTTAATCTTGTGGGCCAAGCCAACCCTATAGAAACCTTACAGGGTAGAATTGCGGGTGTACAGATCAACCGAACCTCGGGTAGTTCCGGTGGTGGTGTTGATATTTTGATTCGGGGGGTTACTTCCATTGACCCTTCACGGGGGAACCAACCTTTGATCATTGTTGATGGTCTTGCCCTTAACAATGATACCTTTGCCGGTGAGGTTAGGCCAAGTGCAGGTTCCAACTCTCCCAATAGTTCAGAGCAATTTGCTTTTTCCAATAGGGCAGGAGACCTAAACCCGGAGGATATTGAAAGCTTTAACGTATTAAAGGGAGCGGCGGCAACCGCACTTTATGGGGTAAGGGCTTCCAACGGAGCTATCATTATCACCACAAAAAAAGGAAAACTAGGCAAGCCTAAGATCAATTTGACAGCCTCTACTTCGTTCAGAAATGTTAGAACCACACCACCTTTACAAACTACGTACAGGGAAGGTTTTGGTGGTGCACCAAGAACATTGTACGACCCAGATTCTGAAACAGGCTTCAACAGGGTTCAAAATTCCACATCTTTTTATTCATGGGGTCCTGAATATTCGTTGGATTCGTACGACTTGGGGGATGGAAACATCGTTGATTTGTCCAACGACCGGTTTTACAGCCCTTATGACATCTTTAGAACGGGTTTTAACACCCAACTTAACTTAAACCTTAGTGGGGCAGGAGAGCGAATAAATTATTACTTCTCGGTTGGAAACAACAGCGAACAGGGTGTGCTGCCCAATACAGACTATAAAAAGACCAATTTTAGGCTTAAGGCAGGCTATAAGGTAACGGATAATTTTAATATTGATGGTTCTGTTGCGTTTTCCAGCTCTGGAGGAAAAAGAGCCAATGGAGGTGATAAATCCGTGATGAGCGCCCTATCGTACTATTCTGGGACCTTTCCTATAAATGATTACAAGAACCCAGATGGAAGTGAACGTGATTATTCCTTTGGAATCATTGATAACCCAAGATATCTTATGGAAACCAGTAATCTTGAGGACGATGTAAGCCGCTGGATTGGTAACACTACCTTGACGTGGTCTCCTAAAGACTGGGTCACCTTTACCTATGCGGCACAGATTGACAACTATTCCGATGCACGAAACAGATATGTGGGACCAGATTTGGATGGAGGTTCTCAAGTAGGTGGATTTATCTTGGAACAGAACATTAATTTCACCGGATTGGAATCCAATTTCTTGGCAGCTTTCAATAAATCATGGTCAGATGATTTTACAACAGACTTGACTTTGGGGCATCAATTGTCAGATTCAAAACGCTCCTATCTTGAGGCTAGGGGAGAAGGATTGAACATTCCCGGATTGAATGAAATAGGCAATACCACCAACTTTTTTATAGATAAAAGAATTGTTCAGGAACGCGTTATGGGTGTTTTTGGGGAGCTTAAGTTGGGATACAAGGATAAACTATTCCTGTCCTTGACAGGAAGAAATGACTGGATTTCTACTTTACCTGTTGATAACCGATCGTTCTTTTATCCATCGGCAAGTTTGGCATATGACATCTCTGACCTGTTTGGTGATACCAATGTGTTTACCTTTGGTAAGCTAAGAGCTTCATGGGCTGAAGTAGGAAAAGGCCCAGGATTTGGCCAAGCAGGACAATATTTTGTGGTTGATGGCGACTTTCCTTTTGCAGGCGTAGGGGGTTACAGAAGAAGTACTCAAAGAGGCTTCGAAATTGTACCGGAAAAGAATCAATCGACCGAGTTTGGAGCGGACCTAAGGTTTATGGATAACCGTATCAGGTTAGATTACGCCTATTACAACTCCCGTGTCAAGGATCAAATATTTGGTGTGGGCGTGGCCAATTCTTCAGGGTATTCACAAATTTTCAGAAATGCAGGAGATTACAAGGTATTTGGACATGAACTTTTGATCAGTGCAGATATTATCAGAAACCAAGATCTTCGATGGGAACTTATCCTGAACTGGTCTACCAGCGAAGGAGAGGTGTTGGAAATACCTGACGATGTTGAATCCATCATCTTTGCCGATTCCGGTTTTGCAGGGGTCACTTCAGAAGTAAGGGAAGGAGATAAGATGGGTAATCTCTATGGATACAAATGGGTATATGAAAATGGAGAACGATATATAGACGCCAATGGCTATCCCGTAATCAATACAGATGAAAGGGTCATTGTGGGGAATGCGTTCCCAGATTTTATTTCTTCCATTGGTAGTAACCTAAAATGGAAAGGAATTGGTTTTAATGTCTTGTTGGAATACAAGAAAGGAGGAGACCTGTATGATGCCGGCCTAAGAAACTCCATTAGGAATGGTAATCCATTGAGCACACTTCAACGTGATGTCAATGTAGTTTTGGATGGTGTCATGGATGACGGAAATGGAGGGTTTGTACCGAATACCACCGAGGCCTTGATAGATGCCAACTACTACAGAAACTCCAATGCATACAACCGAGCTTCCGAAGTGTTGGTACAAGATGCCAGTTGGGTAAAACTGAGAAACGTGTCCTTGTCCTATGATATTCAAAGCAACCTTATCAAGAGTTTGAACATAGAAAAGGTAAGTGTTTCGGCAAGTGTAAATAACGTTTTGCTCTGGACGCCTTTTGATGGATATGACCCAGAAGGGAATCAATACAGCGCAGGCAGCAATGTATACGGCTTCACAGGGTTAAATATTCCGTTGAGTGAGAGCTATTCATTTGGTTTAAATATTGCATTTTAAAAAATGACTATGAAAAAAATAAGAATAAGTATAGAAAAGGTTTTTCTACTGTGCTCCCTCATGTTTGTGGCGGGATGTAGTGAAGATTATTTTGATGTGAACACCCCTTCCAATACAGCTACGGAGGAGGAATTGCGAATGCAAGACCTAATGGCTCCAGTAATGCACAGTACCATGGAGGGACAAAGATCTGCCGAACTTTCTTTTGGCAACTATGTGCAATATTTTGTGAACACAGGAGGAGGTGCCGCAGGGCAAACTTCGGCTTCGGGACTTTGGGAGCAGGTGTATCTTTATATTTTGCCCAATTTGCAAGTTATCAAAACTAAGGCCGAAGAAAATGGCTCAACCCATATCGATGCAATAGCAGACATCCTCACTGCGGTAAACATTGGTATCGCAACCGATACTTGGGACAATATTCCATATTCGGAAGCTGGGCAAGGTCCTGGAAACAATTTCCCAACGTTTGATACCCAAGAAGAAATCTATTCAGAGATCTTCGCATTGTTGGATGCTGCCATTGCTAAATTGGAAGCTGCGGACAACTCTGTTTTTAGCTTAGGCTCATCTGATTTAATTTATGGCGGGGACACTGACAAGTGGCTTAGGGCAGCCTATTCGCTCAAGGCAAGGTATCAATTGCATTTGGTGAACAAAGGAATTGTTTCGGCCAATGATGTGTTGGCGACCGTTGAAAATGGGTTTACCTCCAATGACGATAATTTTGCCATGTACTATGATGATAGAAATATAAATCCATGGTATTCTGAAGAGATCTTGGCCCGAAATACCGGTAACCTTAGCAAGGATATCGCCAGCCAATTGGTAAGCTCCATGAACGGAGAGTATTTTCCTTTCCAAGGCGGAATCGTAGAAATAGACCCCAGACTTCCTTTATTTGCTGAAAACAACGACGAGGCAGAGTATAAAGGCTATGTAAGTGGTGGTGGTGGAATTGCACCGGATGGTACGGATGCCAATACAGGTTTTAGGACTGATGGGTTTTATACCAGTGTGGACTCACCATTGATTTTGATCAGTTATGCTGAAGTTTTGTTCATAAAAGCAGAAGCTGCTTTCTTGGCCAATGGGGGCACCGAAACCAGTGTTGGTTCCAGTGCAACAGCCTATGCCGCTTATTTGGACGGTATTGCTGCCAGCATGGGAATGTATGATGTGGATGGCACTGATTATATGGCTGATGGAGCAATTGCTGTTGGAGAAGCAGGTTTGATGTTGAGCCACATAATGAAGGAAAAATACATCCATAACTTCTTGAATCCTGAAACTTTTGTGGATTATCGCAGGTACGATTTTTCGGATGATGTTTTCACGGGATTACAGATTAGAAGTGAAGAAGAAAGTGCGGACACAGAATTTCCCGGTCAATGGTTCAGGAGGGCAAATTATCCGGCCAGTGAACTTACCAGAAATGAAGCCAATGTTCTGGCCAACCAGCAAGATCCTGTAGATCCTGTTTGGTGGGATGAATAGACAACTATCTAGTTTCTAATAAAAAGGCCATCCGATCGGATGGCCTTTTACTTTTAAAGACTTAGCGGATAACTCAGAAAATGTCTTGCTCCGTTAAGTACAGAATTCCCTCGTCCTTTTGGTTTAAAATGCGCTTACTTCTTAGGTATCTGTTATGGTTGAACTCATCGTAATTTTCCGCATCCTTGTCCATGCTGCTGATATGCACATCGCCAGCCGAATGTATAAATTCATTGTTTCCGAGCCACATACCCACGTGGGTCGCTTTTTCTTGGGTGGTATCGGTGGCCTTTCTTCCAAAAAAGAGTAAATCTCCTGGAACCAATTTTTCAAAATCACCGGTTTCATCAACCAAAACTCCTTCGTGTATCTGTTGGGAAGCATCACGCGGTAAAATCATCCCGTTCATAAAAAACACGGTTTTGGTGAAACCACTGCAATCCACACCTTTGGCCGAAGTTCCTCCCCATAAGTAGGGTAGCCCTAGCATTCTCTTGGAAGTTGCTACCAAAGCTTCTTTGGTAAAGGGAAGTTGTGATTTCCATTCGTTGTATGGTACCCCTTCAGATTTAGCAATAAATGCTTTTTTTCCATCTGGGTACATCACTTCAAAAAAATCGCCCTGTTCAGAGACCAATTGTAAAATGTTCCCAAAAACCAAATCCGATACCACTTGGGCATTCTGGGTTTTATCCGAATAAGAGTTGCCAAAGGTTTGCGTATAGATCAATTTCTCCGAATTTTTCCAAGCCTTGGATTGTTCTTGGTCCATGAGGGCCACTCCTCCGCCATCTACCCAACCCAAATATTGGTCTGGCGTTTGTATACGGTACCAGCTCCCTTGTTTTTGAAAAACTTTTACCGGTGTTCCCATGGTAGCTTGCGTAACCATTTCCGCAGCATGTGAGGCTTTGCCCCTTAAATTGGCCACCGAAACTCTGATGACCCCCTGTATATGGCCTTCAAGGGTTTTTGAGGGAAGGACTTCAATACTGTCCACATAGGTGATTTGTTGCGATTTAAGATCCTCTTTTAGAGATTCCAAGGCTTTTGGTAGATTGGTCTCACCTTTTATAACATATCCGATACTTGTTGATTTGGCCTCTATATCAAAAATAGCCACCCGTTTATCAGGAACATGTGCGTTGGTTACGGAGGAAATAATGGACTCGATGGCTGTGTTATCTGCAGGGGCATCTGTTTTGCAGGATAGGATTAAGGTTGAAACAAGTAATAAAAGGAAAAACCCTCTATTGTGATAAAAGAAATAGTTCATGATCTTTATTTAATTATTTAGTTTGACCCATTGATGGACGGGGAATAATTGGCAAAACATACCTACGGTTTAAAACTGTTCAAGCAGGTTATAAGTTTTTGTACATCTTCCTTGCTATGGTAGGCACTCAAGACAATTCTACTGATTATAGGTCCATTTTCATCAGGATAATTGAAATTCGTGAAAATAAAACCATGGTCCTTTAAAAATTGAGCCAGCGATGGGTTACAGAACTCAAAAGTAGGGTGGCCGGCCAAATGGCTGAACGGTGTTGAAAAAGTATAGCTGTCCTCAAACATTTTTAAATGCTCCATCACTATATTCCTTCGCTCATTATATATGGTCCTTGCTTCCATAAGCGTACCCATAAATGCTGGGGAGGTTGGACTGGCTGCTCCAAAAAAAGCAGTATTTCCAAACATTTCAATGGTGCTTTTAGTACCAAATATGGCTCCCGATTGGATTCCCAAACCTTTTCCCAAAGAACAACAGACGATAAGCTGAAAGGGGTTTAATTGTTTCAACATGGCATAGCAGCCACTTCCTTCATTTCCCACAAGACCTATACCGTGAGAATCATCTCCTACCAAAATAACTTTGTCCATTGGAAGCCCTAGCAGTGTTTCAAAATTCGGGAATTGTCCTCCTGAAAAATCAATGGTATCAAAAAGAATGACAGGGGCAGGGCCAAGCCGTTGTCCCAGACTTTTGGAAACCTGATCCTGCAAATCTTCAACACTATTGGTCATAATAATTTTATCGGTCAAAAGTGCTGTATGGGCGTTTGGCGCAGCAATAACCGAGTGCCCCTTTTGTAATAGGGTTTGTACCACCAATTGGGCAGCCAAATATCCCGACGATAGAGTTATGCAGTCCTCACTATCTACCCAATTCCCTAAAAAATCCTCGGCCTTACGGTATACTTCCAACCTTACATTGGATTTTCGGGATGCTCCATAATGTAGACCATACTGTTGCACGTTCTTTAAAAATAGCTCAATAAAAGGGGGATGGGACTGCAGCCCCAAATATGAAGTGCCACCAAAATAGAGATATTCTTTATCGTCAACAACTATAGTCCGGTCGGGTATACGATCAAGTGGTAGGGCCATTACAACAATTGTATTCCGCTACCGGGTAGCTCGGGGAAAATGAGTTTGCCATCCTCCAGAATTTGTACGCCTTGCGCAATGTCTTCTTTTAATAGTAGAGGGCCATCCATATCCACATAATCCAGTTGCGGAAGCAGTTGTGCTATGGCCGATATCCCCACTGTGGACTCTGTCATACAACCAACCATTACTTTTAATCCCAGTTCTTTGGCTTTTTGGATCATGCGTCGGGCGGGGGTCAGGCCACCACATTTTGTCAATTTTATGTTGATGCCATCAAAGTAGCCACCACAATTTTCAACATCGCTTTCCACAATACAACTTTCATCGGCAATGACAGGAAGAACACATTCCTTTTTTACTTTTTCCATGCCTTCCCAATCATCTGCCTTTAGCGGTTGTTCCAAAAACTCTACCCCTAAATCTTTTAAGAGGGGAGCATTTTTCAAAGTTTCTTCGGCGGTCCATGCGCAATTGGCATCGATTCGGAAAATACTATCGGTGTGTTGGCGCAGTTCCCTCACAATGGCAACATCATCCGAAGTGCCCAACTTTATTTTGTAGACAGGCCATGGTTTTTCCTGTAGTTTTTCAACCATTTTGGGAATGGTGTCAATGCCAATGGTGTAGTTGGTGATAGGATAGTATGACGTATTGGTGCCCCAAATTTCATATAAAGGTTTTCCTTGTAATTTTCCATACAGATCATTGGCCGCCAAATCCATGGCACATAGGGTGAAGTTTTGCAGCCCTAGGCTTTTTAGAAATGTATGGAAGTTCTCGGGTGTATCAAAATCGTAGGTTTCTATGTTGTTTTGAACCGCTTCAATTTCAGTCTTCATGCTTTCCACGGTAATCTTGTAATAGGGGTTGGAAGTGGCTTCACCATATCCTGTTTTCCCATTGAGCGTAAGACAGACGATCATGGTGTCTTGGGTCACATGGGTTTCTCTTGATATCCCAAAAGGGTGTTGCAATTGCAACACATATTTCTTGATTTCAATATGCATTTATACAAAAGTTTTAGACCTGCTAAGATAACCACATAAGATGTTTTAAAAGCAAAAACCCGCTGAAGTTTCAGCGGGTTTTCCAGATTTTGGATGGTTTGGTCTGGTTAGTATTTGTGTACACTCCCTGAGACCGATTTTTTTGTCTGTACACTGGCCTCACCCGTGTACGATATATCTGCACCGCTACTGGCATCTGCAACCAATGATTCGGTTACGTTTACCGAAATGTCGGAGCCACTACTGGCATCTGCATTGCATCTTTTGGTGATCAGTTCCTTGGCTTTAATGTCTGCACCACTACTGGCATTTGCATAAAGTACATCTGATTTTCCAGAAATTTGAATATCTGCACCGCTGCTGGCTTCGGCAGAGACTTCTTCGGCAACAAGCTCTACTTGCAGGTCAGACCCACTACTGGCTTCCAACTCGATTTTTTTGCTTTCAACGACATTTTGAACAATCAGGTCTGCACCGCTGGAACTTTCCAAAGCCGTAATTTCAGGAAGGGACACATATATTTTTTTAGTGGCCCTGCCAATGTTTTCAATGGTATGTATTTTCAATCTACCATCTCTAACGTCTGTGGCGATCAGGTCAATGATATTTTCATCCGCTTCTACAGAGATTTTAAAATCTCTATCCTGGGTAACGTATACATCCAAACCTTCTGATGCGGAGATCATGGTAAAGTCTTCAGATACGTTTCGGGTCTCTTCCACCACTTGGCCGTTTCCTTTTTTACCGCTTCCAAAGTTGATGTCCATCATACATGAGGATGCAAATAAGGAAAAAAGTGCTGAGATTGCTAATCTTGCTAGTGTAGTCATGGTTGTTGTTTTTTGCCCCAGTTCAGGGACTGTTCGTGATTTGATTGATGATTGTACTTATTTATTTCAGTGTAAAACTCGTATTTGCTTTCCATTTGGGGTAGGAAAGCTTACCCAACTGTTAAAAAGAATTGCTCAATTGTTATTTTTCTCACCGGCCTTCACTTTAATGCCATCCTCATCAATTTTCATTTCAAAGGAATCGTGCTTATCCTTAATGTCGATGTTCACCCCATCTTCATTAATGATGATTTTGCCCCCCTCTTCATTTTCATCAGGGTTTTCTTCATCATCATCTTCTGGACAATCTTGGCACTTGAGCTCCCCATCGCTGCCCATGACCCAAGTATACCCCACAATACTGCTTCGGTAATATTCTTTGTCATTTTCTATACCACGTCCAATATGGCCATGGGTAGATTCTCTAAAGAACACGGTTTTGCCTTCCGGAACGTAAATAGTGACCGTAACCTCTTGATTTCTGGCCTTGTTGGAAACATCGGTGGTTAAATGTTCGTCCAAGATTATTTGGTTTCCGATGATTTCATAGCCAAAGTTGACATTTTTGGCCCTGTCCCTGGCCGCCCGTACGGAGCTTCCTTGGGAATCTTTACGGATATTGATTTTCACCTGTTCATCATCTGACCTACGGATTTTAATATCCACCTCGTCAGAAATCAGTATTCTGTTGTCGTCCTGATCATATGTAAAGGTCATACGCCCAAAGTGTACATCTTCCATACCATATTGGTATCCTGTATCTTTCATGCTGATGAATAAAGTGTCCGTGGGATTTTCCATCACCATTACACGATCTTCATGAACACTCCCCACATTGGCAAATTCGGCTGCTTGGCGAACTCCCAAAGCAAACAGGGAGCCTACGGCAATCAACCAAAGCCCTAAAAGTGAGAACTTTGCTATGTTACCGATAGATTTCAGATTGTTCACCAAAATCTTCAGTCCCAAGTAAAGGATAAAGAAGAATGGGATGCCAATAGCAAAGAACAGCAACAAGGAAACTACCCAAACTGGAGCCCCGGTGGTGTTCACGATTTCGTAGAAATCCACTCCAGGAAAGTTTACTGCGTTGAACATGCCTACCGTAAAGAGAGCCACAAATAATCCGATTAAAGTGGATGCACCGATGATGATCAACAAAATACCTATGAACTTGCCAAATACTTTGAACAGGAACATGATAATGTCACCAATAGCATCGAAAAAGGTCTTGGAGCTGCTTTTGACCTTGTTGCCCACTTTCTCGTAGTCAACATTTTTTACCTTGTCGGCAACATCACCAAACCCCTCTTTAACCTTGCGTTCTATATTGCTGATGTTGACAGGCTCTCCCCGCATATCCAATTTTTGCGAGGTTGTGGCAGCTTCGGGCACCAAAATCCAAAGAAGGATGTAGGCGATTAATCCAAAACCGGTGAATACTGCCAAAAGGATAAAGATCAACCGAATCCATAGCGCATCAAAGCCTAAATAGTGTTCCAGACCGGCACAGACCCCACCAATGTATTTTTCATCGATGTCCCTATATAGTTTTTTGGAACGGGTGGTGGTGCGCTCGTAGGTCTTTTTGGGTTCATCCTCAAAAATATCCTCGTCCACCATATAGTCTTCGGGTTGCCCCATGACATTGATCACCTCATCCACTTGTTTTTGGGTAATGACCTGTCTTTCATTTTCCATTTTCTCCAAAAAGAGCTCGGCAATCCGCGCTTCAATATCGGCTATGATCTCATCGCTTCCGGGAGTTCCGGCAAACGACCGTTTTATGGACTCGAGATAGCGTCCTAGCTTGTTATACGCATCATCGTCTATGTGGAAGAGCGTATTGGCCAAATTTATATTTACTGTCTTGTTCATTTTAGATTCTTATTTAGTGTTGGTTACCAAATTCACTGCGCTTCTTAGTTCGTCCCAAGTACCGTTGAGTTCTTTGAGGAACAAACGGCCCGTTTCTGTTAGGGCGTAATATTTCCGTGGAGGTCCCGATGTGGACTCTTCCCAACGATAGTTGAGCAGCCCAGCATTTTTCAACCTCGTCAACAAAGGGTAAATGGTCCCTTCCACTACCAGCATCTTGGCGTCTTTCAAGGCCTCTAGAATTTCCGATGCATACTTGTCATCATCCTTTAGGATGGACAGGATACAGTATTCCAGAACCCCCTTGCGCATCTGTGCTTTTGTGTTTTCTATGTTCATAACTTCATGGTTCTATTAAATTAACTGTTCGCTTTTGTTTCCACTCCAGTCCCCTGTGATGAGCAGGGGAGTGGAAACGGTTTTTGATTGATGATTGATTGATGAATTGTTCGTTTTTTGATTGATGATTAAACTCCTTTTTTTTTTGACTATTTGATGAATTTTATAGTGAAAGGATACTTAAAATATTCTCCTTCGTTGGTTCTAATAGTGGCCAGGATAGAATACACGATGTTCACCAAAGCCAATCCCACTTGGATTACTCCACTGATACCTGCAGGCCAAAACAACCGTCCAAGCCTAAAGTTGTCACTGTCTATATGGATATTCAGGTTGTTGAGGTCACTCAATCTATGGATGCCCAAAAAGTCCCAATCGAACAAATCTGGCAAAGCACCAATAAAAAAGGGAATGCTTATCAGACCAGCGACAATAGAGTAGAGGAGCATGCTCATCTGAAAATTGAGCGCTTGCTTACCGTTGTAGTCCACAAATTCATGCTCTTTCTTATTGGCGGTCCACAAGATCAAAGGAAGTATAAAGTTCCCAAAGGGAATAAAGTACTTTGAAAAGGTGGATGCGTGTATGATCGCAGATAAATTTCGTTCGTGTTTGGTTAATGTTGCAGCCATTTTTGATTGATGATTTTTGATATACAAATTGGTTTACCTATTAGCTTACGATGCAAATATATATCCAAAAGATGGTACTATGCAAAACAAAGTACTATAAATTAACATTTTTTTAACAATGTAAAATCATTTCAAATTTGATTATTTTTAGGCTTCCTAAATTAATGGTATGGCACTGACACCCAGTAAAATCAACACATTTACCTTCTTTAAGCTCCCCTCTGCATGGTGGACGGGAATTCGATTGACATATATAGATGAGCAGAAGGCAATGACCACTGTAAAACATCGGTGGATCAATCAAAATCCATTTAAATCCATGTTTTGGGCCGTGCAAGGTATGGCGGCAGAGCTTAGCACTGGGGCCTTGGTCATGAACGAAATCCAAAAAAGTGGTGAAAAAATCTCCATGCTTGTGGCCAATAACAAGGCCGTTTTTACCAAAAAGGCCACGGGACGCATCACTTTTACGTGCGAGGAGGGTCATTTGATTGCCGATGCCATCCAAAAAACGATAGCTACTGGAGAGGGGCAGACCTGTTGGATGAAATCGGTGGGCGTGAATGCTGATGGGGTGGAAGTCTCCACCTTTCACTTTGAGTGGACGGTGAAGTTGAAAAGTTGAGTTCTTTTTGTAACAAATTGTTTAGGTCTTCAACATATAGTTAGAAATTAAAACAATAGAAAATGAACGCACACGAAATAGACTATCACATTTACGGGGAAGAAATGCAATATGTAGAGATTGAACTCGACCCCCAAGAAGCTGTTGTGGCCGAGGCCGGCAGTTTTATGATGATGGATTCCGATATTAAAATGGAGACCATTTTTGGAGATGGTTCCAACCAAGACTCTGGAGTTTTGGGCAAATTGTTCTCCGCAGGAAAACGTTTGCTCACCGGGGAAAGCCTTTTTATGACAGCTTTCCTGAACGTTGGGCAAGGTAAAAAACAGGTAAGCTTTGCTTCTCCTTACCCTGGCAAAATCGTGCCTATTGATCTTTCCGAAAAAGGAGGAAAATTTATCTGTCAAAAAGATGCATTTCTGTGTGCGGCAAAAGGAGTTTCCGTAGGTATTGAGTTTTCGAAACGTCTGGGTAGAGGACTTTTTGGAGGAGAAGGTTTTATCATGCAAAAATTGGAAGGTGATGGAATGGCCTTCGTGCACGCAGGAGGTACCATGGCCAAAAAAGTCTTGGGTCCGGGTGAGATTTTAAGGGTAGATACCGGTTGTATTGTTGGTTTTTCACAAACGGTGGATTATAATATTGAGTTTGTGGGCGGAATAAAGAATACCGTTTTTGGTGGTGAGGGACTGTTCTTTGCTACCTTACAAGGTCCAGGAACAGTATATATTCAATCATTGCCTTTTAGCAGATTGGCCAGTAGGGTATGGGCCGCTGCTCCCAAAGGAGGTGGGAAGGATAAAGGGGAAGGAAGCCTATTGGGCGGTCTGGGGGATTTGCTGGACGGGGACAATAGGTTTTAATTTTTAGGAGTTTGGGCTCAAGGCTCAGTGATTAAATTATATGTCATTTCGAGCGTAGTCGAGAAATCTTTTTTTAGATGTCTAATGTCTGATGTCCGAATAACGGTTAAGCGTATTTTTCCTATGTTCGTAGCATGAACTTTACAGACCTGTTCCACTTTCTGGAAGAACTCCAACAAAACAACAACAAAGAATGGATGGATGCCAATCGGAAATGGTACAAATCCCTCCGGAGTGATTTTGTCGTTTGGTTGGATGATATGGATTTGACCATGGCCCAACTGCATTCCGATTATTATCCCACTCCAGGGAAAAAGGGCATCAACCGAATCAACAATAATCTCATGTTCCATCCCAACAAGCCCGTGTACAAGGACCATTTTGGCGCAGGACTTGACAAAGCACCCCATTCTGCTGATTTTTACATCGAAATTGGATTAAAGCACTGCATGTTGGCCGGAGGGTTTTGGCGACCCGAACCCAAGACACTTCGCAGTATTCGTGATGGGATAGATTACAATGGAGAGGAACTACAGGCCCTATTGGACAAACCTTCTTTCAAAAAACTGTTTGGTGGTCTGTACGAAGATGAAAAACTGACCAATGCCCCAAAAGGATTTTCCAATGACCATCCGCACATCCACTTATTGCGGAACAAGACGTTTGCGGTTGTTCATGAGTTGAGAAGAGAAGAAGTCTATCAAGAAAACTTTAAAGGGAAAATTGTGGAAGTATATAAGGAAATGCTCCCGTTTCGGCAGTACTTGAATAAAACGGTAACTGTTTAATCCAGTTGGTCCGAAGCTTTAATCAATCTGGCCGAAAGGTCAGGCAGGTCCATATTTTCATCATAAGGGAACATGGGACGGATGATTCTTTTATGTCCCAAACGTTCCAAATCTTGGTCTACACCACCGGGCGTCAAGGCCATGATCCAATCGCCCCGCATATTGTACAGCTCGGGAACCAAATACCCAATTTTGACGACTACAATATCCGTTTCCCTTGGATTTAATCCCAGTTCAGTAAAGTCGGATTCATTATGATAGGGTTTTCTTTTTTTGGTTACAATTACGTTGGCATTGCCCACTTTTACCACCACCTCGGTTTCGGCATGGACATCACCTTGTTTTATGGCCATGACCTCTCCGGTCAGAAGTAAAGGAGGGGCATACCGATTATCGATTTGCGCACCGACCGATGCACTCACGGTTCCGCCTATGCCTACTTTTATTGCTTCCTCAATCAGTTCCGGTCCAGGAATGGAAGCGTAAATAAGGGTTTTTCCATTTTCTTTGTGGAACTCTTCTCTTTGTAACAATTCGGTCAAGGTCCAGCTAACATCCCCGGCACCACCTGCTGTGGGATTGTCTCCCATATCACTGATCATAAAGGGTTTTTTGTCACTGGCTAGGGCAAGTTCCAAAGCTTCTTCGTAAGGTTTGGTGGGGGCCACAAATTCAAACTCTTTTCGAACTTCCCAGAAACTCTGGGCCAATTGTTCGGCACCCGTGCTTACTTTTTGCTTATCGTCGCCAGTCACCATTACCACAGCATGGTTTCTAGGTTCATCGGCCCACGCATACCCGATCCAAATAGCAGCATCAATGACACCATCTTGATTGGCAACCCCAGGCACTTTTGCATAGAGACTTTTTCCAGGTTCAACACGGGTACTTGTTTTTTCTCCAGGCAACAAAATGGGTACGGGAATCCAAGCTTTGTATTTTGGTTTTCCTTTACCGTTTTCGAGGCGCGAAACTAAGTTTTCCACAGCACGCTTTTTGGATTCCATAGCATCTTCATGGGGTGCCATACGATAGCAGGTGATTAAATCAGTATGTTGGGCCAAACGTTTGGAGACATTTCCGTGCAAATCCATGGATGTGGATATGAGTGCATCCGCACCCACAACCGCACGTATACGTTGGATGAGGTCACCTTCTGGATCATCCATGCCCACAACACTCATAGCGCCATGGATATCAAAAAATAATCCATCATAAGGTTTGTTCTCCTCCAACATTTTGAGTGTTTTTGTCACCAAGGATTCATAACCTTCCCGTGTTACCGTACCTCCCGGCAAAGATTTGCCCACTAAAGTAGGAATCCATTCTGCCCGTGCGCGGTTTAGGGAATCTGTGTTCAAGAATGGGTAGCGATCAAAGATGGAGTCCCCAATTTTGGCATGAAAAGCTTCCTCATGGGTCAATGCAGGAGAAAAGGTGCTGGATTCAATTCCCAATCCGGCAATGGCAATTCGGGGGAGTTTTTTGTCATTTTCCCTTCCTTTTTTGGGATTCCCATTACAACTGAGCAATAGAAAAAGAGAAAGGTAAAAAAAGGAAGCTATTGGGCGCATGGGATAAATGAATTTAGGTTGATGGTTCTATACATTCCAAAGATATTAATATAATGTTATCCCTTTGGGAAATGTAATAACACAGCATAGGCTTTTATAGATAAAGTGTATTTTTATTGTTTAATCCTTTCTTATATTGAAAAGCAGGAACATCAGGAACATCAGTAGGGAATTGCTCTCGGACAATTGGTACACTTTGGAAAAAGTGACTTTTGAATATTTGCGTGACGATGGTGAATGGGAGACACAGGTTCGCGAGGCCTATGATCGTGGCAATGGTGCGGTTATCTTACTGTACAACGCTCAAAAAGGAAAAGTGGTACTTACACGGCAGTTCCGTATGCCCACCTACTTGAATGGGAATGAAGATGGGATGATGATCGAAGCTTGTGCTGGACTTTTGGAGAAGGGCAATGCCGAGGAGACCATTAAAATGGAAGTGGAAGAGGAGACAGGATATAAGATAGACAAGGTGAAAAAAATATTTGAATCGTATATGTCCCCAGGGTCGGTCACTGAGATACTATACTTTTTTATTGGGCAGTATACAGACGCCATGAAAGTGAGTGAAGGTGGTGGGGCCGAGGACGAAACTGAAAACATAGAAGTTTTGGAAATGGATTTCGATAAGGCCCTGCGTAAGGTGGAAACAGGTGAAATCAAGGATGCCAAAACCATAATGTTGCTCCAATATGCGCAAATACACAATTTGCTCAATACCTAAGATATAACTCCTTTAAGGTGTTGTACATGGTTTTTCGAATTTCCTTGGAAGAAATTTTAAAATGATTGTTCATGAAACTAAAGATGAGCAATTTTCCTGATTTTGTCTTTACATAACCACTCAAGTTGTAATTGTTTCCAAACGACCCGGATTTCGCATATAAGAAAGGCTCTGTTGTGGGATCTTGCCATTCTTTTACCGTACTGGATGGTCCCCACATGGGTACAATCCCGAACAAACGTTCTTCAGGAACCTCACGGTGTAATTTTTCAAGTATTTCAACAAAGGAACGGGGTGTAAAAAGATTATATCTGGATAAACCTGAACCATCTACCCATCTGGGCTTTTGACTTAAATCGCTATAATCGTTCTCGAACATATGTTCTATGGCCACTTTGGTGCCTAATGTATCCGAAACGGTTGAAGAGGCAGCCACCAGCAATTGTTCGGCTAAAAAATTATCGCTTTTGAACAGCATTTGCTTAAAAATGGAATCGGTCTCCATGCCATAAAGCGTTTGTTTAGGCACATCTGGAAAGTAGTCCACTAGCGTAATTTCCTTTCCCAATGCAATTTCCAATAGTTGTTTGGTAAGCTTTTTACTAGTCATATAAGGAACTTCCAAAGTGTCTGTTTCCGAAGGGCTGATAAAAAATTCATTGGCAAATTCAGTTCGTCTTTTTGGAGCTTCAGCCACAATTACATTTTTGGAAAAATAAGACGGAGAAACGCTCAAACTGTCCGCAATGGAAAGAGTGACCACATTTGCATATAAGGGAATCGGCCCTTTTTCTGGTGAAAAATAGGTGTCATAGTCTTCCCAAGCCCAACCGGGTCCGTATCTGTCTTCTTCAATATTCCCGAGATAAAGAGCAATGCTCCCTTGTTTTTTTAGCCAATTAATAGCTGTAGTGTCTTTTAAATGGGGGTGCAACCATGAGGGGTCTCCGGTTCCTTCCACAAAAAGGGTATCGTTGGCAACAGCATATTTTAGGGTTGGGATGTTTTTCGGAAGCATTTTAACCCCTGTATAAAAAGTAACGAGCTTGGTGTTGCTGGCAGGAAGAAAATAACGATCCCCATTTACATCATAAATAGTCTTTTCGGTTTTAGCATCAATCACAACCAAACCATGAAACGAGTTTTCAAGAAGTTCAATTTTTAAATTGGCATTGATGCTTTTCTTTATGGAAGTACATCCGGTAAGCCAGATAAAGCAGAGTAAAATACTATATATCAGTGGTTTGAAATTTAGATGCATAAGGTCATTTATCGAATTTAACACGAATTTATCCAATTTTTAACTGGGGGTGGAGTTATTCAATTAAGATTTTTTCTAAATTAGTTGTGCAACCATTTAATCCAATTTAATCAAAATTCAATGCCCAGAGCTATGTTAGATTACACCAAAACAATCCTACAAAAGGTCAGTTTTGATGCCAAACTCTTCGCGAAAGAATTGAAGAAAGCTGTTTCAAGGCTATTGCCAAGTGAAATAGAAGAACTTAAAATCTGGTTACAATTCTATATTTTGGATAAACCAGAATTACAACCCACACTATTATTGTTAAAAGCATAATCTAAAACAAGGGCCGCTGAAAAGCGGCCCTTTTAGTTTTTGGCCAAGGGACTAATGATTTTTACATCCTGAAAGGCGATGGCTCCGCGAACGATACCCGAAATGACTTCTTTCAAAGCATCGGTAATCTGTATCTTAAGCTCGCTTTTGTGGTAGATCAGACTAATTTCCCGTGCAGGGGATGGGCTTTTGAAAGGCTTTAAATTTTGTTTTTTGGCAGCATCCAATTGAACAGTGTTCAGGTAGGGGAGCAAGGTCATGCCCATGCCTTCATCTGACAAACTCACCAAGGTTTCAAAACTACCGCTTTCAATTTTGAACGTTTCGCCACCTATGTTCTTGGAGGCCTTACATAAATTAATGACCCCATCCCTAAAACAATGCCCATCCTGAAGAAGAAGCACATCATTCACATCAAGATGCTCTGTTGAGAGGAGTTGCTCTTGTGATAATCTATGGTTTTGGGGCACATACCCAACGAACGGCTCATAATAAAGAGGCCGTTCTTTGATAAACTCAATTTCTAGCGGGGTAGCAGCAATCCCAGCATCTAAATGGCCATCCAAAATATTTCGTATCATGACATCTGTGGGCTGTTCTTTGATGATAAGGTTTACCTTGGGATATTTTTTAATGAAAGTGTTCAGGAACATGGGGAGCAGAGTAGGCATTACCGTTGGGATGATTCCCAACGTATAATCCCCGCCTATATATCCTTTGTCCTGGTCCACAATGTCTTTGATGCGTTCCGCTTCGGCAACAATATTTTTGGCTTGGTCCACTATTTTTTTACCTACGGCAGTAATTGAAATAGGTTTTTTGCTGCGATCAAAGATTAGAACACCCAGTTCATCCTCCAATTTTTGTACCTGCATGCTCAAAGTGGGCTGGGTAACATAACTTTTCTCTGCGGCCAATGTAAAATTCTTGTGTTCTGCAACAGCAAGTACATACTGAAGTTGGGTAATGGTCATCAATTATAAATTTGAAGCATAAAAGTATAAAAAACCATCAGTTTAATTTATGGTAGACCTAGATATGTTTCTTTTATGAAATTGAAATAAGCGATTTTGATCAAGCTTGTTTTATGTTGCAAATCCCTATATTTATTTCATCTATAACCTCTTGTAACCGTACAATGACCTCGGCACGACTCATGGATTTGGTGAATTTTTTAAAGGAAGTCCCGTTCTTTTCCGAAGTGGACAAGGTGTCGTTGTTACAGTTGTGCAAAAATGGGTTGGAGGAACAATACCCAATCAATAGGACTATTATAAGAAAAGGGGAGCTGGGGGATGCCATGTATGTTATTTTGGAAGGTCATGTTAGGGTGCATGATAAAGACCATATATATGGAAAGCTCCACAAGGGCGAATGTTTTGGCGAATATGCCTTAATTGACAGCAAACCGCGATCAGTATCGGTCACAGCGGAAGAAGAAACCATTCTATTAAAAATAGAGACCACTCATTTTCAGGAATTGATGGATTCTAACAGTGGATTTGTAAAAGGAATCATGTCCGTTCTAATCAAAAGACACAGGGAGCTCGATAGGGTCCAAGAGCGTTTGGCCTCATCAAAGAAGGAATTGGAATTGGCGAATTCCAAAATGATAGGTTTGATTGATGGAGCTATGGATGCCATTCTGATGTTCGATGCCAATTTTAGGATATTCTTGGCCAACGACTCTGCAAAAAAGCTATTGGAAAATGATGATGTGGACCAGCGGAACGTTCTTTTCTTTTTAGATGAGGAATCGGCCCACCTCTTGGAATCCATCTGCCAGAATGGGGCGGAAGGCTCAAACATCTATTTGCCCAGGATGGTAAAGATTATTGGGTCCAATGGAAAGGAAACCCACAATGAGGGTACATTGAGCCATTATGGAAACGATACTGATACATTTTACACATTGATTCTTCGGAATATGGAGGATCGGTTGTTGGCCGAAAATAAAATCACCTCCCTGGAAAGTCAGACTGAGTATTTGCAGGAAGAGATCAAGGAGTTGACCCATGACCACGGAATTATTGCGGAACACAGTTCCATGATAAAAGTGTTGGAGCTCATTCAACAAGTAGCCCAAACCCAAGCTACGGTATTGGTGCATGGCGAAACAGGTACAGGAAAGGAATTGGTGGCCCGGGCCATTCATGAAGCCAGCGCCAGGAGCAATGGCCCTCTGATTCGGATAAATTGTGGGGCCATTCCGGCCAATTTGATAGAGAGCGAGCTTTTTGGACACGAAAAAGGTGCTTTTACAGGGGCGACCAATAGCAGAAAGGGCCGCTTTTTATTGGCGGATAAGGGCACCATTTTTCTGGATGAGATTGGAGAACTTCCGTTGGATCTCCAACCCAAGTTGTTGCGGGTGATCCAAGAGGGGGAGTTTGATCCTGTGGGAAGCTCAACGACCATAAAGGTGAATGTGCGTATCATCGCTGCTACCCATCGGGATTTGTTGAAACTGTCCAAGGAAGGTAAGTTTAGGGAAGATCTGTTCTACCGCTTGAACGTATTTCCGATTGAAATTCCCGCTTTGCGGGATAGGGGAAGGGATGTTTGTTTGATTGCCGATGATATGATCGAATACTTTTCCAAGAAAATGGGTAGAAAAATCAAACCGCTGACCGCAGCACAGCAGCAATTGTTTTTGAAATATGGATGGACTGGAAATGTTCGTGAACTTCAAAACCTTATCGAAAGGGCTGTTATTGTTTCCCAAAACGGTGGGATAGATTGGTCAGAAATCATACCAAATTCCAATCCTTCACAGGAGATGACGCCAAAGACCAAGAGCGAACACATTTATACTTCCCAAGAATTGATACAGCTGGAAAAGCAGAATATTTTAAACGCCCTAAAGAAATCCCAATGGAAGATTTCCGGGAAAAATGGCGCCGCAGCGCTTCTGGGACTGCGTCCCACCACACTTACCTCCAGAATAAAGGCGCTGGGAATCTCCAGACCGGTCTAAATTGACGAAATCTCGTAAATCTACTAACGAAATCTCATAAATCAACGAAATTTCGTAAGCATTGATCTTTGTATTCTTGTATGTAAGTAATTGATTTTTAAGTTATTATATTTTTTGGCACGGCAAATGCATCTACTAAGGCAAATGTTAATCAATTAATCTTAAAAATCTAAAAACATGATTACAACAGCAAACATTAAGAACGGAGTAAACGTAGATCAACTAGTAGACACGATCAACGCAGTACAAGAAACCCCAGAATTGGCCAAGTTCGAGTTCAGAGCCAAAAACAACTGGATCGAAGGAGGTCATTGTGTGACCAGTATCCAAGATTACTATGGTGTAGGGCAGGAGCATCCAACCAGAAAAGGAGACTTTACCTTGGAGGCCGACCACGTTGAGGTACTTTTGGGCAAGGATCAAGCACCTAACCCAGCAGAAATCATTTTGCACGCTTTAGGTTCCTGTTTAACTGGTGCAATGGCCTATCATGCTGCTGCCAACGGTATTGACATTGAAGGTATGGAAAGTACCTTGAGTGGTGAAGCTGATCTTCACGGATTCTTGGGTCTTGACCCAGAAGTACGCAAAGGATACAAGGGTATCACTGTGAAATTCAAAGTGAAGTCCGATGCTTCCGAAGAGCAATTGAGAGCTTTGTCACAATTCTCTCCCGTATTCGATATGATAACCAACCCAACTCCGGTTACCATCGAGTTCGAAAAGTAAGATCAATTAAAAATAAGCCGCCTAAAAATGAGCGGCTTATTTTTTTATCCAACTAGCAAATTTTTTACCTCGCTCCCATGCAAAACCAGAAATACAGTATCGTAAATGGAAATCAGGCCGTAGCACATGTGGCCTATCGTACCAATGAGGTATTTCCCATTTATCCCATTACTCCATCTTCGGAAATGTCTGAACTGGTAGAGGAATGGAGCGCCCATCAACACGAAAATATTTTTGGCAATGTTCCTTCGGTTTATGAAATGCAAAGCGAAGCCGGTGTGGCAGGGGCCATGCACGGTGCCTTGCAGACAGGATCATTGACCTCCACCTTTACGGCATCACAAGGATTGCTTTTGATGATGCCCAACATGTACAAAATAGCGGGTGAACTTAGCCCAAATGTGATCCATGTGGCCACAAGATCTGTGGCAACACATGCCTTATCCGTTTTTGGCGACCATAGCGATGTCATGGCTGTTCGCAATACCGGATATGCCTTATTGGGTTCGGCCTCGGTTCAGGAAGCCATGGATTTTGCACTGATTACCCAAGCGGCATCCTTGGCATCAAGAATCCCTTTTGTGCATTTTTTTGATGGTTTTAGAACTTCGCATGAAGTTTCCAAAATAGAGAAGGTATCCGATACTGTTATCGGACAGATGATGGATGTCGAAACCATACAAGCCCACAAAGACAAGGCGTTGAATCCCAATGCTCCCGTGATTAGGGGAACCTCCCAAGCTCCCGATGTGTTTTTTCAAAGTCGGGAAGCGGTGAATACCTATTACAATGCCTGCCCGAAAATCGTGCAGCAAAAAATGAACGAATTTGCCCAGCTTACCGGAAGGCAGTACCACATTTTTGAGTATGTGGGACATCCCCAAGCAGAACAGGTGATCATTGCCATGGCCTCAGGTACCGAGACTATTGAAACCACTATAGGTCAACTAAATGCCCAAGGTGAAAAAATTGGACTGGTAAAAGTACGATTGTATCGACCTTTCAGTGTGGAGCACTTTATCAAAAGCCTACCGGAGACATGCAAGGCCATTGCCGTTTTGGACCGTACCAAAGAACCTGCTTCCGTAGGGGAACCTTTGTATTTGGATGTGACCCAAGCTTTGGTGCAAAACCAAGCAAACGGTTTCCTTCCTAAGATCATTGGAGGTAGGTATGGGTTGGGTTCCAAGGAATTTACACCCACTATGGTCAAATCCATCATCTGCAATTTAAAGCAAGAAGTGCCGAAGAATAATTTTACGGTAGGCATTTCGGACGATGTGACCCATTTGAGCCTTCCCAAAGCTGAAATGGAGGTTACCATTCCCTTTGGTGGTCAGGCCTTGTTTTATTCGATTAAAAATCCAAAAACTTCAGAGCAGTTTAAGAATCTTTTGCAGTATGTGGGAAATACGGAGGGCAATTTTGTGCAAGGCTATGAGGAGTGTGACTATAGAAAATCAAGCTCTCGAAATGTGGCCCACTTTCGGGTCTCCAATTCGCCCATAAAAGCACCTTTTTTGGTGTCCCATGCGGATTTTGTGGCCTGTGAAAATCTTCAATTTCTTGAAAAAGACTCTGTCTTGGAGCGTGTAGCCTTTCAAGGGGTGGTCGTGGTGCTATCCGAAGACCAGCCCACTGAAGTGTGGAATGCACTTTCCGGGGAAACCCAAAAGACCATTCAAAAGAAGAAGGTAAGGTTCTATGCGGTCAACAGTGAGAAACTATCGGAATATATAAAGAATAGTGGCGAAAACATTTCCGTTTTGCATGCCAGCTATTTGATGATGGGCAATCCTGTTTCCAACCATCAAATCTTTTCCGTAAGGCGTGAAGAAATTAAAAGAGTGGATACGTCATCCATAGATCAACATGTCGAACGGGAATTGAAGGAGGATGAAGACTTTGCCCAAACACTTTTAGGCCGACTTTTGTCTGGAAAGGGGGACGAAGCCTTAGTGAGTCTACTCCCTGTGGATGGAACCTATCCAACGGGAACCTCAGTATATAATGACAGGGAACTGGCCAAAGAACTCCCCAGTTGGAACACGGATCAGTGTATACAGTGTGGCGCTTGCAGTATGGCATGTCCGTCTGGGGCCCTTCGCATAAAAGCCTATGATGGTAAAATATTGGATGAGGCTCCATCTGGCTGGAAATCTACCAAAATGTTGTTCGATATGGAAGGTTTCAACTTGTTGGACTACACCATTCAGGTAAATCCTGATCAGTGTACGGGTTGTCATAACTGTGTGGATGCTTGTCCAGCAAAAGCTCTGGTAATGAACAATAGCAAACCCAATTTAGAAAGAAAAAAGAAGCATTGGGACTATTTTTCTGCCATACCCGAGATGGATAGGGATAAGATTGATGTCTCCGAAGTAGGGCAGCAACAACTCCAAGAACCCTTGTTTAAGTACCCGTTGGGGGAGGATGGCTGTGGACAGGCTCCTTACTTAAAATTAATGTCGCAATTGTTTGGTGATCGTTTGTTGGTGGCCAATGCCACTGGAGCGAGCTCTATTTTTGGAGGTGCGCTTCCGACTACCCCGTGGAGCAAAACCAAAGAGGGCAAGGGACCAGCTTGGTCCAACTCCTTGTTTGAAGACAATGCCGAATTTGGTTTGGGTTTTAGGTTGTCTTTGGACCAGCAGGCAATGAAAGCCAGAAGAGGGCTTCAGAGGCTTTCGGGATTTATTGGAGACCGATTGATTCGGGATATTTTAAATGCCAGGCAAACCACCGAGGGTGAAATCAACCAGCAAAGAAATCGTATTGAACAATTGAAGGCTGTACTGAAGAAAGTGCAAATGCCCAAAGCACAACAGTTATTACAGGATGTGGATAGTCTGGTAAAGAAGAGTGTATGGATTGTTGGTGGTGATGGTTGGGCCTATGACATTGGTTATGGCGGATTAGATCATGTGTTGGCATCCGGAAAGAACGTAAACATTTTGGTGTTGGACAACGAGGTATATTCCAATACGGGCGGACAGATGTCAAAGGCCACTCCTTTTGGGGCAACTGCAAAATATGCGGCAAAAGGCAAACAGAAACAAAAAAAGGATTTAGGATTCTTGGCCATGCAGTATGACGATGTCTATGTGGCCTCCGTGGCCATTGGGGCAGACCAAGAACAAACCTTACAAGCCTTCTTGGAAGCTGAAAAACATGACGGACCATCCATCATCATTGCCTATTGCCATAGTCCGGCTCATGGTATTGATATGAAGTATCCGTCAAAATACCACAAAGCGGCAGTAGCATCAGGACAATGGTTGTTGTATCGTAATGACCCAAATAGAAAAATGAAGGGACAGGAGCCGATGCAATTGGATTCGGCTAGACCCCATATTCTTGTGGAGGACTATTTAGGTATGGAAAAACGGTTTAAAACGATTTTGGAAAATGAACCTGGTGAAGTAGCTGAATCAATCCAGTATATTCAACAAACTATTGATAAGCGGTTTCAGCAGTATTCAGCCTTGACTTATTCGAAGGAACCTGAATATGTGGGTCAAATATGAATTATTTTTCCTGCATAACGGTACCTGAGGTCCAACCCTCCGGCGCACCGATTACGGCATATTTTTTGGCTTGTTCATTTAAGTATTGAACCACTGTGTCTCCTGGATTTTTGTAGAGGACCCATTGAAAAGCAGTGGATGCTTCATTGAACAGGCCTTTATAAAATGCTTGGATACCCTCTCTGTAGTGCGATAGTGTTTCCAGTTTTAATGAGATGCTCTCGATACTGTCGCCGTCAATACATTCATAAATTTCAATGGCCTTTTGCTTGCCTTTTACCCGTACTTTGCCCAGATATCTAAAATTGAATCCGGAAACGTCATTCATGGTGTTGATGCTGCTTTCGCTGACAATGATTTTAGCCCCAAAGTGTTTGGTAACCCCCTCAACCCGTGCTGCACTGTTCACGGTGTCGGCAATTACGGCAGGATCATTTCTTTTGTCATCCCCGATGATTCCCATGATCAAGGGACCGGTATGCAATCCAACCCCAATGGATAAGGGTTTGTACCCTTTTTCTTCCACCCTTCTTTTGTTATAGAGACTAAGGGTACGTTGCATTTCAATGGCGGCATCCAAGGCATTTTCTGGAGATTTGGGAAACAGCGCCATAATGCCATCGCCTAAATATTGATTTACGAACCCTTCGTTTTCCTTAATAATTGGCCCCATTCTACCTACATAGGCATTTACAAATTTAAAATTCTGTTCCGGGGTCATTCCTTCCGAAAGGGAAGTGTAATCACGAATATCAGAAAAAAGAACCGTAACATTTTTTTCAATATGGTCTCCCAGTTTAATGTCGGTAATGGATTCCTTGCCAACGGATTGCACAAATTCCGATGGAACAAACTTGGATGTGGCCCTATGGATGGTGTTCAGGTTAATGTGGGTCTTGATTCGACTCAACAACTCGCCTTTGGAAAATGGTTTGGTCAAATAATCATTGGCACCTGCCTTAAATCCAATCACAAGATCGTTTACCGTGTTTTTGGCGGTGAGTAAGATGATAGGCAAATCACTGGCGGTGTGTTTCATGCGTATATTTTCACATACCTCGTAACCAGACAGGCCCGGCATCATGATATCAAGTAGTATAAGCTGAAACGGCGTATTGTTGTCCAATAATTTCAGGGCCTCCTTACCGGAACTGGCCTCAATGACTTCATATCCGGCTATGGTAAGATGATTTTCCAAAACCCTACGATTGATCGGCTCATCGTCCACAACAAGAATTGTGGGTGATTCCCCTTCCACTTTGGCTACTTTACGTTTTGTGGTTGGCCGTTCGTTTCCCTTAACCATGGGTTGAATATAATCCTGGGCATCTCGGGTTCTTTGTTTGAGCTCTTTTCGGGTGACATCGCTCTTGGGCAGGGTAAATGTAAATATGGAGCCTTTACCCGGTTTGGATTCAACCTGAACGGTTCCTCCGTGCAGCTCCACCAGCTGTTTGGTGACAGAAAGACCAAGTCCTGTGCCTCCATAGGTTCTTTGTGTGGACCCATCGCCCTGTTCAAACGAATTGAAAATGGCTTGCTGCTTGTCCTGGGAAATTCCAATTCCAGTATCCGATACCGAGATGGCCACGAAATTGTCCTTGACCTCAGCAAATAGGGTAATGTATCCTTTCTCGGTAAACTTAATGGCGTTGCCAATGAGGTTGTGCATGATTTGCTGTAATCGGTTTTCATCAGCATCCACAGGTGGAATATCTTTTGGGATTGAATTGATGAGCTTTAAATTTTTGTCCTGTAGCAAGGGTTGCGAGAGACGTAGCACAATATTGGATACCGCAAGTATATCCACAGCTTGACGAACCAAGGACAAATCGTTGTTTTTCAATTTTGAGAAATCCAAGATATCATTGACCAAATGGGACAACCGTTTGCCACTACTTGAAATCATATCCAGATTTTCCAGCGCAGCTTTGGGTAGTTTGCCGGCAATGCCGTCCTTCAAGGATTCGGTCAATCCAATAATACCGACCAAAGGGGTACGCAGTTCGTGGGAAGTATTGGCAAGGAACTCATCTTTAAGGGCATCTATTTTTTGGAGTTCGGAAACCCGTTGCTTTTCAATCTCCGTACGTTTGCGCTCTTCCAAAACCGCGCGTTTCTTTTCTTCATCGGCTTGTTTCACCCGTTGCTCTTGTTTGTACCGATTAAAAGCAAACAGAAGAAATAACACTATGGCCAAGGCAAGCCCAATGACAATGTTTCTTAGCGTTTTCTGTTGCCGTATCTTGAGCCCACTTATTTCTGCATCTTTTTGAAGCGCAGTGATGGCATCTTGTTTTTTCTGGGTATCAAACCGTACCTGTAGCTCTTCAATTTGCTTGGATTTGGCTTCATTGAAAAGACTGTCTTTCAAGGTGATGAATCTATTTTTATAATCGAGCGCTTTTTTCAAATCACCTTTGCGTTCATAAATTCTGGAGAGGATACCAAAATTTTCCTGAAGCTGTGGCCGTGCCCCGATGGTTTCAGATATGGCTATGGCAGAAAGGATGTTTTTTTCAGCTTCAATGAGTTGGTTCATTTCTAGATTAATGGCGCCTATTTGTGTGTAGCTCATGGAGAGTTCCAACTGCTGACCCAATTTTTCCCGTAAAGCCAATGCTTTTTTGTGGTATTCCAAAGATTCGGCATACTTTTTTTGTCGCCCATACACTTTACCCAGAGCTTCATAATCAAAGGCCTTGCCCCAGTCACTATTGGTTTCTTGGTCCAAAACCAATGCTTGGTTAAAGTAGTCCACTGCCTTTCCATGTTCATTTTGAAGCATGTAAGTATCTCCAATATTAAAAAGACAATTGGCCATTTCCGGTTTGTTTCCCAAAGTGGTGAAAATTGCCAAGGCTCTTTGGTAGTGGTCCATGGCTTCGGACACTTTCCCGGTCTTTTTCAGGATTTCCCCCATGGCATTCAGCGTATTGGCAATGCTGAATTGATTGTCATGGGCTTCATAGATTTTTAGAATGTCATAATAGATTCCCAAGCTTTCATCAAAGTTGCCCAGATTATCCAAAATAATGGCTTTTTGGTAAAGCCCGTCCGCCAAGGAAAATGAGTCTTGTTGGGTTCTAAAATGAGTAAGGTAGGCATCAATATGAGTCAAGGCCTGATCATAGTTTCCAATTTGTCGTTCCAAAACCGCATATTGGTAATTTGCCATTGCAATGCCCCAAGACAATTCTTTTTCCTTGCTTAACCTTTGAAAGCTATCGATATGTGCCCTGGCCAGAGTGGAGTTGCCCCTATTGTTCAAGTACTCCCAAGCAATGTCCTTTAAGATTCGAATCCGAAGGGAATCAGAATCAACGGAAGTGTATTTTTTTTGGAGACTATCTATAATACCTGTCTGCCCTTCCGCAATGTTTACCGAAAGACATACGCAAAGTAATATGAGGGCAATGCGTTTGATGGCGTTGGTTTTAGGTTGATTAACAGCAAATTAAAGGTAGTGTTTTAAAGTGATGCGAACAAAGTGATGTGTTCAATGTGCATTGATTGAAAAACAGGCATTCGATATGGTCCCAAGAGTCTTTACTGCTGCATTTTCAGATAATAATCCGCCGAATGCTTTCCAGACCCATAGATTGTGAAGAAAATACATAGCAAGAAAATCGCAATTGCCAGAATGAGATTGGATACATCCATCACCCCAAGAAAATTGGTAAGAATGGCGCCTATTAAAATGGGCAATTGTGCAATCACGGCCCAGCGGGTCAATAACCCTATCACAATTAAAAAACCTCCCACAAAATGAGCTGGAGTAACGTAGTGTAGAATAAGCATACCACCGGGCATCTCTTGAAAGGGTCTGGCCATCACCGCCATTTGTTCGTGGTTTGTCATAAATTCTATACCCTTAATAAAAAGAAAAACACCCAAGGCAACACGAAGCAAATCCAATGGATAATAGGTATGGGCGTTGGCCCATTTGTTGAGGTCCTTTACTGTTCCCATGATAAACGGATTTATAGGTTGATTAACTTAAGGTACTCATTTTTAGCGACATGTGAAAATATAATTACAAGAAGAGCTATTTTTGATAGGTAATGCAACCCATTGGGTTACAGCAAACTTTCATAAAAATCCTGAAGAAGGAACCTCGTCAGATTTCCAAAATAAGTTCCATTTGAATATCACTTCGTTCGTAGGGAGAGGAAACACCTTTTATTTCAACAAAACCCAGTTTTTCGTATAACCCCAATGCTGGTTTTAATACCCTATTGCTCTCTAAATATAGCTTTTTTGCCCCCAAGGATTTTGCTTTTTCAACAATGTGCTGCCCAATAAGTTTTCCTATGCCTTTTCCTTGTGCTTTGGGCGACACTCCCATTTTTGCCAGTTCAAAATCATACCCTTCTTGCTTACTGGGAATAAGGGCGCAGACGCCTACAGGTTCATCTTCCCAAAGAGCCACGGCAATATAACCGCCCTTGTCCAAAATATATTCTTTGGGATGATGGAGGGAGACACGATCCATTTCCTCCATCTTAAAGTACTTGGTAATCCATTCCTCATTTAGGGCTCTGAATGCTGTACGATAAATATCAGAGTATGGAACTATTTTAGGTTTTACGGTCATGTGCAATAGGATAAGACTATCTACAAAATTACAGGTAAACCATGAAAATCAAATTATAATTTTGTAAGCCTTAACATTCTTTTTTTGAGGGGTGTAGCCAATATTTTGATGTTTAAAACGTTGTCATAACGAGAAACCTTTCCGTTTAACGAAAAAATTGGTTGTTTACCGAATTATTACGTAATATTACGATTCATATTAGTAATAAAACTCTTACAAGTTCCCAAATCTTGCTAATGAGACAAAACCAAAAACACCTACCTGTCCCAAACGGGTATCTTAACCTACAAATTCCAATCGGCTATGGAAATACGACTACTATTATCTTTATGGAACCCCCACCAGTTAAGACCTAAAGGCGTCTTATTGCTTATTTTTTCGTGTTGGTTTGGCAGTCAAACAATACTAGCTCAAGATAGTAACCCCTATATGAGCTATGATGTTCCATTCCAAAATTTGCTCAAATACAATCGGTTTTTAATAAACCCTACTTTTTCTGCGGTACGGGAAGACAAATCGTATGTAAACTTTTTCCACAGGAGTCAAAGTGCAGAGTTCAGTGACAACAACCAGAATTATTTTTTGAGCTACAGCGGTCAGGTCAATGATAGAATTGGTATTGGAATGAGCTTGTATAACCAAAAATCCGGTGTCATCTCCAATTTAGGAGTAATGGCCAATTATTCCCATGGGATACAATTGGGGCAAAAAAGCAGTCTCACCTTTGGGGTGAACATTCCTTATTATGTAAGTAGTTTTGACCCGGATAGGGCTGTTGCACTTGAGGATGATCCCTTGTTGAATGAGGCTTCCGAAAACTCCATCATTTCTTTTCAACCAGGATTGAACCTTTCCCTGGGTAAGTTCGATTTTGGGGTCTTTGCCCAGAATTTGGTGGATTACAATATAAAATCCGGTAAGTCTTTGACCAATATTTCGGAAAAGACTTTTTCTGGACATGTTCAGTTCACCCATGAATTTGAAAATGGCCGCGGGATTTTGGAAGACGGTAGACTAATGCCTTTGGCAAGGGCAAGATTTTCGGGAAGCAATGATCCCATTTTTGGAGGTGGGGTTATTTTGGACCTTCCCAAATTGGGTTGGATTCAAGGAGGATACGACCAGTTTTATGGAGCTTCCGCCGGAACAGGGTTCAACTTGAACCGCAGACTTTCCTTTGGCTATAATTTTGAAAAAAATATCAATAACAACCTAATAAATCTTGGCGTTACCCACGAGGTGTCAATAGCTTATTCCTTTGTGCCAACCTTGTCCAAGAACGTTATGGTTTCCAATGAAACGGAAAACGATGGGTCAAAGCCCATCGAGGGAACTTTGGTAGCCGATGCCAAAAAGTCAAAAAAGGAAGTTCAGAAAAGCAAATTGGATGTGGAGACCACTTTGCGACCTACCAACAAAGAGGGTTTGGCATTTTGGGAAGAACAGTTGGAAAAATTAAGGGCACAGCAAGAAGATAATTATGCAGTGATCAACGAGCTTATTTTTAGGATGGATTCTATGGAGCAGAATAGGCAACGTGATTTGGAAAAACGGTTTGAAATGGTCATGCATATGGTGAAGCAGCAAACGGGAAATACCAGACCCGATATAGAAGCGAAAGCACAAAAGTTGTATTTGGCCAATACAGAAGACCTGGATTCCTTGGCGAAGAGTATGTCAGAAACGCAATTGGCTGCCAACTCAACCAATAATCAGAACCATACAGTTAAAAAATCAAGTGGTTCCTTTTCTGGGGGAGATTACAAGCCCATTGAAAAGTTCATCAATTTGGATGGGGTAGGGAAAGGGCATTATATTGTGGCCAATGTCTTTAAAAATGAGAGGTACCTGAAAGATTTTATGAATAAGCTGAAGGCAAAAGGACTGGATGTGGAATACTTTAAAAACCCTGATAATGGTCTTAATTATGTGTATCTGGCCAAGTATCAAGAAAATGAAGATGCCTATGCGGCCTATCAGTCCAAAATGAAAGGCAAGTATACCGACGAGATATGGATCATGCATGTGGACAATCCCCGATATTCCAATTGGGCCGATGCTATTTATCAGGATAACGAATAAATCGTCAAGACTTTCGTCTTTTCATGATTTCGGCAATGGTGTTGCTTCCGGGGTCGTTGACTTCGTTAAGCTCAGAGATGATTTTGGGATGATCCTCAACTCGGGTCTGCGAAAGCTTATAGGCTGCCTGAATCTCCGTGATTTCAACTTGGAAGCCTACCACCCCCTTTACTTGGCGTAAGGTATTGGGCGACATCTGATGCAAAGAAATGGGATTTTTTGAGTTTTGCTCGTATTTATCCACAAGTTTATGTAAAGAAGCCATGGTCTGTTCTTCATCCAAAATGGTAACTTTTCCATAGATGTGTACGGCAATATAGTTCCATGTGGGAACCTCTTCTTCTTTATACCATGATGAAGAAACATAGGTATGGGGTCCATTGAAAATGCACAACACTTCTGAAGGACTTATGAAATTTTTCCATTGTGGATTGGCTTTTGAGATGTGACCCACCAAAATATCCTTGCCAGTTTGGTTGGTCTCCAATTCTAAAGGAATGTGAGTCCCCCAAGGTTTCCCATCAACAGTATTGATCAAGATACCAAAACTGTTTTGGGTTAAAAAATCCTTCACTTCATCAAGATTCTCATTTTTGTAATGATGCGGAATGTACATGGAATGGTAACGTTATGGAATAATGAATCCAAAGATACAAATACGTGTCCATGCGATTTCAGGTAAAAAATAAAAAAGCGGGGCATTGCCCCGCTTTCTTTTGGTTCAATATCAATAGGAGACTAGTTGCCTTCCTCAACCACTTCAGCTTCCAAAATGAAGTCTTGTATGGTCTTGTTGGCAGCTACAATTTCAACTTCTACGGTATCGGTGTTCACAAATCCGTTCATAGAGGCAAATACTTTATAGATGCCGGCATTGAGTCCCATTATGGCATAGTTTCCATCCACATTGGTAGCTCCGGAGATTACAGGCTCCTCGTCTGTATCCAACACAGAAATTTGGGCGTCTTCCACTGCAACGGAAGATTCCCCATCCATGGTGGTGACCACACCACTCAAAGTACCTGCGGTGGACAGGTTACTGGCCTTGATTACAGGCTTGAAATTGAATCCTGTGATGCCATCAACAGAATTCACATTACCCTTGGCTACAAAAGAGCGGCTAACATCAAAATCCAACAATAAATCGCTGGATAAACCACCTGCTACGGTAAGAGCAGGATCAATAAATATTTTAATCCCGGTCTGCTCACCACTTGGAACCTTAAGGTCAAAGGTGCGTTCATCGGTCAAAACCACGTTTACACCCTTCACATATACTCGTATAAGATTATATGTGCCAACGGGTACATCCAAATCGGCCATGGTTTCCGTGGTTCCGTTGGTCAAATCCAAAAGATTAACGGAAATTTCCTCCTCCATTAAGGTAACAAAGGAAGAACCACTTTCATCCTCCATTTCTTCATTGTCATCTTCGCCGTCTTTTAACCTTGCATCTATTTTAAAGATAGTGACATTGGCCTCTGCCACCATATCAAACGGAAAAGGGGCATCGGTCAACTGAACTGTTAACCTTCCCATGGTGTCTGTGTTGCCGTTTTCAGCGTCATCTGAACAGCCAATAAATGCAAAAAGGATAAAACTCAGTGCGTAAATAAAGATTTTTGTTCTCATCGTATGGGGTTTAATTAATAGGTTCATGTTATAGGTACGCTGAAAATGGCTTCTTTCCGCGTCCATACCCCGTTTTTTCGATGAAATGCAATCCTTTGGTGTCTTTTTGAAGCTGAAATCCTACAAAATTACTGACCGCTACTCCTTGACTTCACCTCACCACTTGAACCACTGAGGTCACCTCTATAGATCCACAGTTCGCCACGGTCACCATTTGTGGCAGCTTCAACATCTTTTAGGAAACCAGAAAAGGTGCCTGCGCCATGGACTTCTTCATACCATTGCATAAACTTATCTTCTTCTCCCATCCAAGCTGATTTTTCAAAAAAATCGACCCAAACAAAATCTTGCCCGTCCATATTGGGAAGTTCGTTGAAGTAGGTTCCCCACTGGTGGTCTGGGTCTTTGGTCTTGAACACTTTGTACACGCGATCCAATATAGAAGCAAACTCCATCTGCTTGAACCGTTTTACATCCACCATAAAAATGGACAGGTTCTTTAGGTTGAAATCCCTGCTGAAATTGGAATGCTTAGGGTCGTTTTTCCAATAGGTGGTTTCCATTTTTGCCAGTGCATTTGCGGCTACATTGGTATTCCAGTCTTGGGTATGTGCATCATCGTAATTGCTCACATCATCCATGGCCGCCCATGAAGTTGGACCCATACTCCACACATATTTTCCTGAATTTTCGCCGCTGGCCACCCAAAATACACTTACCTGACCTGGGTCACTGGTGTGGTACTTCTTGTTATGGGCCGCTACTCCGGCTTCAAATGCTTCAATCTTTTCTGGATGTGGGGTCATCATCACATTCATAAAGATTGGTGGTTGATTTGTCTGTTGGGCCATTATTAAAATTGGCGCTAGTGTTAGTGTTAAAAGTAATCGTCTCATTGTGTTTAGTTTTAGTATAGTTTGTGATTATTCTGTTTGTTCTTCCTCCATCATCTTCGCCTCAGCTTCAATTTTTTGGAGTTCCAATACAATTTCGGTAGGGTCCCAGTAGCCATATTCCTTAACAATTTTGCCGTCTACAAATTGGAGGGTCAAGTGGACGGGAACGGCTATTTCCTTACCGTTGGCTGCGAGGGTGCACCTCCATTGTAACCAACAGTTCACCCATGTTTCACCATCATCGGTAACCACCATCTCATATTCTTGATGATCACTTTTGAACCCTCTGGACGCATAATTTACTTCGGACTCCCTGTGGTAATCCATGGTTTGGGCGGCCGACATGGCATTATCATTGGAATTGTAGTAGGTCTTGGAGGTATCAGCATACATGCTGGTATCATAGTTTTTACTGTCATAATTGGCAATCAATTTTTTAACAGTATCAATCTCTGGTGAATTCTGTGTATATCTCACGGAATTTTGTTGACAAGCACAGATTAACAGAGCCAGTGCTGCAAATGATAAAAGAATTTTCTTCATTGTTTGTTGATTTTAGGTTAGTAAAAAAAATACCCCGACCACAGGGTCAGGGGATAGGTTATAATGCGATGTGTAATTGGAGAAGTCAAGCCTTATCCTTATAGTGTATGTTTTTATACCCATGAAGTATTCCATGTGCAGTGAATGTTTTGCACAATGTTTAAGGGTTGAATCAACCAGAGTTGTTGATGTTTTCAAAATATTGATTTACGGGTTATGCAAATCTGTAGTCAAAAGGCAACTTGCTTAATTTCTAGCGTCGTGAATCAACATGGTGCGCAAGTACAAAAATCTATTTAGAAATGGGACTTGCCGAGAAGAATGCAAGGGGGAGGTTGTAAACAGTCGGTTCTAATAAATATAGTAAAAAACTGTATATGAATCACTTAAAAGACTGGATAAATGCGTGAAGTCAACTAAAAATGAGTCAAAACACTGGTTTTTCCCACGCAAAATGTATGGTGTAGGGGGCAATTTGTGGGGTAGGAGAATTTTACGTTCCGGGAAAAAGAAAAGAAAGCATTCCCAGACCAATGGAAAGGGAATGCTTATTTGAATTATTGAAAAGTGTAACTGGTTTGAATAACTTCAGTTACCCTAAAATACCCGTAGGCAATATTGTTGGGATTGTCCATGTTCACACAATTACCAACTAACGGAACCGGTGTAGGGCTGAACGGGGTTCCGGCATTTTCATACTGGTCTACCAAAAGACGGAGATAATCATGGTACTGTTCCGAAATGCCCATCAAGGCAATTTCCACCAAGTCTCCGGGTTCAAATTCTTCCACACTATCCTCGCCTTCTACTTTTTCATAATAAAATGTGGCCGTATTGCCATCAATGAACTCGTCTTTGATGTAATAGAGTTCGGGCAACAGGTCATTTTGACTTTTAAAGCGAAGGAAGTAATAATTCCCAAGACCTTCTGGGTCTTTAAAAGTGACATTTACTTCAAGGGCGTCTTCATCCTCACCGGCGTCCTTGGATTGGGTTACCTCAATAGTGTCAACCAAGGGGGACAGGGTTTCAGTGGCCGTATAGGTTTCACCGTTGTAAATTACCTCTAGGCGGTAGGTGTCACCCACGATAGGTACAAAAGATGAGGTGGTGTACTGTCCGTTATTTTGACTTTCGAACACAAATTCCGTGGATTTATCCAAGTTAATGACTTTGACAGAAGCCCCAAGAACAGGAGCAAATTTTTGTTCGGCAAAGAATGGGGTCGAGGTGCTCAATACCACGGTCTGATTATTCCCTGAGGTTCCTTTTTCCCAATCCAAGGAAGCTTCCACGACCAACCGCTCTGGGCCTTCGGGAACATCTACATCAATAACATCGGTGCACGATGCGGCCAAGAATAATAGGCCAATGCAAACTTTATAAAATGATTTCATGAGTTTAAAATTTAAAATTGTACGTTACAGAAGGAACTATCCCGAAAATGGCAGTTCTACTGGCTTCATTGGCTCCAGTTTCCAAGTTCTGACCAAAGGATATGGATGCGGCATTTCTCCTATTGAACACATTGTAAATGCCAAAGACCCATTCGCCTTTCCATCTATTTTGCGGCTTCCTATTAGGTTGGTAGGTGGCGGAAATATCCAACCTGTGATAAGCAGGTAAACGATCTGCATTGCGTTCCGAATAGTTGGCAATGGAAATTCCTTCATATTGGTATTGACCATTAGGATAAGTGACTGGCCTTCCGGTTTGAAAAATGGCATTGGCCCCGAAACTCCATTTATCGTTTAAAGCATAGGCTCCTGTAAGGGAGATGTCATGGGTACGGTCATGCGGAGTACTGTACCAATTACCATTGTTGATTCCTGGCCCACCTGCATCTCCGCCAGGTGTTCTTTGTTCCGATTTGGATAGGGTGTAGGCCAACCACCCCGTAAAGACACCTTCATTTTTCCGAAGCAATAGTTCAACCCCGTATGCTCTGGATTCACCGCTTAAAATCTCACGCTCAATGGTGTTGTTTCCGATTAAGTCGGACCCATCAATATAGTCGATTCGGTTATCCACTGTTTTATAGAAGGTTTCTACCTCCATGGAATACACCTTGTCTTTAAAATTTCTAAAATAGCCCAAGGCAAATTGGTCGGAAAGCTGAGGCTCTATGTATTTGCCACTGGGGGTCCACACATCAATGGGAGTAACCGAAGAGGTATTGGATAATAGATGAATGTACTGAGCTGCTCTGGAGTATCCCAATTTTACCGATGAGAGTTCATTGAGTTGGTACGCCAAGGAAACACGAGGCTCCAAATTGCTGAATGTTTCAATGCTCTCGCTTTTTTTATAGTTTACCTCATTGATGGGGTCTTGCCTCTCATAAATACGAAGCGTGCTGTTGTAGACCAAAGGTCTATCATCTAGATATTCGTTCAAGGGTTGTCCGCCCATCCGGTTAAAATGGCTGAAGCGGATGCCATACTGCGCCGTTAATCTATCCGTAAGCTTATGTTCCGCATTAATATAGGCTGCACTCTCCAAAGCACGTTTTTTGTCCAATTGTAGTTCATTGATGGCAGAACTTGGATCAGTGGGTTTTATCCTTCCGGGATCAAACACATACTTTATGGTTCCTGCTCCAAAATCGAGTTTGAAGGCATCACTGAAATAATACTTAAGATCGTACTTTATATTATAGTTTTGAATGGATGAAACCCAATCAAAATCAAAAAAATCGATTCCCAATTCATAATCATAGTTACTGAAAATCAGGGAGAGGTTGGAAAATAGACGGTCATTAAAAATATGGTTCCAACGAAGGTTGCCCGAAGCATTCCCATAACTACTGCTAAAAGAACCCCCAAAATTGAAAAGATCTCGCCCAAAGTATCCCGAAAGGTAGAGTTTGTTGTTTTTGTTGAGGTTGTAATTTGTTTTTAGGTTAAGATCGTAAAAACTGGCACTGTTGTCCTCACCGGCTAGCTTTAAAAATAGATGGGCGTAGGAGCCTCTACCAGCAACCAAGAAAGACCCACGGTCGTTGAACATGGGCCCTTCAAGGGCCAATCTGCTGGAAATGGCACCAATTCCACCGGTCATGGCAAAGTTTTTACTGTTCCCATCCTTCTGGCGCACATCCAGAACGGAAGATACCCGTCCTCCGAACCTTGCAGGAATGCCCCCTTTGTATAGTTTAAGGTCCTTTACGGCATCGGCATTGAAAACGGAGAAAAAACCCAGCAGGTGGGAGGTGTTGTATATAATGGCTTCATCCAGAAGCACCAAGTTTTGGTCCACGGCTCCTCCGCGTACATGAAACCCACTGGAACCTTCTCCATTGTTGGTAACCCCGGGGAGAATCTGTAAAGACTTGATAATATCCACTTCGCCCAAAACAACAGGCATTTGTTTTACAGTTTTTATGTTGAGTTTGGAAACACTCATTTCGGGCTTGCGAAGTAGGGCGCGTTCCGGTTCTTCAGCGGTGACCTCTACCTCATCAAGCTGGGTGGATGCTTCCAATAATTCCACGTCAAGGGTCATGTTTTGGTCCAAAACAATCTCTCGGGTCATTTCGTTGTAACCCATATACGAAAACACGAGGGTATAGCTTCCCTGTGGAGCACTGATGGAATAAAATCCGTATTCGTTGCTAATGGCACCAATATCGGTACCACGTAGAAAAATGGAAGTGCCAAATAGGGTCTCCCCATTGGAACTATCCGAAATTTTTCCACTAATGGTAAAATTGTTTTGCCCATGCATGAGCGATGGACTCAATGATAGACATAGACCCAAAAGCCATAATAGCGGGCCATGCCGTTTCTTTTTTTGTTTCATTTGTGATTTTTTGAATTATAGGTTTAGACTAAATCGTTTTTTGATTCACTCGACCTAAGGACATAAGAAAAATTGGAGGGTTGCACGGGGAAGATGAAGAAAAGGTTGTCAATGTGATTTTGAGACATCCAAGGATGGTGTGAACCAAGCTCTTATGCTTTATATAAAAGAAAGAATATTTTTGGCGGACGTTGGGTTGGCTTGTAATGTTGTTGGTCTAAATTTTGGGTTTATTGCCATTGGGATTAATTAAATTCATACCTGACTAAATCAAAAAAACAAAAGATGCAGAAATTTTTAATGTTGATGGTTTTGGCCATCACAATTGTGTCATGCAAAGACAAAGAAGGGGAGAAAGAGTCTCCAACGAAGACTAAAATCCCTGTTTATGCCTGGGATTATGGGCCTGGTGAAGCCACGGATGAAGAATTGACCGCAAAGTTTGCCGACCTTAAGGCAAAGGGCATCGATGGGCTTATGTACAATGGCGGACACGACCCTGAAACTTACAGAAGGGTTGGGAAGCTTGTGAAAGAAGCTGGAATGGAGTTTCATACATGGATTCCTACCATGGTACAGGGCAAGAATCCAAAGCTGAAGGAAGAATGGTATGCTATTAATGGCAAAGGTGAGTCAGCTTTTGATAAGCCTGCCTATGTTTCACATTATACCTTTTTATGCCCAAGCAAGGAAGGCGTGTATAACTTTTTGGCCGACCTCTATGGTAGTGTTGCCGAGGTTGAGCATGTAGATGGTATCCATTTGGATTATATTCGTTTTCCTGATGTGATCTTGGCTCGTGGCCTATGGGACAAGTACGGTTTGGTAATGGATAGGGAGTTTCCACAATTCGATTACTGTTACTGTGACGACTGTACATCAACATTTAAAGACAAAACAGGGATTGATATTCTTGAAGCTGAAGATCCTTCCCAGGTTATGGAGTGGAAACAGTTTAGATATGATTTGATCACCAGTATGGTAAACCGTCTGACCGAAGTGGTGCATTCCAAGAACAAGAAAATCAATGGAGCTGTTTTTCCTGGCCCATCCATAGCAAAAAAATTGGTGAGACAGGATTGGGGAAAATGGAACCTGGATGCCATTTATCCCATGAATTACAATGATTTTTATTTGGAAGGCCCTAAATGGGTTGGGGAAATGGTTGCTGAGGAAGTGGCCACCGCTAAAGACGGAGCACCGGTATACAGCGGACTGTTCATTTGTCCAAAACCGGAAAAGAAGGGTGACGAAAAAGATCCAGAGAATCATGGATTATTGCCCGAAGAAATTGGAGAGGCCATTCAAGTGTCCATGGAAAATGGAGCAGCAGGTATCTGCCTATTTACTCCTGGTAGGATGACGGACGCCCATTGGGAAGCCTTTGAAGAAGCTATCCATAAAGACTACTCTGCGAAATAATTTTCAATTATTTGAAATAAAGCCCGGTGGAATCTCCCACCGGGCTTTTTGGTTTCTACAGCCCAGTTGCTAAAAATGACAATTCGGTACTTTGATTTTTCAATCCTTGGGTCAAATGGACAGCTTTGCACTATCAATCAAAAAACGAACAGTCTCATTTTCTTCAAGACAAAAGTGTTCAATGGGGAAGAATGGAAGGGTTCAAAACAATCATAAAGAAAAACGCACGCCTTTTTGTTACTTTTAACATTGGTTAACCGGTATTAAAGCGCATACGGGTCTATTGTAAATGGAAAAAACAGTTCGATATATAGGGAAATTGCTGCTAACCGCTTTGGGGTTGGGCATATTGATAGCGGTTATTTTTATTAGCGTAGAGGCTCTATTGGGAAGAAGAATCGTGTTTGGACCAACGTTGTTTCGGGAAGTTGGATATTATGTGTTGTATTCCATTGTACTAACCTTGATAAATAGCATCTATTATGATTACATCAACCATAAGGTTGTATGGAAAAAATATGGAAAATACCGCATACTCATTAGCGGTATAGGTGGAATTGTACTTACGCTTCTTGGTATTTTTTGGATACGTATTGTAATCGGGGTCGGGTTTGAAGGAAAGGATTGGGAGGCTTTTGTAAATGGAGAAGAACCTATATTCTACATTGTTGCACTTTTAATTACGGTTGTGGTCTCCGTGTTTTTTCACGCCGCATATTTTTATAAAAATTGGCAGGAGAAAAAAGTCAAGGAACAGAAGATTATTGCGGGTACGGCATCAGCTAGGTTTGATGCTCTTAAAAACCAATTAGACCCCCATTTTTTGTTCAATAGTCTTAATGTGCTTACAAGCCTTATTGAAGAAGATCCCAATCAGGCACAGAAGTTCACCACATCGCTTTCTAAAGTGTATCGCTACGTTTTGGAGCAAAAAAACAAGGATTTGGTCACTGTGGATGAGGAACTCAACTTCGCGCGGACCTATGTTCGTCTTCTCAAAATGAGATTTGAGGACAGTATCGTTTTTGAAATTCCTGAAAACTGCTCCATACCCGAGGCTAAAATAGTTCCCTTGTCACTGCAATTACTTTTAGAGAATGCGGTCAAGCATAATGTGGTAACCGCCTCCAGGCCTTTGCATATTAAAGTTCGTGAGGTGGGTGGAATGCTGGTGGTAAGCAACAATCTTCAAGAAAAACAGGTGGTGAAAAAGAGCAGTGGGGTTGGCCTTCAAAACATAAAACAGCGATATAACATTTTAACGGATCGCGAAGTAAGCATTCAAAAATCAGCCTCGGAGTTTAGTGTCTCCCTGCCCATGCTTACCCAAAAACTTACCGTTATGGAAACACAAAAGGATTACATTGCCCAAAAGAGATACGCCAAAGCTAAAGAGCAGGTAAAGGCCATTAAAGACTTTTATAGCAACTTGATCACCTATTGTATTGTGATTCCATTCTTGTGGTGGATCAATTTCAGGACCACAGATTTTCTTTGGGCGTTTTTTCCAACATTAGGTTGGGGTTTTGGGGTTTTAATGCATGGTATGGAGGCATTTGGGTATAACCCGTTGTGGGGCAAGCGTTGGGAGGAGCGAAAAATCCAAGAGTTTATGGATGAGGATACTTTTTAAGTTCTTTCAGATTTCAGACCTCAGATGTCAGATGTTGGATTTCAGATTTTTCTACTTTCAAATAGTATCGAAGCTTTACAATCTCCAAACCCTCACAGCTCATCCTGTTTAAATGACAGTTCGCGAACCAATTTTTCTTTCTCTTTCCGTATATGTTGAATTTTGAAGTGTAAATAAAGACAATCAATCCAAAAACAAGAAAAAATATGGACAACTTTAACGAGAATAAGTATCTTAAAGCAAAGAAGAAGGTAGATAAGCTAAAGTCTTTTTACTCCAGCTTGTTGGCATACTGTATCGTAATCCCACTTTTGGCCTACTTGAATTTTAGGACCACCAGTTACCCTTGGATAATTTTTCCAGCGGTTGGTTGGGGAATTGGTCTTATGGGTCTTTGGTTTTGCGCCCAAGGGTATAATCCAATTTTGGGTAAGGATTGGGAAGAGCGAAAAATCAAGGAGTTTATGGACAACAGGGAATTTTAATAAGGGGTACAATTATATCAACTGAAACTAAAAGTTAGGAAATGGAAAATTTGGACAAGGAAAGTAGATACATAAGAGCCAAGGAACGTGTGGAAGAGCTTAAAAAGTTTTACGCCCATCTTTGGTCTTACATCATGGTCATGTCAATATTGGCGTTGATCAACTACTTTACCAATGGTTTTAGGTATATGTGGTTTTTATGGGCCGCTTTTGGGTGGGGCCTGGGAATTATGTTCCATGCCGTGGACACGTTCAATCTAAACCCCTTTTTCGGAAAAGGTTGGGAAGAAAAAAAGATAAAACAGTTTATGAAAGAAGAGGAGGAAACCACTAAATGGAAATAATCATGGAAAATTTTGATAAAGAAAAGTTTGCTAGGGCCAAAAAGCGGGTCGAGGAAATAAAATCCTTCTATATACACCTTGCGGTCTATCTGGTTGTAAATGGGTTTATTTTGGTGAGTATCTACATTAATTCCGACTCTTTTTGGAAGTGGCCTCACTTTGTCACCCTTTTTGGATGGGGAATAGGACTGTTTTTCCATGCCGCCAAGGTTTTTGGTTTTAATATATTGTTTGGAAAGAATTGGGAAGAGCGGCAGATTCAAAAGTATATAGAAAAAGATAAGAACGATGCCAGTAAATACCAATAGACCAATGGAAAATTTGGAGAGCAAATACGATAGGGCCTACAAGAGAGTTAAGGAGATTAAGGATTTTTACAGGCATGTGATGATTTTTATTGTGGTGAACGGGACCCTTTATTTGATTAAGACGGGCATATTACTTCCCTTACTGCCTGATGGGGTTCGGGTAGAATTACAGTATTTTGATTGGGTCCATGTTAATTTTATAATATGGGCTTTAATATTGCTGGTGCATGTTGTGTATTTGTTTAGATATCGGATAGAATTTCTAAGAACTTGGGAAGAACGGCAGATTAAAAAAATCATGGAGCGGGAAGCAAGCGAAATAGACAAATACCTATAAAAAGTACTTTGATCCTTGAATAAATTAGTTAAGAAATGAATGTAATCATCATTGAGGATGAAAAACCTGCCGCAAGACGGTTGGGTAGATTGTTGGCCGAGTTGGGAGTGGAAGTGTCCACCATGTTGCACTCCGTGGATGAGTCCATTGCATGGTTCCAAAACCATTCGCACCCCGATCTTATTTTTTTGGATATTCAATTATCCGATGGGCTATCCTTTGAAATTTTTGATGTGGTCGAGGTGAATAGTGCCATTATTTTCACCACCGCTTTTGATGAATATGCACTCCAGGCATTTAAGCTGAACAGTATTGATTACCTTCTGAAACCCATAGACGATGAGGAGCTCGAACAGGCGGTAAAAAAGTACAGGAATTTTAAGCCTAGCGGACAAAAAATTTCAGTGGATTTCAACGATATAAAAAAGTTGTTGATAGACCCATTGGAAAGGGAATACAAAAAACGATTTACGGTTAAAGTGGGACAACATCTCAAGATTGTAAATGCAGATGAAGTGGAATGTTTTTACAGCGAGAACAAGGGAACGTATGCGGCAACTTCAGATGGTAGAAATTATTTGTTGGACACCACCTTGGAACAGTTGGAGGAGGAGTTATCCCCGAAGATTTTTTTTAGGGTAAGCCGTAAGTTTTATGTCAACATAAATTATATAAAAGATATCATTTCGTATACAAATTCAAGGCTTCAAATCAAGCTGAACCACTTTAACGAGCAAGAAATCATTGTAAGTAGAGAGCGTGTTAAAGACTTTAAGCTTTGGTTAGAGTAATATTATTTAACATGCTGATTTAATTGAATTTAATAGAATTAAAAAGTCACTATAAATAAAACTTATAGTGACTTTTTTTATATAAAAAGCTTAATTTTCCTCAATGCGGTTATCGTCAAAGGCGGAGGGGAGTAACTTGGGAATCAATTTGATAAAAATAGGTAAAAGCACCGCCCCGCCAGGTAGCATAAAAATGGCTAAGGAAGGGATACTTTTAAAAATATCGACCAATTGATTTTGAACTTTTTTCTTCTCCTCCTCCGTTAAATCCTTCACGGTTGACTTAGATAAAAGAGTCATTAATTCCCTACTTTCTTCCAGTTCTTTTTTAAGCCTTTTGCTGTTCCTTAAAATAAGTTTGCTAACATTTTTGGACATGCCATCATAGAATTGAACAGCTAAATTTTTGTCATTTAAATAAGTTATTTTCTCCTTGTTTTCCTCAAAGAAATTTTTCACAAATTCCAGAGCTTCCCCCACCTCTTTTTTTGTTTTTCCAAGATGCGTTCCAAGGCCAAAAATATATTCAGATTCGGTATAGTCCACCGACTTATCTTCCCAAATGGTCAGACATGCCATATCCAAAAAATAATCCTTTTCAAAAACCGTGAAGTTCTGCTCCAAAAGATTTAAATAAGAACCATCAAACCTTGCTTTGTCCAAATCCACATAAGTTAGGGAGGCATCCAAAAGCTGAATAAGTTTATCGTCCTTTTTTTTAGCTTGTTTCGAATTTAAGGTGTGGTAGGCGATGTTTATGGTAACGTATTCCAGTAATTGGGCATGTTCCTTAAAATCATCACTGGATTGTAGATATGTTCTAAAAATCAATACATCCACGAAGAGCAAGGAATTGGTGAGACTACTGCCAAGAGCCCTATTGAATGTATTTCCTCCAAGGTAAATCCTTGAATCAATCAATTTTTCCAACTGCGATTGGGTTTGTTTTCCGCTGAGGATTTTGCTCAAAAATGAAATGCGTCCCACTTCCAAGGACTGATAATACTTGAACACGGTATTGATGAAGTTCTCAAAGGAAGTCTTTCCTTTTTCAAACTGGAAGGTAAAATAAAGCGAGGTAAGCAGATTTATTTTTGCAATCTCATCTTCACTCAGCACATGTTCTGCTTTTATAAAGGAAGGGATGTCCAAATGTACGCCATATACAAATCCATTTTTTTTCAACTCCCGGTAAAGCGAGTCATAATCGGTAAAATAAGCGGATTTTTTGGCGACAAGGTGACCAAACTTCTTGATCCATCCAGATGCAGAAGGGTTCATTGGGATGATTATTTGCATACCAAAGTAAAACAATTATAGGACTTAATGAGATTTAATTCCCATTCGAGACATTAAAAATCCATTAAGTTTTTTTTAACATTTAAAGACCAAACCGCTGCAGAAATAGTTGCGTAGGTAGAGGTGTAGAAAACCTTTTAAAACAAGTAAGATGAAAAAAACAACAAGTTATTTAGTGGGTTTAGGGGTACTGATCGCCTCGGCAGTCGTTTTGGTGTCGGCAGATCATATCGATGCACCTTCAACCGCAGGAACCACCGCAGACATAGCCGATTTTTATGCCTTTGAGCCCAGTGAAGGCTCAGACAATACGGTTTTTGTGGTAGATGTCCAATCCAACGTATTGCCAGAATTGGCCTATGGGACTTTCGATGAAGACGTGCTCACTGAAATCAATATTGATTTGGATGGCGATTTGGTCGAAGATCAAGTTATTCAAGCCATTGCCAGGGACGGTAGAATGTACTTTTTTGGGCCTGCCACACCTTCACAGACAGGACTCAACAGTCAGGTTCTGGTGGATTCACCCTTAGGAGATGTGGAAATTTCTGGAACAACCCCCATTGTGGAAACTACCAATGGAGTTTCACTATTCGCCGGACCCAGACAAGACCCATTCTTTTTTGATTTCTTCCAGTTCAATGCGGTAATCTCACCGGAAATGGATTCAGCTCCGGGAGGGTTCCTTCCCCCAGAAGAGGCTGCCGATACTTTTGACGGAGCCAACACACTCTCCATCATTGTAGAGATACCCAATGCCATGTTGGGAGCACCTACGGCCACTAATGCCCTAGGGTTAACGGTATACAAGACTTGGGTAACAACTAACAGAAAACAATAAACATAAACATAGACGAACATGAGACTAAAACAGATATATACAGCAACGTTGATTTTGAGCCTTGGTTTAGTCATTGCGTGTAGTAATGATGATGAAACCCCTATCCAGATGGGCATGGATGATGATATGATGATGGACGATGATGACATGATGGGAACTGATTTTTCGGGAACCTACGCCCAAGTGGATCATATAGGCCGTCCGGGGATCAATACTACCCTAAGTTTTGATATGGAAGGAGAGGCCAGTGTGAAGGATGCCCATAATACTACTATTCCTTCCGAGATGTCGGCTACTTTCCAAGCTGGATTTCAAGCAAGGTTGGAACAGTACCATGATGTTTATGCCATTAAATTGGGTCTAGATCCTGCTGATGTTGATTATGAGAACAATATTTTGGGACTGGATGCAGCCACCTTGACCACGGTATTGGCAGCAGATGTTCTTGAAGTGGCCCCAGACCTACCTACTACATATTTTAATCCAGGTACTGATTTTGATAACGATGGACGTATTCTGGTGCCGGATGGAGACGAATTGGCCCTTACCGGAAGACACCCCAATGATGATATTATTGATGTATCCCTGATTCTTTTCTTTGGAGGAATGGAAGGGGATAGGTTCAGTGGTCAGGATTTGGATGATGATGGCATGGCCGACCTACCCAGGTTGACCTCCGATGGGGTTTCGTTAACAGCAGATATTTCTACAACTTTCCCTTACTTGGGAAATCCCGAGTAATCGCTATGAAAGGGAAGAGGGGAGAGGACATGTCCTCTCCCTTTTCATACTAAACAACAACAGAATCATGGAAGCAACAAAATACAAACTCATATTCTTAATGGCGATGGTATTGCTATCATGTCAGCAAGAAAAGGTCTTTAAAACAGACCAGAATGATTACAATCACTTTTTGGCCTCAGAACCAATGAAAACAACCTCAAAGTATTATCAGCTTTGGGATTCCAAAATAAAGCAAGATAGTTTGCAGATACTGAGCCTAGGCAATGTAGCTGGGGAATATAGTAGATATTTTCAGGGAACGGGAGACATCAAATACCTGAAGATGGCAGAACAATCCCTTAAAAAGGCCGTGGATGTGGCCGCAGTGGGGAAAGCTGGTTATCTAAGAGCTTTGGCCAGAAATTACATTTCACAGCATCGATTTAAAGAAGCTTTGGATTTAGCCCTAGCAGCCCGTGAGCAAGGAAGCGGGGTCAATGCATCCCAATCCCTATTGTTTGATGTGCACATGGAACTGGGTAATTACCAGGAGGCCCATACATATTTGGATAGTATTCGAAATATGTCAGATTTTGGACACCTGATTCGGTTGGCCAAATGGAATGATCATAAAGGTGATTTGGATACTGCTATCCGATTCATGGAGAAGGCTTATGAAAGAGCGCAGATGTCAAAAAACAAAGATTTGATGTTATGGTCCAGCACCAATTTGGGCGATTTTTATGGTCATGCTGGACGAATAGAAGATTCGTACAAACTGTATCTGAAAGCTTTAGAGATGGATCCCCAGAATGCCTATGCCAAAAAAGGGATTGCTTGGATTGTATATTCCCACGAAAGGGATGGGAAAGAGGCATTGAGAATAATGGATTCCATCATAAAGAAAAACCAATCTCCGGATTATTTTTTACTGAAGGCAGAAATTGCAGAGTTTATTGGGAATGAAGCCCTTAAACTGGAAGCTTTGGACAATTATCACAAGAGAGTTGGGGACAAAGGGTATGGAGAAATGTATAATGCCCATAATGTAGATTTCCTCATTGGTATGGAAGTTAATGGGAAGGCCTTAAAATTGGCACAACGTGAAGTGGAAAATAGGCCAACCCCAGAGTCTTATGGACTCCTGGCTTACAGTTATCTGAAAAAGGGGGAAAAAGAAAAAGCCTTGGAGTTGGTAGAGAACTTTATCTGGGACAAAACCTTTGAACCAGCTATTCTTACCCAAGCTGCAGAAATCTATAAGGAAAATGGGAACCTAGACAAGGTGAAGGAATTAAAGCAAGAATTGACAGGGGCTATTTACGAATTGGGACCATTAAAGGAAAATCAAATTTTAAGCCTGTAAACTCTAAAATGAAGGCTTATTGAACGTAAAGTAGTGGTTTTTGGGTTGCTACTTGGTTGTTGTTTTGGATGCGTCACTAAGCATAGTGGCGCATCCTATCAATTTTCAATAATTTCTTCTTCACTGGAATCTGTATCGTGATTCTGTAAGATTTCAATGCCTTTTTGAATGACCAAGTTGGTGGGAATTGTAATTCTTCTGCCATCATCAGTTCGCATAAAAAGATAAAATCCGCTAATATCCTCAACTTTTCCGGTCCAATCAAAATCCTTGTCCAAAACCCTTATCCGATCCCCCAAACGCAACGGGTGACTAAAAAAGAGGATTACACTGGCGGTCAAGTTGGAAAGAATGGACCATTGGGCCACAAACCCAACGCCCAATATAGCTAAGGTAGAAGACAGGAAAAGGGAAAAATCCTTCAAATTCATACCCCAAATCAAAGAGAGGCCTACCGCGGCCAAACCATAAAAGAACAGGTTGCTGAGATAAAAAATGATTTTTCGGTTGTTCATGTCAATGGCACTCGTTCTGCCAAATCTCCTTATGGCTCTCTTGGTCAAAGAGTTCAAAATAAAAATGACAACCAATAATATTCCAGTTACTAAAATTTCAGTTTTAAAAGACATTACGCCCACCATGATCCAATCTTGCTAAATTTGGTTTAACTTATTGCTCTAAACTACAAATAACCCGTTTTACTTTTACAATAATGGTTACAGATTTCGAAAATAATACCTGGGTAATCAACTATTCACTTGAGGATTATTACAATAGAAAATTTTCGTTGGAAGAGGATATTTTGCTTTCCAAAAGTAATAAGACCATAACCTGGGTAAACACCTATGGCCTGGAGTATATGGATGAGTTCAGAAAGATGGTGCTCAGTAATGAATTGGATGACTTTCTACTACGCCTACTGTTGAACCAAAACTTTGGAAACAAGGTAATAGAGCTGGAAGAGCAGCTTTTTATTGCGGCAAGAATCATCAAGACCGAGAACCATAACCTGGAATCTGAACAGATGTTTTTTGTGGTGGCCAAGGACTTTGTCTGGTGTATCCAAGAAAAATGGGGAGACCACTTTGATTGGATAAGGGCACGGATTTTTGATAACAAGGGAATTATTCGGAAGAAAAAAGCCGATTATCTGTTGTTCTTTATTTTGGAAACCTTGATTTCCAACTACAAGGAAAAATATGAAGAAATGGTGCTTATGGAGAACATGCTGGATCGTGCCACTAAAATGGAGCCGACACCTGAATTTATGTTCGAGGTGGAAAACAAGAAAGCCCTCATCCAACAATTTAAAAAAGCATCACATGGGCTCCGCGATATTGTTAATCGGTTGGAAAGGGTTGAGGTAAAAGGGTTTCATACCAAGTATTTTAGTGAGCTTCGGGAGCAAATCAATGGACTTACCAATGATATTGACTCGGACACCCAAGAGTTGGAAAGTCAAATCAATCTGTTCTTTAGTATTCAGGGTCATCGCCTCAATGAGGTCATGAAAACCTTGACCATATTTTCGGTGATATTCATTCCCTTGACTTTTTTGGCCGGAATTTACGGGATGAATTTTGAGAACATCCCGGAACTTAAATGGCCCTACGGCTATTTTGTTCTTTTGGGACTCATGTTGGTAGTTACAATAATCTCCATACTTATTTTCAAGCGTAAAAAGTGGTTTTAATGGTATGACCAACGCTATCTTGCCTACTTGATTTTTACTATCCAATTCGTGATTGGGTTACATGTCTTTTCTCAAGACTTTCCAATGATAAACATCATGTTTATGGGCTATTCTGCACAGTAATTTTGTTCAATCTTAAAATTCAAGACAATGAGAAGAACAGTACTTTTAGCAGCGATGGCATTAATGGGATTCATCAACATGGGAATAGCACAGGATATATCGACGGACGATGCCGGTAGTCCTTGGCAATTTCGACTTCGTGGTATTGTAGTAACGCCAGATGAGAGCGCTGATATTGAAGCTATTGGTGGGGATGCGTCCATTTCAACGGCGGTTGTTCCAGAGCTGGATATATCTTACTTTTTTAATGAAAATTGGTCTTTGGAGTTGATTTTGGCCACAACTAAGCACGATGTTGAAGCCGTTGGTACGCAAGTTGGGGATATTGATTTGGGCCATGTGTGGCTGCTTCCCCCAACATTGACTGGGCAGTACCATTTCACGGGAGGCGATTTTGTGCCCTATTTGGGGGCTGGATTGAACCTGACCCTGTTCTATGGTGTGGATGAGGGACCTGTTGCCGATGACGTGGATTATGATACGGCCGTTGGATATGCATTGCAGGGAGGATTCGATTTTATGCTTAACGACAAATGGTTCTTGAACGTTGATGTGAAAAAATTGTTCTTGAACACAGATGCTACTGTAAATGCTACCACGGCACTTGGTGCGACCGTAGTTGCCGATGTTGATATCAACCCATGGATTTTTGGATTTGGGGTTGGGGTGAAACTATAATTTTTTGGTGAATTGATTTTTAATAAAAGCGGCTTGGATTGTTGCCAAGCTGCTTTTTTTTATGCCCCAACGGCACCTAAGGTGTACAGCTGCTCCAGTGTAGGGGTTTCGCTACCACCTTCGGGCTCCAAGGTAATGCCAAATGCTTCAGACTCATTGGGATTGGGTAGAGAGAACAATTTACTGTCGGCCGTGGCAAAGTCTTCCAAGAGACCAATACTGGTGGGGGTCAATGGGCTCAATTTTAGGGACCAGACCTGGTAGGTATAGCCAGGTGGAGGTTCAGGAAGACCTTGGGCGTCGATAATGACCTTGCTTTCTTCCCGGTTCCAGTAGGCCTTGGCATACGAATCTGGAGATACAGCCTGTCCGCCTAACGCCACAACCGTAACATTTTGGTCACGAAGTTGCTGTAGAAGAGCTTCCTTATCAATAACTCTTTCTTGGGTAGTGGATAGGATTTCCTCCAGATTTTCCCTTTCCTGATTGGTGATTTCTATTTCGGTCTTAAGCTTATTGTTTTCAAGGTACAGCCCAAAAAGTCCCACAGCCAATAATACCGCTGCTGCCCAACCTAGATAACTGCCCCAAGGTGTTCGCTTTTTGGAGGCTTCGGGTTTAAACGGTATAACATCGTCCAATTGGGCCAAAATCTCATTAAAATTATCCTTTGGCAATTTTGGGGAAGCAGTTCGGGTAAGCTGAAGTACAGTTTCCTCAATAGCCTCAATCTCTTTTTGGATTTCAGGGTGTTGTAGCGCGTAGTGTTGCACCTCCAAATTTTCCTCAGGGGAAAGTGCTCCAGCTACGTAGAGTTCCAAAATTCCTGATGCTATGTATTCCTTTACATCCATCTTATTGGGGTAAATTTTTCCGTATTTCGGAAATACAACTTCTAATCCGTGTTTTTATGGTGCCTATTGGTGTCTTTAATTCTTTTGCGGCTTCCTTTTGGGTAAATCCCTTAAAATAAAGCAAATCTATCAATAGAATACATTTATCCTTCAACCCCTTCAATAACGATTGCAGCCCAATGGTGTCTATTTTGCCATTTAGGTCCTCACTGTTTTCATAAATACCTACGAGAGAATCAACAGGGAGGTTTTTCTTTTGGTTTTTATGGCTTTTGGAACGCAGTTCGTCAATGGCCGTATTACGGGCAATATTCAGAATCCAAGTGAAAAATCGACCTTTGGAAGTATCGTATTGGTCCGATTTGTTCCAGATTTTTACAAATACATCTTGACAAAGTTCTTGGGAGCGTTCCGGGTCTTTGAGTATTACATTGATTACCCCACAAATATTTTCCGCATACATATTGTGCAAGGTCTCAAAAGCGGCCTTGTCCTTATTCTGGAATCTTTGTATGAGGTTGTCCAAATGCATAGCTGTCCAGCTAAAGATATAAAAATAAGGTGCTCCCCAAAGGGTTTGTTTGGAAAATAGAAGTTATGGCTTACGCAATATTGATTCCTTTTAGAACCAACGTTTTCCATTCAGGGTGTTTGCTTATATAAGTAGCAACAAAAGGACAGAGTGGAACCAAGGTAAGGTCTTCTGCTTTAATGTGTTCCAGTGTTTGTTTGATCAATTTGGAACCAATGCCCTTTCCGCCATGGGACTCAGGTACTTCGGTATGGGTAAGATATATTTTTTCCTTGGCACGGATGTATTCTATTTTGGCAATAGAATCGCCCAAGTCAAACTCAAACCGTTTGGCTTCAGCGTTGTCCACAAGATTATACTCTTGTTCCATAATCAGGAGGTAGGGGTGTAGTGGCTCAATGCTCCCGAAGGGCAATGGGCAATCTGGTTCTTTAATTCATGGGTCGAAGCATTTTCGGCCTTTATCCAAGGTTTGTCCTTTGGATTATATACTTGGGGGAGCATTTTCACACAGATTCCTGCATGTTGGCACAGTTTGGGTTTCCATACCACGGTGATTTCCCCATTGGAGTATTCTTTTGTTATTTCCATATGAAATGGTTTTTACAATGTTTCAAGGGTAAACGGCGGCCCATGGGCCGCCGTTTTATTACTGTATAATACCGGTACAGGAAACCCTGGCTCCTGCGGCTCCACTGGGTTGCGATGTGAAATCATCCACACCTTGGTGAACGATGACCGCTTTACCCATGATGTCCTTGGTTTCATCGTCGCACCCGATGCACCATTCCTTGGTGGCAAAATCTACGGTGGCATTACCTTCGGCATCGGCCACAAAGTTGCCAATGTCTCCTTTATGGTACCCTTCCTGGGCACCCCATTTTCCGTGGGGTTGGAAGGTTGGGTTCCAATGACCTCCCGTAGAAGTTCCATCAGCCGAAGAACAATCAGCCTTCTCGTGGATATGTATGGCGTGTTCACCTTCGGTAAGACCGGTAAGGTGCGCTTTCATGACAACCGTACCATTTTCTTCGGTAAAGGCTACATCGCCACTTACATTACTGTCACTTTTGGGTTCCATTTTAAACGAAATGGATTTGGTTTCCATTGTTTCAACCACTTGTTCAACGGTTTCTTCTATTTCTTCGGATGTCTCTTCCGCTTCCTTTTTTACTTGTTTGCAGCTAAAGCCAACCATTAGCGCCAGCCCAATTACCACTGCGGGTATTTTTTTCATTAGTGAGAATTTTTAGGTTCAGTCTAAGGTAACCATTATTTAGGGAGGTGTCAATAATTTTCCGATCAATCAACTTAAGGCACCATACGATTTTGTACATAGGACCGTTATAGAAATACCATTTGTGTTGACTATCAACATATAAATTATGACGGTGATCTCTAAGGTTCTAGATTATATCAACTTCTTTGTGTACTGCAAAAAGAAAAAAACTTTTTGTAAGGGATACCGCCGTCTAAGGGAAAACAAAGTAAAGGGATATATTAACCAGAGGGAATACGCAAAATCGCTTCGAAATATCTACAATGCCGTAATTGAACTGGAGCTGGATTATTTTGACATCCGACACATGCGGCTATAATCTCCTATTTGTTTAAATCAACTTGTTGATTACTTGGGTCTCGCTGTGTAAGGTTTTGTGCACGGGACATTTATCAGCAATCTGCATGATTCGGGCCTTTTGTTTCTCATCCAAGTCCCCGGTCAATTTAATATCCCGATAAAAGGTATCAATTTTTGTTCCCTCGCTTTCGCAGTTTTCACAATCTATGGCATGCGTTTTTTCGTAGGAAGTATGCACCTCAATGTTTTCAAGGGGCCAACCTTTGCGTTTAACATACATTTGCACGGTCATGACCGTGCAGGCCGAAAGCCCCGCCGAAACTAGTTCATAGGGAGAAGGGCCAAAATCGTTCCCGCCATAAGATGTGGGCTCATCAGCTGTCATGAAATGGTTTCCAACCTTCATTTGGGTAGTGAAGCCATTGTCACCATCCAAACTTGCCACTACTTGGTGCTCGGTTTTTAAAGGGGTATTTAGGGTGTTCTCAATATCCAGATACCGTGTTGCCCAACCTGCAATAACTTCACCTGCATAGATGGAATCTTGTTTGTTGGACAATAGGTGGTCGGCACCATCCAATGAGATAAAACTCTTGGGGTGATGTGCAGCAATATAAATATCTTGGGCATTTCTGATTTCTACGGTCAAATCTTGGGGCGAATGAAGAATGAGTATGGGTTTTCTCAGGTGTTTGATGACTTCTATTAGGGATTTGTTTTCCAAATCATCCAAAAACTGTTTTTTGATGGTAAAGTCCCGCCCGCTCAAATTTACAACAGCTTTCCCAGTAGTATTGATTTCTTCTAGATCACTCTTCAGTAAATGCTTTACATGAACAGGATTGGATGGAGTTCCTATGGTAGCCACTGCCTTTACCGAAGCAATTTCTGAAGCTGCAAAGATGGAAGCCGCACCACCCAAAGAATGGCCAATGATCAAAGCAGGGGCTTTGTATTTTTCCTTTAGGAAATCTGCCGCAGCAATCAAATCCTGTACATTTCCAGAAAAATTGGTATCCGCAAAATCCCCTTCACTTTCACCAAGTCCGGTAAAGTCAAAACGCAGCACACCAAAACCTTTTGAGGTCAATGCCCTGCCAATGTGTTTAACCGCCAAGAGATTTTTGGTGCAGGTAAAGCAATGCGCAAAGAGTACAAAGTTGTGCGGTTGTTGGTCCACCGGCTGCTCCAAGCGACCTGCCAGTATTTGCCCTTCTTTATTATTGAAAGTTACTTTTTGAATCCCCATATTGCTTTTTTTAGGTTGATAAATGAGCAATTGACCCATCCAACATTAGCTCAACGGGGTCAAAAACCACTAACTCTCGTCCTTAGCTTTTTTTGCAAAGACCTTTCTTAAGTCGGGATTAAAAAAGAAACCTATCTGCAAACGGTCATAAACGGCATTGGCAAACTGGTTTCTAAGGTACCCAAACTGAACACTGCTATTCTCCGTAATATGGATGCCCAAAGCACCGTACAAACGATTTTGTCCAAACAAATCGTCTTGTAGGTTTATGAACAACTCGTCATAAAAATTCAAGAAAAAGGTATCGGTGAGCGGCAAGGTCATTTGGATACGATAGCGGGCCCTGTGCTGAGTATCGGTGGTATCCCCTAGTTCCAAAAACCGTTGCTCCAAACGATAGCGGTGTTCAAAAAGGAATTCCCAAACCTTGTTTTTTAATATGAATTGTTCAAATATCCGATGTTCCCTACTGTCCAATCCTCCCAAAGGTTCATCAAAAGAACCATCGGTCTTGATGAAACCGTAACCAATAGTGGCAATGGCGCTTGGGTCGATGTGGTAATTTAATCCGGTACGCAACAGCAGTTGGTTAAAATTGCTTGTGGTTTCATAGTATCGGAATTGTGCTTCGGTATGTATACTGAGTCGCTCCGATACTTTATTGGTCCCAAAATACATATACCAAGCGCCAAGGTCATCTTCTCCAGGTGTTTGGGCATTTAAAAATACTGTTGCGGTAAGTGCGACCAACAAGGCCGATAATGTGCTTCTTTTATGCTGCATTAATCTAAACTAAAGGTTTCTGTTTCTTTAAAGGGTGAAAGATCTAAGTTTTCTATGGATTTGCGATAAGGTTTCCATTTTTCATTGAAAAAGGTATTGGTCTTGTCCAAAGCCGATTTTAATTCGTCTTCCGCAAAGCGGACCAGTCTTTTTTCCGTTTCCGTGATTCCGGACTGACGGCTACCAACATATGAACCAGCCGTATTGAGCCTTTGCACTACAGAAGGTTCTGGATTTCGGGTAATGCCTTGGCGTTTGTCTTCCTTGCCCAAATATAGGGCTATAACCGAATCTATTTCCTTTACTATGTTCTTTGAAGCTTCAATTTGATCCTTGAACTTTTCCTTGTCCAATTCTTTAAGCTCTTTTTGGAACTTGTTGGCCAAGTTCTTGTTCTCCACCAATTGTTTTACTGCATCTGCTGCAGTTTGTGTATAACCGTCCAATTTTTTTCCAGTGGCATACACTTCATTTATAGATGCCAAGGAAATGTTTAAGCGAGGGTCTGTTTTTACGGTAACAGAGGTGGAATCCTTAAATTGTCCATAGTGGGCCACCACTTTATAAGTTCCAGGTTTAACGGTTAATCCGCCCGACTCCCTTGGATTTTTCACAATCGTCCTTGATGGGTAGTCCGGGGCTTTTTCATCCAGCCCCCAATAGATTCTATGAACCCCGGCCTTTTTGGGTGTCTTGTATTTTAGGGTTCTGATGAGTTTGTCCCCATCATAAAAATTAAAGAAGATGGAGTCTTTGTTTTTTTCCTTGGTGCTTTCCGAGTTTGAAGCTTCTTCCCCGTTTTCATCTTCTTTTTTGTTGCCAGCGTCTTTTTTAGGAGCCACATCTTTGATGTAGTAGGTAATCATAGCCCCTGATGGTCTATTTTCAGCATTATACAAGGCATCACCACCAAATCGGCTTCCTGTGGGTTGCTGATATGCCGCCAAGTAGGCATCAGGACTGTTGAACAGGCTAATCTCCTTTTGCAATAGGGCTGAATTACCCGCCAAAGCGCGCAATGGCCTAACATCATCCAGTACCCAAGCGGCCCTACCAAAGGTTCCAATGACCAAATCCTGCTCTCTGGGCTGTAGGACCAAATCTTTGGTGGAAACGGACGGAAAGCCTTTTCCCCATTTTTGCCATTTGGAACCAGCGTTTAGAGAAATGTATAATCCATCATCTGTACCCAAAAACATAAGGTTAGGGTTTTCAGGGTCTTCCAAGATGCTAAGTGTATAGCTTTCAACATCATTTTCATCTACAATACGGGTCCATGTTTTTCCGTAATCTTTGGTTCTGTAAGCATACGGAGTGTAGTTGAACCTTCTGTAATCATTGGCAATCAATAAGGCTTCACCTTTATTTTTTTGCGAGGCTTTTATTTGTGGAATCCAACTACCTGCGGGTAACCCTTTAATATTTTTGGTGACATCAACCCAAGTACTACCGCCATTTTGGGTATAATGGACCTGACCGTCATCAGTACCAACCCACAGCATATCTTTTTCAACAGGGGAGGGCTCCACTACAATAATGGTACAATGGTTTTCAGCCCCTGTGGCATCCATGGTAAGTCCACCACTTTCGCTCTGTTTCTGTTTTTTGGGGTCATTGGTGGTCAGATCAGGGGAAATGACTTCCCATGTTAGTCCCTTATCGGTGGATTTATGTACAAACTGACTTCCAAAGTAGACTGTGCCATTGTCAAAAGGGTCTTGGCCAATGGCTGCATTCCAATTGAAACGGAGCATGGTTTCCGGATCTGGATGGGTTGGACGAACGGTGTAGTCGTTCCCTGTTTTCCAATCGTATCGGCGAACATAGCCTTGTTGGCTCATGGCATATCCAAATTGACTGTTGTCTTTATCCGGGACAACATCAAAACCATCTCCAAAGGCAATTTCTTGCCAATAGCTGTTCCGTATACCTTGATCTTTCCAAACATAGGCTGGTCCTCTCCAAGAACCATTATCCTGCATGCCTCCATATACATTGTATGGAAACTCATTATCCACATTAATGTGGTAGAATTGGGCAACGGGCAAATTGCCAATAAAGCGCCAGGTCTTGCCTCCATTTTTGGTGATGTTCAACCCACCGTCATTGCCATCCAACATGAACTGTCCGTTGGTAGGATGTATCCACCAGGCATGGTGGTCAGGGTGCACACCATTGGTAACTCCGTAGGCAGGCATCAATTGGGTAAAATTCTTCCCACCATCCTCAGAGACATTTATGTAGGTGAAAACAGAGTAAACACGATTTTCATTCTGGGGGTCTACATAGATTTCGGAGTAATAAAATGGGCGATTGCCAATATCGTTTTTATCATTGATCTTTTCCCATTTGAAACCTCCATCAACCGATCTGTACAATGCATTTTTTTTGGCTTCTACCAATGCATAGACAATATTGGGCTTGTTACGTGCAATGGCAATACCAACCCGGCCCAGTTCGCCTTTGGGCAAACCATCCTCCTCGGTAATCTGTTTCCAAGTGGCCCCTCCATCATGGGTCATGTACAGACCGCTGCCTTCACCTCCTGATTTAAAGAACCACGGGTCGCGTTTATGCTCCCACATGGCCGCAATCAATTTATTCGGATTGGTGGGGTCCATGACCAAATCGGCCACCCCGGTTTTATTGTTTACAAAAAGTATCTTCTCCCAAGTCTTTCCGCCATCGGTGGTTTTAAAAACACCACGTTCTGGATGCTCGCCCCATGGTGAACCAATGGCCCCAACATAGACTACATCAGGGTTGGTGGGGTCAATAATGACCCTGTGAATATGACGGGTTTTCTCTAGCCCCATAGACTTCCAACTTTTTCCACCATCAAGGGATTTGTAGATACCGTATCCACCGTTGAGACTGTTCCGCGGGTTTCCCTCTCCGGTACCTACCCAAATTACGGATGGGTTGGATTGTTGAATGGCAATTGCACCAATGGAGGCAGTAACCTCATGGTCAAATATGGGTTCCCATTTAATCCCTCCCGAAGTCGATTTCCACAGGCCGCCCGAAGCGGTTCCCACATACATGACATCTGGATTGGATAGTTCTACATCAATGGCTGTGACACGACCGCTCATTCCGGCTGGTCCGATGTTCCGGGGCTTCATGTCCTGAAGCAAATCCATTGAAAAATCTTGGGCAAAAAGAGATATTGATGCGAAGAGCATCAACAGGAAAAGAGGCTTTTTCATTTTTAAGGTCAATTAGTCGCCTAAAGATACCAAAAACCCCAAGTGGAATTCTTAAAAGGATGTTAACTGAAATGAGACTGCAGGGAAATCCCCTCTTTATGAATTAAATATGCTTTAATATGATTTCGGTGAAGGCAAGGTTACCTTCCATCGGTTCTGTATTTGATGTTTTGGGCTGACATCCCCACAATTTCTGCTATCCTTTTCTGTCGGGTATCTTCACGTTTGGCCTGATTGAGCCAATACAAATAGCTTTTACGTTGACTGTGGGTGAAGTTTTCAAAATTCTTTTTGGCCTCTTTATTTTGGTTGAATGCCCGTTGAAGGTCTTCGGGCACCACTCCGTTTTCAACATCGTCCAAAGCTGACCAAGAACCATTTTCCTTGGCAACCTGAATGGCAGCAAGACCACTGCTGTGCATTAATTTTTTGGATTTTAGATCCTTAATATGGTCTTTGTTGAGCTTGCTCCATACACTTTTGGGTTTTCTGGGACAAAAATATTGTCTCCGCTTGCCGTCGCCCAAACTTTTCACCGTACTATCTATCCAACCATAACAGAGGGCAACCCTTACGGCTTCTTCCCATCGCATACTTTCCATATGGTGTTCCACCTTGTAGAATATCAAGTGGATACCGTCTGAACTGTCATGGTTTTCATGCAGCCAATCACGCCAATCTGAATCGTTTTGGAAATAATGCTCCGGGAGTTTGCTCAAATCAGATTTTTTTGGTTTCGATATAAAAATTAGGATCAAAAATGAGTTCGTTTCCTTGCAGCGTCTCCGTTTTCCATTCGGCATTTGGAAAGAGCCACTGTTCCTTACCATCAACAAATACGCGAATGGGCATATCAAAATCCTCCACAATGTCCACATACCTATAGGTTATGGAACTTCCCTCTTGTTGGTATTCAAACATGGGAATCATGGTAGTGCGCAGGTATTGGTTGAAGAAGGCGGATAGGTCTTTGTTAGTTTTTTCACTGATGTAGTCCTCAATTTGCTGCGTGGTCACGGTTTTGTGGTAGAATTCAGTATTCAGACCTCTTAAAATTTGCCGCCATAATTCATCGTCCTCTATGAGCTGACGAAGGGTATGCAGCATATTGGCCCCTTTGTAGTACATATCTCCAGAACCTTCTTGGTTTACCCCATAAGTACCTATAATGGGCCTGTCGTTTTGAATGTTGTTTCGGGTTCCCGCGACATATTCCGAAGCAGCTTTGGGACCGTAATGGTAATCCAGATAGAGGTTTTCTGAATAGGCCGTAAAGCCTTCATGAATCCACATATCGGCAATATCCTTGTAGGTAATATTGTTGGCAAACCACTCATGACCTGCTTCATGGATAATGATAAAATCGAACTTAAGGCCCCATCCAGAACCGGAAAGGTCTTGCCCCAAATAGCCATTGGTGTATTGGTTTCCATAGGTGACGGAGCTCTGGTGCTCCATGCCCAAATAGGGTACTTCCACCAACTTAAAACCATCTTCGTAAAAAGGGTAGGGGCCAAACCAATGTTCAAATGCTTTGAGCATCATCGGGGTCTGTTTGAACTGTTCTTTGGCCTTTTCCAAATTTTCGGGCAGTACGTAATAATCTACCTCCAAAGTGCCTTTTTCACCTTCGTATTTTTCACCAAAATGAACGTAGTTGCCAATGTTCACATTCACACCATAATTGTTGATGGGATTGGCCACGAACCAGTTGTAGGTCTTAAAATCGACTTCCTCCTCTACGCTTTCAAGTTTTCCATTGGAAACATCCATAAGGTTTTTCGGAACGGTTGCACGGATACGCATACTGTCCACTTCATCGTACATATGGTCTTTGTTGGGCCACCACACACTGGCGCCAAGCCCTTGACAGGATGTGGCCACAAAAGGATTTCCTTTGATATCTTCTTTCCAGGAAAAACCACCATCCCAAGGGGCTCTCACAGCCTCACGGGGATAACCTGAAAAATGGATTTCGATGGTATTGAACTCTCCAGGAACCTGTTCTTTCTTCAAAGTGATAAAATGTGCATTTCCTTCGGAAGTGACCTCCAACGGTTGGCCATCTTGGGTCACAGATGCTATTTGCATGGGTTGTTGTAAATCAATTTGAAGCACTTTGGCAGCGTTGAGTACTTTATAGCGGACCACATTATGTCCCGAGATGTATTTTTTATCGGGCTCTATTTTTACGTTTAGGTCATAATAATTTAAATCCCACCATTCGCGCTCTGGGGTAATACTCCCCCTAAGGGTGTCTTGGCGGGTGAAATTTTGGGCAGATGCAGTGCAAACTCCCAATACAAGTGCTGATATTATAAAATATTGCTTCATGTTCATACTATAAAAGCCTTATGACTAGACTTACTTTTTATCTAAAAACTTTGTTTGGAAACACAACCGGGCTTTCATGTCCATCTTTGCCAATGGCTGCCACTCCAAAGAAAAAATTGTCAATTACTATGCCGTTTAGCGTGTAGGAATCAATGTTGCCAACGTACCTGTAATTGTCCCAAGTGGGGGAAGTGGTATCCCTCCAGTAAATCTTGTACCCCATGGCGCCGTCTACCTTGGACCATTTTAATTTTGCGGCAGGTTCTACCACACCTCCAATTTCAACGGTTTTTGGCGCTGGGGGTGCCCAGGCTATTGATGCCAGATTGATGGCATTTACGGCGGTCAGTTTTTTGGCGTATTCAAAATTTACGTGTTCAAGGACATCACCGTAGGCGATACCATCTTCCATACGGATATCCTGATGTTGTTGGGTATAGTTTTCATGGGCCTCCATGATGCGGATTCCGGCAAAACCAGCATCATTAAAGGGTCTATGATGCCCGCCACGACCAAAACGGTCCAAGCGGTAAACGAGCATAGGATTCATTTCCGGCATATAGGTCTTGGTGGTTTTGTAGACATATCGGGCCAATTGCCGCGAAATACCGTCCACTTCGCCGCCGTAAAAGCGTCTGGCCCGTCTTTCTTCCTCGGTTTCGGTTGGGGGAACAGGTTCCGAGAAAATACGAAAATCCCGATTGCTGACCACACCATCCACTCCGGTGATGTTACCGATCATGTCGTTGTTGAAAATGCCAACAATGTCCCAGTTATTTTGCTTTGCATATGCAGCCAAACCTTTACCGCCATAGAGTCCTTGCTCTTCGCCAGAAAGCCCAACGAAGATGATACTACTATCAAACGAATATTTGGAAAGTACCCTTGCAGCTTCAATGGTTCCGGCCATACCACTGGCATTGTCATTGGCCCCCGGTGAATCCGAAGTAAAGTTATTCGGGTCGCTCACCCTGGAATCGATATCGCCGCTCATGAGGATAAATCGGTTGGGGTGTTTGGTGCCCCGTTTAATGGCCACGACGTTCACCACCCAAACATCTTTTACAATTCTGGCTCCTTCCCCTTTTTTGACCAAATCTTTTTGGTAGAAGACTTCCAAACAACCATTACAATCGGAAGATATTTTTTCAAACTCTGATTTGATCCACCTTCTCGCAGCACCTATTCCCCTAGTTTGCGAGGTGGTGTCGCTCAAGGTGTGTCTTGTACCAAAATTGACCAAGGTGGTAACATCTTTTTCAATGCGCTCAGCCGAAACTGTATTAATGATATCGTAAAGTCGGGTGTCGTTTTGAGCTGTGCCTATAAATAAGCAAAGTAGTGCAATAAGCAGTAGTGTCTTCTGTTTCATTCTTGATTTGTTGTAAAAAGGGTTCAATGACCAATGATTTCGATAAAAACACCGTCAGGGTCTTGAATCAGGATAAAATTTCTTCCATCGGGTAGTTGTATGGGAGTGTCCCCCAGAAACTTAATGTTGTTTTCGCGAATGCGTTTTATGATGTTTTCTGTGGAGTTTATGAAAAAAGTGGTGTATTGCATGCCATTTTGATCTTGAATATGGTTGTCCATGTCCGTTTTTTCATTTCCGAACGATACTAATTTTAATTCTGTCGCATCTGGACTGTTCTTGAGCTTTAAGATTTTTACCAACAAAGGCTTTCCCCCTGTCAATCCCGAGACTTTCCCGAAAGAACCATCTAAATCCAGTTCGCCGGTTTCTTCCATACCCATGATATTGGTGTAAAAATCGAGGGAGGTTTCAAGGTCCGAGACGACAACACCAATGGAAATGGTCAATTTTTCGTAATTATCCTGGGCTTGGACAGTACTAAAGGTGAGTACTAACATGATGCAGGCAATGTAGTTGATTTTCATGGCGATACGGTTTAAATTTTAAAATGTGAGTCTATGAAAGTAGCAAAAAGACTCATTGTAAAAAAGTGACTTTTACGATTTTTCCATTTTCTACTTCATAGATGGCCACGGCGGTTATCACAGAATCATTTACCGTTACATATTCTTCATCGATTACCTTGTTCCCGATAACTATACGATTCTTGATCTTACAATGAAGGTTGGAGGTGTTTTTAAAGAAGGAGTCATATCTGGTCCTCATATCCTTTTTGCCTTTGAGGGTAACTTGGTTGGGAAAATTATAGAGGGCAATAGTATCGGAATAGGTATCCATAAAAGCATCAATGTCGCGGGCATTATAAGCGTCCAATTGCTCTTGCACAACGGATTCGGCATCTGCGGTCTGTTGATTGGGAAAAATAAAGGTCATGGAGGTGATGAGCCCACCTTCAACGGTATACAGAGCCACTTGATGCCCCTGTCGACCATCAACCATGGTGATTTCCTCATCGATTACTTTATTTCCTAGGGTTATTCGTTTAACCACCTCAACCTTTGCATTTTTGGTATTGGCGTAGAACCGTTCATAATTGGAGAACATTTTGGCCTTTCCCACATACATGGTGTCGTTGGGAAAACGTTGTGCCAGGACATTTTCTGCATAGCAAGAGACAAACCCATCCAAATCCCGTTTATTGAAGGTATCCACTTGCCTTTGTACGATTTCTTTGGGTGAAATCTCTGTGACCAAGGCCAATCGCGTTCCACTTGGATTTACGGCCATTCGGGATATTTTAAAGACTTGGTCTTTGTCAAAAACCTGGAAATCTTTCCAAGTATCTCCCACTTTTGGATTGTAGAGGGAAATTCGGTTGTCATTGGGAATAAGAAGTGCGCCATTGGGAAGCCAAACCATATCTTCAACGGGGTCGATTAACGTTAAAACAGTATCTGTTACATGATTGGTTACGTTAAGAGATTTGATTTGCCAAAGTTCGTTTTTTGAGGAGCCCTTGCTAATGAAACTGACCAAATCTGTCCCCGGAATTTTATGGAGGGAGCGCCCCACATTTTTGTATACGGTATGTTGGGAGCCATTATCGAGGTCGATCACCACCAAATCCATCCGGTCTGCCACCAATACTGTGCAGACCAAAACATGGTCATTGTACCACACATGATAACCTATCTTTAAGTCGGAAATAGCTTCGGATTCCCCGGTTTTTATATCGTATTCATACAATCTCTGCAATCCATCCAAATCCAACCTAATGGCAGAGATGGCGTTTTCCCCTGGAATTCTCAGTGGGGAGTATTCGCTTCCCGTGGGTGTATTGGTAATCCAAGAAGAGGTGCTTCCTTGATTGATGTTGAATCGCAGGATATCGGTTTGGTCGGCCCTTGTCGAAGAAAGCAATACCGTATCATCGTCCCAAAAAGAGGGCTGGTTGTCATATCCATGATTGTTGGATATATTCTTGGGATTGGATAAAGGAGCATTTCCGTTGCTCATGTCAAGGTCAAAAAGGTAGACCTCAGTATTTGCTTGACTGTAACTGTTGAAAGTCATCAGCAAGCATACTAAAAGGTAGAAGTGTTTCATCATGGTTTTGCAAACCGTTTTAAAAGTTCCCGAACCCGTTTAGTGTTTTCAACGTGGTATTTGGCCTGGGTCTTTTTTAGTCCCACTTTAACAGTTATGGCCGAGTTGGGGAGTTCTTGGAACATAAATTCATCAGTCCAATCGTCTCCAATGGCAAATACGAAATCATAGTCATCCTCTCCCAGCATGCGCACGGCGGCCCTGCCCTTGTTCACATTACTACTTTTGACTTCCATCACTTTGTTTCCGTTGAGAACGCTAATATCGTCATTCCCGATAAGACTGGTCAAGACCGTATTGAGTTCCGTGGCCCTTTTTTCACCAAAATCAGGGTCGGTGTTTCGGTAATGCCACGCCATGGAGTAGTTTTTCTCTTCAATAAAAGAGCCAGGGGTCCGATCCACAAAAGATTCCAGTACCGGTTTAATTTTTTCCATCCAATCGCTCTTTACATTTTCCAAGAGTTTAAAGTCTTCACCATCTTTGGAAATCCAAACCCCATGCTCCACGATCATATTGTACTTTTTGGGAAGGAACCACCTGCCAAAAGTCTGTTTGTCCCTGCCACTGATCAAAAATAGGGTAGTGTTGTCCTGTTCATGTAATTGATCCAGCAAGTCGTAAAGCTCCTCATCGGGCAATGCCTTTTGAGGGTTTTTGTGAAACCCGGCCAAAGTACCATCATAATCCAAGAACAACAGCCGTTTTGAAGAGTCTGCGTACTCCTTGGAGATGGTATTGAGGCAGTCGTTTGTGATCTTTTGGGAGATATAGGCATGCCCCAGTGTTTTCTTTTGGTTGAGGGCACTCATGAATTCGTTGGCCCACACTTCCACATTGTAACGTTCCAACCGTTTTTGAAGGAAGGTATTTCGGGATTGTTGCTCTTCCAAAGGCATGGTAATGGCCTGGCGCAAGGTATCTGCCTGCTGCTCGAAATTATTGGGGTTGATCAAAAGGGCTTCGTTCATCTCATAGGCAGATCCGGCCATTTCACTCAAAATAAGCACCCCTGACTTGTCCGTTCGGGTGGCTATGTATTCCTTTGCCACAAGGTTCATCCCATCTCGAAGCGGGGTAAGCCATGCAATATCACTGGAAGTATACAGGTCGATGAGGTTTTCAAAGGGAAGGGAACGATAAAAATACCAGATGGGCGTCCAATTTACAGTGGAAAGTTCGCCATTGATGCGTCCCACCAACTCATCGATTTCTTTTTTCAGCAATTGGTATTGGGGTACATTGGAGCGAGAGGGCACCGCAAGGATGATCAACCGTACCTTTTCCTTGTACTCTGGATATTTGTTGAGAAAATATTCGAAGGCATTGATGCGCTTGGCAATACCTTTACTGTAATCCAAACGGTCAATGGAGAGAATCAATTTGGTATCAGGAGCTGAGGCCTTATGGTCATCCAAGCGTTTTTGAAGATCACTTCTATTGTCTTGCTTTCTTTCAACTTGTACCAAAGCGGCATCTCTAAACTTCTTATAGTCGATTCCCATAGGGAAAGAATCCACTTTGATGACGCGGTTATCCAAATAAATCTCATTGAAGCTTACCTCCAATCCCAGAAGTCTTCGCACAGAACTCAAAAAATGCCTTTCATAGTCGTAGGTGTGGAACCCAATAAGATCGGACCCCAACAAGCCTTCCAATATTTCTTCACGCCAAGGGAGGGTTCTAAAGATTTCGTAGGAAGGAAACGGAATGTGCAAAAAGAATCCAATGGAGGTATTAGGGCGTTTTTCCCTGACCATTTGCGGAACCAGCATTAACTGATAGTCATGTACCCAAATGGTGTCATCCTCATCCGATTTTTCAATGATGGCGTCAGCGAATTTCTGGTTCACGGCCTTGTAGGTGTTCCAAAAATCCAGTTCAAACTCGGAATATTTCAAAAAATAATGGAAAAGGGGCCATACGGTCCTATTGCTGAAACCAAAGTAAAAACCGTCCACTTCTTGGGCATTCAGTTTTACCTTGGCACAGCCATTTTCTTTCAAGGCCTTGTCAATGGCATCTTCAAGTTCAGGGGGCGTATCCTCATCCGTGAGGCCAGACCAACCTATCCAAAGGCTTTCACTGCCACTGTGCACCGACTTCATTCCAGTGGCCAATCCTCCTACACTGGGGATGGCATTGATACTTCCATTGTTGATTTGCAATTGAACGGGCAGTCGATTTGAGATTATGATAGTTTTGGCCATAAAAGGGTATTTTTTGACAGGTTTTACTTTTAAGTTTCTTTAAATTTCGGGAAATTCGACTGTAAAAGCAATTCATTCTAAACCTTTTGAGGATAATTAGCCTATGGATAACCTGGATTATGGAATTATTGGAAATTGTAGAAGTGCTGCCTTAATCTCAAAAACGGGCTCGCTGGATTGGTGTTGTCTGCCCCAATTTGATTCCACTTCGGTCTTTGCAAAGTTGTTGGATGAGCAAAAAGGAGGAAGCTTTGAGTTTCTTGTGGATGATGCGTATGAAACTCATCAACAATACTATGATAGCACAGCCATATTGATCACACGTTTTTCCCGAGGGGAAGATGTCTTTGAGGTGCATGATTTTATGCCAAGGCACCATAAACACAACAATGGAAAGTACAATGCCCCTCCTGAGATCATTCGGTATGTAAAGTATGTTTCGGGAAAACCAAGCTTTACGGTGAAGTACGATCCCAAACTGGAATACGGGTTGGGGCAGACCGAGCATCATGTGAAAAAGGATTTTGTAGCGAGTCTCACCCATAAGTTAAAGTATGATACCCTGTTCCTTTATACCTCTTTCAACAAAAAAGGGGTTTTGGAAGGAGGGGAGATTTCCTTAAAAGAGGATGGTTATTTTATGATTTGCTACAACGAGAAAATTCTTAAGCCCACTACGGAAAAAATGGCCTTGGAATTGGAGCGTACCAAAGTGTATTGGTTGGATTGGGTGGATAAGACCCCTACCTATAAAAAGTTCAACAAGGAAATCGTACGGAGTGCAATTACCTTGAAGATGCTTACATACGATAAAACGGGGGCGGTTTTGGCCGCCGCCACGACCTCTTTACCCGAAACCATTGGTGAGGTCCGTAATTGGGACTACCGATTCTGTTGGATCAGGGATGCCTCCATGGTAATCAAGGTGGTTTCCGAACTGGGGCATAAGAATTCCGCCAAAAGATACCTGCAGTTTATCATTGACCTTATGCCGGACAAGGATGAAAAACTCCAGATTATGTACGGTATCAATCAAGAAAAGAAACTCACGGAGCAAACCTTGGACCATTTGGATGGATACAAGGGCTCGAAACCTGTTCGTATTGGCAATGCCGCCTATAAGCAAAAGCAAAACGATATTTACGGTATCCTTATGGATGTCATCTATGAGCAGTTGGTGAAATTCAGCAATGACATTGAAAATGTGGAAGAGCTGTGGAGCATCACCAAAGGAATTGTCTGGATTGTAAGCAAACACTGGAGGGAACCGGACAAGGGTATTTGGGAATTCCGAGGAGAAGACAGACATTTTACCTTCTCCAAGGTACTGTGCTGGGTGGCTTTGGACCGGGCCATTAAAGTGGCCAAGATCTTTGGAAAGACCCATAAGATTGAAAAATGGACAGCACTTGAGCAAGAAATTAAAAGAGATATCCATGAAAATGCATGGAACAGTGATATCAATGCCTTTGTGCAATCGTATGGTTCCCGCCACTTGGACGCTTCGGTATTGTTGATGGAACCCTATGGTTTTATCAATGCCCGAGACCCCAAATATGTGAACACGGTGCAGGCCATTGAGGAGGGATTGAGCAATGATGGATTATTGTATCGTTATAAGAATGAGGACGATTTTGGCGAACCCTCATCGTCCTTTACCATTTGTACCTTTTGGTTCATCAACAGCCTCTTTAAAATAGGGGAGGAAGAGAAGGCTTTGGAACTTTTTGAACGTTTGTTGGGCCATAGCAATCATTTGGGACTCTTTAGCGAGGATATTGATTTTAAGACCAAGCGCTTATTGGGTAATTTCCCACAGGCGTATTCCCATTTGGCTTTGATCGAATGTGCCATCAACTTTTCAAGAAAGCAGAGCGAGGAAAAAATATTGGAATCTATAGGGTAGGTTCCGGAGCCATCAATTTTTCGGCTAGGGTTTTGATTTTTTCCAATAGCCACCCCAAATGTTCCATGGTGGTAAAGGGGTTCATTAAACTGGTCCTTAGGTAATGCACGCCCCTTAGTTGGGTCTGGACCATATAAAATTCCCCATCCTCCAATAATTGCTGACGAATGGATTGGTTCAAGCTGTTAAGCTGTTCCAAACTCAGTTGAGGTGCCACATACCGGAAACAGAGGATGTTGGACATGGGTTCAATGGCCAACTCGAAATTAGAATCACTATGTATCAATTGGGCAAATTCTTTTCCTAAATCATACAGTTTGGTCACATTCTGGTCAAAAATGTCGTCCCCGTATAGTTTTAGTAAAATGTACCAATGTAGGCCCATCATGGATTTGGTGCACTCAAAAGTTCTTTTCCCTCCATTATACCAATCTTCCTCATCCGTATGGGTCAATAAGTAGTCCGCTTTTTGGACAAAGGTGGTATGCGAATGAATACCTTCCCGGTATAGAAGTGCCGTGGTAAGGGTAGGCATCATCAGCATTTTGTGTCCATCTATGACCACGGAATCCGATTTTTCAATCCCTGCGAGCAGATGTTTGTATTTTTTAGAGAAAATGGCAGCACCTCCATGGGCACCATCCACATGGAACCACAATCCTTTTTCTTTTGCGAACCGGGCAATGGCCTCCAAATCGTCATAAATGCCGGTCGCGGTGGATGGGGCGCTGCCCACAATCGCAAAAACGTGAACTCCATTTTCCAAGGCTTTGGCGTGGTAATTTTCCAGTTGGGAAGTGTCCATGGTAAAATCCTTTGTAACCGGAACTTTAATGATTCCCTGGTCGCCCAACCCCATGATACGTGCCGCACGGTCCACACAATAATGGGCTTCTTCGCTCACCATGATGCCTAGTTGTTGGGAGCTGCCTTCCGTCCAAACGTTGTGCTTTGCCTTGGCTTTCCGTGCCGATAGCAATGCGGTGAGATTGGCTAGTGTACCACCTGATGTCAACAGCCCTCTGGACGCTTCCCCGTAGCCCACTTTTTTGCAAATATGATCTGTAACGATGCGTTCCATGGCCGTAGGGGACATTCCCATTTCGTAAACAGCCATTCCGTTGTTCAACAAAGAGGCCAGCAAGCCGGTCAAGGCGGTAATTGGGGCAGGAACTCCCACTTGGTGCCCAATGTATTTAGGATGATGGGTATGGGTGGTTCTGTGTATGACCTTTTCAAAAAAATCGTCTGCATTTCCGTTGTTGAAAAAATCCTTCCAGGATTCCAATTCAACACTGGGTTCGGCCCAATCAATGGTCTTTGGATTTTTCCCTGAAGTGGTGTTGTCGATATGGTCGGCCAAAAGATCTATCAATCGGTGACCCATTTCCCTAAATTGACTTTGATCATAAAGGGATTCCATAGTGTTCCTTTCCATAGGATAAAGGTATGCTGTCTATGTAACCTTGCAAAATAGGATATAAAAAAACCGCCCTTTAAGGGCGGTTCTTCAGTTGTTTTGTTTCAAAAAACAATTGCATCAATCAAAGGTGTACCCGTTATCTGCGGCCACTTTATCCGCAATTTGCGTGCGAAGTGCCACAACATTGGGCTGGTTAGTATATTTTGTGAAACGCTTCAGTCCCATCAGCATCATACGCTGTTCATCTCCCTCGGCAAAAGAAACTATGGCTTCTTTTCCTTTTTGGATGACGATATCCACCGCTCTGTACAAATAGAGTTTGGACATGGCAATTTGCGTGGCTTGGGCTTCTTCACCAAAACGTTTTGCATTTTTCTCGGTACGAAGGATGGTGGACTCGGCCAAATACACCTGAATCAAAATATCCGCAGCGGATTGCAACAACATCTGGTGCTGTTCCAAATCCGGACCAAATTTTTGAACGGCGCTACCGGCAATCATAAGGAAGACCTTTTTCAAACGGGCCACCAAATCCTTTTCTTCGGAGAACAGTTCGGAAAAGTCAGGGGTGTCAAAAGATGGAATGCCCATCAATTCCTCACCAACGGCAGTCGCAGGACCTAAGAGGTCCACATGACCTTTCATGGCTTTTTTTACCAACATGCCCACAGCCAACATCCGGTTGATTTCGTTGGTTCCCTCATAAATCCGTGAAATACGGGCATCGCGCCAGGCAGATTCCATTGGGGTATCGGCACTAAAGCCCATTCCCCCAAAAATTTGGATGCCCTCGTCCGTGGTGTGTTGCACATGCTCGGATACGGCCACTTTTAAAATGGAACATTCAATGGCATATTCCTCAACACCTTTGAGTTCTGCTTCTTGGTGCGAGTTGCCTTCGGACTCCCGAATGGCAATCCGGTCCTCGATATTCTTGGCAGCTCGATAAGAGGCCGATTCATCCACATAGGCATTGGTGGCCATATCGGCTATTTTGGCCTTGATGGCCCCAAAGTTCATAATGGGAGTTTTAAACTGAATACGCTCATTGGCATATTTGGTCGCTTCATTGAGCACCCGTCTTTGGGCTTCCAAACAGGCGGCGGCCAGTTTAATCCGGCCAATGTTCAGGGCATTCATGGCGATCTTGAATCCGTTGCCCCTTTCGGAAAGCATATTTTCAACAGGTACCTTGGTCTCGTTGAAGAACACTTGTCGGGTAGAGGAGGAGTGGATGCCCAGTTTCTTTTCCTCATCGCCCAATGTAATGCCGTTCTCCGGATTGTTCTCAACAATGAAACCGGTAATGTTCTTGTCATCCTCGATACGGGCAAAAACGATGAACAGGTCGCAGAAACCCGCATTGGAAATCCACATTTTTTGACCTGTAATGCTGTAATGTTTGCCATCATCGGATAAAACAGCCTTGGTTTTCCCGGAATTGGCATCGGAGCCAGCCCCGGGTTCGGTGAGACAATAGGCGCCAAACCACTCGCCAGAGGCAAGCTTGGGGACGTATTTTTGTTTTTGTTCCTCGGTACCGTACAGGGTAATAGGCATGGTCCCGATTCCGGTATGTGCCCCAAAGGCCGTACTAAAGGAGCCTGTAGCCCCTGAAATGTAGTCGCAGACCAGCATGGTGGAGACAAAGCCCATTCCCATTCCGCCGTAGGCTTCAGGAACGGCAACGCTCAATAGGCCTAGTTCACCGGCCTTTCGCATACACTCTTCGGTATAGGCGTAGTCTTTTTTCTCAAAACGTTCCCAATGCGCCCAAAGTTCCCGGTCTACGAATTCCTTGGTGCTATCGCGCATCATTTTTTGTTCTTCGGTAAGGTCTTCAAGGGTGAAAACATCCTCGCATGGAGTTTCCTTTACCAGAAACTGACCTCCTCTTAAAATGTCTTTATTTGTTGTTTCTGTGCTCATCTTTATAAGATTTTAGATTCAAGAGACAAGAATCAGGACTTATTTCAATCCATCTTGAAAGCTTGATATCATTTTTTGTAATTGTTGGATTTTATGTTCTAAAAATTCAAATTTCTCTATGGAAATGTACTTTTGGTTCAAGGCAATAATTAATTGGGTTTCCCACTCAAAACTAGAACCAAGACTTACTTCTATATAATTATTAAAATGCTTATTTGTTGATTTGCTTGTACCTTCGGCAATATTAGATGGAATGGATACTGCACAACGGGTCATTTGGGATACAAGATTGAATTTTTCCATAGCCGGAAATTCTTTTATCATTTGATAAGTTTCATCAACCAAAATCATCCCTTCCTGCCAAATTTTAAGTTTTTTAAAATTATGTCTTCCCATAGTCTTGAATCTTGCCTCTATCCGTCTTGGTTCCTAAGCTAAAAATTCAAATATACCCGCAGCACCTTGTCCTGTTCCCACACACATGGTCACCATGCCGTACTTGCCTTTCATATTGCGTTTCCGCATTTCATCAAAGAGTTGCACGGATAATTTTGCCCCTGTGCATCCCAGTGGATGTCCCAAGGCAATGGCACCGCCATTCACATTTACAATTTCAGGGTTTAGGCCCAGTTCGCGGATAACGGCCAAGGATTGTGAGGCAAAGGCTTCATTCAATTCGATCAATTCGATGTCGCTTTGCTTCATTCCGGCCTGTTTCAAGGCTTTTGGAATGGCCTTTACCGGGCCAATTCCCATAATTCTGGGTTCTACCCCGGCAGCGGCATAGTTCACCAATCGGGCAATGGGCTCCAGATTCAATTCTTTTACCATTTCCTCGCTCATCACCATGACAAAGGCTGCGCCGTCGCTCATTTGGGAAGAGTTTCCTGCGGTAACACTTCCGCCTGCAGCGAAAACGGGTCTTAACTTGTTCAGGGTAGGGATATTGGTGCCTTTTCGAGGGCCTTCATCTTTGCTCACGGTGTAACTGGTAGTTTCTTTTTTGCCTGCTCCATTGATAAAGGTATGTTCCACTTCAATGGGTACAATCTGGTCTTGGAACCGATTTTCTTCTTGGGCTTTTAGGGCCTTCATGTGCGAATTATAGGCAAATACATCCTGATCTTCACGAGACACATTGAATTGTTTGGCAACGGCCTCAGCGGTCAATCCCATGCCCCAATAATAGTCTTCATGTCCTTCCTTGGCTGTGGCATAATCCGGGGTGGGCTTGTAGCCTCCCATGGGGATATAGCTCATACTCTCTGCGCCTCCCGCAATGATGCAATCTGCCATTCCGGATTGGATTTTTGCGGTGGCAATGCCAATGGTTTCAAGTCCAGAGGCACAGTATCTATTGACGGTCACTCCTGGAACATCGTCAATGTCCAATCCCATTAAAGAGATGAGTCGGGCCATGTTCAACCCTTGCTCTGCTTCCGGCATGGCGTTGCCCACAATGACATCGTCTATGCGTTTTTTGTCCAATTGCGGCAGTTCTTTCATCATGTGTTCGATGGTCTCAGCGGCCAGTTCATCGGGTCTTTTAAAACGGAACAGTCCCCGTGGTGCTTTGCCCACTGCGGTACGATATGCTTTTACGATATATGCTGTTTTCATTTTTTTAGATTTTTTAGATTCAAGAACCAAGAGAAAAGACGGCTGTCTTGGTTCCAATGTCTTGATTCTTGTTCCTAATTTCTAAGAGGTTTACCAGTTTTCAACATGTGCTGTATACGCTCCAAGGTTTTCCGTTCTGTACATAGTGAAAGGAAGGCTTCGCGTTCCAAATCCAATAGGTACTGCTCGGTGACATAGCTGGCTTCGGAGAGATCTCCACCGGCCATGACGTAGGCCAGTTTATCGGCTATTTTCTTGTCGTGTTCCGAAATGTAATGTCCGGCTTCCATAGAATCTGTGCCCACCAAGAACATGCCCAACGCTTGTTTTCCAAGCACTTTTACGTCCTTGCGTTTAACGGGTTTGGTATAGCCTGCTTCTGCCATTATTTTAGCATGGGCCTTGGCCGTGGCAATTTGTCGGTCTTTGTTTACCACCACTACATCCTTACCCTTTTGTAGGATACCCAAATCGTAGGCTTCATAAGCCGAAGTGGACACTTTGGCCATTCCTATGGTTAGGAAATATTCCTGAAGCACATTCAATTCCACATCATTTTTCCTAAAAGTATCCGAAGCACGAAGTGCCATTTCCTTGGAACCGCCCCCACCTGGGATGACCCCAACGCCAAATTCCACCAAACCGATATAGGTCTCTGCGGCTGCCACTACTTTATCGGCATGCATGGATAGCTCACAGCCACCTCCCAAACACATGCCATGTGGCGCTGAGATAGTGGGTATGGAGGAGTATCTCATCCGCATCATGGTATCCTGAAAGTATTTGATGGCCATATTGAGCTCATCATACTCTTGTTCCACGGCCATCATGAAAATCATGCCGATGTTGGCCCCAACGGAGAAATTGGCTGCTTGGTTACCAATGACCAATCCTTGAAAGTCTTTTTCGGCCAAGTCAACGGCTTTGTTCAATCCGGCCAACACATCGCCACCAATGGTGTTCATTTTGGACTGGAACTCGCAGTTGAGAATACCATCGCCCAAATCCTCAATGACCACGCCACTGTTCTTGAACACTTCGTTGGATTTTCGGATGTTGTCCAAAATGATGAAGGCATCCTGACCTGGGACCTTTTCCATGGTCTTTTTGGGGATGTCATAGAAATAGGTGGCCCCATCTTTTACGGTATAGAACGAATCGATGCCTGCCGCTTTCATTTCGGCAACCCAAGAGGCGGCTTCCAGACCTTCGGCCTTGATGAATTCCAGACCTTTGTCCAATCCCACGGCATCCCAAATCTGGAATGGTCCGTGTTCCCAGCCAAATCCAGCCTTCATGGCATCATCAATTTTATAGAGTTCGTCCGAAATCTCAGGAATGCGATGGGTCACATAGGCAAATAGGGCCCCGAAGCTTTTTCGGTAGAATTCCCCTGCCTTGTCCTTACCATCGATCAATATGGAAAAACGCTCAATGACCTTGTCAATGGTCTTGGTGAGTTCCAAAGTGGCGAATTTTGCACTTTTTTTGGCGCGATAGTCCATAGTGTCCAAATCCAAAGTTAGGATTTCGCTCTTACCATCGTCACCTTTTACCTTTTTATAGAATCCCTGCCCAGATTTGCTCCCCAACCATTTATTTTCCATCATGGTGTTGATGAAATCAGGAAGTTTGAAGAGCTCATGGCGTTCATCCTCCTTACAATTTTCATATATACCGTTGGCGACATGCACCAAGGTGTCCAGTCCTACCACATCCACGGTGCGGAAAGTGGCGGATTTGGGCCTACCAATGACCGGTCCTGTCAATTTATCTACTTCTTCCACGGTCATGCCCAACTCCTTCACCGCATGAAAAAGGCTCTGAATGCTGAAAATCCCGATTCGGTTCCCGATAAAGGCGGGTGTGTCCTTGGCCACTACGGAAGTCTTGCCCAAGTATTGTTCGCCATAGCCGTTCAAGAAATCCAGGACTTCTTGGGAGGTCTTTGGACCTGGAATGATTTCAAAGAGTTTTAAATATCTGGCAGGATTAAAGAAGTGGGTGCCACAGAAATTCTTTTGGAAATCTTCACTGCGTCCCTCACTCATAAACTTGATGGGAATACCAGAGGTATTTGAAGTGATCAAGGTACCAGCGGTGCGGTACTTGTCCAGATTCTCAAATACCTGTTTTTTAATGTCCAAACGTTCAACCACTACTTCAATGATCCAATCCACTTGGGCCACTTTGGCAATATCGTCTTCCAAATTTCCTGTTGTGATCCTATCGGCAAATTTTTGGTGATAGATCGGGGACGGTTTGGATTTTAAGGCTGAAGTGAGGGAATCGTTCACCAAGCGGTTCCTAACCATTTTGTCCTCCAGTGTCAAGCCTTTGGCCTTTTCTTTTTCGTTGAGTTCCCGTGGGACAATATCCAGTAACAAAACCTCGACCCCAATATTGGCAAAATGACAGGCAATGCCACTTCCCATAATGCCGGAGCCGATGACGGCAACTTTATTGATATGCCTTTTCATTTATGAATGTTTGTTTTAATTAGTTGTTTTTATGTATACTTTTTTATCGGAAATAAGTTTGTTGATGACCTCCACTATTTTAAAGAAACTTTGTAAATCTTCTTCTTCCACGTGTTCCTTTACCACTTCGTTGAACCGAAGAACTACACTTTTTGATTCTTCCCGTTTTTCCAAGCCAAGTGCTGTTAGGTGTATCAATACCCCTCTACCATCATTGGGGTTGGGTTTACGTTGAATGTAACCTCTTCCCTCTATATTCTTTAAAATTCTGGATAAGCTTGTTGCCTCCATGCCCATTTTTGGACCCAAGGCTGTACTTGGCGTCCCTTTTTTTGGGTCAATGCTCAAGAGTGTAAAACCAATTGCCATGGTAAGCCCATAGTTTTTGGCCTCCTCATTGTACATTTTACTGACCGCCTGCCATGTTGCCCGCAATGCATAATCAATGGTCAAGTCCTTCATACGTAGTTTGGTTTCCTCAAATATAAACAAATTTATTATGCATGCATAATAAATTTAAGTTAACTCAGAAACAATTTTTCTGTATAATGATTTCTTGACCAGGTAAGAAACAAAAAGGGATTTTGTAACTGGTCAAATAGGCTTGAGCTTAACTTTCAAATGTAATCAAGGACTTCTATCTTACTTGGGAATGACATTTGTTCATTGATTATGCTCTGATGATTGTTCTCTCCAAATTAAATCTTTTGCCTAGGCTGGAAATGACCAGAGACAATGGATATGGATAATTATTCATCTTAAACGGTCATTGAAAGATCAATGTCCATAAATGTCATCATAGAGATCTAGGTACTTCTCCTTTACAATTTTTCTACGCAGTTTCATGGTAGGGGTCAGGTGACCGTTGTCCACGCTCCATACATCTGGGGTCAGACGAAACTGTTTTACCTTTTCCCACTTGGCAAAATCTTCGTTGGCTAGGTCCACTTCTTCTTGGATACGGGCAATGACCTTGTCATTAAGGACAATATCCGAGTTTTCCCCTACTGTTACCTTATGGCGTTTGGCCCATTCGTGCAGAAATTCAAAATTGGGTTGTATCAGGGCTGCGGGCATTTTTTCACCTTCACCTACCACCATAATTTGCTCTATAAAACGGGATTGTTTAAAGCGATTTTCCAACAATTGGGGCGCTACATATTTTCCGCCAGAGGTTTTAAAGATTTCTTTTTTACGGTCGGTGATGCGTAAAAAGCCATCGGAATCCACTTCGCCAATATCTCCTGTATGAAAATAGCCATTGGTCATTACTTCTGCCGTTTTTTCTGGGTCCTTATAGTAGCCCATCATTACATTGGGGCCTTTGCAGAGAATTTCACCATCCTCGGCAATCTTTACTTCAACCCCATCTATGATTCGGCCAACCGTACCTATTTTCCATCCTTTGTTCCGTTGATCGTTTACCGCAATCACCGGAGAGGTTTCGGTAAGACCATAACCCTCCATGACCGGCATGCCTGCGGCAGCAAATATGCGAGCCAAACGGGGTTGTAAAGCGGCACTTCCCGATACCATGACCGAAAGATTCCCGCCTAGACCTTCTTGCCATTTGCTGAAAATAAGTTTTCGGGCAAGACCCAATTGTTTCTCGTACCACCACCCATTTTTACCGTAGGGTTCGTATTTTAGTCCAAGTTCCACGGCCCAGAAAAACAGTTTTTTCTTCACTCCGGTCAATAAGGTCCCTTTGGCAATAATGGCATCATAAACCTTTTCCAACAATCGAGGTACCACTGTCATTACATTGGGTTTTACCTCCTTGACGTTATCGCTGATTTTGTCCAACCCTTCGGCAAAATGGATTTCAATTCCACAATATTGGTAGAGGTATAAAATCATCCGTTCAAAAATGTGACAGACAGGCAAAAAACTCAGGGCACTGCCGCCGGTTTCAAAAGGAACCCTTGTTTCGCTTGAAATTACGTTGGACACAATATTATCATGGGAGAGCATAACTCCTTTAGGTCTTCCCGTTGTACCCGAAGTATAGATTAAAGTGGCCAAATCCTCCGGTTTTACCTGATCTTTTAATTTTTCCACTTCATTTTGATTGGAATCATCAGCTCCTTTTTCCAAGACTTCCCCCCAATTTTTACAGTTGGTCAATTGGTCAAAGGAATACACATCATTCAACTTTTTTAGTTTATCGCTGATAGACAGTATTTTTTGGAGTACCTCATCACATGAAACAAAGCAATACTTTGCTTCGGAATGGTTCAGTACGTATTCGTAATCTTCTTCGGATATGGTGGGATAAATGGGGACGGTCTGCGCACCAATCTGAAGTACCCCAATGTCCATAATGTTCCACTCTGTTCTGTTGGTCATGGAAATTATGGCAATTTTGTCATTGGGTTGTACCCCCATGCGCAACAGGCCCCTACTAATGGCATTGGCCTTTTCCACATATTCTTGGGTTGAGGTTGCTACCCATTTGCCATTGTATTTGGTGACCAATGACTTTTCCAGCGGAAGTTTGTTCAACTGGTAATAGGGGAAATCAAACAATCGGGTAACGTTTTGCATACTAAGTTTCTATTAGGTAATTGCAAAATAGGGAAAGGAAGTGGTATTTTAAAATTGGTTATTTAAAAAACCTGATAATTATTTATCAATTTCACAGTAGGTGTAGTTTCATGCCTTCGTGAGAATCGACAAAACCCAAGGATTGATAAAATTTTAACGCATCAGGGCGTTTCTTATCCGTAGTTAACTGTACTACATGGGCTTTTCTTTCTTTAGATCGTGCAATGGCCCATTGAAACAACTTTTTGCCAATTCCTTTTCCTCGATGCTCACTATTTACCCGAACAGCTTCTATCTGGGCCCGGATTCCCCCTTGGTAGGTTAAATATTGGATGAAACTAAGTTGGAGGGTACCCAAAATTTGTTTTTGATCATTCTCGATGACCACCAATTCTTGATTTGGATCGCGATCAATCCTTTCAAACGCATCAAAATAAATATTGGGCAAAGGGTCCCTATAATCTTCCCGAAGCTGTCCTAACTTGTCATTGGCAAGCATGCCTACAATGGTAGGAACATCAGATTTTAAGGCCTTTCTAATCCACATTGTTTATTTTTTCGACCCACTCTCTGGCATTTACAAAGGCTTGGAGCCATGGTGATACCACATCATTTCTATCTTTAGGATAGTAGGCCCAGTTCCAAGGGAAGGTAGACCGTTCAATATGCGGCATGGTCACCAAATGCCTTCCGGTTTTGTCACAGAGCATAGCGGTGTTATAATCGCTTCCGTTGGGATTGGCAGGATAACCTTCGTAGCCGTATTTGGCCACGATATCATAATCTCCTTCTTCGTGCGGAAGACTAAATTTCCCCTCGCCATGTGAAATCCATACCCCCAATGTGGTTCCGGCCAAGTTGGATAGCATTACCGAGTTGTTCTCTTGGATTTTAACCGATGTGAAATTGCTCTCGTGTTTCCCAGACTCATTATAGGTCATTTTGCCATGGGTTTCGTGCTCGGGGTTGATGAGGTCCAATTCCATGAACAACTGGCACCCGTTACAGATACCAACCGAAAGCGTATCAGGACGGGTAAAGAAATCATTGATCACTTTGTTAGCCTTTTCGTTGTATTTGATGGCACCGGCCCATCCTTTGGCACTGCCCAGAACATCGGAATTAGAAAAACCGCCCACGGCACCCAAAAATTGAATGTCCTCCAACGTCTCCCTACCCGAGATGAGGTCTGTCATGTGCACATCCTTTACATCAAACCCGGCCAAGTACATAGCATTGGCCATTTCGCGTTCGGAGTTGCTTCCTTTTTCACGCAGAATGGCCGCTTTGGGTCGGCTGTTATCTCTCGACTGCGCTCGAGATGACAGTTTCCCATCAAAACTTTCAGGAAAAATGTATTGTAAAGGCTGGTTTTTGTAATTCTCGTATCGATTTTTGGCCAAGCCTTTGGCCGTTTGCCTGTTGTCCAATAAATAGGAAGTCTTGAACCAAGTATCGCGAAGCGAAGCAATGTTCAATCCAATTTCCACCCCATTGTTTTTGATTTTCAGGGTGCTTTCTGAAGTGGGGGTTCCAATTTTTGCAAAATCGATGCCTGCTTCTTGGAGTGTACGTTCCACGGAGTTGTCCTTGGCTTGGAACACTACGCCAGCATTTTCACTGAACAAAAGCTTGATGATATCCGTTTCCCCAAGACCGGACAGGTCCAAGTTGGCCCCAAGGTCATTATCGGCAAAGCAGAGCTCCAAAAGGGTGGTGATCAAACCACCTGAAGCCACATCATGCCCGGCCAAAATCTGATCTTTTTTGATGAGTTCTTGCAAAGTATTGAAAACAGTCTTTACATAGTCAGCATCCAAAACCGATGGGGTTTCATCACCAATGCCATTCAAGATTTGGGCAAAGGAAGAACCTCCCAGTTTATGCCCATCCTTGGAAATATTGATGTAATAGAGGTCCCCACCATCTTTTTGTAGGACAGGCTCCACTACTTTGGTAATATCGTTACAATTGGCCGCTGCGGAAACAATCACGGTTCCGGGGGACAAAACCTCACTATCCTTATATTTTTGCTTCATGGAGAGGGAATCTTTCCCCGTAGGCACATTGATACCCAATGCAATACTGAAATCGGAGAGGGCCTCCACTGCCTCGTACAAACGGGCATCTTCGCCTTCATTTCGGCAAGGCCACATCCAGTTGGCGGAGAGGGATACTGATTTCAAGCCATCTTTCAAAGGCGCCCAAACAATATTGGTCAAAGCTTCTGCCACACTGTTCCTACTACCGGCTTTTGCATCGATTAAGGCAGAAACAGGGGAGTGTCCAATGCTGGTGGCAATACCTTCCATGGTCTTAAAATCGAGCGACATTACGCCGCAGTTGTTCAAGGGTAGTTGAAGAGGTCCAGCACATTGTTGTTTGGCCACATGGCCACCCACACAACGGTCCACCTTATTGGTGAGCCAATCCTTGCAAGCTACGGCTTCCAGTTGCAGTACCTGCTCCAAATAGTCATGGAAATGTTCCAAGGAATAGGACAGGGCAGGATATTTTTGATGGGAAGTAGTGTCTTCCATAATGGTTTTGGGAGAGCTTCCGAACATGTCCGAAAGTTCCAAATCCATGGGCTTCTCACCTGTTTTTTCTGACTCAAATGTAAATCGATGGTCACCGGTAACTTCGCCTACATTGTACATTGGGGCACGTTCACGGGCGGCTACGCGATCCAGCAATCCCAAATCCTTTTCACCAATGACCAATCCCATACGTTCTTGGGATTCGTTCCCGATAAGTTCTTTTTTGGATAGGGTAGGGTCTCCAATGGGGAGTTTGTCCGTATTAATGGTGCCTCCCGTATCTTCCACAAGTTCCGACAAACAGTTGAGGTGTCCACCAGCTCCGTGGTCATGGATGGAAACTATAGGATTGTCATGACTTTCCAAGAGTCCACGGACAGCATTGGAAGCCCTTTTTTGCATTTCTGGGTTGGAACGTTGCACGGCGTTCAATTCTATGGCAGAACTGAATTCACCTGTATCGGCACTGGAAACTGCAGCGCCACCCATTCCAATACGATAATTGTCACCACCTAGAACGACTATTCTGTCTCCCTTTTTCGGAGTGTCTTTCAAGGCTTGGTCCTTTTTTCCATAGCCAATACCTCCGGCGAGCATAATGACCTTATCAAAGCCCAATTTTCGGGCTTCCTCGGCATGTTCAAATGTGAGTACGGAACCTGCGATCAAGGGTTGACCAAATTTATTGCCAAAATCAGAAGCCCCGTTGGAAGCCTTGATCAAAATGTCCATTGGGGTTTGGTACAGCCAGTCACGTTCAGCCATTCCCTTTTCCCATGGACGATTTTCTTCCAAACGGGAATAGGAGGTCATGTATACGGCGGTTCCTGCCAAAGGCAACGATCCTTTACCTCCTGCCAAACGGTCCCGGATTTCCCCTCCAGAACCTGTGGCAGCCCCATTGAAAGGCTCAACAGTGGTCGGGAAGTTGTGGGTTTCCGCTTTTAGGGATAGTACCGAATCAAATTCCTTTTCTTCATAGTAATCAGGCTTGTCGGCGCTTTTTGGCGCAAATTGAATGGCTTTGGGCCCCTCAATGAACGCTACGTTGTCCTTGTAGGCCGAAACGATATTGTTGGGATTGGCCTCAGATGTTTTTTTAATGAGTTTGAAAAGAGAGGAGGGCATTTCATTACCGTCAATAACAAAAGTACCGTTGAATATTTTATGTCTGCAGTGCTCGGAGTTTACTTGGCTGAATCCAAAAACCTCGGAGTCGGTCAATTTACGGTTCAATTTTTTGGAAAGGTCTTCCAAGTAGGCCACTTCTTCATCGCTAAGGGCCAATCCTTCTTTTTGGTTGTAAGTGGCAATGTCATCAATTTCCAAAATAGGTTCCGGAACAACGGCAATGGTGTAAATATCTTGACCCAACCCTTTGTATTTTTGAAACAACATAGGGTCGTAATCCGTAAAGTCTACCGTGATTGAACGGAACTCTTCAATTCTTAGAATTCCTTTGATGCCCATGTTTTGGGTAATTTCTGTGGCATTGGTACTCCATGGGGTCACCATGGCAGCACGGGGCCCAACAAAAAAGGCGTCCAGGGACGCCGCTTGTATCTTGGGTTGGTTGCCAAACAACCAAGTTAGTTTTTCAATGTCTTTTTGAGCAATCTCCTGAGTGGTCTGGACGGCAAAAACCTTAGTAGCCTTGTCCCCGAAAAAGTGAATCATACAGAGTATGGATTGAACGGTTTAAGAAAGTGCAAATTTACGACTTTGGACTGGATTTTCGGCTATGGTCCAACCGAGTTGTTAACTGAAAATGTTGATAGAAGTCGCAAAAAATTATTTACCTGAGTTTACCATCCTCTGTTTTTTAATCTCCAAAAGAATTTTTAATTCTTCTTTTGCTTTTTTGTCATTTGGATTGATAAAGCAAATGTGATTTCCGATTCCAATTAGGTGCTCCAAATAATTTCCAAAACGAATATTCGTTTTTTTTAAATGGCTTGTTAATCCAAACTTTTTTATGTAATAAACATCTTGTCTGAACTTTTTTCTGACCTCAACAGGGGCCTGCATTTTTTTATTTACAACTAAGCCAGTTACACGTTGACTTTCGGATTTTCTAGTAAGTCTTGTTTTTTTTGCATTGATTTTGAATTGATGCTTAAAAGAAGATTTATTTACAACTGAATCAAGCTTTCCCACACTAAAATTTCCAGAAAAAGTCAAATCGTCCGAATACCTAGTATATCTAATAAAATTACTTGAACAATACTTCCCTATTTCAGAATCAAAATCTTTTGCAATCAAATTGGAAAGATAAGGACTGGTAGGAGCACCTTGGGGTAATTTATTGTTTAATGTGCATAAAGATGCCAATAAATCTGAAACTTCAAAGTTATAGCCAATAGAAATAAAAAAATTAAGTATTCTTTCTTTTTTTATAGTCCCAAAAAAATCTTCAAAATCAAAGTTTAGAACATATTTTTGATTAACATGAAATTTAGCATTTGTTTTAAGACTGTTTTTCTTTTTATAAGCTTTAGCATATTTGGAAACTTTGAGATTATGTAAAATTTCTTTTAGAATCCATTGTTGTACTTCTTTAAGACTAGGTAGTGGTTCGGCAATGTATCTGTTCTTTTTATTTTTTTTTGGTATTGAAAAGTGTCTATAGAAATAAGGGGTATGCTTTGTTGCCCTTAATAAGTATTCGAATTTATAACCAACTAAATAGGAAAGATGCTGACCATCATAAATTATGGGCAGTCTTTGGTCAAAAAGAAATTTAGCATAGGTCAGGTTCTTAAGTAGCTCACTTTCAGGGATTTTTCTTTTTAATCCTTCTAACAAATACTTATTTGAATATTTAGTCCAATTCATGATAAAAACATGGCATAGAGGATAACATTACTTAATGTTCTCATTGTGAAATCTTCAATATCAAATTCTAACATCAATATCAAAAAAAAAGAAAACATTTTTAAAACAATAAAAAAAGAGGGTGCGCAAGCGAGGTTTACCGAGCGGTATGATACAGATTTAAATATTTCACTCTGTGAAATATTAATATCTGAATCTAAACAAGCTTGAAAGCAAGTCCTCCCTAGAAAGACGACTCGTCTTTCCTGATGACCGAAGTCAACATAGTCTAATGTTCTATCCTCTAATGCCATGAAGAATTCTTTGGAAAGTAAGGGTGAAATTTATTGACAGCTTCTATCTTACTTTTATATTCTGGTTCAATCCATTTGCTCTTGGCTTTAAATCTATTTTTAAGTTTATCGTTTAGATTTTTAAATTCAATTATTAAGTGTGTGTTATAATTATCTTGAAGAAATGAAATTATATCATCCATAAAAATCCCAAAATCTTTTGACTTGTTTGAAATAGGTAGTTTTAATTTAAATTTCTCAGGAAAGCCATCAGAAACTGGGGGAATCATATAGATAAATTGATTTTCCCAATGCCCATCATAACTCCAATTATGCCTTATCAAATATTTGTAAATTTTATATGTCAATCTATTAACTTCCATTCAGGTATCCAAGTTTTTATTCTTTCATTAAAGAAGTCAAAATTTACTTTATTTTCTATTGGAATCTTAATTCTTACTGTGGATGAATTTTTCACTTCATCGTCTTTATCAGGATAGTACCAAAATGCATTTTTACTGAGGTATAGTTTATCATCAAAAATTTCAACCCACTTTAATTTATCAAATGGTAAAACAAAAAGAATCAAAACCAGAGGTGTATTTCCCAAACTTTTATGATAAATCAAATCATTATAATTCTCAACTCTAAGGTCATAAATTATATGACCTTTTTTTATTTTAATTGATTTTTCTGTAGTAGCTTTTAATTGTAAATTACAGGAATAAGGAGCTTCTGTTTCTCTAGTTTTACCACTTGGCTGTATCCGCGTTATATGGTATTTGACGCTAAAGTCGATTCCACTGTCATGTTCACCTTTGACTAAGAAAAAACCATTTCGAGCAGCTATAACCCCAATATAATTATTAGATAGAGCTTCTTTGATTTTTTCTTCGGTCATTACTTAGGATTATTTGAGAAAATAAGAAAACAACACAGAGTTTTTATAATTGGTTTATTTGAATGACTTTAATGACAAAAAAGCATTTTTAAATGTAGGAAATTTTATCAACTCTCTAAAACTTCTTCTTCAAGCTTTGAATGAGTCAAAATTTTCATTCTCTTTTCCTATTTTAGAAGGATTAACGCTAACTCAAAACCCAACCACATGAAAACTGTTAAAACCTTGTTATCAGCGGTGCTGCTTCTTAGTTGTATTACATCAATAACCGCCCAAAAAAAATACTCCAAAAAACAAGTTGAAAAATTAAAGTCCGAAGTCGCCCAAATCGTGGAGGACCATGCCAAACAGTCCCAAGTGATGGTGGACAAGATCTTCAGTTTTGCTGAGCTTGGTTTTCAAGAAGTGGAGAGTTCCAAATACCTTACAGGGATTCTAGAAGACAATGGTTTTGCCATTGAGCATTCCATTTCTGGTATTCCCACGGCTTGGTTTGCCACTTGGAGCAACGGTGATGGACCTGTAATTGCTTTGGGAAGTGATGTGGACTGTATTCCAAAAGCCTCGCAATATCCTGGAGTGGGATATCACAAACCCATCGTGGAAGGCGCACCTGGACATGGGGAAGGGCATAACTCGGGAATTCCATTGAACATCACCTCCGCTTTGGCGGTAAAACAGATCATGGAACGCGAAAATATTGGGGGCACTTTGATTCTATGGCCTGGTATTGCCGAAGAATTGGTGGCCGCCAAGGCATGGTACGTTCGGGATGGTCTTTTTGATGATATCGATATGTGCATCTTTACCCATGTAGGCAACAATTTTGGGGTCTCATGGGGTCCAACCCGCGGAACGGGCCTGATTTCGGTGGAATACCTGTTTGAGGGAGAGGCGGCCCATTCTGCCGGCGCTCCATGGCGTGGAAGAAGCGCCCTTGATGCTGCCGAATTGATGAATATTGGGTGGAATTACAAACGGGAGCATTTGCATCCGCTCAAACGCTCCCATTCCATTTTTACCGATGCCGGCGATCAACCCAATGTAGTTCCGTCCAAAGCGGCTATTTGGTTCTATTTTAGGGATATTAAATATGAAGGTATCATGGAAATGTACGCCGAAGCCAACGATATTGCCAAAGGAGCGGCCTTAATGACTGGAACTACCATGACCTCTAGGGTTTTGGGAACGGCATGGCCTAGACATTACAATAAGGTGATTGCGGAAACCATGTATGAAAACATTAAACAAGTAGGCTTGCCTACTTGGTCTGCGGCCGACCAAGCCCTGGCCAAAGCTGTCCAGACAGAAGTGGGTTCGGAGAAGATTGAAGGCCTTCCTACCGAATTGGCGGAGCTGGGACTACCTGTATTGGAGCCTGTTAGCGGTGGTTCGGATGATATTGGTGATATCTCTTGGAAAGTGCCCACGGTTACCATGCGTTTTCCTTCCAATATCCCCGGATTGCAGGGTCATCATTGGAGCAACGCTATAGCTATGGCCACCCCAATTGCCCATAAAGGAGTTACGGCCGGGGCCAAAGCCGAAGCCATGACCTTATTGGACTTTTTCTTAAATCCTGAGTTGCTCAAAGGAGCGTGGGACTACTTCAACAATGAACAGAGCAAAGAAACCAAATATCAGCCTATGATTGCTGCAGACGATATGCCGCCCACTTATTTGAACAAGGATAAGCAGGATGCCTACCGCTCAGAATTACAAAAGTACTATTACGATGAAACCAAATACGATACCTATTTGGAACAATTGGGTGTAGAGTATCCAACGGTAAAAGAATAGGATTTTTTGATGTGTCATATCGAGTGTAGCCGAAAACCGTTAGTCACATCGAGCGCAGTCGAGATGTGACAGTATTTAGGCTTTCTTCTTCATCAAGGCCATGTAAAACCCATCAAAACCACTTTCTGACGCGTAGACATTTTTCTCTCTGATGAACTCAAAATCCTTTCCATTTTCGGATTCCAAGAACTTTTTGACTTGCTCCGAGTTTTCTTGGGGAAGGATGGAACAGGTGGCATAGACCATTTGTCCGCCTTTTTTGAGCATCTTACTGTAGTTCTGTAGAATGTCCTGTTGAACCCCCATGATGCGGTCAATGAACTCAGGTTCGAGCTTCCATTTGGAGTCAGGGTTTCTTTTGATGACCCCTAGACCGGAACAAGGAGCATCCAACAACAAACGATCGGCACTGTTGTACAGTTTTTTGATCACTTTGGTGGAATCTATGGCACGAGTCTCCATATTATGGACACCATTGCGACGTGCCCTGACTTTTAGTTTTTTGAGCTTACTTTCATAAATATCCAAGGCAATCAACTGTCCCTTATTTTGCATGTGGGCAGCCAAGTGAAGGGTTTTACCGCCTGCTCCGGCACAGGCATCGATGACACGGTGTCCAGGTTCAACTTCCAAAAAAGGAGCCACCAATTGTGATGAGGCATCTTGTACTTCAAAAAGTCCATCTTTGAAAGCGGAAGTGACAAATACATTTTTCCGTTCCTTGAGCCGAAGGGCGTCTGGATATCCATCCAAGATTTGAGTTTCAATATCTTCCTTGGCCAAAAAGGACTGAAGTTGATTTTTTTGGATTTTTAGAGTGTTGGTACGGAGGATTACATCCGCCTGCTGGTTGAGTGCGGCGATTTCCTTGGTCCAAAGTTTGTTGCCTAAGGATTTTTCACCCAGTTCATCCATCCAATCGGGAATGGATTCCCTAAACTTTCGAATTTTTGAAAGCTCATCAAACCGTCCTTTTATGCGACGCTCCGGAGTACCTTCCAGCTGTTTCCAATCCGGGATTCGGATTCCTTTCAACACACACCAAACCGAAAACAATCGAAACAAGTGGGGACGGGTATATGGTTCATGGGCCTCGGCAATTTCAGTGTATAACCGTTTCCATCGAACAATGTCATAGGTTGTTTCTGCAATAAATCCTCTATCACGTGCACCCCAGCGCTTATCATACCGCAGTACTTTTTCAATGACCTTATCGGCATATTCACCCTCATTAAAAATAAGATGTAGGGCATCAATAACGGCAAAAACAAGATTTCGATGTAAACGCATGGTGTAAAATAAGTTGCAAAGGTATCATTTCTACTTACTTTTATAGCAAAATATCCACTATGCGATTTTCTATTTGTGTGCTATTAGGCCTAATCTTGGTTTCCTGTGTTGATGAAAAAAAGCAACAGCCGTTTCAAGGGGTGTCCATCACGCCCGTTTATGAGGATTCGGTAAGCATTAGGGCCATTACTTTTTTGGACAGCAATACGTTGGCCTTTGCAGGAAGTAAGGGAATATATGGAACAGTGGATGTAAGGACCGAAAAAGTACGGACCAATACCCAAAAATATGATTCCATTGCCCCTGAGTTTAGGGCTGTTGGAAATACGTCCAGTGATTTTTTTATGCTTTCAGTGGCCAATCCGGCCTTGTTGTACAAAACTGGTGACCAAGGTAAAATGGAAGTGGTATATACCGAAGAGGGTGAAGGGGTGTTTTATGATGCCATGGCTTTTTGGAACGATATGGAAGGGATTGCAGTTGGCGATAGTGTAAATGGGTGTTTATCCATTATTCTTACCAAAGATGGTGGACAAACTTGGTCCAAAATATCCTGTGAACATCTTCCAGAGGGGATAGAGGGGGAAGGAGCCTTTGCAGCGAGCAACACCAATATTTCAGTTGTAGGGAATAAAGTGTGGGTGGCAACTACGGAAGGAAGGATTTATCATTCTTCTGATAAGGGAGCCACTTGGAGCGTACAGCAGAGTCCCATCATTCACCAAGAACCTACACAAGGTATCTATTCCATGGCTTTTTATGATGAAAGTATAGGTTTTGCAATAGGTGGGGATTATACCCAACCGGACGCCAATACCGCCAACAAGATAATCACCCAAGATGGTGGGAAAACATGGGATTTAATTGCCGATGGTCAAGAACCGGGCTATAAAAGTTGTGTGCAATTTGTGCCCAATTCCAAGGGGAAAGGTTTGGTGGCTGTTGGTTTTACAGGGATTTCATATTCTGCCGATGGAGGTGAAAGCTGGAAACCCATGAGCGAGGAGTCTTTTTATACCTTACGCTTTTTGAACGATACAGTGGCTTATGCGGCAGGGAAGCATAGGATTGCAAAATTGGTCTTCAAATAAAAAGAGCGACGCTATTCCGCCGCTCTTATGTTCAAAAAACCAAAAAACTATACGGTTACCACAACATAGTGCCGTCCTGCTCTTTTATAGAAAACGCCTCTATACTTGTACAGTCTTCTGCCATTAACATAGACAACCTTTGAACTTCTTGGCAAAACGGATATCTTAACTCCTTTGGGAGCTGCGCAGACCACATATTTTTTGCCCTTGGCTTTATACCAAATGCCATCGGCATAATAAAAGTTCTTGTTTTTATGGATTACCAGATGGGGGCGGTTTATGGTGGTCACTACCGTTCCATAAGCTGGATATGTTCTCACTACGGTTCGTTGGGCGTTAGCGGCCATCGTCAGTCCAAAAAACGCCATGGTTGCGAGTGTTAATTTTAAGCCTTTCATAACTGCGGGTTTTAAAGATTTATATCAATAGGACGAATGGTTTTGGAAAAGGTTTAATTGAAAAAGGAGCCAAATGGCTCCTTTAGAGGATTATAAGGAAATTGATGGTTCCTAAGCGGTGGTTTATAGCATCAATACTTTTGAAGTATTATTCTAGGTCTGCTCCATAAATAAACCATTCATCATAAATACTATCGGGCAATTCCTCTCCTTGCATACCTCCATAGATGACGAACATTTTTCCATTGAACAAGGCCATTTGATGTATGGAATGGAAGCCATCAGGGTTATTTAAGTTATGGGAGATTTCCGTGATACTGTTATCTTGGGTATCAAATACATGTATGGTGGATTCTCTTCCACTTGGATTGCCTTCTGTGTCAAATTGTAACGTTGTCCCTGCCACATAAATCAAGTTTTGATGTTTCTGCACAAAACTGAAGCTTAATTTCTTGGGCATTGCCAGCGTCTGAATATCTTTCGGGTTATCCATGTCGATAACGTAAATAGTATTGGTGGGAGTGTCATCATAAAAACCCAATGAACCACCAAAAACATACATTTTATTATTTACAATGGTTCCGCGTGCTCCATACCGCCGTTCTGGGAGTGATGCAAAAAGGGTAGGGGTCATGGTCTCCAAATCCCATTTGTAAATATTTCTAGCCTCTTTAGTATCAAAACCTTCGGATGGCACAAAACCTCCACCGATAACATAAACGTTGTCATCTTGCACGGCAATACCAAATCGAGTAAACATGATTTCTGAGTCAAACTCTTCTGATACAAGACCATGAGGCACCGTTGTTGGGTCGCCGGAAAGATCAAGATCGTAAGTGTTGACATACCGTCCTCCAAAGGCAATCAATTCATTGTTGACCACATGAAGTTGTTTGGAGGCTCCATTATCCAGAAATTCAGGATTGGTATAAACATATTCCTCTTGCGAAAAATCATCAATGTTAAATTTGATGACTCGCTCTGGTCCCCAGGCTTCATTCTCATTTAATGCATCTTCCCTGTTTACCAAAAAGAAGCTATTGTCGCTGTTAGATCCTATCATTCCTGGGGAATAACCTTCAATTGAGGTGGATCCAAACTGAAAAGCTTCGGAGAATTGAAGTCCGCCAGTTGGAGGTGCTTTGTAATCATCCGGATTTTTTTTGACCAATGTCATGACCAATTCACCTATACCGCCTTTACCTGTTACGGTTCCATTTTTTGAAGTGTCGGAACCGGAACCCGAAATCGTTGCGGTTATTGTTCCGTCTGGGGCGACATTTATATCAAAGTCATCTGAAACCAAATCAGAACTGCTTTCACCCACAAAAGAGAATGCGGAACTTTTGGGAGATCGGTAATAATCCAATAAAGTTTCATCCATAGAAGATGCGGACATGTTCAGATCATGGCCTCTTCGCCATTCCAAAGAACCATTGGAAACACTTCCGGAGAAAATGAATTCATCATCAGCGACATTAAAATTGCTGGTAACGTCCAGTATTTCACTTCCTGCGGAAAGTTGGGCTGTTTCAATTTTCCATACAGTAGGTTTTCCATTTTCGGTCAACTTGCCCATAGTCTCTCCCTGAAGCTCCGATAGTGTAGGTTTTTCATCAGTTTTACCAGTTGGGATAGGTTGTGGGCTATCATCAGAACTACAGCTCCAAATCAATAAAGTAATTGCGAAGATGTGTAAAAGATTTCTTTTCATAAAAACGTTCAATAGACCTTTTTTCATAGAATTAAATTATGTTGTTTAGACACTTGATTAAAGTGAACATCCCTTTTAGATGCTGCCGCAAGGTCTATTTTTGAAAGGCTGATTTTTGTATCCGATTTACGAATGGCCCATTTGATTTGACGGATGGGTAGTTTCAATTGATACTTTTTTGTGTTGAGATACGGCAAAACACTGAAAGTAAGAGGATTATTGTTAACGAATTCAGTTTAATCGCAAAGATGTAGTAGTGTATTTTGTAGAATGGATATGGAGCGTAAAAATCGTCCAATCAATACGCTTAAATGAGTTATAGGTAAAGTGCTGGGAATATAAAAAGACAGGAAAAAGGGAGGACCATTAATCACCTCCATTGTGTTTTCGGTACTGTTGCAACAATCGTTTTTTAAAGTCTTCTTCAGCCCTTAGGAGGAGCAATGTTTTTTTGGCAGAAATAACGGTCCTGATTTTTGAGATGAAATCTTGTTCTGTAGTATGTTTTTCTTTTTGAAGGGCCATGAGGGTGTCCAGTAGGGCGGAAGATTCGCTGTCGGTCAAATCTTGGGCCAACGATATTTTAGAGCGTAATTCCCTACGTTCCTTTCTTCGGATGTTCTCCATAGTTTTCTCATGGGCATTATATATGGGCCAAAATTGTTGTGCCTCTTGACTGGTAAGTCCAACCCTTTCCGTTATAAAAGCCACTTTTAGGGTTTTTATGCGATCCCTTGCCGGACCTTGGGCATGCAAGTAAGCGGTTCCCACCAACAAAGCGAACAGTATGAGTATTCTTTTATTCATAATCACCGTAATCTAAATTTAATTCTTCAAAATCGTCTAGATTTTCATCTAAATATTCCAAAATGTTCTCCGCATCCAAATCTTGATCCAGAATGTCATTAAGTTCAACATTTTCCAAAGAGACCAACTCTGCAAGTTCATATGTGCTTATGTTTAGGTCATTGCTCTCAAAGTATGCATCTATCTCAGTATTGGCCAGGTCGTCAAACGCAATGGGTGCATTGGATTTCCAGTTGAAGCCAAAGATTACAATGAAAACTGCTGCCACAGCGGCTGTACCGTAATAGAACCGTCTAAAGGGGTTTAATTGAATAATCTTGCCGTCTCTATGAGAGGTTTTGGACATGATTTTTGGGGTGATTTCGTCAAAATAGTTTTCAGGGATGGAAAAACCATCTGATTTTGGGATGATGGACTCTGAGTGAACCTCTTTTTCAATGCGGCCCATAAGTCGCTCATTGAAGTTCTCAAAGTAACCTTCCGGAGTATTGAAGCTATTTTTCTTGTCCTTTTTCATTTCTTTAGTTCGACTCTTAAATACGCTAAAGGTTTAATCTTCCTTAAGATACGATTCAATTTTCTTTACGGCTAAATGGTAGGAGGCCTTTAGCGCACCGACCGATGTTTCCAGTACTTCGGAAATATCCTCATATTTCATTTCCTGAAAGTACTTCATGGTAAATACCAACTTTTGTTTGTCTGGTAGTGTGGCCAATGCCTTTTGCAATTTCAGTTGGATTTCATCACCCTCAAAGTACACATCTGCTTGCAAATTTTCTACCATACGGTCCTTCAATTCCTCATCACTGATTCCGGCTTTCTTGGATTTTTGTTTTAAAAATGTCAGCGATTCATTGGTGGCGATACGGTACAACCATGAATATAGCTTGCTTTCACCTTTAAAACCGTCAATATTCTTATACACTTTAATAAAAGTATTTTGGAGCACATCATCCGTATCATCATGATCAAGCACAATACGGCGTATATGCCAATACAAGCGCTCTTTATAGGTGTTAACCAACACTTCAAAGGCCTTTGCCCGACTTTCCTTTTGTTTTAATTCCTTGACTAGTGCTTCTTCGGCAATCAATTGTCCGTACAAATTAGTGCTTTGACTAAGATAGGGGTAAAAGGTTTAATGCAATTGGCAATTATTGGTGACAATGATCAATGTGAGGCTGTTATTTCAAACCCTGTCCTGAGCGAAGTCGAAGGAGTGTGAGAAATCTATTTTGGGGTGACTAATCCAGAAATCAAACCTCAGAAATCGGAACCCGGAGTTTAGGTAGTGTTGAACTTGATTTTGAACTTGAACTTTCAAAAGGTCTGACACGAATTGCACTAATTTGCCCAAATGTATCGGATGTCATTTCGAGCGCAGTCGAGAAATCTATTCAAGTGTTAAATATTCAGACATCAGAAATCGGAAACCAAAATTTGGGCAAAGATGATTTGAGCTTGAACTTGATATTTAAACTTTTAGGGGTATGATACAAATTACACTAATTTTCTCAAATGCGTGTCTTCCTTTCAGGATGAGAATGATTGCATTTCCACCAGCTTTTTATAGCCTTTTTGTGACTTCATCAACTCTTCATGGGTTCCCTGTTCCACAATTTTACCTTTGTTTAGAACCACGATTGAATCTGCATTTTGGATGGTGGACAAGCGGTGTGCAATGACAATGGAGGTGCGGTTTTTCATCATTTTCTCCAAGGCATCCTGTACCAAACGTTCGCTTTCAGTGTCCAAGGCCGAAGTGGCCTCGTCCAAAATCATGATCGGAGGATTTTTGAGGACGGCCCGAGCGATTGACAAACGCTGTTTTTGTCCACCACTTAGCTTATTTCCACTATCTCCGATATTGGTATCGTAACCATGCGGAAGTTCCATAATAAACTCATGGGCATTGGCTACTTTGGCCGCAGCCACAATCTCTTCGGTGGTGGCATTTTCCTTGCCCATGGCAATGTTGTTCTTTACCGTATCATTGAACAAAATGGAGTCTTGTGTTACCAGTCCCATTAGTCCTCGAAGTGATTTTTTGGAGATTTGTTTGATGTTGGTACCGTCAATCAAAATCTCACCCTTATTGACATCATAGAAACGAGTGACCAGATTGGCCACGGTACTCTTTCCACTTCCAGATTGCCCCACCAATGCAACGGTATGGCCCTTTTCAACCTTTAGGTTGAAGTTTTTCAGCACGTAATCGTCCTCATATTTGAATGAGATATTGCTGAGTTCAATGCCTTGGTTGAAATCAGTTTTCTCCAATGCATTTTCGGCGTCTTTAATAGGATTTTCCGATTCCAGGATCTCCAATACCCGTTCTGCGGCGGCATTCCCTTTTTTAACCCCGTAGGAGGCCTTACTGATGGCTTTTGCAGGAGTCAATATATTGAAGGCTAGACCCATATAGGAAATGAAGGAGGCCGCGTCTAACGAGCCTTCCAACAATACCATTCGGCCTCCAAACCAAAGTAGTACCCCAAACACTAAAATCCCCAAGAACTCTCCTGTTGGCGATGCCAAGTTTTGTCGGTTCAGTAAGGAGTTGGAGAACTTGAAAAAACGACTGGTTGAATTTTGGAAGGTCTTAAAGAATTTGGATTCTGCATTGAAAGCCTTGATGACCCGCAATCCACTCAAGGTCTCTTCCACGATGGAGAGGAACTCACCCTGTTCCTTTTGGACCCGGTCCGATTTGCGTTTGAGGGATTTCCCGATCCTGGAGATGATCATTCCGGCGATGGGAATAAAAATGAACACGAAAATGGTGAGCTTCACACTGATCAGGAACATTACAATGATTGTGAACAATATGGTGAGAGGTTCCCGTACGATCAATTCCAAAATGGAGAGAAAGGAATGCTGTATTTCCAGCACATCGGAAGTGATCCGGGCAATGACGTCCCCTTTTTTCTTTTCGGAAAAGTAGGAAATGGGCAGGTCCACAATCTTTTCGTACATCTTATTACGGATATCCTTGAGCACCCCATTGCGCAAAAACGTGATGAAGTACATGGCCAAATAGTTGAAAATGTTTTTGAACAGGAACAGGAACAAAATCAGCCCTACGGCCAAAATAAGTCCTTTCATCGGGTCATTTCCCGAATATTGGGTGACTTGATAGTTCATATACTCCATGAAGTAGTCTTTCAAATTCCCAATGCCCTCCAATTTTGGAGGAGTGTGAACTTGCTGGGTCTTATCGAACAACACGTTGAGCATTGGGATGAGGGCAGCATAGGACAACGCACTGAAAAGCGCATAGAGGATATTGAAGAAAATATTCAAAAAACCATATTTACGGTAAGGTCCCGCAAAACGGAGAATTTTTTTAAAGTAGTTCATTCACCTACAAATTCAGTTCGGAAAGGATACCGTCAATTTTGGTATCCAACTGCGAATTTACGGATTTAAAATCCTCGGCCCTGTCCAATTTGGTATTTGTACTGATATAAAACTTTACTTTAGGTTCTGTGCCACTGGGGCGGGCAGCAATTCGGGTGCCGTCCTCGGTTTCGTAGATCAGTACGTTGGATTTGGGTAAATCGATGGTTTTTTCTTCTCCGGTCTGTACATTTTTAGCAATGGAGGTGTTGTAGTCCTCAATCCACAATAATTTTGATCCTTGGACGGATTCCACAGGATTTTCTTTAAAATCTTTGAGCATTTGTTTGATTTCCTCTGCACCACTAATGCCTTTTTTGGTCAAGGAAATGAGTTTTTCTTTGTAAAAGCCAAATTGGACAAAACAGTCAATCAACTCCTCATAGAAAGAACCTCCTTCGGCCTTCGCGTTTGAGGCAGCTTCGCAAGCGAGTAGGGTAGCGGTAACGGCATCCTTGTCACGGACAAAATCACCCACCATATAGCCAAAACTTTCTTCTCCACCACCAATGAACTTGGAATTGGGAAAATCCTTGATCATTTTGCCAATCCATTTAAAACCGGTCAGGGCTGTCTTGTACTCTACTCCATAGGCTTTGGCCATTTGTTCCACCATGGGGGTGGATACAATGGTTGAGGCTATAAATTCGTTGCCCTTAAACCCTTTTTCCTTGTAACGGTCCAATAGGAATTTGGTCATCAGCACCATGGTTTGGTTACCGTTGAGCAATTCCATTTTCCCTTCAAGGTTTCTAACGGCTATTCCCAAACGGTCACTGTCCGGGTCGGTGCCCACCACCATGTCCGCATCAATTTCTTCGGCTTTGGCCATGGCCATGGCCAGTGCTTCTGGTTCTTCCGGGTTGGGGGATTTTACCGTAGGAAACCCACCATCGGGCTTTGCCTGTTCTTCAATGATCGTTACGTTGGTATAACCGGCTCGTTTCAGTACTTCAGGGATGGCGGTAATGGAGGTTCCGTGCAATGATGTAAACACGATTTTAAAATCATCCTTGCCCTTGGCATTAAAGTTGCCATTCTCGACAGAGGCCTTGAAAAAGGCCTCATCCACTTCTTTATCGATATGTTGAATCAGACTTTCATCGGCATTGAACTTAATGTCTTCAAAAGAAAGGGAATCTATTTCGGCGATGATTTCTCCGTCTTGGGGAGGAACGATTTGCCCACCATCTGCCCAATATACTTTGTAGCCATTATATTCCGGTGGATTGTGCGAAGCTGTGAGGACAATACCTGCATGACAGCCCAAGTACCGAACCGCAAAGGATAGCTCAGGGGTGGTACGCAGTTCGGAGAACAAATATACTTTAATGCCGTTGGCCGCAAAGACATTGGCAACGGTTTTGGCCAAGGTGTCCGAATTATGCCTGCAATCATAGGCGATAACTACTTTAAGGTCAGAATCTAAATAGATCTTTTTTAGATAGTTACTAAGGCCTTGGGTGTTCTTTCCCAAGGTGTATCTGTTGATTCTATTGGTGCCGACACCCATAATACCTCGCATTCCCCCAGTACCAAATTCCAAATCCTTGTAAAAGCGTTCCTTAAGTTCTTCCGGGTCGTTTTTAATCAGGTGTTGGATTTCTTTTTTTGTTGCATCATCAAAAAAATCGGTAAGCCAAGCATGTGCTGAGGAAGTAATGGCGTCATCCATAGTTAAGTTAATTTATTGTCTTAAAAATACAAAGATTATGGGTTTACGTGCCCTTAAAGATTAATTTTATTGGAAATGCTGTAACGAGTATCATTTTTTCGGGAACGTACCATGATTTCCCCAATAAAACCTGCCAAAAACAGCTGTGTGCCTATAATCATAGCTGTCAGGGCTATATAAAATTGTGGACGTTGTGTGATCAAACGCCCTGTAGGGTGCAAGAACAGTTTGTCTATGCCCAGATAAAGTGAAAATCCAAAGCCCACAACAAACATTAAAACGCCCAAAGCGCCAAAGAGGTGCATGGGCTGGCGACCAAATTTGGAAACGAACCATATGGTAATTAAATCCAAAAAACCGTTAATGAAGCGTTCCATACCAAATTTTGTGGTGCCATATTTTCGGGCTTGATGCTGCACCACTTTTTCAGTGATTTTGGAAAATCCTGCGTTTTTGGCCAAGACCGGGATATAGCGGTGCATTTCACCATGGACTTCAATGGTTTTAACCACTTTATGGTCAAAGGCCTTTAAGCCGCAATTGAAGTCGTGCAGTTTTACCCCAGAGGTTTTTCGGGCCGCCCAATTAAACAATTTGGATGGGATATTTTTGGTGATTACGGAGTCGTATCTTTTTTTCTTCCAACCGGATACCACATCATTGCCATCTTGGGCAATTAATTGGTACAATTCAGGGATTTCTTCAGGATTGTCCTGTAGATCGGCATCCATGGTAATGATCACATCTCCTGTTGCAGCCTTAAACCCGGCATGAAGAGCTTGGGACTTTCCAAAATTCTTCAAAAAACGGATTCCCTTTACATTGGAATCCTTTTGTGAAAGTTGGGTTATGGTTTCCCAAGAGCCATCAGTACTGCCATCATCAATGAAAATAATCTCATATAAAAAATGATTGGATTGCATTACACGTACAATCCAATCATGCAGTTCATTTAGAGATTCTTGCTCGTTCAGTAAAGGAATTACAATTGAAATCTGCATTTCTTGTTTCTGGAATTCCTTTCAAAAGTAGTATTTTTTGCCTTAGTAGGCGGGTTTTTCCTTTTTCAGGATTAGGCCCGTGATCAAACCTAGGACCAATCCAATAACACAGCTAATGATCAATCCTATGGGGTAGCGCATCCATGCAAACTTTTTCTGCATTTCAACACCTTGTTCCCATTGTTCTTCAGTCAATGAAGGGTTTTGTTCAAAAGCTTTCGGTTTAGCTATTTCCATGGCTTTGTCCATAAAGTCAGGTTCTATGAAGCTGGTTAGCACATATTGGTACAGCAGGGAGATAATGGCAGAGACCAAGGCAATGCCAACTGCTACTTTCAAAGCTTCCCCAATTTTCAAGTACCCTCCATTGGCTTTTTTAAATGCATTTACACCCAGGAAAATGGCCACAGCCGTTAAAATGATGGAAACTACCATTACAGGGGCACTCATTTCGTAATGCATCTTTTGTGTGTAAAGCATCACCCCGAATACTATAGACACCAGACCTAACAAAAGGCCATAATTGAGAGCGAATTTACCGGTCTTTGGTTGTTGTTCTTCCATTTATAAAAGTTTTTAGCGTTGATTCATTTGTTAGTGAACAAAAGCATAGTTTTGTTACAACTAAAGGTAGTTTTTTTCTTTTTTCCTTTTTTAAGTTGGAGGTGTCAAAGAAATCATTAAATTTGCACCTCGAAAATTCGGAGATTAAGTATTTAAGACGATGAGAAAAGGCATACACCCAGAGAATTATAGATTAGTGGCTTTCAAGGACATGTCCAATGAGGATGTGTTTATCACTAAATCCACTGCAGAGGCTAAAGAGACCATTACCATAGATGGTGTTGAGTATCCTTTGGTAAAATTGGAAATCTCAAGAACTTCGCACCCTTACTATACTGGTAAGACCAAGTTGGTGGATACCGCTGGTAGGATTGATAAGTTCAAGAATAAGTACAAAAAATTCAAGAAAGAAGAGAAGAAGGCCGAGTAGGTCCTTACTTTCAACGAAATATATGAACGCTCCTGATGCTTTATCAGGGGCGTTTTTTAATTTTAGGGCAATCTAAGCAAACACTATGAACTATATCCTTTCCGACGGCGATTACCGAAAAGCTATGCTTCCCTTTACGTTTACCAGACCTGTGGCCGAGATTCGTATTGGGATTTTGACCGTAAAGGAAAAGTGGGAAAAATGGCTGCAGACCCAAGTCAGTTTCCTTACCGAGGAATATCTCTCCGTAAAGTTTCCCTTGATCACAGCGGATAAAAATATAGTGATTATTGGAAATATTCTTCCCGATGCCTCAATTGTGGAGCAGATAAAGCAGTTGAATATGGGGCAAGCCTTGGTATGCAATGATGAGGTGATAGCCTATGGGGCTAATGAACCGGAAAAACCTTTTAATATGGATGACTATGAAAAGGTTGCATGCAAAGGAGACGTGTTTGCCTTAAAAAATACTTGGGACATTTTCAGTAGGAACGGGGAAGCTCTGGAAGCTGATTTTAAACTATTGACCCAAGGTAGGAAAAGTGCCCCTATTTCGGATACAAATAAATTGATTCGCCCTGAGAAAATCTTTTTGGAAGAGGGTGCAATAGTGGAGCACAGTATTTTAAATGCTACCAATGGTCCTATTTACATTGGCAAGAATGCTGAAATCTGGGAAGGTAGCCTTATTCGTGGAGGATTTGCCCTGTGTGACCATGCTATCGTGAAAATGGGCGGAAAAATTTACGGTCCAACTACCGTAGGACCTTATGGAAAGGTATGTGGAGAAATCAATAACTCGGTTATTTTTGGCTATACCAGTAAGGGGCACGAAGGCTATTTGGGTAACTCTGTTTTGGGTGAATGGTGCAATATTGGGGCGGACAGCAACAATTCTAACCTCAAAAATAACTACGCCAAAGTTCGCCTTTGGAACTATGCCACCGAGTCTTTTGATCATACAGGACTGCAGTTTTGTGGCCTTATGATGGGTGACCATAGTAAAACGGCCATTAATACCATGTTTAACACGGGAACAGTGATTGGGGTTAATAGTAACATCTACACTCCGGGTTTTCCTCGAAATTTTATCCCAAGTTTTAGTTGGGGTGGGGCATCAGGGTTTAAGGAGTACCATCCCAAGAAAGCCTTTGAGGCGGCCAAGGTGATGATGGACCGCAGGGGAGTGGAGTTTGATGAAGTTGAGGAAAATATCCTCAACAAGGTCTTTGAACTGACCCAGAAGTGGCGAAAGTACTAAGACAGCACCATCAAAATTCAAGAACATAAACCATTTATGGTTTTATTTCCAGGCTGGATGTCTTTTCAATTCGTTTTCGAGGGTAGTTTTAATAACCGCTTGTTCGGTGGTAAGTGAATCTGAAGACAAGGGATTCTTTTCCAATAGGTCGTTGCTCAGGTGATAAAAAGTACTGTCAGGATACAATTTATAATCCAACGAACGTACAAATTGATTTCTATACTGGTTTACATTTTTGCCCCACTGGGGATCATAATGGACAAATGCAGTTTCCCTTGGGGTATACGTTCCATTGGTCAACAAAGGATAAAAGCTTTTCCCATCGGAACTCACATCAGCCTTGACCATATCTCCAAATGTTGGGAAAAAGTCACTGAATTCAATCAGGTCATTAAAAACCCTACCCTCTTTGATTTGGGCAGGCCAATACGCAATAAGGGGCACATGGGTCCCGGCATCTATGGTGTTTCCCTTGGCTCCTTGAACTATGCCTTCTGCCAGTTGTGATGTAATGGAGGGATGCGTACCATTATCACCAGTAAAAATGATCAGCGTGTTTTCATCCAGTTGTAATTCTTTAAGTTTGCGAACAATCTTGCCCACAATCTTGTCGGTGTAGGCAACCATATCCTTAAAGTAGGTGGTGTCGTTCTTATATCGGTTTTCAGAATCGCCCCATTGCTGTGAATCGGGTGTGGGGACAAATGGGTCATGGACTAGGACCATGGGATAGTACACGAAGAAGGATTGGTCTTTTTTCCGTTCGATAAAATCCAAGATATAGTTGGCAAAAATATCCGGGCCGTAATCATCCGAATTACGGTCCAAGATTTGTCCATTTTGCTCGATCAAGGGGTCGGCATAGCGGCCACCATCACTTCTTTGTTTGGTCAATTGCCATAGGCAGTATTCGTCAAATCCAAATTGGTTGGGCCTGGTGTTGTCATTCCAGTCAGCTATAATGTCTTTGTAGGCCAAGCCGTTCAATTGCCATTTTCCGGCAATACAGGTTTCGTATCCTGCATCTTGCATCAAGTTCCCAAAGGTGTATTCTGAAAGGTTTAAATGTCCAAAATGATCATAATTGCGATAATTGTATTTGCCTGTCATGATCTTTACTCTGGAAGGCGTGCACAGCGGTTGGGAGACACAATTGGCAAAACGGATTCCCTGTGACGCCAGTTGATCGATGTTGGGAGTTTGGTAGGAAGTGGAACCATAGGCTCCAATGCATTCGTACCCCATGTCATCGGCCATAATAAGAATCACGTTGGGCATTTGGGTGCTCTTTTCCTCAGTGCAGGAAGATACCAGTATACCCAGTAATAGGATTGCTATTTTGATTTTCATTGGAAAATGGAAGATTGCTTTAATGGTATAGCATTGTCATATGACAGTTATTCCTTGACGCCCGGTTTTTCCGTAAAAGGCCGTATCCCAAATGCGGGGTATACCTCTGCAGGATAGTAAAACGTACCTCCTTTGGATACCAATGAAATGGTTTTGATGTCCTTGATATTTTCAACCGGATTGCCGGGCACCAAAAAGAAATCGGCCAGTTTTCCGGGGGCAATACTGCCCAGAGTGTCCTTTCCGAGGTATTGGGCCATGTCGTAGGTGGCTAATTTCAGTAATTCTGCGGGAGTATAGCCCAATTGTTGGTAGAGTTCCAGTTCGCGGTGTAGGAAGAATGCACCACCCAAATCGGTCCCAGGGACTATAAAAATGCCCTTCTCCTTCATTAGAGTGATGGTCTCCACAATTTTTTGATAGGCCTCCCGGTAGGCTTTGTCCTCTTCTTCATCTGCTATTTGGGCCATGGCCACTTTAAAGCCACGTTGCTCATTGGGGGGTAAATGGTCTATAAAATCTGTGGTTCCAGGGGAAATCTCGCCGTTTCGGGATAGCATCAACAACTCATGGATAGCCAAGGTAGGGTCTATAGCTGTATTGTTGGCCACAAAAAGGTCCAAGGTTTCCTGTACCTCGGGACTGTTCAAATCCAAATCAGGGAAGCGTTTCATGGCAGTGAGGCGTAATAGGGTACGGGTATCCTCATCCGGCTCCAGTACCCAACCCAACATGGTTTGGTTAATGTGGGTCATTTCATCAAAACCTGCCCTGAGCATGGCATTGGCGTTGGAGAAAGCGGGGACGTGTCCCGTCACGAACATGCCCTTGTCATGAGCCTTTTTCACAATGTCCGGAGCCCAATCCCCGTTCATGCTGTTGTATAGTTTTATCCCGTAGAATCCTAAATTGTGATAGATGTCCACAGCAGCCAAGGCTTCTTCCTTGCTTTCCACCAAAATACCATTGTTGCTGTTGTACGGACTTTTTCCTTCAATAAAGCCCAACCGGGTAACACGTGGTCCGGCCAACACTCCGGATTCTATTTTTTCAATAAGGTTGCTCAAGACTTCGGTATCGTTACCCATATCCCTGAACGAAGTGACTCCGGCCAAAATATTCAACAAGGCATCGTCGTCTCCGGTATGGGCGTGCATTTCAAAAAGGCCGGGCACCAAGGTGCCTCCATTGCCCTCGATTTCAACCTCACCTTCACTGCCTTGGGCATCAGGGGCCTCAATGGCGAAAATCTGCTCGCCATCGACCACCACGGAAACCGGTTCGGTCAGGGCCAAAGCTTCGGGGTCAAAAATGCGGACATTGCGTATGCGTACTTTTCCATCATACTTATGGGCAAACTCTTTTTGTATGTTTTCGTACCGATCGGCGGAATAGTTTTCGGAGAGTTCGCGCATATCCTTTTCCACCGCCTCATATCCCTCCCGAATGGCAATGTATCTTGGGGTGATTGAGGCAAAGAACCGCTGGGCATCATCCAAAATAAAATAGGAGGGGTCCAACCCTGCGCCTGATAGGGCATAGGTGGTCAAAGCCAATTCACCTTCACCTGAGGGGTTGGGAACACTCAAAGTTTCCATCTCCTGTAAGGTCAGTTGACCTGCCGGGAGGACCTCCAAAGTGTTTTCTGGGGCCTGGAGCAGTGCTCGGGCTGCCAAAGCATCCCCGTACGGACTTCCAAATTGATTTACGTATAGTTTTGGGTTCTCTGTGGTTGCACTACCCGAACCCGTGGCATCGGTCCATGAGGCATTTTGGCCGTCCAAATTGTACTCCTCATCAACGGCATTTCCAAAAGTGGTGTTTCCCGTAATGTTCCAGTGAACAGGGAAGCCATCATCGTTAAGTATGATGGTTTCTTTCATGGTCGGTCCACGTCCATTGTTCTTGTAATCATAGTCAATATGAATGGTATCTCCCGAAATGTGTGTTTTGAGGTGTCCTACTTTGTTTTCGCCTACAATCACGGTGTAGGTTTCATCACCTTGAAAATTAATCAGGGAAGCGGGAGAGGTTTCTTTTTTGCAGGAATAGGTGGCCAGGACAATAAGGCCCAAGAACAGCAAACGGAATTTCATACGAGTTGATTTTTAGTATTGGGTTTAAGGTATGGATTTTTATGGAATGATATGACTATAAAGAATTTAAAACAAAGGGGTTGAATCATGTCAGTTTTTAAAAAGACGATAGAAAAGATAAGGTCCTATGGCCAAGGCGATGGGAACCAAGACCCAAATACGGCCCTTCCAGATGTAATAATCTTGCAACAGCTTTTCCCAGGAATTTCCCTGTAATCTACCAAAACCGAATTCGAAAATCAAAGTAAGCACCATCCAGAAAAGGCCAAGCCAAATCGCTTGAGATGAAGACTCGGGCGGAAACATTTTGACCATAAAGGCCATACTGGCCGCAAAGAGAATAAGTAGTGTGGCCGTGGATAATTGATGGGCGGCCAGTTCGCCAAAATGCTTTTTAAATACGAATTCCCTGAGGGTCCCGTTCAGAATGGCTAAAATCAACATGGGGAACCATGCGATGAAGTATTTCAGGAAAATGTTCAATGGGTCACCGGTTAATTATATGGGATTCTTTGATGATGTGTTTAAAGGTAGCGAAAAAAACAAATCACTATCTTTGCACCCCTTAATTAAAGGCTTGGTAATGAACAAAAAAGTCGCTTTTTACACCTTGGGTTGCAAGCTCAACTTTTCCGAAACTTCCACAATCGCCCGGAGTTTTGAAAAGGAGGATTTTGAGCGTGTGGATTTTTCCGAGGAAGCGGACATCTACGTAATCAATACCTGCTCGGTGACCGAGAATGCGGATAAGCGGTTCAAGACCATTGTGAAGCAGGCCCAGAAAAGCAACCCCGATGCCTTTGTGGCCGCTGTGGGATGCTATGCCCAGCTAAAACCTGAAGAACTGGCCGCTGTAGATGGAGTGGATTTGGTATTGGGGGCCACTGAAAAGTTCAAGATCACCGATTACTTGAACGATCTTTCCAAGAATGATAGGGGAGAGGTGCACTCCTGCGAGATAGAAGATGCCGATTTTTATGTGGGCAGTTATGCCATTGGAGACCGTACCCGTGCCTTTTTAAAGGTACAAGATGGTTGCGATTATAAATGTACCTATTGCACCATTCCGTTGGCAAGGGGCATATCACGCAGTGATACTTTGGAAAATGTATTGCACAATGCCCGTGAAATTGCTTCAAAAGACATTAAGGAAATTGTATTGACTGGGGTGAATATTGGGGATTATGGCAAAGGAGAATTCGGAAACAAAAAGCACGAACATACTTTTTTGGATTTAGTGAAGGCCTTGGATACCATTGATGGCATTCATCGTTTGCGCATATCTTCCATTGAACCCAATTTGTTGAAGAACGAGACTATTGATTTTGTATCCCAAAGTGATGTGTTCGTACCCCATTTTCATATTCCCCTACAAAGCGGAAGCGATGAAATTTTAAAGTTGATGCGCCGTAGATACCTGTCCAACCTCTACGTGGATCGTGTAAAACGAATTAAGGAGACCATGCCCCATGCGTGCATTGGAGTGGATGTGATCGTTGGTTTTCCGGGTGAGACGGATGAACATTTTCTGGAAACCTACCATTTCCTGAACGAATTGGACATTTCCTATTTGCATGTGTTCACTTATTCAGAAAGAGACAATACCCTGGCGGCGGAAATGGACCATGTGGTGCCCCAAAAAGTGAGGAGCAAGCGGAGCAAAATGCTTCGGGGGCTATCGGTCAAAAAAAGAAGGGCATTCTACGAAAGCCAATTAGGCACGGTACGCACCGTTTTGTTTGAAGGAGAGAATAAATCCGGATACATTCACGGATTTACAGAAAATTATGTGAAGGTCAAGACGCCTTGGAATCCTGAATTGGTGAATACCTTGCACCAAGTGGAGTTAACCCAGATAGACGAGGATGGTCTGGTGCGATTTGAGTTTGTCTCCAATGCGGTATCAGCATAAAAAAACCTCTCATTTGAGAGGTTTTTAATGTTTTCATACTGGTTTGGTCAGATGCGAATCCCAACGGGGAGCATCTCCTTATACTGCCTGTTTTTCCGTAAAAAGCCTGCAATATGAGGGCTTGTGGGTACCACTCTCAAATTCTTTTCCTGAATGTGGTGCAACACAGCTTTGATAAAAGCTTCCTTAAAACCTTCTTGGGTAATCCCTTCAGGAATTACCAACTTGGTCAAAAATACTTTACGCTCCTGTGAAGAGTACTCAATTTTAGCTAAAAGGCCATCGACTTTGGTCTCAAACTGGCGCAAGAAGCTATTGTCATTGATTTCAATTTCAGTCATATAGTATTGTTTTTAAAATTGACTCGGCACGATTACCAAAGTGGTAATTTGTTATTCCCTTTAAAAAATGCGTCTTGTCTTGAGGGGTTAATTGCAAAAGGGGTACAAAATTACTCAAAAAATTGTTAATTTCCTAACCCTTGTCGATATTTGGTGCGAAATGCCCGACAACAAAATCCATATATACCTCATGCCGGGAATGGCGGCCAACCCATCCATCTTTGATGGTCTATCACTTTCACCTGACATTTTTGAAACACACACCTTGGAGTGGTTCGTTCCGGACAGGAATATGTCCTTTGAATCCTATGCAAAAAAGATGTGTGATAATATTCTTCATGAGCACCCAGTGCTCTTAGGGGTTTCCTTTGGAGGGATGCTTGTACAGGAAATGGCAAATCATATACAGACTAGAAAAGTGATAGTGGTGTCTACTGTAAAGACCAAGGATGAGCTACCCAAACGGATGATTTTTGCCAAGTATACCAAGGTACACAAGTTGCTGCCAACGGGATTGGTGAACAATGTGGAACTTTTGGCGAAATACGCTTTTGGGGAAACCGCTACCAAACGTTTGGACTTGTACAAAAAGTATCTTTCGGTTAGGGACAAGGCCTATATAGATTGGTCCATAGACCATATTGTGAACTGGAACCAGACCCAAGCCCCTAAAAATCTGGTGCATATCCATGGTGAGAAGGACGCGGTTTTTCCCATGGCCAACATCAAAAATTGCATTACGGTAAAGAACGGCACCCATACCATGATCATACACCGGGCCAAGTGGTTCAATCAAAATCTCCCCTCAATTATTTTAGAATAAGGCCGTTCTTATAGTATCTTTACTGTAAATTTTATAGAATCTTGGTATGAAACAGGTTAAAAATATATTGGCGATTATTGGTTTGGTGGCAGTGGTGAGTACGCTCATATTTGCGGTTCAGACCGATTCAGTGGACACGATTGAAAAGAAGGAAACACCTTCCAATGAGGTCAAGGATTTGGACAAGAATGTGGCCGATACCTATCAGATCAGTGCCATAGAGATTCCAAAGGATTTGAATTTTGCGGGTGAGCCTGTTCCGCAGGAAGACCCGGAGATCATGGAGCGTGTGGACCGAGAGTTTTTGGTGAACACCTATTGGCAGTCCAATGCCCTTTTGATTATGAAACGGGCCAACAAATACTTCCCGATCATTGAGCCCATTCTTAAAAAGAATGGTATCCCGGACGATTTTAAATACTTGGCCGTGGCCGAAAGTGGTTTGGAAAATGTGGTCTCCCCGGCAGGTGCTACCGGCTTTTGGCAGATTATGAAAGCCACAGGTAGGGAATACGGCCTGGAGGTCAACGATAACGTGGATGAACGATACCATGTGGAAAAAGCGACCCAAGTGGCCTGTGAGTACCTAAAAAAATGGAAAGAGCGCTTTGGTACATGGACCCTGACCGCGGCGGCCTATAATGCCGGACCTGGAGGCATCCAAAAATATATGGGCATCCAACAGGTGGATGATTACTACGATTTGCTTTTGGGCCAGGAGACCGGACGCTATGTGTTCCGTATTTTGGCCATCAAGGAGATTATCTCCAACCGCGATAAGTATGGTTTCCAATTGGACGAGGAGGACATGTACGAAAAAGTGCCCACCTTTACCGTTGAGGTGGATACCGCTGTGGCCAGTTGGGCGGATTTTGCCGAGCTTTACGAAATCAACTACAAGGTGCTGAAACGCCATAACCCTTGGTTGCGCGAACCCCATTTGAACAACGCTTCACGCAAAAAGTACACCATTGAAATCCCCAATAAAGGCTATTACCGGGTGGGAAGTGTAGGAAGGTAGGTTTAATGGAGGTGTCCAGTTGAAGCAAAATTTCTAGTCACAGATTATATAAAATTCGGAATTCCCATATTCATCTGAAATTCCAAAGTCCAATTTGACTTTTGAAATTTTGTCATCAACTTTTTTGACCAATTTGAAGGAGATTTCAAAATCAAATGGAAGATTTGTTCCATCTTCTGGGTAACCCAACCCAAGAACGGGTAATTTTTCGACCAATGTTTGTTGGGTACCGTAAGCATCCGTAAAACAAAAGCGCAAAGCTCCCGGGTAAAAATCAAGAATATATTCCATGGCAGTGACCTTGAGCATGATCTATGTTTGTTGATAATCGCGTGAAGAAAAAGAAAGTCAACAGGAAAACCCCGATCAATTGATTAATACCCCATTTGGATTGACGGATGGCCCATCCTAACGAAAAAAAGAAAGTAAAATAAAGAAGTGAAGAGCCCTTAGATCTTCTTCATCTGCTGTTGCATCATCTTGATTTGCTCGGTAAGCATATTGTTCTTGTCCAACTTTTTGGCTTCTTGCAACAATTGGGTGGCCTCACGCTTTCTGCGCTTTTGCATGGCAATGCCCGCCAGGCTCAATTTGGCCATGGCCACATCATAATCCATGGTCAACCCCAGTTTTAGGGCTTTTTTAAAGTATTTTTCGGCCTGGGTAAGGTTCTTTTGCGAAAAGATGATGCCGTGTAGGTAGTTAAAGTAACCCTGTTGCTTTTTAATAAGGGCAGCTTCGGGGTTTTTGATCTTGTCCAACCACTTTTGGGTGCCTTCCAAATCCTGTTTGCGCATACGTAAGAAGGCTAAAAGAATAAACTCGTTCCTAAAGTACAGAAAGATGAATACCAAGGAGAGCAGGATCAATGAAATACCATTGCCAATGTATCCTTCCACAAATTGGTATACGGCATAGGCTATAATGAGACCGGCTATTACGAGTTTAAGATTTTTGTTGAACATATTCCAGTTGATTTTCTTTGGATTAAAAGAGGTGGCAAAAGTAGTAAAAACTAAATTAAATATTTTTGTTCAGGGCTTGTCAAAGTAAAAAGTCTTCGTATATTTGCGCCCAGAATTTTTCGGAAAGACAATCTTTCCACAACAAAATCCATTAAAAGAGTTCCGAAATGAAAAGAACGTATCAGCCGTCAAAAAGGAAGAGAAGAAACAAGCATGGTTTTAGGGAGCGCATGGCGACTGCCAATGGTAGAAAAGTTCTTGCGAGAAGAAGAGCCAAGGGAAGAAAGAAGTTAACTGTTTCCTCTGAGCCAAGACATAAAAAATAATGATAGTATTTTAGATTTAAATTAAAGGTGTTACTTTTCTAGGTAACACCTTTTTTTTGACTTGAAACCAAAAACGAGTAACACTTTTTAGAATGCCAAAGAGAAAAGATTTAAAATCCATTTTGATTATCGGTTCTGGCCCCATCATTATTGGCCAGGCATGTGAGTTTGATTATTCTGGTTCCCAAGCCCTTAGGTCGCTTCGCGAGGATGGGATAGAAACTGTTTTGATCAATAGCAATCCCGCTACGATTATGACAGACCCTTCCATGGCGGATCATGTATACCTGAAACCCCTTACCACAAAATCAATTGTCGAGATTTTAAAGAACCACCCCAATATAGATGCTGTTTTGCCTACCATGGGAGGGCAAACGGCCTTGAACCTTTGTATTGAGGCCGATGAAAAAGGCATTTGGGAAGACTTTGGTGTGGAGATCATAGGTGTGGACATCGACGCCATCAACATTACCGAAGACCGTGAGAAATTTAGGGAGTTGATGTTGAAAATAGGAGTGGGCATGCCCCCGCAGGCATCGGCCACCTCTTTCCTAAAAGGAAAGGAAATTGCACAAGAGTTTGGCTTTCCTTTGGTAATACGGGCCTCCTTTACCCTTGGCGGGGCAGGGGCAGGTATCGTTTATGACCCAGAGGATTTTGACGATATGTTGAGCCACGGTCTGGAAGTATCGCCCATCCATGAGGTAATGATTGATAAGGCCTTGATGGGATGGAAAGAATATGAGTTGGAGTTGCTCCGCGACAAGAATGACAACGTAGTGATCATCTGTACCATTGAGAACATGGACCCCATGGGAATCCATACCGGGGATTCCATTACTGTGGCACCGGCAATGACCTTGTCAGACAAGACATTCCAGCGCATGAGGGACATGGCCATCCACATGATGCGGAGCATTGGGGATTTTGCCGGGGGATGTAATGTGCAGTTTGCTGTTAGTCCAGATGAGAAGGAAGACATCATTGCCATTGAGATCAATCCAAGGGTTTCGCGATCATCAGCATTGGCTTCAAAGGCCACAGGATATCCTATTGCGAAAATTGCCGCTAAATTGGCCATTGGGTATACTTTGGACGAGCTGGACAACCAGATTACCAAGTCCACATCGGCTTTATTTGAGCCAACCTTGGATTATGTGATTGTTAAAATCCCGAGATGGAACTTTGATAAGTTCGAAGGTTCTGACAGAACCTTGGGACTTCAAATGAAGTCCGTAGGGGAAGTAATGGGTATTGGACGTTCGTTCCAAGAAGCCTTGCACAAAGCCACACAATCTTTGGAGATCAAAAGAAACGGATTGGGTGCCGATGGCAAGGGATACAAGGATTATGAGACCATCATTGAAAAGTTAAGAGTACCCAGTTGGGATAGGGTTTTTGTCATCTACGACGCCATCCAGCTTGGGATTCCGCTGAAACGCATCCATGATATCACCAAAATAGATATGTGGTTCCTGAAGCAATACGAGGAATTGCATTACTTGGAGATGGAGATATCAAAATATACCATTGAAAGCTTACCAAAAGCATTGTTGTTGGAAGCGAAACAGAAAGGTTTTGCCGACAGACAGATTGCCCACATGTTGGATTGTTGGGAGAGCGAGGTACACAGCAAGCGTATGGATATGAGCATAAACCGGGTATACAAATTGGTGGATACCTGTGCTGCTGAATTCAAGGCCGTTACGCCATATTATTACTCCACTTTTGAAGAAGAAATCGAAACTGCGGATGGCGTACGATATGTTGCCAACGACAGTGAGGTGACCGATAAAAAGAAAATCGTGGTACTGGGTTCCGGCCCCAACAGGATTGGACAGGGAATAGAGTTTGATTACTGTTGTGTACATGGCGTTCTGGCCGCGGCCGAATGCGGTTATGAGACCATCATGATCAACTGTAACCCTGAAACGGTTTCCACGGATTTTGATACAGCGGACAAGCTGTACTTTGAGCCTGTTTTTTGGGAACATATCTACGACATCATCCTACATGAAAAACCCGAAGGGGTCATTGTACAGTTGGGAGGCCAGACCGCATTGAAATTGGCCGAGAAATTGGACAAATATGGAATCAATATTATAGGGACAAGCTTTGAATCCTTGGATTTGGCAGAGGACAGGGGAAGTTTCTCCACTTTGTTGAAGGACAACGGTATTCCTTACCCAAGATTTGGAGTGGCTGAAACAGCAGATGAGGCCTTGGCCCTTGCCGACGAGCTGAATTTTCCACTGTTGGTGAGACCATCCTATGTTTTGGGTGGACAAGGGATGAAGATTGTGATCAATAAAGAAGAACTGGAGGCCCATGTGGTGGATTTGCTGCGAAGCATACCCAACAATAAGTTGCTCTTAGACCATTATTTGGATGGGGCCATAGAAGCAGAGGCAGATGCCATTTGCGATGGGGAAGATGTGTATATCATCGGTATCATGGAGCATATAGAGCCTTGCGGTATCCACTCTGGTGATTCCAACGCTACCTTACCACCGTTTAACTTAGGCGAGTTTGTGATGCAACAGATCAAGGACCACACCAAGAAGATTGCTTTGGCACTGAACACTGTAGGGTTGATCAATATCCAATTTGCGATTAAAGATGACATTGTGTACATCATTGAGGCAAACCCAAGAGCATCCAGAACTGTTCCTTTCATAGCAAAAGCGTATGGGGAACCTTATGTGAATTACGCTACCAAGGTGATGCTAAGGGAAAAGAAGGTCAAAGACTTTACGTTTGATCCAAAATTGGAAGGATACGCGATAAAACAACCGGTTTTCTCTTTTAACAAGTTCCCTAATGTGAACAAAAATTTGGGGCCGGAAATGAAGAGTACAGGGGAGAGTATTTTGTTTATAGACAGTCTAAAAGATGATGAGTTCTATAATCTATACTCACGCAGGAAAATGTATTTGAGCAAATAATTTGGATATTTTCTTAAGTTTTGGCGAGAATTCTATAGGTTTAATGGGATTCAACACCTTATTGTGCAATTTATTTGGTAAATAGCGTTATTAAATGGAGTTCAAGGGTGGTCAATGGAGTTTTGCAAGTGGCAATTTATCACCTTGATTCATTTTATCTATAGTACAATTATATGCATTTACTAGACAGAGTTGGTCATCGGCTAAACAACCTGGCCCTTACATCGTATATTAATACTTTAAAATTCTTTGATAGGTCAAAAGAGAAGAAAATCCTTTTTTCAGAAGTATGTGATTGGAAGGAAGAGATCATCAAGGGATTGAAGGGCACTAAAATCCAAGCTTTTTTTAAGGATTTGGAAACCGAAGACTTTAGTGGTTATGATTTGGTAGTTCCCTTGACCATTGCTGATTTGACAAGCGAGACAATCACCGAAAAGATGCGTGCCACGCCATCAATACTGCCATCTCCAAGTATTGAAGCTGTAAAGTTGTTTGATAATAAACATTTGTTCAATGAGAAATTGATAGGCACTGGTTTTGGAAAATATATCCCCGATGTTGGTGAGATAGAAGGTTATCCATATATCCTAAAAAAGAAAAAGGATAAATGGGGTGCCAATACCTTTCTAATCACTGATGAAACATTGGAAAAGAAACATTTGGATAAAATAAACTCCAATGAGTTCTTTGTTCAGGAGATTATCACGGGAAGATATGAGCATGCCGCGCACATTGTAATAAAAAATGGAAAGATTGAGAAGGCCTTGACCTTTAAATACATTTTTGATGATCGAACCGGGATCAAGGGAAAAGACCCACATATTAGAAATGTAGACAGAAACCACTATTTGAAGATTTTTGAGGAAATTCTTAATGCCACTGGGTTTGAAGGTCTGTGCTGTGTCAATTACAAGGTTAAAAACGACATCCCTTATATCATAGAAATCAACCCAAGGTTTGGGGGTAGCTTGGCGCCTCATTTTTATTTGTTCATCAGAGGAAAGATTTGATATCCATGTCACTCCAATAGTTTAAAAGAATTGGAGATTGTTTCAAAAGTGGCTCTGTGTTCCTCTTTTTTGGAGGATGTGGTCCAACACATGACCAGGTACACTTTCTGTTTTCCCTCCACAAAGGTTAAAAAGTAAGAAAGGGTCTCCTCAATACCGTCCACTTTGGCATCGATTGACAGCTGTGACGCTTCAAGTTTGTTGATTGTTGTAGATGTGGCTTCGGTTTGCTTCAGGATACGAATTCTTTCCGCTAAAAGCTGTAATTGGGTCTCCCTATAGTTTTCAATAAAAGATTTATCGCTATTGTACAGGTCAAGCTCCTTGAAAGTGTCAATGTATGCCCCTATTTGCTCATCAATAACAATGATATAGGCTTCTTGATAGATATTCTGGTACTGTAGTGAAGCATCGGCGTTGAGTCCAGTAGTCTTACCCAAATCCTTGGGGATTAAAATCTGGAACTCATTTTTAACATTGACCATATTGAAATCCTCAACCTTTGGGATTGTGCCCGTTTTCTTGGTTTTGGAATCGATACAAGAATTAAGTGCGGCAATGGTCGATACAAGGAATAAAAGTAACAGAAAATTTTTCATACAGCAGAAATGGAATGAACATGACGAATATAAGCTATAACCCCAGGAATCTATAATGAAAAAGGCTCCTATTGGAGCCTTTTCAAAAATTTGGATCTAATTTAATTTCCCAAAGGCTTGCGCGTACTTATTGCAATGCGGTTCCAAGCATTAATAGTTACAACGGCCATGATAATTTGGGAAAGGTATTTCCCATCAAAACAATCAGTGGCTTTCTCATAGGTTTCTTGGGAGAGTCCATTTTTATGGATCATGGTGACTTCTTCAGTGATTTTAAGGACGATTTTTTCCTCCTCGGTGAATAAGTCCGTATCCCACCAGGCATCCAAAAGAAATAATCTTTTGGGGTCTTCCCCCATTTTTAAGGCCTCTTGGGTATGCATATTGATGCAAAAAGCACAGCCGTTAACTTGTGAAGCCCTTATTTTGATAAGTTCATAGTGGGTCTTGCTCAATTCTCCTTGTTTCATATACGCTTCAAGACCGAACATTGCCTCGAACGCCAAAGGTTGCACTTCGTCAATTTGAATTCTTTGCTGCATTTGTACCATTTTTAAATTTTATGCTAAGGTACCCAGCCCCATTCCCAAAAAACTTAAGCGGGTTTAAGAACGTATTGTAGAAATGCTTGGTAAACGTATGTGGCTGTAAACGAAAACTTTAATTTTGTAATAACATCATTCTTTGTCCCTATACTTCTCAAACCACGCCAATACACTGGCTATTTTGGCAATCAAGTTACTAGGCTTATTGGCAATGCCATGCGAAGCTCCTGGAATCCGTACCATGGCAGTTTCCACATTTTGTAATTTCAAGGCGGCATAAAACTGCTCGGATTCCGCTATTGGGGTTCGATAATCTTCTTCACCCGTCATCAACATGGTTGGTGTGGTTACATTGCCCACATAGGTGAGGGGAGAACGTCTCATATAATTTTCAGGATCTTCCCACGGTTTTTTTCCGAACCAATATTTGGAGAAGAACTGTACACCATCGGCATAAAGAACAAAACTATACCAATTGATAACCGGTTTGGCCACTACGGCCGCCTTAAAACGGTCTGTTTTGCCCACGATCCAAGCTGTGAGCACCCCACCACCACTACCTCCGGTGACAAAAAGGTTGTCTTGATCCACAAAACCCTTGGCCAACAAGGCATCCACGCCAGACATGAGGTCGTCATAATCATGGTTGGGGTAATCATGATGGATGAGGTTTCCAAATTCTTCCCCGTAGCTGGTACTGCCCCTAGGGTTGGTATACAACACCACATAACCAGCCGCCGCATAGGCTTGGATTTCCGCGGAATACACAAAACCGTAGCTGGTGAAGGGACCTCCATGTATTTCCAAGATCATGGGGTATTTTTTGGACGGGTCAAAATTGGGAGGGGTAACCACCCAACCTTGTATTTTGCGTTGGTCATAGGAGGACTCCCACCATAATTCTTCCACCTTGCCCAAATTTTTGAACGAAAAGAGGTCGTCATTGAGGGCGGTCAAACGTTTGCTGTTCCCTTTGGCATCGACAACCGCCAAATCTGAAGGATGCTCCGTTGTGCCCAAGGTATAGGCAAATTTGTTGTTGGATGAACCCGAAAAACTGGCTGCATTGTAAGGTCTGCCCAAGGACAGTCCGCCCAAGCCTTCTGCCACATCGGTCACTTTCCCAGAGAGGTTTATGGAGGCCAGTTTCCCCAGTCCCTTATCGGTGTAGGCAAAATAGAGCCCATCCCCTTTGCTGTTCCAGACCATATCTTCCACATCCCTGTCGAAGTCCCCGGAAATCAATTGACTATTGCTTCCATCCACATTCATTACATAGAGATGGGTCAATTGATAGCCTTGAAGACGGTCATCAAAACCTAAATAGGCAATTTTGGAACCGTCAGGGGAAAGCACGGGATTACCATCAGGGCCATTACGGTCGGTGAGGGCTTTGGTTTCACCGGAGCCTACGCTGATTTGGTAAATTTCACTGTCTAGGGCCTCAAACTCCTCATCCTTGTGAAAATTGGCGCTGAAATAGAGGTGACTGTCATTTTTGGACCAAATAGGACCTCCGTGGTCAAAATCGGTAAAGGTGAGCTGCTTGGGCGTTCCTCCGGAAATGGGCAGGGTGAACAATTGCATGTTTCCACCTTTTATATATCCTTGACCATCTCCACGATAATTCATTTGGTCTATGTATTTGGGTGGGTCGTTCCATTTGGCGCCTTCGGGCTTGGCCGGCATCTTAATAATGGATTTATTTTCCTTGGGCACAAACATGTTGAAGGCCACATACCGGTCGTTGTGCGACCAAGAAACCTGCCCCGGAGCTTGTGGCGTATTGGTCAAGGCCATGGTTTCCTTGGTGTCCAACCACATGAGGTAGAGCTTCATCTTTTCATCGGCCATGTTGGATTTGAAGACAATTTTTGTGCCGTCATGGGACCATTTGGGTGCAAAATCATTATGGTTTCCTGTGGTCAAGGGGCGATTGTTGGAGCCGTCAAAATTCACAATCCAGAGATTGGATAGATTTCTATCAGTCATGACGTCCTTAAAATTCCGTACATAGATGACTTTGGAACCATCAGGGGAAATCTGAGGGTCCGAAATGTACTCCATGTTGAAGATGTCCAAGAGTTCCAAGTTGGACTGTACTTGCGCCATCCCTAAGGAAATGGACAAGACCGTAAAAATTGTGGTAGTGAGTAATTTTTTCATAGGATTGTGAGTTAGTTGCTGATGGTTAGTCTTATTCCTCCCACTCGGTATGGAAAATCCCCTCGCGGTCTACCCGCTCATAGGTGTGGGAGCCAAAATAATCGCGCTGCGCCTGAATGAGGTTCAGCGGTAAACGGCTACTGGTATAGGCATCAAAGTAGGTAAGGGCATTGGACAATCCGGGTAAGGGAATGCCGTTAGCGGCCCCGTAGGCCACCAATTCACGGGCTGCATCAACCGTTTCCTTCACTTTTTCCACAAAGGAAGGGGAGAGCAATAGGTTTTGCAAGTCGTTATCTGCGCGATAGGCGTCGGTAATATCTGCCAAAAGGGCCGCTCTGATGATGCATCCAGCACGCCATATTTTGGCAATTTCACCCAGTTCCAGTTTGTAACCATATTCTTTGGAGGCATCAGCCAACTGGTGCATGCCTTGGGCATAGGTTATGATAAAGGCAAAATACAATGCCTGTTCCGCTTTGGAGATAAAGTCATTTTTGTCAACACCTTTAGGTGTTGGACGGTTGTACAACGCATCCGCTTTGATCCGTTCGTCTTTGAGAGCCGAGATTTCCCGCATGCTCACCGCCACATCAATGGTGGGGATGGGAATACCCAAGTCCATGGCATTTTGGGAGGTCCATTTTCCGGTCCCCTTTTGCTTGGCCTTGTCCAAGATCATATCCACAAGGTCAGCACTGGTTAACTTGTCTTTTTCTGTAAATATTTCAGAAGTGATTTCAACCAAAAACGATTGTAATCGCCCTTGGTTCCATTCCGAATAGGTTTTGTGGAGTTCTTCATTGGAGAGTCCACCCGCTTTTTTGAGCAAGTCGTACATTTCCGAAGTAAGTTGCATCAATCCATATTCAATGCCATTGTGCACCATTTTTACATAGTTTCCGGCTGATTTAGGACCCAAATACGCTACACAGGGTTCGCCTTTGTATTTGGCGGAAACCGCTTCAAAAATAGGTTTCACATGTTGGTAAGCCTCACGGGAACCCCCGGGCATGATGCTGGGACCTTTTCTGGCTCCCTTGGCACCACCAGAGACCCCGGCCCCAAAAAAGTTGATGCCTTTTTCCTTCAAATAGGCCTCGCGTCGGTCTGTATCCGTAAAAAATGAATTTCCACCATCAATGATGATATCGCCTTGGTCCAAATGGGGCAATAAGCTGTCAATGACAAGGTCCACCACTTTTCCCGCAGGGACCAACAGCATGATTTTTCTAGGTGTGGTAAGGGCTTGCACAAAGGTTTTAACATCGGAACTGGCGTTTACTTTTGAGGTATCGCCACCTTCCTGGATCAGTGCATTTACTTTTTCGGTATCCAAGTCGTTCCCGAAGGCGGTAAAGCCATTATCGGCCACATTCAAGATAAAATTGCGTCCCATTACTCCCAGACCTACTAGGCCAAAATCATACGTATCTGTCATTGTGCTTCGTTTTCAGCTTCTTATGTTAAGACAATTTAAAGTAAGCTATTTGTTGAAATCAGAACCTAAAATAAACCTTATATTCGTTATGCTCAAATATAAAAGGACTTCATTGGATGGCGTGTGCGACCATCCGAAGGAATTACTCAGCCAATATCAGCTATCGTATGAAAAAGACCGAAAACCAAATGCTCGTGATTTTTGGAGCATCTGGTGATTTGACCGCAAGAAAATTGATTCCAGGCCTCTTCAATCTCTATTTGGCCAAGCAACTACCGCCCAATTTTGTGGTATTGGGGGCGAGCAGAAGTGACCTTACGGATGAAGCATTTCGGGATAGGGTGGTGTATAAAAGCCCCTATTTGAAAGAGAAAATCAAAAAACTGGATGAAAGTGAGGTAAAAGGCTTCGCCGATAAGCTTTTTTATATGGATTTAGGGAAGGATTACGATACGGATTATGCGCCGATTCGCAAACGTGTCGAAAGCCTGAAAGCCGATCATGACACCTCTGGGAATATCATGTATTACCTTTCAACCCCTCCTACATTATATGAGACCATTGCCCAAAATTTGTCCGAAGCGGGCATGAATACCCAAAACAACGGTTGGAAGCGTTTGATTGTTGAAAAACCGTTTGGATATAGTCTGGAAACGGCAAGGCAACTCAACAAAGGGCTTCACAAATATTTTACGGAACCCCAGATATATCGCATAGACCATTACTTGGGTAAGGAAACGGTGCAGAACCTATTGGTGACCCGTTTTTCCAACAGCATTTTTGAGCCACTGTGGAACCGAAACTATATCGACCATGTGGAGATTACCAATGCCGAAAGTGTGGGAGTGGAGAAAAGAGGAGGGTATTATGATAAATCTGGGGCGCTACGCGATATGTTCCAGAACCATTTGTTGCAGATTGTATCCTTGGTGGTGATGGAGCCACCCATTGGGGACCAACCTGAAGAGATTCGTAACGAGAAAGTGAAAGCGCTGAAATCACTTCGTATCATGAAGGATGAGCAAACTTTGTTCGACAATACGATCCGTGCGCAATATGTAGCTTCCGAAATCAACGGGGAAAAGATGAACGGATATCGGGAAGAGGAGGGGGTAGACCCCAATTCCACTACCGAAACCTATGCGGCCATTAAGTTTTATGCGGACAACTGGCGCTGGCACGGGGTGCCGTTTTATGTGCGTACCGCAAAGCGGATGCCTACCAAGGTCACCGAGGTCGTGATCCATTTTAAGGCACCGCACCACCAGATTTTCAAGGATTCGGGTATGCAAAGCAAGGACAATAAACTGATTATCCGAATACAACCGGATGAAGGTATTTTGATCAAATTTGGGGTTAAGGTCCCGGGGCAGGGATTCAAGGTGGAGCGTGCCAATTTGGATTTTTATTACTCCAGTTTAGCTGAGACTTATGTCATGGAAGCTTATGAGCGACTTTTATTGGATGCCATGCAGGGAGACGCCACACTTTATGCCCGTGCCGATGAGGTGGAAGCCGCTTGGGAATTTGTGGATCCCATTTTGGACTATTGGAAGAATGGCAAGGATGTTCGTATGTACGGATATGCTGCAGGGGTATGGGGCCCTGAAAACGCCGATGATCTCATGAATGGCTTCGGCTTTTGGCGAAATCCGGGAGAGAATCTCGCCGATGACCCCGGGTACTGTGTGATTTGTTAGTTTTTTTAGATGTCTGATGTCTGATGTCTGATGTCTGATGTCTGATGTCTGATGTCTGATGTCTGAGATGTCAGTTCGAGCGCAGTCGAGAACCGGTTTAGTCAAGAACAAATGAAATTAGATGTTGATGGAATTAAAAATATATAAAGACAAGCAAGAGGTAGCGGAGCAGTTTTCAACCTATTTTAAGGAGAAAGCCAATTTGGGAGAGTTCCATGTGGCCCTTTCCGGGGGGAGCACGCCCAAAATTGTATTTGATGTACTGGCTGAAAAATTTTCGGATGAAATTGATTGGAGCAAGATTCATTTTTATTGGGGGGATGAACGCTGCGTTCCTCCTACCGATGACGACAGCAACTACAAAATGACCGTGGAGCATCTATTTTCAAAAATTGAGGTGCCCGAAGCCAATATCCATCGTGTATTGGGAGAAAATGACCCCAGTGGTGAAGCCATGCGCTATGCCAACCTGTTGGAAATAAATTTGGATAGGATAGAAGGCATTCCCCAGTTTGATTTGGTCATTCTGGGTATGGGCGATGACGGACATACGGCTTCCATTTTTCCCCATGAGATTGGGCTTTGGAACGCCGAGGACCATTGCGTAGTGGCCACCCATCCCGATTCAGGTCAAAAAAGGGTTTCCATTAATGGAAAGGTCATCAATACCGCCAAAGAAGTAGCTTTTTTGGTCACCGGAGCTTCCAAGGCGGAAAAAGTAAAGGCAGTTGTAGAGAAAACAGCAGGTTCTGAAGTATATCCAGCTACCCTTGTTGACCCTTCATCAGGCAATCTGGTTTGGTTTTTGGATGAGGATGCCGCCGCAGGGCTTAGTCCAAATCCATAGTCACGTTTTCCCCTTCCAAAAACTCCAAAAATTCGTTTACCTTAAAGTTGTTGGATTCGTATTTGCTGTCGCGATTATAGGCGGATTGCTTCCGTTCCTTACTTCGGGCGAATCGACGGATGTCCTGTTTGCTTTTTAAAATCAACCCGGGAACCGCTTTGTTTTTTCCGTTAGTGCCTTTGGATACCATGGTGAAATAGGAAGAGTTGCAGTGTTTGACTTCACCGGTGGTCACATTTTCGGATTCCACCCGGACCCCAACCACCATGGAGGTTTTTCCAGTGTAGTTGATAGAGGCCTTCAGCGTGACCAATTCACCCACTTCAATGGGATTTAAAAAATCCACCCGGTTCACGGAGGCGGTCACACAATAGCTTTGCGAATGCTTGGAGGCACAGGCAAAAGCAATTTGGTCCATAAGGTTAAGAATGTGTCCACCGTGGACCTTGCCCCCAAAATTGGAATGGGAGGGAAGCATCAGTTCGGTAATGGAGACCCTACTTTCTTTGGACGACTTAAATTTTTTCATTGATTTCTGAATAGCGGTGACTTTTCCGTTTCCACTTCGGTGATAAAATATTTGGTATCGCCCAGCCAAAAGAAGGTGGCGTAGCGTTCCTTGTAGGTCACTTTGATGTACTGGCCTTGGTATTCCTTCATTTTTTCAATGATCTCCGTTTGGCTGTCCTCCACGGAAAAGGAAAATACATTGGTACCCGAAAGTCCCTGACTGATTTGTCCTTCCCAGGTTTTTACCACAACACCCCTACGACTGAATTTGATAAGTTCCCCAGAGCGATAGCCTTCACTGAAGGGCACGTAGTAGATAAAGGCAAAATAGGCTGCAATTCCCAACACTATGGCAGAAATGGCGATAAATAAAAACTTTCTCACGGCTTATAGTTCTAGTTTAGGGTCTTCTTCAAAATCATCCTCGTGGGCACGCTTTAAAATAGGCTCAGGCAAGGATTTTTTGGCTTTGGCCCCCATTTTTTTCAATCGTTCAATACTGGTAATGATGTTGCCACGGCCATCCACCAACTTGTTCATGGCGCCACGGTACTCACTTTTGGCTTCATCCATTTTCTTGCCCACTTTAGTCAAATCGGATACAAAACCTTCAAATTTGTCATAGAGGGCGCCAGCCTGTCGGGCAATCTCAATGGCATTTTTTTGCTGTTTCTCATTGCTCCACATGGTATCAATGGTGCGAAGCGTAGCGAGCAAGGTGGATGGGGTCACAATGACAATGTTCTGTTCAAAAGCCTTGTTGTAAAGCGAAACGTCCTCGTTTATGGCCACGGCAAAGGCGGGCTCAATAGGTACGAACATCAATACAAAATCCGGACTTTCCATTTCATAGAGATCTTCATATTTTTTGGCGGATAACTGTTCCACATGCTTTCGCAGCGAGTTGATATGGTCTTTTAGGAATTTGGGCTTGTCATCTTCCTCGGCATTGGTATATCGCTCATAATCGGTCAATGAGACCTTGGAATCCACGACCATTTTTTTACCATCGGGCAGGTGGATGATGACATCGGGCATGACCCTACTGCCATCTTCACGGGTAAAGCTTTGCTGGACACTATACTCCCTATCTTTCTCCAAACCAGACTTTTCCAAGACCCGTTCCAATACCAATTCTCCCCAGTTCCCCTGCATTTTGCTATCACCCTTCAATGCTTTGGTCAGGTTTTCGGCCTCTTGGGTAATTTTAAGGTTTTGGTTTTGGAGGTGGAGCAACTGTTCTTTGAGGGCAGAGTGTATGCTGATGTTCTCCTTTTGCGAATTTTCCACCTTTTCCTCAAACTCCTTTATCTTTTTGTTGAGAGGAGTGAGGATGTTCTCGATGTTCTCTTTATTGCTCTTGGTGAACTTTTCACTTTTTTCTTCCAGAATTTTGTTGGCAAGGAGCTCAAACTCTTTGGTGAACTTTTCCTGTAGTTTTTCAACCTCCTCCTTTTGTTCCCTGTTTTTGAGTTGAAGGTTTTCCAAATCGGCCTGATAACGCACCAACTGGTTGCTTTGCTGTTCCTTTTCGGATTGTAACTGTTTCCGTTCCTCATCGCCCAACAATAATTTATCGTTGAGGGATTTGATGGAGGCATAGAGTTGTTGCTCTCGTTCGCCCCAAACACTTTCGGTGGACTTGGTCTTTAACTTTTGGATGTACATACCACCAAACAGCCCCAAGGCCAAGGCAATGATTCCTATAATGAGATAGATAAGTTCTGCGCTCATGAAAAGATTTCTTCGGATAAAGATAACGGATTCCGACGGATGCAGAAACGGAAAATAAACTTACTTATTCACCTTAAATGTACCTGTTTTAGCATCAAACTGAATCATTTCCGAAGGGAACAGGCGCTCAAAATGGTGCTGCTCAATCAATTCGCAAGGTGCTCCAAATGGGTTGTTTTTTCCGTCCAGAATCAAGGTCTTATCGCATAGCTGAATGGCCAGGTCAATTTCATGGGTGGTAAAGACAATGGTTTTTTGGCTTTGATGGGCCAATTGCTGCAACAATTTCAAGATTTGAACCTTGTGGTAGAGGTCCAAATGGGTGGTGGGCTCATCCAACAGAATCAAAGACGTGTCCTGGGCCATGGCCCGGGCAATGAGTACTCGTTGCAACTGACCATCGCTCAGTTCGTGGCATTTGGCATTTCGTAAATCGTTGAGTAAAAAGGCGTTTATACTTTGGTCGATGTGGTCTTTGTCCATTGAAGAAAGGCTTCCCAACCAATTGGTGTAGGGTTGCCTTCCCAAGGCAATGAGTTCCTGTACGGTAAGGTTTTTGGATGCCGGAGGTTCAGTGAGGACCACACTGAGTTTTTGGGCCATTTCAGATGGGGAATGGTCTTCCAATGTTTTGCCCTTTAAATCGATACGGCCTCTCAATTTAGGCTGAAAACCAGCCAAGGTGCGTAGCAAAGTGGATTTCCCGATTCCGTTGGCTCCTACAATACCGCACAGCGTTCCCGTTTCCAACGAAAAATTGATATGCTCTGCCACAACTTTTGAACCATACCCAATGGTCAGTTCTTTGGCGGAAAGGATATGTTCTTCAACTAGGTCCATCAGAATATCATTTTGCGTTTCCGTACCAACAACCAAATCACCACGGGTGCCCCAACCAATGAGGTAATGGCATTAATGGGCAATACGTTCACCGAGTTGGGCAATTGGGCCAAGGTATCACAGAGCAACATTAAGATAGCTCCGTACAGGAAGACGGCAGGCACCAAAATGCGGTGTTCCATGGTGTCGAATATCTGTCGGGTAAGATGGGGCACCGCCAATCCGATGAACACAATGGGTCCGGCAAATGCGGTTATGCCACCGGCCAACAATCCCGCTGCAATGATGATGATCAACCTTGATTTTTTCAGGGAAACCCCAAGACTTTGTGCATAATGTTCCCCCAAAAGGAAGGCATTCAGCGCCTTTATGGAGATGATACATAGCAAGACACCCAAAATCACAATCCCCGCCAACAAGGACAATTGTTGGGAACTCAAATTGCCCACGCTACCAAAAGACCAAAATATGAAGCGCTGTAAACTTTCCGCGCTGGTAAAATAGGCCAGTACGCTGACCAATGCCGAGGTGATACTTCCAAACATCAACCCGATGATCAATAGGGCCATGGTGTCACGAATACGTTGTGCAACAATGAGCACTACGGCCAATACCAAAAAACTGCCTAGACTGGCAGCAATGGCCAAGGAAACATCACCGACAAAAGACAGGGAAGCAAAGCTTGAAACAAAAGAAGCTCCCATTAAAAGCAGTGCGGCTCCCAGACTGGCGCCGGAGCTAATGCCCAAGACAAAGGGTCCTGCCAGTGGATTTCGGAACAGGGTCTGCATCAAGAGTCCGCTCAGGGAAAGTCCACCGCCTACCAAAAGTGCCGTGAGCGCCTTGGGAACCCGATAGTCCCAAAGAATGTATTCCCATGAGGGCACTTCCAAGGGTTTGCCCAAAAGTCCGGAGAGGGTTGCCGAAAAGGGAATGGAAACGGAACCCGAACTGATGTTCAATACCACTGCAAGGCAGAGTGCGACCGAAATCAACACAAAAGAAAGACGATATGATCTTGGGTGCGACATCTATTGCAAAGGCCTGTAAAAATGTGGTTCATAATCGGTCAAGAGTCCAGGATGTAAAATGGAAATGAGGTCTTTCAATACCAAATCGGGGCGTTGTGGTGCCAATTCATAGAAGACCAATCCTCCTGTTGCGCCTTTTCTGATGGCATTGGAATATACCTTCTTATTGGAAAATGCCGAAAATTGGTGGTAATGGCTATTGGCCTGTTCCAATTCTTCATACGTCCCGTGAAGGGATGGGTTCAACCAATAATCCGCTTGTTGTGCTTTTTCCAAGACGGCTTCCAAACTTAGACTAATTCCTCCGGTCTCTTTCGTATCTGCCCAGATATAATCAGTATTGGCATCTTCTAAAAATTGGGCCATCCAACTTTTTCCACCGGAAACGTACCACACATCCTTGTAGAGACCCCCAGTAAGCACGGTAGGACGTTCTTTGGCATTTTTGGCCAACAGTTTGGCCTCTTGATAGGACTTTTCGATATCCGAAAAAATACTATCGGCCTCCATTTCTTTATGAAAGAAAGGGGCAAAGAATTTGATCCATTCCGCTTTTCCCAATGGGGTCTGTTCTACCCAATCCCCATTATAGACCACGGGAATTCCAGACCGTTTGATGATGTCATAGGCCTTGTTGGTATCATTGATACCAAATCCCATGACCAGTTCGGGGTTGAGTTCCAAAACCACCTCGGTATTGATATTCTCATTGGTACCCAATTCTTTGATCAGGCCATGGTCGATTCGCTGCCGGGTAACAGGAGAGGAAATCAAATCGGTATTGGGAAATCCTACCACGGATTCCAGTACTCCCAAGGCTTCCAAGGAAGGAATATGAGTAGTTGAAGTGATTACCATGCGCTCAACCGGTGTCGCCACAATGGCATCATAGGCATCACTAGGTAAGGTAATGACTGCCAACTTTTCCCTCGGTACCAAGGCATACTTGAAGCTTTTTTCGGAACCGGGCCAAGCTGCAGTGACCTCAATTTCGGTGAACTGGCCATTGTGTTGGACCGTAAAGCCCGTAGCGTATTGGATTTGGGCTTCCTCCGTAGTTACTAGGTCGATGACTGGTGCCTTCTTTTTTTCGCCACAGCCCAAAACCAAGAGCATGGAAGCTATTCCGATCAGGAGTATGGATAACTGTTTTTTTGCCATGGACCAAAAGTAAGATTAATTAACTTTTGCCAAAAAAGATTAAACAGATTGATTACTTTCGCGTTGAATTTTGGTTTGCACGTTGTTGTTGACGTGTGATTAAAAGGGAATCTGGTGAAAATCCGGAACTGTTCCCGCAACTGTAAGTTTATGCCAAACTTGTTTTGGTACCCTTAAAATGGGATGCGGTTTCTTCTAAACCACTGTCCGACCGGGATGGGAAGGTCAAACCGCATAAAGCAAGTCAGGAGACCTGCCAAATTCAAACAAACAATGTTAAACTTTCGGGATAAAAGTTTGCGTATGAACACCATACTACGCTCCCGTTTATTGATTTAAACGAAATGAAGAAAAATCATTTATGGTTATGTGCCGCCCTTTTGGCAGGCAAGGGACTTTGTGCCCAACAACAAGATTCGGCCCACGTGCAACAATTGGATGAGGTTGTGGTGAGCGATTCCAAATTTGAACTGAAGCGTGAGAATTCAGGAAAGACGGTAATCAAGATCACTGCTGAGGAATTGGAACGAAAACAAGGCCAGACCGTGGCCCAGATCATCAACACCAAGAGTGGGATCGAGATTACGGGAAGTCGTGGACGTGACGGCGATGTTTTGGGCGTTTTTGCCCGTGGCGGTCGAGGAAGACAGGTTTTGGTCATCATTGATGGGGTTAGGGTTTCCGATCCATCATCCTTTAGTCAAGAATACGACTTGCGATTGCTTTCCACGGCAAATATTGAAAGTATAGAGATCATCAAGGGAGCTGCCAGTACCCTCTACGGGACCAATGCCGCCACGGCGGTGATCAACATCACCACCAAGAAAAGCTCCAAGGAGAAGATTACCGGGAATTTTCAATCCACGGTGGGGACCAATCAGACGGCCGATGACCAGAATTACAATTTGGGCAATCTGAGCAATGCGGTTTCCTTGAATGGGACCTTGGATAAGTTCGATTACGCGGTGGATTTTTCCAACCGTAGTTCCAAAGGGCTTTCCGCGGCAGTGACCCCGGAAAACGAAGAGGACAATTTTTCCCATTTCAGCACCAACGTTAAATTGGGCTATCAATTTTCTGAGGACTTTCGATTATCAGTGTATGGAAACCAGACCCGTTATTCCAATGAATTCGATGCAGATTTTATGGAGGCCCCTAACCGTTCCAGAGTGAACCAGAAGAGGGCCGGAGTGGCTTCATCTTTTGCGTATGGCAACGGGTCGCTGCACCTGAACGCAGCCTATACGGATTACGAGACGGATTCCAAAAGCACCTTTGGGGAGAGTATATCGGATGGAAAGAATTTGGTACTTGATTTTTACAACAAATATGTCATCCAAGAGAAGTGGCATACCATTTTGGGCGTAAACTATCTCAAGGATGAGGCTACGTTTTCCACTGACACGGATTTCAATATCGTTGACCCCTATGCCAATGTGGTCTATGTTTCCGATTTTGGATTGAACCTGAACATTGGTGGACGATGGAACAACCATTCCGAGTACGGTAGCCATTTTGTGTACAATCTTAACCCTTCCTACGTTTTTCCATCTGCCAATGGGTACCTAAAACTGTTTGGGTCGTATGCTACATCGTACATTACCCCTAGTTTGATTCAATTGTTTGGGGATTTTGGTTCCAATCCAAACTTGGAACCTGAGGAGAACAGAACCCTTGAAGGGGGTGTGGAGTACAAGGTCAATGATGGATTGCGTGTAAGTGCTTTGTATTTCAATCGGAATGAGAAAAATGCCATTGGGTATGACCAAAATTTCACTAGCATCAACATTTCCGATGAGATCGATGCCAGTGGGGTGGAAGTGGAGCTGTCTTGGAAACCGATAGATGTGTTGGATATCAATGCGAATTACACCTTTACGGAACGAAAGGGGGACAATGCCATCCGTATTCCCAAACACAAGGTAAACTTTGCCTTAGGCTATCAAATATGTGAAACCACAAACCTCTCTTTAAGCTATGCTTATACTGGGGAACGGTTTGATACCAACTTTATGACCTTCTTGGATGAGCCTTTGGAGTCATTTTCCTTGGTAAATCTGTATGTGGAGCATCAATTGTTGCCCAACAGGTTGAAGGTCTTTGTCAATGGCTATAACCTATTGAACGAAGAATATACCGAAGTGATTGGCTTTACCACTAGGGGTAGGAATGTGGCCTTTGGATTGAATTTGAATCTTTAAACCAGTTCCCATCGCATGTTAAAAGCCTGCTCCTTTTTGCCTGCCGTTACCCAAATGCTCTATGACATGGGCCTTGATGGACATTTGATGGGAATAACCTTTGAATGTCCCGAACAGGCCTTGAGGGAAAAGAAACCCGTGGTGCGCTGTATCCTTGAGGGCAAGAATTTGTCGAGTCAGGAAATCGATTCCCTTTTCTCGGCCAGTAAGCACCAAGGGAAGCAGTTGTATTACGTGGATGAAACACTTTTGGAGCAAATGGCCCCGGACATTATTTTCACCCAGGACATGTGCGATGTTTGCCAGATTGATACTGCTTGTACCTCGGCTGCCGTGGCCAATTTGAAAAAACAACCTGAGCTGATTTCCATCAGCCCTGAATCCTTGGAAGATGTTTTTGAATCGGCCATTACCATTGCGAAGGCTTTGGGAAAGGAAGAGGCGGCTTATAGGTATTTGGAAGGACTTCACAAACGTATCGGTTCTGTGAACGACCAATTGCGTGCGGCTAAGGCACTGCCCAAGCGGGTGATGCTCATGGAGTGGATACAGCCCATATTCAACTGCGGTCATTGGATTCCCCATCAGATTGCCTATGCGGGAGGTGTGGATATGCTTTCGAACCCGTCTGGGGATAGTGTGGTCACCTCTTGGTCAAAAATCACACAATACAATCCGGAGGTCTTGGTCATTGCTCCCTGTGGTTTTGGGATTGACCGAACCATGGAGGAAATCCATCTTTTAATGCAGCGTCTGGGATGGGATGACATCAAGGCGGTCAAGGAAGGAAAGGTTTTTATTGCCGATTATGATATGTTTACGCAATCATCAGCAAGTACGTTGGTGAACGGGATTGAAGTGTTGGCCGGAATTTTTCACCCAGAAATAATTAAAATTCAGGAACACCTTAGAGGAAAATACAGACAACTTGATTTGCAAAAAGTCCAATCATAAAAAAAAAGCGGCCTCGGCCGCTTTTTTTATTCCCATGGATTTGTTAGTTCTATATCCACGTCCAAAGGCTTGTCCAAATACATGTTGTCCCTTAATGGAGTCTGTAGTCTTGAACTGGCAAAGGATTTTGCTGCCATTTGAACAGAAAAGCTTCTTTTGGCACCAGCACCTGTAATTTCATCAATGGCACGGGCCAATAGCGGCTCGTTGGGGTCTCCCAGAACGCCCAGATTGGTCAGGTCCTCATTTAGGGTTATGTCTGGTGTTAATCCATTTGTATAGTCAAAGAAACCATCGGCATTTTCATTTCTTCCCACCAAGGGTTGTATGCCCCAACTATTTTGTGGGTTGATGTTGCCTTCACGGTCCTCATCATAAATAAAGGAATTTTCAGGGTCGTCTACCAAGGTAATGGAGAACTCATTTTTACCCCTAGTAGTCCCCCCAATGTGAATCACTTCCACATAGGGAGCCAAACCATTCATCACCAATTCACTTGCAGAAGCCGAGTCATTGGTGGCTAAAATGAACACCCTATCTAAATTAAGTGTGTTTATGGCACTGGCACCTGTGGTATTCGCAAAGTAGTCTTCCAATTGGGAGGCACTCAATTGGTCTTGTATTTTATCATTCCAGCGTTGCCTAATGTAAAGCTCATTGGTATTGGTGCCATAGACCATACTGGCCAAAAGGCGGGAAGTGTTTACGGAACCTCCTGGATTGTAGCGCATATCCAGGACAAGTTCTGTGGCGCCAGCGTTTACAAATTGACCAAATGCAGCATTAAGTTGTTCGTTAAAATTACCTAAAAATCGATTGTACATGAGATACGCAATTTTCGTCCCATTGATGTCCAAAGTTTTAGCTACCAAAATAGGGTTTTCCACTTGGTTGGTAATTTTGGTAAGAGTCACTTCCGTATCGTTGTCCACAATTTGATTGTCCACGATATCTGCCATTCCAAGTGTATAGGTGTCGTTGTTTCCAAAAAGCAGACTGACATAATTGTCTCCGGTCAATTGTTGTCCGTTCACACGGGTAAAAATATCGCCCCTTTGTATGTCTTTGGTTGAAGCATCAGAATCCGGCACAATGTAAAGTACGTAACCAAAAACATTGGTTCCGTCTTGGAAATAGTTAAGATTGAACTCTAAGCCATTACTCTTGGATACTCCTGAAAGATTGCTGACCAGTTCGGTATAGTCATCATTCAAAAAGCTAAAACGATCTATGGAGTTTTGGTTTCCGAAAAGTGCCGCATGTTTGTTGCAAATTTGATAGTAGAAGAGTTCAGGGTTGGCTGTTGCTTCCAAAAACGAAGTATACTCATCATTGGATGAGAACCTGTCATCAGCAAGGTTGGGGACGTCTTCTTGCCAAAAATACCAGAGGTTCATGGCTTGCCACATAAAGTTTTGGGCAATGGCAGTAGATCCTGGGTTCATGGTGGGAGTTTCCCCATTCTTGATTTGATTGTCATCATTATTACAACCAACAAAGAAGATTGTAAGCCCCAATAATAGAAGAGCATATTTTTTCATAGCAGAGTTTTTATTGGATTCATCAATATTTGTTCCAAATTAGAGATGAGATTGGTAAGTAAGGCGATAACTTTTATAAATTCTTACAAATTTGCGATACAAAATAGGTACATAAAATCAGAATACAAATTTTTTGTAACAAATTTCGATATGTGTCGTCGTGATTATGTAGACCGAGAAATAAGGTCTAAAACAACTAAGACAAACCAATGAAACAATCAGAGTTTTTAAATGTGGTGATGCCCTTTAAGGACAAGCTATACCGACTGGCAAAACGCTTGTTGGTCTCCAGGGAGGAAGCAGAGGACGCCACACAGGAAATCCTGATGAAATTATGGTCTAAGAATGAATCCATGGGAGAATACAAAAATGTGGAAGCTTTTGCCATGACCATGACCAAGAACTTTTGTTTGGACCGTTTAAAGTCCAGACAAGCGGGTAACCTAAAATTGGTACATAGCAATTATAGTGATGAAAACACTTCGTTGCAACGCCAATTGGAAGCCGAGGACAGTGTGCAATGGATGGAACGCATTATGCAAGAACTGCCCGAACAACAAAAAATGATCTTACAATTACGAGATGTGGAGCAGTATGATTTTGATGAAATATGTGAGCTCATGGAAATGAAGCCCACCGCAGTTCGGGTGGCGCTCTCAAGAGCTAGAAAAACAGTACGCGAAGAATTAATAAAAAAACACAGCTATGGCATTGGATAATATAGAAAAGTTATTGGAAAAGTACTTTGAGGCCAGCACAACGGTGGCCGAGGAGGAACAGCTACGGGAGTATTTTGCACAAGAAAGCGTACCCGTGCATTTGGAGCAGTACAGACCTATGTTCAACTACTTTTCCAACGCCAAGGAAGAACGCTTTACCAAGCAGGTTCCATTAAAAACCAGAAGTAATCTATACAAATGGGTTTCCGTTGCAGCGGTCGCAGTTTTAACCTTTGGCATTTATTTTCAGTATCAAGAATACAAGCGTTCGGAGCTAGAAAAGGCAACTTACGCTTATCAGGAAACCAAAAAAGCTTTTGAACTCTTGGCCGAGAATTTTGGCCGAGGAACGGAGAAAGTGGCCTACCTCAAAGAGTTCGAAGAAGCAAAACAAAAAATTTACAACAACAATTAAAAACGAAAAACATGAAACGGAATATTTTAATCTTTTTGATCGCGGTTTTGCCAACAATGGGATTCTCACAATCCTTGTTCGACAAGTACGAAGACCTGGATGAAGTCACCTCAGTAGTGGTGAACAAGAGTATGTTCAATTTATTGGCCAAAATAGATGTGGAAATCGATGACCCCGAAGCCCGGGACTTTATGGACATCGCCAGTAGTTTAAAAAGCCTTAAGGTCTTTACCACTGACAACCAAAAAATAGGGGATGACATGAGATCTTCCGTGAGCAGTTACCTAAAATCCTCGAAGATGGAAGAGCTTATGCGCGTGAAGGACAAAGATGCCAATGTAAAGTTCTACATTAAGCAAGGAAGGGATGACGACCATGTTAGCGAATTACTGATGTTGGTCACCGATTTGAGCAACGTAGAGGCTGATGGAAGAAAAATCGAGACTGTGCTACTTTCATTGACAGGCGACATCGATTTGAACAAGATCAACTCCCTGACCAAAAAAATGAACCTTCCCGAAGAGTTGAACAAAGCGGGCAAAAAAGGAAATTAGTAAGATGAAAAAGCTGCTCATTTTAATGCTGCTGGCTTGTGTTCCTTTTAAAGGGATTTCACAATCTATATTTGACAAGTTCGAGAACTCCGATAGGATTGGCGTGGTGACTATAAGCAAAGGAATGTTGAACATTTTTGTAAATATGATGGAGAACGATTCTGACCCAGAAAGCCGAGAGTTTGTACAGATGGCCAAGAACATTGACGGTATCAAAATTTTTCTTTCAGAGGATAATGGAGCTGCCGCTGATATGGCAGTTACAATGGAACAATATGTAAAATCTTCGAGACTGGAAGAGTTGATGAAAGTAAAGGATGGTGATACCAGTTTGAAATTTTACATTAAGCAAGGTAAGGATGATGACCATGTAGAAGAGTTGTTGATGTTTGCAACCGGCATCGATGAAGCCAAGGACAATCCAGAGTACCATTTTGAGACGGTTCTCTTGACCATGACAGGGAACATTGATTTGACCAAAGTGGGAGCTTTGACCAACAAAATGAAACTCCATAATGGATTGAATAAAATACAGGAGAAATAGGAATAGGAAAAGAGGTCGAGAAATTGTAACAAAATACAAGATTCAATAACCTATTGCTTAAACAAATAAAACACAATCAATCAAAAAAAGTACAGATGAAAAATATAGTAAAAGGAATTTTGGCAATGGCAGTGATTCTGTTGGCTTCTTGCTCTTCGAGACAGAGCTTGCAGGAATACTACGTGGACAATTCGGAGAACCCTAATTTTATCACAGTGGATGTCCCAGCAAGTATTCTAAAAATGGATGCCGTAGACCTTACTCCAACCCAGAAAGAAGCTGTGGAATCCTTACGAAAGTTCAATCTATTGGCGTTTAAGAAGAATTCAGACAACGCCGCAGAATTTGAGGTGGAAAAAAACAAGGTGCGCGAGATCTTAAAAGGGGAAAAGTTCGTGGAACTCATGAAAATCAACTCCAAGTACGGAAAGGGTGTAGTGAAATATTTGGGTGACGAAGATGCCATAGATGAGGTCATTATCTACGGCGATAGTGATGACAAAGGCTTTGCCTTGGTTAGGGTTTTGGGCAAGGACATGAACCCAGCACATATTATACAACTCATGCAGGCCATCCAAAAATCGGAATATAAGGGTGAGGGACTGGGTGAGATTGGAGAATTTTTAAAGGGGTAGCCATACGGGCACAACGCATCTAAGGGCAACATTTGTTGCCCTTTTTTGTTTAAATGAGCCAAATCCCAAGCATTTTTGTGACCTTCTTTTTTATCTTAGTGTCTCATAACAAGAACACTAACAAATCAACAACACCATGGAAAAAGCAGAAGAATGGATGAATTACGGCCTAGATCTGGCCAAGGAATTTGGACCCAAGCTCATTACGGCAATCCTGATCTACATTGTGGGGATGTGGATTGTAAAGAGGATTATTTCTGGGACCAGAAAGGTCATGTCCAAGAGCAAGTATGACGAATCCCTGCAAAAATTCTTATTGAACCTGTTCTCTTGGACTCTCAAAGTCTTCCTGATCATTGTTGTTATTTCGCGATTGGGTGTGGACGTTACCACCTTCGCTGCCGTAATAGCAGCGGCAGGTTTGGCCGTAGGCTTGGCCCTGCAAGGTTCCCTTTCCAATTTTGCGGGTGGGGTACTGCTCATGATTTTTAAGCCTTATCGTATAGGCGACCTTATAGAGGCCCAAGGCGTATTGGGTGTGGTAAAGGGCATCGAAATCTTCACCACCAAACTGGTTACCCCACAGAACAAACTGGCCATTATTCCCAATGGGGCCATGGCCAATGGAAACATCATCAATTATACCGCCGAAGGCAAAATGCGGGTGGACACCGTGATTGGCGTGGGCTATGGAGAAGACATAAAAAAGACCAAGGAGGTACTTCTAAAAGTGCTCACTACAAACCCCAAGGTTTTGGAAGACCCGGCCCCTTCGGTAAATGTGATGGAACTGGCCGATAGCTCCGTAAACTTTGCCGTACGGCCTTTCTGTAAACCCGAGGACTATTGGGATGTGTACTTTGCCACCTATGAAAATTGCAAATTGGCCTTGGATGCCGCCGGAATTGAGATTCCGTATCCGCACCAAGTGGAAATCCACAAGGAGGGATAGTTAAATTATCAAATGAAATAAATTTGAGTTTAATTAAACCCCAGTATAATTCGCTGGGGTTATTTGTTTCAATTCCGTTTTGATGGCATCCGAAACCTCCAAAGTTTCAATAAAATCCGCAATGGACTTCTGGTTGATTTTCTCATTGGTTCGTGTTAAACCCTTAAGGGCTTCATACGGATTGGGATAGCCTTCACGGCGTAAAATGGTCTGGATGGCCTCTGCGACCACGGCCCAGTTATCCTCCAAATCCTGCTCAAATTTTTGCTGGTTCAACACGAGTTTGTTCAACCCCTTTAAAGTGGATTGAAACCCGACCAAGGTATGTGCAAAGGGCACCCCTACGTTTCGCAATACGGTACTATCTGTTAAATCGCGCTGCAATCGGGAAATGGGGAGTTTGGCCGATAAATGCTCGAAAATGGCATTGGCCAGACCCAAGTTTCCTTCGGAATTCTCAAAATCTATAGGATTTACTTTGTGCGGCATGGCCGATGAGCCCACTTCGCCCTTTTTTATTTTCTGTTTGAAATAATCCATGGAAATGTAGGTCCAAATGTCCCGATTGAGGTCAATCAAAATGGTATTGATGCGTTTAAGGCAATCGAACAAAGCGGCCATATGGTCGTAATGCTCAATTTGGGTTGTGGGGAAAGAGTGGTATAGGCCCAATTTTTCCTGCACGAACTTTTGGCCGAAGGCTTTCCAATCTATGCTGGGATAGGCCACTTTATGGGCGTTATAGTTTCCTGTGGCCCCACCAAATTTGGCGGCACTGGGGATGTCGTTCAATAAATTGAATTGCTCTTTCAAACGCTCTACAAAAACATCGATTTCCTTGCCCAAACGGGTAGGGGATGCCGGTTGACCGTGGGTACGTGCCAACATAGGGATGTTCTCCCATTCCTTGGCCAATTCCTTTAATTTTTCAAAGACTTCAAAGTAGGAAGGAACATAACTGTCGTTCATTGCTTCCTTAATGGAAAGCGGAATGGCCGTATTGTTGATATCCTGGGAAGTCAACCCAAAATGGATGAACTCTTTATGGTTCTGTAGTCCCAAGGCATCAAAACGTTGTTTGATAAAATACTCCACGGCTTTTACATCGTGATTGGTGGTTTTTTCAATCTCTTTGATGGACTGGGCATCTTCCGCAGAAAATGCTTTGTAAATTAAACGTAGCTCCTCAAACTTAGTCGCATCAAAATCCGCCAATTGAGGCAACGGTATTTCGCAAAGGGCAATAAAATACTCAATCTCTACCTGTACACGGTATTTGATGAGCGCTTCCTCGGAAAAGTAATTTTGAAGAGATTCGGTTTTGTTTCTATATCTACCGTCTATCGGCGAAATGGCGTTGAGCTGCGTTAAGGACATTTTCACGTACTGTTTTTGAAAGTGGCAAAGATACTCAAACTCCTAGAGTTTATCGGCCTAATTTGGCCAGCTTGTCCAGTGTTTTTTTGGCACGGTTCTGATATCCTACCGTACCTGTGGCATAAGAATCCTCCAAAATCACGCGTAGTTCAGGGTGTACCCAATCAAATTTTTGCCCCAGATAATATAGACTGGTCATAGAAAATACCTTTGGGGCCATGTTCATGGGGCTGATGAGCCAATCGAAACAGGCTGTCAGCATTTTTTCAAGATGTTCATCGGCAATATTTTTGATGAAAACAGGATTTTTCTTTTTGAAATAGGCCTCTGCAACCATTTCACAAATATGCGCCATGGGACGGATACAGGACTCACACTTGAGTTGGGAGAGACTATTTGTAAAAAGGGTCATCATGGGCAGCAGGTACACTAATTTTTTCCGCATGAGATGATCAAAGGTCCAACTGGCATTAAATGTCCCTTCTTTATCTTCTCTCAAAACCTCGAGAAAAAGTGCCTCTGTCAGTGAAGGCTGGCGTATCAATTGTTCCACTAGATGGTCTACTTTGGGCTTGGAAAGTCTGCCTGAATTCAATTTGGTATGGAGTTGATGTTGGGTCATGCGGGATTATGGTTGAAATTCTCTAAAAAGATGTTCCACTAGTTCGGGAACTCCATTTGCTGCAGTTTTTTCAATGATGGTGATTTTTTCAAAATCTGAAGAGCGTACACTGGGTTTGGGGTCCACAAAAAAGATAGGGGTTGTTCTTGGTGCGTAATGCACTAAACTTGCCGCAGGATAGACTTGCATGGATGTACCAACAATAATCAGAATTTCGGCTTGTTGGGTTATTTGGGCGGCTATTTCCAGCATAGGGACCATTTCTCCAAACCATACAATGTGAGGGCGAAGTTGATTTCCGTTCTTGTCCAGATCGCCTAGAACCAAGTCTTTTTTCCATTCCAATACATGACCTTCGTCCACAGTACTTCGAACCTTTAAAAGTTCACCATGCAAATGCACAACGTTTGAACTTCCTGCCTGTTCATGTAGATTGTCTACGTTTTGGGTTACGATATGTACATCAAAATGCTGCTCCAAATCTACTAGGGCGTGGTGTCCTGCATTGGGGCTTACTTCCAATAATTGTCGTCTCCGTTGGTTGTAAAAATGAAGCACCAATTCCGGATTTTTGGCAAATCCTTGCGGAGAGGCAACTTCCATAACATTGTGTCCTTCCCAAAGCCCATTGGAATCACGAAAAGTCTTCAACCCACTCTCGGCACTCATGCCGGCACCAGTGAGCGCCACTATTTTCTTTTTGGTCATTTTTTTCTTAATTAGGTGGAAGTTGGGGCTGCCAGAGCTGGGGGAGTCCCAAAAATAGGAATTTTGTTTTTTTCTATCTTGTGAAGTATGCAGAATAATGATTTGTTCACCTATTTGCAAGGGTACTTGACCGAAGAGCGTAAGGAACGTTTTCTAGAGGTATTGAAAAATCGCACCAAATTTTTGACGGTGGCCATTGAAGATGTGTACCAAATGCACAATACCAGTGCCATAATTAGAAGTTGTGATGTGTTTGGAATACAGGAAGTGCATGTGGTGGAAGACCGTTTTTCAAAACGGTTGGACAAGAACATAGCCGTTGGGGCGGAGCAGTGGGTTGATGTACACAAATATCAAAGTACGGGGGAGTGTGTTTCAAGATTAAAGGGTCGAGGATATCAAATTATGGCTACTACCCCGCATGATGATTCTCTTTTGTTGCCCGATTTTTTTCCAAAGAAACAAACGGCATTGTTCTTTGGAACCGAAAAAGAAGGGTTGAGCGAAGAGGTGATGCAGCAAGCAGATGGGTTTCTAAAAATTCCCATGGTGGGTTTTTCCGAAAGCTTAAATGTTTCCGTATCGGCAGCAATCATTATACAGGAACTTGCGCACAAGGTCAGGAATTCCAATGTGAATTGGCAACTATCTGAAGATGAAATTTTTGAGAAGCGTTTCGACTGGACCAAAAAGTCCATTAAAAGTGTGGAAGGAATCATTGAACGGTACCTTTCCAAATGAAGTTTTTTGTACATTTAAATTCTAACCAATTCACAAACAAATGGCTACACTACTTTACATCCTAGCTGGAATTGTGCTGCTCATCCTTATTTTGGGAGCTATAGCGCCCAAGACGTACAATGTCTCAAGATCTATTGAAATTGCCCAACCTAAATCCAAAGTTTTTGAAAATCTTCGTTTTCTGAAAAATCAGGATCAATGGTCGCCTTGGAACAAAAAGGATCCCAACATGGAGAAAAAATTCACTGGAACCGACGGGGAAGTTGGAGCTACCAGTTATTGGAACGGCAACAAGGATGTTGGAGAAGGGGAGCAGGAAATCACGCAGATCGTGGATGGTGAGCGTATTGAGTCAGAACTTCGATTCTTAAAACCATGGAAATCCAATTCCGATGCCTATTTGATGACTGAAGAAGTGAATGGGAACACCACCAAAGTCACTTGGGGTTTCTCGGGAAAGAATAAATTCCCATTTAGCATCATGATGTTGTTCATGAACATGGACAAAGCGGTTGGTAAGGATTTTGAGGAAGGATTGGCATCATTAAAAGACATTTTGGAAAAGTAGCTATGGAACAGAACATGGTGGGCTGGTTTGAGATTCCAGTTGAAGATATGGCCCGAGCAAAAAAATTCTACGAAACAGTTTTTGGGATAGTCATACAGGTACACGATATGGAGGGTACCAAAATGGGTTGGTTTCCATGGGATGAGACCAAAACTGGAGCAGCGGGTTGTCTTATCCAAAATGCGGATTGGTACACGCCCAGCAAAACGGATGGCGTCTTAATTTATTTTGCTAGCGCCGATGTACAACAAGAATTGGACCGTGTGGAGCAGTTAGGCGGCAAAATAATAAGAGCAAAGACCCAAATAAGTCCGGATGTAGGCTATATGGGATTGTTCTTGGACTCGGAAGGTAACCGAATTGCGTTGCATTCCAGGAGTTGATTATTCCACCAATTCCAAAAGAGCGATATCAAATTCATTGTCCAAGACCACTTTACCTTTGGTAACAATTACTTCGGTGTCTGAATAGGTGTCGTACAGTTTTGTGCCATCTCCAAAGAAACCTTTTACCACAAGTGATTTTTTCCCTTTGGGCAGGTCAAGGGCCACAACCACTTTATCACGATAATCGCCATCAACGTAGGTTCGGGAAAACACATAGGGCGATTTGGACAAACGTTTATGACGCCCAGCACCAATAGCAGGGTGGTTTCTTCTGAACTGACCCAGTTTTTGCCAATGTTTATGGATGTTCTGTATTTCGGCAATGCTATCCAATTCTTCCCAGTTCATAAAGGAACGTAGGGTGGCATCTCCTTCCGCCCCTTCTATCACTAGGCTTCTGGAAGTTTCGTCTCCATAATATACCTGAGAGGCACCTGGGGTCAACAACAATACATTAGCAGTTTTATAGGGCTGGGTACGGTCTTTATCAAAAGGTGAGCCGTCATCATGGGAAGTTAGGTAGTTGAGTACACTCTTTCCTTTAAGCTTTGTGTTGAGAAGTTGGTTATATTTCTTAAAAATGGTTTCATAATCTTTTTGTCCATCTTCCTTTAATTCAAAATTGATGAGACTCTTGAACCCGTAGTTGAAATAGTCCACCTTTTTGTCGCCAAAATCAAACTCACGACCTCCGGAAATGCCATAGTTGTACACTTCGCCTACCATATAAAATGGGTTGTTGTCCAATATTTCGTCCTGATGTTTTTTCTTCCAGGTCTCAAAGGCATAATTGGCCTCTTTATGCAAGTCTGCCCACGCATTTTCATTTACATGTTTTACGGTGTCCACCCGAAAACCGTCAACGCCAAAATCGTTAATGTAGTCGGTGAGCCATTTAATGATATAATAACGAGGCGCCCTTGGATATCCTGTCCTTTCAAAGAACAATTGCAGTTCGTCCAATTCTTGGCTCAGACGTCCTTCTTTCTTCCATTTGGCCAATAAGGCATCGGGCAATTCCACAGGTTCATCCGATTCGGTGAGAATGTCGGGAAGGTTTTCGACCAAGGTACAGGTCGTAGTGGTTTCGTAAGTGGTAAAATCGCAAGTTGGGCCGGTACGTACCCAATCATCTGGCCAAACAGGGTCTTTTTCGGTAACGGGCCCTGTATGGTTGAGCACTACATCCAAAAGAATACGAATGCCCTTGGCATGGGCTGCTTTTACCATATTTTCCAAATCTTTCCGGGAGCCAAAATTAGGGTCAATGGCTGTCCAGTCCTTGGCCCAGTAACCATGGTATCCATAGGTTTTTCCAGTGCCTTCATCTGTGGCACCGTGGATTTGCTCGACTACGGGAGTCAACCAAATGGCATTGATGCCTAAATCGGTAAAATAGCCTTCTTCAATTTTCTGGGTGACGCCAAGAATATCCCCTCCTTCAAAACCCCTAAGGACAGCAGTTTCCTCCGTTCTGTCAAAATTAACATCGTTTTCGGGGTTGCCATTGTTAAAGCGATCGGTAAGTAGGAAGTAGATATTGGCCCCTTCCCATACAAAAGGAATCTTCTTTTTAGGATTTTGCTGCTCAACTACCTGCTCTTGCTCAATGGCCTGTGGCTCTTTTTTAGCTTCCCTACAACCAAAAAAAGTGGACAGAATGGACATGATGAGAAGTAGTTTTTTCATGCATTGGGATTTTGCCTAAAGCTATAAAATGAATATGGAAAACTAAAATTTATTTATAGCGCAGCGGTACTGTCGGCAAAGTCTATGTGGGATATCTTTTTACTTTCGATTGAGTACTTTATACTCTTCATAACAGCTGGATATGGCGTCCAAAATCTGAAGGTCGTTCGCCGTATTGATGAAGGATTTGGAGTAGTTACAGTTGTTAAGGATGTCTTCAATATCCACCTTTTCCAGTTGAAGTAGCTCCGTCAATGTTTCCCTATCAAATTTTGATGCCAAAAGATCGCGAATGCCGTCATCCTCTTTCATTTGGCGTAATTTTCGCATCTGACGTGGTTTTTTGCCGAAGAGGTTCCGCAAAAGGTCTGCCGGATTCAGAATGGCACCCAATACCTTGGTCACCGCACTTGGGCTTTTATTGCCTGCTTCATAACTGGTGTTCAACCCTGAAATGCTATACTGATAGGCATTATTGACAGGAAGGTTCTTCACGTCAATCTCAAGATATCCAGTCAATTGATAAGGCTTTACAATAACTTCTTCCAAAGCATAAGCGAGCTCTGTTAGGGCTATCTTGGTATCCTGAAATCGGAACATATCGTTGGTTACCCTTACTTTTTGTGTTTTAAAACCCAAATAGGAAAGATAGAGTGTATCATTCACGGCGGCTTGTATGGTAAATCGCCCTTTTTGGTCCGTAATGGTCCCCTTGACTTGGTTTAGGTTGATGACGTGCACGCTTTCCAAAGGAAAATCGCTCTGCGCATTGACCACAGTGGCCGTCAACTCGCCTTGAACGGATGAATCATCATCATTCTGGGCAAAACAAGACCACGCAATAAGCGAAAAAAGGGTAAGTAGAATTCTTCTCATGCAATCTTTGTCGGTATAAAAGTACTAAACAAAGAAAAATAAACAGGAGGCCCTTGCCATTTAATATAGAATTAACTAATAAAAGCCAGACCTCTTTTTGCCACCTTTCTTAGCGTATCCGCCTTTTTTTCCTCCTTTGAACGATGGTTTGTTGCTCCCACCTTTTCGGTGTCCACCTTTTCGATGTCCACGTTTTTTGCCTCCACCTTTTCCACCGCCACCACCAGGCTTGGTAGAAATTTCTACATTGATGAAGCGACCTTCCAATTTGAATTCGCTAAAGGTTTGAATAATCAATTCAGCCAGATGCGCATCAGAATTGAAGAAAGAGAAACTGTCTTTGGTGTCTACATTGAAAATGTCTTCTTTTTCCAGATTCAATGTATCTCTTAGGAAGTCTTTCAACGACATCCAATCGTAACCATCGCGCTCACCAACATTAATAAAGTAACGCACGGAACCTTCACTTGGAATTTCTCCTTTGGAAGTCCCTTTGTCATCTCTATCCCTGCCACTTTCGGAGGTGTTAAGGTCTTTGGTTTTGCTGTAGTAATTGTAAAATTGGGTAAATTCTACCGAAACTATTTTCTTGATAAGTTCTTCACGATCAATGCCTTCCAATACATCATTAATAGCGGGAAGATAACTGTCAATCTCCTTGTTTACCTTGGTGTCTTTTATTTTATTGGCCAGATGATATAGTTGAATCTCGCAGATCTCTATACCATCAGGAATATTTTTCTTTAGAAATTCCTGTTTGATTTTATTTTCAATGGACTTGATCTTTCGGAGTTCGGAACGGGTGACAATGACCATGGAAATTCCGGATTTTCCAGCTCGTCCTGTACGACCACTTCTGTGGGTGTAGGTTTCGATCTCATCGGGCAATTGATAGTTGATCACGTGGGTCACATCGTCCACATCAATTCCACGGGCGGCTACGTCAGTGGCCACCAACATCTGCACTTGCTTTTTTCGGAAGGCATTCATGACCAAATCACGTTGGTTCTGGCTTAGATCGCCATGCAAGGCCCCTGCGTTGTATCCGTCTTCAATCAGTTTTTCAGCTACCCGTTGTGTGTCGCGTTTGGTTCTACAAAAGACCACGGAAAAAATACCAGGATTGGCATCAGCCAAACGTTTTAGGGCCGCGTAGCGATCGCGTCCGCCTACCACATAGTACTCATGCTGTACCGTTGATGCTCCTGCATTTTTGGTGCCCACGGTGATTTCCACGGGTTGGTGCATAAATTTTTTGGCAATGGAAGCCACTTCCTTGGGCATGGTCGCAGAGAACAACCATGTCAATTTTTCTTGTGGGGTATTGGATAGGATATCCTTGATGTCCTCATAAAAGCCCATATTGAGCATTTCATCGGCCTCATCCAATACACAATAATCAATTTTGGAAATGTCCACCATGCCACGACCGATCATGTCCTTCATCCGTCCTGGGGTTGCCACAACGATCTGTGCCCCACGTTTTATCTGTTTGGCCTGCTCCGTGATGCTGGCACCTCCATAGATGGCCACGGTGTTAAGTCCCTTAATATATTTGGAATATAATTTTAATTCGTTGGTGATTTGCAAGCAGAGTTCACGGGTAGGGGAAAGTATCAATCCTTGCGTGGTTCTACTCTCTGCATGTATTTTTTGAATCATGGGAAAACCAAAAGCAGCGGTTTTACCTGTTCCTGTTTGGGCCAAGGCCACCAAATCGGTGTCTTGTTCCAAAAGAATGGGAATAGATTTTTCCTGTACTTCGGAAGGAGTTTCAAATCCAAGATCGGAAATAGCATCCAATAGGGGTTGATCCAACCCCAAGGCTTCAAATTTTGTCATAGTGGTATATACCTTAAATCGCAAATATGTTGTGTTGCATAGAGCGATTTCTGTATAACCTCTTAAGCCCATCGCAACACCTTGCCCATACCGGCGGCGTTAATAAAGCGGCAAAGGTACATTAAATTTGTTCGGTGGGTACTATTGGGCCTTCTTTTTTAAATAGTTGACCAGTTTTTCAATGGCACGTCCCCTATGGCTTATGGCATTCTTGATTTCAGCCGATAGCTCGCCAAAGGTTTTTTCATGCCCTGAAGGAATAAAGATAGGGTCATATCCGAAACCACCATCGCCATATTCTTTATCGGTTATGATGCCTTCAACAATACCTTCAAAGGCTACACTTTTACCATTGATGTTCAAGTGGATAGCAGTTTTGAAGTGGGCCTTTCGGTTCTCTTGCCCTTTCATTTCTGAAAGCATTTTGGACATATTTTCCTGCGCATTTTTTTGCTCTCCGGCATACCGGGCAGAGTAGACCCCAGGTCGGCCATTAAGTGCATCTACCAAAAGCCCTGTGTCATCGGAAAAACAATCAAAACCATAGGTTTGGGTCACAAAATTGGCCTTGATTTGGGCATTTTCCTCCAAGGTTTCTCCCGTTTCAGGGATTTCATCAAAGCAACCAATATCTTTTAAAGAGAGCAGTTCTATGGATTTTGGCAGCAATTGTTGTACCTCTCGCAGTTTGTGGTCGTTATGGGTGGCAAATACAAGTTTCACAGGGCAAAAAGATTCAGATAAGGGTCAAAAGTAGTAATTTCGATACAGAAGAAGTGGAATATGAATTTACGGATACCACCTGCCTTGGTACTGCTCATTTTTGGCGGATTGATGTATGTTTTGGATGAATTCCTCCCTTTTGGGGAGTTTGATTTTTTTGGAAGAACTACATTGATGTCAATTCTTGTTGGGTTAGGAGTCTTAGTGATGCTCATTGCCATTATCCAATTTTTTTGGGCAAAGACCACGGTTGACCCTTTGAATCCGCAAAAAGCTAAAAAACTGGTGACCAACGGGATTTACAATTTTACCCGCAATCCCATGTATTTGGGCATGCTCTTGTTTTTATTGGCTTTCGGCCTTTGGCTGGGAAATGCATTCAATACCCTGTTGGCTGCAGGATTTGTATCGTATATGAACCATTTTCAGATCAAAAATGAAGAAAGGGCATTGGAAGAGGTATTTGGAAAGGAATATCGGATGTATTCCAAGATTACCCGCCGTTGGTTTTGAACGCAATCATTACAAAAAATCGGAATTTGGGTGCCATTTCAAACATTTTAAAAGCGTTTTTTGATTTATCCGCAATTCTGTAAGGTTTTGGTCGGGTTCCAATTTGGTTGATGGAATTAATGCTTAATTTTACGCCTTAATTTTTTGAGAACATCATGGTAGAAGAGGGACGCAAATACGTTTTCGATTTTGATAGCACCCTTACCCGGGTAGAGGCATTGGACGTCTTGGCGGAGATTACCCTGCAAGGCAAATCCAATAAGGAAGAAGTTGTCAAGGAGATACAGAGAATTACCAACTTGGGGATTGACGGGGACATTTCCTTTACAGAATCGCTTGAAAAAAGGATCCGCTTATTGAACGCGCACAAGAACGATTTGGAGCGTTTGGTGGGTGAACTACGACACAAAATTTCCAAATCCATAGCATCCAACAAAGATTTTTTTAAAGAGTTTTCGGATGATATATATGTGATTTCCTGCGGATTCAAGGAATTTATCGATCCCATAGTAAAAGAGTACAACATTCCATCCGATCGGGTTTATGCCAATACCTTTAAATTTGATGAAGAAGGAAATATCATTGGATTCGACGAAACCAATGTTCTTGCTTCCCATAATGGGAAAATAGAGTGTTTGAAGAACTTGGATTTGGATGGCGAGGTCCAAGTGATTGGTGATGGCTATAGCGACTATGTGATGCGTGAGGCCGGAATTGCCCATAAGTTTTTCGCCTATACTGAAAATGTGCACCGTGAGAAAGCGACGAACAATGCGGACCACGTAGCACCTAACCTAGATGAATTTTTATTTGTGAACGATTTGCCACGTAATTTATCCTATCCCAAGAACCGAATCAAGATATTATTGCTTGAAAATGTCCACCCCGATGCTTTTAAAAACCTGTCGGAAGAAGGATTTTCCGTAGAATTGGTTAAGCATAGTCTTCCCGAGGAAGAGCTTATAGAGCGAATTAAAGGAGTACATGTGTTGGGGATACGTTCCAAGACCCAGGTGACCCAAAAGGTTTTGGATGCCGCCAACAAGCTTTTGGTAGTAGGTGCCTTTTGTATTGGTACCACCCAAATCGATTTGGAATACAGCAAGAAAAAAGGGGTTGTGGTGTTCAACGCGCCCTACAGCAATACTCGTTCCGTAGTGGAATTGGCCATTGGACAGACCATTATGTTGATGCGAAGCATTTTTCCACGTAGTACGGAAATCCATAACGGTGAGTGGAACAAAACCGCAGCCGGTTCCCAAGAAGTGAGGGGGAAGAACTTGGGTATTGTAGGTTACGGAAACATAGGAAAGCAAATGTCCGTTTTGGCAGAAGCCATGGGGATGCGCGTATACTATTACGATGTAAACGATCAGTTGGCCATTGGTAATGCCACTAAATGCAGTACCTTGGAAGACCTGTTGTCCGTTTCTGATGTGGTAACCTTGCATGTGGATGATAATAAAGCGAACAAGAACTTCATTGGCGAGCGTGAAATCAGCCAAATGAAGGAAGGTGCCAAGCTTATTAATCTTTCCCGTGGATTTGTGGTGGATATCGATGCTTTGGCAGCAGCTATTAAAAGCGGAAAGTTGGGTGGTGCAGCTGTAGATGTATATCCTTCAGAGCCACGAAGCAACGGCCCGTTCGAAACACCATTGCAAGGACTTTCCAATGTGATCCTTACACCACATATTGGAGGAAGTACAGAGGAAGCCCAACGTGACATTGCGGACTTTGTACCGAACAAGATCATGGATTACATCAACTCTGGTAATACAGTGGATGCTGTAAATTTCCCCAATATTAGACTACCCAAGCAAAACAAAGCACATCGCTTTTTACATATTCATAAGAACGTTCCAGGAATCATGGCTAAAATCAATGAGGTGTTGGCCAAGTATGGGTTGAACATCACCGGTCAGTACCTTTCCACAGATTCTGAAGTGGGATATGTGATTACCGATTTGGACAAGGAATACAACAAGGAGGTAATCAAGGAGCTTAAGGGGATAGAAAATACCATTAAGTTCAGAGTGCTTTACTAAACAAAACTCAAGTATCAGGTATCAAGAGTCAAGAATCAAGACGAAAGGGAAAAGATAAAGTTCACGAGAAAGTAAATCAATAACTGAATCAACAAATCCCAAGCACCAAATCCTAAAAATAAGCTAAGGCTCAAGAACCAAGTGAGAGCAGCGTCTTTGCTCATGAATCTTTAAGCGAAGCGGTCTAAGATTTAATCATTGATGGTGATAAGGCTCGTTCCGTAGAATAGTGAACCCTCTGTACAACTGCTCTACAAAGAACAAACGCACCATTTGGTGGGAAAAGGTCATTTTGGACAAGCTTATTTTTCCATTGCTTCTTTGATAGACAGCATCACTGAAGCCGTAGGGTCCGCCAATGACCAACACCAAATTCTTTATGCCACTGTTCATTTTCTTTTGGAGGAATTGGGAAAACTCGACCGAGGTATACTGTTTTCCTTTTTCATCGAGTAGGATGAGCACATCGGAATTTTGAATCTGTCCCAAAATCAGTTCCCCTTCCTTTTCCTTTTGTTGGGCTTCGGAAAGATTTTTACTGTTTTTAATATCGGGAACAACCTGTAGCTGAAACTTGATGTAGTGTTGCAACCGCTTTTCGTAGATGGCGATAAGTCGTTCTAGATCAGTATTATCGGTTTTGCCTATGGCGATCAAGGTAATCTGCATCCCCAAAAATAATCCTTTGTGTTGAAACAAGAACCATGTATTGGGAATGGGTAAGGAGGAATGTTTTTACTATTTTCGTTAAAACCCCTTGTGGATGATATCCGAAGAACAATTTCAGAAAGAACTCAATTTAATCATTGCCAATGCCATTCGCGAAGATGTTGGGGATGGCGACCATAGCTCCTTGGCCTGTATTCCACCAACTGCCCAAGGAAAGGCAAAGCTCTTGGTGAAGGACGAGGGCATATTGGCAGGTGTGGCCTTTGCCCAACAAGTTTTTGAATATGTGGACCCGGAGCTTAGGGTCGAGGTTTTACTGCCTGATGGCACTTCGGTCAAGTATGGGGATGTTGCCTTTTACGTGGAGGGAAGTTCCCAAAGCATTCTAAAGGCCGAACGTTTGGTGCTTAATGCCATGCAACGGATGAGCGCCATTGCCACAAAGACCCAATATTACGTGTCTCTTTTGGAAGGTACAGGCACCAAGATTTTGGACACCCGAAAGACCACTCCCGGAATCAGGGCCCTGGAAAAGTGGGCGGTAAAGATTGGAGGAGGGGAGAACCATAGATTTGCCCTCTACGATATGATTATGCTCAAGGATAACCATATCGACTTTGCTAGTGGAATTACCAAGGCCATCCAAAAGACCCAACAGTATCTAAAAGAGCAAAACAAGGATTTAAAGATCATTGTAGAGGCAAGGAATTTGGATGAGGTGGAAGAAATCCTGCTTTCCAAAGGCGTCTACAGGATTTTACTGGATAATTTTGATTATGCCGATACCAGAAAGGCTGTGCAGCGCATAGGAAAGCAGTGTCTTACCGAGTCTTCTGGCGGAATTACGGAAGACACTATTCGAAAATATGCCGAATGTGGTGTGGATTATATCTCCTCCGGGGCATTGACACATTCTGTATACAACATGGACCTTAGTTTAAAAGCCGTTTAAATGTCTTTAGCCATTGAAGAGCAGTTGGAAAAAATACCTGTGGTCAACTGGTTGGTCCGGTTATTGAAAAAAATAAAGCTCAAGGCTTTTGAGGGACTCTCTTTCTATGATTTGATGGAAATGTATGTGGTCGGTATCGTAAAAGGTGCTGTATCCACACGGGCTAGTTCCATTGCATTTAGCGTATTCATGGCCTTGTTCCCGCTGCTTATCTTTATGGTGACCCTCATTCCTTTTGTCATTCCATATGTGCGGGTAGGAAATGAGAATTTTGATGCCCAGTTTCTACTTTTTCTGGAATCTTTCCTGCCTTCGGCAACGGGAGATTATTTTGGGGACATCTACCAACAGATCAAGGACCAAAAACAAGGAGGGTTGTTGTCATCGGCCTTTCTGTTGTCCATTTTTTTGGTGGCCAATGGGGTCAATGCCATTTTTGGCGGTTTTGAAAACTCCTATCATGTGGAACTCACTCGGAATTTTTTTAGGCAATATGTATATGCCCTAATGGTGGGACTATTGCTGTCTATTCTGCTGATCGTGGGTGCTGTGGCCTTTGTGTATTTTGAATTTTACATTGTTGAATATACCAGCGAATATTTTGGAAAGACCTTTGGGACCGATATTGAAAAAGGAGACACTGTAGGAATCCAATTGGCCAAAATCCTGTTTTTCATGGTGCTGTCCTATCTGACCACCTCTATCCTCTACTATTTCGGGACGGCCGAAGGGCGTAAGGCTAGATTCTTTTCAGCAGGGGCCTTGATGACCACTCTGTTGTTTGTGCTCACTTCCTATCTTTTTGGAATCTATGTGGAAAAGTTTGCCCGATATAACGAACTTTATGGGGCGTTGGGGGGATTGTTGATTTTGATGGTGTTCATTTGGTTGAATTCCAATATCTTATTGTTGGGTTTTGAGTTGAATGCTACCCTGAATTCATTAAAGAAACGACATGAAAGGCACCAAGATGTTCCATAAATATTTTTTTGTCCTGACCGTATTGGTTTTCCAGAACATGTGGTCCCAATCCGTATTCGGAAAATGGAAAACGGTGGACGACCGAAGTGGAGCTACAAAGGCCATTGTGGAGATTTATCGTGAAAATGGGCTGTTGCAGGCGAGAATCATCGATATTTTGGAAAAAGGGAAGAAAAATGCGCTCTGTACCAAGTGTAAGGGGAAGTTCAAGAACCAACCCGTATTGGGGATGAAGATTTTTCAAAACCTTGTAAAGAACGATAAGGATGAGTATAAGGGCACAAATATGTTGGACCCGGAACACGGAATGACCTTTAGAGGAAAATTGTGGCTCCATCCGGAGGATATGGACAAATTAATGGTCAGGGGCTATTTGGCATTTTTGTACAGGACCCAGACCTGGCATCGGGTAAAGGAAGAATAAGTGTATGGAGTATTTTTTGGATGTCGTCCTACCTATTCCTTTGGAACGACTTTTCACCTATAAGATCACACAAGAAGAGGCGGATTTTTTGCAGCCAGGGATGCGTGTGGCCGTTCCCTTTGGGAAATCCAAGATATATACGGCCTTGGCCTATCAAATCCATACCAATGCTCCTATGGCCTATGATGCCAAGGAAATCTACCAGATTTTGGATGAACAGCCTTTGGTCAATGCAATTCAATTGAAACATTGGCAATGGATGGCACAGTATTATATGTGTACCTTGGGAGAGGTAGTACGAAGTGCGCTGCCCAGCGCTTTTTTATTGGAAAGTGAAACCTTGGTCATGCCCAACAAAGACGCCCAGGTTGATGAAATGCAATTGGGTGACGATGAGTTTCTGGTGTATGAGGCCTTACAGCACCAGAGTGCGCTGAAAATAGCCGAAGTAAGTGACATTGTAGACAAAAAAAATGTCCTGAAACTCATCAATGGATTGGTGCATAAAGGAGTGGTGCTCCAAAAGGAAGAACTGTACGAGCAGTATAAACCTAAACTGGTACGATATGTAAAGCTTTCCGAAACTTATGATGACGAGGCCCAGTTGGAGCAGTTGTTAAATGAGCTGACCCGGGCACCCAAACAGAGTCAGGTGGTGTTGTCCCTGTTTCAAATACAGGCCAAAACCAAGAAACCTATCCCTATAGCTGATTTGGAAAAAGAGAGTGGCAGTTCGAGGACCGTGATCAAGGCCCTTATTGATAAAGAAGTTTTAAAGGAATACCACATTCAGACTGATCGGGTGAATTTTGAGGGTGAATCGGAAGAATCCCAACATATGCTCCTGAATGAACATCAGGCCAAGGCTTTGGAAACCATTCAAACTGGTTTTTCGGAAGGCAAACCTGTTCTTTTGCATGGCGTCACTTCTTCTGGAAAGACCGAAGTGTATGTAAAACTCATCCAAGAATGTTTGGAAGAGGGTAAACAGGCTCTATATCTGTTGCCCGAGATTGCACTGACCTCGCAATTGATCAATAGGTTGCGACATTATTTTGGACATAAAGTGTCCGTTTATCATTCAAAATACAGTATCCACGAACGAGTGGAGGTCTGGAACAATGTGATGGCCAATGCGGAGAAGGCACAAATTGTCATTGGTGCTCGTTCTTCCCTGTTTTTGCCGTTTTCCAATTTAGGGTTGGTCGTGGTGGATGAGGAACATGAAAGTTCCTTTAAACAGTTTGATCCAGCGCCACGATACCATGCTCGTGATGCGGCCGTTGTGTTGGCATCCCTGCATGGAGCCCATATTGTTCTGGGGTCGGCTACGCCCAGTATAGAGAGTATGGACAATGCCAAAAAGGGAAAATATGGATATGCTCCCATCCAATATCGTTATGGCAATGTACTCATGCCGGACATTAGTTTGGTGGATATCAAGGAAGCGACTCGGAAAAAGCGGATGAAGGGGCATTTTTCAGAGGTTCTGCTCAGAGCCATTTCAGAAACCTTGGAAGAAGGGGAGCAGGTAATTCTCTTCCAAAACCGTCGGGGATTTGCCCCGGTGGTGGAGTGTACCACCTGTGGCCATGTGGCCCAATGCCCCAATTGCGATGTGAGCCTTACCTATCACCAGCGAAGAAATCAGCTTCGTTGTCATTATTGTGGTTACCATATGGCCTTGCAACAGGCCTGTTTGGCATGTGGCAGTGGTACATTGGATAAAAAGGGATTTGGTACAGAGCAGATTCAGGAAGAACTCAATCATCTTTTCCCTGATGTGGCCGTAGGGCGTATGGATTTGGATACCACTAGGGGGAAGTACGCGTATGAAAAAATCATTTCAGCGTTCGAAAACCAAGAGATGGATATTTTGGTGGGAACCCAAATGGTCACCAAAGGGCTAGACTTTAGAAATGTGAGTTTGGTGGGGATCATGAATGCGGATTCTATGTTGAACTTTCCGGATTACAGGGCCCATGAACGTAGTTTTCAAATGCTTACCCAGGTGGCAGGAAGGGCAGGGCGGACCCAAAAAAGAGGCAAAGTGCTCATACAGACGTATAATCCGTATCACCAAATACTGCAACAGGTCACCACAAACGATTATGGAAAGATGTTCGCAGAGCAGTATTACGAACGGGAGCAGTTTAAATATCCACCTTTGGTACGCATTGTCAAAATTACTTTAAAGGATAGGGATTTCAATAAGCTGAACGAGGCTGCCAGTTGGTTGGCGGGTTCTCTCAGAAACGTATTGGGACAAGACATTTTGGGGCCGGAATATCCCCCAGTGGCCCGTATCCGAAGGGATTATCTTAAAAACATCCTTATTAAAATTCCAAGGCAACAATCGCTAGTACAAACAAAAAATAGCATTAAAAGAATTGAGAAATCCTTTAATGCTATTTCCAAGTATAAAAGTGTAAGACTGGTCTACAATGTGGACCACATTTAGTTATACATTGGCCAGTGCTTCTGCCAATTCAGTCTTTTTGTTTCTACTTAAAGGAATCTGTCTGCCCCCCACTTCAACATTTTTACTGTTGAATTTTTCAATCTTCTCCAGATTCACGATATAGGATTTATGGATTCTCAGAAATTTTTCGGCAGGCAATTGCTTTTCGAAGGATTTCATGGTGGATAGGATTACGATATTGGCTTCATCGGTTACCAATTTAATGTAATCGCCCAAGGCTTCTATCCATTTAATGTCGTTTAAGATAACCTTGCGCTTTTTAAGGTTGCTTTTCACAAAAATATGTTCTTCATCCTCATCAACACGATTCATTTGCTCGTATTTGGCCACTGCTCTTTTAACGGAGGCTTCAAAACGGGCCAAAGTGATGGGTTTGTGAAGATAATCGGTCACGTCATAATCAAATGCTTTAAGGGCATAATCAGGTTTTCCCGTGATCAAAATAACCTGAGGCGGGTTCTCAAGGGCCTCTAAAAGGTCAAAACCACTAATGATTGGCATTTCAACATCTAAAAAGATAAGGTCAATTTCGTGGTTCTTTAGGCCATTTTTTGCTTCAATGGCGTTGCTGTACTCCGCAACCAAAGCAAGGTGTGGATGATTGTTGACCAACTTTGCAACGGCCATCCGCTGCATCGAGGAATCGTCTACAATTATACTTTTTAATTTCATAGAATGGGGTGATTTGTAGGGTTTTAAATCATCGGCAAATTACATAAAAAAGACGTTTAACAGCAACAAAAGATGTAAACATGGTCTATTTTGTTGTGTACATTGCCATATACGTTACGTAGGTTTATTGGGTTCATTTCTGTTAATAACTCTTGTGATTTAAACGAAGTTTTTTGGGTTTTCTTGCGGGATGAAAGAAATATTGCTAATTTTGCGCTCCTTTAAAAAACATATAATATGAACCATTACGAAACTGTTTTCATTTTGAATCCCGTTCTGTCTGAAACGCAGATAGAGGAAACAGTCAAGAAATTTGAGGATTTCTTGATTAAGAATGGTGCCAAAATGGTCTCCAAGGAAGATTGGGGACTTAAAAAATTGGCCTATCCCATTCAGCACAAAAAAAGTGGATTTTACCACTTGTTTGAATTTACCGCTCCCGGTGAAGCCATCGGACCATATGAGTTGGAATTCAGGAGAGATGAGCGCGTTATGCGTTTCTTGACCGTTAAATTGGACAAGCATGCCATTGCTTGGGCCGAAAAAAGAAGAACCAAATTAAAAGCAAACGCATAGGGTTATGGCATCTATAGAACAACAGGCAAAAGCAAAGAAAGATGGGGAAATCAGATATTTGACCCCATTGAACATTGAGACCAACAAGCAGAAAAAGTACTGCAGGTTCAAGAAGTCAGGTATTAAGTACATTGATTACAAAGACCCAGATTTCTTGATGAAATTGGTAAACGAACAAGGAAAGCTTCTTCCCAGAAGACTTACGGGAACTTCCCTAAAGTACCAAAGAAAAGTGGCCCAGGCTGTTAAGCGTGCCCGTCACCTAGCGTTAATGCCGTACGTTGGCGATATGTTGAAATAAAAAAATACCGAAGAATGGAACTTATTCTAAAAGAAGATGTACAGGATTTGGGATTTAAGGATGATATCGTTACCGTAAAGAACGGTTACGGGAGAAATTTCCTTATCCCTCAAGGATTGGCCACTTTGGCCACACCGTCTGCCAAAAAGGTTTTGGCCGAAAATCTAAAGCAAAGGGCTCACAAAGAGAAAAAAATCATTGATGAAGCCAATACCATGGCCGAGGCCATAAAACAATTGGAAATCCGTATCCCTGCCAAAGCAGGTGCCGGTGACAAGTTGTTCGGTTCGGTAAGTAATATAGATTTGGCCGCCGCTTTGGAAAAAGCTGGTCACCAAATAGACAGAAAGTTTATCAATATTAAAGGAGGGGCCATCAAAAGAGTTGGACCTTACAATGCCATCATTAGACTTCACAGGGAAGTTGTTGTGGATTTTCCTTTTGAAGTGATAGCAGAAGCCAAGTAAGCGTTAAGCTTTGGTTAATAACTTGTAAAGAGCTATGCATGCATAGCTCTTTTTTTTGTCTATGTTTGTAGGTACTCAAAACTAAAACTAACGTATTCATTATGAAGAAACTTCAGTTATTGGGCATGCTGTTCTTACTCGTGTCCACATCCGTTTTTTCCCAAGTCACGACGTCGAACATCAGGGGAACAGTCTCCGATGATCAAGGCGCTCCATTGTTAGGCGCCAATGTAGTGGCGGTGCACACACCTACAGGCACACGCTATGGGGCCATTACCAATGAGGAAGGCCGATTTAACCTTCTCAACCTTAGGGTTGGTGGGCCATATGAGGTCACAATATCTTATGTGGGGTTTAAGACCGAAACCCAAAGTGATGTTTTCCTTTCGTTGGGAAAAACCTTCAATCTTAATTTGAATTTGGCTTCCGATAGTCAACAATTGGACGAAGTCGTTGTGATTTCGGATAGGGGAGGAACCTTTGGTAGCGACCGTACCGGTGCAGAAACCAGTGTAGGGCGAAGAGAATTGACCCGCTTGCCCACCATTTCCAGATCAACCAACGATTTTACCCGTTTGGAACCCACAGCAAGTGCCGGTTCATTTGGGGGCCGGAACGACCAGTTCAACAACTTCTCGCTGGATGGGGCCATCTTTAACAACCCTTTTGGTCTAGATGCTGCCCAGCCTGGCGGACAGACTGATGCGAATCCCATCTCTATCGATGCAATAGACCAAATCCAAGTCACTACGGCACCTTATGATGTTACCCAATCTGGATTTACAGGGGCATCGGTAAACGCAGTAACAAAAAGTGGAACCAACGAATTCTACGGGACAGTATATGGGTTTTACCGAAATGAAGACCTTACCGGTGGAAAAGTTAAGGGAGATGATGTTTTTAAGGCCGATTTAAGCCAGTCCCAATACGGATTGAGCATTGGTGGACCCATTATTAAGAACAAACTCTTTTTCTTCGTCAATTTTGAAAAAGATGATCGTACGGACCTTGGAAGTTCCGGATTTGTGCCTAACCGTAACTCAGGAAGCATAAATGAATCCAGAGTACTGGCCTCCGATTTTGAATTGGTTTCCAATATTTTGAGTCAAGTCTCTATTGGAAATGGAGAGTTTTATAACCCCGGACGGTATGAAGGCTTCAATTTTGATCAAGAATCCACCAAAGGGATTTTTAAGTTGGACTGGAACATCAACGAGAAAAACAGATTGGCAATCATCTATAACTTTTTGGATGCATCAAAAGAAAAACCGGCCCACCCAACAGCCCTTGGGTTTAGAGGACCAAACCTATCCACTTTGCAGTTTGAAAATGCAGGATATGAGATCAACAACAAGATACAGTCGGTTCAATTGGAATTAAATTCTACCCTGTCAGATGAAGCCATCAATAAACTTCAGGTTGGATATACTCATTTTGATGATTTCAGAAATCCAAAATCAACCCCGGCACCCACAATCACACTATTGGATGAAAATGGAAGTTCCAACTATATCATTGCAGGGCATGAACCATTTTCCATCAATAACAGATTGGACCAAAAAGTATTTCAATTGACGAACAACCTGAATTTTTTTAAAGGGGACCATACCTTTACCTTGGGATTTTCTTTTGAGAAGTTCGAATTTGACAATTCATTCAACTTAGGGGCTTATGGAGCACAAGGGGTATTCTTCCCCACTGGTTCCATAGCGGATTTTAGAGACCCCGCAAACGAAGCTGGTTTGGTGGCTTTTTACCAAGATGCATTCAATACGGCCATAGCGGCGAACAATTCTTTGGAAGCCAATGGCGAAGGAAACCTAAATGGCTGGGCCTTAGCGGAGACCAATGTGGGGCAATTGGCGTTTTATCTGCAGGACGAATGGAATGCTACGGAGAACTTCAAATTGACCTACGGTATTCGTTTTGACAGACCTTTATATTTTGATTCGGCCCAAAAAGCGCAAGATGTGATTGAGGTTGCCCCGGCCTATGTGCCGGAAATACCTTATGTAAATCCCAATAACGGAGAAACCGTTTTCTTTGATTCCACCGAATTGCCCACCGATAATTGGTTGATTTCACCTCGTTTGGGCTTCAACTGGGACGTACACAATAACAACACCCTTCAAATTCGTGGAGGAACCGGAATCTTTACGGGTCGTTTTCCATTTGTATGGTTGGGTAACCAAATTGCGAACCCCAACGTTTTCTTTTATCAAGTGGTGGACCCAAATTTTAAATGGCCGCAGGTATGGAGGACCAGTTTAGGTGCCGATTATAGGTTTGATAATGGATTGATTTTGACGGCAGACCTTTCCTATTCCAAAGATGTAAATGGCCCGCATGTGCAAAACTGGGGGTTGTTGCCTCCATCGGAAAACTTATCCGGTGTTGATAACCGACCCGTATACGGCGCAAATGATTTGATCAATAATGCCTATGTTTTTTCAAACTCGGACAAGGGAAGAATTTGGAATATAGTATTAAAGGCGCAAAAAACCTTTGAAAATGGGTTGTACGCCAGTCTGGCCTATAGCTACTTGAATTCTAAGGATGTAAACTCCATTGAAGCCGAAATCACAGGGGATGCCTTTGTGGCCAATGCCATTTCGGGTAATGCCAATGATGATGTGTTGTCCTATTCCAGATATGGGGACACACATAGATTTGTTGGGGTTATCTCCCAAGCCTTTAAAACAGGGACCACTATTTCCGCATTTTATGAGTATGCCCAAGGAGGACGTTTTAATTATATCTACGGAGGTGACATCAATAACGATGGATCAAGCATCAATGATTTATTGTATATCCCAACCTCATCTGAGGTGGGGCAAATGAACTTCAGTGGTGATGGACAAGCGGCAGCTTTTGAATCTTTCATTCAACAAGATGATTATTTGAGCGAACACCGCGGAGAGTATGCAGAACGATATGGAGCTTTGGCCCCATGGAGGGGAAGATGGGACTTAAAAGTGTTGCAGGACATTAAGTTTGCCAATAAAAATACCATTCAATTAAGTGTGGATGTGTTGAATGTGGGCAATTTGATCAGTTCGGATTGGGGAATCGTGGAAATTCCTGCCAATCAACAGGTATTGGGTGTAACAGTAGATGACAACAATGTACCTACCTATACCTTTGATCCCAATATGGTGGAAACATTTAGTTCGGACACCAGTTTGCTGTCCAGATGGCAAGCCCAATTTGGGGTACGATACATCTTTAACTAACCATTACAGAAATACTACGTAAAGGCTGCGCTATTGTGCAGCCTTTTTTATTTTTACAGTATGAAGTACAGAAGACTGACTAAGGAACAATTAGAAGAGTTACATCCTGAATTCATCAACTTTTTGGCAACTCAATCTATAACCGCAGAGGAATGGAGCGCCCTAAAGATGGAAAAACCCGAAGTGGCCGAAGAAGAAATCGATGTGTTCAGTGATTTGATATGGGAAGGAGTACTCAGCAAGGTGGAGTATCTGGAAAATATCTCTGAAAGGCACATGCATCTGTTCCATTTGACCGAAAAGGAAATGAAACTGCTATCCGTAAAGGTCATGAACCCAGAAATTGACCTGCGCACTAAAGTGGGCTTCGATTGGTTCAAACGGAATTTCCAATCCGATTTTGTGGAATACCTGACTGCTTCCAAAGCATATGGGGAGGACAAGAATATGGACAAGTTTGAACTCATCAAACAAGGTGCAGCCATTACCAAAGGGGAGCTCTACCAATGGTTTGAGCAGATCATGGAGTAAAAAGTTTAAATTTCAAGTTCAAGAGCAATCACCATTTGTCATTCCAAAGAAGCAGAGCGACTGAGGAATCTATACCAATGTCATTTTGGGATACTTCTCTCCGCTAAACACTTGTCGTTTCGTCAGGGCGAAACATGAGCGACGAGAAATCTCAAAATTAAACAGATTTCCCACACCTCCTTCGACTTTGCTCAGGACAGGGTTCGAAATGAGATTGAGGGGTATAACAATTGTCAGTTCGAGCGTAGTCGAGAACATATTTAGGACAAGAAATGTAATTAGGAAAGGCTGCTCGTTAGATTTTTGTGTCATTCCGAAGAAGCAAGGCAGCAAAATTTTTTAACCTAATCCATTTTGTAGTATTCCATGATTTCCTCAAGATTGTTAGGGTCCACACCATCAAGTTTTAATTTCTCTAACAAATCATTGCTTTCCAAATGGCTTTGTGTGTCCGAAATCTCAACCATGGTCACATGGAGTATGGCTCCGTATCCTTCTATGAATTGAGGCCAACCTCCATTGTTTCCATCACTAGTGCTAATGACTAGAGCTATCCACCCTGCCTCATATACGGGCTGAAAGTGGAGTGTGTAACCAATGTGGTATCCAGGCAGTGCATAATATCTCGTATTATTTGGATTATAAAACTCAAGATGGAATAGTAACGTGTTGTTTTCCATAACTTCCTCGGTTAATTCTGGAACTTCAAGTATGACAGCTGTCTGTCCAACAGGAGTGTCTGTAATGTCGAATTCCAATTTAGTCACATTGGCATTGCCATCCAGACCAGCTTCTCCGTCATTTCCAACACAATCTAAAATGTTGATTATGCCATCGTTATTGATGTCGCTTATTCCGGGTGCTTCCCAGCAATTTGCGCCGGCATCACCTTGCGGACCTTGTTCTCCGCCGTCACTAGAACAAGAAAGTATGAAAATGCCAATAGAAATGAGACAGCAGATAAGAATTTTTGGAAATTTCATAGTATCAATTTTAGAAGTTCTCCTCAAAAGAACCATATTTATCTACCATTGTAATGTGGTAATTGATGAATTGCGGTTATGAATTGATAGATACATGTTTTTGGTTGACCGCTTTCAATAGGATAAAAGCAAAAGACATTAGGAGAGCGCGAAGCATGAGCGACGAGAAATCTCAAAATCAAACAGATTTCTCACATTCGTTCGAAATGACCATCACTTCTACTTTGAACCTATGACAAACCCCGTATATTTGCACGAGAATTTTACACTACATGGCACAAAAACCATCCATACCCAAGGGAACCCGAGACTTTTCGCCGGCTGAAGTGGCCAAGCGCAACTATATCATCCAGACCATAAAAAGACATTTTGAAACCTATGGTTTCCAACCCATAGAGACTCCGTCTTTTGAAAATTCGGAAACCTTGATGGGCAAGTATGGGGATGAAGGGGATCGTTTGATTTTCAAAATATTGAACTCCGGGGATTTTATCTCAAAGGTGGATGATGTGACCTATAGTTCCAAAAATTCAGCTTCGCTCACGCCCAAAATCTCCGAAAAAGCCCTTCGGTATGATTTGACTGTTCCCTTTGCCCGTTATGTGGTGATGCACCAAAATGAGATTGATTTCCCCTTTAAAAGGTATCAAATACAACCTGTTTGGCGCGCAGATAGGCCCCAAAAAGGCCGTTTCCGTGAGTTTTATCAATGTGATGCCGATGTGGTGGGGGCCAACTCCCTTTTGCAGGAAGTGGAGTTTGTACAGCTCTACGATGCGGTTTTTACCGATTTAGGATTAAAGGGAACAACCATTAAAATCAACAATAGAAAAATTCTTTCCGGCATAGCTGAAGTGATAGGGGCCAAGCATTTGTTGGTGGATTTCACCGTGGCTTTGGACAAATTGGACAAAATAGGGGAAGGGAAAGTTAAGGAAGAAATGTTGGAAAAGGGTATTTCTGAAGGTGCTATTCAAAAAGCACAGCCCTTGTTTTCCATGGCTGGTAACGCTTCGGAACAATTGGAACAGCTACGTGGCCTTTTGGCCGATTCTGAAATTGGCATGGCCGGAGTAGGCGAGTTGGACGAAATTATTTCCACCGTTGAACATATTGGATTGCAATCGGCCCAATTGCGGTTGGATGTGACCTTGGCCCGTGGACTCAATTATTATACAGGGGCCATTTTTGAAGTGGCCGCGCCGAAAGGTGTCCAGATGGGTTCCATTGGCGGTGGTGGCCGTTACGATGACCTCACGGGTATTTTCGGATTGAAAGATGTGAGCGGAGTGGGTATTTCTTTTGGATTGGACCGTATTTATCTGGTAATGGAAGAATTGGATATCTTCCCCGACAGCTTGGATACTTCCTTGGACGTACTTTGCCTCAATTTTGGCGAAAAGGAAGGGTTGGAGGCCTTAAAATTGGTGGCCTCTATGCGAAAGGCAGGATTGCGTGCCGATTTGTACCCAACAGCGGCCAAGATGCAAAAACAGTTTAAATATGCCGATAAGCGGGGCGTACCTTATGTGGTTTTATTGGGTGAGGAGGAGCTTAAAGCGGGAGCTTTTGTGGTAAAGGAAATGAAATCGGGGCAACACAAAACCTATGCACTTGATACTGCCGCCGTTTTTGCAAAGGATATTAGCTAAATTCGATTTTTTAGCTCTTTAATGACCGTTTTGTAATATTCCGTTCCGTGGGGCACGTATTTTTCAACACGTGCCATGCCCCAAGTTTCTTCTGCAAATTGAAGTAGGGGGACCAATTTCAATGCTTCCACTTCACTTTCTTGTTTGGTCAGCTTGCTTAATGGTACTTTGAGTTCGCATAAAAAAATATGATGGAATTCCGCATCGATGAAATCCTCCGCAATTTTATGAATGGCTTTGACCTTACCGATGGGTTTTAAATCGGTATTGGAAATGGTCAATCCCACTTCCTCCTGCACTTCCCGTACTGCGGCCCATTCAATATCCTCTCCGGACGACACATGTCCTGCTACGGAAACATCCCAAAGTAGGGGATGGGTATCCTTGTGCTTGCCCCGTTGTTGGAGCAGTATCCGCCCGTCTTTGGTGTAGAGCCACACATGGATGGTTGGATGTAACAGGCCTTTTCGGTGTGCTTCGGATTTTAAACAGGACGCTCCTGTTGGGTTACCTTGCTCATCCAAAATGTCGACCCATTCATCCATAGTTTCTTAAAGATAAGAAAATGTCACATCGAGTGCAGTCGAGATAGTACATAATTTAGAAGTGAATTTAATAGAGTATGTAATTCCTGTGAAAGTAGGAATCTATTTATGTCGAGACCCTGAAACAAGTTTGAGGTGACGAATTGCATCAAAAAAAGCACAAAAACCGAAAAAGGTTGATGTGCTTTCAATTTTATTTCAAAAGGGTCATTTCGAAATGAGATACTTTGTATCGATTGAGAAATCTAAAGGTGAGATTTCTCACGCTCTACCCAATACCAATTGGGTTTCGGTTTGAAATGACTGTGTTTAATCAAAATAGCTAAATGTCTCGCCGTCCTTAATGGTTAACAAAGTTTCGTAGATCAAACGGATTACATTTTCCACATCGTCCTTGTGTACGGTCTCCACAGTGGTGTGCATGTAGCGCAAGGGCAACGAGATCAATGCAGAGGCCACACCGCCGTTGCTATAAGCAAAGGCATCGGTGTCCGTCCCCGTAAAGCGGGATGCCGCCAACCGTTGGAAGGGTATTTTTTTGGCTTCTGCCGTTTCCAGAATGCGTTCGCGCAGCTTATTTTGTACCGCAGGGGCATAGGAAACTACCGGTCCGGAACCTATGGAGGTTTCCCCTTCCTTCTTCTTATCGATCATAGGGGTGGTGGTATCATGGCAAACGTCGGTGACAATGGCCACATTAGGTTTAATGGTCTGGGTGATCATTTCGGCACCGCGTAACCCAATTTCTTCCTGAACCGAATTGGTGACATAGAGTCCAAAAGGAAGCTTCTTTTTGTTTTCATGGAGCAAACGGGCCACTTCAGCAATCATAAAACCGCCCATGCGGTTATCCAGGGCACGGCAGACAAATTTGTTTTTGTTAAGAATGTGAAATTCATCAGGGTAGGTAATGACACAGCCCACATGAACCCCCATTTTCTCCACTTCGGCCTTGTCTTTGGCTCCGATATCGATAAAGATGTTCTCAACCTTTGGGGATTCTTCCTTAGCCCTGTCACGGGTATGGATGGCAGGCCATCCAAATACACCTTTTACAATGCCTTTTTTGGTATGGATGTTCACCCATTTGGACGGCGCAATCTGGTGATCACTGCCCCCATTACGGATTACATAGAGCAGTCCATTGTCCGTGATATAGTTTACGTACCAAGAAATCTCATCGGAATGACCCTCAATGACTACTTTATATTTGGCCTTTGGGTTGATGACGGCCACGGCAGTCCCATAGGTGTCCGTGATGAATTCATCCACATAAGGTTTCAAGTATTCCATCCAAATTTTCTGTCCTTCCCATTCATAACCCGTGGGAGAGGCATTGTTCAGATATTTTTCAAGAAATTTAAGGGATTTAGCGTTGATGATCTTTGCTGCTGCCATGTGTTCAATTTAGTTCACAAACATACTAATATTCACTTTTATTTAATAACCAAATCTTACCTTTATCCTTAATTTTGGCAGGACTTTTGAGTAATGGACCGCATGTGGCGAACTAGTTTTTTAATTGTCTTTTTAACCTTCCACAGCCTTTGTTTTACGCAGGAGATGGAAGGGGATTCCTTGATGAATCCCATGGACTCCATTCAGGATTACTACGTTCGGTTTGAGGGTGATTCCATTCTCTATAGCTCCATAGCTTTGGACGAAGTATATCTCTTCGGAAAACTGGAGTTCGCCGACCGCAATGAAAAGCTACGGTACTATATTCTCAGACGAAAGACCTTAAAAGTGTATCCCTATGCCAAGTTGGCCGCAGAGCGATTGGTTGAATTGAACGATAGTCTGCAGCACATTAAAAAGCGACGACATCAGAAAAGATATACACGGAAGGTTCAAAAGTTTATTGAGGAAGAGTTTTCGGCCGAGTTGAAAAAATTGACTAGAACCGAAGGTCAGATTTTGGTGAAACTGATTTATCGGCAGACGGGTACTACTGCATTTGATTTGGTCAAGGAATTGCGAAGTGGGTGGAGAGCCTTTTGGTATAACACCACCGCAAGTATGTTCAATATTAGCTTGAAAGAAGAATTCCGACCAGAAAACGTGCACGAGGATTATTTAATTGAAGATATCCTTCAGCGGGCGTTTGCTTCAAACCGGTTGGATAGGCAAAAATCGGTTCTTGACTATGATTATGCGCAGCTCAGCAATAAATGGAAAAATGTTTCTCCGACTCCCAAAGACTAGTCTTTGGGTTTCTTTCCAAATAAAGCATCCATTACAATATTTACGGACCTAAACCCCATATAAATGGCCAGTGCGGCAAATAATATTCCCAAAATCAAAACGGGGATAAAAAACGGATGTCCTTCATTTTTGAACGCCTGATAGAGTAAAAAAGGGCCCATGAACATGGCTGCAACCGTGTAGCCAAATGATTTTATTCCCTTAACCAAAAGTTCCTTGTCTGTTCGCCTCATAGGACCAAAGTAGGAATATTAGCTTATATTTAATGGATGTCCTGTAAAAAATAAGTATGGAGTTATTGGTTTTGGCCTTGGTGGTACTCTTTATCATTGTGGCCACGGTAAAGTTTAAAATGCATCCCATTTTTTCATTGACCATTGCCGCGGTGGCCTCTGGCTTCTTTCTAGGGTTGTCTCCAGCTGAGATTATGAAAACTATTGGCGATGGTTTTGGCAAAACACTCTCAGGTATTGGATTGGTTATTGCATTTGGGACCGTCATTGGTATTTATCTGGAAAAAACCGGAAGTACCCAGGTTCTTGCCAGCAGTATTTTGAAGATAATCGGTCTAAAACGTTCTCCTTTGGCCATAAACTTGGCGGGATATGTGATTTCGATACCCGTATTTTGCGATTCAGGTTTTATAATTCTTTCATCCTTGAACAAGGCCATTAGTAAGAGAACTGGTATTCCCGTAATGGTCTTTGCCATATCCTTGGCCACGGGGCTGTATGCGGCCCATGTGTTTGTTCCACCAACCCCGGGGCCTTTGGCTGCAGCAGCTTTATTGGAAGCTGATTTGGGTTTGGTACTGCTCTTGGGCCTAGCGGTATCCATACCTGTTTCACTGGCTGGGTATTTTTGGGCCAAGCTCATTGGAAAATCCTTGAAGGGGGATGTAAAGGGAGATGACGTATCGGATAAAGAAGAAGCTCAGCTTCCTATAAAACCCATTCAGGCATTTATGCCGCTCTTGGCGCCCATAGTGCTTATAGCTATGAAATCCATTGTCAACTATCCCACCCATCCTCTGGGGGAAGGGGTTATTTTTCAACTGCTTGACTTTTTGGGAAATCCCATCATGGCCTTGTTGGTAGGGGTGTTCTTTGCCCTGTCCTTGGGAAGAAACGTACCCGCTAAGGAGAAGGAAGGTTGGGTTCCAGAAGCATTTAAACAAGCTGGGGCCATAGTTTTGATTACAGGCGCAGGAGGAGCTTTTGGAGCTATTCTACGTACCATGGACATTGCTTCCATGATCAATTTGGAGTCCAGTTCGGGTGTAGGTGGATTATTGATTGCCTTTTTGATTGCTGCAGTACTGAAAACCGCCCAAGGGTCGTCTACAGTGGCCATCATAACCACTTCGGTCATTATAGCGCCTTTGTTGGAGAGCTTTGGTTTGATTTCTGCCACGGATAAATCGTTGGCGGTATTGGCAGTTGGAGCAGGGGCCATGACCGTTTCCCATATTAATGACAGCTATTTTTGGGTGGTTTCCCAATTCTCGAATATTACCGTTAAAACCGCTTTGAGGGGACACACTTTAGGAACCCTGTTTCAAGGTGTCGTGGGTATTTTGATGGTTATTTTACTGTATTTTATGCTGTGATACACACAAGTCACTCAATAATGATGCTTTGTGAATACTCTTGAACCACAGCAAAATAACCCAAAGGGAATTCATTGGGAATTTTCAGGTTGTCAAAATAATCGATATTATCTAGCTCGGTCACATCAAAAATGTTTCCACGTACGGTTGCCGCTGGTGTTTCAAACACTCCAAAATTATCTTCCGTTTGTTCAATAAGAAGATTCATGTAATTATAAAAAGATTGATCTGCACCCAATATGCTAATAGAAAGTTCTTGGCCAGGCTCAAATTTTTGGTCGTAGAAGTAAGAAAATGTAAACTGCTGGCCTTGGATAAATTGATCATCCACAGTGTTGAAATTCCCAAAACCCATATCGAAAATGTAGTAATTTTTCCGGTCGGGATTATCTGTAAATGTAATGATCACTTCGGTTTCATCCTCATCAAAAAGTGTATTGTTCCCAATTACCAGGGAGTCTATAGGCACGGCAGGTATATAAGTGGTACTTGCGTAATAGCGCTTGTCTTCCCAAGTAATTTGTAATAATATTTCCTCTCCTTCAAGACTCTCAAAGCTTTCACGGGACCTAACACCTTCATAGATTCCAGAACCAGGATTGTTATAGTCAACCAAAGCAGCACCTGCTAGTGTAATCTGTTCTAAGTTGGTCACTGGGATTTCACCAAAAAAAGAATTAGTAAGGCTAACCTTTACGCGAAGGTTAACGAAGTTTGAATTTGGATTGACACGTATTAGAGCATTCACAATCAACCTAGGTTCTTCTTGGGGGACATTTACCTCGATTACGTCCTCACACCCTAAAAGGGAAAAGAATGCGATACCTGCCGAAAGGTTTTTAAACAGATAAGATTTCCAAAACTTCATATTCACTGTATAGTGAGGTTCTCTGAAAATTCTTGCACTACGGCAAAATACCCCAAAGCATACTCATCAGGACGCTCTACATTGTCAAAAATATCGATGTTGTCCAATCCGGTGATATCAAACACATTACCACGAACGGTAGCAATAGGGGTCTGGAAAACACCACCGGTGTCTTGTGTTTGTTCAACCAGTAGATCCATATAGTTATAAAATTCCTGATCGGCCCCTAAAATACTTATAGCGATGTTTTGTCCTTCATTTACATTACCATCATAGAAATAGGAAAATTGAAATTGTTGCCCCTGAAAAAATTGGTCTTCCAAGGCTTGGAAATTTCCAAATCCAAAGTCGAAAACATAATAATTGGAAACTTCGGGGGCATCTGTGAAGGTTACGATGACTTCAATATCATCCTCATTAAAAAGGGTGTTGTCCCCTTGTTCTAAATCATCAATAGGTACAGTAGGGGCATATTCCGTTCTGGCATAATAATTTTTGTCTTTATGACTTATCTGGAGGATAAATACAACACCGGGTTCTGCAGCCGTTGTCCTAATACGCTGGTCCGATGAAAAATTTGGGTCAGGAACATAAATCCCTGTGTTTGGGGACTCTTCGGCCAGTGAGGAAAAAGCCAGCTCCGTAAATTCACCAAACTCATTTGGAATACCGTAGGCAATCACGGCACTTTCCACTTGTGTTATGGTGTTTTCCTCAAAAAAGCCCGTGGTTTCCTTCATTTCAATACGTACATCAATGAATTCCTGACTTTTATCTACACGTAAAAGTCCATTTACGATGAGTCTGGGTTCGGTTTCTGGGAGATTTACCTCAACCACATCTTCGCAGGAGAAAAACGTTAAAAATGCAAGTATGTAGTAGAATACTTTTTTCATAACGTTAGAATCTAAAGTTATAAGTTATAGACGGGATAATCCCAAAAATTGAGGTGCGAATGGCCTCATTTCTACCCGTGTCCTCATTTTCCCTAAAGTTGATGGAAGCCGCATTTTTACGACTGTACAGATTGTAAATGCTAAATACCCACTCGGATTGCACTTTTTTTCGTTGATTTCTTTTTGGGGTCAAGATGGCAGAAACATCCAACCTATGGTAGTCCGGCAATCTTTCTTTATTTCGAAGGCCATAGTAAGGAACCACCAGTCCTTCAAATTCAAATTGACCTATGGGATAATTGGTGGGTTGCCCTGTCTGGAATATGAAGTTGGCGTTAAAGCTCCAAGTGGGGCTCAGTTCATAACTGCCATACAGGGCAAGGTCGTGTCTCTTGTCGTAGGGCGTGTTGTACCATTGCCCAAGATTAATGCCTGTTTCAAGGTCGGAACGACCGGTATCAATTCCTAGGGCCCTAAGGTCTCTTCCAGGTGTGCGCTGTTCCGATTTGGACCACGTATAGGCCAACCAACCCTTTAGGCGTCCCTCATTCTTTCGAATCAGAAATTCCAAACCATAGGCACGGGCCTCTCCATTTAAAATAATCTGTTCTATGGCATTATTGGCAATTAGATTTGCGCCGTCGATATAATCTATCCTATTTTGAATTTCCTTGTAGAAAGCTTCAGTTTCAAAAGAGAAAACTCCATCCTTGATGTTCCTAAAATATCCGATGGCATATTGATCCAACAATTGTGGTTCTACAAATGGTCCGCTCGGTGTCCACACATCCAATGGGGTAGGGGAACTGGTATTGGACAATAAATGAAGATATTGGGCCAAACGGGTATAGCTTGCCTTAACGGAGCTTTTACCATCAAAATTATAGGAAGCCGATATCCGTGGTTCCAGATTGAAAAACTTTTTTAGCGTTCCACTTCTACCGGGATTGATGGTATCTATGGGTTCCGCTTCCCGATATACCAAGGAAAATGGGTCGAACAATACTGGATTGTCATTTTCGTATACATAGAATTCATCCTGTCCAAATCTGTTAAATTGACTGGCCCTTAAACCATAACCCATACTAAGATTGTCCGATATCTTATGCTCCACATCAATATAAATAGCATTCTCATTGGCATATTTTTTTGTCAACTGCTCCTCAACAATACCAGAGTCAGGGCTATTGGGGCGTATTCTTCCCGGATTGAACACATAGTAAGTGTTGTGCATACCATAATTGAGTTGAAGCTTATCGTTAACGTAGTGTTTTAGGTCGTATTTAAGGTTAAAGTTTTGAATTCCAGAATCCCAGTCAAACCCCACAAAATCAAGCTCCAAGCCATAAAAATAATCAGAATAGATCAGTGACAAATTGGAGAAAAGTTTGTCTGAAAATAAATGGTTCCATCTAAAATTTCCCACTGCATTGCCATAGGTGTTCACAAAATTATCGTTGATGCTAAAAAGGTCCCTTCCAAAATAACCGGATAGGAAAATACTGTTTCGGTCATTTATTTTATGGTTGATTTTGGTATTCAGGTCATAGAAATAGGCTTTATTGTCCACATCGAACAGGGGAAGAAATAGATGGGCGTATGACGCTCTTCCGCCAACTAAAAAAGCGGTTCGGTCTTTGGTGATGGGACCTTCGAGTAGCAATCTGCTGGCCACGGCACCAATTCCTCCGTTAACCTTAAAGTCTTTGCTGTTGCCTTCCTTTTGAAAAATCTCCAGTACCGATGAGACCCTACCCCCATATCTGGCTGGTATACCTCCTTTAAAAAGTTTGACATCTTTGATGGCATCGGGATTAAAGACTGAAAAGAAACCAAACAGGTGGGATGAATTGAACACAGTGGCTTCATCCAATAGGATGAGGTTTTGGTCCGCCGCCCCGCCTCTGACATTGAATCCGGACGAAGCTTCACCAGCATTGGTGACCCCGGGTAAAAGGATGAGGGACTTGATTACATCGGCTTCACCAAGTACCACGGGTATTTGCTTAATGGTTCTTACGGCCAAGGTGTTTACACTCATTTGGGGTTTTCGGATATCCAGACGTTCCGCATTGTCTGTAACCACCACCTCTTCCAACTCTTCTGCGGCTTCCAGAAGGTTGAAATCTTTCTTTATATTTCTATCAAGACGTATGGTTTCCCTGATGTCCTGAAATCCTAGATAACTCAAAACCAATTCGTAGTCTCCTTGAGGCAAGGTAATGGAGTAAAAACCATATTCATTGGTGGTGACTCCTGTTTTTAAGGATGGAATGGCTATGGTGACCCCTATTAGTGTTTCATTGCTGTTGGCTTCCGATACGGTACCGCTCAAGGTGAATTTTTGTTGCGCTTGCAGAAAACCAAGTTGAAGCAACAATGTAAACAGGAGAAAAAAGTACTGTTTGGACATTCAATGGGTTTTACTAAAAGTACACATTTATCCGAGACGGCAAAAATAGAATGTACTATCTCTCAACCTATTAAACCTATACCAAAAACAGAAAGGGTGCAAAACCAAATTGGATTGGTTTGCACCCTTGTGTAGATGAATTTCAATATGTTGCTACGCGATACCTTCTAAAATGGTATTAAGCGTGTTGCTAGGGCGCATGGCCTTTGATGCCAATTCTGGGTTTGGCAAGTAATATCCACCAATATTTACACTAGTACCTTGGGCGTCTATCAATTCTTGGGCAATCTTTTCTTCGTTGGAAGACATGGTATCGAATACTTTGCTGAAAACCGATTTCAGTTCAGTATCTTCATTTTGGTTTGCCAACGCCTCTGCCCAATACAATGCCAAATAAAAATGGCTTCCACGGGTATCCAATTCGTTTACTTTTCGGGAAGGGGATTTGTCGTTGTCCAAGAATTTTTCAGTGGCTTTATCCAATGCATCTGCCAATACCTTGGCTTTGGAGTTGTTGTTTTTCTCACCGTAATGTTCCAAAGAAACGCCAAGGGCCAAGAATTCGCCCAAGGAATCCCATCGCAAGTGACCTTCTTCCAAAAACTGTTCAACGTGTTTGGGAGCAGAACCACCGGCACCGGTCTCAAATAGTCCACCACCGTTCATCAAAGGAACAATGGAGAGCATTTTGGCACTGGTACCCACTTCCAGAATGGGGAAGAGGTCGGTAAGGTAGTCCCGTAGCACATTTCCGGTCACGGAGATGGTATCTTCACCATTTTTGATGCGTTCCAAAGTAAATTTGGTAGCTTCAAGAGGGGATAGGATTCGGATATCCAAACCTTGCGTATCGTGATTTTTTAGGTAAAGGTTGACTTTTTTGATGAGTTCGGCATCATGGGACCTGTCTTTGTCCAACCAAAAAACGGCAGGCGTGTTGGTTGCCTTGGCTCGGGTTACGGCCAATTTCACCCAATCCTGGACAGGAGCATCTTTTACTTGGCACATTCTCCAGATATCGCCCGCTTCAACCTTGTGCTCGATTAAGGTTTTTCCTGTTGAGGCATCCACCACCTTTACACTTCCATTTTTCGGAATCTCAAAAGTTTTGTCGTGGGAGCCATATTCCTCTGCTTTTTGCGCCATAAGTCCAACATTGGGGACCGTTCCCATTGTTGTGGGATCAAAAGCGCCATGTTCCTTGCAAAAATCAATGGTAGCTTGATAAATCCCTGAATAACTGCTATCAGGGATGATGGCCTTGGTGTCTTGGAGTTTTCCGTCCTTGTCCCACATCTTCCCGGAGTTCCTGATCATAGCGGGCATGGAAGCATCGATGATTACGTCACTGGGCACATGAAGGTTGGTAATTCCTTTATCGGAATTCACCATGGCCAAATCAGGACCGTTTTCTATGCTGGCCGCAATGGCTTGCTCAATTTCTTTATGTTGGTCATCTGGAAGCTCGGACAATTTGTCCAAAAGAGTTTCCAAACCATCATTTGGGTTGATACCCATTTTTTTGAATGTATCCCCGTATTTTGAAAACAGATCTGCAAAATATACTTCAAGGGCATGGCCAAAGATGATAGGGTCGGAGACCTTCATCATGGTTGCCTTGAAGTGCAATGAAAGTAGAAGGTTGTTTTTTCGGGCATCGGCTATCTCATGGGTCAAGAACTCCACCAATGCATTTTTGCTCAACACGGTCGCATCAATGACTTCTTCTTTTTGAAGGGTGACTTTATCTTTCAGTACGGTTGTGTTTCCTTCCGTGTCCAGTAGTTCAATGCGAACATCACCGGCATGATCCATGGTGAGCGATTTTTCATTGGCTTTGAAATCGCCATGGGTCATGGAAGCTACATGGGTTTTGGAATTGGAAGACCATTCCCCCATGCTGTGCGGATTTTTTTTTGCGTAATTTTTTACGGCCTTGGGAGCTCTTCTGTCCGAATTTCCTTCTCGTAATACAGGGTTTACGGCACTTCCCTTAATCTTGTCATACCTTGCCTTAATGCTTTTTTCTTCGTCATTTTTGGGCTCATCGGGGTAATTGGGTAGGTTGAACCCCTTTCCTTGTAGTTCTTCGATAGCTTCCTTAAGCTGAGGAATTGAAGCACTGATATTGGGCAGTTTAATGATATTGGCCTCGGGCGTTTTAGCCAAATCCCCCAAAATGGTCAAATCATCTGAAACTTGTTGGTCCTTGTTCAGGAATTCTGGAAAAGCAGCAGCTATCCTACCTGCCAGAGAAATATCTTTGGTTTCAATAGTGACATCTGCAGTTTCGGTAAAGGCTTTTACAATGGGTAAGAAAGAAAGGGTTGCTAAGGCTGGAGCCTCGTCGGTCTTGGTATAATAAATTTTGGCCATTTAAATGTATTTGTTTGAGCGGTGCAAATATACGACATATGAATGGTGATGAATATACCGAATAAAGTAAAAAGGGTACAAAAATGGAGGGGAATGTGAAAAAACAAAAGCCATATCTATGTGCGAACATTGATATGGCTTTCTGAAAAGTACTTACAGCATTGTTCTGTGTTGCTACAAAACCACAAATCCTAAGACCTGTTCCTGTTTTCCTTTTAACGTTTGCTTTGCTTCCTGTCCTTAATTTTTCAACCAAACAACTTTCAGCAAAGTGTACCGATAGTTTCCTAAATTCTATCAAAATGGAAAATTGCTCTTCCATTCGCACATAAAATTCATCATTTCTCCTCAAGCAGCCTGAGCCTTACCTTGTCTTGAAATTCCTTTTGTGATCAGTAGTGTTACTAATTAAAAAGGGAAACCACAGCTTTTAAAGAACGTCAACTTTAAAATAGAAATACGAAACTGATGGTATCATTTTCATTATTTCTTCTGCTAAGATAGGATTAAGCGGCAGATATCCAAATTTTATAACCAATTAAAAATCAACAATATATAAACTACTGTTATTAACAATTGTTCATAAAAAAAGCACCTTGAAAAGGTGCTTTTTATTTGCGTTGGGGTTTTGTTATCCCCTAATCTCTTTGATACGGGCTTTTTTCCCGGTAAGACCTCTAAAGTAGAAGATTCTAGATCTACGAACTTTACCTTTCTTGTTCACTTCAATACGTTGCAAGGCAGGCATATTGATAGGGAAAATTCTTTCTACTCCCACAGTACCAGACATCTTTCTGATGGTGAAGGTTTCAGTGGCACCACTTCCTCTTCTCTGGATTACAACTCCTTTGAAGAACTGGATACGGGTTTTTTCACCTTCCTTGATTTCGTAGTATACCGTGATGGTATCTCCAGAAGAAAATTTTGGGAAATCTTTTTTTGGAACAAATTCGTCTTCAACAAATTTCACTAAGGATTCCATGATATTTTTTTTAAGTGTTTTTCAAAATCAACTTTCACGGATTTCGTCAGAGGTTGAATTTGAGATTGCAAAAGTAATGCAATATTTAGAATTGGCAAGCGGTTTTTTGTACTTTAAACATTTTCTTGACCCAATCTTTTCTTTTTTACTTGATTCATGGCGAACAGAATCAGTCCAATGGCAAAAAGGCCGTAGGGAAGAGGCCCTACCACCGACATTATTTTATTGGCTTGTAATAGTGAATCAACCCCATTTTTTGCTGCAAGGAAGTTCCAAAGGTATCCGCCCAATGAAAACACAATGGATAAGATTTGGCCAGTGAGCATTAAAATGGTCGCGGTGTTTCTTTGCTTTAGCACCAAGATGATACAGGCAATCAGAACAATCAGTTGTATCAAGCCATAGAATAGTCCACCTACGGCGAAATAAAGGGAATCGTTGTTTTCCATGTAAATTATTTTAGTAGATCAGGTCTTCTTTGGTTGGTGCGTTCCAAGGCTTGTTCTTCCCTCCATTTCTCAATTTTTGGAAAGTCACCACTCAATAAGATTTCGGGAACCTTTTGCCCTTTATACTCGGCGGGCCTTGTATAAACTGGAGGAGCCAATAAGTTGTCTTGAAAAGTGTCGGTAAGTGCGGAGGTCTCGTCGTTGAGAACTCCTGGAAGCAGTCGGATAACAGCATCGCACACAATGGCAGCGGCCAATTCCCCGCCCGAGAGAACATAATCACCCACGGAGATTTCTCGCGTAACAAACATATCACGTACTCGCTGGTCTACGCCTTTATAGTGTCCGCACAGAATTATTAGGTTCTTCTTTAATGAAATCTCGTTTGCCATGCCTTGGTTCAATGTATTTCCATCAGGAGTCATGTAAATTATTTCGTCATAATCCCGTTCGCTCTTTAGTTTGGAAATGCACTTGTCAATCGGTTCTACCATAAGAACCATACCTGCACCACCACCAAACTGGTAATCATCAACCTGTCTATATTTACCTGTGGTGTATTCCCTTAGATTGTGCAAATGAACCTCTACAAGGTTTTTTTCAATGGCTCTTTTTAATATGGAAGCCTCAAAGGGGCTTTTTAGGAGTTCTGGTAAAACGGTGATGATATCTATCCTCATGGGTTAAGGCAATAGGGTCAAAAATAACGGTTGATCTACTTGGGGTTTGCCCAAAAATAACGAAAGAATGCGGTTTCTTTTTTCCAGTTCAGGCGTTCATACAATTTTTGGGCCGGGTTGTCCACGGCGGTCTCCAATGCAAGTCCTTTGTACTCCATTTGTTGACAATGCTGCTTTGCTTGTTGTAACAGTGCTTCGCCAACTCCTTGTTTCCGATATTCGGGGGAGACATACAAGTCGTTAAGAATGTAAAAAGGACGCATGGAAACTGAAGAAAAGGTTTTGTACAATTGTGTAAAACCAATGGGGGTTTCATTATCCATCGCCAAGAAAACGACATTGTCCCCATTTGAAAAACGTTCCTCAAGAAAGGTTTTGGCCGCTTTTAGGTTTGAGGGCTGTCCATAGAATACCCTATATGCATCAAAAAGTGGTATGATAAGTTTCAGGTCAGCGGATGTAGCCTTTTTTAGGGTCATGAAGTTCGTTAAAAAGGCTTCCCTTGAGGAAGCCTTATTGTTACTTTTTCTGTTTGTTCAATTCGTCCTGTAATTGACGGCTTATTTTTTGCTCGCGTTCCAAGGCCCGCCTTCTGTGCTCTTCATATTCTTTTTCTAAATCGGCTAGTGCAGATTTAGCCTGATGTGTCAAGAAATTGCTGTTTCTGAATCGGTATATGAAAAAGAGCAGGAACAGTAAAAGAGCAAAAATGATGGACCATAAAATAAAATTGTAGGTCCCTTTGCTAATCAACGCGCCAAAAAAGGAAATGCTGTCCTTTTCTTCGGTAACGGTATTTAGTTTATTGGTGGTATCCTGCAATTTAGAATTAAGGTCTTCTATTTGGGCCTCGTTACCGGTAATGGTGGCAGAAAGATCTTTTATGGTCTTGCTTGAGGTATTTATGGAATCGAAAATATTGTTTTTGACCTCATACAGATCGGATAGTTTAATGACCTCATACCTGATGCCATTGGCTCTGTAATTACCTGATTTCCGTTCCAGTTCTTCAAATTGCCCGATCAAGGTATTGTTTTCATCTGGGGAAGAATCCTCTTCTTGGGCAAAAATTGCAGAAAAGGAAGTCAGTAGGGCTAGGGTCAATACAACTGTTAAATGCTTCATGGTCAATAGTATTCTCGTATTAAATTTAGATTAAGGGTAGGGCGAAATTACACCAATAAACCAAAAATCAAAAGAAAAACCTTATCACTCCAGTTGAGGCACTTCCAATCCAGACCACTAATAATACGTATAACGCCTAACCTTGGCTATGTATTTTGCCAATCGAATGACCTGATGCGAATAACCATATTCATTGTCATACCATATATAAAGCACCAAGCTTTTACCATCGCCGGATACCAAAGTGGCCTTGCTATCGTATATGGAGGGAGCTGAAGTTCCCACAATATCGGAAGACACCAATTCATTGCTGAGGGAGTATTTTATTTGTTCTACCAAATCCCCTTCCAAGGCATATTTCTTTAATATGGTGTTTACACCTTCTATGGAAGTCTTGTTTTTCACTTCCAGATGCAAAACCACAAGAGAACCATTGGGAACTGGTACACGAATGGCATTGGAGGTCAGCTTCCCTTTCAAGGATGGCAGAGCCTTGGCTACTGCTGCTCCTGCACCAGTCTCTGTGATGACCATGTTCAAGGCGGCAGCGCGACCCCTACGGTACTTTTTGTGCATGTTGTCCACCAAATTTTGGTCATTGGTGTACGCATGTATGGTCTCCAAATGCCCTTTTTTAATCCCTAGGGAATCCTCTATAACCTTTAATATTGGTGTAATGGCATTAGTGGTGCAAGAGGCTGCAGAGTAGATTTTAGTCTTGTCTGGATCAAACTCTTTGTGGTTTACCCCATGTACAATGTTTGGGACTTCTTTTCCGGGAGCGGTTAGTAATACCCTGCTAGCACCTTTGGATTCCAAATGTCTGGACAATGCTTCCTTATCCCTGAACGCCCCAGTGTTATCAATGACCAAAGCGCTTATTATACCGTATTTGGTATAGTCGATGTCTTCGGGCTTTTCGGCACTGATGAATTTTACGGTAGTGCCATTAATGATTAGAGCGTTGTTTTTTGGATCTATATCCACGGTGCCCATAAACTGACCGTGAACAGAGTCGGTTCGGAGCAATGCCGCCCTTTTCTCGAGAACTTCCGCATTTAGTTCACCGCGAACAACAATGGCCCTGAGCCTTAATTGACTACCTCTTCCGGTTTTTGCCATAAGTTCCCTGGCTACTAGTCTTCCAATTCTTCCAAACCCATAGAGAACTACGTCTTTAGGTTTTATTTCCTTGGAGAATTGAGCATCCTTGAGCTTATCCAGTACAAAAGATTTTACATTGAGATGGTTGTTTTCATCTGAATGATATTCGTAGGTAAGCTTGCCAATGTCCAATTTTGCCGGCGGTAAATTGATATCGTTTATGGCCCTCAAAATTTCGACCGAATCAAAAATGGAAATCGGTTTCTGGACAAACTCCCCAGCATATTCATGCAAGTTGATGATGTCACTGACATTTTTATCGATGACTTGATTTTTAAAGAGAACCACTTCAATGGCTTTATCATACCATAGGTCGCTAATGATCTTTATGAATTCCGTGGTCGCTTTTCTTCGGTCTGCCTGAAAGGCAAGTTCCTTTTCGTAGGACTTGATGTCGCTCATAGATTATTTGATACGTTTGCTTAGTTAGCTATTTTTGACAAAATTAGATATTTCAAACGTTTTCGTAAAAGAATTTCGATATAAAAAAAGCACCTTGGTAGAGGTGCTTTCTTAGTGAGTATTTCAATGTTTTTATTGGAGGATCATATGTTCTTTTTCCCCTTTTTCATTGATCATGGTAAAGCTGGTGCGGCCATACCTTGAGATTTCCCCGAAATGACGTTTGGCATCTTCAATGTTGTCAACTTCATTGCCATCAACTTCTGTGATAACTTTATTTTGAAGACCATATCTTCCATAGGCTTGGGGAACATCTATAATCTTGACACCCTTGGATACTCCAAATTTCTTTTTGTCTTCTTTGGATAGGTTTTTAACGGTAAATCCGGTCATGGGCAAAATAATGCTGGATTGTTTTTTTAGGGTAACTCTTTTGGAGACACTCTTTCCATCGCGATCTACAACCACTTGGACTACATCACCAGGTCTTTTGGAAGATAGATATCCGGATAATTCTGAAAACTTATGGACTGCAATGTTGTCCACTTGCTTAATAATATCCCCTTCTTGAAGGCCGGCCTCTGCAGCGCCAGATTCTTCTGTTACTTTGGAGACATACACTCCATCAGAAATACTAAGCCCTCTTTCTTCTGCAAGGGCAGAGGTTAGGTCACCTCCTTGGATACCCAACAATCCTTTTTGAACGTTGCCAAATTCCATGATATCCTCAACTACTTTTTTGGCTATGTTACTGGGAACAGCAAATGCGTAGCCTACATACGAACCGGTTTGAGAGGTAATGGCAGTATTGATTCCAATTAAATCACCATTGGTATTGACCAGGGCACCACCACTGTTGCCAGGGTTTACAGCTGCATCGGTCTGGATAAAGGATTGGTTTCTGCCCAAAGACCTTGCCTTGGCACTTACAATTCCAGCCGTAACAGTTGAGGTAAGGTTAAAAGGGTTGCCAACGGCCAGTACCCATTCCCCGATCTTGGCATTGTCTGAATCTCCAAACGCCAAATAAGGTAGGGGTTCTTCAGCATCGATTTTTAAAAGTGCAATGTCGGAATCGGCATCGGAACCGATCACTTCTGCATCATAAGTTTTATTGTTGTTTAGGTTCACCTGCAATTGACTGGCATTGGCAATTACATGGTTGTTGGTGACAATGTAGCCATCGGGAGAGATGATCACGCCCGACCCAGAACCGATCTGCGGGGTTTGTTGGCGTTCAAAACCATAAAAGAAATCCGATAGACTGCTCGGGCCTTTGCTCAAGGTCAAGTTTTTCACGTGCACAACAGAGTTTACCGTTTTCTCCGCAGCCAAGGTGAAATCCACTTCATTGATTCCAGCCCCCAATGCCGATGTTGGCAGGTTGCTTGTGCTCAATACGGGTATGGCTTCCTGGGAAGCAGACCAGTTGAGATTGTCTTTCTCAAAAAATAATTTGTACGCTCCGAGGGTAATTGCCCCTGCAAATAAGGATACCAGAAATAAACTAGCTATTCTCTTCATAATCATTACTAATTTAACATTTAGCTCTAACAAAATTAAAAGAATTCAATTTTTGGCTTTATCGGTTTAACTCGTTTTTAACTACAAAAAAACTCTTAAAGAATGCCCTATATTTGTTCCTTTGTAGGGAATTATGAGGTTACAGTTTTATAAATACCAAGGAACGGGAAACGATTTTGTGATCATCGACAATCGTCAGGAGCTATTTCCCAAAAACGACTCCAAGCTTGTGGCGCACTTGTGCGACCGACGGTTTGGGATAGGTGCGGATGGACTTATTCTTTTGGAGAATGATGCAAATTCGGATTTTAAGATGGTGTATTTCAATGCAGATGGGGCCGAGGGCAGCATGTGTGGGAATGGAGGTAGATGTTTGGTGGCGTTCGCCCATTTTTTAGGCGTAATTGGCAATGAGACCACTTTCAATGCTGTGGATGGGTTGCACCATGCTACCATAGACGGAGACATGGTGAAGCTAAAGATGGTGGATGTTGATGAGGTTCGCGAAAAGCCCAACTACAGTTTTTTGGATACAGGTTCTCCACACCATGTTCAACTCGTGCAAAATCTGGAGCATTTTAATGTCTCTAAGGAAGGAGCTAAGCTCCGATACGGAATCTATGGAAAATCTGGAAGCAACATCAACTTTGTGGAGCAATCAGGGAATGATGCCTTTCAGGTGAGAACCTACGAGAGAGGTGTTGAAAACGAAACGCTCTCTTGTGGAACAGGGGTCACCGCAGTGGCCATTGCCATGCACCAATCTGGGAAAACCGCATCCAAGGTCGTAAAGGTGCAAACCCCAGGGGGCAAGCTTACCATAAGTTTTGAGCGACAAGACGATATCTATACGAACGTCTTTTTGCAAGGACCGGCCGTACAAGTATATAAAGGTGAGATAGTATGTTAAGCTTACAAGGAGTGCAAATATATCTAAGAGCCTTGGAGCCAACGGATTTGGATTTTCTATATCAGTTAGAGAACGATACTTCCATTTGGGAAATCAGTGGTACCATAAAACCCTATTCAAAAAAAGTGCTTCGGCTGTATTTGGAGAATGCCCACAGGGATATTTATGAGGTAAAGCAATTACGATTGTGCATCTGCAACAAGGAGGACCAGTGTATTGGACTTATCGACGTGTTCGATTTTGACCCGAAGAACCGAAGGGCGGGAATAGGTATTGTAATTGCCAACCCTGAAAACCGGAATAAAGGCTTGGGGGCAGAAGCTCTTGAATTGTTGTGTGATTATACCTTTTCTGTTTTAGACCTTCATCAATTGTATGCCAATATTCTGGAGGAAAATACCAGCAGTATCCATTTGTTTGAAAAGTTGGGGTTTGAAAGAATAGGAGTGAAAAAGGAATGGATTCGGACCAATACGGGATTCAAAAATGAGATAATGTTTCAAAAGATAAGAAAGGATGTACCTTAAAAAGATACTTTGGACAGTGGCCTTGCTCGGACTTTTGGTATGCGGCTTTGTTGTTTATCAAATTTATAATGCCATTTTTAGCCCAAATACACAGTTCAATAATAATGAAGCCTTTGTATATATCGCTTCAGACGACACTTTCACGGATGTAAAAACGAGTCTGGAACCTTTATTGAAGGACTTGTCCACTTTTGAGGCCGTTGCCAAAAGAAAAGGCTATGTGACCAATATTAAGGCGGGAAAGTACGCCTTGAAAAAGGGGATGAACAACAACGAAATCATCAATACCCTTCGTAGCGCCAATATTCCGGTTAGGGTGTCCTTCAACAACCAGGAATCTTTGGAGTCTTTGGCGGGTCGCATATCGGAACAGTTGGAGGCGGATAGCATATCGCTTTTGCATGCGTTCAATGATGCGGATTTCCTTCGCGAAACCAATTTTGATGAAGACAGTAAGTTGGGTATGTACCTTCCCAATACCTATGAATTCTTTTGGAACACCAAGGCAGAAGGTTTTCGTGACAGGATGCTGAAGGAATATCAATCATTTTGGAACGAAGAGCGCCTAGAAAAGGCCAAAGAACAGAACCTTACACCGGAACAGGTTATTGCCTTGGCCGCAGTGGTGCAAAAAGAAACAGCCAAAGTGGATGAACGCCGTAGGGTGGCGGGGGTCTATCTCAACCGAATCCGAAAAGGAATCTTGTTGCAGGCCGATCCCACGGTGATTTTTGCCATTAAAAAGGAAACAGGGAATTATGACACCATTATAAAAAGAGTACTGTATCGTGATTTGGAGATGGATTCCCCATACAATACCTACAAATATGCCGGGGTTCCACCGGGTCCCATTACCATGCCCGATATTTCATCCATAGAAGCGGTTCTCAATCCAGAAAAACACGAATATCTTTATTTTGTGGCCGATGTTTCCAATTTTGGATATCACATGTTCGCCAAAACTTTAGCGCAGCACAACCGAAATAAGGTGCAGTATACCCAGTGGTTAAATGAGCAAAAAGTACTCAGGTAACACGGTTCGTCGTTAATTTTCAGCTCTTTAACGTATTTTAAGCCTCTTTTAAGAAAATCTTAGGAGCTTTACTACTGTTAAAAAAAAGTCTCCCCCTATATTTGCCGGCCAAATTTAATTTCAACGCTTTTGGTGTTGGAGACTTAAATAGCAACGTTATGAAAAGATGGATAGGTTTTATATTACATCTTGCCATGATTGTAATTTTAACAAGTTTTGGTACGTATACCGTTATGAAAAAAGTGAATCACGAGATACCGGATTCGCTTCAGGTTACGGCCAACTTAGAGCAATCAGTTCAGTTGGATTCCATTGCGGATTCTGAAATTGATGTGATGACCCCTCCTTTTTTGGGAAAGGCCTATAATGGCTTTAAGGATGCCCTTGCATTCAAGGAATCCCAAGGAAAATATCATGTAGTGAACACTTTAGGGTATTTGGGTAAATATCAGTTTGGGGGAAGCACCCTAAATTTGATGGGCGTCTACGATATGGACGGTTTCTTAAATGACCCGGTGCTTCAAGAAAAAGTTTTTGATATTAACATCGCCCGTAATAAATGGATATTGCGTAGGGATATCAAACGCTTTAACGGAAAAAGAATTGGGGGAATCAAGATTACCGAGTCAGGTATTTTGGCAGCGGCCCACTTAGCTGGAGCTGGAAATGTGAAGAAATACCTTCGGTCATATGGTCAGGATGATGTGGCTGATGCCTTCGGAAGTAGTATCTCTTACTATATAAGGAAGTTTGCAGGGTACGATGTTTCCATCATTCCGCAGAAAAAAAATCCAAAGATTTAATACGGTAAGATAAAATACAATCAACCCCGGAATTGTTGTTCTGGGGTTTTTTTATGCCTGAATAATATATATGGTTGGGCGTTTGTCCAAATCTACTTCTTGTTCGCCCCACTCATGTGCACTTTTGGCCTGGATGAACTCTGAGGGAAGCGTAATGTCACAGGCAATACACAAACGCGTATTCTTGTGCAGGGTCCGCACCAATTCCTTGACCAACTTGTTGTTGCGATAAGGGGTTTCCATAAAAATCTGTGATTGACCTTTTTCCCTTGACAGACGTTCTAGATTTTTTATCATGCTCTTTCGCTCGTTGTTGTCTATGGGAAGGTACCCATTGAAGGCGAAATTCTGCCCATTCATTCCGCTGGACATCATGGCCATTAAAATGGAGGACGGCCCTACTAAAGGAACGACCTGGATTCTTCTTTCGTGGGCTATCCGTACCACATCGGCACCAGGGTCTGCAATACCTGGACAGCCTGCTTCAGACAATAGCCCAATATTAAAACCATGAATGCAGGGATCTAAATAGGATGGGATAACAGAGGGATCGGTATACTTGTTCAGGGACTCTATGTGTAAATTAGGTTGCGATTTGCCTGGGCTCACCTTTTTGATGAAATGCCGAGCGGTTTTCTCATTCTCAACAATATAGTGATCTATGTTTTCAATGGTTCGCTTAATGGAAATGGGCAGCACTTCGAGTGGAGCATTGTCCCCAAGTGTTGTGGGGATCAAATACACCTTGCCCATGACCAACCCCGGTTTAACCTCTTGTTCCATAGGTTTAATTTAGTTTTTTTGCTATAGCTTCACAAGTTATGTCGATCATTTGATATACATCTTCAAAACCGCTTTCCCCTCCATAATAGGGGTCGGGCACCTCTTTAATACCTAAATTGACCTCATCCAAAAGCAATTTTACCTTGCTCATTTCTTCTGTAGTTTTGGCCAGGTTGATTACATTTGAAAGGTTGCTTCGGTCCATCACATAGATCCAATCAAACTCTTTGAAATCCATCTGTGAAAATTGCCTGCACTTTTGGGAGCCAATGTCCAATCCATATTTCTTTGCCACTGCAACTGATCTAGAGTCAGGAGCATTGCCTATATGGTAACCGGCAGTTCCGGCGGAATCGACAAACACCTTGTCAGAATCTACCTTGGATTTTAAAATGCCTTCGGCCAATGGTGATCTGCAAATATTGCCCAGACAGACCATCAACACCTTGGTTTTCATTATGTAATTGAGGTTAAGAGAACTTTTTGTTCAAGTCTTCGATATACTTTCGGAACTGTTTATCGGTTTCAGCAAGATTATCCACGGTTTTACAGGCATGCAATACAGTGGCATGATCTCTTTTTCCAATTTGTGAACCGATACTGGCCAAAGAGGCCTTGGTGAACTTTTTGGCAAAGAACATGGCTAATTGTCTAGCTTGTACAATATGCCGTTTTCTGGTTTTGGATTGAAGCGTGGCCACATCCATTTCAAAATAATCGGACACCACTTTTTGGATGTAGTCTATGGAAACCTCGCGCTTGGTATTCTTTACGAACTTCTCCACAACCTGCTGGGCCAGTTCCAAGGTCACTTCACGCTTGTTGAATGAGGATTGTGCTATCAGCGAAATAATGGCGCCTTCCAACTCGCGAATATTGGTCTTGATGTTCTTGGCTACATGATCAATGATTTCATCGGGCATTTCAACACCGTCACGATACAGTTTGTTCTTTAAAATGGAAACACGGGTTTCGTAATCAGGACTTTGCAATTCGGCAGAAAGTCCCCATTTGAAACGGGATAGCAATCGCTGTTCAATATCTTGCATATCAACAGGTGCCTTATCCGAAGTTAGGATAACCTGCTTTCCGTTTTGGTGCAAGTGGTTAAAAATATGGAAGAACACGTCTTGTGTTCCAGATTTACCAGAGAGAAACTGTACGTCATCAATAATGAGGATGTCAATCAATTGATAAAAATGGATAAAATCGTTACGGGTGTTCTTTTTAACCGATTCAATATATTGTTGGGTGAACTTCTCCGCAGATATATAGAGTACCGTTTTTTCAGGATACTTGTCTTTTATTTCCACCCCGATGGCATGCGCCAAGTGGGTTTTTCCCAAACCAACGCCACCAAAGACCAAAAGAGGGTTAAAAGAGGTTCCACCCGGTTTATTGGCCACGGCCATTCCGGCAGATCTAGCCAAACGGTTGGAATCCCCCTCCAAGAAATTGTCAAAATTGTAGTTGGGATTTAATTGGGATTCTATTTTTATGTTCCGTATCCCAGGAATAACAAATGGGTTTTTCAGCTCGGGACTTTTAGAGGTAATGGGCACGTCCAATTCCTGGGGTGCAACAGCGGTACGGTTGGAACTTGGAATCTGTTCGGTGAACGGTTCTTTGTTCCCGTACTTGTTCTCCATTTTAATAATGTAGATCAATTTTGCGTTACTGCCCAATTCACGAGTTAAAGCCACTTTTAAAAGCTTAACATAATGCTCTTCCAGCCACTCGTAAAAAAACTTGCTGGGAACCTGTATGCTAAGTGCTTTTTCGGTGAGCTTAATAGGTTTGATGGGTTCAAACCAAGTTTTGAATGCCTGCGGTTGGATATTATCTTCGATAAAAGCCAAACAGTTGTTCCATACGGAATTAGCAGTAACACTCATGAAGTTTTTCCTCGTTTTTTGTTGGTTAGTAATAACACTTTTAGATGTAACATCTAGGGGTATTTAGATGCCCAATGGATGCGACAAATATGTGAACAAATCTTTAAAAAAAAAAATGAAATGCACATTGAATAATTTGTTTTTTTTTCGCATGTTACCCTAATGTTAACCAAGTCTCTAATATATAATTTTTCATTTAAAATATGGGGTTAAATTCGCATTCTTTTCGGGTACGTTATGGAGAAACTGACCAAATGGGTGTGGTTTACCATGGCAACTATGCCCAATACTTGGAAATGGGTAGGGTGGAATGGCTAAGGGACCTTGGGGTTACTTACCGAAGCATGGAAGAGAACGGTGTTATGCTACCCGTAATTTCTTTGCAGATAGACTACAAAAAATCTGCGCTTTACGATGATTTGATCACGGTGGAGACTTCCTTGACAAAAACGCCTCTGGTAAAAATTGAGTTCGACTATAAAATTTATAATGAGGACAGGGAACTTTTGGCCACGGCCCATACCGTCTTGGCGTTTATGGATAAAAAGACCAACCGCCCCATGAAATGTCCGGAATACATTTTGGAAAAGCTGGAAAGATAATATTTCCGTTAAAGCAAAGTCAGCTTATATAGGTATAGGGTTAAGCACATTTTCTGTAGCTTCTGTAAAAAAGTACCGCAAATTAACCTGAACTTGAGTCAGGACTTGCACTTATGCTTGAGTTTGAACTTAGGTTTGAGCTTGGTCACGGTTCTTCATTCCATTTTCTTAACACGAACATGCTGCATCTCTTCAAAAAACAATAGAGTCTGTTCTGCCTCGCTTTCCCGAACTGAAATGACCAGTCTGCAATCTATCTCCATTTTTTGGGAAACAATTTCCAGATTTCGTTGTTTAATGCCTCGCATCACCTTGTCCATTTCGGGGTAATCAAACTGCAATTGAAATTGGGCCGTTAGTATTTTTTCAATGATTTTGGCATCTTCCAGTGCCATTTGCGCGGCAGCACGGTAAGCTTGGATCAGGCCACCTACGCCCAACTTGGTTCCTCCAAAAATACGTGTCACCGTTATCAATACATTGGTCACTCCAAAAGACTGTATTTGGCCGTAAATGGGCATTCCGGCAGAGTTGTTGGGCTCACCATCATCATTGGCGCGATAGGTATGTTCCTTTTCCCCTAATTGCCATGCGTAACAAACGTGGTTGGCAGTATGGTGTTTTTTGCGAAGTTTTTCTACAATGGGTTTTACCTCATCTTCGGATTGAATAGGGAAGGCCTGTGCAAAAAATTTACTTTTCCGGTCTTTGAATAGAAGCTCTGTTGTGGGCTGCGCTATGGTTTTAAAGGTGTCTTCCTGCATTAAAACAAAGCTACAAGGATTATGCTTACCACGGCCAAGGCCACACCGCTCCAATTTTTTAGACTAAGCCTTTCCTTGAACATCAGTATCCCCACAAGGGTCGAAAACATGACGATGGCCACATTGTTCAGCGTAAACAGTGCGGCACTTTCCAGCATATCGGAGCGCAGGGCTCGAATCAAAAAGAAAATGGAAAAGTAATTGGGAACGCCCAATGCTATCCCACCCAACACATTTTTTAGGTTGATGCGCAATGGGTTTTTAAAGGCCTTGAAGCCAATAAAAATAAATCCTGTTAAGGCGGCGCACCCGAATACCATGGAAGAGAAGAGAGGGATTTCTTGGGAAGTGAGATGTTGCTCTTCAAAATATTTAATGCTGGTGTCGATAACCCCAGAACCCAAGAAAACCAAGGTGGGCAATATCAGGTCCTTTTTATGGATGGTAATGTGCTGCTCCTTTAATGAAGCCAGATAAACGGCCACCAGGGCCAGCAATATTCCAATGATCTGCCATGCGGACAGATGCTCTTGATAGAACAGTACCCCAAACAGTACCGGAATGACCAGTGACATTTTGGTGGCCACAGAAGCCACAGATACCCCTGCAACCTGCGCGGTTTTGGCCATCAGATTAAAAATGGTGATGAAAAGTACTCCCAGAAAAATTGGGCCCAAAAACCATGAAGATTCAACAGCGTCACCCATTTTCACGGGACCTTCATAAACGAAGAGTCCAACAATGCAGGCCACCACATAGTTGACAATGATGGCATACAGGGTTTGGATTTTGTAAACATCAAATAGTTTAAAGACCACAAATATTAGGGTGGAACTCAGAATGCTCAAGGCTAGGTCCATCATTTACAGATAACGTTTAAGTTGGGTGATGTCTTCTTGGCCTACCAAAAGGTTCCAAGTGTGAATGCCGAGCTCGGCCGCCGCATCTGTGTTCTCTTTGGTGTCGTCAACAAACAAGGTTTCGGATGGGGTTAAGTCGTTTTGCTCCAATACGAATTCAAATATCTCTGCGTCAGGTTTGCTCATACCCATTTCATAGGAGAGGTAGAACACCTCAAAAGCATTCTTGAACCGGTTGAACTTTTCCATTCCCAATTGCCGTTTCACACATTCAATATGTAAGTCATTGGTATTGCTCAACAGGAAAAGCCGGTGTTGGTTTTCTTCGGCCAGCTGTTCAAGAAAGGTAAGTCGCTCATCGGGAAAATCCTGTAAAATGGCATTCCATGCATAGATTAAATCGTGTTCTTTGGCGTCTGGGAAATACCCTGAGACTTGTTCAAGGAATTTCTGGGAATCCAAAGCTCCTTTTTCATAAGCCAAGAAGAGCAAGCTCAATTCCGGAGTAATGCCCGAAAAACCAAACTTGATCATCTCCCGTGCTATTGCTGGCTTGTCCAAGTTGATGAACACATCCCCAAAATCGAGTATAATATTTTTAATCATTGGTAAAAACGGATAAGGTATCGGTTAAAATAGATTGCTCGCTTACAAGATGTCCATAGAGTTTTGGCGCAGGAAGTCCACTTCCAAAAAAAGTTTCTCCTTTGAAGACCCGTGCCTCGTCCCATAAGTTTTCTTTGATAAAGGTTTGAAGGGTACGTGAACCACCTTCAATGATGATGCTGGTTATGGAATGTTGATACAGTACATGGCATATTTGGGCGGCAATCGCCTTGGAAAAGTCAATGATTTCATAAACAATACCTTCGGAATAGCGGGATGCATCTTTGACTTGGGTCAGGACTAGGGTCTTTACAGTTTTGTCCAAGACGTGAAAAGTGGCGCCAATTCTCAAATCCCTGTCCAAAACCACCCTCACCGGGTTTTTTCCGTTCCAATCACGGGTGGTTAGCTTTGGATTGTCCATCAATACGGTTTGGGTCCCCACCAAAATGGCCTGCTCTTGGCTTCGCCATTGGTGCACCATTTGTTTGGAATAGGGGTTGGTGATCCAAAACGGTTCCGGGGTGCTCTTCCTTAATTTTGGATCTGGGGCTATAAAACCATCTTGGGTTTCTGCCCACTTCAATATAATATAGGGACGCTTTTTCTCTTGAAAGGTCAAAAAGCGCTTAAGGTGACTGCGACATTCTTCTTCTAAAACCCCAACGGTGACCTTGCACCCGGCTTCTCTCAGTTTTTGGATGCCTTTTCCGGCCACCTTGTCATGGGGGTCTTTGATTCCGATGACCACCTCGGGAATACCATGTTGAACAATCAAATCGGCACAGGGAGGTGTTTTTCCATAATGGGAGCAGGGCTCCAAGAGAACATACAGTGTAGCTTTGGGAAGAAGGCTTTTGTCCATTACTGAGTTGATGGCATTCACCTCGGCATGAGGACCTCCATAAGGGCTGGTGTATCCCTCACCAATAATTTTTCCATCATGGGTGATAACACAACCCACCATAGGGTTCGGTGCTGTGCTGCCCAGTCCTTTTTTGCCCAGTTCAATGCATCTGAGGATGTATTTTTGGTGTATCTTCACCCAACAAAAATAGAACAATAAAACACAATATGAAGGATGCGGTAATCCGTGAGATTACTCCGGAAGATAACGCTCAGGTTGCCCAAGTAGTTCGCAAGGTTTTGGAGGATATGGGGGTGCCCAAAGTGGGTACTGCGTATGCCGATAAGGCTTTGGATGATATGTATGCCGCCTATGATGTGCCCAGGGCTACCTACTTTGTTGTGGAGTATGATGGCCACATCATTGGTTGTGCAGGAATTGCGCTTTTGGAGAACTACGATGGAAATGTGTGCGAACTTCAAAAAATGTACTTTTTGGAAGAGGCTAGGGGGAAGGGACTAGGCGTGCAGATGATCAACGTATGCCTGGATAAGGCCAAGATGTATGGTTTTGAGGCATGCTATTTGGAAACCATGCCCTATATGGAATCGGCCCAAAAACTTTACCAACGCAGCGGTTTCGAGTATATTGATGCCCCTATGGGCAATACAGGGCATTATTCTTGCCCGGTCTGGATGCTAAAAAAACTGTAATGCTGCTCCAAGAAATCAAGACCATTTTTCATAAGGAATTGGATGGTATTTATCCCAAAGAGGAAGTGGATGCATTCTTCTACCGATGTATAGAACATTATCTGGGATTGGAGCGCTTTGTTCTGGTTGTTCGACCCAAGACTACGGTGGCCAAGGAAGAAGAACAGCCCCTGTTTGAAGCTTTGACACAACTGAAGCAAGAACGACCCCTGCAGTATATTTTGGGCACGACCCATTTCATGGACATGGAGTTTGCCGTCAATGAAGATGTTCTCATTCCCCGACCCGAAACCGAAGAATTGGTGCAATGGATTATGGATGATGTGGAAAATCAGAAATCAGAAATCGAACATCGGACATCAGAAATAAGAATCCTGGATATCGGAACAGGAACCGGTTGTATTGCCATTTCACTTGCCAAAAATATTCCCAATGCAAAGGTCTATGCTTTGGATATTTCAGAGAGGGCCCTCAATGTAGCAAAGAAGAATGCCAAAGCCAACACCGTGGAGATTATCTTTTTAAAACACAGCATTCTTAATTTTGAACTTGAACTTGAACTTGAATTTGATATCATCGTTTCCAATCCACCTTATGTCAGGGAGTTGGAAAAAAAGGAGATAAAGAAAAACGTAGTCGACCACGAACCGCATTTGGCACTATTTGTTTCGGATGAAGACCCTTTGCTGTTTTATAGGGCCATTGCCCATTTTGCCAATAGAAACCTGAGCAAAAATGGAGGTTTGTACTTGGAAATCAATCAATATTTGGGAGCAGAGAGCCAGTCCCTTTTGAAAGCCCATAATTTTTCGGAAATTGAACTCCGAAAAGACATCTTTGGCAATGATAGGATGATCAAGGCGAATCCCAATCCATGAAAAGTATTTCAGTTTTTTGCGGTAGCAGTAACGGTAATGATACGGCCATTGTCCGTGAGTCGTATGCATTGGGTACATTATTGGCCCATGAAAATATCACCCTGGTGTATGGTGGTGCCAAAGTAGGCCTGATGGGACAGGTGGCCAACGGGGCATTGGACCATCATGGACAGGTTATTGGGGTGATTCCCGATTTCCTACGTTCCAAGGAAATTTTCCATGATAGGATTACCGAATTGATTGTGGTGGACAGCATGCAGGAACGGAAAATGAAAATGCACGAACTTTCCGAAGGCACTATTGCCCTGCCCGGTGGATTTGGTACCCTTGAAGAATTGTTCGAGATGGTAACCTGGGGACAATTGGGCCTGCACACCAAGCCTATCGGGATTTTAAATATCAATGGATATTATGACAAACTGTTGGAATTTCTGGATGGCATGGTGGTCGCAGGACTATTGAAACAAGAAAATAGGGATATGCTTTTGGTGGATACAACTTCAGAAGGACTTCTGGGCCAAATGAGATCGTACCAACCAATGGCAACCCCAAAATGGATTAAAAAAGATCAGATATAGCAGATGAGCAGCATCGAACAAAAAATAACATCCCTTCGGGAAGAACTCCGGGAGCATAATTACAAATATTACGTGTTGGACCAACCTTCCATTTCGGATTTTGAGTTTGATATGAAACTCAAGGAACTCCAAAAACTGGAAGAACAACATCCCGAATTCCATGACCCAACATCACCATCATTGCGGGTTGGGGGAGCGGTGACCAAGAACTTTGAGACCGTGGTGCATGAACATCGGATGTATTCGTTGGACAATTCGTATTCCAAGGAAGATTTGGAGGATTGGGAAAAACGCATCCAACGTATTTTGGGTGATGTACAGGTAGAATTCACCTGTGAGCTGAAATATGATGGCGCTTCCATAAGCCTTACCTATGAAGATGGGCAATTAGTGCGGGCGGTTACCCGTGGCGATGGCTTTCAAGGTGATGAGGTAACCACCAACATCAAGACCATCAAATCGGTTCCTTTACAATTAAAAGGGGACTACCCTCAAAAATTTGACATCCGCGGCGAGATCATTCTCACTCTCGAAGGTTTCGCCAAGATGAACCAAGAACGTATCGAAGCGGGTGAAGACCCCTACATGAACCCAAGGAACACAGCATCGGGAAGCCTTAAACTGCAAGACAGTGCCTTGGTGGCCCAGCGTCCTTTGGAGTGTCTGTTGTATAGCATTACTGGAAATAATTTGGGCATCAAGACCCAATTTGAAGTGCTGGAAAAAGCAAGGCAATGGGGGTTTAAGGTGCCCACCGTGGCCAAGTTGTGCAAGTCCACTCAAGAGGTAATGGAGTTTGTGGATTATTGGGACACCCATCGTCATAGCCTGCCCTACGAAACCGATGGGGTGGTGATAAAGGTGAACGGCATCCAACATCAAGAAGAATTGGGGTATACGGCAAAGTCCCCCCGGTGGGCTATGGCCTATAAATTTAAGGCGGAACAGGTATCCACCGTACTCAATGAAATCACCTACCAAGTAGGGCGCACCGGAGCCATTACCCCAGTGGCCAATCTGGAACCTGTATTGTTGGCTGGTACAACGGTAAAACGGGCTTCCCTGCACAATGCGGACCAGATTGCCAAGCTGGATGTGCGCGAAGGGGACACCGTTTTTGTGGAAAAAGGAGGGGAAATCATCCCCAAGATTATTGCGGTGGATTTTACGAAGCGTTCTACCGACTCAAAACCTACAGAATATATTACCCATTGCCCAGAATGTGGCACGGAACTCATTCGGAAAGAAGGGGAGGCCCAGCACTTCTGTCCCAATGACACGGGTTGTCCTCCCCAGATTACAGGTCGAATACAACATTTTATATCCCGAAAGGCTATGGATATTGAAGGCATGGGCAGCGAAACGGTGGAATTGTTGTTCAAGGAAGGACTGATTGCCAATTATGCTGATTTATACACCCTGACCAAGGAACAGGTGATGCCTTTGGAAAGAATGGCGGAAAAATCTGCTGAAAATTTGGTCAATGGTGTGGCGGCATCAAAAAGCATCCCTTTTGAAAGGGTTTTGTTTGCTTTGGGAATTAGATATGTTGGGGAGACCGTTGCCAAAAAATTGGCCAAGGCCTATAAAAACATCGATGCGTTGATGGTGGCCACCCAAGAGGAATTGATCGCTGTAGATGAGATAGGGGAGCGGATTGCTGAAAGTGTGATTCGTTTTTTTGCAGATTCCTCCAATGTGGAACTTGTAGACCGTTTGAAATCTTATGGATTACAGTTCTCACTATCTGAAGAACAATTGGAAAATCAAACCGACAAATTGAAGGGGCAAACTTTTGTAGTGTCCGGCGTTTTTGAAAGCATCAGTCGGGACGACCTCAAGAAACTCATTGAGGACAATGGGGGCAAGGTGGCCTCATCCATTTCATCCAAGACCAGTTTTGTAGTGGCGGGCGACAATATGGGCCCCAGCAAGAAAACCAAGGCGGAGAGTTTGGGCGTGCCCATCATTTCGGAACAGGAGTTTATGGAAAAAGTGAGTGCATGATCCCTGAAAACTTCCCATCATTTCAAAAAACTTTGGAAGAAGCCAAACCTTCATCGGCATGGCCCTTACCCCTTCAGGCTTTGTGGTATGATGCCCGTGGCGACTGGGAGGCTTCACATGATATTGCCCAGGACCTACATACCCCTATGGGCAGTTGGATCCATGCGTACCTGCATAGAAAGGAAGGAGATGACTGGAATGCTAAATACTGGTACAGTCAAGCAGGTAAGTCTTTTCCCAACTATGGTTTGGAGGAAGAACTTAAACTTTTGGTGGAGACCAATCTTCAATGAAAAATGCCGGCATTTAGCCGGCATTTCCATATTACTTTGACAAGTATCACTTTGTGATTATTGTTTGAACAATTTTACAACTTCACTAGAATTGTCATCATAAGTCAATTGAAGAAAGTAAAGTCCAGAGGGGCCTTTTGCGTTGGATAAATCCAGGGTGATCTGCTGTCCTCCGCTGATTTTCCCTTTGGGAACATTGTATTTGTATCCGCCGCCATCGGTAAGAATTGCTTTTTTGATAGATCGTCCTTCTAGTAAACTAACATTTATGTTGCTTGAGAAGGGATTGGGATACACGGCAACTACATTGTCAGCTCCGGCTAAAGGGTCATCACCTTCATCATCCTGGGCATTGGGGTTTTCCATAACTTCACGATTCACCTTACCGTTCCAACCCATGTCATCAAAAATGGAAAGAACAATGGGACCGGGATTATCAAAAGAGGCTCCTGTGGACAAAAATGGAACCATGAGTCCGTTGGGTCCACCGGCGTAGGTGAAATAATCCAAATGCGAATAGCTTGAGCCGGGCAACCAAATATCGGTAAGACCTGGAATTTCACCGCCTAAAATATCAGAATCCAATATGGTGAACACTTGGGCACCTTTACCTTGGGTAGTTCCTTTGATTCGGGGTCCTTTGGCAGTCAGAGGGCCAGAAAGGAGCACATCCCCCAACGCTGTGGTAAAATTACCGTATTTGTTTTCCTTCAAAATAGACTTCCCATCAGCTGAATGGGCCAATCGATCATAAATGGCAGGGAAAACGGGATTGGGAATGCCAAATCCATAATCTCCGATACCCGTTTCATTGTCAACAAATAGGGAGCCGAAGAAGCCTAAACCATGTCCAAGTTCGTGTAATACTACAGACTTAAAGTCGTACATGCCAGCAGGGGTATTTCCATCGGTGCCGTAATACCAGTTTGGGAAAACCGTACTGAAATTGGCCACGATGTCATAACTAGTAGGATTTAAATCCTCCCCTGAAAGCTTGTCGGCCAAGGCATCGCCATACCAGGTATTTCTTTCCAATCCGGGGGCATTGGCAAAAACACTGGTGGGTCCAGCGGAGCCTAAAACACCTTCATCCAAAGGTTGAAAAACAGCGGCAACATAAATTGGCACATCAGAAGACAATAGACTGGCCCATGCATCCACTGCAGATTGAAACGCTGTGGCTGCAATTATAAAATCTTCAATGGGTAGTGAGGGATCAAAATTGTAGTAATCTACAAAAATGGTAGCTCCGGTTGGTGCTTTTTTAGTGTTTGAAGCAGATTTTTGGTTTCCGTTCACTATGAGTCCTGAGCGTGCTTTGCCAATACTGTGATGGGCTGCCGCTGCAGCATCTGCCGCATGGATTTCACAGGCAATTTCGCCATTGCTGTTCATGGTCAACTCACTAATAGGTCCTGGGAGGGACTGTTGGCTTTGGGCCCATGAAATAGATGAGATCAGAAGAAAGCTAAAGAGTAGGGATAGAGGTAGATGTTTGGGGTGTGGGGTAAAAATCTTTTCTTTCATATAAAATGGTTTGTGTGAATCCTCTAAAATGTTAAAAATTTAACAAAAAACAAAACCTTTGTTTCACTTTTTCGGTTAAAAGTGCTTATTGAATTGAAAAGAAGCAGTTCATCGGATAAATAGTCGTTTTCATCCGGGTCATGGCCTTGTAAATTGAAGTCCAAGCCCAACTATCAATTGCATGAGGACGGTATTGTTCATTGAACATGATCTATTGATCATTGTTTATTGCCAATTAGACATTGGAAACCTAAACGGAAATGCTTACTCCTTGTGTTGTAGTTTTTTTGGCGGCATCAAAATAAAAATCGATTCGACCCACATTCAGCCCATAGCATCCTACTTGATTCACCAAAACGGAGTCGCCATTTTGGTTGGTGCGGACATCGGGCTTTTCCAAAAAAGTATGGGTGTGCCCCCCAATAATCAAATTGGTGTGATAGGTGCGTTGCGCCAGCTGCGTATCAGAAGGGCGTTGAGGATTTTCATAATCGTATCCCAAGTGGGACAAGCAAATGATCAGGTCACATCGTTCCTCTTCCTTTAGTTGACGTTCTATATCCAGAGCGATTTCAAACGGATTTAAATATTGGGTTTCTTTGTACAGACGTTTGGTCACAAGTCCATCCAAAGCAATACCGAGTCCATATACACCGATTTTAATTTCATCCACCACATAGGTTTTGAAGGGCTTCACATAGCCGTCCAGTACCGTGTTGGAAAAATCATAGTTGGCCGAGAGCATTTCAAACGAAGCATAGGGCATTTGAGCCAACAAACCGTCCACGCCATTGTCAAAATCATGGTTGCCGATTGTGGCGGCATCGTACTTTAGTTTACTCATCAGTTTGAATTCCAGTTCTCCGCCATAAAAGTTGAAGTAGGGGGTACCTTGGAAAATGTCGCCTGCGTCAAAAAGCAGTGTATTTGGATTCTCATTTCTAATTTGCTCCACTAAAGCTGCTCTACGGGCCACCCCACCCAAATTTGGATATTGGGAGTGCGAGTTTGGGAAAGGGTCAATATGACTATGTACATCATTGGTGTGCAATATGGTGATCTGCTTACTTCCAAAATTGGAGCAGGAATTGAGGCTTATACCGCCCATGCCAGCCAAGGTTGTCACTGCCGCTGTGTTTATTAAAAAATCCCTTCGTTTCATTTAATCCAATTGAATAAATCGATCATCAACAATAGCATTGAGTGTATCTACCTTCTTGAAATGATCAATGATTGCATTTCGCAAAAGGTAATCAATATCAGAAGTGGAAATAGTGTCCTTAAAAAATCCAATGCTGGGTCCACCCTGCACCAGGTAATCCGAAGTCCCCACAAAATAGGTTCGGGTTTCGTCAAAGGGTTTTCCTTGAATGTCCACAGATTCCAAACCACCTTTTTTATCCAAGACAATCTGCATACCCGCAATGGGATGTCTTCGGGTGGCGTTGACCAAAAAAGTGATGAGTTCCCGAACCGCAGAACCGCTCATTTCTACAATGGCAATGCGATTTTCAAAAGGCATGACCTCATATGCATTTCGGGCACTTACGCTTCCTTCGGAAATTATAGACCGGACACCTCCGTAATTGAGTACAACAAAGTCGAGGTCGTTTCCCGTTCTGGATTTAAAAATAGGAGTGGCTTCCTCCAAAACAATATCAGCCATTAAATTTCCCATGGAAGTATTGCGCTTGCCATCATCCAATAGAAAAGGTTTTGGAGCGTAAGCCAGGGCACTGTCCAGCACTTGGTTTATGCGGGTCCTGTATGGTTCAACAAAGGAAACAATGGAATCTACTTCATGGAGGGAAGCATCAATGGGAATCTGTTGTCCTTGGATTGAGGATAGTTGTTGAGTCTCCTGTTTACAGGAAAACAAAAAACCCATCGTTATAAATATAACAAATTGTTTTAATTTTAAAACGCTCACGTCTGTATCTTTGTCAAGTAATCTTGGTAGAATATTTACCTTTGTAAAAATGCATAAAATTATGTTTATAAGGGGTCTCCAAGATAAATTTAAAGTTAAATCAGGGCTCAAATATTTGAAGGAGGAAATGGAAAAGCCTCCCGTGCCTGTGAACAGAGAGAAGGGGATCACCAGTATAGGTTGTATTGTTGATACCGATAATTTTCAGAAAGCAGAGGCATTTTATGAGTTGATTGGTGATTTTTCCCTTAAACCCAATGCCATAAAAATCATTGGTTATAAGAGAGAGTACGATAAAAGTTCACCTTATGCCATTCAGATGTTCTCGGATAGAGACCTTGGGTGGAAAGGACAAATAGGAAATGGATATGTGCTTGAGTTTTTGGGCAGGGAATATGATATGCTCATTAACTATTACGAAGAGGACAATCTTTTGATGAAACTTTTATCGGTTAGGGCCAAGGCCCGCTTAAAAGTAGGGTTGGGCACCCAAGACTTAAAGGTCAATGATTTGATCTTGAGTACGCCACTGAAAGACTTTGAGTTGTTTAAAAGTGAATTAAAGAAATACTTGAAGGTTTTAAAAGAACTGTAATGGAACAATTGGTAGGAACGGGAGTTGCTTTGGTAACCCCCTTTACAGAGGATTTTTCGGTAGATGTTAACGCCTTGGAAAGGATTGTGGAACATAACATTCAAGGTGGAGTGGATTACTTGGTGGTCATGGGTACCACGGGAGAGTCTGCCACGTTGTCCAAAGCCGATAAACTTTTGGCCATGGATGTGGTTGTGCGCACCAATGCAGGAAGATTACCTTTGGTATTGGGTGTTGGAGGAAACAACACGGCTGCCGTGGCCGAAGAATTAAACACTTTGGACCTATCGGACTTTGATGCAATACTTTCCGTTTCACCTTATTACAACAAACCAACGCAAGAAGGCATCTATCAACATTTCAAGTTTATTGCAAAAGCTTCCCCAAAACCAATCATTTTGTATAATGTCCCTTCTAGGACTGGTAGTAACATGCTTGCAGAGACAACCCTAAGATTGGCCCACGATGTCCCTAATATTGTTGCCATTAAAGAAGCTAGCGGGGATATGGTTCAAATCGATAAAATCATCAAGGAAAAGCCCGAAGGATTTATGGTGATTTCAGGAGACGATTTCACCGCATTGCCCACCGTTTTGGCGGGAGGTTCCGGGGTCATATCCGTATTGGGACAGGGACTGCCTGGTCATTTTTCAAAGATGATGAACTTAGGATTGGAGGAAAATGTTGATGAAGCTTATCAAATCCACCATAAGTTGTTGCCATTGATGCAACTTATTTTTGAAGAAGGTAACCCAGCAGGCATAAAAAGTGTTTTTGAAAGTCTTGGCCTATGTAAGTCCACTGTACGCCTACCTTTGGTAGACGCCACACCCTCCCTCAAGAATAGAATTGGCGCTTTTTTGAAGGCAATGGATACGGCTCATGCCTAAATTTCGTTAAAAGTTGCCCAAAACCTTGGGGAATGGTAGTTGTACCTATTACTTTTGGATTTTAAATTCTTTTTTTAAATCCGTTCATTATCACTAATTTTGCAAAATGTTTTTGAAAATGAGGTACATTCTCCCTGTATTGTTTGCCATGGTTTTTCTTGCTTCCTGCAGTGAGTACCAAAAGGTGCTTAAAAATGAGGAAGTAAAGGCTAAATATGATATGGCCGAAAAACTCTATGAAGAAGGCGACTACAAAAGAGCCATTCGGTTGTTTGAACAGATAGCTCCAAAATATGTGGGCAGACCCCAAGGAGAGCGGGTAATGTTCTTCTTTGCCAATTGCTATTTCAAAAATGAGGATTATTATTTGGCAGGATATCAGTTTGAACGCTTCCTTAAATCTTATCCACAGAGCGACAAGATTCAAGAGGCAGGTTTTTTAGGGGCCAAAAGCTACTACATGCTTTCACCATCCTATTCTTTGGACCAAACAGACACAGACAAGGCCTTGGCAAAATTGCAGACCTTCATCAACACATATCCAGAATCGGAATATTTTGATGAGGCCAATACCATGGCAAAGGAGTTGACCTCCAAGAAAGAGAAAAAGCAAATAGAGATTGCCAAACAATTCAATAAATTGGGTGGATGGGATTATACTATTTTGGTATCTGCCATTACTGCATTGGACAATTTTGTATCGGACAATCCAGGCTCAATATATAGGGAAGAAGCGTTGTACTACCGTATAGAGGCCACAACCACTTTGGCCATGAACAGTGTTGACAGCAAGAAGAAAGAGCGATTGCAGGAAGCTCTGGACTCCTACAATAACCTATTACGTTATTACCCCGAAACACAGTTTAAAAAGAAAGCGGACGATTTGTCCGATAGAATCCAAAAGGAATTGAGTGCATTTAACACCATTTCCGATTCCAAATAACAAGTTTTTTAAAACAGTTGCATATGCAAGATTTGAAAAATACAAAAGCTCCGGTCTCTACAGTTACATTGAACAGAAACGAGTTCGATCAAAAGACGGAGAACATCTATGAAGCCATTTCCATCGCTTCCAAACGTGCCATCCAAATCAATTCTGAAATAAAAAAGGAATTGTTGGAAAAGCTGGAAGAGTTTGCTACCTATAGCGATAGTTTGGAAGAGGTTTTCGAGAACAAGGAGCAAATTGAGGTCTCCAAGTTCTACGAAAAATTGCCAAAGCCCCATGCCTTGGCTGTATTGGAGTGGTTGGAAGATAAAATCTACTACAGAAACACAGAGAAAGACGCCTAGAATATGTTGGGCGGTAAGAACATCCTTTTAGGTATTACCGGGGGAATCGCCGCCTATAAGACTACATTTCTAGTCAGGTTATTGATAAAAGCTGGTGCCCAGGTTAAAATAGTGATGACCCAGAGTGCCGGCTCTTTTGTTTCCCCGTTAACCTTAAGCACACTTTCCAAGAATCCCGTACTAACCGATTTCATCAACGAGGAGGACGGTAGCATTTCATGGAACAACCATGTGGAACTCGGTCTATGGGCAGACATTATGCTCATAGCGCCTGCAACGGCCAATACCCTTTCCAAAATGGCAAACGGGGTATGCGATAACCTTCTTATGGCTACTTATCTATCTGCAAAATGTCCCATCTATTTTGCTCCGGCCATGGATTTGGACATGTATCAGCACCCCACTACCAAAGCTTCCATAGAAAAATTAACGTCATTCGGTAATAATCTAATCCCAGCCGAATCTGGCGAATTGGCCAGCGGATTGCATGGTGAGGGTCGCATGGCAGAACCTGAAAACATTGTTCAATTTCTTCAGGACCATTTGGTTGAAGGATTACCCTTGAAAGGCAAAAAAGTACTTATTACAGCAGGTCCAACCCATGAAGCCATAGACCCTGTCCGATTTTTAGGCAATCGTTCTTCGGGCACTATGGGTTTTGAACTCGCCAAAAAGGCGGCAGATTTGGGGGCAGAAGTTATTTTGGTATCCGGACCCACGGGATTGTCCATAGAACATACCTCCATTAAATTGGTAAGGGTTACATCGGCCCAAGAAATGTACGATGCGTGCCATGCCCATTACCCAACTACGGATATTGCCATATGTGCCGCAGCCGTAGCCGATTATCGCCCCAAGCAAGTAGCCAAGGAAAAAATCAAAAAAGAAGATGGTGGTCTTACCATAGCACTTGAACGTAACCCTGACATCCTTTTGTCATTGGGAGAAAGCAAGGCCCATCAGTTTTTGGTTGGATTTGCGTTGGAAACCCAGAACGAACTGGAAAATGCCAAAGGCAAGCTACAGCGTAAAAACTTGGATGGCATAGTGCTCAATTCACTTAAGGATGATGGCGCAGGTTTTGGAAGCGCCACCAACAAAATCACCTTCATTGATAAGAATTTGCAGATAAAAACGTTTGGATTGAAGACGAAGCCCGAAGTGGCCTCGGATATTTGGGAAGAAATCATTGCACGAATCCATGCGTAACATTCTATTGTTCAGCCTATTTTTAATAGTTTCATTTGCGGTTCACGCGCAGGAACTCAATTGTCAGGTCACCGTAAATTCTGATCAAGTAGGGCAGACCAATCAACAGATATTTAAGACATTGGAACGTTCACTGAACGATTTTGTAAACAATACCAAATGGACCAATAGGGTCTATCGTGAAAACGAGAAGGTCAATGCCCGAATGTTCATTACCGTAACACAATACGAATCGGACCGTTTTGAGGCCAATATCCAAATACAGTCTTCCCGTCCCGTGTTCAACACTTCCTATGAGAGTTCTGTGTTTAATTACAAGGATGATGCTTTCAATTTCCAATACCAAGAATTTCAGCCCTTGGTGTACAATCCCAATCTGTTCGACTCCAATCTGGTAGGAGTCATATCGTATTATGTATACCTTGTTTTGGGCTTGGATGCCGATACCTTTTCTTTGGAAGGGGGCAATGATTTTTATAGAACGGCCCAAAATATTGTGACACAAGCACAGGGATCCAACTATAGTGGATGGAGCCAAGAAACCGGTGAGCGTACCCGCTTTGAGTTGGTGGACAACCTTTTGAGCAATTCTTTTAGGGAATATCGCATCGCCATGTATAATTACCACCGCAAGGGCTTGGATATTCTAGCCGATAATAATAGTACGGGGAAACAGGTCATTGCTGGAAGCCTTCGGTTGTTCGAGACCCTTATCAAAAGACGTCCCAATGCTTTTTTGATTCAAACTTTCTTTGATGCCAAATCTGAGGAAATCCAAAACATCTTTTCCGACGGCCCCAAGGTGGATATTGTAAAACTCAAGGAAACCCTGAACAAAGTGGCCCCATTTTATTCCAATACTTGGAACCAAATAAATTACTAGCTAAGTTCTCCAAAGACATTTATCTTTACGGGGAAAATTATCCAAATTGCTAGCAAATCTTTCCATCCAAAATTATGCGCTTATTGACGATGTCAATGTGACTTTTTCCAGTGGATTTACCACAATTACGGGAGAAACAGGGGCAGGGAAATCCATATTGTTGGGCGGTCTTTCCTTGGTATTGGGCAAACGGGCAGATTTAACATCGCTCAAGAACACCGAGCAAAAATGTGTGATAGAAGCTGAATTTGATATCTCCAAATACAATCTAAAACCGTTTTTTGCAGAAAACGACCTGGATTACGAGGATAATACCATTTTGCGTCGGGAAATACTGCCCAGTGGAAAATCCAGGGCCTTTGTCAATGATACCCCGGTAACCTTGGATGTGCTCAAGACCTTGGGAGAGCAGTTGGTAGATGTACATTCCCAGCACCAGACCCTTCGTTTGACCGAGAACGACTTTCAATTAAAGGTCATCGATGCTCTTGCGGATAATTCAGAAAACCTGAAGCACTACAAAACCCATTTGGCCCAACACGCCAAAGTATCGAGGGAATTACAGGAATTGGTCAATTTTCAATCCAATGCCGATAAAGAACACGATTACAACAGTTTTTTGTTGAAAGAATTGGAAGAAGCCAAGTTGCGGGCTGGTATGCAGGAAGAACTGGAGGATGAATATGAGCAGTTGAACAATGTAGAGCAGATCATGGAACAATTGGCTGCAGGATACCAGTTGTTGAATGAAGAACAATTGGGCATTTTGGGTCGATTGGCAGATTTAAAGCGAACATTCCAAAACCTTTCGGGTTTTGGTTCGGCATATGCATCCTTGAACGATAGGGTGCAATCCGTTTTTATTGAAACCGATGATATTGCCTCGGAACTGGAAACTATGAAAGATGCCGTTGAGGCAAATCCAGAGCGATTGGAAACCGTTAATGGACAATTACAGCAATTGTACGATTTGCAAAAAAAGCATCACGTAGCTTCTGTGGATGAGCTTATTGCGATTCGGGAGGAATTGTCGGTAAAAGTGGAGGCGGTTGCCAATATTGAATCAAAGATTGAAGCCAAACGAGCTGAAGTTCAACAAATCACCAAAGAAGTGGATGCTTGGGCGGACAAAATCAGCAAGGCTAGGAAATCGGTCATTCCAAAACTAAAAGATATGCTACAGGAAAACCTGTCGGCATTGGGCATGCCTTCGGCCAGCTTCAAGATTGAAGTAAATCAAACCAATGTATTTAAGATGCACGGGAAGGACGACTTGGTGTTTTTGTTCTCCGCCAACAAGGGGTCCAATTATGGAGAGCTGAAGAAGGTAGCTTCCGGAGGTGAACTTTCCCGAATCATGCTCACCATAAAGTCCATTTTGGCTGCATACGAACAATTGCCTACCATGATGTTTGATGAAATTGACACTGGAGTTTCGGGGGAGATTTCCAACAAAATGGGCGAGATCATGCAACGGATGAGCAAGACCATGCAAGTATTCTCCATAACGCATTTGCCACAAGTGGCTTCAAAAGGACAACATCAGTTTAAAGTGTTCAAGGAAGAGCAGGAGGGAGGCACAAGTACCCAAATGAAAAAGCTGAGCACCGATGAGCGCATTACCGAACTTGCAGAAATGTTGGGAGGGAAGTCATTGTCAGAATCTGCTTTGGCCCATGCACGGCAATTGTTGCAATAGAAATGCAAACAGAACACATTTGGGCAAAAAGCGGAGAACTTCAAAATAGAATAAATATCTTTGCCACAGAACCAACAATAGCAAAATACATATGGCGTACAATCTTTTAAAAGGAAAAAGAGGAATCATTTTTGGAGCTTTGGATGAAAATTCAATTGCTTGGAAAACCGCAGAACGAGTTCATGAAGAGGGAGGTACCTTTGTGCTGACCAATGCACCCATTGCCATGCGAATGGGACAGATAAAGGAATTGGCTGCAAAAACCAATTCAGAAATTATCCCAGCCGATGCCACCAACGAAGAGGATTTGAACAACCTTGTTGAAAAAGCCACTGAAATCTTGGGCGGAAAATTGGATTTTGTTCTTCATTCCATAGGAATGTCCGTGAACGTGCGTAAAGGAAAGCATTATACTGATGAGAACTATGATTTTACGGCAAAGGGTTGGGACGTTTCCGCACTTTCCTTTCATAAAGTAATGCAGAGCCTATATAAAGCCGATGCCATGAACGAATGGGGCAGTATTGTAGCTCTTACCTATATGGCGGCCCAACGTACATTCCCAGATTATAACGATATGGCCGATAACAAAGCGTATTTGGAATCGGTGGCCAGAAGTTTTGGCTATTTCTTCGGGAAAGAGAAAAAAGTAAGGGTAAACACCATTTCACAATCCCCAACACCAACTACAGCTGGACAAGGCGTAAAAGGGTTTGATGGTTTTATCAACTATGCCGAAAAAATGTCGCCTTTAGGGAATGCTTCGGCAGATGATTGTGCCAATTACACCGTGAGTCTGTTTTCTGATCTGACCAAAAAAGTAACCATGCAGAACCTGTTCCATGATGGTGGGTTCTCCAATACAGGGGTAAGTCAAGAGGTAATCGATGAATTTACCAAATAACTGACCTATACCAAAGAAGTTTTCGATGGTCACATCGAGCGCAGTCGAGATGTGTAGCACATATTCAGGATTTTTTAGGCGTTCTCGACTGCGCTCGAACTGACATTCCATACTTTTCATGAACACATTCGTTTCCATAATTGTTCCCGTATACAATAGACCTGATGAAATTCAGGAACTGTTGGAAAGTCTTTCCAGACAAACTTTTCGGAAGGATTTTGAGGTGGTCATCGTGGAAGATGGTTCTTCGGAGAGTTCGGAAGAAGTAGTTAAGACCTTTCAGGATAAGCTCCAGATTTCGTATTACTACAAACCAAACTCAGGGCCAGGGGATTCCCGAAACTTTGGCATGCAAAAGGCGAAAGGGAATTACTATATCATTTTGGATTCGGATTGTATTTTGCCAGAGCAATACCTTTCTGAAGTGGACAAGGAACTCCAAAGGGAATTTGTGCACTGTTTTGGCGGACCCGATGCTGCCGATCAATCGTTCACCACGGTTCAAAAGGCCATCAATTATGTGATGACCTCTTTTTTTACCACGGGAGGGATTCGGGGAGGGAAAAAGTCCGTTGGAAAGTTTCAGCCACGCAGTTTTAATATGGGAATATCCAAGGAAGCCTTTGAAAAAGCGGGTGGATTTGGACGTATTCACCCTGGGGAAGACCCAGATTTGACCTTTCGAATTTGGAAGGCAGGATTTGATTCCCGATTGTTTCCAAAGGCCCACGTTTACCATAAAAGGCGAATAGATTGGAATAAGTTTTACATCCAAGTGAATAAGTTTGGAATGGTACGGCCTATTTTAAACCTATGGCATCCGGGCACGGCCCGCCCTACGTATTGGTTCCCCACTTTTTTTATGCTTGGTCTGAGCATTTCTGTCATACTCGGATTGTTTGGGATTTACCTTCCATTGGTATTGTACGGTTTTTATTTTTTACTGCTGTTTGTTGATGCATTGCTCAAGAATCGGAACTTAAAAGTGGCCTTTTTGGCCCTATTTGCGGCATTGACACAGTTTACGGGGTATGGAATAGGTTTTTTCAAGTCCACAATCTTGCTTACTTTTAGTAATAGGGAACCGGAGGAACTGTTTCCCAAGCTGTTTTTTAAGAAAAAATAGAAGTGTTCAAAAAGCTATTGCACGGCCTCAATCAAAGAAAAGTGAAGGTTTTTTCACTGTTTTTGTTGTGCTCTTTTCTAGCTTGGTTTTTGAGTAATTTGTCTGAATCCTACGAATCCAGAGCCAATTTTGCAATTAATTACAGAAATCTACCGGATACACTTTTATTGGGAAAAAATTCTGAAAGTACTGTTGAAGCCAAGCTGAGAACCAGCGGTTTTCAGTTCCTGTATTTTAATTTTTTCAGGAAGCGGATAGATGTTGATGTGTCGAAGGCGGTATACTTGAATGGGAAATATGTATTGACCGAAGATGCCCTAAAAAAGCAAATAGATCAGCAATTGTCACAGAACATATCACTCTTGGAAATAGATCGCAATCAATTAGAGGTTGATCTTTATCAAGTGGCCTCAAAAGAAATTCCCGTGGTGCCAAGTCTGGACATGCAATTTGAGCAAAACCATATTTTGGATGGGAAATTGGATGTTTCGCCAGACCATGTTGTGGTAAAAGGCCCAAAAAATGAAATAGACACACTGCGAAGCATTCGGACCGCCCCCTTACAATTGACCAATTTGTCAACGGATTTTTCAAGAGAAATGTCACTGATTTTTCCAAAAGGGATGGACAATACCATTTTTTCAGTGGGGAGGGTCAATGTTTCAGGAAAAGTGGTGCGGTTTTCAGAAAAGGTTTTTGAAGTGCCCGTTCGGGTGATAAATTTGCCTGAAGGATACCAAATCAAAACCTTTCCCAGCTCGGTAACGGTACTTTGCAAGGCCACTGTGGAACGATTAAAGGAAATTTCGTTATCGGATTTCGAGGTGACCGCAGATTATGCACAATTGAATGGAGCCGAAAGAACCGTATTGTTCCTCAAAAAAACCAAGAGCCCTGAAAATGTGTACGATGTTAGGTTGCAAGAGGCAAGAGTCAATTTTATATTGGAACAACAACCATGAAAATTGTAGGACTTACTGGAGGTATAGGGAGCGGAAAAAGCACCATTGCACAAATGTTCAAAGATTTGGGGGTTCCAGTTTATGACTCGGATTTGGAGGCCAAACGACTGATGTCCACCTCAGATGAGCTTAGGGGTAAAATCATGGGTCTTCTAGGTGATGGGGCTTATGAAGGAAATCTATTAAATAGGGCATACATAGCTGAAAAGGTTTTTAAAGACCCAAAATTACTGGAACAACTTAATGGTATTGTGCACCCCGCTGTTAGGAATCACTTTTTGGATTGGTCATTAAAGTACGATGAGCCGTATGTAATTCAGGAAACTGCATTGATATTTGAAAACCAGTCCCAAGACCAATATGATTATATTGTGTTGGTGACAGCTCCATTTGATTTACGGCTGCAACGGGTGATGGAACGGGATGGAGCAACACAAAAGCAGGTTATGGAGCGGATGAAAAATCAGATGGAGGATGCCCAAAAAGTGGATTTGGCTCATTTTTGTATCGTAAACGTGGATTTGGAAACTACCAAAAGCAAGGTTCAGGAACTTCACGCCAAGCTTGCGGCGCTGTCTTCTTCATAATTTTAACATTTTTGTTAAGGTTAGGTTAAACGGCCAAAGGTCTAAATGTTAAATATTTAATTTTGACGCAATGAACAAGAAGCTATTCGTCCTTCTAGTCATTCTTATGAGTTTGTCCCTTACCGGGATAATATTCGTTCAGGTATATTGGATACGGACATCCATAAACGACAAGGAAGAGCAATTTTCAAGGACGGTCACGGATATTTTGGATAAGGTGGCTGGTAGAGTGGAGATGATGGAGATGAAAGATTATTCAGACCGTTTGGCTTCGCTCGTGGACAGTATTGGTCAACCTAAAAGCACACAGTTCAGGAATTTTTTGTTTGTTGACCGGGATTTGAACTCCGATGAGATTCTTTTTTATTCCCACGGAATTCTTGAAGAAGATTACAATATAACATCTACGTTCTTTGATAACATAGGCGGAGAAGACGATACAACTACGTTTAAAAACTATACCAGTAAACGTACCAAGGCTGTATTTAAGGAAGAGTATGGCTTGGATGGGAAGAGCTATAGTCTGACCCCCATCCAAAGAGCTGAAAAAATTGGAGGATTGTCCAGGATTGATAAGGCAGCATGGGAAGATGTCTTTATGGAATATGCCAAGACAAGACCCATTCATAAAAGAGTATCCAATCAAGAATTGGAACTCTTGTTGAGCCAAGAGCTGAAGAACAGGAATATTGATATAGATTACGAATATGGGGTCTATAGTCAGGGCTACCCCACAAAAGTACGGTCAAAGAAGTTCAAGTTTTCCGGTTCAAAAATGTACAAGGCGCCAATTTTCAAGGATAGTGAGGGGTTCACCAATTTTTCATTGCTGCTCACCTTTCCCAAAATGAAAAAATTCTTGTTCAGGTCTATAACGGGGATGGCACTATTGTCCCTCATATTCACTTTGGTGATTATGATCGCATATTCCAGCGCTATCTATCAGTTGATAAGGCAAAAGCAGATATCCGAAATCAAATCGGATTTCATCAACAATATGACCCATGAGTTCAAGACTCCCATCGCTACTATCAACTTGGCCGTGGAAGCCATTCGCAACCCAAAGGCGATAGAGGACAAGGAAAAAGTACTACGGTATTTGGGTATGATAAGGGACGAGAACAAACGTATGCATGCGCAGGTGGAAAACGTTCTGAGAATATCTAAACTGGAGAAGAACCAACTGGACATCAGTAAGGACAGGGTGGATGTACACGACATCATCGGCGATGCCATTGCCCATGTGGAATTGATCGTGCAGGATAGGGGAGGCTATGTAAATGCCCATCTTGAAGCCGAGAGATCTGAAATTTTGGCCAATGACATGCACATGACCAATGTAATTGTAAACATACTGGACAATGCCATAAAATATTCCCCTGAGCCGCCAAAAATTGATGTGTATACAGAAGTGGTGAAAAACAATATCATCATAAAAGTACAAGATCAAGGGGCCGGAATGAGCAAAGCCGTCCTTAAAAAAGTTTTTGAGAAATTTTACCGGGAGCATACCGGTGATATACATAATGTAAAAGGCCACGGATTAGGGTTGGCCTATGTAAAAAGAATAACAGACGACCATCAAGGAGAGGTTTATGCAGAAAGTGAAAAAGGAAAAGGAAGCACATTCTTCATAAAACTCCCCCTAATTTAAAAGCAAACTATGGAAACAGAGAAAAAGAAGATATTATTGGTAGAGGATGACCCTAACTTTGGGATTGTTCTTAAAGACTATTTGTCCATGAACGATTTTGAAGTGGTTCTGGCCAAAAATGGTATGGAGGGTTTTGAGAAATTCAAAAAAGACAACTATGATGTCTGTATCTTGGATGTGATGATGCCTTACAAAGATGGGTTTACCCTAGCAAAGGAGATTCGTGAGAAGAATGAGAATGTTCCTATCATTTTCCTTACTGCCAAGACTATGAAAGAAGATGTGCTCAAGGGATATAAGGCCGGTGCCGATGACTATTTGAACAAGCCCTTCGATTCTGAAGTGTTGTTGATGAAACTTAAAGCCATACTTCAACGAAAAGCATCCAGTACCTTGGCAGACAGCAAGCAGTTTGAGTTCCAAATTGGAAATTTCCACTTGAACTCTAAATTACGCTTCTTGAAATTCAACGATGAGGAGCCTATTAAACTTTCGCCCAAGGAAAATGAACTGTTACGTTTATTGGCATTGCATGAGAATGACTTAATGCCAAGGGAATTGGCGTTGACCAAAATTTGGAGAGACGATAATTACTTTACCTCAAGAAGTATGGATGTGTACATTGCCAAACTCAGAAAATATCTGAAACGTGATGATACAGTGGAGATCCTGAATATTCATGGTGAAGGTTTCAGATTGGTGATTAAAGCTGAGAACCAATAAAAGAAATACTATTTTTTAATAGTAAGCCGCCCAAAGGGCGGCTTTTTTATTGTATGATATTTAGGCAAATAGGTACACCAAGGATACGGATAACATTCCTACAATCGACAAAATTGTGGTCATTACTGTCCATGATTTAAAGGTCTCCTTTTCAGTAATGCCCAAATATTGTCCAACCAGCCAAAAGCCACTATCATTTACATGGGAAAAAATGCTTGCCCCAGACGCAATGGAAATTACCATGCAGGCCAATTGCAACGAATTTAAATCAGTATGGATAAGTAAAGGCGAAACCAGTCCTGCGGCAGTAATCATGGCTACAGTGGATGATCCTTGGATGACCCTAACAATGGCTGCACTTATATAAGCAAAGATAAGTACAGGGATTCCTGCATTGCCCAACGATGTTGCCAAAAGCTCTCCTGCCCCAGTATCGGTCAGTACCTGTTTGAATACCCCGCCGGCCCCTGTCAGTAAGATAATGGTTCCTGCTGGGGCTAAAGATTTTGTGGTAATGTTTAAAAGTTGTGATTTGGAAAATCCTTTTCGGATTCCAAAAACATACCATGCCAATAGATTGGCTATGATCAACGCTGAAAAGGGGTGTCCAATCAAAGCGATAAAATTCAAGATTGTTTCATTAATACCAAATGCTCCCGTTGACAGTATGGTATTGGTTAGAATCAACAAAATGGGTAGGCCAATAATAAACAGTGTTTGTCCAATAGGAGGGAGTTGGGTTGGATTCTTGTCCTCTATCTGTTTAGGTGCTTCAACAAATATTTTTTTTGATATGTACTTTCCGAAAAGAAGGCCAGCAAATAGGGCAGAGGGAATTCCAGCAAAAAAACCCATTAAAATGACCCATCCTAAATCGGCCCCTATAATGTCGGCAACTGCAATGGGTCCTGGAGTGGGTGGAATAAAAGCATGGGTGATGGCCAGTCCGGCAAGCAATGGAATGGCATATAACAATAATGACTTTCCTGTTTTTCGTTGCAAGGCATAGATCATGGGAACCAAAATGATGAAGGCCACATCAAAAAAAACAGGGATGGCGATTAAAAACCCGGAAACGGCCATGGCCGATGGGGCATTTTTTAATCCAAATTTGGAAACCATAAAGTCTGCAATGGTTTTGGCGCCGCCCGAAGCTTCCAAAATTCCTCCGAACATGGCGCCGAGCCCTACCACGGTTGCAACAAACCCCAATGTCCCACCCATTCCTGTTTGGATGGTGGCTATGATTTGTTTGGCATCCAGACCAGCAATAAGCCCTACTACAATGCTGCCTATCAATAGGGATACAAAAGCATGGATGCGAAGCTTTAGAATTAAAAAAAGCAGTACGGATATACCAACAATGACCGCAAGAAGTAAATTGACTTCAATCATTTGAGCTGTCTTAGGATTTCTTCTACGATTTTATTTGATTCTTGTGCAATGGACACGGTGATTGCCTTTGAAGGGGGCTCAAGGGTTTCGAACTGTGATTTTAATAACCCAAGTGGCATGAAATGGTCTTTTCTGCTCGCCAAACGCGATTGTATCAAATCAAAAGAACCATCCAGATAGATAAACTTAAGTTGTTGGCCCATTCCCGATTTTAGGATGCTTCTATAGGCTTTCTTTAGTGCCGAACAGGCTATAATCACTCCTGAGTCTTTATGCTCCAGAGCCAAAGCGTTCAACCGTAAAAGCCAACCTTTCCGGTCTAAATCGTTCAATGGAATTCCAGATGACATTTTTTGAATGTTCGCTTCAGGATGAAAATCATCTCCATCAAAAAAAGGATAACCTAACTGATCGGCAAGCAATTTGCCAATTGTGGTTTTTCCAGTACCACTGACGCCCATAACAACAAGGACTTTATTGTTCTTGACCATGACATATGTTATTTAGTTGGTCTGAAACTGCCTTAAAGATGTTTTTAGGTTCTGTTTTGTGGTCCACCCAGAGTATATTTTGATTTTTCCGCAGCCAAGTCAGTTGCCGTTTGGCAAAACGCCTTGTGTTCTTTTTGATTTCTGAAACAGCAGTGTCCAGAGGACAATGTCCGTCAAGATATTCAAAAAGTTCTTTGTAGCCAACCGTTTGTAGGGCGTTCAGATGCTTGTACGGATGCAACTTTTGTACTTCCTTCAACAAACCAGCCTGCATCATAAGGTCTACCCGGGTGTTGATGCGTTTGTATATGACCTCTCTTGGCGCTTCTATGCCAACATAAAGGGCCTTGAACTCTCTTTTGGGTTTGGATTGATTCAAGAACGTGGAATAGGGTTTGTTTGCCATAATGGAAACTTCCAAGGCTCTAATCAACCGATGTGGGTTTTCAATATCCACGATTTTATAGTAGGACGGGTCTCTTTCCTTTAATTCCTCTTGCAGGGAATTTAGTCCCTCTTCATCCAACTTTTGATTCAAGGATTCCCTGATTTTGGGGTCTACTTCTGGAAATTCATCCAATCCGTTCACTACGGCATCCACATACAAACCGCTTCCTCCGACCATTATGGCAACATCTTGCTTTCGAAACAGCTTACTCAATAATTCAATGGCATCTTTTTCAAAATCCCCAACGGAATAAGGATCAAAAATGCTTTTATGTTGAATGAAATGGTGCACAGCGGCCTTTAATTCCTCTTTGGAAGGCACTGCAGTACCTATTTCCATTTCCTTAAAAAATTGCCGGGAATCAGCAGATATGATTTCGGTGTTAAAATGTTGGGCCAATCCAATACCCAAGGCAGTTTTTCCTATGGCAGTGGGCCCCACTACCGCTATGAGTACCTTGCAGTTCATAACGTATGGCCACAATTATAACAATGGGTAGCGTCATCTCGATGCCCTTCTGCGGAGCAGCTTGGGCAAGCTTGTGTGTTTAGATGTACCATTTTCTTGGCTCCTTCTATTTCTTTTTTATTTCGAGAGAACTCTGCGGTAACAATGCCTGTGGGAACTGCAATGATTCCGTAACCTAGTATCATGATTATCGTAGCTAGGAACTGTCCTAAACTTGTCTGTGGGGTAATATCGCCAAAACCTACGGTGGTGAGGGTTACAATGGTCCAATAAATGCTTCGGGGAATGCTGGTGAAACCTGAATCATCTCCTTCAACAAGATACATTAGAGTGCCTAAGATTACTGAAAGTATCAGTACAACATAAATGAAAACGGCTATTTTGGTACGGCTGGCTTTTAAAGCTGACTGTAATTGGGAAGCTTCCCCAATAAACTTCACCAATTTTAATATCCGGAAAATACGCAGTAATCGGAATGCCCTAACCGCTAACAATACCTGCGAACCTGCCAAAATATAGCTTAAATACAATGGAATAGTGGATACAAAATCTATGATGCCATAAAAACTGAAAATGTATTTCCATGGCTTTTTAATACTGACTATACGGGCTATATATTCTAGTGAAAAGAAGATGGTTACGCACCACTCCAAGGCTAGTAAAATTTGATGGTAACGTTCGTCTATTTCCTTGACGGTTTCCAACATTACCAGAATTACACTGAGGATAATCAGGAAAAATAGGACCATGTCGAACAATTTTCCCATTGGGGTGTCCGCCTCATAAATAATTTCATGAAGTTTATTTTTCCATCCAGAATGTGCGTTCTGCTCTTTCAAGTTGAAGGAGTTAATGCTATGGTCTTGATTCTATTTTTCTTTCTTAAAAAGGATTCAATGATAAAAGTAGTGTTCTCATCGCTGCTCATAGGAGTCATTATGGATTCCAATATATGAATATTATTCATTTGATGATTCAATTCCACATACCCAAAACCTTGTAGATGACCATTTTTAATGAGCAAAAAGCTACGCTCCCCTGTTTCCCGTCCACGGTCTACCAAAGCAACATTCTTTTCCAAAATACTGTATTTGTCCAACACCTCCATTATCCTTTCATTGCATTGTTGAGGATTGACATCAACTCCATTTTCGGGTGTTTTTGCAAAAGAAGAAGAGCAAAGATTAAACTCAGACTGTATTCTTTCCAAAAAGTTCTTGGCTGAAACAGCACCACTGAACCCCATTTTTAGTTTAGCCTTAGAGCTGCCGTTTTCTATGCCAACAAGAATATGATCAGAGCCATTCTTGCTAAAACTCACCACATGCGAAAAAAGATTTCTTTTGGTAATGTTGTTATGTCGCGGGTTGGTTTTTTGCAATTCTTGATATTCTTTAAGGAGTGCAATGAGTTCACTTCCCGTAGGTTCATACGTGACTCTTTTGGTCTCTTTTTGCAATCTTCTTGCGAGACTGCCCACGTTGGTAAAATGTTGGTTGACTCTTTTTTTGATGTTTGTGGTCTTCCCAAGAAAAATGATTTCCCCCTCTTTGTCGTGCATGTAGTACACCCCTGTTTCGGAGGGTAGGGAAGTGACCATGTCCAATTGGTTGTGGGATAGTTCCCCGTGTGCCGCTTCCCGGATAACCTCTTGGATGATGCCTTTGCCAGAATCCTTGTTCAGTAGTAATTTAAAGAGTTTCAGGGTAGCTATGGCATCTCCATTGGCCCGATGCCTGTCGCTCATGGGAATACCCAAGGAGCGGGCAAGTTTGCCCAAGCTATGAGATTCGGCTTCAGGGATTAATTTTTGGGAGAGATCAACTGTACATAGCGTTTTTCGCTGATAGTCGTACCCTAATCGTCTAAATTCTGTCCTAAGAATACGATAATCAAACTGGGCATTATGAGCCACCAAAGTGGCGCCATCCGTAATCTCAACAATTCGTTTGGCCACCTCATGAAATTTTGGGGCGGAACGGAGCATTTTATCGTTGATTCCGGTTAGTTTTGATACAAAAGGCTGAATTTCCCGCTCTGGATTGATCAAGCAGATAAACTTGTCCACCACTTTATGCCCATCGAACCGATGAATGGCAATTTCCATGATGCCTTCTTCATTGTATTTTCCTCCTGTGCTTTCAATGTCGAGTATGGCGTACATGAAACTGTATTGGTGTTTTTAGGAATAGTTTCTAACTCCAAAGATACTACTTCCAATGCGTACCATGGTGCTGCCTTCTTCAATAGCCACGGAGTAATCTCCGCTCATACCCATGGATAGCACTGAAATATTGGGAAGTTCCTGCTTAAGCTTTTCGAAAATGGATTTAAGGTTTGAAAATTCTTTTCGAACCTGGTTTTGGTTTGAAGTAAAGGTAGCCATACCCATCAATCCCATAATCTTTACGTTTTCCATGACTTTGAATTCTTCGGACTGAATAAGTTCCTTTAATTCCGCTTCATCCAACCCAAATTTAGTGTCTTCCTCTGCAATGTGCATTTGCAAAAGACAAGGAATCACCCGATCATGCTTCTGGGCTTGTTTGTCTATTTCCTTTAATAAGCGAAGACTGTCCACTCCGTGGATCAAGGATACGAATTCGGCCATGTACTTGACCTTATTGCGCTGTAAATGCCCGATCATATGCCATTCAATGTCCTTGGGGAGCACCTCCCATTTTTGGGTCATTTCCTGTACTTTGTTTTCACCAAACACCCGCTGTCCGGCTTCATAGGCCTCCAAGATGGCTTCATTGGGCTTGGTTTTGGAAACCGCTACCAAGGTTACTCCATCGGGTAATTCTGTTTTTATGTTTTTAAGCTGTTCTTTAATCGACATAAAGACGTATTATAATTCGTAAATAGCCAATCCGCTCCTTAGTTTGGGTTCAATATAGGTGCTCTTGGGCGGCATTACCAAACCTGCGTCGGCAATAGACTTTATTTCTTCAATAGTAATGGGCACCAAGCTGAATCCCACGGCAAATTTACCTTCATCCACACAGTCCTTCATTTTAATAAGGTTGTGCTTGCCGTAGCCGTAGGAAATCCGTTTGTCGTTTCTAAGGTCCGTTATTCCCAAAATAGGCTCAAGAATGGTCTTGAACAAGATTTGGGTGTCCAATTTACTCAGTGCATCGGTAAAAGTATAATTGGTCCTTCTAAGGTAGAGCGAATAGAACTCACCTTCCAAATACATGCTAAAATGATGCTTCTTGGTAGGTTTGTAGAGGCCATCTTCCCGTTTTTCAATTCGAAAATGCTCATCCAGTTTGATCAAGAATTCCTTTTTGGTATGATCATTCAAATCTTTGACCATACGATTGAACTCATAAATCTTGATTTGGGATTCAGGAATGAGATAAGCCATAAAGAAATTGTAGGCTTCCTGACCTGTATGCACTTTGTTTTGGCCTTCCATTTTTTTTGCCAACAGGTTGGATGAAGCGCTACGGTGGTGACCATCAGCAATATAAAGGGCATCCATTTGGGCAAAGGCAGCCTCTAAACTTTTGATGGTTTTCTTATCTGAAATTTTCCAAAGCTTATGGCTAACCCGGTCCGTAGTGGAAAAAGCGTATTCGGGTTGTTTTTGGACTTCTTGTTGAAATATGGCGTGAATGAAATCATTATCCGTGTAGGTCATCAGCACAGGCTCAGCATTAAAACCAACGGTGTGCAGATAGTCTGCGAACAACCGCTCTCGATGTTGAATGGTGTCTTCATGCTTTTTGATGACATCCTTTCTATAATCGGCAACGCTGCAGGCGCAGAAGAACCCAAGGCTTTTAAAATCCCCTTTTCCTATTTGGTAGAGATAAAAACAAGCTTGATCATCTTTTTGGAAAATATGTTCCTCCAAAAACTCCAAATACCGATTGTGCACCAATCGAAACCGTTCTTTCCCAGTAATGCTCTTATCAAACTTAAACCCTGGATTGATGATGTGCAGAAAGGAGAAAGGGTTGTATTTTAGTACAGACTTCAACTCGTCTTTGGGATATTCCTCGTAGGAGCGTGAAGCCACAAAAGAGACCTTATCCTTGGTTGGTCTTATGGCCTTAAAGGGTTTTACTAGGGCCATTTTTCATTATTTGAATTGAGCCGAAACATGTTCCGCTTTTCGGGACTCGGAATAATCATAAAAACCTTCCCCTGATTTTACGCCCAGTTTTCCTGCCATGACCATATTCACCAATAGGGGACAGGGAGCATATTTTGGGTTTTTAAACCCGTCGTACATCACATTCAATATGGAAAGACAGACGTCCAGCCCAATAAAATCGGCCAATTGCAATGGTCCCATGGGATGGGCCATGCCCAACTTCATCACAGTGTCTATTTCCTGAACACCAGCTACACCATTGTAAAGTGTTTCAATGGCCTCGTTGATCATGGGCATAAGAATCCGATTGGCCACAAAACCGGGGTAATCGTTTACCTCAGTTGGGGTTTTTCCCAACTTTTGGGAAAGTTCCATTATGGTTTGGGTCACCGCATCAGAAGTATTGTATCCACGGATGATTTCCACCAATTTCATAATGGGGACAGGATTCATAAAGTGCATACCAATGACTTTGTCCGGACGTTGTGTGGCTGCACCAATCTGTGTGATGGAAATGGAAGAGGTATTGGTAGCCAAAATAGTGCTTGCTTCGCAGGCCTCATCCAAATCCTTAAAAATCTTGAGTTTGATGTCCAGGTTTTCCGTGGCGGCCTCTACTACCAAGTCCACTTGGGAAACCCCTTTGTTCAAATCTGTATAGGTGGAGATATTGGCCAGGGTGGTCTCTTTATTCTTTTGGTCGATAACCTCTTTGGCCAACATTCGGTCCAAGTTTTTGGTGATTGTGGCAATCCCTTTGTCCAGGGAGGCTTGCGAAATGTCGATAAGATTGACTTGGAATCCATTTTGGGCGAAAACATGGGCTATTCCGTTGCCCATAGTTCCTGCACCGATGACTGCTATGTTTTTCATGGTATTTGGATTGAATGTATGCCAGTTCGAGCGTAGTCGGGAACGACATACCTTATTTTTCAAACGATTCTATAATCTGTAGGGCCACTTGAAGTGCTTTTGCACCTTGCTCCAAGGTTACTACAGGTGTGGTGTCATTTTGTATGGCATCGGCAAAGGTCTCCAGTTCATCCAAAATGGCATTGTTTACTTCAATTTCGGGATTTTCAAAATAGATTTGTTTTTTCTCTCCTTCCGCGTTTTGTAGGATCATATCAAAATCCCCTGGATTTTCCGGGGCATCCTTCATTTTCACTACTTCCACTTTTTTCTCCAGAAAATCTACAGAAATATAGGCGTCCTTTTGGAAAAAACGGGATTTGCGCATGTTTTTCAGGGAAATCCGACTGGCCGTTAAATTGGCCACACAACCATTTTCAAATTCTATACGGGCGTTGGCAATGTCAGGAGAACTGCTAATGACAGATACACCACTGGCATTGATTTGTTTCACATCGGAGTTGACCACGCTCAAGATTACGTCAATATCATGGATCATAAGGTCAAGGACCACAGGGACATCGGTGCCTCTGGGATTGAACTCGGCCAAACGATGGGTTTCTATGAACATGGGGGTTTCTATCTTATCCTTTACAGATAAAAAGGCGGGATTAAAACGTTCTACATGCCCTACCTGACCTTTTACACGATGTTTTTTGGAAAGCTCCAACAACTCCTGTGCTTCCTCAGAGGTATTGGTTATGGGTTTTTCAATAAAGATGTGCTTTCCTTTTTCAATGGCCTTTTTGGCGCAATCATAATGGGAGAGGGTAGGGGTAACAATATCTACCACGTCCACAGCATCCATGAGGGTGTTGATGTTTTCAAAATAAGTATAACCAAACTCGGCCGCTACTTTTTTTGCATTGATTTCATCGGGGTCGTAAAAACCAACTAGCTCATACTTTTCCGATTGGTTCAAGAGCCTAAGATGTATTTTTCCTAAATGTCCTGCGCCTAGGACACCAACTTTTAGCATAGTATGTGTTTTTGTCAAAAATAAGGATATGGGGGCACTCTTCCACAAAAATAACGGCTGAACCGAGGGAAAGTTTTTGGAGAACTTTTTAAATTCGTGGACCAGACCAATGAGATGAAGGACACGCTTAAGCACAAGGGCATGCGCAATAAGTTGGCGGAATTGCTGTCAACTAAGGGAATAACGGATAAAAGGGTGATCGAGGCCATTAAAACAATTCCAAGGCATTTGTTTTTGGACAGTAGTTTTGAGGACCATGCCTATCAAGACAAGGCTTTTCCCATTGGAGCGGATCAAACCATTTCCCAGCCCTATACGGTGGCATTTCAAACCCAATTGCTCCAGGTGAAGCCTAATGACTCCATTTTGGAAATAGGCACAGGAAGCGGTTACCAAACTGCTGTTCTGTTGCACTTAAAAGCTCGTGTATATACCATAGAACGGCAGCAGGAGCTTTTCAAGAAAACGCGTTTGTTCTTCAATAAGATGCATTACAGGCCCAAAAAGATGGTGTTTGGTGATGGCTATAAAGGGCTGCCCGATGACGCCCCTTTTGATAGTATCATAGTTACAGCCGGCGCCCCCGAAGTTCCCAAAGCTTTGATGTCTCAATTGAAGGTGGGAGGAAGGTTGGTGATTCCTGTAGGTGTGGATGAGCAGGTTATGACTTTATTTGTTAGGAAGTCGGAAAAAAGGTTCGAGAAAAAAGAATTGGGCGCTTTTCGGTTTGTTCCTTTACTTGAAGACAAAAACTAGTTGTTGAAATCTTTTTTGATTCGAGAAAGATTGCGCTTGTTGTCTCGATCTTTGATGGTTTCCCGTTTATCGTACTGTTTTTTACCCTTGGCCAATCCAACATTCATTTTGGCCAATCCCCTGTCATTGATAAAAAGGTTAAGAGGAATGATCGTAAGCCCGGAAGTGGCCACTTCTTTTCTAAGTTTTCTGAGTTCCCCTCTGTTCAGAAGAAGTTTTCGCTCTGCTTTGGGCCTGTGGTTGTAATGTCCTCCGTGGCTATATTCATCAACCTGCATGTTAATGACGAAAAGCTCGCCCTTGTCATTGAACTCACAAAAACTTTGGGATAGGTTGGCCTTTCCCAATCGGATGGATTTAATTTCGGTACCTCCCAAGACAATGCCGGCAGTATAGGTGTCCAAAATCTCATAATCGAATCGGGCCCGTTTGTTCTTTATGTTGATGTTTTTCATCATGGAGGGCAAAAATATAAACTCTTCGGGAAGAAAATTGTAATGTTGTGGCTTATTTTACGAATATACTTGAAACCCTAACGATGAATAGATACTTTACTTTTCTAATCCTTTTATCTTTTCTTGCTTGCAAGGAGACAGCAAAAGAAACACTATCCGTACAAGAAATTGTGGACAAATCAATAGCCGACAGTGGAGGTGAGTTATACAAGAACCACGATACCTCATTTGTTTTCAGGGATAAGAAGTACAGCGCAAGTAAGGAAGATGGGAAAAAGGTCTTTGTACGGATCTTTAACTTGGATTCCGTTACCGTAAAGGATATTAAAAAGGGAAACAGTTTTCAACGCTTCTTTAACGATTCCCTTGTTGAGGTACCGGATTCCATGGCCATCAAATACGCAAACTCCATAAATTCGGTCCATTACTTTGCCCGATTGCCCTATGGTTTAAATGATAAAGCCGTTAACAAAGAGCTTTTAGGCGAAGAAACCATAAAGGGAAAAGAGTATTACAAAGTAAAAGTCACTTTTGATCAAGAAGGAGGAGGGGATGATTTTGATGATACTTATGTGTATTGGTTTGATAAAGAAAGTTTTAAACCTGATTATTTGGCATATGACTTTCATGTGAATGGTGGAGGTCAACGGTTCCGAAGGGCTTACAATGAGCGGTACGTAAATGGTATCCGGTTTGTGGATTATGAGAACTATAAACCCAAAAAAGAGGATTCGGGCATTTTGGAAATAGGCAAACGGTTCAACAATGGGGAACTGGAGCTGCTTTCAAAAATCGAACTTACGGATATTGCAGTAGAAAAGCATTAATCCATTTTCAACCTAAAATCGGTGGGAACACCGTCAATGATGCGAACAATAAAAAGGCTGCTGTTGTCCGTATCGTCCATGGGTTCATATTTTTCAACCTCGATCATCTTGTTTACAAAAGCAGGGGTTGTGTTACTGTGCCCAACCACCAAAACATTTAAACCCTCATTTTCAGATTTAAATTGTTCAATATCAATATTGTTGGGGTCATAATACTTTACGTCTACATTTTTTTTAACCGAAGTAGGCGCAGCCGTCATGGAAGTACGCTCATAGTTGGTGGAATAAATGACATCTATGGCTATGGGATCAAATACCTCTGCCCATTTTATGGCCCGGTCCAAGCCATCTTGATTTAGCTCTGGATCAGGATTGTCTGGATCGGTCCGGTCTTTTTCAGCATGTCTGATAAAATAAAAAGTGGATATGACAGGGTCTTCCACAATTTTCGTATCTTCTTTGCAGCTGACACTTCCAACTAAAATAATTGCAAGGGCAATTAGAGCTTTGATAATCCGCATAGTAGTGATATAAGAGTTCCCTCGTTATTTATGGTTCTGGTTTTAAAAGTAACGTTTAATTTTTATTTTCTCGTATGCGAAAGACCTTGCTTTTCCTTTTGGTGATATGGATTTCTGCTTTGGGTTGGGCCCAAGAACCCCAATTACCATCTGATTTTAGGCAGCATACTCTGACGCAGTTCAATGCCAGTTTCTTAAACGCCACTTATGCTGCCAATTGGAACAGGCCAAATTCGCTCTCCGTTTGGATGCGTTGGCAATGGCAGACCTTGGATGGGGATCCTACCACCACTTTTTTGAATTATACCCACAATATCAATAACGTATCAACCGTGGCTGTAGGTTTTTTGCAGCATAATACAGGCACTTTCCTGCAAACGGGAGGACATTTTAATTATGTGCATAAGTTTTCAGTGGATGAGGGGGTTGATGTTTATGCCGGAACCAATGTATTTGCTTCGCAGCGCAGCTTGGCGGACGACCGCTTTATTCCCGATTCCCAAATGGATACAATACAGCTTGAGACTGCTGAAGGCTTCATTGTGCAATTTTCACCGGGAATACGGCTTCAGGCAAATCAGTTTGGATTGGGGCTGGCCTTTGAGAATGCTTTTGGATTTGGCGGGGGTGAAGGTGATTTTGAAGAAACTTCCAATTTTAAGACCATTACAGGAAGTATCAATTACGATGTTCCAGTGTCAATTTTTTCCAACTGGGGCCATAGTTTTGTGCGGCCTATGCTGTATGTGAAGTCAGTTCCTAACGGCGACACACAAATTGGGGTCAACGGGCTGCTATCAACCCCCAAAGTTTGGTTACAGGGAGGGTACAACAGTTTTTATGGTGCCTCTGCCGGATTGGGTGTGACCCTGGGAGGAGTCTTTTCCATTGGCGGATTAATGGAGTTTGGTGCTGACACCTCTTTAACTAATGAAGATTCTACCTTGGAGATTTTACTATCCTATAAGTTTGATAAAAAACCAATCGAGGAAGAGGAGCCTATACCTGATATGGAAAGCGAAGAGGAGATAGCCGTTGCTAAAAGAAAAGAGGAGGAATTACAAAAAAAGAAAGAGGCCCTAGAAGAACAGCAGCGTTTAGAACAAGAACAAAAGCAAAGGACGGAGCAACGATTGGAACAAGAGCGGAAGCAAAAGGAACAAAAACTCGTAGAGCAACAGTTGTTGGAAAAACAGAAAGAAGAGTTGGCCCAAAAACGCCTTCAAGAAGAACAACGCAGAAAAGACTCCATACAAACTGTGGAGTTGGCAGAACTTCAACATAAGAGGGAACAGCAACAAGATAGCCTTGCTAAGGTGCTGGCACAAAAAGTTGAGGTAGAACCCAACGAAAAATATGAGGAGGTGTCACAAGCAGATGGCTTGGAGCCTGGGTTTTATTTGATAGCCAATGTCTTTGGAACCAAAAAATATTTTGAAAACTTCATGAAAACCCTTCAGCAAAAAGGATTGGAGCCAAAATCCTTTTTCCGTAGCGTCAACCAATATAATTATGTGTACTTGGAGCGGTACAACACTATGCAAGAAGCCCGAAAGGCTAGAGACAGCAAGTTTTCTGGAAAGTACCCGGATAAAACATGGATATTCAGAGTGAGAGGTAATTAAGCACAAAAATGGCTATTTTTTGATTTCTCCCTGCACCAGATGTTCCAAATAGGTCATGGTGTTGATAAGGTATTTTCGGTCTCGGGTCATGGTGCTCATGGCAATGGCCCCTTGAACCATGGTGAAAAGTTGTTTGGCAAATTGGAGTGGGGGCACTGGTAAGCGTATTTCACCTTTATTGGCGCCATTTTCCAAGACCAACGCAATCTTTCCTTCAATATCCTTTATAGTTTCTTTTACTGCGGCAACCAACAGAGTATTGTTGTTTTGCGCATCTACACCTACATTGAGAATCGGACATCCGCCCAAGGGAAGGGAAAAGACATCGTATTGCCGATAGAATGCCATTAAAGAAAAAAGTTTTTCCAAAGCAGTACCATCAACCGCAAGTTTCTCATCTATGACACCCAATAAATGGTTCCGGTTGTATTCAAAAGCGGATAAGGCAAGCGCCTCCTTATTCTCAAAGTTACCATAAATGGCACCCTTGGTAAGACCTGTGGCTTCGGTAAGGTCACTCATGCTAGTGCCCACGTACCCAAACTTATTGAATATGGGGGCTACGGTCTCAATAATGTACGCAGTGGTGCGTTCTGCTTTTTTGGTCATGGCGGTTCAGTTTGGTTGGGTGTAACTAATATATAAAAAATCAAATACTGTATGGTATTTTAAAAGCAAAAGCCCCTACTTTTAACAGTGTAAGGGCTTCGTTTTCTATATCAGTAGGTCTATTCAACCAATTCATTTTGGTTCCTGAAGACCAAATGATCGTCAAAAGAGTCCAGTAATACGATACTATCCGACTTTATTTTACCAGCCAACAACTCTTTGGATAGGTTGTTCAATACTTCTTTTTGAATCAACCTTTTAACGGGTCTGGCCCCAAATTGTGGGTCGTAACCTTTCTCGGCCAGATAACTGATGGCCTCTTCCGTGGCATCTAAGGTAATGTGCTGTTTTGAAAGCATCTTTTTCAGATGTTCCAACTGCAGCCTTACAATTTCCTTAATGTTGGCTTTGTTCAAAGGCGTGAACATAATAATGTCGTCTATTCGGTTTAAAAACTCCGGACGGATGGTCTTGCGTAACAAACCCATGACTTCGACCCTGGCAGCTTCTGCTGTACTTTCCACATCCATTGCGTCCTCAAACTTCTCCTGAATGATTTGACTTCCCATATTACTGGTCATAATAATGATGGAATTCTTAAAGTCAGCCACACGTCCTTTGTTGTCGGTCAACCTACCTTCATCCAAAACCTGCAATAGAATGTTGAAGGTGTCAGGATGTGCTTTTTCAATCTCATCCAACAGAACAACGGAATAGGGTTTTCTTCTCACCGCTTCTGTTAACTGCCCGCCCTCATCATAACCTACATACCCAGGAGGTGCTCCTACCAAGCGACTTACGGAGTGTCGCTCCTGGTATTCACTCATGTCTATTCGTGTAATGGCGTTCTCGTCATCGAACAAATAGGCGGCCAAGGTTTTGGCCAACTCTGTCTTTCCTACTCCGGTGTTTCCCAAAAACAGGAACGAACCAATAGGTTTTTTGGCATCTTGCAAGCCAGCCCTACTTCTTCTTATGGCGTCTGAAACGGCCACAATGGCTTCTTCTTGACCTACAACACGCTGATGGAGTACGTCTTCCAATTTCAAGAGTTTTTCCCGTTCACTCTGCATCATTTTGGTTACAGGAATGCCGGTCCATTTGGCCACCACTTCGGCAATATCCTCATTGGTCACCTCTTCTTTGATCAAGGTGCCGGCACTTTGCTGATTGGCCAGTTCATCTTGGAGGGCGTCCAGTTTTTCTTGAGCCTCCTTGATTTTTCCATACCGAAGCTCTGCTACTTTGCCATAATCCCCATTGCGTTCTGCCCGTTCAGCTTCCAATTTAAAATCTTCGATGCCCTGCTTGGTCTTTTGAATGTTGTCCACAACGGTCTTTTCGCTCTCCCATTGGGCAAAGATTTCATTTCTTTCCTCTTTCAGGTTGGCCAAGTCCAAATTCAGGGTTTGCAATTTTGCCTTATCGTTTTCACGCTTAATGGCCTCAATTTCAATTTCCAATTGCATGATTTTTCGGTCCAGTACATCCAATTCCTCTGGTTTGGAATTGATTTCCATACGCAATTTGGATGCAGCCTCGTCCATGAGGTCAATGGCCTTATCCGGTAAAAATCTATTAGTGATGTAGCGTTGGGAAAGCTCTACGGCGGCAATGACCGCTTCATCTTTGATGCGTACCTTGTGATGGGTCTCGTATTTTTCCTTGATACCCCTTAAAATGGAGATGGCGCTTTCCGTGTCTGGTTCATCAACCATAACTTTTTGGAACCGTCGCTCCAAGGCCTTGTCCTTCTCAAAATATTTTTGGTATTCATCCAAGGTGGTAGCCCCAATGGCTCTTAATTCTCCTCTAGCCAAGGCAGGTTTTAGGATGTTTGCCGCATCCATGGCGCCTTGTCCGCCACCTGCCCCCACCAGGGTGTGGATTTCATCAATAAAAAGGACAATATTGCCGTCAGATGAGGTTACTTCCTTTATCACGGCCTTTAATCGCTCCTCAAACTCGCCTTTATATTTGGCACCGGCAATAAGCGCGCCCATGTCTAGGGAATAAAGCACTTTATCCTTTAGGTTTTCAGGGACATCACCTTGCACAATTCTATGGGCCAGCCCCTCGGCAATGGCCGTCTTTCCCACACCGGGTTCACCAACCAGCATAGGGTTGTTCTTGGTGCGTCTGGATAAAATTTGCAGTACTCTACGGATTTCCTCATCCCTTCCAATGACAGGGTCCAATTTACCATTGTCGGCCAATTGGTTGAGGTTTTTGGCGTACTTGTCCAATGAATTATAGGTGTCCTCTGCACTTTGCGAAGTTACTTTTCCTCCTTTGCGCAACTCTTCAATGGCCGCAGTGAGATCCTTTTCGGTAACCCCTTGGTCTTTTAGGATTTGGCCTATTTTGCTTTTCGATTTAAAAACGGCAAGCAGTAGATGCTCCACGGAGACAAATTCATCGCCCATTTTTTTGGCAACGATGCTTGCTTCGTTCAAGGTTTTTCCAGCTTCTCGGGACAACATGATTTCACTTCCCGATACTTTTGGAAAACTCTGAAGCTCCTTGTCCAAGATTTGATAGACGAGGGATGCATTGACATTCAACTTTTTTAAAATGAAGGGCAAAACATTCTCATCTACCTCTGCAATGGCCTTGAAGAGGTGCTCATTTTCTATTTGTTGATGGCCATGCTCTTGGGCCAATTGCTGGGCCCTTTGGATGGCTTCCTGTGATTTTATGGTAAAATTGTTAAAGTTCATAGTGTTTGTTTTGTTTGCTCTATTTCAACAACCTTACCAGACAACAGGAGCGGACAAAATGTCTGTAAACCCTTGAAAACACAGGACATTTCGTCAGGTGTAAGGTTTTTGGTTCTGCTCGACATATCCTCTAAATTTGTAGCATGGGATTATTTGACAATGTATTTGGGAAACGGGATAAATCTACCAATGAAGATACAACATCGCCGTGGGTTTCTTTGACAACCTTGGGGCAGTTGGATGGATTGAAAGAGCGTTCACAAGAAAAAACGCAACTTATTTTTAAACATTCCACTACCTGTGGTATTAGCGGAATGACATGGCGTATGTTTAAGGGTTCCTTTGAATGGGAAGGAAAATGCGACCTTTATTTTTTGGATATCCAAGCCCATAGGGACATTTCCAACGCTATTGCTGATAGCTTTCACGTAAGACACGAATCGCCTCAATTATTGATTATTAAGGATGGAGAAGTGTCTTTCCATACTTCGCATGGAGCGATTACTGATATCAATATTCAAGATTACATATAAAAAAAGCCCCGCTTTGCGGGGCTTTTTCTTAGTTAAACTGATGTTTTGAGACAATGCCTTTTAAGCGTGCTTTAAGGTCCTCTCCGGCATCGTATACCATTTGTTCATTGGAAGGGAAGGGTACCTCCCGTGCATTTAAATAGACCAAGAGGTCGTCTTCCAATGCTCTTTTGTCTCCTTGAAAATTGGCAAAAATGTGTTCAAAAATAAATTGGCTGGATAGGGGATAGGCATTTATTTCCTGCCCATTTCTTAAGTCAGTAAAACTCACCTTTGCGCCAATTTGAGCACTCTTACTTTGCGTAAATTGAAAAAACTTACAGGTAACGGTTCGCATTTTGTCTACCTTTATTTTGTTGCCCAAACTATCCTTAACTACATCTCCGTTCCTGTCCAGGAGATATTCCCAGCCATCCTTGATCTGTCTTTCCTTAATAATCTGGGTCTCGTTGACACGCTCCGGGGAAACATTGATTTCCATGAAATCTAGGTTCATGGCATAATCATAGGTCACATCGGATAAGGGATTGGTATGGTATTGCAGCCAAAAATTATCGATACCGAAAGCATTGAAGTCCAAAAGCTCTTTTTCCAATCGCTCTGGGATGATTTGTTCGGTTTGATTGGCAATCTCAACTCTAACGAACTCCAAGCCTTTGTTGTACGCTTCATCCATTTTGGCTATTGTGGCTTTATATCCGGGATTTATTTCCTGTAGATACTTAAGGTCATCATATGCAGCTCTGTAATCTGCCTTTGTCCGGGCATCGGACAATAAGTTTAAGGCGTTGTTGTACAGATGCTCCGAAAGATCATCTTTGGTATTTAGAATTTTGGAATCGTAGTTCACAAAACTGAAACGGGCATCCCGTCCCTCATCATAAATAGTTAGAGGCATTAAAGGTCGTATACGTTGCTGTATTTCCTTTAAATGCAAATACTTGTTGTAAATGGCTTCCAGATTTGCAGGGTTGCCATCATTTTGAAGAAAAGAAATCTCCGCCTGTTCCCTTTGGGTGTTTTTGGCAAAGGCATCTTCCAAGAGCAGGATGTATTGCTGATTGCCCTTTTTAGTCTTGTTTTCTGCAAGGTTCTTTATGGCTTTGTTCATAGCGGCCACATAATTTCCACTATTCAAGGCCTCTTGGGTTTTTTTGACACCACTGCAGGCGACAATGAAAACCGATATTGAAAGGAGTAAAATTTTTTTCATAGGTTTTGAATTTATGGGTTACAGAATTGTTTTCAACAGCTGTGCCAAAAACCCACAATCTATTAACGAAAAAGGATGAACGGTAGTATAAATCGGATAAAATCCTTTTAATCAACTCTTTTTCAATGGGTTGTAAAAATCATAAAATTGTTGATTTCTGTTTGATAAAATCAAACACAGAATCGTTTTTTTTGGGATAATTAGGTAAGCAATTCGTAATTTTGACCCTTGTTAAATTTAATCGCCAAATGCAAAGAGACCAGAAGATTTTTGACCTGATAACACAGGAAAGGGAAAGACAAATTGTGGGAATTGAATTGATTGCCTCCGAAAACTTTACTAGCCCACAAGTAATGGAAGCCGCAGGGTCGGTACTTACCAACAAATACGCCGAAGGCTATCCTGGAAAGCGTTATTATGGAGGTTGTGAAGTAGTTGATGAAGTAGAGCAATTGGCCATTGATCGTGCAAAAGAACTTTTTGGTGCAGAATATGCCAATGTTCAGCCACACTCGGGATCACAAGCCAATGCCTCGGTATATCATGCTTGTTTGAATCCTGGGGACACAATTTTAGGTTTTGATTTGGTCCATGGAGGACATTTGACCCATGGATCTCCCGTAAATTTTTCTGGAAAATTGTACCGTCCGGTTTTTTATGGTGTAGACGAAGAAACTGGTACTTTGAATTATGACAAAATCAGGGAGGTGGCCGAAAGGGAAAAGCCCAAATTGATTATTGCGGGCGCTTCTGCATACTCACGCGATATGGATTTTGCCAAGTTCCGTGAGATTGCGGACAGTGTTGGGGCCATTTTAATGGCAGACATTTCCCACCCAGCAGGATTGATAGCCAAGGGTATCATGAACGATCCCGTTCCTCATTGCCATATTGTTACAACAACAACCCATAAAACCCTAAGAGGGCCAAGAGGGGGTCTTATTTTAATGGGGAAAAATTTTGACAATCCGTTTGGTATTAAACTAAAGAATGGCAACCTAAGAAAAATGTCGGCTTTATTGGATTTGGCCGTTTTTCCAGGCAATCAAGGAGGTCCATTGGAGCATATTATTGCTGCAAAGGCCGTAGCCTTTGGGGAAGCTCTTTCCGATGATTTCCTACACTATATGCTGCAGGTAAAGAAAAATGCGGATGCTATGGCCAAGGCCTTTATGAAACGAGATTACAAAGTAATCTCTGGAGGAACCGACAACCATATGATGCTCATCGACTTAAGGAACAAGAACATTACAGGAAAAGATGCTGAAAAGGTTCTTGAGCTGGCTGCAATCACAGCCAATAAGAACATGGTGCCTTTTGATGACCAATCTCCTTTTATTACTTCTGGTATACGTTTTGGGACCCCGGCAATCACAACAAGAGGACTCAAAGAAGATGATATGGAAACCATTGTGGAATTCATAGATCAAGTACTCATGAACCCAGAAGATGAGAAAGGAATTGCACAAGTACGCAAAAAGGTCAATGAGCTTATGAAGTCTCGACCTTTGTTCAATGGTTAATTTCTTGTGGCTTAATATTTAGTTCCGGTAGATTATTTTGAGCTATTCCAAAAGGAAAAGGTCTTCATGGTTGAGCCTTCTCTCCTCAAGGGAATATACCATTACTTGGTGCTGTTTTTCACTTTCGAAATAGAGTCCCCAGTAATCAAAATATCCGTTGTGGTCCTGTAAAAATTCCTCATTACGTTGGGATTTGTCCTCAAAAACGGGAACAAAGACTTCATAGGGCATTTGGGTAAGACCCTTGGTAAGGTATACAAAATGCTCACTGATTCTTAGGAGGATATCTCCCAATTGCTCGGCAATACTGTGTTCGTAGAGTCTGGAGATTATGACAGAAGTATCCTTAAAGTGAAATGAGATTTCAGCAATGTCTATACAATGAATATTTTTTTCATTCAAATGCTCCAGAGCGGTTTTTAAATTCATTCGAAACAACGTGGTTGTCTTCTGAAAATGTCATACCTCCCCAAGTCCCCTTATTAAAATGGTGTAGACTTTCCGTTATGCCAAAATTAAGGTCCAATCCCAAAACCATATCGGTTTTTTTGCTCTCAGTATGGTAAGTGCACTGAACTTTGGCTTCTGCAAAAAAGTTTCTTTCCAGAACTTTCAGAAACTCATCCAACCCATATGCGACCTCAAATACCCTTGGGCCATAATGGTGGAAATTTAGATTGGTTTTTTTTTGTAATGACATGTGGCTGCTATCTAATTTTTCTTTACCCTTAAAGTTAGGATGAATCTTTTTTTTAAGAGTAAAGGAAACCCATAAAAATTCTATGGGTTTTCCTTAGTTTGTAGGGTTTTTAGGTCATAAACCGGAAAAACTATTTACTATTTCTTATTATTTCGAAAATTAGGGAAAGGATACGTTAAATAAAGCCCCTGTTTTTTGCGGCTAGGATCAAGGCCAGATCATTTTCGTTCTCTGTGCCAAAAAGCGTTTTCATGTGTCTTTTTCGGTTTTCGATGGAGGATGGTGACAACCGGATAAATTTCTCAAGATCTTTATTTTTGGTTCCTTTGGAAAGGTGGTATAAAATCTGTCGGTCCTTTTCATCTATTTCAATGTCGTTGGACATTTTTTTCCGTATGGCAGATAGCGCTTTGGAAGAATAATAAGGTGGATTCAGCACAATGGTCTTTACCGCATCTTCCAAGGTTTTTGGGTCAATGTCTGTCTTTACCAAATAGCCATCGGGATCAACGGTCTTTAAAATGCTGTTGATCCTGAAATTATCGCTAAAGGAGGACATAAATGCTATTTTGGTGTCTGGCACCAGCTTTCGGGCCAAAATTCCAAGTTCTTCCCCGGTCTGGGGCTGTTCCTCATTGGGGGCATATAGTTGTACGTCTAACAACAGTACATCATACTTAAAGGAATTCACGGAATCCTCGATCAATTTTTTTCCTGCGGCAAACGTGGTGGCAGTATCCACAATAATGATTTCATAGCCTTCGAACTCAATACGCTCTAGGATATATTTATACCCCAACATCGTCATTTCATGATCGTCTATGGCCAATATTCTAAGTGTGCTCATATGTTCTGCTTTACTATGTAAGATTTAGGCATTTATTGTTTCTCTTTGGTCTGAATCTCCCTTGCGGGGAACAGTTTCTGTGTATTTACAGGGAATTGTGGCCACTATTGTGGTTCCCTTGCCCTTACTGCTTTCTATATCCAAGGTTCCTTTTAACTTTTTTACCCTTGAGGCAATGTTTCTAAGACCAATTCCCCTTCTATTTCTCTTGGTGTCAAAACCAACTCCGTCATCGGCAATGACAATCTTGAGTTTATTGCCCTGCACATCCAAGGCTACACTGGCTGTTTTGCACTTGGCATGGGTAACGCAGTTTTTAAGCGCTTCTTGAACAATTCGGATAGCATTTATCTTGATGTCACCCAACAGCCCGTCCCAGTTTACCTCATTATCGTACGCAAAAGAACATTCAATGTCTGAGGACTGTTCCAGATTTTCAATGAAGCCCTCCAAGGACACAATAAAATTATGAAATTTTTCATAGGCCGCATGGTTGAGTTCGTGTGAAATGGTGCGGATTTCCTCTTCCACATCACGCAATCGTTCAAGGAACTCTGCACGTTTTTCCACGGAATCCCCATCTTCTTTTTCGTTAAGGCCGCTGAGGATTAAACGAATACCCAGCATCTCGCCCAAAACCCCATCATGTAGTTCTTCGGAGATACGTTTTTGCTCCATTTGCTTTCCTTCCTCGATTTTGCCCTGTTGCGAAAGTAAAAGGTTGTAGATTTCCTGGTTGCTTTCGTGCTGCTTTTGTTTGTTCTTTAATTTGTTGTTTCTAATTTGCTGGTTTATAATAACAAGTCCGGCTGTACCCAATCCTATAAAAATCAATGCAAATGCGGCCCAGAGTTCTTTTTCGCGGGTAAGAACTTCGTTTTCTTGTATGATCTCGTCAGTTTCCATGCGAATACGCGCAAACTTATCCCGTTTGGTGCGCTCCTCTTCTTTAAGGGTCTCGTTAAGGTCATAATACTCATTGGAGTAGGATGCAGCATTGTTGCTATCCAGTTTGGTGAGCAGACGGAGCACTTCCAGAAGACGATCATTGTTATAGGTTTCTTTAGCCATACTGCGAGATTCCTTAGCATAAAGGAGTGCACTTGCCGTATCGCCCTGATCTGCCAAAATTTCGGCATAAAATTGTTTGGCCCTTGGTTGGTCAACAGTATACGCTATGCTGTCATTGATCTTAATGGCTTGAGACAATAATTCTTTTGCCGTGTCTAAGTTCTTTTCATCTTTATAAATGGCATAGGCCTGACTGGAAAGCGACATGGAGTACAGCTCGGGGTTCCGGGTGAAAATATCCTTGCTCTGCAATAAGTCCCCAAAGGCTATTTTGGCACGCCGATAATCTTCTTTTTTTAAAAACTCGTGGGCTATGTTGTTTTGGCTCTGTTCGGTGTATTTTATGCGATCCGCACTCTGCATTTGGTTGATGTAGGTATTGCCTCTTTGAAAATATTCCAAGGATTTGTCACTGTTGCCCATACCGCTGGCAATGATACCCAATACATTATAACTTAAGTATAACCTCCTTATATCCTTTAACTCATTAAAATATTTTATAGCACTGGTTACACTTGTTTCGGCTCCCAGATAATCTTTATAGGAGTCTTGGATACGCCCCATGTTGTACAACATTCTTCCTTTCAGCGAGTTTGAAGTGGAATCTACAGGAAGACTTTCAAAGGATTTCAATGCATTCTGGTAATGGTAAAAGGCACTGTCCAAACTCCCGCGCGATTGAAAAAATTCAGCCATATCCCAATGGGAATTTCCCAACGCGGTATATTGTTTTTCTTTTTTGGCCAGTTCCATGACCTGTTTGTTGGTCTTTCGGAACTCCAAAGAGTCAGGAAGACTCATATAAGCCAAGGAAATGTTGGAAAGATGGTTTATGATCAAAGTGTCATTCTTTAAAGTAGATACAACCTGTTGGGCGTTTTGCAAAAACTGTTTGCGTTCTTCCAAGGGTAGATGGGCACTATCGCGCGCAAAAGCGATCCATTGTTTAATGGACTCACTTTTCTGGTCAACGCTCTCCCTCTTTTTTGGAGTGTTCTGGGAACAGCTCCAGAGAACAAGCGCCATTATGGGAAGTAAATACTTAATTTTCAAGGCAAAGTAGGTTTTGTTACAAAAAATACCCCATACAAGGTAACAAAAAAGCCCCATACCATGATTGAGGTTGGGGCTATATCGTATGTTGGTTGATCCTTATAGTTTTCGATCATCTGCGCTGGACCTGAACCCGGACAGATGGTATTTTATACTATTTAGGTTTCCATGGTCAGGTGCCGAAATCGTGCTGTTGCCATTGTCCATCCAAGCAGATTCTATTCTAGTCCCATTGGTCTGGGAACCATCTTGGTCATGCGTAACAAGAGCACAAAGTATTGTGGCACCGATTAGGAGGCGGAACATTTTTTTCACGACTTAAAACTACGGATAATCAGATAAATACAAAAATTAGTTGCTTCCTCCTCTAGGGTCAGATTCAGAGTATTTACCATCTGTGGCGTTCTCATCTGAGTCAACGCTAAGGTTCTTGATCATGGCTTCAGTGTCCTGTACATCGGTTTCCGCTTCGCAAGAGAATAGTCCAGTGGTCAAAAGGGCAATCGCAACAATAGAAAGTAATTTTTTCATAATATTAGGTTTATGGTTTAATAAATAGGTTTATACCGCCAAATTATCGACCTAATATGAAGAAGCGCAGAATAGTAGGGGGTATTTAGAATCTGTAGGGATTCTGCTAGAATTTTACTTAAATCTGCTAGAATTTGATCAATTTAACTCTCCTACTGCAGTTTTGGAGAGCATTTCCTTAAGGGCGTCTATCTTGCCCTTGTAGGTTTTGGAGAAGGGGAGTTCGTCCTGGCCATTTTTGAGTGTGCACAAAGACTTGCCATAATTTATACGGGAAACATACCGGCTGTTAAGGATATAACTTTGGTGAATCCGAACAAAACCGGCAGGCAATAGGTCTTCAAAAGATTTTAGGGTCTTAAAGGCACTGACCACGTTGCCATCCCTCATAAAGAAATCCGTGGCGTTGTTGTCCGATTTTAGATATAAAATGTCCTTGGTGTCCAGATACCTATAATCATTATAGGACTTAAGGCAAATGGTGGATGGGATGTTGTGCTTGGGGTGCAATTTGCGAAGCCTCATAATGGTCTTTCTAACATCAAATTCATTATGAGGCAGTATCCAATAGTCGAAAAAGCCACTCTTAATGGCATTGTATGCATACTTCTTGGTAGTGGCATACCCAATAATGATGGGCAAGCTGGGCATGTACTGGTTGAGTTCCGTTACCATTTGAAAATACTCCAAACCATCTTCGGCCAAATTAACGAGTACTACGTCTGGAGTGAACTTTAAAATAATGTCCAATCCTTCCGAAGCACTGGTGGCTACCCCTGCGCAAGTAAAATCTTCGTACTCCTGCAGATAGAGCTGCAATTGGAGCTTGGAAGAGGCGCTGGAATCTATTATGGTGTAGGTATAATCCATATGCAAAATGCTGATTGCAAGTTACTAACGTGCCAAATAAACTCATTAAAGTTTTCCCTTAAAAAAACTAGGGGTTTCCCTTGAAAAAGGTTTATTTTCCTACATTTTTCCCAATAAACAGTTAAAAATCTAGTTGTTGGATGAAAATTCGTAGGCGCCAATGTCTGGATTCTGGGTTCTATCCGTTCCTAAAAGATCCATTGGAACAGAAAGAGAAACATTGGTGTCGGCAAGGTCTATGGCTGCAGAGCCCTCATGAATGGTCATTTGGTTTTTAGATGGGTTGACAAAGCTTGGTTCTTGGTTCAACACTATGTTACGGTAAAGGGCCGTATTGTCAAAATTGTAGAGTGGATTTTCTCCAAACTGACCATTGTTATCGTTAAACTGTAACAAACAGTGGGAAAAGGTAAAGTTAAAATTGGCATTTGGGTCTTGCAGTAAGGCCAGTTCCTTGGATAAACTCCCAGCTATGATACAATTGGCAAAGTTGGCATTCTGCAAATTGTTGGTGATGTCGCCAGAAAAATTGGAAAGGTACAGTGCGGTCCCGTTCCTGAAGCTATGTGGCCAAAAATTGGCCAAGGTGCAGTGCACAAAATTGTACTTTCCACCCAAGTCAATATACAAGGATGAAGTTCCTGCGTTGCCCAATACCGTATTTTCCGCATTGATATGGGCTGCCGTGGCCCAAAGATTGTATTCTTGACTATTGTAGATTTGGGTATTGCGCAAAGTAAGGGTAGGGGAGTCCAGAACAGTATCACCATAGACCCGTAGGCCCACTGTGGCATTTTTTAAGGTTAGATGTGTTATTATATTGTTGTTGCTGCCTTCCCTGATCCAAACTGTACCCCATTGTCCCGGGACATCTTCAAAACTGGGCTCCAAGCGGTCACCCTCAAAGATGACCTCATTTTCGAGTGTTTCTTGATTTTCACTCAATGCACCATTGATGTGGATGGATGCCCCTGCATCTACCAAAATTCCGGAGCGGTTATGAAAGTGAACCCGCGTTCCAGGCTGCATAGTGAGCGTGTTCCCTTCGGGAACGGCAGCATAGCCGTAGATTACATAAGGTTTTTCTTGGGTAAAATTGAGCTGGTCAGGTTTTAGGTAGTAACCTTCCACAGTAATGTCGTTCCCCGTTTCATCCTGGCCCAAGACCAATGTTTCCTTGGTACCATCCGAATGGGTAGTGGGATATAAAAAAACGGCATCCTTGACCAAGGTGACCAATTCCACTTTTTGGTTTGAAGTACCATTTCCAAATATGAGGCTTTCGGCATACAAAAATTCGTTGGTAGTGGTCGGGGTGATGTCAAAAGTGGTCTCGATGAAGACAAAAAGGCTGTCCTTGGCCAGTAAGGGTACATTGTCGAACTCTTTTCCTGCCATACCATCCACATTGAGGCGATAACTGCTGCTCTGTCCGGTTTCCAATCCCACATAGGGTATCAAAATGTCATTGTTGGTGGGGTTGTATACCTTCAGGGTATAAGTGCTGCTTCCGATGTTGGTAAAAACGGTATCCAGAAAAACGGTATCCTTGGAAAATGTTAACTGGCCAGTGCTGGGAGTGTAGTCAAAATCCTTTCGGCACGATGCTCCCATCACAACAAGGAAAATCCCTGCCATGGCAGAAACAAGGTTTATGTGCCAACGGTCCACTATAGAAATAGATTGTTGATAGCCTCGGGAACGCGTTTGGGACGAAACGTCCTCGCATCCAAAAGACACCACTCTGTATGGGCATTAACTAAAAGTTGACCTGTTTTATTGTTTTTGATTTCCACAACACGTACGGACAATGGGCCAGTATTGTTCTTTATATAGGTAGAAACTTGAAGCGTATCTCCCAATACGGCGGATTTTAGGTAGTTGATGTTGTGGTTGCGAACCACCCAGGCCATTTCGTTGCGCATGGCTTGTGGGGCAACCTTTTCCCAGTGCTTCTTGGAAATATCCTGAATCCATTCCACGTAGCGCACATTGTTGACATGGTCAAGGTCATCAAGGTCTTCTGGGGATACATTTAAGACTTCGGTATAGGTCTTCATCAATCTTTTTTAAGGATGTTCACCTCAAAGAGTTTGTCCCAATTTTTTCCGGTCACAAAAAAAGTGCCCCTGTCCTTATGGTAGGCTACTCCATTGAGCACAGAGTTGGTATCGTCCCAGTTAGGACCTTTTTGGATTTTGCTCTTGAGTCCACCAAAGTTGATCACGCCCTCAATGGCCCCTGAGGCAGCATCAATGATCATCATGCTTTCCTTTTGATAGACGTTGGCATAGATTTTTCCGTTCACGTATTCCAGTTCGTTGGCCTTGTTGAAAATGGATTTATTGGTTGCGGTTTCAATATGGCCCACTTCCTCAAGGGATTCAGGGTCTAAAAACCAGATTTTTTCTGTGCCGTCGCTTTTGAAGAGCTTTTTGCCATCGTTGCAGAGTCCCCAACCTTCACGGCTCTTGCCGTAGGAGAAGTTTCTAATTTTTTCCAAGTTGGAGGCGTTGTAAACATAACCGAGACCACTTTGCCAAGTGAGTTGGTACAACTTGTCATTGAGAAGGGTAATGCCTTCACCGAAGACGGTATTGTCCAAATCTATGTTTTGTATCACTTCACCAGTTTCAAAATCCACTTTTCTGACAGTGGAAGCCCCTTTTTTTCCCGTACTTTCATAAAGTGTACCATTGTGGAACTCCAAGCCTTGGGTGTAAGCCTTAGGGTCGTGGGGATAAGTATTCACAATTTCATAGGTGTATATTTCAGGAGCTTGGGCGGCCAACAACCGAAAATCTTCCTTAATTTCTACGGTTTGTCCCTCAATTTCAATTTGGGCCACAAGCGTTTTGTTTCCCAAAGTTTTTGCATTAATGGTAAGTTGGTTGTTTTCCAAAGGAAGTTCTTGCCCATCCATAAAATATTTGACACTGGAGATTTCGACATCTTTTTTGTTTTTGATGGCAACACCTACCTTTTGATATTGCTGTACATTGTTGTTCTCCAGTTGAATGGAAAAAAGTTTGGAAGGATCGTTTTCTCCTCCACAACCTAGGAAGAACAGTAAAAACCCAAAAATGGAAGCTAATTTGATCATAGTCTTAAATGCATGTTTCATGGCATAAATGCTTACACTTCGAAATTAAGAATGAAATAGGATTGTGGCAAATTTTAAAAGGTCGTATATTTGCACAGGCAAGTCCTACACGACCAGCTCCTGCAGAATCCCCCAGGGCGGGAACGCAGCAAGGGTATGTGGTCGTAGCGGTGCGATGTAGGTAGCTTGCCTTTTTTTGTTCCCTAAACTCAGATGGCCATGGATAGAAAAGTTATTTTGATCACCGGCGGCTCCTCTGGCATAGGCAAGGCCATTGGAACTTTCTTGACCTCCAAAGGCTATAAAGTTTACGGAACCACACGAAACCCGGACAATCACCCTTATTTTGATGCTTTTGAACTTATCCAATTGGATGTAAAGGATGTGGGCAGCATCCACAGGGCTGTTTCCGAGGTTGTTTCCAAAGAAGGGCGTTTGGATGTATTGATCAACAATGCGGGAAAAGGTATTACCGGTCCCATTGAGGAAACCCCCCATGAAGAAATCTTGGATGTTTTTGATACCAATTTTCACGGACCTGTCCATGTGATGAAAGCGGTATTGCCACAAATGCGCCAGCAGGGTGGGGGAGCTATCATCAATGTGACCTCCATCGCAGGGTATATGGGCTTGCCGTTCCGCGGGTTTTATTCGGCCACCAAAGGTGCTTTGGGCTTGATTACCGAAGCTTTGCGCATGGAGACCAAGGATTTTGGCATTAGCATTACCAATGTGGCCCCCGGGGATTTTGCTACCAATATAGCGGCGGGAAGGTACCATGCTCCGGTTTTGCAAGGTTCTCCGTATGAGGATAAATATGCACAGACCGTAGATTCCATAAACGATGATGTAAACAGTGCCGGAGATCCCATTAAAGTAGCAGAGGCGGTGTATAAGATCATCAACCAAAAACGACCCAAAGTGCATAATCCGGTAGGTGCTTTTATGCAAAAGTTTTCTCTGGTCCTTAAGAATATTTTACCGGATAAACTCTACGAAAAACTATTGCTCAACCATTATAAATTGTAGTTTTATACCTCATACTAATCACTTATAAACTAAAGGAATGAAGTTTTTTATTGATACTGCCAATCTTGATCAAATTAAGGAAGCACAACAATTGGGTGTCCTTGACGGGGTTACCACCAATCCATCCTTGATGGCCAAAGAAGGAATCACTGGAAAGAACAATATTTTAAAACATTATGTGGATATCTGCAATATCGTGGATGGCGATGTGTCTGCTGAAGTTGTGGCTACCGAATTTGAGGCCATGGTGAAAGAGGGCGAGGAATTGGCGGAACTACATGAGCAAATTGTGGTAAAGGTGCCTATGATTGAAGATGGTGTAAAGGCATTGAAATATTTTTCAGATAAAGGTATCCGTACTAATTGCACTTTGGTATTCTCACCAGGACAGGCTTTATTGGCCGCCAAAGCTGGAGCTACCTATGTTTCTCCCTTTTTGGGTCGGTTGGATGATATCTCCACCGATGGGTTGAACCTTATTTCTGAAATCAGGTTGATTTATGACAACTATGGGTTTGAAACCCAAATTTTGGCCGCATCCATCCGTCACACCATGCACGTAATTGATTGTGCAAAGATCGGTGCGGATGTTATGACCGGACCTTTGTCATCCATCACAGGATTGTTGAAACACCCACTTACCGATATTGGACTTGAAAAATTCTTGGCCGATTATCGAAAGGGAAATTCATAAGTAAAGGAGAAAAGAAAATTAAGAATGAGCCTTGGTTAACCAAGGCTTTTTTTTATTAGAAGGAGGCATACAGATTGCCAAAGGCATTGACAATTACCGTGTCTTTTGTAATAATACATTTATTGAGTCCGTCCACGATCATGGCCATTTGTATCTCCTTAAAATCCTCGCCGTGGAACTGTTTGCTCTTGTCCAAATGAAATTCCTCCATCATGCTTATCCATTGCGGATAGCTGGTCTTTAAGTTGATGCCAATAAAGTTACACTCAGGATGTTTTTTTTCAAGCTGGGCAATGTGTTGTGTAATATTTTTGAAATGCCCTTTCTGGTCAGCGGTCCAAAAATAGAAAACGGTGGTTTTCTTTTTGTTGACCACATCTTTCAAATAAACCACATTGTTGTCCGAATCCTTAACCTCTATATTTGGTAGGCTATTTTCGGGTTGAAGGCTTTTAATGCCCGCATACAATTGATCGATCTCCTTTTTATGGTCATCGCTTGAAGATAGTGTACGGAACTTTTCTATAAAAGCTTGACTTTCTTCACTGGGATTGTGCTCCTTCAACAGGTAATCCACGGCTATGTTTCTAAAAAGAATGTCTCTAAGCTCATTTTCCTTTACCAAGCTATCCACAAGGTGAAGTTTGTGTTTGTTAAAGTGTAAACGGTCACTTATGGGAAGTTTTCCCGTATGGCAATTTTCCATACAGCTCATGTAGGATACATTGCCCAAATGCCATTTCATAAAATCAAAATAGGGCCTAAAATAGGTAAGGTCCTTATTGTTCAGGTCAATGTGGTTGCGATACTCATAAAATGACGCGCCTAGGTCGTGTATGGTTTCCTCCCCGGTTTTTTTCTTATGGTAAAACGGATATTTCTCCCTGTATAGATAACTATTATAGTCAATGGATGCTTTGGCCATGGCCAATTCTTTGCCCGTAAACTGTCCGTGGTCCGTTTCCAGTTCTTTTAAATGGGAAATTTTGGAGGCCTTCAAGGAGTCAATTTTCTGGTTGAATGCATCGGGGTCTAGCGAGTAATAGTCGTAGACTAAAGGTTCTTCATTTTCATAGGCCAGGAACATTTCAATCAAAAAGTTATTGATTTCACTTCCTTCACCTGAAAAAACCAGAGATTCGTCAAACTCCAAAGTGTTCAACCGGATTAGAAGACTATCACCGCCTTGCAGATATACATATTGAAGTTCTGGAGTATGGTCAAAATGGTATAATCCCTCTTCTATGCCCTCAAGGTTGAAGGAAAAGCGGTTGTTGTCATCCAACTTTACCGAGTCAACATAAGTATCATTATGGTAGAGTACAACAAAGTCACTAGTAGGATTTACAATTTCACCGCCAAAGAACACAGCGGCACAATCCGAGGAGTTTTTCCCGCATGCTAGAAAAGACAATAAAGTGAGGCCGAGTAATAATCTAACCATATATTGCGAACCAAACATTTACGAACAAAATTAAGAATCCCCGAAGCCTCACTCTGTTAATGGCGAGTTAAATGTTGTAAAACACTGTTTTTGTGGGGTTTAAGAAAGTACTCTTAAATTTAGAAATAAGGGGAGGTTTAGCTACTTTTGCAAAAAAATAATAGTTGCATGTTATCAGTATCCAATTTATCTGTTCAATTTGGAAAACGCGTATTGTTCGATGAGGTAAATGTTACGTTTACCCATGGAAATTGCTATGGTATTATAGGCGCCAATGGTGCCGGGAAGTCTACCTTTTTAAAAATATTGTCAGGACAGTTGGATGCTACTTCCGGGCATGTGCATTTGGAACCCGGCAAGCGTATGTCCATTTTGGAACAAAACCACAATGCCTACGATGAGTTTCCTGTTTTGGAATCTGTGGTCATGGGAAACAAACCCCTTTACAAGATCAAGAAGGAGATAGATGCGTTGTATGCCGATTATACGGATGAAAATGCGGAGAAAATAGGCGAGTTGCAAGTGCAGTTTGAAGAAATGAACGGCTGGAATGCCGATAGTGATGCGGCGGCCCTTTTGTCCAATTTAGGGATATCGGAAGAGCTACATTACACCGTTATGGCAGACATGGATTCCAAATTAAAGGTGCGGGTACTTTTGGCCCAGGCACTATTTGGTAACCCCGATGTGCTGATCATGGATGAGCCTACCAACGATTTGGACTACGAGACCATTAACTGGTTGGAGAATTTCTTAGCGAATTATGACAATACCGTGATAGTGGTTTCGCACGACAGGCACTTTTTGGATGCCGTTTGTACCAGTATCGCAGATATAGACTTTGGGAAAATCAATCTTTTTTCAGGAAACTACACCTTTTGGTATGAAAGCAGTCAGTTGGCTGCTCGCCAACGTGCTCAACAGAACAAAAAAGCAGAGGAGAAGGCCAAGGAATTGCAGGAGTTCATCCAGCGTTTCAGTGCCAACGTAGCCAAGAGCAAACAAGCCACTTCTCGTAAAAAGATGTTGGATAAACTAAAGGTGGAAGACATCAAACCATCTAGCAGAAGGTATCCCGCCATCATCTTTGACCGGGAGCGTGAGGCCGGAGATCAAATCCTAAATGTTGAGAAGCTTTCGGCAACCTCAGAGGATGGGGATTTGCTGTTTCAGGATGTGAACATCAACTTGGCCAAAGGGGACAAGGTTGCCATCTTGTCCAAAGATTCCAGGGCCACTACAGCCTTCTATGATATCATTTCAGGAAAGATTAAGGCGAGCAGTGGTTCGCATCAATGGGGGGTTACTACGACCCAGTCCTATTTACCTGCCGATAATTCCGATTATTTCAAAGAAGACATCAATTTGGTGGATTGGTTACGCCAATGGGCCAAAACCGAAGAAGAACGAGAAGAAGTCTATATTCGTGGATTTTTGGGTAAAATGCTCTTCAGTGGTGAAGAAGCCCTTAAGAAATGTACCGTACTTTCAGGAGGTGAAAAGGTGCGTTGTATGTTGAGCCGTATGATGATGATTCGTGCCAACGTACTGCTTTTGGATGAACCCACCAACCACTTGGATTTGGAAAGTATTACGGCATTCAACAATTCCTTGAAAAACTTTAAAGGAACGGTATTGCTTACCACCCATGACCATGAATTTGTGCATACCGTTGCAAACAGGATTATTGAGCTTACTCCAAAGGGTACCATTGATCGCTATTTGACTTTTGACGACTATATGTCTGATAAGGCCATTAAAGAACAACGGGAGAAAATGTACGCCGTTACAGCCTAAGCATTAAAATACTTACTGTTCCAAATAGCGGGGTTGAAGTTTTTGCCCAAGGCAAAACCGTAAAAAATAACCACGGAGGCAATACATTTGAACATAAAAAAGAAGATGATCCAAAACTCGGCAGTTGTATTCTTTTTGGAAAAAAGACCTTCGGGAACCATAAGGGTTACCAAATAACTGATCAAGACCACAAAAAGAGTCAAATTGACCATATTCTTGAAGGGCCAAACCAATAATTTTCGGAAAGGATGTAGGTCGTTCCCCCATTTATCCACCAAATAATAATACCCATTACCAATGGGAGCAAACAGTAGGGGGTCGTCCTTGTCCTCCAATTTAAAAAGCTTGGAAGGCGCCATTACCTTATACCCTTTTATATCGATTTGATGTAGTCTTTCCAGCGATTTAATTTTAGCTATGGTACTGGAAGGAAACGCTCCTTTGAAATATGAACTGTCCAGAAAACGAAGTCGGTAATCAATACAGATTTGTTTGATATGATCTATGTGGTAAATTTTATCGGTCTCCAATTCGTCAAAAACAAAGGGGTTTTGAACGCTTGGATTTTTTGAAGCAAGTTCATGGGCAATTTTCTCTTCCTTCTGGGCATCATTCCGTAAAATTTCTTGGACTTCTTCCAAAATCTGAAGTTCTTTTACCTGTCTGTTACGGACCTTAAGGAGACTTTCTTCAATATTTGTGTTCTTGAAAACCATAATCTTTTTCTTGGCAACCTATTCAAAGTTAAGCAATTGTAGGGGTGATTGTAAAGGCTGCCAAAACCATCTAATGTTAACGTTGTGTTAAATTGAATGTAGGGACGGGAAAACTGCTTGTATATCCTTAAAAAGATGTAACTTATCGAAGTTTTCAGCATTTAATCGACAAATCATACTATTAAGAGTCCCAAATTTGACCAAAAACCAATGAAATCCCCTTTGACCAAACTTTTACTGGCTCTTTGCATGGTTTGTACCGCATCCGCCTTTGCTCAACTTCCAAGATCTACCACTAAAACAATTGCCCATAATGCCATAGATTCGGAGCAACATAAAATACTTTTTGAAGCTGTAAAAGTGACGCAAATGGAAGAGATTTTGGAAAAAGCTGGACCATTTACCATTTTTGCGCCTTCAGATGCTGCTTTTGAGCGGTTTTCTACCGAAAAGATAAAGGAACTCATCAACTCACAGGACAAAAGTGCCCTTAAGTCATTGTTGACCTACCACATTGTTGCAGGTCATTTGACCGCTTCTAGGATTTTGAGGGCTATGTGCAGGGGAAATGGCAAGGCAAGCTTTACCACGATACAAGGTAAAAAACTACTGGCCCATATGGAAGGTTTTGATATTGTATTGACCGACCCAATGGGGAATCAAGCTCGCATTACCTCTGCAGACCTAAACCTCAAGAATGGGGTTGCCCATGAAATAGATAGTGTTATTCTGCCTTCACAAATGTAATCAGCGTAGTTCGGCACCCAATTCCTTTTGATATTGGGTCAATAACTTAGCCATAATCTTGTCAATTTGTTTGTCCGTTAAGGTCTTTTTCTCGTCCGACAAGGTGAAGCTCACGGCATAGGATTTTTTCCCATCCGGTAAATTTTTGCCCGTATAAACATCAAAAAGGTTTACTTTTTTCAGAAGATTTTTCTCTGTTTTCCAAGCAATGTCATACACTTGCTGGAATGACGTGGAATCGTTAAGTAATAGCGCAAAATCACGGGTAACCTCTGGAAATTTCGGGATTTCCTTAAAGACAATATTTTGTTTGCCCACCAATGCAAGAATGGAATCCCAATCAAAGTCCGCAAAGAAAACCTCTTGCTTAATATCAAACGTTTTAAGAACAGATTTTGAAGCCAAACCAAAGTGCGCCAAGACATTGCCATCTTTTTCATAGGAAAGCCCTTCGGCATAGACGGTATTGGTACATGGTTTAATTTTAACGTCTTTTATTCCCAAGCGATCAAACAGAGATTCCACAATACCTTTGAGGTAGAAGAAATCTGTTTTTTTGCTAGGGACACTCCAGCTATCCGCCGCTCGGTTTCCAGAAATAAAGATGGATAAATGTTGTCGCTCCTGGTTTTCGCCTGCTATTTTATGGTAGGTCTTGCCGAATTCAAAAAGTTTTAGACTGGTTTTCTGACGATTATGGTTGTAGCTTATGGCTTGAAGTCCAGAAAACAGCATGGAAGTCCTTAAAACCGACAAATCTGAACTCAATGGGTTGAGCATGGTGATTTTTTCTCCATCACGCTCTTGCGTATGGGCATCGGGAGAAACCAAACTATTGGTCATGATTTCATAGCATCCTTGGGATGCCAAGGTATTTCCAACCACATCCTGTATGCGATGGTTTTCAAAGCGAGATGTTTTGGCAATGGAAGCTGTAAGCTTTTCCTTATGGGCAATATTGTTATAGCCATATACCCTTAGGATCTCTTCGATGACATCCACTTCTCGGGTAACATCAACACGATAGGTGGGAATGGTTAATCCAAGTCCAGACTCTGTAACATTGTTTATGCGGATTTCCAAGGAAGACAAAATGGATTTTATGGTATCCCTTGGAATTTCCTGTCCAATGAGTGAGTTGATTTTATCAAAAGTCAGGAACACTTGTCTATCCTGAGGTTTCTTTGGGTAAAGGTCAACAACCTCAGAAGTGATGTATCCCCCCGCAATTTCTCGAATCAACAATGCTGCCCTTTTAAGGGCATACTCGGTTAGGTTGATGTCGATGCCACGCTCATATCGAAATGAAGCATCCGTATTTAGTCCATGCCTTTTGGCAGACTTTCGAATGGAAACAGGGTCAAAATAAGCGCTCTCCAAGAAAATGGAAGAAGTATGCTCCGTTACTCCGGAATAAACCCCACCGAAGACTCCGGCAATACACATGGGTTTTTCACTATCGCAGATCATAAGATCATCTTCGTGGAGGGTACGTTCCACATTGTCCAAGGTCTTGAACTTTGTGCCGGCCGGTAAGGTCTTGACCTCTATTTTATTGCCTTTTATTTTGGATGCATCAAAAGCATGTAAGGGTTGTCCCAATTCGTGCAATACATAATTGGTTACATCCACCACATTGTTAATAGGAGACAATCCAATGGCTTTTAGCCTGTTTTTTAGCCAATGGGGAGATTCCTGAACAATAAGATTGCTTATGGTAACTCCACAATATCTTGGTGCCAATTGGCTTTCCTTGACCTCAACATCAATTTTTAGGGATCGGTTATCAATGGAAAAATTACTGGTGGAAGGTGTTACCAACTCCTTTTGGATTTCTTTCTGTTCCAATCCAGCCTTCAAGTCGCGGGCCACTCCAAAATGACTCATGGCATCGGACCGGTTAGGGGTAAGGCCTATCTCAAAAACCTCATCACTCTCAATATCGAACACTTTGGCACAAGGGGTTCCTGGCTCCAAAGTCTCGGTCAATACCATAATGCCATCATGGCCATTTCCCAAGCCCAACTCGTCTTCGGCACAGATCATACCATGGCTTTCCTCACCTCTGATTTTTCCTTTCTTTATTTGCCATGCTTCACCCTCTTTGGAATACAATGTGGTTCCGATAGTCGCTACAGGAACTTTTTGTCCGGCGGCAACATTTGGGGCACCACATACAATTTGTACAGGTTCTCCATTTCCAATATCAACAGTGGTCAGTTTTAGTCTATCGGCATTTGGATGTTGCTCACAACTGAGCACGTGGCCCACAACAACACCTTTCAGGCCACCTTTCACGGATTCAAAACGGGAAATGCCTTCTACCTCAAGTCCTAAATCCGTCAACAACTCACCAGTTTTTTGTGAATCCCAATCAATCTGTAAAAACTGTCGTAGCCAGTTGTAAGAAATCTTCATACCCCAATTTTAGAGGGGACAAATATAAAACAATAGCCCAACAGATTCAATGTAAATAATAAGAGGGTTATGGTCTAAATTGTAAGAATTGGATACTATTTTCTACTTTTAAGAAAAATCTTTCACATCATGAAGAGGATATCGTTGTTTTGGGCGCTGATTTTGTTGGTGGTTTCATGCAAAAAGGAGGGGAAAGAAATATCGGTCGGCGACTGGTGGGGTATGATGGAGGTTGCATCACATCTAGACTTGCCTTTTACGTTTACCCTATCCAAGAATACAGATGGACGCTACGTTATGCAAATGTATAACGCCGAGGAGGTGATCACTGTGGATGAGATCGAGATAGAAGGTGATTCAATCCACATACAAATGCCTGTTTTTGAGGGTTACTTTGCAGGAACTTTTTCGGCGGAAGAAATTCATGGAAGCTTTATAAAAGAAAGTTTGGAGCGTATAGTGCCGTTTAGTGCTTTTTACGGAAAACGGGAACGTTTCCAAACACAGCAGGATGCTGCCGTCAATATTTCAGGGATATGGGAAACTTATTTTGATATAAATACAGATACGGAATACCCCGCAAAGGGCATATTTATGCAAAATGGGAATAAAATCAAGGGGACTTTTAGAACCAGAACGGGAGATTATAGGTATTTGGATGGTGTGGTCACTGGCGATAGTCTAAAACTTTCTGCTTTTGATGGTTCACACGTGTACCTTTTTATGGCCAAGGTAACAGACAGTACTTTGGAGGGGAGGTTTTACGATGGAAACCATTCCGTAAAAGAATTTATGGGTGCCCGTAATGAGGCGTTTGAATTACCGGATGCCAATACGTTGACGTATCTAAGGGAAGGCTATGATCGGTTGAACTTTTCTTTTCCCGATGCCACAGGCAAAATGGTAAGTTTGTCCGATGCCAAATTTTCTGGAAAACCTGTTTTGGTACAGATTATGGGGTCTTGGTGTCCCAATTGTTTGGATGAAACCCGATTTTACGTTGATTTCCTAAAAGAACATCCAGATTTAAACATTGAATTGGTAGCTCTGGCCTTCGAATATGCCAAGACCGAAGAAAAAGCCTTTGAGGGTATTCGCCGCCTTAAAGAGAGGGTAGGGGCAAATTACCCCATTTTACTGGCACAGTTTGGTACTTCCAACAAACAGAAAGCCAATGAAAAATTGCCCATGCTCAACCATATTTTGTCTTATCCCACTACTATTTATCTCGATAAAAAAGGTGCAGTCAGAAAGATTCATACGGGCTTCAACGGGCCTGCGACGGGCAAAAAGTATGAGGAATTCAAAAAACAGTTTACTGAAACCATGCAAGAACTGGCTTCGGAACCTATAAAGACAGATGTTTAAATAATAGTGGATTTTCCCAAATGGATATTCTCATCATTTACACTGAAATCATCTTCAATATCAACAATGTTGTGAGCAATGAAATCGCCCACCTGATTGGTTCCATATTGACTATCAGGCTTTAGGTCCGGTGTAACAATTTCCTTCTTTAATGATTTATCCACAGCATTTCGAACGGCAAGCGATTCGTCTATAAGACCAAAATGCTCAAGTAACATGGCTACCGAAAGAATGGAGGCAATAGGGTTTGCAATGTCTAAACCCATAGCTTGGGGATATGAACCATGGATAGGTTCAAAAAGTGCGCTTTCCTCTCCAATTGATGCCGAGGCCAGTAATCCAATGGACCCACCAATAACACTTCCTTCATCAGAAATAATGTCACCGAACATGTTTTCGGTAAGAATAACGTCAAACTGGGTCGGTTTCAGAATGATTTGCATGGCAGCATTGTCCACAAACAAATAATCCAACACTACATCGGGGTAACTTTCACCTATTTTGGCAACCACTTTTCTCCAAAGTCTGGAAGATTCCAGTACATTGGCTTTGTCCACAAGGGTAAGTTTACCTCTCCTGTTTTTAGCAGCCTTAAACGCGAGGTGGGCCACTCTGCTGATTTCTTCTTCAGAGTATTCACAGAGATCGGAAGCTACCGTACCCTCTTCATTAAGTTTTTTCTCCCCAAAATAAATTCCCCCGGTCAACTCGCGATAGATTACAAAATCCGTACCCGAGACAACCTCTTTCTTCAAGGGAGATTTATCAACAAGCGCCGAATGGGCAATTACGGGTCTTATGTTGGCAAAGAGTCCCAGTTCCTTTCTTAATTTCAACAGTCCCTGTTCGGGTCTAATAGGGGAATTGGGATTGGTATCGTATTTAGGGTGGCCAATGGCTCCTAACAGTACAGCATCTGCTTCCTTACATAGGTTAAGGGTGCTTTCTGGCAATGACGCACCTTTATTATCTATGGCTATGGCTCCAATGGAAGCCTCTTTAAACACAAAATTATGGTTAAAGGTTTCTTCAACCGCTTGAAGACATTTTACAGCTTGGGCCAATACTTCGGGTCCTACACCATCTCCAGGAAGCAATGCAATGTTCAAATTCATGTGATGACAGGATTTGCGTCTAAAAGAAACCGAGAATTAAGCTAGACTTTGTATGCTGATATTGCTGGTTTCCACAATTTCATGGATGTCCTCATCCATGATTTCTTTTTTACGGTCGGCAAACTTCAAAAAGTTTTCATAGACCACATCCAGTTGTAGCTTGGTAAGTTCGTACCCCACTTTTTTGGCGCGGTATGCCAATGCGGCCCTTCCACTTCTTGCGGTAAGCACAATGGAAGATTCATTGACCCCTACATCTTTTGGGTCGATGATTTCATAGGTTTCACGTTGCTTTATTACACCGTCTTGATGGATTCCAGAACTATGTGCAAAGGCATTGGAGCCCACAATGGCCTTATTGGGCTGTACAGGCATTCCCATTTTTTGGGAGACCATACGACTTGTATCCCATAGCAACTGACTGTTGATGCCAGTATCCAGATTAAGGTAAGGATGTTGTCTTAAAATCATCACTACTTCTTCCAGAGAAGTGTTTCCGGCACGTTCACCAATACCGTTGATGGTACATTCAATTTGTCTGGCGCCGTTAATTACCCCAGCAATGGAGTTGGCCGTGGCCAATCCAAGGTCATTATGACAGTGGCACGATAGAATAGCCTTATCAATGTTCTTCACATTTTCCTTGAGGTATTTCATTTTCGCACCATATTCTTCTGGAAGGCAGTAGCCGGTAGTATCAGGAATATTCAAAACAGTTGCTCCGGCCTTTACGACCGCTTCGCACACCTGTGCTAAAAATTCATTGTCCGTACGTCCAGCGTCTTCAGCATAGAATTCAACATCTTCCACAAACGTTTTTGCATAGGCAACTGCTTCAACGGCTCGCTCAATAATTTTGTCCCTTGTGGAATTGAATTTGTATTTGATATGGGAATCAGAGGTGCCAATTCCAGTATGTATCCTTGGTTTTTTTGCTTGTTTAATGGCCTCAGCGGCCACTTCAATATCTTTTTTAACGGCTCTTGTCAAGCCACATACCGTAGCATTTTTGACCAATTTGGAGATTTCTTGTACAGATTTGAAGTCTCCAGGGCTGGAAATGGGAAATCCGGCCTCAATGACATCAACACCTAGCTCATCCAGACGTGACGCGATGACCAATTTCTGTTCCGTGTCCAACTTGCAACCCGGAACTTGTTCCCCATCTCTTAGCGTAGTGTCAAAAATTTGTACCTTATCTTTACCCATTATATTTGTCTGTTTCGTCGTGTATACACGAAAATAGAGAAGGTGAGAGGAAAGGGAAAAGTGAGGTTAAAACCTTATACAACGTTAAATCGTATTTAGTGCTATATAGTATACTGATATTCAATTGTTTAAATTATATTTTTTACGATGACAAATGCGCATAAGGATGCATTGTTTGTGCTGGTAAAATCGCTTTCTAAATCAGAAAAGCGCCAGTTTAAACTGTATGTGGGCCGGTTAGGGGTCAATACGGACGCCAAGTTTTTGGCCCTATTTAACCTATTGGACAAAATGCGGAGTTACGACGAGCGTCAAATCCTGGAAAGTGGCATTGTGAAAAAGGCTCAGTTATCCAATTTGAAAGCACATCTGTACAAGCAGATTTTGGTAAGCTTGCGTTTGAACCCGGTAAATCAAAATATTCGAGTGCAAATTCGCGAACAGCTTGATTTTGCCACTATACTATATCAAAAAGGACTCTACAAGCAGAGTTTGAAGATTCTGGACAAGGCCAAAACCGTTGCTATTGAAAATGAAGAGAAGAATGTGGCCTATGAGATTGTGGAATTTGAAAAGATAATTGAAACACAGTATATTACCCGAAGTATTCCGGATAGGGCCGATGAGTTGGCCGTGCAGGCAAAAGAACTTTCTGCCCAAAATGTGATGACCAGCAAACTCTCCAATCTTTCCCTGCAATTATACGGAATGATGCTTAAAGTGGGGTATGTGCGTGGCGATGAGGATTTAAAAAAAGTGAAGTCGTATTTTGATTCCCACATGCCAAATTATAGTTTGGAAAGTCTTGGTTTTCGGGAAAAACTATGGCTATATAAAGCCCATTTGTGGTACAGTCTGCTTATTCAAGATTTTTTGTCTGCCTATAAATATGCAAGTAAATGGGTAGACCTCTTTTACGACCATGAAGAAATGATTGCCTTGAACCCTGTTTTTTATCTGAAGGGTAATCATTATCTATTGGAGTCACTTTTCTTTGTAAAATATGCATCACAGTTTCGGGAAACCTTGCATAGGTTGGAAACCCAGGTTGAAAACCCGAGCTTTCCACAGAACGATAATATTGCCTCTTTGGCTTTTCTGTATATCAATTCAAATAAGTTGAACCTTCACTTTTTGGAAGGAACCTTCGATAAAGGATTGTACTTGGTCAATGTGGTGGAGTATGGAATTAAAAAACACAGGGAGCGAATAGATGAGCACCATATTATGCTGCTCTATTATAAAATTGCTTGTCTGTATTTTGGGAATGGCGATAACAAGAACTGCATTGCCTACTTAAAACGAATAATTTCCAACAAGAATTTGAAAATGCGTGAAGACCTCATGTGTTTTGCCAGGGTATTGAGTCTTGTGGCGCACTACGAAGCGGGCATGGATTACCATCTTGAAGTGCAACTAAAGAGTACGTACAAGTTCTTATTGAAAATGAACGACTTACATGCAGTTCAAAAAGAGATGATCAAATTTTTAAGGAGCTTGGGAGATATCTATCCACATGAATTAAAGGATGAGTTCCAGAAGCTATATAATGAACTCAAGAAGTATGAAAACCACCCTTACGAAAAAAGAGCGTTTTTGTATTTAGACATTCTTTCTTGGTTGGAAAGCCACCTACAGAACAAACCTGTTTCCCAAATAATTAGGGAAAAGGCCATGGCCGTTACGCGTTGATGCAAGCGTTCCAAATAGGGTCAATGGGCGGTTTTGCCAAAAAGGATATCTGCTCCTTTTTCACAGGATGTTCCAGGACCAAGCTCCGTGCATGCAAATGAATGCTCCCATCTTTGTTACTGCGACCCGCCTCATATTTTAGGTCACCTTTTATACGACAGCCTATGGCAGAAAGTTGAGCCCTTATTTGATGGTGTCTTCCTGTTTTTAAATCTATCTCCAGTAAAAAGTAACTATCCAATTTTTTTAGGATTCGGTATTCCAAAATGGCTTTTTTGCTATTGGGTACTTCATTGGCATGGGCGTAAGACTTGTTTTGTTTTGGATTCCGCACCAGCCAATGGGTCAACGTGTCACTTTCTTTCGGGGGGACACCTTTTACTACTGCCCAATAGGTCTTTTGTGAGCTTCCTTCAGAAAACAGTTTATTTAATCGGGGCAAAGCTTTGGAGGTTTTTGCAAACACTACAATACCCGAAGTTGGTCTATCTAACCTATGGACCACCCCGAGGTATACATTGCCGGGCTTGTTGTACTTCTCCTTGAGGTACAACTTGACAATATCGCTGAGGGGTGTGTCCCCGGTTTTATCTCCTTGTACAATATCACCAGGTTTTTTATTGACCACAATAAGGTGATTGTCCTCGTAGAGAACTTCCAGATTGTATTTGTTAGAATGTTGGGAATTGTTAATTGACAATTGCTGATTGGAATTTAATAGGATTCCTCCTCATTAGGAAAGTCCCTGCTTTTTACATCATCCACATATTGGGATATGGCTTTGCTCATTTCGTCATAAAGGTTCATATATCTTCTTAAAAAACGAGGGTGGAATTCATGGGTCATGCCCAGTAGGTCGTGTACCACTAAAACTTGTCCATCAACTCCGTTTCCAGCACCAATGCCTATGATCGGGATAGAAACACTTTCGGCCACTTCTTTGGCCAGTTTTGCGGGAATTTTTTCTAAAACGATACCAAAACAGCCCAATTCTTCCAGCATTTTGGCATCCTGCTTCAATTTATCCGCTTCTTCCTCTTCTTTGGCCCGAACGGTATAGGTGCCAAATTTATAAATGGATTGAGGGGTAAGCCCCAAATGCCCCATTACAGGAATACCTGCTTGCAGAATACGGCTTACCGAGTCTTTGATTTCGGCCCCACCCTCCACTTTTATGGCGTGGGCTCCACTTTCCTTCATGATTCGGATGGCGGAACGCAAGGCTTCCTTGGAGTCGCTCTGGTAGCTGCCAAAAGGGATGTCCACCACCACAAGTGCCCTTTTTGCGGCACGGACCACGGAACTGGCATGGTAGATCATTTGATCCAGTGTGATGGGCAATGTGGTTTCATGGCCCGCTATGACATTACTGGCGGAGTCTCCCACCAAAATAACATCCACATTGGCGGCATCCACAATTTTGGCCATGGAGTAATCGTAGGAGGTGAGCATGGAAATCTTCTCACCGTTTTGCTTCATTTCAATGAGAGATTTCACAGTAATTCTCTTGTATTCTTTTTTGGCAACTGACATTTGGTTCTGTTTTACAGGATAAATGTAAGCAGATTTGTTTAAATTGGACTTCAATCAAAAAACTACATATCATGAGAACTTTTCTAAGTTTCGTATTTCTAGCTGCGTTATGCTTTACGGTTTCGGCACAAGGCCCAAACCCACCGGATGTTGATTTCGAACAGCAAATAAAAGAGGTCATAGAAACCTTTTTTGATGGATTTCACAAGCAGGACTCTACCATCATAAAAAGCGTTTCGGCCGATCAGGTGGTGCTCCAGACCACTGGAAGGGACCAAGAGGGCAAGACCCGATTCCGCAACGAAGAGTTTTCAAATTTCCTCACTTCCATTTGTAGTATTCCAGATAGCATTAAGTTTGAGGAGAAACTGACCTCATTTTCCATTCAGGTAGACCGTACCATGGCCAATGCATGGGTGGGCTACGAATTTTGGTTGAATGATACTTTCAGTCATTGTGGCATAAATTCCTTTCAACTGGTAAATTTTGATGGTGACTGGAAAATCATCTACTTGATAGATACCAGGGGCAAGGCTGGCTGTATGGAAGAGTAAGCATTGATAAGATTACTCGGTCAAGGTTTTTATGGCGTCAATCAGCTTATGGATTTCGTCATTGTTGGTTCCATCATATACGCCCCGAATTTGTTTTTTTTTGTCAACAAGAACAAAGTTTGGAGTATGAATGAAGTCTTGTAAGCCGCCATCTCCATAATCCACAGCCGCAAAATAACTTTTACGGGCCAGGTTGTAAATATGCTCTTTGTTGCCCGTAGTGATGTTCCATTTTGAATCCAATACCCCATTTCTGAGGGCATATTCCTTTAAAATGGGGACACTGTCCATTTCAGGAGTTACAGAAATGGATAAAAACATCACATCGGGGGTATCCCGAAAAACCTCCTGGAGTTGCTCCATATGGTTTGTCATTATGGGACAAATGCTAGGGCATCTTGTAAAAAAGAAGTCGGTAACGTAAATCTTGTCGCCATAATCTTCTTGGGTAATGATTTCTCCATTCTGATTGATCAATTCAAAATTGGCAACCCTATGAGGTGCCATATTATTTTGAAAACTAACGTCTACCAGTTCCGCATTGAAATCTTTTGGTCCCAGAACAGGCAATTCCGGGTTATTTTTGAAAATGCCATAAACCACTGCCAAAATACCAAGGGCAATGAGTACCATTGGTATTTTGGAGCCGTTTTGTTTTAGCGAAGAAGGTTTTCCCATCTATAAAATCGAAGTTTCTATGGAGATATCCGAATGTTTCCAAGCCTTGTCAAACTCATCTTTTATGGCCTGTGCGTCTTCCATTTTGCCTTGGGCCTTCAAGCTGTTGTGTAGTCCCATCAACGACCAGCCATTCTGCCTGAGCACGCTTAAATCTTCTCGATAGACCTTTTCAGCCTCTTGGTATTTTTTGGCATTCATCAAGACTGCACCCAAGTTTTGTCTTGTGGGAATGTGCCAAGCAGCGGGTTCCGTGTAGGTAAGCCCGTCTTCAAATTCAACGGCTTTGCTCAGGTGCTCTATTGCACCGTTGATGTCCCCGTTCAAGGCGGCAAGTTCTCCCGCAACTACTTCATAGGCAATGTTCGCGGCATTAACGGACGGATTATGTGGTGTCGCCACAAGGGTTTCCAAATCAGGGTCATTTTTTAAGGCCTCTAGGGCATCCAGTTCTTCCTGCGCTTCTTTTTTGTTCCCTTTTCGCACAAATGCCATTCCCCGGGCATAGTGTCTGATCAGGTTCAGGTGCTTTATGTCTGGATTGGGGGCAGGTATGGTCAAGATTTCATTCCATTTGCCAAAACGTGTATAGGCCAGCATAGGAGTAGAGGCAAAGTCTTGCAGAAATGGCATGGTGATGAATTCGCCCACGGGAACTTTTTCAGCCGTTTTTTTTGCGGCGTCTATGGCAATATCACTATCACCCAACAAGCTGGCTGCGGACCATAAAAAATGGATGTTGTGCGGATAATACCCCAAAGGATACAATCCTTGTGAATAGCACTGGGAAATGTAATCCTCATCCGCTAAAATGGCAGCTTGATTCGCTTTTACGGCATCTAAATAACGCCCAACCCGAATGTAGATATGTGAGGGCATGTGTACAATATGTCCGGCTGCGGGCATAAGTTTTCCTAGTTTATCGGCACTGGCCACACCTAAATCAGGCTTGGGCAATTCTACCATATGAATATAATAATGGTGTGCCCCAGGGTTGTTAGGGTTGATTTCCATTGCCTTTTCCAAAGCAGCCTTGGCCTCAGAAATGTTGGGAGATGGATTCCCATCTTGGTCCCAATAGTTCCAAGGGACTGTATTCATCACCGAAGCAGCATAAAGTACTTGCACCTCTGCATCTTCGGGGTATTTTTTCAAAACTTTTGCCATTTCGTTCATATAGGCCATGTTCAATTCCGCGACATCTTTGGTAAGATCTTCACTATACCTTGCTGTAAGTGCTTGAATTAGTGCCTGCTCTTTTGGGGTGGCCGAGGAGATAAGACTTTTGGCCTTTGCCATGGCTTCGTTGGTTTTTATTTTTCGGTCTTCTGGAGGCAATGGGTCGTTGATGTTTGGTCCCAAGGCATAGGCTTGACCCCAAAACGTCATGGCCGAAGTAGGGTCTAAACGGGATGCTTCCATAAAAGACCTGTGGGCCTCTGCATGGTTAAACGCATAGGTGAGCCGCAGACCTTGATTAAAAAAGGTTTGGGCTTTTTCGCTTTTAGTGGTGATGGGGTAACTCAAATCACCCAAGTTTTCAAAAAGGGGAGCAATTTGTTGGGTTGAATCCACTATATCCAATAGGTAAGTGGTAGGAGTACATTTAATAAAGCTGAATGAGGCTTTTTGCCTATCCTTGTTCACGATGGATTGGGATTCATCGCTAGCTAGGTGAATAACCATTAGCACTGCTAGTGCCAAAATGGCCAAGCTTAGTTTTGTTTTCATGATGATGATGTTGTGTGTTAGCCAACCGATGTTTGGAACATCCGGTTCTGTGGGGGAAGCAATCAATCGAGCTCTCTATCAAATGAAAGAATCCAATTGCTCTACAGTTCTACACTAAACTAATGAAATTTAACCGATTAAGAAAGAAAAAGCGATATTCAATGCTGTATTTTTTGATGCAATCCTATTTAACAGTCGCTAAGGAAAACACCTACGGCGAGACCGCCTTCAGAAGTTTCTTTATACTTTGAATTCATGTCCTTTGCAGTTTCCCACATGGTATTGACCACCTTGTCCAATGGGACCTTAGCCTCTTTTGGATCGGTGTCGAGGGCCAGCTCCGCAGCGTTAATGGCTTTAATGGCTCCCATGGCATTGCGCTCAATGCAGGGCACTTGAACCAATCCTCCAATAGGATCGCAAGTGAGTCCCAAATGGTGTTCCATAGCAATTTCTGCGGCCATAAGAACCTGTTCAGGCGTACCGCCCATGAGTTCTGTCAACCCAGCAGCGGCCATTGCCGAGGATACCCCAATTTCAGCTTGGCAGCCGCCCATGGCTGCGGATATGGTGGCTCCTTTCTTGAAGATACTTCCCACTTCGCTGGCCACCAATAAAAACTGTCGAACATCATCAAAGTTGGCATCGTGGTTTTCAATGACCATATAATACATCAAAACGGCGGGAATTACCCCGGCACTTCCGTTGGTTGGAGCAGTGACCACCCTTCCCAGTGAGGCATTTACCTCATTCACGGATAATGCAAAACAACTGACCCATTTGATGATTTGGCGGAATTTCACTTCAGTGCCCCGAATACTTTCCAACCATTCTTGAGGAGTGGTGTAGGGAGTATTGCCTTTTAATTTTTGATGCATTTCAAAGGCGCGCCTTTTTACGTTTAGACCGCCAGGCAATTTTCCTTCGGTATGGCAACCCGTGTACATACATTCGAGCATGGTATCCCAAATACGCTGTAAACCTGTGTCGATCTCATCGGAAGAACGCAATGAAAGTTCATTTTCCCAAACGATTTCCGAAATGGATTTTTGGTTTTCCTGACAGTATTGCAGCAATTCTTGTCCAGTTTTAACCGGGTAGGGGAAGGTCTTGAATGTTTCCTTGTTCTCTTTGGAGTGAATCAATTCTTCCTTGACCACAAAACCGCCTCCAATGGAGTAGTAGGTTTCAGAAGTTGATTTTCGATTGGAGAGCTGTGCTTCAAAACGAATACCATTGGAATGAAAGGGCAAGAATTCCTTTTTAAAGACAAGATCGTTTTTAAAATCGAATTTTATGGAGTGGGTTCCTCCCAATTGGAGTGTGCTGTTGCTTTTTACATTTTCAATGGCCAAATCAATACTATCAATAGGGACAGTTTCCGGGTCTGTGCCCAATAATCCCATGACAACGGCAATGTCAGTGGCATGGCCCTTGCCTGTTAGTGAAAGGGATCCAAAGAGAGACACGGAAACCTGTTCAATATCATCAAAAATGCTCTGTTCTTTGAGTTCGCCAATCCAACGTTCGGCTGCCCTCCAAGGCCCAAGGGTGTGTGAGCTGGAAGGCCCCACGCCAATCTTGAGCATATCAAACACACTGATACATTCCATAGATCCGATTTAATGTTTCAAATATAACAAGTAGGTTGGATAAAGAAGGAAATAAGTTTGGAGGGTATTTTGGTTTCGATAGGTAGCTTAACAGGGAAAAATTTCTGAATATGGTCAGATACGGTCTGACACCTTGTCATATTCTAGGGCATGGCATGATCATTGACACTTCAAGAACGAGACAAAAAGAATTTTAAACAGAATAACTTTAGATACAATGAGCAAAATTATAGGTATAGACTTGGGTACGACCAACTCCTGCGTCTCTGTAATGGAAGGTAACGAGCCAGTGGTAATTCCAAATGCCGAAGGTAAACGTACCACCCCTTCCGTGATTGCATTTGTGGAAGGTGGAGAGATCAAGGTGGGAGACCCTGCCAAAAGACAGGCGGTCACTAACCCTAACAAAACAATTTATTCCATTAAACGATTCATGGGGAACAAGTTCTCTGAATCCAAAAGGGAAGCGGACAGGGTGCCGTATAAAGTAACCAAAGGGGACAACGATACCCCGCGTGTAGATATTGACGGCCGTTTATATACTCCTCAGGAGCTTTCGGCCATGATTCTTCAGAAAATGAAGAAGACCGCTGAAGATTATTTGGGTCAGGATGTTACCCGTGCGGTAATTACGGTTCCTGCCTATTTTAACGATTCCCAGAGACAAGCCACCAAGGAAGCCGGTGAAATTGCCGGTCTAACTGTGGAGCGAATCATCAATGAACCAACAGCCGCTTCATTGGCCTATGGTTTGGACAAAAAAGACACCGATCAAAAAATCGTGGTTTTCGATTTTGGTGGAGGTACGCATGACGTGTCCATCTTGGAATTGGGGGATGGCGTTTTTGAAGTATTGGCCACGGATGGAGATACCCACTTGGGAGGTGATGATGTTGACCAGAAAATCATTGATTGGTTGGCCGAGGAGTTTATGAAGGATGAGGATATGGATCTTCGTAAGGATGCTATGGCGCTTCAGCGCTTGCGTGAAGCTGCTGAGAAGGCCAAGATAGAATTGTCTTCTTCTGCGCAGACTGAAATCAATTTGCCTTACGTAACGGCTACGGCATCTGGACCCAAGCACTTGGTAAGAACTTTGTCTAGAGCCAAATTTGAGCAGTTGATCGATGATTTGGTAAAAAGAACAATTGCGCCTTGTGAGACCGCATTGAAATCTGCAGGTCTTTCAAAAAGTGATATTGATGAAATTATATTGGTGGGTGGTTCTACCCGTATCCCTGCGGTACAGGAGGCTGTTGAGAAATTCTTCGGCAAGAAACCATCCAAAGGGGTGAACCCGGATGAGGTAGTGGCCGTAGGTGCCGCTATCCAAGGAGGTGTATTGACCGGGGATGTAAAAGATGTACTTCTTTTGGACGTTACCCCACTTTCATTGGGTATCGAGACCATGGGAAGTGTATTTACCAAATTGATCGAGGCAAATACCACCATTCCTACCAAAAAGTCACAGGTATTCTCCACAGCTGCGGATAACCAACCTTCGGTTGAAATCCACGTGTTGCAAGGGGAGCGTCCCATGGCCGCGGATAACAAAACCATTGGTAGGTTCCACTTGGACGGTATTCCACCGGCACCAAGAGGTACGCCTCAGATTGAAGTAACCTTTGATATTGATGCCAACGGTATCATCAAGGTTTCTGCAACGGACAAGGCTACCAACAAGACCCAAGATATCCGTATAGAGGCTTCTTCTGGATTGACCGAGGAGGAAATTCAAAAAATGAAAGCTGAGGCCGAAGCTAATGCCGAGGCGGACAAACAGGCCAAGGAAAAAGCTGATAAGCTGAACGAGGCCGATGGTATGATTTTCCAGACCGAAAAGCAGTTGAAGGAGTTTGGCGATAAATTGTCCGATGACAAGAAAAAGCCCATCGAAGATGCTTTGGAAGAATTGAAAAAAGCCTATGAGACCAAAGATGTTGCTGTGATAGAACCTGCTTTGGAGAAAATCAACGAGGCTTGGAAAGTGGCTTCCGAGGAGATGTACAAGGCTCAAGCCGAAGCGGCCCAGGCCAATGGTGCTGATCCATCTGCCGGTGCTGATAGCGCTGCTGGAGGCAATACCAAGGAAGGTGATAATGTAGAGGATGTTGACTTCGAGGAAGTGAAGTAATACTCGAATAGCATAAACCATAAAAAACCCTGACTTTAGTCAGGGTTTTTTGTTTGCTTGATTTGGGTCTTATGCTGCGTTCAATTGGCGCATTTCCATTTCGCGAAGCTTTTCCAACGCTTCTGATTTTGAGTTGACATTGAGTTTTACATAAATGTTTTGAATATGGAAATTGACGGCACTGGGCGTAACACAAAGCTTGTCCGCAATCATTTTATAGGTGAATCCTTGGGTAAGGAGTTCGGCAATTTGGTTTTCCTTTCTGGAGAACGAATCGAAAGATTTGGTCTGGAAAGAATGGATGATTTTTTTGGCAATCTCATGTTCCAAAGCCACACCATGCAGGTGTAGTGCTTCAACCGCAGCAAAGAGCCTATCTTTGGTCAGCGGTTTGGTAAGGTAGCCGCTGGCCCCTTTTTTGAAAGATTCCTTGATAACCTTAAAATCGCTTTTTTGACTCATCATCAAGACTTTCAAGTCTTCATCTTTCCTGAGGAAGTATTCCAGACCATCAATTCCGGATATGCCGGCCAAGGTCACTTCAGATAGAATGATGTCAGGGGTTTTTCTTCCAAAATTGGACAAGAGCTCGTGAACTGATTTGTAAATTCCGTGCAGCTCATATTCCACAGTATCTTCAAAATACAGTTTGTACATAGGTTTTAGGCTTTCATCATTGTCGATGATCGCAATTTGTAAAGGGTGAGTTTTCATGACGCATAGATTTGGGGGTCATCTGATTCTGTTATAGTATTAAATCCCTTTTTTGGTAAAATTTGGGCAAAAAATACCTGTTCCGCCAGTTGAATGAGCAGGTAAATGGAACACATATTAGGGAGCAATGCATTGAATGTTATATGCACGCGCCTAATGCTGCCATTGTCCGAACCAAACAAATAGGGCAGGTAGATCCAAATTGGATCAGATCAAAATGTAGTTTAGAAAAGGTTGTTCAGTACCTTAAAAAGGTAGCTTGTAGGTAGCTTTAGGTATGCCTTTTTTCCGAGAGTTGTAGTTTTTTTTCATGACCAATAGATTTGGGTTTGTATTATTTCAAAAATTAAATTAGTTTTTTTTTCACTCCCACAGAATTTTTTGTAGTGTTTTTCGTTCAAATGCATTCCTGTAATTGGATTTGGTTTACTGGAATTAAACACTGAATATGAATCATTTTGATTCTAAAAAATTGTATTTCAGTATAATACAAAAAAATAGGATGCAGTTTAATGCATCCTATTCTTGGTAAAATCGGTCAGATTGAAATAATACAACCCGCTTCTATGATAGACTGTCAGTTCCCCCTGTCTTTCTTATCATGGTCATGAGTGTTTCAAATCTCGGCTATGAAACAGAATCAGATGACACCTCAGGTAGTTGACCGACTTTAGGTTTTTATGTTTTTATTTGTCCTCAAACGACGTACTTGTATACTCTTGTATTGTGGTGTTCATTGCGGTTTCAAGATTTGCATCCCTTTGTGCAATGTCATGATTATTCTTATTGGCTCGTCCATAAGCAACAGTATACTGCGAAATGGTGTGGTTTTGTCCTCTGTTGGAGACCACGAACCCAAGTCCCTTTTCTGGCGTTAGTTGGATGGCGTAGTCATCTCTGTCACTGTTGATGCGATCGCCTAAGTTAACGGAAGGTGTTAAGGTATTCAATACTACTTGAGTGGCGTAGAGGTCTAGACCGCCATAACCGTCTCTTCCTTCGGAGGCAAAGAACAATAAGGTTCCATTGTACAAGTTGGGGTATAGTTCGTCTTCCTTGGTGTTCACCTTAGGTCCAAGGTTTTTGGATACGCCCAAGCTACCATCAGATTTGATTTCGGCAACATAAATATCATATTTTCCAAAGCTTCCACGCATATTAGAGGCAAAGAACAGGCGTTTACCGTCATCAGAAACAGTAGGATGCTTTGCTGAAGCATATTTTGGACAAACTTCCATTTTGGTCATGTTTTTCCATTCACCATCAACGTTTTCTACTCTGTAAATTTCATGGATGAGTTCTTTCTTGGAAAAAACTCCATATAAAGGTTTTTGGTAGGTGGCCTTGCTAAAGTATGCAGTTTGACCATCCTTGGTAATGGTCATGGAAGGTACATAACCATCAATTGTAGATAGGTTGCCATCCATAACATGGGGCAAAAGGTCTTTATCCATCTGTGCATTTGCATTTTCATTGCAGATGAAGATTCCGATAGTAAGTAGGCTGTAGATAAGTGAACGTGTCATGATATTCTGATTTGGGGGTTAATACATGACAAAGATCAAAAAGATTTTAAGGGAATACTTATGAATTTTTCATAGGTTTTCACTTTTACCGATTAAAAAATGTATTTCATCGAAAAAATTTTAAACATTTTTCAATAAAATAACACTGGAGTATCGTTTATCGATGTTTTTAACCGTTTATCTGCACGTAAAGCTGTTTGTTAACCATTCATTTAGGCTCCAAAAGGTCCCATAGGTTACCATAAAGGTCTTTAAACACAGCTACGGTGCCGTAGATTTCTTCCCGTGGAGGTTCAATGAATTCAACATTCAAGCTTTTCATTTTTTCATGATCTCTCCAAAAATCGTCAGTGTAAAGAAATAGGAATACTCTTCCGCCCGTTTGGTTGCCAATGCAGTTGCTCTGCTGTTCGTTTGAAGCCTTTGCCAGCAAAAGGCTGCATTCTTGACTTCCCTTTGGAGCTACCACCACCCATCTTTTATCTTCGTTCAAATGGACGTCTTGTAGCAAATCAAACCCCAACTTCTTCGTATAATAGGCAATGGCTTCATCATAGTCATTCACTACCAAAGAAATATGCGCTATTCGTTGTTTCATGTTTTGTCTTTAATTCCCTGAAAAGGGTTTAAATGCATTTTCTATAAACTTTGGAGGCTGAAAACGATAACCAAAATACAGTACTCCATAAAGTTGGTCCGTTTCCACACTGCTGTTGCTGTCTTCATTATACCAATCGGAGCTGAAGGTGAGATTTAGACCAAAAATAATCTTCTCTGAACTGTAACCCAGATTCAATCCAGTTGAAAAGGAGCGTGTAAAGTAGGTGTTGTGCTCAGTTTCTATAACTTCAGATTCCATGATTTCTTCTTTAGAGAAGCGAACACCCAAGGAAGGGGACAGGTTACCGGAAACAAACCAATTCTCATGGAATACATGGGTATAGAAATATCTCGGAGAAAGTCTTAGATTAAAAAACTTTTCCTTGCTGCTGATATCCAGTTCATCAAAAGAAAAAATATTGTAGTCATAATATAAGGTTGGAATAAGACTGCCGCTGCTCACTTTTTGCCACTCATTCTGGTAGATGATGTTCCGATATGAAAAGTTTGGATTGAGAACATACGAAGTTGACATACCATAATGGGAATTGGTAAGATTGTTGAATTGTACGTACGGATCGGTTCCTTCAGTCCAGTTTGGAGCAAAGTCGGCTGTATTCCTTACATAGTATCCTTTTGTTTTGCTATAGGAGAGTCCTTGTACCCATTTCCCCAGGAAAAAGCGAAACTGATAATCTGTAAATGATGATTTGCCCTTAAGATTCTCATCGGAGTTGGCTCCCAAAAATTCTGGGACCAGACCCACACTTACCCCTATAAATTCATAGTCCAAAGACAGGAAGAGCCGATATCTACTGTTGGGTGTGAGTTCCAATCTTTCACCCTCATCTTGGTTTCTGTATAGTAGTGCATCGGCGCGGGTATCTATGTTGGCTTTTAAAATGATTTTATCGGTATAAGTGACAATCCGAGAGGAATCTTGCTGTGAATGCCCATGCCAGACATTAAAAAGAAGACAACAAAGAAAAATCCCCAAAAGGGAAAAACGAATAGGGTAAATAAGGAGGTATCTGGGCATATAGTTACAAGATACGTAGCTTTAACCAATCCGCGTACCGTTTTTTACCTTTCGTTCGGGTTGGATAAGGATGACTTCCTTGTCGTCCCCAAGGCCACCCATCACCAAACATTCGCTCATCATGGTTGCTATCTGTTTTGGAGGAAAGTTGACCACAGCCACCACTTGTTTTCCAATAAGTTCTTCAGGTTTGTACAGTTTGGTAATTTGTGCAGAAGTCTTTCGTTTTCCCAATTCGCCAAAATCGATGATCATTTTATAGGCGGGATTTCTAACTTCTTTGAAAACCTCAGCAGAAATAATGGTCCCTACGGCCATCTGTACTTTTTGAAAATCGTCCCAGCTAAGATTCCGGTTTGATTCAATATCCATGAAAAGGTGCTTTTTTGTGCAAGGTACAACCCCTGTTTGCAATACACCAAAGCGGTTGCTGGGTTTAACGCTGTATTATCATTTTTTCAACAAGGTTTTCAATATAGGGATTTGAAATCGATGTTGCCAAGCCAAGACACTACAGATAACAAAAGTGATCGCTGCCAATATAAAGAGAGTACCTCCATCGTTTTGAACCACAATGCCAAGTTGGGTAAGATGGGAAAAAATGGCCCCACCTAGGATTCCCATCCCCAATAGAGCACCCAACCCGGTGGTTCTTGGGACAAGCAATAGAATGGCTGTTACCAATTCCAATACACCGATGCCTATACGTCCAACTGGTTCCAATCCCAATGTCTCAAAAATGTATACCGATTCCGGTGCGGCGGTAAACTTAAAAAATAGGGTTTGCAATAAAATTACTGCTGCTATGATTCTTAGCGCTAGGTTGATAATAGATTTTCGATTCATGATGGTGTTGATTTAAATTACTAGGGGCTAGGTCGTAAAAGTTTGGCCCGGTTAACGGTAAAAACCTAAAATGCCCTTAATTTTGTGGAAATGACCCATAGCTTTTTCATGGAGGAACCCACAAACTTGCTTGTTTCACATTTAAGGGAAACCATCTCCCTTTCCCATACGGAAGCCAATATAGTGGCCAACAGTTTTCAATTGCATCAGCTGAAAAAAAAGGAGGTACTTTTATTTGCTGGCGATGTTTCAACCCACATGCGGTTTATTGCCCAAGGTTGTTTACGGGCATATTATATGGATGAGCAGGCCAAGGAACACATTGTTCAGTTTGGTATTGAAGGGTGGTGGGTCAATGACCTATATAGTTATCTTACCCGTACTCCGGCCAAGCAATTTGTACAAGCCTTGGAGCCTTCCATTGTTCTTCAGATTCATCGGGACACTTTAAACGACCTATATAATGAGGTACCTGCCATTGAAAGATTTTATCGGAAAAAATTTGAAAACGCCTATGTATCACTTCAAGACAGGACAATAAACGCCATGAGTAAAACCGCGGAAGAACGGTATTTAGAGTTTCGCTCCAAGCATAGGGACATAGAACAAAGGGTACCCCAATATATGGTGGCTTCTTATCTGGGAGTTACCCCAGAGTTTCTAAGTGCACTTCGGAAAGACTTGAGATAACCTTTCTTAAGATACCTTAAGTTTATCGCAAAGTGTAAGGGATAGGTTTGTATTGATAATCTATAAATCAGTACACCATGAAAAAAATCATAGCCTTTGCGGGAAGTAACAACCCAGACTCTATCAATGAAAAATTAGTAAAATCTGTCATACAGGAGTTTCCAGATTCTGGAATCGAATTTATTGACCTGAAAATTTTTGAACTCCCCCTATACAGTCAGGCGATTGAAGGCATAGGGATTCCTAAAGCGGCAAAAGTATTGTTCCATAAAATGAACGAGGCCACAGGATTTATAATGGCCTCGCCGGAGCATAACGGACTTCCATCTGCATTCCTGAAGAATATAGTAGATTGGTTAAGCCGTATCGACCAACAATTCTTTGGAAATAAACCCATTTTTTTAATGAGCACTTCGCCTGGAAGTACTGGGGGAAGGTCCCATCTTGATTTGTTGGCCCGTTTGGTAGGTCGATGGGGAGGAAATCTCATGGGCACATATTCTCTAGGTAATTTTTATAAGAGCTACAATGCTGAAGAAGGCACTTTATTGGAGCCGTACAGAGCAGAGTTGAAACATAAAACAGCAATGTTCTTGGCAGGAAAAGATGATTTGCAAAAATCAAACGTAGATGTTGTTAAAACGTATTTTGATGCTTTTTCCGAAGGCCGTACAACGGATGTAATACAACTGTTCCACCCTCAATGTTACATTGTCAGTGTCAAGGAGGAAGAACGAAATGAAGGAGCCTTACACGGAATCTATCATGGTAGGGAAGAAGTAGGGGAATTCTTGTCCAACATATCCAATATGTTCCAGACCAAGAGTTTTTTGGTGAAAGAGGTTTGTTCTTCCGGTGGGAACCTGGTATTGGCCCGTGGCAATTTTTCCCATTTGGTCAGATCAACCGGAAAACTGTTTAACAGTGATTGGGTACAACTTTGTTGGATACAGGATGGCATGATCAAAGAGTATCGGTTTTATGAAGATTCTGCAGCGCTCATTGCCGCAATGGAAAATAATACCCCAGCTCTGGAGCTATGAACAAGGCAATCATTGAACACCTATTCGAATTTTGGTCCGAAATTGGTCGGAATTGCAGTTTTTTCATACGGCATCCTGAATTTTATACCACCCATCCCGGAGATGGGTCATGGCCTAGCAAAGTTTATGGCTTGCAACCGAACAAATTATCCGGATACGAGCTGTTCCACAACATAAAGCAAGGTAAATTGCCCAACTCCGTAGCTATTGCAGAAAATTCCAAATGGGGTGGTGAATTGGTCAAAATGGGATTTCAATTGAGCTCCAAGGTATCGGCTATGGCCTTAAACAAACCTTTCAAGGTAAATGACGATCAAGAAGCACCTTTTGTCCAAGTAGATTCAAATAAACTAAGTGGCATTTTCGCTAAGATTGCCTCGGAATCATTCGGCTATCAAGTGCTGGTATCTACGGTTATTCCTCTGCAAGGGCATCCAAGAATGAAGCTGTTCTTGGGGAAATTTGACAATGAGTTTGTTTCTTGCGGGATACTCTATGTGGATCAGAAAGGAGCTTCTGGAATCCACATGATCGGAACCTTGCCAGATTATCGTGGATTGGGTCTTGGAAAAAAGATGACACAGAAGCTTATTTTGGAGGTAAGAAGGAATGGGGGAAACCAATGTTATCTGGTAGCTTCTGAAGCAGGGAAGCGAATCTATTCCAAAATGGGTTTTAAGACTTATGGAAATCTGGAAAGCTATACGATTCAATAGAACGGGAATGTCAGATGAAAAAAAGAACGCAACTGCGTTCTTTTTTAAATCCTTAATCCAGAACTTTATTAATCTACCTTAATATTCACGTAATCCTTTGAAAATAAATTTGTTGCATAAAAAAATAACAACAATGAACCTTAGGATTATAATTGTTTGTTTAGTGTTTCAATGGGGCAGTAGTCTCTCTGGACAAGATTTGAGTTATGCGCCCGACATGGTATTTGGGCATAGGTCCATTACCTACAAGCATTCTTTGAATTATAAACTTTCCCCGCAATTGAGGTTGAATAACTTGATATTGTTTGATACGGAATACAACAACGATGAAAACAATATTTACTTTATCAGAAATACCGCTTCTTTATGGCTTGCCAAAGGCCTTAGTGCAAATTTGGCCTTTGGGGTGAAAAACCCAGGGTCTTTTGGGACATTTTCTTTGGGTGTGCAAACCAATAGTTCCAATTTTTCTTTGGGCTACACGGCCGGGAGCACCTATCAAAATGGGTTTTCTTTTGAACAAGCCCTCTTACTCAACTATACCCCAAATCTCATTTGGAACATTCGTGGCTATGTTAATTTATTGGCCACCGCGAACATTGGCCGGAAAGGGTATATACGGGGACTTCAGCAACTCAGGATAGGCATGACAAATCAGGGATTGAACTTTGGTTTGGCTGTAAACCTAGATCAATTCAGCAATGCCCAAAAAACATTGGAGAACATAGGTGTTTTTATGAACTATAAATTTTAATCAAAATAAATCAAAATGAAAAAAGACAAGAATTTGGCAATATTGCTACTACGGGTAAGTATTCCATTTACAATGTTGGTCTATGGGATAAACAAATTGATCATGGGAGTGGCTTCCATAGAAATGCTCTTGGAGCAATATGGTTTACCAAGGGTCTTTGCCCAGGGTGTCTTTGTTGGTGAGATAGTGGCTCCCCTCATGATCATGTTGGGCTTTAGGACTCGTTTTGCGGGCCTATTGTTTGCTTTCAATAGCTTAGTGGCCATACTGTTGGCCCAGACCCAAAATATATTTAGATTGAATGACTTTGGAGGTTGGTCATTGGAGCTTTTGGCTATTTATGTAACTTCGGGGATGGTTTTCTACTACCTTGGCGCAGGCAAATATGCCCTTTCCAATACCAGTTCTTGGGATTGATATGAGTGCTAAAAGGTATAAAGTGTGGATTTTATGTTGAGGTTTAGTCAACCAAGGACATTTAATTAACTGAATTTGATTTGTAGCGAGCCTATTAATGGAAATTGATTTTTAAAAATGGAGTTGCTAAAACATTTAAAATGGCGTTATGCCACCAAGACATTCGATTCTACCCAAAAAATAGGGGAAAAGGATATAGAGCAATTAAAGGAGGCGATACAATTATCGGTCTCATCCTATGGACTTCAGTTGTATAAAGTATTGGTGATTTCAAACCAGAAACTCAAGGAGGAGTTGAAAATAGCTTCATGGAACCAAGACCAGATTACAGATGCTTCCCATCTTTTTGTGTTCTGTAATTACACCCAACGAAAGAATGAAGATGTGGATGCATACATTCAATCCATTTCCCAAATACAGGGTACCCCAGTGGACAAATTGGAGGGATATGGAAACCTTATCAAGCGTAGTTTGTTGGGAATGGACCAAACTACTTGGATGTCTTGGTCAGAAAAACAAACTTATTTGGCCATGTCCACCCTCTTGATGGCCTGTGCCGAGTTGCGGATTGATGCTTGTCCCATGGAAGGCTACGAGGTGGAAAAGTACAATACAATCCTAGGGTTGGACGAGAAAGGGTTGAATGCAAGCGTGATAGTTCCCGTGGGCTTTCGCTCCAAAGAAGACCATACTCAGTTTAGAAAAAAGGTGCGCAAGCCGCTTGATGAACTTTTTGAAATTTTATAAAACACATAAGTCTTTTACACAAGGTCAATTTGCAACGGACCTTACTAATTCAGTATGCAATCGTGACTTAATCCCCAGAAGGCGTTCCCAACTTCAAAAGAATGAATGTTTAGGCCAAGTAAAGCAGCCTTCATTATTAGGTCAAATGTACTAAAATAGGTCAAGTTTACTAAAATTTTATATATTTGCCTTATGGTAGATACCAAAGAGAACATATTAAAAAGTGCTTTACGACTGTTCAACAGGTATGGAACATCTAGCGTGACCTTACGAACAATAGCAAAAGATTTGGGTATTAGCCAAGGCAATCTAAACTATCACTTTAAAAAAAGAGAGGATATTATCGGCGAATTGTATGGAAGATTGGTTTACGACATCGATCAAGTAATGTTGGGCAATCAGAATAAGGAGGCCAGCTTACAATTGCTGTTTGATGTTTCAGAAGTGGTAACCATCAATTTTTATAATTATCGATTCATACTGTTGAATTTTACCGAGGTGATGCAAGAACACAAGACCATAAGAAATCACTTTCGGAGTATGGCCAAGCTAAGGGAAGAGCAGATTACCGAATTGTTCGACGCTTTTGTTCAAAAAGGCTTAATGAAAGAGGAGCAGTATCCCAACCAGTTCAGGAATCTTGGGAAACGCTATCAAATTTTGGGCGATTTTTGGATGTCGTCTGCACAAGTACTCCACCCCAAAGGCGTTGCCAAGAAGACAATACGGGAATATAGTAGCCTGTTATTGGAAGCCATTTATCCTTACCTGACCTCGGAAGGGCAGAGAGAATTTGACCGACACCATAAACAATTGAAAGGTTGACGAGACAATTGGTCTGTATCATCATAATCATTACTTAAGTCAATACAGATGATCAATTTTTATCAAACTTTAAAAGCACTGGATATCTACAAGAAAGTGATTATCCGCGATTTACTTTGTGTGGAATACAAGTGTTTTTTGGAAGACCGGACGTTCAAATTCTGGACGGAAGTGGGGTGTTTGGTATTTTGTACATCCGGGAAGAAAATATACAGTTCCAAGGGGCAAGACCTTGCGGTGGCCAAAGGCACTGTATTTTTTATGAAAAAAGGAGCGTATACTGGTGAAAGCTTTTTTGAGGAGCAATATTGTGCCCTGATGCTTTTCTTGCCAGAGAGTTATATTGGTCATTCTTGTCCAAATTTGATTATTTGAAGGTTATGGACCATGGAGCAGATCTGGCACACGGTACCCAAGAAAACTTAATTGCCCTGGAACAAGATTCCAATCTGGAAGTGTTCTTTTTTACCATTCTCAACTATTTTGCCAATATGGAGGTTGTGAACAAGGAACTTTTGGAAGTAAAGTTTGATGAGCTGTTATTAAATCTATTTACCCAGCCCAAATACGGCGAACTATCATCATACCTATTGCAATTGGTAGGGGACGACCGTGTGGGGATACGGCAAATTATGGAGGAGAATTATGCCAGCACCCTAAAACTTCCGGGGTATGCAGAGTTATGCAATATGAGTCTTTCATCCTTTAAAAGGGAGTTTGTAAGAGTGTATAAAACCGCACCAGGAAAATGGTTGCTCAATAGAAAGCTGCAATTGGCCAGAAAGTTGTTGGGGAACTCTCACTTGAACATCAATGAAGTGGCTTTTAGATGTGGTTTTGAAAGCGCTTCACACTTTATTAAAACATTTAAAAAACAGCAAGATGTTACGCCAACAAAATATCGCGCTTCCATGAATTCATAGATTTGGTCCAATTTGCCAATTCTTTGGACTTATTTGAACATTCCCGCCAAAGCAACCCCCATAAGTTTGCACATAATAATCTTAAAACAATAAAATTATGTGTAATTCTTGTTTGCCCCGAATCCCTAGTGATGCGAACAAAATGGAAGCCTTTGCAGGGCAAATGATGTCCGTTATAAACAACGCTGCGCTGGGGACAATGATTTCTATTGGGCACCGAACCCGGTTGTTTGATGTAATGGATACCTTGGAACCGTCCACCTCTTTAGAAATAGCCACATCGGCCGGGCTGAACGAACGGTATGTTAGGGAGTGGTTGGGAGCTTTGGTTTGTGGAAAGGTAGTTGAGTATAATGCAAAGGACAAGACCTATCTATTACCTGCCGAAAATGCCTTTTTCCTCACGCGTAAATCAAATGAAAAAAACATGGCAGCCATTGCCTCTATCTTGCCCGTTTGGTCTGGTGTTGAGGACAAAATTGTGAACTGTTTTGAAAATGGGGGAGGAGTACCCTACTCAGAGTATGGTAGATTCTATCAGGTTATGGGGGAAATCAGCAATGCCAATGTGGGAAATAACCTTATTGACAATATCCTAAAACACAAACCAGATTTGTTGCAGCTCCTTTCCAAAGGGATTGATGTACTGGATGTTGGGTGTGGTGATGGGAAAATACTCATGGAAATGGCCAAAACTTTTCCCAACAGTCAATTTGTGGGTATAGATATTTGTCCAGAGCCTATACAGAGTGCCAAAAACATGGCAAGGATAGCTGAACTTAAAAATGTTGATTTTTTTGAGGCCGATGTGCTGGATTATCATTTTGACAGGCAATTTGACTTGATCACAACTTTTGATGTTATCCATGACCTGGCATTCCCGGACAAGGTCCTTTCCAAAATAAATGCTTTGTTGAAAAAAGACGTAGGTCAATACCTTATGATGGACATCAATGCTTCCTCCAATTTGGAGAATAACGAAGAACATCCATTGGCGCCATTTCTTTATACCGCCTCAACATTGCATTGCATGTCCGTTTCGCTTGCACAGGGCGGAATGGGCCTGGGAACAGTTTGGGGAGTGGAAAAGGCCAAAGAAATGCTTGCGGAAGCAGGTTTTGGCACCATTACCGTAGAAAATTACGAACACGACATCATGAACAATTATTATTTCTGTACAAAATGAAAAAAGTGATTTTTAAACTCATAGCGCTAACCTTTAGTCTTATGGCATTGCTATCCTGTAGCGATGATGATTATGAAGGGGATATCATCAATGAAGACCCCACAACAACCCCAATGTTCAGTATAAATGCAAAGGGAACGGTAACAGGTAAAATGGTTGAAAACTTCAAGTTACCGGGAACCGACTTGTCCGTCGCTGGAAATGCTTTTGAAATGACCATGTACAATCCCGCAACAGGGGAGAGTATGGGCACGGTGATAGATATCAACGTAGGTGCGGAAACTTTTGAAGATGGTAGCATGTTTGGTGAAAACTATACGGTGTTCTTGTTTGAAGACCCCCAAAACAGCACCTTGGTACTACATAACCTTATTGATATGATACCGGCTCCACCGGCTAATATGAACGCTTTCATCAAGAAAGAAAACACAAAAGATAATGTGGTGTCGGGTACAGGTATCTATTCCGGTTTTGCAGGAGGATCAACCCTAAATGCCACATTGGATATGTCTGCATTTGCTGAAAACACAGTTGGGTTTGATTGTCTATACGGTTTTACCCAAATACTACATTAAAATCAAAAAAGTTGCGTAGGGTTAAAAGGAGCTCTACGCAACTTAAAACCCATTAATCTTAAAATGATGAAGAATTATACATCCAACGCCGTTTTATGGCTTTTCGCTATTGCAATGCCTATTATGATGAATGCACAAATGTCGTATGTGGATTCGTTGAAAGTCGATGATAAGGTTCGATTCTTTAGATACACGAAGCCCAAAGAAAATAGGGGCAAGGCAAAAATCATATTTGTACTTCATGGTTCTGGTATGGGCATGGATTTTATGGAAGAAGTGGTAGGTGGGCAATTCAATACATTGGCCCTAGAGGACAGTAACACCATTATAGTTTATCCAGAAGGGTATAAAGGAAATTGGAACGATTGCAGGGCAAAGGCCACCTATCCAGCAAAACTGGAAAATAGTAACGACGTGGCGTTTCTTTTGGATATAAAGAAAAGGTTGAAGCGTAAATTCGACTTTGATGACTTGGATGTTTACGCCGTAGGCTATTCAAATGGGGGGCACATGTGTTTTAAATTGGCCAAGGTGGCCTCCAGTGAATTTAAGGGTTTTGCAGTAGTTGGTGCCAACCTTCCCGTTTCGGACAATGATGACTGTACAAGTAGCCATGAAGCAATTTCCATGCTGTTGATAAATGGAACTACAGACCCTATAAACCCTTATGAAGGAGGAGAGGTATGGTCTGGTGATGGGCAAACCCGGGGATGTGTAATGTCCTTGGAGACAACGCGTGATTATTGGCTAAGCCTATTGCCTGGAGAATCAAAACTGGAATCAAAATTAGATTATGAAGACACCTATCCAAGGGATAACTCGAGGGCTGTACAAAGGACTTATTCGTCATTTGGATCAAGCATAAAAATATCCACTTTGGAAATTATGAATGGTGGACATCATTTTGCTAATCCAGACTTTAAGGATTGGCCGGACTATTTGGGAAACCTTAATCGAGATGTGAACCTGCCTGAAATCATCATGACATTTTTTGAAAGTATTTAATGATAATCAACTTGCACCCGATGTAAAAAAGTACTCATGGAATATAGAAAGCTTAAAATACCCGAACAGGAAGAACCATCAAATGAGGATTCAAATTATTTGGACAATCAATGGATTGGCACAATTCAGAACAGACTGTTTTCAGGAATCTTTTTTTTGAAACGGTGATACACATTTAATAAGACAAAACAAACTCTCTAAGTTGTGTATAATATAAAAAGCCCCTATCTAAGGGGCTTTTCACGTCATTAAGCGGAGGAAGAGGGATTCGAACCCCCGGAGGTGTGACCCTCAACAGTTTTCAAGACTGCCGCATTCGACCACTCTGCCATTCCTCCTAAGCGGGTGCAAATATATAAAGCTTTTTTGGTTCTGTAAAAGTTTATAAACTTTAATTTTTTGTACTAATGAATCCCATTTTAAGGGAGTACTTTTGCTGGCATGATGGAATGGTACCACTATGTGCTTTTGGTTGCGGTTGGTTTTGCCGTAGGCTTTATCAATACCGTAGCCGGTGGAGGTTCCTTGCTGTCTTTGCCAACCCTTATCTTTTTGGGACTTCCCCCAGCCGTGGCAAACGGTACCAATAGGGTAGCCATTGTTATCCAAACGGCCTTGGCCACAGCAGGATTTAAGAGTAAGGGGGTTTCCACTTTCCCTTTCAATCTATATCTGGGCGTTGCAGCCTTTCTAGGGGCCATATTGGGTGCTTGGATTGCCATTGACATTAATGGCGAGACTTTTAACCGAATCTTGGCCATGGTTATGTTGGCCGTGGTGCTTATCATTGTTTTCAAACCCAAAATGCGCATGGAGGAGATGGAAGAGAGGCTCACAGGCAAGTATCTCTGGTTGAGCCTCATTGTATTTTTCTTTTTTGGAATCTATGGTGGATTCATCAACGCCGGTCTAGGTTTTTTAATGATATTTTTCATGCACTATGTAAACCGGATGAACCTTGTCCGGGTAAATGCCACTAAGGTAGCGGTGGTTTTCATATATATGCTGTCCGCTTTGGCCGTTTTTGCCTTTAATGATAAGGTGAATTGGAAATTGGGACTTATTTTGGCCATTGGAAACGGGTCGGGAGCATGGGTGGCAAGCCGTTATTCGGTAAAAAAAGGGGATGGATTCATAAAGACCTTTTTAGTGGTTGTGGTGGTAGCCATGGCTATTAAACTATGGTTTTTTTAACAATATAAAACAAGAGAAGAATGCCGGGTTTTGAACTTTTTGGAGATAAGGAAAGGAAACAGGTACAGGATGTATTGGACTCTGGAGTATTGATGCGTTACGGGTTCGATGGAATGCGTAACGGACATTGGAAGGCTAAGGAGTTGGAAGCTGCCCTTTCCGCTAAAATGAAGGCCAAACACGTACACCTGTTGAGCAGTGGTACGGCCGCACTTACGGCCGCGTTGGCCAGTGCAGGTGTAGGGGCAGGGGATGAGGTAATCATGCCCACGTTCACCTTTGTGGCCAGTTTTGAATCTATTTTGGCCCTTGGTGCCATTCCTGTTTTGGTGGATATAGACGATACGTTGACGTTAAACCCATTGGCAGTTGAGAAAGCAATTACTCCTCGAACCAAAGTGGTGATGCCAGTTCATATGTGCGGCTCCATGGCCAACTTGGAGGCATTACAACAGATTTGTGACCAACACGACCTTTTGCTCTTGGAAGATGCCTGCCAGGCCATTGGGGGAAGTTATAAAGGTAAACCTTTGGGCAGTATAGGGGATTTGGGCTGTTTTTCCTTTGATTATGTAAAAACAATAACCTGTGGTGAGGGAGGAGCTGTTATAACCAATAATGAGACCTATTACCAAAATGCCCATAAATATTCAGATCATGGGCACGACCATATTGGAAACGACAGGGGAGCGGAAGAGCATCCCTTCTTGGGATACAACTTTCGGATTTCAGAATTGAACGCTGCCGTGGGACTGGCTCAACTGAATAGATTGGATGAATTTATCGCTCTTCAGAAGAAAAATTATACCATTTTAAGGGAAGCCCTGTCCCAGGTCCCGGAGATTACCTTTCGAACGGTGCCTGATGAGGGAGAAGAGAACTACTCTTTCCTGAGTTTCTTCCTTCCTTCGGAAACGATTGCCCAAAAAGCCCACAAAGCTTTGGGGGAAAACGGAGTTGATGCTTGCTTCTATTGGTACAATAACAACTGGCACTACTATAGAAAATGGGAACACCTTACCCAAAAGAAAGCGTTGGGCAAACTACCGCAAGAAGTGATAAATGGGTTGCCGGACTATTCCAAAACTGATTTTTCCGCATCCGACCACTGGATAGGCAGGACCATTTCATGTCTGATCAAATTAAGTTGGACTGAAACTGAAGTACAGGAAAGAGCGCAAAAAATGGTCCAAACCATTCAAAAAGTACTCAAGGCTTAAGTGTCTCCCAATTAGAAGTTGCTGAGGGGCAATGATTCTTTTTTAAGTTTTTGTCATAATTTAAGATTGACGGTAACTAAAAGGAATAAAGACCCAGCAATCTTTATGGAAGAAGATTTAGAAAGTGTTTTCCTAAATGCACTGGAACATTCCCAGGAAAAAATATTCCGTATCTGTATTTCGTACACAAAAGATACGGAGGAAGCCAAAGACCTTTTTCAGGAAATACTGGTCAATATATGGAAATCACTACCCAATTTTAAGGGAGATTCATCACTTTCAACATGGATTTATCGTATTACGATAAATGTAAGTCTCAGGTATAAAACCAACCTGATCAAAAACAGATTTCGGTTTGCTCGAACCAAAAGTATTATTGTAGAGCATGTTGAATCCCAAGCTGAAGAAAGTCCAAGCGATCAAAAATTGATACTGCTCAGGGCCTGTGTCAGAAACCTTAATGAGGTGGACAAAGCGGTCATTGCGTTGTATTTAGAAGAGGTGCCATACAAAGAAATCTCCCAAATTACAGGACTCAAGGAAAATACGGTCGCGGTCAGGGTCAAGCGAATCAAAGAAAAATTGTTGAACTGTATAAATGAAAAGCTATGATGGAGAACGAACTCATTGCCATTTGGCAGTCCTCACCAAACCACGAACGCATTAAGTTTGAAAAATCGAGGTTGATGCTGGAGGTGCAATCAAGTCTGGATAAGTTTAAGATAACTACCAGATATTGGGATTTTATGGAAATTGGTATAGCGACAATAATGATTCCTATTTTTGCTTACCAAGCATACAGATTACCAAGTATACTGTCAAAATTTGGCGCTATTTTAATTGTGATATGGCTAATCTATGTGATACATATTGCCTTAAAACTGAAAAAGGCAAAACCTAATGAAGATGAAGCCTATCTCAAATATTTAAAAAAGAGTAGGGTCTATTTAGAACGCCATGAGAAATTATCAAGCAAACTAATGCAATGGTATGTTCTTCCTTGCATGATAGGAGTTGTCTTGATAATGATTGGAAAATTAGACTTGTTGACGAAATCTTGGTCGCAAATAGCAAGTACAAAAATGGTTTGGATCAGCCTCGCGGTTTTTGGTGCTATTGGAATATTTGTTTATCAGGTCAACAAATGGGTGGTAAAGAAAGAGTTTACCCCCAGATTAAAAAAAGTGGGTGAACTGATTCGCTTAATGGAGGACGACCAAGTCGAATCTTAATACTTCACATATTCCACAATTTCCAATCCGTAACCTACCATCCCTACTCGGCGGGTCTGTTCAGAATTTGAAAGCAAACGAATCTTTGAAATGTTGAGGTCGTGCAAAATCTGGGCGCCGATACCAAAATCCTTGGTATCCATATCAATTTTGGGAGCTTTGGTAATACCTTCCGCCTGAAGTTTCTTTAATTCTGCCAAACGGCCCAATAAATTTTTGGATTGGTTTCCTTGATTGATAAAAATCATGGCGCCTTTGTCCTCTGCATTCAAAACGTTGAACATTCTGTGCAATGTTTCGTCCGGGTTGTTGGTGAGGGTGCCCAAAATATCATTGTTCACAAGGGTAGAGTTGATTCGGGTAAGCACAGGGTCGCCATGTTTCCAGTTACCTCGAACCAAGGCAATATGCACCTGGTCGTTTGTGGTCTGTTTGTAAGCACGCAAACGATATTCCCCAAACCGGGTCTTTATATTGAAGGCCTCTTTAAGCTCAATAAGACTGTCATGCTCCATTCTGTAGGCAATCAAGTCTTCAATGGATACAATTTTAAGGTCAAATTTTTTTGCTACTTCCAAAAGTTGGGGTAAACGGGCCATAGTGCCGTCTTCGTTCATGATTTCCACGATGACGCCAGCAGGTTCCAGTCCGGCCAAGCGGGCAAAATCAATAGCGGCTTCGGTATGTCCTGTACGACGCAGCACACCACCCTCTTTAGCAATTAGGGGAAAGATATGTCCAGGGCGGGCCAATTCATGGGCTTTGGTATTTGCATCGGTCAATGCCAAGATGGTTTTGGCCCTGTCCGAAGCGGAAATCCCAGTTGTGACTCCATTTCCCCTTAAATCCACAGAAACAGTAAAGGCGGTCTCCAATGGGTCTGTGTTGTGGGTGACCATTTTATGGAGGCCCAAATCTTTGCACTTACCTTCGGTAAGCGGGGCACAGATAAGCCCTCGGCCATGGGTGGCCATGAAATTTACGGTCTCAGGAGTAATCAGTTCAGCAGCAGCCACAAAATCACCTTCATTTTCGCGATCTTCATCATCCACAACAATAATGACCTTTCCTTGCCTAATGTCTTCAATGGCTTCCTCTATGGCGTGCAATTGTATTTGTTTTTCCTCAATCATTCCTCTTCAACAACGTTGCTTTTTCGTTTAAAAATGCTCTTAATACGATCAATAATATGTCCAAAACCAAACAATCCTCTGTCCGCCGTGGCTCTTTTGGTCAATGAAATGCCCAAGGGCAACATGATCAAGGTAGAGAGCCAAGCTCCGATTGCTGGGTGGATATTGCCTTCCTTGGCATAATTGCCAGCGAAGACCCCAATAAAATAATAGGTCAAAAATAAAACAATGGCAATGACCATAGGTAATCCCAATCCTCCTTTTCGGATAATGGCCCCCAATGGCGCCCCAACAAAAAATAAAATGATACAAGAAAAAGCAAGTGCAAATTTTTTGTGCAGGGACAATATATGGGCATTGTAGAACTTGTACCGTTGTTGCAACTCTTCTTTTTTGGAAACCACGGTGTTCATAATACTGTTTACTGAGTTCTTGGCATTGTTCACCACTTGCAAACGCTGCCATTCCTGTAGTGCATCCAGTAAATCGTCCACTGTTTTTATGGAATCCTTGGAAATTGCCTTATCCTGTATTTGTGATGCGATTTCTAAACTGTCCACAGCTGGAGGGTTCGCAGGAAAGGCGCCCATTCGATTGACAATGTTTTTGGAAAATGCCTCTACTTTTTCAAGATTGTTGGTGCCTAAAGAATCAATATCCTTGATCAAACGGCCCACGTTTTTCATTTTGTCCGTGGTAATGTTGCCATCCTCTTCCAAATCTTGATCATTTAGTTCTGAAATATCTATGTTGATGGTATAGGTTTCAAAATGGGCTTTTGCAAAGGGTTGTTTCCTTTTTTCCTTATTGTCATCTTTTACCAACTCTTCGTAGTAATTACCATCCTTCAAAACCAGTTGGATGATATCGGAATCTTCACTGCTGATCAATTCCCCACCTTTGGCCTTGATGACAGTATTGTTTACATTTTGATTGGTTTTTTTATGGATGACCACATTCTCCAAAAACCGGTCTTGGTCCCCATACTTACGGTCTACCTTAATGTTCATACCCTCCCCAGTGCCTTCAAAATCACTAAAGACCCCTTCGGTAATGGCGGCGGCTGGCTTTACCTTGGCAATGTTCCGTCTAAGGTTGAATATTTTTTGTTCGGATTTTGGGATGACATTATTGGCAAAAAAGAAGGTGACCACACCTAGAAAAAGTACAAAAATCACCAAGCTTCGCATTCCTCTTTGCAATGAAATGCCGGAAGCCTTCATGGCCGCAAACTCATAATTTTCGGCAAAGGTTCCAAAAGTAAGGATGGAGGAAAGCAATACGGTCAAAGGCAGCACCTTGTCTACCAAGGTAGGGATAAAGTAAAAAATAAACTTGGCTATAATTACAAACCCCAGACCTTTTCCCGCCAAATCATCTATGAAGAGCCATATTCCCTGAAAAATAAATATGACAATCAAGATGACAAAGGAACTAAAGAAGTTGTAGAGAAACCTCGATAATATATACTGGTCTAGTATTTTCAATGCTTAGTTTCGTGTTATGTAATACCCTTTATCCTCGTATTTTTTCTCGTCAAAGGTAAATAGGGTACTTGAAAGTGGCTGGTTGGTTTTGAAAGAATTAACGGTTATGGTCGTTTTTGTACCGTTGTTCCCGGTTTGAATCAATTTGTATATGTGTTTGGTTTGGGTGTCTATGCCCAAAAGAACCGACTTTATCTCCGTGTTTGAATCAATGGGGGTAAGCTTTACATACTGAATTTTTCTTCCGCCAGCATTTTGCAGAATGTCCCAAGAATAATTGTGGCCGGTCTTATAAAAGGTAAGCATTTTGGAAGGGCTTACGTTGTCTGCATCTTCATTCACATCTTCTATGGTAACTTCTTCGTTTTCAGGAACCACAGTGTAGACTTTGTCGCCATCGAACAATTGTTGTGCCCCAAAATAATTCAAGAAATATTTTTCGCCCTTTAGGGTCACATTGCCATGCGTTTCTTGTTTTAGGTTTGCTTCTGTATTTTCTATGGTGGAAGTGAAATCAATATAAATATTGTCATAACTCTTCACTTTGTCATATACCTCATCCAACAGGGCCTTTGCCTTGGATGAGCTTTGGGCATGGGAGAAAAATGCAACGGTTAATAGTCCAATAAAAAGAATATGCTTTTTGATCATAGCGTTATTTTGATTCGTTTTCCAAAAATTGTTCCAATGAGTAAATGTCCGGAATCAATACCTGACGTGCTTTACTTCCTTCAAAGGGACCTACAATTCCGGCGGCTTCCAATTGGTCAATGATCCTACCGGCCCTGTTGTACCCCAACTTTAATTTTCTTTGGATGAGGGAGGCTGATCCTTGCTGGGCCGTAACAATCACTTCGGCCGCCTCACGGAACATAGCATCCCTGTCCGAAATATCATAATCAATACCCGTGCCAGAGTCTTCTCCTACATATTCTGGCAGTAAATGAGCTTCAGGATAGGCACGTTGCGACCCAATATATTCGGTTATTTTTCCAACTTCAGGGGTGTCCACAAAGGCACACTGCAAGCGAGTCACATCATTGCCTTGGGTGAAAAGCATGTCTCCACGACCTATCAATTGGTCGGCTCCTTGTGCATCCAAAATGGTTCTGGAGTCTATCTTGGAAGTCACCCTAAAAGCAATACGGGCCGGGAAGTTGGCCTTTATGATACCGGTAATTACGTTTACCGAAGGTCGTTGGGTGGCAATGATCAAATGGATTCCTATGGCCCTTGCCAACTGCGCCAAACGGGCAATCGGAGTCTCTACTTCCTTCCCCGCAGTCATAATAAGGTCTGCAAACTCATCAATCACCAAGACAATATAGGGGAGGAACTTATGTCCATCATTGGGATTCAACTTACGGGCCTTGAACTTGGCATTGTATTCTTTAATGTTCCGGACCATTGCAGTTTTCAACAACTCATACCGATTGTCCATTTCAATACAGAGCGAGTTCAAGGTGTTGATCACTTTGGTGTTGTCCGTGATAATGGCTTCTTCGGAATCCGGAAGCATGGCCAAAAAATGTCGTTCAATCTTATTGTAGAGGGTTAGCTCCACTTTTTTGGGGTCTACCAAAACAAATTTGATCTCTGCAGGATGCTTTTTATAGAGTAGCGAAGTGATCACAGCATTCAATCCTACGGATTTACCCTGTCCTGTGGCACCCGCCATAAGCAAGTGGGGCATTTTGGCCAAATCCACCACAAAGGTTTCATTGCTAATGGTCTTACCAAAAGCTATGGGCAGTTCCATTTCCGCCTTTTGAAATTTATTGGAGGCAATTACTGACCGCATGGAAACTATGGATGCATTTTTATTGGGTACCTCAATACCCACCGTTCCCTTTCCTGGAATGGGCGCAATGATACGTATGCCCAAAGCAGCCAACGACAGGGCAATGTCATCCTCAAGATTTTTGATTTTGGAGATACGAATACCAGCTTCGGGGACAATTTCGTAGAGGGTAACCGTGGGGCCGATAGTGGCCTTTATTTGGGCAATTCCAATTTTGTAGTTCTTTAGGGTGCTTACAATACGATTTTTGTTTTCCTCCAGCTCTTCTTGGTTGATGGTGATTCCGCCAGATGCACCATGCGCTTCCAGAAGCTCCAAAGGAGGGAATTTGTAGTTTCCTAGTTCCAGTTTTGGGTCGAATTCCCCAAAATCCTTGACCAATTTCTCTGCCTTGATGTCTTTTTCCTCCTTTTCTTCCTTTACTTTTTCAACTTCAAGGCTAATGTCTATCTCTTCTTCTTGGGGGAGGTTAACATCCAGTCCTGCTTCATTTTGGAGTGGAGGTATGTCTTTTTTATGGGTGTAAGTATCCACAACTGGAGCAACATCTGCTTCCTTTGTCTCCAATTGAATGCTGAGTTCATCAAGCTCATCCATATTTTCAACAGGAGGAGCATCCTTTTGAAAATCGGATTTTATTTTTTGTCGTTGGGACCGGAAGAAATTGGCAACTCCTTCAGGCGTAAAGTTGAAGAGTCGTACTAAAATGACCATCAACATAAAAATCAAGATCAAGAAGACTCCAATCTTACCGGTATAATCTTGAAGGAAGTCGTTCATCTCATAACCGATGAGCCCTCCCAAAAGGGGTTGCTCTGCAGCAAAGAAACCCAAGGCCACTGAAATCCATATGATACCAGTTAGACCCCAAATCCACTTTCCTATCAACCCTTTGCCACTCAACCCCAAGAACAAGTAAAGTCCAGTTACGGCGAGCAATAAGGGGAAGGCGAACGAAGCCAGCCCAAATCCCTGGTACATGAAAAAGTGGCTCACACTAGCGCCAAACTTGTTCAAAAGATTACTGGCTTCCGCATTTCTGTGGGCAAACTCGGAGAGGATGCTTTGGTCTTCCTGCCACGTGAAATAGTAGGACATGAAAGAGAAGAAAAGTGCTATGCTGAGTACAATCAGCAAACTGCCCAAGATAATCTTGTTTTGCTTGGAAGGCCGTAAAGAGACCTTCTTTTTGGCGGTTGTAGGTTTGGATTTTGATTTTGTCCTTTTCTTTGCCATTAATCCGTTTGCTATGGGGCTAATTTACAAATTTACGCTGCTATACAGGGTTTTGGATGTTGTTACATCAATTTGGGCACATAGATGATCAATCCAATAATACTGGCGACAATGGATACAATCATTACGGCACCCGCGGAAATATCTTTGATCAGACCAATTTTTGGATCTTGATCGGGTTGGATGTAATCCGCTACTTTTTCAATGGCCGTGTTCACTCCCTCTATACCCATGACCAATCCAATGGCAAAAAGCTGAAGCATCCATTCCGTGGGCGATATCTCAAAATAGAATCCCGCTGCGGTTATCACCAAGGCGATAAAAAACTGTATTTTGATGCTGGCCTCTGTGCGCAACAACAAAAATAGGCCCTTGAATGCAAAGCCCACACCTCGGATCCTATTTTTGAAAAAAGATTCCTTAGGCATCCATCAATGCTTCAAGCGCAGCTTTATAATTGGGCTCGTCCACAGTTTCGGAAACTTGCTCGGAATAGATGACCTGCCCCTTTTCGTTGAGGACCACTATGGAGCGTGACAGAAGCCCTTGCAATGGGCCATCGGTAAACTCTACCTTATAGGATTTTCCAAAGTTTCCATCCCTGAAATCGGATAGGGTCTCTACCTTGTCAATGCCTTCGGCACCGCAGAAACGGGTTTGGGCAAAGGGAAGATCTTTGGAGATGCAAAGTATCTTGGTGTTGTCCAGTTCGGCAGCTTCTTGGTTGAATTGGCGAACCGATTGTGCGCAAGTGCCCGTATCTATACTTGGGAATATGTTCAAGACCACTTTTTGGCCCGAATAATCCGAAAGGGAGGCAGGGGAGAGGTCGTTTTTTGTCAATTTGAATTCTGGGGCTTGGGAACCATTCTCAGGAAGGTTTCCAAGGGTGTGTATTTCATTTCCTTTTAAGGTGACTGTAGCCATAACTATATATTTGGTTCAGGCTCAAAAATACTTAAAAAAAACCTTCCCATAATGCATTACGGGAAGGTTCTTGAATAGAAAATATGGTAGGGTCTATTTGTCGATGGAACTCAGCACTCGGGACATAAAAGCATTTAAGGCTTCTTTTTTTGGTGTTCCGTTTTTTATCTCATTTGATACTTCCAAGGCGCCGTAAATATTGGAGATGAGTTCTCCAATGGTGTCCAATTCCTCATCTTTTAGACTGGGAACATCGCAGATGTGTTCCAATGTTTCTGCGGTTTCCAGAAGATAATCCTCATCATGCTCCTCAACAAAATTGACCAGCTGTTTAATTATGGGCAACTTCATGGACCAAAGTTTTTAATACATCATATTTGTTGGTCTGTACCTGATTTTTCAATGTCCCGTTGGAAAAGGCGGCAAAGGTGGGCAGATTGTCCACGTTGGCCATTTTTCTCGACTCCGGGAATTTTTCAGCATCAACCATCACAAAAGTGACATTTTGGTTAAGGGAAGCCTCTTTCTTGAACTTGGGCTTCATAATCCTACAATTTCCACACCATGATGCGGAATATTGTACCACAACGGACTCGTTGCTTGCAACAAGTTCACTCAGGTTGTCTTTTTCCAATTCTATGACCATGTCCTTAGTTTACGTGGTTGGCCAAATATTCTGCTACTCCGTCACGATTGGCGTTCATGGCTTCTTTACCTTCTTCCCAGTTGGCGGGGCATACCTCACCTTTTTCCTGTACGTGGGCAAATGCATCCACCAAACGGATAAATTCTTTAACATTTCTACCTAGGGGCATATGGTTGATGCCTTCATGGAACACCGTACCTTCCTCATCGATCAAATAGGTGGCCCTGTAGGTTACATTGTCTCCTTCAACAAGAACAGAATCGGTTTCCTCATTATAATCTTCGTTGGTAATATCCAAAATGCCCAAAGCCTTGGCTAAGTTTCTATTGCTATCGGCAACGATAGGGTAAGTTACTCCTTCAATCCCACCATTGTCCTTTGCAGTGTTCAGCCAAGCAAAGTGTACCTCTGCAGTATCGCAAGATGCGCCAATCACCAAAGTGTTCCTTTTTTCAAATTCGGCCAAATGTTGTTGAAAAGCGTGTAGCTCCGTTGGGCAAACAAAGGTGAAATCCTTTGGGTACCAGAAAAGCAAAATTTTCTTTTTTTCAGCCTTGGCTTTTTCTAAAATGTTGATTTTAAAAGTGTCGCCCAATTCATCAATGGCATTTACTTCGATGTTTGGAAATTTTCTTCCGACTAATGTCATTCTTGTGTTTTTTTATATAGGTTATACTGCAAAATTAGCGCAGGGAAATGGCTTTCCCCAAGGAAAAAATCAGTATTTCCTATGGATGGATAACCCTAACTTATGGTGTAAAAAAAGCAGCGGATTTTTAAAAATCCAACAATTACGAAGGGTGAAAAATTGCAATTTCGCAAAGAAATGGCCCTAGGGTAAAAATGAGGCCATAAATTTTTATGCCGTAGCCTTTTCAGTCAACATTTTGATTTTAATCTTGAAGGCGGCGAACAATAGGGTCATGAACGGACTCAACCAATTGAAGACCGCATAAATCCCATATTCCATAACACCAACGCCCAATACGCCGCTATGGTAGGCACCACAGGTGTTCCAAGGAACCAGTACAGAGGTCACGGTTCCTGAATCTTCAAGGGACCTACTTAAATTTTCTGGGGCTAGGCCACGTTCCCGATATGCTTTGGAAAACATCTTTCCAGGGACCACAATGGCCAGATATTGGTCCGATGCGGTTACATTGAGCGCCAAACAACTGCCCACGGTACTGGCAAAAAGCCCAAATGTGGTCTTGGCCATTTTCAATAAGGATTCGGTGATGCGCTCCAAGGCACCTATGCCGTCCATGATGCCGCCAAAGACCATGGCACAGACTATGAGCCAAATGGTGTCCAGCATACCAGCCATTCCTCCCGAGGAGAATAGGTCGTTTAAAGCAGGGTCGTCCGTGGCAATGGAGGTGTCTACGGTGATGGCATTTAAAATGCCCTTGTATCCTGATTCAAAGGTGAGGTTTTCGCTACCGCTAATGGAGGTGACAATATCCGACTGAAAAATCAATGCGAAGGCGCCGCCCAATAAAGTTCCTATCAATAAGGCCAATAAGGGAGGGGCTTTTTTAACGATTAAAAAAATCACCACAACAGGTACCAAGAACAACCAACCGCTAACATTGAAGGTGCTCCCAATGGTTTCAAGGATAGCACCAGTATCGGCACCTCCTTTGGTTTCAATGGTAAAGCCCATAATAATGAACACCAATAAGGTTACGGTGATAGTGGGTACGGTGGTCAGTGCCATGTATCGAATATGGGAAAACAATTCGCCGCCCGCCATGGCAGGGGCCAAGTTGGTAGTGTCACTCAAAGGGGACATTTTATCTCCGAAGTAAGCTCCTGAAAGTACCGCTCCAGCTGTCATTCCCAAAGAAATGCCCAAAGCTTCACCAATGCCCACCAATGCAATACCCACCGTTGCGGCCGTGGTCCAGCTGCTTCCCGTGGCAATGGAAATGATGGCGCAAATAATTACGCAGGCTGCCAAAAATATGGTGGGATTCAATATTTGGAGACCGTAATAGATCATGGCCGGAATAATACCACTGACCAACCAGGTCCCGGAAAGGGCGCCCACCATCAATAAAATAAGTAGGGCCCCGGTAGTGGAACGCACATTCTCGGCCACTTCGGCAATCATTTGTTTGTAGGATACTTTATTGAAAAACCCCACGATGGCCGCCATGGCACCTCCCATAAGAAGGATAAACTGGTTGGAACCACTCAGGGCGTCATCACCAAAAACATAGACGTTATAGGCCAACATGGCTACCAGCGCAAAAACAGGAATCAAGGCTTCCCCAATGGTCAGCTCCTTATTTTCAACAATATGTTCATCCTGTCTGTACTTTGGTTTTTCCTCTTTGTTTGGCATGTGGTCTGAGTTTGTTAAGAGGTAATATTACGATTTTGAACCTTGTTCTCCAAACCGCTTTTTATCCTTTAATCAATAGCTGATGGTGATAGGTTTAGAATCCCCAATTTCTCCATACAGCTCCTCATGGCCAAATAGGTCTGGTGGATGTTGTTGTCCAATCCAATTGAAAAACGGATAAGTCCTTGCGACAATCCCAGCGCCTCCTGTTCCTCCATGGGAATTTCTGAAGAGGTAGAACTGCCTGATGCACTGAAGAGGGTCTTGTAGAAACCGAGGCTTACTGCCAAATAACCCAATTTTTGGGTTTGCATAAGTTCCATCAAAGCATTGGCCCGATCTACTGAGCCTACGTCCAGGGTGAGCAGCCCGCCAAAACCATATTCTGGGTTCATTTGGGATTTCATCAACTTGTGACCAGAGTGACTTTCCAATCCCGGATAGACCACTTTTAAACCATCCTTTTCAAATTGTTGAGCTAAGTACAAAGCATTTTCACTGTGCTTTTTGATGCGGATATGCAGTGTACGCATATTTTTGAGGATGGATGCCGCCCGGAGGCTGTCCAACGTACTTCCCATGAGCATTCCCGCTCCATTGTTCACATCTTTTAGGCTTAGGCAGAAATCGCTTGAAGCACAAACGGCGCCGGCAACGCAATCACTACTGCCATTGATGAACTTGGTAAGACTGTGTATGACAATGTCCGCACCCAATTGGGCCGCGTTGATGTTCAAAGGGGAGAAGGTATTGTCCACCACCAAAGGAATACCATGTTTCTTGGCCAATTTGGAAAGGGCTGAGATGTCTGCTACTTCCAAAAGGGGATTGCTAATGGCTTCACAATAGATCATTTTGGTCTTTGGGGTGATGGATTGCTCCACCATGTCCAAATCGGTGATATCTATAAAGGATGTGGAAATATTGAACTTCTTCACAAAGTTTTTCAAAAAGGCATAGGTGCCTCCGTAGATGGTCCTGCTGCAGACTATATGGTCATCCGTATCGCAAAGTTGAAAAACCACAGCGCTGATGGCGCCCATGCCACTGGCAAACACATTGGCCGATTCCGTGCCTTCCAGCTGGGCCATGGCCTCACCCAAATAGAGATTGGAAGGGGAGGAGTGTCTGCTGTACAGATAGCAACCTTCAGTATTGCCCTCAAAGGTGTCGAACATGGTCTTTGCGGAAAGAAATGTATAGGTGGAAGAATCTGATATGGAGGGGTTTACCCCACCAAATTCACCAAAATATTGAAGGTCTTGGATGTGTTCCGATGCTTTATAGTCCATTGTTTGATAATTTTAGGTGAAAAGTATTCAAATGTGGGTATTAAGTCAACATTTGTGTTATTATTTAGATTTTAAATCTATATAAAGTTCCTATTCAAGATTTATATTCTATTTTTAATGTAATATTCAATCGGAAATAGAAAAATCATCAGGATGGAACTCGATGCAACAGATATACAGTTGGTACACTTGCTTCAGGAAGACTGCAAGAAAACAACAAAACAATATGCGGATAGCTTACAACTTTCCAAGACAGCAGTGTATGAACGCATAAGAAGATTGGAGCGCAATGGGGTAATCACAAACTATGTGGCCTTGGTGGACAAGGAGAAGGTACGGCGCGACTTTATGGTGCTTTGCCAGATACGATTGGTGCAGCACACTAAGGAGAATGTATTGAAATTTGAACGGGAAATCCTCAAGTTGGAAGAGGTGTCCGAATGCTTTCATGTGGGGGGCGACTATGACTACATTTTAAAGATCCATGCTGGGGATATGAAAAGCTACCGCGAGTTCATGTTGACCAAGCTAACCACTATCAACAATATTGGAAATACGCAGAGTTCGTTTGTTATCAACGAGGTGAAAAACAGCCCATCGGTACATATTTAGCAAACTTTAACCTAAATCGGTGTTAAAAAACGGCTTTCGGTATAATAGGATGTGTAATTTTTGCGATATCAAAAAACGAACAACCATCAAAAGACTTCTTTTTCCGTCATGAAAACCCGTACCCGATTGTTTCTTACCGTGTTGGCCACGGTCATTGGAGGGCTATGTTTGTCCTTGTACACTACACTTTCCCAAGATATTTTGTTTGATGGGATGAGTTTTTGCTCTTCCTCTACATTGGATTTGACATTGGGCACATTGGCCATGTTCACCTCGGCCGTTCTCACAGGTTTCATTTCTTCATTGATAGTGGTCCGGGATAATCTTTGGCCCCATTTTATTATTTCGCTCTTTATTGTTGGAAAACTGTCCATGGTGGCACTTTGTGGCCAATGGGGTGGACCTTTGTGGTTTGAGTCGGGAGTGCATCTTTCACTCTTGGGTGGACTTTGGTTGGGATGCTACGGTGCCATTAAATTCCCATTGGCTCCAGTATAGTTGTTCCGCTAGGGAGCCCCCCCCAACTTTTTTACCCGGATATGTTAAGGAAAAATGCATGGTCTATCAGAGAAACATTGTTATTTTTGTATCTGATAATCGAAAGAATAATTATCTCTAAGCATTTACTATGAATCAATATGATGTGGCCGTTATTGGCTCTGGGCCCGGAGGCTATGTAGCGGCAATCCGTTGTGCCCAACTGGGAATGAAAACTGCAATAATTGAGAAATATGCCACCTTGGGGGGAACCTGTCTAAATGTAGGCTGTATTCCATCCAAAGCCCTTTTGGACTCGTCGCATCATTACGAAGATGCCGTAAAGCATTTTGAAGAGCACGGGATTGATATTCCTGGAGAGATAAAGGTGAACCTGGAGCAGATGATTGCCCGTAAGCAGGGTGTTGTGGACCAGACTACCAAAGGAATCCAATTCTTGATGGATAAAAACAAGATTGATGTTTATGAAGGTTTAGGCAGTTTTAAGGATGCCACCCACATCAACATTGACAAAGCTGATGGCAAAAAAGAGACCATTGAAGCAAAGCATACCATCATTGCTACTGGCTCCAAGCCATCCACATTGCCTTTCATCAAAATTGATAAGGAACGGGTCATTACGTCAACAGAGGCATTGAAACTGAAAGAAGTTCCCAAGCACATGATTGTTATTGGAGGCGGGGTCATTGGACTGGAATTGGGTCAGGTATACAAGCGTCTTGGTGCCGATGTGACCGTCGTGGAGTTCATGGACCGTATTATCCCTGGAATGGATGGGGCGCTTTCCAAAGAGTTGATGAAGGTGATGAAGAAGCAAAAAGTGAAGTTCAACCTATCCCACAAAGTAAAATCGGTGGAGCGCAAAGGCGATGAGGTCATTGTGAAGGCCGATGATAAAAAAGGACAGGAGGTCACCTTCACGGGAGATTATTGCTTGGTCTGTGTGGGAAGAAGACCCTACACGGACGGATTGAATGTTGAAGCTGCCGGAGTAAAATTGGATGATAGAGGTAGAGTAGAGGTGAACGACCACCTTCAGACCAATGTATCCAATATTTATGCCATCGGGGATGTAATCCGTGGTGCCATGTTGGCCCATAAGGCCGAAGAAGAAGGAACTTTGGTGGCGGAATTGTTGGCAGGTCAAAAACCACATATCGATTATAATCTGATTCCCGGCGTAGTGTACACATGGCCAGAAGTTGCCGCGGTGGGTAAAACCGAAGAGCAGCTCAAGGAAGCTGGTGTGGAATATAAAGTGGGTCAATTCCCCATGCGTGCCTTGGGTCGTGCCCGCGCCAGCATGGACATAGATGGGTTTGTAAAGATTTTGGCCGATAAAAAGACCGATGAGGTGCTAGGGGTGCACATGATTGGAGCCCGAAGTGCGGATTTGATCACGGAAGGGGTCACAGCCATGGAATTTAGGGCATCTGCAGAGGACATTGCCCGGATGAGCCATGCCCACCCAACCTTTGCTGAGGCTGTTAAGGAAGCTGCCTTGGCCGCTACAGATGATAGGGCCATACACGTTTAAAGTATAGCATCAGCCAAAGGCTGTATGGAAATTTGCCCAAAGGGTCATCGAGTTACATCGTTGACGTTTTGGGCATTTTTTAGCCCCTAACGGTACGTAGAAATCTGCGCAATACCAATCGCGCGCGGATGGAAAGTTCCCTGAACAGGGGAATTATTGAAGTCTCTTTCATATCAATGGCTTGACGTTTCACGGAAGCCATAACCCACGCAATCTGTGATTTGATTTCTACTTCATGTCGGTGGTACTTCAAGGCTAGATACGTACAGACAACCATAAAAAGGACTGCCCCCGGAATCACTATCTGTGGAGCAAGGGAATGGTTGAAAAAACGATAGAGTCCAATTCCGGTAAAACTACCGTAGAGAATGATAAAGTGAATGACATAAATGGACAATGTGCTGGCACCAATGTTCAAAATGGTACGGTTGGTCAAGAATCTCCGTAGGAGCATGAACACGGCAAAAACGATAAAGACATTCCCAAGCCTAATGAAGAGGTAGTTGTTCAAAGGAATCAATCCAAAAAACTCCCATCCCGTAATTTTATATAGGGATGTAAATGCACCTGATGAATGATAAATCAGCAAATACCCCACCACTGTTGCCAAAGGAATGCCTACAGTATATAAATATTTAAAATCCTTGAATCGGGTAAAGAGCACCGAAACAAACCCGCCTAGTGTAGCATATCCCAACCAAGGAAATATGGTAAATACCGAGCCATTGGCCTTGGTAAAATAGTTGGCTATGGCATTGGGTAAAAAGGAAAACGACCACTGTTTATACACGGGTTCAAACAGGAACAGTATTAAGGTAATCCCAAGTAGTATTGTTGGGAAAAGATATGGTTTTCGCTTGCTTGCAAGAAGATAGACACCAATCAATGCCAAAATGGAAAAACCAATGCAGTGCAGCACATCTACCAAATAGAAAGCGTTGTACAGTTGTCCCTTGAAAAGTCCCAAAACATTTAAACGAAGCAAATACCCTATCAAAAGAAGCTGTAATCCGCGGCGGACACCCTTTGCAACTCTGGGATTATTGAATCCTTTTTGGGGTATCCGAATCAGCAAATAAGTGAAAATAAAACCAGATACCGTAAAGAAAACAGGCGCGGTGATGCCCCTGAAATACAACCAAACATTGAATATAGAGTTTTCTGTATCCCTGTAAATGGGGTCCAAAAGCCCATCAATGAAATGCCCTTGGAGCATCATTAAAATGGCCCAAGCCCGCATGGTATCGATAAAAAACAATCTGTTGGTCTGTGCTTTCATTTGTCTTCGGCTATCCTATATACTTGTTTAGCAATAGGTTTGGATGCTTTTCGGGGCAAAATTATACAAAATAGTCGCATCTGTTCATCAATTGGGGTATTTTAGCGAAACAATCAAATATTTCTTGTAATGGCTGCAATTTTGGCACTCGCCGGAAGCAATTCTTCAACTTCCATCAATTTTAAATTGGTTCAATATACCACTTCATTGGTGCAAACCCATGATATTCAGGAACTAAACATGGCTAAGCATCCCTATCCCATGTTCAGTGAGGATGATGAAAAACAGAACGGTTATCCAGATGCATTAGTGAAACTGAAAGATGATTTTCAGCAAGCGGATGCCCTTATTCTTTCTGTGAACGAGCACAATGGAAATCCTTCGGCTTACTTTAAGAACGTATTGGACTGGTTGTCCCGGATTGACCGTAAATTTTTGGAAGGCACAAAGGTCTTTTTAATGTCGACCTCAGGGGGTAAACGGGGAGGCATAGGTTCTTTGGGGGTCATTGAAAATATGTTGCCCAGATTTGGAGCCGAGATTGTATCTACCTTTTCCCTGCCCTCATTCCATGAAAATTTTGGGTCTGGGGCCATTGTCAATGCCGAATTTAAAGAAGAGCACCTTACCGCTTTGGACACCTTTCTAGAAACACTTCAATAAGCGACCCCTTGCGAAAGCAACGAACGTATACAATTTCCGACCCAGACACTATTAAGCAGTCCTTGTTGCACTGGACCAGGGATTATGAAAAGATTGTATGGTTGGATGACAATGGCCATCGTAATGATTACCACTCCTATGATGCGGTTTTGGCTGTTTCTCGCCAGACAGATGATTTAAAGGATATCAATTCATTGCAACAACTAAAGGATGTTGTTCGGAATAATCAAGATTGGTTGTTTGGGTATTTTTCATACGACCTTAAAAATGAACTGGAAGACTTGTATTCCCATAATTTTGATGGATTGGGATTTCAGACCTTGCAGTTTTTTCAGCCTGAAAAGATCATATTGCTCAACGGAAAAGAATTGACCTTCTTGTATTTGGAGCATTTTGATGAGGACATTGAAAGTGATTATGAACAACTTTTGTCAAATAGGGGAGTGTTGCAAGAAAAGAGAATCGCATCCACTCCCATCCGAATAAAAATGCGTATCCACAAGAATGCCTACTTTGAAAAAGCCAACCGTTTTCTGGAGCATATCCATCGAGGTGATATTTACGAGGCCAATTTCTGCCAGGAGTTTTATGCTGAAGATAGCATCATAGATCCTTGGTTAACTTACAAGCGCCTGAATACCATTTCACAACCTCCTTTTGCTAGCTTTATGCGGTTGAACGAGAGGTATCTTCTCTGTGCTTCACCAGAGCGCTATTTAAAAAAGACAGGACAAACAGTTATTTCCCAGCCAATTAAAGGTACTGCGCCCCGAAGTAGGGATAAGAAGGAAGATGAAAAGCTAAAGCAGCAACTGACCCAAGATGAAAAGGAGCGTGCAGAGAATATCATGATCACCGATTTGGTTCGCAATGATCTTTCAAAAAGTGCGCTAAAAGGAAGTGTTTTTGTTGAAGAGTTATGCAAAGTATATCCTTACAAGCAAGTGCATCAGATGATTTCGACGGTAGTTGCCACTATGCCAAAAGACAAAAATCCGGTCGAGCTTATTGAAGAGACCTTTCCCATGGGCAGCATGACCGGTGCCCCAAAAATTTCGGCCATGAAGATCATTGAGGAACTGGAAGAAACCAAAAGAGGTTTGTACAGTGGCGCTGTAGGCTATTTTGACCCCAAAGGGGATTTCGATTTTAATGTGGTCATCCGAAGTATTCTGTACAATGCCACAAACAAATATGTGTCCTATTCGGTGGGAAGTGCCATTACGGCAAAGTCGGATCCTGAAAAGGAATATCAGGAGTGTTTGTTGAAGGCCAAGGCCATGCGCAGCGTTTTGGAAACGGACTGATCTTTATTGCTATTTTTGTGGCATGCTGAAACAGTTCACCGAACATATCAATTCCAATCTCCCCTTCCTAAAGGAAAAACCACTATTGTTGGCTTGTAGCGGGGGAGTGGATAGCGTGGTATTGGCCCACTTATGTGTCGCATCTGGGTTGAAGGTGACCTTGGCCCATTGCAACTTTCAATTAAGGGGGGAGGAAAGTGATACAGACGAAATCTTTGTTCAAGACCTTGGTGAAAAATTGGGGTTGGAGGTGATTACCCATCAATTTGATACAGAGAAATATGCGGTGGCCTACCGAGGGTCCATCCAAATGGCGGCAAGGGAGTTGCGCTACCAATGGTTCAATGAGGTTTTAAATACCGGAGAGTTTGATTTTGTACTGACAGCACATCATGCCGATGACGATTTGGAAACCTTTTTAATCAATCTGTCTCGGGGAACGGGCATTGAAGGTCTTTCAGGGATCCCCGTTCAGAATGAAAAAGTAATTCGCCCCTTGTTAAACTTTTCAAGGCAAGAAATCTTGGATCATGCCAAGAACAATGCCTTGGAATGGCGGGAAGATAGTAGCAACTCGGAGAGCAAATACCTTCGCAATAAAATCCGATTGGATATTGTGCCCCAACTCAAAACACTGCATCCGACTTTTTTGGAAAACTTCAAGCGGACCCAATCCCATTTGGAGCAGACCCAATCCTTGGTACGGCATCACGTGGAAGAAATCAGAAAAAAACTGTTTGAAAGCCAAGGAGATATCATCAGAGTGAGCGTGGAAAAGTTACAAGGACTTAAACCTTTGGTAGGGTATCTATACGAACTCTTCCGAGCGTATGGCTTTACGGAATGGAATGATGTGGAAGGCTTGTTGCACGCCATGAGCGGTAAGGAAGTGCGTTCCAAGACCCATCGTTTGGTAAAAGACCGTACCCATCTGATTTTGTCCCCAATCGAGACAGGATTGGAGGAAGTGTTTTGGATTTCGGATGATGTCAAGGAACTTGAAAAACCTATCAACCTTAGGTTGCAAAACGTTAAAACCATTGAAAATACAGGAAGAAACACCATCTATTTGGATAAGGAAAAGTTAAACTTCCCGTTATTGTTAAGGAATTGGGAAAAAGGCGACTACTTTTATCCCTACGGAATGGATGGCAAGAAGAAACTGTCCAAGTTCTTTAAGGATGAAAAAGTGGATGTTATTTCCAAAGAAAAGCAATGGTTGCTATGTTCCAACGATACCATTGCCTGGGTTGTGGGAAGAAGGGCGGACAAACGGTTCAAGGTTGAGGATTCAACCAAGGATATTTTAAAGATTACACTGGTTACATGAGGTATTTTTTACTTGTATTTGGTTTTTTTATTACTACCCTTGCCCTTTCTGCGCAAACAGATGCAGACCCTGCGCTTTGGAGTCATGAAGTAAAAAAAATATCGGACACCGAGTACGAATTGGTCTTTAAAGGTAAGATCATGGATGGTTGGCATGTGTATTCCCAATATACTGCCGAAGGGGGTTCTTTGCCCAGCGAGTTCACCTTTGAAAAGGCTGGAGAGGATTACGAACTTATTGGTAAGACTTCTGAGAGTGAAACCATTAAAGAATACAGTGATATTTTTGAAGTAGAGGAGACCTTTTTCAAAAAAGAGGCCATTTTTACCCAGAAAATAAAACTGCTCAATCCAGCTATTCGACAGATATCGGTCAATCTCTTTTATCAAATCTGCAAAGAAGTCTGTATTCCCAAAGATGTATTGTTCCAAATTTCGTTGGATGGCAATGCATTTGCTGAAACCAAAAAAGAATTGGATGAGCGCAGCCTGGCCTTGGGCGAATCGCTTCGAGTAGAACTAAAGAACAAATCTTTATTGAATCAAGGAGGACTTGGTGGAGCGGATGGAAAATCCAATTTGTGGATGATATTTGGTCTAGGATTTTTAGGAGGGCTTATTGCCTTGCTAACGCCCTGTGTTTTTCCTATGATTCCATTGACGGTTTCTTTTTTTACCAAACAGTCACAACAGAAATCAAAAGGAATTGCCAACGCCGTTTTGTACGGATTTTTTATTGTGTTGATTTATTTCTTGTTGAGTTTGCCCTTTCATCTATTCAATTCGGTAGACTCACAAATATTGAACACCATAGCCACCAATATTTGGCTTAATGTCTTCTTCTTTGTCATTTTTGTGATTTTTGCTTTTTCATTTTTTGGTTATTATGAGCTTACCTTACCCAGCTCATGGGCCAATAAGATGGATTCAGCCTCATCAAAAGTAGGAGGAGGTTTGGGAATCTTTTTTATGGCGTTGACCTTGGCCATTGTATCCTTTTCATGTACGGGGCCAATTTTAGGAGGGCTTTTGGGGAGTACAACCCTCGCTGATGGTGATGTGGCCACCAATTTAACGGTGGGCATGGTAGGCTTTGGCCTGGCCTTGGCCTTGCCCTTTGCGCTCTTCGCCCTTTTTCCGGCGTGGTTGAATTCTTTGCCCAAGTCTGGGGGATGGATGACCACCGTGAAAGTGGTTTTAGGTTTCTTGGAGCTGGCGTTGGCCTTCAAGTTCCTCTCCAATGCAGATTTGGTAGGTAATTGGGGAATATTCAAAAGAGAGATTTTCTTGGGTATTTGGATTGTACTATTTGTGCTCATGACCCTTTACCTTTTTGGGTTGTTCCGCTTTCCACACGATGGTCCCAAACAAAAATTGTCCGCTACCCGCAAAATGTTCGGTCTTTTCGGATTGGCATTTTCGGTATACCTGGTGCTGGGGATCTTCAATCTTATACCATTAAAACTTTTGAGTGGTTTTCCACCTCCTGATTTTTATAGTGTTTCCCAAACCGAGAGCGATTGTCCATTGGGATTGGATTGCTTCAAGGATTTTGACGAAGGCGTTGCGTATGCCAAAGAAGTCAATAAGCCCATTTTGTTGGATTTTACAGGTTGGGCTTGTGTGAATTGTAGAAAGATGGAGGAAAATGTATGGAGCCATTCCAGTATATATCCTCTGTTGAAGGATGAGTATGTTCTTATTTCACTTTACGTAGATGATCGAAAAAAGCTTCCCGACTCCGAAAAGTTTGATTTTCAGTACGATTCCGGAAGAATAAAAACCATAGAAACCATTGGTCAAAAGTGGGGGACCTTCCAAACCATTAACTTTAATGCCGCATCGCAACCGTATTACGTATTGCTATCCCCAAATTTGGAAATATTAAATGATGCTGTGCAATATGTTGATGTAGAGACCTATGAAAAATGGTTGCGTTCAGGACTGGAGAAGCATCAACTTTCCATGAATAAATAACAGTTATTTTTAGTTGGTTTTTAATGCATTCAAGAAAATAAACTTACCTTAGAATGCTAATTAGCTTAACCAAAATTCCATGAAAAAGATAAAAAAGGTACTCTGGGCAATAGCCATTTTGCTACTGCTCATAACCGTTGGAGCGCTTATTTTTGTCAACTCACTTAAACCTGATTATTCTGGGGAAAAGACTTTACCTGGACTTCAGGAAAAGGTGAATGTTTTTTACGACACCTATGGCATTCCCCATATTTATGCCAGCACAGAGGTGGATGCCGTAAAAGCTTTGGGGTATGTACACGCCCAAGACCGACTTTGGCAAATGGAATTATTGCGCCGTGTGGCCACTGGAAGGCTTTCAGAGGTTTTTGGAGAGGATTTGGTGAAAACGGACAAGTTTTTTCTCTCCTTGGGTATAGACGAGTATTCCACCCAAACAGTTGCTCAACTAAACATGCAGAGTGAAATGGTTGTGCTTTCCAGGGCCTACCTTGAGGGAATCAACGAATTCATAAAAAAAGGGCCGACCCCTATAGAGTTCCATCTCACTGGATTGGAAAAAGAGCCTTTTATACTGGAAGACATTTATAATGCAGTTGGTTATATGGCTTTTAGTTTTGCCATGGCTCATAAAACAGACCCGTTGCTAACCAGTTTGCGCGATAAGTTGGGAGAGGAATATATGCGTGATTTGGCTATAGATTCCGACACTTCTACCGTATGGATCAAAAATTATCGGAAAACTCCCATGGATTCATTGGCTGTGGATATTACCAAAAGTGTAACCCAAGCATTGGACAATTTGCCAATACCTCAATTTATTGGAAGCAATAGTTGGGTGATCGCACCTGAAAAAACCAAAAACGGCAAGGTTATTTTTGCCAACGACCCCCATATTGGTTTTGCTCAGCCTTCTGTTTGGTACGAGGCGCATGTAAACGCCACAAACTACGAAAAGTACGGATATCACATGGCGGGCATTCCGTTTCCAATTTTGGCCCATGATAGGAACTTGGCCTATGGAATGACCATGTTCGAAAATGATGATATTGATTTTTATTATGAAGAAGTACACCCATCGGATAGTACAAAATACAAGGTTGCCAATACATGGTTGGATTTTGAGTATGTGAACAAGACCATCAAGGTGAAAGATGGTGAAGATATATCCTTTGCGTACAAAAAGACGCACCATGGACCTGTCTTAAATGGCATTGCTGACCAGATTTCACAAGAAAGGCCTGTATCCATGTCCTGGGTCTATACAAAGCCCAAGAATGAGGTTTTGGATGCCCTATACGGAATAAGCCATGCCGCTAATTTAGATGAGTTTAAAAATGCCTTGCCCAAAATTCACGCTCCAGGGCTCAACATTATGTATGGGGATTCAGAAGGCAATGTGGCCTGGTGGGCTGCGGCAAAACTCTACCAAATGCCTGATAGCTTGTCCACAAAATTTATTTTGGATGGAGCAACAGGGAAAGAAGAGCCATTGCATTATATAGACTTTTCCGAAAACCCAAGTGCGATCAATCCGCCTTGGCATTATGTGTATTCTGCCAACAATCAACCAGATTCGATAGCCGGACAGCTTTATCCAGGATATTATTTGCCCGAGAACAGGGCTAAACGCATTGTGCAATTATTGGATGCTAAGAATGATTGGGATAAAACCACTGCATCTGAGATGATATTGGATGTTACCTCTTCCGTTAATCCTTCCTTGATAACGGAACTAATCAAAATGTTCGATGTAACCTTGCTTACCAAGGAACAATTGGTACAGGTAGATTCCCTAAAAAACTGGGATGGCCGTTACTCCTTGAACAGTACGGTACCTACCTTATACCACAGATGCGAATATTTTACTGTAAAGAATACCATGGAAGATGAGATGGGCGAAGAAATGTTCAATAAGTTTTTGGCAACCCATCTCTTTAAACGACAGATTGCATGGGGCGCTAATATGGCCGAGGGGCAGTGGTGGGATAATGTGAACACCAAGGATGTGGTGGAAACCCGCAGGGACATAGTCTTAAAATCTTTTTCGGATGCATGGATTTCCCTGGTAGAGGACTTTGGTCCTGATCCCAGCCAATGGACATGGGACAAGGTTCATACATTGGAACACCCGCACCCAATAGGTCAGGTGGAATCACTGCGAAAATACTTCAATGTGGGACCGTTCCCGGTTGAAGGAAGCCGTGAGGTTATCAACAATTTAGCTTTCCCCTACGATAGCACAGGACTTTACAAAGTAAACTCTGGGCCGTCTACCAGACGTATTGTTGATTTTTCAGATATAGAGAACAGTATCAGCATTTTGCCCACAGGGCAATCAGGTAACCCGTTCAGCAAACACTACAAAGATCAGGCGGAAATGTATGCACAAGGCAAGTTCCGAAAAATGATGATGAACCAAGAAGAGATTCAAAGTACTGCGGAATCCGTACTTATCTTCACTAAAGAATGATATCATTAAAAAAATCCGTTGGTTCTAAATAGGCTTACGTCAACTGGGAACCCGGTATCCGTCAAACGGGGGATAATTGTTGATAGAGATTATTTACTTTTTGGGATGATTTAACAAGAAAGTCCCAAATGCTCATAAAAGTTTACGGAAGCGCCGTATTTGGCATCGAGGCAACAACCATTGTTGTAGAAGTAAATATTGATAAAGGCGTGGGTTACCATTTGGTCGGCTTGCCCGACAATGCCATCAAGGAAAGTAATTATCGGATAGCTGCAGCTCTGCAGAATATTGGTTACAAAATTCCCGGTAAGAAGATTACGATCAACATGGCCCCAGCCGATATGCGAAAAGAAGGGTCTGCATATGATCTTACCTTAGCTTTGGGGATATTGACGGCTTCAGAACAAATTAAATCCAATGGTATTGAAGATTATTTGATCATGGGTGAGCTTTCGTTGGACGGGAGCCTTCAGCCCATCAAGGGTGCTCTGCCCATTGCCATAAAAGCACAAAAGGAAGGATTTAAAGGATTTATCCTTCCCAAGGACAATGCTTCCGAGGCCGCAGTGGTCAATGGTTTGGAAGTTTATGGTGTAGAGAACATTAAGGAAGTAATTGATTATTTTGATTGCGGAACCCCACTGCATCAAACCATAGTAGATACCCAAAAGGAATTTTACAACAATATAGACCACCCAGAATTCGATTTTGCCGATGTAAAGGGGCAAGAGAGCATAAAACGATGTATGGAAATTGCCGCAGCTGGCGGACATAATATTATTTTGATAGGGCCACCGGGAGCGGGAAAGACCATGTTGGCCAAGCGACTACCTTCCATATTACCACCAATGACCTTGCAAGAGGCCTTGGAGACTACCAAAATACATAGTGTGGTGGGGAAGGTTAAAAATCAAGGCTTGATGAACCAAAGACCTTTCAGGAGTCCACACCACACCATAAGTAGTGCTGCATTGGTAGGCGGAGGAGGTTATCCACAACCCGGTGAAATTTCCTTGGCCCATAATGGAATACTTTTTTTGGACGAGCTTCCGGAATTTGAACGAAGGGTGTTGGAAGTAATGAGGCAACCCATGGAAGATAGGGAAGTCACCATAGCCAGGGCCCAATACACCGTAACTTACCCCAGTAGTTTCATGTTGGTGGCCAGTATGAACCCAAGTCCTTCAGGATATTTCAATGACCCGGATGCCCCGGTGACTTCATCCCCAGCAGAAATGCAACGATACCTTGGCAAGATATCAGGGCCCTTGTTGGACCGAATCGATATTCATATTGAGGTGACCCCAGTGCCTTTCGATAAGCTGTCAGAGGAAAGGAACGGGGAGGATAGCTTTACGGTTAGAAAGCGTGTAATGGCAGCTCGAGAAATACAGACCCAAAGGTTTAGGGATACAGAAAGCATACACTACAACGCACAGATGGGAACCAAGAGCATTAGAAAATTCTGTGTTTTGGACAATCCGTCCAGAGAACTCTTGAAAATGGCCATGAAACGGTTAAATCTTTCTGCGCGGGCCTATGATAGGATATTAAAAGTATCTAGAACCATTGCTGACTTGGAGAATGCTTCCCATATAAAAGAAAACCATATTTCCGAAGCTATTCAATACAGAAGTTTAGATCGCGAAGGTTGGTTAGAGTGATTCCTTGAAGAATGCATCAATACATAAGATGTTCATAATCAAAATGATAAAAAACATCAAAAAAATCGGGAAAAGTGTAAAAAATACGTTAAACATTGTATGTCAGCTAATTAATGAAACAATTATACAATAATTTTGCAGCCGTTTTTAAATTAGTGTACTGTAATGCAATGTGTAGAGTTGAATCCTGCAGGAAACTTTGACCCGTGGGAGCAAGAGAAGATAGATGAGTTGCTGCATCAAAAAATAACACAATCGTTGAGTGATCGGTTGGTGTTTGAAAATGAGAGTGTAAAACTATGGGAGCTGCGTCTGGCACCACGCCAACGGATTCCTTTTAGAAAGCACAATACCAATTATGGTTGGGTGTGTACAACAGGTGGATTGGCCTTGACCCGTTACGGGAATGGCAAAATAGACATGGTTAAGTTGGATCCAGGGGATACTGAATATTTTGAGTATCGCGGAAAAAACTATATAAATGATCTGGAGAACATTGGGGAAGACCCCATTGTCATCAATATTTTGGAATATAAGGAAACCAAGCTGGACAACAAGTTGCAGTTTTGCAACTAGATAGCCTTAATGTTTGCCTTAAGACCAGAGATGATTCCCAAAATATTCTGAACGGTATCTTCAAGATAGTACTTCACGGCCAAATGGGGAATCCGTATGGTTGTAAACCCATTTTTAAACGAGTGCATGGCATCTTCTAAATCGTTGATGGCCTGCTCATGGGTAATCATATTGTAGTCTTTGTCTATTTCTATATTGAGTTTTACCCGGGAAATGGCAATGTCCACGGAGCGTTTGCCATCCCACCATTCCAACATGGGGTTGGCCCCAGCTTCTTTTAGTGCGTAAAAGAGTTGTATGGCCTCTAATGGGGTATTGTTATTTAGGATGACCCTTTTAATGAGTCTGGTATGTCTTTCGCAAAGTGCTACACTTAGGGAGTCTAAAGATTCCCTGTATTGTTCGTGTCCGATACTTCTGGCGCAATCCTTACATGTCATAAGTATTTGTTCGGTTTAGGTCTATGTATGATTTGGGATTATTATAACTTTTGCTTTTCCATTATCGTATAAATTGTCGATATAAAACACCCCACTTTTAGACGAAATGCATTTTTTTGGATGAAATGCAGCATTTCTCCCAATATCCTCTTATTTTGAACGCCAAGAAATCAACACAGATATGTGGAAAAAAATTGGCCCAGGGGTTTTGGTGGCTGCAGCATTTGTGGGCCCCGGTACCATTGCCATGTGTACTTTGGCAGGGGTTCGGTTTGGTTATGCCCTTATCTGGGCTTTGTTCGTATCCATTCTTGCCACGATTTCACTTCAGGGAATGGCCGGAAGAATAGGAGTAGTGACACAAACAGGACTTGTGGACGTGGTAAAAAATGAGCTGACAAGTCCTTGGGCAAAAAAAATAGTGGTTGCGATGGTCTTGGGAGCCATTCTAATTGGCAACGCAGCCTATGAGGCTGGAAATATTGGCGGGGCAACCCTGGGACTGGAACAACTTTTTCCCGATAAATCTCTAATGCCTTTTTATCCGCTTTTAGTGGGAGTTGCAATCTTTCTTTTGCTTTGGTTCAGCAATTATAAATTGTTGGAGCGGATTTTTGTGGGATTGGTCGCTCTAATGGGCGTATGTTTTGTGATATGTGCTTTTTTGACCCAGCCTTCCATTTCGGATATATTACAAGGTATGTTTGTTCCTGGCCTGCCCGAAGGCAGTCTGTTGACCGTTATTGCCTTGGTAGGAACCACTGTGGTGCCCTACAACCTTTTTCTCCATGCCTCTTTGGTAAAGGAAAAATGGAAATCCGATAAAGACTTGAAAGCGGTGAAGTGGGATACGGCCATCTCCATAGGGTTGGGGGGTCTTGTATCCTTGGCTATCTTGGTCACCGCTTCTGCGGCACCTATAGATGATGTAAACCATGTTTTGGATATGGCTAAGGGCTTGGAGCCACTATTTGGAAGAATGGCGGTACATCTTATGGCCATTGGTCTATTGGCTGCGGGGGTCACTTCTGCCATAACTGCATCCCTTGCCGCTGCTTTTGTGGCCAGCAGTTGTTTTGGTTGGAGCGGGGGAATGCAAGACAAAAGGTTTAAAATGGTTTGGAGCTTTATCTTGTTCTGTGGGGTTTTCTTTTTATCGTTTGATATAAAACCTATTCAAGTCATCCAATTTGCCCAGATGGCGAACGGAATACTACTGCCCATAATGGCAATTCTGTTGTTGTGGATTGTGAACCGAAAGTCAGTAATGGGGTCTTATAGAAATACCACAGCTCAGAATGCTATCGGAGTAGGCATTGTGGGATTTACCATTTTTTTAGGCTTGAAAAGTATTCTCACCGTAACGGGATTGTTGTAGATGAAACAATGGTTTATAGATATTAATTGCGATGTAGGAGAAGGAATGGGCAATGAAGCTTTGCTTTTTCCCCACATAAGTTCCTGTAATATTGCTTGTGGTGGACATGCCGGAGATGAAACCACCATGCGACGGATTGTAAATTTGGCCAAAAAGCATCATATAAAGGTAGGGGCGCACCCTTCCTATCCGGACAAAGTGAATTTTGGAAGGGAGGTCATGGATATTTCACCCCAAGAACTACAGAAGAGCATCCGGGATCAGTTGAAAACCTTTATGGAGGTTTTGCAAGGTGAGGAGGTCAAGCTGCATCATATTAAGGCGCATGGGGCTCTGTACAATCAAACAGCAAAGGATGAAAATTTGGCCGAAATCTATTTGGATGCGATAAACCAGTATAAGGAGAAGGCATTTTTATATGTTCCGTTTGGCTCAGTGATGGAGTCAAAGGCCCTGCTCAAAGGTTATAAAGTTCGATTTGAGGCTTTTGCGGACAGAAACTATACCAATGATTTGGAATTGGTTTCCCGAAAATTGGAAAATGCTCTAATTCAGGACCCTAAAAGTGTCTTAAAACATATGGTTCCAATGATAAAGGAGAATAAGGTATTGACGGTCTCAGGTGAGGAAATAAAAATTGAAGCACAAACTTTTTGTGTGCATGGCGATACCACTTCCGCATTGGAAATATTGATGTATCTTTCGGAAGAATTGCCCAACCACCAGGTACTATTACAAAAGTGAAAAGTTACCCCATAACCATCAAGCCCTTTGGAGAACGTGCCATACTTATTGAATGGCCCAACCAAGTTGAAGAAGCCATTTTGGCGAACATCCTCGATTTTTATGATGCTTTTAAAGAGTTGAAACTTTTTGGGTGGGAGATGTCCGTTGCATATAATTCCTTGACCATGGTATGCAATAAGGAACATTTGGATTTTGAGCAAATCAAAAAGGTGGTTTTGGACTGTCACGCCAAGTTGGAGAATATTAAAATAAGGCGGGCCCAACATTTATGGCAGATACCAGTGTGTTATGATTTGGAGTTTGGCATTGATTTGGAAGAAGTCGCCAAGAAATTGGAACTATCCATCGAGGAGTTGATTCTACAGCACACATCACATCAATATGTTGTCTATGGGATAGGTTTTTTGCCGGGATTTATGTATTTGGGTGGATTGCCCCAAACCTTGGAAATACCCAGACGAGCAGAACCTCGGTTACAAGTGGCAAAAGGCTCAGTAGGATTGGCGGGTAAACAAACGGGCATTTATCCACAGGACTCCCCTGGAGGATGGAACATCATTGGGAATTGTCCGGTGAATCTATTCAACCCAAAATTAAAGGAACCTTGTTTTATAAAGGTTGGGGACAAAATACAATTTCAGCAAATATCCAAGGCCGAATACGACTTGCATAAAATAGAAGGGGAGGTAGGTATTTATAAACCTGAAAAAACTGAGTTGAATGCTTAAGGTTTTAAAATCGGGCTTTTTTACAACCATTCAAGATTTGGGTAGATTTGGATACCGTGATATTGGAGTACCTATTTCTGGGGCCATGGATACAGATTCGGTAAAAAAAGCCAATCTTCTTTTGGAAAACGACCCAAATGCGGCCGTATTGGAGATTACAATGACCGGGCCAACACTACAGTTTGATGAACCCACTGCTGTATGCCTTTCTGGAGCCAATATTTCCGCTACGCTCAACAATATACCCGTTGAGAATTATCAGGTAGTGCAAGTGTCATCGGGGGATATTCTTTCCTACGGCAAATTGGAAGCAGGTCTTAGGGGATACTTGGCTGTTAAAGGAGGTTTTCTAACCGAAAAAGTTTTGCAAAGTCGTTCCCAGTATTTCCCAGTCACATCAAAAAAAAGAATTAAGGATGGGGATGGGATTCCATATGAAAAGGCTGCTTACTCACCAATGATATCGGAAGTGAAGATTGAAAATCATTTTTCGACCAAGGAATTGGAAGTGTTCAAAGGCCCTGAGTTTGATATCCTGTCTGATACACAATTAGCAGATATTTTTTCAAAACCATTCACGGTGTCCAAGGAAAACAATCGCATGGCATACCAACTTAAAGAAGTGGTCCCGGGCCATGAAGTGTCCATGCTCACATCTGGAACCTTGCCGGGAACCGTCCAGTTTACTCCTGCAGGCAGATTAATTATTTTAATGAAGGATGGGCAGACCACAGGTGGATATCCAAGGGTACTTCAGCTCTCCGAACAAGCTATAGACATACTGGCCCAAAAGAAAATGGGAGATAAGCTCTCATTTAGGCTTGTATAAAAAATCAAATATTTTTTAAGGATAGGTTTGTTTCAGAATAATTTTTTGTAACATTGACGTATGAAAAGAACTATTCTAGTCAACGGTGTCGTCATTATTGTTCCAAATTTGGAATGATACAGACTTGCTGTTGATGGAAAGGGCCTGTATCAAATTTGATACAGGCCCTTTTCTTTTGGAATAAAAAATAAATGAATATTGGATTTTTTTCAGTGCAAATAGCTGATAATCAGTATGGTATATTGATTATAATTCAAATGGATTTAAACAGCCCGAAACTGTTAAAAATATAGGGTTTTTTAAACATCTATCTTTGAATTACTGAAGTAAATTCAATAGAAATCTCGATTTGAACGAAATTTGATAATGGAACTGAACAAGTTTAGTAAAAATGTGACCCAAGACCCAACCCTTCCCGCTGCACAAGCCATGTTGCATGCCATTGGGTTGACCGATGAAGATTTACAAAAACCATTGATAGGCATCGCCAGTACAGGTTATGAGGGAAATCCTTGTAACATGCACTTGAACGATTTGGCATTAGAGGTGAAAAAGGGAGTGGAGTCTACCAATATGGTCGGGCTCATTTTTAATACCATTGGGGTCAGTGATGGAATTTCCAATGGAACGCCCGGAATGCGGTATTCACTGCCCTCGCGGGACATTATCGCAGATTCTATGGAAACTGTGGTTCAAGCCATGAGTTACGATGGTTTGGTGACCGTTGTGGGTTGTGATAAAAACATGCCGGGAGCTTTAATGGCACAATTGCGTTTGAACAGACCTTCCATTTTGGTGTATGGAGGAACCATTGCCCCTGGATGCCACAATAACAGGAAATTGGATATCATTTCCGCATTTGAAGCGTATGGACAAAAGGTGGCGGGAACCATTGATGAAACCGAATATAAGGAAGTAATCCACAAAGCATGTCCGGGTGCAGGAGCATGTGGAGGAATGTATACGGCCAATACCATGGCATCGGCCATAGAGGCCATGGGAATGTCTTTGCCGTTTAACTCCTCAATACCAGCTGTGAACCAAAATAAGAATGCGGATTGTGAAGCTGCAGGGACTGCCTTACTGAATCTACTGCAAAAGGACCTCAAACCAAAAGATATCGTCACTAAAAAATCATTGGAAAATGCATTTAGACTAATAACGGTTTTAGGTGGATCTACAAATGCTGTCCTGCACTTTATGGCTATTGCCCATGCTGCGCAGGTGGACTTTACTTTGGATGATATCGCAAGGATAAGTGAGACCACTCCTTTACTGGCCGATTTAAAGCCCAGTGGTAAATACCTCATGGAAGATCTTCATAAGGTTGGGGGTGTTCCTGCGGTCCTAAAATATATGTTGAAGAAGGGGATGCTTCATGGAGATTGCATCACTGTTACAGGTAGAACATTGGCTGAAAATTTATTGGATGCCCCAGACTTGGCAGAAGGGCAGGACATTATCAGACCTTTGGACCAGCCTATCAAAGAAACGGGACACATTCGAATTCTTTATGGCAATTTGGCCTCGGAAGGTGCTGTGGCCAAGATTACAGGTAAGGAAGGTTTGAGTTTTACCGGTACCGCAAGGGTTTTTAACAGTGAAGTTGAAGTAAACGAAGGCATTCATACAGGAAAAGTACAAAAAGGAGATGTGGTGGTCATTCGCTATGAGGGACCAAAAGGAGCTCCTGGAATGCCCGAAATGCTGAAACCCACCTCTGCCATTATGGGCGCAGGTTTGGGTAAAGATGTTGCGTTGATTACCGATGGTAGGTTTTCAGGAGGGTCCCATGGCTTTGTGGTGGGGCATGTTTCTCCCGAAGCACAAGTTGGTGGAGGAATAGCGTTGGTGAAAGATGGGGATGAAATAACCATAGATGCCGTTAAGAATACCATAAACATCAATATTTCGGATGAAGAATTCCAACAAAGAAAAAAAGCGTGGAAGCAACCTGAACTGAAAATAAAATCAGGAAGTCTATATAAGTACGCTAAAACGGTTTCATCCGCCTCAAAAGGATGTGTTACTGATTTATTTTAAAAAACATACAATGCCCATATTGGGAAAGGATAGTATTTCCAAAAATTAAGGCTCATGGAAACATTGAAAGCACAAAAAAAAGAGAACAAAAAGACTACATCTATACGCATAACCGGTGCAGAAGCAATTATACATTGTCTTTTGGCAGAAGGTGTGGACCTTATCTACGGCTACCCTGGTGGGGCCATTATGCCAGTATATGACGAATTGTACAAGTTTCAAGACAAGCTGACACATATTCTTACAAGACATGAGCAAGGAGCTACCCATGCGGCACAAGGGTATGCACGCGTAAGTGGAAAAGTAGGTGTGGCCATGGCTACTTCAGGACCTGGCGCTACCAATTTGGTGACTGGGCTGGCTGATGCACAGATAGACTCCACACCAATGGTATGCATTACAGGTCAGGTGTTCAGACATTTGTTGGGTTCCGATGCATTTCAGGAAACTGATATTGTTGGAATTTCAACTCCAGTGACCAAATGGAATTACCAAGTTACCCGTGCTGAAGAAATCCCCGAAATTATGGCTAAGGCTTTCTATTTAGCTAAATCGGGGAGACCGGGCCCGGTATTGGTTGATATCACCAAGAATGCCCAAGTGGAAGAGTTTGATTTTGTGTATGAAAAGTGCACAGGGGTAAGAAGTTATAAACCGGCTCCTGAGCCTGATTTGAAGACTATTGAGGCTGCAGCTGAATTGATTAACAATGCCAAAAAGCCATACATTGTTTTTGGGCAGGGAATTATTTTGGGTGAAGCTGAAGAGGAACTCAAGGCTTTGGTGGAAAAAGCTGGTATTCCCGCAGCATGGACTATTTTGGGACTTTCTGCCTTGGATACAAGCCACCCTATGAACGTGGGTATGGTAGGTATGCACGGAAATTACGGTCCCAATGTCCTAACAAACGAGTGTGATGTCCTTTTGGCCATAGGAATGCGTTTTGATGACCGGGTAACCGGTAATCTGGATACCTACGCCAAGCAGGCCAAGATCATTCATTTTGAGATAGACCCTGCGGAAATAAATAAAAACGTTAAGGTGGATTTGGCTGTTCTGGGAAATGCCAAACAGACCTTGGACTTGCTTTTGCCCTTGGTGAACAAGAACGAACACAAAGAGTGGAGAGCGGAGTTTGACAAGAAGCACCAAATAGAATTTGACACCGTCATTGAAAAAGATATTCACCCAACAAAGGAAAAGCTAACCATGGGTGAAGTTGTGGAGCAAATAAACATTGCTTCCAAGCATGAAGCGGTTATTGTTACGGACGTTGGTCAACATCAGATGATTGCATGCAGATATGCTAAGTTTAAGCAGACCAAGAGTAATATTACTTCGGGAGGATTGGGAACCATGGGATTTGCCCTTCCTGCGGCCATTGGGGCCAAAATGGGAGCTATGGATCGTGAAGTAGTGGCCATCATAGGAGATGGGGGCTACCAAATGACCATCCAGGAGCTTGGAGTTATTTTCCAACATAATGTCCCTGTAAAAATTGTGGTATTGAACAACGACCACTTGGGAATGGTGCGCCAATGGCAAGAGCTGTTCTTTGAAAGCAGATATGCCTCTACGGTAATGACGAACCCAGACTTTGTCAAGATTGCTGAGGGGTATCATATCCAATCCAGGAGAGTAACGGAGCGCTCGGAACTTAAATCTGCCATTGAAGAAATGATGGCCTCCAAAAATCCGTATTTCTTGGAAGTTAAAGTAGAGAAAGAAGATAATGTGTTTCCTATGATTCCAGCCGGAGCATCGGTTTCCGACATAAGGTTGAAATAAATGGATCAAGCCCAAATTTTGGACGCACCGTCCAAGTATACGGCTTTAGTGGCCAAGTCAAGAGAAATGGGGTTTTCCATGTGCTCGGATATGTATGTGGGCACCCTCTTGAAAACCTTGGTGGCGTCAAAACCCAAAGGGAATTTCTTGGAGTTGGGCACTGGGATAGGTCTGTCCTTGTCATGGATGATCAAAGGAATGGATGGAGATTCGCATAGTACCAGTGTGGACAACGATTCGGAGCTTGTACAGATTGCCAGCACCTTTTTTAAGGAGGACTCCCGAGTGAAACTGATTTGTGCCGATGCAGGTGAATGGTTGGAATCCTATGAAGGCAAGCCTTTCGATTTGATTTTTGCAGATGCTTGGCCCGGAAAGTATAGCCATCTGGACAGAACGTTGGCTTTACTGAAGGTAGGTGGGTTTTACATCATCGACGACATGATAAGACAACCCAATTGGCCCGCGGGTCATGAGGAAAAGGCAAAAGAATTGATCCAAGAATTGGAAAGGAGAGAAGATATAACAATTACAAAAATGAATTGGTCCACTGGACTTATAGTTGCGGTTAAATTAAAATGAACATGAAAAATCAATGGTATACCATATCGGTGTATTCCGAAAACAATGTGGGATTGCTCAACAGGATATCGGGAATATTCTTAAAGAGACACATTAACATAGAAAGCTTAAATGTCTCAAAGTCAGAAATTGAAAATGTATCAAAATTCACGATTGTGATTCATTCCACAGAAGATTGGGCACGCAAGATTGTCAATCAGATTGAGAAGCAGGTAGAGGTAATCAAAGCCTATTACCATACAGACGATGAGACCATTTATCAAGAATCGGCTTTGTTCAAAATAGCATCGCATTTGTTGTTTGATGAACGCCAAATTCAAAATATCATCAAAGAAAGCAATTCTCAGATTGTTACTGTGAGCAGGGATTTCTTTGTCTTGGCCAAAACAGGTCGACGCCATGAAATTGACGAAATGCACGATGCCCTTGAACCATATGGTATAATGCAGTTTGTTCGTTCGGGCAGGATAGCCGTGAGCAAGGCGGCTATGCCGATCACCAACATTTTAGCAGAATTTCAAAATCAATAAATAGAAAATCAAATACAGAAAATGGCAAATTACTTCAACACACTATCACTTCGCGAGCAATTGACCCAGTTGGGAAAATGCAGGTTTATGGATCCCAGCGAGTTTGCTGATGGTGTTACCGCTCTAAAAGGCAAGAAAATTGTAATTGTGGGCTGTGGGGCCCAAGGGTTGAACCAAGGGTTGAACATGAGAGATTCCGGATTGGATATTTCCTATGCTTTACGTGGAGCGGCCATCAAAGAGAAAAGACAATCTTATAAGAATGCTTCAGAGAATAACTTCACGGTAGGTACCTACGCGGAGTTGATCCCAACAGCCGATTTGGTCATCAACCTAACTCCAGACAAGCAACATACCAATGTGGTAAGTACGGTAATGCCCTTGATGAAGAAAGGCGCTACACTTTCCTATTCCCACGGATTTAACATAGTGGAAGAGGGAATGCAGGTACGTGAAGACATTACTGTTATCATGGTTGCTCCTAAGAGTCCTGGTTCTGAAGTACGGGAAGAATACAAGAGAGGTTTTGGTGTACCTACGCTAATAGCCGTTCACCCAGAAAATGACCCTGAAGGAAAAGGGTTGGAACAAGCCAAGGCCTATGCTGCTGCTACCGGTGGTGATAAGGCTGGTGTGCTTGAATCTTCCTTTGTGGCTGAGGTAAAATCAGATTTGATGGGGGAGCAAACCATTCTTTGTGGACTGCTACAGACAGGATCGATCCTTTCATTCAATAAAATGATTGAAAAAGGCATTGATGCGGGATATGCATCCAAATTGATTCAATACGGTTGGGAAACCATTACTGAAGGGTTGAAACAAGGCGGGATTACCAATATGATGGACCGTTTGTCCAACCCGGCCAAAATCAAAGCCTTTGATTTGGCAGAGGAGTTGAAACACATTATGCGTCCTTTATTCCAAAAGCATATGGATGACATCATGAGTGGTCATTTCTCTAAAACCATGATGGAAGATTGGGACAATGGCGACAAGAATCTATTGGATTGGAGAGCAGAAACTGGAGAGACTGCATTTGAAAAGACACCTGCAGGAGATGTGGCCATTTCTGAGCAAGGCTACTATGATAATGGGGTGTTAATGGTTGCTTTCGTAAAATCTGGTGTGGAACTGGCCTATGAGACCATGACAGAATCTGGAATCATTGGGGAATCTGCTTACTATGAGTCCCTACATGAAACTCCATTGATCGCGAATACCATAGCAAGAAAGAAATTGTTCGAGATGAACCGGGTAATTTCCGATACCGCTGAGTATGGTTGCTATTTGTTTGACCATGCGTGTAAGCCTTTGTTGACCGATTTCATGAAAAAAGTGGAAACAGACGTTATTGGCAAACACTTTGGAGAAGGAAAAGACAGTGGTGTGGACAATGTTAAGCTAATTGCAGTGAACAAAGCTATTCGCGAACATGACGTAGAGGTTGTGGGAGCTCGTTTGCGCGCATCAATGACGGCTATGAAGCCTATAGCATAATATAGATATTGGCCCCATGAAGAAGACCGTGGATGCCTATTTCCCTCAAATAGCGGACATATACCAAGCTGCAAAGACGATTGGCCAGGTGGCCGAGGTTACGCCTTTACAACAGAGCATCCGTTATTCTAAAAAATATGGGGCCAATATTTTATTGAAAAGAGAAGACCTGCACCGTGTTCGGAGTTACAAGATTCGAGGTGCATATAATAAAATCAGTTCGCTTTCCAAAGAAGAATTAAAGAGAGGGGTTGTCTGCGCCAGCGCAGGTAACCATGCCCAGGGCGTGGCCTTTGCTTGTAGTCATTTGCAGGTAAAAGGAACCATTTACATGCCTGTAGTGACCCCAAGACAAAAAATAGACCAGACCATGATGTTTGGCGGCGATTGGGTAAAGGTGGTTTTGGAGGGAGATACCTTTGATGATTCCAATAAAGCAGCCCAATTATTTTGCGAGGAGGAAGGAAAAACCTTTGTCCACCCGTTTGATGATGAAAAAATCATTGAAGGACAAGCAACTGTGGGATTGGAATTGCTTCAGCAGACCGATGTTCCAATTGACTATGTTTTTGTTGCCGTAGGGGGTGGGGGATTGGCCTCTGGACTTTGTGCCACCTTTCATGCATTGTCCCCAAGTACCAAGATTATTGGAGTGGAGCCCCAAGGAGCCCCTTCCATGAAAGAATCCATCGACAATGGAAAACTAGTGGAGCTTCAACAGATTGACAAGTTTATTGATGGGGCCGCTGTTCAGAAAGTGGGGCAATTGACCTTTCCTATTTGTAGAGACTATCTTCACAAAATGGCGACTGTTCCCGAAGGGAAAGCCTGTCAGGTTATATTGGATTTGTATAATCGGGATGCCATTGTGGTGGAACCAGCAGGGGCATTGACTATTGCCGCATTGGATGATTTTTCCGATGAAATCAAGGGCAAGAATGTGGTCTGCATCATCAGCGGAAGCAACAACGACATTACCCGAACCGCCGAAATTAAGGAGCGTGCTTTGTTGTACGCCAATTTAAAGCACTATTTTATTGTGAGGTTTCCGCAACGTCCGGGAGCACTCAAAGAATTTGTTGCTGACATCTTGGGGCCTAACGATGACATTACTCATTTTGAATACTCCAAGAAATCGAGTAGGGAAAATGCCCCCGCAGTGGTGGGCATAGAACTAAAATCGGCAGAAGACCTGGAACCTTTGATCAAGAGGATGAAGGCCAACAACTTCTTTGGGGATTATCTCAATAATAAGCCTGATCTTTTTCAGTATCTGGTGTGACCTTTTTAACAAATTCTGAGCTTATTTTGAAACTGGTGTAAACTCTATCGTTTTCGATGGGAAACCTTTGAAAACAAGCCGATTTACAGCTATTTTTATGTTAGCTTTGTGATGAATGGGCGACTTTTTTTGAACACTAACAACAATAATCACAACCTATGCCTGCAACTAAAACTAAAATACCCGAAGCATTTCAAATTACTCAAGAAATCCACCAAGGAACCTACCTGGTCAATGGTGAACTCCGTAAATGGGAGGGCAGCACAACCCCTGTGGTTTCTACAATTTCTTCCACCAATGATTATGCCCCTACCACTTTGGGCAGTATTCCCGATATGGGAGAGCCTGAAGCCATGGAGGCCCTTGATGCGGCATTGGCGGCTTACGACAAAGGGCAAGGTGTATGGCCCACCATGAAAGTGAAGGACCGCATTGAATGCATGGAATCCTTTGTGAAGAAAATGGAGCAAAAGCGCGATGAGGTGGTGAAATTACTGATGTGGGAGATTGGCAAGTCGCTGCCAGATTCCTATAAGGAATTTGATCGTACCGTAGAGTATATTTATGATACCATTGAGGAATATAAGCAGTTGGATAGGGATAGCGCCAAGTTTCAAAAGCATGATGGGGTCTATGCCCATATTCGTAGAGGGCCACTGGGAGTGGTACTCTGTTTGGGACCATATAACTACCCGTTGAACGAAACTTTTGCATTGTTGATTCCTGCCATCATTATGGGGAACACTACTGTATTTAAACCTGCAAAACATGGAGTTTTGTTGATTACACCCCTTTTGGAAGCTTTTAAGAGTAGTTTTCCTAAAGGCGTGGTAAATATTCTTTTCGGAAGAGGGAGGGCCGTGGCGGCCCCCATTATGAAAACAGGCAAAGTAGACGTCTTGGCCCTTATAGGCAATAGTAAATCGGCCAATGCATTACAAGAACAGCATCCCAAGAGCAACAGATTGCGCTTGGTGTTGGGCTTGGAAGCCAAGAACCCGGCCATTGTATTGCCCGATGCCGATTTGGACCTCACTATCAATGAATGTATTGCCGGTACGCTGTCCTTTAATGGACAACGTTGTACGGCGCTCAAAGTGGTCTATGTACACGAGGATATCAAGGAAGAGTTCCTAAAGCGTTTCTCAGAAAAAGTCGATGCTCTTAAGTTTGGAAACCCGTGGGATGAGGGAGTGAACCTTACCCCGCTCCCAGAGCCCGGGAAGCCTGCCTATATCCAAGAACTATTGGATGATGCTAAAACAAAAGGGGCCAAGGTGATGAACAAAAAAGGAGGAAAACATTTTGATAACTACATCTGGCCAGCAGTGTTATATCCGGTTTCCAAGGATATGCGGGTGTATGAAGAAGAGCAGTTTGGACCCATAATTCCCGTTGTTTCGTTCAAGGACATTGAGGAACCTTTGGATGATATGGCCGAAAGCAACTATGGTCAGCAGGTGAGTTTGTTCGGGAAGGATGTGTATACACTTTCACCGCTTATTGATTCATTGGCGAACCTCGTTTGTCGGGTGAATTTGAACAGCTCCTGCCAGCGTGGCCCGGATGTGTACCCGTTTACGGGGCGAAAGGATTCAGCCCAGTCCACCTTGAGTGTACATGATGCCCTGCGTTCGTTCTCCATACGGACTTTTGTAGCCTTTAAGGACAACGACCTCAACAATGAGACCATTGAACAGTTGTTGGAGGCCAAGGTGAGCAACTTTTTAAGTACGGATTATATTTTGTAAAAGCCAAGTTTTTGCAATACGCAATTAACAATAGCTCAATGTCATTTCGACAGAGTCCCGATGGATATCGGGACAACGAGAAATCTCTTTTTCATCCATGTTTTGATTAATGTTGTGAGTAAGGTGTTTAGATTTCTCACATTTTCCTTCGACTTCGCTCAGGATGACAGTTCGAAATGACAGGAGCTTTTCGATGTCATTTCGACAGAGTCCCGGTGGTAATCGGGACGACGAGAAATCTCTTTTTCATCCATGTTTTGATTAATGTTGTGAGTGAGGTGTTTGGATTTCTCACATTCTCCTTCGACCACCCCTTCGACTTCGCTCAGGGCAGGGCTCAGGATGACAGTTCGAAATGACAGGAACGCTTCGATGTCATTTCGAGTAAGTCGCGATGGTTATCGGGACAACGAGAAATCTCTAGTATTACTTAGATGTTAAAAAAAAGCCTTGGATTTTTCCAAGGCTTTTTTTTATGAAATCATAAGGTTAGGGTCGGTATACTTTTGCCCTGTCGCCAAATCTTTCTACGGTTTCTATGGCATCAACAAGTCCTTTTAAATAATAGTTGAAGCTTCCAGAGAAGATGGTGTTGGAGTCCAATGTGTTATAAGCCTTTATTTTTTGGACATGCTGTCTGGCAGCATTCACATCATTTAAAAACAAATAGGTCAATCCTAAATTATAATTGATAATATCAGTCATCTCAGGGTTGGATGAAAATGTATTCAATTCATTTTTCCAGCTTTCCAGCGCTAGTCCCAATGAGGGAAGTATCTCTTCCATTGAAGTCTGTTTCTTTTTGTTGAAAGAGGTCAAAGCATTGATATTATTAGCCACATTGTCAGCTAAATCATTAAATGATGAATAAGATTTGTCCTTGATCCCAAATGAGGCGGCATACATATCCAAGCGTTGATCAACAAAATGATTGGTAAGCTGTTTCCCTGCTTCTTCAATAAAATATTCCAATATTACGGCTTCATATTTTTCAATTCTTTTTTCTAATAATGCTTTCTTTTTTTCTGGTTTCTTGGTCATTTTGAACTTTAGCTTAAAGGAAGGGTTAACAAAGAAATGTCTTAAACGCAATAGGTTTGTGGGACCATCATGGTCATCTAATAGAAACCTTAGTTCTTCGTTCATTAGAAGGTTATTATTCATGTCACGGACTTCTAGATTGGCAGTTACATTGATTTCTCCCAATATGCTTTCTTGGTCGCTATAGTCTATATCCACCTGTACATTTTCCATTTGTACAGGGTTGGTGGTCAATTCAATTATAAATTGAGGATTGGAGTTGGTTCTGGCTATCGGGTAGCTGAAAGGTTCCATATATCTCTCAACCCAAGCGTTGATAGTATCCTGATGCGCTTTTTGAATTGCAATTTGACTTTCGACCCTATCTTCTATATCAAGTTTTAATCCAACATTTATCTCATCCCAAAAATCCAAAGGATCCAAATCCGTATCTACATTAATTGTATAGTGGGTGTATTCCTCTGGCAATGCATTTAAGGGTGAAATAGTATACTGCCAGCCAATCGGATTTTTGGTGGTCTTTACTTTTTTTTGGGAGAAACTGGCAAAGCAGCTAAGAAGGAGTGCCAGTACAGTTAGTTTTTTCATCATGAATTTTTTAATGTTTTTCCAAAGGAATACAAAGACAGGAGGTAATTCTGGTACGGATTTATGGATGCCCTGTTTGGATTGATCTATGTTTGTTTCGGGTTGACGGTCTGTGGCCAATGGGAACCGATAAGTGTTTACCGCAACCTATTTTCCACTTGCAAGACGGTAGTTCGTCGTTTTAAGAAGGTCAAAACTATAAAACTGACCCCTGAAACGATAAAACCTCCCAAAAAGATAAGATTGAAGTTGGTGCCCCCTATAATGAGCTCTCCAATCACATCAAAAACAAAAAAGATGACAAAGAGATTAAAGAGACCATTTTTCTCCTGCTTCAAGACTTTTTTCCAATTGAAGGTCATGATGGGGCGTCTATAATTTTTAAAATCGGGTATAAAGGCTGGAACCCTTTCGGACCAATGTAGATAGGTCATCCCAAACTTCTTGCGTAAAAATTGCTCTTCGGCGAACATGATACGCTCATAATATACCCAGAAAAGGAAACAGAACGCCATGATAAACCAAAAATTCCCGGTCAATAGGGCTGGCCCCAACCACATAAAGAAGTTGCCCAAGTAGAGTGGGTGACGCACTATGGAATAAATACCAGTTGTGTTTAATGTATCGGCCACTTGACCCTTTACATTACGGCCTGATGTGTTCTTGGGAACATAGCCAATGGTGATGACCCTAATGAATTGCCCCAGAATTCCTACGACCAAACAAAAGAGACCATAGTAGAATTCGTATGGGGTGCCTTTAAGGAAAAATGTTTCGGGGTGTATTTCAGTATTAATGTATAAGCCTGCCCCAATGACAATAATAATTATGGGTAAATAGCTTCGGTGTCGAAATAACCAAATGCCCTGTTGTTCAAATTCCTCTTGTAGTGCCATCTTAATATTTTTGAGATTTTGTTGGGCACCAAAACTATTATGGCTTATCACAAAAAATGGGATGTAATTGACGGATACGGGTTTTGGGTTGACGTAGTGGGGTTTTGAGTTGAAGAGACTTCTTTTGTCTCATAAAAAAAGCCCCAAAATGGGGCTCTTTAAGTTGATTTTTATAGGATTGGTTAAATATTGGAAGCCAACCAGTCCCCGACATCACTGGTACCGTAAGATTTACCGCCTTCGGCCAAATCTTCGGTTACTACGCCTTCAGCCAATGACTTGTTGACAACAGCACGAATTACCTCAGCTTCATCAATTAGGTCAAGGTCTTCAAATAACATGGCCGCCGAAAGCACGGTTGCCAGTGGGTTGGCAATATTCTTGCCTGCTGCCTGTGGATATGAACCGTGAATAGGTTCGTAAAGCGATACTTTGCTGCCTACCGAGGAGGAAGGCATCAACCCCATGGAACCAGAAATTACCGAAGCTTCATCGGTTAGGATATCACCAAAGAGGTTGGCGGTGATTATAACATCGTAGGCTTTGGGCCATTGTACCAAACGCATGGCGACTGCATCTACAAATTCGTAGGACACTTCCACTTCTGGGTACTCCTTTTCCATGTTCTGTACCGTTTCGCGCCATAATCTAGAGGATTCCAAAACATTGGCCTTATCCACACAACAAAGCTTTTTGGAGCGTTTTAGAGCCATTTCAAAGCCTTTGCGGGCTAATCGCTCTATCTCAAACCGTTGATAGGTCATGGTGTCAAAGGCAGTGTTCCCGTTGTCCTTTCTTCCTCTTTCCCCAAAATAAACTCCTCCTGTAAGCTCTCTAAGAATGATAAGGTCGGTGCCCTCGATACGTTCTCTTTTCAAAGGGGATTTGTCAATCAATGAAGGAAAGGTAAATGTGGGCCGTACATTGGCAAAAAGTCCCAATTTTTGACGCATTTTCAGCAACCCTTGCTCAGGACGTACCTTGGCAGATGGGTCATTGTCAAAACGAGGATGGCCTATGGCTCCAAAAAGTACGGCATCGGCGTTTGCGCAGACTTCATGGGTTTCGTCAGGGTAGGGCTCTCCTACGGCATCAATGGCAGCAGCACCGGTAAGTGCAGGCGTCCAATTGATGTCATGTCCGAATTTTTTTGCAACGGCATTGGATACTTTTACAGCTTGGTCTATTACTTCGGGGCCGATTCCATCCCCGGCCAATAGGGCTATGTTCAATTTCATTTCTTTAATTATCAGTTTTCAACAATCACAATTATCTATACTAGGTTGAGCATTTTCTCTGTGGCCTTTATGGCCGATACGGTCTGGTCGGAGTCCAATCCACGCGTAGTGAACTCATTTTCCTTGGTCTGCCAAGTGATAATGGTCTCACAAAGGGCATCCGAATTGCTCCCAGGAGGGATTCTAACGGCATAGTCCACCAGCTTGGGCAGTTCCCTTCCTTCTTTTTTGTACACTTTTTTCAACGCGTTGATAAAGGCATCGAACTGTCCATCTCCCTGTGCATTTTCCTCATAGCTCTTTCCTTCAATTTCAATGGAAAGGGTAGTGGAGGGCTTCAGTCCTTTGGAGTGGGTGAGCACATAGGATTTCACAAACACCTTTTGTTGATGGAGGTCGCTGTCCAACACATCGGAAATGATGTAGGGAAGGTCATCCTTGGTGACACGTTCTTTTTTGTCGCCCAATTCTATGATGCGCTCAGTAACTTTTTTGAGTTCTTCGTCATTTAACGTTAAGCCAAGCTCTTGAAGGTTCTTTTGAATGTTGGCCTTGCCTGATGTTTTGCCTAAAGCATATTTCCGCTTTCTACCGAAACGCTCTGGCAATAAATCATTAAAGTAAAGATTCTTTTTGCTGTCTCCATCTGCATGTATACCAGCAGTTTGGGTAAATACATTATCTCCAACAATGGGTTTGTTGTCCGGGATGCCAAATCCGGTAAATGCCGATACCAACTTGCTCACTTTGTACAGCGAGGATTCCTTGACCCCGATGGAGATTTCAGGCATGAAATCATTAATAACTGCTACAACACTTGCCAATGGGGCGTTTCCTGCCCGTTCCCCCATTCCATTTACAGTAAGGTGTAGCCCGTGGGCACCTGCCTTAAGAGCTTCCATGACATTGGCCACGCTTAGATCGTAATCATTATGCCCATGAAAATCGAAATGTGAGTTTGGATATTTTTCAATGATCTCTTTGAAAAATAGGCCTGTCTCACCATGGGTCAATACCCCTAAGGTGTCGGGCAATAAAATTCGTTTTACGGGTTGGGCGGTAAGAAAATCCAAAAATTGGTAAACATACTCTTTGGAATTTCGCATACCATTGCTCCAATCTTCAAGATAAACATTGGTTTCAATGCCCAGTTCCTGGGCTTTTTGGATTACAGCGGCAATTTCTGAAAAATGTTGCTCGGGTGTTTTCTTGAGTTGATGGGTAAGATGATTCAGTGACCCCTTGGTTAGCAAGTTTTGCACCTTGGCACCAGCTTTTACCATCCAATCCAAGGATACACCATTGTCCACAAAGGTAAGCACCTCCACTTTGGAAATATAACCTTCGGTAGCGGCCCATTCCGTGATGTTCTGTACTGCCTTAAGCTCTCCTTCGGAAACACGTGCGGATGCAACTTCGATGCGATCTACCCGAAGTTCTTCCAACAGCAACTTTGCCAATGTGAGCTTCTCGGAGACTGAAAACGAAACCCCAGAGGTTTGTTCACCATCCCTAAGGGTGGTGTCCATGATTTCAACGGTGCGTGCCTTCATTTTTACGTTACTGACGGGTTTTTTGCTGCCTACAAAGGAGTTTTTTCGGCAAATTCCTCGATATCATTTTTGATGTTCAACAAGTAGTCAATATCATCAAAACCGTTGAGCATATTTTGTTTTTTATATCCGTTGATTTCAAAGCTTTCGCTTTCACCAGTTTCTAAAATGGTGATTTTTTGTTCAGGAAGGTTTACTTCCAACTCTGTATTGGGGTTGGATTCAATGGCCGTAAAAATCTTGTCCAAAAATTCTGGGCTTACCTGCACGGGCAAAACCCCAATGTTCAAGCAGTTATTCCTAAAAATATCAGCAAAGAAACTGGAAACCACACAACGGAATCCGTAATCGTATACAGCCCAAGCGGCATGTTCTCGGGATGACCCGGAACCAAAGTTTTTTCCACCTACCAGTATTTTTCCACTGTAGATGGGGTTGTTCAGTACAAAATGCTCTTTTGGGGTGTCATCTGAATTATACCTCCAGTCGCGAAACAAATTGTCCCCAAAACCTTTACGTTCCGTGGCTTTAAGGAATCGGGCTGGGATGATTTGGTCAGTATCCACGTTTTCAATGGGCATGGGTACCGCCGAACTTTTTAATATGTTGAATTTATCGTATGCCATGTTTTTTCAATTTTCAGTTGACAATTACCAATTAACAATAGGTTGTTCCTTTGTGTATTGATAATTGTTCATTGTTTATTGCCAATTGTACATTGTTTATTGTTATGCGAACGCTTCTTCCATGAGTTCCCTTGGGTCGGTGACCTTTCCGGTAACCGCCGCCGCCGCCGCTACTAATGGACTGGCCAAAAGTGTACGTGCTCCAGGACCTTGTCTTCCTTCAAAGTTTCGGTTGGAGGTGCTCACGGCATATTTTCCAGCGGGAATCTTATCATCGTTCATGGCCAAACAGGCGGAACATCCGGGTTCACGAAGCTCAAAACCAGCTTCTTGAAGAACGTCCAAAATACCTTCTTCCTTAATGGCTGCTTCCACTTGGTGGGAACCGGGAACCAACCATGCGGTCACATGGTCTGCTTTTTTTCTCCCTTTAATGATGGAGGCAAAGGCTCTAAAGTCCTCAATCCTACCATTGGTACAGCTTCCCAAGAAAACAAAATCAATGGGTTTTCCGATCATGGCCTCACCTTCGTTGAAGTCCATGTACTCCAAGGACTTTTTATAAGTGGCCACACCACCTTCAACGGCTTCCGCAAGCGGAATGTATTTTTGGATACCCATTCCCATTCCCGGGTTGGTTCCGTAGGTAATCATCGGTTCTATATCACTGGCATTGAAGGAAAGTTCCTTGTCAAAAACAGCATCTTCATCGGAATATAAAGTTTTCCAATATTCCATTGCAGTATCCCAATCATGGCCTTTTGGAGTGTATTCGCGACCTTTAATGTATTCAAAAGTCTTATCGTCAGGAGCAATCATCCCGCCACGGGCACCCATTTCAATACTCAAGTTGCAAACGGTCATTCTACCTTCCATGGACATGTTCCTGAACACTTCCCCGGCATATTCCACAAAATATCCGGTTGCACCGGAAGTAGTCAATTGGGAGATGATGTATAAGGCCACATCTTTGGGGGTAACCGCTTTGCTAAGAGTTCCATCCACATTGATGCGCATTCTTTTGGGTTTGGGTTGCATAATGCATTGGGTGGAAAGCACCATTTCCACTTCGCTGGTTCCAATTCCGAAGGCAATGGCTCCAAATGCACCATGGGTGGAAGTGTGTGAATCCCCACAAACTATGGTTGCTCCGGGAACCGTAATCCCATTTTCTGGCCCAATGACGTGCACAATTCCATTTTTCTTATGTCCAAGACCCCAATATGGGATGTTATGGGCTTTGGAATTTTCTTCCAATGCTTTTAGTTGATTGGCCGATAATTTATCCTTGACCGGTAAATGTTGATTTCGGGTAGGGGTGTTGTGATCTGCCGTAGCAAATGTACGTTCAGGGTACAGTACTTTGATGCCTCTATTCTTCAATCCCAAAAAAGCTACGGGACTTGTTACTTCATGCACCAAATGCCTGTCAATAAAAAGAACATCTGGACCATTCTCAATATGTTGGACCACATGGGAATCCCAAACTTTATCAAATAGTGTTTTACTCATCGTTGCATTCAATAATTGGTAAGCCAACAAATTTAAGGTACGAATAAAAACTTGCGAGCTTTTTGTGTTTAAAATTACGATGTTCAACTCCATTTTTTATAGAAAACATCGAATGTTAACAAAAGCGGGCGTAGTATTTTCAAATATCACTTTGGGGAATCCTTCAACTTTAAAGTGCACAAGGTAAATGATTGTTATTTAACATGTTCCAGTATTATTTAACATTGTTGTAACGCTATCCAAGCCTGAAGCTGCATACTTTAGGACATCAACTTGAAAGTTTATTCATTAACTACATCAAAAAAACGAACCATGAGAAAATTTTACACGGCCTTTTCGGCCACAATTCTAATGACCGTATTTCTTATGTCCAGTACCGCTTTTGCGCAATTGGACTTTTTACCACGGGGAAGTCAAATGGCAAAAGTTTTCCAACGGATAGGAAATACGGATGTCACCATCGTTTACTCCCGACCTAGCGTAAATGAGAGGGAAGTCTGGGGAGCATTGGTCCCGTATGGGATGAACAATTTTGGATTTGGGACCGCAGAGCAATCCCCATGGCGTGCAGGAGCCAATGAAAATACCATTTTTAAGACTACTCACGACCTTACCATTGGTGGAAAAAACCTTCCAGCGGGTAAGTACGGACTGCACATGATTGTAAATGAAAACAATACCGCTACGGTTATTTTTTCGAAGAATCATGGGGCTTGGGGCAGTTACTTTTATGACCCTGCTGAAGATGCCCTTCGCGTGGATGTTGAAACTCTGGAAGTTTCCCATGTGGAGCAACTTACCTTTGGTTTTGACCAAGTGGATGCCAACTCTGCGGTAGCTTCATTGAGTTGGGAGAAAAAGAAAATTCCATTTAAGGTTGAAACCGATGTTACCCAAAACATATTGGCAGAGATTCGCCAGCAATTGCAGACAAGCCCGGGATTCAATAGGCAAAGTTGGGAACAGGCTGCTAATTATGCCCTGAACAATGGAGGTGATTTGGATGAGGCCTTAGGTTGGGCAAATGCTGCCATTGAGGGACAATTTTTTAGTGAAAAGAATTTTAACAACTTGAGCATTAAATCCCAAATTTTGGAGCGACAGGGGAAAGCTGCAGAGGCTAAAGCGGTAATGGATGAAGCCATGCCATTGGGTACGGTATTTGAAATTCATGGTTACGGACGGCAACTGATTGCACAAGGGAAAAAAGATGAAGCCCTGGCGGTGTTCCAGTGGAATGCGAAAAATCATAAGGGCACCTGGCCAGTGGATTACGGATTGGCCAGGGGCTATTCTGCGGTAGGGGACTATAAAAACGCCTTAAAACACCTTAAAGTGGCCGAAGGTCGTGCCCCAGACCAATTGAACAAGGATGCCATAGCTGCCAATATTACTAGACTACAAGAAGGATCGGACATTAATTGATGTTCAATTCGACATAGAAAGACAAAGCCCGGTATTGATCGGGCTTTTTTTAGCTGATATAATTCCAAATAGTCTTGTTCTGCATCATTTTGGAATAGGCGATAAGTATGGGCTTGTTTTCTTCTTTTTCCAATCTTGGGTCTTGCTTTAGTAATTGAACGGCGTGGTAGCGTGCCGTTTTCAAGATTTGGTTATCCTTGACAATATCGGCAATCTTAAGATTGAGCATGCCGCTTTGTTGGGTTCCCATTAAATCCCCCGGGCCACGGAGTTTTAGGTCTACTTCGGCAATTTCAAAACCATCGTTGGTACGCACCATGGTCTGTAGCCGGGTTTTGGAATCTTCAGAAAGTTTGTGTCCCGTCATCAAAATACAGAAACTTTGTTCGGCACCACGACCCACACGCCCGCGGAGCTGGTGCATCTGGGAGAGCCCAAAACGTTCTGCACTCTCTATGATCATTACCGAGGCATTGGGAACGTTCACCCCAACTTCAATCACCGTAGTAGCCACCATAATTTGGGTTTCGCCCTTTACAAAGCGTTCCATTTCATAATCCTTGTCGGCGGGCTTCATTTTTCCATGGACAATGGATATTTGGTATTGTGGTTGCGGAAAATCCCGGACAATGCTTTCGTAACCATCCATCAAGTCCTTGTAATCGAGTGCTTCCGACTCTTGGATTAGGGGATATACGACATAGATTTGCCGCCCTTTCTTAATTTCATCTTTGATGAAGCGAAAAACCTTCAATCGGTTACTGTCAAAACGGTGTACAGTTTTAATGGGTTTTCGGCCTGGTGGCAATTCATCTATAACCGAAACATCCAAGTCTCCATATAAACTCATGGCCAAAGTTCTAGGGATTGGAGTGGCAGTCATTACCAATATATGGGGCGGAGTTTGGTTTTTGTGCCAAAGTTTAGATCGCTGTGCCACGCCAAACCTATGTTGCTCGTCCACAATGGCCAAGCCAAGGTTTTTAAACTGCACTTTGTCTTCCAAGACCGCATGGGTGCCCACTAAAATATTCAAATTGCCATTTTCCAGTTGATTGTGTAGTAAGGTCCGTTCCGATTTTTTGGTGGAACCCGTCAATAGGGCAATTTTCACGTCCATATTCTGCAAAAGCTCCTTGAGTCCGTTGTAATGTTGTGTGGCCAAAATTTCAGTTGGGGCCATTAAGCAGGTCTGGAAACCATTGTCTATGGCCAACAACATGCACATCAGTGCAACTATGGTTTTTCCAGAACCTACGTCACCTTGTAGGAGACGATTCATTTGTGCGTTGCTGCCCAAATCGTTTCGAATTTCCTTGATTACCCGTTTTTGGGCTTCTGTAAGGTCAAAAGGTAAGTGACTCTCAAAGAATTCGGTGAACTTTTCGCCTACAGCCTCAAACGGCATCCCTTTGATTTTCTGTTTGCGAAGCATTTTTTTGGAGATGAGCTGCATTTGCACAAAAAACAACTCTTCAAACTTTAACCGAAACTGCGCCCTGGCCAGTAAGTTTTGGTTTTTTGGGAAGTGAATGTTGAAAAGCGCTTCGCTTTTTGAAATGAGTTGTAATTCTTCCCGAATAGTATTGGATAATGACTCAGGGAACTGTGCTTTTGATTCCAAAAACAATTGCTGCATCATTTTCCCTATAACCCGATTGGTGATACCCTTGGCCACAAGCTTTTCGGTGGAAGGGTAAATGGGTTGCATGGCAATTTTTACCCCTTGTTGATGTTCGGACAGGAGCTCCATATCGGGGTGGGGCATTGAAAAGGCACTGCCATATCGTGAAACCTTACCAAAAACCACGTAAGGTTCATTGATTTTCAGATTTTCCCTTATCCATTTGTGGCCGCGGAACCAGACCAGTTCCATTTGTCCGGTTTCATCAACAAAAGTGGCGACCAAGCGTTTTCCCCGTTTCTGTTCAATCGTTTTTAGATGGATGATTTTTCCAACAATTTGGACATCGGCTCCGCTGGGCTGCAATTGGGTAATTTTGTAATACTGGGTCCTATCCAAATACCGATTGGGGAATAGATGGAGCAGGTCTCGATAGGTTTCAATACCCAGTTCTGCCTTGAGGGTATCCGCCCGGTTGGGGCCGACACCTTTTAAATAGGGAATGGGAGTTTGCAGAAAATTGGGATTCATCAAACTAAAATATGTAATTTGGAAGGACTTTTGATACGATGATGGCATGAAGCTGAGCCCGACTCTTATTTTTTTCCTATTTGTGCAATTGCTGAACGCCCAGGTTCAGGACAAGGTGGATTTTACCCATGCCAATTCTGGTATTTATGTGGATGTTGATAGTTTGAAAATAAAAGGATCGGTAGAATATTCATTTAATGTCATTTCACAACTTGACACTTTTTTTCTTGATGCTCAAAACATGAAAATCTTTAAAGTTGAGTTGAACGGAAAAGAAGTTGACTATTTGTACAATACAAAGAAGTTAATAATCCATAAGAAATTAAAACCTTCAGCAAAGAATAAGCTGTTTATCCAATATGAAACACAACCTAAACAGACAGTATATTTTTTGGGTTGGGATGATGACATTCCTGGCAATGACCAAGTTTGGACTCAAGGCCAAGGTAAATATACCAGTCATTGGTTGCCCAGCTTGGATGACATGACGGAAAAGGTAGAGTTTGACTTGGACATTACTTTGAAGGAAGACTATCAGGTCATTGCCAATGGAAAACTGAAAAAGAAAGACACACTTCCAGACTCAAAAGCTTTTCTATGGCAGTTTGATATGACAAAACCTATGAGCAGTTATCTTGTGGGGTTTGCCATTGGGGATTTCGATAAAAAAGAGCTCAAATCTTCTTCTGGAGTGCCCATTGAGCTGTATTATGAACCCAAGGACAGCCTAAAAGCTGAACCCACGTATCGGTATACCCAACACATTTTTGATTTTTTGGAGAAGGAGATCGGCGTTCCCTATCCATGGCAGAACTACAAACAGGTGCCCGTTCAGGATTTTTTGTATGCAGGCATGGAAAACACCACCTGTACCATTTTTTCCAACCAATATGTAATCGATTCCACGGCTTTTGTGGACAAAAACTACGTCAATGTAAATGCGCATGAACTTGCCCATCAATGGTTTGGAAACTTGGTGACGGAGGAGAGCGGAAGTCATCATTGGTTGCATGAGGGATTTGCTACATTCTATGCGTACTTGGCGGAAAAGGACATTTTTGGAGAAGAATATTTTTACTGGCATTTGTTGGGAACCGCAGAGGCCTTGGAACGTTTTTCGCAAGATGGTAATGGGGAGGAACTTACCAACTCTGGGGCAGGGAGCCTTACCTTTTATGAAAAAGGAGCCTGGGCATTGGTCATGCTTCAAGACAGGGTAGGGCATGCCAGTTTTAGACAAGGGATAAAGAATTATTTGACCAAATATGCTTTTCAAAATGTGACCATACCTGATTTTATGTGGGAAATGGAAAAAGCTTCTGGAATGAATCTTGCCGATTTTGAGAATACGTGGTTGCAAGATTCTGACTTTCCATTTGATCAGATAAAGACCTTTTTAATGGAAAAAAGCTCCTCCATTAAAACTTATTTTAAAATCAAGGATAGTATTGGGGAATCTAAGGTCGAAGCTGCTGCGATCTTAACGGGCCATTGGACCACTTTACGATCCAGCCAGTTAAAACATCGTTTGATTTTGGATTATGGGGTTGAATTGCCCGCCAGTTTCATTTCAAAAATCTTGCAGACCGAGGATACAAAAGTTCGCCAAGCAGTGGCACTTACTTTGTCCAATGTAGATGCAGCGTTGCAAAAGGATTTTGAGACCTTGCTTAACGATAAGAGCTATGCGACCTTGGAGCCTGCTTTATATAGACTTTGGACAGATTTTCCGGAAGAGCAAGTAAAATATCTGGACAAAGTCGATGGCGTTATTGGATTTCCGAACAAAAATATTCGTTTGCTTTGGTTGACACTGGCCTTGGTGACCCCAGAATATCGAATGGATTCAAAACCTTCCTTTTTCAAGGAATTGGGTTCATATACAAATTCCAACTATCATTTTGAGGTTCGGTTGTTGGCTTTTCAATATTTGAAAAGCATCGGGGGATTAAACGATGAAACGTTGCGGAACTTGATTGAGGCATGTGGGCATCACGTATGGCACTTTAAAAAATCGTCTCGGAACATGTTGAAGGAGTTTTTGAAAAGTGAGGGCAGCATGGCAAGATTAAAAGCACTTTATCCTTTGTTAAACCAAGAAGAACAGCAATATTTGGATAAAACTTTGGGCAAATGAGGGCATTGGTCATTTCGGGAGGAGGCAGCAAAGGGGCCTTTGCAGGTGGTGTTGCGCAGTTTTTGATTCAGGAAGCCCAACACAAGTACGATATTTTTGTGGGTACATCCACGGGAAGCCTACTGATTTCCCATTTGGCACTCAACAAGCTTGATAAAATCAAGGAAATCTATTCGTCCGTTGATCAAGATAGCATATTTAACAATTGTCCTTTCCTTATCAAAAAAAAGCATGGCGTAGAGATTATTGCCATCAACCACTGGAATGTGGTGAAAAATTTTATCAGGGGAAAGAAAACGTTTGGGGAAAGTGAAAACCTAAGGAAATTGATTAGGGAGTCCATAACCAAGGAGGAGTTCGAAGAATTGAAGGAAGGCGATATGGATGTTGTGGTCACGGTTTCCAATTTGTCCCTGAACCAGGTAGAATACAAATCTATCAACGAGTGTACCTATGATGAGTTTTGCGACTGGATCTGGATTTCATCCAATTACACACCATTTATGAGCTTGGTGAAAAAAGATGGCTGCGAATATGCCGACGGGGGGCTGGGCAGTTTAGTCCCCATAGAGGAAGCACTAAGTCGTGGCGCAACTGAAGTTGATGTAGTGGTCTTGCATACTGAGGTGAACTATCTGAACCGGATGTCTTCCAAAAATCCTTTTGACTTGATTACCACTATCTTCGGTTTTATGTTGGATAGGATAGAAAATCAAAATATACGGATAGGGAAACTCGTGGCCAACCAGCGGGATGCCATCATCAACTTTTATTACACGCCTACGGTTCTAACGACCAATTCGCTCATCTTCAACAAAGAACGGATGACCTTGTGGTGGAAAAGAGGGTATCTGTATGCCAAGAACAAAAACGAAGAGACAAGTCCAATCAATCCCGAACTTCAGGAATAGATTAATCCCATAATTCACTGACTTCTTTTTTTACATAAGCCAATGCCGTGTTGGACGGGGATTGTTTTTCCATAGTTTGATTAAGGATGTCCTCTCTAAGCTTGTCAGGGGAATCCGTTTGGCTCATCCCTGCTGAGCGAATAATTTGTATGGTAGCATTTTTAGCTGCTTTTATAATATTCCAACATTCATCGGACATATAAATTTGCTGGGAAAGGTTGTGTTCAAACTCGGTTTCAATCTGTTTGATGAGCAGATTCTCATAATCACTCTTGCTTTTTCCCTTTGGTGCCACTCGAACCACCAAGCTGTTTATGGCAATACGTTCCAAGAAAAGCACCATACGTTCATAAGCCTGTAAACGCACAGGTAGTGTATCTTTTTGGGAATCTTTGTGCAAAAGAAATCTTCTGCGGCCATCTTCATTACGGGTATGCAACCTGAAAAAATAAAAGGCAACGACCCCGGTTACAACGGCAGGTAATAAATAGGCAAAAAGCTGAAGGATGTCATCTCCACTCATAAGACAGATTGGTTTTTGTTGATTTTACAGAACAAGAACGCACCAAACTTTTAAAAAGTATCTATCTTCCCATATTATTGGGTGGCTTTGGCACTTTCTTTGGCCTTGGCGTAAAAACCTTTGTAATCTGGTTGTAATTTAATATTGATACCTTCCTTGAAGTTACCATCTTTGGCAGAAACTTGAATGCTTGTACTAGGAACCCCCAATACCGTTACCAACTCTTTGGAAACGGATACCGCTTGGTCATAAGTAGGGCCAAATTCCCCTGTAATGTTGAGCCCTTCAATTTCGGTTTTAAAAGAAGGGTTGGTCAAAATTACCTTGGATACATTGGCAAGCCATGCTTTACCAGCATCGGTTAGGGTGGTGGAGGTGTCAGAGCCAAAAAGACTGCTTAGGCTATTGGAAATAACGATTACGCCATCGCCAACACTAACATTGGCATTTTCACCTAAGGTTTGTTTAATTCGGGTCAAGGAAACAATAGCAGTGGAATCGTTTGCCGATATCATATCGTTTATACCGCTAAGCTGTTTTTCTTTTCTGGCCAAGGCAGCCATGGCGCGGTTTACATTTTCCGAATTTTGTTTTGAAAGCTCCGAGAAGTTACTCAAGTTGCCCAAGAGTGTTGCATTGGCATCCCTAAGACCTACATTTTCCACTTCCAAAGTTTCAGCTTTGGCTTTGCTGGAAGATATCTCGCGCTTGGCCTTGGCCAAATCCTGCTCAACATTTGATATTTGGGATTTTAGACTTTCAATCTCGGCCAAAAGATCGCTTTTTCTTTGTGAAAACATAGTTGCGGTCATGGCTAAGAATACAATAAGGGGTAACTTTTTTTTCATATGTGGTATGTGTATTGGTCTGTTTTAATCGACTGCTAAATTAGGATGTTTTTTTCAAAATTGGTCGTCCTCCCAAATGAGAACATTCATATAGACTTTGCATGGACTCGAACGGGACCACCACTTTTTTATATCGATACACGGCTTCGAGATCACTGCTCAGGTAATCGTCATCCACGTTTACTTGGATATCGTTCATGGTAAATTGGCAAGGGTGTTCGTAACCGGCAGCATGGGTAATTTCCAAAAACTCTTTTCTGAAGGTCTTGAAGTATTGTGCCAATCGGTCAGACTTTAAAGGTACATTTATGCCGTTCTGAAGCCATTTGTTCTGGGTGGCGATACCAGTGGGACAACGATTGGTATGGCATACTTGTGCTTGTATACAGCCTATGCTCATCATAGCCTCCCGGGCTACATTGATGCAATCTACACCCATGGCAAAGGCCATGGCCGCCTTGGCTGGAAATCCCAGTTTCCCACTTCCAATGAAAACCACTCTTTCTGTTAATCCACGGTCTGCAAAAAGTCTATAGACTGATGAGAAACCATAAGTCCATGGAAGCGAGACATGGTCTGCAAAACTTGGGGGAGCGGCACCGGTTCCTCCTTCGCCGCCATCTATGGTAATAAAGTCAGGGCCCTTTCCCGATTTTTTCATCAAATCAGCCAATTCTTCCCATTGGTCCATTTTTCCCACAGCACCCTTGATGCCTACTGGAAGTCCGGTTTCCTCGGCAATGGATTCTATGAGTTCTAAAAGCTCTGGGATAGAACTAAAGGCCTTGTGGGTTGAAGGGGAAAGTACATCTTTGCCCACTTCAACACCCCGTATCTCAGCAATTTCATGGGTTATTTTAGCACCAGGCAAAACCCCACCTTTTCCAGGTTTGGCTCCTTGTGAAAGCTTTATTTCCACTCCTTTTATACAAGGGTTTTCATCAACCAGTATTTTTAGCTTTTCCATAGAGAAGTTGCCATCTCTTGATCTTACTCCAAAATATCCTGTGCCAAAATGAAAAATAACATCACCACCCTGTTTGTGATATGGGGATAGACCTCCTTCCCCTGTATTGTGGTATGCTCCGGATTTTTCCACGCCTAGGTTCATGGCGGTTACTGCAGCAGCAGACAAAGAACCAAAACTCATGGCAGATATATTTATCACCGAAGCAGGTCGAAAAGGTTTTTTACGTTTATTGTAGGCGCCAATGACTTTTGCACAGGGTAGAAAACAAGGGTCAGATATGTTTGGGTGTTCATCTGGTATTTGATACCCTATCATGGCATTTTTCACAAAAATGTGCTGATGGGCATAGATGTCACGGTCCGTACCAAAGCCCTCATAATTATTTTCTTTTTTGGCCGAGGCATAAATCCAGGAACGTTCAATACGGTTGAAAGGTAGTTCTTCGCGATTATTGGCCACAAAATATTGACGCATTTCCGGACCAATGCTCTCCAACCAATATCGTAAATGACCTACCACTGGAAAATTATGACTGATGGTGTGCGCTTTCTGAAAAAAAACATCTCTGACAGCTACCAAAAAAAGAAAAGCAAGTATCCAACCCCACCAAGGGATACTTCCAAGAAAATCCAATATAGATTCCATAATTACATGTTCAAATAGTCCAAAGTAAGTTGGGTCATGGTCTTTACGCCCAAAAGGAGTCCGCTGTCATCAATTTTGAAATCAGGAGTATGATGAGGAAAGGACTCGGTGGTGCCAGGGGTCATTCCGCCCAAAAAGAAAAACATGCCCGGTACCTTTTCTTGGAAATAGCTAAAGTCTTCGGCACCTGTAATAGCTTTGTGAATGGTAACATTGTCTTTGCCGGCTACTTTTTCAAGGGTAGGGGCCATTTGCGCTGTTAAATCCAAATCATTGAACGTAATGGCTGTGGATGTGGTAATTTCAATGGTTGCTTCAGCACCATAGGCTTTTGCGATGGCAGGTACCATTTCTTCCATACGTTTATTGATGTGCTTCTGCATATCGTAATCCAAAGTTCGGATGGTACCGATCATCTCCGCACTTTCAGGGATGATGTTGAATCGGACCCCACTAGTGATTTTCCCCACTGAAATTACCGCGGCTTCATTGGTAAGGTTGGTTTCACGGCTGATGATGGTCTGAAGGCCATCGATAATCTTGGCACTGATCATGATGGGGTCGATACCTGCCCAAGGTTGCGACCCATGGGTCTGCTTTCCCTTAACATTGATGACAAAACGTTGGGCAGCTGCCATAGCCCCTCCCGGTTTGTACTTAACGGTATTGATGGGGGTCTGGGAATTAATGTGGAGACCAAAAATAGCATCCACATCAGGGTTTTGAAGAACGCCTTCCTTGACCATTAGTTTGGCACCGCCTTCTTCACCGGGAGGTGGACCTTCCTCAGCAGGTTGGAAGATAAACTTGACCGTGCCATTAATCTTGTCTTTGTTTTTGGACAATACTTCAGCTACTCCCATTAAAATGGCTGTATGGGTATCGTGTCCGCATGCGTGCATAACGCCGACTTCGTTTCCCAGAAACTCCGACTTTACGGTAGATTTAAATGGAAGGTCGTTGCGCTCAGTAACAGGAAGAGCATCGATGTCCGCTCTTAAGGCAACTACTTTACCAGGCTTTCCTCCTTTGAGTAGACCAACTACTCCGGTATTTGCAACGCCGGTTTGCACTTCTATACCCAAGGATTTTAGATGCTTTGCAATCTTTTCGGCTGTTTTGAACTCTCGGTTGCTAAGTTCCGGGTTTTGGTGGATATCACGGCGCCATTCAATGACTTTACTTTCAATATTCTGGTAATCTTTTTCCAATTTGGCATCCTGTGCCCAAAGGGATAGGCCAGATACCAAAAAAGCAAGGGTGATAATTTTGTTCATAAGAAATCAGTTTAAAATTTTATAAGTCGATATCCTTGGTTTTGTAATTGGATAAGGGCGGTCATGGCCGAAAGGGCTATCTTACTCCCAGGAATCAAATCTTCTTTGGGGTATTTTCGGGAATTCGAAGATTGTCCGCATAAAATAACCTGTACTCCAGCATTCTGTAACTCATTTATCAAATCGTAATTCGGATTTATGGTTCCAAAACGATCTTGGTATGCTTCGTTGTGGGCAAGGTCCTTGGTAGCGCCTCCATGAACTACCAATGCTACTTTAAGCTGGGATAGCGGAACACCATTTTGGGCATGCATGTTTAAAAAACGTGCCGCAGTTTCTATCTTTTTATTGATTTCTGTGTGGGAGTCAGGACTGTCCATGATATCGAACACCACTTTGAATTCAGCACTTGTATCGGTCTTGAAATCTTGGTTTTCCACAGCCCACACCGCTCCATGTTTCTCGAGGACAGGGCCTGTTTTCTTCTCCTGTGCATTTATCATAAGTCCAATAAAAAAACATGAAATAAGTAAAAAACGGGAATACTTCATCAGCAAAAAGTTGAGTTGTTAAATATATTCAATTCAAATCAAAACTCCTTCGTGTTTATAAATATTGACAGGATGATTTTAGCATGAGGGCTTTATTGGCTAATTTCACCCCTACGTTTTAAAAGCCGAGCATTTGAGTACTTTTTTGGATGAATTGAACGATGCACAACGAGCCCCTGTATTGCATAAGGATGGCCCGTTAATGGTGATTGCAGGAGCCGGTTCGGGGAAGACACGGGTATTGACCTATCGCATAGCCCACTTGATGAACCAAGGGGTGGATTCCTTCAACATTTTGGCCCTAACCTTTACCAACAAGGCAGCTCGTGAAATGAAGAAACGGATTGCCGATATTGTGGGTACTTCCGAAGCCAAAAATCTTTGGATGGGGACATTCCATTCTGTTTTTGCCAAGTTATTACGGTTTGATGGGGATAAATTGGGATTCCCAAGCAATTTCACCATTTACGATACCCAAGATTCCCAACGTTTGATAGCTTCCATTATCAAAGAGATGGGGTTAGACAAGGATATTTACAAGTACAAACAGATTCAGAATAGAATTTCGTCCTACAAGAATAGTTTGATTACCGTAAAGGCCTACTTTCAGAATCCGGAATTGGTAGAGGCCGATGCCATGGCCAAGCGTCCCCGGATAGGAGAAATATACCAGAATTATGTGGACCGCTGTTTTAAGGCCGGTGCCATGGATTTTGATGACCTTTTGTTGCGTACCAATGAATTGCTGACGCGTTTTCCAGAGGTTCTGATGAAGTATCAAGATAGGTTCCGATATATTTTGGTGGATGAGTACCAAGATACCAATCACTCGCAGTACCTTATTGTAAAGGCCTTGTCGGACCGTTACCAAAATATTTGCGTAGTTGGGGACGACGCCCAAAGTATCTATTCGTTCCGTGGGGCCAATATCAGTAACATCCTAAATTTTCAAAGGGATTATGATGATGTGGCGGTCTATCGACTGGAGCAAAACTATCGATCTACCAAGAACATTGTCAATGCTGCCAACTCCATCATCGAAAAGAACAAAGATCAGTTGGAAAAGGTGGTATGGACCTCCAATGATGCAGGCAATAAGATCATTATCCATAGAAGTATCACCGACGCAGAGGAGGGGAGGTATGTGGCAGGTTCCATTTTTGAAAATAAGATGCAGCAACAGATGCAAAATGGGGATTTTGCTGTGCTGTACCGTACCAATTCACAATCGAGGGCCATTGAAGATGCGCTTCGAAAGCGGGATATCCCATATCGAATTTATGGTGGATTGTCTTTTTACCAACGCAAGGAAATCAAGGATGTTTTGGCCTATTTGCGATTGATTGTCAATCCCAAGGACGAAGAAGCCCTAAAACGGGTCATCAACTTTCCAGCTAGGGGTATTGGGCAAACCACCATAGATAAACTCATTGTCGCTGCCAATCATTACGGACGTTCCATTTATGAAGTGATGGAACATTTGGAGAAGCTCAACCTCAATATAAATACTGGAACCAAACGCAAGTTGCAGGATTTTGTGACCATGATCAAGAGTTTTCAAATCATGAACGAAGGCTCTGATGCATTTACCTTGGCAGAACACGTGTCCAAGAAGACCGGTTTGTTGTTGGAATTCAAGAAAGATGGGACCCCGGAGGGAATTGCCCGAATGGAAAATATTGAAGAGCTCTTGAACGGAATCAAGGACTTTGTGGAAGGGCAAAAAGAGTTGGCGGATGCCACGGGAAGCTTAACGGAGTTTCTGGAAGATGTGGCCTTGGCTACAGACATGGACAAGGATGTAGGTGATGATGATAGGGTAGCCTTGATGACCATTCACTTGGCTAAAGGATTGGAGTTTCCTTATGTGTATGTTGTGGGGATGGAAGAGGACCTTTTTCCATCGGCTATGAGCATGAACACCCGTAGTGAGTTGGAAGAGGAAAGGCGATTGTTCTACGTGGCGCTCACCAGGGCCGAAAAGCAGGCCTATTTAACCTATACCCAGAATAGATATCGATGGGGTAAACTTATTGATGCTGACCCTAGTAGATTTTTGGAAGAGATAGATGAACAATATGTGGATAACCTTACCCCGGTAAACGATGGGTATCGGTATAAATCCATGATCAATGCCAATATTTTTGGTGAGGTTGACAAGAGCAAACTCCGACAGGTGAAACCAAGCAATGGTACGCCGCCCAGCGTGCAACGCCCCAACGAAAATCAATTGCGCAAACTACGAAAATTGAAACCTGATTTGGCTTCGCCTTCAGCTGGCAATCCAAGCATAGATTCTGATTTAACGGAAGGTTCCCTAGTGAACCATACCCGTTTTGGTAGGGGTAGGGTTGTAAAAATCGAAGGAGTAGGAAACGATAGGAAAGCAGAAATTCAGTTTGAACAAGGAGGAATAAAAAAGCTATTGCTCCGTTTCGCAAAGCTGGAGGTTTTAAAAGATTGACCCGAGAAAGGAATTATTTATAGGATATTTCCAGTTTTTCCTCAGCTGACGCAAACTTTTCGCCATCAAATGCCAAGGTTTTAATAACGGTAGCAGAATCCAAAGCCTTGGAGATTAAAATATGGGAACCATTTTTTGAGACCTCAAAATCCATTGATTGAATATCACTATCGGCAAAAGATTTTTCCGATGAGATAAACGTGGTATTCAACGGAAAAACCGGAGTTTCTTCCAAATGGCCACTTTTTAGGGTGTACGCATGCAATCGATAATTAGGGTGCCCCATGGCTTCACTGTGGCCGTGGAATGTGTAGATGGTATTTCCTGATACAGGTTCAACTTGGTAGACCTTGTCATAAACCATTGGTTTTCCGTACAAAGAGGTGGGTAGTACTCGGTCTCCTGATTTGTACAGCGCTATGTTTTTAATACTTTGTTCCGACAAGCCCATCCGAGTATCCCAAGAGAACACCCCCACTTTTTTATCTTTCGATACTATAAATGAGAAATCATGTTTTTTGGATTTGAACTCAACCGCCAACTCTTCCAATAATTGTGGAGCATCAATACTTTCTATGGTTTTTCGTATTTCTTCATTGATATGAACCACAGCTTCGGATGAACCTTTAGCTTTCGTGGGGACATTGGAAAGATTAGTGAATAAACTATCCAAGGAAAAAATCAACGCTTTGCCGGTATTGAATTTTTTTAGGTCATTTTGCTTGTTGGTGCAATTCAACAGCCCAAAAGAGGCAATTAAAATGGCAGATAATAGTATATGGTTGAATTTCATATCAATAAAGATTCTGATTCACTTATTATGCAAACTTCCCAGTTTAAACTTGATGAAAGGGTCCTTAATTTATTAATGCCCTAATCTATTTGATGAATAGCTGTTTTGATTGGATGGATGCAAAAAGAGATCATGGGTTGAGTGTCTTATCATATTTTTAACTAAAATGACCTTTTTTAGGGAAGTATGTTTTCAAAGTAAACTTTGTTACCTTGCGTAGAGATTGGCATTGGAGCCATTTCTAGACATGTATGGCAGAGTTTATCAAACTTTATGAAGAAAACCCAAACCCAAGGCAGGTTGAGAAAATTGGCAATGTTTTGCGGAAGGGTGGGCTGGTAATTTACCCTACCGATACGGTATATGGATTAGGCTGTGATATTACGAATTCCAAAGCCCTGCAGCGTATCGCAAGGATCAAGGGGATAAAATTGGAAAAGGCCAATTGGTCCTTTGTCTGTGCGGATTTGAGCAATCTATCGGACTATGTTAGGCAGATTGATTCTTCAACCTTCAAAATATTAAAACGTACACTGCCGGGCCCCTATACTTTTATCCTTCCCGGAAATAACAATCTTCCCAAGGATTTCAAAAAAAAGAAAACCGTGGGGATTCGGGTTCCCGATAATGCTATTGCCAGGGCTTTGGTCACAGAATTGGGAAATCCCATAGTTTCCACATCCATACATGATGAGGATGATATTTTGGAGTACACCACAGATCCCGAACTTATTTATGAGAAGTGGCAAAATTTGGTGGACGTTGTGGTAGATGGTGGCTATGGAGATAACATGGCTTCCACGGTCATAGACCTATCAACCGGTGTGCCCGAAGTGGTAAGGGAAGGGAAGGGAGATTCGGATATTTTTTAGCATAAAAAAAAGCGGCTCAATTGAGCCGCTTTTCGTTTAGTATAATTACTAAGATCTTATTTTCCGCCACCGCCGATGGCAGGATCTTTCATGCCTTCTTCGATCATGCTATAGAACTGATCAATTTTTGGAAGTACCACGATACGGGTTCTTCTGTTTTTGGCTCTGTCGGCAGAGGTTTCATTGCTTACCAAAGGAATATAGTAGCTACGTCCTGCAGCAGTCATCCTGGCTGGGTCTACACCGAAATCATTTTGAAGGATTCGTACGACAGAAGTTGCTCTTTTGGCACTCAAATCCCAGTTATCCAATAAAACACCGCTTCTGTAAGGTACATTGTCGGTATGACCTTCTACCATGAACTCAAAATCGGGTTTGTTGTTTACTACCTTGGCTACTTTGCCCAATACTTCTTTGGCTGCGTTGGTTACGTTGTAGCTACCGCTTCTGAACAATAGTTTGTCAGAAATGGAAACGAATACAACACCTTTCTCAACACTGATTTCAATGTCTTCATCATCCAAGTTGCCCAATACACCTTTCAAGCTCTGTACCAAAGAAAGGTTAACAGAATCCCTTCGGGTAACGGCATCTTGCAATTTTCTGATGGTAAGATCTTTTTCACGTAAGCTTTCCAAAGATTTTTCAAGGTTCTCGGCACCTTTTGTGGTAAGGGTGGTCAAGTTGCCCATGTTGTTGATGAGCTCTTGGTTATTGGCCTTAAGGAAGGCGTTTTGATCTTCAAGGGTCTGAAGTCTTGAGTCCGCCGTTGCTTTCTCTTCCAAACAGTCGTTCAACTTAACAGTGGCAGAGTTCAATAAATCTTGGGTTTCTTTTTGCTTGGCTTCCAGATCAGCATATTTCTTTTGTGATACACAAGATGATAGTAGAACTGTCATCGCCAATGTTCCTAGAAAAACTTTTTTCATAGTTCAGAATATAATTTAAGGATTGTTAGATATCTCTTTGTAAAAAATCTCGACCAAAATTAGATAAAATGCAAATCTTCCTTATTTCGGTATAGTTAATCTTTTACTAAAATGTTAAAATTCTTTATTTGATGTACGAAATGTGACCATACAATGGATGTCGTGGTGTGGTACTTTAATATAAAATTAGCTTTTTCCCGCTTTCTGTACATTTTTCTAAAGTTACCATAAAAACTGATATGCGCTCGAAGAATTGCCAGACAATGATTGAATTTTAATTGAAAGATAAACCTTAGGGCAGCAATACCATCCAAAACCAAGCGCATAAAAATAATGGGAAAGGCTTTTTTCCTGGGAAGGTTCTTGGTGATAGAGTAGAGAGAATTCCTGAAATTGAGGAAGGTTTTCTTAGGATTCATATTCTTTAATGTAGACCCGCCCAAGTGGAATACATGGCTATGGCCTACATAAAGAATTTTGTGGCCAGCATTTTTAGCTCTCCAGCAGAGATCTACTTCTTCTTGATGGGCAAAGTAGTCCTCATCAAAACCATTCAGCGATTCAAACACATTTCGACGGATGAACATACAGGCTCCTGTGGCCCAAAAAATTTCCTTTACATCATTGTATTGGCCTGTATCCTTTTCCAATGCCTGAAATATTCTACCTCGGCAGAACGGGTACCCCAACATATCAATAAATCCCCCGGCTGCACCGGCATACTCAAAATGATCCTTCTGTTTTAGGTCTAATATTTTGGGCTGTATTATGGCAATGTCTTGCTGGGTATTAAAAATCTTTATGATTGGAGTCAGCCAATCTGGGGTTACTTCCACATCTGAATTCAATAGGCAGAAGATGTCGGCGTCTATGGATTTTAGTCCATCATTATACCCCTTGGCAAAACCGCCGTTAAGATTATTTTGTACAATGCCAATAGTGGGATAGTGTTGTTTAATGAATGCAACGGAGCTATCAGTACTGGCATTGTCCACCACATAAATATCTGCACCTTCAGAGTGGTTTATTACAGAAGGAAGGAACCTTTTGAGCAAGGCTTCCCCATTCCAATTGAGTATGACTACGGCAACTTTCAAAACGGGTGCAAATTAACGGCTAAAATCAGGAATTTCCTTTAAAAACCTATATTTTTCCTCTTGATGGTCCATTTCGCAATAATAGTGCTCCAGTCCATTGGTTACCATGAGGTATTGGGATTGTAATTGCAGGTTATATCGGGCAATTTGATCAAAAGTGGATTGGTTTATTTTGATTTCGGGTGACTTGCATTCCACCAACAGGAAAATAGAGCCATCGGGATTAAACACGACCACATCATACCTTTTTTTCAACGTATTCACCGTTAACTGCTTTTCAACATTTATGAGGCTTTTGGGATATTTCTTTGTAAAGACCAAAAAATGAAGTACATGCTGGCGTACCCATTCCTCTGGTTGGAGCACCACAAATTTTTTGCGTATTCCGTCAAAAATATAGTGTCTATTTTGGCTATTTTTGATTCGGAACGAGTACGCTGGAAAGTTTAAAGGTTGCATTAGGCAAATTTGATGATTTTTTTCTGAATGGATAGGATAAAGGAAATTGTAGCTGAAATAGACGCAGGAAACCCAAAACCCATTTATTTTTTAATGGGAGAGGAACCCTATTACATCGATAGGATTTCAAAGTATATTTCTGACAATGTCCTTACTGAAGATGAAAAAGGTTTTAACCAGATGGTACTTTATGGAAAAGATACCAGCGTGGACGAAGTAATTTCCAATGCCAAACGGTTTCCTATGATGGCCGAGCACCAAGTGGTGATCGTTAAGGAGGCCCAACACCTTTCGAGAACCATCGAGAACCTGACATCCTACGCTGAAAATCCGCAGCCCACGACCATTTTGGTTATCTGCTATAAATACAAAAAGTTGGATAAGCGTAAGAAGCTCTATAAAACCATTCAAAAGAAAGGGGAACTTTTTGAGAGCAAGAAACTCTACGAGAATCAGGTGTCGGAGTGGATAAGAAGGACCCTTGCCAGTAAAAAGTACAAGATTTCTCCCAAGGCATGTATGTTATTGGTTGAGTTTTTAGGAACGGATTTGGGGAAAATCAACAACGAACTGGATAAGTTGACCTTGGTAGTGCAGCCCTCTACGGAAATCACCCCCGAGGTAATAGAGGAAAATATAGGAATTAGCAAGGATTTCAATAATTTTGAATTAAAGAAAGCGATAGGGGAAAAGGATGTGGCCAAAGCATCCCGTATCATTGATTATTTTGCGCAAAACCCCAAGGACAACCCGTTTGTGGTAACCGTAACCTTGCTGAACACCTTCTTTACCCAATTGCTGCAATATCATGGACTAAGTGACCATTCTCCAGGAAATGTGGCCAAAGTATTGGGTGTAAACCCTTATTTCGTTAAAGAATACTCGGTTGCCGCCAAAAACTATCCCATGAAAAGAGTTAGCGGTATTATATCAGGCTTAAGGAATTTGGACCTTAAGGGCAAAGGGGTGGGGGCCAATAATATGGCTCAGGCAGATTTACTTAAAGAATTACTGACCGAAATTGTCTAGAGCTATTTCTTGTCTACACTATACTTGCCGGGACCCAAAAGAAAAATAACAACAAAGACCACAAAAAAGAGCAGTGCCTTTTCCTTGGTTCCGAAAGGGTCCGCCCCATGGATCATAAAGGCGGCCACAGCCATGGTAATCGCTGTTGGAATGGCAGCCCATCTGGTTTTAAAGCCAATGACCATCAAAAGCGGACAGATAAATTCACCGATTACAGCCAAAAATAGGGAAGGAGCTTCGCCTATGCCAAATGGGTTGGCAAATTCTGTATTTCCGTTGATAAGTTTTAAGAGTTTTGGATATCCATGGGTCAACATGAACACTGAAGGAACAATTCTTAACAGTGCCAAGCCCAAGTGGACCAATGTGTTATTTTTCATTTGGGGGATTTTTTGTCCGTGTGAAAATATTAATTAAGTTTTTAATTCATGCAAGAAAAGCACATAAAAATGTGCTGCTAACTTTTATTTTGGACAAAAAACGGAATTACCTTAGACTTGGAAAGGAGTTGGGGTCGGTTTCCTGCATAATTTGGTATACCTTTTCAAAGATGTCCTCTGCATTGGGTTTAGAAAAATAATCTCCATCTGAAGCATAGGCAGGTCTGTGGGCCTTTGAGGTCAAGGTTTGTGGCGCACTGTCCAAAAAGCGGTATCCGTCCTGTTTTTCCAGTATTTCTTGAAGTAGATAAGCAGAGCAGCCTCCAGGAACATCTTCATCAATAATTAATAGTCTATTGGTTTTTTGAAGACTTTTTACCACATCATGGTCCAAATCAAAAGGGAGAAGTGATTGTGCATCGATTACTTCGGCATCAATACCGACTTCCAATAGATCTTGGGCCACTTTTTCCACTATGCGAAGGGTAGAACCGTAGGATAGTAGGGTAATGTCAGACCCTTCCTTTAGGGTTTCCACTTTTCCAATCGGCGTACAAAATTCCCCCAGATTGGAAGGTTTTTTCTCTTTGAGACGATATCCATTCAGGCTTTCGATGACCAAGGCAGGTTCGTCACTTTTCAATAGTGTATTGTAAAAACCTGCTGCTTGGGTCATGTTCCTAGGTACTAGGATGTGCATTCCCCTTAGTAAATGTACCAATCCGCCCATAGGTGAGCCGGAATGCCAAATGCCTTCCAGTCTGTGCCCTCGGGTACGTACAATCAATGGGGCCTTTTGTTTTCCTACGGTGCGATACAGCAATGAGGCCAAATCATCACTTAGAGTTTGAATGGCGTAGAGGATATAGTCCAAATATTGGATTTCTGCAATGGGTCTAAGACCTCTCAACGCTAGACCAATACCTTGCCCTATAATGGAGGTTTCTCTAATGCCGGTATCGGCCACGCGAAGCTCTCCATATTTTTTTTGAAGGCCCTCCAGTCCTTGGTTAACATCACCTATGTTACCTGTATCTTCTCCAAAGACCATGGTTTTTGGATATTTGTTGAAGAGCACATCAAAATTGTCGCGAAGTATGATTCTTCCGTCTACTTCCTCGGCTTTTTCAGAATAAGTAGGGCTTATTGGCTTTACGTGGGCAGCACTATTGGGGAGTTCACTGTAAAGGTGCGAACTGTATTTTGGTTGAGACTCATTTAAAAAGTCCTGAACCCATTGTTGAAGCTGCTCTTTTTCTTGGTTTTCTTCACCCAAGACGTAGCGAAGGGCAGTCCTGGACTTGGAAGCCAAATCTTTTTTAAGAGGCTCTTCAATGGCGATTAAATCATTCTTTATTTTAGTGATGAAAGCACGGTTTGAACTTTTGTCAGCAGCATTGGACAACAACTGCACAAGCTGTTTTTTAGCTACAAGATGCGGTTTCAGGAATTCTAGCCATGCTTCTTTTTTTGCAGCCCTGACTTTTTGTTTTATTTCCCGTTCCAGTTTTTTGAGTTCCTCTTCTGTACTTACTCCATTTTCAAGAATCCATTCCCTAAATCGTTTATTGCAGTCGTTTTCCCTTTCCCATTCCAAACGATCTGCAGACTTGTATCGCTCATGTGATCCAGATGTGGAGTGTCCTTGGGGTTGGGTGAGTTCTGTAACATGGATTAATACTGGAACATGGTTTTCCCGGGCAATATCAGATGCATTTTCAAAGGTATGGGTAAGGGCTGTGTAATCCCACCCCTTTACTTTCAATATTTCATATCCTGCAGCATTTTCATTGCGTTGCAGGCCTTTTAGCATCTCGGAAATATCCCCTTTGGTGGTGTGGAATTCAGCGGGTACGGAAATACCGTATTCATCATCCCAAATGCAGATGACCATGGGCACTTGCATTACCCCGGCAGCATTTACAGTTTCAAAAAAATGTCCTTCACTGGTGCTGGCATTTCCAATGGTGCCCCATGCGACCTCATTTCCATTGTTGGAAAAATTGGTCTGATCCATTTCCTTGACATTACGATATATCTTAGAGGCTTGGGCCAATCCAAGAAGTCGTGGCATTTGTCCGGCAGTACATGAAATGTCGGCACTACTGTTTTTTTGTTTGGTAAGGTCTTTCCATGTGCCATCTTCATTAAGGCTATGGGTAACAAAATGCCCGCCCATTTGCCTTCCAGCACTCATAGGTTCCTTTTCCAAATCCGTGGTGGCATAAAGACCGTGGAAAAATTCCTTTGGAGTGAGATATCCTAGAGCCATCATAAAGGTTTGGTCCCTGTAGTACCCACTTCTAAAATCCCCATCTTGAAAGGCCCTGGCCATGGCAAGCTGAGGCAGTTCCTTACCATCCCCAAATATGCCAAACTTGGCTTTTCCCGACAATACTTCCCGTCTTCCGAGTAAGCTGCATTCCCTACTGGTGACCGCAACCTCATAATCCTGAAGGATTTGGGATTGAAAGTCATCAAAGGAAATATCGTTGCTTGTACTTGGATCGGGTTTCATGGACGGTCTAAGATTTCTGCGAAAGTACTAAAATACATTCAAAACAGCAATATGAAACCCTGTTAATAAAATATCAATTCAATAAAAATTTGTTTAAAAAACAAAGATATTTTAAAATTGATGTTTGTTTGCGGGGTGTTTTTTGGGAATATGATAATATTAAAACCATTTCCGGGTAAAGAGTCCTATGAGCGTCTTAGGGCTGATCGTGACCACAAAACGAATGCGTTCTTCATAATTATTCTGGGCAATTTCCCATCCTCTATTGGAATATACAGGAAAGTATAGTTCAAAATAATCGGTGACCAGATTGAGCCTTATGCCAGAATCATATACGAAGCGGGCATCTTCGCCCTTGTTTTTAAGATAGCCAACATCCCCGTAAGCCTCAATCCATCGCCAAATATTAGTACTGGCATTTGCGGTTACCATCCAATCGTTGGCAAAGGGATTCTCAAGTTTTGATTTAAAACCACCTTCGGAAATAATAATTTGTTGACTGTAAAGCCCAGAACTTTCCGATCGTCCCAAATAACTTAGGTCGAACATATAATCGGTGGGGCGATCAAGGGCAAAACTGAAAAAATCGGAATCGGTTTTGTTGCGTAAAAACTTACCAGCAAATAGTCTAAGGTTCAGCTGTCGGTTACTTTGGAATAGTTTGCGGTATTCCATTTCAAAAGCGAGTTTGGTAAAATCACTGGAATGTTGTGCATCCAAAAACCATGAATTGTAGTTTAGGATATTGTTGTCCACATCTATGAAGCGAACATTCATTACACTATAGTCTGGATCGGTGTCGATTTGATCCGCAATATTGTCATCGATACTTCTAAAAACATTCCGGTATCTAAAAAGTAGACTTTGTCTACGGTTGGACAGCAGATCATTGGGCCGCCACCCAAAGCTCACAGCCGGGGTAAGTGTTGAAAAGCGGGAGTTGACCTGAAAATGCGAGGTAGAACCTGTAATAGAATAATTGGTGACATATAGCCCCGTTTTCTGGTGATATTTCCTGTAGTGCAAGGTAGCTTTGCCCACAAGGGTTCGTTCCAAAAAAGAATAGGTGGGCGAAATGTCGTATTGAAAGGGGCGTTCCAAAAAGGTCTTGTTGTAGATGCGCATTCCCGGCGTTATACCATCATAAATATTGAAGTTGGCAATGGGCACATAGAAGACTTGGTTGTAATAGGGGTCTTCGGTATCCTTGAAAAATTGGAATTTTAGTTTTTTGTTGCTTGAGAAAAAACCGTTAAGGGTTTTCCAATTGTCACGTTGATTGAACTCCGGAATCTTTTGGTCATAGTTGAGCACCATCCGATCTTCCCCATTCCTGGGTATGGTCACGGTCTTGGTAGTATCGATATCCGTGAACCAATACTGGGAAACCACAGAATCCTTTTGAAGACCAAATAACGAAATGGGCACATTGGTGCCTCTTTTGTTTTTCAGGACCAAAGTAATGGAATCCTCGGTCTTGTTTATGTTCTTGATTTTAAAATCAATCTTTTTATCCGTAGTTACATACTCATCAAAGAACCATTTTATATCCTTATCAGCAAACTGCTCCAAGGTTTTTCTAAAATCCAAAGCATTTACTTTGGACGTTAAACGATGGTTTTTATAGAACTCGATGATACTACTGTCTACCTTTTTGTCTCCTAAATATTCGGAAAGGTAAGACATGCCCAATCCTGCCTTGTACCCATTGGCGATTTTCTGGTTGAACTTGATTAATGAGTCATTGCGGACAGTTAATGCTTGGTCAATATTCTTCCGGACAGGTAACATGCTCAACAAGGCATATTGTTCGTTAAAGTCCATTTGAGCCAAATGGAAGCCTTTAATCCCCCAAATCTTGGATAGTTTTCCGGCCAATTTCTGTTTGGGATAATGGTCTTCCACATATTTGATCATCAAATAATAGGCGATGGCATCGCTCACCCAACGCTCCTGTCTTGGATCAAGGAACAGGGTTTCTTTCAGGAAACTATTGATGGCTGTCTTCAGAAACTTCATTTCAAACTGAAAACGTTCATCATACGGCCTTATAAAGGAGGGAAGTTGATTAATGCCGTACAATGGGGCCTTGTTATAGGCAAACTCGCTTACCAGCAGATTGTCATGCGGATATTCCCCTAAATTTTCTTCAAGAAACTGAGACACTTTGTTTATTGATATGCCCTGGGATATCTCATCATATTTGTTGGATTCCAAGTCAGAAGTAACAGTTAGGTGGCCGGTAACATGCTTGGTGAACCTCTTGAAAGGGCTCAAAATGATTTCACAGCTTTTCCGGTTTTTTCCAGTAAGTGTTACGTATTGTCCCCCAGGAAACTTGGTAGTATTGGACTCATCGTAATTCGTGGCCAAAAACAGTTTGTCAGGATATTTTAGATTGATGGATGTATTGGTGACATCGGTATACAGATCATCCAAGTTTACATTGTCATACAAAAGCCATCCTTCGTTAAAAACTGCTGGGGTGAGATACCAATCCTTGAGGTTGTACCCCTGACCAGTAAATCCGTAGGTGGTGAACTTGGCACTGGGTAGATGAACAGTATACGTGAAGAACAGCTGAATAGATTGTCCAGGTTCTAGAACTTGTTCTAGTTTAACGGCAATTACATCTCTGTTTTCAACACGCTTCCAATCCAATCCAGAATAATCATTTCCGACTATGGTTTTTATTTCGGTATATCCTCGCTCCTTGTCCTTGGCCAAGTGTAGGCTACGGTTGAATTCCTCTGCGAATCGTTTGGCCAATGCGGTATTCTTGTTGGCATAGGCGTGGTTCCAATCGTTAAAGTAGAGGGTAGATATCCCATTTTGGGATGCATTAACGTATGTGAATCCCTGCCGCACCTGTATTTGTTGTGATTCATGGTCCAGAATTGCGGTGATTTCATTGGTGTGTTGTCCCCACAGAGAGGAGCATACCGTAAAAAACAGCAAAGAAATCCGAACTAAAGAGAAATGCGCAGTCAATAAAGAAGTTTTTTAGAAGTTCGGGCTGAGATCGTGCCCTCTGTAAAATGCATCAATGATTTCAACCACTTCTTCCTCCGTGTCCACCAGTCGGATTAGATCTAAATCGGTTGGGCTTATGTTACCTGCTTCCAGCATAGTGTTTTTGATCCAATCCAATAATCCTTTCCAAAACTCGGTGCCCACCAAAATAATGGGAAACTTCTGAATTTTATGCGTCTGTATCAGGGTGATGGCCTCAAAGAGCTCATCCAATGTACCAAAGCCTCCGGGCATTACCACAAACCCTTGGGAGTATTTCACGAACATTACCTTTCGTACGAAGAAATAATCAAAGTCTAAAGATTTGTCATCATCAATGAATGGATTATCATGCTGTTCAAAGGGCAGGTCAATATTCAATCCAACGGAAGTTCCTCCAGCCATATTGGCGCCTTTGTTACCAGCTTCCATAATGCCGGGACCACCTCCTGTAATGATACCATAGCCTGCTTCAGCTACTTTTTGTGATATCCTAACGGCTAAGTCGTAATAGGGTTGTCCGGGACGAATTCTAGCAGAACCAAATATGGATACACAGGGACCTATCTGGCTCATTTTCTCAAATCCATTGACAAACTCACCCATAATTTTGAATATGGCCCATGAATCGTTTGTCTTTATCTCATTCCATCCTTTGGTATGTTGTTCTTTTCGCATCTGCATAATTATGATTTAAACTGCCTTTGCAATTTTCTGTTTTGTATTCTCCAATTCTTTCTTCAAAAACTTTGCCGTATAGCTTTTCATATCCTTGGCCACTTCCTCGGGAGTACCAGTAGCTACGACCATTCCGCCCCCACGGCCACCTTCATAGCCAATATCTATAATATGGTCCATCATTTTGATTACATCCATATTATGCTCAATGACGAGAATGGTGTTTCCTTTGTCCACCAATTGGTTGAGCACTTCCATAAGCACCCGGATGTCTTCAAAATGCAAGCCAGTTGTAGGTTCGTCGAGGATATAAAAAGTATTTCCGGTATCTCGTTTGGAAAGCTCTGTGGCCAACTTTACCCGTTGTGCCTCTCCACCTGAAAGGGTTGTGGACTGTTGCCCCAGAGATATATAACCCAATCCCACATCTTTTATTGTCTTTAGTTTGCGATAAATTTTGGGGATGTTTTCAAAGAAATCCACAGACTCGTTGATGGTCATATCCAACACATCTGCAATGGACTTGCCTTTATAGCGAATTTCCAAAGTTTCCCGATTGAAACGCTTCCCATTACAGGTCTCACATTCCACATAAACATCGGGCAAAAAGTTCATTTCAATGACTTTTAAGCCTCCACCTTGACAGGTTTCACAGCGTCCTCCGGCCACATTAAAGCTAAACCGTCCAGGTTTGTACCCCCGGATAGTGGCCTCGGTGGTCTTGGCAAAGAGCGCCCGTATCTCACTAAATACACCCGTGTAGGTGGCTGGATTGGAACGTGGTGTGCGCCCAATGGGTGACTGATTGATGTCGATAACCTTGTCAATATATTGGAGCCCGGTAATTTTTTTATGGGGCATGGGTTTTTTAACCCCATTGAAGTAATGGGCATTCATAATGGGGTAGAGGGTCTCATTGATCAAAGTAGACTTTCCACTACCGGATACCCCAGTTACGCCTATCAGTTTTCCCAAAGGGAACTCGGCAGTAACATTTTTTAGGTTGTTACCCGTACACCCTGAAAGCACGATTTTTTTACCAGTTCCTTTCCTGCGCTCTGTAGGAACGGGAATTTCCTGTTCCCCTGTAATGTATTGTGCTGTTAAGGTGTGATGATTCCTTAATTCTTCGGGAGTGCCTTCGGAGATGATTTCTCCTCCATGGCGGCCCGCTTTAGGACCAATATCGATAACGTGGTCTGCATGTTCTATCATATCCCGGTCGTGCTCCACCACAATTACGGAGTTTCCAATATCGCGAAGGGATACCAAGGAATGAATCAATCGTTCGTTGTCCCGTTGATGCAGACCAATACTGGGTTCGTCCAGAATATAGAGAACGCCCACCAATTGGGAGCCGATCTGTGTGGCCAATCGTATACGCTGTGCCTCACCTCCCGAAAGCGATTTGGAGCTTCGGTTCAAGGAGAGGTAGTCCAAGCCCACATCCAATAAAAATTGCACCCGGGTCTTGATTTCCTTGATGATTTCCTCGGCTATGATTTTTTGGTTACCCCCGAGGGAGCTTTCAAGCTTTTCGAAAAAAATGAACAGTTCGGCAATGTCCATTTGGGCCAGTTGAGCAATATTTTTCTCCCCAATCTTAAAATAGAGCGATTCTTTCCGTAGCCGTGCACCTTCACAGGAAGGGCATTGGACCTTGTCCATATAGTCTTTGGCCCACCGTTTAATGGAAGTGGAATTGGCCTCTTCGAACTGGGTTTTTATAAAGTTGGAAATGCCTTCGTAGTCAATCTTGTATTGTCTTTTTACCCCCAAGGTTTTGGAATCCACTTCAAAGCTATCCTTTCCGCCATTCAAAATGATTTCCATAGCTTCCGCCGGGATTTTTTCAATGGGGTCGGTCAGTTCAAAACCATAGCGCTGGGCAATGGTCTCCAATTGTTTAAAGGCCCAAGATTTTTTGTATTCCCCCAAGGGGGCGAGTCCACCCGCCTTGATGGACAATTTTGGATTGGGGATGATTTTTTGCTCGTTGATTTCATGAACGTGCCCCAAACCGTTACAATCTGGGCACATGCCCTTTGGGGAATTGAAGGAAAAGGTATTGGGTTCCGGAGTGGGGTAGGAGATGCCCGTGGAAGGACACATAAGATCTCTACTGAAATAGCGGGGAATGGTTTCGCCTTCTTCCAAAACCATGAGCACATTGTCGCCACTGTACATGGCTGTGTTGATAGTCTCGCCCAAACGTTTATGGAAATCCTCACTTTCCGAAACTTTCAAGCGGTCAATGACAATCTCTATGTCGTGAGTTTTGTAACGATCCACTTTCATTCCCTTGGTGATGTCCAACACTTCGCCATCAACACGCACTTTTACAAATCCTTGTTTGCCGATTTGTTCGAACAATTCCCTATAATGACCCTTTCTGGATTTGACCACTGGGGCCAATACGTTTATTTTTTTATCGAGATAGGCCTCAATAATCAAATCTTTGATTTGTTCATCGCTATAGCTGACCATCTTTTCACCAGTGTTGAAACTGTAGGCATCACCAGCTCGTGCAAACAACAATCGGAGAAAGTCGTACACCTCGGTAATGGTCCCAACGGTAGAGCGGGGCGATTTTGAGGTGGTTTTCTGTTCAATGGCAATCACAGGGGACAGACCATCAATTTTGTCCACATCGGGACGTTCCAATCCGCCCAAGAACTGCCGGGCATAGGCCGAGAAGGTTTCTATATAGCGTCGCTGGCCTTCAGCATAAATGGTATCAAAGGCCAAAGAGGATTTTCCGCTGCCCGAAAGACCGGTGATTACTACGAGCTTTTCACGCGGAATGGTAACATCTATATTTTTCAGATTATGGACTCTGGCGCCTTTAACCTCAATATGTTCTTCGTAGTTGACCATAAAATCATAGCAAACCTCAAAAGTAGCGATTTGGGATGTAAAAATGAAGTGGCCCCAAGTTTCGTTTTTGTTAATTGATGATTTATTTTTGAGTTTGAAAACAGTCATTTCGACCAAATGGGAGAAATCTAGATTTCTCAGATGCAAAGCTTCTACGAAATGACATTAACTATATAAAATGAAATTATTGGGTATTGGTTCCAGAATTGAACATCCAGAGTATGGTAAAGGGGTGGTGACTAATGTATCATCGAAGCATTATTGGGTCACATTTTTGGAAAATGGATTGGAAACCATTGATTTGGATTCCGAATTTGAGGTGATTGAAGCTGTAGAGGACGAAGTGGATACAGTCAGTTTTTTTGATGTGGAGCGTTCCTTGGTGAAGATTTTGGAAAAATGGAGTGATACCCATGAGAAAGTGGCAATTGCCGATAAATGGAAAGGTGGAAAATTGGTTTTGGAACCGGATGATGCCACGCAGAGCAAGGAAATGCCTATTGAGACCTTCTTCCATAAGATCGTGATGGTGCGTGACCGCATCAGGGTGATGGAACAAAAAATCAACAGCAGTAAAAATCTGGATGATCAGGAAAAGATAGACCTGCAGCAATATATTACCCGCATCTATGGCAGCTTGACCAGCTTCAATGTGCTGTTCAAAAATAAGAGCGATCATTTTGTTGGGGAGCGGAGTAAGTAACACTATAGTTTGGTTATTATTTCCATGGCCCATTGATCATTTGATTTTCTCAGGTTCCGAAGAGCGTGTTTAATAATCCACTTACGTTCTATTGTGGCCTGAGGCACCCATGATTCAACCAGTTTTTTGGCTTTGTTAGGGTTGTCTTTCAGGATGTCATTGATGGTGTTGGCTACCGAGGTTTGGACATATTTACTGGGGTCGTCCTTAAGATTCTCCAGAATTGGAAAGATGGGGGATGGGTCGTGTACAAACATGTTCAGCTTTTTGGCCCATGGCAAGCGGGGTCTTGCCCCTTCACTGGATAAACGACGTACATGTTTGTTAGGGCTCTTAGACCATTGAATAAGCACCTTTACTGTCTGTTCAGGGTACTTTTCAAGAAAGGGCCTGATAGCGTACTCCCCAGTATTGCGTTTGGTGATTTCCCCAATGGCCTCCATGGATTGTTCAAAATGATCATGGCCATACTTTTCAACATATTTGGCAATCGGCATAATCCAATAAAACTCTTTGAACATGCCTGTCTCTTTTTTATTCTCAGGACCCAAAATGGCTAACAAACAATTTAAATTGGTAAGGTAATCACCAGTTAAATGGGATTCCAAGGCATCGGCTATACACTCAATTCTATCTTTCAGCTCCAGTTTGCCAACTCTTTCCGAAACTGTACTTGTAAACGATTCGTGATTTATAGGAATACCTTTTTCAGATAGCTTATTGGCCAATAGTTGGGCCAATTCCACATCAAACCAAAGCTTTAACTGCTTATAAGCCATACTCTTTATTTTTGGAAGATACGTCCAAAATTAAGAGAACTGGTTATACCGCCTCTTTCTTCTCGCTCAAATATTTCCAATACCGTTTGGGTACGTGTTGCGTGTGCAATTTTGGGTTGATACGGGATTTGATGCCGGTACTTTTAAAATAATCGTTCCATAGGGTCTGGTAATCGTATTCCTCGCTCAAAAAAGCATCACTTTTATGGATTTTATTAAAATGGATTTCCTTCAGATTGAGGGAAACCATTTCCACATGGTCCAGGTTATAGTAAATACCATATTTACGTTTCACATCATAGATCAGCCATTGCTGGTCTGCGTAGCGGTGGCGAAAATGTTTTGAAATCAGGGGTAACACATCGAAATCGGGTTCAATGTTGGCAAAATAGATATCGTCCTTGGTCAGTTGGAAGCGAACAAAGGCTTCCATACGGTGTTTTTCGCGACCCACTTTTTTGGCCAATTGGTCAATGAAAAGTACAATCCCATCGGAATAATCCATTTGCTTTCCAAGGGTGGTGGCCATCAGTTTTTGAATGTAGGTGTAGAGCATCAATTCTACCCCTTCGGTTTCGCTCAAAAAAGCAAAATACACATTGGCAATGGCATTATGACTCTTGTTTCTGATTCCGTTCCAGACCCGTTTGGCCTTTTCCACATGGGTGAAGATGGTTTCTGATTCGGAAAACAATCCGTTCTGACCTTGGCCATTTTTTTGGATGTCGGCCACATTAATTTTTTCATCGAAGGCGACAAAGACGGCAGTAAGAAAGCCATTGAAGCTACCATCGTAAATTAGGGTTTTTGAAGGTTTCATAGTGCTCATTTTTGATGTTTAATTGAACAATGACAATTGGGTGCTATACTGATTCCGAAACTTGCCTATTGAAGTCTGTAGGATCATACCCTTGATTTTCTCCGCATCCAAATCCCTACGTTCCCAATGGCGGGAATCACATACCATAAAGTATTGGGCACGGTTGAGGGTCACCCCGATTTTTTTAAGGTGGTCCCAGTTCAGTCTTCTAAAGCGGCGTGCCTTAAGGATTTTATCCACAGAACGCATCCCAATTCCCGGGATTCGTGCCAATAGAGCCTTGTCTGCACTGTTGACGTCAACGGGGAAATGGTGCAGATTGCGCAATGCCCATGAGAGTTTGGGATCTACATCCATATCCAGGTTGGGATGTTCCTTGTTCAGGATTTCGTTAATGGCAAAGCCATAAAACCGAAGGAGCCAATCCGTTTGGTACAGTCGGTTTTCGCGCAACATGGGCACTTGTGAGCCTATGGCGGGCAGTCTCATATCATCTGCTACGGGAACATAGCCCGAATAATAGACCCTGCGCATTTGGTAATTCTTGTAATAATGGACTGCAGAATACATGATGTCCTTGTCGGTTTCCCCGGAAGCGCCCACAATCATCTGGGTGCTTTGTCCGGCAGGGGCATATTTTGGAGTGCTCTTGATGATTTTTCGTTCAGCCTTGTAGCGGACAATCTCATTTTTCACCTTGAGCATGGGTTTGGTGAAATCCTCATGTTTTTTGTCGGGAGCCAATAACTTTAATCCTGAAATGGTAGGTACCTCAATGTTCACGGAAAGTCGGTCTGCATACAATCCTGCTTCGTACATGAGCTCATCACTGGCCCCGGGAATGGATTTTAAATGGATGTATCCGTTGAAATTTTCCTCTTCCCGTAGTTTTTTGGCCACGGTCACCAAACGTTCCATGGTGTAATCGGCATTTTTAAAAATTCCGGAACTCAAGAACAGCCCCTCGATATAATTCCTGCGATAAAAATTAATGGTGAGGTCCACCACTTCTTGGATTTTAAAAGCGGCACGTTGGACATCATTGCTTTTCCGTGTTACGCAATAGGCGCAATCGAAAATGCAGTGGTTGGTCAATAAGATCTTCAATAAAGAGATACACCTGCCGTCTTCCGTATAGCTATGGCATATTCCCATTTTGGAGGCATTGCCCAACCCTTGACTTTTGTTGGTCCGGTCACTACCACTACTGGCGCAGGACACATCATATTTGGCGGCATCAGCCAGAATGTTCAACTTTTCCCGTATCCGTTCAAAATTCATAACTTGGAAATATTCCAATCAAAGATATGGAAATATTCCAATTATTGGATATAATCCATTAAATATTTTGGAAATAATCCAAATTATGTATATTTGAAATTATTTGGTCACCTCGACCGCAATCGAGAGGTCTTTGTTCTTAGGTTAAATAATGACAATTCAGGCCTCAATCTCATATAAGAACGGATGAAATGGAAAATGAACTAACCTTAAAACGATTTACGGATATCCGACGTGAATTGGGATTTACCCAAGCAGAGTTTGCCCAATTGTTGGGCGTCAAGAATACCACGGCCGATATTGAGCGGGGAAGGACCAAGCTATCCGGGAAAGTGGTGACAGAGCTGTTGAAACAGTTCAAGATAAATCCCATGTGGTTGTTCGGGGAAAGTGATCAGAAACATCTGGACACTTCCAAAACCAGTGTGATTCCCAAAGTGGTCACTGTTGATAATTCAGACCAAGACAATATGGTATTGGTGAATGCCCGGGCCGCGGCAGGGTATCCCCAGAATATCACAGATACCAGTTGGTATCAACAATTGCCAGCGTTTGACCTACCCATTCCCGAGTTTAGAAATGCCACCTATCGCGGTTTTCAAGTCGAAGGCGACAGTATGTTGCCCAACCTAAAACCCAATGATTGGGTGTTGGCCCGAGCCATTGAACATATAGATCATGTGAGCCCTAATAAAATGTACGTGGTGGTGCTTCAGGATTCCGTGATGGTCAAAAAGATTGAGAAACGTCCCAATTCCAATAATATCACTTTGGTTTCCTTGAACGAGGCGTATCCACCTTACGACATTAAGCCCTTCCAAATCCAAGAAATTTGGGAAGTGAGTAGCAAATTGACCTTTAATGTGGATGCCACAACAGAAACTGGTTTGCTGAAGCAGTTGCAGCAGTCCATGGAAGAGCTCAAACGCCAAATGGGGCAGGTCAACACCTAAAAATTACTTGAAATAGGTTTCCTTGATACCTTTGGCAAGAATATTGGCCGCTTCAGGATACAATCGAAACCAAAGCTCAGGTTCAAAAATTTCGAGCTCGGCCAAGGCCCATTCCCCGTTATTATCCTTAAAAATATCCACCCGGGCATATATCGGGAGTTCCAATGCGGCTTGAGCCGCTTTTTCGGCGAAGGCAATCTGTTCTTTGGAGGGGATGTAATCGTGTACCGTTCCACCAAAATCATCTTGTACCCTAAAATCCCCCGGTTTGGCAATTTTGAGTACCGCATGGGTGAACTTTCCGTTAAATACCATCATGGAAATTTCTCCTTCCTTAACAATATTTTCCTGAAATTCTTGGAGCATCATGGCTTCTTCGCCAATCAACTCCTGAAAGATGGCTTCGTGTTTTGGAATGTCTTCGTTTAGGATTTTATAGGTATGGCGGGCTGCTCCGGAAACACAGGGTTTCAGGATAAAAATGTCATCTATGAACCCTTGATTTTCGAGCGCATCTTCAATGGTATCTTGAAGGGTGGTTTGGGTCGCTTTTTCAATAAAAATGGTTTTGGGGATATTCACTCCGGCATCTGATAAGTCCTTCAGGTAATGTTTGTCAATGTTCCAATAAATAAGGTCTTTGGAATTGATGAATTTCGTTTGTTTGGAGGCGGATTCCAACCATTTGGAAAACTCTTGATATCGGTCAAAATAATCCCAAGTGGTCCTGAACAATGCATATTTGGTGGATGACCAATCAAAATCCGGGTCGTCCCAAGACTTTCGTATGGCATTCAGCCCTAAACGTTGCAGTGCTTCCAAGACTAAACGGTCTTCAAGAAGGACATTTTCTATGTAGGCGCTTTCTTTTTTGGGGTTGATATATCTTGGGTCGGTCAGTACAACGACATCAAAACTCATAGGCAAACTTTAAAATCCAACAGCGGTATCGTCCCCTCTTTTATCGGCTCCGCCTTCCAAACGACCATCGGGGAGCACACGGATAGCGTCTACTTTTCCAATGATGGGGGTTCTTTCTTCATTGATGATGTATCCTTTTGATTTCAGTTCATCGGTAAGGGTTTCAGGAAACCCTTCAGGTTCAAAGATGATCATGTCGGGTAGCCACTGGTGATGGAACCGAGGGGCATTTACGGCCTCTTGCATGCTCAGATTGAACTCATACACGTTTAGAATCGTTTGGGCCACTGCAGTTATAATGGTGGAGCCTCCGGGCGTACCAACAACCATATAAAGCTTTCCGTCCTTTTCCACAAGGGTTGGGGTCATACTGCTCAACATACGTTTCTCGGGAGCAATGCTGTTGGCTTCGGCACCAATCAATCCAAACATATTGGGTACTCCTGGTTTTGAGCTGAAATCGTCCATTTCATTGTTCAGAAAGAAACCTAATTCCGCCGCATAGAGTTTGGAACCGTATCCACCATTGAGGGTAGTAGTGGCAGAAATAGCATTGCCCTCGCTGTCCACAATGGAATAGTGGGTGGTTTCTGAGCTTTCAACAATTTCAACCTCCCCATGACTCACTTCCGAAGAAGGGGTGGCTTGGTCAAATGAAAAATTGGCCATACGTTCCAGCAAATAGGCATCACTGAGCAATGTTTCCAAGGGAATATCCACAAAATCAGGATCGCCCAAGAAATAATTTCGGTCAGCATATGCACGTCGCGCTGCTTCGGTGAAGAGCTGAATCGTCTTCACGGAATTGTGCCCAAACTTGGAAACGTCATGGGGTTCCATCATCTTAAAGATTTGGTTGATGGTCACCCCGCCGCTACTGGGCGGACTCATGGAAATAATGCGTAGGTCTTTATAGTTGAACACAATCGGGTCACGCCACTTGGCTTCATACCTCGCTAAATCCTCTTCGGTCATATAGCCTCCCTTTTCCTGTACAAAGGCCGCAAGCTTTTGGGCCACTTCACCTTTGTAGAAACCATTTTTTCCGTTATCGAGAATCTTCTTAAGGGTATTGGCCAGTTCAGGATATTTTATAGTGTCCCCATCCTTGAAATTGGCGGCAAATTTGGTGCTATCCCCATTAACTTCAATAAACCGCTCTTTGTAGCTTTCCAATCGCTTGGCTTGCTTTTCGGTAACCACCACACCTTTTTGGGCCAAAGCGATTACCGGTTCCATGATTTCGGATAGGGGCAGGGAACCGAATTTTTCATGTACTTCCATGACCCCGGCCACGGTCCCGGGGATACCAACTGCAGTGGCTCCAACGATGCTCATATTCGGAATCACATTCCCAAGGGAATCCAAATACATATCCTTGTGGGCAGCAAGCGGGGCTTTTTCGCGATAGTCGATTCCACCGATATCGCCATTGTTTTTTCGATAGACCATAAAACCACCGCCACCCAAATTTCCCGCAAAGGGATAGGCAACGGCCAAAGCCAACTCTGTGGCCACCATGGCGTCAAAGGCATTCCCGCCTTTTTTCATGATGTCCGTTCCAATCTTTGAGGCTTCTTCACGGGCCGAGACCACCATGGCCTTTTCCGTGACCAGTCCCGTAGGGACCGCAGGTTGCTGCTTACAGTTCAAGAACAGGAAAAGGAGGGGGGCTAGGAGTATTATTCTTCGCATAGGGAAATGAATTTTTGCTTGGAAAAGGTAATCAATTCTTCAAAAAAAGCGGTGAACTCCGCTTCAAAGTCAGTATAATGTTCTTCGAGGTCCAAAATGGCAAAATTCATTTTCGACCGATTCTGTGTCCTTCGGTTCATTCCATTGAGGACCCGCCCAATACCGGCAAGGTTGGCATAATTGAGCAGCCAATTGTCCGTAATCATATAGGGCATCATCCGTTTGGTGCCCAAAGGGAGTAGGTCGTAGTTGTCCTCCAATAGGTCATAAAAGTTTTCCACGTAATCTTCAAGGGGAACTTCTGAATAATCGCTCCAGTTTTTGGCCAGAAAGTGGTCATAAAAGATATCCACAATGACACGGCTATAATGGCTGTAGTTCTTGTGCAGCCGCTTGCTGCTTTGTTTGGGAATGGGGTGGGCATCCGTATAGGTGTCGATTTCCCGGTGCAACAAGATGCCTTTTTGTATGCGCTCCGGGAAGTGTTTGTACTTATTGCCTCGGATATGGTCCGCAAAGAAATTTCCCAAGGTAATTTCCTTGTCATCAAAGGACAGATAGATGTGGGCGAGGAAGTTCATCGAGGCAAATTTCTTTTCCATCGAAATTTACAAATTCCAAACATGGAATACGGACAGGCCCTATATATTTGCAAAAACTTTTTTAACACTATGACACTGATCAAATCAATTTCAGGAATACGAGGAACTATAGGAGGACGAACCAATGAAAACCTGACCCCGGTAGATGCCGTAAAGTTTGCGGCTGCCTATGGTACATGGTTGAAGGCGTATTCCCAAAAGGGGAAATTGACCGTGGTAATCGGTAGAGATGCCCGACTGTCCGGTGAGATGATTCAAAATTTGGTAGTCTCTACCTTGGTGGGATTGGGCATTGATGTGATTGATTTGGGACTTTCCACAACCCCTACGGTGGAAATCGCTGTTCCTATTGAAAAAGCAGATGGGGGTATTATTTTGACCGCCAGTCATAATCCCAAACAGTGGAATGCTCTAAAGTTGTTGAACGAGCGAGGAGAATTTTTGGATGCGGAACAAGGTGCCAAAATATTGACCCTGGCCGAAAAAGAGGATTTCAACTTTGTTGAAGTGGATGATTTGGGGACCATAACCAAGAACGATTCCTACATTGATATCCATATTGATGAAGTATTGGAGCTTTCCTTGGTGGATGCCGATGTGATCCGCGAGAAAAAATTTAAGGTAGTGGTCGATGGTGTGAATTCCACAGGAGGCATTGCCATTCCAAAATTGTTGGAAGAATTGGGGGTTGAAGTGGTGAAATTATATTGTGACCCCACTGGGCATTTTCCTCATAATCCGGAGCCATTGAAGGAGCATTTAGGGGACATCTGTAAAAAAGTGGTTGAGGAAAAAGCCGATTTTGGTATTGTGGTAGACCCTGACGTGGACCGTCTGGCGTTTATCAGCAATGATGGGGAAATGTTCGGGGAGGAATATACCTTGGTGGCCTGTGCCGATTATGTTTTGGGAAAGACCAAAGGAAATACGGTATCCAATCTATCATCGTCAAGAGCTTTACGGGATGTTACCGAAAAACATGGCGGCATCTATGAGGCAGCAGCGGTAGGAGAGGTAAATGTGGTGACCAAAATGAAGGCCAACAACGCTATTATTGGCGGTGAAGGGAATGGTGGAATCATCTACCCTGAAAGTCATTACGGTCGCGATGCCTTGGTAGGCACCGCGCTCTTTTTAATGTTGATGTCCGAAAGAGGAGGAACAGTGGCCGAACTTAGGGCCAGTTACCCGAGCTATTTCATGAGCAAAAAGAAGATAGAACTTACCCCTGAGTTGGATGTGGATGCCCTTCTAGATGCTATGCACAACAAGTACAAAGACGAAGAAGTATCCACCATTGATGGGGTAAAGATTGATTTCCCCGAAAATTGGGTACACTTGCGAAAATCCAATACAGAGCCCATTATCCGAATCTATACGGAGGCCAAATCCCAAGCGGAGGCCGATGGTCTTGCCGATAGGATCATTGATGAGATCAAGGAAGTGGCTGGATTGAGCTAGGATTTTTCCAACTCGTACAGGATTTCCTGTGCATTAAAATCCTCTGGCGTAAGCTGGATGCGCTTGTCGGCATCCAGCCATATTTTCCATGTACCGTTTTCCTTGCGCAATCCCACATTGAATTCGCCGTATCCCCTTACCACAAGATCTTCATCATCCTCTCTTTTGGAACTGAAACGATAATATCCAGTTTGGTAGGCCATATCGCCGGTGTCGTTGAGGGCCGTGGAGCGGATTGCAAAGGCAATACCCACTTGATGACCTCTAGATTTTACGGATTCCACAAAACTCCCAAAGCTTTCCAGATACTTTTCCCCGGTCTCAACTTGGTTGAAATCTTGGGTCACCCTAAAAATATCTTGGGTGTGGATCGACCTTAATTTTTGGGAGTCGGATTGGTCGTAGGCTTCCATAAATGGAATCCAGACTTCTGTTTTAATGGTTTCCAAGGTTTCCTGTGGAATGTCTTTAGGAGGTCGTTGTCCGTAAGAAAACACAAAGGTGCAGAAGAGGAAAATAGTGGCTAACTGTTTCATTTTTTGTTGATTGAATGAGGTTGAATATAAAAAAAGAGAACCAACTTGCGGTTCTCTTTTAAGAAAAGTATAAGATTTTGGATACTCTCCAATAAAGGAGCAGGCCTCCAAATGATTTAGCTATGTACTGATTCCAAATAGGCACCTCTGACCACTTTGGCGGTTTTGTGGTCGCCAGTATGACTCCATCCGGGTGGCATGACTAGATATCGAAACTTATTGAGGATGCCCGGAGCATTCCAAACATCTTTGGCCAAGGCCACTATCTCACCAAAATACACATCCAGAAAATTACCTGAGTCCATTTCACGGGTGATGCCATACTCAATCTGGATATGGTGCTGTTCCTCTTGATAGGTCTTGAACACCTTGTCCCATATATTGAGCAGGTTGCAAAAATTGGTGTCCATATAAAGTGGGTTTTTGGCGTGGTGTACCCTATGGTGTGATGGGGTCAGGATAATTTTGTTCAAAAAACCCAATCGACCATTTTTCAATAGATTCTCTCCAACATGGATGAAAGCGCCATAGGTGCCATCAATGAACATGATCAGGAACAGTAATTCGGGTTGTACTCCCAAAAGAATACAGATGGTGGTCCGGATGGTATCTGCATACGGGGCCTCCAAGAAAAAATGGGCATGGGTCACGGATAGGTTCATATCTTCCGGAGCATGGTGCGTGGAGTGCAGACACCAGAACAGTCGAACTTTATGGCCCAGATAGTGATAGACAAAATGGCCCAATTCCCAAACAATATATCCGTAGATGAACCAATACCAGGTCATGGTGGTTTGGAAAGGTGCATATTGTTGAAATAATCCAATGCAAAAGGCAACCATGGCAATAGCAATGAACCGTCCTACAAACCTATTGAAGATGTAAATCAGAAAATTTACCTTGTAGACCTTGGCTTGGGGTTTTTTATATATCAATCCCAAAATAAGCTCAAGGATAAGCAGAAGCGGGATAATGGGATAAATCAGGGATACAATACCGTCATAGGTAGTGAAGGACGAATAATCGCCTGAACTCAGAATTTCCCAAGCCTGTGAGATACCCAAAAAGCCTATGATCTCGTTATAAAGCGTTTGCAATAATTCCATGAAAGTTTGTTTAGTTGGTTTAGAAAGTAGAAAACTAGGAAAAAAATTCTATAAAATTTCGACCAACAACAAATTGCATCCCACCTACGTCAAGTGGTTCACTATTTTAAACCTTACCTACTGATTCTGAAACTCTAAGGGAACCTTATTTCTGTGTTTCCAGCGCTTATGGGTCCAGAAATAATACTCGGGAGCTTCGTGTATGGATTTTTCAGTCTCTTTCAAAAAAGCATCTGTTATCTTGTAGTTCTCTACTTCAGAAGGGTTTTCGGAAAGTATTTTGAAAGTGCCTTCGTAATATCCTCTTTTCTTCTTTTTAACCTTAAGGTATACTGGAACAATGTCATTGGCTTTGCAGATTTCCTCACCTCCAACGTGGGCGGGAACCACAATTCCCATAAAATCCGTCCAATACTTTGCCCTGCTGACCATCGGGGATTGATCACTGATTATACCCACCATCAACAACTCATTGCTCTCTTTGGCAGCTTTCAGGATTTTTCTGGATTCTCGGGTTGATATTAAAGTAGTGTTGAATTTCCCCCTGATCTGACGGATCAGTTTATCAAAATATTTATTCTCTATTTTTTGATAGATGCCATAGCCTTTGGACTGTATTTGAAGGTTTAACGACAAAACCCATTCCCAACTGGCGTAGTGGGGAAGCATAAGCATGGTATTGGTCCCTTTTTCTTCAAGGCTATGAAGCAGTTCAAAATTGGTTACTGTAAACCGTTTTTGGATTTCTTCTTTACTAATGCCCATGGTCTTTATCATTTCCAAGAACATATCGCACATATGCTTGTAGAACCTTTTTTCTATCACTAGACGTTCCGTTTGGGATTTTTCGGGAAAAACCAAGGCCAAGTTGCTACGAACCACTTTTTTACGATATCCGATGACATGGTACAATAGCGCGTACACGCCATCTGAAAGCAAGTAGATCAGTTTAAAGGGGAGTCTGGAGACCAACCAGAGCAAGGGATAGACAAGGATGAATATGGTCAACTGCATAGGCGATTCGTGTGTGCAAATATAGCTATATTTGAATCCAAACTTTACTATTCATGTTCAATTTACACATCGCTACTATTGCCATTATGGCCGCCAATGTCATTGTTTCCCTTAGAGGATTCAACGATACGGGCTTTTTTGACCGATATAAGTTCAATATCAGTGGAATTCGGGCTGGACAGCGCGACAGAATAGTGACTTCTGGCTTTTTGCATGTTGACATCTCCCATCTGTTCTTTAACATGTTCACCCTCTATTTTTTCGCCAATGTGGTGATTGGGTGGTTTGGTCCCGGAAAATTTTTGGTCATTTATTTTGTCAGTTTGGTAGCGGGAAGCTTATTGGCCTTGTTTTTTCATAAGGATGAACCCTATTATAGTGCCGTGGGTGCCAGTGGCGCGGTAACAGGAATCTTATATGCGGCCATCCTGTTGAATCCGGATATGCAGCTGGGAATCATGTTTATTCCCATTCCTTTGCCGGCCTATGTATTGGGGATAGCCTATCTTTTATATTCGATTTATGGGATGAAGAGTAGGTTGGGGAATATTGGACATACCGCTCATTTTGGGGGAGCTATAGGAGGCTATGTGGTCACTTTGTTGTTTAAGCCGGAATTGTTTGTGACAGATACTTTCATTGTGGTTTTATTAGCCGTGCCTATTGTGATTCTCTTTGTTTTGGAGAAAATGGGAAAAATATAAATCAATAAAAAGACCCTTGATCAAGGGCCTTTTTAAATCTGAAGGGAATATTTTCTTTAATTAAGAACCTCAGCCACCTTTTGTTCCAAGGCGGGTCCGCGAAGATCTTTGGCAATGATCACCCCATTTTCATCCAAAAGAAATGCAGCTGGGATGGCATTGATGTTGTACAATTGGGCAATAGGGTCTTGAAAACGCTTTAAGTTGGAAATATGGTTCCAAACCAATCCGTCTGATTCGATGGCACTTTTCCAATCTTCTGCACGAGCGTCCAAAGAAACCCCGATCACATTAAAACCTTTATCCTTGTATTTTTGGTACACAGAAACAATGTTGGGGTTTTCTTCCCGGCAAGGTCTGCACCATGCTGCCCAAAAATCGACCAAAGTGAGTTTTCCTTTAGTGGTAACATCGCTCAATGCCAAAACATCACCTTCTGGGGTTGGCGCTGAGAATTCAGGAGCCTTTACACCAACTTCGGTGGATTTCATCTTATCCAACTGTTCTTTGATTTGTTTTCCAGGTTCTGAAGCCTTTACCTCAGGGGATAGGGCTTCGAACATGGCTTTGATTTCCTCATGGGGTAAAGCCTTACTGGCCATAAGGTTACCGATGATCAAAGCAGAGATTAATGCATCTGGATTGTTTTTGGCGAATTCAACATTGAAGTTTTTAGCTTCTTCCTGGAACTCTATAAATTCTTCCCGTAGCGCAGTAACGGTTGCGGTATCGCGCTGTTGGGCGGCCATACGCATATCGTTTTGCATGGACATTGCTTTTTCGGACAGTACCCTGGAGTCATCCAAAAAATCCATGAAAAGATCATTCTGGTGAGTACCTTCCAATTTGGCATAGGTCATGCTGTCTTTTTGAAACTTGATTTTGATGTCCCCGTTTTCCAAAATAAAAGGAATGTTTCCTCTACCGGATTCCATAAATAGATATGAAAGCTTTGGTTCGGCCTGTGTTCCCGTAAAGCTGAAAGCTCCATTTTCTATGGTGGTAGTGTCCAAATCCACAAGCTGGTTTAGGGAATCGGTGGTTCTTAGAAATATTTTGGTCCCGTTCTCTGGTTCGCCAGTAACAGTAACATTCAATGAATATCCTTTCGGTTCAGAATTGCACGAAGCCAATAGTAAAACTCCGAAAGCAATTACAAATACGTATTTCATGTCTTGTAGTTTAAGTTGCTAAGGTATTCATTCCATATGGCATAAAAAAACCCTTGTACCTATCAAAAAGGTACAAGGGTGAAAATATCTTTAAACTGTATTTTTAAAATTGGTATCGAATCCCCAGGGCAATGTCAAAGTCAAAATTGTCACTGAACCCATCATAGCCCACCAAGCCCACTTCAGGCCTAAAATCAAGGGAAAGGAGTAGAGGGATGTCAAAATTGTATTCCACCCCAATATCACCTGCAGCAAACACAAACAGGCCATCGTTATCATTGTCGAAATCGGGTCCCGGATCAAAATCCACATTTCCCAATCCTCCACCTACACCGTAGTACCAGTTAAAATTGCCATCCAATTGGTGTACCCATTGATAAACACCACTAAGTTTAAAGGCATCAAAATAACGGCTGTCCCTCCAGCCTAAGTTGAATTCCGCCCTATTATATTGGGCTATGGATTTTTGATATGAAATTTCCGCTCCAAAACCATCACTGTCCCCCAAACGGAGTCCAAGAGCGTGATTGGCAATGTCTTGCGCACTCACCGCGGTTGAGGCAAACAAAAAAAGCGCTGCAAATAGTGTGGTAATCTTCATAAGGTTCTCTTTTTAATTAAAATTAAAATAATTTTGTAATGTCTTTAAGACACTTTTGAAACTCTTTCAGTCACCAAAAATTGTTCCAGATTGGATAAATCTTTGTTAAAATCTCTGTCGCAAAATCTGAACGGAGAATTGTTGATGGATAACCTTAGCAGGGCGTTGTACGCCACAGATGCTTCGGTATACCGTAAGTTGCCCACCGCTGTGGCATACCCTGAAAATATAGATGATATTAAAACCTTGGTCCGTTTTGCAACAGACAACAATATAGGTTTAATTCCCAGGACCGCAGGAACCTCGTTGGCTGGCCAATGTGTGGGCGAGGGAATTGTTGTTGATGTATCACGAAATTTCACACAGATTCTACATCTGGACAAGGAGAAAAAACAGGTACGTGTGCAGCCGGGCGTGGTTCGGGATGAGCTCAACCTATTTTTAAAACCATTTGGTTTGTTTTTTGGGCCCAACACCTCCACTTCCAACCGGTGTATGATTGGAGGAATGGTCGGCAACAACTCCTCAGGAACAACTTCCATCCAGTATGGAGTGACTAGAGACAAGGTGGTTGCCCTGAACTGTATTTTATCCGATGGTAGCGAAGCTTCATTCGCGGAAGTCTCAAAAGAGATATTTGATAAGAAGAAACTGGAGACCTCATTGGAGGGAACCATTTATGCCAAGTTGGAGAAAGAGCTTTCCAACAAGAAGAATCAGGATAATATTGAAGCAGAGTTTCCCAAGGCCAGTATCCATAGGAGAAATACGGGGTATGCGGTGGACGAATTGTTGAAGAACAACCTTTTTGGAGCCTTCAAGGAAGATTTTAACTTATGTAAATTATTATCTGGAAGTGAAGGTACTTTGGCCTTTACCACTGAGATTACCTTGCAAGTGGATGATTTACCTCCACCAATGTCTGCTATGGTCGCTACACACTATAAAACTTTAGAGGATTGTTTAGGTGATGTGGCTCCTGTTATGCAGCATAATCTGCATACCTGCGAGATGATGGATAAGGTTATTTTGGATTGTACCAAGAATAACAGGGCGCAGCTGGCCAATCGGTTTTTTGTGGATGGAGACCCAGCCGGCATTCTTATGTTGGAGGTGAGGGCTCATACCGAGGAAGAATTGAAGAAACAGTTAAAGGATTTATTGGATACGCTAGAAAAATCAGGGTTGAGCTATGCCAATCCTGTTTTGATGGGTGACGATATCAACAAGGCCATTGAGCTTCGAAAAGCGGGCTTGGGACTTTTAGGGAATATGGTTGGGGATCGCAAAGCTGTGGCATGTATTGAAGATACAGCGGTTGCTTTGGAGGATTTGAAAGATTTTATCGGGGAGTTCACCCAAATCATGAAGGATTACAACCAAGATGCCGTGTATTATGCCCATGCCGGAGCTGGAGAACTGCATTTAAGACCCATTCTCAACCTGAAGAAGTCAGAGGATGTGGTATTGTTCCGTTCCATCACCACCGATGTGGCCAAACTCACCAAAAAATATAAAGGAAGTTTCAGTGGGGAGCATGGAGACGGTATTGTCCGCGCCGAGTTTATCCCCATGATGATCGGGGAGGAGAATTATGAATTGCTCAAACGGGTAAAATCATTGTTCGACCCCAATAGTATTTTCAACCCAGGGAAAATTGTGGATGCCTACCCCATGGATGAATCCTTGCGGTACGAAGTGGACCGAGAAGAACCCGAAGTGACTACGCTGATGGACTTTTCGGATAGTGAGGGTATCCTCAAGGCGGCCGAAAAATGTAATGGCAGTGGGGATTGCCGTAAAAGTCATCATATGTCTGGAGGCATGTGCCCCAGTTTTCACGCAACCAAAAATGAAAAAGATACCACAAGAGGTAGGGCCAATGCATTACGTGAATTTTTGACCAATACCGAGAAAGCCAATAAGTTTGATCAAAAAGAACTTAAGGAGGTTTTTGATCTTTGCTTGAGTTGTAAGGCTTGTGCCAGTGAATGCCCCAGTAATGTAGACGTGGCTACTTTAAAGGCTGAATTTTTGTATCAGTATCATGAAAGTAATGGCTACCCCTTGCGGAGCAAGTTATTTGCGTACAACACCAAATTGAATGCCTTGGGGAGCCAACTTTCTGGACTGACCAATGCTATGTACGACTCCAAGCTTATCGGAGGATTTATAAAGAAAACTTCCGGAGTGGCCCAAGAGCGTAGCCTGCCCAAAGTATATCGATTTAATTTTGAGAAGCATTTGAAGCAATTCAACTTAAAAAACACAGACCTTTCCAAGAAGAAAGTGGTTTTGTATTTGGATGAGTTTACCAAGTATCTCGATATTGAAGTGGGCAAGGACGCGATAGAATTGTTGTGCAAACTAGGCTATGATGTGGAGCTGTTTTATGCTGAAAGTGGTAGGACGTATTTGTCCAAGGGGTTTTTGAAGCAAGCCAAAAAACTGGTAGCAAAGAATTTGGACAAGCTAAAGAAGATTTTGGACCAGGATATCCCCATTGTGGGATTGGAGCCTTCTGCGATTCTCTCGTTCCGTGATGAGTACCAAAGACTTCACAATGATAAACCCCTTTTGGAAAAGTTGGCATCAAAGTCATTTTTGATAGAGGAGTTCTTGGCTTCGGAAATTGCTGCAGGTCATATTACTTCCGATAGTTTCACGCAGGAAGAAAGAACGGTTAAAATTCATAATCACTGCCATCAAAAGGCATTGAGCAACCAGAAGGTGACCTTTGATGTGCTTAATCTGCCCAAAAACTACAAAGTAACCATAATTGCATCAGGATGTTGTGGAATGGCGGGCTCCTTTGGGTACGAGAAAGAGCATTATGATACCAGTATGAAAGTTGGGGATTTGAAGCTGTTCCCCGCAGTACGGAAAAGTGATGCAGACACATTGATTTCGGCCAATGGAACCAGTTGTAGGCATCAAATCAAGGATGGAACGGAACGGGATGCCCAGCATCCAGTATCAATCTTGAGACAGGCTTTGGTCGTTTAGGGATTTTTCGCTTTCCAGTTTTTGGTTTTCGTACTCTTCGGTAACGTTTTCAATTTCCACCTCTTTGTCGGTTATGGAGGCAATGAGTTCATTCATGTCCATTTCCTTGAGGTCCTCATCGGCAAAGAAAGGGGATAGTCGGTCATGGTTGTAATGGTAGACCTTCCAACGTTTAAAGGAATATTCCAAAGCGGTCAGGTTTTCCACCCAATCCCCGGAGTTAAGGTATACGCAGCTTCCTTTTTTGTTTTCGTAGCGTTCCTTTTTGGGTTGATGGATGTGTCCGCAGATGACGTAATCGTAATCATTTTCTATGGCGAGGTCGGCTGCAGTGCGCTCAAAATCATTGATGTACTTCACGGCCTGCTTTACGCTATTTTTTATCTTTTTGGAAAGGGAATATTTTTCACGCCCCATTCTCACCAAGCCCCAATTGATCAGACTATTGATGAGAATAAGCAAGTCGTATCCATATCCACCCAGTTTGGCCAGCCATTTGGCATTTTGGATGGAGACATCAAATACATCCCCATGAAAAATCCATGCCTTTTTGCCGTCCAAATTCAACACCAATTTGTTGGAAATTTTAAAGTTACCCATTGAAGTATCACTGAACTTACGGAGCATTTCATCATGATTTCCAGTGATGTAGTAAACTTCCGTGCCTTTTGAGGCCATTCCTATTATTTTACGGAGAACCTTTAAATGGGCAGCCGGAAAATACCGTTTTTTAAACTGCCAGATATCAATGATATCCCCGTTTAAGATGAGCTTTTTAGGTTGAATGCTATTGAGGTAGGCAATGAGTTCATGGGCATGACAACCATAGGTGCCCAAATGTACATCGGATATGACGGCGAGTTCTATCTTCCTTTTTTTCAATCGTATAGGTTTACTTACAAATTAAGGATGTAGGAATAAACTTAAAATCAAATTCAAATCAATATTTCATGAGCATATCGTTAAATAATCATCAACCAGAAAAGCAATTTGTTACAATAACATTAAGTGGCTGGGTTGTTTTTGAATTCGATTTTTAACATCTACCTTTGAAATTCTTAAATTTTATACCGGATGGCTGGGAATTCTTTTGGACAACTTTTTAGACTGACCACTTTTGGGGAATCACATGGTGTTGCCTTGGGCGGGGTCATTGATGGTTGCCCTGCAGGTGTTGAATTGGACTTGCAAATGATTCAGGAGGAGTTGGACAGGAGAAAGCCTGGGCAGTCGGCCATAGTTACCCAACGCAAAGAGCCAGATACGGTGGAGTTTTTTTCTGGTGTTTTTGAAGGAAAGACCACGGGAACACCTATTGGTTTTGCTATTCGGAATACCAATCAAAAATCCAAGGATTATTCTCACATCAAGGATTCATACCGCCCGTCCCATGCCGATTATGTCTATGATCGGAAATACGGCTTTCGTGACTATCGTGGAGGAGGTCGGAGCTCGGCCAGGGAAACAGCAAGTAGGGTAGTGGCTGGAGCCATCGCCAAGCAATTGTTGAAGGACATTAAGATTACGGCATATGTTTCCCAAGTTGGGGCGCTTAAGTTGGAGAAGAGCTATGATCAGCTCGATTTTTCCGTAATCGAATCCAATCCAGTGCGCTGTGCAGACATGGAAATGGCAAGTCGGATGGAAGAATACATCAAATCCATTAAAAAAGAAGGCGATACCATTGGTGGAGTGGTTACCTGTGTTATCCAAAATGTACCTATCGGTCTTGGAGAGCCTGTTTTTGATAAACTCCATGCCAAATTGGGGGAAGCTATGTTGTCCATCAACGCAGTGAAAGGTTTTGAATATGGTAGTGGGTTTGATGGTGTGAAGATGAAGGGCAGCGAACACAACGATGCTTATAATACGGACGGCACCACAAAAACCAATCGTAGCGGCGGCATCCAAGGTGGTATCAGCAATGGAATGGATATCTATTTCAGTGTAGCCTTTAAGCCTGTTGCCACGGTACTTCAGGCTTATGACACCATAAATAAAGAAGGGGAAAAAGTGACTACCCAGGGTAAAGGTAGGCACGACCCTTGTGTTGTTCCAAGAGCTGTTCCCATTGTGGAAGCTATGGCTGCTCTGGTCCTGGCAGATTATACGCTATTGGCCCGATCCAACAAAATCTAACCAGCTTTACGGCGTTTCCCATCAAAAATAGTATATTACTTTCCTAAAAAGTAAATATGCGTAAACTTGAACTGCACTGGCAAATCCTTATCGGTATGCTCTTGGGGATATTGTTTGGATTTGGAATGACCCTCGTGGACTGGGGAAATGATTTTGTTTCTGACTGGATCCAGCCTCTGGGAACCGTTTTTGTGAAACTGCTGAAGTTGATTGCCATTCCACTCATCATTGCTTCATTGGTGAAGGGGATTTCGGACCTCAAAGATATTTCCAAGTTTAAGAATATAGGTTTACGTACCATAGGCATCTACATCATCACAACTGTAGTGGCCATTAGCATTGGTTTAATATTGGTGAATACAGTACGCCCTGGAAAAGGGATTTCCCAAGAAACGGTAACCAAGCTTACCGAAACCTATGCGAATGATGCAGGGGTCACCTCCAAGTTGGAAGAAGCTTCGCGACAAAAGGACAGCGGTCCGTTGCAGTTTTTGGTAGACATGGTCCCGGATAATGCTCTGTCGGCCATGAGTGACAATAGCTTGATGCTACAGGTCATCTTTTTCACCATTTTCTTGGGGATTTCCATGTTATTGATAGGGGAAAAAAAGGCAAAACCCTTAAAGGATTTCTTTGATTCCCTCAATGATGTGGTCCTAAAAATGGTGGATTTGATCATGCTTACTGCTCCTTATGCTGTTTTTTCACTATTGGCGGCGGTTGTGGTCTCCTCGAGTGACCCTGATTTGTTATTGGCCCTATTGAAATATGCCGGTGTCGTGGTTTTGGGGCTTGCTCTTATGATAGTTTTTTACGCTGTTGTGGTATCTACTTTTACCAAGAAAAACCCTTTTTGGTTTTTAAAGGAAATAAGTCCGGCCCAACTTTTGGCTTTCTCTACCAGTTCCAGTGCCGCAACCCTGCCTGTAACTATGGAAAGAGTGGAAGAACACATTGGTGTGGATAAAGAAGTGTCCAGCTTTGTGTTGCCGGTAGGGGCTACCATCAATATGGATGGGACAAGTCTTTACCAAGGAGTCGCCGCTGTTTTCATTTCACAAGCTCTTGGCTTTGAACTCACTTTTGCCGATCAATTGACCATAGTGTTAACGGCTCTATTGGCCTCTATCGGTTCTGCCGCCGTACCTGGTGCGGGGATGGTAATGTTGGTGATTGTACTGGAATCAATCGGTTTCCCCGCAGATAAATTGGCCATAGGTCTAGCCTTGATATTTGCAGTGGATAGACCTTTGGATATGTGCAGAACTGTTGTGAACGTGACAGGTGATGCCACTGTTTCCATGGTGGTAGCCAAATCTGTTGATAAGCTCGGAGACCCACATGTTGAAGAATGGGACGACAATTACGATGAAGTAAAATAACAAAAACATACTGTGATGAACATCTGTTTTTTAATGTATCCGTGGGATCAGATCAATCCGGAAAACGATACCAGTTTGGCCTTGATCCATGAATGTGTAAGACGAAAGCACGGCGTGGCTTTGTGTACGCCGGCCAATTTAACCATTAGGAACAGTGTTACCAGCGCTTTTTGTACTGTGATCAATAGGCAGGAAAAGATTTCCAGTAGTCCGAAAACCTTCTACAAGCAGGCCAGTACGCGCGAAGAAATGCTTCCTTTGGCAGGATTTGATGTAATATTTATGCGAGCTAATCCTCCCTTGGATCCCCTGATGCTTAATTTTTTGGATTCCGTAAAGGATGATGTGTTCATTGTTAATTCACTGCAAGGATTGCGAGAGGCCAATAATAAGTTGTACACGGCCGCTTTTGGGGATAGCCATAGCAATATCATCCCAGCGACCCATGTGTCCAAAAACAAGAAATATCTAATCCAACAGATTAAAGCCTCAACTGCGGACAAGATGATTTTAAAGCCCTTGAACGGTTATGGGGGTTCTGGAGTAATCCTTATTGAAAAATCAGCTATGTCCAACATTAACTCGTTGTTGGATTTTTATGTAACCAACTCAGATGGAACTTCTAACTACGTCATACTTCAAGAATACATTCAAGGTGCGGACCAAGGGGATATCCGTATTTTACTGCTTAATGGAGAGCCCATTGGAGCTATGAGAAGGATACCTGGTTCGGATGATCATCGTTCCAATGTATCGGCCGGTGGTTCTGTGGCCAAGCACACCCTTACTAAACAGGAAAAGGCTTTGTGTAAGCAGATCGGTCCCAAATTGGTAAACGATGGACTCTACTTTGTGGGCATTGATGTAATCGGCGGTAAATTGGTGGAGGTGAATGTCATGTCCCCTGGAGGCATTACCTACATCAATAAAGCCTATAAAACCAAGGTGCAGACCAAGGTCATTGATTTTATCGAAAGTAAGGTTGTGGACAAGCTGACCGCTTTTGACCGTAGGTCACGTTTACGTAACGAAGTTGAAAATGCTTAGGTGCAGCATTGATGACATTATTCTTCGCATCAACAACGAAGAATGTTTTGAGGCCGTTTCTGAAGACTATTCCTTTACCCTAAAGATTGATGGGTATGTCCCTTACATCTGTGGTGCTGTTCATGATGGACACCAATTCAGAAAATCGCTGTGGGACAATTGTATGCATACTGAGTATGAACGATGGTACGAGGAAGACCCCTGCACCAAGCAAATGATACAATTCCATCCTATTGTAATTGCCGGGCGCGATAGTAGGTTCGAGTACGACCTGAACCGACCGGAAGAAACGGCAATCTATACCGATGCTTGGGGCAAACAGTTGTGGAAAACCCCTTTATCGGAAATCGAACGGGAGATAAGCCTTCAAAAACATCACAATTTTTACAAAGTGGTGCATGCTCTGGTCAACAAGCTGGAGTCCAAGTTCCCCAAGGTGTTGGTGTTTGATATGCACAGCTACAACTGGAAGCGCTGGGAACGGGAAGTGCCGGTTTGGAATTTGGGTACTTCCAATATTGACAATGAGCGATTTGGGGGATTGGCAGAACTGTGGAGAGAAAGATTACAGACGATTGAGCTTCCTCATGGAACACCGTCCACTTCAAAAATCAATGATACCTTCCAAGGGAATGGCCATTTTCTAAAATTTATAACCCACGAATTTAATAATACCTTAGTTTTGGCGACTGAAATCTCGAAAATCTATTGTGATGAGCATACCGGGATAATTTTTCCCGAAGTAGTTTGGGCCGTAGAGCGACAATTAAAGATTTTGATTCCTGAAATGGTAACTGCTTTTGAAAAGGCGAACGTATGATAGGAGAAAAGGAAACACAGCAATTGGCTAGGGAATATGGCGACCTATTTGAAATTGATGCCAATCTGGATCGTTTGGTAGGCCGTATTGAGCTGTTGAGCTATATTAACCCATTAAATATTGAAAAGGAGAAAAACCGCTTCTTTGCTTCAAAATACACCATTGAGCCCGAGTTTAAGTACCCCAAGCTTAAGTTCGACCCCTATAAATTGCATAGGCTGTTCTTCTCCCAGCGCTTAGAGCGAATCTCGGATGACAGAATCCGAAAATTGTACCAAGAGGTCATTTATTACTATTCCAACATGGTACAGTGCATAGAAACCATTGGTAAAGGCAAGAATTTTTATTACAACTCGCTTCGGGTTTATGGTACCCCAACCGAAAAAGATGTGCAAAATGCACGTTTCATTCTCCATTTTGGGGATGAACCCATGGTCTCGGATATGGAAAAAGTGTTTTCTGCTGAAGAGGCCCGTTCCTATTTTGAAGATTTTGTAAAGCAGTACGATTTTCCGTTGAATATTAAGTTCTCCACCAATATTGCTGCGGAGGCTATGGTGAGTAACAGTTCCCAGTCACTTTTGATCAAAAAGAACACCAAGTTCAGCAAGAATCAGTTATTGACTTTGGCCAACCATGAAATTGGTGTGCACTTGGTCACTACCTACAATGGTTTGCAACAGCCTTTGAAGATTTTTTCCAACGGTCTGCCCAAAAATGTAGAGACCCAGGAAGGATTGGCAGTTTTTAGTGAATATATGGGAGGGGCATTGACCTTAAAACGGTTAAAAGAATTGGCATACAGGGTGTTGGCCGCTGACAGTTTAATTAAGGGTTATTCTTTTGCGGACACTTTCGACTTGATTCATGGGCAATACAAGCTCAACCGGGATGATGCTTTTAGTATTACCCTCCGGGCTCATAGGGGAGGGGGCTTTACCAAAGACCGATTGTACCTCAGCGGGCTTCGGAAAATATACAAGCGCTATCAAAAAGAAGAGGGTATGGATGTGCTGCTCACTGGAAAAGTGTCGTTGGATTATGAGGAGACCATTCAATATCTGAAAAGTTTGGGCCTATCGCAGCCCATTGCCCACAAGAGTTATTCCTTTGACCAAAAATTGAACACCAACAAAACCTTGGATTTTATCCTGAACAACCTGAAATGACCTGTTCAAAATAGCAAATATTTTGACTTGCTAATATCATACCAACTTTATCCCATGTGCAGACCTCTCTTCTTTATACTACTACTGTTTTATAGTGTTCATACATTTTCCCAAGAGATTCCAAGTTTTGGTGAGAAAGGCAGTCATGAGTATTATGTTCTAAAGCTGAACAATGCAAAAGACACAGATTTTCAAAGAATATTGGGTCTTTATGATGCTTACATCGAAGCCCATCCAGAAGATGTGGTTTCATATTTGGAACGCTGTAAGTTTATTGGAAATTCATACTATGATGAGTATGAAGGGTACAATCTAAAATATGATGAAACCGAAGAATGTATAGCACAATTGTTCAGTAGGTTTCCGCACCATCCACAGGTTTTGATATACAGAGCGGAAAATCTTTATGGAGAAAAAAGGTTGGGTGTATTGGAACAAGCGGAAAGTGCCATTGAAGATAACCCCCTAGAGTGGTCACAAACTGAGCGCGCATCCATTAACAAAATGCTTGGCGACTATTATTATAGTGATGATAACAATCTTTTGGCATTGCGATACTACTACGAAGCCAAAAGTCAAGATGAACAGTTGGATTTGTCATACGATTTAGCATTGATCCACAAAGAACAGGACAATTTGGAACGGGCAAAATCAGAATTGCTCCACAGTTTGGATAAAGATACCACCATATGGACGTTGAGTAACAAGGCACAACTTCTAATAGATTTGGGTGAAACCAAAAAGGCACTTCGATTGTTTGATGAAGTAGGGAGAAAAGATTCAACGTTCATTGATAATGCAGAAATGGCCAAGGCAATGGTGGATTTGGAGAAATTTGATGTGGCCAGAACGTTCTTGATAAAAGATACTATCAATGAATGGAACAAAATATCCAAATTGCAGGCTTTGTTCAACCATGATTTAAAATACTCCTATCCGAAAACTGCACTAACTTCTTATCGTATACTCCAAGCAGAAAATGATTTGGACGATTTTCTTGCCATTAAAAGACTGCGACTTTTTCTTAAAGACCCTTTACTACCATGGAATTTCTCGGAGTTGTATCATTTATTTCTTTTGATACTTTCCATTTTAGTACTAGTACTGCTTCCCTATTTATGGGTTTTGCCCATATATAATTTTACCCAGTGGTACAATGGATGGAAGCAACGCCAGCCACAATCTCAATTGAACTTTAATTGGGGGCTAAAACATTTTTGGATTATAAGTTTCGTTTATCTAGTGGGCCAATACTTACTTTCCTTGATTTTTTATTATGAGGAAAGCATGAACGTCCTTTTTGATCTGACCATTGTCTATGAGGAACCTGTCGAGGACAAAACTCTTTTGGCCAATAGCATGATAGCCTATGTGGTCTTCATGGCCATTGGAACCCTTACTATTCTAAAAAAGGATGCTCTGAGGCCCATTTATAGTTCAAAGCTGTCTATATGGAGTTCTTTGGGACTAGGTGTTGTATTTTTTATCATCAACTTGACGATATTAAAAACGCTTAGACTTTTTGTGGATTTGGATCCTGTGGATTTATCCACTATGGTTTTAAATGCTACTGCCGAGATTGTGGCCATTTTAAAAACACACGGTTTCTTGGTAGGGGTTTTCATAGTTGCTCTTGTTGGACCTATCTACGAAGAAGTCATATTTAGGGGAGTGGTATTGGGCTCTATTGAAAAGCATCTTGGTTTTACAGGGGCAAATATCATACAGGCCTCAATGTTTGCCATGGTACATTTTAACTTCAAGATGTTCGTGTATTATTTCATTTTTGGATTGGTAACCGGATATTATGCAAAAAGGACTGGAGGGCTATTGACCGGCATTATCCTTCATATTGTAAATAACTTCTTTGTCTTGACCTTGGTCTATTTTTTGTTGAGAAACTCAATTTAAGATGGATTAACCCAAAAACTTTGCCTTTAGTTCAGGTGTGGGAATCATGCACGATTCTTCCTTTCCGAACCATTTGTAACGGTTACGGGCCACAAAGTCATAAATAGCATCTCTAATGGACTTGGGAATCCAAGTAAATATGGCCAGAAGAGCATAACCTCCACCAAAACTGCGACCAATTTCCAGTGCGGCATCCGATTTGGTATAGTACGCCTTGCCTGGCTCAATTAGGATAATGGAATCCACCACTTTGGTGTCAATGGAGCGCTCCTTCAATAATTTTTCACCTATCTCGCTTTGCAGGGCAGCATAGCGGAAAGCATCTTTCTTGTCCCGTTTGATCACAAACTGAACTGCGCCATTGCAAAGGTTGCAGACACCATCAAATAGGATTATTTTTTTGTTTTCTTCCACGGTACAAAGATACGAAGGTTTGGGATTTTTTAGTCGTCGTTTTTATCCTCATGTCGAAATAACGTTGCGGGCCTTATGGTCATTTCGAACTGACCGAAGGGAGCGTGAGAAATCTGTGTTTTGGTTTTCCGACACGAATTGCACCAATTTTCACGAACTGTAATAGGGGCTGTCATGTCGAGCGCAGTCGAGACATCAATGGGATTTCTCAATCGTCGTTTCCTCCTCATATCGAAATGACATACGGAGTCTTACAGGAAGGGTTTCACAAAAATGGCAATGAGGATATCCATAAAACCAGCCCCAATCGGGGACAACCAAAAATAATCGGCCAAGAAGAAGATAACCAAAACAAGTATGGGGGAAACCAAATCTACCCATACCGCTTTCTTGTGCTTTACCCAATCAAAGCCGAACAAAACCAAAGCGGGGAACATCTGTACCCCTTTGTTGAACAGTTGGCTTTCCTGTAGTTGCAGGTCAAAGGATACCCTAAAAATTGCAGCACTGGTGCACATTACCATACAGCCGAGCATCAGGCGCTTATGCAAAAAAGCTTTTTTTCGGTAGACAAATGCCAGAACAAACAAGATGTATGCAGAAAGTAACCGAAACACATTGTGTCCGGCTGCATCTACCGTATTGGTACCCGCATAGGCTTTGTAGACCACCGGAAAAAGACCCGTAGGTATCATGGCAGCCATGATCACTACACCCATTACGCCCAAGGCCATATGTGTTTTGTAGTTTTTAACCCGGATCAAAAACACCTGCGCAGCGTACAGTAAAACCCACAAAGTAAATGAAATTCCATGCACCACCAGATGAACGGGCAATGGTTCTGGGTTGTCAAAATATTTGGAGAGATAGAAAGAAGGGGCAAATCCCCAAAACACGATTAGGATAAACCAAATGGCCGAAAAGGCGAAATATTGATTTTCTGACGAGGCTTTCATATCCTACAATGGCTTGATTATGAAATAGCTGCTGGGGGAGACGGGCAAGTTCGTACATTCTAAGCGAATTACCAACAGTTATTTATAGACAGAAGCCTATGGCTCTTGACTTTCCGACCCGGATTGCACAAATGTTCACGAACTGTAATGGGCCTGTCATTTCGAACTGACCGAAGGGAGTGTGAGAAATCCACTTTTTTTTGGATTTCCGACACGAATTGCACCAATTTTCACGAACTGTAATAGGGGCTGTCATGTCGAGCGCAGTCGAGATATCAGTGGGATTTCTCGTCGTCCCGATTACCATCTGGACTCTGTCGAAATGACGTTCAGGGCCTCGTGGTCATTTCGAACTGACCGAAGGGAGCGTGAGAAATCTGCGTTTTGGTTTTCCGACACGAATTGCACCAATTTTCATGAACTGTAATAGGGGCTGTCATGTCGAGCGCAGTCGAGACATCAGTGGGATTTCTCAATCATCGTTTCCCTCCTCATGTTAAAATGTCCCTTGAGTAGGGACTATCATTCTATTTTTTTGGCTTCATGGTTGCCCCCTTGATGTAGGGTCAAACTGTTCACCTTCCCATTTTCATCCTTATTGAAAGTTAGCTTGATGTCCGCATTCACCAAACTGAATTTGTTCTCTTCAAATGGGATGATTTCATTTTTTCCCTGTCCGGTGGCTTGGGCGAACACCTTGTTATCTTCCTTGAAGATTGAGATGATGAAATTCGGGGCCAGTTCATATTTCCCAAGGTATGTGTCGGTAACGGAATCATCGAGCTCTATTTGGGTTATGGATGGAATGGGCGTATCGGTCCGTTTCAAATCCGAGTCATAACCCGTACTTTTTGCAGTGACTGAAACGATCTTATTGTTGGCATCCCGGATAAAATGAAGCGTGGTTACCCCACCACCATCAAAAAAGAACTTGTCTTTTTCAAAAGGGGATATTTTAAATTTACCTCCCCCGCTTCTCATGGAGAAAAGTTGTCCATCCTCATAGGTGATGATACGTTGGTTTTCCTTCTCAGGCCCATATACCGCCTCGTACCCTTTCATAACATCTTCCGATAGGGTTATCGGTGTCCAAGAAAAGGGCTTTCCAATGGCCGTTGCCGCCATTTTTGTGGCGATATCCCCGGGAGGGTTACAGTTGCAATTGGAAAACACGGCTACGAAAAGTTTCTCTGCAGGTAAGAACATGGAACTGGTCAAATACCCATTGATTCCCCCGCCGTGGGATATCATGGGGCTTCCTTGAATATTGCCAATGGCCCATCCATACCCATATCCGGTTTTTTCACCATTGTTTAGTTGGTAGGTAGATTGGGCCTCGATACGCGAAGCCTTGGAGATTACTTTGTCCTCCATGACCGCGCGATACCACTCGTAGAGATCATCTACCGTTGAAAGCAACGATCCTGCCGCATAGGGTTGTGTCATGCTCAGGAAATCGGCATTGATAATCTCACCATCCCTTCTGTCATACCCATACGCTCTATCCGTGATGATCCTCGAAGGTGAACCGTAATAGGAGTTGGTCATTTTCAGGGGTTTGAAAAAGGAGCTGTCAATATAGGTTTCATACGTTGTGCCGGAAACCACCTCGATGATATGGCCGAGGATAAAATAGGCTGAATTGTTGTACCGCCATTCTTCCCCTGGGTCAAAGTCCATGGGCTGGTCCTTGAAGAAATCAATCAATTCAATGGGCGTAAAGTCCTTTTTGCGGACTTCGGCATCCCAAGTTTCCATTCCGGTGTAGCTCTTGATTCCAGAAGTATGGGTCAGTAAATGTTTTATGGTGATTTGATGCCCGTGTGTAGGGTAGTCCTTGATATATGTTGTGATGTCGTCATCCAAACCCAATTTTCCTTCATCCCGAAGTTTCAAAATAGCGGCCGCAGTAAACTGTTTGGTGATGGACCCTATCCTGAAAACATTTTCGGGTTTCATTTTCACGCCAAGTTCCATGTTGGCCATTCCAAATGCCTTGCGGTACAATACCTTACCGTCTTTTACGACCAAGGCCACGGCACCGGGGCCATCGGCCTTGAAAACTTGGGTCATGAGCGAATCAAATTGCGCACTTGGGTTTTGGGGCAGGACAACTTGAAAAAAGAAGGCTGCAAGAATGGTAGTCAAGGTTTTTTTCATGATTGATGGATTTAATTCCCGTCTAGTTTTGGTATTAGTGCCCATAAGATACCATCTTTTGTTATTAGAATGTTCATTGGACAACTCAAAATACGTCAATCCCGGACGCAACGAACCGAGAGTCCACCAAGGGTTTTGACATCGTACCGGAACACTTTAGATTTGATGGACATGTCAGGGCCGCCATAACTGATGTCCCATCCCCATACTTTACCATTTACACCGGTAGGAGTGGACGACCACCAGAAAGCGAAATACCCCAAGACGTCATAACCATTGTTTCTGCGAATACCCGCCGGAAGCGCATTGAACCTACTGCTGTTGGTGCCATTTCCACCTTCTTTCCAGCCATTGGTGCTTTTTAGGGCTTCACCGGCCTTATCCATACCGCCAAATTGGTCTACCAGTAGGGACCATTCGGTATCCGTTGCCAAATGCCAATCGCAGGGGCAGGCTTTTATTGCTGCTTCCCAAGTGTAGAGCAGGCCCAGTTCTTTCCGGTTGTCCTCATTGTCCTCATACGCGTAACTGCCCGGCATTTTATAGTTGAGGTTTTGGGCCATCCAGGTATGGGTGTTACTCGTAGAAGCGTTTTTAAAACTGATGGTCGTATAGGTCTGGCCATCGCGCGGGTCCGTAAAGGTGCCTGTGGATTGTGCAATTCCCGCGCAGGCAAAAAGTAGGGTGTAAATTAAGATGAAAATGTGCTGTATCCTCATAGTGGGTCAGGTTTTGGTTTTACAGGGCCACAAGATATGACCTTGCGGGAGTGGGGGAATTATTCGACAGCCCCAATATACTTCATTACGAAAGGTTCAACTCTATTTTTTGGTACTTCTAATATGGTAAGAGTACCATCTTCCTTTAGTCTATGATGTTTTGCCTTTTCTGAAATATCATTCTCTTTTAAGTGATAAACGATTATATATCCATTAATAATTATTGAATAAGAAGTTGATTGCCCAATTTTGTGCCGTCTAGGTTGACCAATAAAAGTTGAGAAATTAGCAGCAGGGTCTAGCTTGGTAATAGTAATTATTGTGTCCAAGTCATTTCCAGAGTCTTCATTTAGAATTGCATACCTAATCTTTTCTCCATATGGACCTAAATTAACATCTCTATATTCATCTCTACTAGATATATTTGCTCGCCATAGAAGCGACAAAAGAAATAATTTGAATGAGCTGTAATTTATGTTGGACAATTCCAACACTTTTATATTGTCAATTGATTTAGAATAATGGCAACGAATTTTATCAGCATTGTTTAGCTTTTCATTGTAAAGCTTTGATGCATAGGTTTCATATTTCCCAATAATAGCATTGTCGCATTTTTCACATAAAAGTCCACCTTCATATGTTCCAGAAGATGGTCTAGAAATTCTAGGATTCTTTTTCAAGAGTTCTTTAGGATCAAAAGCAATCAACTTATGATGCTCATCGAACATATCTTTATGCAGAAATTCCGACATAATGTGGGATTTCTTAATTAAGTTTTTTTCTTGTTTGCAAAGCTTACAGATTGGTTTCGACATACAATTTGAATACAAAAATTAAAAGAGTTATTACATTACCAACTATAGTTTAACCCCTAAATATCCCCCGTTCCTTTCTTACAACCAACCCTTTAATCCAAACGATTTCAAAGAGTTATCAACTGCATTGCATTTAAAGTGTATATTTGCCCTGTCAACACATTTTAACAATCTCGCAATGCGAAAACTTCAAAATCGGTTTAAACAAAAGAAACTGGGAAGGCATACGGGTGCAAGTCCCGAGACCTATCTGAGCATTGCTTGGAATGTGTTGACGGTGACCTTCCCTCTTTGTTTAATTTTTAATCTTCTTACGTATGTCAACACGAGATGGTCAAAAAAACTGCCCACACTGCAAAGGTGGCGGTACCGAGGACACGGCGCCAAGCGCCCCAACACATGTTACTTTATTGAGCCCGGCCCAGTTAAAATTGCTGGAGTACACCCATTACCTGGATGCCCCGGAATTGGTCAAGGCCCTAAAATTGGTGCATGACACCACCCTGTACCATACCCATGAACCCTTGGATGAGGCGGAAAAGGATGCCCTTTTCAACATCAAGGGGCTGTGGGAGTGCCTGGAACAGATCACGGAGTGATTTTTAGGATTTAGGAGCTATGAATTAGGGGTCAGGAGGCTGGTGGTCATTTCGAACCCCTGTCCCGAGCTTGCGAGGGAGCTAAGGGAATGTGAGAAATCTATTTTTTTTTGGATTTCCGACACGAATTGCACAAATTATCACAGATTGTATTGGATCTGTCATGTCGAGCGCAGTCGAGACATCAGTGGGATTTCTCGTCGTCCCGATAGTCGTCGGGACTCTGTCGAAATGACCATGGAGGCACGGAAAATCTATTTCTCCCAATTTTTAAGTCGGTCAATGTATAAATAATCTTCCACAAATTGCCGATGCTCGGGACTGGTCATTTTTTCAACCAAATTCAATGCGGAAATATAACTGGTAAGGTTTCCGTTGGAGGAACTGAACTTTCCATCCTCCACAAAAGTGACGACACTATCGTCCTGGACCTTTAGATTGGGATAGTTCTCCTGTAATTCTTTTCCTCCGCCAATGTAGGTGACGATTTTATGGCCATCCGCAATCCCGGATTCCCCAATAAGTTGGGCTCCTGCACAATTGCTCACTATGTATTGGGTCTCCTCATTTTTCCTTTGGATGAACTCTATCATTTTTTTGTTGCGAACCTGGGCATACATATCGTAACCACTTGGAACAAATAATGCCGTGAGTTTGGGGCAGTTCTCAAAAGTATAGTCAGGTACAAAATGCATGCCTTCCTCGGTAGTGATAGGTCTTTCGGTCTCTGCTATGGTGATTACGTTAAAAAGCTGCTCCATATCTTGGTTCGGTTTTCCAAAAACATCCGATGTGGCTATGACCTCTCCCTGTAACACACCATTGAACATCAGGAGTCCTATAGTTGGCAACTCCGGGTTGAACGGTTTAAGGTGTTTGGTGAGTGTATCCGAGGGCACCTCCACATAATCCATTTGTCCAACCTCAGGGTTGGATTTTGATTTCTCGGTATTGCAGCTTAAAAGAATTGTGGCAAAGAATAGGGATGCAAGTAGTCCTAGATGTTTCATGTTTATGTATTATTTCTTTCTGTGGGTTTAATGATCATTCTAAAATATTGGTCCTTGTAGATGTAATATCCAAGCCAGTTGTACAGCGTTCGCACTTTATTTTTAAAGTTCACGAGCCCCATGATGTGTACAAAGATCCATATAAGCCATGCACTAAAGCCTTTTAAGGACTGTTTCTGTCCAGGGAAATCCAACACGGCCTTGTTTCGGCCAATGATGGCCAGGGAACCTTTATCGGTATAGCGGAACGGTTTCCAATCTTGGCTTTGCCGTTTTAAATTATCAGCTAAATTTTTTGCTTGTTGTAGCGCTGGTTGTGCCAATTGTGGATGTCCGTCTGGATAGTTTTTATCCCCAACGACCAAAGCGCAGTCTCCCAGAGCATAAATATTCTTGCAAAGATGCACTTGGTTGAATTTATTCGTTATCAGCCTTCTACCGGCGCCAAAGCTGTCTTTTGGAAATCCCTCAAAGGTTTTGGCGGACACGCCCGCAGCCCAAATCAGGTTTTTGGATGGAATTTCGGCGCCATTGGACAATAGAACTGTTTCCCCATCAAAATCCTTGACGAGAGTGTTCATGGTGAGTGTAACGCCCAATTCTGACAGTTTTTTGGCGGTATAGGTTTGGGCACTTTTAGACATGGCTGCCAAGACGGAATCTTGTCCATCAATTAGGTGGATTTCCCCAAGGTCTTTCTCTAGAAGTTCTGGATAATCCTTGATGATGATGGTAGTCTTCATTTCTGCCAATATGCCTGAAAGTTCAACCCCCGTAGGTCCTGCACCTGCAATGACAAAGGTGAGGTATTTTTTTCGTTCCTCTATGTCATCTATTCGGGTAGCGCGGTCCAATCGGGTCAGGATGACATTTCTCAGGGAAAGGGCATCACTGATCGTTTTCATAGGCAGGCTGTACTTTTCAATGTTGCCATTTCCAAAAAAGTTACTTTCCGTCCCCGTTGCCATCACCAGAATGTCGTATTCCAGCTCCCCGTTGCTCAAGAGTATTTTGTTTTCTTCGGGTATCACACGATCAAGGGAGCCCAACCGAAACCTAACATTCTTTAACTTGCGTAGGATCTTTCGGAACGGATAGCTTATGGCTGATGGTTCCATAAAGCCTGTGGAAACTTGGTAGATCAAGGGCGGGAAGAAATTGTAGTTGTTGCTATCCACTAAAGTGATATGGTAAGCATCTGAATTCCCCAATTGTTTTACAAGTTCCAGACCTGCAAAACCTCCGCCTACCACAACAATTTTTTTAGTGTCTGCCATGTTCTGATCCTTTCCCTTATTTGCGTAATACAAAGGTGGTCAAACGAAATTCAATAAAAATTAAGCTGGTTTAAGAAAATCACTTTTTTTTGATTTCGCTCAGGTATTCTGGAGTTAAGCCAAGAAAACTGGCCAACACATATTGGGGCACACGTTGCACAAATTCCGGGAAACTATTCCGAAAACTGAAGAACATTTCCTCCTTGGAAAGACTATAGATGTATTTGATGCGCATGAGTGCCGCTCCATAGGCCGTCTCAAAAATGGATCTGTAGTATTTCTCCATTTTCGGGAATTTTTCCAGCAGTTCTTCATACTTTGAAAAGGAGATGGACAAAACCGTTGATTTCTCCAAAGTTTCTACATAAAAATTGGAGGGTCTTTGGTATTGAAAAGCCAGAAAATCGGTCAACCACCATGTCTCCATGGCAAACTGGGTGGTCTTGGGGTTGCCCAAATCATCAATGAAATAAAGTTGCAAACATCCTTTTGCCACAAAAAATAGCGTATTGCAGCGTTTTTCTGCATGGAGCAATTTTTCTTTTTTGCGATAGGATCGAACTTCAAAAAAACGTACTATTTCCGATAATTCCTCTTCAGAAAAGTTGACATAGCTGTTGATGTGTTCCGTTAGAATCTGTTCGCTCATGGATTAGGGCATAACAAGCGTAAAGATAAGCATCTGTTAGTTGGGTTTTCTAATCTTAGGACGATAAGGTCATCAATCTTGAAGAAAAAGGAGAGGGGAGTAGTGCATGTAAATCAAGTAACCAACAAGATTTCACCTAAAGGTAATGGCGGAACAAATAATAATTTTATGGAAAGCCTAGTGAATCGATTACTTCTTTAGCTGTTCCAGCCTATTGGCGGCGTTTTGGTTCTGGGGATTCAATGCCAAAGATTTTTCAAAACTTTCAATGGCCTTCTCTGTATTGCCAATGTACAGATATCCCTCCGCTAAACTGTCATAGAGATTGGCAGAATCGGGAAAAAGTCGTGTAGCCAACAAAAACACCTCTATTCCTTGCGAAGATGTTTTTGGGTTGAAGACCAATTGTAGCCCAAGCGTGTTCAAATTGCCTTCCGGGATGGTAAAAGCAGGATGACTTTTTACTATGGAGTCATACAGTTGGGGTAGGTTTTTATAGTTTTGGATTGAGGCCAAGTCGTTGAAATCCTGAAACGTGTAGGCTCTTTTTTCCGATGGTTTGATGCTTTGGGTTATCAAACCATTGGCAACTCCATTTTCAGAAGGGTTATTTTCAATAAAATGTAGGGCGTTATCATCCTTTTTTAGCACGGCATTCAAAAATTGTAAGGCGTAGACCGAAACCCATTTATAGGATTCCATGATCTCTGAATCGGTTTTGTCCTGCCTTTTGTCCCTATCGGCAAATAGAACTCCCAATGTGCTAAAATAGCTGTGCGTGAGGTCATGGAACTTCAATCGGTACGAGGTAGCTTGGGTAATACTGTCGTACAATTGGAACTTTGTGTTGAGTTCAGCATCGATGTTGTCCTCTTTCAGGACGGTACCTGGAATGTCTTTCTGTGCCATATGGATATAGGGCACATCTATTTTTGCGGCGTCAAAAAAGTGGGATTGCTCCAGTAGTGCGTATTGATATCTTTCCGTACCATCCAGACTTACAATGGCTTTGATATTATCATTTCTATTTTGCACGATGATATTGGATAGCCCCCCAAAACTAAAACCCATTAAGGCAATTTTATCATAATCTGCCATGGAGAGCTTCCCTGCTTCCTTCAGTAGAAATTCCATATCCCTGGCCTGGGCTTCCATTTCCTTGGCGTTGTTATTGCTGAACCAACGGGTCTTTGTACCGCGACTTAGGCTGGAGATTACCACAAAGCCATGACTTGCCAAATATTCGCAAAGAGCGAAGTTCTCTATGGATGAAGCTTGGAAACTTGGCGCATAGACGATTACTGGAAATTTTCCTTTTGCAGGTTCTACTTTAGTGTAAGCCGTTGTTTTTTCTGCAAGGTGTTTTTGATTGGCAGGGGTGTTACGGTAATAAAACCAATTTAAAATCTGTTCATTGGGCAAATGCTCCCATTCCTCTTCCTCTTTTAGGATTTCAAGGTAATCCAGAACCTGTAACGGTTCCTTGCCGTCTGCAATTTGCTCTGCGGGATACCACAGGCTTATGGAAATGGGACGGGCCATTTTTTTGTTGGTAAAATCCATGGCCCTGCTGTATGTTCTTGTACTGTCTAGGGTGGTATAGTGGCGAAATCCCATCGAATATTTTCCATTTTCAAGGTTGATTTTATCAAGCGAGGTTTGGGCAATGGCCATACTGACTTGGCAAAGCATCAAAATTTGTAGGATAGCCCATCTCATACTAGATTGGTTATACAGTTCCTTAAAGATACAGGAAACCATTTTTGGTCTTCAAACTCAAACAGATGTATTCTTTCCATGTGCTTTTCTATTGGTCAGCCTTGTTTTGTCCATTTTACACATACGGCAGATATCTTGTCCAATTCCAATCGTTTATTGGATAGTTTTATAAATCCATTTTTGAGATAAAATTCTAATGGAGATTTATAAATTTCCCCATTCATCCTTTTATCGTTGTTATGGTCAATTACCCAACCATTGAGCTCATTTTCTTTTTGTTTGGCAAGTTCCAATATTCGAGTCCCAAATCCTTTTCCATGGAGTTTTGAATCTAAAATTATAACAAACCATTTAGCACCATCCCGGGTGAAGTCAAAATACCAACCCTTTATTTTTTTATTGGAATCGATTAAAAGAATATGGGATTTTCTGGAAAGGCTTTTGAGATAACCTTCAAACGCCTCCATCGATTCATAGGCTAATTTTTTTGGATATTCATTGTTCCACAGCTCAAAAATTTCAAGCTTTTCAGGCTTTGATAATAAAGAACGTGTGATGAGTTCCATTGGTGGTGTTCGCTTTAAGGGGCCACAAGAATCTCCTATATGATTTCGTGGCGATGATATCTATAAAGCTGCCGTGGCGGGGTGTGCAGGAAATGTATAATTATTTTGCCGAAGTCTAGCTGTTTTTGATTAGTCTTATTAGTTATGTTGGGCACACCAGCACAGTAGTTTATAGTAAGTGTATTGTTTAATTTTCATTTAGTCTCAATAATTGACTTGCCATTTCACTTAGCTCGATATCCGAATGATAATAGCTCTTTAGAATTGACTTAAATTCTTGATGTTGGTAGTACTGTTCAAAAACATTCTTTTTTTTCATGATCAATTCATGACTTAAACCATGCTCGTTCAATACTTCTTTTGTGGCCAAGCCGCTCAAGTAAAACATTGCCGCATGCCATAATAGTCTTGGCTGTTGTATTTCCATTTCTTTGGATTTTGTAAATATGGCCATACGGAATGGCGACTTTCTTGTAAAAAGCAAATGGGAACTTTCATGAAATACAAATTCAATAAAGATGCTAGAGTTCATCATGGGGTCTATTGAGGAAACAACAATATTGTCATAGTCTGGGGAATAAGCACCAGCCCAATTTCCATAAGTTGTTAAATCGATTCTAACAACTCCTTTCCATTTTAAGTTTGATAGAGCTTCCATTTTATGGATGACCTTGTTTTCAGTTTTTTTAATCAAATCGATGTATTTGTCCAACAGCTCACGATTTTCTTTTTGGTGTCTTTGCCAAAAATGACTTTCATATAATGGTTTTAGCTGATTTAGGGCTTCGGTAAAATCTTTTGAATAGGTGGTGTCTACAATTTTTTGGTCGATTGGCTGAGCCTGAAGCCATTTGAATATCCGTCCCGATTTTAGAAGTTCCTGATCAATGATTCTTTCCGCATAAAAGGCTACCCCTTCATCAAACATGTTTTTTTCTTTGGCTGTTAGTCCAGCGATATTCAGGCTGTCTCCAATCTCATTAAAAACCAATCCGTCTTCCGCCAACTTGTCTCTTTGCCTATTGGAGGCTTGTTCATAGAAAAAGTGGTGGAGGTTCATCCACATATTGTTGTGAAATGAAAAATATTGTGTTTGATAAAGTACATCAACTAAAATATTCTCTTGTGCATTCATAGTACTGCAATAAGCAATACACATTAATCTGAGTAAGCTTCTTTTCATTATACTTTAATTTAACTCAACGGTTTCGTCTTTGATGGGTTGTTGATTTTACAGCAGTAGATGTCTGATTGAAACTAAAGATAGTTGATTGCTAAATTTTCCAAGCAAACTTTGGTCAATAGCAAACCGATAAAATAAATTGTAGTTATACATTGTTGTGGATAGTGTTTTTTTTATCCGTTGATAGAATTGCATAATGAAAATTGTCGCTCCAACCATTTTTGAGCGGAAGCACTTTTCTTTTTCTTCCCTCTCTTGTCATTCCGACTTTCTCCAAGACTCGCACACTCCCAATGTTATCCACTGCGCACCCTGCCTCGATTCGATGTAGGTTCAGTTCGTTAAATCCAAATTCTAAAATCCTGTTTAGCGATTCCGTTGCATAACCCTTATTCCAAAAGTCCGGGTGCAATTTGTACCATACTTCTGCAATTCTAAATTTTGGTTTTCCGAGATTCAAAGATATCAGTCCAACAAAATGTTCGTTTTCCAATAGCTCTATTTTGAACGTCAAACTCCCATTTCTTTCCGAATTGTTTTTTTCAATCCACTCTGTAATTATTGATTCTGTTTCGCTGATATTTTCGGGAATGCCAAGCGTATTGAATTTGTCGGTTTCAGGCAAAGAGTGGAGTTGGTGGATATTTTCCAGATCTGCATTGGTAATCAGGCTCATTAAAAGTCTTTTTGTTCTCAATTTATTGTCCATTCCAAATATTTTCTCCGCATCACATACAACTGTCAAGGCTACAAAATCTGGTTGTCAAGCTTTTAAAGCTAGGAAAAAAATCTTTTGATAGGAGAGGCTATGAATCTTAGCCTTTGCTGTAAAACGTTTTTATTTTCATTCCAAGCTTATTTTCTCCAATTCAATATCCAATCCGTTAAATATTTTGACTCTATATATCTATGCATTGATTGTAAATCCCCTTTAAGTTTCTCTTTTCGTGCAGGTGAATTTCAAATAAAAATTTGATTTGGGTGTAAAAGATAATATGTTGAAGCAACTGTTCTTAATGATTTATGCAATCTGGATTAAATAACTGTAACAGATCTTTGTTTTCATTGTCCTTAAAAACAAAACAATGGTTACACTCCGAAAAATAGGATTACTATCGATTCCCCTAACCTTTGTACTGGCTGGAGTTGGTATGATTTGGTTGCTTAGGGTAGAGAACGCATCCGGGCTTTTTTTTGATAAGCTAATAAGTAATCGAAGTGATTGGCTGGGAGCGCATGTTATTTTATTATTAAGCACAGTGTTCTTGCTTCCTGCAGCGATAAGCATCCGCCTTACTTTACAACATAGAATAGTTGGAAAAATAGCAACAGGTCTAGTTGTTGTAATTGCTTTAACAAGTGTTTTGTTAGCTGGACAATACGCTATTGATTTTGTTATGCCATTGCTTGCAGATGCAGGAGGAGAGGCTATACAAGTACATGGTATGCTTTACAATACTCCTTTAATAGACACTTTGTTTTATAAACTGCCTAACATGGTTTTTTTGGCTTTATTTTTATTGACCTGTACTTTGTTTTGGAAGAAAAACATGCCGAATAAAATCACTATTGTTCTATTGATTAACTGGTTGTTGGTGTTGATAGGGAATTTAATAGATCCCTTATTTCAACGGATAGCTATTGTATTTTTGGCTTTTTCTTTTATTCCTTTTGTGTATTTTATTTGGAAGCACAATAAACAGATTGTCGGATAACCACCCGCTAAACATGGTTGCGGGATTTTTAAGAAAATATAGCAATCGTTCAACAATGTCACAAGAGGGTATCGTCCCTGTTGATTTTATGTCACTGTTAGCCAAGCAGGTATCAAAGAACCGTTAGGCGTATTGGGATTGAAAATTTCAGAGTCAAATTAGTTTTGGCTATGCTGCTGACAGTTTTTTTGCTATTGAATGTTCGCTGACATAATACTATAGCACACTTTGATAAAGGATTTTATCGATAAGCCAAGAACCGTTCTCTTTTACAAGAAACAAATAATCACATCCCTTACTGTTTTTTGCCCAATACATGTCAATTTTAACTACTGCTATCCTCTCTTGGACATCTAAAATTTCGATATCAATTTTAGACTCGGGCATGATTCCTTCTGTATTGTATGAAGAAACCCATTGTTTGATTTCATCAATTCCAACTGTGGAGAGATCTAACCATTTTTTGGATTCATGATCGTAAATAAATCCGGTTTTGGTTGCATTTTTGGCAAAGTACGTATCTATCAGGTCTGTATTGAGCTCTTTAAAGGCTTTAGGATACATTTTGGATACTTCGGTAATTTCATTCTGATTCATTTCTTTACATTTTTAAGTGATAATGAACCAAAGGTCTGAGGGGGATATGACAGCCCTATGTCAACTAGGCTTGGGAACTTTACAATTATTCTTGAATATTAAAATGGCAATTTCACTTTCAGTAACCTAAGTTCCAGTAAAAGGGCTACAGAATTTAAAGTAGGGACTTTTCGTTTAGGAGTTATGTGGGAAATTTGGGGAGGTTTCTAGACTGTCTCAAATACAGTAGAAGGGAGGTGGAAGCAATGAACTATAGCTGTTGTTAGCTTACGTTTTTTATTTCTCTTAAATATGACCTTATTTCAAATCCGTCCTCAAGTTCGTTCTTCAGTCGGTCAAATTCTTCTTTGTTTCTTAAGATTAGACCAATGCTCATTCCCACAACTCCATAATTCTCTTCAGTCAAATACATTCCATTAGATAGCTCTATATGAGCACGTCTTTCTTCGTCTGATTCATTTTCATAAAAACAATAATGTATGTCAACAATGCTTTGTCCCTGAATCTTTTCACGTTCTTTTCGATTAATTCTTTTGGCTTTTTTATAGTTTTTTTTAGAATTCTCTAATCTTGAATCAATTGAAATTTTTTCAAGGTTATGATAATGAGGTAAATCAATTATTTTTCCGTTAGAGAGTTTTAAATATGAGGAGGAAACTTGAAATCCGTCGGTCAAATCGTAGTGATATTTAATCTTGTCAATTTTATGATTTATTATCTCGTCTGGATTCATTTTTAAATTGTTGCCAACGGTCACGTGTATGAGTAGTAGCGGATTTCTACTCACAAACCTTTCGGTTTGGTACAGACCTTTATTTTGCGTTTATACTTTTGATTTATCACTTTCGCCCCAATTGTTTACAGCCATTGTTGCCTGCTGGCTTTTATTTAATAGTGTGATATTTCTTCCATAAATTTTCGAGCAGTTTCAATCTCGGGGTCATTTATTAAATCTTTTATTAAAACTTCATTAACCCATTTCGGTCCATGATTACCAACAGATTTTACAAAACTTTCAAGTTCGCCAACTTCTACAACAAAGATATTTTTCGATTTAAGATTTTTCATTAAGTTTTCATAAGCTTGAGTTGCTTGCCCACTCGGAATAAACAATTTCCCAACTTGTTTAGCATGAGCCCAAGCAGAGGCCTTTTTTAATGATTTCCCAATGGCTGAAAGTTTTTCTTTAGGCATTATTTTTTCACTCACTGAAACAAAGATATTATCAATTTCTTCTTTTAATTCTTTTGTCTCTAGTTCAGGCCTTTTAGATTCTATAGCTTGTTTGACAACTTTCCAATCCTTCTCAATGTCTTCCCACTTTCCTCCTGATTCTTCATAAATATCTTTTAAAGGATTTTTGTCATTTAACACATCAAAATCACAAATAGAGCTAACAGGAACATTTAATTTTTTTAATGCTTTTATAACTGTGGGGATTCGGTGTTTTCCACCACATTGAATAAACAAAGAATCCGAATATGTCTTTCCTTCTTTTTCTTTTACGGCGGAAAGAACCGCCGAGTAAAATCGTGAATCAGAATCACTTTCACAAATAATTACATTTGTATGAAATAGTCCATCTAGAATATTAGAATGTCTTAATAACGAATCACTCCATATTGAATCGATTTCGCTACTATTTAGTGAGTTCACAGTATTAATACTTCCGTTTCTTTGGATTCTTATAATTTTTAAGTTTTTAGAACTACCTTCCAACAACCCTTTAAGAAAATCTAAACTATGCGTGGCAAGGAATAGTTGAGTGTCAGATGGTAAATCAGTTGATAACATTTTACCTAAAAGCCTTGCTTGTGGTGGGTGCAGAAATGCCTCAGGCTCATCAATAAACAATAGATTTTGATTTCCTATAAAAGCATTAAGTAAAACACCAACAAAACTTCTCATACCATCTCCTTGCTCATGTAACAAATCGAGTTTTTCTAATTCGATTTGATAGGATTCAGAAAGCCTATCTTCACCACTTTTTATTTTTGGCGCAGTACCAACATAAAGAGGGACTTCATTACCCGCATTACGATGAACAATTAAATCTAAATCAAAAGCTTGCTTAAAGTATTGATTAAATTGTTTTTCAATTTTATCAGATTTTTGAAGTACGTTTATTGGATGCTTAGGCGATTCTGTAGTTAGTTTAATATTTTGAGCTGGATTAGCAGCTCTAAGTCTTTCTTCTGTGGTTAAATTTTTTGAGAAAACAACTGATAGATTATCTATGCCTGAGGATATATTATTCCACCATCTTGTAGCTGCAGGTTTATAGATGTCATATCCCATGCCTAAATAGTTTGGTTCTGGGTTTGAGGAATATCTCTTTTTTGAGATACTTTCTAAATAAGAAATTAAGTCAGAGTCTGAGCCGCTTTTAGAAAACTCTATTTTATTGATGACTTTACTTTTTGTATTTTTCGTTTTCAAAAAGTTAGATGCATCTTTTAATGAAGCACTCTTTCCCGAGTTGTTTGGACCTACGATTACAATGATATCATTATTATCAAATTCAATAGTTGTATTATCACTAAAAGTTATTTTACTAATCCAAATCTTCGGCTTCATATTTTTTATTGGTTTTTTTAGCTTGCAGGCAACTTGTTCATATAAGCATAAAATACATCTATATACCCCCAATATAGGCATAAAACCGATGAAATAGATCATCCTTTATTTCTACCCGACCCTTTAACCCATACAATTCCAAAGAGTTATCAACCGCATACATTTAAAATGTATATTTGCCTTGCTACACTTATCAGTTTCGCGGTGACCAAATGTTTTTTGTTCAATTTCTTAATCTTCTGTTATGCGAAACAAGGAAAATCAAACCAACTGCCCCTGTTGCACGCAGGGCGGTACCGAAGATGAGGTGAAAATCACCCCCAAAATTTCCAAAATGCTAAGTCCAGCTCAGGTACAACTGTTGGACTACACCCATTATCTGGATGCCCCGGATTTGGTCAATGCCCTAAAATTGGTGCACGATGTTACCATCTACCATTCCCATGAACTCTTGGATGAGGCCGAGAAAGATGCCCTGTTCAGTGTAAAAGGGCTTTGGGAGTGCATTGAGCGCATTAAGGAGTAATTACTAGGAGTTAGGAATTAGGAGATAGGAGATAGGGTTGGGAATTAGGAGTTAGGTGGTGGGTTGGAGAAAGAAAAGGGCCGCAAAACATCAGATATCTGACGTCTGATTTCTGATATCAGATTTCAGAGATGTTTTGCGGCCCTTTGGTATGGTATGTTGCAGGGTTACATTTCCCAACCCTCACGGTAGGTGCGGGTAACAAACTGGTTGGCATCCTCAAAGTTGGTGACCTTCATGTTGTCTCCGTCCCACAGCAACTTTTTACGTCCGTAGAACTCCATGTTGCCATCGCCGTTGGGGCGTTGCAGCATATAACTGCGTATGGCCAGGTTGCCCATAAGCACGGTCTCGGTCATGGGGCCGGCATACTCAAAGGATGAGGTAAGGCCCATATGCTCGGGGCTTCCGTATCCTGCTTTGCAGGCATCTACCCATTTGCGTTGGTGACCGTATTCAGGTTCCGGCATGTCTTCCACTTCCGGCCCAAACTCGGTGGTACCATCGTTCAGGTACAGTTTGGGCGTCAATGGCGAACTGTCGTTGATGTTCGTGGAAATGACCCCGTTCTCGCCGTGGATCAACACGCCGTTATAACTTCCCGGACCTCCAATATCGCTATCGGCAGGGATGATTTCGGGGTGGGAGGGACGTATGCCCCCATCGCTCCAGGTCATGGTCAAGGGTGCCCCTGTTTTTTCGGTGGCTTCGTAGTTCAGGGTGATGAACGAGGTGGCCGGACATCCTTCTGGGTGGTAATCGGGGTTCCACATTTGGGAGAACACCGTGCCCACGCTACATTCGGCGGCAGTGGGGTAGCCCAGCTTCAAGGTTCGGTAGGGGATATCCACCAAGTGACAGCCCACATCACCCAAGGCGCCGGTTCCGTAATCCCACCATCCACGCCAGTTAAACGGATGAAGGTTGGGGGTGTAGGGTTTCAACGGGGCTGGGCCCAACCAAAGGTCCCAGTACAGATCGTCCGGTTTGCTGCCAGCATCTGGCTCGGGCATGGCATACCCTTGTGGCCAAACGGGTCGATTGGTCCAGATTTCCACCTTGGTGATCTTGCCCAGTTTTCCGGAATCTACCCATTGTTGCACCATACCCAATAACGGATTGGAACCGCCTTGGTTCCCCATCTGGGTCACCACTTGCTTGTCACGGGCCATTTGGGTCAGGATACGGGCTTCGCGGATGTTGTGGGTCATAGGTTTTTGTACGTATACGTGCTTTCCGAGCCCCATGGCATAAGCCGCTGCAGGGCCGTGCACGTGGTCCGGAGTACTTATGGTAACCGCATCTATGCCCTTAACCTTGTCCAGCATTTCGCGATAATCATTGAAAAGTTTTGCTTTGGGGAATTTTTTTACGGTATTCTTGGCAGAGCCGGAAAAATCCACATCGCAAAGGGCCACCACCCGCTCGCGACCATCTACCGATGCATTGGCAATATCACTGGCTCCTTTACCGCCCGAACCGATGGCCGCCAAATGCAGGCGATCACTGGGGGCCAAATAGCCTGGGCCGCCCAAAACGTGGCGTGGAACGATAAAAATACTGGAAGCTAGCGCTGTGTTTTTAATAAAACTCCGTCTACTGGAGGGGGTTGGTTTTTCTTTCATTGTTTGTTGAGGTTTGACTTAGATTAATTTTCCCCAACAAGATAGAAAAAATAGTGCAGCGAATGGTTTGGTTTTTTGTGATGTTAAAGTTGAATTTAAGGAAATAGAGCAATGAAGGGTTTTGTCATGTACCGGTGGCATTAGTGTTTTTCAATTTCATAAATCATTTCTTTTGCCACAATTGCTGAAGAAGGAAGGAACATGGTCGTCACAATCCTCTGGTCGATTACCACGTCGTGTTTATCGTTCAAGTCGCTTTTGGTTTGAAACAGTGCCCCATTTTCCCTCAATTGGTCCTCTAGCATTATGGGCAATAAAGTTCCTTCTTTGGCCCAGCTTTTGGTAACCTCTGTCGAATTTGGAAACCCGGTTACTTTTTTGTCCTTAACCATATAATCACCATTGCTAAGTTTTACATTTGCGAAGGCACCGGGACCATGTCCACAACCTCCAACTATTCCGCCGTTTTCGTAAATGTTGGCTATAATTGGCAGTAAATCTTCGTTTTTGGCCACATCAAACAGGGGGCCATAGCCACCACCAATGAAAACTGCTTTATAATTTTTAGGGTCAACCAAATCGGGTGTTAATGAACTTTCAACCTTGCCATTAAAATTCTCATACTTGATGGTATAACTGCTTATTCCGACAGGATCCATTGAGAAAGGCACTTTTCCGCCTGTTGGCGAAACAAAATCCACTTGATATCCGTGGGAAACAAAAATATGGTAAGGGGGAGCTACTTCCCAAAGGTTGTTCCCTGCAAAGTGCTTTTCAGGGTCTCCCATGTCTTCTGTATTTGAAACTATGACCAGTATTCTTCCCTTTTCATTTTGGTCATGGTTACAAGAAATAAAAAATAATAATGTCAATAATGCTAAGAATGCTTTCTTCATTTTTTGATTGATTTTTATATAGGTCAACAAATCGATGGGAATGTTACAATTTTCCAGAATAATGCCAATCCAAAAAATATGATTCTTTGTAATGAATCATATTTATCCTTGACAAAGTTCGGTGAAAAAACATGATATTGAAATGTAAGTATTTGATTTTATGTAAAGTGTAAACACTATTACGTTATTTGTGTCATTTCGATATGAGGCACAAAGTGCCGATTGAGAAATCTTTTAAGTTGATTAGATTTCTCACACTCGCATAGCTCGGTTCGAAATGACAAGGGAAAATTAAAGAGTTGTATTATTATTCCATACTGGAAAATCCAAACTCCCCATTTTTTAAACTACTTCATAAAGGGTATGCATGGAAGATGTTTGTCATTTCGAGTGAGTCCCGAAGCCTTTCGGGACGACAAGAAATTTTGCCTTTTCAGGAGAGACATCCGTCATTTCGATATGAGGCGCAATGTGCCGATTGAGAAATCTCTTTTGGGATGGATTTCTCACACTCGCATAGCTCGGTTCGAAATGACAAATGAACTAGTGCAACTGGTGCTTCGACTCTCTGGCCGTCCGGCAGGCGGGCGCTAACCAGCCGCAGAAAAGGAGAAAATTACTTAACGAGGATGTATTGTCATTCCGCACTAGATGCGGAATCCAAATGAGGAAATAGTAGTGGATTCCTGCTTTCTCAGGAATGACATTGGTTATTTTTTGGCCTCCACCAAATCCAGTTGGTCCACACTTACATTGGTGGTGAACATGCCATAGTTTACAATGGCCTTGCCTTTTTCCAAGGCGTCTATGCTGCCCACGGCCTTACCGTCCATCATACGTACACGGTCGCCCACTTTGAAGACAGGTCTAGGCTTGTTCTTTTCGGCTTGGATTTCCTTTTTCTTTTGGATTTTCTTCTCTACCCGTACTTTTTTGATTTTTTGCTCCAATTCTTGGGCTACCTGTTGCTGTTGCTGCTTTTTCTCCTTGGCCTTTTTGGCCGTGGTTTTCTTACGCTTGCTGTTTTCGGTTTCCACAATGCGGAGCATTTCGGATATCAAGGGACGCTTTTTGTTATCCAAGAAGTATTTCTCGGCCGCAGAGTTGATTTTATTGCCCAATTGGATCATCCGTTGGTTGTGGTCGTACAGTTCCTGATAGTTCTCCAATTTGGATTTGATGCGGGAATTCAGTTCTTCCAAACGGTTGGCTTCTTCACGGGCCTTGCTCTCCTCTTCCTTGAGCTTGGAGCCGGTCTCTACCATTTTGTTGCGCTCTTTCTGGAGCTTGGCGATGGTAGCATCAAAGCGAACCTTGCTGCGCTCTATCTTTTTCTTGGCTTTGTTGATCAAGGAGTAAGGGATGCCATTCTTTTGGGCCACCTCAAAAGTGAACGAGCTACCTGCTTCGCCCAACACCAACTGAAACGTGGGTTCCAAGGTTTTGGAATTGAAACGCATATTGGCATTGGTGGCATGGGGCAATTCGTTGGCCAATGCTTTTAAATTGGCGTAGTGGGTGGTGATGACCCCATAAGCTTCCCGCTCGTAGAACACTTCCAAAAAGGCTTCGGCCAGTGCGCCTCCCAACTCGGGATCACTTCCTGTTCCGAACTCATCGATTAAGAACAAGGTACGGTTGTTGCACTTCTTTAAGAAGTGGTTCATGTTTTTGAGTCGATAACTGTACGTACTCAAATGATTTTCAATGGATTGGTTATCTCCAATATCCGTTAAAATCTTATCGAAAAGACATACTTTGCTTCGCTCGTGAACCGGAATCAACAAGCCACTTTGCAGCATGGTCTGGAGCAGTCCAATGGTCTTTAGGGTAATACTTTTCCCTCCCGCATTGGGTCCGGAAATTACAATGATTCTATTTTCTTTATGTAATTGAATGGTCTGCGGCCATGTTTTTTCATTCTTCCGTTTGTTGGTCAAATACAGTAATGGATGATAGGCATCCCTAAGAAAAAGTTCCCGTTTCTCGCTGATTTCGGGAAGCAGCGCATCCATTTCGGAAGCGTACTTGGCCTTTGCGGCGGTAATATCTATGTCGGTTAGGTAGGCTTGATAGAGTTTTAAAAGGGCCGCAAATGGCCTGATGCTGTTGGAAAGTTGGTTGAGGATACGTTGGACTTCCTCTTTTTCCTCAAACTCCAGATTGTTGAGTTCCCGGGTGTGGCCCACCGTAGACTCTGGGATAATGTAGACAATACTTCCAGTCTTTGAACTGCCCATCACGGTACCCTTTACCTTACGGCGGTGCATGGCTTTTACCGCCAATACCCTACGGTTTTCCACAACAGATTCACGGATGTCATCCAGAAAATCGGAAGATTGATACCGTACCAATGCAGCAGAGAAACTTTGGTTGATCTTGCCCCGTACACTATTGATTTGCGAACGGATGTGCCGCAGCTCATCGGAAGCGGAATCCTTGATTTCCCCGAACTTGTCGATTACATCGTCTATAGCGGCCGGAATCTCGGTATTAGGTTCCAATGCCTCTGACTTTTTAAAAAGTAGGGGATAGTATTCCTTGAATTTTTTAAAGAATTTTTGATGGATGGCGACCGTCTTGCAAATGCTTGAAATTCGCCTGAAACTTGGGATTTCAAGAGTGCTGTTCTCGATTTTCAACAAGGACAGTTCACTGTTGATGCTATCAAAACCGTGGTTTGGAATCCGGTTGTCATTGGAATAAGAGGCCAAATACTCAGAAGTTTGTCCCAAAATCTCCAATAACATTTCTTTGTCGTCAATGGGAGCTATGTCCAAAGCGGATTCCTTTCCCAGTTCGGTATTGCAACGAGAGGAAACCTGCTGCAACACGGTGGGAAACTCTAGATCCTGTAGTGTTTTGGGGTGAATGTTCTGCATCTTTTTCAACTGGCGGCGTAAAGATAGGATTTTGGCTTGGGAGGGAAAAAGAGTTTTTGTGGCCAGCTTGACCATTTAAAGGTATTCAATACGTACTTTTGAAAAAACAGTGCCGTTTTTAGGCATAGATTCTTTTGTAATGGTCAATGACAATACCTTGATTTATGTGATAGCGGGAATCATCCTGCTACATTTTATTGTGGGAATCGGTTATTTGCTCTACAAACTGACCAAGAAAAAATAGCAAATATTTATGGATGTAAACATTGATCCAAGCTGGAAGGCACATTTGGAGCAAGAGTTTAAAAAACCTTATTTCGAGCAGTTGGTGCAATTTGTGAAACAGGAATACAGTCAGCATACCTGCTATCCCAAAGGCAAGGATATTTTTGCGGCCTTTGACCATTGTTCGTTTCAGGAAACCAAGGTGGTGATTATAGGACAGGACCCTTATCACGGACCCAATCAGGCCAATGGGTTGTGTTTTTCGGTAAAGGATGGGATAGCTCATCCGCCTTCATTGGTCAATATTTTCAAGGAAATCAAGGTTGATGTTGAAAAACCGTATCCCAAGAGCGGAAATCTGGAACGATGGGCAGACCAGGGGGTGCTTTTGCTGAATGCGACCCTCACGGTTAGGGCCCATCAAGCGGGAAGCCATCAGAATAAAGGTTGGGAGCAGTTCACGGATGCTGTCATCCGTACGGTTTCGGAACAATTGGACGGGGTGGTGTTTTTGCTTTGGGGCGGATTTGCCAAAAAGAAAGCGGCCTTGATTGATAAAGGCAAACACCATATTTTGACTTCAGGACATCCCTCGCCGTTAAGTGCCAATAGGGGATTGTGGTTTGGAAATCAACATTTTAGTGCGACCAATGGCCTACTTTCCAAACTGGGTAGGCAACCGATAGATTGGTGAATCTGATTGTTTAAATACGTAAAAGCACGCTTCATTCGAGAAAATTCGAGTAATTCGTGTCAATCAGGGATTATTAGATTGTTAGACTATCCCCAAAGAAAGTTCTCAACAGGTTTTATTTCATCAACTAAATTAAGGTCAAATAATCTCGACTGGACTTCATTCACAGTGTGGTCAGAAAGTTGATTCTGTCCCCATGTAGTCTTGGAGAGCCATGTTCGAACATCTTCCAATTTTTGTTCGTATCTGTTGGAAAGTGTTCTATCTATGCTAGGGATTTGCTTAAATTCAGAGGTGTAGGTATGAATGACTTCCAAGATATGATTCAATAATCCTGGGTTTTTCTTTAAAAACGCATCTGTGGCCGCCAAAACAAAACAAGGCCATGGGGTAGGGCAGTCGTACAACCATTTGAAGGTGCCATTGTCCACTAAGGGTTTAGTGGTAAAATGCTCCCACATAAAATAGGCCCCAGAACCATTGCTAATGCTTTCCACGGCACCATCAAGGTTATTGATGGTTTCAAATTGGAGTTGAGTGGTGTCCCAGCCTTGGTTTTCCGCATTGATGTAGGTCATTAAATGGCTCCCACTGCCTAATCGACTGATGGCTGCCTTGTCGTTTTTCAATTCTTGGACAGATTGTCTTGGACTATCCTTGTCCACATGGATGCCCCAAAGTAGGGGGGAGGAGATATATTCCAAAACAATCTTGCTTGGGTTTCCCTGAGAAATACTCTTGATGATGCCCTCAGTAAGAATAATGGCTAAATCCGTTTCACCTTCGTGTAACATTTGGGACATTTTCCCGGTTCCTTCCGGTACATCGGTCCAAGTCAATTGTATGCCGCGATCTTCAAAGGCGCCATCCTCCATGGCCAAGTGCCATGGCAGGTTAAAATGTTCGGGTACTCCAATAATTTTTACTTTTTTCATGATGGGCAATCTTTAGATCCCAAAAATACCCATTCCGTTTGGTATGATTTTTAAGTTGAGAAAAAAATCATGGGATAAGGGAGCTGGAAACCAATTTTTTCAATGTGTATCTGATAAGCTCGTCAACGGCCTTTGCGCCACCTTTGGAAAATTTCCCTGTTGCGCGGTTGGCAAGGATGGCATTCAAGGAAACGGCACGGTGTCCATGTAATTTGGCAAGACCATATATGCCTGCAGTCTCCATCTCCAGATTGGTTATCTGTTGATTCTGATAAATAAATGAAGCAAGACGTTCATTGAAATCAGTGATCTTGGGATTAAGACGAAGGGTCCTGCCTTGCGGACCATAAAATCCTGAATTAGTGCATGTTATTCCGAATCGTATACGATTTGATGCAAAAATCTCCCCTAAATTTTTATCAAAATCAACAGCATACGGATGAATTTTATGGCGGTCCCATCCAAGGTGTCTGTAAAGCTCTTTTTCCAAACTGGTATTGGTAAACTGTCCAGAATCATAAAAATGAAGGAGGTTATCAAATCCAATGGCCGAAGTACTCATTAAAAAAGAGTCCACGGGAATATCCGGCTGTATACTACCCGATGTACCAATCCGTATAAAACTGAGCTGTATTTTATTGGATTTCACTTCTCTAGTTTTAAAATTGATATTGACCAAGGCATCCAATTCGTTAAAAACGATGTCGATATTGTCGGTTCCAATACCTGTTGAGATGACTGTGATTCGTTTTCCATCGAGATGTCCGGTATGGGTACAGAACTCCCTGTGCTGTTTTTTAATTTCTATGGAATCAAAGTACTTGCTGACCGCTGATACCCGACCAGGATCACCAACGGTGATAATTGTAGTAGAAATATCTTCTGGAAGAAGATTAAGATGGTATATACTGCCATCAGGGTTCAGAATCAATTCTGAGTTTCCTAAAGACATTTTAAAGTTTTAGAATACGATCTGTGGATGTATTATATAAGAAGTTGTACTTTAAAGAACCACCCAAATATAGTTGATTATCACGTATTTGAGAATAATAATTTGTTTGGTTGTCCAAAACCTCCTTGCCTTTTTTGGTAAGTCTTACCGGATTAAAGGAGCTAAATAAGGGGCGTAGTGAGGTGATGATGCGGTCGTACTGCGTATCGCCAAAACCGTAATAGCCTTGATCGGTTAAAAGAGTTCCCAATAACTCCTTTCTTGATTTTGGTTTTTGATTGAGGGATGTTTTCAAAACCTTGTTCTCCAATTCGTTGAGTCCGTTTTTAATGGACGGGAATCTTTTCAGGTGCGTTTTTAAGGCGTCAGAAAGGTATTCAAACTGAAAATCGTTGTGGGCAATTAGGTTTTCCAATCGGATGGGATTATCGCTGCAGTACAATTGCCAGACGTAATCGGCAAATTCAATATCGTCTTGGGTGAGTATAGTTCTGTTCCCGTATAGTTCCAAAAGCTTTTCGTCGCTTAACTCATTAAGACCGTATAACTTATCCGTTTCATCCTCATTTCCACTGCACACCAAGGATATTTCGGCATGTCTTCTGTGGGTTTTTAGCCAGCTCAAAACGGCTAGCATGTTAATTTGGCAGAAAAGGTCATACTCAAACCAAAGAACAATTTGGTCCTGTTGTTTGTGATTGCACAAAGATCGATACTCCTTCAAGGTCTTTTCAACAAACCAAGACTTGGTGACCTTGTAGTTCTTGTTTAAAAAATCGAATCGCGTTTTCCAGAAAGACTCACTGCCAACAGAGCAGAGGGTTTTGCCTTCGCAGAGCATTTCCCGCCATGTGATAATGTCTCCTTTTAACTGTAGCGATTGCAATCTTGACGTGAAACCGTCGCCGTTGGTAATGTGCAACAGTGATTTCATTTTCAATTCAGTTTTCGTTGGTTAGGAAGAATAAAAGTAAGATTTAAACCAAAAACATAAAAATTTTTTCATAAAACATTGGTTTTCAATGTTCAGATTTAACAAGAATGGGTTTTATAAAGTATCTTACAAGTGGAGGGATGGTTAACCACCCACCCGTTTCACTGAAAATCCATGCTCCTTTAAAAACGCCATAATTTTGTCGCGATAATCACCTTGAATTATGATAATTTCCTTTTTATAGCTGCCACCGACCCCTAAAAAGGTCTTAAGGTCCTTGGTTAATTTCTTGAAATCGGAATCGGCTCCATTGTATCCTTCCAAGAGGGTGATGGGTTTGCCTTTTCGTTTTTCATATTTACAAATAATCGGTTCGTCTTGGAGCCAATATGTTGAAGTTTCTTGTTCAATTTCTTCCGTTTCCTCGGGTTTGTGATCGGGAAAAAGATTTTTTAGCTGGTCTTGTAGGTCCATAGGTTATTTTTTGACCAATCCCAATTCCACAAGGCGCTCATGCAAATATTCTCCTGCAGTAGTGTCCTCAAACCCTTTGGGATGCTTTTCATCCACACAGTTTTCAAGGCAATTTAGCGGCATATCGCTAACCGGGTGCATAAAGAACGGTATGGAGTATCGTGAGGTGCCCCAAAGTTCTTTTGGTGGGTTTACTACTTGGTGTATGGTTGATTTAAGTTTGTTGTTGGTCAAGCGGGAGAGCATATCGCCAACATTTATCATGAGTTGGTCTGGTCGGGCAATGGCATCCACCCATTGGCCTTCATGGTTTTGGACTTGCAGTCCTTTTCCATGAGCCCCCATGAGCAATGTAATCAGATTAATATCACCATGGGCCGCCGCTCGAACAGCATTTTTTGGCTCCTCGGTTATGGGAGGGTAGTGTATGGGTCTTAGAATGGAGTTTCCATTTTTGATGTAATCATCAAAATAAGTTTCCTCCAAACTTAGATGCAAAGCCAAGGCCCTTAACACGTATTGGGCGGTTTTCTCGAGCATTTTGTAGGTCTCCTTTCCAACCTGGTTGAACTCCGGGAGCTCAGAAACAGTTACGTTGTCTGGATATTCCGCTTCCAATTTAGGATTGTCCTCAACATATTGACCAAAATGCCAGAATTCTTTTAGATCACCTTCTTTTTTGCCTTTGGCATGTTCCTTTCCAAATGAAGTGTAGCCTCGTTGACCGCCAATTCCTGTAATTTCATACTTGTCCTTCACATTTTGGGGCAATTGAAAGAATTTTTTGATTTCCGAATAGAGTTGATCCACCAAAGCATCGGAAAGAAAATGCCCACTCAAGGCCACAAAGCCGATATCTTCAAATGCAGCTCCTATTTCTTTGACAAATTTTTCTTTTCTGATAGGATCTCCAGAAACAAAATCCTCTAGGTTAACACTTGGAATTGCGCTCATGGTATGGATAAATTGGATTACCATCAAAAGTAATAATTTCAATGGAACCATTGGGGTTATGATAAAATATGAGCGCTTTTTTTCTACTTTTATCAAACACGAATTTTAGGATATGCGATATCACATCGGGGATTTGGACCAACAAAAACTTTTGGATTTATACACGGGCATGTTGAAGCCCAGAATGATAGAGGAGAAGATGTTGGTGTTGCTTCGGCAGGGAAAAATCTCCAAGTGGTTCAGCGGTATTGGGCAAGAGGCCATCTCGGTCGGCGTCACCCATGCACTGAAGGCCGAGGAGTACATTCTTCCCATGCATAGAAACCTTGGGGTGTTCACTTCCCGAAACATTCCATTGCATAGACTTTTTGCCCAATGGCAGGGAAAACAAAGTGGGTTTACCCAAGGACGGGACCGTAGTTTCCATTTTGGAACGCAAGAGTACAGGATTGTTGGGATGATATCACATTTAGGTCCCCAATTGGGTGTGGCTGATGGTATTGCTTTAGCGGACATGCTCCGACGCAAAAAGCGGGTGACTGCTGTTTTTACTGGGGAAGGGGCTACCAGTGAAGGGGATTTTCATGAGGCGCTCAATGTAGCCTCCGTGTGGAACCTCCCCGTGTTATTTTGTATTGAAAATAATGGGTACGGACTATCGACACCCACCAATGAGCAGTACAATTGTGAACATCTTGCCGATAGAGCCAAGGGATATGGGATGGAATCCCGCATAATTGATGGGAATAACATTTTGGAAGTGTATACAAAGGTGGATGAAATCTGTAAAGCCATTAGAAAACGTCCACGACCCATTCTATTGGAGTTCAAGACATTCCGGATGAGGGGGCACGAAGAGGCCAGCGGCACCAAATATGTCCCGGAAAAATTGATGAAAAAGTGGGAGAAGAAAGATCCAATCGCCAATTATGAGTCGTTTTTATTGAATGAAGGTCTGATTGGCCACAAGGAAATAGAGGGGTTTAAAGAGCGGATATCGGAAGAAATCAATGAAAATTTACAACTGGCTTTTGAGGAACCTGCTGTTTCTTTCATTGAAAGTAAAGAGTTAGGTGAAGTATATCAAGAATATAAATATGAAGTAGTTGAATCAAAAAATAATTTAAAAAATATTCGTTTTGTGGACGCTATTTCTGAAGGTTTGGAGCAATCCATGTACCGCCATAACGAACTCATCATTATGGGGCAAGATATAGCGGATTATGGCGGAGTATTTAAGATCACTGAAGGTTTTACCTCAAAATTTGGGAAAAGCCGGGTGCGGAACACCCCTATCTGCGAATCGGCTATTGTGTCTACCGCCATGGGCTTGTCCATTAATGGAATGAAAGCTGTGGTGGAAATGCAGTTTGCAGACTTTGTGAGCAGTGGATTCAATCCCATAGTGAATTATCTGGCCAAAGTACATTACCGATGGAACGAAAACGCGGATGTGGTCATACGAATGCCCTGTGGAGGTGGTGTAGGTGCTGGACCGTTTCATTCCCAAACCAATGAGGCGTGGTTCACCAAGGTGCCTGGGCTCAAGGTAGTGTACCCTGCTTTCCCGTATGATGCCAAGGGATTACTGAACACCGCCATAAATGATCCTAATCCCGTATTGTTTTTTGAACACAAAGGATTGTATAGAAGTGTTTATGGTGATGTACCATCGGATTATTACACCTTGCCCTTCGGAAAAGCCAATAAAATAAGAGAGGGCGATTTAATTTCCATAGTGAGTTATGGGGCTGGGGTACATTGGGCTATGGAAGTATTGGAAAAGCACCCAGAAATTGAAGCAGATCTCTTAGATTTGTGTACACTTCAACCTCTAGATGCAGATGCTGTCTATGCTTCGGTAAAAAAGACAGGAAAGCTCATCATATTGCAAGAAGATACGTTGTTTGGCGGTATTGCAAGTGATATCTCTGCAATGGTCATGGAACATTGTTTCGAATATTTGGACGCCCCGATACAGAGAGTGGGCAGTTTGGAAACACCAGTACCGTTTGCAAGGGAACTAGAGGAGAATTACCTGCCTAAAAGAAGGTTTGAAACAGCTTTATTGGAACTGTATAACTATTGAATCAGTGATTCGTTAACATTTTTTTAACACCCCAAATGGACATTTATGGTGTCTCACTCGTATATATGTAAACTTAAACTCCAATTCTTATGGTAAAACAATCATTTTTAATTATTGCACTGGCGGGAATTTTACTTACGTCGTGCTCCGTTTCCAAAAGTGCAAGGACGCAAAGGAATCTTTTTAGCGGTACTTGGACCTTGGAAAACATTTCCTATGAAAACAATTCGGGCAATTTTAAGTCTGTCATCTTTAATGATGCGGAGGATATTTGTTTTGAAGGCAGTCAATGGTTCTTTAGGGACAATAACAGTACTGGCAGGTATACCATCAGCCAAAGTACATTGTGCCAAGGAGGCGACCGTTTCTTTAGATGGTCGGTAGTAGAACCTTCACAAAACTACAGTAGCCAATTGCAGTTCAAGTTCATTGATGAAAATCGAAAGGACATCTCTGGCGGATACGGCTACAGATTGAACATTGCCAACCTTACCGAACAGAACATGACGCTTAAATCCAATGTTTCAGTGGACGGACAGCCTGTTACCATAGTTTACGAATTCACAAAAAGCTAACACATGAAAAGAATCATCATAAAAAGTACAACAGCTATGCTGGCATTGAGCTTAATTCTAAGCTGTGATGCCGTTAAGAATGCGAATAACACACAAAAAGGTGCTGCCATCGGAGCCGGTGGTGGTGCTGTAATCGGTGGTATTATCGGAAATAATGTAGGAAAAGGAAATACTGCCCTTGGTGCTATCATTGGTGCCGTGGTGGGAGGTGCTGCAGGAGGTTATATTGGTAACCGAATGGACCGACAAGCCGAACGTATTGAAGAAGAAATCCCAGGTGCGGAAGTAAAGCGTGTGGGTGAAGGAATCAACGTTACCTTTAGTGGTGAAAACGGGGTTTATTTTGATACCAACAAATCTGATATTAAAGGAACCTCCGCCACTACTTTGGATAAACTGGCTGGAATTTTCAAAGAATATCCTAAATCCAATATCCTGGTGGAAGGACATACGGATAGTGCCGGTAGCGATGCATACAATATGACCCTTTCCCAACAGAGGGCACAGTCAGTTACCAATTATTTGGTAAGCAAGGGAATTTCAAGTGGCAGGTTTACTACAAAATGGTATGGGGAGACCCAACCCATTGAAAGTAATGACACCAAAGCAGGGATGGCCGCCAACCGTCGTGTGGAGTTGGCCATTATTGCCAGCGACGAGTTAAAAGAGGAAGCCTACGAGCAAACCAAAAACTAGTTGCTGACCATAAATTATAAAAGCCCAGTGCAATGCACTGGGCTTTTTTTTTGCCCTTGAAAAATTAATTAACACAAATTTGAAGATTGTTTTAAGTTCAAAATGTAGGAAAATCATTAACTTAAGGGGAGTTTTGTATACTCCTATAAAAACCCAAGAGCCATGAGTGATATTCTAGAGAACAGTACGTATCAGATACAGGAACTATTGGTAAGAATGGAGCGAAACAACAAGCTCATTCAACGTCTTGCTCAAAAATTGAGCTCTTACACTTGCGAGCCCCATGACTATTCATGTTTTGAAAAGTTATATGAACTCAAAAGAAGTTTTAAGCGGTATACAACCGACCAAAAACATATTATGGACCAACTCAAACAAAAGACCAAGCAAATTCCAGAGGATTTAGATAAAGAAATTGAGCGGCATTTTACACATTTTAAACAATTGGAAAAGGATATGGATTCGTATTTATTGGATACGGACAAGTATAGTTGACTTTAGCACATCACCCAATTTCACTTTCTTCACAAACTAAATAGGGAAATTTTTCATACTCCTGCAAACATCCGTAATATTGTAGGGCGATAAACCAATCTTGTAATGGGAAAATCCTCAAACTCTGCCCTCGTTATCCTTGCCTTTTTTGCCATATATGTGATTTGGGGGTCCACATACCTTCTCAACAAGATTGCGGTCATGGAATTGCCACCCTTTATGTTGGCTTCATGCCGATTTACCACTGCGGGCCTTCTGATATTTGCTTTGGCCAAATCCATGGGAATTTCGTTGAAGATCACCAAAAGACAACTATGGAACACCATTATTGCCGGGATTCTTTTCCTGAGTTTTGGCAATGGGGTAGTGGTATGGGCACTACGATATGTGGACAGTGGTTTTGCCGCTTTGGAAATATCTGCACAACCCTTGATCATTCTCTTGCTCATGTATTTTTTACAAGGCAAAAAAATACAACCCATGTCATTGGTTGGAGTGTTCCTTGGCATTATCGGTATCTATCTATTGGTAAGTCAAAAGCAGATTATTGCACAAGAAAGTTCTATTGTGGGGATGATCATGATATTTTTCTGCATGCTCAGTTGGGCTTATTGCAGTCTGTTTGTCTCCAAGGCAGATTTGCCCAACAACTACTTTGTGAACACGGGATATCAGATGTTTACCGGGGGAATTATCTTGGCTTTGATGAGTTTTGGCTTTGGAGAACCGTGGACCTCACCCTTGCAGTGGAGCGGAAAGGTACAATTGTCCATGGTGTTGTTGATTGTATTCGGGAGCATTGTAGCATTCACTTCGTTCAACTATTTGTTAAAAGCAGTTTCCCCCGAAAAAGTGGCAACATCAACCTATGTGAACCCTATTGTTGCACTGCTACTGGGATGGTATTTTTTAGATGAACAAATAACACTGCAATCCATTTTGGCCGCAGCCATTTTGTTGACAGGAGTATACTTCATCAACACCAAAAAAACATTGGCCATCTTTGAGCGCTTTAAAAGATAGGTCTAACGGTCCACTTTTTCCTTTAACTCCTTAAGGGCTCGGTTGAGGCTTCTGGTTGTAATTCCGATATAGTTGGCAATGTCCTTTTTGGAAATCACCTCCGTAAATTCAGGGAAAAGTTTTTTTAAGCGTATAATATTATCTTCAATGGGATAGGCATGCTGATAAGAATGTCTAGGGGCTTTGTAGCGAATCTTATCGGCCAAAGCTTTCATGACGAGTTGGTTAAAGTGGGTATCATTTTCCAAAAGCTGACTGAAACATCCGTGAGTAAACGAGAAAGCTTTTAAAGGGGTAATGGACTCCACAGCGCATATGGTCAATTTATTGCTAAAAACCTCCAATTCCCCAAATTCCATGCCTTCGCCTAAAAACTCTTGGATGAATTCTTTGCCGTTCTCGTCAGAAATAAAGCATTTCGCAATGCCTTCCCGAATTAGATATACCTTCCCATATCTATGATCTTGTTCCATGATTCGCTCCTTGGAACCAAAAGATTCTTCATGCAGGTCCCAATCTCCTTTGGAAAAAAGCTTTTCCGCATAGGCCATTAATTCTGGGTTGGTGCGAATCATTTTTATTGTTGGGACAAATGTCCTTTTTTAAGCAGAAGCGTTGTGATTTCTTTGCGATAAAGTTACGCAATAGCATGAAGATCGGCATACAGCAAGGAACAAAATTGGAAGGGGAAAGGATGTTTACCCCAAAGTTTGTGATGGTCTGTATGGGATCCCTACTTTTTTCGGCCAGTTTTAATATGCTCATTCCAGAATTACCTGCTTATTTGTCCAGTTTGGGAGGAGCGGAGTACATTGGGCTGATCATTGCCCTATTTACATTTACGGCAGGTGTTTCACGCCCTTTTAGCGGAATACTCACCGATACGATAGGAAGAAAACCAGTTATGCTTTTTGGTGCCTTTGTCTGTTTGATTTGCGGTTTTTTCTATCCCGTACTTACATCGGTATCGGGTTTTTTACTGCTCCGGTTGGCGCACGGATTTTCCACGGGATTCACTCCAACGGCCGCCTCAACTTTTGTGTCGGATGTAGTACCGCATAAACGACTTGGTGAGGCCATGGGCATTCATGGGATTGCTTTTAGTACGGGTATGGCACTTGGCCCTGCATTGGGAAGCTTCATAAAGCTTCATTTCTCCTATGACGTTTTGTTCTACAGTTCATCAGCTATGGCCCTGTTGGCCCTGTTGCTGATTTTCAACCTTAAGGAGACCCTACCACAACGGAAAGAATTTAACTGGAGTCTCTTGAAAATTTCCCATAAGGATATCATTGCCCCTGAAGCAATGCCAGCAGCTATTGTAAATTTTTTGGCCTATATGGGTTTTGGGGTAGTGCTGACATTGATTCCGGATTGGACCGAAGCAGTTGGTTTTACCAACAAGGGCATGTTCTTCATTGTATTTACAATTTCCTCCCTTTTGGTGCGGGTAGTAGCGGGAAAACTATCCGATCGTCATGGTAGGACCAAGGTGATCATGGTTGGTGTCATATTGTTGATTTTTGCCCAATTTTGGATGGGTTACATCAATACACCCACTGGTTTAATGGTTGGGGCGGGCATTTATGGCTTGGCCATGGGCGTGGCCACTCCGGCCATTTATGCGTGGACTATAGACTTGAGCTTACCGGGACAAAAGGGAAAGGCCATGGCCACCATGTATATTGCCATGGAAGCCGGTATTGGTTTGGGCGCGCTATTTTCTGGATGGTATTATCAAGAAAGTATTTCCCGTATTCCGCATACGTTTTATGCTTCTGCCATCTTGGCCTTGATAGGAGTCGTCTATATCTTGTTTCGTAAAGGAAAGATTGCCAATTAATTCAACAGATCAAAGCGATGGGTATATTTAATGGTTAGGGTCTGATTGTCCACGGCATCAATCAAATCATCATCCTTTACCACATTAAATACCACAAATAGTCCGGTATTGGCATTTTGCAACCACCCAAAGCGCGCATTTACCGATGTGATATTGGACACATTGTTACGTTGAATCAGACTTTGGAAAAAGATTCTGGGGGTAAAGGAATACGAAAGTCGTAACCCACCCACCAAAGCCGTTAAATCCCCGGTATCCAATTGAATATCGCTATGGCTGAACGTTAGGGAGCTGTTGAATTTATCCCCGACCCTATACTTGGCGGTTCCGCTATTGGTGATTTGGTGCCCATTGAAATAACCTCCAATAATGGTTCGCGTGTCAAATGAAAGGGCATTGTTCGGGTTTGTGGTGATCACAAGCTGTAACTCTTCGTTTTCATAATTGCCCATGGGTACGGTTACATCCGAAATGGTAAAATCCTCCAACACCCGTTCGGTAGTAAAATTGATTCCCGTATGGATTTCAAAACCACTTTTGAATACCCAGTGATTATCCACATGCAAAAAACTGGTGATCAATTGGTCATCAAAATTCCAATAGCCCCGATAGGAGACATGGGGGCGTATTTCCAACATCTTGCCCGCATTTTTAAATCGATGTGTCCTAAACACCAAAAATTCAGGTTTTCTAAAGGCGGTACGTTGCAAAAAGCCTACTTCTGGATTGAATCCTTCACCAACCTCGGTATATCCGGCGTTGATGTTCCAGCCACTCCATTCATAATTCCCCAAGATTTTGAAGGCATGGTCACCCTTTTCAATGCCAGGGGTAGTACTCTTGGCTACAAAACCATTGATGGTGGCCTTGTTTCCAATACCCCATTTACCATCCATGGCGTAGACCCGGTTGTAGTCATCCTCCATCTCGCCCAGACCGGCCCTATTCACAAATATTCCACCCAACGAGGATCGTGAGCCTCCAAAATTGTGGTTGACGCGGGCCACGGTAAAGTTGTTCTTTTCAATATCGGCCTCGACCACATCATCGGTGAACATGCTCAAAAATCCAATGTTGGTTTGACCCACTTTCCCGGACAATCGTGCCCCACCTATAATGGGGACCAAGCTGCCATCATCCCCAATGCCGATACGCCTACTGAAGAACAGATCTACCTCCCCGGGGCTGCCCACCCCAAACTGACCGGCATTTTCCAGGAAAAATGCCCGTTTCTCAGGGAAAAAGAGATTAAAACGGTCCAAATTCACCTGTTGGTCATCTACCTCTACTTGGGCAAAGTCGGTGTTGTAAGTAAGGTCCAATGTGAGACTAGGTGTAACGCTGTATTTGATGTCAGCCCCTGCATCAAAATTGGTGTCGGTTTCGCTGGGCGATACGGATTTGTCGTTCACATATTGGCCCAGTACATAAGGGATCAGTTTCAGGTTACCGGGATTTTTTAGGTTCAGTCCACTGAGGTTTCCGGCCAGGGACAATCGTTTCATATCAAAACCCAAAGGGAGGGAGGTCCAATAGGCGGTTTCGGTATTTTTGCTGATGTTCCGTTGAAAGTTCAATCCCCAAGTCTTGTCCTTTCCGGGTGCAAATCGTAAAGAACGGAAGGGGATGGCGAACTCGGCACTCCAGCCGTAATCGCCCAATTGCGATTTTACCTTCCAAGTGGCGTCCCAGTTAAGGTTGGTGCCCCCAATTACCCCGCCCTGTTGTCTGTTGGCGTTAAAATTCCCTTTGCCCTCGTTGTCAATTTGGGCATCATATTCCATTCCTTGCGCATTGGTGCCAAAAAGGAAACCATTTTGCCTGTCGTGATAGGTATCAATGATAAAAAGGAAACTGTCCTCATCGTTCAAATCGGCATCACGGCGGGAGTCTGAGACCACAATTCTGTTGGCATTTTTGTCGTAACAGACCACGGCCACATAAAACGTACTATTGGAGTAGGCTATCCTAACCTCGGTGCGCTCCGAGACCGCTTCGCCATAATTGGGCTTTATCTGTACCAAATCCGTAATGGCCGGGATGTTTTGCCAAATAGGATCATTAATGATCTCTCCATCTACCTTGGGGTCTTCCGCCAGTTCGGTTGCAAAGTAAGAGGGTTTGTTGATGCTTTGGGAAGGCGTTTGCTGTGCTTGGCCTAGACTAAAAACGGACAAGGCCAAGGCCATGAGGGATTTTCTAGGAGAAATTATCATAAAATTAGGTCTGGTTTCATGTTAAATATACTCTTTAAATCGGAAATCTTTCAGGGATTGATTAATTTGTAAGGACCTTTAATATGCTGCTATGAAGTTGGTTATAAAATATATGCTTCTTTTCCTGCTGATGGTTTCCCTTGGGTGTGCATCAAACCCTAAACCCAAGTATTCCGAGGCGGAATTGGAATCCTTGAACACCGCCGTGAAACAAAAATCCTTTGAAATAGATGCGCGTTGGGCCAGACCCATGCCAGACCCAGCCCTTACAAGCATTGCCAATGCGGGATTGGTTCCTCAGGGAAGCACCATAAACCGTATAAACATTACGGGAACATCCAGTTATCTCAAGGTGAAGAACGATAGTGTGATGGCGGACCTGCCATATTATGGGGAAAGACAGATGGGAGGTACGTATAATCCTATCAAGGGTGGGGTGCATTTTAAGGGTTTGGCCAAGGATTTTAGCATGGAACCCACTAAAAAAGACAGCGGAGTCGCTGTTAAATTCTCCGTAAACGAAGGCCCGGAAAATTATCAGGTACACATTCAGTTGTATCCATCAGGGACAAGCAATATAAGCGTGGTGAGCTCCCATAGAACTCCCATTTGGTATGATGGAACATGGACACCAGACCTTTTAGAGTAAACTTGGCACAACAAACAGGGCGGTAAATCCATAATTACATCTTTTTGTCATAGTTTTATGCAAGAAACCAAAAGCATAAAAAAAAGTGATGAAATTTTACCGAACACACTATAAATCAATTTTGGTATTGGCCGCCTCCTTGCTGGTTTTTTCCTGCAATCCAAAAAAGAAGGAAGCCAATGATCAAGCCCAGCAAGAAGAACTGACCGAACCACATCAATCCAGCATGCCCTTGGAGCTGCTGAACCTTCCCGAAGGGTTTAGCATAAACACGTATGCCGAGAACATTGACGGCGCCCGGTCCATGGCCATGGGGGACAAGGGAACCCTTTTTGTGGGAACCCGAAACGAAAACAAGGTATACGCCCTGCAAGATGCGGACGGTGACCTATGGGCGGAAAAGGTCTTTGAGATCGCTTCCGATTTGGAACAGCCCAATGGTGTTGCGTTCAGGGATGGGTCTTTGTATGTGGCCGCCGTGAGCAAGCTCCTGCGTTACGACAATATAGAGGACAACCTTGCCAATCCACCAGAGCCCGTGGTCATTTATGACGATTATCCCACGGAGTTCCATCACGGGTGGAAGTATATTGCCTTTGGCCCCGATGGAAAACTGTACGTACCGGTTGGCGCTCCTTGTAATATTTGTGAGCGTAGCAGCGAAGACGAACGTTATGCCACCATTACCCGTATGGCCCCAGATGGCACAGACCGTGAAATCTACGCCAAAGGCGTGCGAAACACCGTTGGCTTTGCCTGGCATCCCGAAACTGGGGAGTTGTGGTTTACCGACAATAACCGTGACCTTATGGGGGATGACCTTCCTCCGGGGGAACTTAACCGGGTCACTGAGGCGGGACAACATTTTGGTTATCCGTACTGCCATGCCGGAACGGTAAAAGATCCTGAGTTTGGCGATCAGCGCCCTTGTTCAGATTTTGTTGCACCGGCGCAGGCCATGGGTCCCCACGTGGCACCCTTGGGCATCAAGTTTAACACAGGCTCCATGTTCCCGGACGAATATAAGGGGCATGCCTTTGTGGCCGAACACGGTTCGTGGAACCGTTCCTCCAAGGTAGGGTACAGGGTTACCTTGGTGAAATTGGAAAACAGCAAGGCCGTGAGTTACGAACCTTTTATAGACGGTTGGTTGGACGAGGAAAAACAGGAAGCCTTTGGCCGTCCCGTGGACCTTTTGTTCATGAAAGACGGTTCCCTGTTGATTTCTGACGATTTTGGCGATGCCATCTACAGGGTTACCTATAAAAAGTGATCAAGGGGTAAGGTCCTCCATTTTCCATGTACTGGGAGGGTTTCCCTCACTGGCAACTTCCAAGAACACGTAGGAAGTTTTTCCATACTTTCCTTTGGAAAGGATCCGTTCAATGGAGTAGGTCCATTTGCCGTGGACAAAGACCAGCTCTATCTTGTCGTTGCGCAAGGTCTTTTTGTACTGCCCGTTTCTAATGACCAGACAGGGCGGTTCCAAGGCGGTTTTTGGTCTTCGCCAGCAACGGTATTGAATGTCGCCGTGGGACATTTGGGTTATGGCGATGGTAAATTGTAGATTTTGGCATAGGATAAGGGTCCGTTGGGGTCTCGGGTAATTTGGGGGAATGGCTATGGCGGTTGTTTTTGGTTGATTTGGACTAATGGAACGCAATCCATTAAAAGGTATTGTCCCTGACCCGGTTTCTTTTTCCCCAGAACGCTCCGTGAAGGAACCCAATGGTGTACAGGATAACACCTATACAGACAAGCACAACAATTTGTAGGGCATTTATAGTTTCTAAAGTAGTCATTTTCTTATTTTTTGGGCAAGCTAGAAAATAGCAGGGTAAAGCACACTGGTAATTGACGGATACCCTGTTTGAATTGATGGATGCCCCATTTGGGTTGACGGATGCCTTGAGAAGGGTTTAGGGGCGCCAGTAAGGTTGTTGGCCGTAAAGGTTTAGGGATATAAGAATGGGAAGAAGGGAAGGCTGAAGGGTCTTCCTTTTTTTGTTACCTGTAGGGTAAAAACCATAAGTATTTAATTTTTAATGCCTTTGCAGTTTTCTGCATTAGATTAAGTGTTAGTATTGATTATATTTGGACACACTGGCTCTCTCCCCCAATTTTATTTTCAGACTAGAAAATAGTCAAACTGAAAAGACAAATGATGAATAAAAGTTATAAGGTTACCGCTATTCTTACTTGCATTATTATTCTCTTTTACATACCCATTAAGGGTCTTATTGATAAGAGTCTAATTAATCCCGTTTTAAGCAGAATCGAGTCAAATATTTTAATTGACTTAATTTTTGTCATTGCTCTTTTCTTTATTTCTAGAAAAATATACTTAAACGTTAGTAATAAAAGTCACATTTCTAATCATCAATGGTTGTTTAGTTTGATTGTAATTGCCTTTTATATTTATATACGTGTTTTCGAAAATTATTCTTTCAAAGGATTTATTTTTTTTAGCCAAATAAAATATTTGGATGTAGCATTTGCATATTTTCTAACACCCCCTATCAGTTCAATTCTAATATTGTTATCACCGAAAAAAGAAACTGGTTTAATAATAAATAGTCTTTATGATGATTCTCCAATAACTGAGATGTCTGAGGATACATTAGAAAGAAACTACAAGGCCATTAGAATGGCTAGTGAAATAATTAAGTCCAAGTCATCACAATCCATTGGGTTTGGAATCACGGGGAGTTGGGGAAGTGGAAAAACTTCATTCATTAATCTTCTTAAGCAAGAAATTAATAAGCAAAATCAGAATAATCGATTCATAATAGTTGATTTTAACCCTTGGTTGAATCTAGGAATAGAATCAATTATAAAAGAGTTTTTTAGAACTATTCAACGGACCCTTAGACCATATGGGGAAGATGTCTATCGAGAAATCAGGGAATATTCAAATTCTTTGATAAGTTTAGATAAAACCAATTTTACAGAAAGCTTCAAAGAAGTTTTAAGGCTGGATTCTTTTTTTGGAGAAAGTCTGTCAGAAGAATTCAAATCCTTAAATACGTTATTAAAAAAGATAGACAAAAGAGTTGTGGTTTTTATCGATGACTTCGATAGACTACAATCTGGTGAAATTTTTGAAATCCTAAAATTAATTCGAAATACGGGCGGGTTTGACAATTTTATATATGTTGTAGCTTTTGATAAGGATTATGTAGATAATTCTTTGGGAAACTTAAAGATTCCTAAGCCGGAAAACTTTACGGAAAAAATTTTCTTCAAGGAAGAGCATATTATACCTGCAACCCAAATTCAAATAAGAAACTTTCTATTAAAATCCCTTGCTTCAAAATTTGACAATAAGGAAGAAGAAATTAAGGCGTTTTTTGATACAGGGCAATTGGTGTTCAGAGAGGATAATGCTATTATTCTGGATCACTTAAGAGATGGCAAAAGATTTTTAAACTCTTTTATAAATGACTATAAAGAGATTGAAAATGAAGTGGTTTTTTCTGATTATTTCTATCTCAAGCTTTTAAAGTTCAAATTTTATGACATCTATATTCTATTATTTCTCGAAAGGGATAAATTTTTGAATAAACGTGGAATCTATTATGGTGAGGGTGGTTCTAAATATCATCTGAAAAATAAATATGAAAATGATAACGATTCTAATTTTGGATTAAGATTTAGAGATTATAAGCAGTCCATTCTTGGGCAGTACATGCTAAATCAATTAGGTTATTCTGAGGAACAAATTGCAAGAGTGGCTAAAATCATGAATTTGCTATTTGAAGTGGATATTTATCAGAAGAAAAATCACCTTTCCATCATTTTTGAACAAAATTATCATAAGTATTTCAAGGATAATTTGAGATTTGAAGATTTGTCTGAGGAGGAGTTTAATTCTACAATGGAACTTAATTTTGAAGAGATTAAATTAAAATTAGGTGAATGGGATAAAAACAATATTCTTGAATTAGTTAGATATAGGTTTTATGAGATAGCTCTTGGAGATATTAATTCTAGAGAAGATTACGAGAAATACGTGAGGTGTATATTTTATTTTGCCAGAATGGAGACTGATACAAGAATGTTTGGGAAAAACTTTTACGGTTATGACTATTCGATTTTAAGGAATTTTATTTCTAATAGAAATAACATGATAAGTGAAAAGTTCTATGACGGGAATACAGAAGAGTTAAAAAAATTCATTGTAGAAGTTCTAGAAGAAACAGATTCTCCAAACCAATTTGAGTCGGATTTTTTAAATTTTGTTCTAAATAATGGATATAATGAAGATGATTTTGTTCTTACAAAAAGTAAAATTGAAGAATTGTTATTTGATTACTTGAACGACTATATCGAGGGAGACCATGAGGTATCCAGCACTATTTGGTCTTTATTTCATAATTGTAGAACTGTAGTTGATGAGAAAAATGATCAAGGTCAAATAATTAATAAAAAATCAGTTTACATCGACGGAGTTAAAGAACTTCTTATAAAATATATTGAAAATAATCTCGATTGGTTCTTAGTAGTTTTTATAGAGCCAGCTCCATTTTATGGTCATGTTGAAGAAGATAATAAAGTTGGTGTTAGTGCTGGAGTAAAAAATAACATCTTCGGATCATTTGAGAATTTTGAAAAATGGTTAAAAGCTTTGGATGTGGAAAATCTGGATACACCTTCGTTATTTTATAATGAATTTTTAGAATTTTATGAGGCTTTCAAAAAGAACAATTATGAAAATATCGAATATCAATTTAATTTTATAATGATAGTGGAGAAGTTAGAAGGACACAAAGCGCGATAAATCATCACAACCCCCCAATAACCTTCTTGCTCAACCCAGTGTGCTTTTTAATGTCCTCGTCTGACATGCCGCTCGCTTTTAAGGACTTGGCAACTTCTTTTAGTCCTTCTTTTTTACCCCGTTTCCGTTCCGTTTCCAGTTTAAAGGCTTCCAATTCCTGCTTTTCGGGGCCTACAATTTCAAACAGTCCACTTTCGCGCAGTTCGTCCATGACACCTTCGTTTTCAAAACTGGTGTAGTTGGTCTCGGTGATCACCAAATGGTCCAGTACATCAATCCGTAAAAATTTCCCGGCTTTCAGCATATGGTCGGTAAAGAGAATATCGGCATCCGTAATTTTTACAGAGCCGCTGGGGTGGTTGTGTACCAAGATCAGCTTGCTGGCCAGTTTGTAGATGGCCATTCTAAAGACATCGGGCGGGTCTGCATTTACCCGATTGTGCGCGCCAAGGGCAATGAGTTCCACAAACAAGATCTTGTTGATGTTGTTGAGGCCCACCACCCAAAAATGTTCCTGGTTGCGGCGGATCTTGTTCTCGCGCAGCAAAACCTGCTGCATAATGCTGTAAATGTCCCTGGCGTTGAGCACTTTGATCTTTTGTTCCTTGGTGAGCCGTACGTTCATAATCTCAAATTATACAAGTTATACAAGTCTGCAATGTGCTGGCCAATGCGCCTTTGGAAAATTGTCCATTCAGTGGCGTGCATCGTCCATTTTTTGAGGTTATGGATCGCGTCAACTTTGTACCATCAAATTAAGTATAATAATTTTTAAGTACAAACACCATGAAAAATGTATTCACAACACTAGTAGTTTTTACTACTACAATTACAGGGCTTTTTGCCCAATTGCCAGAACCCGGTTTCAGTATAGACGAGCATACCGCCATAGTGATCACCGACCCACAGAACGATTTCCTTAGCCCCGATGGCGTGGCCTGGGGTGCCGTGGGACAGAGCGTACAGGAGAACAACACCATTGAGAACCTGGAAACGATTTTTAAGTTGGGCGAAGAGCACAACATTCCCGTATTTGTTTCTCCTCACTACTACTACAAACACGATCACGTGTGGAAGTTTGAAGGGGTCTTGGAGAAACTCATGCACAACATTTCCATGTTTGACCGTGGCGACCAATTAAACGTAGAAGGTTTTGAAGGTTCCGGCGCCGACTGGTTGCCCCGCTACAAAAAGTACATCAACAAGGATAGGGTAGTGGTGACCAGCCCACACAAGGTTTTTGGGTCAGAATCCAACGACTTGGCCCTGCAATTGCGCAAACAGAAGATAGACAAGGTGATCTTGGCAGGGATGTCCGGTAACCTTTGTGCCGAATCGCACATGAGGGAACTTGTGGAGAACGGTTTTGAGGTCGCTGTGGTGGGCGATGCCACTGCTTCGGCCAAACTCCCCGGACTGGATGGCGACCAAGCTGCCCAGACCAACTACAAAATGATCTCTAGCAAGGTATACACCACCCAAGAATTGGTAAGCGAGCTTAAGATGTACAAGAAATAAACGCTGTGTTTAGTGTGATGGTGAGGTTGAAGTGCAAGGGGCCGGACTTAAGTCTGGCCCTTTGTTTTTGTTGATAAAGAGCATTTCGGGAAAAATATCCAAGACGATGTGAAGTTTGAATGTGTCAGTTCGAGCTGTCATCCTGAGCGCAGTCGAAGGAGCTGTCGAGAACGTAAAAGCATGGTGATGATCCATTAGGTTTCGACTTCGCCCAACCTGACAATTAATACGCTTTTTAGACAATACCCTCTTTGTTTTTGTTGATAAAAGAGCATTTCGGGAAAAATGTCCAAGCACAAGTGAAGTTTGAGTGTGTCAGTTCGAGCTGTCATCCTGAGCGCAGTCGAAGGAGCAGTCGAGAACGTAAAACATGTTGATGATACATTAGGTTTCGACTACGCTCAACCTGACAATTAATACGCTTTTTAGACAATATCCCCTTTGTTTTTGTTGATAAAGAGCATTTCGGGAAAAATGTCCAAGAGGATGTGAAGTTTGTCCATTTTATTCCACGACCTCGAGCCGCAACTTTGTACCATCAATAATTCATACACAAAAAAAAAGATTATGACACGTTTACAAGCATTAGATCCAAAAGAGACCACCGGACGGTCCAAAGAACTTTTTGATGGCATCCAGAGCAAATTGGGCATGGTTCCCAATATGATGCGAACCATGGGAAATTCCCCAGCCGTTTTGGAAGGGTACCTGAACTTTAGCGATGCCCTTGGCAAAGGAAGCCTAGGCGGAAAATTGGGAGAGCTTATCGCCTTGGCGGTAGCGGAATCCAATACCTGTAACTACTGTTTGTCCGCACACTCCTTTATCGGGGAAAAATTGGTGGGCATAGACACTACCACCTTGGAAATGGCCCGCGAAGGAAAGAACAAAGACCCGAAGATCGCCGCTGCACTATTTTTTGCCAAGACCTTGGTGGAAAAACGCGGAAGGGTAAGCACCGATGATGTGGCTGCGGTTAAAGCTGCCGGATATACCGATGGTGCCGTGGGAGAGATCGTGGCACATGTGGCCCTGAATGTACTTACCAACTATTTCAACAACACTGCCGACACGGATATCGATTTTCCAGTAGTGGAGGCACAAACTGTTTAATCACGCAATACAAATAAAAACAAGAATCATGAAAACAATTAAAAATGTAATTCTATTGGGATTGGCCCTTGTATGGGGAGTACTTGCCCAAGCACAGATTGATCCCGTAAACAAAGACGGAGTAGCCATTGGCGGATACGATGTGGTATCCTATTTCTCTGGAAAGGCCAAAAAAGGAACCAAGGCACATGCGGCCAAGCACGATGGGGTAACCTATTATTTTGCCAGTAAGGCCAATAAGAATGCCTTTGCCAAATCGCCCAGCAATTATTTGCCCCAGTTTGATGGGTACTGCGCATGGGGTGTTGGCGCCAAGGAAGCCAAGTTTCCCATAAACCCTGAGACCTATGACATTGTTGATGGAAAACTCTACCTGTTTTACAATGGGGATTTTAACGGAGAGCCTTTCAACGCCTTACCCGATTGGAAAGATCGTACCGCCGAATTGAAAAAAGCGGCACATGCCAACTGGCCCAAGGTCAAAAACAGTAAGTAATGCAAAGGGGCAGGTCAAAATTTATTTACCTGCCCTTTTTTTTAGAACAAACCACAATGAAAATGATCATAGAACAGAAATATCCGTTGCCTCCCTTTACCGAGGAAACGGCCCAAGAAAAAGTACAGTTGGCAGAAGATGCCTGGAACAGCCAAGACCCGGAAAAAGTGGCTAAAGCCTACACGGTGGATACTGAATGGCGCAATCGCTCACAATTTATAAACGGTCGGAAGGAAGTAATTGCCTTTTTAAGCGACAAATGGAAAAAGGAGAAAAATTACAAACTGAAAAAGGAGCTTTGGGCTTTTAGCGACAACCGTATTGCGGTGCGGTTTGAGTACGAGTACCAGAACGACCAAGGACAATGGTTCAGGGCGTATGGTAATGAAAACTGGGAATTTAACGAGCATGGATTGATGCAGAGACGTTATGCCAGCATCAACGACCTGCAGATAACCGAAACCGAACGACGCTTATAGTCAATCAAGGTTTGTCAGGTCGAGCGCAGTCGAGACCTCATTTAAATAGTTGAGACTGAAGACTTCTCGACTGCGCTCGAAGTGACATATTCAATTTGTAGAACTAAAAATAGACATCTACAACTTGAATACGAATACCCAAATGCCGAAGGAGCGTGGTTTCGTGCTAATGGAAATGAGAACTGGGAGTTCAATGAACATGGATTGATGCAGAGATGTTATGTCAGCATCAACGACCTGCAGATAACCGAAACCGAACGACGCTTATAGTCAATCAAGGTTTGTCAGGTCGAGCGCAGTCGAGACCTCATTTAAGCAGTTGAGAATGAAGACTTCTCGACAACTCCTTCGACTGCGCTCAGGATGACAGCCCGAAGTGACATATTCAATTTATAAACTCAAAAAATGGACATCTACAACACCAACACTCTCATTAACGAACAGACGGGGAACCTTGCTTTTAAACTATCCAGCTTTGAGGACGATTGCCAGTTCTGTTCGCTAAACCGATTCAATTACTATTCCTTGATCTGGATAAAAGAGGGGAGCGGCACCGCCCAGATAGATTTTGCGGAGTTCGATTTTACGGCAGGCACCCTGTTTGCCCTAACGCCCTATCAACCTTTTGTCCTCAATGAAAAGGAAAAATTGGAGGGTGTAGTGTTGAATTTCCATCCTGATTTTTTCTGCATCCACAAGCATCATGAGCAAGTTGCGTGCAATGGGGTTCTCTTCAATAATATTTACAGTCCGCCCTATTTTTGTGTGGATGATGGCACCCGAAGGGAGTTTGAAATGATCCTTTCGCAAATGAAATCCGAAGTACAGAAAGCAGATTTGGCCCAATACGAGCTATTGGTCTCCTACCTGAAGATATTCTTGATTACGGCTTCGCGGGTCAAGGCCAAGCAACAGCCGGAATCGTTACAAGATACCCCCGATGAAAAGGAACCCTTTATCCTTCAAAAATTGAAGGACCTTATCGAGACCCACTTCAAGAGCATACACTCGGCGGGAGAGTACGCAGATATGTTGAACATAAGCCCAAAGGCGTTGGCCAAGATCACCAAGAACCACTTTAACAAGACCATGACCAACCTCATTTCGGAACGCATTGTCATTGAAGCCAAGCGGGAACTTTACCTCACCGATAAATCCGTCAAGGAAATTGCCTTTGATTTAGGGTATGATGATGAGCACTATTTTAGTCGGTTTTTTAAGAACAATGCCGACATATCCCCAAAAATGTATAGAGATACCGTAGGTTTTGCACGAGCCATGGCCTAAGATTTGGTATATTGCGCAGCATGAATCCAAAAGTCGATTTCTTTTTTGAGAAAGATACCCCATGGCAATCAGCGTACAAGCAATTACGGAAAATTATCTTGGATTGTGGATTGATTGAAGAACTGAAGTGGGGCGTTCCATGCTACACCCATAACGGCAAGAACGTGGTGTTGATCCACGGGTTTAAGGACTATTGTGCACTGTTGTTCCACAAAGGTGTACTATTGAAGGACACCGAAGGAATTCTTGTCCAACAAACCGAGAACGTACAATCCGCACGGCAAATTCGGTTTACGGGAGAAGCACAGATCCAAGAAATGGAATCTACCCTAAAAACTTATCTGTACGAAGCCGTAGAAGTGGAAAAAGCTGGCTTACAGGTAAATCTAAAAAAAACATCGGAGTTTGACATGCCCGAAGAGCTTCAAACCAAACTGGACACGGATACCGAATTCAGAACTGCTTTTGAAGCCCTCACCCCAGGCCGACAACGGGGCTATATGCTCTATTTTTCCCAACCCAAACAATCCAAGACCCGCATATCCCGGATTGAAAAAAGCTTTCCAAAAATCTTGAACGGCAAGGGGTATAATGAGCGGTAGTACTAAAAGTAATGAGATGTGTGTTTTTGTAAGAAAAAGCTAACATTATATCGATTAATTCTTTGAGGTTACAAGGACAAAGTTTATGTTAGCGGCTTTATAACCTCGCATGAAAAAAAACTACTTTTTGGCTCTTTTGAGCTTTCTTCCTTTTCTTTTATCGGCCCAAACAGAATTCATCACCACATGGAAAACAGATAATCTAGGTGCTTCAGGGGATAACCAGATCACTATACCAACTTTTCCCGGAGAGACCTATAACTATTCTGTGGATTGGGGGGACGGCACTTCGGATGTTAACGTGACTGGAGACATAACACACACGTACCCAGTATCAGGGACTTACACGGTTAGTATAGAAGGACAATTTCCCAGAATCTATTTTAATGACTTTACATTTGGATTCGACACCTTTACTGGGGATGAGCATAAACTTTTAACTGTCGAACAATGGGGAGCCATTGAATGGACTTCCATGGAGGGTGCCTTTTCTGGGTGTTTTTATATGGATGTCGCTGCTTTTGATACCCCGGACCTTACCAATGTGACCAGCTTGGAGAGTATGTTCTATGATTGTTTGCGTATGGAAGGCAATGAAAGTTTCAATAATTGGAATACTACTTCAATAACCAACATGTATTCCATGTTTTCAAATACTTCATTCCATCAGAACATATCAAATTGGAATGTAAGCAATGTCACCAATATGGCATTCATGTTTCAAAGCTGTAATTTCAATGAGAACATTAACAATTGGAATGTGGGCAGTGTAACCAATATGTCATCCATGTTTGCCAGTGGAATCTTTAACCAACCTCTTTCAGATTGGGACGTTGGGAATGTTACGGATATGAGTTCGATGTTTGCAAGCACTTATTTCAATCAAGACATTTCACAATGGAACGTGGAAAACGTAACCACAATGAACAGAATGTTTGGGCAATCACAATTTGACCAGGATATCAGTGCTTGGAATGTGTCCAAAGTCAATGATATGGCATTTATGTTCGATGATTCTGACTTGTCAGACGCAAACTATGACAATATTTTGTTGGGATGGAGTCAATTGACATTTCTACAAAATGGTGTGTTTTTTGGAGCCAATAAGAATCAGTATTGCACATCGGAAATAGCAAGACAAAGGTTGATTGGGGATTATGGCTGGGTCATCTTGGATTATGGAAAGAATTGTGAGGAAAGCCGACCTTTCATAACGACTTGGAAAACCGATAATCCTGGACCGTCCGAGGACAATCAAATAACTATTCCAACGAACCCAAGGGAGCATTATAATTACCATGTGGATTGGGGAGATGGGACGACCGACCAAGGCGTAACGGGAGACATTACCCACAACTATGACTCTCCAGGGATATACACGGTGAAGATTTCGGGGAAATTTCCTGGACTGTTTTTTAACGGATCAACCAATATTTATTCTATAGCTCCCAAATTTTCAGACGATCAAAAGATATTGTCCATTGATCAGTGGGGCACTACAAGATGGCATTTTGTAAACTTTGCATTTGCGGGTTGTTCCAATTTGGACGTTAAGGCCAACGATATTCCAGACTTATCCAGAATACAATGGGGATTTGCGGGTATGTTTTTGGAATGTTCCTCATTAATGGGGAATAGTTCTATGAACCAATGGGATGTTAGTGAAGTTGACGATATGTCTTATATGTTTTTGGATGCAGAAAATTTTGATCAAGCCTTGGATAAATGGAATGTAGGTCAGGTTCGGTACATGGGTCGTTTTTTAGACAATTCAGGCATCAGTATAAGAAACTATGATAAAACCTTAATGGGATGGGAGCAATTACCCACCTTGCAAAATGGGGTAGCCCTAAATGCTAATGTTGCCCAGTTTTGTATTTCGGAAACAGAAAGACAAAGTATTATAGATAACTATGGCTGGACTTTTGACGATGCAGGAAAGGCACCTGATGGTTGCGAGGATTACCAAGCATTTATCACCACTTGGAAAACAGATAATCCTGGTGCTTCAGGGGACAACCAGATCACTATACCAACTTTTCCCGGAGAGACCTATAATTACTCTGTGGATTGGGGGGATGGTACACACGATATCAATGTTACTGGGGATATTACGCATACTTATACCAACCCTGGCACATACGAGGTTTCCATTACAGGACAATTTCCACGCATATATTTTAATTTTTTTCCAGAAAACGACGCAAAGGATTATCAAAAATTGTTGACAGTCAAGCAGTGGGGTAATATCCAGTGGACTTCCATGGCAGATGCATTTGCCAGATGTGCCAATCTTAACATTGCTGCTACTGATATCCCTGATCTGTCCATTGTGGAAGATATGACCTATATGTTCCGGGGGTGTACCAATCTTGTGGGTAATTCCAGTTTTTCGCAATGGGACGTTTCCAGCGTAAGGGGTATGTTCGGTGTTTTTTTCGATGCCTCTTCATTCAATATTGATATTGGAAATTGGAATGTTTCCAATGTTACTGATATGGGCGCTATGTTCGCAGGGGCCTCATCATTTGATCAAGATATAGGGAGATGGGACGTTTCCAATGTGACTCGTATGGTGAATTTATTCAGTGGTGCCCTAGCATTTAATCAGGACATTGGGGACTGGAATGTGGCAAATGTTGAAGATATGGCTTATATGTTCAGGAGTGCCAATAGTTTTGATCAAGATATTTCTGGTTGGGATGTCTCCAAGGTGTATAGGATGGAAGGCATGTTCATGGGAAATCAGATTTTCAACAAAAGTATCTATGGTTGGAATGTTTCAAATGTAAGTAATATGGCGGTCATGTTCTTTGGTGCTTCCCTTTTTAACCAAGATATTGGTGGATGGGATGTTTCCAGTGTAACGGATATGGGGGCGATGTTTCAAGAAGCATTCAATTTTAATCAAAATCTAGGTAATTGGAACGTCTCCAATGTAACCAATATGAAAAGGATGTTCCTCGGCGCTCCGTTGTCTGCCAACAACTATGATAGTTTATTGATTGGTTGGAGTAATTTATCGAGTCTCCAGAGTAATGTTGTTTTTGGTGCTGAGATGAGTAAATATTGTAGTGCTTCCGCTGCTCGCCAATCCATTATTGACACCTATGGTTGGACCATCAATGATGCAGGAAATGACGGAGGATGTGCTTTTGTAACCACTTGGAAAACAGATAACCTTGGTATTTCAGGGGACAACCAGATTACCATTCCTACTTATCCAGGGGAAACTTATAATTACACCGTGGATTGGGGGGACGGTACATTCGATACCCATGTAACAGGGGATATTGTCCATACCTACACCAATGCAGGAACCTATCAAGTTTCAATTACGGGTATTTTTCCACGTATATATTTTGAAGCCGACATATCTGAAATTGACTCTTCACCTATTGGTCTTGATGACAACAATAAATTACTGAGTGTAGATCAATGGGGCATAAATCAGTGGACTTCCATGGAACGGGCATTTTATGGCTGTGAAAACCTACAAGTTCTTGCCGAGGATGTTCCTGACTTGACAAGGGCTTGGAGCATGTTTTCCATGTTTGCGTTCTGTACCTCATTTACGGCCAACCCATCCATTGGAAATTGGGATGTTAGTTCCATATCCCATATGATGAATATGTTTCTTAATGCAAAACTTTTCAATCAAGATATTGGTAACTGGGATGTTTCCAACGTTACCAATATTTCTTGGATGTTTTCTGGTGCCGAATCTTTTAACCAAGATATTGGCAATTGGGATATGTCCAGTGTAACGGATGCTCAATACATGTTTCAATCTGCTTTGGCCTTTAATCAAGATATTTCGTCATGGAATCTGGAGAGCCTACGTTCCATGAATGGAATGTTTAATATCGCCCGATCTTTCAATCAACCTATTGGCAATTGGGATGTAAGCAATGTATCGGGAATGAGCGGAGTGTTTACCAATGCTAGTTCTTTTGATCAATCCTTGGCCAATTGGGATGTGTCAAAAACAGGGTATCTGGGTGGTTTTTTTCAGTGGTCTGGAATGACAATGGAAAACTATGACAAAACCCTTATGGGATGGGCAGCATTGGAATCTCTTCAGAGCGATGTCATTATAGACTCCAGGGGCGTTCAGTATTGTGAAGGTGGTGAAGCCAGACAAAGTTTGATAGATAACTATGGTTGGATTATTACAGATGATGGCAAAGTACCATATTGTAATGAAGACAATGACAATGATGGGGTATTGGACCATTTGGACAACTGTTTGAACACCCAACCGGGCTGGGAAGTGGATTCCAACGGATGCGAAATAGTGCCCCATGATGCCCTACGGGTATATACCGTTACCCCAACTTGTCCAGGAGGTTCGGACGGAGTTTTAGAGGTATTCTTGGATGCTTCGGGATATGTCATGGATATTTCCGTGAGTGGATTTGGGTACTCCAATATGTTTTATGATGTGGTATCTGGACAACCACATACCATAGAGAATATCCCTGCCGGTTCTTATTCTGTGGCGGTATGGATCAATGAAATTCAATACCAGCAACATTTTGGCGTCACCATTAACGAGTTGGGTTCGGTAACCGGTAAGCGTATCCAATTGGACAATAAAACAGGTACAGCTTTCTATACGGTTTCGGGGAGCACCCAATATAAGGTGAACGTAAATGGGGCGGAACAAATATTCAGCTTTGAGGATGATGGGGAAAAATCCATCCAGTTGAACGGTCTTGACGGATTTAACGAAGTGTCCATTTCAGGTCTAAATGATTGCCAGGGAAGTTTGGAGGATAGCTTTTTCATTAAAGATGAAATCATGCTCTATCCTACCATCGTATCCAATGAGATATACGTTTTGGCCGATGCGGATAAATTGGATTTGGAAATCTATACGTTCTCAGGGCGTTTGATAAGGACAATTTCTAATATGGAAAGCAGGGCTTTGGATGTCAGCACCTTGGGTTCGGGCATGTACCTGGTCAAAATTATGGCGGATAACCGGGAAGAAACGATTAAGATTATTAAAAAATAGAAAATGAAAATATTAAGATATATAGGTTGTCTGGTTTTGGTGTTATTTGTAGGCTCATGTGGTGGCGGTGATTCTTCAGAACCAGAAACACCACCTGAAGAAACCTTGAACCCTCCAGGTAAAGCTGTGGGTACGCTTCCTACAAACGGAGAACCTTGTTCAGACTATTCCGAAGTTTCTGGAGACGATACTAAAGTCTTGATTTTATTCAAATGGAATGCTGCGGAATCTGCCCAAAATTATGATGTAATTATTTCAGAGGGGGGAAGCGAAGTGGCCAAGAAAAATGTAAGCGGTTTGGAAACAACCGTACCATTGGATAGGGGAAAAACCTATACTTGGCAAGTAAATGCTATAAATGGAGACGGGGAAACAAACAGCAACACGTATTCTTTTACAACCCCGGGAACCCCAGAGGGCAACTATGCACCCTATGCGGCACAAATATCGGTTGAGTTTTTAACAGAGACCTCGGAGATGTTGGTTTCTTGGATAGGTGAAGATGAAGATGGTGATACCCTTTCCTATGACGTGGTTATTTTCTGGGAGGGAACTACAGGCGAGACCTTCACCGAGCTTATGGAAACTACTTTTGAACCCGTTTCCTATATTCCGGGTACAGCTTATACCATCCAAGTGACCTCCAAGGACGCATCGGGTAATTTTTCGATTTCAATAGTAGAGGGAACGACCCCAGAGTAAGACTTATTGATTGAATTCCTCATCAATAATCACTTTGTCCGTGACTAGGTCCTGCAAATGGACTTTGGCTACTTCACCCGCTCCTAAAAACTGGAATCGCATTCCCGCAATGTCTCCCATGGATTCGTTGTAGCTTCCAGAAAAAATGGGTTGGTCCTCGAGGAAAACAGTCAACTGCTTTTCCTGTACCTCAAGGGTAAGGTTCCTAAATTCGGAGAGATCCATACCAAGGCTGGACAGGTCGTGCTTCTTGCCACTGAGGTACACATCGCTCATCATCACCCCAATTTCAGATACGCAACCGGGAATGGATGTACTCACAATCATACTGCTCTTGGTACCCAAAATAATGATCTGGGTTTTCTGGCAGACGGCCCATTTTTCGCGATAGTTGTTTTTTAAACGGATGGTGAGCCTAAAATTGTCCCCGGAAACGGTGCCAAAATCATTCACCAAATGGAAGGTTGATGAAATGGGTTGTTCACTGGTTTTTATCTCTTCCAATAGGGAAGGTGGAAAGGCCAATTTACCTTGGAGTATGTCAGCTCCATCCACGTATTTGGGTATAGGCTCATAATCCAGCGTGCCCAACCATCCCTCGGACTTGATGAATAGGTCGTGCTGCTTAATGGCTTTGCCATCCACCACCAACTTAGCCCTAAAATAGCCGGGGTAATAGTATTGTCCGGTAGCTTGTTTCTGTCCCATTTCCAAAGTAATGGTCTTGGTGGGATCCCAAAATTGCTGAATATAGATACTGTCGGATTGAATGGAATCGATATCCAAATCAAAGACCACGGAGTTGGGAAGGCCTTTGGCGAGAGGCCTGCTGTTGAAGTATACACTGGAGGTGTTCATTTCTGTATCGGGCTGGGAACTTTTTAAGGAGTAGAAAGAGATAAAAACCACGGCCATTACCGAAGCGGCCAACATGATAATGCCCAAATTGGAATTTACCCTGCCTAGCACTGAGATTTTTTTGGTGTCCTTGGTCTCATTCTTGAAATCCCTCCAATTTTCAAAACCCGCAAACTGGGCCAAGGTATTCAACGTGGTAATGCTCGGGGCACTTTTGTAGTTCACTTTGCCCCAAACACGCTTCAGGGTGGTTGGGCTCAATAGGACTTGGGTCTTATACTGGATTTTCTCGCTCAGTTCAGAAAAAACATCGTTGTGCCAATGTTCGGAAGGCCCCCAACCAAGGCTTTGTTCAATTTGGGACAAACATTTTTGCACTAATGGATACTCCGGATACATAGGCGAATATTCTTCTATTGCAAATGTTGGAAAAAATCCGATACATGAACCATAATGAATCAACTTGCACGGGATTGTTTCCGCAAAAACAAAGGAATACGGGACCTTTCGGCCATAAATCAATTCATCATGAAAAAAGCGAGCATTATCATCATAGCCCTTTTGGGCTGTTTTTTGGGCAAGGCCCAGGACATTATTCCTTTGGATACAATCAATTGGATCTTTGAAGCGGAGTCCTATATTTTGGAAGAGTTTAAGGGCAAAAAGTCCATTTACCTGCAAGGGGGTTCCATCATCCTAAAAGATGGCGATTTTTTGAACGGCACCATTGAGTACGACATCTATTTAAAGGAAGTACAGGCGTTTCCGGGGGTCTATTTTAGAATGAATGGTACCAATGCCGAACATTTTTACATCCGCCCGCACCAAGCGGGCAATCCAGATGCCAACCAAGCCATTCCCTTGACCAAAGGGATTTCCCCGTGGCAGTTGTACTATGGTGAAAAGTATGCCTTTCCCTATGAATACAAATACGATGATTGGACCCATGTGAAATTGGTGGTCCATGACGATAAGGCCCAAGTGTTTCTGGATTATTCAGAGGAACCGCACCTTTCTTGGCAATTGTTCCATGAATCGGTGGAGGGCGGCATCTCGTTGAATGGCGGAAATGCCCAAGGCATGCATTTGGCCAACATCCGAATTGATAAGACCAAGCACGAACTCAAGAATTTTAAACCATTGGACCGCAAGCCCATTGAAGGATTGATTCCCCAATGGCAGCTCTCTGATAAGTTTGAGGAACAACTTTTGGATGATCATTCCAAAATCCCACAAATCATTGCCGACAGGACTTGGAAGGAATCTGTTGAGGTAGAAGAAGGTACGGCCGCCAATATTTCCCGAAAAGTGGAACGCTTCAATGATACCCCCGGTAATACCGTATTTGCCAAAATTGAACTGGATGCAACATCGGATATGACCAAACTCTTTGAGTTTGGTTACAGCGATAGGGTGGTGGTCATCCTTAATGGCAAACCCATATATAAGGGCAACAATAGGTACCGTTCACGGGATTATCGCTACTTGGGCACTATTGGTCTCTTCGATGCGGTATATCTTCCCTTGAGAAAAGGAAAGAATACGCTTTTATTGGCCGTTTCGGAGGATTTTGGAGGATGGTTGGTCACTGGGAGATTTGTGGACACCAAAGGATTGAAAATACAATAACACATCAAAAAACGATAAAAAATGAACCTACGATTTCTAGTAATCGCATTAAGCTCTGTAGTAATAAGCTGTCATATGGCCTTGGCCCAAGATATGTTGGTAGCCACCAAGGTGAGTCAGCGAGCTAGTGTCACTCAACGAATTGGCACAACCGATGTAACCGTGACCTACAACAGTCCGGCTGCAAAGCAGCGCAAGATTTTTGGCGGCATAGTGCCCTACGATTTTGTAGTGGATGGGGTAGAATACCCATGGCGGGCCGGGGCCAACGAGAATACCACCATCAGCTTTACCCATGATGTTACGGTACAGGGAAAACCACTTGCCAAAGGCACCTACGGATTGCACATTTTTGTACAGGAAGGGGAGTGGACCTATATTTTTTCGAAGAACCATGAAAGTTGGGGAAGTTTTAGCTATGACCCCAAGGAGGATGCCCTTCGGGTTACAGCTACCCCTGAACCAAACAAATACAGGGAATGGCTTACCTATGAGTTCACCACAAGGGAGGCCGAAGAGGCTGTCTTGGAATTGCAATGGTCCACGGTAAAATGTGGCATTACTATCGGAACGGATGTCACTACCAATATACTTTCCGATTTAACATCCAAGGATGAGAAAACTTCTGATGACTACATCAAATTGGCACAATTGACCCTGTCCGAAGATGCCAAAAATGTGGATGCGGCCCTAAAATATGCCGAAAAATCCATCGCCATGGGAGAGGAGTTCCGTAACTTGATATTGAAATCCGAACTCTTGGCCAAAAAAGGAAAGGTGCAGGAAAGTAAGACCTACGAGCAGAAAGCATTGGAAGTGGGAGAGGGCTTTCCCTATTTTTACTACTACCCCCTAAGTTTTATGCTATTGGAGGGCAATCCTGAAAAAACCTTTGAAATCTTGTCCGAAATGCTCCAGAAAGACCCCAACAATTGGATTGCCAACCTGGCCATGGGAGAATACTACATCAAAGCAAAAAACCAAGAAAAGGCAACCTATCATTTTGGCAAGGCCTATGAGTTTGCTGGGGAGCGGTCCAAACCTTATGCCCGTTACATGTACCTATCCAATAGGTTGATATTGGACCAAATGCAATGATTACGATTGGGTACGGCTCAATCCACGAATGCCTGCTAAAAATGGTTTATGGAAAAGCAATGGGCTACTCTTTCGTTCAACCATTTTATACCTCATATATTTGCAACGTTTTGATTATAAAACTGTAAACCAAAATTATGAGTAAAGTAAAAGAGAACGACACGGTAAAAGTCCATTATACCGGAAAACTGACCAATGGGCAAATTTTTGACAGCTCGTTGCAAAGAGAGCCCTTGGAAGTAGCCTTGGGACAAGGTCAGCTTATCCCCGGGTTTGAAAAGGGACTTATTGACATGGCCGTGAATGAAAAGAAAACCATAACCATAGCTAAGGAAGAGGCCTATGGGGAGGTCAATGAATCGCTTTTTCAAAAAATATCCAAATCCCAGTTGCCCGAAGATCTTAAGCCCGAGGTAGGTATGGGCTTGGTGGGTTCCAATGCCGATGGACAGCAACAACAGTTCCGAGTGGCCAAAGTGGAAGCCGATGACATTATTTTGGACGGGAACCATCCTTTGGCCGGCCAAGACTTGGTGTTTGACCTGGAATTGGTTGAAATACTTTAGAAGACAACACCACATACACTCAACGTCTTATCCTTTTGGGTAAGGCGTTTTTTGTTTTATACACCATGAATTTTTAGAACAGCCTCCTTAAGTTCCATAAGTACATGGCAGGTGTTCTGCCGTTCCAATTCTGAAAAGGCATCTATGGGCAGGTAGTGGAACATGTAAACGGCCTTGTCCAGCCATTGGGCAAAGGAAAGCAGATTGCCCTCGTGGCATTCTTCAAAGTAAGCGAGGAGGGGGTGTAGGTCAAGTTCTTTAGGATTCATGGCACCATGTATTGGAATAAAGTTATCAACAACCAAAGATTAAGTTTAGATTTTATTTATATAAATAAAACTTAAATAAAGTTAATATAAACTTATATAAAAATATTCAAACTTCAAAGTCCTTGTTGCATTAATGGAAGTTCTGGTTATATTTTAACAAGTTTGAATTATATATTGTAGTATCTAAGAAGCATTATGGCAGATAGAATTAACAGAATAAAAGAAGTATTGGTAATTCAAGGAAAATCTCAAGTTTGGCTTGCAGAGGAACTTGGAAAAAGTACAACTTCGATAACAGCCATTTGCAACAACAAATCCCAACCGCATTTAAAAGATTTGAAGAAGATTGCTGAAATCTTGGATGTGGATATTCGGGAGTTATTGGTTTCCACTAAAGAATAATCATAATCAACATAGCGTCAGTTCAAATGTCAGGAAGTGCAAGGGGAATAGGAGTTTTAGTTGAATATTTCTCGGAGTTTCTACAACGGCTTTTTAAAGGAAATGGGGTTGAAGAATTAAGCAAGAAAAAACTAAATAAATTGCTCAAATCTCAAGGGAACCTAACTTTTGATGATATGATAAATATGTCATGGGGGAATTTGGCACCCAAGTTAGATGAAATCGGCACAAAGGCTCTGGATCAATTTGTACAATTCTCATATGAGAAATTCGTGATAGAAAAAAAGGAGTCAAATAAACAACTCGAAAAGCGGATATTTCAATTAATCGATTATCTGGATTCGGAAAGGGAGGGTTTTTCCCTTGAAAGAAATAACATCAGGAATTCAATAGCACATAAAGATTAAAGCAAGTATATAAAAAGAAAAGCTTGAGTGCTGTAAAGTCCTGATAGTTAAGATTTAAAATGAGTATATATTTGATAAAACCCCAACATTTCTAAGGTTTTTCTGCAATCCGTTCCGGCAAACATTTTTTATCTTTAAAGAGTCAGGATAGCCTTCTTGATTTTTCCCCCGAACATCTATTTGGTCATCAAAAAACAACGTCATGAGAAAATCGGGCACCAACAACGGCTTTAAACTGAACGTGATATCGGGCACCTATGTGGTGATGATGGGGTGGCACTTGCCCCAGAACCAGTGCGGGGGGCTTATGGGCTTCTCCATACACCGCGAGAGCCCTTCGGAGAACGAAGCCTTTTATTTAAAGGGCATGAAGGTCTTTCCCGAGACCGACCCGGGATTTCCTCCGGGATCCATGTACGAGACCAGCAAACAGCCCATACAGGGGTTCCAATGGTCCGATTATTCGGCCAAACCGGGACTTACCTATACCTACACGGTCACGGCCTTGAAAGGTACCCCGGCCAATCTACAGGAGTTTAGTTCTGTTTCGGTGGACATTACCACCGAGAGCCCCGAAAATGGCAATCAGGATGTTTATTTCAACAGGGGCATAGCCGCCTCACAGGAATACGTGCGCCGTTTTGGGGACCAAAGACCGGAAGATGTGCCCAACGACAAAGCTTTTGAGTGGCTGTCGCGAGGGTTGTACGAGGCTTTGGAGAGCTATATCAATAGTTGTACGCCCGGAACGGACGAACTCTACGTTGCCGCCTACGAATTTTATTATGACAAGGTGTTGTTGCTCATCAAAAACGCCATTGATAGGGGAGTAGTGGTAAAATTTGTGTACGATGCCCGCAAGGACAGCCCAAAAATTAAAAACCAAGAGGCCATGGTCACTTTTGGGTTGGACACCCATCCCTTCGCGCTTGAAAGGACCAGTCCAAAATCCTATATCTCCCACAACAAGTTTATCGTAAAAGTGACCAACGGCGTGGCGAAATCGGTCTGGACCGGGGGCACCAATTTTTCGGAAGGGGGCATTTATGGCCATTCCAACGTGGCCCATGTGGTAGAGGATGAGGCCGTGGCCCATAAATTCAAACTGTATTGGGATGCCCTGGTGGAAAAACCTGAAAAGAGCAGTACCCTTAAACAACGGGTGGAGGCCCTTTCACCGCTTCCTGTCAATAACCTGACCGACGGCACCCATGTGGTGTTCAGCCCCAGAAAAACCATCGATGCGTTGGATTGGTACGCACAATTGGCCAAAAATGCCCAAGAAGGGCTTTTTATGACGTTTGCTTTTGGGATGAACGATGTGTTCAAGGATGTTTACGAAAATGGACAGGCACCGTTCAGGGTCGCCCTGTTGGACAAACTCACCCGTGGTTTCCGGGACCCAGCAGACAAAGTCGCAGAAGTGAACCGAATGCAGCTCCTTAGAAACAAAAAGGAAAATGTGTTTGCCGTGGGCAATTTTGTCCGAACCCATAAAATAGATGGTTGGCTCAAGGAGAAATTGACCACCTTGAATTTCCACGTGCGTTACGTGCACAACAAGTTTATGCTGATAGATCCCTTGTCGGATTCCCCCATTGTAGTGGCGGGTTCTGCAAATTTTAGTGAGGCTTCGACCATTAAAAATGATGAAAACATGGTGGTGGTCAAGGGCAATACCCGGGTGGCCGATATGTATCTGGGAGAATTTATGCGCTTACATACCCACCATGCTTTTAGAGAATCGTTGGCATGGCGTAAACCAGACGACCCACCCAGACCTTTGAGCACGGGCAATTGGTGGCAAGATTATTTTGGGGAGACACCAAGGTCTATCCGTAGGCGGTTTTTTGCCAGATTGAATGAATAAGTTGATGTTGGTGCCCTATTTTTTATGTAAGTTGTTGTAAACCAAAACTATTGTTCAATTGTATTAAATCAGTAAATGTTATATTTACGAACCTCAAAGCTTTTTAATTTCCGAACTTCTCCTTTTTTGAATAAGCTATTGTCAAAAGCAATTTCACATGGAGAAACTCATCAAACTTGTTGGACCGACGTATAAAAGTTCGATTATTTTCAATCTGGCAGTGTATACTTTTTTCACCATAAGTATCAGTGCCCATAGCGCCAAACTTCACAAAGTCATTCCAACCGACAGCATTACGTTGGACACCAGATATTACATCGAACTCAACACCTTAAAATCCATAGCGGCCGATCTGGATGCTTCCAACCCACTCGACATAAACGACGAGTGTGGGGAACAGACCTGTCAAAGTTTACGAGAGTACCACCACAAACTCTACAATCTGGAAGATGACTTAAGGGTATATCAAAATCTACTGTATTACAGCATCTATGCTTCCACACAAATTTTTGAAACCTATGCAGAGACCACAATAGCAAACGAGGAGTTTAAAAACAAGCTGCAAAATAGACTAATAGTAAAGGAAGGCATAGCCCAGTTTGCCTCGCTGCTTGCAGATATTCCCTCCATCTATGACCATATCAAGAATGGTAGTGGTCCGTTACCCAAAAAGACAGGTGACAAATTAGTACAATTGCTGAACAAAGCGGATGCCAATCTTACCGTTCTCAATAACGTGGTCAAGGTGGCCAAGCGAGATGGGGGTACTGATGCTGTCACAGAAATTACCGGCAGCCAAAACTGGTCCAATGTGTATGCGAGCCTTAAATCTGGCATAGATGCCTTAGTCTTGAATGAGCATTTCAAGACCTTGGTCGGTTCGGGCAATGCCACCAAGGTACAGTATTCTAGGGCCAGGGCAGGGGTTGGTGCCCTTATTTTTAGATTGTTGGGTGTTTGGGCCAACCATGAACAGCAGCTCATGAGAGAATCCATCGGCGAACTGGATGAATATTTGCGGGTCAATCAACATGTATACCAGCAACATTATCAGCGAAAAGTGTTGAAGCGTAGTATTTATGACTATATCGACACCCTGAAGACCAGAGTCCAAAAGCAAATGCGGAACGTGGAATGTAGCTCCCGCTTTTCTCGGGAAGACCGAAAAAATTTCCTCATGAACAAAAACACCTTTGGTGCCGGTCTTCTCTACTACAAGGAAAAGATAGTCAATGCTGCGGCTGACCATGGTTTACTTTGGAAAAGCCCTCCCTGTGTAACCTATGCGCATCGCTTTTCGGTTAGGGATGGTATAGGGAAGGAGTTTCCAGCAAAAATTACAGTTGAGCAGTGGACCGGTACCAACAGTAACAGAAAAAAGTTTGAGGGGATTGCCAATGGCAACAAGGAATTCATGCTCCTACCAACCACCTATCTCCTTAGAATCCCACAGCAAACGGGTCCTGACCAAGTGTCCAAAAGCGATATTATACTTTGGAGTTATAAAATACCGGACAGCCAAAAACAGGTCATAAAACCCAATTCTGCAAGCAAAGATTCCATTCGCCAGATCACGGTAAAACCTTATGGAAGAGTTCAATTGGAAGTGTTTGACCCACAAGGAAACCCTATGCCCTTTAGCTATACTATTTCCAAAGGGAGTAAAATCGAGAGATCCACTGCGTACCTAGGCAAGATATCCGAAGCCAAGAATGAAACCACCCAACCGGTTATTTTGGACCTCCCAGCGGGTGATACCCTATATCTGGGATTGGAAGACTTAAAACGTATTTTGGTACCTAGAGAGGTCAAGGATTTTGTCCTGGAGCCTGGAAAACTCAGAAAGTTCAGCTATACCCTTTACCCACATCCCTACAAGTTTACCATTATGGACGGTGTGGGTAGGCCCATAACCCCTTACATCAACATTGCAAGGGTTTCCGATGGCCATGTGGTTTACGATGGACCCAGCAAATCCGAAGACATACGGTTAGCCCCGGGTAACTATAAGATTCATATCAAGGAATCTATCGATTTGAGTTTTTTCAGGGTATCCGAAGCTACCATTTCCTATCATAACATTTCGAGCTACGACCCCTATAGTATTACCCTGAATCCGTACGGTAGAATCAATTTGGATGTAGTGGACCAAGCGGGCAACCCCATTGATTTTAGATATGCTTTTAAAAATCTATCCAACGGCAAAACAATAGCTTCTTCGCTAACAGCACAAAACAAGACGGTAACTACCGATCTGCAAGCGGGGGTAGAACTGCAATTGGAGCTTATACATGCCTTTGATTCCGATACCAAAGAAGTTGTGGTGGTTCCTGGAAAAATAAACCAACTCAAATACGTCTATGACAAGAGGAAGTTTTACGAGACCCCAAAAAAAGTCACCGATCCACAACCGTTGAATTCTAAACCAAATTCCACGGCCAAAACACTAAAGGAAGCCCCAGCTGGTTGGGCAAAGGGAGTTTTGTACAATTCAAATGATGGGACTTGTAAAAGATATACTGGATTGACCTTAGAGTTTGTAAATAGGAACAGTGAGTTCTTCAATTTGGAGACTGGGGAACGTTCTGAACGTATTTTGGTACCGCCCGGTGCGCAAGTACAGGTGGCCGCACCAAACAATGGCGGGCATTACCGGGTACAGGTGGTTGAGAAGGATGGTTCAAAGAATACCGTTTCATTTTGGTATTTGCAACGCTCCGTGGACGGTTGGTGGTTTGCCGCAGGATGTGATGACGGTACAAAGCCGGAATCCTCCAATTGTTTTAACGGCATTGACAATAGGGGAGGGAAAAGCTATTCGGAGTGTAGAACACTAGGAGAATAGTGATAAGAATTTCCATAACTGGGCTATACGTAATTTGTGCACATATGGACGGGGTGAAACCAAAAATGACTTGTTTATTGAAGTTATAGATTGGTAACAGCTATAGTTTTGTAAGGAACTTTAAATATAGAATGACACTTCCCAAGCAATTTTACATAACGTCAAATTATAGCTTACGGATGGCGAAACCTATAAATTACTATACAACGACATTTGTACTATAATGTTCTTGCGTTATGTAACTTGAGCTTTGGTAAAAGCGAAAGTTTGTACAGCACTCCCTGAGAAATTTCTTCTAAAAAACTTCTTTAAAAAGATAATGGAATGCTTTTTTGCCTAAAAAGCCGTAGGGTAGGGGGCAAAAGTGCATGAAATGGATAAAAACCCCAGAATTTCTAAGGTTTTTCTGCAATGAGTTTTTGTGATCATTTTATATATTAAGGGACTCCAAGTTATTGACTTCCTACAGTTTACCTTTCCCCTGTAACATCCATGACCGACTTGCAATCTAGTATCTGATAATTTTCGCAGTCTTCAAAACAAAACCTTTAAATATCATTAACGATGAATCAAGTTATCATTCAAAAAATCAATTTGACCTTAATGGTTGGAGTGCTATTAGTTATGTCAAATAATGTTCATTCCCAGACAAAAAAAATTATTGACAATCAATCTGGATTTTTCAAAGAATTTCCAAGGTCGGAAAGATTTTATGGAGATTATTCAACAGCGGTTTTAAATTCAATGGAGGAAACCATGGAAACAGATGATTATATATTCAAAAAGAGATATAGTTGGTCTTATAAACCCGGCAACTTCGTAGAACAAATGAAAGGCTCTGTATCAGACGATTTTGCGAAAAACTTGTCTGGAGGTATAGGAATTGGTGTTGGAATAAATAAGAGCATAAGTAAGTATGCTTCAGTTAAGGCGGGATTTGGATATGATATCAGTGGTTCGCTCCATGATATAGGATTTGGCAGAAACCAAGTTGAATCCAAATATGAAAATATGAATAAATGGTTTAGTAATAAAGAGGTTTATGTAGAAACAATTAGAATAAAAAAGGGACTTGCTTCTCATAAAGAAGGCATAGGTCATGCACCCGAATTGATAAAATCCGAAAAAGTTGAGTTTGATGTTGATTTGATTCTTGAAAAAGGTTCTGAGGCTATACTTGAAGGGAATGGAAGAGTTAAAAGTATTCTCTTTAGTGAACATATGAAATGTGAAGGAAATTATACGGAATCTTGCCTTAAAAAAAATGAAAATTATTTGGTGCACAGAGCATGGAAGTCAGCCAAAGGAGATGTTGGGGCATTTAGGAAAATATTAAATGAAGAATTAAAGAATATAGATTATAATAAATTAAATGATCATGGCTATCTACAATCTGTTCTTAATGCACTAAATGGCATCGCAATTGATTCCTTAAAAAATGATATGCGGCAATTGAGCGAAATTGCAATTAATAACGAAAAAATCCTTGGTCATGTTGGGAAATCATTAGCACTTCTTATTTCCAACAATCAAAGCAAATCAGATTTGTCAAAAAAAATCAATGATCTTGAACAAGATTATTCAGGTTACAATGCAGGGCTTCAGATTTTGTCTTATGTGTTCACCTCACCAGAAGCTCAAAAGACAATAGCGGCTTCTAGAGAAATACTAAAAGGAGCTGAATTTACTCAAAAACTATTGACCAAACTAGATGGTGCAGAATTGGGGTGGAGCAACAGTTTACAACTAGCTTCAGGTTGGATTGGTATCGGAATGACAGTAGCTGGTATACTATCCAGTGGGGGTAAAAATGCCGAGATGGAAGCCTTCAAAGAGATTATGAGAATGTTGAGTGACCTTAGAAAAGAAATGCACCAGAGGTTTGACTATATAGATGAAAATTTAAGGCAAATTTTCGATACAATGGTTCAAAGTTTTGATATCACAATCGACAATGTAAGAATAAATCAAGACATTGTAGAATCTAATTCGTTGAAACTAAACCGCATACAAAGAACTTTAAACAGGTTGAATGGTAAAGTAAATAGTTACACGAAAGAAATACTCCAACATGATATCCAAAAAGAGCTAGCAATTTGTCATAATTACCACAAATTGACATCCTCCAACAACAAGGAAGCGGACTTAACTGAATGTATTTTGATGTTAATCCATAGTATTCACAACTTAAGCGAATCTGCTGCTTTCACAATAGAAACTAATGATGATGCCCTAAAGATTATTTCAAATCACCCTAATAACATTTCTGCATTAACCTATGCTATTATCGAGAACCTTAATCTTTCTCCTGAACAGAGGGATGACATAATTGTGAATATACTTAATTATCAAAAAGTAGTGCCAAACTATGAAATCTGGTCGGAACTCTCTAATGAACTTATCCACTTGATTTATGAGCAGAGAGAGGGGCTGAAAAACATTAATAGAAATGAATTAGTTAATCTACTAAGTGGACTAATTGAAAAAGGCAATAGAATCAAAAGAAGCCATCGCAATTTGATTTTTGACGGTGATTCACTCAGGCTTTACGCACTTCAAAACACAATTAACGCCTTCAAAGGTATTTCGGAGCAATTTGAGGTGCAAGTACTTGATTTTGAAAGCAAGTTCTTTAATTCTGATGAAGGTAGAGTATATCAAGGTTACTTGAATTTTCCAAAGCGAAATTCTTCAGATTTCTCATTGTCTGAAATAAATCTAGCCCCAGGCATTCCTAGCATCGTACCGTCAGATTTTGAAAATTATAGGATTGCAACGAATCTAAAAGATTCAGACAAGCCATTTATTGAGAACTTTCCTGAAAAAGGTATGAATAAGTTCAATGTTCCCATAAGTGCATTTTCAATTAAAAATGAATTCAATGATGAACTAGGAGATGTATATGATTCCGGGTTAAGAGATTTTCTGTTTTCCAAGGATGGGCAAACACCTTTGGCTTTAGTTAAAAGAGGTTATATAGAGTTCAATCAAAATTGGTTTTTCTTAGAAGGAAATCGTTGCGGCCCTCAAACTGGGATAAATAACGTAGTTGATGCCGGACGTGAAGGTGATTTGATAACAGTTCTTTTCACCAAAGGTGATCTTAAGCTCAGCGAAAAAGATATTGAAAATCTCAACATTAACCTTATTAGTGATTACAATGAGAATTTGCTTTTTTACAAAACGAGTGAATATAATTCCATAATGTCTAATTGTTTACAACACATACTGACCTATGGTACTCTTAGGCACGCAGGAAATAAGGGGCCCAACGGTGGGGATTTTGGGAATAATTCTTGGATTTATAATAGATCTACAAAAAACCCTCTTAGAGCAAACAGACATGATCTTTGGGGAGTTGGTGTAAATGCCTTTATCGATAAGCATGGGGGACATAAACCAAATTTTGTGGATCTGGTGAATCGCGACATAAGCAAAGGGTTTAAAGATGTAGATTATGATATATCTAAGGATTGGTCAGAGTATAAGAAATATTTGGACATCATACTGTATAGAGATTTGCTGAGACAAAAAATAGAATTTCTAAAGTACTTAGAATATGAGTTAGAAATTCAATCCAAAAGTATTTCTATTAATGATAAACTTGATAGACTTAACAATCTAAACGCAATCATTCGTTCCTATTCTATGACTGCCATGAATAGATTATATGTTAATGATGAGTTAGGATTTGGACGACTAGACTATATAGTACAAAATCTTACAAACGGTCTTGATTTCAGAATTAATCTTCGCAAATCAATTGAAATTCTGCAGAGTATAATTGAATTGGAAAAAGAGTATTTAAAAAAAGGAAAAATTGGATGGCAAAGTCTTCAAAAAAAAATCAATGATACTGATAGAGAACTAAATAATTTGGGAATAGTTGATATCCAATTATCTCCGCGAATGGAGGGTCAGCTCAATAACATGTTCTATGTAAAGGTTGAATATACATTTGGCAATTCATTTTCCAAGAGTACAATTGAATTTGACAAATATCTTGAAGATTTTACCGAGTACCTTAGTAACGCGGAGAATAACAAAGAAAACTATTATGATCCAATCATAGACGAAACTATATATAGGTTACTTTACATTAAAGGATGGTTGAATGCTACTGAATTGTCAAATGATTTTTTCGAAGATTGGGAAGAATTATCCCAAGAAACCTTTATTGATTTAAGTGATATGGGTTGGGATTATGTCCCTAACCTTAAAAGTTTGGATAATTTAGTTTCTCTTAATTTGTCTGGGAATAACTTAAAAAATTCGAAAGACTGGCCTAACCATACAAACCTCGAATGGATAAACCTTTCTGGTAATCAAAATTTAAAGTATTTAAATAAACAGTTTGTCAATTCTTATCCAAATTTAAAATATTTAGATATTACCAACACCAAAATTAAAAATATACCTATCGAACTTCTGTCTTCTAAGAGTTTCTATCATATTTGTGTTGACGAAACATCTAATATATTTAGAAAGAGAAAATACAAGAAATATCAGAACAAGATTAGTCCAAAATGTCCATATTAAACTTCAATTTATAATGTTGAAGGTATACTCACATAGAATAGGAAAACTGAACTAGTTGCCGTTTTCATTATTTAGGTAAATCTCCATAACCGCCTCTTTGAGTTCCATGAGAACATGACAGCAATTTTGACGCTCCAGTTCTGAAAAGGTATCCCAAGGAAGAAAATGGAACATAAAAATGGTTTTGTCCAAACTTTGGGTAAGGGAAAGAAGGTCCCCTTCATGGCATTCTTCAATGTAAGAGAGTAGGGGTGTGAGGTCACTATGGTTCAACTCATTATTTTCTTGTTTCATATGTAAGAAATTAATATCAAATATTCCGATTATCGGAATAAATATACTGTATTTCAGACAGAATGAATGTTAAAAGTTTAGATTTTTAGATAAACCTTCCCTAAAAGCTAACTTTATGAACTGAAAATCAGATAAGAATGACTGAATTAGGATTGTTTTTAGCTAAGAAATCTGTTAATCGTTCAGATGTAGCGAGGAAGACAGGAATTAGTAGGACTCGTTTGAGCGAGCTTTCTAACAATAAAAGAACAAAACTTCGTGCTGACGAGCTCTATTTAATAGCTCTAGCAATTGATGTGAATCCTTGCGAAATTTTAAATGAGGTATGTAAGCATTTAAATATTGAAAAAGAGGACTAATCTGTTTCAGATATCCAAAATATGGCCGCATACTATTATATCGAAGATTTAATTGATTTTGATGTCAAAACCGAATTAGAAATCGAGAATGGTCTTATATTAAAGGTTGCACCAGAAGAACAACTTGAATTATTAAAAGGGTTACTGGTTCAATTTGGAGTTATACCATTTGATTTTAGTTTACATGAGCATAGGGTAAAAAAAAGGCTTAAGTCTGGAGGGGCAAATCTAGAAAAAAGAAAAAATGATGATTTTAGATACTTTGTTCTAGAACATAGTGTTGGTAATCACTATGATTTAAACTTTGCAAAAACACTCCAATTAATGGATAAGGATTTTTTTGTTCCCTTTGGATTTGCTAAATCCTCTGAAATAGGAGTTTCTATAAAATATTCATTTGAACAGTTAAGTGCTCATACTTATTTTATTGACAAGAGCATAATTAATTTTGACGCACAAAAAAGCCAGTTTTATCCAAAAAAATGGGATGCTAAGTCTTTTACGGCTGAAGACAAAACCCAATTTTTGAAAATTCTCCAGTTACTTAGAGACTTCGAGCAAATAAAAGACAATTACATTCATATCTCTAAGGCCTTAGATGATTTTTTCAAGATAAATGAAATTTCGAATAATTCGGTTTTTAAAATTGTGAGCTATATAGCTTGTTTAGAATTGCTCCTTGTAGATATTGGTATGGATCGTTTGAAATCCATTAATATGCAATTACAATCTAAAGTGAACTTGATAAATAATCGACTTAACAATCCAATTATAGTATCAAATTTTTTTAAAGGGCCTGATTCACTAGATTTAGGAACGGTAATAGGTAAAATTTACAATTATAGGAGTTCAATTGCCCATGGAGATGTTCTTGATTTTAAGAAAAAACTTAAGATTTTGGAGAAGGTTTCTTATCACGACGTTCTAAGGCTTTTAAGAATAATTCTGAAACAAACAATTTTATTTGCTCTCCAAGAACCTCAATTAGTTAGTGATTTAAAGAGTTGCTAGAGGAAAATGCGGGCCGGCGTTGGGGTGAATTTGTGGCTTGGCACACGCGATAAAAAGTGATTATCCAGTGGATGATTACTTTTTTCGGCGAGATGGAGAATGGAGCATTGCCACCAACGCGCCATCTGGCTCCTTCACTAAAAAGGTCTACCAGACCTTTTCTTTACGTTCGGCCCTGTGTGGGCGTAAACGCCCAAGTAGCGAAGCTATAAGACACAAAGAGCGCGTGGAAGCATATTTTCTTCTTGATTTTTTGTTTCTTTTTTATCAAGAAAAAAGAAAGGAGACAACAACTCACATATCATTCCTATTTGACATAATATTCCATTGGCCAAATAAATTTTAATTAGGGGAGTATTTGAGCAAGTGCTTAGAAATTTACGCTTCAGCGAAATTTTAAGCTTTTGCGACAAGCTGACGAGATTTTCCTGAAATTTTTCTTCTCTGAATTTTCAATTAGACCAAAGGTTACAACAATTACGAAAAGCTGAGCTTTTAATGGCGCTGGCCAAGTGGCTGAGAATTGCGTATAAAAATAAATGCTTGGGCATTTACTTTTTATGAAAGCAATGTGCTGTTGGCCGAGCGGCTATTTTACATAGCGACAAATTATAGGTACAAATGCGTAGCATTCACGAACACCCATAAAATAATTATTGTGTGAGTAAATGAAAAGATGCGGCGTAGCCGACCGCTAGTGAATGTTTCATGACCCCGTTGAAAATTTCAATAAATAACGCTGACTTGAGGGATATTTTACATAATGGAGAATTATAGCTATCTAATGGCAAACCCTTAAAATACAACATGACGACATTTGTACCATAATTTATGTTATGTAAAATAGAAAATATATAAAGAAAGGGAAGCCAATAAAACTTCCCCTATTTTACTTAAGCCATCACAAAAATAGGCACATTGGATTTTCGAACCAAATGTCTGGCCTGGGCCTTGTTGTGCACACACAATAATTGCGTATTGGTACGGGCTACGTAGCTTACCAGACCATCCATAGCATTAGAGCCTTCCGTAAATACATAGCTCACAGTTTTTTTCCATAGATTTTCTTGCTGCGGTTCGCTGGCATCCTGATTCTTTATTTGGAACAAACGTACGGGTTTGTCGTTGTCACGTTTTAAGTCTTTAATGATTTCTAGACCTTTAAGTTGCATTTCATTTCCAAAAAAGCCCAAATTAAGGTCCCTAAAAGTGTGAAATTTGTGGTCTTCACCCATGATCAGTACGTTCGTTTTGGCTTCGGAAACGACAAAATCCGTAAGACTGTCCGCCCACAGACCAAGTCTGTTCCGGCGTTTGCCCAATACTACAATATCAGGTTTATGTTGTTCCAAATGCTCCTTTACCGTGTTTTTTACGTTACCGTAGACCAAGGTATATGCAATGGGCAGCTCCTCTCCCACCGGTACATGTTGGATCAGGCTGTGCATCTTGGCACGGGTCTCGCGGTCGTCTTTATAGATGGTATCAATGGCGGAAAACTGACTTTCCCGTTTTACCACGTCAATGGCGGGTTTAACATGGAGAACCTCGATGCTGGCGTTAATGGTCTTGGCCATTTCCACTGCGTTGATAAATACTTGGTCAGAATTCTTGGATAGATCCAACACAACCGAAATACGGTATTTAGGGTTATTTTTTTTAGGAATCATTTGCTCTAGATTTGATGTGTTACCCTAAATATACTGTACAATCCCAAAATCAGCTGAAGTTTAACTTTTGATTAATATATTAATTAGTTGATGCTCAATTAAATACTGTTTAAATTGAGAATTTCTAAAAAACTAGAACAAGTGCCGTATTCTCTTTACCCAACGAATGGGAATATTATACGGCGCATAACGCATGGGCACATCCAACCAATTGGCCCGTTTTACCACCGATTTTTGATGTGAAAACAAGTCAAACGAATGCTTGCCATGGTATCCACCCATACCGGAATGCCCCACGCCCCCAAAAGGCAAATTTTTATTGCTGATATGGATCACGGTGTCATTTATGGCGCCTCCCCCAAAACGGTAGCGCCCCATGATTTCTTTCTGAAACTTACGGTTTTTGGAAAACACGTATAGAGCCAATGATTCGGGATAATGTAAAATATAACGGTCCAAATCCTCTTGGGTCGAATAAGAAACAATGGGCAATATAGGCCCAAAAATCTCTCCTTCCATTAAACCACTTTGTATTTGGGGCTCGTTTACCAAAGTGGGCGAAATATACAGGTCTGCATCTGAACAGGTGCCTCCAAACAGCAGGTCTTCCCCTTCCAAGCTTTGTTTGAGTTCCTCATAATGTTTTTCAGTGGCCATCCGGGCAAAATCAGTAGAACTCTGCACATCTTCGCCATAAAACTTAACAATATTCTTCTTCAACTGTTCTACCAATTTCCCTTTTACAGATTGATGTACCAGAATGTAATCCGGGGCCAGACAGGTCTGCCCAGCATTGATAAATTTTCCCCAAGCTATTCGTTTTGCAGCCAAATTGATGGAGGCCGTTTCATCAACAATGCAGGGGTTTTTACCGCCGAGTTCCAATGTCACCGGAGTTAGGTTCTCGGCGGCGCTCTGGTAGATGATCTTTCCCACACGGGTGCTTCCCGTAAAGAAGATGTATTCCCATTTTTCTGCTAAAAGCGCTTGGGATACCTCTACTCCCCCCTCAACAACTGCCACATACTCCGGCGGAAAGACTGCGGTAATGATTTTGGCAATGATTTTTGATGTATTGGGACTAAGCTCGGATGGTTTCAGTACCACAGTGTTACCAGCAGCAATGGCCCCTACCAATGGTGCCATGGCCAACATAAAGGGATAATTCCATGGGGAAATGATCAATACCTTACCGTAGGGTTCTGGTTGAATCCAGTCCTTGGATGGAAAATTGGTCCATGAAAAATCCACAGGATTTGGTCGGCTCCAAATCGATATATGCTTTATGGCATGCTTCAATTCGGCAAGCAACAATTGCGTCTCCGTGGCCAAAGCTTCAAACTTAGGTTTTTTAAAATCGGCATACAGCGCATCACAGATAGCGTCTTCCATTTTCAAAACTTCTTGCATCAACTTTTTTAAGTACTGCTTGCGAAAATGCGAATCCCTCGTACGTTGCGAAGCAAAAAAGGTGTTCTGGGTTTGCACTATGCTCTTAACCATACTGTCATTTGAATGATTTCTATAAATATAACCAAATCCCTCAATGCCTAGAGGTCATAAAAAAAGAGCACCGAATACATCGGTGCTCTTTTTTATATTGTATAAGGAAGGTGGCACTTATAAAGTTATCTCTTCGGTGGCACCATTGGGGTAGATTACGGTGGCTTTGTCATCACATGTGCCATCGCCAAAATCCACAGTTACCTCAAGTCCGTTTTTGGAAACGACCATGCTTCCAGAAGTGAAGTGACCACATTGGGCATCGGCCTCAATACCGCTGCTTTCTATGGAATAAGTATTTCCGTTGGCCTGGATGGTCCAAGTACCGGAAAGACCTATGGTAAAGTTTTCCAAGGTTTCGCCAAAACTAAAGGTGAAGGTTTTATTGCCATTCTCCACGATGGTGCTTCCATCGACCAATTCAATGGTCATATTGCTTGTCACGGTAATCGAAAAGGAATTTCCTTCCATATTGCCATTTACCACAAAGTTTCGGGTTCCGTTCAGTTTTATGTTGCCTACATAGAAATCTGTAAAGGTCACATTAAAAGATGTAGCCTCTCCCCCTGTGTCGTAGGTGGCGGTCACGGTACCGTTTACATTATCGGTGCCATTTAACACACAATTGTTAAAAGTAGCGGTATATCCTGTCTCGGTATATTCTGCAACATAGCAATCATTGGATTTTGATGTTTTTGCGGTTTCACCGTTATCCGCAAAAAGTTCAGCCAAGGCGTTATCGGCAACACTTGCCAATTGGTCGGAAGTTAGAATGGTCTGCACTTCAACCTGGGTCAATTCTTGATCGTTGGGTGCTTTGGCATCATCACTACAAGATTGCCCAACAAGTAGTGTTAAACTTAAAAAAGCAATTTTACCGAAGTATTGTATGGCTTTATTCATGTTATATAAGTTTGGGTTCATGCTGCTTTAACGGTAATACATGCACTTTAGTGTATTTGTTTGTCGTAGATCGATAAAATGTTTGGGGGTATTTAAGTATTTTGCCCCGAAATGTGTTATTTTGAGACATCAATCTAAAAAGCTATCATGAAAAAATTAAGAAAAGCTTGTCTATACCTTTTTGTTTTTGCTCTTGTATTGTCTTGTAGCAATGATGATGGGGGCTCTACAAACACGACCAACCTCCAAGTGATAGGGTTATGGGATTTGGCCGAAGTAAACGTAAGCTCGTCACAGGATATAGATATGGACGGTTCTTTGTCATCCAACCTAATGGATGAATTGGAATGTATTTCCGGTACACTTTTGATTGATGGTGATATGGTATGGACCTTTGAGCAGACCAATGTGAGCATTACCGCGATAACCAATGGTCATTTTTTTGCCCAATGTTCTAGCACTGTGGTCGCTACGGGTGCATGGGCTTCTTCGGAAACTGAAGTCGTATTGCAGGGTAGCGATTTATTGGGAACCTTATCCATAAGTGGTGACCGCCTCATTAAAAATGTTGGGGACGATCTCCCGGGAATACGAAGTTATGTATATGTGCGCAGGGCGGAATAGGATTTGAAGCTATTCAGGTTTTTGGGCCACAATCACCCACATTTGTTTATCGTTTTCGCGCTCCCATTTACCATGATCATCAATTTCGGAAACAATCGTAAAACCAGCTTGTTTCAGCTCTTCCCGGACATAATTCGGAGCTAGTGAGTGGGATGCCACTTGGGTTTCCCTAGATGTACCGCGAACCCATTCCTTGAGTTTTTCCAGAATCATCACTTTTCCACCGGGTTTCAACGCATTTTTTACATGTTGTAGGATTTCTTTATGGGCATCCATTTCATGGTAAGTGTCCATTATAAAGACAAAATCCAACTCCCTTTGTGGCAATTTGGGATCATCATAATCCCCTAATATGGTAACAATGTTCCCCAAACTTCTCTCATGGGCATTTTCCCGTAGTTTTTCCAACCGGTCTGAACGAACATCTACCGCGTATACCCTTCCGCCTTCAGATACTTTTCTGGCTAGATGAATGCTTAAATATCCTTCATGGCAGCCTATATCGGCCACTCTGTCCCCCTGCTCTACTCCTACTATTTTTAGCAAGAATTCAGTTTTCATCCATAAATCCCGTTCCTTCCAATCGGCTTCGGTATATTGCCCCAATACCATAAAAGGGAAAAAAACCAAAAGCAACAAATAGAGGGAACGGGTGGATTGTTTTATCATACTTGACTAGTTTTCAATAAGTCCCTGTCCTTCTATCCATGGAGCACCAGCAGCTTTTAGATCGGCTTCAAGGGTAGGTAATGTACTTTTAACCAGAGTGGATAGCGCTTTTTTGATTTCCTGTAACTGATCATCGGCTCTTTTCAAAGCAGCTTTGTGGTTTCCTGTTGGACCATAGGTGTTACCAAGGGCCACCATGCCCACAAAATTGCCATCACCCGGTGTTGGTGCATTGTTCTCCCCTATCTCATTCTTCGCGGGGTTTCCGTTCATTTGTTGATTCAAATCCAATAGCTGTGTTTTCGCTGCATAAATTTTTGATGAAAGCGCAGCATTGGGGTTCTCAGCTTGATCTAAAGCACGTCTCATTGCATTAACTAGGCTGATGCTTTTGCCCAAGACAGTATTGGTAGCCGTAAGGTCTTGTTGAAACTCCTGGAAATTAGCCCTGAAGGCATCTATTTCAGCAATGGGTTTGGATGGCAATGCACCTGTACCCAATGCCTTTACCTGAAATGTTTGAGGATTGGACAATGGCTTTAATTCTCCGTCTATACGTTGATGAAGCTCCACGGAATAGGTTCCTGGTGTAGCCAAGTAAGGAACTGCAAAATAGTCTTCATCCCCTCCACCTTGAGGGCTGTCTAAAGAAATTCCTCCTCGGGATGCATAGGAAAGATCCCATGCTACACGGTTGAATCCTTTTTTGTTGGTGCCTGAAACGGTATTTACCACTTTGCCCGAACTGTCCTTTACCAAAAGGACCAATGCGGGGTCTTCTTGGGTGGTTTCTTGAGCTAGTTTGTCCCATCCGGGGAACTGGACATTGCTTTTTTGCTTGTTTAGGTCCTTTTCTTTTTCCGTTCTGATTTCTTTTAAGGATTTCAGTTTTTCAGGCAGATAGTAAGTAAAGGTGGCCCCAAAAGCTGGATTTTTGGCTGCATATTCAGAATGTCCTTGACCGTACACCTCGTCTTTTTCAATGTACCAATAGGCAGGCTTTACCTTAAATAATGTTGGGGTTGTGGTAGATGAATCAAAATCCCGAAGAGAGGAAATATCATCCAAAACAAAGATTCCACGACCGAATGAACCGCCAACAAGATCATCTTCCCTACGTTGAATGGTAATATCCCTAAAAGAAATGGTTGGGACACCTCCATCCAACTTGGTCCAACTACTACCTCCATTATTGGTAAAATAGATGCCAAATTCTGTGGCTGCGAACAACATTCCCTTCTTTTTATGATCTTGAACAATTCTCCAAGTAATCAAACGATTGGGTAAATTCCCATTGATGAAGTTCCAAGTGTTTCCTTTGTCCGTACTTTTTAGTAAATACGGTTTAAAATCCCCTTCCTTGTGATTATCGAGTACCAAATAAACCGTGTTTGCATCGTGCAAATCCGCACGAACATCATTAACAAAGGCTCTGCTGGGAACCCCCTTGATGTTGCCCAACATGATTTTTTTCCATGAATCCCCTCCATTTTCAGTGACTTGTAGTATGCCGTCATCAGTTCCGGCATAAATAAGACCTTCCTGTAGTGGAGATTCTGCCAGTGAGGTGATGGTATTGTAGTTGGACATGGCCCCAACATCCCAAGGATTGTCCCAACTTTGTTGGCGTCCCATGATGGGTAATGGCAACCGTTCCTCGTTTCGGGTAAGATCAGATGATATTGGAATCCAGTCATCTCCTCTATTTTCCGATTTCCATACCCGGTACGAAGCAAAATACAAACGTTCCGGTTTGTGCGGACTTACCAAAATTGGAGAATCCCAATTGAATCGCTCAAAAGGATCTTCAGCCTTTGGCTGAGGCTGGATAAAGACCGTTTCACCAGTGGTCTGGTCTATACGCCACAACCAACCTTGTTGAAACTCACCATAGGTGATATTAGGATTTCCGGGTTCTGTGGCAGATTGATGCCCATCAGCCCCGAGGGTGATCCACCAATCCGAATTTAGGATACCCGCCTTGCTCTTGGTGCGAGAAGGCCCACCATGGGAACCGTTGTCTTGGGTACCTCCAAAAATATTATAGAAGGGTTCGGCATCATCCACGGCAATCTTATAATATTGGGTCACGGGTAGATTGGCAAAGAAACGCCAGGTCTGGGTATCGTCATAGGATTCATATAGGCCGCCATCAGTCCCGAAGAGTACATAATCAGGGTCTGAAGGTTTAAAGGCCACTGCATGGCTGTCCACATGCTTTTTGTCCTCATTCATTTGTCGGAACGTCTTCCCATGGTCATCCGAAATCAAAACGATATAGCTCATGAGATACAATCGACCTTCATGATGGGGTGAGGTATACAATTCTTGATAGTAGTGTGGTCCAGTTCCTCCGGAAACTGCATCAGACTGCTTGGTCCATGAAGCCCCGCCGTTTTCTGACATGAAGACCCCTCCTTTTTTACGGTCCAATTCAATGGCTGCATAAACAGTTTCATTATCGAATTGGGAAATGGCCAAGCCAATTTTCCCCAAATTGGAAGTGGGAATACCGCTTGAAAGCTGGGTCCAACTCTCCCCTCCGTCAGTGCTTTTGTGGATTCCCGACCCGGGACCTCCACCCATATAAGCGGCAACGGTCCTATGTCGGTCCCAAGTGGCAGCGTAGAGTACGTCTGGGTTGGTGGGGTCCATGACAAGGTCTGTGGCTCCGGTCCATTCACTATTGCCTAGGGTTCTGTTCCAGGTTTTTCCGCCATCAGTGGTCTTATAGAGCCCCCTTTCGCCTCCTTTAGACCATAGTGGTCCTTGGGCAGCGACCCAAACGATATCAGAATTTTCAGGATGTACAATAATCTTTGAAATATGCTCGGAAGTTTTAAGTCCCATGTTGTTCCATGACTTTCCTTCATCATGGCTTACATATACTCCATCGCCAAAACCTACATGTCTGCCACCTACATTTTCCCCGGTTCCTACCCAAATGGTACTGGGATTATTGGAGTCTAGCGTGATGCATCCAATGGAATAACTGGATTCCTTTTCAAAAATGGGGGTCCAGGTTACCCCAGCGTTAACGGTCTTCCATACATTGCCAGAACCAACGGCAACATACCATGTATTTTCATTGTTGGGATGTACGGCAATATCGGCAATACGTCCCGATGTCAATGCAGGTCCCAAGTTGCGAAACTCTAGCCCCGCATATGGGGATGGGTCGGTTTTTTGGGCTTGGAAGGTAAAAGTACAGGAGAAAAATAATAGAAATAGCGTGTAGACTTTGTAGTAATGTCCCATGTGTAACAGTTTAGTCGGATTAGCAGTGTAATATAACTAAAAGCCTGTATGCCAGTTCTAAAAGAAATGTGAAAAAAACACTAATCTTAAGCCGAATAGTTTCATTTACGGTCTTTGAGGCGATATACAAATTTAAGCCCGCTCCAGTCTTCATCAATAGCAGCCACTTTAGTATCCACAAGGCCTATGGAAAGAAAATGCTCTCGAATGTGGTCTCTATTGAGATTCGTTTGGATTTTGGAAGTACCCTTGGGCCAACTCACCCATAAACTACCGTTAAGTTTTAGGTGTTCTTTGCAATGCCCGGATTGTAGAATCATTTCCTCTTGGGTAGTTATAAATAGATGGATGAAATCTATTCTGTCTTTTCCGAAGCCCTGTTCAATGTTCAATTTATTGGGAAGGTCTGCAAAAAGACTCCAATATTGTTTAGGGGCATTTAGAATCAAAACAGAAAAACCTTCTTTAATACCAAGCTTTTTTGCTAGTGGTGTTCCAGAATATCCCGATGCTGCTTTCATAATAAATTAAAATTAAACAACCAAAAAGTTGCGTAATAGAAAAAGTTTTGTAAATTAGCAACCAATAAGTTGCATGAATATAATCAAAAAACGATAGATATGAACGATGTAATTAAAAAAGAACATGTATTTGCCCATCCCATTCAAAAAGTATGGGACGCCATCTCCAAAGCGGAAGAGATCTCCAAGTGGTTTCTCAAAACCGATTTTAAAGCCGAAAAAGGCTTTAAGTACACCTTTCAGTCCAGTGGTGAGGCCGATTGCACCCAAATTACAGGTGAAGTAAGAAGTGCCGACCCCTACACTTTAATTTACACATGGATTGTGAAGGATACCAATGTTGAGACTGTGGTTTGTTGGGAACTTGAAGAAACGGATGAAGGAACCAAACTGTATTTGGAACATTCCGGTATTTCAAACTATCCCGAAAATTCTGCGGTTACATTCTTCAATAGTTTTGATTCGGGTTGGGAGCACTGTGTGAACGACCTCAAATCATTCTTAAAGGAGGAAGTACATGCAGGATAATGTTACAAAAATCTTCAAGGCCATTGCCGATCCAAAAAGGCGTGAAATATTTCACGCCTTGATCATTGCTTCCTCTGCCCTATCCATTACACAGATCTGTGGTCAGTTTAGCATCAGCAGGCAAGGGGTTACCAAGCATATCAAGACCTTGGAGGAGGCTGGTTTGGTTACCATTTCGTCACAAGGAAGGGAGCGCTTTTGTATGGCCGATGCACAGCCGCTCAAACAAGTTTCTGAGTGGATGAAATTCTATGAAAAATTCTGGGATGGTGCGTTGGACAATTTAGGGGCCTATCTGGATGAAAGCTAATGGATTATTCATTACTTCTGTGGATATGACGGGTTAAGCTAAGGATTTGTATTTTAGGGATATGAATCAAATTGGCGCCTTACGGGATATTGTGAAGAATCATCTGCTTGTCCAAATCCAAAATGGGGAGCTGGAAGTGGGCAAAACCATTAATTTGGCCCAACTTTCACGTGATATTGGGATAAGCGCCACTCCAATCCGGGAGGCTTTGAGCCAATTGACCTATGCAGGGGTAATAAAGGCAGTGCGAAATAGAGGCTTTGTCATTGCACAATTAAGTGAAAAGGAAGCCAAACACTTGTACGAAACCATAGCGCAACTTGAGGTAATGGCCTTGGAAGATTCCAATTTCAGTGCTGATTCCATGGAAAGATTGCGACGTACCTTGCATTTGTTTGATGACGAAAAAGACTCAACGGAGTGTTTACATCTTCGGTTTATGTTTCACAAGCTGTTGGTGCAAGACTGTGCCAACCCCATTTTATTGCAAACCTTGGACAATTTGAAACTCAGATTACGATTCTACGAGCAAGGTTTGATTCAAGACCTTTCCTTTTATGCAGAAATGAATCAACAAAACGAAGCAATTCTCAGTGCAATCGAAGAAGATAATGTGCCTACAGCAGCCCTTATTTTAAAAATGAACTGGATGACTGTATTGGAATATGTTACGAGAAAAATGACATCAAATGGAACAACACGGTTCCAGTAAAAAATAATTTGGGCTCCATTACGTTTTGATACAAAAACAGTTTCGATGCAATTTTTGAACAAAGAAATAGAAGCGTTGACCAAACGGAAAAAAACCAAGACATTGGTAAAAAGACAAGTGTCATGCGGAATTTTTCAGGATTTGGATACTGAAGGACTTCGAATCAATAAAAGTGCTCCTAGAAAATAGGCTATTCTTTGAATAGAGATTTGTCCAAACCGGGAATGAGCTCCAATGCATTCTTGTAGTATACCTTTTTAAGGACTTCATCTGGAAGATCCAATCCGTACATAGCCCAAAAGGCATGGTATTTTTTGTAATATGGAAAATACTCATCTGCGGTTTCCAACACCCTGAAATAGGTGGGAAACTCTTCAGGTTTCCAGCTATCTTTTCCGAATAGTATTCTGTCTTGATATTTAATGAAAAATGCCCGGGCACGTTTAGGTTGACGTCCCAACTCGGCGATAATGGCCCCAATACCCACATACATATTGGGCATTTCTTGCATCATGCCGTCCAATTGGTCTAAATCGTTCGCATACCACCCCATATGCGCATTAATGAACTTGGTCTTCGGATGTTTTTTAAACATACGATGTTGTTCATCAATAATCTGTTGCCAAGGGGCAGGGTCTGTCGCAGAACGCTTTCTCCTTGGGTGGGTCTTTAGCTCCAACCATCGTTCATTGTTTCTGTCCATGGGGTCCCAAAAGGATTTTGGGTCAGCGGAATGAATCAATACTGGAACGCCGAGCTCAGCACATTTTTCCCAAATGGGGTCTAATCTGGGGTCATCCACGGCGACTCGCTTGCCGTTCACATCAGTGTTTCTTAATCCCAAACTTTTATATACTTTCAATCCTTTGGCGCCACTTTTTACATCCTCTTCCAATTGTGCCGCGGCACGTTCTCCCCAATTGGATCCGCCAACGCCGCTAAAATCCACATTGGCAAAAATGGCAAACCGATTGGGATAGTGTTGGTTTACATTCCGCAATTTAGCTTTTAGGTCTTCTCCAGACCCACCGCTTAAATTCACCATAATACCCTCATTGAGCCTGTCCATATCTTTAATCAGTGTAGACAAGTTTTGGGTGTCCATGCGGAACTGGTGACTATGCACATCAATAAAGGTAAACTTGGCGCGTTCTACAGGATTTTTAGGAACCACTAAAGTGGATTTTGGATTGTATTCCTCAAATCCCATTTGCTGGGCATTACATTGAAAAAATATTAATATGTAAATTAAAGTAATACTATAAATAAATTTATTCATGAGTTTATTTATCAGTTAGTTGATTATAATCTTTAAGGGTGTCTATGTCGATTTCCCTTCCATGGGGATTTATGGCTATACAATTTTCGATTTGATTTTCAATTACATATTTTGCACCCACATCTAAATTGAGTTGGAGGAGTTCCGGAAAAGCAGCTTTTGGGAAAATTGCAGGAACGCCCATTTTTTTTCCATAGGAAGTTGTTATGATTTTGGACTTATCTTTTTCAAAACTAACCATTAGCTGATGCAGGTAATTTGCATCCAATAACGGTTGGTCGGCCAGCATGATCATGATTCCATCCAAAAAATCATTCTTTTCTAAAATGTGGTGCACACCAGCGGCGATGGAACTTCCCATTCCCGATTCCCAATTGGGATTGTAAATCGATTCGACCTTCTTGGGAATTATATTCTTGATGGTTTCGGCATTGGCCCCAATTACCACTGTTACCGAATCCGATACTTTTCTAGCTTGATCGATAGCATGTCCTAAGAGCGTGGTGTTTTTCCAAGGAAGGAGCTGTTTGGCCTTATCCTTCATTCGGGAAGAGGCCCCCGCTGCCAATACTAGAATGGAAATTTCGGCCATATTAAGTGTGTATTTTTCCCATTTTATCCTTCAAGAGTTGAGGCTCCTTTTTGTTGATCACAGATAAAATCTCGGACAAAATGGAGATGGCAATTTCCTGAGGGGTTTCCGCACCAATATCAATCCCTGCAGGCCCATGGATTTGATCCAGAAACGTTTCCGAAACATCAGGGCAACGTTCCAAGAGTTCATCAAATAGTTTCTCCCTTCGTTTAAAAGGTCCCAATAGCCCAATGTAAGCACCAAGTTCATCCTTTAGGGCCATCACGAATTGTAGGTCCTTGACAAAACTATGGGTCATAATGACTACGGCCGTTTGTGGATCTAGACTATATTGAAATGCTTCAGGCTCCACCTGAATGAGTTTATGGATGCCGGGGAAATCCTTTTCCGATTTTTCTTCCCTCGGGTTGACCACCACACTTACTTCCCAACCAGTAAGGGCTGCATATTTACATAATTGCACGGCATCGTGCTCCGCGCCTATGATCAACAACTGAAAACATGGTTGCATTTCCTGTTCAAAAATGGAAAGTCCTTCTTTTGACCCAACTTCATCGGTCACAGGGAACATGTTGTCCCCAAACTGGAAAACGGAATGATAGTTGGCGTTATCACTCTGCTCTTTTTGGTAGTAGGAATTGATTTGGAAGGGGTCTCTGTTTTCAATGGCATTCCAGAAACGGGTCAAAAAGGTTTCGTTGGGTTTAAAGGTTTCCAATAAGATATACAGGATACCCTCGCATCCTAATCGGTAACGTCCGTCATACACCATAATCCGGGAGATTCCTGTGGTAAAGACCGTTTGGGCCTGTCGCAGTACTTCTTTCTCCACACATCCACCACTCACGGCTCCTACCATGTCTCCATTCTCAAAAATGAGCATACGGACACCAGGCCTACGGTATGATGAACCATCCAAAGCAACCACAGTGGCCAGTATGGCAGCCTCACTCCTTTCCTGATAGCTTTGTATTATCGTTTTAAGTTCGTGTGTCATTGCCAAAGATTTCGGGTTGGTATAAACATTGCTTTAGCTTCTTTCTGCAGGCTTTCCTTTGGGGGAATCGATACGAATCCATCTACTTTGGAAAGTCCTACCAAATCCCCAGAACCGGATGATGACAGAACTTCGGCCATCAATCTACCTTCCTTCATATCAATTTTAGCTCCGATGAATAGGGTCAAATCCGTTTCGTTGGTAAAGGATTCACTTAAAAGTACGGCAAATTGTGGTGCCTCCCTACCTAAAGTTTTGTTAAGCCAAGCCTTAAAATACAAATGATAGTTGACGAAAGTGGAAACTGGATTTCCAGGAAACGAAAATATAATGGTTTTGTTTTTTGCATGTTCCCCAAACCAAAATGGTTTCCCTGGACGTTGTAGCACCTTATGAAAAACTTTCTCAACACCCAATACTTCGAAGGTTTTTGGCAGAAAATCGTACTTCCCCATGGAAACACCTCCACTAAGTAGCAATACATCATAGGTGTCCATGAGCTCCTTAAGGGTTTTTTCAATACTGGAAGGGTCATCCATTAGATGATAGGTGTTTGCGGTAATACGTTCCACTTCCAGAAGCGTCCGCAAAGAATGGGAATTGGATTTTCTAATTTGAAACGGTAGCGGAACTTCTTCCACATCTACCAATTCATTTCCTGTTGAAATGACGGCAACTTTGGGAAGTTTTTTCACCATAACCTGTGCCTTTCCCACCGAGGCCAACACTCCAATTTCAGCAGGAGTGATTGGGATACCTTGCTGAAGTAAAACTTCACCTTGATTAATGTCGCTAGCTTGATAATGTATGTTTTGCCCTTTTTTAATGGGTTTATTAACTGTAAATATGTCACCCTCCCTGGAAGTATGCTCGTACATGATCACCGTGTCGGCATTTTTGGGTACGATTGCCCCAGTCATGACTTCCATACAATTACTGCTATTCTCAAGGAGTATTTGGGGGGTTCCCGCTTGGGCCATTCCAGAAACGACAAAATTTTGTCCTTGGGATTTAATAGCATCAAATTGTATGGCAATGCCGTCCTTGGTAGATCTATCAAAAGGAGGAAAATCCCTGTCGGCTATAATATTTTCAGCCAAAACCCTCCCTTGGGATTCATCCAAGGATACAGTTTCCTTCCCATAATCTTGTGCATGGTCCAGCACTTTTTTTAGTGCATCATTAAATCCAATCATGAAAAAAAGTTTACTTCCAATCCGTTTTTGAGCAATACCCGAACCCCTACAAAGAGTACCAAAAAGCCAGTCAACAGTCGAATGCGTTTTGCGGACAGTTTTCCGATACTGAGCCGCACACCCAGTTGTCCGCCCATCAACACGGCAAATAGCAATCCCAATATTTCGGGCCAGAAGATTTCAAAAGAGTCACTAACAAACAATCCTCCAATACCGGAAACGGAATTGACCAAGATGAAAAAACTGGCCAAAGAGGCAATGACAATTGGTTTGTCCCATTTCATATGGTTAAGTACAGGCGCCAAGAATATCCCTCCTCCAATACCTACCAAACCGGATAAAAGGCCGATACCTGCTCCTAGAAGATAAGAAACATAGCTTGGATATTCCTTTACATTGAAATTGGAACGCAGGGAAAGGGTTTGGTAAATCAGTGCAATGGCTGATACGATCAAGGCCAAGGCCAACAAAATAAAGAAAACCTGCTCCTTCAACTTAAAGGAAGCGCCCAAAAAGGCCATGGGAATACTGGTGACAACAAATGGGATGAATTTTTTCAGAGGCAAATGCCCATTCTTGTAATAGAGGTAGCAGCTTCCCGTAACCACGGTAAGGTTACACAACAAGGCCGTTGTGCGGATAGCAAAGAAACTGGTCAAGACCAAGGTGAGGATGGCCAAGTAGCTAGACCCGCCTCCAAAGCCAACAGCGGAATAAAGGGTTGCAACCACAAAGAAAGCGAGGGTCAGTAAAATAAAATCTCCGGAAGCTAAGGACATAGGGTTTTCATTTTGTTCATGCCACCCAAGACGTTATAAAATTTTATGGCTGGGAAAGAGGTTTCCAATTGTTGTACGGCCTGCTCACTTCGTTTTCCCGATTGGCATATGACATATATTTCTTCCGCCCCAACAATGTGTTCCGATGCGGATTCCAACTGACCTAAAGGGATGTTGATGGATTCGTTCAGATGTTGGCCGATAAACTCCTCGGGAGTACGGACATCCAATACAAGGATACTTTGTTGGGATTCTAGCAGAATCTGGAATTCTTCAGCAGATATTGAAGGAACCAAACCACAATCCAAGGATTCGTATTGGTCTTGTAATTTTTTGATGTTATGGTTTTCAGGGGTGGCTTTAAAACCAATCTTGGTGAATTGTTGGCTCAGACCATCAAAGAGCAATAATTTTCCTGATAAGACCTCCCCTATTCCGGTCAATACCTTTACCACTTCCAGAGCTTGAAGCGTGCCAATGATTCCAGGAATTACCCCCAAAACTCCATTTTCATTACAATTGGGCACTTCTTGTGGACTTGGCATGTTGGGATATAAACAGCGATAGGTGGGTCCATTGTTGTAATTGAATACGCTCACATGTCCTTCAAAACTGTGCAAGGCACCATAGATAAAAGGTTTTTCCAAAATAACGCAGGCGTCGTTGATGAGATACCGTGTTGGGAAATTATCTGTGGCGTCCAGCACCAAATCATACGATTTAATGACCTCCAGAGCATTATCCTTGGTCAAAAAGGTGTCGTGTAAAATAAATTGCGTGCCCGAATTTTGGGCACTCAGTTTTTCATGGGTCACCTCCAGTTTCAACCTTCCCACATCTTTTTCGGTGTAGAGGGTCTGACGTTGCAGGTTATGCAGTTCAACAACATCTTGATCCATCAATCCCAAAGTGCCCACACCCATGGCATTGAGGTACTGCAAAGCTGGGAGGCCCAATCCGCCCAATCCCACGACCAAGACTTTTGCACTGGCGAGTTTTTGCTGTCCTTCCGGACCAAAATCCTTTAATTGGGTTTGTCTGATATACCTAGGTTCCATGGTTGATTGCTATTTTGGATTTTGCAAACTCGTATTCCGAAAGTGAATTGGCATTGTACAACACCTCGTCATGTTCGGGGAAGACCAACTTGGTATCCGTATTGAGCAAAAACTTTCGGGGACAGGAACTTTCCGATGTTTCCAAGTGGGTTATGGCCTTTTGAAGCCCTTTGGGTTCCCAAATGGTAATCAAAGGTTCGGGCAGCTTTGTTTGGTTGGTGGCAAAGGAAGTAGCTGATGCATTGGAATCCCTTTGTTCTACCAATTGTTTTAAACTTTTCAAGTCCAATAAAGGGAGGTCACAGGCCAACACTAACCAAGCAACATCTGAATGCAAAGCATGCGCACTAAGAATACCATTAAAAGGACCACGATATTCATTTTTGTCCACAATGGTCCTATATGCTTTTTCAACAGTTGCTTCCTGTTCTTCGCGAACGCTCAAGAAAACAGTATCGCATAGCTGTTCCAATAACCGGTAGAGATATTCCTGCTGAGGAACATCATGGTAGGTAATCAACCCTTTGTCCGACCCCATGCGGGTACTTTTACCTCCCGCAAGGACCAATCCGTATAATTTGGGTGTTGCTTTTTCCATTTTGTCTGCGTTTAGATCAAGATATGGGTTACCTATCCGCCAATGGATGTCATTGAACTATCAAAAACGGTATTGGAATGTTCGTTTTGTGCTTCAAATCCTGTTTTGGCCCTCGAACCAATGGTTTTTAAGATAGTTTCTTTCACTTTTTCCACTGATGATTCGCCACGAATTATATCCCGAAGATTTGCCTTAGGCTTTCCATACAAGCAGGTGATCACATCTCCAGTAGCTGTAACTCGCAAGCGATTACAACTGCCGCAAAATGTTCTGCTAAAAGATGGGATGATGCCAAAGGTTCCCGTATGCCCCTTAATCTTATAGTTTATGGATGTGGATTCCTTGGGCGACTCCAATTTCTGGTAATCAGGAAAGGCCCTGGCAATATGTTCCAATATGGCCTTATAGTTCCAAGCAATGGATTTAAAGTTTTTGCTTCCCCCATTGAATGGCATTTCCTCTAAAAATCGAACTGAGACATCATGGTGTTTCATAACGTCCAGAATAGGAATAATATCCTGCTCGTTTTGCCCTTCCAATACAATAAAGTTGATACGTACATTGAATCCTTCGGTAATTAGACGGATTAAATTATCATGGACGGTATCAAACTGCTTCCTTCGGGTAATACGTTCAAAAGTTTCCCTGTTGATGGAATCCAAACTCACATTAATATTTTTAATGCCCAATGCTTTAAGTTCATTAATATGGGGGCCAATCAATGTGGCATTTGTGGTGACCGAAATAGCTTTAAGGCCATCCAAAGTTGCCAAATGGCGCAGTAACACCATTAAGTCTTTACGCACAAAGGGTTCGCCTCCCGTGATTCGGATTTTATCAATGCCTTGGGAAACCAAAATTTCACTGACCTGTTTAAGTTCAGGGATGGTGAGCAATTTATCATTTTGGACAAAATTGATTCCCTCAGAAGGCATGCAATAGTTGCAACGGAGGTTGCATCTGTCGGTCACCGCCAATCGTAGATAATTAATTTGTCTTCCGTGATTGTCTATCAACATAAATCTAAATAACTGCTTTGTAATGGAAAGATACCGATTTTATGCGGATTATCCCCCACTCACTGGGGGGATAAGCGCAATCTCATCGTAGGAATTGATAGCATCGTCATCATCGGCATAGTTGTGGTTTACGGCCACGGCCAAGGAGGACAATTTGTTGAGTTCTGGGTAGTTGTTTCCCAAAAATTGTTTCAATTCCCTTACGGTTTTTGGTATTTGTTTACCGGTTACACTGGATGTGGGAACAGACAAAGTGGGACTTCCCACAATGTCCTTCGTGATTCCAAACAAAAGTATCGTCATATAATCAGCCTATAATTTCCTTTTCTGGTACTTTTAAAAGTTCTGGTGTTTTGGTAAATGGTTGTTTATAGAGTCTATTTCCTGTGGCAGATTTAAAAGCATTGGCCACGGCACCTCCTGCTGGCGGCAGAGTGGGTTCGCCCAAACCGGTTGGTGAAAGACCATTGTCTATAAAATGGGTTTCCACAACTGGGGCATCCTTAATCCGCAGCAATCGATATTTGTCAAAATTATTGGCGGTGGGCTTCCCGTCCTTAAATGCCAATTCCCCGAACATGGAATGTCCTACGCCATCCAACACACCGCCTTCCACCAAGTTTTTGGCTCCGAGGGGGTTCACCACAATCCCGCAATCCACCACACAGGTGATTTTTTTCAGTACAGGCTCTCCATTTTCAATTTCAACATCGGCCACTTCGGCCACGTGGGTGTTGTGGCAGTAATAGTTCACGAAGCCTTGGTGTACATGCTCCGGCTTTTTGCCCCAACCTGATTTCTCGACCGCCACTTTGATGACTTCTTTCATGCGCTCGGGAGAATATTGGATACGTTCATCTTCCTCAGGATTTACGTTATCCAACAAATCCAATCGCAATTGTATTTTATCCACTTCCATCAGCTCGGCCAGCTCATCAAAGAAACTTTGTTCGGCATAGGCCAAAAAGTTGGTATATGGGGCACGCCATGCGCCTGTGGTAATGTTACTGTCGTATTTAGCGGTATCCACTTGGTAGTTTTCAATGGCCCCGGCTGGGAAGAAATTGGGAACGAGGCCGTACATATTGGAATTCACGGCGGCCTCTTTTAAGTGGTAGGCCGTTACTTTTCCATCTTTCACTCCTGCCTTAATACGGTATTTAATGGACATTCTGTAGATTCCATCTTCCATATCCTCTTCCCTGGAGAAAACCAACTTTACCGGTTTTTTGGCTTTATCGGCAATTTCAGCAGCTTCTATGGCAAAGTTACCATAGAGTCTTCTTCCAAAACCGCCACCAATACGGGTCATTTCCAAATGGATATCATCGGCTTCGCGGCCTAACAATTGTGCCACAAAACCAGCAGTGCCTTCTGGAGTTTGTATAGGGCCCACTAGGTGCACTTTCTCTTCTGTCACATTTGCGAAGAAATTCATGGGTTCCATACAACTGTGCGGCAAGAAAGGGGATTCATAGGTGCGTTCCAGCACTTGGTCTGCTTCTGCCAAGGCTTTTTTTACATTGCCGTCCGAACGTAAAGTCTCAAATTTGTTCCCATCCAAAAGACTGGTCAGAATTTTGTCATGTTCCTCGGTACTTTCAGCTTTGGTGGCCTGTTCCCATTCGGCCTTGATGGCTTTTTTGGCTTTCATGACCTCCCATGTAGAGTTGGCGAGCACCACTATTTTATCACTGTCACTTATAATGCCTGTAATCCTAGGAACCGATTCTGTAAGTCCTCGTAGTTTTTCACCTATGGTGAAGATGTCCACCACACCAGGCATGGCCCTTGCGGCGGAATCATCATAGGAAACCAATTTTTGTCCAAAAGCAGGTGGACGCATTACAGAAGCATAGACCATGCCCTCAGTTTTGTAATCCATCCCGTATAAGGATTTTCCAGTGATAATTTTATCAATATCCACATTTGGGGTGTCTTTCCCCATAATCTTATATTCCGAAGTTTTTTTCAAGGGAACATTCTCAGGGACTTCAAGTTGGGCGGCATCTTTAACGACATCGCCATAGCCCAGGGTTTCTCCTGCTGCATTGGTGATGACCCCTTCGCTCACGGTACATTCCGATGGGTCCACGCCCCAACGTGCCGCTGCTGCACTGACCAACATTTGTTTGGCCGCAGCCCCGGTCTGGCGTAGGGCATCCCATCCAAATCGGATGGATTGGCTACCCCCAGCCACCTGTCGGGTGTAATTATTGGTATCCAAAATACCTTGTTCCACATACACATTGTCCCAAGCAACATCGAGTTCCTCAGCAATGATCATGGGCATTGATGTCTTTACCCCCTGCCCTACTTCGGGATTGGGGGAAAATATGGTGACCGCACCATTGTCTGCAATTTTGATAAAGGCATTAAAGTCGTTATAGTCCAAACTGGCCAAATCTATGGCAGGTTCGGCAATGACTTTAGGTTTGCACGCCTGGAAAAGGTTAAAGCCAATGAGCAGACCTCCTCCGGCTAGGGAAGAATTGCGCAAAAAGGCTCTTCTATTTAAAGTGTTGAATGTATTGTTAGTTGACATGATTCTGTTTTTAGGTGAAAAGCTGGTGTTAATCCATATTTTCCGCAGCGATCTGCACCGCTTTGCGAATTCTAGTGTAAGTGGCGCATCGGCAGATATTGCCGTTCATGGCATTCTCAATGTCCTCTTCAGAAGGATTGGGGTTTTTCGCCAAAAAAGCAGAAGCGGTCATGATCTGTCCCGCTTGACAGTACCCGCATTGGGGTACATCCATCTCTTTCCAGGCCTCTTGCACGGGATGGGTGCCATCTTCGGAAAGGCCCTCGATTGTAGTAATGGATTTTCCATCAATCTGGGCAAGGGTAAGGGAGCAGCTTCTCATGGCAGTGCCATCAACATGGATGGTACATGCACCACATTGGCCAATTCCACAACCGTACTTGGTACCCACAAGATCAAGGTGATCACGCAGCACCCATAAAACAGGAGTGTCTTCGGCAACATCTACAGTTTTGGATGCGCCGTTGACATTGATTTGATACGTTGGCATAGTTTTTTGATTTGAATGAATATAGTTTGTATGCTGTTGAAGTTACCAAAAAATGAATCCAAAGCTTCTTTTTTAACAAGAGAGACGGTTTTTTAACTTTTCTTTAAATCTATTACTCATTTTGAAAATAATTTTTGGACCAATTGAACGTTCTGCATGTTGAACCTTAACTTTTATGAAAATGAAAAACGTACTTCGTTATTTTTTCCTAACCTCCTTAGTTCTTGTTTTTTTCTCTTGCGGCAATGCTGATGATGATGTGAATTTCAACATAAATGATGGTGAATTGGGTCAGGGCAAAGAGCCGGATGACTGTCTGGGCTTTGGTGAAAATGACCTCTTATTGTCCATTCAAGACCAGTTTACCACCTTACCTGGGAAAGTATCCATTCTCTTTAAGGTTTCAGATGATATGGGTAATCCCGTTTCTGGATTAACAGCCAATCAGTTCACCATTTATGAGCAAGGTAGAAACGATGATTGTTTCAATATTATATCCTCTTCGGAATCGCAGGCGCGTATTTCCCCAAATTCCCAAGTGTTCAACAACAACACTTTATTGGTGCTGGATTTGAGCAATAGCGTATTGCAGGGAAGTCTGGAAGAGTTGAAGTCAGCTTCCATCAGTTTCATCAATAACGTAATGCCCACTGGCGAAGATGAAACAGGCTCATTTAAAATGGCGATTTATTGGTTTGATGGGGAAGATGAATTGCATGCATTGAATCCGTTATCTTCATCTGCTGAGGAATTGACCGCTGCCATAAATGGGATCACTGCCGATATCAGTAATGACCCTTCCACGGATTTGTACGGTGCGGTGATCAAGTCCACCAAAAAGGCGGAAGATCTGCTCAAGGAAAACAACAACAGTGAAATCATAGGGGCGGCATCCATAGTGTTGTTTACAGATGGCACGGACCAAGCTTCCCGATATAAAGAGGCCGATGCCCTAAAAGCTGTAGAGAATGCCAACAGAAACATTTCTTATTTCTCCATCGGACTCGGTGCGGAGATAGATACAGAGGTGTTGACCAAAATCGGGAAGACCGCCAGTGTGTTTGCTTCCAATAAAGAGGAATTGGAAAACACCTTCAATCAGATATCCCAAAGAGTGGCCGAACAAGCCAACAGCTTCTATCTTTTTGAGTATTGTACCCCAAAACGTGATGGCAGTGGTGAAAGTAACTTGGTCATTCAGTTGACCGATGGTAACAGTAAAGGGGCCGTTCAGACTAAATTCAGTGCCAATGGATTTACTGGTGGTTGCGAATAGCGGGACTTTTGAATAATCCCTATCTTGGGCGTCATAATTAATAAACAAACTATGACTTTCAGGAAAAAAACCTTGTACACTTTATGTTGTGCCCTGCTCCTTGGGGCCGTCTTTGTAACCAATGCCCAAAATAAGATTCCATTGGAAGGTCGATGGGATTTGGAAATGGAGTTTGAGGGAAAAACGGTTCCATCTTGGTTGGAAATCAAACATTCAGGGCATGCAACGCTTATAGGTCGCTTTGTCTTCGCTTTTGGTAGTGCTAGACCAGTTGCCGAAGTGAAGACCTTTGGAGACAACCAGTTTTCTTTCAGCATTCCCCGTCAGTGGGAACCCGAAGGAACCGATATGGTTTTTCATGGAGCCTTGGTGGACGGTAAACTTAAGGGAACCATGATCTATACTGATGGGTCTGTGAACCATTGGACAGGTGTTAGAGCCCCTAAATTGGCTTATACCGAAAATCCAAAATGGGACAAACCCATTGAAGTTTTCAACGGGAAAGACCTTTCAGGATGGCATACCGACCGTGACCCAAACCAATGGGTGGTCAAAGATGGGATTCTCATCAGCCCTGAGTCCGGAGCCAATTTGATTACCGATGAAAAATTCCAGGATTTTAAACTACACGTTGAGTTCCGTTATCCAAAAGGAAGTAACAGTGGCATTTACCTTCGTGGAAGGTATGAGGTGCAAATTGAGGATGATGAAGGGTTGGAACCTTTGGATATCTATATTGGTGGTGTCTATGGTTTCTTGGAACCTACGGAAAATGCAGCCAAATCTGCCGGGGAATGGCAGACTTACGACATCACTCTGATTGGACGAAGAGTTTCCGTGACGCTTAATGGCAAGGCCGTAATCACAGATGCCACAATTCCTGGGATTACCGGTGGAGCGTTGGATAGTAAGGAAGGAGAACCTGGTCCATTTATGATCCAAGGAGACCATGGCCCAATTGAATACAGAAGCTTTGTGGTCACTCCATTGAAGAAATAATATATGTATTGATTGAACATAAAAAAAGCCGGAATTAAATTCCGGCTTTTTTGTGTTTATGATTTTAGGGGTACAATCTTAATGTTGCGCCAGTTTACCTTAATGCCGCCCCCATCATGAATCTGAAGTGCTATAGAACCTTTTCCTTCCCCAATCTTTTCATCGGTCAGTGTAACCATTTCAACTCCATTCAACCATGAGGTGATTTTAGATCCTTCTGCACGGATTTTCATGGTGTTCCACTCTCCCATTTTAAGGTTTTTGTCTTTCTCTGGGTCTGGTTTGATCAACCAGCCGCGACCATAGGATTCGTAGATTCCTCCAGTATCCTTACCTGGAGGGGCCACTTCCACTTGCCAGCCACTTACTTTGGTACCATCAACGGTAGAACGGATAAAAACACCACTATTGCCATTGGCCTCTTGTTTGAATTCCAAGGTCAACTCAAAATCATCATAAAACTCATTGGTGGACAAATACCCATACCCGGCTTTTGGTCCACTTTCACAGATGAGAAGTCCGTCTTCCACGTACCATTTCTCATCTCCATGAACGGTCCAGCCGTCCAGATTTTCCCCATTGAACAATTCGATTGCGTTTTGTTGGGCACAGCCCACTAACGAGATACATGCCAACAAAAGGCCAAAAAAAGTTAGTTTCATAATGTAATGATGGTTTCTTGATTTTAAGATTCTGAAAAGATACTGAAACTTTGATGTATTTGACAAGACCCATGGTAGGGTTTTTCTAACAAAGGTTGTTTATTATGTAGCGACCACAACTAAATTACATCCTAAAAACTAACGTCTAACTCAAAAACAATACCATGGATGTAGTCAAAGAAATCATTCAGAACAGTGCCATCGGACCATTGCCGATGGGATACAAAAGATTGGTGCTTTCCCTTTTTGTATCCATTGTGTGCACATTGCTTTTTATGTTGATCCTATTGCTGATCAATGGGGCCACGGCCAATTTCCACTACGGTTACTAACGATAAATCAACGCATTTCCAAAGTTTTGTTCTTCAATGGGTTTGGATAAATCCAGTAGAAATCCATTGATGATGGCATGGGTTATTTTATCTCCTTTCTTTAAAAAGAAAGTAGGGTTTACGCCGGGTTGTAAACGAAAAGGTGTCAATGTAAAATCTTCCCCTACAAGATGGATAGGGGTACTCACAGCTGGATCTAGCTTTGGTAGCGCAGTTTTTAAATAGGCCACACCTTCTTTCAAGAGTTCTTGGGTATACCCCTCACCTGTAGCGGAAACCATTTTTGGGGGCACAATGGTATAACCTGTTGCATCAAAGGTTTCATATCCGTAGAAAGTGGATAAATCCCCTTGATCCCCTACAGAACTTCGGTAATAAAAATGATTGTGGTCAGTAAGGTCCACTTCGTTACGGTAAATTCCCAAGTCCAGAATATAATCCTCACCCAAAAGATTATAGGTGGCATTGGCAATTTTTAGGTCGAATAACTTCCTGTCATTATGGGGAATTTTCTCGTAATCCTCAATGGGAATACTTTTGTAGGTGTCCTTGGCTATGGTATACAACGCTGAGAGAATGGACACATAGTTCAACTTTCTGATTTCCTGTTTTTCCACATCGTTGGCATAGCCACCTGATTCTATCAAAATTAAACTGGTTCCCCATTTTGCTATATTATCCCCAAAAGCACGGGGTTCAAAATCATCGCTATAACGTCCAACCTGGCCCGGGGCATAATTCTGGATAATCTTGTTCATGTACACAATGATCTTCATGGCATTGGCCCTAATCTCATTGATGTCCTTTTCATAATTATAGGCCGTGGCCAAATAGGAAATGGTGGCCGGTTTATCCGTCAACTCTGCATTGTAATAGGTACTTTGATCATGTAGATTGAAACCAAAATCAGCATCCAAGCTGTCCCGTATGCGCTTTAAAGCCCTTCCTTCCGGGGATTGTAAGCGAAGCGCATCCCTATTGATATCTATTCCCAAGGTGTTCCTGCGTTGGAAAACTTCCGCCCCATCAGGATTGAGCATCGGTAAAAAATGTAGGGACAATTGGGATAATATTTCTTGTTTTTCCTTTTTGAAGTCTTGGGAGTCCAAAAAATGAAGGATGTCAAAAATGGCTTGAGTGGCCGTTGGTTCATTGCCATGCATTTGCGACCATAAGAACACATTTATTTTACCCGTACCAATACTGATCAGGTTTAGGTTCCTGCCCTCAATGGATTCTCCTACTTTTTGGACTTTAAATTTCGGATTTGCATCAAATTGCTGGATCAAGGGCTGTATGTCCACATGCTTTACCCGTCTTTTGTCCAAAGAAGGCTCCTTGTACTTCTCATAGGTTTCATACAGTTGTGAGGTGAGGGCATCCTGTGCATTAATAGACATGGTGGTCAACGCCAATACAAGGGGCAAGAGTTTTTTTAGCATCTTCTTATTTTGTGGGTACAGGCTTAAAGTTATATTTTTTAGTGGCTTTTCGAACTTTTTCCATGAAGTCCATTCCAGGATCTGTTTTTGTGGTACGGTAGCCATCATCCACTTCCAACCAAAGGGGGTGACCCTCGAACTGTGTATATTCTTGATGACCTATAACGTACTCGATATTATATTTTGAGGCCAAATATTCCACCAAATAAATGTTGGACTTAAGCTGTGCTTTGGTCAACGGTAAATCTTTGCCCCCACCCACATTTTCCACTCCAATGGCGCAGTGGTTCAATCCAATGGTGTGTCTTGCCATGGTGGTTTCGGGCATCAATCGGTAAATGGTACCGTCCCTGTCCACCAAAAAGTGGGAAGAAACGTTCAACCCGCTCACATTTTCCAATGCGGGACGCCAGTTGGGCAGTGTTGGGTTGTTGAATGCCCTGAATGATCCTTCCAAAGTAGGAATGACGGTCCAGTGCAACACGACCATTTTTGGGACAATGTCCGTAGTTTCCTGCTCCAAATTGTAACGTTGGGCCAAATATTCCTTGGTAAGTTCTACACGTTGTTCGTTGAAAAGGATTGGGATATCCACGATTTGTCTTTTTACGGAACAAGACCAGGTTGCAATTGCCAATAAAGAGAGGAACAGTATTTTTTTCATTGAAGGGTATTTTGCGTAAAAATAGTGTCCAAAGGGAGAGCATAGCAAATTTGCAACCTCTTTTTTCCCCATTCCCGCGCTTTTTTTACATCTTTTCCCATGTAGATGTCAATCCGGTTTTTCCACTTCCAGTGCATTTTGTCCTTTACATAAAAGGTGTCTGGAAAGGTGTCTATTTTAACCATCGTATTGTGTGTAAGCCCCATTTTAATGAGGTCGCGTGAGACCGCAATGCATTTCATGCCGGGTTTTAACGTATCGCCCCATGCCGCTACCGAGGGAGAAATACTATCCGTTTGCCAAAAGACAGAATTATAGGCCGAAGCAGTTACCTCATGCCCCAACCATTCAAACTGGGGAGGTTTCAATTTAGCATCAGGCTTTTTGGAGCAAGCCGTGGCAAGAATAAATATGAAGAGTAGTTTTCGCAATAGGCCTTGTGTTGATTTCTTAAAGGTACATATTCCTCAGAATCAGCCAGGAAGTGGCACATAGGTATTATCATCCGTCATCATGGGAAAGGTTTTGTTCTTCCAAGCTTCCTTGGCCTGTTCTATAGTTTCCTTGCTTGACGACACAAAATTCCAAAAAATATGACGTTCCTCCGGGAAGGGTTCACCGCCGAACAATAAAAGGTGTGTGTTTGGGCTAAGCTTGATGTTACAGGTGTCTTCGACTTTGGATACCAGTATATTTCCTTTTTCGACGACTTCACCACAGGCTTCTATACTACCTTCTACAATGCAAATTCCAATTTCCCCTTTAAGTTTCCCGTTCACGTTAAGTGAATAGGCCTCAGCGTTCTTTACTTCAATCATGAATAAAGGGGAATGTACTGGAACTGGCGATTTCTTTCCGTAGCCCTCTCCCGCCACCAAGGTGAATTCTGCACTTTGGTCTTTCCATTTGGGGAGGTCTTTCCCTTCAATATGATGGAATTGGGGTTCCATGTCTTCCAATTCTTTGGGCAGTGCCACCCATATTTGATAGCCATGTGCCGTGAAGATATTTCCTTGGCGCATATCCTCGGGGGTTCGTTCCGTGTGGCTTACCCCCTTCCCTGCGGTCATCCAGTTTACGGAGCCTGGCCGTATGCGCTGATGCGTTCCCATTCCATCCCTGTGGATAATTTCCCCTTCTAGCATAAATGTCAGTGTGGATAGGCCAATATGTGGATGTTGGTCCACATCCATATATTTTTTTGGTCCCAGTTGGGTAGGTCCCATATGGTCTATAAAAATGAAAGGGCCTATCATTCGCTTCTTTCGGAAAGGGATAAGTCTTCCCACCAAAAAATCGCCTATATCCCTGCTGCGTTCTTCAATGATCAATCCTATGTTGGACATGCGGTAAATGTTTATATTTAGAAACAGAAAGTTACAAATACATCCAACACCATGAAACTACTTAAACGTGTTTTGCTGCTCCTGATTATTATTGTGGGGGTGGTCATCTATTTGAATTATCCCAAATTGAACATTATCTCAGGGTACGCGGCAAAAAATATGGCCTCTGGGGTCTTTGTGGCAAAGCGTTCGACCGCATCCATGAATACGTATGATAACAATGTGCCTTTAATAGAGTTGGCCGAAACCCAAGTGGATGAAACGGAAGAATCAGCTTCTTCTACGGTTTATGGGTTGATGGAACGTACTGCAGTGTATCGTGATGGATTGGGAACCGTACTGATTAATGATAGCTATGATCCTGACAAATTGACCATTCGCCCCAATCGAAACAAAATTATGGATACCATTCCATACCCTTTTGGGCAAGCAGAACCTCTGGATTCCATTTTTGAGGAAGTGGATTTGGAACAACTCAGTAAAGCAGTGGCCATGGCCTTTGGCAATCCAGATGTACAGAAAACACGCACCCTTTTGGTGCTCTACAAAGGTCATTTGCTCACCGAAAAATATATAGAGGGCTTTACCAAGGATACGCCTATTTTGGGTTGGTCCATGACCAAGAGCGTTTTAGCCACCTGTTTTGGGGTTTTGGAACATCAGGGCAAGTTGGAAATGGATTGGCCTGCTCCAATTGCAGAATGGAAAGCCGATGAGCGAAAGAATATTACGCTTGACCATTTGCTGCGCATGCAAAGCGGGTTGGAATGGGATGAGGATTATAGCGGAATTTCCGATGTTACTCAAATGTTGTTCTTGGATAGCGATATGACACAAAAACAAAGAGAGAAAAAAGCCATCGCACCCCCTACGGAGATTTGGAACTATTCTTCAGGAACCACCAATCTACTTTCCGGGATACTCAGACAACAGTTCAGAAGCCATCAGGAATATTTGGATTTCCCTTATTCCAGTTTAATTGATAAAATTGGCATGCATTCCATGGTTTTGGAGGCCGATATTGCCGGGAATTATGTGGGGTCCTCCTATGCTTGGGCCAGCACACGTGATTGGGCCCGTTTTGGACAGTTGTATCTGGACAGGGGAAAATGGAATGGGAAACAAATCTTTGCCCCAGAGTGGGTAGACTATATCACTATCCCTACCCTGCACTCTAACGGAACATATGGGGCACACTTTTGGCTTAATGCCGAAGGCAAGTATCCAGATGTGCCCAAAGACCTATTCTCGTGTAATGGCTATCAGGGACAATATGTGTTTGTGATACCGTCCAAGGATTTGGTCGTTGTGCGTACCGGTTTGGCAGAGGAACCGGAATTTGACGTGAATGGCGTATTGTCAGCCATCGTGAAATCTGTTCAGAATGTCGATTAAATCATACCGAAGTTGAAATAAACCACAATAAAGGATATATTCACAACAATAATTTCTTTTACAGGGACACAGATGGTAGTTTTACCATGTAATTGATTCGAAAGTAAATTTTTTCATTTTCATATAGTGTTCTCGTAAAAGAGTCTTGACCCAAGTGGCAAGGCTCTTTTTGGTTTATACAAGGATTTATAATACGTATATATGAGAATAGGATTAGTCTTAGCTTGGTTGTTCATAGCTTCCCAAGTTGTTCTTATTGTTTATTCAAGGTTTATTCCCGAGCGTTTTTTCTGCTGGGCCCCTTTTGATGAACAGACCGTTTATAAAATAAATGTTGTCATAGATGGGGATTCGTTATCCATGGAGGAGGTCGAAAAAAGATATAGATACAGTCCAGATGCCATTGAGCCCAGGGCTATAGATAATATTTTTTCTATCGTGGAACAGTATGAAAAAACATATGGTAAAACTGACAATGCCAAAGTGAGCATAACATATTCAACTAACGGACATCCTTCAAAAACATGGTACTATCCTCAATAGAACAAAACTACCCTTGGCTTCCAAAATATTATCCGTGGCGCAGTGACACTACTGAAATGCGTTGGAACATTTTGGTCATGTGCAAACTGCTTTTGGTTATTCTAATTCTAAATGGGTTTATTTGGAAAATCGGCGACCCCTATATTCCGAATTTGTCATTTTTGGACATGTTCCAAGACTTCCCTGGCACGTATAAAACCGCAATGCGGGTTGCCTTTGCGATACCTGCGGGATTTTTGCTCATTAATTACAAACCACGATTAATGTGCTTAATTTTAGGGATTGCCATTATACTGATTTTATTGGCCTCCAAAAGCATTTTTAGGAACCACATTTTTATTTGCGCCTGTGTCTTTTTAATGTCATCCATCTATAAAAAGGGAGACATTCCCCGTCTTATTTTCATTCAATTGGGAATTGTTTATATAGGTGCAGCCGTCAACAAGCTTTTTCATGTTGACTGGTGGAATGGACTTTATATGCACAACTGGATGGGAATTCTTATGGAGAACAAGCCGTATTTGCTAATTTTCAATAAAACAGAAAATCTGGTCTTTGCCCAAGCACTGTCATGGTTTTCCATGTTTTTGGAAGTGGTAATTGGGATATTCTTGTTCACCAAACGATTTAGGAATACAGCGGTCTATCTGATTGTGTTTTTTCACTTGGTGCTGTTCACGGTGACCATGCAACGATTTGGGCATTTCTTTGATGATATTGTCATTATTTTGATTGCTTTTGTTACTAAAGAATCCGTTCCCATGCAGGTTTATGCCAAAGGGGGATGGTATTCCCTGTCCATGTGGATAAAGAAGTTGTTTGATTGGAATCAAAAAATCACCATTAAGAATACAAACTCTGAAAGCTCTGAAGCCGGTCTTTTGGTTTCAACAGATACCCATGAGTATAGAAACCTCGGTGCGGTAACCCACCTTTTGTTTAGCAGTGGTGGATTCTTTATAATCTTTTTCTTTTTGGATTATTTTTTACAGCTATTTGTTGGGCATCCCGTGGAACACTACATATTGTCTGTTGTTTATTGGGGTATGCTAATAGTGTTTGTTTTAGGGAAGCAATCGATTAAGGAATCCAGTTATTCTTTCCAAAGTTAGGTTTACGTTTTTCCAAAAACGCATTTCTACCTTCTTTGGCTTCCTCGGTCATATAAGCCAATCGGGTGGCTTCACCGGCAAATACCTGCTGACCAACCATGCCATCATCGGTAAGGTTCATGGCAAACTTGAGCATCTTGATTGAAGTGGGCGACTTGGCCAAAACTTCCTGAGCCCATTCATAAGCAGTAGCTTCAAGTTCTTCATGGGGTACAACGGCGTTTACCATACCCATTTCATAGGCTTCCTGTGCCGAATAGTTTCGACCCAAGAAGAAAATTTCCCTAGCTTTCTTTTGTCCAACCATTTTAGCCAAATAAGCCGATCCATAACCACCATCAAAACTGGTCACATCAGCGTCGGTTTGTTTAAAAATGGCGTGTTCCTTACTGGCAAGGGTCATATCGCAGACTACATGCAGACTGTGCCCTCCCCCAACGGCCCAGCCTGGCACTACAGCAATGACAACCTTGGGCATAAAGCGGATGAGGCGCTGTACCTCCAAAATGTTCAAACGGTGATAGCCATCTTCACCCACATATCCTTGATGCCCCCTGGCCTTTTGGTCTCCGCCACTACAAAACGCCCATTTACCATCTTTGGTGGAAGGTCCTTCTGCCGAAAGTAGCACTACCCCTATGGATGTGTCCTCTTGGGCATCATAAAAAGCTTGGTAGAGCTCACTGGTTGTTTTTGGGCGAAACGCATTGCGTACATTGGGTCTGTTAAAGGCAATTCGGGCAACCCCATCACTTTTTTTATAGGTGATATCTTCAAATTCTTGGACAGTTTGCCAGTTAGGTGATTTCATAAATATGGTATTTGAAGCACAAAGTACGGTATTTTTAAAATTTATGGGACAGTGAACCATTAAGACTTTTCTAGCATAAGTCATCCATACAAAGGATTGGTTTTTCTTTTTTTACGCTATGCACTATGCAGATGGCATGAACATAAAATTCACTAAATTGGTTACCATCACTAAATAACCTAATTATGAAATTCAACCCAATAGCAATCCTTGTCCTTGCTATATTCCTATTTTTTAGCTGTTCCAAACCACAAAATTTTGATGTGCTCATAAAAAATGGCCGCATTGTGGACGGTTCTGGGAACCCTTCCTATGTTGGGGATTTGGGCATCAATGCCGATACGATTGCCGCAATTGGCAATTTAAAGAATGCTACTGGGAATACGGAGATTGACGCATCCGATTTGGTGGTGGCCCCTGGGTTCATCAATATGTTGAGTTGGGCAGTGGAATCTTTGATTGAGGACGGTCGGTCCATGGGAGACATCAAGCAAGGGGTTACCCTGGAAGTATTTGGGGAAGGGGTGTCCATGGGGCCCTTGAGTGAAAAAATGAAAAGACAGGAGCAAGAGAGTCAAGGCGATATAAAATATAATGTTAGCTGGACCACATTGAATGAGTACCTTGAATTCCTTACCCATAAAGGAGTTTCCCCCAATGTAGCCTCTTTTGTAGGCGCTACTACCCTACGGGTCCATACCGTAGGTTATGAGGATAGGGAACCCACCACCCAAGAATTGGATTCCATGAAAATTTTGGTAAAACAAGCTATGGAAGAAGGTGCTTTGGGCGTAGGCTCTTCCTTGATTTATGCCCCAGCATTTTATTCGAGCACGGAAGAACTGATAGAGCTTTGTAAAGTTGCGGCAGCCTACAATGGGATGTACATCAGCCATATGAGAAGTGAAGGGAGCAGGCTGTTGGAAAGTTTGGATGAATTGATCCAAATAGCCCATGAAGCTGGTATCCGTGCCGAAATCTATCATTTAAAACAAAGTGGCAAAGACAATTGGGATAAGTTTGACGCAGTGGTTGCCAAAGTAGATTCGGCGAGGGCAAAAGGATTGAACATTACCGCAGATATGTACAATTATGTTGCGGGAGCCACAGGCTTGGATGCCTCCATGCCTCCTTGGGTCCAAGAAGGGGGATACGATAAATGGGCGGAACGTTTACAAGACCCCACTATAAGAAAAAAGGTATTGGAAGAAATGGTGACCCCTACCGATGAATGGGAAAGTCTTATGCAGGCCGCTGGAGATCCGGAAAAAATATTGCTTGTAGGGTTTAAAAATGATTCACTCAAATATCTAACAGGGAAGACCCTCAAGGAAATTGCTGAAATGCGAGGGACCACACCAGAAGAAACTGCAATGGATTTGGTGGTACAGGATGGAAGCCGGGTGGGAACCATTTATTTTTTGATGTCGGAAGAGAATGTGAAAAAACAAATAGCGTTGCCGTGGATGAGTTTTGGTTCCGATGGGCAGTCCATGGCCACGGAGGGTGTTTTTCTTGAATCGAGTACCCATCCTAGGGCGTATGGCAATTTCTCACGCTTGTTGGGCAAATATGTTCGGGATGAAAAAGTAATCCCGTTGGAAGAGGCTATTTATAAGCTTACTTCCCTTCCTGCAAACAATCTAAAAATCAAAAATCGTGGTGTATTGACTAGCGGCCATTATGCCGATGTGGTTTTGTTTGATCCAGAAAAAATTCAAGATCAGGCAACTTTTGAAAAACCCCATCAGTATGCAACAGGAATGGTGCATGTTTTTGTGAACGGAACCCAAGTGCTCAAGGATGGGGAACATACGGGCTCTTTCCCAGGGCGTGTGGTACGTGGACCTGGATACAATGGAAAATAGCGCGTAATAGCTGTCAAAGGATAAATAATTAAGATAAAATGAAAATAACGAAACGCTTTGCCTCTATTTTTTTGCTCTGCATGTGGCTAGGTATGGTCGCATCTTGCGCACAAAAAGCGGTAGAAACCGTTGAGATAAGAGGTGTTTATGGGAACCCCAAACCTTTATGGGACAAAGGGTATGACCTTAAGGAACTTGGGGTTAACGCGATATTTGTCCACAGTGGGTCCATCAACGCTGATATGATGAAAAGGGCAAAGTCAGAAGGCATGAAGATATATGCCGAGTTTGCAACTTTAAATGGAAAAGGCTATGTGGAAGAGAACCCTGAAGCTTGGGCCATCAATGAGAAAGGCGAAAAAGTAGAGGCTGCCACTTGGTTTATGGGGGTGTGTCCAACTGAACCAGGCTTCCGGAAGTTTCGGTTTGACCAACTTCGGGATTTACTTCTGGAGTTTGATTTGGATGGGGTTTGGATGGATTATGTACACTGGCATGCCCAGTTTGAAGACCCGGAACCCATATTGCCCGAGACTTGCTTTTGTGGCCATTGCCTTGACAGATTTTCAAAGGATGCCAAAATTGAAATTCCAGAAGGAACCACTGCTGAAAAAGCGGATTGGATTCTGGAAAAGCATGATAAATCTTGGCGGGATTGGCGTTGTAAGGTAATCTATGATTGGACCTATGAAATGAAAAAAATCATCAAAGAGGTTAAGCCTAATGCTCTTCTTGGGCTTTACCATTGTCCATGGAATGATGAGGAATTCGATGGCGCAAGACGCCGCATTTTAGGACTGGATTATGAACTATTGCGTGAAACCATAGATGTCTTTTCCCCCATGGTCTATCATGGCAGAATGGAAAGAGATTCCGATTGGGTTAAAGAAAATATCCTTTGGTTTAGCAACCAATTGGACATTAAGAAGGGTGAATATCCCAAAGTATGGCCTATTGTTCAAGCGCACAACAGCCCAGGAACAATTTCCCCGGAAGAGTTTGAAGATGTCCTATGGGGAGGACTTGCAGGCTCATCTAGCGGTGTGATGATGTTCACCACCTCTTCAGTTGCTGAGGACGAAGGCAAAACGACCGTGATGAAAAAAATATACATCAACCTAGAGGAAAAATCGGAAAATTGATTTTCATAGAAAGTTGGATAAATAAGGCACTAACTAGGCTGCTTTTTTTGCGGAAGGATATATAAGATTATTTTCAATATTTTTGCTTTTACGCAACTGAATTTGCAAGAAATTTCACAAAATATCGTTATACATTCCAAGTCAATGTTAAAATGAGTAGAAGTATTTCAATTAAAAAATTTACATTTAAGATTACATCAATCAAATTACTGTTACTGATTATTTTTCCAGCCTTATTGATTCTTGGGGCAGCAGTTGCAATTAGTGTTAATTATCAAATACCGATTTCTACCTTTACAAAAGACACAGTTTCCTTGGGAGGTATACATCCAATTTCAGGGTTTCTTTCCAATCTAGGAATACTACTATGGTGTGTGGCAGGGACGAGTTGCGGTTTTGCGGCATTAATCCAACGCCATGCACTCTCGAAAGAAAAATTTCTATTCTTGATTTTTTCTGCCTTATTATCAGGGTATTTGCTGTTTGATGATTTGTTTTTATTTCATGAGGTTTTGGGCGGTACTATTGGGTTAAATGAAAATGTAACTATTATTCTCTTGGGAGCTGCAGTACTAACCTATCTGATAACTTTTAGAAAGGTAATCTTATTCCAAACAGATGTTTTCGTATTTATCCTTGCAATGGCATTTCTATCTCTATCGGTTCTGATGGATAAGATCATAAAACAATTCTTGATAAGTTGGATTGGTGATTGGCAAAATTTTGCTGAAGATGCTGCAAAGTGGATAGGTATTGTATTCTGGTGCAGTTATTTTGTTATTACATCATATCAGTTTTCGTCAAAAATTGCCGATCCAGCTCCATTGAGTAAGACAGAATAATGTCATGTGTTCTTCGCCTCAATCCATTTGGCCAAATATTTGCTGCTGGTTAAAGTATGGTGCTGCAACAATCGACCTATAAAGTTTTTATTGCGATGTTCTTCAAGGTTTTGATGGACACCATCCATGGCTTGCAGCAATCGGCTTTGCAAGGAATCCTTGTTAAACAGCGTATTGACCAATACCACTCCATCGGCTCGTGCCTCTTTCCATTGGACCGGGTTCTGATAGAGCGTAATCGCTGCTTGGGCAAAGGATTCCCAATCTCGGCAAATGGTTCCGTTCCAAGGCAAATTACCATGCATCCCTTCTGCCCCAATAGGTGTGGTGACACTTGGTGTTCCAAATTGCATGGCGTCCAATAATTTACCCTTGATGCCTGCCCCAAACTGGATTGGTGCCAATACCAAACGGGCCTTTTCCATGATGGCGCCCATATCTTCAGCCCAACCTTTTACGAGAAATCCCTGATCGGGACGGTGCATTTCCTCGACTTGTTGTGGTAGATAGGCACCGTACACATGGATTTGGGCATCGGGCAATTCTTTTCGGATAAGGGGCCATATTTTGGCCTTTAAGATTTTTATGGAATCTATATTGGGGGCATGTTTGCCATTACCCACAACAACGAAGTCCCTACGGTCTTTAAATTTCGGCCATTTGAGAATCTCTTCTTTGGATATGTTTTCCACCATAAAAGGAAGGTGAAGCAGCAACTCATTTGGAATACCCAGCTTTTCTCGCAAAATTGATAGTTCATAGCTGGAAATCATCAACGAAATATCGGAGCGGTAGATACTGGCCACCTCCCTCAGGGTAACGGGGTGGTTTTTCCAAAGATCCAAATAAAATGTTTCCTGTTTTAGGTAAGCCTCTTCCCTAGCCTTTCGCAGTCCGTGTAGGTCTTCGGTATTTAGTATTCGGATAGCTCTGGGAGCAAATTCGGCCACGCGCCATCCAAATTGCTCTTCAACCATAAATCGGTCAAAGATTACCACATCAGGTGACAGTTCTGCTGCAAAGACATCAAAACTCGAATGGTTGAGCAAAATATCGACAGAAGTAATGCCCATGTTTTCCAAATCAAGGCTGTACTCCGTTTTCTGTGCGGTGGAAGCAAAGGTGATGTGATAACCAAACTTTTGAAAGGCTTCCAGCAACTGCAGCATTCGGTGACCGGCTGCGGTGGTACTGGGCTCTGGCCATACATGACCTATGAACAGCGCCTTTTTCATGATTACATCAACGCAGCAAATTTTTTGGAAATGCTGGAACGCAGTTTACGTTCATAATCTTCCTCCAACCACTCTTTGTAGTTTTTGGTGTTGTTCATGATACAATAGGAATACTGTCGCACACGGTATGCAATTTCTTCCTTGAGTTCTTTGGCCAAGATACGGGCATCAAACACGTCTTCACTGTTCTCTACACAGATTTGGGCATGCTGTTCAATACTACGCTCCAGAACCTCTTTGGATTTTTTCCCTTGGGCAAAGACCTTTTTGTATTCTTCCTTGATATCGAATGTAATGTTTTCAGACTTGCTGAATTTGGCCCGTAGCTCATCGGGCATTTCGTAGATAAACTCACGCTCAATATCTTCATCATTTTTAATGTTCTCCAGATAAAAATCAGGAAAGTGAAAAATTTCCTGCCAATCCACAGGAGTGTCCCATGGCCCAAAACGGGCAATATTGTTCCCTAAATCAATAACATTGAACTCATCTTTGTGTGGCAATACCCTGGACCCTCTTCCTATCATCTGAAAATATAAAGTTAGGGAGCGGGTCGCCCTGTTCAGAATAATGGACTGCACAGTTGGCTCATCAAATCCTGTGGTTAAGATACTCACCGAGGTGAGGATGGCATCTGGGGTTTCCGCAAACCAATCCAAAATCTCCTTTCGTTCCGTAGCCGTATTCTTATTGTCCAGATGGCGAATGTTATATCCGGCCTTTTTAAAGGTCTCATACACATACAGGGAGGTATTGATCCCATTGTTGAATATCAAGGTCTTGGTGCCCTTGGCCACTTCTTCATAGGCGGTCAGTAACTTACCCAACATACTGTGGTTGCCATAGAACTCATCAGAAGATTTTACCGTGTAATCTCCGTGGATACCCAGTTTCAAGGTTTTTAGGCTTACATCATAGTTGTATAGATTGGCCTTGGCCAAGAAATTTTTCTCGATCAACGATTTTATGGACTCCCCAATGATCAAATGCTTGTAATGATCTTTCATGGGAAGTTTTATGTTGGAACTCAAAGGTGTTGCGGTTACGCCTAAAATGGTGGCCTTGTCAAAGTACCTGAAGAGTTTTCGGAACGAGTTGTAGTGGGCCTCATCTATAATTACAAGACCAATATTGTTGATGGTGACCTTCTCTTCCTGGAGCCTATTGTTCAAGGTTTCCACCATGGCCACAAAGCACATGTACTCATCTTGGTCATGCAGTTCCTTGACCTCACTACTGATGACTTTATTGGCAACCCCAAAACCGTGGAGCATTTGTGAGGTTTGTTTACTGAGCTCGATACGGTGGGTCAGTACAATGACCTTTTTACCTGTATTTTGAATGTATTTTCGGGTGATTTCGGAAAAAACCACCGTTTTTCCACCCCCGGTAGGAAGCTGATAAAGAATGTTTGTACCAGAGGGCAAATCATCCAAATGCTTGAAGATTTTTCTCAGGTCTTCTTGCTGGTAATTGTAAAGTGTTTTCTTTCTTACTGCTTTATCTACCTCCAATGGAAAATGATTTTTGGTTCTTGATCAACAAACCTTGCAAAATTAGCAGTTTTTTATAGTTAGGTGGAAAGTTACTGTCGCAATTCTATTAAGATACTATCAACAATGCCCTAGATCTGTAGTTTTAGCGGCAAATACTCATAACATTTGGATAACAATAACATTTAGCGTTTGGAAAATAGCCCATTATAATGTATTATGTAAGCTTATAACACTTTGAAAACCATTTTTTGAGCATGAGGCAATTAAAAATCATCAAGCAGGTAACCAACCGGGAGTCTAAATCATTGGATAAATATCTTCAGGACATCAGTAAGATTGATTTGATCACTGCCCAAGAAGAGGTTGAGTTGGCTCAGCGCATTAAGGCCGGCGATCAGGTTGCCCTTGAAAAATTGACCAATGCCAATCTTAGGTTTGTGGTCTCGGTTGCCAAGCAATACCAAAACCAAGGGTTAAAACTACCCGATTTGATCAATGAAGGCAATGTTGGTCTGGTAAAAGCCGCTAAACGTTTTGATGAGACCCGTGGATTCAAATTTATCTCTTATGCCGTATGGTGGATCAGACAGTCCATTTTACAAGCTCTTGCAGAACAATCAAGAGTGGTCCGACTTCCCTTGAACAAGATTGGTTCCATCAATAAAATCAAAAAAACCTTTTCCTATCTGGAGCAGGCCCATGAACGACCACCTTCTGCCGAAGAAATTGCCAAAGAATTGGATATGACCGTTTCCGAGGTAAAACAATCTCTCCGAAACACAGGAAGACACGTATCCATGGATGCACCTTTAAAAGAGGGCGAAACATCCAACCTTTATGATGTGCTCAACGCTGGGGATTCGCCAAAACCGGATAGAGGTTTAATGCATCAATCCTTGAACACGGAAATCAACCGGGCACTGGACACCCTTTCGCCGCGGGAAGCTGATGTGGTTAGATTGTACTACGGCATCGGCAACCAACCTTCCATGACCCTTGAGGAGATAGGAAGTACATTTGACCTTACCCGTGAGCGTGTGCGGCAAATAAGGGAAAAGGCCATCAGAAAACTTAGGCACACTTCAAAAAGTAAAATATTGAAATCGTATTTAGGATAACATCTTAAATCACTACAAATAGAAAAGGGGATGTTAAAAACATCCCCTTTTCCATGATATCCACTTAAACTACTATGGAAAGCTCAGCTGATTGATATCAAAATCGACGAGCATATTGTTCAAATCCTGAATAAAATTAAGATATGCCGTGTTTTCGTGGTTAAGATTTTTCATGGTACAACGTTTGGTTAAACTATAAATAATCAAGCTCGGCAAGTTCGTTGATGCTCAAAATTTCGTTGAGCTCCTGCAAGAACGCCAAATATTCTTCTCCGTAGGTATCGTATAACATTGTGATTCGAGGGTTTAATGTTTGGGTCTTTGTTACTAACGTGAATCTATGGGAAAGATTATTGTGTACCAATAATTTGTGGTGAAATTCTGGATTGCAGTTGTGAAATGGACTATCTAAAGGATAAACAAAAAAGTGCCCCAAGTTATTCGGAATCAAGGATGTCCAGAGACACGCCAAATTCTAGATCTGGGTCAATTTTACTTGGTCGAATATTAAATTCATCGTAGATGAAGCATAGGCTCATGGGCAGCCTTCTGCGTTCCCTATCGGCATCCATTCCCAACTTGGATTGTAGAACAGTTTTTACCTCAAAGGCCTTATGACTGATTTTAGGATTGTCATGGCTCTCCAGCTCCTTAAGCAAAGGGATTTCCTTTTTGTCCCCTACCTCTTTTATTTCATCCAGCAACATGAGTTGGCACTCCAAGTCACTAGTGTGTTTAAGCAACGGATGAAAAATACTTTGTAGATAATCGGGAAGGGTCTGGTTTTCCATGATATGAACTTTACATGGTTCGAAGGATTTCCATTTCAAGATCTACCTGCTCCTGTACTTTGGGATATTCCATTAGAAACTGGTCGTACAAAAAAGCGTGGTGTTTAGAATCATTGTCTGTTCTACAGAGCATGAGGATTTCCTTCACGATTTCCAACAAACTGTTGGCTTTCATCATTTCCAGACTGGGGCGGACTTTCTGGCAGGCCAGATCTACTTGTTTATAACTTTCGTTTTTCAAGTGCACCTTTACGCTGCCAATAAATTCCATGAGGTTTTGTTTGAAGAGTCGTACCAACTCCTCCATAAGTTCCATCTGGCCCATGCAATCGTCTAAAATGGGCTGTAAATTGATTTTATGGGCCAAATGGCCAGGTTCTAGCTCTTTCTCAATAAATTGAAGGCTTTTGGATATGGGCAAGCCTTTGCCCAATCGCTCTGCCACCTGTTTCATGGCTTTTGCGATTTTCTGTTGTTCGCGGGACAAGCGGGTATTCTCCATGGCATCGATCAGCGATAGAAACTCTTTTAGTTCGGTGGGTACATCATTCGTATCTCTTAGGGGTCTGTCGGAACCTTGGATGCCCACACTTTGGTAAATGCTTTCCAATTGCTTCATTTCAGGAACCCCAAAAACCTTGTTTTCGAGTCCGTACTTAAAGACTTCAAAAGACTTTTTCAGCTCACCGGCCTCCACAACGCCCAATTCCTCATACGAAAAGCTGCTGAGCCCAATTTCCAATTTTTCCAGATAGGTAAGTAATTCCCGAGTTCCCAAAGTTTGTTCAATTATTGAATTATCACCTAAAAATCCGCATTGGATCAAGGGATTACAATTAATTGTTACGTAGCCCATGGATTTTGTTGTCAAATTGCTTTATTTGTAGGTGTAAACCACCAACTATGAAATACACCTATCTTTTGTGCGCTGTGAGCCTCTTTTTTTCATGCGCTGAAAAACAATCCGATAAAACTGAAACCTTGGAAGAAAAAGCCCGAAGAATCCATGATACCGTGATCACTGTTGATACCCATATCGACATCAATGTGAGGAACTTTACGGACAGTATCAACTATACCCAAAGACTCGAAAATCAGGTAAACCTGCCCAAGATGGAAGAAGGTGGACTGGATGTGGCCTGGTTCATTGTCTATACCGGACAGGATTCCTTGAACGCCGATGGCTATGCCAAGGCCAAGGAGAATGCCATTTCCAAGTTTGATGCCATCCACAGACTGTGCGAAGAATATGCCCCGAATCGGATAGAATTGGCCTTGACCTCGGACGATGTGCGAAGGATTTCAGCAGCGGGCAAAAAAGCGGCCATGATCGGGGTGGAAAATGCCTATCCCCTTGGCGAGGACCTATCTCAGATAGCGGACTACCAAAAACAGGGAGCACGGTACATTTCCTTGGCCCATAACGGACACAGTCAGTTCAGTGATTCCAACACTGGTGAAGCGGACGATGTGTGGTTGCACAACGGACTCAGTGAGTTGGGAAAACAGGCCGTTGCCGAAATGAACCGCGTAGGGATCATGATCGATATTTCCCACCCTTCCAAAGAGGCCATAAAACAGATGATAGAACTGTCCAAGGCCCCAGTCATCGCTTCGCATTCCTCTGCTAGGGCACTTTGCAACCATAGCCGTAATCTGGACGATGAACTGCTCCTTTTGTTGAAGGAAAATGGAGGAGTGGCCCAAACGGTGGCCTTCACTTCGTATTTGAGTACGGAAAAGAACGATGCCCGTGCGGCGTATATGAAAAGCGTCAACCAAAAAGCGGCTGATTCCCTAGGATTGAACTGGTACGAGCGCTCCGAATTTGGCTCTCTCAACAAGGATCAACAGGAAGAATTCATGGAAAACTATCCCAAAGTGACCAAATTGGGAGAGGAAATGGCGGCAAACGACCCCAATGTACCTCCAGCGGTAAATGTGTCTGATTTTGTGGACCATATCGACTATATGGTGAAACTCATTGGGATTGACCACGTGGGCATCAGCTCCGATTTTGATGGCGGTGGTGGTATCGAGGGCTGGTCCGACGCTTCGGAGACCTTCAATGTAACCTTGGAATTGGTAAAACGCGGTTATACCGAAGAAGAAATCGCCAAACTATGGGGCGGTAACCTTCTACGCGTCTTGGACGAGGTACAAGCCGTAGCAGCCACTATGGATTAAGGTCTAGGCCTTCTCTTCCTTTTCTTTTTGGGCCAAGCGGTCCTTAACGTATTCTATCTTGGTCTTGCCATGAGGTTTCGGGTTGCCGTTTTCGTCTAGGTTTACCATAATGATGTTGTCAACGGTAACAATACTCTCATGCGTCATTTTGTTCCGCACTTCGCAGTTCAAGGAAATGGAGGTCACCCCAAATTTGATCACATCGATTCCGATCTCAATGATATCACCCTCTTCGGCAGTGCTCATAAAATTGATTTCTGACATGTATTTGGTGACCACTTTTTTGTTTTCCAGTTGTATGATGCTGTACAGCGCGGCTTCCTCATCCACCCATGCCAGCACCCTACCGCCAAACAAGGTCCCGTTGGCGTTCAGGTCTTCTGGTTTTACCCATTTTCTAGTGTGAAATCGCATTATTGTAACATTTAGCGTTCTGTTTGTGATACAAAATTAGGTCAAATCAAAGCCAAAACGCCCCATTTTAGCACTCCTTTACGATGGAATTACGGATTTGAAACATTTCATTATCAGGGAATACGGACTCTGCAATTTTGCCCGTCAAAGATTCCACAATTGAAATTGCCTAGAACAAACGCTCCTGCGGACTGATGGTGGTCTTGGGGATGGCCAGCCCACACCCCAGGGCAGGGTTCAGTTTTTCAATAAAATAGGCCGAAAGCAAGGGCGAGGCCAGCTCCAGGTTCTGGTGCACAAAAAAGTGGATGTTCTCCAATCCCAGCTCCTTCCAAGCGGTCAATCGGGTCGCCCAATCGTCCAGTCGGGGATAATCTGTTTCGTGGTTGGCGCCCACGTAGCGCACAAAGGCCTCGTTGTTGGTAAGCCGCATGTGCATCAGGTCCCGCCTGCCCGCCGTGTCCACTAAAACATTGGCCATATTGTTCTCTTGCAACAGATGGTAAAGCTCTTGCGAAACCGTTTCATCGGTGAACCAATCCGTATGGCGGAACTCGAGGGCCAAGGGAAATTCCTTGGGCCAATACTCCACAAAGCGCACTACCCTGTCCCAATTCTTGGGGTTGAAGTTGTTGTGCATCTGCAAGAAAATGGTGCCCAATTTCTCCTTCAAGAGCGAGGTTACCTGCAAGTACTCGTCCACTATCCCATAAACTTGATCGTTCAGACGTCGCAAATGGCTCACCGCATTGGTCATTTTGGGAAAAAACTTGAAACCCTCCGGGGTCTTGTCGTACCATTTTCGGTATTGCTCTGCCGGAAAAATGCGGTAAAAGGTAGCGTTCAGCTCAATACTGTTGAACTGGGTGGCGTAATATTCCAGCTCGTCCTTGGTACCACGGGGGTAAAAGTTCTTAAGGTCTTGCCGGTTCCATTTGGCGCAGCCCACATATACGTTGGGCGCTCCCCCACCCTTGTACTGGGACAGCACCACGGCGGTGTCCGGGTGGTCTGGCGGAATGGTAAAATCAATAAGTTCCGGGTGGTCTACTTGGCCAAATTTCATAACGTTGCTTATAGGCCCAATGTTAAACAAATTCTGTGAAAAAGAAAAAGCCATCGGCAAATGGCTTGGGCATAAAAGAACAAGCGCCCAAACCTACCGTCTAATGGTCAAACAAGGGAGGTATTCCTAAAGGAATACGTACAGGTTGAACGATAGGTCCGGGCACTGTCCCAAAAAAATACTTGGCTGTACCTTAGGGCTGGCACTCCGCGTAACAGGAGGCCATCATTTGTTGGCACTCCTGTTCGGTAAAGGAGCCTCCCGCTATGCAAGCGGCCAATTCCGCATCACAGAATGCGCAGGGAAACGTAAAGGCCTGTTCGGTTTCCGGGTTTTCCGGCAACTCGTTGTAGGCCCTTTCTTGTGGTGTGTTCAAGAACAGTAGCCCTACCAAAAGCAATACGGGAATCGCGAAAAAAAAGATCTGTTTTTTCATAATGTCAATGATTAAATGTTTAATAGGTGTTTCCTGGTTAAGATAGTAATTCTTATTAAATAAGTAGGAAAAAACGTATAATTTTATGGTTGATTTTTTTGGAAAACTTCCACATTGGGATTATGGGGAAAGATCTTTTAAGAATACCTACATTTAGAAAATATTGTTGGAACCAAATGGTCCATCATGTTGATAAGTTGGAAGTAATGTCAGTATTCATGAAAAAAAAGCTAAATCTTATAGTCATATTATTTGTAGGACTGAATTGTTATTCTCAAAGTATTGCAACGGCTTTAAACCATGATCGTAAACCAGACATTAAAGATGAACCCAATGTTGCCGAAATAACAACCATCACGACGTATTACAGAAAAAATGAAACGGAAAAGTCAAAATCCGTTTCCTTTTTCAATGGAAAAAATATGCTGCTGTCCGAAATGAGGTATGATGATAAAGGAAATATGAAGGCAAGGCTTAACTTTATGTACGACTCAACAAACACCAAAAGTATTTCCAGAAGATTTGAAACTTGGAATAGAATAGTTGGCCATTCTACACAGACTGCGGAATATGTTTATGACAAAAATGGTCACTTAATCAAAACAATAGATAAAAATGTCGATAACCAACCATTTAGAATTACTTCTTTGCAGAACAATGATAAAGGACATCCTGAAAAACTGGTATTGAAAGAGTTAAGTTCAAACTTTACTGGAGTCGAGATAGCTGATTATGATTATGAAAAAAATATCGCCAATATATCGGTGCTGGATGAAAGGGGCAATATAATTTCCACAAGTGAAATGAAAATCAATTTTGAAGAAAGAAAATTTGATGACCTCATATATAATGAACAAGGGGATTTAATAAAATCAAAGGGAAATGAATATGAATATAAATATGACGAATTCAATAATTGGGTAAAAAAAACCTGGTATGAATATAAAAACGGTAAAAAAAGAAAGTATCAGGTTTCCACTAGAAAAATAAAGTATAGAAAATAACCCATAAGAAGTATTCACGTTCTTCTGCCTCTAATCCATGACTTAGGTTCTTAAGAAAATTCAATGAGAAGTATTTTCACTTTCATAATCATATTTCTGGTATGTAATTTATCAGAAGCACAACATACGGAAAGATTTGAGCAAATAGTTTCAGGTAGATTACCATCAAGAACAGAAGTCGTTGATATAAAGTTCAAAAATGGGGTACAAAAAGAGTTGGGGACACTTGCAGTTTATGACTTTGAGAATTATGAATATGTTTTTAATGTTGGTAGATGGACCAAATATTATAAAAATGGACAGGTTCTTACAGAAGCTGAATATGACAAATTTGGAAATCCTTTGGTTTGGAAATTATATGATGGCAAAGGAAACTTACTTCGCGAATCCAAAGCTTTAAAGATAGATACCGATGTAAAGGAATTCAAGAAGTTTTTAGATGACAAGAATTCCGTTGATATCTTGACGCTTGAAAAGCATTACAAGTATACTTATAAAGCCTGTAAATGGTTTTTATCCGATGAAGGACAAATGTTGAATTACAAGAAAACAGGCGAATGGATAAAATACTTGGATGAGGGAAAAATTAAAAAAGTGGTTAAGCATTAAACTTTCAACCTCCCCAACCAAAAACCACCCAAACCCAAATATGCCTATCTTTCGGGCACAAACACCCAACAATTGAACAAGACCGTGGCACATCTCCCAGATCACAAGCAGGCCGAGCTGCACAAGCTCACCGCTTTGCTGTCCGGGTTCAAGGAAGTGGAAATGGTACTGCTCTTTGGCAGCTACGCCCGCGGCAACTGGGTAGAGGACACCTATGTGGAACAGGGCATCACCTACGAGTACCGCAGCGATTACGACCTGCTCGTGGTCCTCACCCACGAAGACCTGCAGCAAAAGTTCCGTATAGAGGACCAGATCAAGGCGGAGCTCACCGTCACGGGCCAAGTGGCCACCCCGGTGAACCTTATTTTCCACGGGATCAAACACCTGAACCAGGCCCTAAGGGTGGGGAACTACTTTTTTAAGGACATCAAGGAAGAGGGCATTGTGCTGTACGATTCGGGCAAGCATCAACTGGCCTCGCCCAAAAAGCTCACCCCAAAACAGTACCAAGACAAGGCCCAAGACTATTTTGACCAATGGTTCCCGAGTGCAAACAATGCGTTGAAAAAATACGAATTCAGCATAAGCGAAGATTTATTGAATGAGGCTGCGTTTGATCTTCATCAAGCCGTGGAGCGCTACTACACTACCATTTTGTTGGTGTTCACGGATTACCGGCCCAAGGACCACAATCTGGAGACTTTGGGAATCAAGGTGGCCATGTGCGACAAGCGTTTCGACCTTTTTCCCAAACAGACCGAGGAGCACAAGCGCCTTTTTGAGCTGCTGAAACGCGCCTACATCGATGCCCGTTACAACATGAAGGAGTACCACATCACCAAAGGTGATCTGGAATACCTGTCCCACAAAGTGCTGCAACTAAAGCAGCTTACCGAGGAAATCTGTCAGGAAAAAATAGCGCAGATCGGGGAAGATGCGGCTAATGAAGGGCCATAGCGCAAGTTTTACCAAAGACAATACAATGAACATCAATCAAAAAATCCATAGAATGAAACAGAGAATCCACTACCCTATTTTTGTCTTACTGCTGATTTTTTTCGTGTCCTGTCAGCCAGAGAAAAAGTCGAACCTAACGCTGCTCAGCGATCAAATCCCTACGGACACCGCCCTGATTTTTGGGGAAGGTGTGGTCTCCACCGATGATTTTGAGTTTGCCATCACTTTTAGCCCAGAAATGGATGAAATGTTCTTCACACGAAGAAAACCGGAAGACGATAATGAGATTTTCACCATGAAACTGGAAAATGGACAATGGTCCAAACCGGAGCCGGCCTTTTTTTCCACCGATACGGGCTGGGATTTTGAGCCCCATATTGACCCCACTGGAAAGCTGCTCTATTTTGGGACCACAAGACCCCTCAACGATACCATCAAGGCTTCCGGGATGCACCAATGGTACAGTACAAAAACCGCAAAAGGATGGAGCGCCCCCGAGCCTCTGGGCAGTCCGTTCGTGGATCGGGTGGTCATGTACCTGACCGCTTCGGAAAACGGCAACCTGTACTTTACTTCTGGCGAGAAGGACGACAAGCCCGGGGATTGGGTTATTTATAATTCCGATAAAGAAGCAAACGGCTATGGCGATGCCAAGACCATGGCAACGGACATCAATTTCTCAGGAAAGTGGATCGCCCATTCCTACATTGCACCGGATGAGAGCTATATGATCTATGATGGTGAAAGCGAAGACGGATTTGGGGACTGCGACCTGTACATCAGTTTTAACCAGAACGGCACTTGGACAGAACCGTATAATATGGGCCCCGAAGTTAATACGGAACATTGTGAAATGACCGCAAGTGTCTCCCCTGATGGAAAGTACCTGTTTTTTCACCGCGGTGTCTCTGGAGATGATCAAGAAGTTGAAATCGGTGATATTTACTGGATAGACTTTGTCCGGCTAAAAGAGAAGATCCTACGCAAGGTGGGCAACTGACCGTGACTGTCTTCCTAGATCCTTTCAAAATCGCTACATTTAAGCAAGCCTATACAAAAGATTGCTTGATTACTCTTTTTAATCATCATACACTGACCACAAATCAAAAAACAAGGATAGATGAAAGCGTATCATTTAAACTGCACAAAAATAGAATCGCCCTTTGGTTCGGCTATCGGTCATTGCATACTGATTGAAAACCATGGGAACCTTACCCTTATTGACGCAGGAATCGGGTTGGCAGAAACTAGGGAACCGGAGAAAAAACTGGGCAGGGAATTGGTGGAGATTACGGGATTCCAATTTGATGAGAGCTTTACTGCAATTCGGCAAATAGAGGAATTGGGTTTGGATCCGCTCAAGGTAACCAACATCATCTGCTCGCATCTAGACCCGGACCATATTGGTGGGATTGCCGACTTTTCCAACGCTAAAGTCCACGTATCAAAGGAAGAATACGATAGCTATAAAAGCGGCAATGAAAGGTACTTTCCCCATCAACTATCGCACAATCCTGAAATCCGCATGTACAGCGATGATGATAGCGAATGGCTCGGCTTACCTGCCCGTAGATTGGATTTGGCTCTTGAGGCATACCTAATACCACTTTTTGGGCACACGCTTGGGCATTGCGGTGTAGCTTACAGATTAGATGACCGTTGGACTTTTTATGTGGGCGATGCATACTATTTAAAGGCTGAATTACAAGATAGGAACCACCCCGTTGACCAACTGGCCACCATAAGGGCCGTAAACAATGAAATACGCCTAAAATCTTTGGATACTGTACGGATGATCATTGAAGATCATGGAAGCGATTTGGACTATTTTGGGTATCATGACCCAACTGAATTTAAAGAAGAAAGACCTGTAACCAACAATTCCTATAAATAATTGCCGTAGAGTTTAACAGATAATCATAAGTGAACATGAAAGTCACCCCAGAACATAACGAACGCATGGCAAAACTGACCTTTGCCGGGGTATACCCCCATTACGTGACCAAAGTGGAGAAAAAAGGTCGCACCAAAGAAGAACTGCACGAGGTAATCACATGGCTCACGGGCTTTGATAATGATGACATTCAAAAACATATCGATGCCAAGAGTACTTTTGAGACCTTCTTCCAAGATGCGGACTTGAACCCCAATGCCAGCCTCATTACCGGGATGATTTGTGGGTATCGAATAGAGGACATCGACAATCCCCTGACCCAACAGGTCCGTTATTTGGACAAACTGGTGGATGAGTTGGCCAAGGGCCGGAAAATGGAAAAAATACTAAGACAGAGCTAAAAATATTATGAATCTAACCCTATTGGATGAATCTTTTCAGGTGACCAAAGAACAGGTGGACTTTTACCAAAAGAACGCCTTCATCAAGATCAAGGAATTTTTATCTCCCGAAATCGTGGCGCATTTCAATACGGTCATTTCCAAAAAGGTTGCAGAACTGAACAAGGTGGATGTTCCCATCAATCAGCGAGATACCTACGGAAAGGCCTTTTTGCAACTCTGTAATCTCTGGGTGCAGGACGAGGAAATCAAAAAACTGATCCTAAGCAAACGGTTGGCCAAAGTGGCCGCAGACCTCATGCAGGTAGATGGGGTTCGTATCTACCACGATCAAGCCCTTTTTAAGGAGGCTGGCGGGGGAATCACCCCTTGGCATGCGGACCAATATTACTGGCCGTTGTCTTCGGACAAGTCCATCACCATCTGGATTCCCTTGCAAGAAACACCTTTGGAGATGGGACCCCTGGAATTCAGTGCGGGCAGTCAAGAGATTCTGTTGGGGCGCGAACTGTCCATCAGCGATGAGAGTGAACAAGTAATTCAAAAAAACCTGAAGATCAATAATTTTCCGCACACCATAGAAGCTTTTGATGTTGGCGAGGTCAGTTTTCATTCCGGTTGGATTTTCCACCGGGCCGGGGCCAATACTACCGCGGAAACCAGAAAGGTCATGACGGTAATCTATATGGACAAAGACATGACTTTGAAGAAACCTGAGAACGACGGCCAAAAGAACGATTGGGAGACCTGGTGCCCGGGAGTGGCCATTGGAGAGACCATAGATTCGCATTTGAACCCTGTCGTATTTTAAAATAACCTCGTAAGACAAATGAAAAAGAACATTACCCTCCCCCTATTCTTGTTATGGGCGATATCCAGCGTTTTCGGACAGGGTTTATAGCTCTTCGCAGTTGAATGAGGAAATGTTCCACATCAAGAAATAAATATCGAAGATGAGAGTAATATTGATTGGAGGCACTGGCCATATTGGCACTTATTTGGTGCCAAAACTTGTTGAAGCCGGTCATGATGTGGTCTGTGTAAGTCGGCAACAGTCCCAACCCTATGCTGGTCATGAGGCATGGCAATCGGTGGAGTTTGTGAACATTGATCGGGAAAAATCTGAAGAGAACGGGGATTTTGGGACTCAAATCGCATCCCTGAACGGCGATGTGGTCATTGATTTGATTTGTTTCACCCCCCAGAGTGCCCAACGTCTTGCTGAAAACCTAAAGGGCAAAGTGCAACATTTTCTGCATTGTGGCACCATGTGGGTCCATGGACATACCGTACAGGTTCCCACGACGGAAACCCAAGAGCGGAATCCTTTTGGAACCTATGGAATCAATAAAGCTAAAATTGAAGCCTACCTGTTGAATTTTCATGAAGAATGTGGGTTTCCGGTCACTATTCTCCACCCAGGGCATATTACGGGACCGGGATGGTTGCCCGTGAACCCGGCGGGGAATCTAAATCCGGAGGTATTTCTGCGATTGGCCCAAGGCGAGGAAATCACCTTGCCCAACCTTGGTTTGGAAACGGTTCATCATGTGCATGCGGACGATGTGGCACAAGCTTTTGTCAAGGCCATGCAGAATAGGGAAAATGCCATTGGAGAAAGCTTTCATGTAGTTTCCGAGCAGGCACTTACTTTACGGGGCTATGCGGAAGAAATGGCCAAACTATTTGAACAAGTACCCCAATTGCGGTTTCAGCCTTGGGAGGAATGGCAAAAGGGCGTCAGCGATAGGGATAGGGAACTCACTTGGGACCACATTGCGCACAGCCCATGTGGCAGCATTGATAAAGCAAAGAAGCTGTTGGGATATCAACCCAAATACAGCTCGTTACGGGCTGTGCAAGAAGCCGTTGAACACTATTTTCAAAAAGAGGGCATACAAATTATCCAAGGTGGGAAAATAGGGTAAAGAGATACTGTATATGGTTGATATCCAAAATATTGAAACCTTAAAAAGCTTTGCGCCGAAAAGGGTGAAGAAATACCTTTTTGTTTGGTGCAGCAGCGGTGAGTTTACCGTTCTTGTGGACCAAAAACTTTTGAGATTGGTCCAAAATCAGGTACTTACTATTACTTCTGGCCAATACCACTGTTTTTCCAATATGAAAAACGCCAAAGGATTTGTATTGGATTTTACCTTGGACTATATCTGCAAAACGGAGAAGGATATTGAACTCATTTTCCAGAACAGTCTTTTTTGCCATTTCGATTATAATGAGATTATCACCATAGATGATTCCGTAGCCATTGAATCGGGACTCCAAAAAATACAGCAAGAACTCATTGAAAGACCATTTCAATATTTGGAATCCATTCATGCTAGAATAGAATTGCTGCTTGTTGAGACCAACCGCTCCAAACTGGCCCATGGTGGTGTGGTCTGGAAACCCGATGCCTTATTTTTACGTTTCCTGGAATTGGTTCGTAATAACTTTGATAAAAACTATACACTCTCCCAAATAGCCGATCAGCTCCAAACAACCGAGTTAAAACTGAACGAACTGGCCAAATTGCACGCGGGCAAAACCGCACAGGGCGTTATCCATGGATTGGTGGTCTCCGAAGCCCAACGCATTCTCCAGTACGAGGACAAGCGCATGAAAGAGGTAGCCTTTGCCCTTGGATTTCAAGATCCCTACTATTTTTCAAAATTCTTCAAAAACCATGTGGGGATGCCCCCTATCGAGTATCTAAAAAATCTCAAAAACTGAATTCTCCATCAAAAACCCAAGATTTTCCATTTTTTGGCCTTACCCCTTTCCCCAACTTTGTTCATCAAAAAAAATAACACGATGAATATTAAAGACTACATTACTAAGAGTGAAAAGAAAGCATGGCAGCCCCTAGTGGAAAGTGGGGTGCATTACGAGGGCATCTACGTTAAATCGCTCCGCTTTGACAAGGAAACTAATCGTTCAAAGGCCATCTTGTTAAAATTTGAAAAAGGAGCTTCGTATCCCTATCATGTACATCCGGCCGGGGAAGAAATCTTGGTTTTGGAAGGAAGTTGCCAAATCCACCATGAAACCCTTACCCAAGGAGATTATCTGTACACTCCTCCCAAGGGCAAACACAGCGTAATATCCAACACAGGTTGCGTATTGTTTTTATTGATACCGGAAGAAGTGGTTTTGATACCAGAAGAATAATAAGAGGGTCAGTTTCAAAAGAAGAAGGTCATTTGACCTTATTGAGACTGGCCTTAATAAAGTTCCCGAATCTTTATGTCCCGGAACCATACCTCAAAATACCAATCCTGTAAGGTGATTTTTCCCTCTGTGGCTTGTCCAAACTCGGGATAGTTTTTAAAATGTGTCTGCGTGATTTTTTCTTTCCATTCCGGTGTAGTAAAATCTTCGACTGCGGTAAGTACGCCGTTTAAATAGAATTCCACTTTTCCATTTACCTGTTTGATACGGGTTTGATTCCACTGGCCAGATTTGGTGAGGGCCTCATTCTTTTGAGGGGAAAAACCATACAGGCAGCCCGATTTTTTAACAGCAACATCATGATCCATATGGTTGGGGTCCAGAATTTGGAACTCAGGCCCTGTTTGATAGGCTGTGCCAACATCGGGCTTTTCCTGAACGTTGATGAAGATGCCACTATTTCCACGGTCCGAGATTTTCCATTCCAAGATCAGCTCATAGTTTTCATAGGCCTTGTCCGTGACCAAATCCTCATTATGCTCGGATTCTAGTTCCACATTTCTATGGAGTTCGCCGTTTTTCACTTCCCAGACTGTTGGTGCGCCAGCGTTGTACACATGCCAGCCGTTTAATGTTTTCCCATCAAACAGCAGTTCCCACCCCTGCTCTTTTTCAATATCGAGCAATTGGTTGTGGGTGGCGTTTTCCTCTGCCAGTTTTTTGGTATTCCAAACTTGGGTGTCTTCTTTTTTGGTTTCTTTTTTACAGGAAATGGCCATCAAAAAAAGCAAAGAAAAGCCAACAAATTTTACGCTCATGGATTTTGATTTGGCCTAAAAATACTTAAATAAACTTTGCAATGCATGTTCATAACATCGTTAACAACTATCAGCTTTACCAAAAATGCTAGGTGGACGATTGTGTAACTTTATTGAAACTAATAGCCATGGATTCACGATCTAAGAGTCTTTTGGACCTCCGCCCCGAAATTCTACAGTCTTATTTCAACAACCAAATGAGTGCGGAAGAACGTTTTCAGAACCAGACTTTACGCCCTGTCATTAAACTCCAAAACCTTTTGTTGGTAGAAGCTTTCAAGAATTACATTGCCAAACACAAAGGGGTTTTCCATGACCTTCCTTTAGAGAAAAAGATGGAATATATTGAGCGGGCCATCCAAAAGGACATCAAGTTTCGAAATTCGCTCAAGGGCATGGTCATTGGGCAATTTACGGTTGAAGAGTACCAAACATACATTAAAAACTCCTCTGCCCTGAACAAGCGGATGATGAATATGGTCATTGAACGGCTGAAGGACCAAGTACAACTTTTGGAAAGTGAAGCGCTATTGCAGCATTGATTCTCCATTGAGATTGGTGGTAAGGATATCGCTCATCAAATCAAAATAAGGTCGAATAGCCCGGTACGACTTGTCCACGTCCTCTATAAAATTTGGGGATAGCACCTCTTGGTCTGTAAAATTCCGCACAAAGACATACTGTTTGTTTTTGATGAGGCCAATATCCGGGTGGTCCTTGTCGAAACCTTTTGGCGCTGTTTTTACGGCATCGCCTTGAAGTTCTCCCCAGATTTTTTTGAAATCGGGGTCACTGATGACCTTCCTAAAATCGGACGCATCCATTTCCAATTCTTTTCGTATGCGAAAAAGGTCTTCTTTATTGGGTGCCCAAAAGCCGGTGGCCAGCAGAGAATTTCCCGGCTGTAAATGAATGTAATATCCTCCTCTTAGATGTGCGCCCAGTCGTGAAAACGACCCTGCAAAGTGGGTTTTATATGGGGTTTTGTCCTTGGAAAAACGTACATCCCTATAAATCCGGAACATTTTCATTTTCTCGATATCGTCGTGTTGACTCAGTCGTTCCTTAACGCTTTCAAAAAAGGATTTAACCTCCGATTCATGTTTTTTGAAAACGGATTTATTCTTTTCAAACCACTCTTTATTGTTGTTTTTGGCAAGTACTTTTAATATGTCAAAAGCTTCTTTGGAGATAATGGAATTATTCACGACTTCTTTTTAGGATGTGTTATTTTTAAGCTAAAGTTATACATTTCTATAAGTGGATGGTTAGGTTTTGGCTAATTTTAGGACAACTTTTAAAGCATGGACAAGGAGAAAATCATCGCAGAACTGAATAGGCACAAGAAACAACCCTATTTAGACTATAGACTAAAAGAAGAAACAGAGGAATTTACCAATACACTTTTCTATACCCTCTTTGATGTAAATACACCCGTAGCCGAGAATCTTGATGTTTTGGAGGAAAAGTTTCAGCATTTGGCAGATATGGCCTGTTGGGAATTGCAAAAGCCATGCACCAAAGTGTGGGACAATTATGTGTCCCGATTACCAGAGGTTTTGGAAAAACTCAACTTGGATGCCGAGGCCATTTTGGATTGTGACCCAGCCTCATTGTCCATTCAGGAAATCTATATGGCCTATCCCGGCTTTTACGCCATTGCCATATACCGTTTGGCCCATGAACTGTATATTCAAGGTTTTCCTTTGGTGCCGAGACTTATGACTGAATATGCCCATAGACAAACGGGAGTGGACATCAATCCGGGTGCACAGATAGGAAAATCATTCTTTATTGATCATGCCACTGGTGTGGTCATAGGGGAAACTGCTGTGATTCATGACCATGTGAAAATTTATCAAGGGGTAACCCTGGGGGCCCTTTATGTGGCCAAAAGTCTGCAAAAGACCAAAAGGCACCCTACCATTATGTCCAATGTCACCATTTATGCCAATGCCACCATTTTAGGTGGGAACACTGTGATTGGGGAGAATTCGGTAATTGGGGGTAATGCATGGCTAACGTCTTCTGTTCCACCGAATTCAACAGTATTTCATACGCCCGAAATCAAAATAAAAACTGCTCCAAGCAATGTCTAAAACTATTCTGGACCTTATAGGGAACACGCCTATGGTAGAATCCAAGGTGTTGAATCCCAATCCCAATGTGAAATTACTTTTTAAACTGGAAGGAAACAACCCTGGTGGAAGTGTTAAGGACCGACCTGCCTATAATATGATCAAGAGCGGATTGGAGCGAGGGGATTTTTCATCGTCTTCAAAGCTAATTGAGGCCACTAGTGGAAATACAGGTATTGCTTTGGCCATGATTGCGGGAATTTATGGGCTTGATATTGAGTTGGTAATGCCCGAAAACTCCACCAAGGAGCGCGTACAGACCATGCGCGCTTATGGAGCCAAGGTAACTTTGACACCAACAGATGTGGGGATTGAAGGTGCCCGAGACTATGCAGAGGCCAAGGTCAGGGATGAAGGGTATGTTATGCTCAACCAGTTTGCCAATAACGACAACTGGATGGCCCATTACCAAACCACTGGACCGGAAATTTGGAAGGACACCCATGGCGAAATCACCCATTTTGTATCCAGTATGGGTACCACAGGAACTATTATGGGAACCTCTACCTATTTGAAGGAACAGGATTCCAAGGTTCAGATTGTGGGTGTGCAGCCTACCGATGATTCCAAAATTCCGGGCATTCGCAAATGGCCCGAAGCTTATCTTCCCAAGATATTCAATCCCAAAAAAGTGGATACTGTATTGGAGGTCAGTGAGACAGAAGCTACTGAAATGGCCAAACGCTTGGCCAAGGAAGAAGGGATTTTTGCAGGGATGAGCAGTGGTGGAGCCGCTGCGGCAGCGATTCGATTGGCCGAAACCCTTGAAAGAGGCACTATTGTATCCATTGTTTGTGATAGAGGGGATCGTTACCTTTCTTCGGATTTATTTGATTGAGATTATTTTAGTTCCATCTCAACTGCGTTTCGGTATTCCTTAAAATCTATAAGATTATTATGGTTTCCATTGGGAATGGTGTATATTTTTTTGTCTTCATTCTGAATGGAATCAAACAATTTTTTGCCAGATTTATAGGGAACTACTCTATCGTCGGTACCATGGAAGATACGAATGGGGCAATCTACCTTCTTCAAAAATTGATATGACGGAATCTTATAGCGCAATAGATAGGAAACCGGTAAAAATGGAAAACGTTCTTGGGCTATTTCTGAAAGACTATAAAAAGGAGTTTCCAAAATAAGTTTTTGGGGTCGGTTTTTGGAAGTCAACTGACTTGCAATGCCCGTTCCCAATGATCTTCCATAAACAATAATATTGTTTTCTTCATATTTTTCCTTGGCATAGGTATAGAACAGTTGGGCATCTTGATAGAGTGCCTGTTCACTAAGTTTGCCTGTGCTTTTGCCATAATTGCGATAATCCATCACCAAAACATCATAATCCAAGTCAACAAAGGGTAATACGATTTCACCCCAGCGTGACAAATCGCCAGCATTCCCATGAAAATATAAAATCAATCCTTTAGGGTTTTCCGAATAAAAATGAAGGGCGTTCAAACGTGCTCCATCTTTGGCATCAAGGAAGATTTCATTAAAATTGGCATTGAATTCATAGAGATGGTTCTCGGATAGCTTGGTGGGCAAAAAAATGAGTTTTTCCTGAAATGAATAGAGCATAATCGAGAGCAGTATCAAGATAGACGCTACTAAAATACCGAAACGCTTAAGCTTTGGCATTGGCGCGCTTTGAAGAGTGTTTGACATTGATGCTGGAACCTTCCAAATTTACCTTAGTGGGGCGGCTGGTTATGATTTCCTCCAACATGCTGTGGTATGATTCAAAGTTGTTAAGGTCTTTGTGCCCTCCTCCTATTACGGTATATAATTTTGATAATTCCGGTTTTATTTTAGATAGCTTGACACTGGTTTTATAGGGAATGAGTCTATCGTCGGTCCCATGTATGATATGTATGGGACAGTTAACGTACTTCAACCATTTGTATGTGGGCATGGGAAACTTTATCAAGAGGGAGAGTGGCATAAACGGGATAAATTTTTTAGCCACCTTGCTTAAACTGTAGTAGGGAGCATCCAGAATGAGCATTCGCGGAGAGTTCATGGAGGCCAGTTTGGCCGCAAAACCCGAACCCATGGAGCGTCCATAGAGAATAATGTATTTTTCAGGCACCTTTTCCTTGATTTTATTGTACACCACCTGCATATCACGCTTGATGGCTTTTTGGGTACGTCGTCCCGTACTCTTCCCGAAACCACGATAGTCCACCATAATCACATCATACCCATGACGGGTAAAGTCCACGGCAAACTTGCCCCATCCTTTAATACTTCTGGAGTTTCCTTTTAGATAGAAAACTACACCTTTGGGATCTCTTGATTTAAACCGAAGTCCATTAATGGTTGCTCCGTCCCTTGTCTCAACATTATACTCCTCAATTTCTTGATTATCGTAATAAAACTGAAAATCTTTGGGCAGTTTTTCTGGTTTGAAAAGAAAATAGTCCTGTAAATAATACAATAGTATGCTTAACAAAAGGTACACTCCAAGTAGAGTAAACACTATGTAGAGCCAATTTTGCATACTAAATCATTTGCTCCAAAATACAAAAAATACAGACAAGTCAACTACACGGCATTAAGGGTCGAGTAGTAGTATTCATGATAGTAAATAGAGGGAATTGATTAATAAAAACTGGGAGTTCACATCAATATCTTATGCCTTGCCAACATTATTTACGGTTCGTCGATTAATTTAAAATAAAGCCAAAGGCCTCCCGTTTTTTTAAAGTTTTTGAGTGATCCCAAATCTCTGGACGTAAATGAAACATTACGACAAAATCCTACCTTGCAAAATAGGCATCATCATTAGTTTGATGGTACTGATAGCATTGGATATTCTAAACTTTTATGGTGTTTACACCAATCAATTTTATTTTTCAAAACCAGACAACTATATATTTCCAATATTGAGTTTGGTCCACTTGGTCTACTTATATTTTTTATGGTATGGAATAGGGAAAACGGCACCGCACAGTTCCAAATTGCGGAATACGGAGTTCGCCCTTTACGTTATCATGATCGTATATATTTTTAAAATCTATGATAGTGTCCAGGCTTTTATTTTATTTCCAGAGTTTGTAGAGCGGATAGTCCCCGAGACGTTTAAACCAGTGGCCGTTCTCACATTGACACTGTACTGTCTGCTCATTATACTTACCATTACACTGTTTAGGTATAGAAAACAATATGTAGGCCCCTATAATGTTGAAAGCTACAATGAGCAATTCGATATTTGGAAATAGTTTCTGTTTTACAACCCCCTAATGTAACTTCCGTAAAGATCTTTGAATTGATACCCTTGGGTAAAACGGTGCTTGCTCAATTTTTTATGGGCCACTAAGCCCCAGAGTAACAATTCTTTCATAAAATAGGAGTCTTCTTTTAAAATATCGGGTTGATATTCTTTTAAAAGAGCCCGCAATGGAGCTACTGAATCTAATTTAGATTTATATTCCTCATCGGAATCCTCATCTAGAAGGTCAAAGCCTTCACCTTCAAAGAACCAATGGATAAGCTCATCGTATTCCGTTTCGGCATCTTTTCGCTGTAGCTTGTCAATCTTTGGGAAATAATTGGGAAATATGGATTTTATGGCTTCTTCAACCAAGGTTTCGGCTACAAAACCGGCTCCTTCCTGTTCCCCTTCATAAACCAGTTCTATTTTTCCTGTGATGGACGGAATCACGCCCATAAAATCACTCAGACGAACGGTAGTCTTTTCATCTCCAGATTTAATGGCCCTACGTTCCGCGGTACTCAATAAATTTTCAAAAGCGGTAATGCTCATACGGGCACTTACTCCACTTTTGGTATCCACGTATTCGCTGTTTCTGGCCTCAAAGCTGATTTGTTCCAGTACATCCATAGCGATTTCCGGAACATAGACACCCTCAGATTGTCGCTCATCCAACTTAGCTTCTTGCTGGGTGATTTTCTTGGCGATTTCAATAGTTTCCGGATAATGGGTCAAAATCTGGGACCCTATCCTATCTTTCAGTGGGGTTACAATACTACCCCTATTGGTATAATCCTCTGGATTGGCGGTAAAAACAAATTGTAGGTCCAAAGGAAGGCGTAGTTTGAATCCTCTGATCTGGATATCTCCTTCTTGAAGGATATTGAAAAGTGCCACTTGAATCCTTGCCTGTAGATCGGGCAACTCATTGATGACAAAAATACATCGATTGGCCCGTGGAATCATCCCAAAATGGATTACCCGGTCATCTGCATAAGAAAGCTTGAGGTTGGCCGCTTTTATGGGATCTACATCACCAATGAGGTCTGCAACGGTAACATCTGGCGTGGCTAACTTCTCATAGAAACGTTCATCCCGATGAATCCATTCAATCGGGGTTTTATCCCCTTTTTCCTTGATCAGTTCCGTGGCATACCTGGAAATGGGCTGCAAGGGATCGTCATGCACTTCAGAACCGGCCACAACGGGCATCCACTCATCCAAAAGCTGTACCATCAATCGGGCCAAGCGGGTTTTGGCCTGACCACGCAATCCCAATAGATTGATGTTGTGCCGTGACAATATGGCCCGTTCCAATTCAGGGATTACGGAGTTTTCATAACCCCATACCCCTTGAAAAGTGTCCTCGCCACTGGCAATTTTCCCCAGCAGGTTGGTACGTAGCTCATCTTTGATACTCTTACTTTGGTACCCTGCGGCTTTCAATTCCCCGAGGGTCTTTATTTTGGTATGATCTAATTTCATATAAATCGTTATCCTTTGATTCGTCTTTTTCGGTTTTGTTCGTAATCCTCAAAAATCATTTCACCCAGACCTTTTAGACCTGTATAAAATGCTTTCCCCTTGTTGGCTTTGGTAAACTCCCTCACAAACTGCATCAAATAAGGGTCTTGGGCAATCATGAATGTGGTTATGGGAATATGGAGCTTTCGGGCCTGTTGGGCCATGGCATAGCACTTTTCCACAATATAGTCGTCCAGCCCAACACTGTTTTTGTAATAATCACCATTGGGGAGTCTCAGACAGGAAGGTTTTCCATCTGTGATCATGAAAATCTGTTTGTTGGTATTCCGTTTTCTTCGGAGCATGTCCATGGCCAACTGTAGACCGGCTACGGTATTGGTATGGTATGGCCCTACCTTTAGGTAGGGAAGATCCTTGATGGGAATGGGCCAAGCATCGTTTCCAAAGACCAAAATATCCAAGGTGTCTTTGGGATATCTAGTGGTAATCAATTCCGCCAGGGCCATGGCCACTTTTTTGGCCGGGGTAATCCGGTCTTCACCGTAGAGGATCATACTATGGCTGATATCGATCATCAAGACCGTACTCATCTGGGCCTTATGCTGGGTGTCTTCCACCACAAGGTCATCCTCATTCAACGAGAAGCTGTCGAGTCCATGGTTTACTTGGGCATTTTTAAGACTTTCGGTCATGGAAATATGTTCCAGGGCATCCCCAAAACGATATTCCCGAAATTCTCCCGTATGCTCATCGCCTCTGCCTGATTTTCCGGTTCTATGGTTCCCGGCACCACTGCGCTTGAGTTTTCCGAAGATTTGATCTAAGGCCCGCTGGCGCAACATACGCTCCAACTTGGCGGTGATGGACAAGATACCGCCTCCAGGTCCTTCTTCATCACCTTCCTCGCCTTGCCCCCCTTCGGGATTATCCGTATCAAATTCCTCGCGGATATAGCCTTTTGCCTTGAGGTCCTCTATAAAGTCGTCAATGGTATAGTCGTCATCGGTAAGTTCGTACTCCTTGTCCAACTCCCGGAGCCAGTCCAAAGCCTCTTCCACATCACCTGAAGTATGTGTAATGAGTTCCTGAAAAATCTCAAAGAGTTTTTCGAACGGGGTTTGGTCCGGCGCTTCGTAGGTGGTAAAACGAAACCCTTTTCTTGTATTCATAGCCATTACATAAAATTAACTCATTTTGATCTAATGGCTCAGCGTTTAAAGAAAACTTAACGCTATGGCTTACTTATGCCTTTTTTGGAGGGTATGTACAATATCCTCCAAGGTATATCCCTTGGCCTGAAGCAGAATCAAATAGTGGAAGAGCAAATCGGCACTTTCATTCAAAAATAGTTCTTCATCATTATCCTTGGCCTCGATCACAGTTTCCACAGCTTCCTCACCCACCTTTTGGGCAATCTTGTTGATGCCTTTTCGAAATAGGGAGGCCACATAGCTATCCTGATTTTCCTGGTCGTTCTTTCTGGAGGTGATGATTTGCTCCAAAGTAGATAGAAAACCATAGGTTTGGGTATTTTCCTCGGCCCAGCAGGTATCGGTTCCTTTGTGACAAGTAGGCCCTACAGGATTGACGGACACCAATAGAGTGTCGTTGTCGCAATCACTTTTTATATCGACCAATTCCAAAAAATTACCACTTTCCTCCCCCTTGGTCCATAAACGTTGCTTGCTACGGCTAAAAAAAGTCACCTTTTGGGTCTTTTGGGTGGTATCAAAGGCTTCTTGGTCCATATAGCCCAACATGAGGACATTCTTGGTGTTTGCGTCTTGGATGATGGCGGGTATCAGCCCATCGGGGTTTTTGGTGAAATCTATTTTCATATCCTAAGTTCTTACAGGAATTCCTTCTTCCTTCAGTTCGTTCTTTAAATCCTTTATTTCAATTTCCTTAAAGTGAAATACGCTCGCGGCCAAAGCGGCATCCGCTTTTCCATCTTTAAACGTATCCGCAAAGTGGGGAATGGTCCCGGCTCCACCCGAGGCAATGATGGGAATGTTCACCAACTCGGATAATTTGGCCAGCGCCTCATTGGCAAAGCCATTTTTGGTGCCATCGTGGTCCATGGAGGTGAACAGGATTTCCCCCGCACCGCGTTGTTCCACTTCCTTGGCCCATTCAAAAAGGTCCATTTCCGTGGGGACTTTGCCGCCAACCAAGTGAACTATCCACTGTCCATTAATTTGTTTGGCGTCTATGGCCACTACAATACATTGGGAACCAAATTTGGCCACCAGTTCATTGATCAGCTCAGGCCGTTTCACCGCCGAAGAATTGATGGAGACCTTATCCGCACCATTTTTTAGAAGGATATCCACATCCTCAACCGATGAGATGCCCCCACCTACGGTAAAGGGAATGTTGATGGTTTCGGCAACGTGGTACACCAACTCCGCCAAGGTCTTTCGTTTCTCCTCGGTGGCCGAAATATCCAAGAACACCAACTCATCGGCTCCTTCTTGGGCGTAGATGGCCGCCAGTTCCACAGGGTCCCCTGCATCACGCAAGTCCACAAAATTGACGCCCTTTACGGTTCTTCCGTCCTTGATGTCCAAACAGGGTATGATACGTTTTGTAAGCATATGGGTCTAAACGTTATTCATTTTTAATATTCAAGTCTACATTTTTATAGAACCCCAAATCGGTATCCTTCAACAATTTGGTCCATAGGGCTATCTGCCCGGTATGATAGGATAAATGCTCCGCAACGTGAATGATATTGCCCACCCCAGAAAATTGGAATCCTTGCACCGCTCTTTTTCGCAACAATTCTTCCAAGGGAGCTTCATAAAAGGCCCTCTTGGCCTCATCAATGGTATCACTGAGCTTTTGTATAAGCTCGGCCTTGGTGAACCCGGAAGAAACAGAAAACTCCTCATCACGTGCACGGGTATCCTCCAAATTCTGGATGGAGGCAATCCCATATTGGGTAATGTTGCCACAAAGGTGTAGGATAAGGTTTCCTATGCTGTTGGCCGATGCATTAGGCTTGTTCCAGATATCGGATTCCGAAAGTTGGTCCAGACAGATTTTGATCATGCGTAGGCTTTCGTCCATGCGATAGCCTATATTCCAGATGAGTTCTTCCTGAAGTTGTTTTTCCTTATCCATTTTGAAGAATATAAGCTTCCAATTGCTTTAAACTGATTCGGTTTTCATAGATGGCCTTGCCAATAATGGTGCCCTCGCAGCCCATTTCGGCTAGTTTGGGCAGTTCGTCAAAAGTTGAAATACCACCACTGGCAATAAGGTTGATGCCGATTACCTCTTTGTCTTCCACACCGCTTCCTGAGACCACAGTCTCATGTTTCATGGTCTTGGAGATGATTTTTTTATAGAGTTCAAAAGAAGGCCCTTCCAACATGCCGTCTTTGCCAATGTCTGTGCAAATCACATATCGGATTCCCTTCTTTTGGTAAGACTGGATAAAAGGAACCAATTCTTGATCGGATTCCTCCTGCCAGCCCGAAACCGCCACTTTTTCATCTTGGGCATCGGCCCCAAGAATGATCTTGCGGTGGCCATAATTCTCCAACCACCCCAAAAAAACGTCCGAATTCTTAACAGCAATGCTCCCTCCTGTTATTTGATGGGCGCCACTTTCAAAAGCGATGTGCAGGTCTTCATCGGTCTTTAGGCCACCCCCAAAGTCAATCTTTAGGCTGGTTTTGGAAGCAATGCTTTCCAACACCTTGTGGTTGACGATATGCTTGGATTTCGCTCCATCCAAATCCACCAAATGGAGGTTTTGAATTCCATGGGCCTCAAACTCCTTGGCCACTTCCACGGGGTCTTCATTGTAAATTTTCTTGGTGTTGTAATCCCCTTTGGAAAGGCGAACACATTTCCCTTCAATAATATCTATAGCTGGAATCAGTCTCATTCGTAATCGTATTTAGCGTTGTCCATGGCCATCCACATGGTGGAGTCCCCTATTTTTTTAAATCCCAATGGTTCATAAAGTCCATGGGCGTCCATGGTCTTCAATCCAACGGTGAGAACCGCTTTGATATCCGGGTGTTCCAAGATAGTACTCACCAGTTTTTTACCCAATCCCTTTCCTTTGTGTGGTTCAAAAATGATGACATCCATAAGGTACGCAAAAACCACTTTGTCAGTCAGTATACGGGCAAAACCCACTTGTTCACCATCGTTGGTGTATACCCCAAAACACAGGCAGGTATCAATGGTCTTTTGGGTCATTTCCGGGGTTCTATAGCCACCCCAATAGGTAGATTTCACCTCTTGGTGGATTCTGGGGACATCCAATTTTTCCTTGTCCGATGAGATATAGTACTCCATGATCAAATCACCGTTAAAAAGTTCTCCAAAATGGTACTGCCCACCTCACTGCTCTTTTCCGGGTGGAATTGCACCCCATAAAAATTATCTTTCTGTAATGCAGCACTGTAGGGCAATGCGTAATCGGATTCTGCAATGGTATCCTCACCCTTTGGGGCATAAAAACTGTGCACCAGATAGATATAGGATTCTTCAGGTACTCCCTTGAACAAATCCGATTGGAGTTCCGTAATCTGGTTCCATCCAATTTGGGGTACTTTTACGGTATTGGGAAACTTAACCACGTCCAGGTCAAAAATACCCAAGCCCGTTGTATTTCCTTCTTCTGAGGAGCTGCACATGAGCTGCATACCAAGACATATGCCTAAAACAGGTTGCTTCAGTGTGGGAATGAGCTTGTCCAAACCAGTGTCCCGAAGCTTGGCCATGGCCGAACTGGCCTCTCCCACGCCAGGGAAGATAACCTTGTCCGCTTGCTTGATTTCTTCGGCATCATGGCTCAAGACCGCCTCAAAACCCAAGCGTTGTATGGCAAACTTTATGCTCTGGATATTTCCTGCGCCGTAATCGATTATCACCAACTTCATCTACATTAATTTTTTTATGTCATTTGGAACGTATTAAGAAATCTAGATTTCTCAGTCGCAAACTCCTTCGAAATGACCTAGTTTATAATAAACCCTTGGTTGAGGGTAATACCATTTTCTCGGCATCCCGTTTCACAGCCATTTTAATGGACTTGGCAAAAGCTTTGAAAATAGCCTCTATTTTGTGGTGTTCATTGTCACCTTCGGCCTTAACGTTCAAATTGGCCTTGGCTCCATCCGTGAAGGATTTAAAGAAATGCAGGAACATTTCGGTAGGCATATCCCCTACTTTTTCCCTTTTGAACTCAGCATCCCATACCAGCCAATTTCTTCCACCGAAATCAATGGCCACCTGCGCCAAGCAATCGTCCATGGGCAAGCAAAAACCGTAGCGTTCTATGCCCAATTTATTGCCCAAGGCTTTTGAAAAAACTTCCCCCAAAGCAATGGCCGTATCTTCAATGGTATGGTGTTCGTCCACTTCCAAATCACCATTCACCTTGATGTCCAAATCCATTTGTCCATGACGGGCCAATTGGTCCAACATATGATCAAAGAAGGCCAATCCTGTTTGGATGTTACCTTTTCCGGTCCCATCCAGGTTCAACTTGATTTGGATGTCCGTTTCATTGGTCTTTCTTGAAATTTCACCAATACGGTTCTCGAGTTTTAAAAACTCATAGATTTTTTCCCAGTCATTGCTCTCCAAGGCGATATAATCGTCCAATTCCTCCCGCTTTACCGTAATCTCTCCTGTTCCCAAATGGGTGTCATCATTGATGAAGATTCCCTTCGCCCCTAAATTTTTGGCCAATTCCACATCGGTCAAGCGATCTCCGATCACGAAGGAATTTTCCAAATCATAGGCATCGGAAAAATAAGAAGTCAACATCCCTGTTCCCGGTTTTCTAGTGTTGGCATTGTCCTTGGGAAAGGTTTTATCAATAAATACTTGGTCGAAAACCACTCCTTCATTCTCAAAAGATTTCATGATAAAATTGTGTACCGGCCAAAAGGTATCTTCTGGAAAAATATCCGTACCCAAACCATCTTGATTGGTGATCATGACCAACTCATAATCCAGTTCTTTGGCAATTTTTCCCAGAAACGTGAAGGCCTTGGGGTAAAAAATCATTTTTTCAAATGCATCAATCTGTTCGTCGGCCGTTTCCTTTATAATGGTTCCATCACGATCAATAAATAATACTTTCTTGCCCATTATGGTAGTTGTTTTAAAATGGCTATCAGTGTTTTGTTCTCTTCGGGAGTCCCAACGGTAAACCGAAGGGTATCTTCACATAAAGGTTGGGTGCTTCTATTGCGCACCACTACTTTTTGCCCCAATAATTGTTGATATCGTTTATTGGCATCATCCACCTTGACCAATACAAAATTAGCATCTGTTGGATAGATTTCCTGTACAAAAGCCAATGCTTTTAATGCTTCGGTCAATGATGCCCGTTCTCTTAGTATTTTTTCAACTTCAGAGGCAACCGCATCTTGATTCAACAGACGCTGCAAGGCTTGCTGCTGTGTAAGTTGATTCACATTATAGGGTGGTTTGATCTTGTTTAAAATGGCAATGATTTCTTCCGAGGCATAACAAATCCCCAGTCGAATCCCCGCCAAACCATAGGCTTTGGAAAGGGTTTGGGTCACTATCAAATTGGGATAATCTGTCAATTTGCCAACCCAACTCTCTTCTTCTGAAAAATCAATGTAGGCTTCATCGATTACCACTAGTCCTGGAAAAGATTCCAATAATTGTTGCACCTTATCCACCGTAAAGGTGTTTCCAGTGGGGTTATTTGGCGAACAAATAAATAATAACTTGGTATTCCCATCCACCGCTTTCAGGGTTTCAGGGATATTGGGTTCAAAATCCGGTGTCAACAATACCTCTCTGTTCTCCACCGCATTGATACCTGCCAGAACCTTGTACATGCCATACGTGGGGGGCAAAGTGATGATGTTGTCCCGATTGGGTTCACAAAATGCCCTATAGATAAGATCCAATACTTCATCACTTCCATTTCCCAGAAGCATGTTGCTCTCAGAAACTCCTTTTTGTTCGGCCAAGAGTGATTTTAGGCTTCGTTGGTAGGGGTCTGGATAGCGATTGACGCCGTTCTCAAACGGATTTTCATTGGCATCCAAGAAAATCATTTCAGAACCGTCCGAAACATATTCATCCCGCGCGGAAGAATAGGGTTTTAATTGGTCCACGGATTCCCTTACCATATTTTTTATATTGAAAACAGCTCTCATTGTAAACTTTTTAATCTTAGGGTCACTGCATTTTTGTGTGCTTGGAGACCTTCTGCTTCGGCCATGAGTTCTATGGCACTTCCAATTCTTTTTATGCCTTCTTCGGATATTTTTTGAAAGGTCATGCTTTTCATGAAACTGTCCAGGTTCACTCCACTGTACTGCTTGGCATACCCATTGGTGGGCAGGGTGTGATTGGTCCCCGAAGCGTAGTCCCCAGCGCTTTCCGGGGTATAGTTTCCGATAAACACCGAACCGGCATTTTGGATTCCGTCAAGGTAAAAACCCTCATTTTCCACACATACAATAAAGTGTTCAGGGCCATATTCATTGATTAAATCCAAGGCTTCTTGGTCATTCTTTACCTGAATCAGTTTGCTGTTGGCAATAGCTTTTTCAGCAATGGAAGCCCTGGGCAACACTTTTAGCTGAGTCTCGATTTCCTCCTCTACAGCATTGATCAAATTTTCTGAGGTTGATACCAAAATCACCTGACTATCAGCTCCATGTTCGGCCTGACTCAACAAATCTGACGCTACAAAAGCTGGATTGGCCGTATCATCTGCCACCACCAAAAGTTCACTAGGTCCGGCAGGCATGTCAATGGCAATCCCATACTTGGTGGCCAGTTGCTTGGCCACGGTAACAAATTGGTTTCCAGGGCCAAAGATTTTATAGACTTTAGGGATGGATTCCGTGCCGAAGGTCATTCCCGCAATGGCTTGTATGCCCCCTACCTTATAGATCTGCGTTACACCACAAAGTTGTGCGGTATACAAAATGGCGGGGTTGATTTCCCCTTTCTTGTCTGGAGGCGTGCAGAGTACAATTTCTGTGCAACCTGCCAATTTCGCTGGAATGGCCAACATCAAAATAGTGGAAAACAGTGGCGCGGAACCTCCAGGGATGTACAATCCAACTTTTTGGATGGGACGCTTTTCCTGCCAGCAGGATACCCCGGGCATGGTTTCCGCTTCTACCCTTTCCGTACGTTGCGCCGCGTGGAACTTTTCAATGTTCGCCTTGGCCAGATCTATAGCTTGTTTTAAATCTTCAGAAACAAGCGCTGACGCTTTTTTTATCTCATCAGAAGAAACCCTGCAGTCATTAAGGGCAACCCCATCAAAGCGTTCCGTATATTTTTTGACAACAGAATCCCCTCCGGATTTCACCTCTTCAAAGATGGTATTGACGGTACCCTCAATATCGGATACCGTTTGGGTGGGTCTTTTTAAAATTCCTTCCCAATTTTCTCGTTCTGGAAAATCTATTCGCTTCACTACAGTACCATTTTTTCAATAGGACATACTAAAATTCCTTCGGCTCCGGCTTGTTTCAGGGCATCGATGACTTCCCAAAAGGTATCTCTTGTGATGACAGAATGTACGGAGCTCCAGCCCTCTTCTGCCAACGGCAATACTGTTGGACTACGCATTCCGGGCAAAAGCGAAATGATTTCATCCAACTTGTCATTGGGTGCGTTCAGCAATACATATTTGTTTTGGCGTGCTTGTAACACCGATTTTATCCTGAATTGGATTTTCTTCAGAATCTCCAAACGCTCTTTGGATATGGTAGGCGATACCGCCAAGACTGCCTCACTGGTCAGGATCACATCGACCTCTTTTAAATTGTTCTTGAAGAGGGTGCTTCCGCTGGAAACAATATCACAGATACCATCGGCCAATCCAATGTTGGGGGCAATTTCCACGGAACCGTTAATAATGTGCAAATCTGCCGTAACACCTTTGGATTTCAGATATTCATTTACCGTATTGGGATAGGAAGTGGCTATCTTTTTGCCTTCCAAGTCTTTTACGGAGTTATACTTTACGCCTTTCGGAACCGCCAAGGACACCCTGCATTTGGAAAAGTTCAGTTTTTCAATAACGGAAATATCCTGCCCTTTTTCCACCAGTACATTTTCCCCAATGATGGCAATGTCCACTACCCCATCCCTTAGGTATTGGGGAATATCTCCATTGCGAAGGTAAAATACCTCCAAGGGGAAATTTCGGGCGGTAGCTTTGAGTTGATCTTTTCCATTGTCTATGGAAATGCCACAATCCTTTAAAATAGCGAGGGAATCCTCATTTAACCGGCCACTTTTTTGAACCGCGATCCTAATCTTTGTCATTACTCTTTTTTTGGTGTTCAACAACCCAAACGGGCACAAAAACAAAACCCGTTTGATTTCTCAAACGGGTTAGAATATATTTTTGGTTACAGCAATACATCTCTACCTCGCTTGAGAGCAAGTGTAAAAATGATGATGTACGTTTTTGTTTCTCATTATGGAATCAAAAGTAGGACATATTTTTTTATCAAAAAAGACTTATTTAGTTATTTCCCAAAATTAGGGGCAAACCATCGTCTCCAGACCCCACCACTACCACTTTTGCATTGGGGGATTCGGCAAGTTTCAATGTAGCTTCAATACCCTTGTCCTGTAATATCTTATCTGTCAGGGAAGCACTCAGAATCTTGTTGGCATCCGCTTTTCCTTGTGCTTCGATTCGAACTTTTTCCGCTTCCTTTTGGGCAGTGACCAATCTAAATTCATACTCCAAGGACTCTTGTTCCTGTTTTAGCTTTCGTTCGATGGCATCCTTGATGGTGGGCGGCAAGGTTACATCACGTACCAAAACTTCATTCAGTTGAATGTATTGGTCATCCACAATTTTTTGGGTTTCCTCAAAGATTTCCTGTTGAATGGCATCCCGTTTACTGGAATACAATTGTTCCGGGGTATATCGTCCCACCACACTACGGGCTGCAGAACGAATGGCAGGTAATAGGACACGCTCTATATATTGTTCACTTTTTTCTTGGTGCAATTTCCCAAGCTCGTCATATTTTGGTTGAAACCACACAGAGGCTTCAAGTTTTATATCTAGACCATTTGAAGAAAGCACATTCATTTTCTCCAACTTTTCTTGCTGTCGAACCTCATACACAAACACTTTGTTCCATGGAGCAACCAAGTGGAATCCTTCGCCCAAGGGCGGCTCATCGGTGACCACACCCCCACCAAAATATTTATAGAGAACCCCGGCCTCCCCGGAACCGATGGTCACTGTAGACCTAGAAATAAATATGATAAGAAAAATAATGCCCGCTAAGGCTGGTAAAGCAATCTTTGGTAATCTATCCATGGTTTTATAACATTTAAATTAATCCATTGTATTTTCTGATGAACCATTCCAAAGTAAGGGTTAGGGCCATCAATCCAAGTAGTATACGGAAATCTATTAAAGATACAATATTCTGTTTGCTCTTTTGCACCGGAAGATATTGTTGTGCAGTAGACAAATCATCCGAAAGTGTTTGCAAATCCTTGGGAAAATAAAGCTTGCCCATAGTGTTGTTGGCCAAACGGCCCAGCTTGCCGTAATTGGCTCCCATATGTTGCTTTTCAGGATTAAAATCCAAAATCTTAAACTGTCCGGATTGTTTTAAATTTTCGCCTGTTACGCTCACAGTGAATTGGTATTCCCCCGCTTCCAAATCACTTAAATCAACTTCAAAAAAATTGCCCTTTTGTAGCATGGGGGACCTACGTACAAAATTGTTTTCTTTACCTTGAATGTCAATATTAAGGTTGGTATTGGAATCAAATTGGTAGCTCTCGTCAAAATAGGAAGCCCGTATAAGTGCCAAGCTTGGACTATCAAAAACCAGGTTGTAGTCCAATTCCAGTCGGTTGCGTTGCCCACTATTGGCTAAATACACCATCAGTTTTCCTATAAAGGCGTCAAAACTTTCAAAGTTTTCGTGGCTTCGGTAAGTTTGGGCTCGCCATTTCCAAATGTTTTCCCCAAAAAGGACTGCTTCTCGCTGACTTCCATCGGTTAAAACTGCAAATAAAGGTTGGTCCAAATTAACTCCCCTGATTTGTTGAAACAGTAAAACCTCCCCGTTTTTATTGAGTTGGATATCTCCCAACGCTCCATTCAAAGGAGGAAATCCGCTAGTATCAAAATCTTCTAGACCAAATGTTCGGAAGGAATTATTTCGAACTGGCAAAATATCCTCGGATTGAGTGCTGTTCGCTTTTTGAAACGCTTTTTGCGCCCTATTTAAAAAGTTCCAATCCGTATGCTTCCCTGTAACTGTGAAGGTGCTCACTTTTGATTTGGAAACATGGTCGTAGACATTGGCAAAAGCCCTTGTAGGCTGATAGAGAATCAAAAGATCGGCTTCATCTAGAGTGTTGGAAGAAACATTGGGTCCATGTAACGTTACCGAACGTTGTTCGTTTGCTTCAATGGATTTTTTTAGAGCGCCAATATCTGGATGAAGCAAATCTGAAATAATCATCACCTTGGTCCGCTCATCTATGACCTCTATGGCCGTTTCCTTCTGGTTATTGATAGTGTTCTTTTCATTACTTAGATTTTCCACTTCAATCCGTATGGTTTTCACCCCAACACTTTGAGCCTCCAACAAAGCATGCACGGTTTGACTGTTCTTTGTGTCATTTAGTGTTACTTGTTGTCGGTGAACGGTTTTTCCATCCAAAGAAATGGTCATTGTCTTGGAAACGGCTGTTTTTCCATTGTACAGGATGGTCGTTTCAACTGGAAACTTATTGTTGAGAAACGCATAGGTATTGGTGTTGGTGAGTCCGATGGAAATGTCTTCATAGGCCGTAGTGTCCCCAATCACAATAGGGTTTATAGAAATGTTTTCTCCAAGGTTGAGATGTTCATAATCCCTGCCCAACGTTTGGTTGCCATCCGTTATAAGCACTACGGCGTTGTTCCCATTCACAAAAATTTCATCTACGGTAGAAATAGCAGCGGCAATGTCGGTACTCTTTTTATTTAACCCAAGGGAATCCATAGGACGGATATCTTTACCAAAGGCGTATTGATGAACCTCAAAACGCTCTTTAAGGTTTTGGTTATCTGAAAGGGTTTGCAACATCCCAGAAAGATTGTCTTGGGATTGGGCCTGAAGCATGGATGATGAATCATCGACCAATACAATCAGGTTCGCCTTTTCCAAAAAATAATCTCTATTGACAAACTTGGGATTGATCAACAATAGAAGGCCGCAGAACAAGGTTAGAAACCGTAATGCGGCCAGTATTATCTTTAGCGATCCCTTTCTAGGGTTTTTGAAGAAATATTGATAGACTACCAAGGAAAGCGCGGCAATCGCTGCAAGAACAATAAGGAGTACCGTGCGCAATTCCATGCAGTTCTTTTAGGTTAGCATGCCACCGTCCACACTTAAAACTTGTCCGGTAACATAATCTGAAAGGTCCGATGCCAAAAACAGACAGGCATTGGCAACATCTTCTGGTTTTCCACCGCGTTTCAATGGAATGGCATCTCGCCAACCCTGAACCGTTTTCTCATCCAACTTGTCTGTCATTTCGGTTTCAATAAAACCGGGAGCAATGGCATTGCAGCGAATGTTTCTGGAACCTAATTCAAGTGCGATAGATTTTGTGAACCCAATCATTCCGGCTTTTGAGGCGGCATAATTGGCCTGTCCGGCATTTCCTTTTATACCCACAACACTACTCATGTTGATAATGGAACCTTTCCGTTGTTTCAACATGGTGCGTTGTACCGCCTTGGTCATATTAAATACAGACTTTAGGTTGATTTCGACTACCGAGTCAAAATCTTCCTCACCCATACGCATCAACAGATTGTCCTTGGTGATTCCTGCATTGTTGATCAATACATCGATTCTCCCATCAAAATCTTCCAAGACCTGTGCCACCAAAGCTTCAGAGTCTTCATAGCTGGCCGCATTACTTTTATAAGCTTTGGCTTTTACGCCCATGTCCTCCAACTCTTTTTGTAATTCCAATGCAGGGGCTTCACTGGAACTATAGGTGAATGCCACATTGGCGCCGTGTTGTCCAAATATTTGGGCTATCCCTTTTCCAATTCCTCTACTTGCCCCTGTGATAATTACATTTTTGCCTTCCAAAAGTTTCATAAGATGATCGTGTTTGAATGGTTATCTACCAAATATAGTTGTTGTTTTATGTTTTGCCGAAAAAAAATCCCGCTTTGCACGGGATTTAGAATAGTTTTAACGGTTGGTCTAGCCAACCACTTCTTTAACTTTAATACCGATTTCTGCGGGGGAATCCACTACATGGATACCGCATTCCCTCATGATTCGCTTCTTGGCCTGTGCAGTATCGTCACTACCTCCTACAATGGCTCCGGCATGTCCCATGGTGCGTCCAGCTGGTGCAGTTTCCCCAGCAATAAATCCTACTACGGGTTTTTTACTGCCACTTTGTTTGTACCATTTGGCGGCATCGCCTTCCAATTGACCACCAATCTCTCCAATCATAACCACACATTCTGTTTCAGGGTCGTTGATTAAAAGCTCTAGGGCTTGTTTGGTGGTGGTTCCGATTATAGGGTCCCCGCCTATTCCAATGGCGGTAGTAATGCCCAATCCTTGACGTACAACTTGGTCGGCAGCCTCATAGGTTAATGTTCCTGATTTGGAAACAATGCCCACATGTCCTTTTTTAAAGACAAATCCTGGCATGATGCCTACCTTGGCTTCACCGGGAGTAATTACCCCAGGGCAGTTTGGACCTACCAATGTACAGTCCTTATCTTTTATATAATCGTTGGCCTTTACCATATCGGCAACGGGAATCCCTTCCGTAATGGTAATGATGACCTTGATGCCTGCATCGGCAGCTTCCATAATAGCATCTGCAGCAAAGGCTGGCGGAACAAAAATAATAGTAGTGTCCGCACCTGCTTTTTGAACAGCTTCTTGAACCGTATTGAAAACAGGTTTTCCCAAATGTTCCTGTCCTCCTTTTCCGGGAGTGACACCACCTACAACATTGGTTCCGTATTCTATCATTTGTCCGGCATGGAATGTTCCTTCGCTACCGGTAAAACCTTGTACAATTATTTTTGAATCTTTGTTTACTAAGACGCTCATATGTTAAACTTAATTAGGTGTAAAAATAGGCTTTGCTATGCGTTTTGTCTATTGTTTTTTTAATTCTTTTTCAATTTTTCAAGGATTTCGGGGATTTTCTTAACCAAGGCCATTTGTTTTAGTTTATCACGGGCTTCTTCAGCTGGACTGCCAAAATAGGTCTTGCCGCCTTCCAAGGATTTGGCCACACCGGTCTGGGCCAGAATCACGGCTTTTTTTCCAATAGTGATCGCGCTTGTAACCCCTACTTGCCCCCACATGGTAACTTCATCTTCTAGAACAACACATCCAGCAATCCCCACATGAGAAGCAATTAAGCATTTCTTACCAATAACGGTATCATGTCCTATTTGGATTTGGTTGTCTAATTTCGAGTGAGTTTTAATTATTGTATCGCCTGTAACTCCGCGATCAATGGTACAAGATGCCCCGATATCCACATAATCCTCAATGACGACTCTACCACCAGACAGTAATTTGTCAAAACCTTCTGGGCGGTTTTTGTAGTAAAATGCATCTGAACCCAATACTGTTCCTGCGTGGATGGTCACATTGTTGCCAATGATGCAATGGTCATATATGGTGACATTGGGATGAATCATGCAATTTTCACCAATCGTAACATGATTTCCAATAAAAACGTTGGGTTGTATAATGGTTCCCTTGCCAATTTCAGCAGTCTCGGAAATGGCCATACTCGAGCTCTGAAAAGGCCTAAAATGGCGGGTCAGTTTGTTAAAATCCCGATATGGATCATCAGAAACCAACAGCGCTTTTCCTTCGGGGCAATCCACCGTTTTGTTGATGAGCACCACTGAGGCTTTTGATTCAAGTGCCTTATCATAATATTTTGGGTGATCCACAAATACAATATCCCCTTCTTCCACCACATGGATTTCATTCATTCCCAAAATGGGAAATGATTCCTCCCCAACAAATTCCGAGTCTATGATTTCGGAAACCTCTTTTAAGGTATGAACCCTTGGAAATTTCATGTTCTGCTACTCTTTGGCACGTTCCAAATAGGCACCTTTTTCCGTATCTACCTTTATTTTGTCTCCTTCATTGATAAAAAGAGGCACATTAATACGGGCACCTGTTTCAACAGTGGCTGGTTTGGTGGCGTTTGTGGCGGTGTTTCCCTTTACTCCCGGTTCGGTATGGGTCACCTCCAATATAACACTTGCAGGCATTTCCACTGAAAGTGGCATATTGTCCTCTGCATTAAAAATGATGGTAACCACTTCGCCTTCCTTCAATAGGTCTGGAGCATCCAGAGCATCTCTTTGCAACGCAATCTGGTTGTAATCGTCCGTATTCATGAAGTGAAAGGTCTCCCCTTCTGGATACAAATACTGATAGGAACGGGTTTCTACCCGAACATCCTCTATTTTATGACCTGCCGAAAATGTATTGTCGAGAACCTTACCCGTTGTGACACTTTTCAATTTTGTGCGGACAAAGGCCGGGCCTTTTCCAGGTTTTACGTGAAGAAACTCCACAATTTTGTAGATATCATGGTTGAATCGAATGCACAACCCTTTGCGAATATCAGAAGTACTTGCCATATAATTAATTTGAACTAAAATAACCTTTCATGATTCCTCTTTGCGAATCCCTGATGAACTGAAGTATCTCATCGCGTTCAGGGGTGGCTTCCATCTCTGCTTCTATAATGGATGCCGCTTGGGAATTGTTGTAGTTTTTTTGATATAAAATACGGTAGATGTTTTGTATCTCCCTTATTTTTTCTGCCTCAAAACCTCTTCTTCTAAGACCGATGGAGTTGATGCCAACATAGGAAAGTGGTTCCCGTGCTGCCTTAACAAAAGGAGGAACATCTTTACGGACCAAGGAACCTCCTGTTACGAAGGCATGGTTGCCAATGGATACAAATTGATGCACTGCTACCATTCCAGCTAAAACCACATTTTGGCCAATGGTCACATGACCTGCCAAAGTGGAATTATTGCTAAAAATACACCCATCTCCCACAATACAGTCGTGGGCAACGTGACAATAGGCCATAATGAGGCAGTTGTTTCCAATGACCGTTTTCATGCGGTCCGAAGTCCCTTTATTTATAGTGGCACACTCCCTGATTGTAGTGTTGTCACCAATGTGGACTGTTGTGTCCTCACCTTGATATTTTAAATCTTGGGGCATGGCGGATATAATGGCACCTGGAAAAATGTTACAGTTTTTACCAATTCTAGCACCTTCCATGATGGTAACATTGGAACCAATCCAAGTTCCTTCACCAATCGTCACATTGTTGTGAATGGTTGTAAAAGGCTCGATTACCACATTTTTGGCAATCTTGGCCCCAGGGTGTACATATGCAAGAGGTTGGTTCATCTAAGAGTCTGTGTTTTTGGTTTTTACAATTTGGGCCATCAATTCGGCTTCGGAAACCAATCTTCCGTTGGCATAGGCATAGGCTTGCATATGACAGATACCGCGTCGGATTGGGGAGATCAAATCGCATTTAAATATTAAAGTGTCCCCAGGTACCACTTGTTGCTTAAACTTAACATTGTCAATCTTCATGAAGAAGGTCAAGTAGTTTTCTGGATCGGGAACGGTGCTCAGCACCAAAATTCCTCCTGTTTGTGCCATGGCCTCAACTTGGAGTACCCCAGGCATCACTGGAGCACCCGGAAAATGTCCCACAAAGAAAGGTTCATTCATGGTCACATTCTTTACTCCCACTACATGGGTGTCTGAAAGCTCCAAAATCTTATCCACCAATAAAAAAGGCGGCCTATGTGGCAACATCCCCATAATTTTGGTCACATCCATTAGGGGTGTTTGGTTCAAATCATAGGTGGGAACTTTGTTCCTTTTTTCAATTTTGATGATTTTGGACAGTTTTTTGGCAAACTGGGTATTTACAAAGTGTCCTGGCTTATTGGCAATGACCTTACCGCGAATCCGGGTTCCGGCCAAGGCTAAATCCCCAACTACATCCAATAGCTTATGCCTTGCGGCTTCATTGGGATAGTGCAAGGTTAGATTGTCCAGAATACCATTGGGCTTCACGGACAACTTTTTCTTATTGAAGGCTTTTTCGAGTTTTTTCATAGTAGACTCGGAAATCTCCTTGTCTACATAGACTATGGCATTGTTCAGATCACCACCTTTTATAAGACCATGCTCCAAAAGCATTTCAAGCTCATGAAGAAAGCTAAAGGTACGTGCGTTTGCAATTTGATCCTTAAAATCAGAAATATGTTCCAAGGTAGCGTTTTGGGTTCCCAATACCTTTGTGCCAAAATCCACCATGGTAGTGATTTGGTAGTGGTCGGATGGGATTACGGTAATTTCGCTTCCAGTGGTTTCATCTTTATAGGAGATGACGTCCTTAACTATATATTCTTCACGCTCTTGGTCTTGTTCCACAATGCCTGCATCTTCCAGTGCTTTTACAAAAAACTTGGAAGACCCATCCATGATAGGAGGTTCTGGAGCATCAAGTTCAATCATGACATTATCTATATCCAACCCTACCAAGGCGGCAAGCACATGCTCTGAAGTTTGGATTTTCACTCCATTCTTTTCCAGGTTGGTGCCCCGTTGTGTATTTACCACATAATTGGCATCGGCCTCAATAATGGGTTCCCCCTCAAGGTCTACCCGTTTAAAGGCAAAGCCATGATTTTCCCTTGCAGGTAGAAAGCTCATGGTTACGTTTTCTCCTGTGTGCAACCCTACACCTTGCAGGGTCACTTTCTTTTCAATGGTGCGTTGCTTATTGCTTGTTTTGCTCACCTTCAACCTTTTTTTCTATGTTGGAGATTTGATTTACCAGTTTTGGTAAATTCTTGAAGTGTACGTATGATTTATTGAAGTCGCCGTAGTTTAATGCAGGGGATCCCTGAAGCACTTCGTCGTCTTTCACATTCCGTCCTATTCCTGATTGTGCCTGAATCTTGACCCTATCCCCTATGGTTATATGGCCCACGATTCCAACTTGTCCGCCAATGAGGCAGTTTTTTCCAATTTTGGTAGACCCTGCAATACCGGTTTGCGCTGCAATGGCGGTATGCTCACCAATTTCAACATTGTGTGCAATCTGTATTTGATTGTCCAGCTTTACGCCTTTCCGTAAAATGGTGGAACCCAAGGTAGCCCTGTCAATGGTAGTGCCCGCCCCTACATCTACGTTGTCTTCCAAGATAACATTACCGGTTTGGGGCACTTTGCTGTATTCGCCATTGGCATTTGGAGTGAATCCAAAGCCATCTGCCCCAATAATTACACCACTGTGAATTACACAATGATTTCCTATAATGGATTCTGAGTATATTTTGGCTCCTGCAAATACTGTGACATGGTTCCCAATGGTAACATTATCGCCAATATATACATTGGGGTAAATTTTTACATTGTCCCCAATTTTTACATTTTCCCCCAAATAGGAGAAAGCTCCAAAGTAAAAACCTTCACCATAAATGGCATTACCAGATATAAAAGAAGGGCTTTCTATGCCCACTTTGTTGTTCTTCACCTGGTTATAATATTCCAATAATTTGGAAAAGGATTTATAGGCATCCTCTACTTTTATCAAAGTTGTAGACAAGGATTGCTCTGGCACAAAATCCTTATTTACGATAGTAATAGAGGCTTTGGTGGAGTAAATATAAGAGGTGTATTTAGGATTGGCCAAAAAGGTTAGAGAGCCTTTTTCACCCTCTTCAATTTTGGATAATTTATGCACGGCGATTTGAGGATTTCCCTCAACTTCACCCTCTAATATTCCTGCAATTTGGGTAGCCGTAAATTTCATTTGTGCAAAAGTAACAAAATTTGTTAAACAGCTTCCTTGGGGTAGCAGCTATAATATTTGGTCACGGTTTTGGAAAGTGCCTTTAGGCTGAGCTGGTCAGACTCTTTAAGCACATCGGTTATCCTTCCATTCTTTTTAAGAATGTATATGGCCTGTTTGCTTACATTATAGGCCTTGTTCGAAATTTCGCCCTGAAACACAAAGTTAGAGGCTTCTTGTTTCGAAAGATCATACTTCTGCATGACTTCTTCTAATTTCATTAGCATTTTTTGTGGGTTTGCAGGGCGATTTTTAATCTTGATGTGCAATAATTTTCTGTTTAGCAGCATCCCACACATTTTGGAAAGCACAAAATCTTCATTAAACTGCCAAGACTTTATAGCTCCAAGAATATCCACATCATCCAATTGCGCAAATTTCAATAGCGCTTCGGCATCAAATTTTTCTTGCTCAGGTTCTCCAAGAAAAAACAAGAGGGAACCACTTGCTGGCAATGCATGGCCACCTGTCAAAAGTTCACGCGCCCTTTGCATGATCCTAACCAACAGTTGTTCTGCCATAAGTCCCGTTTTGTGCAAGTACACTTGCCAGTACATAAATCTTCGGGCCATTAAAAACTTCTCAACGGCATATATGCCCTTTTCTTCCACCACCAAGTTTCCATCGACCACATTGAGCATGGAAATGAGTCGCTCCGAATTAATATTTCCTTCGGTGACCCCTGCATAAAAACTATCCCTTTTAAGATAGTCCAATCGATCCATGTCCAATTGACTGGACACCAATTGGTTCATAAAAGGTTTTGGATAATCGCCCTTAAAAATGGCAATGGCCGTATCCAAATCACCATTAAATTGTCTGTTAAGTTCTTGCATGAACTGAAGGGACAAACTTTCGTGACTTTGATTTTTCACCACAAAACCTTCTAGGGCATGTGAAAAAGGGCCGTGCCCAATATCATGCAATAAAATGGCGCACAAAAGACCATTCTCTTCTTCTTCACTGATATCCACACCTTTTAACTTTAAGATCTGAATGGCCCTGTCCATCAGATGCATGCTCCCCAAAGCATGATGAAATCTAGTGTGATGGGCACCGGGATACACCAAAAAGGACATCCCCATTTGGGAAATCCTCCGAAGCCTTTGAAAAAAAGGATGGGCGATCAGTTTAAAAATAAGTTCATTTGGAGTTCCAATAAAACCGTAAATTGGATCGTTAAAAACGTTAAGCTTATTGGTTTTTACCAAGGATTTTTGTTTTTAGAACAACAAAGATAACTACTATATGAACAAGATTACAATTCTTTGGGTCGATGATGAGATCGATCTCCTAAAACCGCACATTCTTTTTCTTGAGGGCAAGAATTATAAAGTAGTTACTAGTCAAAGTGGGCAAGATGCCCTTGAAGAGCTCAAAAATTCCTTTTTTGACATTATTTTTTTAGATGAGAACATGCCCGGCATCTCTGGCTTGGAGACCCTCACCGAAATAAAAAAACTTGATGCCTCCATACCTGTAGTAATGATCACCAAGAGTGAGGAAGAGTACATTATGGATGAGGCCATAGGTTCCAAAATAGCAGATTACCTCATAAAACCTGTAAATCCAAACCAAATATTGTTGTCGCTTAAAAAGAGTTTGGATAACTCCCGTTTGGTTTCAGAAAAAACCACTGCCAATTACCAACAAGAATTTCGAAAAATTGCCATGGACCTCTCTATGGTGAATTCGTACGAGGAATGGGTTGAACTATACAAAAAGCTTATTTATTGGGAGCTTCAATTGGAAGAGATTGAAGATTCTGGCATGTTTGAAATCTTAGAATCCCAAAAAACAGAAGCCAATTCACAATTTGGAAAGTTCGTGGACAAAAACTATCGGGATTGGTTCAAAAATGGAGATGGTCCAATAATGTCCCATACCCTCTTTCGGAACAAAATACAACCCGAATTGGAAGGACACAAAACCTTGTTGGTCATCATAGACAACCTACGTTATGATCAGTGGTTGGCCTTTGAGGAAACACTGTCTGTCCACTACAAAAAGAAGCAAGAATCTGCCTATTACAGTATTTTGCCAACCGCCACCCAGTATGCGCGAAATGCCATATTCTCTGGGCTCATGCCCTTGGATATGGAGAAAAAGTATCCCGATTGGTGGAAGAACGATACCGACGAAGGAGGCAAAAATCTATTTGAAGCCCAGTTTTTGGACGCTCAGCTAAAGCGACTCGGTCTTAGCCTAAAATGGGAATACCATAAAATAAACAACCTCAAGCAGGGAAAGCAATTGGCACAGAATTTCAGGTCGCAAAAAGATAATGATTTAACGGTGCTGGTCTACAATTTTGTTGATATGCTGTCCCATTCCAAGACCGAAATGGAAGTGGTTAAGGAGTTGGCATCAAACGACAAGGCATACCGCTCACTAACACTCAGTTGGTTCAAGAATTCGCCCCTATTGGAAATTATTCAACAGGCACAGAACTTGGGCATGAAATTAGTTTTGACCACCGATCATGGCACGATCAATGTCAAACAGCCCTCAAAAGTGATTGGGGACAGGGACACCAGTCTAAATCTTAGATACAAAACTGGTAGGAGCCTTACTTTTGAAGATAAGGATGTATTGGCATCTAAGAATCCGCAGGACATTCACTTGCCCAACATTAATTTAAGCAGCAGTTATATTTTTGCCAAGAACGATTTGTTCTTTGCCTATCCCAACAATTATAACCATTACGTGAGCTATTATAGAAACACCTATCAACATGGTGGGGTATCTTTGGAAGAAATGATCGTACCTTTTGTAGTTTTGGAAGCAAAATAGACTGAATTGAAAATTACCTTCCAATTATCAGAGATTCAAAAGGTGGCACAACAGCTCATTAAGGCCGTTCCCAACAAGACGCTGTGTTTTTACGGACAAATGGGAGCTGGCAAAACCACCTTGATCAAGACCTTGTTGAAAGAATTAGGCGCCAAAGATGCTGGCAGCAGTCCTACTTTTGGTCTTGTAAACGAGTATAGTGACGTCCATGGAAAACTTTTGGCCTATCATTTTGATTTTTATCGATTAAATGATGAGTCCGAAGCTTTGGATATGGGACTGGAAGACTACCTAAGTTCTTCTGCTTGGCTTTTCATGGAATGGCCAGAAAAAATTTCATCCCTCCTGCCAGAAGATGCTGTATCCATTTTCCTGCATTTTGTCGATGAAAATACACGTTCAATCGAGTTAAATGTTTGTTAACGGACAATCCGTTTATCTTCAAGCAATACATTTATCAAAACATCGACGAATCGTTGAAGTGTATTTTTTTTACGTTAAAATGCCACTTTTATCGATGAAGTGTAGGTGAAGTTGAAATATTTTCCTACATTTGTCTTGTAGATGAATTCATTTATTAACCAAAAACTCTTTTACGATGAACACTAAAAAAGTTTTTTTTGGATTACTAGGTGTTGCCTTTTTGGCTATGACTGTTGCAGTAGCTACAGTTGATTTAGACAAAAATCAAACTACTAGTATCGAGAAGTCTAAGATTAGAAAGCTGTAATTTTTTTCGATCTTAACTTAAGTACAAATGGTCCTATTTTACGGTAGGGCCATTTTTTTGCAATAAAATCAGCTTTTTTATGTTATCATGAGTGATGAGTGACAAAAAAAAGTATCCGTAAGAAACTGATCATGGAAGGCGCTTTTGCTTTTCTGATCGCAGTAACCCCCATCTTATTCTACTGGTACAAATACATGCCGGAAGGCGCTGAAACATGGTCTGTTTTGGGCATCGAGTTTGGCACCAATGGATTTGATGATGTCGGGGAAGCCTTTTATTATTATTTCAACAAAATTGTTCCATTATTACTATTGGTGGTATGGTTCGTAACATGCAAAAATTGGTGGTACTATGCCATTCTGATCCCAATTTCCATGTACAGCTTTCAGCTGTTTGCCGTACTTACCTTCGATTCCAATATTGTGGATGAGAATGAGGTCATGTACGTAGTGGCCGTTACCATGGTTGTGACTCCCATTGTATATTTTATCAGGGTCAAGTTGGTAGATAAACACGTTCATGGTATTGATTTGGATGCCATGGATGCCGAACTCCAAGTTTTGAAGGAAAAGGAAGAGCTGCGAAAAGAAAGAGAGAAACTGGAACAACGCCAGAAGACCCTTTCAAAAAAAATGTAAATTTGTTTGATTGCCATGGCATGATACTCAGATTTACTTTCTATGAACCAACCATCGTCCCCTTTTAGCAAACAACAATTACTGCCCCAGGAAGAAACTCTGGAGGTTCTTAAGCAGAAGGGCGAACTGTATATTGGAATCCCAAAGGAAAACCAATATCAAGAAAAACGGATTTGCCTCACCCCTGATGCTGTAAATGCTCTTGTTGCCAACGGGCATAGGGTCTTAATTGAGTCCGGTGCAGGAAATGGCGCCAACTTTTTGGACATAGATTATACCAATGCCGGTGCGGAAATTACCCGAGATACCAAAAAAGTGTTCTCTTGCCCCATTATTCTTAAGGTGGAGCCACCTTCACTTTCTGAAATTGATTTTCTGAACCCTCAGACCATTGTAATTTCTGCTTTGCAGATAAAAACACAGCGTAAAGAGTATTTTGAGGCCATGGCCAAGAAAAGACTTACTGCCATTGCCTTCGAATATATAAGGGACGAGGATGGAAATTATCCTGCGGTACGCTCATTAAGCGAGATAGCAGGGATTTCTTCCATTTTAATTGCATCGGAGCTCATGGCAACCACCAACAAAGGAAATGGGCTTATGCTGGGCAACATCAGTGGGGTCCCTCCTGTTGAAGTGGTTATTATAGGTGCCGGTACGGTTGGGGAGTTTGCCGCTAGGTCTGCCTTGGGGTTGGGTGCCAATATTAAGGTGTTCGATAATTCGATTACCAAGCTGCGAAAGCTTCAAACCAACCTTAATAGAACCGTATATACTTCTACCATCCAACCAAAAAACCTTATCAAGGCATTAAAGCGTTGCGATGTGGCCATTGGGGCTACCCGTGGCAAAAATCGTTCCCCGGTTGTGGTTTCCAGTTCCATGGTGGAAAACATGAAAAAAGGCGCCGTGGTCATAGATGTGAGTATTGATATGGGCGGCTGTTTTGAGACTTCTGAGGTAACAACACATAATAAACCCACGGTTGAAAAATTTGGGGTGATCCATTACGGTGTGCCCAATATACCTTCTCGTTATCCACGAACCTCTTCCATTTCCATTAGTAATATATTTACACCGTATTTGTTGAAAATTGGCGAAGACGGTGGATTGGAACATTCCTTGCATTTTGATAAGGGATTGCGAAACGGGCTTTACATGTACCATGGCATCTTGACCAATAAATCTGTTGGGGATTGGTTTGGCCTAAACTATAGTGATATTAATTTTCTGATTTTCTAAGACGGATGGCTTTTTTACGGCGTTTGGGATGGTACTTGGTAGGACTGTCCATTGGGATTGTGTTTTTGGTTTTTTTTCTGAAGAAAAAATCGGGTGAAGAGGGAATAGAATTTTGTTACTTCCCCAATTGCAGGGTATTGAAGGACATGCGGTCCAAGACCCTCATTTTTGATGATAACCTGCCTGAACAATATAAGGACACATTACTTGTAAAGGCTTTTTTAACGGATGGCGATATAGATTTTGGCAGTAGTGATACCAAATCTGAGCCTTGTAAAACTTATGTGATTCGTAGTTCGATTGATGGTGCCGAGTTTACTCTTACCATAAAAAATTGCCCTAACGAAGCCGTAGTTGAAACCTTGGAGAAAAACCCTTAAACATCCAACTTCCTGCGTTTTCGCTCCTTTTGGATAAGTGCCAACTCCCTAGAGGTCTGGCCAGCCACTGATGTGTTCTCCTCAGCTCTTCGGATAAGATAGGGCATTACATCCTTTACGGGCCCGTAAGGAACATATTTTACAGCATTGTAACCTTCCTTGGCCAAATTGTATGTAATATGATCGCTCATCCCAAAAAGCTGCCCAAACCAAATACTCTGATCGGAAGAATCAAGGTTTCTCTCTTCCATTAAGTCAATTAGCTTATGGCAACTAGCCTCGTTATGGGTTCCAGCGAATATGGTGATGCGGTCCAAGTGCTGCATGCAATAGGTAATCCCATCATTAAAATTATTGTCCGTTTCCTGTTTGGACTTGCAAATTGGGCTCTCATATCCCTTTTCCTGCGCTCGTTCATTCTCTTTTTCCATATAAGCCCCGCGAACCACTTTTGCCCCAATCGTAAAACCTTCCTTTGCGGCCAAATCATATAATTGCTTTAAATAATTCATTCTGTCCCACCTGTACATTTGGAAAGTGTTGTAAACAATGGTCTTCTCTTTGTTGTATTTGCGCATCATTTGCAATACCAAATCATCTGCAGCGTCTTGCATCCAACTTTCCTCAGCATCAATTAAAAGACCTACTTCCAGTTCGTGTGCTTTTTTACAGACTTTTTCAAATCGATCAATGATCCTACCCCATTCCGCAGTTTCCTTTTCTGTTAATTTTTCCCCGGCACTTATCTTTTCATAGAGTTTAAATCGACCAAAACCAGTTGGCTTGAATACGGCAAATGGAATGGCATCCTTCTCCTTTACAAATGAGAGAATCTCCAAAGTCTTTTCCAGGGCAAAATCAAATTGATTGTCCACTTCCTTTCCCTCTGCGGAATAGTCCAAAATGGAGCAAACACCATTACCATACATTCTATCTATTACCCGAAGACAGTCTTTTTCACTGACCCCACCACAAAAATGATCGAACACCGTGGCCCGGATGAGGCCTTCTACGGGCAAGTGCGCCTTTATGGCAAAGTTGGTCACAGCGGTCCCGATTCTAACCAAGGGTTCATTGGCAATCATTTTGAATAAAAAGTAGGCCCTTTCTAGTTGGGAGTCCGATTTTAGCTCAAAAGCTATTGCGGTATTCTCAAAATTTGGTCGCATTTTTGGCAATCTTTTAAAGATCCAAATATAAGTCGCCTTTCAAGAAGATTATCAATAAAAATAATCTTTATTTAGTGGTGTAAATTGAAATATGGAATCCGTTAAATCACAATCATACGAAGTGCATTTGGGCCAGCTTGCAGAAGCTGCTCTAAAACAGCATATTGCAAAAATCAACTATTCCAAAGTGTTCGTTTTGGTGGATGAAAACACCAAAGAACATTGTTTGCCTTCCTTTAAAGAAATGTTGAACCACCCCATTGATCACATTTTTGAGATCAAATCTGGAGAAGAACATAAGCATATTTACACTTGCTTGGATTTGTGGAAGCAATTGTCAAATTTCGATGGTGACCGTAAAAGTTTGCTGATTAACTTGGGCGGAGGTGTGATTACGGACATGGGTGGTTTTGTTGCCTCAACTTTTAAAAGGGGAATTGATTTTATAAATATTCCCACTACCCTGCTTTCCATGGTAGATGCTTCCATTGGTGGAAAAACGGGGGTAGATCTTGGAGCATTGAAAAATCAAATCGGGGTTATCAATCAACCACAAATGGTATTGGTATTTCCTGAGTTTTTAAAAACGCTGGATCCGCGACAGGTGACCAGTGGCTATGCAGAAATGTTGAAGCATGGGTTGATCATGGATGCCGAATATTGGCAGAACTTGAAAACAGACGGAAATTTTACCGATGCTTCGTGCATACAACGATCTATAGCTCTTAAAAATGAAGTGGTCTTGGAGGACCCTACAGAGAAAGGACTAAGAAAGATTTTGAATTTTGGCCATACACTTGGCCATGCCATAGAATCATACTGTCTGGAAAACCCAAACAAGAAAACGTTGTTACACGGAGAGGCCATTGCGGTTGGAATGATTTTGGAAGGATATCTTTCCCACGAGTTAAAGGGACTTCCTAAATTGTCGCTCTTGGAAATCAAAGATGTCTTTTTACAATATTTTGATTTGGTAGAGTTTGATGATAATGATATCCGTTCCATTTTGCAATTGCTCAAATACGATAAAAAGAATTCGCACGGAGATGTGAATTTTGTGCTATTGCAATCCATTGGAACTGCAGTTACCGATGTAAAAGTGCCTGTAGAACTCTTTTACAAAGCATTTGCTTACTACAGGGAATAAGAGCTTCGTATACTAAATACATTCGTTTTACAACTCTTTGGAAGCCCCATTTTTAAAAATTCATAGTTTAGGATAGCATAAAAACCTATCCATTATGAAACGAGTATTAATTGACTACAAAAAGTTGGACCACAAGGTGGCCGCCGTACTAATTGACTCCTATCCTTACGGTTACGGCGATGAAGACATCATTACGATCAAAAAGCCAAACGGTGAAGTGATCGAAGCTGTTGAAGTAAGAACCGAGGACACCATTTACTTGGTAAAAATCAGTAAAAGTCTTTCCCACTTCATTTCCACTTTTGAGGAGAAGATAGAAAAAGAACTTGGCAAGGAAGAGGTTATGGAAACTGAAGAAACCTCATACAATGAAGCCGATTTTGAACCGGATTCAGATTCAGATTACGAAAATGATAGCCTATACTAGAATTTTACGCTAAAGATATCTTTCGGTAATAATCTTAAGGTGATGAGCTTGGTGGCCACTTATAATGAATCCTGTGGCCCTTGTGCTCAAGGGCGAACCACTGGAAACCCCTACCCTTTTCAAAGCCTCTTCATCAAAAGATTGAAACAACAAAATAGTGGAGTCCCGAACCACCTTGTACTCTTCCATCAAATCTTTTATGGTTCTTTTGGAGGCATTGGATTGGGGAACATAGTCGTCTTGTTCGAAACCAGGTAAGGGGGTCTTGTCATTTCTTGCAAATCGAAGCGCTCTATATTGAAAAACTCTTTCTGCATCAATAATATGCACTACCAATTCTGCCAAGGTCCATTTTCCTTCGACGTAGGCATGCCCCAATTTATCTTCGGGCAGTTTTTCCAAAAAGGAAAGAAATCGTTCTTTTCCCTTTTGCAGTTCATCCATTAAGGATACATCCCCCAAGGCGAGTATATATTTATGGTAAAAAGGACTATACTCAGAAGACGGTAATTCTGAACTTTTCATAAGGCGATAAAAAGAACTGTAGAATTACAGTTCGTTGAAAATGGTATGCATCAAACGCTTCTTGTCATTGATGCTTTCTTCCAATGATATCATGGTTTCGGTCCTGCTGATACCGTCAATGTCATCAATCTTAAAGATGATGTTTTTGGCATGAGTGGTGTCCTTGGCCCGAATCTTACAGAAAATATTGAATTTACCCGTGGTAATATGTGCGACAGTTACATACGGAATTTGGTTAAGCCGCTCCAGCACAAACTTGGTCTGATGGGTTTTCTCAAGAAAGATTCCCACATAGGCAATGAACGAGTAGCCCAGCTTCACATAATCCAATGTAAGTGAGGAACCTTTGATGATTCCTGATTCTTCCATTTTCTTCACCCTAACGTGTACTGTTCCTGCAGAAATCAACAGTTTCTTAGCAATATCAGTAAAGGGTGTACGGGTGTTATCGATCAGCATATCTAATATCTGATGGTCGATTTCGTCTAGTTTTACTTTGGTCATTACATTGAATTTAACAGCAAAATTAGTTAAATAAAGAAATTAACGTAATAAAAATGCTTCTTTTTTAAATAAAATGCAAGGAGTGGTAAAAATTACCTATTTAATTTTTAACCCTTTTGATCAAAGCCATGATTTCATTGTGCTTGGACAACTGTTCCAAATCCTTTTTATTTAAACAGTTAAAGGTCTCATGGCCATAAAAACCCTCCAGTTTACCAATTTCAGCAAGCTCAGGTTTAAACTGAATTGCGGTTCCTTCCAAAATTTCCTGAAAACGGATACCAATACGGGAACCGGTTTCCAAATTAGAATTGATTGTTTGTGGGTTTTGGATTAAAATATCAAAAAACCATTTTTCATTTTCCGGAATCCGGTAATAATCCTCAGTACGCTGCTCATCTATTTTTTCTTTGGAAATAGTATCCAAAGCGGCCATGAGTGCATGGAATATGTACTCTCGCGTGTGCTCACGCATGTAGTCTTTTTCATAATGACCTGCCTCAAAAAGTATAGTGGGTACACCTTGCATTTGAAATGCATCCCCTACGCAATTGGCATTGAAGCCATCATCATAACGTCCAATCCGACCTGGAATCAACTCTTGCAAGACCCTGTTCATGGCCACAATCAGCTTCATGGCTACTTCCCTACTCGGAGTCACATCACGCTGCTCGTTGCTGGCAGGTGACAGGAAGGAAACCGTTGCCGGTTTTTTAGCCGATCCTGCACTGAAAAGTGTGCGCTGGTCATGCAGGTTAAAGCAAAAATCAGGTTTAAACGCTTCAAAAAGTTCTCTCAGTATCTTGCTCTCAGGTTGTGAGCGTTGTTGCGCATCCCTGTTTAGATCAACCTGATTGGCATTTACCCTTGTGTAAGCCTTTGCGCCGTCAGGATTAAGCATGGGAACTACCATAAGGGTACAAGAATCAAGAATAGTTTTTGCAAGCGTTTCGTTGCCCTGCAAATAGTTTACCATATCCCAAACCGTCTTTGTGGTTGTGGATTCGTTTCCATGCATTTGTGACCACATAAGCACTCTGTGCTTACCATGGCCCAATGTAAATGCGCTTATAGGGTCACCTTGTACAGATTTCCCCAATACCCTTAACGATGATGAAGCCACTTTTTTAAAACAGGGCGTTAACATATCTAATGTAATGTACCTGTCCTTTAAGTTAGGCTCCTTGTATTCGGAATGCTCAATCATAGCGTAGCTAAACTTAAAGCATACAAAAGTAATCTTTGAAAAGTTTACAAATGTACCCTGTCAAATAAATTTATGTTACAAATGTAATAGATATGATGTACTGGATAATACATCTTGATACAATTGTAAATGTAAAACTATAACCATATTATAATCATGTAAAAAAGAGTCGTTTAATGTAGTTTATGTAAATCAAAACTTATAGTAAAACCTGATTATAACTAGTGCTTTTCTAACATCTTCTAAATTTATCCATATCTTTGAAATTGATAAATTTACATTTGTGAATAACGATATAATTCCACGTATACAATCAATAATGGAGCACTACGGTTTAACGGTGTCTGCCTTTGCGGATGAGATTGGTGTACAACGATCCAGTATTTCCCATTTGCTCAATGGACGCAATAAACCTAGTTTGGATTTTGTAATAAAATTAGTGGACGCCTACCCTAGCGTTAATCTGTATTGGCTTTTAATGGGCATTGGAAATTTCCCTTCAGAAACAGAAAGCGGTAAAGAAATACCCGCTGCGCCATCACTTAAAGTAGCAAATTTGGATATGGATGAGCCAAAAAAGAGGGTTTCAAAAGACGAAAATAGATCTCAAGTGCCTTCAAAAATTGTAGTTTTTTACGAAGACGGTACTTTTGAGTCGTTTCTCCCAAAAAATGATTGACCCGCTTTAGTTCTTTCCGTTAATTTGCCACTATGGTAAAATACTTTTTCTCCATCGGGATTTTTTTGATTTTTATAGCCTGTAATCAGCCTCCACAACGCAATTGTGCAAATTTTAAGACAGGTGAATTTACCTTCACTGCCATGGTTGATGGTGAAGAAAAGAAAACCACCTTTCATAGGACTTTGGATACCGAAGTCGATTTTTATGATGGTAAACAGGACACATCAACAGTTCGGTGGATCAATGACTGTGAGTATGTTCTCAAGAACATTAACCCAAAGAGCAAGGCCGAGGAAAAATCAATCCATATAAAAATCTTGACCACTACGGATTCTTCTTATACATTTGAATATAGCGCCATTGGCGACAAACGAAAATTTAGGGGAACCGCATATAAAACACACTGACCATGTTTGAAATTTTTTCCAGCCCAGATGCCTGGATGGCCTTGATAACCTTGACCTTCTTGGAAATTGTACTGGGGATAGACAACATCATTTTCATTTCCATTGCCGCCGGCAAACTGGAAAAAAGAGATCGAAGAAAAGCGACCAACATTGGGTTGGTACTTGCAATGGTAATGCGAATTTTACTGTTGTTTGGAATTACCTGGCTTACAAAGATGAAAAAACCTTTCATGCTTCTTGATGAATCTTGGATCACGGGTGGCATTAGCTGGCAGGCTATTATCCTGTTTCTTGGGGGATTGTTCCTTTTGTACAAGAGTACCAAAGAAATTCACGAAAAGATAGAGGACCGTGGTCATGATGAGCGTGAAGTTGAAAAATCAAGGTCTTCGTCCTTGACGAACGCCATTGTTCAGATTACCGTGATCAACATTGTATTTTCATTTGATTCCATTTTAACGGCAATAGGAATGACCAATGGAATTTCTCCCAATCCAACAGATGCATTGGTACTTATGGTTACCGCAGTGGTTATCTCTGTTGTTATTATGATGCTATTTGCTAACCCTGTTGGGGAGTTCGTGAATCGTCATCCATCAATACAAGTGTTGGGACTGTCCTTTCTGATTCTTATTGGGTTTATGCTGATTGCCGAAGCGGCCCACCTATCACATCTGGTTGTGTTTGGCAACGAGGTTGGGGCAATACCCAAAGGGTATCTTTATTTTGCCATTGCGTTCTCTTTAATGGTGGAGTTCTTAAATCTAAGAATGCAGAAAAACAAAACTCCAGAACAGGAAACCATCGAAAATAATTGACCTAAAGTTAGTTAGGGCGCTGGTAGACAAGTTCAGGATGAGCTTCTCGATGTTCTTCAAACAGTTTTTGCTGCTGCTTTACGGTTAGGGTGCTTCCATCATGGCTCCATCCAGGAGGTCCAAAAATGTACATAAGTTTGTGTGATAGTTTATCCACCTTCTTTACATCATTCCAGATATCCTTGAACTCATGGGTCAGAATTACTACCGGATTATAGGAGTTTGGAGAGTGGATTACGCCGTATTTAACATCAATGTCATCATCCAGCTCTTTCCATGTTCCGAATACCTTGTCAAAAATATTGAGGAAACCGCCGTGGTTTTTATCCAAATACTCAACATTTTGGGCGTGGTGCACTTGATGCATGGTATGGGTATTTAGAAACTTTTCCAAAAAACCAAGCTTAGGGATGTATACAGAATGCAACTGAAATTGCCATAGTGCCTCAATACCTAGACAAACCACTACCATTTCAGGCGGAAAACCAATAGCAGGCATCCACATATAGAATAAAGGCTTGTATAAAATTGTGAACCATCCATTTCTAACGGCTGTACCTAAATTAAAATTATCAGAGGAATGATGTACGATGTGGGCTGCCCACAAAATACGAATCTCATGGTTGGCTCTGTGAAACCAATAATAGGTAAAATCGTCGGCCAACTGACAAAGTATCCAAACATACCATGCATAACCAAAAGACTCATAGCCCAGCAAGTTTTGCCTTACCCCATCTATCTCGGGATTAAAAAAAGCATAGGTGGCTTTAAATAATACAATCGCGAAAACTACCTTGAACAAAGGTCCCAATATGGCAGAGCCTATACCCATAAACCCGCTTGCGGCTAAATCCTTCCAATCATACAGATGGTCGTCTCCATGGGTTTTACTATAAGTGAGTTCAACTAAGATGAAGGCAATAAAAACTGGTACGCCATATACCAGCGGGTTGGTGAAATCCATAAAGTATCTATGCTATGGGGTTAGGATTTTTTATAATCATGTTCGGTTGAGAATATAGGTAGAAATTACTTTAAAACAAAGAGGTTTGGTCAGAACTATCTTTTTTAGGTTCGGATTCGGTTTTGTCAACATCCACACTTTCTTCATCCACTACTTCCAAGTCCTCTGCTTTGGTGTCCTCGGGTTCTTCAAATGGTAATGGTTCCAATGCATTGATGTTCTTTACTTTTTCCGTAGTAAGTTGATTTCCAATCGCTTTTATCCCTTTAACGGAAATAAAATCTTCAACATTCACCTGAAGATTGGGTTTGGCATCTTTACCTCTAGGTTTCACGAATTCTATCTCTAACATGGGTCGCCAATCTGTTGACACCTGTTCCATAAATGATTTCGGATGCTCAGAAATTACCAATTCTTCTTTGTTGGGGTTCTCCACTAAGAACCTTTTGAGGTAATAACGCTCTTTTTCACCTTCAAAATGCACTACGGATATGGGTTTTTTGGGGTGCCATTTTTCCAGCACGATCATATCTTCATTAAAATGGGTAGACAAATCTGGAGGAATGGTCCTTACCGTTCCTTTTTGATCTATGACCAGAAGTAAGTCGTCTCCTTTAAAGTCTCCCAATAGTTCTCCCCTTCCATCAACATTTAGTCTCCCTACGATATCATCAAACCAGATTTTTCTAGGTTTTAGGGTAGAAACTCCTTTTTCTTTCAATTCTATTCTCTTGACGCTGTATTTGGTGACCAAGTTTCCTTTGGATGCCCTGCCTTTGATGAGTACATCGGCAAAGTCCAAATCCCATTTCAGTTTTTTGATACTCCCGGATTGCCGCAAGAGTACTGTGATGACTTCTGCTTCTCCATTGGGATTAGCTGAAAAATATAGCACTTCAGAAGAGGCTTTGTCCCCAGCCAATGGGTAGATTTTATCCCGGGTGATGCTGGTGACATTAAATCTTTTGATGTAGCTGGAGCCTCCTTTGCCTTCTTTATAAATCATGTTGTAGACCGTGCGCTTGTCCTTTTTCTTGAACACGGCCACGTGGATGATGTTTTTGCCCACAAAGACTTTGGAGTCTACCCTTGTGACCATCATTTCCCCGCTCTTTGTAAAGACAATAATATCATCGATATCGCTACAATCAGTTACATACTCGTCGCGCTTAAGCGACGTTCCTATAAAACCTTCTTCGCGGTTTACATAGAGTTTTGTGTTTCTAATGACCACCTTGGTAGCCTCGATGTCATCGAAAACTTTAATCTCTGACTGTCTTTCACGACCAGCCCCATATTTCTTTTTCAGCTCTTTGAAATAGTCTATGGCATATTCTACCAAATGCTCCAAGTGGTGCTTGGTTTGGGCAATACGTTCGTCCAAACTATCGATAAGTTGTTGGGCTTTCTCTAAATCGAACTTGGAGATACGCTTAATGCGAATCTCTGTTAAACGGACAATGTCTTCTTCGGTAACTGCTCTTTTTAAATTCTTGGTAAATGGTTTCAATCCTTTGTCTATGGCAGCAATCACTCCTTCCCAGGTCTCTTCTTCCTCAATGTCCCGGTAGATTCTATTCTCTATGAAAATTCGTTCTAAGGAGGCAAAATGCCATTGCTCTTCCAACTCACTCAATTGAATTTCCAATTCGGATTTCAATAACTCCACTGTATTGTCCGTGGATCGCTCAAGCATTTCCTTGACCCCAATGAACAGGGGTTTATTGTCCTCTATGATACAGCCCAATGGCGAAATGGAGGATTCGCATGCGGTAAAAGCATATAGGGCATCAATAGTTTTATCGGGTGAAAGACCGCTGGGCAGATGAACCAAAATTTCAACTTCTGCAGCTGTGTTGTCCTCTATTTTTTTGATCTTGATCTTCCCCTTGTCATTAGCTTTAAGGATGGAATCAATTAAAGAAGATGTATTGGTGCCATATGGTATTTCGTTGATGACCAACGTATTTTTGTCCAGAGCCGAAATCTTTGCCCTGACCCGTATTTTTCCGCCTCTAACCCCTTCATTATAATTGGTCACATCAATGATTCCACCAGTGGGAAAGTCGGGATATATAGTAAAGCGTTGACCTTTAAGGTGCTTTATGGAAGCATCAATAAGTTCTATAAAATTATGTGGTAGTATCTTGGTTGAAAGCCCAACCGCAATTCCCTCCGCACCTTGGGCAAGAAGCAAAGGAAATTTGACCGGTAAATGTATGGGTTCTTTTTTTCTACCGTCGTAGGATAGTTGCCATTCTGTTATCTTGGGGCTATAGACAACCTCAAGCCCAAATTTGGAAAGCCGGGCCTCAATATATCTTGGTGCGGCGGCCCCGTCACCTGTTAAAATATTTCCCCAGTTTCCCTGTGTGTCAATTAAAAGGTCTTTCTGCCCTATTTGAACCATGGCATCAGCAATGCTGGCATCTCCATGGGGGTGGTATTGCATGGTATGTCCTACCACGTTGGCCACCTTGTTGTAACGGCCGTCATCCAGTTCTTTGAGAGCGTGCATGATTCTCCGTTGCACTGGTTTAAACCCGTCTTCAATTGCTGGTACGGCACGTTCCAGGATTACGTACGAAGCATAATCCAAAAACCAGTCCTTGTACATCCCGGTAACTTTTACCAAGCTATCTTGGGAGGTATCCTGATTCTCTAAACCTTCATCATTCAGTTCTTCGTTCTCTTCCATTCAGAAGGATGTGTATTTATTTGTTTTACAGTTAGTTTTCTTCAACTAAATCAAGTTCAACTTTAAGATTATTTATAATGAATTCCTGTCTATCGGGAGTATTTTTCCCCATATAGAACTGCAATAAGTTATCTATACTCATGGCTTTGTCCAACATTACAGGCTCCAATCGAATGTCATCTCCAATGAAATGCTGGAATTCATCTGGCGAAATCTCACCCAATCCCTTAAATCGGGTAATCTCTGGTTTTCCACTTAGCTTGTCAATGGCTTTTCTTTTTTCCTCCTCACTATAGCAATAAATGGTTTCTTTTTTATTTCGAACCCTAAAAAGTGGGGTTTGAAGGATGTACAAATGGTTTTCCTTGATCAGTTCAGGAAAGAATTGAAGAAAAAAGGTAATTAACAGCAACCGTATGTGCATCCCATCCACATCGGCATCCGTGGCGATTACAATATTGTTGTACCGCAAATCCTCCATGGATTCTTCAATATTCAAGGCAGCCTGGAGTAGATTGAACTCCTCGTTTTCGTACACAATCTTTTTGGACATGCCGTAGGAGTTCAAGGGTTTTCCTCTCAAACTGAAAACAGCCTGTGTGTTCACATCCCTGGATTTGGTAATGGAACCCGATGCAGAATCCCCTTCCGTAATGAACAGAGTGGTGTCCAAGCGTCGCTCATTTTTCATGTCTTGGAGGTGCACACGGCAATCCCTAAGTTTTTTGTTGTGCAAACTTGCTTTCTTTGCGCGTTCACGTGCCAATTTCCGGATACCTGAAAGTTCCTTACGTTCCTTTTCAGCCTGTACAATCTTACGCTGCAGGGCTTCAGCGGTTTGCGGATTTTTGTGCAAGTAGTTATCCAACTGTGTTCCCAGAAAATCGTTGATGTACGTACGCACAGTTGGCAAGTCCCCTCCCATGTCCGTAGAACCCAATTTGGTTTTTGTCTGACTTTCAAAAACGGGTTCCATCACTTTAATGGAGATGGCAGAAATGATTGACTTTCTTACATCTGAAGCATCGTAATTCTTTCCGTAAAAATCTCGAATGGTCTTGACCACGGCTTCCCGGAAGGCTGCTTGGTGGGTTCCTCCCTGGGTGGTGTGCTGGCCGTTGACAAAAGAATGATATTCCTCGCTATATTGGGTTTTACTGTGGGTCATGGCCACCTCAATATCATCTCCTTTTAAATGAATGATAGGATATAGGAAATCCTCATTATTGTTATTGTCTTCCAATAAATCCTTTAAACCGTTTTCCGAATGGAATTTTTCGCCATTAAAGATAATGGTGAGTCCAGGATTTAGGTAAACATAATTCTTGAGCATGCGTTCCACATACTCGTTACGATATTTATATTTCTTGAAAATAGATTCATCAGGAACAAAACTTACCTTGGTGCCCCTCCGTCTTGAACTTTCCTCCAAAAATTCCTCGTTGGTAAGATTTCCTGTCTCAAATTCTGCAGATTTGGATTGTCCATCACGGGTAGACTCTACCCTAAAATAACTGGACAAAGCATTCACGGCCTTGGTACCTACCCCATTAAGTCCCACGGATTTTTTGAAGGCACGTGTATCGTATTTACCTCCAGTATTCATTTTGGAGACCACATCCACCACTTTTCCCAATGGAATGCCCCGACCAAAGTCACGAACATGCACGGTGTTGTCCTTAATGTTGATTTCTATGGTTTTTCCGGCCCCCATGACAAATTCATCGATACAGTTATCGATGACCTCTTTAAGAAGAATGTAGATGCCGTCATCGGCAGAAGAGCCATCGCCCAATTTGCCAATGTACATTCCGGGACGCATACGAATATGCTCCTTCCAATCCAGTGAACGAATATTATCCTCGGTATACTGGGTTTCTGCCATGTGTTAAGGGTTAATCCTTGCTAATATAAAATTTAGGGGCAAAAATAAAAGTATGGAAGCAAGAAATTAATCAACAAGAAATGTTGATATTCAAAAAAGGACATGCAAAAGGAAGTCTACACATTAAACCTAAAATGCATCACATCGCCATCTTTAACAATGTATTCCTTGCCTTCCACGCGCATACGGCCAGCTTCCTTGACCTTGGCCTCGCTACCATGCTTTACATAATCATCATAGGCAATGACCTCGGCCCTAATAAATCCTTTTTCAAAGTCGGTGTGGATTACACCAGCGGCTTGGGGTGCCGTGGCTCCCACAGGAATGGTCCATGCGCGAACTTCCTTTACCCCGGCGGTAAAATAGGTTTCCAAATCCAATAAGCGATAGGCCCCACGTATCAATTTAGCGGAACCAGGTTCTGAAAGTCCCAAATCTTCCAAGAACATTTGTCGTTCTTCGTAGGTTTCCAGTTCGGTGATATCGGCTTCGGTTCCTACAGCCAAAAAGATGACCTCTGCATTTTCTTGGGCCACAGCTTCTTTTACCTTGTCTACATAGGCATTCCCTGTTGCTGCGGCTTCTTCGCCCACGTTACAGACATACATTACGGGCTTGTCCGTGATGAGTTGTAGGGGTTTTACGTATTCCAACCTATCCTCCTCACCTATTACAATGGCTCTTACCGATTTACCCGATTCCAGACCAGTTTTCAAAGCAGTAAGAACAGCTTCTTCTTTCTGGGCCTCTTTGTTTCCGGTCTTGGCGGCACGCTTTACTTTTTCGAGCTTCTTTTCAACGCTTTCCAAATCCTTTAATTGGAGTTCCATGTCTATGGTCTCCTTATCGCGAATAGGGTCCACGGAACCATCCACGTGTACAATATTATCGTTATCAAAGCATCGTAACACATGAAGAATGGCATCCGTTTCACGGATATTGCCCAAAAATTGGTTGCCCAATCCTTCACCTTTGCTGGCACCTTTTACCAAACCTGCAATGTCCACGATTTCTACCGTTGCTGGAATCACACGTTCTGGCTTAACCAATTCTTCAAGCTTTTCCAAACGGGTATCCGGCACATTTACCACACCTATATTGGGCTCAATGGTACAAAAAGGGAAATTGGCACTTTGCGCCTTGGCATTGGATAAACAGTTGAAGAGGGTGGATTTTCCCACATTGGGCAGTCCTACGATACCGGCTTTCATTGGCTAAATACTAGATGTTAGATTTTAAGATGTCAGATTATCAGATGTCATACTTCTGTATTAGAAGCATTCGAATAAAAGATATCTTACTGAATACTGCCAACTGAATTACTGAATTAAGGCTGCAAATATAAGTTGAAGTTTTGTTTTGAACGTTTTAATACCCTTTTATCAGGAAATAAAAACCCATGGCAAAAAGTGCAATCATGCCAAAGATGGCCACCAGTGACAAAATACACCCAGCTTGTTTCCAAAAACCATTGTATGTTTTTTCTTTTTCTTGCATAAAAAAACCCGAACCATTTTAAGTTCGGGCCAAAATTACATGTTTTTTATGGGCTATCCGTTGGGATGCATGAACTTCTGTTTACCCAAAAGTTCTTCTTCGCTCTCAACATGGTCCTCGTCAGGAACACAACAATCTACAGGACAAACTGCTGCACATTGTGGTTCTTCATGGAATCCCATACATTCGGTACACTTGTCGGGTGCAATGTAGTAAATCTCGTCACTGACCGGTTCTTGAACCTCATCAGCATTTACGGCCTTTCCATTGGGAAGGACCACATCGCCCTCCAAGGAAGTACCATCACTATATCGCCACTCATCAGCTCCTTCATATATTGCAGTATTGGGGCATTCTGGCTCGCAGGCCCCACAGTTAATGCATTCGTCAGTAATAATTATCGCCATAATTTTCTTTTTCCGTGGTGCTGATTCATTTCAGCATGCGTATTTTTGGCAAAAATAAACCCTACCAAATTAGTATACAAATATAATGAGGGCACATCTCCCAATATCGAAAGCTTTTGTTAAACTTGGAAACTACCTCACCGATTTTTGTGAAAATGACAATGATTCGTTTTCTTCATTTAACGAGACATTGGTCAGGGCCGAACAGCAAAACGGATGGTTTACCCGTGAAAACATCATCTTTGCCTTAAGGCAATGGAGCAAATTGTTGACGGATGAAAATCTATCCCAATGGCTTTCCAAGTATGATTTTCCGGTTGATAACGCCCCAAAGGTCATTGGTATTGTCATGGCAGGGAATATTCCTCTGGTGGGATTCCATGATTTACTTTGTGTATTGCTTTCTGGAAACAAGGTGTTGGCAAAATTATCCTCCAATGATAAAGTTTTGCTTCCTTTTCTTGCCGATTATTTGATTCAGCAAGAGCCCTTACTGGCAGAACGAATTGAATTCACTGAAGGCAAACTGGAAAAATTTGATGCCGTTATTGCAACAGGAAGCAATAATACAGGGCGCTATTTTGAATATTACTTTGGAAAAAAGCCCAATATTATACGTAAGAATAGAAGTTCGGTAGCCGTTTTAACAGGGAACGAGTCCAATGCCGAACTGGAAGCCTTGGGTGAAGATATTTTCAGGTATTACGGATTGGGTTGCCGAAATGTCTCCAAGCTGTTTGTCCCCCAAGACTATGATTTTGATGCGTTCTACAAGGCTGTTTTTAAGTTTCAAGACGTAATCCATCAACATAAATACGCCAACAACTACGATTATAACAAGGCCGTATACCTGATGAGTGATTTTAAAATCTTGGACAATGGGTTTTTAGTGCTCAAGGAAGATGAGGGCTTCTCCTCTCCCATTGCCGCATTATTTTACTCGCGTTATGACTCATTGGAAACATTACGTAACCAATTATCGGGACAAGAAGAACAAATCCAATGTGTCGTCTCCGGCGGAGCCATACCAAACGCAGTATCTTTTGGGGAGACCCAAAAACCTAGACTGGACGATTATGCGGATGGTGTGGATACCTTGGAATTTTTACTTCAGCTATAAAGAAACCGATTCGCAAAACCGTTTTTAGATCCAAGTTTTTTTTAGACCTTTACTCTTTAAAATAAGGGAATGAAAAAACACAATTTTAGTCCAGGACCTTGCATTTTGCCCAAGGAGGTCATGCAAAAAGCTTCCGAAGCCGTAGTGGAACTGGATGGTATCGGATTATCACTTATAGAAATATCGCACCGCAGCAAAGAGTTTGTGGCCATTATGGAAAAGGCCCGCTCCTTGGCCCTTGAACTAATGGGACTGGAAGGCAAAGGGTACCAAGCCTTATTCTTACAAGGGGGTGCCAGTATGCAGTTTTTAATGGCTGCCTATAATTTGCTTGATAATAAAGCCGGATATGTAAATACTGGAACTTGGAGTCAAAAAGCCATTAAAGAAGCTAAGCTTTTTGGTGAAATTGTGGAAGTGGCTTCCTCACAAGCGGAAAATTTTAACCATATCCCAAAGGGATATAGTATTCCTTCCGACTTGGATTATTTGCACCTTACCTCCAACAATACCATTTTTGGAACCCAGATCAAGGAATTTCCTAAAACAAATGTTCCATTGGTTTGCGACATGAGTTCGGATATTTTTTCCCGTCAACTCGATTTTTCCCAGTTTGACTTAATCTATGCAGGTGCCCAAAAGAACATGGGACCAGCCGGGACCACTCTTGTTGTGGTAAAAGAAGATGCTTTGGGCAAGGTTTCCCGAAAAATCCCATCTATGTTGGATTATTCGGTACATGCGAGTAAAGAGAGTATGTTCAACACACCTCCTGTATTTGCAGTATATGTATCTATGCTCACCATGCAATGGTTAAAAGATTTAGGCGGTATCGCAGCTATTGAGGAAATAAATGAACGAAAAGCCAATCTTATCTATTCTGAAATAGAATTGAACCCTGTATTCTCAGGTTTTGCAGCAAAGGAAGATCGTTCCATTATGAATGCCACCTTCAATATCACCGACGACGGATTGAAAGAAGTTTTTGATGGTATGTGCAAGGAAGCGGGTATCAGTGGAATTAATGGACATCGTTCCGTAGGAGGATATAGAGCTTCCATGTACAATGCACTGCCCTTGGAAAGTGTAGGTGTTCTGGTAGACATCATGAGCGAACTGGAGAAAAAAGGATAGATTAGTGTTAAGTTTTTAGTTCTAAATCCTAAATATTGATCGAAGAAAGAAGTTTTGAATTTTCGTTGCGCATCATCAAGTTGGTTAAAAATTTGAAGGAAAACAACGAGTATGTCTTCGCCGATCAATTATTGCGTTCATCCACCAGCATTGGAGCAAATGTAGCCGAAGCAGGTGCAGGTCAATCCAAAAAGGATTTCATTTCTAAAATGGCCATAGCTTCAAAAGAAGCACGTGAATCTAGATATTGGTTACGATTGATTCATAAAACCAATTTATCTGACCTTGATTTGAAAGAGTACTTGGAAGAAATAGAGCAAATCATCAAAATTTTGACCAAAATTGTCAAAACCAGCCAAGAAACTATTTAAAACTTAAGACTTATAATTTAAGCCTATGAATATTGTACTGGCCAATGATGGCTTAGCCCAATCGGGAATTGAGTTACTTCAAAAGGAAGGTTTTGAGGTAATTACTACCCGAGTGGCCCAAGAACAATTGGTAAATTTTATCAACACCAATTCAATCTCTGTTCTTTTGGTACGAAGTGCCACCGAAGTGCGAAAAGATTTGATAGATGCCTGTCCTGGACTACAGCTCATTGGCAGAGGTGGTGTGGGCATGGACAATATTGATGTGGATTATGCAAAGTCAAAAGGAGTTCATGTAATCAACACTCCGGAAGCATCATCGGCCTCCGTGGCAGAATTGGTCTTTGCCCATATGTTCAACGGAGCTCGATTTTTGCACGATTCCAATCGGAACATGCCCTTGGATGGCGATAGCCAATTCAAGCAACTCAAGAAAAGCTATGCTTCGGGGACAGAATTACGTGGAAAAACTCTTGGAATCATCGGTTTCGGCCGAATAGGGGAAGCTACCGCAAAAATGGCTTTGTCCTTGGGGATGAAAGTCCTGTTCCATGACCACCATACAGAAAAAGTTACTGTAACCCTTTCATTTTATGATGGTCAAGAGGTACAGTTCAAACTGCAGAACAGTTCGCTTGAGACCGTTTTAAAAAATGCTGATTTCGTAAGCATCCATGTTCCTTCCCAAAATGGATATGTCATCGGAAAAAAGGAATTGGCGCAAATGAAGCCTACCGCAGGTATCATCAATGCGTCTCGTGGCGGTATTTTGGATGAAGTGGCCCTGGTGGAAGCCTTGGATAATGACAAATTGGCCTTTGCCGGACTGGATGTGTATGAATCGGAACCCCAACCTGAAATAAAAATTTTAATGAATCCCAAGATATCGTTATCCCCACATATCGGGGCATCAACCCAAGAAGCGCAACAGCGTATTGGTTTGGAATTGGCACAACAGGTTATCAAATTGCTAAAATGATAGGTTTTTTCGCCTGAATGAAGGTTCAAAACCTACTTTTTTAGTACATTGTCTCTCTAACCTTAACACAAATACAATGTCAGGATTATTGGATTTACTGAATAGCCCCATGGGCAAGCAATTGATTAGTGGGGTGGCCGGACAAACTGGACAATCCGAGAATAAAACCGCCGATGTTTTAAGCATGGCCATGCCTTTGTTGATGGGAGCCATGAAAAAAAACACCTCTACCCCCGGTGGTGCCCAGGGCTTGATGAATGCGCTCTCTTCCAAACACGATGGGAGTATTTTGGATGATTTGGGTGGTCTTTTTGGTGGTGGAGTGGACCAGAATGTAATGGATGATGGTGCCGGAATCTTGGGGCATGTTTTTGGAGCAAAACAACCCCAAGTGGAAAACGCCCTGAGCAGCAAATCTGGTCTGGATGCTGGGACCATTTCACAAATCCTTAAAATTGCGGCCCCTATATTATTGGGGTATCTGGGAAAACAGACTCGTCAGCAGAATGTAAGCAGCCCTGATGGGCTAAACGGTCTCTTGGGTGGACTTATGGGTGGTGGTAGAAGCGCTACCAAGCAACAATCCCTTATTGAAACCTTTTTGGACTCCGATGGTGATGGAAGTGTCATTGATGACTTGGCTGGAATGGTGTTGAACAGTGGCGGACAGAAGAAAGGTGGTCTAGGCGGAATATTGGGTGGTCTTTTTGGTAAATAGTACCTTTCCTTAACGATATTTAACAAAGCTATTTGAATTTTCAAATGGCTTTTTTTGTACCTTAAACGTATGAAAAAGAGAATTTTATCCCTAGTTGTGGCCTTTGTTGCCACTTTTGGCTTTTTGGTGTCCTGCTCTGCACAAAAAGAAGCCTTGGATATTACTGCCGAAGAGCAAGCTGTTTTCAATTCGCAGGAAGAAAAAGAAGTAGAAATCAAGGATGAGGAAACTGAATATGAAATCATCATTATTGAACCAGGTTTCTATACATGGCTCATGAGCATAGCCAGACCAGAAGGGTATTATTCCCAACCTTTCTTGGAAAACAGAAACAATATTCTTGTCATGGAATGGAACAGGCGTGTAATGCAACCCATGAATTTCAATCCTAACCTTTACATGCTCCAAATCAATTATGACCCGAATATTGACTATGGATATGAGGTAAACTACAAACTTTATAATTACTTCGTTTATTTCCAACGGAAGTATAAACAACGTCTTGGTCCCTTTCTTCCAAGGATTTAAAACCGTATTTTTGCATCGGAACATTCTTGCCGATGAAAAAAATAAAGAACCGCTGGGAAATTCATAGCAACTGGCAACTTCTTTTCCCTTTTTTGGGCTTCGCCCTGGTTTTACTTACCGCCTACTGGATATCTAGACGTCTGTTGCACACCTTCGATTTTAATAATAGTCCCATGGAATGGGTTTTTACGATAGCCTCCACAATAGGATTGTATTTTCTGATGATACGTTTCTTCCTTTGGTGCTTTAAAAAATTGGAACATAAATGGAAGGTTTCCCATAAATGGGAAATGATTGCCATTTTTATTGTCTTTGCCATTACAGGAAGCCTTTCGGGGAAACTCGCCGGGCCATTGGTCGAATGGATGGGGCTTGGAGAAAATAACACCCATGGTGCTATCTATTGGACCGCACGTATTCTTTTGATATTCCCTGTTTATCAATTTATACTTATCATAATTGGATGGTTGTTTGGGCAGTTCAGATTCTTTTGGGAATTTGAAAAGAAAATGTTGAAGCGTATGGGATTAGGCTTTCTCTTTCCTTAGTTTTATGGTTTTGTTAACATAAAAAATGTTTTTGGATAAGTTACTTTGTCCAAGATGACCTCATTGCTTTCTAAACGTAGTATTGCTGTTGTTTCCTTTGTGCTGGCCTTGGGGATACTCACCCCGTCTGCATTAAAGCTTACACACCTTCTTTTTGAGCATTCCAAGGAAAAACGTTGTATTGCTGAAGGTACAAAGCACATTCATGAGGCGGATTTCCATTGTGAATTCCACGATTTCACCTTGGTATCCAAAGTATTTTTTGGTTCGTCTTATGAATACGTTGCTGTGGAAATGCCAATTATTGGTCATCAAAACAGTTTTTATACCTCTTTCTTTAAACCTTACCAAAAGGAATTTCTTGCCCTACGAGCCCCCCCTATAGTTTCATTATAGTTTTCGTTTCGAATTAACATATTCAATAACGTAGTAATTTTTATAATGAAACAATTATTCACGTCAATGCTTTTGGCATTGACACCATTTTATATAGTAGCACAGAGCACAGTTACAGGTAGCATAACAGATTCGGAAAATGGACAGACTTTGGAACAGGTGTCCGTATACATACCCCAATTGGAAAAAGGTGCGGTTACTGATACCAATGGTTCCTACACAATAGCAGGTCTTCCGGAAGGTTCTTACAAACTTGTGGTTGCCTACTTGGGTTATGAAACCCACTCCACAACCTTGCAGATTCACTCAGGCACCAATACTTTTAATTATGCAATGGTAGCATCGGCCATTGAGATTGATGAAGTTGTCCTATCTACTCCTTTTCATAAACTTCAACGTGAAAACGTAATGAAGGTGGAGCAAAAATCAATTGCTGAAATAAAAAGTGAAGGCGCAATTACCCTAGCCGAAGGAATTGCAACCATTCCCGGGGTAACCTCCGTTTCCACAGGGGTGGGAATAGGGAAACCGGTCATTCGCGGACTTAGCTTCAATCGGGTTTTGGTATATACCCAAGGGGTTCGTCTGGAAAATCAGCAATTTGGAGGCGAACATGGCCTCGGCATCAACGATGCCGGTATTTCAAGTGTAGAGGTTATCAAAGGTCCTGCCTCCCTGCTCTATGGTTCCGACGCTCTTGGAGGAGTTCTCTACTTAAATCCTGAAAGCTTTGAACTACCAAATCAGACTTCGGGCGACATCAACCTAAACTATTTTACCAATACACTAGGTTATGGGGCCAATGCTGGATTTAAGACCTCTGGTAACAAGTTTAAGTTTTTGGTCAGGGGCGCCTATGCCTCCAATGCAGATTATGAAACGGGTGATGGTACTGGGGTTACCAATTCCAGATTTAATGAAGCAGACATAAAAACTGGGGTCGCCTATCAAGCAACCAAGTTCAAAACAGAGCTACGATATAACTATAATGAATCCAATCTGGGCATTCCGGAGGAAATTGGCGTACAGGACAATGAACGGGATCCTTTATTGCCCAATCAAGAGATTGCTACCCATATTTTGAGTTCAAAAACTAATTTTTTCTTTAGAAAATCCAGCCTTGAGGCTACATTCGGGTATATTTTTAACGATAGAAAGGAATTTGAGGAACACCATGAGCATGAAGAAGGTGAAGAACATGAAGAGGAAGGGCACGAAGAAGAACATGAAGAGGGTGAGGAAGGTCCCTCTTTGGATATGGACTTGAGCACATTCAACTATAATATCCAGTTTAACCCTCAATGGGGTAGTATGACCACAATTTTTGGTGTACAGGGTATGCACCAAAAAAATGAAAATTTTGGGGAAGAAGTGCTGATTCCCAATGCTATCACCAATGATTTTGGGGTACTGGCCACATCACATATTCACTTTAACAAAAGTGACCTACAATTAGGGCTCCGGTATGATTTGAGGTCGATAAACGGGGAAGAAAGTGGTATTGTTGGGGATGAAGAATACATTCCAAGTTTGGACAAAAACTTCAACAGTTTCAATGCTGCGGTAGGGTATAGAGCCGATTTAACGGATAATATTTTGTTCCGTTTGAACTTGGCCACTGGATTTAGGGCTCCAAATTTATCCGAATTAACCTCGAACGGCTTACATAGTGGTGCCAATCGCGTGGAAATTGGAAACCCCGACTTGGATAGTGAGCAAAATGTGCAGGTAGATTTGGCCCTTGAATATGGGAACCAGCATATTGAAGTGTATGCCAACGCTTTTTATAACACGGTGAGCGATTATATCTATTTACAACCTACCGGTGAGTTTAGGGACGACAATCCTATCTATGTTTTCCAGCAACAAGATGCAAAATTGTATGGAGGTGAGTTTGGTTTTCACTTGCACCCGCATCCTTTGGATTGGCTTCATTTTGAAAGCAGTTTTGATATGGTATTCGGAGAACTGGAGGATAAGACAGACCTTCCTTTGATTCCGGCAAACCGGTGGAACAATACCCTACGGGTAGAATGGAACACGATTAAGGGAACAAAATCCAAAAGCTATGCTTTTGCTACGCTTCAATCCGTATTTGACCAGAATAAAGTGGCCACTTTTGAAACTAGTACGCCGGGTTACAGCCTATTCAATATGGGAATTGGTGGGGAATTAAAAATATTCAATCAACTTGTAGGGTACAAAATTAGTGGTAACAATCTTTTTGATAAGAATTATATCTCTCACCTATCCCGATTAAAAACCGATGGCATTGCCAATATGGGGAGGAATATTGCCTTTAACTTGAGTATCGGGCTTTAAAAAGAAGAATTCTATTTTTGAAGGGGCAACAGGTAATTTACTTGTTGCTCTTTTTTTTACTCAGAAGATAAGTGTAAATCCAAGTCAACGTGAAGGTAGGCACCACATCCATCCCGGGAATCAGCTCTTCAGCAAAGGTAATGAGACCGGCCGCTTGCCCTACTCTACCCTTGTAAAGCCTGGTCATAAGCCAACCTGCTATGGGAGCCCATATTACATCTGAAAATTCACCAATTCCTGGGATTGCGAACGAAAGCATTCCTATACCATCGAACAAAATCCCTAAAAGCAGGTTACGGTACTTGGGGTCTTTCTCTTCTGTCATCGTGGTAAAATAGAAAATCCAAATGAAATGGGAAAATGCCTTACGATAAATCTGAACTGATTAGTTTAAGAAACTCATTTCGCGTCTCAATTTTTTCAAACTGTCCCCTGAAACCAGATGTTGTAGTGACCGAATTTTGTTTTTGTACTCCTCGCATCATCATACACATATGGGCGGCTTCAATGACCACGGCCACACCTTTGGGCTTTAGTGTGTTGTTGATGCATTCCAAAATATCATGGGTCAAACGTTCCTGTACCTGCAATCGGCGGGCAAAAACATCCACTACACGGGGTATCTTGCTCAGTCCAACAATATGTCCATTGGGAATATACGCTATATGTGCCTTCCCAAAGAAAGGGAGCATATGGTGCTCACAAAGGGAATACACCTCAATATCCTTAATGATCACCATATCGTCATAACTCTCCGCGAACATGGCACTTTTAAGAATTTCCGTGGCATCTTGTTTGTATCCCTGGGTAAGGAAAAGCATAGCTTTTGCTGCACGTTCCGGTGTCTTTATAAGACCATCGCGTTCTGCATCTTCACCGATGTCTTCCACGATTTTAGCAAAGTGATCCTTTACTTCGTTGGTGATTTCTATGTTGTACTCTTCTAGGTTTCTGTATGGTGACATAAATTTAATTGGCGGTATTTAACTTATTTGAATAATAAGCATTCAATTTTTTGATCTTGGGATCTATGATAACCTGGCAATACGGTTGTTCCCTATGATCGTTATAGTAATTTTGATGTTCTACTTCAGCATTGTAAAAAGGTTTTTCTTCTGAAATTACAGTTACAATGGGGGAAGCAAAAATCTGTTCTTTTTCCAACAAAGCAATAAACTCTTCTGCTTTTTGTTTTTGTTCTTGGGACGTGTAAAAGATTTCACTGCGATATTGAGTGCCCACATCATTCCCTTGTCTGTTCAAGGTAGTTGGGTCATGAGTGGCAAAGAAAACCTCCAACAACTCAGAATAAGAGACTTTAGAAGGGTCAAAACTAATTTTGATAGCCTCGGCATGCCCAGTACGTCCTGTACAGATTTCCCGATAGGCTGGGTTCTTAATTGAGCCTCCCGTATAGCCAGGAACTACTTGTTCGACCCCATTTAACCGTTGAAAAACAGCTTCCGTACACCAAAAACAGCCGCCAGCAAATATGGCCTCTTCAAAATTTATATTGATTTGCTTATCCATGAAGTTTCAAAATTAGGTAAAGTTTAGTATCTCGCAATCTTGATAAAAAACTTATTTTCCCCTATCAGTCGGAAAGATGCCCAATAACTTAGCAAAAATTCCAATCTTTGCTTTTTAAGGAAGGTAATGCATTTTCCTAAAGAAGCAGTTCATGATCAAGGCTACAAATATTCAGAAGAAGTATGGGGACCTGAAGGTTCTCAAAGGAGTTGACCTAGAAATCAAAAAAGGGGAAGTGGTATCCATTGTTGGTGCTTCGGGTGCCGGAAAAACAACCTTGTTGCAAATTTTGGGCACTTTGGACTCTCCATCCAATACACAAGAAAGTAAGCTACTGATCAACGACACAGAAGTAACCCAACTGAACGACAAAAAACTGGCCCGCTTCCGCAATGAGCATATTGGCTTCATTTTTCAGTTTCACCAACTGTTGCCAGAGTTTACGGCTTTGGAAAATGTTTGTATCCCAGCTTTTATCAAAAAAACACCCAAGGAGGAAGCTGAAAAAAGGGCCATGGAACTCTTAGACTTTTTGGGTCTGAAGGACCGATATCACCATAAACCCAACGAGCTTTCAGGAGGGGAACAGCAACGTGTGGCCGTGGCACGCTCCCTTATGAACAATCCATCCGTGGTCCTGGCCGATGAGCCCAGTGGCAACCTCGATTCGGAAAGTGCGGACAATTTGCATAAACTATTTTTTAAGCTTCGGGACGAATTTGGACAAACCTTTGTATTGGTGACCCACAACCTTGAATTGGCCAACATGGCAGACAGGAAATTAACGATGGTGGACGGTTTGATTGTTTCTTAAAGCATGACCAAATCTGAGCTAAAGGATTTTTTGGACGAAAAAGTGGTGGAATACAACCACCCAAAATTTTTGGAGAGTGACCCCCTGCAGATTCCCCATCGTTTCCAAAAAAAGGAAGATATCGAAATCAGTGCATTTTTAACGGCCACCATTGCCTGGGGCAACCGAAAGAGCATTATCAACAATGCATCTAAATTGATGGAGCTGTTGGGCAATACACCCCACGATTTTGTAATGAACCATTCAGCTGGTGATTTGGCTATGCTTTCCCATTTTGTGCACCGTACATTTAACGGGGAGGACTTGGGCTACTTTGTAACCAGCCTGAAAAACATCTATGAAACGCACAATGGATTGGAATCGGTTTTTGCTATGGGCCAAGGACAGGATTCGCTACAATTGGCTATTTCAGATTTTAAAAAGGTTTTTTTTGAATTACCCCATCCTCGAAGGACCACAAAGCACATTTCAGACCCTATGAAAGGTTCTGCAGCCAAACGTATCAATATGTTTTTACGTTGGATGGTCCGCGACAACAACACTGGGGTCGACTTTGGCCTTTGGAAGCAATTACGGCCAAGCCAACTTTCCTGCCCGCTTGACGTGCATTCGGGCAATGTGGCCCGAAAGCTGAAACTGCTCAAACGCAAGCAAAACGATCCCAAAGCATTGGCCGAACTGGACAAAAACTTAAGAAAACTGGACGCATTGGACCCAGTAAAGTATGATTTTGCCCTTTTTGGTTTGGGGGTTTTCGAAAAGTTTTAGACCATACGCCCCTCTTTATTTTCCATCCATAAACTCTTTGTCCGTTAGTGTTTTCATAAAGGCTACCAATGCTTTTTGTTCACGATCACTCAGGTTCAGCGAATCCGGAGGTAAAGTCTGGTAGGGCACATCTAGTCCCATTCCCTGCCCTCCTCCAACATTATAGAACGTGATTACTTCTTCCAAGGTTTTATATACCCCATTGTGCATGTAGGGCCCGGTCAATTCTACATTGCGAACCGTTGCCGTTTTAAAGAAATTTCGTTTTTCTTCTACCTCATAGGGATAGTACATTCCGGGGTCATCATCCAAAACAGGATGTTCAAAGCTTGGATTTTTAGGTACTCCCAAGTTTTCAAACTCCGTTTCTGCATACTTGGGAGGTACTATTCCGTTAAAGGCTGGGGGGAAATGACAAGTGGCACAGGCTGCTTTTCCCATAAAAAGGTTGAAACCTAGCCTTTCTTCATGGGTCAGTGAATTTTCTGTTCCCTGCATATTTCGATCAAACTTGGAATTGAAGGGGGCAAGACTCCGAATATAAGTGGCAATGGCATGACGTACATTCAAATTAGTGATTTCGCATCCGTACAAACTGTCGAATGCCACTTTGTACAGATTGTTCTCCCTTACCTTTTTTTCAATAGTGTTCAAATCAATATGAAATTCATTTTCATCGTTGACCACATTTACAATTTGGTCTTCAAGACCATCGGCTCTACCATCATAAAACATTGTTGTCTGATATACTGCATATGACAAAGTAGGCGTATTACGTTGCAACTCAATTCCATTGATGCCCAAGGCTTTTGGATGTCCATCGGTAAATGCTTTTTCTTTGATATGGCATGTGGCACAACTTATATTGTCTGTACTGGAAAGCGTTCCATCATTAAACAATTGCTTTCCAAGAGCAATGCGTTCTGGGGTGATGGCCGGAGAGCCTGGTATAGAAAACTGTTTGATATTGAAAAAATCCCTATCGAAAAGATTAGTAGCAGTTGGATTCAAGGGTCGGGAGGTATTTAAGACAATGTTCCAATCTCTTGCAGTTGAGTTGACCAACTCCAATTGCCTGTTGGTACGGTTTTTAATGAAGGTGTAGCGGTCAAAATTGTCAAAATCCCCTGATTTTAAAGTTTCAATGGTCTTCTGAATTTCTGCGGACCAAAGATCCAACAACGCTTTATCCGTAAATGCCTCCTTATAAATATCCAAGATCTGGGCAATGGTTTCATAATTATAAATGGCCTCATTCAATGAATTGGCCAGCATGGGCGAATCAAAACCGGTAATGCCTTTTGTGGCAATATTGACAATGGCATCCCTAATCATCTTAAGATGATGCCGGTCTCTTTGGGTATATAGGATATGGTTTCTTCTCATATACGGAATACGGGCCTGTAAATAGCTTAATACCATGTCCAATTCCTGATTTGATATGGGTTCTTCTCCATATAAAAGCTCCTCCAAAACCTGATAACTCTTGGGTTTAAGTCTTTTAATGTCTGTGTAGTCATCAATTTCCACCTTGAGAAGATTGGGGGCATTCATAGATAGGTAATTTTCATAATCATAGGCAATTATCATAGGTTCGGCCCGCTTGTACCATTCCCTACTTTTAAGAAAATTTCTCTTGTTCTCTTCCAAACTTTTTATAGTGTCCATTTTTTGAATATAGTGTGTAGCACTGTCCAAGGTTTGGAAATAATGTACCCTTATATCTTCATTATAAAGGGATTCCTTATCCATTGACGTAGAACGATTTGTATTCCCTTCTTGCTTTTTGCATGATCCCAACGTCATAAAAAAGAATGAAAAGAGGATGGTGTATATTGGTAATCTCATAGGTGGATGAATTTAAAAGTGGAAACAAAAAGGTTCCCCGAAACAGGGAACCTCTTTATTTTAAAACTGTTATGATGCGAAATCAATAGATTATCTGGGAAGACCCGTTAATTTGAAAAGGAACGATCCTTCCAAAGTGGCCGCAGCCTCATCAATGGCAGTAGGATCCACAAACTTCTTTCCATCTGCCCTGTATGTCATAGGGTTATTACTGTCAAAAGACCAACCGTGTACTTGGGCCCCTCCGATAAAAGTAGGCTCAGAAGCTCCGATGATGTCGGTTACATCTATCATACCGGTAATTTCCCAATAAGAATCCGTATTACCAATACCGAGTCCAGCTGCAGCAACTTGGTTACACTCCATTACTTCCTTAAAAGTGCCTGTGGCGATATCATATTGCCACAATTTGGCATAACCTTGAATGTCTGCATTCTCATTAGCATATCCATTGGGATCTTCTTGAACATATACATAGTTCTCTGTAACAACAATATTATCGGGAGAGTGCATACCATCTCCTTTGCCACCCTCCAAATCACCATCAACAACAACGGTCAATTTTGCATCACCAATGGGGTTGTTGGGGTCAAGTTCCAGTTTGTATACTCTTCCAAAGGAAGTGCCTCTATTGGCCAAATCGGGGTTATCGGAACGTATTCTACCTGTAGCGTTGAAGAAAACCGTTCTGTTATTTTCGGTGGAACCTCTTCTCCAATCAATATCTTCAATTCTCTGGAATCCAATGGCAACGGAGTCAATGGCTTCTTGATTCAATTCGGCTAGGGTGCGCTCAGTCATCTCGACCCATTCCACATCGTATTCAACGTCTTCAGCCATCCCCATTTCAAACTTAAGACCTCCACCACCAATGGCAGTTTCTGTGGTATCCTTGCCTCTCAACACATAGAGTTTCCCACTGTAAAGATCACCCCTGTTGCCCACATACATACCAAAGTGTGCTTGGGGATATGTGTTGTTGCTATCATCGTCTCCCATAAAAACAACTGTTTGTGTAGGATAGGCATCTTTTCCAATGGCAACGGCATTTTCTGTAGCCCATTCACCAAGTGCGTGCAATCTTTCAGCCTCTACCCTATCATCTGGTGAGCGGAATGGATTGATTTTGTATACGCCTTTTGCATTTCCGCCCCATTCACCTCCAGAAAGGTAAAGTGGACCAAATCCATGCTCTTCAATAGTAATGGAAGAACCGGAACACATTGCTGTGAAAGCGGTAGCCGCAGAGTTTACAATGTAATCGCCTTCCAAGGGTTGCAAATCGGAGTTCATACGAATTCGGGCAACGGAATAATCGGCTTCCAAGTTGTTGATGAAGGCATATGTACCATCTTCATAAGGATACAATGCCGCTCCATCCATGTAGGCCCCATATACAAAAGTGGAATCGGATTCAAGGATATCTGCCGAGGACATGATCATTTCCAATTGGGCAGAGGTACTGAATTCCCCCTTGAGTTCAAATACAGTATTGGGGGTTACAGAACTGGTAAGTGGAACAAGTTCCGCTACGGTTAGGTCATCTCCGTCCTCCCCATCTTCACCATCCTGACCATTGGTTCCGTCCACACCATCAACACCATCTGTTCCATCGATGCCATTCTTTCCATCTTCCCCATCACAACTGGTAAGTCCGAATGCAACCACGGAAGAAAGCATTAATCCAAAGAATAATTTTTTCAAATTCATAAAGTCTAGTTTTAAGGTTATTTGTGTTTTATCAAAACTAGAGATGGACCTTTAGGATTGAGTTAGCCCTACATGTTGATTGGTTTATGCTTGTTTTAAATCAATGTTAAAATGTAAAGTTTAGGCAGGTTTTGTGTTTCGCATTCTTGAATTTAATGTTAAGACCTTATTTTTTGGGATGGTAAGGGTTCTTTTACCTAAAATACCTATTTTTAGTGCTAGACTAATTAACCTTAAAAATGAAAAAAATCTATCTCTTCCTGGGCATAGCCCTCTGTACCTCCCTTGTGATTGCCCAAAACCGAAAAATACCCGTAGATACAACCATTACAACCCAACATGCCGTTACCATAAACGGTATCAACATCAACTATACGGCCACTACGGGCACCCAGCCTGTATGGGACGAAATGGGGGAGCCTGTTGCGGCGCTTCATTACACTTACTATACACGGAACAATGTGAAAGATCGCGCAAGTCGTCCTTTGTTGATTTCTTTCAACGGAGGGCCTGGTTCCGGTTCAGTTTGGATGCATTTGGCCTACACAGGACCGCGAATCCTTAAGATCGATGATGAGGGATATCCCGTTCAACCCTATGGCGTAAAGGAAAATCCTTTTTCCGTATTGGATGTTACCGATATTGTTTATGTAAACCCTGCCAACACCGGGTATTCCAGGACCATTCCTGAAACGGGTGAGAAAGTGGATCGTGAAAGATTTTTTGGCATTAATGCAGATACGGCCTATTTGGCCGAATGGTTGAACACATTTGTGACTCGAAACAACCGATGGAGTTCCCCAAAATATATTGTAGGAGAAAGTTACGGTGGTACCCGGGTCATGGGGCTATCCTTGGCACTTCAGAACCAACAATGGATGTATTTGAACGGAGTTATCATGGTTTCTCCTGCCGATTATAAAGTTTTCCGTGACAACGACCCGGTTTCCAGTGCGCTAAACCTCCCCTATTTTGCCGCCACCGCATGGCATCATAAAGCACTTCCTTCAGCGTTACAGAGCAAAGACCTATTGGAGGTCCTGCCCGAAGTGGAAGATTATACCTTAAACACCTTGCTTCCAGCCATTGCAAAAGGTGGTTTTATTCCTGATGCGGAAAAGAAGGCCGTTGCCCAGAAAATGGCGTATTATACTGGTCTAAAGGAACAAGATATCCTAGATCATAACCTGGACGTTCCTACCCAGTTTTTCTGGAAAGCCCTGATGAAAGACAGAGGAGCCTACACGGTTGGCCGATTGGATAGCAGATACCTCGGGATAGATAGGCAGGTTTTTGGTGACAGTCCGGATTATTCCCCTGAACTGACGTCTTGGCTGCACAGCTTCACACCCGCCATAAACTACTATTTGCAGGAAGAGCTCAACTTTAAGACCGATATTAAGTACAACATGTTTGGGCCGGTACACCCATGGAACAATGATGATGATAATGTTAGAGAAAATCTTCGTCAGGCCATGGCCCAAAATCCATATTTGAATGTGTTGGTACAATCTGGCTATTACGATGGGGCCTGTACTTATTTTGCCGCAAAGTATACCATGTCTCAAATAGATCCCAGTGGTCGTATGAAAGACCGGTTTGAATTTAAAGGATACCGTTCCGGGCATATGATGTACCTAAGACGGGAAGATCTGCAAAAGGCCAATGATGATATTAGGGCGTTCATTATAAGGACACAGGCCAACGGAAAGAGTGCCAAATATTAAGAATCCTCTTAAAAACATTCAAAACGGTAAAGTTGGCTCAGGCTGATTTTACCGTTTTTTTTTGTAACAAAATTTGGTAACTTACTACAAATAAGTAAACTACAAAACTATGGGCGGTGGTGGTTTCATGTTGGATGCAGTAAAGTCGTTCAAGGCTAATCGTGAATTGGTAAAAAAGCGAAAGCTAAAAAACAAGGGCGATGTATATGGACGTGAAGTTGCTACCCAACTGAATTTAAAAAAATCCACTCCACTGGATATGTTGCGTATTCGGAAAAAAATTGCGCAGCGCAAGCGAAAAGATAGGAAAGCAACCTTCTACACAATTCTTACCATGATCTTGTCCGGACTATTACTCTATTATCTATTCTCTTGATCTTAGAATCTGATTATTTGCTTATTTTTAGCAAAACCAAACATAGATGCAAAGAATAAAAATCCAACTACTTGTTTTGCTTTCGTTCATATCATTTTCCGAAGCTCTAGAAGCGCAAGATTGGCCCAACCTCCAAAAGTTTCAGGAAGCCAATGCCGAAGTGCTCAAAAATAAAAACACAGATGGCCGCATCGTCTTTATGGGCAATTCCATAACCGAAGGCTGGGAAGATGCCAATCCAAAATTCTTTGGGCAAAACCCATATATCAATCGTGGTATCAGTGGGCAGACCACGCCCCAGATGTTGCTCCGGTTTCAACAAGATGTTATCGATTTAAATCCAAAAGCAGTGGTCATCTTAGCGGGTACCAACGACATCGCCGGGAATACGGGTCCCATGACCTTGGAACAGATTCGGGACAATATCCTGTCCATGGTGCAATTGGCCAAGGCTAATGGTATACACCCTATCGTAAGTTCCGTTTTGCCGGCGTACGATTATCCATGGCGACCTGGTCTTGAGCCTAATGTGAAAATTCCAAAGTTAAACCAACTACTGAAGGAAATGACAGATAAACAAGGGGTGATGTACCTTGACTATTTTTCGGCAATGGCTGATGATCGAAATGGATTGCCCGAAGCCTATACCACTGATGAAGTCCATGTAACCAAGGAAGGATATGCCGTGATGGAAAAATTGGTCAGTGAAGCCATCAGCAAAACCTTAAATCTTGAAAAGTAATCTGTTCATAGCGGTTTTCTTTTGGGGAATTGCATGTCAAGCCCAAGAAAAAAACACGGTTATACCTGCATTGGTTATCCTCAAAGATTTTGATAAGGTCAGGGATTTTACCATGGATCAGAATGGGAACGAGGCCTATTTCACCATTCAATCCCAAACCGAAGATGTTTCTGTCATTTCCATGTCTTCAAAGAATGGTAATGAATGGGAAACTCCTAAGATTGCTTCGTTTTCAGGTGAATACAAGGATATGGAACCTTTTTTGTCTCCAGACGGACTTCGACTGTATTTTGTATCCAATAGACCATTAAATAAATCCACCACAGATACCAAGGATTTTGATATTTGGTATGTAGAGCGAGATTCTCCCTCCCAGAAGTGGTCAAGTCCCATTAATATAGGTACACCAATAAACACGGAGCATAACGAGTTTTATCCAGTTGTATCGGCCAATGGAAACCTTTATTATACGGGTGACCGACCAGATTCCAAAGGCGAAGATGATATTTTTTTCAGCAATTTTGAAAATGGAAAGTACAGCGAGCCCATTTCCTTAAGTGAAAACGTCAACTCCAAAGGCTACGAATACAATGCCTATATCGCCAAAGACGAATCCTATTTAATTTTTGGCGGATATGCCCGTGAAGATGGTCAAGGTAGTGGCGATCTTTACATAAGTTTCAAGGGTGATAACGATGAGTGGTCAAAAGCCAAACCATTGCCCGTACCCATAAATTCAAGATATATGGATTATTGTCCTTTTATGGATGAAACCAACGGTCTTCTTTACTTTACGAGTAGGCGTGTTCAAAATCCCACAGGGACTATTGAAAACATGGACCATTTCAAGCAATTTTTGGATTCATACGAAAATGGGAATAGCAGGTTGTACAAGGTTAAAATGGATATCACAGAACTTCGACCATAACTACATGATTTTGTTCCATTGATGAAACAGTACCGGCAACACACACAATAACCCGTATGTGTGGCCACTCCCCTGCCCATCATGGGTGATCTTTTGTATCTTTGACCATTACAATTATTTTCTGGTGGAACTGGTTGGAAACAAGGAAACTACAATTGCAGTATTGCCCTTTCAGATTATTGGGGTAAAAAAAGACATGAGCCCTGTTATAAATGGGTTCACGGAAGATCTTATCATCAATTTTTCAAAGTTTGTTGGTTTATCCGTCATTTCCCAATACTCCACTATGGGTATTTCAGACATTTCCGATACGGAATCCATTACCAAATTAGGTGCTGATTATATTATTACGGGCAGCTTTAGGCCATCAGGCGATGGATACAGAATTGGTGTGCAACTTGTACGGACAAGGGACAGAAAAGTGGTTTTTGCCGGAAATCATAATGAAAACCTCGAGACCATTTTAAATGCAGAGGATACCATTACCCAACAGATGGTAAGTGTATTGCAACAGCAAATAGCACATGATTTACTCTCTTACTCCTACAAAAAAGAATCTTTTGAACTTGCTGCCTACGAAAATTGGCTTTTAGGCATCAGGGAATTAAAAAAAGGTACTGTTGAAAGTGATCTTGCCGCTCGGGAATATTTTAAAGCTGCTTTAAAAATAGATCCTTTGTTTGCAAGGGCCTACACTGGAATATCGCTTTCTTATTTTAATGAATGGAGTTGCCAATTATGGGATCGTTGGGAGGTAAGCCAAAAGGGGGCTCATGATTATGCCTTGAAGGCCATTGATTTGGATGAAACCGATTATGTGTCATTGGCGGTTTTGGGAAGGACCTTCCTCTACTTGGGAGATTACGACAAATCTGAACACCTTTTGCGAAAGTCATTGCGGATGAATCCCAATGATGCTGACAACCTTATCCTCATTTCCAATTGTTTCATATGGTTGGGTTATTTACAGGAAGCGGAAGATTTATACCTAAAAGCCCGTAATCTAAATCCATTGCAGCCCGAAGCTTATCTACCCATTGGTATGTTGGTATATTTTGAAAAAGGAGATTTTGAGAAAGCCATAGAATTGGGAGAGAAAGTTACCATTGTTTCCATCTGGACAGATTTTCCCGCATATATGTCCGCTGCCTACTACCACCTTTCCAAATATGATAAAATGAATATCTATTGGGAAAAATATTTGGAATTGTTCAGAAAGAACATCAACAAAGGAAATGAGCCAACCGACCAAGAAGCCGTGGAATGGCAGAAAGTGGTCAATCCCTATAAGGTCAAGAACAATATGGAACCTTTCTGGGATTATAAATTAAGAGCGTATTCAAGAAAAGATGTGTCCCCTGCCCCTGCGCGTCAATCAAACTCTACTATAAAAGGAAGTTTCTTGGACAATGGCGAAGTATGGGAGCTCAGTTATTTAAACCAATCCGTAACCCTAAAAGATTCCAAAGGATTGCATGATATTGTCAAGCTACTGGAAAAACCAGAAGAGCAAGTACACTGTGCCGAACTCATGGGTATAGTCCTTGAAACTAGTGGCACTTCAATGATTGATGATCGGGCCATGAAAGCATATAAAGATAAAATCAGGTCCTTAAAAATAAACATTTGCGACGCCGAAGAAATGGGATTTACCCAAAAGGCCGATGAATTAAAAGAAGAATATGATGCTTTGATGGAGCACCTTTCCCAAGTCACCGGTCTGGACAACAAAATACGAAAAACGGGTTCTTCCATTGAAAAAGCTAGGGCTGCCGTTACATGGCGGGTTAGAAGTTCTATCAAGAAAATTGAAAAAGTACATCCACAATTGGCCAAGCATCTGACCAACTCCATAAAGACGGGAACTTGTTGCAGTTACGAACCAGAAACGCAACATGAGTGGACCACCTAATGGTCCTTACAGCAACTTCCTTACAATGTAAGGTGAAAACTTTTGCCTATAGGGGTGAACAACACATTAAAACTAGACAAGATGTTTGAAATTATTAAAAGTTTGCCCAATCCGTGGGAGGTGCTCATAGACCCTATCTCCTTGATTGTATTGGGCATGTACGGAGTATTGATGCTTTGGGAAGCCCTGTTTCCAGCACGGGAGTTACCAAAAATCAAGAATTGGAAACTGCGAGGATTAGCGTCCTTCGGGGTGTTTTTTTATCTATCTACGTATTTTCCCTTGATTTGGGACACCTACTTGGTGGATTACCAAATATTTGATCTAACAGCCCTAGGTGCTGGTTGGGGTGCTTTTGTTGCGGTCATAATTTACGAATTTGGACTGTACGTTTGGCACTATGCCATGCATAAGAACGACACCTTATGGAAAATTTTCCATCAGATGCATCACAGTGCTGAACGTATGGACAGCTACGGGGCTTTTTATTTTAGCCCAATGGACATGATTGGTTTTTCACTATTGGGAAGTCTTTGTTTGGTGGTCGTTGCCGGATTTACCCCAGAAGCTGCAACACTCTTTATTTTGATTACTACTTTTTTGGCCATTTTTCAACATGCCAATATCAAGACACCTAGATGGATAGGATACATAGTGCAAAGGCCAGAGGCCCATACCATTCACCATGCCAAAGGGATCCATGCGTATAATTATTCGGACATATCTCTTTTCGATATCATTTTTGGAACCTTCAACAATCCAAAAGGCTATACAAATGAGACTGGTTTCTACAATGGAGCTTCTAAAAGGGTTTGGGAAATGCTGACCTTTAAAGACGTTTCAGAGAAAGCGTAATCTTCTGATCATATTGCCACAGGTAATTTCATTTGACGCAGATTTCCTGTGGCATTTTTTTCATTCCCCAATCGGAAATAGTATACCACTGAGTCTTGCTGCCCAAAGTTGTATCATAAATTAAATACCATGTCCTGTACAAATCCAAATCCATGGTATGCTAAAAAGCATACCCATCATTCCCAATTTAGTGATATAGAATTCATTGAAGCGTTTGAAAAAGCAGTATTAAACCCAAAACTCTTCAACCATGAAGCGCATCTTAGATTGGCATGGATATACCTGCAAAGCTTTGGAGAACAGAAGGCAATTGAAAAGACCTGTTCGGGTATTAAACATTTTGACATAGTGTGTGGCAATGGAGATAAATTTCACACAACAATAACTGTAGCCTCCGTAAAAATGGTGCACCATTTTATTAAAAAATCCAAGTCAGCAAGTTATTTCGATTTTATAGAGGAATTTCCACAACTGAAAGTGGCTTTCAAAGAAATTCTTGGTCAACATTATTCCCCAGAAGTCTTTATTAGTAAAAAAGCAAAAGTGGATTATATTGCTCCAGATGTGCTACCTTTTGATTGATATAATGCATTTGCTTTTGGATTTAGTTTCTTTGCAATATGCAAAATCCCAAGGTAAGCATTCTAATACCCTTCAAGGATACCGCACATTTTCTTCCCGAATGTCTGGATTCAATCCTAGCACAGACATATCCCAATTGGGAAGTTCTTGCTGTAAATGACCATTCAACGGATACGAGTTTGGAATTATTAAATTCCTATGCACAAAAAGACTCCAGAATAAAGGTGTTCAACAATTCAGGAAATGGCATTATTCCCGCTTTGCGCACTGCATATGCAGAAAGTTCAGGAGAATTGGTTACCCGAATGGATTCGGATGATATCATGAAACCCCATCGTTTGGAGGTCATGGTGCAATCACTTTTAAAATCGGGGAAAGGGCATGCTGCTGTTGGGCAAGTGAAGTATTTTTCAGATCGGGGTATCAGCAATGGCTACGAACGGTATGAAACCTGGCTCAACCAATTGACGGCCACGGGTTCCAATTACAGTGAGATTTACAAAGAATGTGTTATCCCTTCACCCTGTTGGATGGTCTACAAAGATGACTTTGAAAAATGCGATGCTTTTAGACCGGACCGATATCCAGAAGATTATGATCTTACTTTTCGGTTTTATGAAAATGACCTAAAGATTATTCCATCTAAGGAGATACTCCACTTATGGCGCGATTACGATACCAGAACTTCCCGAAACCATGAGCATTATGCACAAAACTATTTTTTGGATATTAAACTACACTACTTCTTAAAGTTGGACCACAATGCAGAACGCCCTTTGGTTGTATGGGGTGCTGGGTTTAAAGGAAAGTCCATTGCCAAAACTCTTTTAAAGCAAAAAATTGACTTTATCTGGCTGTGTGACAATCCAAAGAAAATTGGAAAAAAAATCTACGGCAAGGAATTGGTTCATTTTAAATTTTTAGAACGTTTGAACACTCCTCAAAGCATAGTTACTGTAGCCAATGAGACGGCCCAAAAGGAAATTAAGGGTTACTTTTCCAAGTTTGGACATTTACCCATGAAGGATTATTTCTTCTTTTGCTGATAGATGCTGTCTTACCATTCCCTTAACAGAAAAATTTAAGAAGCTTCACTATTTTAATCCCTATATTTGTTCAATCAACATTGGGAATGCAGTTTAAACATCCAGAAATCCTTTGGGCCCTATTTCTTCTCATCATTCCCGTTTTAATCCATTTATTTCAATTAAGGCGGTTCAAGAAAACACCTTTCACCAATGTGGCCATGCTTCAGAAAGTGGTGGCGGAGTCCAGAAAAAGCAATACACTTAAAAAGTGGCTTTTACTGGCTACTCGATTGCTGTTGCTCGCTTCACTCATCATTGCCTTTGCCCAGCCTTTTTCTTCCGCTGCAACGGCTTTGCAAGAAAAGGAAATGGTAATCTATTTGGATAATTCCTTCAGCATGCAGACCAAGAACAATGGGGTATCCCTTTTGGAGAAATCTGTTCAAGACTTGATCCGAAATATTGATAGAGAGGCGGTTTTTAGCCTCTTTACCAATGAACATTCTTTTAGGGATGTAGACCTGAAAGACGTGCAAAACCAATTACTGTCTCTCTCGTATTCCCATAAACAGTTGAATCTGGATGACATTCTGCTAAAGGCCAATACTTTGTTTTCAAAGTCCAGGGGTACTGTAAAAAATCTTCTGATTATTTCGGATTTTCAGCAGCGCATGGCATCTAACGGAGCCACATCGGATTCAACCATAAATTCCTATTATGTCCCTGTTCGCTCACCCAACCTGTCGAATGTTTCCATAGATTCCATTTATTTGGATGATGATTTTTCAGAACAATCCAGTCTAACTGTGCTTTTATCCGGAGGCGTACAGGATGATGCACTGCCCATTTCCCTTTATAATGGTTCTTCGCTTATTGCAAAATCGGCCGCCAAGTTTTCTGCCACGGGCGTATCCGAAGTGATTTTTTCCATTCCCAACACTGATGAAATCAATGGAAGGCTGGTAATTGCTGATAATGGTTTGGGATATGACAATCAGTTTTATTTTAATATCGACCGCAAGGAAAAAGTAAAGGTTTTGGCCATAAGCAGCTCAAAAAGTGATTATTTGAAACGCTTATACACTGAAGATGATTTTGATTTCAGAAAAGTTCCTTTGGACCAATTGGACTATAGTAGCATTGATGAACAAAACACGGTGATTTTGGATAATTTGAGGTCTGTCCCCAACAGCCTTCAACAAATTCTTCTTTCTTTTAAAAATAGCGGTGGGACCATAGTGGTAATACCCTCTGAAGAAAGTGAATTGGCATCTTACAATGACTTTCTTTCAGGGTTTTCCAATGCAAGGTTAATTGCAGGTGTGCCAAATAGAGCAGATATAACCTCCATTTCATTTGACCATCCGTTATATAAAAATGTTTTTGAAAGAAGAGTAACCAATTTTCAATATCCAAAAGTTGAAAAATACTATAGGTTGCAGTCCAATCTACCGCAGATACTTTCCTTTGGCAATAACGAGCCTTTCTTAGTGGGAATCAATGGTTTTTATTGTTTTACGTCCTCATTGGAAACCGAAAACTCCAATTTTACCAGTTCTCCATTAATCGTTCCCACATTTTATAATATGGCCATGCGAAGTTTACAGCAATCCCGTATACAGCACACATTGGGACAGGAGGAATTGGTGGATATTCCCACACAAATGGGTCATGACGACATTTTAAGGATTTCAAAGGGCAATCAAGAATTCATTCCGCTACAACAGAATCTCCCCAATAAGGTCAGACTCACTTTCGATGAAAATCCTACTGAAGATGGCATCTATACCATAAAACAAAAAGAAGAGGAACTAAGAAATATAAGTTTTAATTATCCCAGAACGGAAAGCCGATTGGTCTATTTAGATACTGAGAATCTGCCCAATACCAATACCCAGGACTCCATAGCAGCTCTTTTTAACTATTTGGACGCTGAAAGTAATATTGCCGCTTATTGGAAATGGTTTGTTATTTTAGCGTTGCTTTTTGCGCTGATAGAGGTAATCATCCAAAAATTCATTCCATGAACATTCTGCTCAAGGCTGCAAGAATAGTGTGCCCAGACAACAAGGAACTACACTTGAAAAAAAGGGATATCCTTATAAAAAAAGGAACTATTGAGAAAATTGCCGCCACCATAGATGCGCCATCGAACACTAAATTGGTCGATTTAAAAAACCTCCATATCTCTCTAGGTTGGCTGGATACTGGCGTAAGTTTTGGCGAACCCGGACATGAGGAACGTGAAACCATTGCACATGGACTTTATGTAGCTGCAAAAAGTGGTTTTACAGACATTATCCTTTATTCCAGTACAGAGCCAGTTCCCGATACCAGTTCTGATGTGGTCTTTTTAAAGGAGCGTGGGCACGGCAAGCCGACAAGACTTTACCCTATGGGTACGTTGACCAAAAAAGGAGAAGGCAAGGATTTGGCAGAACTTTTTGATATGAAGAATGCCGGTGCAGTGGCCTTTTATGACTTTAAAAAACAGGTTGCCAATCCCAATCTTTTAAAAATTGCCTTGCAATATGCCCAGAATTTTGATGGTTTAGTGTTTTCTTTTCCCCAAGATGGGAATATTAAAGGTGTGGGAGTGGCCCATGAAGGAATAATATCCACCACTTTGGGTCTAAAGGGAATTCCATCATTGGCGGAAGAACTTCAAATAGCCCGAGACCTATTTATTCTGGAATATACAGGAGGAAAATTGCACATTCCCACCATTTCCACATCAGAATCTGTTAAGCTGATTGCCAATGCAAAGAAAAAAGGATTGGATGTGACCTGCAGTGTCGCCATTCACAATTTGGTACATACAGATGAAATGCTCAGCGATTTTGATACTAATTTTAAAGTATCACCACCCCTTCGAACCAAGCAAGATGTCAAGGCCCTCATTAAAGGGATAAAAGATGGAACTATAGATTATGTTACTTCTGACCATATTCCCATAGATGTTGAGGAAAAAAGGGTGGAGTTTGACAATGCTGCCGATGGTAGCCTTGGTCTGGAATCTGCATTTGGGGCCCTAAATCACATATTTGGATTGGAAGAAACCATATCCATATTAACCAAGGGTCATAGCCGTTTTGGTTTACAGAATTCGGTTATTAAGGAAGGAGAAAAGGCTTGTATTACCTTGTTCGACCCAGAAGTGGAATACAGTTTCGGTGTGGACAATATCTTATCCACCTCCAAAAATAGTATGTTTTTGGGAGCACCCATGAAAGGTAAGGTTTATGGGGTAATCAATAATGATCACATTTTAATCTAAAATTTTGAACGAAGCCAAATCAGGTAAAACCACTGCAATAGTAGCTTATATCACCTTAGTAGGCTGTTTGATTGCCATGAGTATGAATATGGAGCCTCGAAATGCATATGCCAGGTTTCATATTAGGCAGGCCTTTGGCATACATTTATTGTTCCATGCCATGGCCATTGTGTTATCTTTTAGCCAAATCGTATCCCTTACCCTACCTCTCTACGGATTGTATTTAGTGCTATTGGTATATGGGCTCGCCCAAGCTTCATCAGGAAAGAAGAGTCCCCTGCCCATTATTGGGGAGCATTTTCAAAAATGGTTTACCTTTATTTCCTAAAAACATCCCATGTCCCCCATCCCACTATCTTTGGAATACCTTGTTCGCCCATCAACTATTGAATCCGGTAAAAAACCAGTTATTTTCATGTTTCATGGGTATGGCAGCAATGAAGAAGACCTCTTTTCATTTGCTTCCGAACTGCCAGAGGAACTTTTGGTGATTTCGGCAAGGGCACCCTATAATCTAGACCCTTTCGGGCATGCATGGTATGCCATCAATTTTGATGCGACACACGGTAAATGGAATGATGTGGAACAAGCATCTGAATCCCGTGAAAAAATCGTAGGTTTTATTGATGAAGCTATCAATGCCTATGATTTAGATCCAGAAAACATTACCCTTTTAGGATTTAGCCAAGGAAGCATCCTCAGTTATGCCGTGGCACTTTCCTATCCTGAAAAAGTGAAAAATGTAATTGCTCTTAGCGGTTATATCGATGAAAATATTTTGAAGGAGGGCTATATGAACAATGATTTTAGCGGCCTACACATTTATGCGTCCCATGGTCAGGTAGACCAAGTGATTCCTTTGGAATGGGCACAAAGAACCCCGGATTTCTTAAAAAATCTTGGCGTTGACCATATTTATAAGGAATTTCCGATTGGACACGGGGTTTCCCAGCAAAATTTTTACTCCTTCCATAAGTGGTTGGTGGAGCGCCTTTAATTGCTTCGGGTGTAAAGTAAATGATCTACCAGGGTGAAATCCACTCCTAGATTATCCTTAAGCTCGTATTTAATGATCAAATCACCCCAAAATTTTCCATCCGAAAAATCTGCCAAGATCCATTTGTGGTTCAACACCTTTATCTTGTTGATTTTAAAATCACTTTCCATCCCTTCATAGGGAATTAACGGGTTGTCTCCGGATTTTTCATTGGTCTCCAGCAATTTGTCTTCAATATATCGGGCAGGGTTTTCCAACTTAAGATGGTCGTAATAGGCCAAGGCATCATCATTGTTTTCCAAGGAAAAATACTGCATGTCCAACAATCGCAACTGGGTCTTTTGAATGGAATCTTCAAGCTGTTCCACCTTGGTCTGCAACTGGTCCACATCAGCAGTCATGGCCTTCTGTAGATTGCTGGCACTTATAAATTGATACAATGCCAACAAGGCGGCAAATACAAATAGGTATAGAAAAATCTTGTTCTTCATGGTTTAAATCTTCAATTTCAAATTGTCATAGGCCAAATGTACGTTCTTAGGAAGTTTTTTCTCTACTTCTTCATGAAATCCCAACATATGGCTAATGTGCGTAAAATAGGTTTTTTCGGCTCCAACCTCTTTGGCAAAGGCAAGAGCTTCTTCCAAATTAAAATGGGAGTGATGGGGTTCTTCCCGAAGTGCATTGACCACCAATATTTTTGCGCCCCTTATCTTGGATATTTCTTGCTCGTCCAACCGTTTTACATCAGTCAGGTATACAAAATCCTTGAACCGATATCCGAAAACCTGAAGTCGATTATGGTATGCCTCAATGGGAATAACTTCCAAATCTTTCAATACAATGGGGACGTCTTTCCGTACCTCGCTGACCTGTACCGCAGGGGCACCTGGATATCGGTCTTCATCAGCAAAAATATAGTCGAACCTCCGTTTTAATGAAGCAACGACCCGTTTGTGTGCATAAATGGGAATATCACCTTGCCGGAAGAAAAAAGGTCGAATATCATCAATGCCGGCCGTATGATCAGCATGTTCATGGGTAAAAAAAATACCATCCAAATGGTCAATGGGATTGGTAAGCATCTGTTGTCTAAAATCAGGACCACAATCAATTACATAATTGAAATTCTCCCAAGAAACCAGTACAGATACCCTTAACCTCTTGTCCTTGGGATTTTTGCTTAGGCACACTGGATGCTTACTACCAATGACAGGTATCCCCTGCGAGGTTCCGGTGCCCAAAAAGGTAATGGTCATCACGTCATCCATTAAAATCAAAATTATAACTTATTTATTTAATAGATTAAATGAAGAGTGTAACTTTGTTGACAATAAAATACCGGATATGCCTACTGTACTCAGCAAAGAAGATGCGTTTGAAAACATCCCTTCGATCAAGGCAAAGACGCTTCGAATAAATCTTAACCCAAATATTTACGGGACCTTTGCAGAGATAGGTGCCGGACAAGAAACAGCTCGACATTTTTTTAGGGCCGGTGGTGCTTCGGGGACTATTGCAAAAGCCATGAGCGCTTATGATAAGTCCTTCAGTGATGCCATTTATGGGATTGAAGAAGACGGGCGGTATGTGACCCAGTCCCGTTTAAAAAAGATGCTGAACCATGAAATGCAATTGGTGGAGGAACGAATCAGCAGGGAAAACAATCCCAACTATCTGTTCTTTACCTATGCCAATACTGTGGCAACCATCGATTTTTCCAAACGTTACAAAGGTCATGGTTGGGTAGGTATCCGATTTCAATTGGACCCCGATCAAAAGGAATACGATGAGATTGTCCTGCACATTCGATTTAAACAAAATGAAGCCCGTTTACAGCAGGAAACCCTGGGGATTTTGGGTGTGAATCTTATTTATGGCGCCTATTTCAAGTTCAACAAGCCCAAAAAACTTTTAAAATATCTATACGACCATATCGACAAGGATACCGTTGAGATTGACATGGTCAATTTTACAGGTCCTAATTTCAAAGAGGTAGATAATCGATTGATGAGCTTGCAGCTGATCAAAAATGATATGACGGATGCCGTGATGTTCGGGCCAGATGGTAACAATCTTTTGCCAGCAGCAGCGCTCTATAAAAAGAACATTTTGGCCTTACGGGGAAGTTTTAGGCCCGTGACCAAGGTAAATATGGACATGTTCCAAAAGTCATACGACATCTTTATCCGGGAACAGACGGTTGAACTTGAAAATACCATTGTGGTTTTTGAAATCACCTTGTCCAATTTGAAAGCGTCAGGGGAAATTGATGAACAAGATTTCATGGACCGTGCGGAATTGTTATGCTCATTGGGACATACGGTTCTCATCTCCAAATTCCAAGAGTATTATAAGTTGGTGGAATATTTCAACAACTACACCAAGGCCCGCATTGGGCTTACTATGGGTGTGAACAATCTGGTGGATGTCTTCGATGAAAAATACTATCGCCACTTAAGTGGCGGCATCTTGGAGGCCTTTGGAAAACTGTTCTTCAAGGATTTGAAAGTGTACCTCTACCCTATGAAAGATCCAGAAACTGGACAGATCATGACCAGCAACAATGTCAAGGTACACCCACGAATGAAGGAACTTTACAAGTTCTTCAAGTACAATGGCAAGGTGATGGACATTATTGATTATGACCCTGACATCATGCACATTTTCTCCCGGGATGTCTTGAAAAAACTCATGAGCGGAGAAAAAGGTTGGGAAGATGAGCTTCCGGAAGGTATTGCGGAAATCATCAAGGAAAAACATCTATTCTCCCAAAAAGAACTTCCTGAAGGGGAAACTCCCGAAAAGAAGAAAGAAAAGGAAAAGGCATAATTTTTATAGAAAATGCCGATTCGCTCCTACCAGAATATTCAAAAGTTGTAAGGTAGAATTTAGACTGCTCGTATTTTAGATTTTTGGACTTCTTCTTGGTTCTTGCATCTTTTATCCTTTATCTGAAATCTGGTATCAGACATCTGAAATCCTATATCCTAAAGTTGAAGTCTTACTTCTAAAAGGTAAGTAGAAAGTAGAATTTGGATTTTATCTTAGCCACTTGTCTAGCATCTTTTGTCTTTTATCAGAAGTCTGACATCCGATATCTGAATCCATCAAAGTTATCCCTGACCTAACAACTGCGCTGCATGATCCTTGGTCTTTACTTTTTCAATAACCTTTTCCACCGCGCCTTCTTCATCAATGACAAAAGTGGTTCTATGGATACCATCAAAAGTACGTCCCATGAATTTTTTGGGTCCCCATACCCCAAAAGTGTTGATCACGGTATGGTCTACATCCGCCAATAAAGGAAAGGGAAATTTGAACTTTTTCTTGAAATTAGCTTGTTTGCGTTCGGTATCGGCACTTACCCCCAAAAGTTCATAACCCTCATCGGTCAAGTCCTTGTAGTTGTCCCTTAAATTACAGGCTTCCAAGGTGCAGCCTGGGGTGTTGGCCTTTGGATAAAAGAAAACTACCAGTTTTTTGCCTTTGTAATCGCTTAGATTAATTGTGTTTCCATCTTGGTCTTTTGAAGAAAATTCAGGTACTTTATCCCCTACTTTTAACATGTTCATATGCGAATGGTCTTTATTTTATTGTTTAATATTTATAATTCAAAATTAAACAAAAATGACTAAACAAGAAAAAGTTGATTTTACCATCAAAACCTTGGATGAACTCTACCCCACCATTCCCATTCCGCTCGACCACAAAGACCCCTATACCCTATTGATTGCGGTCCTGATGTCTGCCCAAAGTACAGATGTTCGGGTCAACCAGATTACCCCTTTGCTTTTTGAAAAGGCCGACAATCCTTTTGATATGGTAAAACTTTCTGTGGATGAAATACGGGAAATCATCAAGCCCGTGGGGCTTTCGCCCATGAAATCGAAGGGAATCCATGGTCTCTCACAGATTCTCATTGAAAAATACAATGGTGAGGTTCCACGAAATATCGAACTTCTGGAAGAATTACCCAGTGTGGGACATAAAACGGCCAGTGTTGTGGTCTCCCAAGCTTTTGGAATTCCGGCTTTTCCTGTTGATACCCATATCCACAGACTCATGTTCCGATGGGGTTTCAGCAATGGAAAGAATGTGGTGCAGACCGAGAAAGATGCAAAACGCTTGTTTCCCAAAGAAATTTGGAACCGTTTGCACCTACAGATTATTTGGTACGGAAGGGAATATTCTCCTGCAAGGGGCTGGGATTTGGAAAAAGACATAATCACCAAGACCATTGGTAGAAAAACGGTATTGGATGACTATTATAAAACAAAAAAGAGCCGCAATTAGCGGCTCTTTTTACTGTTTTTTGAAGCTATCAGTTTAAAGTTACTTCAAATTGATGCTTTCTGTAGTCAACTACATGAATCGATTTAGAATAGCTTAACAAAAAATCAATGGTCTTCTTGCTAGCTTTTACCGATCTAACGGCTTTTTGTTCTTCAGAGTAAATGTTTTCCATATTCTAGCATTAATGTTTCAAATAGATAACGCCGCTAGATTGGAAATATTGCAGGGTTCGATATAATGCCCTATTAATTCGTTAAAACGATATTCTTGCGATCTACTATTTTTCGAAGGTTGATCAGCGCATATCGCATTCTTCCCAAAGCTGTATTGATGCTAACCCCAGTGTTTTCGGATATTTCCTTAAAGCTCATATCCTTGTAGATTCGCATGATCAACACCTCTTTCTGATCTTCGGGCAATTCCTCGATCAATAAGGTAAGATCATTGTCTATTTGATCTTTGATAAGTTGCTTCTCTACATTGAGTTTATCATCCTTAATCACAGAAAAGATGTTGAAATCATCACTTCCCTCGAACTTGGGCATTCTTTTGTTCTTGCGAAAATGGTCAATGATAAGGTTGTGGGCTATCCGCATTACCCAGGGCAAAAACTTACCTTCTTCGCTATAGGTACCCCTTTTCAAGGTTTTGATCACCTTTATGAAAGTATCTTGGAAGATGTCCTCAGCAACATCCCGATCCAAAACCTTGGAGTAAATAAAGCTGGAAATTCGTTGATTGTGCCTGTTAATTAAGGTCTCAAGGGCCTTTTCATCTCCGGCAATGTAATTCTTAACTAATATCGAGTCATTAATCTGTAGTTCCATACAAATTACTTTTTTGGTTAAAATCTAGGGTCTCCCTTTTTCAAGGAAAGCCTTTAGGTATTTAGTCTATTTGTAAAAAAGTAATTATCGCTGTATAGGCCTATCAGATTTTTAATTACATCCCAAATATAGAAAATTAGGTAGGTGACCTAAAAAACTATGTTGTGATTTGCCCTTTTTTATATGTTAACTGATGCAATATACGTATTAAGTGAGGTGTATCGTATCTTTGGGGATCTAATTTTAACAGATGGCAACCCCTATAAACGTAAATCCCAAGCATAATATTATCATTAAAGGTGCCAAACTGCACAATCTCAAGAATATCGATGTGGTCATCCCAAGAAATAAGCTTGTGGTAATCACGGGATTGTCCGGTTCAGGAAAGTCCAGCTTGGCCTTTGATACCCTATATGCAGAGGGACAACGTCGCTATGTGGAAAGCCTCTCGTCGTATGCCCGACAGTTTTTGGGGAAATTGGACAAACCAAAAGTAGACTATATTAAAGGTATAGCCCCAGCCATTGCCATAGAACAAAAGGTGAACTCCACCAATCCAAGATCTACGGTGGGCACCACTACCGAAATTTATGACTATCTGAAATTATTATATGCCCGTATCGGGAAGACCATATCCCCCATTTCTGGAAAAGAGGTAAAAAAACATACGGTAACCGATGTCATTAATTATATAAAGTCATTGCAAGAGGGCGCCAAACTGTTGTTATTGGCCCCAGTGACCATTAAGGAAGACCGCGATCCCATAAAATCCTTGGAACTTTTTTCAAAGCAAGGTTATGCAAGGATAAAACACAACGGCAAGGTCATCCGAATAGACCAAGTGCCTGAAGATATCGGTCGAAGCTTTGATTTGGTCGTGGATCGTATCATTATAAAGGAGGACGAGGATTTTTACAACCGCTTGGCCAATGCGGTGGACAATGCCTTCTTTGAGGGAAAGGGACAATGCGCCATTGAAAATTTGGAAAACGGTGAGACCAAAACATTCAGTAACCAGTTTGAACTGGACGGCCTAAAGTTTTTGGAACCCAATGTACACCTCTTCAGTTTCAATAATCCCTACGGGGCCTGCCCCAAATGTGAAGGCTATGGGGACGTTATCGGTATTGATGAGGACTTGGTCATTCCCAACACCGCACTTTCGGTTTATGAAAATGCCATTTTTACATGGCGGGGAGAAAGCATGGGCTGGTACCGTGACCAATTGGTCAACTCTGCCTATACCTTCGACTTTCCTATCCATAAACCCTGGTTTGAACTGTCCGATGCCCAAAAACAACTGGTGTGGGATGGCAACAAGCACTTCACGGGTCTAAACCAATTCTTTGAACAGCTCGAGGAGAAAAGTTATAAAATCCAGAACAGAGTCATGCTTTCCCGCTATCGGGGTAAGACAAAATGTTCTGTCTGTAAAGGAAAGCGACTCAGGGCCGAAGCCAATTATGTGCAGATTGCCGGGAAATCTATTTCAGATATCATTGAGTTGCCTATTAAACGGTTGATTCCTTTCTTTGAGGAACTCCAACTTTCGGAGCACGACAGGACCATTGCCAATCGTTTGCTCAAGGAAATCACCACCCGTTTGGACTTTTTGGACAAAGTGGGATTGAGCTACCTCACCCTCAACCGAAAATCGAACACCCTCTCTGGCGGGGAAAGTCAGCGCATCAATTTGGCCACTTCCTTGGGCAGTAGCTTAGTGGGTTCCATGTATATTTTGGACGAGCCCAGCATCGGTCTGCACCCCAAGGATACCGAAAATCTAATCGAAGTTCTTATTTCCCTTCGGGATTTGGGAAATACCGTTATTGTGGTGGAACACGATGAGGACATTATGAAAGCCGCCGATGAGGTCATCGATATAGGTCCCGAAGCAGGCACTTTGGGCGGCGAGGTAGTGGCCACCGGAAGTTTGGAGGCCATTCTGAAGGCCCATTCACTAACAGCGGACTACCTTAATGGCACCAAGGCCATTGAAGTACCTAAGGACCGGCGCAATTCCAAAAGCTATATCCAAATCAAGGGCGCCCGGGAGAACAACCTTAAAAATATAGACGTCACCTTTCCTTTAAATATGTTGACGGTGGTCACGGGTGTTTCAGGAAGTGGTAAAAGTACCTTGGTCAAGAAGATTCTATATCCCTCCATATTAAAAGAAGTGGGTGGTTATGGCGAAAAAGCGGGCCAGTTCACCGCCATGGAAGGCAAATATGCCCACATCAAACATGTGGAGTTTGTGGACCAGAACCCCATTGGGCGTTCGTCCCGCTCCAATCCGGTTACCTATATCAAGGCGTACGACGATATCCGAAACCTCTTCGCATCACAAAAACTAAGCAAGTTACGGGGCTACCAGGCCAAGCATTTCTCGTTTAATGTAGATGGGGGTCGCTGTGAAAAGTGCAAGGGCGAAGGTGAAATCACGGTGGAAATGCAGTTTATGGCCGATGTCCATCTGGAATGTGATGCCTGCGACGGCAAACGCTTTAAAAAGGAGATTCTGGAAGTACAGTTTGAAGGCAAGAACATTGACGACATCCTTAATCTCACCATTGATGATGCCGTGGCACACTTCAAGGCCCACCAGCAGGACAAAATTGTGACCAAGTTGCAACCTCTGCAAGATGTGGGATTGGGCTATGTGACCTTGGGGCAGTCCTCCTCCACCCTATCCGGTGGTGAGGCACAGCGGATAAAGCTCGCCTCCTTTTTGGTCAAGGGGAACACCAAGGAAAAAGCCTTGTTCATCTTTGATGAACCCACCACGGGATTGCATTTCCATGACATCAAAAAGCTGTTGAAGTCCTTTGACGAACTCATTTCCAAGGGACATTCCGTAATTGTGATCGAACACAATATTGAGCTCATCAAATGTGCGGACTACCTTATAGACCTTGGCCCCGAAGGCGGGGAAAATGGTGGATATTTGGTAGCCGAGGGCACGCCAGAAGAAGTGGTCCAAAACAATGCGTCGCACACTGCTAGATATTTGGCCGAAAAACTTTGACCTAAATACGTATTTCTACTACATAATTTTGGCCCTTAGCTAGTGGTAAGATGATTACCATATTTCTTTAGGTTGATTTTTTTATCAACCCAAAACCCCATTTCGTCAATTGGATTGACTAATCCATCAATTTACCCCCTCAAATAAAAGGACCACACCTTAATATAGTAGGTTAAAAGAGAACAAAATGGTCTATCCATGATCAACAACCTTGTGTTACACCTATTGAAAACGAAAACATCTGGGGTACTTCCCTACAGATGGAGGCTTCTCAACCCCAAAACCTACAAACCCAAAAACTATGTACTCCCTCAAACAAAATCCAACACCGTATAGAAAAACTTTACTTGCACTAATGCTTGCCCTTTTCTGCCTCACCTTTTTCCATTTGGGCAGAGGTGCTGTGGATTCCAAGGAGAAAATAAGCCTGATTGCTCCTACCGAAACAGCATCGGCAGAAGCGTTATATGTTCCTAGCATTGGTGTAGGTCTTGACGCCAACCTCAGTTCCGATTGTGCTGTGATTGATTACACGGTTGCCATTAGAAATACAAGTACCAATAACGAATCCTTGATTATTACGAGTATCATTGACGTTAATGACCCTCTGTTTATCGTACCCAGCTTGGTTGCCACAGTAGCCCAAGGAGATCTCAACGGCAATGGGCTTTTGGATGCAGGGGAATCCTGGGCCCTGGATGCAACACGGTTATTGTCAGCCACGGATCTAAATGCGGATACCTTTCAAAATCAAGCAACAGTAACGGCCGAGGTGTTTGGCCAGCCCGGAAATACGGTAAATGATCTTTCCCATCCAGACCAATTTAATGAAGATGCCCCAACGGTTACCGATATTTCCAACTGTCGCCGAATCGGCACATTACTTTTTGTTGAAACCAAAGATTGGTGGGGCAACCAACCAGGTTGTGAAACCATAGAATATAGACTTTCTGTTCGACATATGGGAGTGGCCAAAGAATCTCTCACCATAACCGATGTAAGCAACAGTTTCGGTCCAGTCTTAAACTTTGCTCTAGAAAACCCAAATGCAGGGGATACCAATAACAATGGTCTGCTAGACTTAGATGAAAACTGGAAGTTTACCGCCTCAAGACCCCTAAATCAGACTGACTATGATGCTTTTCTTATTTTAGAACAAGTCAAGGTTACTACAGCTGTTGAAGGGAATCCCTTAGCTCTGGAAATCGATTTATCTCATCGTGATAATCTATTGGATGATGCACCTACTGACATCTATATTGAATGTGAAAAAGGCACTATTGCACTTACAAAAGAAGCACAAATCATTGGAGATTGTGATGAAATTGAATACACACTGGTCCTCACCCATTTAAACAATGTTCCCCATTCCTATCAAAATATTGTAATCCAAGACCCTCAACTGGGTGATTTTTTTGCGGCCGATGTTGTGGAAAGCATTACTGTTGATGCTATTTTAGAACCAGGGGAAACTTGGACCATGAGTGGTTCGGTATTCCTAACACAAGATGATATCATTGCAGGGCAGGTCACCACTCAGGCGTATGCGGTGGCAGAAATAAAGGATATATTACCATTCCGGTATTCCGTAGATGCCTCTGACCCCACAGACTTAGATCTAGACCGTGAAACCGTTACAGACCTTACTGCCTGCGCTCCCCGTATAGCCATTGTTAAAAAAGGCATCGAAAATAGCTGTAACAACATAGAATACACCTTTTATGTAACCAATGAAAGTGGAAATGGGCACCCCTTGCACAATGTCATAGTTACAGACGACTTGGTCCCAACCGTCACCTATGTTTCTGGCGATGATGGGGACAATATTCTCCAAATCGATGAAGCATGGGAATATACAGGAGTTCACGTTATCACCGCACAAAATCTTGAGGATGGCGAAGTGGAGAATACGGGACATGTTTTTGCTGAAGACCCTATTCTGGGTATCACCGTGGAAGATTGGTCCGATTTTGAAAATGTGGATGAAGACCGCCCCACGGTCACCGACCTGTCTAGCTGCCAACCGGGCATCACCATATTGAAGACCGGTACCGTGGACGCCAACTGTGCCAACATCGACTATACCCTGACCGTGAACAACAAAGGCAGCCAGGACCTGGAGAACGTGGTGGTCAGCGACCCCCTGATGCCAGTGCCCGCACTGCCGGATTCCGGGGACAACGGCGTGGCCGGGGTCATGGAGATCGGCGAGACATGGATCTTTACCGCTTCCTACGCCATAACAGCCCAGAACTTGACCGATGGACAGGTGGACAACCGCGCAACGGTGGATGCCAACGTACTGGGGCTCCCCGCCGTCACCCTCACCGATGAGTCCCATCCCTCCGACACCACGCTCGACGGGGACACCACCACCGACCTCTCCGGCTGTGTGCCCAACATCAACATATTGAAGACCGGTACCGTGGACGCCAACTGTGCCAACATCGACTATGTCCTGACCGTGAACAACAACGGCAGCCAGGATTTGGAGAACGTGGTGGTCAGCGACCCCCTGATGCCCGTGCCCGCACTGCCGGATTCCGGGGACAACGGCGTGGCCGGGGTCATGGAGATCGGCGAGACATGGGTCTTTACCGCATCCTACGCCATAACCGCACTGGACCTGACCAATGGACAGGTGGACAACCGCGCAACGGTGGATGCCAACGTACTGGGGCTGCCCGCCGTCACCCTCACCGATGAGTCACACCCCACCGACACCACGCTCGACGGGGACACCACCACCGACCTCTCCGGCTGTGTGCCCAACATCAACATATTGAAGACCGGTACCGTGGACGCCAACTGTGCCAACATCGACTATGTCCTGACCGTGAACAACAACGGCAACCAGGATTTGGAGAACGTGGTGGTCAACGACCCTCTGATGCCCGTGCCCGCACTGCCCGATTCCGGGGACAACGGCGTGGCAGGGATCATGGAGATCGGCGAGACATGGGTCTTCACCGCTTCCTACGCCATAACCGCACTGGACCTGACCAATGGACAGGTGGACAACCGTGCAACGGTGGATGCCAACGTACTGGGGCTGCCAGCGATAACCGTCACCGATGAGTCCCACCCTACCGACACCACCCTCGACGGGGACACCACAACCGACCTTTCCGGCTGCGTGCCCAACATCAACATCATCAAGACCGGTACCGTGGACGCCAACTGTGCCAACATCGACTATACCCTGACCGTCAACAACAACGGCAACCAGGACCTGGAGAACGTCGTGGTCTCCGATCCCCTGATGGCCGTGCCCGCACTGCCGGATTCCGGGGACCTTGACAACGACAACGTCCTGGACATCGGCGAGACATGGGTCTTTACAGCATCCTACGCCATAACCGCATTGGACCTGACCAACGGACAGGTGGACAACCGCGCAACCGTCGATGCCAACGTGCTGGGGCTGCCCGTCGTCACCGTCACCGATGAGTCCCATCCCTCCGACACCACCCTTGATGGGGACACCACTACCGACCTCTCTGGCTGTGTGCCAAGAATTGCGTTGATTAAACAAGGTATTTCCAAAGGTCCTTTGGGTAATGATGGAGGTTGTACCAGTATTGCCTACACTTTTTTAGTAACCAATGAAAGTGAAAGTGGTGCTCCCTTAGAAAATATTAGTATCACTGATTCCAAATTAAATGCTGGTGACATTACTCTTTTTAGTAAAGATGGTGGAAATCAAGACAATCTCTTAGAGCTGGGTGAAACTTGGGTCTATACGGCAAACTATGTGTTGACCGCAGAAGACATAACCCTTGGTGAAGTGGAAAACACGGCACATGTAACTGCCTCTGAACCTAATCTTGGTATTGTGGTTGAAGACGATTCTGACTTTGAAAATGTGGACGAAGACCGCTCCACGGTCACCGATATTTCCGAATGTGCCCCAAAAATAGCCTTGATCAAAACCGGGGTGGCCTATGGCGGCCAGGGAGAAGAAGGAGGTTGCGCATTCATTGACTATACCTTTACAGTCTCCAACGAGAGCACCAAAGGCCAAGTCTTGGAAAATATTACCATTGCTGACCAAGACCTACCGATCTTTATCGACATTAATTTTCCGCCCACCTCTGGTGATGTGGGCAATGACGGTCTTTTGGGTCCGGATGAAATCTGGGTGTATGAAAACATAGAATACCAACTCAACACGGCAGACCGTCTTGCCGGGCAAGTGGAAAACACGGCCATAGTCACGGCCACCATGGAAGGCTTCGCGGAAATTACCGTGGAGGATACCTCGGATTTTGAAAACACTTTGGAAGACAGGCCTACCGTTACCTTGCTTGGGGATTGCGAACCCCGCATTGCCCTTATTAAAGAAGGAGTGGTCAATGCAGACTGTTCAGCCATCGATTATACCTTTACATTAACCATTGAAAGCACTACAAATGAAAGTTTTGAAAATGTGGTGGTCACTGATTTGGACCTGCCCTTGGTGATCCAAGGCCCCCAAGGCGATGGTAACTTTATGGGTATCTTTGAACCTGGTGAAACATGGACCTACACCGCCACCCAGCCCATAAGTCCTGACGATATTAATTTTGGTTGCTTCCACAACCAGGCACAAGTCATCGCCAATGTATTGGCCTACCCGGATTATATGGTACAGGACCTTTCGGACGATGATAGCCCCGACGAGGACGATGTCACCGAAGTGGACCTGAGCACATGCCAAAACCCGGCTGTTGGCTTGATCAAAGAAGCAGAACTGTTGGACATCAACAACGATAACTGCCCCGAGAGTGTGAGCTATACCTTTACCGTGACCAATATGGGAGATGTGGCCCTGCACCAAGCCATTTTAAATGATGATATGTTGAACGGTGAGGTCCCCGGTCCCACCCCAGAAAGTGATGACGGAGGGGACGGTATCCTTTCCGTAGGGGAAAGCTGGACCTACCAAGCCATTTACAATATTGTCCAAACGGATATAGATAATGGCTTTGTGGAGAACACCGCTACCGTGACTATGTTCAATCTTTGTAATACTGCACAGGTAGTCGACACCTCTGATGATAATTCGAATACGGAGAACGATTCCACCAACATTACCATACCCAACGATGCCTGTACCGATGGTAATGCGAGCATTGGCCTCATCAAAACAGGAGCAGTTCAGGATGCCAACCAAGACAACTGCCCTGAAAGCATCCTCTATACCTTTACTGTGACCAATAATGGGGACATTGATCTGGATACCGTGGAGCTTATGGATGATGCCTTGGGTGGAAATATCCCCGGTCCAATCCCAGGAACCGATGAAAATGAAGATGGGGTACTTTCCCCCGACGAATCCTGGACCTTTGAATACCTGTATGAGTTGGTTCAAGAAGACATTGATGCTGGGTTTAAGGAAAATCAGGCTACTGTCTCTGCGGAACCGCTTGGGTTGGACATTACAATACAGGATGATTCCGATGACAATAGCTTGTTGGAGAATGATATAACCAATACCACCGTGCCCAATAATGCCTGTACCGATGGGGCTCCCAGCATAGGATTGGACAAATCTGGACAGTTGGCAGACATCAACTCGGACGGATGTAATGAAAGTATCCTCTACACCTTTACTGTGACCAATACGGGAGAACTCGATCTGGAAAATGTAATCGTGGAAGATGACAAGTTTAATGGTACGGTAAACGGTCCCACCGAGGGAAGCGATCTAGGGGAAGACGGTATACTTTCCGTTGGGGAAAGCTGGACCTACCAAGCCCTGTATACCATACAACCAGCTGATGTTTCCAATGGTTTTGTGAACAATACAGCTTCCGTTTCGGCCAACCCAGTGGGATTGCAAGCGAACGTTTCGCAGAATGCTTCCGCAAATACTGTGGTGCCCAACGATGCCTGTACCAACGGTTCGGCGGGAATAGGACTGATCAAGGAAAGTGAACTGGCTGATGCAAAAGGGGGCGGATGTACTGATTCCATTATCTATACGTTCACGGTATCCAATACCGGCGAGGTTGACTTAGAGGAACTCTTCTTGGAAGATGAAAAACTAGGGGGTTACATTGTTGGCCCAGTACCCGGAACGGACAATGGAAACGATGGCATATTGTCCATTGGGGAAAGCTGGACGTTCAGGGTTACTTACTCGCTTACCCAACAAGATATCGACAATGGCTCGGTGATCAACCAAGCTATGGTTTCAGCCCAACCCGTAGGGTTTGAAGTACAGATCATTGATCAATCCGACGATGATAGCTTTGATGAAGACCAGCAGACCGTCACCACAGTCCCCAGTGATGCTTGTCCCAGCGAGGGAACTGACCCTGACTTCGAGATTTATACTGGAATTACCCCCAATGGGGATGGTATCAACGATTTCTTTAGAATTGATGGTATTGAAGCCTATCCCAATAATTCCCTTAGAATTTTTAATAGATGGGGTGCCTTGGTGTATGAGGCTGAAGGATACGGTATCGGTAATCAGATTTTCATTGGAGTATCAGAAGGTCAAGCCACCATCATGAAAGAAAGGAGCCTCCCAAGCGGAACCTATTTCTACATTCTGGAATTTGAAAACGAAAACCCAGGTGAGGCCAGTTATTCAGGATATCTCTACATCAATCGAGATTAATGCAAGCAACCTATTATTCAATGAAGTCAATATTCAGAACACTATTTGTGAGAGGGTATTTAATAAAGCTGATATTTATACTGACCTTGGGCATGTATAAAGCCCAAGGGCAACAAGACCCCCAATACACCCAATATATGTACAACACCCAAATTGTGAACCCAGCATATGCAGGTTCAAGGGAAGTCCTTAGCATGGGAATGCTTGGCAGAATGCAATGGGTAAATTTGGAAGGAGCCCCACGGACAGGGACTTTTACACTGAATACACCCATAGGAGCGCTTCAGAGTATGGGTCTAGGTCTTTCCATTGTTTACGATCAAATTGGTCCTGCAACGGAATCCAACATAAATGTGGATTATTCCTACTCTCTTCAATTGGACAAGCATGATATAAGCAAACTGTCCTTTGGGTTAAAGGCAGGAATAGATCTTTTGGATGTGGACTATGAAAAATTAAATCTTGAAAACCCCAATGACCCCTTGTTTCAAAACACAGTGGACAATAAAATCCAACCACAAATTGGTGCCGGTATTTATTACCATACCCAAAAATTTTATGCAGGGTTCTCGGTTCCCAATTTTTTGAATTCAAAGCACTTTGATGAGGGCTCTTTGGAAAATCAAGATTTAGAAAATATAGCCATTGAGCGATTACATTATTTTTTTATCACAGGGTATGTATTTGACCTCTCCCCTAACCTAAAATTTAAACCAGCAACCATGGTCAAATTTGTAAGTGGTTCCCCTTTACAATGGGATATGTCAGCCAATTTTATGATCAACGAAAAGTTTATCCTCGGAGGTTCTTACCGATGGAATGCATCCATAAGTGCGTTGGCGGGGTTCCAAATATCACAATCAGTATTTATTGGCTTGGCCTATGACTATGATTCGACCCAAGTCAAAGATTACACCAGTGGATCTTACGAGGCTATGGTCCGTTTTGACATTTTCCATAAAACAGACAAGGTACTAACACCCAGATTTTTTTAAACATTAAGCTTATATGCACCACAGAACCATTATTATAGCTCTAATTTTCATTTTTTTTACTTCAATCACCAAAGCCCAAAACAGTATCATAAAAAAAGCCAATGAGGACTTTGATTCTTACTATTTTATCGATGCACGGGAAATATATCTGAATATTGTGGACGACGGGTATGAATCTCCACAGGTGCTAAAAAAACTGGGAGATACCTACTATTTCAATGGAGAATACGAGGATGCAGTAAAATGGTATCAAAAGTTGATGGAAAAATATCCCAACGACATTGATCCCATTTACTATTATCGTACGGCACAGAGTTTAAAAAGTACTGGAGAATACCAATCCTCAAAAAAGATGATGGGGAAATTTGCCAGTCTATCTGCCAATACAGAAATCGCAAAAAACTTTATGAAGGACTACCCTGCTTTGGATAGTCTTGTTGGTTTTAAATCCAGTAATTTTGAAGTGGACAATATTACCGGACTGTTGACCAGTTCGGATTTTTCACCATCATTTTATGGCGACAAGATTGTATTTTCCTCCTCTTCAGGAAGAACAGAAGGAGATGACATACACAAATGGACCGGGCTACCCTACCTAGATCTTTTTGAAGCGGAAATTGATGAGGATTGGAGACTAACCCATCCCAAACCGCTTGAAGGTAAAATAAATACCCCATATCATGAGTCCAATGCGGCTTTTACCAAAGATGGAAAAACGGTCTACTTTACCCGTAACAATTATCATAATGGCAGAAAGCAAAAGAACAAGGAAAAATTGGTGAGTCTTAAAATCTATCAAGCCACTAAAACGGAGGCTGGTATATGGGAGAACATTATTGAACTTCCCTTTAACAACGATTCCTATTCCGTGGCACATCCGGCCCTATCCCCTGACGAAAAGCGTCTTTATTTTTCTTCAGATATGGAAGGTACCCAAGGTGAATCTGATATTTGGTATGTGGAAATAAAAGAAGACGGTTCCTTTGGTGCCCCAATAAATATGGGTCCGGAAATCAATACGGAAGCTAGGGAATGCTTTCCTTTTATTGGGAAAAATAACAATCTCTATTTCTCAAGCGACGGTCATTTAGGATTGGGTGGTCTCGATGTTTTTGTGGTTTCCCTGGATGCCGAAGGTGAATTTGAAGAAGTGACCAACCTGAAAAAACCCATCAATTCCAACAAAGATGATTTTGGGTTTATTCTCAAGGAAGATAAAAAGATTGGCTATTTAGCTTCAAATAGAGATGGTGATGGTGGCAGTAGCGCAGATGACATCTACCGCGTTTGGGAAAGTTGTGGACTGATTGTAATCCAAGGAGCCATTTCAGATGCCAAAACTGGAAAACCTTTGAATGGCGCTGTAGTAAAACTCTTGAACAAGAATAACGACACCATAACCAAAACGACTACAGATAGTAGTGGCAACTATGTTTTTAAAGGGGTAGTTGATTGTAGCAAAAAATATACTGTCTATGCAGAATACAAAGACTATGCAACCAAAAAGAAAAGTACGGTCACCCCTCGAGGATCGCATACCGAGCAAATGGACTTGGAGCTTACCCCTCCGGAATGCCCAATTGATGATTTAGGATGCAGATTAACGTTACAACCCATCTATTTTGATTATGGAAAGTCTATTATCAGATCAGATGCAGAAGTGGAGTTGGCCAAAATTCTCCAGGCAATGAAACAATATCCAGAACTATCCATCCACATTGAGTCCCACACCGATTCACGATCAAGCGATAATTTTAATCTTAAGTTGTCCGAAAGACGTGCCCAAGCAACACTACAATGGTTAGTGGAAAAGGGTATAGATCGCAGACGACTTTCGGCAAAAGGATATGGAGAAACGCAACTGCTAAACAATTGCTCCAACGGCGTTACATGCTCGGAAGAAGACCACCAACTTAACAGAAGGTCTATGTTCATTATTCAAGAATAAATTTCTTTCTATTTAAATATCAGATAGTTAAGTCTAAAATTATTTTTTGGCACGCTGCTTGATACTGTATAGGTGGATGTAAATAGGTACATCTAGAACATAAAACCGTGCAGTATGAAAAAGTTAGTACTCTTTATAGCAGCCATCGCTTTCGGTACACTAGGTACCCAAGCCGCCAAAATGGAAGATAACGTTGTTGCCACAACAACATATCGATATGGAAACTCATTCATCTTTGTAGAAGATGGGGTAACTTTTTCTGTTTACCCAGATGGAGAGTTCGATTTTTACATGGACAATAGGGTTAATGTAGGTGTTGGTGCCCGAATAGGAAATGTGGGCATTACCTTTAACTCAGGATATAATTATGATCCCTTTGTTCAATATGATGATTATGGAGCCGTAATCCAGGTGGAGAATATTCCTGTCTTTTATGACTACTATGGCAGGGTTTCCCAAATAGGTAGTGTAGACATTTGGTACAATAACGGTAGGGTTCGTCGTGTAGGCGGTCTACATGTTTACTATAATGGTGGTGTATTTAGCCATTATACTGGTTTCATCAACATTTACAACAGACATTATGTATACCGTCCTTTCCATAGATACTTTGCTAGACCTGGAATTGGGTTCTGCACCGTGTATTCCAGACCATATAGAAGGTACTACAGCCCCATTAGATATTCTTACTATGCGCCTTATAGAAACAATTACAGAAGGTCCTATGCAAAAATTGGAAAATCGTATAGGGACTATGACTTGCACAGAAGGGATAGGGTTTATAGAAATGATAAAAGAGTCATAGCAAGAGACAATGGTAGTATTAGACGCGGTTATGCAGGAAGAAGCAATTACGATGTGGCCCAGAACAATTATAGAAAGACAAGTCCTGCATCACGCTCCCAAAGTACTGCTAAAAGGCAGGTGGCTCCAAAAAGGACCGTGAATCAAGGAACTTATAGAAAAGCCAGTGGTGTATCTAGAAGTAATAGTGATAGAACTGTGACCCAAAAACAAGTGACTCGGACTCCTAACCGGAAAACCGTGACGCAACGACAGGTCACTTCTACCCCAAATCGTAAAACGGTCACTAGAACTACTACGAGCACATATAAAAAGCCTCAAGCTCGAAGCAGTTCCAATAGAGCTGATGTAAGCCGAAGCAGTGCATCAAGAAAAACGGTTTCCCGCAGTACCAAAAGCAATACGGTAAGAAAAAGTACGGGCAACACAAATTATAGAAAAAGTAGCGCTTCAAGGACTTCCAGAAGTTCCAGAAAGCAATAAAGATAGTTTTTAGGTTGGTTAGTTGTTAACCCCGTAGTTGGATTTATCCGCTACGGGGTTTTTCTTTTGAGTAATTTAAATTACTCCTGTCTTTTTTTCAACCATTTGGAAAGTACCCCGGAAACGTCCTCAGAAATATCAAACCGATATAGGATACCAACATACATAACAACAATTAATGTAGATTTTAAAAGGATGTTGATAATAGGATGAAACGAAAACTGTAACATGTTGAACAACACCATTAGAAAAACAAGAGTGACAAAAACCTTGAAAGTAGCCCCTGTGAAGGGTAAAAAACCAAATTTTTGTTTTACAAACACCAATTTTATCACATTGAAAACAAAAATGGAGGCAAAACTGGCAATTGCAGCTCCTACCATACCCCATTTGGGGATGAGCAGATAATTTAAAAGTATCGTCAAGGCAGCCAAACACACGCCAAATACCAAAACCGTTCTGTAGTACTTTGAATTGTACAGAATAGAAGTGTTGTTCCCCAAAAGCGAATCAAAGACTTTTGCCAAACCAATTAAGAAAATAATGGTCAAACCCGTGCGATACGTTTCTGGAAGCAACAAATAAAGGTCGTTTAGGTTTAAGATAATAAGGACAAACAAAATTCCAGATGCAATAAAAAGTGTCAGCGAAGTTTTTTGATAGAGCTTTTTAAGTCCAGGGGAATCATTGGAGTTCAATAAAGCTGCAGTCAGCGGATAGGTTATTTGCTGCATCGCCCTAGAGGGAACGATAATTACTGTAGCAATATAAACCGCAACCCCATAGTAGGCCACATTCTCTATACTGATGAACTGATTTAGCATCACCTTATCTATTTCCAATAAAATCAATGATGCCGATCCTCCCAAAATAATCAAAAAGGAATAGGAAAGTAATTCTTTGGTATTTGACGGAAACTTAAAATCGAGCCGCGGAAATCTTAGGCTGTAAGCATAAATTTTGATGATTACGGTTCTTAAAACATAAACTCCCACCAAACCATTGAAAAATAGGTCCAACGATATCATCTCAAAATATAAAAGGATTAAGAGAATGGAAGCTCCGATACGACCAAACACCTCCTTCATAAAATTTCCAAACACCGATTTTAAATGCACCTTACACCATGCATAAAAAATTTCGAAGTATCCCATGGACAATCCTACGACAAATACATACCAAAGATAATTTCCTACCATTGGGTTTACTTGTGACACCAGGTTGGCCAAAGGTTTGTGCCAAAAAATGCTTGCCAAGGTCACAGGTACGATACCCAGCAATGGCACAAACAACATTAAGGTCAGAAAGGCATCTTTTTCGGAATCCTTGTAATGACTGTAAAACTTCACCATGGTATTATGGACCCCAAAAGCCATCAAAGGCATTAATATTGCCCCCGAAGCCAATATAAAGGTTACCAATCCGTAGTATTCATCAGGTAAAATCTTGGTATATAGGAACAAGGTATTAACAGCACCGAATAGAAAACCCAAGTAGGTTACTACAACATTTTGAATGGATTGTTTTAAAACTATTCCCATTAAATGAATTTTGCTAGTGCTTCGGTCAAGGCCCTTCGGTGAAATTGAGCTACGTGGTCAGATTTACACTGCAATGTTCCTTTTTGGTATTGGCCAAACCAATCCAAAAGTACATTTTTTAAGTCGACCGATTCTGAATGGGTAAAAACCTTTCCCGCACTGGTATTGGTTACCATTAGCCCTGCCTCCCATTCTTCCGGTCCTATGGCCAAAATAGGGCGTTTAGCATTTAAATATTCAAAAAGTTTTCCAGGAATGATGCCTTTGGTCTCCTCCGAATCAATTTCCAACAACAACAAAACCTGGGATTTTTGCTGAACCTCCAAAACTTTGTCATGGGAAATATATCCCATTTGTTGTACATGTGCATCCAATCCAAAATCATGAATCGATTTTAATACTTCTTCTCCCACTACTCCGGCCAATTGAATTTTTAAAGCTTTATTAAACGCTTCGTTGGTGAGGATCAAATCATGTAACACTTCCCATAAAACCACAGGATTGCGTCCGGTAAGCAAAGAGCCGATATGTGAAATTGTAAATTTCGAATCCTGTGCTGCTGGCTCTAAGGTTTCATCAAAACCATTGGTTATCAATTTAATGGGTTTATCGGTGATAGTTTCAAACTCCTGCTTTGTAGTGTTGCTCGTGACAATGATTTTATCCGCTACGCTAAGCACCCTTTTCTCCAACTCCTTATGCTTTCTTGCGGATGATGGCGATAACCTAAGTTTTTTATGATAACCAATCGAGGTCCATGGATCTCTAAAATCTGCAATCCATTGAATGGCATATTTTTGTTTTAATCCCAGCCCTATCAGATGTAAACTATGCGGGGGGCCAGTGGTAATCACTGTTTTTATACCTTCATCCGAAATAATTTTTGCCAAATAGGAAATAGATGGTTTTACCCAAAGTTTACGAGCATCCGGAATAAAAAAATTACCTCGAACCCACAACAGCAGCTTTTCCAAAAAAGTTGGGTCTTTTTCTTGAATGATTCCGGAACTGATGGTCTTGGTCTTTTTTTTGGATAAAAATCCTGCCCACCCATAAGGCTCCTGAATGGGCTTTTTTAAGACTTTGATGTCCTTAGGGACTTCATCCACAAGCTTCTTGTCCGTAATTGGATAACTGGGGTTTTCAGGAACATAGATTATGGGTTCAATACCAAACTCGGGAAGGTATTTCACAAATTTTAGCCATCGTTGAACGCCTGGCCCCCCAGCAGGAGGCCAATAGTATGCTATGAGCAAAACTTTTTGCATTAGGATTCCTTGGTTTTCTTGGGCACAAATGTGTAGCTAACGCCACCAACGATAATCAGCCCCAGCAAAATACAAGCGGCTAGGCTAATTTGACTTCCTGTTTCCACTACTTTGGGTTCAAATTTGAATTCGATTTCGTGGGTTCCCGCCGGCACTTTCATCCCTCTCAATGTATAATCCACCTTGTAATGGGGTTCGGCCTTGCCATCAATAAAAGCATTCCACCCTGAAGGGTAATATATTTCGGAAAAGACGACAAAACCTTCATTGCTATTGCTGGTCTGATATTTTAGATAATTGGGGCGATAATCAACCAAACTAATGGAAGCCAAGGAATCCAAATCGAATCGGGATTTGGTCAACTGCGGATAAGTTCTTGTATTGACCACCGCTTCCAATTTTGAATCAAAATCCTTAAGCGCTTCTATTTCCTCATTTGCTGATGAAACGGGTATAAGTCGCCCAACAAACCAAGCATTGCCATTAGCATCATCATTCACTGCAGGAAAACTGTTCCCATCCTCATCTTGCTGGATGATGTACTTTACGTTGAGCATATTCAAAACCTGTAGATTGTTTTGGTACAGATGGTACTCAAATAAATTCTGTATAGATCTAGGTTTTGCGGCATGATATCCTCCAATGGACTTGTGGAAATAGGAGGTTCGGGCACCATTCAAGCCTTCCTGCGGATCAAACACCCGGTAGATGGAATCATCCTGTTGGATCATTTGATCTAATTGACTGGCCTGAAAAGGAGTACTCACCTGACGTTGACGTACAAAATCACCCTCATTGACATAACGAAGGGCCACACCTACCAAATCAAACAATATCAATCCACCCAAAGCGAATACCAAAATGTTCTTGCTTATCTTTTCTTTTATGAAAAGCCAGAGTACCACAGCGGCAAGGGTCACATAAATTAAAGACCGTATCGTGTCGCTGGTATACACTGCTTCCCTATCTCTTTGGATCATGGTCATGACGTCATCACCAAAATATCCGCGGTACATCTCATCACGCAATCCTTCAAAATCAAAGAATCCTTTTAGAAGAAAAATGAACACGCCTAATCCTAAAGTGATAAAGAAACTCAACTTCAAGGCCTTTAGTTTTTCCTTGTCGTCCTCGGATTTTTTGAAAAGCTCCCACAAACCCAGTATGCCCAAAACGGGTAAACAGAGCTCCAGTACCACCTGAATGGATGAGACTGCCCTAAATTTGTTGTATAGAGGGAAGTAATCGATCATAAAGTCAGTTAGCGTACCAAAATATCTGCTTAAAGACACGATAAAGAAAAATATTGCACCAAAAAGCAACCATGGTTTCCATTTCTTTTCTTTAACGAAAAAGATAACTATAGTAAAGAGCACAAAAAGCACATGCCCTATAATTGCATAATTAGAAAAGTTAGGGAAATTTTTTCCCCAAGAGAGTGCAAGGGCAATAATGGAACCAGCTAATAGCCACCACTTTCTCTTTCCATTTACGAGAAAAAGCCCTAAAATAAATAGGAAAATTACAATGGCCCCCACATAGGCAGGTCCTGCCACTATAGGTTGATCACCCCAATACAAGGGCAGTCCACTGGACAGCTCCAAAGCCTTGGAAGGTGGCAGTCCTTGACCCACCAAATATTCAAACACCTTGGAATCCGTTCCTAGGTCTTCATTGCCGGAACCTCCAAACATTCTTGGAACAAACAAATCCAATGACTCAGCAATTCCATAGCTGTACTGTGTAATGTATTCCTTGTCCAATCCATTGGAAGCCTGCATGGGTGTTCCATCTGGGTTTACGGTCAATTCAGATTTGCCGCGGGTACTCCAATCCGCGTACTCTTTAGTGGCCATAAGCCCCGTGGCATTGGCTGCTATGGAAAGGCCCACGGCCAATATCAAAATCCCTACGGAAAGGAAAAAATGCTTTAGTGTCTTGTCCTTGATGGCATAAATATGCTGGATTAGTCCCAATACCAATACCAACAACATAAAGTAATAGGTCATCTGGTAGTGGTTGGCGCTGATTTCCAACGCCATGGCCAATGCTGTCAAAATAAAGCCCCAGAGATATTTCTTTCGAAATACCAATATGATGCCTCCCAACACCATGGGAATATAGCCTAAGGCATGGGCCTTGGCATTGTGCCCCACTCCAAGAATGATGATGAGATAAGTGGAAAATCCAAATGCCAGCGCACCCAAGGCCGCCAGCCTAAAATCCACCTTAAGACATAATAATAAAATATAAAACCCAATAAAGTACAGAAAAAGGTAATCAGCCGGTCTGGGCAAAAACCGAATCAATCGGTCTAATTTCTTCACATAATCATTTGGGTAATTTGCTCCCAATTGATAGGTTGGCATGCCTCCAAAGGCACTATTGGTCCAATAAGATTCCTCCCCAGTAAGTTCTTTGTAGTCATCACGCTCCTTGGCCATACCCTTGTACTGGGCAATATCGGATTGGAAGATGGCCTTGCCCTGTAAAACAGGATAAAAATATACTAGAGAAGTAAGTACAAAGAAGCCAAAAACACAAAGATGTACGATAATGGCCTTGGGAGAAAGTTTCATGGATAGATTTTGAAAAGACAAATATTAGTCAATTTCTTCAAAATCTATGTATTCTCCAACTTTTTTTGATGGTTTGGAACCTTTGGAAGCTCCCTTGAAAATAGTGGTCTTACCCTCATCATTTGGCTCATTTCCATAATGTTGGTAACTACCAAACTCCTGCCCAAAACGCTCATGGGTCTTCTTTACTGCATAGTTGAACAACCTTGGCGCCAACCATTTTGCGAGCAATTTGAACGCATAGTATACTAATATGAGGAATAAAATCGTTTTTAGTACAACCATATGACAAAACTATTGAATCAAAATTACACTGTTAGTATCTTAATAAGACCAAACGTTTCATAAAATAGTATTAAAATCAGTTATATGGAGTTTTCCTTCCTTAGAAAAACACTACTTCTTTTCCTTATTGCCCCATTAATTTTAAGCGCGCAATACACCGATGTCATCAATTCCAACAGACCGGGCCGAGCAGTTAGCGCCTATGCCGTTGGCAAAAATGTGGCACAGGTTGAAATGGGTCTGTTGTATGAGCAGCGAAACGATTCAGACCAAAACTTTGACTCCAATATTTTTGGGACCGATCTAGCACTAAGGTACGGACTGCTTTTTGAGGAACTGGAGATTGTATACGAAGGTTCCTTTATTTCGCAGAATATTGACTATTCCTCCCCTTTGGGAACGGATGGTAGGCGGACCGATTTTTCCAGAAACCGTGTGGGGCTAAAATATTTGGTCTATGACCCCTTTAAAAACCCAGAAAAAAACAAACCCAACCTATATAGCTGGCGGGCCAACAATGTATTCCAGTGGAAAAACCTGATTCCTGCCGTTTCCCTGTATGGCGGGGCTACATTTACCGTTGGGGACAATCCCTTTTATGTGGGTGACCCCGTAGTTGCATACCGTGGGGCCATTGCCACACAGAGTAGACTATCCCCAAGGTTTGTGCTGATTTCCAATATAGCATACGACCGTATCGGCACCGATTTCCCTGAATGGCGCTATGCCCTTTCCGTGACCCATGCCTTTAGAAACCCCAAATGGAGTGTTTTCTTGGAAGGACAAGGCATAAACAGCGACCGTTATTCCGATATTTTGGCGCGAACCGGGTTGGCCTACCTGTTCAATGAAAACTTCCAGGCCGATTTTCATTTGGGATCTAATTTTAAAAGTGCCCCATCACGCATATTTGCCGTTGCAGGTTTCTCCTACCGATTGGATTTCCACAAAGACAAACTTATCCCCATTGATGAGCAAAGTGGTGGTCAAAATGGAAAGATCAGAAAGAATTCCAATAAGAAAAAGTCAAAAAAGCGGGATAAGAAAAATAAAGACGATATAGATTTCTAAGTTTTTCCCCCAACGCTTTCATGCTGTAGGTAATATTCCTATTATTGAACTTGTAAAAGTTGATGTATGATCACGGTTAAACAGGTTCAATCCAAAGCAGATTTAAAGGACTTTGTAAAGTTTCCCTTTTCCCTATATAAAAACTCCGACTATTGGGTTCCACCCATCATCAAGGATGAAATGGAATCCTTTGATGAAACCAAGAATCCGGTCTTTAAAAATGCCAAAGCTTCCTTTTTCTTGGCATACAAGGATGGGAAGATCGTGGGCAGGGTAGCCGCCATCATCAATTGGTTGGAAGTGAACGAACAGCAGCTCAAAAAAATGCGCTTTGGGTGGTTCGATTTTGTGGACGACCTTGAAGTATCCAAAGCCTTACTGGATAAGGTGGCCGAAATTGGCAAAAAGAACCAGCTCGAATATATGGAAGGTCCTGTGGGTTTTTCCAATCTGGACAAGGTAGGCGTACTTATTGAAGGCTTTGACCATATCGGGACCATGATCACATGGTATAACCACCCCTACTATCAATCCCATTACGAAAAACATGGATTTGTCAAGGAAAAGGAATATCTCGAAAACAAGTTTTTGGCGGCCAAAGCGGACCCTGCTTTGTTCCACAAGGCCAATTTATTGGTGAAGAAACGGTATGGACTCCGGGAAATGAACTTTACCAAGAGTGCGGACATTATGCCTTGGGTAGATAAAATGTTCGACCTGTTCAATGACACCTATTCCAAGCTCTCCTCTTTTGTGAAGATTACGGACATCCAGAAGGAATATTTTAAAAAGAAGTACATCAGCTTTATCAACCCCGAGTATATCAAGTTTGTGGTGGATTCCAATGATGAACTTGTGGCCTTTGCGATAGTAATGCCCTCGTTTTCCCAAGCGTTGCAAAAAGCCAATGGGAAATTGTTCCCCTTTGGCATCTATCACTTGTTGAAAGCCAAAAAGAAAAGCAAGGATGTTATTTTTTACCTGATCGGCATCCGTCCCGATTATCAGAACAAGGGAGTGACGGCCATTATTTTTAACGAGTATTACAAAACCTTCAGTGAAAAGGGCGTTGTCAACTGCATTCGAACCCCAGAATTGGAAGAGAACGTGGCTATACGACAAATGTGGAAGCACTTTGATCCCGTGGTGCACAAACGCCGAAGAACCTATCGAAAAGATTTATGAACCCAACTCGCCAGACCCTTTTTTTAACCCTATTGTTGCTTGCCCTTTTGGGTCATAGTGTTTTTGGGCAGAGAAGAGAGGTCACGCATAGGGGCGAGCAATGGTTCCAGTACAACAACATCACCCATCTGAACGAAAAATGGATGCTATTTGGGAATTCCGGTTTACGTTGGAAGGATGGTTTTGAGAAGTTCTCCATTTTCTTTGGCAGATTGAGCGGGGGTTTCGCTCTAAGTGATAAAATACGTTTAAGTACAGGCTTCACCTATGTTGAATTCTATACCGATGGTGACAAATACCAAGTAGAGTATCGCCCCTACGAGGAGCTTTTTGTTCGTGGGAATGGCGAAAAGTTCCGGCTGAACCATAGGTTCCGGTTCGAGCAGCGTTTCTACAATCCCGTGGTGGAAGGGAAAGTACAATCCGACAATACCTTTGCCCTCCGCCTCCGTTATGCCCTAATGACCGGGTTTGATCTCTTTTCCCTTTCCAAGACCAGACCCGATTGCAAGTTTAGGATCAACATCAGTGACGAGGTCATGTTCAATGCTGGGGACCACATTGTGCACAACGTATTCGACAAAAACAGGTTCATCGTGATGCCCACGGTACAGTTTAACCGATGGATGTCCGTATCCGTTGGCTGGAACAACCAGTTTGCCAGTACCACCACGGCCGGGCACTATATCTACACCAATGCCCTTTGGGTGCACCTCACCCATACCCTGCATCTCTCCAAAAAGACGCATGGGCAAGATGAGGAATTTATACTGCCTCCGGCCAATTCCAATTTTCAGCAGGCCGCTGCGGATTAATGAGAAGGACTTAGAATTGTTTTTCTGCCAAGTTTTGGTGAATTTTAAACTCTCATTTGGTCCGATGCACGAATCCCTGCTACTAAACATATCCAAGCATGTAAAGCTTTCTCCCGAAGAGATTCGGCTTTTCAATACTTTTTGGACCACCAAGACTTTGGAGAAGGGAGATTATTTGCTTCAAAATGGAGAAGTGTGCAAAACGGACAATTATGTAATTTCCGGTTCATTGAAAGCTTTCTACATCAATCCTGATAAAGGAACAGAAGAGATTCTCTATTTTGCCATTGATGATTGGTGGGCCACGGATATCCTGAGCTTTCAAAAACAAGAACCCTCCATGTACACCATTCAGGCGTTGGAAAGGACAGAACTGCTCCAAATCCAACATTTGGCATTTCAGAAAATGTTGGCGGAAATCCCAAGGTTGGAACGGTATTTTCGTATCATTCTGGAAGGGTACACGGCCAGTTTACAACGGAGAATCGTCATCAACAATACCTATGATGCTGCCCATCGCTACGCCGACTTTTTGGAAAACTACCCCCAACTCGCCAAAAGGGTGCCCCAATACCTCATTGCCTCCTATCTAGGGGTTACTCCTGAATTTATAAGCCGAATACGAAAAAACAAACCGAAATTGAACTAGGTCAATTTTTAGGGTTTTCTTTTGGCACAACTTTGCTTTCAAAATGGAGAGCAAATGAAAAAAGTACTTATCATCAACGCCAGCGTGCGAAACGAAAGATCGCAGAGTAGACAACTTACACAACTGTTCTTGGACAATTGGCGAAAAAAGAATCCCGATGATTCCTTTACCCACAGGGAAGTGGGACTGGACGAAATCCCGCCCATTGATGAAAATTGGATTGCCAGTGCGTTTGTAAGGCCTGAAAACAGGGAGGAACAGAACCAAACTGGGGTTGCTTTGAGCAACATCCTCGTCAAGGAACTTCAAGAACATGATGTTTATGTCTTGGGAACTCCCATGTACAATTGGTCCATTCCCAGTGGTCTCAAGGCGTATATAGACCAGATCATGCGAATCAACGAGACTTGGAAATTCCGTTCGGGAAAGCCGGATGGGGATTATGTGGGACTATTGGAGAACAAAAAATTGTTCATCCTATCCACCCGGGGCGATACCGGATATGGGGAAAACGAGAAGAACGGGCACATGAACTTTCAGACCACGTATCTGAAATTTATCTTTGGGATGATGGGTGTTACCGATACCACCATCATTTCATTGGATAATGAGGAATTTGGAGGGGAAATCTTTGAAAAGTCGAAACAAAGAATCTATGAGCAAATCAACGCCATTCCCTAAAGTCATTTCAAAAATTTTGAGCATAAAGTGGACCATGGGGTTCACTTTTTTTTTGAAGGATTCCAGCAACACCTCCCGTATTGGAATGCCCCCTACTCCATCTTTGCAATCTGGTCCCGCAACCTTTGGTTGGCTTGGTGCAACAGTTCGTTCTGGTGTTTAATAATGCCCAAAAAGTCCTGAATCACGGTCAGGTTTTCTTGTTGGGTGCCAATAATGGCCTCAAGGTCAGATTTGGTGTATTTTTTCATTTGTAAAAAAGTTTAGAAATTCTATATTATAGTTCGAAAATCAAAACCAAGGTAATTACTTTCGGGAATAAATCAAAATTTTAGTTCAGATTTTCTAAACTAGAATATCATTCTGTTAAATTAGAGTATCGAAAATCAAAAATTATCATGACAGAATTAGGATTATTTTTATCCAAAAAGTCAGCTAGCAAGGCAGAAATCTCCAGAAAAACTGGCATCAGTAAATCAAGAATAAGTGAATTGACCCTTAACCCTTCTACCCAACTTCGGGCTTGGGAACTTTATCTGATTGCACTGGCGTTGGATGTAGACCCGGGAGAAATGTTTAAAGAAATGTATAAGGATCTCTCCTTAAAAAATGATTGAAAATTTAGTTCGCATACAGTTTTGAATTTGAATTAATGCACAAAATCATTCTTCTAATAAGCCTATTCATTCTCCAAAATTTGTTTGGGCAAGATGATTTTGAAAAAATCAAACTACACCTTCAATCGTTTGATTATGTACAAGAATTAAAATCTTTGCGAGGTAAAAAGTTTGGTTCCTTTGAAACTTTAGTCATTACTGATTTACTGAAAAGAAAGCTGGATTTCGGATATGAACACCATAGATATATTTTGTTGCCCGTCAGTGGAAATGAATTAAGATTAAATATTTTGGTCAAAAATGATTCAATCATTCATGGGTGGCTATCTTATTTTAATAGTGTAAAAAAACGGCATTCCCATATTAGCGAATTTAAAAGTGACCCAATTGTTGTTGAGGATTATGTTCATCGGCACAATAAATTTTATAAATCAAAGCTAGGTGTTATTGATTTCCAAGAACAACTTATAGAAGAGTACCTAGTAGGTTTTGGGTGTGGTTATACCGGAAGAGACACCTCTCCAAAAACCAAAGAATCAATGGGGTGGGTCAAACAAAGGAAAAAGCACAAATTGAATGGGAATTTGATTTCATTTTCCCCCGAACTGCAAACTCTTGGAGCAATGGGGCTTATGTCACTGAACAAACTCAATGACGAACAAAATCGAATAATTCAACATTTGCTACAACGAAATTCAGTAATCAATAGCTGTTTGGCCGATATTTACGGGATGGGCGAAACGTTTTCGGAAAGAATAAACCGAAACAATAATAAAACCCTCAAAACTTTATTTAATATTAAATAAAGCTTACTCCCCCATCGCAGCCGCTACGGCAGCAGAAAGTCTTTTGTAGGTACCGTTTTCCAATCGTTCCCTAATGGATGAAAAGGCATCCAAGGTCTCTGCAATATCCTGTAGGGTATGGGTGGCCGTTGGGATCAATCGCAACAATATCAATCCTTTTGGGATAACCGGATATACCACAATGGAACAGAAAATACCGTGGTTTTCACGCAAATCCTTTACCAAGGCCATGGCCTCTGGGATACTTCCGTTCAAATAGACCGGGGTAACACAGCTACTGGTGGTTCCCAAATCAAAACCACGCTCGCGAAGTCCGTTTTGTAGGGCATTTACATTTTCCCACAGTTTGGCCTTGAGCTCTGGTCTGGAACGAAGCATGTCCAATCGCTTCAATGCCCCTTTCACGTAGACCATGGGCAGCGATTTGGCGAACATTTGCGATCTTAGGTTGTATTTAAGGTATTCTATGATTTCTTTGTCGGCAGCCACAAAAGCCCCGATACCTGCCATGGATTTGGCAAAAGTGGCCAAGTATACGTCGATCTCGTCCTGTACACCTTGCTCCTCTCCTGCTCCGGCCCCGGTTTTACCAAGGGTTCCAAAGCCGTGGGCATCGTCCACCAACAAACGGAACTGGAATTTTTTCTTCAGCTCCACAATTTCTTTAAGGATTCCCTGCTCTCCGCGCATTCCAAACACCCCTTCGGAAATTACAAGGATACCACCACCGGTCTCGTTGGCCAATTTGGTGGCACGTTCCAGGTTTTTCTCCAAACTCTCTGGGTCGTTGTGCTTAAATGTGAAGCGTTTGCCCATGTGCAAGCGCACCCCATCAATAATACAGGCGTGGCAATCCACATCATAGACAATAATATCGTCTTTGGCCACCAAGGCGTCTATCACTGACATAAATCCTTGGTACCCGAAGTTCAACAAATAAGAGGCTTCCTTATGAACGAATTCGGCAAGCTCCTTTTCCAATTGCTCATGGTAATCGGTATGGCCACTCATCATACGGGCGCCCATGGGATAGGCGGCACCGTGCTCGTAGGCGGCGTCCCCATCAACTTTTTTGATCTCTGGTAGATTGGCAAGCCCCAAGTAGTCATTGATACTCCACGTTATCACATCCTTTCCTTGGAATTTCATTCGATTTGAGATGGGTCCTTCCAGCTTCGGGAATACAAAATACCCTTCTGCCTGCGATGCCCATTTCCCTAGAGGTCCTTTGTTTTCAATGATCCTATCAAATAAATCTTTCATCTACCTTAAAATTGATTGAACTGCAAAAGTATAGATTTTTACGAAGTACGCACAACGAAATTTTTATACAAAAAAACGACAATGAAATCATTGCCGTCTTTATTTAGGTTATGCGGTACATCTTACTACTTAATGTATTCTATTTTTTCTGGTACCTCGGCATTTTGGATATCAAAAAAGCCTTGGTTTTCCATCCATTCATTACTGTAAACCTTGCTCATATAACGTGAGCCGTGGTCTGGGAAGATAACCACCACATTGCTGTCCTCGGTAAATTCACCTTCGGTGTTCAACTGGAACAGTGCCTGCATGGCGGCCCCACTGGTATAGCCTACGAACATCCCTTCGGTATGGGCTATTTTTCGGGCCATATGGGCACTTTCACCATCGGTAACCTTTACATAACGGTCTATACTGTTAAAATCCGTGGCTGTAGGAATAAGGTTTTTTCCCAAACCTTCAATACGATAGGGATATACCTCATTATGATCGAACTCTCCGGTTTCGTGGTATTTTTTAAGTACGGAACCATAGGCATCCACACCCAAAATCCTCACATTGGGGTTCTGTTCCTTCAAATACCGTGCAATCCCGGAAATGGTTCCCCCTGTACCGCTACAAGCCACCAAATGGGTGATGTTCCCGTTGGTCTGCTCCCAAATCTCCGGCCCAGTGGTCTGATAATGGGCCTCGATATTGAGTTCGTTGAAATACTGGTTGATATAAATGGAGTTCTCGGTTTCTTGGTGAAGACGTTTGGCCACTTCGTAATATGAACGTGGATCGTCTGCGCTAACGTGGGCAGGGCATACATATACCTTGGCACCCATGGAACGCAACATATCTATCTTATCGGGCGATGATTTTGAACTCACGGCCAAAATACAATCATACCCTTTTACTATACTGACCATGGCCAAGCTAAAGCCTGTGTTGCCCGATGTGGTTTCAATAATAGTACTTCCTGGCTTAAGGATTCCCTTGCGTTCAGCCTCCTCAATGATATGGACGGCTATACGGTCCTTGGAGGAATGTCCTGGATTAAAGGACTCCAACTTGGCATAAAAGTTTCCGGTTAGGGGAGCTGCAATGGTGTTAAGCTTAACTAAGGGGGTATTTCCAATTAGGTCAAGGATACTGCTGTGCGCATTTATCTGTTTCTTCATAACTGGTATTAGGTAAGGGACAAATTAGCGATATTTCACCAAAAGTCCGGCACAAAAGTAACATTTTTATTTTTAAAAGGCTTTTCCTTCAAGATCTAAAATAAACACATAATCCTTCACCGTCTCACGTAAAGCCTCGAACCTACCGGATGCCCCACCGTGCCCGGCATCCATGTTGGTATCCAAAAACAATAGGTTATCATCTGTTTTATAGTCTCTTAGCTTGGCCACCCATTTAGCTGGTTCCCAATACTGTACTTGTGAGTCGTGCAGTCCTGTGGTAACATAAAGATTGGGATAATCTTTGGCCTCCACATTGTCGTAAGGTGAATAGGATTTTATGTAATCGTAGTATTCTTTGTCATTTGGATTTCCCCATTCGTCATATTCTCCTGTGGTCAAAGGAATGGTATCGTCCAACATGGTAGTGACCACATCCACAAAAGGCACTGAGGCAATGACTCCGTTGTAAAGTTCCGGGGCCATATTTACGATAGCGCCCATCAACAAACCTCCTGCGGAGCCACCACTGGCATACAAATGTTCTGGACTGGTATATTTTTTCTCAATCAGAAATTGGGAACAGGCTATAAAATCGGTGAAAGTGTTCTTTTTGTGAAGCATTTTACCATCATCGTACCAAGGTCTTCCCAAATACTCCCCTCCCCTTACATGGGCAATGGCAAAAATGAAACCCCTATCCAACAAACTCAACCGTACGGATGAAAAATAAGGGTCAATGGTACTCCCATAAGAACCGTAAGCGTATTGCAACAACGGACTGGTGCCATCCAGGGGAGTATCTTTTCTATACACCAAGGAAATGGGTACTTTTTTTCCATCCGATGCTGTAGCCCATAAGCGTTCTGTGGTGTAATTGGCCTTATCAAACTTACCGCCAAGGACTTCTTGTTCTTTCAAAACCTTTTTGGTCCTGGTCTGCATGTTGAAATCGATGACAGCATAGGGTGCCCCCATCTCATTGTAGTAATATCGGAGTTCGTTGGTATCAAAATCCAAGTTTACCGAAGGTCCAGCTACATAGGTTTCGCTGTCAAAAGGCAAATAATAGCTGTCCGTACCGTCCCAACGGGAGATTTTGAGCTGGTTGAGTCCATTCTCCCGCTCGGAAAGCACATAATAATCCCTAAAAATTTCGGCATCTTCCAACAATACATCCTCACGATGTGGGATAAACTCTTCCCAATGTTCCGATGAAGTCTGGCCTTCACTGACTTTCATCAGTTTAAAATTGGTGGCATTGTCCTTATTGGTAAGGACATAAAAATTGCCTTCGTAGTGCGAAATGGAATACTCCACACCCAAATTACGGGGCGAAAATATCTTGAAATCCCCATTGGGGTCATCGGCATTCAAAATTTGGTATTCCGAGGTAAGCGTGCTCACCGAACCGATCACAATAAATTTTCGGGACTTGGTCTTATAAACAAAGGTATTGTAGGTATCATCCTCTTCATGGAACACCAAAACATCTTCTGCTGAGGAAGTCCCCAATACATGCTTGAAAATTTTGTCCGAACGCAATGTTACAGGGTCCTTTTTGGTATAAAACAAGGTTTTGCCATCATTGGCCCAAACTGAGCTCCCTGTGGTATTCTCTATAATATCCGGAAAGATTTCACCGGTTTGGAGGTTCTTTATCTGAATGTTGTACTGTCTTCTCGAAACCGTATCCGTGGCAAAAGCAGCCAAGGTATTGTCGGGGCTTATGGTAACGCCTTTTAGGTTAAAGTACTCGTGGCCTTCGGCCATCTGGTTACCGTCGAACATGAGTTCCTCCTCGGCCTCCAAACTTTCTTTTTTACGCGAGAAAATGGGGTATTCCTTTCCTTCCTCGTAACGGGTAATGTACCAGTAGCCATTCAACTTGTAGGGTACAGAGGAGTCGTCTTCCTTGATTCGGGATTTGATTTCCTGAAACAGCGTCTCTTGGAACTCCTTCGTATGGGCCGTCATCTGTTGGTAATACTCATTTTCGGCATTCAGGTAATCGATCACGTCCTGATCTTCCCTATTGTTCATCCAGTAATAATCATCGGTCCGCACATCACCGTGTTTCTCCAGTTTTGTCGGTTTCTTTTGGGCCACCGGGGGTTGTATACTCATGGATTCTTGTTTGTTATTTTGGCAAGAGCCTGCAAAAATAAGGCATAAAATCAGAATAATAACGTGTGTTTTGATGGGTGCCATAAGTTTTGATTTCCTACAATGTATTACTTTTGAAGTCATTTACAACTAAAAAATTGCGACTATGTTTGGAGATTTAATGGGTATGATGGGAAAATTGAAGGAGACCCAGAAAAAGGTTGAAGCCACCAAAGAGCGTTTGAACACCGTATTGATTGATGAAGCATCCGCCGATGGCCTTTTAAAAGTAACCCTTACCGCAAATAGGGAAATAAAATCCATTAGTGTGGACGATTCTTTGTTGGAAGACAAGGAGCAACTGAAAGATTATTTGGTGTTCACCCTAAATAAGGCTATTGCCAAAGCTACCCAGATCAATGAAACCGAATTGGCTGCCGTGGCCAAAGAAGGCATGCCCAACATCCCAGGAATGGATTCTTTTATGAAATAAGCTATCCTATTTTTTTCAAAATAGTAAGGAAGTGGTCGTGCATGGCATCCGTATAGTCCAAATGGGTGACAATACGCAGCTTTCCCTGCCCCATTCCAATGATGGATATCTGGTTTTCTTCCAGCTTTTTCAAGAAATCCGGGGATGACATTTGGGATTCATCCAACTCAAAGATGATGATGTTGGTCTCTATGGGCTCCACTTTTTTGATAAAGTCCAGCTTAGAGAGAACTTTTCCGATTTCGGCTGCTTTTTTGTGGTCGTCCGCCAATCGGTCAATATGGTGGTCCATGGCATAGATTCCTGCTGCGGCCAGAAAACCGGCTTGACGCATTCCCCCACCCAGAACTTTACGAACGCGAAGCGCCTTTGCAATGGTTTCGGAATCGCCTACCAATACAGAACCTACAGGACAGCCCATTCCCTTGCTCAAGCACACGCTAATGGTATCAAAAAGGGCTCCGTAGCTTTTTGGGTCCTCTTTCTTGGCCACCAAGGCATTCCACAATCGGGCACCATCCAAATGGTATTTGAGATGGTGTTCGTCACAAACCTTTCTGATTTTTTGAAGTTCGGTAAAATCCCAACAGGCTCCCCCACCCTTGTTGGTGGTATTCTCGATACAAACCAAAGAGGTCAAGGGACTGTGGTAGAAATCTGGAGGATTTATGGAGGCTTCCACCTGTTCGGCCGTCATCATCCCTCGATGCCCATCCACCAATCTACAACTTACCCCACTATTAAAGCTTACTCCACCTCCTTCATAATTAAAGACATGGGCATATTTATCACTGATCAATTGCTCACCGGGTTGGGTATGGAGTTTTATGGCCGTTTGGTTAGCCATGGTGCCACTGGGAAAGAATAAAGCAGCTTCTTTGCCAAAATAGTTGGCCACTTTTTCTTCCAACGCATTTACCGTGGGGTCGTTTTTAAAAACATCATCCCCTACTTTGGCAGCCAACATGGTTGCCAACATTCCCGCTGTAGGCCGGGTAACCGTATCACTGATCAGATTGATTTCCATTAAAATCGAGGTCTAGTTCATACAATCCATTCCAATGGGAGATCCATCTGGAATTTTCGGAGTAGGTATCAATTTAAAATTTTCGGGCTTGTCCAAAAAGGCATCAATTCGTCGAACCATTTCTATAGCAATGGCTGTTTTTTCACCTCCGAGCAAGGAAGCCTTGAGATTTTTAAGGGATTCATGGGCAATGGCATTTACCTGAGGATGCACCGCATCATGGGCGGCCAAATTCATGATATGGTACAACACCCGAAAATTAATGGTCTGCTGTACTTCATCCAAATAAGTGTCGCGGTTAGAGGCTCCGATGGTATTCTTTATCGTTTCCTCCAAAACTTCTGAAAGTCCCAATTGGTTTTTGTCCAAACTCTTTTGCTGAATCAATCTAGAGGCACGTTCCGGGTGCAATAAAAGTCCCAAGGTCATGTCAGCAGCAGTTTCGGCAGCGGAAAGGGCATCAAAGCTCACCCCTGTTCTACCATTGAACGATTCCCGGGTTCTCGAATATCCAATAGCTCTGGGCGGAAAGAGATCTAATTTATCCTGTGGAATGGCAATTACTTTGGCATCCAAGGTTTCCAATATGGATTCCAATGCTTGCTCCTGTACCGCTTCGTTCACCATATGGACTGTCCGCTGTCCGTCACCCTTGGTGGCGTAATTGTAATCCAGTCCACCTACAAGCTTGGAAACTGCTTCCGTTTGATAACGGTGGAAGAAATACAAGGGGGCAAACACATCTTCCAAAACTGAATTAGGCTCGCCAGAACGGATGTTATCCATGGAAAAATTGTTGATGGCCGTTTTTCTGATCTGCAATACGTTTTCCAATTCTTGGCTGGCACTCTTACCGTTGTCCCACAAGTGGGCCAAGGCATGGGCACCTCCGGTTGGTCTTGCATCTTGATCGGATATATAGCGCAAACCATCATCTTGGGCCTTTTTTAAGATGGCATTCAAGGCTGCTTTTTCATCAGTGCCCTTTGGGAAATCGGAGTAGGAATAGGCCACGGTCACTTTGTCCCACTCCCCTATGCCCGTGTCATAGGCGTTGGAGAAATCTATGGTGCTTCCTTTCAGTTCAAACTGGGGATGGGGATAGTCCATCACCGAAGCCCTGTCATTGGTACTTGCCGCAAAATTATGGGCAAAGCCAAGGGTATGGCCTATTTCATGGGCAGAAAGCTGTCGGATTCGGGCCAAAGCCATGTTCAGCATGGGCTGGTAATTGTCGTCCCGCTCTGCAAACGGTTGATTCATCAAGGCTTGCGCAATTAAAAAGTCCTGACGGATGCGCAGACTTCCCAAGCTCACATGTCCCTTTATAATCTCTCCTGTACGTGGGTCAGTGACACTGCTGCCATAGCTCCAACCCCTTGTTGAACGGTGTACCCATTGGATCACATTATAGCGGACATCCAAAGGATCAGCATCATCTGGCAATACTTTTAACTGAAACGCGTCTTTGTAACCAATGGCTTCAAAGGCTTGGTTCCACCACCTTCCACCTTCCAAAAGAGCAGAACGAACGGGTTCTGGGGTCCCATTGTCCAGATAGTATATGATAGGTTCCACAGCTTCACTGACCGGAGCACTTGGGTTTTTCTTTTCCAATCGGTGGCGGGTCACAAATCGTTTTAAAATGGACTCTTGGACCGGAGTGGCATAATCATAATATGAAAAGGGGTATGAACCACTACGTGGGTCGAACTCTCTCTTTTGATACTTATCATCTGGCAATTCAATCAGTGAGTGGTGTTGTGCTACAGTGACCAAACTTGGGTTGGGGGTCACGGATTGAATCCAGCTCCCCGAAGGGGTTCCTTCAAAGGTGAGAATGGCATCAAACTCCACATTTTTTGGAAAAGCCTTGGTGCGTTCAAAATCCAATGCGCTTTTGGATTTGTCCAAGCCATAGGAACCCTGCTTTGTATTCTTAAGCCTGTTGGCTACACCATGGGCATCTCGCATCAAAAATTCAGTGAAATCTATTAAATAGCTTCCTTTGGACTCTTCTTCAATCTTAAATCCATGCAATACGGATTTGGCAAAAGCCTGCTCCACAGATTTCCGTTCCAGATTGTTTTGCGTAATGGCCCTGTATTCCAAATTGGGCTGTACCAATAACAGTTTATTACCTGCTTTTTTAAAAAAGACCACCTGTTCGTTCCCGAGTTGTCCGCGATCCAGACCAATATCGTTGCTTCCTATTCCACTGCTCAGGGCATACACATAAAGGAATTCCTTATCCAAATCATTGACTTCCAAATATATTTTATCCGATTTATCGTCATAATAGAAGTTGAAGTATCCATTGAATTTTTGAAAGTCCTTTGTCTTATCAAATGTTTGCGCGTTTAACATTGCACAGAAAGCGTACAATATTGCGAATAGGGTAATGCTTTTCTTCATAATGGCATGGAATTGGACCTAAAAGTATGTATTTCATTTTTAAAAAACATATGAAAAGTCTTTTTAAAATATTGGATGTGAGATGGGTTCGTTGGTTGAAAAATGGGTGCCGGCTTACCAATCAAGTTTGATTCAATTATATTCCAAAAGAAGTTTATTTTTGTGCGAAAGTTAAGTATATGACCACTACAGATCAGCAAAAAGATCTTATTGAGCGCCTTGGTGCGTTAAGGAGGTATCTTTGACATTGATGCCAAACTTATAGAAATAGAGAACGAGGAAGAAAAAACCTTGGCTCCTAGTTTTTGGGACAATCCACAAGAAGCCCAAAAACAAATGCAAGTCCTAAAATCCAAAAAGAAATGGGTAGAAGATTTTGATTCTGCCAAGACTTTGATTGGTGATTTGGAGGTTTTGATGGAGTTTCAACAAGCTGGTGAGGTTTCCGAGGATGAAGTGGCGCAACAATACAGTAAAGCAGTATTGGCCATCGAAAATTTAGAGTTCAAGAACATGCTTTCCGATGAAGGCGATGAGCTTACTGCTGTGCTCCAGATAACCGCAGGAGCGGGTGGTACAGAGAGTTGTGACTGGGCCTCCATGCTTATGCGGATGTATCTCATGTGGGCCGAAAAGAACGGCTACAAAGTCAAGGAACTCAACTACCAAGAGGGTGATGTTGCCGGGATAAAGACCGTGACTTTGGAGATTGATGGCGAATATGCCTTTGGTTGGCTCAAAGGTGAAAATGGGGTGCATCGTTTGGTGCGCATCTCCCCTTTTGACAGTAATGCCAAACGCCACACCTCATTTGCTTCGGTCTATGTGTACCCTTTGGTGGATGATACCATTGAAATTGAGATCAACCCTTCGGATATTGAAATCACAACCGCTCGTTCAAGCGGCGCAGGTGGACAGAATGTAAACAAGGTAGAGACCAAGGTCCAATTGGTACACAAACCCACGGGGATACAGATTTCCTGTTCCGATTCACGCTCGCAACACGATAACAGGGCCACGGCATTAAAAATGTTGAAATCGCAGTTGTATGAAATAGAGCTTCGGAAGAAACAAGAGGCCCGGGCCGAGATAGAATCCTCCAAAATGAAAATTGAATGGGGGTCGCAAATCCGTAATTATGTGATGCATCCCTATAAATTGGTCAAAGATGTGCGCACCGGGGAAGAAACCGGAAACGTGGATGCCGTTATGGATGGGGACATTAGTGCTTTCTTGAAAGCCTATCTGATGATGATGGGGCAAAAAGAGGAATAGTTTTTGAAGCTGTTTTTAAAATACATTATATAATTATCAGACATCAGAAATCCGAGAACCAAGAACCGAGAACCAATAAAAAGATGATCAAAATATATCACAATCCAAGATGTAGAAAATCCAGAGAAGGATTGGAACTTTTGGAGAACACAGGAAAAGAATTTGAAATAGTAAAGTATTTGGAAGACATCCCTTCCGAAGATGAGCTAAGGGAAATTTTAGGATTTCTTGGGATGTCCCCATTGGAGCTTGTCCGTAAAAGTGAAGCCATTTGGAAGGAAAATTATAAAGGGAAAGAACTTTCCGATGATGAAATCATTGCTGCCATGGTGGAGCATCCAAAGCTTATTGAGCGACCTATTATAATCAATGGAAAGAAAGCCGTTGTTGGTAGACCAGCTGAAAAAATCAATACCTTGCTATAGAATTGATGCTCAGAGGTATTTATATCAACATTAGCATAGAAAAGGCATAACATTTGCTATTTTTGAAAATTGAATCGACTGTCATGAAAAAAGTGCATACTCTAAGTATTCTCACCCTATTGATAGGATTACTTTTTACAAGTGAGACTTTTGCCCAATATGGATATGGGTCGCCCTATGGAAACCGATATGGTAGAAGGCAAAGTACACTTCCCCAAGTACATGATACCCCAAAAAAGGAGGATCCTCCAACCGCTGAGGAAATCGTAGACGGACAAATGCCTTCCATTACTGAAGCTTTAGGTCTCAACCCTTTTGAAGAAGCCGTTGTAAGAACCACTTTGCTGCAATCTGTTCAGCAAAGGATTGAGCTACAAATCTTGGGATTGGAGCCGCTAAAAGCCAAAGAAGAATACGAGAAGATCGAAAAAAGACAGAACGAGGAACTAAAGTCCGGCCTTCCAGAAGACAAGTACAACGCTTTTATGGAACTACAGGAAAACAGCTTCAAGTCCAAAAAGAAAAAGAAGAAGAAAAAGAAAAAAGATTAACAAAACCTTAAGGTCATTGACGGGCCCATTTCTGCTGTTGGCAGATATTAATTTTAGTTCTTCTGAATTTCCTGCCAAATTTGATGATCTAAAACCAAGCTATGCACAGGATCATTGTCCCGTTGTTATTATTGACCATTTTTACCACTAGTGCCCAAACAAGGCCAAACCAAAATTCCATTACCATTTCTGGGAAAGTAGTTGATCAAGACTCAGGCCAACCTTTGGAGTACGCAACTTTTGTATTGCAAGATGCGAACAGTCCAGATAAGGTAACTGGAGGAATCACCGATTTGGATGGAAAATTTGAGGTACAGACCTCACCAGGGCAATATAATATTCGGGTGGAATATATCTCCTATAAAACTTTTTCGCGCACCAACCAAAGCTACAACAGTTCCACTAATTTGGGGGCCATTGTATTGGCACCCGATGTTGCACAACTCCAAGAAGTTGAAGTAGTGGGTGAAAAAACTACTGTTGAAATCCGGTTGGACAAAAAAGTTTACAATATTGGTAAAGATATCACGACCAGTGGTGGAAACGTGAGTGATGCCCTCAACAATATCCCCTCCGTTTCTGTGGATGTAGAAGGGGCAATAAGCTTGCGTGGTAATGAAAACGTACGGATATTGATCAACGGAAAACCCTCCGCATTGGCAGGATTTGGTTCTACCGATGCTCTCCGCCAATTACCCGCAGATGCCATTGAAAAAGTAGAGGTCATTACCAGTCCTTCCGCCCGATATGATGCCGAAGGTACAGCTGGTATCCTGAATATTGTTCTCAAAAAGGAAAAGACCTTGGGTATCAACGGTTCGATCAATACCTCAATAGGGATACCTTTCAATGCACAGGTCACCACCAATTTCAATTTGCGTACCGAAAAGTTCAACATATTCAACACCTTGGGGTATTTTCATCGGGAATCGCCCGGAGGAGGTTTGTTTGACAATACCTATTCTGAGGGTGAGTTTGACCGAATCATCGAGGATCGTGATATAAGCAGAAATGATGACGGTTTCAACATGAATATAGGTATGGAGTACTTCCTTACCGACAAATCTTCTGTTACCGGTAGTTTTTTCTATCGCATTGCCGATGAAAACGATCTTACCGAAAACGACAACCAACGTTTTATAGGTGAGGATTTGGCCAGTAGCACCTATCGGAGTGAGGATCAAGCAGAAGATGACAGCAGCTATCAAGTAGCTCTAAATTATACCAACAACATTAATGATGATGGGCATAAGTTGACTGCAGATTTCCAATATTCATATGATGACGAATCCATATTTACGGAAATCCAAGAAAACAATGTAATCCCAAACACCGACTTGCTGGCCTTGGAAAATATCTTTGAAGCAGAGACCCAAGACGATATCTTGGCACAAATAGATTATGTGCTTCCGATTGGTGATGCACAGTTTGAAGCTGGTTATCGTGGAAATTTTGAAAAAGAGGTCAATGATTACCAATTGGATACCCTGAACCAAGGTACTGGAGAATTTGAAACCAACCGGGATTTGACCAACACATTTACTTATCATGAAAACGTAAATGCACTATATACCCAATACGGAAACAAATTTGGTAAGTTCTCTTTCTTGATGGGGCTTCGATTGGAGAATACACAGATGAAGGGCAGTGTAGATTCTGAAATAGACAGTCAGGCTCTGGAAGAAATTGTTGGTGCAGATGTTGATCTTAATTTTGATAAAAACTATCTCGGATTGTTCCCCACCGTAAACCTGATTTATGAACTTTCGGAAACAGAGAACATTTCCTTGGGGTATAACCGTAGGATCAATAGGCCTAGGGGTTGGTTCATCAATCCATTTCCCTCACGTTCCAGTAGAACCAATGTTTTTCAAGGAAATCCAGATTTAAACCCTGCTTTTGCCAATGCTTTTGATTTGGGCTATTTAAAGAGATGGGGGAAACTCACATTTACTTCCTCGATTTATTATCAAAGGGAAACCGATTCTTTTGAGTGGGTAAGGGAAGAAACTGGTGAAGTGACCTCGGATGGTATTCGGATTATCCGTTCCATCCCGATCAACCTTTCCACCAATGAGCGTGTTGGTGCCGAGGCTGGGATGATATATAATCCAGCAAAATGGGTGCGACTGAATAGCAGTTTGAACTTTTTTAGGTTCAGCTCCGAAGGAACGTTCAACAGTGTGGACTATGGTGCCGAAAACACCAGTTGGTTTGCCCGTTTCAGTTCTAAATTCACTCTACCCGCCAAAATAGACCTACAGGCCAATTCCTTCTATATGGGACCACGACAAAATGCCCAAACAGAAACCAAGGGTATGTTCTCCATGAACTTGGCCATGAGCAAGGACCTTTTTAAGGAAAACGCCACAATATCTTTGAACGTAAGCGATGTGTTCAATTCCAGAAAGCGACAGTCCTTCACAGAAACGGCATTCTTTACTTCGGATAGCGAGTTTCAATGGAGAAAAAGACAGGTAAACCTATCATTTATATACAGATTTAACCAGCCCAAGGAGAAAAGACAGGGCAACCGGCCCAATGGTGATGGCGGTGGTGAAGAGGAAGGAGAGTTTAAAGCGGGAGGAAATTCCTAAGCTGGGACAAAAAAAAGAAGCCAATTTGGCTTCTTTTTTTTAATCGTCTTTTTTTATTCTTCGAGCTGGGCACGTTTGGCCTCGCGTTTTTCTTTCATCATTTCCCTAAGGTTACCAATCAACCAGTAAGGAACCACAAAGGTCAACAAGAAAATCATCAACCAAAAACCGATGGTCAAAATTGTCAAAAAAGCTAAAAAACCTAAATATTGGTCAAATTCGAACATTATTCTTTCCTTTTGTTCAACAAAGATAGTTTGTTCTTTTCATAAAAAACAAATCTCCCTTCAAAAAAAGTATATATAACCCTTAGTACTACCATATAATTCTGCTAACAATTACCTTTGTGCATCAAAATTTTGTAAAATGAGTTTTAGAGTCGAAAAAGATACCATGGGGGAGGTAAAAGTACCTTCTGATAAATATTGGGGTGCACAAACTGAGCGCTCCCGAAACAATTTTAAAATTGGTCCTTCAGCTTCCATGCCTTTGGATGTGGTGTATGGTTTTGCCTATCTTAAAAAAGCGGCGGCATATGCCAACCATGAGCTTGGTGTTCTTTCTGTGGAAAAAAGGGATTTAATTGCGCAGGTGTGTGATGAAATTCTGGCCGGAAAGCATGATGACCAATTTCCATTGGTAATTTGGCAAACGGGCTCCGGAACCCAGAGTAATATGAACGTAAATGAAGTGGTGGCCAACAGGGCCCATGAAATTGCGGGCAAAAAAATTGGGGAAGGTGAAAAAACCATACAACCCAATGACGATGTGAACAAAAGCCAGTCTTCCAATGATACTTTTCCCACAGGAATGCACATTGCGGCTTATAAAAAGATAGTTGAAGTAACCATTCCTGGTGTTGAGCAACTTAAAAACACACTGGAGAAGAAATCCAAAGAGTTCAAAGAAGTCGTGAAAATTGGACGTACCCATTTAATGGATGCCACTCCCCTAACCCTTGGACAGGAATTTTCTGGATATGTCTCTCAACTTGAACATGGACTAAAGGCATTAAAAAATACATTGCCCCACTTGAGCGAATTGGCATTGGGTGGGACAGCCGTGGGTACGGGTCTTAACACACCAAAAGGGTACGATGTTCTTGTGGCAAAGTATATTGCCGACTTTACAGGACTTCCCTTTATAACGGCCGAAAATAAGTTTGAAGCGTTGGCTTCGCACGATGCCATTGTAGAAAGTCATGGAGCACTTAAACAATTGGCGGTGTCATTGAACAAAATTGCCAATGATATCAGGATGATGGCTTCTGGACCCCGTTCTGGTATTGGCGAGATTATTATCCCTGCCAATGAGCCAGGCAGCTCCATTATGCCCGGTAAGGTAAACCCAACCCAATGTGAAGCTTTGACCATGGTCTGTGCCCAAGTATTGGGTAACGATGTGGCCATAAGTGTTGGTGGCACCCAAGGGCACTATGAACTTAACGTGTTTAAACCCATGATGGCCGCAAATATTCTACAATCTGCCCAATTATTGGGTGATGCTTGTGTAAGCTTTGACGAAAACTGTGCGGTAGGCATAGAACCTAACCATGAAGTAATCAAGACACTCTTGAACAATTCATTAATGTTGGTTACGGCACTAAATACTAAAATCGGGTATTATAAGGCTGCCGAAATTGCCAATACAGCCCATAAAAATGGAACTACCTTAAAAGAAGAGGCTATAAATCTTGGCTATGTAACCCCTGAAGAATACGATGCTTGGGTACGACCCGAAGATATGGTAGGCAGTTTAAAGTAACTATCTAGGCCATAAAGTATAAAATAAAAAAGCCTGCTCATCATGAGCAGGCTTTTTGGTTTATGGATAGTGTGTGTATTATTTCAACTCAAACTTGGAAGTTCCCAACAGTTTCAAATTGCTGTCGTAAACATTTACCATGTAGTTTCCTTTTTGGAAATCACTGGCAGGCTTGTTTATATAGTCACAAACATCCAAAGAGCTGTTCTCATAATAGAAGTTGGTTCCTTTACTGTAAGAGATGGAAGCACCTTCTTCGTTGGATTTAGAGAAACTGTCACCCAAAACATTTCCTTGTGGATCAAGAACTTCAATGAAGAACTCTCTATCACCAGCTTCGGCGATTACGTTATCGGCAACTGTAAAACAAACCTTGAATTTATCAGTAGCTTTAGCCCTGGAAGTAGACACCAATTTACCGCTGCTTCTTTCCTTAACAGCATCCACAGAGAATTTAGAAAGGCTAAGGGCAGAACCTCTTTCTACAGCATCAGCCAATTGGGTGTTCTGAACGATCAATGAATCGTTGAAAACTGTCTGTTTTTCCAATTCAGTAAATGTGCTGTCACGTTGCATGGCCAACAAGCTGTTGGATTGTGTCAAGGAATCTACTTGTTTCAATAGTTTTTCTCTTTCTGCTTTAAGTACACTTACTTGTCTTCTGTATCTAGAAAGAGAAGCGATATCGGCTTTCATACCCTGTACTGAATCGATGTATTTTGCAATATTGTCCCTAGCGGCAACCAACTCTTCGTTTGTAGCATTGCTTTCAAGGATAGCTTTGTCATACTCAGATTTCAAGTTGTTCAAATCTTCAACAACCAACTCTTTTTCTTGTGTAAGGGCTTGAGTGGTTTTCTTTTTATCTTGGTAAAGGCTTACGGTGTAGATAATGGTTCCCAAAAGAACTACACCCAACAAACCTGCGATTACCTTCAATCCGTTGTTATTTTTTGCTTCTGTCATAACTTTTTGTGTTAATTGATTCTCGTTTAAGGTTTTTAATCAATCGTGTTTGGTTTATATACGCTTTAGATCATTGTTTGGATCATTTGCAATAAAATAATCTTAAAAAAATCGCCATAAAAGTCTAGATACCTTAATTTTAAAGGAACTTCAAAAAAGTAGCCATGATGAAAAAAATAATTCCATTAGTACTCGGCATCGTTTTGATTGCCAGTTGTAAATCAAAAAATAAGTCATCGGAAGAAACCCCTGAAGCGATTGTTAAAGCTAAGAATGATAGCCTTACGGAAGTTTCCATTATACCTATTGAACATGCCACTGCCGTTTTGGAATGGAATGATGTTACCTTATATATAGACCCCGTGGGAGGAAAGTCAGCTTTTGAAGGGCAAAATGGCCCAGATATTATTTTGGTGACGGATATACATGGTGATCATTTTAATTTGGAAACCCTCCAAGAAGTTTCAACAGAGAACACTACAATTATTCTTCCCCAAGCTGTTGCTGATGAAATTCCCGATGAATCTACCTTAGCTGTGGATGTTCTGAACAATGGGGATACTAAAACCTATTCCGGAATAGCGATTGAAGCCATTCCCATGTATAATTTACGGGAAGAAGCGTTGGATTTTCATACCAAAGGACGTGGAAATGGGTATGTCTTGACCATAGGTGGGCAGCGTCTCTATTTTTCTGGGGACACCGAGGACATTCCTGAAATGAGGGCACTAAAAAATATTGACAAGGCCTTTGTATGCATGAACCTCCCCTACACCATGACTGTGGAAAGTGCTGCAGATGCTGTTTTGGAATTTCAGCCTAAAGAAGTCTACCCATACCACTTTAGAGGTCGCCCTGATGTAAGCGATGTTGAAAAGTTCAAAAAACTCGTTAACGAAGTAAACTCCGAGATAAAAGTGGTACAACTGGATTGGTATCCGAATGACGATTTTTGATGGAATAAAATATTTCCCCTACATTGTCGTTAAGATAACAGACTTAACCAAATCAAAAAATACTTGACCATGGCTCCCAAATCCCATGTTTTAGTAGCGATTGCATTTTTCTGTGCACTTCAAGCTGCTTTCTCCCAATGTGACAATTTTTATTCCAAAGTTACTTACGCGCTCAATCATTGCAAAAAAGGAATGACCGCTACTAACTTTGAACACCAAATGTACTATGCTGAAAGAGCATTAACGGCTCTTGAAAAATCCAAAGCCTTTAGGGACGATTGTGATTGTGCCAAGGCAGAGAACAAGACTTTGGACGCCTTGGAGACCTTGGACAAAGCCATTGAACCCGTTGATTGGGAAGCTGGCAGGTACTTTACCAAAAAAGCCCTTGGGCAAATCAACGAACTGATTACCATCTTGGATGAATGTACTTTGGGTGTTTCTGCCCCAATAACTGTTGCCGATAATGCCACGACCACCATGGAGCATCAGGCGCATGCCGATGATGAAGCCCCCGAAAATGCTATGGAACTGGAAATGATTAAGGTATTTGAGAAACACTCCCGCGAAAAACTTAATACGGCCAAACAGGCCATCGACCAGCTCGTGGAACTTTCAAAAACCATTGGAACCCTAAATGGCAACAGCATTGACTCCAATAGTTTGGAGTATCACCAAAAAGCCTATCTGGAAAATGCCAGAAAACTTCTTGAGGAAGGATTGAAAAATATCGGCGGAGAAGAGTAAAATTCCCGTCTACCTAATAAGTTTCTTGTATTTGATACGCTTGGGCATGATATCCGTTCCTAAGCGTTTCTTTTTGTTCTCCTCATAATCTGAGAAAGATCCTTCAAAGAAATACACCTGTGAATCTCCTTCAAAAGCCAAAATGTGGGTACAGATTCTATCCAAGAACCATCTGTCGTGGGAAATGATCACGGCACAACCTGCAAAATTTTCAAGACCTTCTTCCAAAGCCCTCAAGGTATTCACATCCAAATCGTTGGTAGGCTCATCCAAAAGTAAAACGTTGCCCTCCTCTTTTAAGGTCATGGCCAAGTGAAGTCGGTTACGCTCTCCACCGGAAAGCATGTTTACCTTTTTGTTCTGCTCACTACCAGAGAAGTTAAATCGGCTTAAATAGGCTCGGGAATTCACTTGCTTCCCTCCCATCATGATCAACTCTTGTCCATCACTGAAATTTTCCCAAATGCTTTTTTCTGGGTCGACATTGGAATGGCTTTGGTCCACATAGGCCAGTTTGGCGGTATCCCCAACAATAAACTCTCCTTTATCCGGGGTTTCCTCCCCCATAATCATTCTAAAGATGGTGGTCTTACCCGCACCGTTGGGACCAATGATCCCCACAATTCCTGCTTGGGGCAGATTGAAGTTTAGGTCTTCATACAACAATTTATCCCCATAAGCTTTGCTCACCCCTTTGGATTCAATAACGTTGGTACCCAATCGCGGTCCATTGGGGATGTAGATTTCCAGTTTTTCTTCCAACTGTTTTTGGTCCTGACTAAGGAGTTTGTCATAATTTTTAAGACGGGCCTTTTGCTTGGTCTGTCTTCCTTTGGCTCCTTGACGAACCCAATCCAACTCCCGTTCCAAGGTCTTTTGTCTTTTGGAAGCCTGCTTGCTTTCTTGGGCCAAACGCTTGGCCTTTTGGTCCAACCATCCGGAATAGTTCCCTTTCCAAGGAATACCTTCTCCCCTATCCAGTTCCAAAATCCAACCTGCTACATTGTCCAGGAAATAACGGTCGTGTGTTACTGCAATCACCGTTCCTTTATATTGTGCCAAATGGTGTTCCAACCAGTGTACGGACTCCGCATCCAAGTGGTTGGTAGGTTCATCCAACAAAAGTACATCGGGTTCTTGTAGCAATAACCTGCATAGGGCCACACGTCTTCGTTCCCCGCCGGAAAGCACCCCAATCTTCTTGTCTGATTCAGGCGTACGTAGCGCATCCATGGCAATTTCCAATTTGGTATCCAATTCCCATGCATTGGATGCATCAATCTGGTCTTGAAGCACTGCTTGACGATCCATCAACTTTTGCATCTTATCGGCATCTTCATATACTTCGGGAAGACCGAACATATCGTTGATCTTATTGTATTCATCCAAAATAGCAACGGTCTCGGCAGCACCTTCCTTGACGATTTCAAATACGGTCTTTTCTTCATCCAATTGGGGCTCCTGTTCCAGATATCCCACTGTATATCCCGGAGAAAATACCACATCACCCTGATAGTTCTTATCCACTCCGGCAATAATCTTGAGCAAGGTTGATTTCCCGGAACCATTGAGACCCAGAATTCCAATCTTGGCCCCATAGAAGAAACTGAGATAAATATTTTTGAGTACAGGGGTGTTGGCCGTTTTAAAGGTCTTGGTAACCCCGGACATTGAAAAAATGACCTTTTTATCGTCTGACATTTGGTTGCGTTTAAAAATTAAGAAAAGAGAACTTTATACCCGTCCCTTGAGTGCATTGAAAACCCAAGCTACGGCAAAAAAGCCAATGCCCACTGCTCCAAAACCGTATCCGGCCACTTCATCGTACTTGAAAGCGCCAAGCGCTATCATTCCGATTCCCACAAAAATCATAATCCAAGTGGCCCAAGCGAGCACAGTATTTTTGTTCATTCCCATATGTATCGTTCAGTAGAAGGTCAAATATCGTAAAAAATGGACTATTCCAAAATGGTTATTTGTCGATTATCCCTCAAAAGGGAACCGAATCCCGCATTTTTCACGCACAGTGTCCAGTAATTCAGCCACATCCAAACTATTTTGATGCGACCAAAGGTCACTTTCCATTTTATTAGCCCTCAAGCATTGATGAACCTCCAAAATCTCGTAGTAAAATCCTATTCCTTTTAATGGATGTTCAAAAGTTTCAGAAACACCATTTTTCAGTAAGGTATACCCGTCTGCCTCATGCCATCGGGAAGGAAGGAAAATTTCACCTTGGCTTCCTGATAGTTCCGCTTCAGTTCGGGTTCTGCTGGTAAATCCGCTGTAAAGCACGGCTTGAGCTTTGGGATATTGGAAAATCATTGAGGTCTGTAATTCCGTTCCATTAGGGTGAAAATTTGATGCCGCATATATTTCCTTGGGCTTGCCCAAAAATAGGTAGGCCAAAAAAATGGGATAAATACCAATATCCAATAATGAACCGGAAGCCAAATCAAGGTTAAGCACCCGGGACTCCTCATCCCTGTCCAAGGCATAAAATCCAAAATCTGCGTTGATATGGGTCAAATCCCCTATCTCCCCATCATCTACTAACTGCTTTACTTTTTGAATGGCCGGATTAAAACGGGACCAAAGTGCTTCCATAAGAAAAACCTTGTTCTGTTTGGCCGTATCCACCATTTCCTGTACTTCAGATTTGCTGACCCCCAAAGGCTTTTCGCAAAGTACATGCTTTCCAGAGTCCAGGGCCTGCAAGGTCAATGTTTTGTGGAACCGATGAGGGGTGGCGATATAAACCACATCCACAGTGTCCGAGGCAAACATCTCTTCATAACTTCCAAACACATTTTCAATGGCGTATTCATCGGCAAAATCCTGTGCCTTTTTCAATGAACGGGAAGCTACTGCCGAAATCTTGGCATCTTCCACCAATTGTAAATCCGAAATAAACTTCCGTGCAATTTTTCCCGGGCCCACGATGCCCCATCGTATTTTAGTTTCCATATGGGATCAAAAGTAATGATTATAACTCCTTATCTTTAGCCAATAAGAAGAAATTGACAGTACATGGATATCAACTTCAATAAGAACGAAGACCATAATAAATTGATGCTTTCCCAACTAAGGAAACGACTAGCCGAGGTTAAACTGGGCGGAGGGAAAAAACGCATTGAGAAACATCACGAAAAAGGTAAAATGACCGCCCGTGAGCGTATTGATTATTTGTTGGACCCAAATTCCAATGCTGTTGAAATTGGTGCGTTTGCAGGAGATGGCATGTATGGGGAACATGGCGGATGTCCGTCTGCCGGGGTGGTGGTGAAAATAGGATATATCCAAGGAAAGCAATGTGTGGTAGTGGCCAATGACGCTACTGTAAAGGCAGGAGCTTGGTTCCCCATTACAGGAAAGAAGAACCTCAGGGCCCAAGAAATTTCCATAGAAAATAAATTGCCCATCATCTATTTAGTGGACAGTGCTGGGGTATACCTCCCTATGCAGGATGAGATTTTCCCGGACAAGGAACATTTTGGCCGAATTTTCAGGAACAATGCCATTATGAGCAGTATGGGCATTACCCAGATTTCTGCGGTTATGGGTAGTTGCGTGGCCGGTGGGGCCTATTTACCCATTATGAGCGATGAAGCCCTTATTGTTGATAAAACGGGAAGTATTTTCTTAGCAGGCAGTTATTTGGTGAAAGCGGCCATAGGTGAAAGCATTGATAACGAAACCCTAGGCGGAGCCACCACACACTCGGAAATCAGCGGAGTTACTGACTACAAGGCCAAGGATGATAAGGATGCGCTTGATAAAATCAAAAGTATCGTAGGCAAAATCGGCGATTTTGAAAAAGCTGGTTTTAATCGGGTTGAAGCAAAAGACCCAACGGAAAACCAAGAAGATATTTACGGTATTCTTCCAAGTTCGCGGAGTGATCAATACGACATGCTTGAAATCATAAAGCGATTGGTGGACAACTCTGAGTTTGAACAGTACAAAGAGGGTTATGGTAAAACTATTTTGACCGGCTATGCCCGAATTGATGGTTGGGCCGTGGGGATTGTGGCCAACCAACGGAAAGTGGTCAAGACCAAAAAAGGCGAAATGCGATTTGGTGGGGTCATTTATTCCGATTCAGCCGATAAGGCCACCCGTTTTATTGCCAACTGCAACCAAAAGAAGATTCCCTTGGTGTTCCTGCAGGATGTAACCGGTTTCATGGTAGGCAGCAAGAGCGAGCATGGAGGCATCATTAAGGATGGTGCCAAAATGGTAAATGCCGTGAGCAATTCCGTGGTACCCAAATTCACCATAATCATAGGAAACAGCTACGGGGCAGGAAACTACGCCATGTGTGGCAAGGCCTATGACCCTAGGTTGATTGTGGCCTGGCCCAGTGCCGAACTCGCCGTGATGAGTGGAAACTCAGCGGCAAAAGTGCTATTACAGATTGAAAAAGCCTCCCTTGAAAAAAGTGGACAACCTTTGGATGCTGAAAAGGAAAAAGAATTGTTTGATAAAATCAAACAGCGATATGACAACCAAATATCGCCCTATTATGCTGCGGCTCGGTTATGGACGGACGCCATTATAGATCCCTTGGATACTAGAAAATGGATATCTATGGGCATTGAGGCCGCAAACCATGCCCCAATAGAGAAATCATTCAATATGGGAGTTCTACAGGTATAGCCGCTGTACTAGTCAATAACCATAATTGCAATATCCAATGCAATACGCTGCTCGATTCTTTTTTTTCTTCGTATTGGTCTTTTTTTCAAGCAATGCGCAGATTCGAAAAATGTGCACCTACGAATCGTATTTACCAGTATCAGAATATATTGACCAATGTGGTTTCCAAAAACCACAAAGACTTCTTGGACTAGAGAAAAAAGTTGACTCCCTTTTTAATTTAATTGGAGAACAAAGAAACTTTCAAATTAAATCATGTGCTCAAATCGGAGGTATCTCAGCCATGAACTTTGATTCTTTCCACAGCTCTTTGGAACGTTTTGTTGTTATCCAAGAAAATACATTGGACTTAGATTCTCTGATCGCAAACCATGATTGGAACATCTTGGGTCGGTTTTTACATGCAATGGGCCATCATATGCGGCAACACTTGCTGATTGATTCCATTGATTTTTTTGAAGAAGAGGTAGAGGCCGATGAAGCAGTGGGTTTTATGTTATCAAAAATGGGAGTTTCAAAGGAGAACAGCTTAAAGACCATTGATTTTGTCCCTGATTCAACGGTAAATGAGACCCATGCCCCTACCATAAAACGTAAAAATGCCGTGATTAGGGGGTGGAACTGGGGTCAGGACGGAACCTCTACGTTGCCCAAGAAAGATTATGTTGAACTTTTACCGGTTTCCGAGACCCAAGAGCTGGATTATATGCAGCAGCACAATACGGCCCACAAAGAAGGAAAGTATGAATTGGCTGCATGGCATGCCTTAAAAGCATTTCAATACAGTGGAGGTAAAAATAGGAAGATGCTGGCAGAAGCTGCCTACCATTTTCACCAAAACGGACAATTTTCGCTGTCCTTAAAATGTTATCTGACCCTACTAGATCGGGGCATTGGCTTTTTGGCCCGAGATGGGAAATCAGGTGTTTTCAAAATCATTGGCATAAACTATTATTTTTTGGAAGAATGGGATGAGGTCATTCAATATTTAAGCATAGCACATTTTATGTCGCCCAGAGATTTGCAAACTTTAAATTATTTGGCTGCAACGTATGAAAAAAAACGAGACTGGGAAATGTGTGGCTCCTATGTTAAAAAGATGATCAAACTAGATACCAAGAATCCTGATCATCCATATAATCTTGGCGTAATGTATGTTAAGCAAGGTGCGACCCAAAAAGCCATTTCCCTTTTTAAACGTGCATTTTATATTGCTCCTGCGCATACAAGATCTCGGGTAGCCCTCGCAGTCATTTATTCCGAAGAGGCCGATAGATTAATTCCTTTGTTGCATTCAAGGGAGTATTTTTGGGGGATGGGAAAAAGAAAATTTAATAAAGCCAAGACAACGGTTAATGATCTTTTGGCCAAAGCGGAGCAAGTACTGACCGAGGGTTTGGAGCTTAATCCCGATGATACACAGCTTTTGGAAACCCTATTGATGATATATAAACAGATGGGGGAAAAAGAAAAGCGGGAACAAATAGAAAAAAGACTTGAGGTTCTTGGCGGGCAAAGCGAATAATCCCGGAAAACTTTGAGAAGTTATTTGTAGGGTATCATTTTATTGACTGTTGTTCTCCACTTGATGACTTATTTAGCCTCTTTTTCGGGATTGTTGACAATTGAAAACAGTTTTTGGTTTACCTCTTTATCCACCAATTTAAAGTAATAGGATTTTTGTGTTTCATTTTCCTGACCAAAGTTGTGAAAAACCGTGGCCTTTATGTACGTTGGTATATATGACTTGTTTCCAAAGTAATTCAAATTTACCTGCCAAACCCCTCTGAACATTTCGTCTATCATAAATTGCTTGGATGAAAACCCCTTGATTTTTTCCAGATTGATTTGCTCACTATTTTTTTCATACGTATGACTCCATGTATAGAACCTGTTGTCAGGATTAACAAACTGTAGGTCAAATTCAGCTTCACCATTATTCCACTCCAAAAGCACCCTTGACCCCAAAAAATTATCATACATGCCAGTTTGTATGGTTGTATTGGACATTTCCGCTGAATTCGATTTCAATACATTCTGAAACTCTGTTTTTATGATGGCATCTATGCCTTCCTCTTCTTTTACCGAAGTGTCCAGGTTTCTGGATACAATATATCTGGAATAGATTTCCAAACTTTTCTTGAAATCGCCATTAGTATAGTGGGCATTGGCCAAATCCCGAAACGATTGCCCATGTCGTGGTCTTTTTTTGAGCACCTCTTCATAGATGTCAATGGCGCTCCCATAATCGTTATTTTTCTCATACCAATAGGCAATGGCCTTTAAGGTATTCGGGTTGCTTGAAAATTTTTCTTTGGCCATGGAAATTATTTCCTCCGATTTAGACACTGCTCCTCGCGACATGAAAAAATCAGCGGCATCCAAGAAAAAATCAAACCGGTCTCCCCTGATCAACCGTTCTTTTTCAAAAATTGCATAAGCTTCTTTAACGGAACTTGAATTTTGAAAATCCAACAAGTATTGGGGTTTGGTGGTATTTTCAAATCCGTGGACATTGGATGGTTCAAAAATATTGTTTCTTACTTTTGCAAAATCGAACGGATTGCTTGTTCCTGTTTCATAAAGCGCATTTCCAGATTTTGTGTTGATTATGATAAGCCCACCGCTGGCCTGTCTACCATACCTTGCCCCAGCACCTACGGAAGGGATCACAGCAATACGATCAATGTTCTGTACAGGAATGAAGGTGGGCACACCTTGAAAAATTGTTCCATCCACTTCAAAAGCAGCGGGGGGCGAAGTAGAAATGCCCCTACCTCCCCTAAGGTAGACCTGCGGATTGGTGGGGTCGTTCGGGGAGCGCACCACGCGCATTCCGGGCACCCTTGCTTGTAGGGCCGTTAAGAAGTCTATTCCTATGGCTGCCAAACTGTTGCCATCAATGACCCGCATGGAATAACCAATCTTGTCTTTGTCCATAATCCCGAAGGCCGTTCGGATCAGGTTTTTATTGTTCTGGTATTCTTTCTGAAGTTCTGCTTCTCTTTTGATCTTTGTTTTTTCCACAATCACCTCATCCAATTCCTGAATTTGGGGATACATTTCGATGTTCATTATGGAGGAAACATCTTCCAAGATCAATCTAACGGTTTTTAATCCCATTCTTGTAAAAAGCAGGGTTTGGTAGGGTTTGGTCACTATCTTATATTTTCCTTCCCTATCTGAAACTGTTTTAACGGAGCTGTTTTCCACCGTAATGTTTACATTGGGTAGAGGTCTGTCCCCATCGGTTACTCTCCCCGAAATGGTAATTGAAGACTCTTGCGCCGTTACTTGAAAACAGGCCAGCACAAGCATCATTTTTAAGATGATCCGGGCTAAATCCATATTGCATTTTTTTGTGGGCATACGCCTATAATTTAACCATTATTTCAATACGTTCTTCAGCGTTCCAACAAATTCCGCATTAAGTACGATAAAGACATAACCAACCTATCCTTTAGTGAGGATTTTACACGATATCCATACGATCCTGTTCAAAAAGATTAAAGACCATATTCAATTTCCAGTTTTCCTTTGGTTGCCCTATAGGGATCAAAAGTCCAAATAACATTTTCAGTCCCGTAATAATCCCCATTTATTAACGTATCTATTGTTCCATATAGATTCATGTCATAATACCCTTCTCTTTGGATTTTGATAGTATCGTTGACATTGCCTTTAACTTTTATAAAGTAAGCAACATAGCTTTTGTTTTCATACGGGATAAGGGTATCTACTCTTTTTTTAGAGAAATCTGTAATAACAAACTCCCTGTGATCTCCTCAATTTTTACAATCACAGGACAAGAATAAGATGGATAAAACAAAACTTATTAATACCTTTTTCATTTTGCTGATGTTGACCTTGGGAAACTATCCCTACACATATGGGAATCACTCGCTGCAATAGCCAAAGGTTCCGTAACCAATCTATCTATTATTCCAATCGTTTTAAGGTAATTGTCCGAGGAATGACAATTTTATATTCCCCATCCTTTTCAAAGAAAACGCCTTCTTCCTCGTTCCACTTGTTGACCAAGACTAAATCATTGCCTGCAAACATCAATACGGGTTGGTCAAAGACTCCTATACGGCACTTGTTATACACATAAAACATAGTGGTAATAATCTCTAAATGACCTGCATAAAGACAATTTTCTGTGCGTATTTTATCAAGGGTATTTAATATCTCCGTCCCATTACTAAGATATTTTAAGGTAATTAAACAGGTATCATAATAAGCATTTTTGTAACCGAAAATATTCTCTTCATATTTTTTTTTAAAAATTGGTGTGAATTTCAACACAAGTGTATCCTTCCCACTTCCCCAAACCCAATTACCTTCAAGTCTTTTATAACTGTTACTAAAATCCTTAATATAGAAATCATCTTTTACTCTTTTAATAGGTTTGAGTAAAGCATGTTGATCATATAGTTTTAAGTTGGAATTACACCCCAAAAAAAGTACAATTGTACCCAATATAAAAAAACGTTTCATTTCGCATCTAATTTCTATGGTCTAACCCATTTGTTTTTTGATTCATCAAATTCATACACAACCATCCCGTAATCCTTTAAGATCGTATGCAGGTTCTCTGCCGCCAGATTACTACTGATATTAGAGTTGATTGGGTTTTCTACATTATTATATTCAAAATTCAACAACAATTCAAAAACTTCCAGATTGTCTTGAAAGTTGTCCTGCTGCATGGTGGCTAAATGGGATGCGAATATACTCTGATCCGCAATCATTATAGCATGCAAATCATTGTCCGGAGTCATCAAGATAAGGTTAAAAGTATCAAGATCCTGGATAAGGTTGGCGTTTGCCAAAACAAAAAAGTGTTTTACTCTTTATCATTACTAATCTATCCCCATAGTTTAGTTATTCTCTCTTTCAAAAGAATTTACTTCTATTTAGCTCTTTGGCCTGTTTTCTTCAATCCATGTTTCTAAATTCCCAATCCTTTCCCTTACAAATGTTCTCCAATTGGTGCTAGAAGTAAACCCTTTATTTTTCAAAGCTTCAATATACCAATCCTTAAATTTAAACATGGGCATACCATAAAAATCAGGCATTTTGGCACCATTATGCCACAGTTCAGCTATATATTTCATTGTTTTGAATTTGGGAATAACCTTTCCCCTTAAACTTTTATCATATTCTCCCCAATGATAAACTTCTATTAAATCCAAATCCAATAGCTTCTCTATAGTTTCCAGACCGTGTTGCCTTGCCGATTCCGTAGATTCATCTAAATAATTATAACCTAACCCGGACAAAATGCTAGAAATAAATTCCACTCCCTCGGGCATGAAGATCTCAATGTTGGTAGAATCAAATAGTTCATCTGTCGTCATAGTGTTAGAAATTTAATATGTCTTTGTTGACTACCAATCCCTTCGACATCGTTCTTATAGCTTTGCTTCTATTTCTATACTTCCTTCTGTGGCCTTGTATGGTTCAAAAATTATGTTTTTTTCACCTTCTCCATAATAATCAGTATACCACCGTTCATTTATTTGGCCTGAAAGTTTTAAAATCGGCTGGTTGCTTTTAGAATTAAGTTTTATCAAAATGGTATCATTTGTATATCCTTTTACCCAAACATTCATCATTGAATATGGATAGTTCTGATACGGTTTCAAGTGTATTGTTTTAGACTCTGAAAAGTCGTTGATTTTTAAAACCTTATTATCCCTATTACAAGACACCAAATAAAGAGTAATGACTATTGATAATACTCTAGCATTCATATAACTTATTGATTAGTTGGTGTTAATACAGAAGCGTTAGAAGCATTCCAGAAGCCATTCTGAAAAACCAAATTATTCAAATATCGTAACTGGCCGCTATCTAAAGCTTGGTGAACCAATTCATATAATCTCCCCGCACCATAAGCAATTTGCCTTCCTTGGGAATTGTTATGCAAATCCATTTGGGTTTCTTTAAAATGATTTGGATAATCTGGGTTGTATTCAATATCTTCATGCGCCGATGTGAGCTGTTCAGTTAAAGTTTCCCCTAGATATACCGTGCTAAGGGCATTCCAAAATGCATGTTTAAAGGCATCTCCCTTTGTATTGCGCACAGGTCTCGGGAAATGTGTTTCAGCATAAATATAAGCCTGTGTTGCAGCCTTTAGATACAAGAATTGTCTAGTGTTATCCAAAGTATCGAAAATAGCTATTTCAGCATCAGACATTCTAGATTTGATATCTTGGGCCACAAGTGGATTATAAACCAATTGGTTTTCCCAATCCACTTCACCACCTGCCATTAATGCCATTTGAGCCTCATTGGCAAACTTCTTCGCCTCATTACTCTGTCCTTCCCCCTCCACAAACTGGTTGATGGGGATACAGACCGGAATCACCCGGTGTGATAGCCAAAGGTACCGTGACCAGTCTACAGGTACCGCCAGGTTAAGGCCAATATAGCCGCTGGTCAAAGAATTGTTCTAGCAACCAAAAGTATATGCCTTCAATCGGCTATCCCACCAGATACAATTTCTGTAACCCACTTGTCTTTACTATAATAAACCTTACCCTTTGCATACCACTTCCCTTCTATAGGATAAAGGATTATGAAATCAAATTTTTTATCTGTGCAATCAAGGCTATCGATTCTTATTCGATAAGTATCATCGGTTAAATCAGATGAATCCAAAACTGCAATTTTGTTTTTCCTAAATTGAATTGAATCCGATTTTCTAAAGATGTTGTTTGTCAAAATTTTAAGAGGCAAGGTAGAATCCGATACTCTTGGATCCATATGATTTAAGATATAGTTATTGTTAAAAATACTATTAACCATTCCTTGTTTTTCTTGGATGCCAAAACAAATTATACTGACATCCTTAATACTTTTGGGTTTATGTGCATTTTGTTTACAACTCATTAGTACAAATAGCCCACAAATGTTCAACAAGAGTAGAAACTTCATAATATTATATTAATTGTTAAGTCTGTCTAATGCCAGGTTAGCAGTATCTGGATTAACATCATACCCATATGCTCTTATTTCAAATTGTACTCCTTCCTCACCTAAATAGAAAAAATCTGGGTTATTGTTTTCTCCCCAATGTACAAATTCATGTAATACTGTTGTACCAATAAAGAATAGGAATGCATCCGCATCTGTTTCGGAAATCTGTCCACTTTCCAAATCATTTATGATATCTATATCCAGATAGATTTTATTTGCATTCTCAGGATTTTCATCATCATAATGTCCGGCAGTATCATCAGAACATGTTGGGCAAAAATTGTCTAGCTGTACAATATGAACCTCTGGCCCTTCCCCCCACTGCAGATCATGTTGTATTTGACTTAGGGGTAACTGTGTGAACTCGTGTATGGCATTCGTTATCTTGGAAATGTTGGCCACAGTGGGCAGTTGGTTCTTTAAATATTCTGTTAATTTCGGGTATTGGCTCTCATAATTGTTATTCTCGGGATATTTGATCAAAGGAGAAAAATTAATGACCTCCAGATTGTCCATCATGGCCAATTGGATACGATCTGCCAACTGTTTTGCCTCTTCACTTTGTCCATTTTCATTTATAAACTGGTTTATGGAAGCCGTTTCAGGGGCAATGTGATGGGACATCCATAAATATCTGGACCAATCAAGCGGAACAGCCAAGTTTAGATCCAGATGATCACTTACATTGTTCAAGATCATCAATGTAAACATGGTCAAGGTGGCCATGGTACCCTCGGGAATCTCGCAATCCCCCGCCTTTGCCGTTACACTACCTTTGTTATGCTGTCCAGTGCCAGATTCCTCACATCCATTAATGTGCCAACCAGCACCGTCCAAATAGGAAGATCCGCTGCAACCTAAGTTAATTGTCCCGTTCTGGTCCTGTGTGGCCCTATTGTCTTGGTTAAAAGTGGCCGTTTCTGGGGGTAAAACTATTGGATCAATATCTTGCTGCCCATAATTTGTCGCAAATACACCATCCAGATTTTGGCTGTAGGCCTGTCCACTATTCACTTCAGTATTGCCGTTTTCATCTGTGACCGAGATATTGAAGTCATAGGGTACCGTGGTCACATGCCCAGTTTGGAAGTTGGTGGTCACCGAGACCCCAAAGCCACTGGTTTGTATAGATCCCCCTGGTGGCACGGTGGGACCTCCTCCGCTGCCCCCTCCAATAAACCCACTGCCGCAGTCCCCTGTACCGGAGGCCGTCATTTTGAGGTTTTCATCAAAGAACCGTTCAAAATTGTAGTAGCTGTACTTGGCATTGAGTCTTTTAAGGTCGGTGCCGCCGTTCAAAAAATAGTCCATATCTTCCTGCTCCAAGGCATACCGTACCACAATGGGATCTTTGATTTCGCCATCCGGCGTCTTCCCCACCACAAGGTTATAGAACTCGTTTGGCCCAGCGCCCTTTACATCCAATGCAAAGGTATAGTTGGTATTGGAGCCTTCATTCGCCACTTGGGCAATGCTGTCCAGAAATACCTCGTAATCCTTGGCGCTGATCTTATTACCCAGACCTAGACCCGATTTGGATACCTTGCTGCCCATACGCTTCTCCAGACTGAATGACCTCTGGGATATCGTCCATGTTCACATACGACCTGCTGTTGAAGCTAGAACGGGGCACTTCTGTGATTGTTTCAGGAGAATCCAACTCTAAATGGGGTTCTTCTTCACAGCTTAAGAATGTCACTACCAGCAACAATGAAAAGGCGAGATAAGGAAGTAGTTTTTTCATTTTCTTGATGTTTTGTTTTTTACTCCATAAATGTAGTTTTTTACATCAAAAAATGTAGTCTAATTTGACAGATGGCCTGTATGGCTTTATGGATGCCCTATTTTGTCTTATGAATGGTAATTGCCTAATCTGTATTAGGTTGTATTCGAGGTATTACATACAGTTGGGTCTGCCTACCGTTTACATATCTAAATCCTTCTTCCCCAAAAAAACCAGCTTCTTCCAGCATAATGCGAATATCCCGCTTCCATTCCGGGATGTTTACCGTGGCATTGAGCTCTATCGCATAGACTGTATTTGGATTTAAGGGATAATTTTCGCCATCATCCTTCATGACGCCTCCTTGGGCATCCCACATACCGATGGTAGTTCCTGCCGAGTGACCGTAGGTGCCCAATGGGTGGGTGTAAATGGCAGGTTGTAGGCCTGCATCCTTGGCATCTTGCAAGGCTTTGGCCAGTATTTGATTGCCGGTCCTGCCTTTTACCATGTTGCTCGTTAAAAAATCCTGTACGCGGTTTCCATCATAAAGGGCATTCACCAAATAGGAAGGGGCTTCTTTTTCACCGGGTTTCAATACATAGGCCAACTCCTGGCAATCCGTATTCAATCTTAGATAAGTAATCCCAAAATCACAGTGCAACAAATCCCCGGGCAGTATTACCATATCGTCTGGACGTCCAGAAAAAGAATACAAATGCCCCACCAATTCCTCACTGCTTCGTTGGACATCCACCGTTGGATGAAACCAAGTCTCCAACCCTAAATCTGTCACCTTTTGCCGCATCCACCACTCAACTTCAGTGGTTGTGGTAACTCCGGGAGTAATCACTTTTTCGGAAAAAGCCTCGGCAATAATGGCATGGGTTATACTTACCAATTGGTTATAAATGATCATTTCACGTTCGGTTCGTGTTTCTATCCACCGCACTGCCAATTGTTCCGCAGAGCTTACACGGGAATGGAACTTTTTGGGAAGATGGGCCATGAACTCATCATAATCTGTTTTGTCCAGACCGTCTGCAATATTGTGGTCTTTGGAAAAGTTCAACCCTATTTTACTCGGGTTTCGTTCCGAAATCAACTCCATCAATCGCTTCCACTGGTTAGGTTCCTTTTCCTTATCCCATGCCGAAACAATGCTTTTTCCCACATTGTATCGTGCCACGGCCAATTTATCAATTGTGTTCTTTTCCTTATTCCGATAAAACAGCAAAATGGTCCTCCGCCTGGCATTCAGCCATGTAGCAGGTAGCATGGTGCGAAGCACAGGGTCTTCATTGTATTCCCGTGAAATCACAATCCACATATCCATACCCACGTCATCCATAAGTTTTGGAAGCAGATTGTTAAAACGGTCTTCAAGTAGTTCGTCCACCACCCTTGCCCGTTCCACCTCTGGTAGAATTTGTTGGGAATGCAGTAAACAAAGTGGGAATAAAACGAATGCAATAAGTAGTCTGTTCATTGAGCTGATTTTGGTTGAAGTTACAAAATCCCAAAATAAATTTTCCAAATCTATTTCTGAAGGGATTCAACCACTGGAATATTTCTTTCTGACTAAAAATCAAATGCTTACCTTAGAAGTCAAAGAACCCTACCGCTTAATGGAACAAGGATGAAAAAGATTGGCTTATTACTTTTTTTTGTTTGCACCTCAAGTTTGGCACAAACGAAAATCGAGGGAGTCATCCTTGATAAAACGAGCCAACAACCGTTACCCTATTCCACCATCACCATTTTTGGGGAGAAAACCCATCACACCATCACCAATGAAGATGGCAAGTTTGCCGTGGAGGGTTTTATCCAAAAAGATTCCATGGAAGTGAGACATTTGGGTTATAAAACAAAGAAAGTGGCCTTGGTGTACTTTAAGAATGAGGCCAACCTTTATCTAGACCCCGATTTTTCCAATTTGGACGAAGTGGTACTCACGGCTGGGGAAGATAAAGAATACCCGTACATCTTATTGGACAAAATTGTGCAGAAATATCGACAGCAAAAGGAAGCCACCTCAAACAAGGCTTTTTTAACATTGACTTCTTCCGTAAGAGGAATTCCCTTGGAACAGATAGAAGGCTTTTACAATAGTGAACAAAGTCTGTCAGGCGGAATCATGGGTCTTACTATAAAAAGTGGGCGATTTGGTTTGAACAAATCATTTGCATTCTATAGTCTGGACAACACCCAAATTTTAAGTGATTTTACTTTTTTTGAAGAGACCGGCCAAATATTGCCTGACCATCCTGGTAATTTGAACTACAACTCCCTTAAAAGAAAATATACGGTAAGAATTGACGACTGTAGCTCCTGTACCCAAGAAGAAGCATCTCTATCGTTTACCCCAAAAAATCCAAATGGGAGGCTGTTTTATGGGAAAATGATAGTGGATTATGAAAATTTGATTGTCAAAAAAATTGAGCTTGGCATCAAAGATCCCATAACCAACGCATTGACCTCCATTAATGAAACCGTTTCCCTTACCCCAATGGAAATTGAGTTCAATATTGTTTTTAATCCCTTGGATTTTGGAAAAATACAGTATTTGGATTTCTCTTTTCAGATGGATTATAAGTCGGGAGATGTTTCAGAAATAATCAATTCCCGAACATTCATTTATTTCTATGATTACAATAGATCTTTTGAGGAGCCGTATTTCACCAAAGACATTTCCTTTAGCAATGATTACGATAAAATAATTGCCCTGCAGGCATCCGATGATTTTTGGGAGACCAATTACCAATACCCAAAAAGTTTTAGTGAACAAAGATCTTTGGACTACATGAAAGAAAATGGGTTCTTGATCAATTATGACAGCTATATCCCCGTTGATGATTTGAGTTATGCACGGCCATCGGTTCTTTCATGGCATGAGGACAAACGTTTTGCCTGGGACCATTTGCGGGATGCCACAGATAATGATCCCAAAGGGATACAAGGCGATAAGCAATATAGAACAGGAAAAAACTATGACTCTCCTTTTGATGTTCTGAGAAAAACCACAGGACCTAAAGGGAAAAACCAAATCAACATTGGTTATATGCTGGATCTATATTGGGACTTGGCAGGAAACAGAAAAATTATAGGGAGGACCTTATTGGATATCGGCTCTTCCGAGTTTACCCATGAGCACACAAAGAACAAGCTTATTTACATTAATTTGCTCTTTGATATCTATGAGATTTACAGACGGTTGGCAAATTCCCGAATAAAGGATGGAATGACCTTTACTGAAATGAAATCCATTTACGACGAGGTTTATGAAGGAGCCAATGTAGAGGCCAAAAATATGAGCAAGGAAACTGATTATGGTGATAACCTTGAAGCCTTGGCAAAATGGAATGGCAGAATAAAGTCAAGATTGGATATTGATAACTTTTCTCTCCTTCGATAAATCTTCTACACTATTTTCTTCTATCCCTTACTTTCGAATAAAAAACCTTATTTACCTAGTCCGCCTGTAAAGGTGTTTATTTTCACCAAACCGTTACCATCATATTCTTGGGTTAATTTTAGCACCCGTGTTTCCTCTCGCTGCGTTGGGAGGCCGTAATCAAAAAAACTGGTTATCCGCAAATATGTAGGAGCTTTATCTCCACTCTCATAATAGAGCAAGTTTAGCAACCACTCCCCTTCCAAGGCATCGTTCAGAAAAAATTGGGTGCTGGCATATCCTCTATCCATTTCGTCTTTATGGGATTTTACTTCCCATGTTTTGAAAGATGAATCTGGGGATTCCAACTGAAATCCTATCGTAACATCGGGATTGTTCCAAGACAAAGCGATTCGGGTAGCTGAAGTCTCCCCACCCATGGCTTCGTTTATTTTTTCCAAATTAGGTCCGGTTTTATTGGATGGTACATATCCATAAGAGTCCGTGGTCATGAACAGATCTGTACCGTAAGCATCAAAAGGAATGCCTTCTTTGGTTCTCAAAACTTGATAATCTTCATAAACTTTAGTAGTCTTTTTAGGATTCATCCTTTCGGCATAGGCTCTGGCCACATCACAATAGGATTGTGCAGACAATGGGTCTTTCTCCAATACTTCCAAGAAAACCTCCAAAGCCTTATCATGCTTGCCCAACATAGCATACCTATATGCAAGGCCTCTTAAAGCTGGCATGTTTTGGGAAAATCCTTCATGTACTTCCTTAAGTATGGTATTTGCCTCCTTTTCATCCTTCCAACGCTCTCTAAAATAGTAGGCCATATCCATTGAAAAATAGGAATCCCCCATATGATCTCCTTTGATTTTCTGGAACAATTCCACTGCTTTTTCTTCAGAGGAAACTGCTCCAAATACTTCCATATACTCTGGGATCGCAGGAACATAATTTGCCTCATCAAACAGTTTGTTCATATTATTGCGAACATCGGCGCTGGAATACTTTTTGCCATACCCCAGTACATCCATTTCGTTTTTGCCCTTGGTGTTGATCACTATGACTCCGCCAACACCCCTTGGCCCATATCTATTTACAGCAGCATTACGCTCAAGAATGGCCACGCGATCAATATCCGCACCTGACAAATAGGTCGGCGCGGTTTCCTGTACAAAACCATCCACATCAAAAATAGCCTTGGGCTTTCCAAATCCTAAAGAGTCATGTGCAATGGAACCATACGCGAAATCCCGCAAATAGACTGTCACATCATCGGCAAACGGAGGCCTTACCACTCTCATGTTAAAATGATAATTCTTCAAAGAGGTCAAGAAATCCGGACCAGCAGCCAATAAATTATCACCATCAATAATTTCCAAAGCCGTAGAAGAACGCTCCTTGTCCAACATTCCAAAGCTGGTCTTTATCAAATTTTTGTTGGTGGGATACTCTTCCATTAAATCCTTTTGGGTTTTACGCTTGTTCTGTTCAACGACCACTTCTTTTAGCTTCGTTGTTTTTGGAGAAAGGATTATTTTAAACACTTCGTCAATGTTCAATATCTCAATTTCAACATTGCCATACCCTACTGCAGAAAACACCAAAACCTCCCCTGTATCGGCATTCACCGAGAACTTTCCTTCTTCATTGGTCTGTACTCCACGCTCTGTACCCTTCACTACGATGTTCACGTCTGCTATGGGTGTTTCCCAGACATCGGTAACCCGTCCGGTGATCATCCTGTCCGTAGCTTGGGGGTAAAGGGGCCAAACAACCCACAAAACCAAAAACAATACTATATTTTTCATTTTTCCGAGGTTTCGGTTATAACTGATTAAAAATCAGTTATGAAGATATGAAAAATGTTTGTTTTCCTGTGATTAACAAACAAGTATGTTTTTGATTGGGTCCAATTATAAATAGGAAAGTGCCCGAAGGCGCTTTACTACATACTGTTCATATAGGATTTTACAAGTCGTATAAATTCTGCCCTATAGCCTTCCTTGTCATTCGAAATACCCTTCTCAGCTAAAATAACTACATCATTCAGAGAACTATTATTGGTAAACTGTGATTTACGCAAGTGAAGCCCGAACAGTGCTACTGATGCAACAAAATTAAACTCCGCGGAAGCTTCTGTCAATTTGTTTTCAACCACATGGCTTATTTCCTGACTTTGATGTCCATCTGGATTTTTATAGCGCAGTTTAACGGTAAACAATTCATTCTGACCTCCATTGGACTCGGTTCGCGTGTATTTCAAATCATGTACGGGTTTAAGGTACGGGTTATCATTTCCCACAGGGATTACTTCATATAATGCAGTTACCGTATGCCCGCTTCCCAATTCCCCAGCATCTTTGGTATCATCTATGAAATCCTCATCGGCCAACATTCTGTTCTCATAACCAATCAGTCGATAGCCTTTTACCGCAATTGGGTTAAACTCCACTTGGATTTTCACATCCTTGGCAATGGCATACAAAGTTCCCCCAAACTCTTGACCAAATACCTTTTGTGCTTCTTGCATGGTGTCAATATAGGCATGGTTTCCGTTTCCCTTGTCGGCCAACTTTTCCATTTTTGAGTCTTTATAATTTCCCATTCCAAAACCCAAAACAGAAAGAAAAACTCCTGACTTGCGTTTTTCTTCAATCAACTTAACCATGTCACCGTCACTTGAAGGACCAACATTGAAATCACCATCCGTAGCCAAGATTACACGGTTGTTTCCATTTTTAATGAAGTTTTTCTCCGCAAGTTTATAGGCCAATTCAATACCTGCCCCACCTGCGGTTGAACCACCTGCTTCCAGATTCTCAATGGCTTTCATGATTTCTTCCTTTTTGTTCCCCCGTGTGGGTTTGAGCACTTCTCCTGCGGCCCCTGCATAGACTACTATGCCTACTTTGTCTTTCTCACGTAATTGATTTACCAATAGTTTAAATGCGGATTTAAGCAATGGCAGTTTATTTGCATAGGACATGGATCCAGAAACATCAATCAAAAATGTGAGGTTAGATGGCGGTAATTGTTCATTGCGATATGTTTTACCCTGGAGACCTATCTTTACCAATTTGGTATCTGGATTCCAAGGCGTTTGCACCACTTCGGTATGGATTGAAAAGGGATGTTCCGTGGGTTCAGGATAATCATAGCTGAAATAATTTACCATTTCCTCAATCTTTACAGCATCTACTGGAATCTTCTGTCCGTTGTTTATCATGCGCCTTATATTGCTATATGATGCTTTATCCACATCAATGGAAAACGTAGATAATGGACTTAAGGCAACCTGCTGAAACTTGTTCTCCGTTATCTTGGCATAATTCTCGTCGTTCTCAATTTGGTAGTTTCCTTGCTTGGTCGTAATAACAATACACCCACCACTTGCCGAAGAACCGAACATCTTACGTGCTTTGGCACCTTTATAGACATTCATTTTATCAATAGTTGCGGGTTCCAATTTTTCAATGACACCATTATTCATTTTTTGAATGGGCACCCCATCTACAATATAAAGGGGCATTTCATCCTCATTAGTTGGAATAGCATTCACATTGAACACTTTTTCTGGGGCCGAGACTGATTCATTGTTATTTGCAATTTGGACCCCAGAAGTACTCCCTTGAAGAGCTTGGGTAATGGACTTATGATAGGCTTTTTGCTTTTCCTTTTTCAACTGCGCCTTGGATTTTACGCTTGAAACTGAATGTGTCAAGCTCCTTGTTCTTTGCACACCATAGCCCATAATAACCACTTCTTCCAATGCTTGCACATCCTCTTCAAGCTGTACGTTAATGGTACTGTTGAAACCAATTTTTACAGTTTTGGACTTAAACCCGATATAATTGAAAACCAAGGTCTGGCCTTGGTATGCAGAAATACTATACTTTCCATCAAAATCTGTTTGTGTTCCCTTTTTGGTTTCCTTTACAATGATGTTTACACCGGGCAGGGCTTGTCCCTCACTGTCGGTTACCACTCCACTAATCATTGTTCCTTGAGCAGAAACAGTGAAGCCAACCAAAAATAAAATCAGTAAGAATATTCGATTTTTCATAATTGACATGGTTTTTAGATTTACTACCAACCTATAATCAATTAAGCCAATACAAAACCACCAATTAGTATTTGGGGAAAAACGAAACGTAAAACCGTACTTTGAATGAGTTTAGGAAAAAACTTTTTTTAAGGTTTTGATACGATCTACCTTATTGCTTTTGGTTTCAACAAAGGATTTTATGTAGAAGACTTCCTTGGGGGCTTCGTATTTATTCAAACTTTTCAAGCTACTTATCGTTTCAAACAGATTTTCTTTATCGAATTGGGTTCCTTCTATGATTAAAACCAACCGATGACCCAGTACTTTATCCGGTAAACCCGCAACAAAGAAACGAAATGGTATAATCGGGGCCAGTTTTCTTTCAATCTGTTCGGGAACCAATTTTATCCCTCCAGAATTTATTATGGAATCATATCTTCCCAACCATTCAAACTTGTTTTTGGATACCATGTTCACCAAATCGTTGGTTACCACCTTTTCATCAGAAATGTCAGGAGCCTCAATAGTTAGGCACCCTCTTTTATCTGTTGAAATTTGAACCCCGGGAAGGGTTTGAAAAAAATCGGAACATTGGGGGCCATTGATGGCTTTTACGGCAATATGGGTTATGGTCTCCGTCATCCCGTATGTTTCAAAGCAGTTGGTGTGAAGGGTTTGTAAATCCTTTTTAAGAGTTGAATTCACTGGAGCGCCACCAATGATCAATAGGTCCACCCGATACAATTGCTTCAAGGAACTTTGTACTTGAAGTGGGACCATGGCAGCAAAATCATACTTTTTTTCTGAATCCAACAAGGGAGTTGAAGACGGTTCCACATAATCCAACTGCCAGCCTAAGACCATAGCACGCACTAGCATCATTTTACCGGCAATCCCTGAAAAAGGAAGGCAAAGTAAGGCTATTGTTCCTTCCTTTAGCTTAAAATATTGACCGGTTGCCAAAGCAGAATTGACCATGTGCTCCTTCTTGAGCTTAATGCTCTTGGGTGTTCCGGTTGAACCAGAGGTTAGAACGGTCAAAGTAGGTTTGTCTGAAAACCAGTCCAATAAAAATTCCCCCATGGCCGTTTCAAAAGAATTTCCCTCATTGACCAGAGTGTTGCCCAGTTTGGAAATCTCTAAAGGCGAATAGGAAACCCCATTGAGCTTGAGATCTGAGTGAATTTTATGCCAAACTGGATTCTTCATGGGTAAGTGTCGCGAATTCTTCCTTGGTCATAACTTTTCCGAACAATCGTTGTTTCCAATTTTTCCACCCATATTTTTTTGAGAAGAACCATAACAGTAATGGGAAAATTACAAAAACGGGGATCAGCACGTCCCATCCCAAGGCTGGTTCTGAAATATCCTTATAAACAGAATTGGTCTGAAAAGCAGTCCAATCTGCTGTGACCAGCAAAGCTGTGATTAAATTGTTTGCCGCATGGAATCCCAATGCCAACTCCAATCCTTCATCCATTAGAGTCAATATGCCTAGAAAAAAACCTGTTCCAATATAGTAGACCAAAACACCATGACCCAGTTTTTCCACTTCGGGATTGGCAATGTGCATCAATCCGAATAAAGTAGACGTAACCACCAAGGGCACCCATCTGTTCTTGGCCAAAATACCTATTCCCTGCATCATATGTCCTCTAAACAAATATTCTTCAAAACTGGTCTGCATGGGAATAAGAACAATGGCAATGATGGCCAAAGGAATAAACTTTGCCAAATCAAAATTGAGCACATACTTATCTGGAGATGCATAAATATCGATTCCTGTGAGGATGAGGGTAAGAACCGACCATAATCCAAAAGAGAAAAAAACCCGTTTCCAGTCCACCTTCTTTCTGGAAGTGGTCAACGAAGTGATGGATTGTCTATGTACAAGATAGGTCCATCCCAAGACCACCAACAATCCGGCGGCTAAAGGCAATAGCAGAAATATCAGTACAATATTTGAGCCCATTTGTGCAATGAGTTGTTGCATGGTATCCTCTACACTCACGGGCGAATTTACCGTAATCACATAGTTAAATACCATAAAACCCATGAATGCCAAGGGTATCACAAAAAATTTCCATAATCCGATTTCCCCTCTATAGCCTTGTTCTATATACATAAACTTTTGATTAGATTATTTTCCCATTTCTTCCGAGCCCTATAGCTCAATGTCCCTAGAGCTACCACCAAAGGACTTTCAAAATTGTTGGTATACAGGCTTCCTGTACCCAAACCCTGCGGCATGGTGTTTCCCAAAGTGTATGTCCATTGTGCAATGGCATTCAGACCAATGTTGCTTTCCAAAGCACTGGTAATCCACCAACCCACTCCATGCTTCTCAGCGAGGGTTATCCATTCTTGACTTCCAGAAAATCCACCCACCAAACTTGGTTTCAAGATAATATATTGTGGCCGTATGGTCTGTAGCAATTTTTCCTTTTCCGAGGTATCAAAAACGCCGATTAGTTCCTCATCCAAGGCAATGGGCAGCGGTGTGTTTTTACAGAGTTCTGCCATGGCTTTTGGTTGCTGTTGTTTGATGGGCTGTTCTATGGAGTGAAGCTGATATTCTGACAGTTGTTTGATTTTTTCCAAAGCATCTTTGGGTCCAAAGGCACCGTTGGCATCTACACGGAGTTCAATTTCATCTGGAGTGAAGTGTTCCCGGATTGAAGCAAGAATGGAAAGTTCCTTGCTGAAATCAATGGCACCAATTTTCATTTTGATGCATTGGAAACCCTCTTTTAATTTTTGCTCCAGTTGGGAAAGCATAAAAGCTTCATTTCCCATCCAGATTAGCCCATTTATGGGTATAGGTGCTTCATTTTGGGTAAATTCAGAAGGAAACAATTCAAAAGGATTACTGGATTTTAGGGACAAAAATGCTTGTTCCAATCCAAACTGAATCGAGGGAAACTCCCTCAAATTTTGCAGAAGCTCCTCTTTTTTCAAATGAATATGGGCACAGGTCCATTGCAACTTATCTTCATAGCCTGGAACGTCATCCACGCTCAACCGCCTTAAAATACCACATTCACCAATACCCTGACGCTCTCCGTCCCGAAGTATCAAAAACCAGGTCTCTTTTTGCGTGAGTACACCACGTGAGGTACCACTGGGCCTTTTAAAGTTTAGCGTGTACTTTTTATAATATGCCTTCATCCTATGGTTTCAAATGTAACCATATTTGGGAAGCTATGCTGCAAAGTGTTTAGCTGAAGTTGAACCAAAAGCGCACCCCTTCGCTATCTCTGTCAATGTTCAGTTTGGACTGAAGTTGGTTTACCAACCTGTTCATCAAACGGATACCCATGGAAGAATGGGCCCTTTCCTCGGCATCTTCTGGAAGTCCCACACCATTGTCGGTATATTCGAAATAGCCTTGGTCGCCATTTTTTCTTAAATGGATGTAGATTTTCCCATTCTCATCGTTCTCTGGGAAAGCATATTTAAACGAATTGGATACCAATTCATTCAATATCAACCCAAAGGGAATGGCGCGATCAATGTCCAGCTCGGTACCTTCTGCATCTATGGTAATGCTGATGTTATGCCCGCCTTTTTTGTATACTGATTGCACACTGTTGATGAGACTTTCAATATACCCTTGCATTTCAATAACGGAGAGGTCATCGTTTTGATACAGTTTCTGGTGTATCAACGCCATGGCTTTTACCCTGCTCTTACCTTCTTCCAGTGCTTCAATGGCCGATTTGCTACGGGTGTTCTTGGTTTGCAAACTCAGCAAACTGGAAACCATCTGCAAATTATTTTTTACCCTGTGGTGAATTTCTTTCAACAGGGAATCTTTTTCAATAAGGGCATTCTCAATGATATGCTTTTGTTCTGCGATCAGACGTTGATTCTTTATACTTTTTAAATACGCATATACCAAGCCTGCAAAGCCCAATAGGGTGAATATCAATGAAATGAAAACAAGATTGATGCGCTCATCCTTGGCCTTCATTTCACTACGGGCCAACTCGTTGATTCTCTTTTGCTCATCGATCAGGCGCTGTGAATTTTCCAAGTCCTCATTGGCCACAATCGTTACCAATTGCTGTTTAATGATGGATGATTGTTTTTGCGCCAAGGAATCTTTTATACGTTCATTGCGCTTATAATACATGGCAGCATTCTTGTAGTTTTCCACCTTGTCATAATATGAGGCCAGTAAACTATTGCGCTTTATACTTTGTAAGATTCCTATGTTTTCAAAGTCGACATCAAGGCTTTTTTTGGCATCCACAAAGCGTTCCAATTGAAGATTTGCATCGGCAAGGTATAGTGTGTTCTCAATGACTTCATTTCTATGTCCATTTTTGGGCGAAGATTCCAGAACCTCTATACTGCTTTTGAGCAAGGGTATAGCCTGTTCAAACTCTGCCAACATAACATGGCATTTGGCAATATTCCCTTCAATCTCTGCCTTGAGCAAATCGCTTTCAAAGATTTCGGCTTCGCTCTTTTGTACTGAAATGTCGTTAAGATAAACATCCAAATATGCCTTGGCCTTTTTTAGCTCACTTAAGGCTGTTGGGGCAGAATTGTCCAATCGTAAATAGTTGCCCACTTTGCTGTGGTACTTGGCCAAACCGTAAGAATCGTTATCGGCAATGGTAGGCTTTACCTCCATTATGTATTGGTTTCTTGCCTTTCTGTAAAGTCCTAGATTGCTATATATATCGTAGAAGGCCACATTCTCTGTGATGCCCATTTCCCTTTTCTCTTTACGGATTTCAATCTGCTTGTCAAACAGCTGTAGATTGGCATAATTGTCATCCAGTACTTCAAGGACTATTTTTTGCGACTCAGAATCCAAAGAATCTTTGGTTCCATAAAGTTCTTTTGCTAGCGCGGTACTTTTATCATATTCACCAAGATCATTGTAAATCTGTGCCTGCATTACCTTGTATAGTCTTGTGGCGGTGGAGTCTTTGGTCTTTTGCGCGTTGGAAAGGTAAATTTTTACGGTATCGAGCCAGTCGTAGGCAGAATGTTCGTGATACCTATCCACTGAATTGAAAAAGATATTGAACCTTCCCGATGGTGTGTTGATATCCTGAAATTCCTTTAGGGAATTTTGTTCCTCTCCAGTGATGGACTGTGCAGCCCCACCAAAAAGAAAAACAAAGTATATAAAAGTAAATAAGAATCTTACGTAACGTCCCATTAATCTATTAAATACATTGACCCTGGGAGTATATCGCCAAGGTCCATACTATTGTTTGTGCCCTTTTTCCGTGCCCCCATCAAACAAAATGATTAATAGCCGTACCATTTGCCAGTATTATAGCTTGTAATCAAAGTATGGGGTATATAAAGAACGCTAGTTTAGCTTCAAAATTAAACCCAAACCCATAGAGTTGCTCACTATTGTTGTGAAACGGTCCATTTCTGTTGTGAAACCTCTTTAGGTATATGCAAAACTCCCATTTGTCGATGTTTTGTGCATTTCATGGAGCTTTACAGGAGGACAGGGATTATGTAAACTAAAAAAGGCCTTGCCATTTTGGACAAGACCCTTTTACGAGAACACTATATGAAAATGAAAAAATTACTTTCTAATTATTTATACTGCTAAAGTACAGTGATCATTCTATGGTGGGTAATTATTGTTGTGAACACCACAAAAGCTGTTGTCATTGCATAGAAAAAAGATTTTGGCATAAAAAAAGTGCCCGGTTGGGCACTCTTCTATATTATACTTCTTTGTCCTTATTAGCTATTCATGGATGACAATATGAACTCTTTAAAATCCTTGGAAATAGGAATTAAGTTGTTATTGATCATAATGTCCTTTGAGTTAATGGCATCTATGTGGTCCACATTAACAATGTACGATTTATGGGCTCTATAAAATTTGTTCTTGGGCAATTTCTCCAAATAATCCTTAAGCGGAGAACGCACCAAAAATTTCTTGTCCACTGTATTCACCTCCAAATACACATTGTCTGCCTTGATAAATTGGATATCGCTAAACTGAATTCTGTAATATAGATGCTGCTTTTTTACAAAAATGGAATCTTTTAGAACTGAATTGGAGGTAAAGCTATCTCCATCGTCTCCTTCAATAGCTTTGGGGTCATCCTTTTTTGAATAATTAAAATTGGAAAGCGCAATTTCAATGGACGTATACAAATCCTGTTGCTCAAAGGGTTTTACCAAATAGCCATCTGGTTTTACCGTCTTTGCATTTTCCACTGTGGCCCTATCTGAGTTGGATGTGACAAAAATGAAGGGAATATTGTAAACATCCCGGATATGCTTTCCTAAGTCAATGCCAGTTTTGTCAGAAGCGAGAATAATATCGATAAGAACCAAATCAACATGGTTGTTCTTTAACACCTCTACTGCCTGCTCATACACGATGACGTTGTCCACGATCTCATAACCAATCTCTTCCAACATGGACTGCATATCATCTGCTATGATGACATTGTCCTCTACAATCAAAATTTTAATCGGTTGCTCCACGTTCCATAAAGTTTATCTGGTTATATCTCAAAATTACAAAAAATAATTTACTGATGTATAGAAGAGTATGGCCAATAAAAAAGTGCTTAGGGCTAACTTTTTAAGTTCCCTATCCAAGGCTCCGGGCACTTGTGTTGACATAACTTTTTTTAAATGAATAAAAATCGGCACAAAAGCAACCATGAAAACAGATTGCAATACCGTTAAGTCTTCCATCAAAATATATACTGTACAGCAAATAAAGGCCGCCATCAACAACAGGAAATGATATCGCTTTCCGTTCTGGAATCCCATTTTTACCACTACGGTATTTTTTCCATGTTTTTTATCGGAAACCACATCCCTTAAATTGTTCAAATTTAAAACCCCAACACATAACAGTCCTACTGCTATAGCTAATAAAAGAGAGGTGAAACCTATGGTTTTTGTATACAGGAACATACTTCCCAACACACCTAAGAGTCCAAAAAACAAAAAGACAAACACATCTCCCAATCCCATATAGCCGTATGGATTTGAGCCCATGGTATATTTAATGGCCGCCCAGATGCTCAAAAAACCAAGGACTAAAAAAAGTAGTATGTAAGGCAGATTGTCCAAACCAAATGCCAAATAAACCAACCCAATGGCCAAAAGCAGGGAGATGGCAATGGAAATAATGATTCCCTTTTTCAATGCTGAACGCGTAAGCCATCCACTTTGAAGGGCCCTGGCGGGTCCAATACGGTCTTCATTGTCGGTGCCTTTTATCCCATCGCCATAGTCATTGGCAAAATTTGAGGTCACCTGAAAACCAACTGTTGTCATGAGTGCCAAGACAAAAATGCCCAAGTCAAAAAAACCCTGTTTTGTTGCCAAGGCGGTTCCTAAAATAATTCCAGATAATGATAATGGAAGTGTGCGAAGTCTGGCAGCCTGTATCCAAGCCTTAATATTTCCCAAGATTAATACGGGTCTTCTATTTTTATTCTTTTTCCATCTTGGTATGATGCTACAAAGGCATCCTTAAAGCCCATCTGCACCAATTGCTTTCTAAAAGTCTGTGCTTCATCCAAGGTTTCAAAATTACCAAGGGAATAGGCATAGAACGGATTGGTCTTAACAAAAAGAGTGTTGGTCAGCGCCTCAGATGCCAAGGTTACATTGTTGTCCACAAAGGATTTGACCTGTACGGAATAAATTTTTTCTTTGTTCAGGAATTCCTTGGCCAAGTAAAACTCTTTTACCAAGCTAAGTTCCTCGTTCTGACTCTTGAGATTATCTATTCTTGTTTTAATGGCATCCAGACTATCTATGGAAACCAAAAGATTGTTTTGGTTCTCGTACGATTGTTTGCTACTCAATCCCGCAGTAAACGAAGTAATGGCCAAAGTCCCTATTACAAAAAGACCTACAAACCCTAAAAGTATGTTGCGCTGTAGTCTAATTTTGCGCAAATCTTTGTTCTTATACTTTATCTGGTCTAAAAGTCTTTCATTAATAATCTGGGCCTTATCTATGTCCTTGTGAAGGTCCAATAAATCGCTTTCTTCAATAAAAGGCATATTTCTAGGGAGTTACGGATTCTAAGTTTGTGCTAAGCACATAACTGTCAATGAGTTAATCTACATACTTACAAATGTAAAGTTTTTGTTGAAAGAAAAAACCCAGCGGTATCAAAATCCCTTTAATTCAAGCTGTTGTTTCTTGAAGGTGCCAACTAGAATCACAAGAGATATATTCCGTCATCCTGAAGGTTTATCTTTCTTTGCCGATACAGAATACCGACCCCTTTCTTAAAAGCTTTCTTGCTCAGGTGGAGGGTAAACTGTATTTCTTCAGGGGATGATTTGTCATGTAAAGGCAGAAAACCATCGTTTTGCACAAGCTTATCGTAGATTATTTTTGCAGTGGGCTCCAGCATCTTGGCTCCAATGGGCTTGAGGGACAAATCTATTTTCTTATCCGCCCTCACATTTTTCACATAGCCTTTTAGGCTATCACCATTGGTCATTGGCCTAAATACATCACTTTCAAAAATAAGTCCTTTGTACTTTCCATCTACAACCACCTCCCATCCCAAAGGCGTTCTTCTATATACCAACAAGTCTACTTCATCATTCACTTCATAGGCCACATCCTCATTGGATAAAAACTTGTCAACCCTACTGGACCCAGTCAGTCTGAACGTTTTTTCATCCATATAACAATGCACAACATACTTTTTGCCCTCCTCCATTCTCTGGGCCTGTTCCTTGAAAGGAACCAACAGGTGCTTTTCCAAGCCCCAGTCCAAAAAGGCACCAAATTCACCTACTTCAACAACCTCAAGAAAAGCAAAGCCATTCCTTGTGATTTTTGGCTTAAGGGTTGTGGCTATGGGACGCTCGTTATTGTCCAAATAGCAAAATACCTCCAAGTCCATGTCTATCTTAAAATCCTCTGGAACATATTTGTTGGGTAGAAGTACTTCCGTCCCCTCATCATCTCCAAGGAAAAGACCAATGCTGGTGCTACGTAAAACTTTTAATGTGTTATGGCCGCCCAATTGTATCATGGTGTAAAGGTATATTGAAATTCTGGGTATAAAAAAAGCTGCCAGTTGGGCAGCTCTATTCCTTTTTGCGTTGCCTTAGTTGTAAACAGATTCCTTCTTGAAATGTTTGGCCAACATATAATAAATTACTGCACGGTACTTGTTCTTATCCGACCTGCCATAGGCATCTATTACCTTGTTTATGGCGTCAGTAAGGGCCGGACCGTCAGAAAGTCCCAATTTTTTGATCAAGAAGTTGTTTTTTACCGTTTCCAATTCCTTTTCATTGGAACCAGAAACCTTTGAAGCATCCAAATTGTAAACAGCGGGGCCAAGTCCTATGGTCACCTTGGTCAAAAGGTCCATGTTTGGGGTCTCTCCAAATTTGGTCTTGATTTCCTCTGCGTACTTTTGGATAAGTTCGTCTCTTTTGCTCATTTTAAAATGGTTAATGTTGATGATTTATACCACCCCCTAAGATATGAAATCGAAGTAGCCAAGCAAAATTTTATCGTTCAGCTTTCTGGGAGTATGAATCTCAAGGATCTTGGGATTGGTGGATTCATCATAAAAATCATTCAAACATGTATGCAACTGTTCCTCGTTATGGGCAGTTTCATATGTGAAGCCGTACATCTTGGCCAAATGCTCGGCCGTATGCACATGATGGGTCTCAAAAAAGGTGGAAAACTCCACAGTATCCTCATTCCCTGGCAAAATCCTGAAAATTCCGCCTCCGGAATTATTGATCAGAACAATCCTAAAATCAGGGCGAATATTGGCGTTCCAAAGAGCGTTGCTATCGTAGAAAAAGCTAAGGTCGCCTGTAATCAAAACTGTGGGATTTTCTGCAAAAATAGAGGCTCCGATGGCAGTAGAGGTACTTCCATCGATACCACTTGTACCTCGATTACAGAACACCTTCAACGTAGGCTGCATAGGAAACAATTGCGTATACCGCACTGTAGAACTGTTGGCCAAATGTACCTGATACCCTTTGGGTATTTGATGAAGAATCTCATTGAAAACCACAAAATCCGAAAACGGGATTTGCCCAAGATAGTCGTTCCGCTTTTCTTCATAGTTGTTTTTTACCCCTAGCCATTTTAGTTTGTAACAACTCGGTTCTATATCCAAGTTACAAACACGCTTTAAAAATGCATTGGGCTCCATCTTAATATGATGTGATAGACAATAGAAAGTGTCATATGCCTTTTTGGAATCTACATGCCAGTGATTCTTGGGTTGGTATTTTCTTAAAAACGCCTTTATTTTTTTGGAAACAATCAGTCCACCAAAAGTAACCAGTAAATCGGGTTGTAATTCTTGAAAAAGCTCATCTCGATTTTCAGATTTTTCAATAGGAGCCACAATACTGTCTATGCTCGGAAAAAAATCTTGGTGATGTACATTCGAGGTCGTTTCCGTAAATACCAAGGTTTTTCCATCCTTGGCTAAAACTTCGAGCACTTCTTTCTCTATGGCATTGGGTTGATTAACCCCTACCAAAACCATTTTTCTCCCACTAGCTTCCCATACTTTCTTGAAATCGTTCAAATCCAATATTGGGGCCTTATCAACCCCCTCATGAATTTCCTCAATAACCAGAGAAGTTTCAGCAACCGTTCCGTAGAGTGGCTCCTCAAACGGAATGTTGATGTGCACAGGGGATTTTTCCAGAAGTGCGACCTGCAGAGCCTTTCCAATTTCAGTTTCGTTGTAAGTTTGGATACTCTCCTGGGATTCCTGTAAAAGATTCTTGCCATATTTAGCCACAAGTGCAGGCGCATGGGAAACGTCCTGTTTTAAATTGGCACTGTAGCCTATGTGTTTGGCCAACACATTTTCTTGACGGATGGTCTGTCCATCCCCAATATCAATCCGGTAGCTGGGTCTATCTGCCGAAACCACAATCAAGGGAATGTCGCTGTAAAATGCTTCGGCAACGGCGGGGTAATAATTCAACAATGCGCTGCCAGACGAACATATGGCTGCCACGGGCTCTTGCAATTGTTGGGCCATTCCCAAGGCAAAAAAGGCGGCACAGCGCTCATCAACAACACTGAAACACTTAAAAAATGGGTTCTTGGTAAATCCCAAAGTCAATGGGGCGTTTCTAGACCCCGGAGAAATGACAATATTTCTGACACCTCGGGACTTAAAATATAAAACCAACATTTGGGCCGAGGGAATATCTGAGTACATCATGGCTCACAAAAATACATCTGAAAACCAAATTCCCCTAAATAAAGAGGCGTCAAATTAAAGGATGTGGAGTATGGTCTTGCTTTTGTTCTGGGTTTCAACCCATTCCCGCTCAGGGTCAGATGCTTTTGTAATACCACCTCCCACATAAATCGAGGCTGTCTGCCCCTTGAGTTCCATACACCTTAAATTTACATATAAGGAAGTTTCGGTTGCTTGATTCAGGTTGAGTTCTCCCAAAAAGCCAGTATAATAAGTTCGCCTATAATTCTCATGTTTAAGGATAAACTCCTTAGCTTTTTGGGTTGGAATACCACAAACAGCCGGGGTTGGATGCAACAACGAAACAATCTTGTTCACCGAAGTTTTGGGCAACATTTTTCCGTTGATTTTTGACTTTAAATGCCATAGGTTTCCAGCCCTGACCGATTTAGCTCCCTCTATATCCAAAGATTCCATCAGTCCTGTCAGACGCTCACGAATATAATCCGAAACCATTTGCTGCTCCTCAAGTTCCTTTTCTTTCCATTGGGGTACTTCACCTTCCACAAAAGGCAATGTAGCTGCCAAGGACATGGTTTTTATTTCCCGGTTTTGAATGGTCATTAAAGTCTCGGGGGTAGCCCCGCACCAAGTGCCAATTTTAGGGTGGTGAAAAAGATAACAGAATGCATTGGGGTAATGCTGCAAAAGTTGGGTGAAAATTTCAGGCGGGGAAAGTTTTGTTTCCGCTTCCAGTTTTCTTGAAAGTACCACTTTGGACAATCGGCCTGTATTGATTTCCTCAATGCCTTTTTTAATCAACTCCAAATGATCATTTCTACCTATTTCCGAAAGTTGAATTTCGCCAAATGGAGAATGTTCGGAATGCTCCAATTGGGTTACAAAAATCTCATCTGGTTTAAGAAGTACCACGCCTCTTTCGAATTGGAACGGGGCAAAAACAAAGCCCTTTTCATTGAAATCCACTACGGAGTGTAGCACATCCTCCAATTGAAAAATAGCTGTTATTTGACTCTGATTGGGCTTTCTATAAATACAGAAAGGCAATCCCTCCTTAAGGCAATCGCCAACTCTCCCAATAATAGTTTCAAAATCTTTATTCTCTTGGTAGGGCAATGGTTGTCAGTTTACAGTTGGAAATTAGTTTTCCTTCTTCATCGGTGACCTTAATTTCCCAAAGCTGGGTAGTTCGGCCTTTGTGCAATATAGAGGCCCTAGCAAATACGAAACCTTCTTTGATGGATCTAACGTGGTTGGCAGCAATCTCAATGCCTCTCACAAAAAACTTATTGCCATCTAAAAAAACATAGGATGCGGCACTGCCCACACTTTCGGCCAGCGCTACGGTTGCCCCACCATGGAGCACCCCGTCTGGTTGGTGCACTTTGGAGTTAACGGGCATACGGGCCAACAAAAAATTTTCACCAACATCAACGTACTCTATTTCCAAAGTTTCCATTAATGTCCCTTTACAAATTGAATTGCAAACGGACAGAATCTTATCTTTATGGTCTTCCATCCTTCTATTTTTTGTAAAATTACACAAAGCTTTGTCAATAGTATTAAGCAAAACCACTTTATGTCCCCTAGCGAAAAATCCGTACAGTATACGACCCAAAACACCTATCTCACGCATAATTCCCTCAATGAAAAAACCAAAAATGTATGGTTGGTGTTTCATGGTATTGGCTATTTAAGTAGATATTTTGCGAAGTATTTTGCAGGACTTGATCCAGAAGAGAATTATATCATAGTTCCCCAAGCTCCTTCAAAATATTACCTTAAAAACGAATATAAATACGTAGGGGCCAGTTGGTTGACCAAAGAGAATACTGCCATGGAAATGGAAAATGTACTCCGGTATATGGATGCCGTCCTGGAAGCAGAACAACTCCCCTCCCATACTAACCTTGTCCTCTTTGGTTTTTCCCAAGGGGTGTCTGTGGCCACTAGATTTTTATCCCGTAGAAAACTCCAATGCAAACTTTTGATCCTATATGCAGGTGGTATCCCCAATGAATTAAAAAAGGAAGATTTTTATTTCCTTGACTTTGAAAAAACCCAAATAAAAGTTGTTTATGGGGATAAGGATGAATACCTGACCGCAGAACGCCTTACATCAGAAAAAATAAAACTGGATGTGCTATTTCAGGGGAAAGCCGAAGTAGTCATGTTTGAAGGTGGTCATGAAGTAAAGCCCGAAATCATCCAAGGGTTGGTTTAGCCCTTATTTCTTTGGTTTTTCTCCCTCTTTAACTTCTTCCTTCTCGGGATAGTAGGCTATCACACGAGTGGTGTAGGTGTTGTTTGGAGTAACAATCTGTTTTACCCAGTTCTTCGGCTCATGATTATCAAATTGGAAAATGTACTCTTCCACGGCTTCGGTGGTCAGGGTCTTTGTTACCACTTTGCTTAATACCCCGTCCGAGTAATAATAAAAAAACTTTTTCTGGGAAACGAACTCCTTCTCTCCGATGTCATAAAGGAAGTATTCGCTGGTCACCAGTTTTTCATTGGCGTTAAAAACCTCTTCAGTTGCCCTGTTGGGTTCGCCATCTATATATTCCTTGGTAAGAATCACCTTTTGTGTTCCTTTGGCGTTTTTGCGTTCCGATGTGCGAACCGATTTTTCCAGAATACCATTGGTGAAGGTGCTTATGGTAAGTTCATTTTTATATGGGGAATACCCAAAAGAGGTTTCATCCACTCCTTCCGCATTGGATGTTATTATTTTTATCAGTTTGCCTTCTTCATCATACTCGTACACTTGTTGCTCCAAAAACTGTTTGTCGTAAGAAATGATTTTCTCCAAAACCTTACGTTGGGGAACCGTGTCTATGGAATAGAAATTAGCCATGGATGTTGATGCATCCAACGTACTGTTCTTATAGCTTTCCATACGTTTTTCAACCAACTCACCCCCTTCATACTTATAATACGTAATGTCTTGGTCCGAATCATTGTATTGCGTCACTGTCTTTGTTAAAATTCCTTCAGGATTAAATTCAAAAGACTCCCTACCATAGTCTGTAATGACCAAACAAGACTTTACATTTCCGTTCAGATCAAAATCCCCTACTCGAAATATGCGAACCTCTTGCGGGTACAAATGAAGATTCAGGAAAAAAAGCAAAAAAGAAAATGTAGCGTAGTTTTTTATCATAGGGTAAAATTACTTCTTAAAAGAGCAACTAAAAAATTTATAGCACATACTATGCCTAAATTAACCCAAAGAAAATATGATCTCAGAATTTTCTATCTGGATCAAAAGGACCTAAATCCATGGAAGGCTTCTTTCCAGATACAAGTTCTGTCACAAATTTACCGGTTGCGGGGCCTAGGCTCCACCCCATCATTGCATGACCTGTAGCTATTATAAGATTGCCATACCCTTTGGGCCGTCCAATATAAGGTAGTCCATCTGGGGTTACAGGTCGTAGTCCACATTGTGCATTTCTCTTGTCTTCTTCGGAAATTTTCAACCCTTCATAATACCTTTCTGCTCCTCGTGCAATGGCATCCACCCTTTCTTTACGAATAGTGTTGTTGATTCCTGAAAACTCCATAGTTCCCGCAAAGCGGGTAAAGCCTTCCATTGGGGTAACCGCCATCTTTGCTTCCATTAAAATGGCTGGCATGGTTATTCCTGTATGGGACTCCATATTGATTCTATAGCCTTTTCCGCCCTGCAACGGCAATCGTAGTCTTAGTTTTTTGGAAAGTTCAGAGGTCCAAGAGCCAGCGGCAAAGACAACCTCGTCCGCAGTGTAGTTTCCAGCATTGGTCTCCACTTGGGATATGACCCCTTCTGTAACAATAAAATTTAGTACCTCCTCCCCTTTTTTTATGACCACTCCATTTGCTTCAAGATATTTGAGCATATTTTTCATGATCTGTGGAGGCGTGGTGTGTCTATCACATTCATAGAGGATGGCTCCCTCTGCATTTAGCTTCACATTGGGCTCTATTTTTTGTAGCTCATTTTTGTCCAAATGCCTACCCTCCAATCCCAAAGTAACAGCCTTCTCCATCACTTCGAGTTCATGGTCACGGGCTTTTTCCGTCTGGTAGACCATCAACAGTCCTTTGTCCTCCAAATGAAAATTTCCCAAATCACCGGAAGCCTTCATACCTTCATACAATTCCCTACTGATCAAGTTAATGTCCCTGATCACAGGCATGGCATCATCAACCTTGACCTGCGTAGAAGATTTTTTAAAATACCAAGCCCATTTAAGGAAATCAACATCCCATCGTGGTTTCATATAGAATGGACTCGATGAGTTGAACATGTATCTTATCCCCTTGGAAATCATTCCCGGAGATGCCAATGGAATAATATGGCTTGGGGTCAAGTAACCTGCATTGACAAAGGAAGCGCCAGAGGTAATATCCGACTTGTCCAAAACTGTGACCTCATGTCCTTCCTTGTGTAAAAAATATGCAGTTGAAAGGCCAACAATGCCACCTCCAACCACAATGATACTTTTGTTTTTGCCCATGATCTGAATCCTTTTCAACTATGGATATCCCACCAATTTATATTATGCGATGACGCTTCAAAAGAGGGAGCCAAGATACATAAAGGGCTCGAGAAAGTTAATCTGCGCACACCCAATTCTTTAGTAATCTTTTGACTATTTTTGGTAAATTTTGAAAACTATCCTGATAATGAAAAAAATCTCCTTGTTTGCTTTGGGCCTGATGTTTGCCTGCAACTCGTCTCAAAAAACGGTGTCGGACAACACCCCAACCCAAAAAGGACCAGATGTGTCGATTACTTACGCCAACACCATCACCCAAGATGAATTAAAAGAACACTTATACATTTACGCTTCTGATGAATATGAAGGAAGGGAAACAGGAGAACCCGGTCAAAAGAAAGCTGTTGCATATTTAAAGGCCCAATATGAAAGCATGGGCATTCCAGCTGCCAAGGCAGATGGTGATTATTTTCAAAAAGTGCCCCTTGAAGTGGCAGGTGTTCCAGAAGGTTCCATCACCATCAACAATACTACTTTCCCCATCGGGGAAGATGTATTGACCTTCACTATGGCCCAAGGCAATTACAAAGATGTGGTCTATGTAGGTTATGGTGTTGAAGAAGCTACCTACTCGGATTATACCGGTTTGGACGTGAACGGGAAGATTGTACTGATCAAGGCTGGTGAGCCCATGAACGCAGATGGCACTTATGTTGTTTCGGGCACTGATGAAAAATCGGTTTGGGGGAATATGTCAGAGGCCATGGAAAAAAAATCCAGTTTGGCCGTGGACAAAGGTGCCAAGGGAATTTTGTATTATGATGCACAAAACTTTCCACGGTACAAGGGTTATTTTGACTTTATGAAGACCAACAATAGCGGAAAAATGGAACTGGCTGGAGGCACCGATGATGTTTTCCTGATCATGCTCAACGAGAAATCCGCCACTACTATAAAAAAAGATATCGAAGCCAATGCCACACCTGAAAATTTGGGCATATCCCTAGAATTGAATGTGGAAAGTGGGAATGAAAAAGTAGATTCAGAAAATGTGGCAGCCCTTTTAAGAGGAACCGAAAAGCCTAACGAATATATTGTTATTTCTTCCCATTTAGATCATATTGGGGTAAATGCCAACGGGGAAATCAATAATGGCGCTGATGATGATGGTTCTGGAACCGTAGCTCTTTTGGAAATCGCGGAAGCCTTCAAAACTGCGGCAGATGCAGGTCAAGGCCCTAAGCGTTCCATTGTTTTCCTGCACGTAACCGGAGAGGAAAAAGGACTTTTGGGTTCAAGATATTACACGGATATGGACCCCATACTTCCTTTGGAACAAACCGTGGCCAACCTTAATATAGATATGATCGGGCGGATAGACCCAAAATATGTGGGAGACAGAAACTATCTGTATCTCATCGGCTCAGACAAATTGAGTACGGAACTCCACAACTTATCAGAAGAGGTAAACAAGAAATACACCAACATTGAGTTTGATTACACTTATAATGATGAAAACGACCCCAATCGTTTTTACTACAGAAGTGACCATTACAACTTTGCGAAGAACAACATTCCTATTATATTTTATTTTAACGGTACGCATGCCGACTATCACCGACCTGGTGACACACCCGATAAAATAAACTATGATCTGTTGGAAAACCGTTCCCGACTTATTTTCCACACGGCATGGGAAATAGCCAATCGTCCCGATAGACTTGTGGTAGATAAAGCAGCCGATTAATCGTAAAACGGTTTAGAAAATTAAAAGCTCTTGGAAACAAGGGCTTTTTTTTCAAAAGCTATAGTTGTGTCCAAACGTTATGGTCAGTTCATTGGAATTGCCAGTCGACAGTTTTTTAAATAATTGGATTAAGTTTAAATGGAAGTTGTGTTTCTCATTTAGCACATAGTTTAAATTCAACCTAAGGTTGGTAATTTGGTTTTGTACCGTACTTGATTTACTGGTATTATAGGAAATGCCAAAGTTTGTGTTCAAGGTATTTTCTAAAAATCTGTTGTTCAGATTTGCCGTGGGTCCCCAAGTAGTGGCGTTTTCAGTACCAATCGTATTTAAAGTTCCATTAAGAGCTGTGGTAATGTTCATATTGTTTTTAGGCATCCCCAAGGTGTAGGAGACATTTCCATTGTGGAACGTTGAGGCGTTTCCCAACCGTACTACTCCATTCTCTGAATTGGAAACATCTGCCAGTGCATAATTCACATTCAGGTTTTGCTGAAATTGCTCCTTTTTTGAAACAATATAGTTGATGTTGAAGTTTGCATTTTGGGACAGTTGCCTATAATCCAATAGTTCTAAATCATTATCCAACAGGTTATCATCGTTGATTACATCGAATTGATTTACCTTGGAATTGGTAAAAGTGGTAAAATTGGAGTACGAGCCAGATAGGGTTAGTACCTCTGAAGCATTAAACGTTGCATTTAGGGATCCCACTGCCCTATTCATTGCCCGTTCTTTTTGATTTTTAAGATCGTCTCGCTGATACCCCATACTAAAGGAAAGGTTCAGTTTATCATTGAACAAAACAGTACTGGAATTTAAAGTGATGTTTTCAAAATCATTGTTAAAAAAATAAGCGCCAAGAGTTTCGTATCCTGGTGCAATACGCTCATAGGCAAGACCCAAGGTAGATTTGTCAAAACTATAGTCCAAACCAGTTCGTAAAGCATCAAAATATTGTGTGGAAGCTCTTTTATTTAAGAAAAGGCCAGTTAAGCTTCCTTTATTATTGGATAGAGATTCTGCCCGTAAATCCTGCGTTAGGGCAGATGTGGCATATGTGGCATTCACTTGCAAATTTTCCTTTATTCCGTAGGAGCCTTCAAAGCTCAAAACCAAATTTTCTTTTGGGCTGATTTCTTGTTCAACAGGGGGAATAGCTATAGAATAGATATTATCCTTGGCATAAAATGCAATTACCCCTATACTGTAATATTCTTGCTCATGCCCTATTTTAAGTCCATACCCCATCCTTTGGAAAGTTGGTATGGATTGTTCATCATCATACTCGATTGCCTTTAACAAACGGCCGGACATAACACTTACTTTCCACGGTCCATTTGGGGTTAAATCTATTCCTGCCCCCGTAAACTGATGTCCATTTAAAGTGTATGGAGAAAAGCTCATGGACACATCACCAATATGTCCTTGAATCCATTTGTATTTCGGATGAAGGCTTAATCTATTTAGGCTAAAAGGAAGGTTATAATTCAACTGCTCTCCTTGATTGGAGTAACTATAACTGATGGGCATGCTAAATTGATAGAGCCCAATAGTTAGGTTTCCTTGAAGAAAATAAGTAAAAGGTTGCCTACCCAATTCTTGGTTGGAATGATAAAAAATACCATTGGACGAGATTCCTCCTCCAACTTTAAAGGCCTTACCTTTTCCCAGAGTTTCCAAATCCACGGTTTGTGCGGATACAATAGCAACAAAAAAGAAAAAATACAGAGCGAGCCAACTTTCTTTGGAAATAGTAAAAGGCATGGAAAAAAATGAAGATTGGGAAGAAATAATTCTTACAAATAGCATTCTCCTCTTGGGTTTTTCCCATGAAGAGAATAACTATTCATTAAAAAATGCTTTGACCTTAAAATTGATAGGATGTCACCAATTCATTGTTCTGGTTGACAAACACTCTATCGTCAACTATATCAACAAGATAGTTTGGGGTTTTATCCATTAGATCTATTTCCTTTTCAATTTTCCCAGTAGCTTTATTTACCATAAAAATAGAGTGCTTGGTCGGTGCCGTTTCACTTTTCACCTTTGTCACTAAAAAATGATGGTCACGGGTCTGTTTTGAATTAAAATAGCGTGTTTTGGTAACTTCCAACACAGGTTGCATTGTATGACCATTATCCACATAAAGTCCTGCCAGCAGAGATGTTTGTTGCCCTGCACCATTCTGATCCAACGTAGTTCGGTATACCCCATTGGACAGATCGGCAAGCATATTAATATTCTCAATGGAACCTGCAATGTCCAAATCAACACCTAAAAATGCACTCCCGGCAAAATCGCCCAATGCAATCAGTGCATCTGTAGAGGAGGGAGGTTGGTAATAGTTTGTGTAGATTAGTTTGCCATCTTTTGCCAACAAGGATATATGTTGGTCAGTGAACAAAAAATAGCCTTTTCCGTTCACATATTCGGCTTGTAATGGCGTCTTCCTGGACACTTTTTCCAACGCAACATCTGTCGCAAAGAGGTCAATATCCCCACTTTCCAAATTGAACTTATATCCATTGCCGTTCTCATAAATAACAACTTTGTCTTCATGTTCATCGTAGGCAACTGCCGGTATGGAACGAAATTTTACGTCTTTCTTCCAAACATCCTTTCCTGATTCATAATCAATAATGTTGGAACGTTCTGTGGAGATGTACATTACACCCTTGTCGGTAAGGCTATTGAAATAGGCGTAACCATTTATTTTAACGTTCCACACTTTTTTCCCGTTGGCATCTATTCTGGCCATTTGACCCACTTTCTCTCCTTTGCCTATGGCAATAAAATCGCTTCCATTAGGAATAACCTCAGTCAATGGGTCCATTTTAAAGCTTTTCTTCCAAAGCAAATTATTGGTGTTGGGATCTATTATGTTAAACCCTTCAGTCTCCACTAAAATCAAATTGTCCGTATCGTCATCCTTGACAAGATCAATCATATAACCTCTTAATTTTAGTTTGCCCGGTGTAATGTCTTCTCCAGTTTTGGGATCAAGGATGGTTAACTTATTGGACTTTTTAATCCCAATATAAATGCTATTACTTATGGGTGAATATACCAACGCCTTGATTTTTTTATTGCCCTCATAATGCCAAAGTTCACTTCCATCTTTTGGGTTTATGACATAGATTTCATCATCGATACCTATAATCATGTTTCCATTTTGATCAAATTGTGGCTCATGGTCTATAAATGATACTCCCCCAAAAGCTTTCTGCAATAGGTTTTCCTTGTTTTTTCCAACAGGAGCCATCCATTCTTCGGACCAAGTTCTAAGACTGAACTTCATAAGATATCTGGTCTTATCTTGAACCAACTCAAACAATATCATGGCCTGTTCCGGATAAATGGAAAATCCCCTTACCTTGTAACCGCTCTCCTTGGTATCGAACAAAATCTCTCCGTTACCGGAGTTGATGAGCACCCCCCTTGTTTTACCAATCATTGGGTCATATTCGGCATAGAACATGGGAAGCTCGGGAATGAGCAACAAGGTGTTTTTATCTACCGATTTAAGGGTTTCGTTGAACCAAACTTCCTCGCCCGTGTTATTGTCGAGTGCCATAAGGCCTTTGGCTCCAGCGGCCAAGATGAGACCATCGTTGGTCTGTTCTATCCACCCTACTTTGTAGAGTTTTTGGTTTAGATTGATTTCCCATAGCTTTTTCTGGGCATGGATAGTTGTAATGCACAGCACAAAAAGTGCTGTTAGATAATTTTTACGTAGCATAAGTTGTTTTTTTAATGGTTATTGTTTGTTTTTTCTAAATCATTTTTAGACAAAAACTCGATTTGGGGTTATGCTGCGTTTTGTTATTGTTAGTGGTCTATACTTTCATTGGCAGTGTATTTATTTAATACTTATTCCCCATCTCCTTTAGCAATTCGTGAACTGTGCATATAGCCCTCGTTTCCATCCGGTATACGCACCTTCCACCAATCGGAACTCGCATCCAGTATTTCCAACTGTGTATTGTTTTTGACTTGGGAAAGAATTTCGGAAGATGTTGATGGCGATTTCCTAAGGTTGGTATATCCATCAGGGTCCGACACATGGTAGCCATACTTGCTCCAAAGCATTACGGTACCATCCTGATAGTTCTTTTTTTCATCAACAATTTCAAACTTTCCATCTTCCCGTATAATGACCTTCCAATATTCATCATCCAAAACATCCTCATAATATACACCCAACAACTCATCATGAAGCAGAAAGCCGTTTTCATAAAGTTCAACAGGGGCACTGTATGGCTTGGTTTCTTTGAGAACTTCCTCTATGGTACTATCACAGTATCTCCAAATATGACTATGTATAAAAGCAAAATAACCTATCTTTTTGTAATTTTCACCAAGAAGAATCAATGGCTGGAAAATAAGACGTTCTGCAGTTTCAAATTCTAAATATGAGATTAGAATTTTATCATCGCTTAATTTTATCTTAAAAAAGGGGTATACTTTTAGAGGAATTTGGCATTCCTCTCCTTTTTTATTTGAACTATAAGATTGATACTTGTTTTCTGTATAAATATGACCAGCTATAGGATACTGAAAATTTCCCTCTTTGCTATAAATTGTTTCTGGTTTTCGTCTCTCTTGCCATAACATTTTGTTGACAAGGTTTGGGTCAATAGTGTCTTTTACATTCTCTATAGAAGGTATCCATTTAAGTGCATTAAAAGACTGGGTTGGAAATTTATCCAGAAATTTTTTCCAAGCGTCATTTTCCAAACTTTTTTTTGTTTGGCAATGTATCAACAACGGTGCAATAAAAAATAATATTAGAGTTCTTCGCATCATCTTAAATTATAGGTTAGAAAATACAACCATATATTTTATGGTTATTTGTGCAATCTCTTCCCAAGTATATAGGTTATCCTTGCCTACATTAGGTTCTTTTGTATTTCGTGTACCCTTATCATATCCACTTTTGCAGCCCTCCCTATCCAACATACAGGCCAAAGGACAATGGCCGTTGGGATCATCAATCCATAGTCCCCCTTCATCAATTCCCTGTACCCTTACAATATGACCCATACAGCCCGGATACAATGATAGGCTTATGCTATTTCCTTTTTCAAGTTCTGGTTTAATTTTATCCATCAAAACATCTTTATCAGAAGTATATAATTCTTTTTTATTTCCATTGATGTTAAATCCTTCTCCCAAATCCATCCAAGTTTTAGGTGAATATATTTTAGGTGCTCCTCCAGCTTCTACTGCTAGCCAGTCCTCAAATTGCTCATTTTCGGTTGGGTTCGAGATGCCCAAGGCCTCAAAGTTCATGGCCAAACTCGTTACGTTGCACATTCGGGAGCCACTTACTATTTTGCACTCATTGTCCAATTGGCTCCTGTAGGGCACATGCCGTTGCAGTTCCAGATAGGCCTCGGCGCGTTCCTCTTCGGGCAGGTTGGCGATCATTACCCGGTATGCACCAATGTCCACGGCCCTTAACTCCTCATGCAAGTAAAGTTCATTCAATATTTGCTGTTGGGTCAAATCCCGCACAAGAATATTGGGTTTGTACAATTTTAATACCCCAAACCATTTTAAGATGCTTTCAAAATCTGCATCATTGTTGTTCATTAACTGCACCATAAAGGTAACTTCTTGGTTTTCGTTAAGAAAAGCCAATACCAACGAGTTGGCAATTTCCATGACTTTTATGTGATCATTGTATTGTTGGGAACTTATCAACTCGCAATAATCTTCTGCCTCCATTTTAAAAACTTGTGGTATCGCTTTTGGAGTGTATAAGGCCAGCCCATGTATGGTTTCGTTCATTTCATAGGTTCCCAAATACACGCCCTTCTCATAAAGCCCGGAATGCAGTGCATAGAGTTCATTTTTTGGGGCATTGCGGATCGTTTCGAACAATCGATCAAACAAAATTCTCCCGTGCCTTTTACTAAATTGGGCGTCTGCCCTAATGGACCAATCTTGAACCATATTGATTTCTGTATTGGAGGTTGTCACATTTTGGGATTCCTCTAACCAACTTTCAAAATTATCCTTGACAATGGTAAATACATCTCCATTTGAAGTTATATCGAATACCTTATCTCGGGACAATGTATTTGCGTCCAGTAGCTTTTCTAAGGTACATCTGGTTAAATGGTCTTCTGCACTGCTCATTAAGTTTGAGGCCAAATTCTGTTTAATCACCTCATCCCTTTCTCCACTTGCTATTTTTTCCTTCTCTTGAATGATAGTTTGTTTTACCTTTTCCCGATCGGAAATAAAATTCCTGATATTTTCTTCTTGTTCATCCGTCAATCCATTATTGGGGTCATCCAAGTTGGTTTCCAATATCGCTATTGCTGCATCCACTTGTTGGTTTAGTTCCCAATTCTCTTTTATTGTTGCTACTATTTGGTTCAACTCATCCGAAAGGAGTTCCAACAATTGACCAATATCCGCAATCGCCTCATCCACATCGACAACTCCAGACCACTCCACATCATAGCTCGTCTCCACCATGCCCTCCACCAACTGGTAATCGGTGTTGATTTTGATGTTATCAAACTCTACCCGTATTCTGCTGAACTTGCCAATGTTCACCTCTCCTCCACTAACTACATTGGCTACATCTATCACTTCTTTAAGGTTTTCCAGAAATGGGAATGTGATATAGCCCCAGCCTGTAAAATATCCGTTGTTTCCAGTTACTTCCTGAACCACTACCGGAAAATCCCCTGCCGTAAACACCTCGTTCACCCCAAGGTTCAGCAATGGGTCTTGGTTGGCAATTTCAATCTCGGGCGGGATGCCGCAGTTGTAGTAGGCCATCTCATCCTCGGTGGGCGTAGTGAACTCGTGTATCGGGGAATAGGCCAGACCGCCGTTGGGGGTACACTCACCTCCCACCCTAAACTCGTAAATGGTACCCGCTTCCAAATTGCGAATGGTAGTCCCATTGGTCTGCGACCATTGCCCGAACCAGTCATCTTCGCCATACCCTTTTTTACGATACTGCACCCGATAGCGCAGGTGTTCGCCCATTTGCCATGTAATCTTAACGGTCTGGGAATTCTCGGCCTCGGAGAGCACAAATCGGGGCGGTGGGCAATCGGCCCAGTAGGTAAAATGGTAGATCTCGCTTAAACCGTTGTTCCGGAACAAGGAGGTGTCGTTGATGCCATCGCTCACAAAGGCCCTTACCTGCCAGCCATAGGTCTTGCCCTCCAAAAGAGGTGTCTGTGCCGGACCATAATGCAGGGTATTGGCAAAGGTGGTGGTCTGGTACAAGGGCGGACTGGCCAAAAAAGCGGCCTGTGGGTCCATAGCCGTATCCCATAGTTCTTTTAGGGTGAACTCGTACTGTACCGCCCCGGCGTTGATGTGTCTCGGTGTCCAATTGAAGATGATGTTCTGTAGGTTCTGGGCCGTGACCAAGTCCCCTCGGAAAGGAACGTTGAGCAGGGGCGGGTCGTTGAGCACCAGATAAATGTTGGCACAACTACGGTTGCTTATGCGCTGGCCCGAAAACTGGTCGTACACCTCAAAACAGAAACGGTACTGCCCTTCGGGCAACTGTTGGCCATACTGTTGCGGGGAGATGCCCACCAGATTGTTATAACTGAAATAGGCCTGTAGGTCCAGATTGGTCAACCTGTTGTTGATCCCTCCGTCCAGAACTATGGGCAATGTTCCCGAAACAAAGTCCGTGGACTGGAAATTGATGCCCGGGCCTTCCACGAACAATTTCAACCGTACCTGCCTGCCAAATTCCTGTGCATCGGTGAGCAAAAGGTTCACGAAGAGCTTTTCCTGTGTGGTCGTAGCGTAATCGGACAGTTGAAAACTATAGGGAGGGATGATCTGCGGGGTGACCTGTACCGGGTAGATTTGAGCGTTGGACAGTTGGCAGTATAGTATTAGACAATATGCAGTAGACAGTGTTTTTAACAATTTGTAAAGTTCACTGCATACTTTCGACTGAAAACTGCCTACTGCTAACTGAAAATTGCCTACTGCTAACTGAAAACCGCAAACTGAATCTTGAAAAAACTCCTTCATCTCTTCCTGAATTTATTAGGGTTCTGAATCATAAATCCCAAAAGTCTTCCCACTTCCAGTGAATCTTCAAACAATCCATCATGCGAATCCTTGGAAAGGTATTTACACGAAAGGGCAAAATCCAACCATAGCTGTGTCTCAGCATTTTCCATATCTGCATCGGATAGTTTTGCCACAAAGTGTTTTACATACAATCGTTTTCGATATCCCTCAGCCATATTGGAACATACGGAACGTGAACTTCTCCGTATTTGGTCTATCAGGGCAAAGCGCTCCTCCTTTGGGAACGTCTTTGTGACCTCAAAAATCTTCATGGCCAAGTCAAATGCTTTTTGATATGCTTTCAATTCTTTGTACATAGCTTCAATTTTCACAACTACTGCCTACTGTATCCTGACATACTGCATACTGCTTACTAAAAAGAGATTCTTCACTAGGTTCAGAATGACATGGACATTATTCGTTGACATTATTTGATTCTTAATTGATTATTGCTCATTGATTATAGCTCATTGATTATTGCTCATTGATTATTGTTTTTGGACTTTAATATCCATCACGATGTGTGAATCAGGGCCTGATTGAACAAACTCCCTTATTTTAATCGCTCCCTTACGGCCATCCCATGTCTCAAACAGTACAATTCTTGGAACTACGGAATCATCAAAATCCTGAATGCCTCCTATGGTTTCCTCAATGGTCATTTCGGATAAAAGGGTATCATCTTCCATGGCATCAAATTCCACAACCGAAAGTGAAGCTTCACACTCACACGATTCTTGCAGGTTGATGAACTTGGTATGTTTTGCAATGGGTATCGGTTCAAAAGTGTAATCCTCAACCTCGTCAGGGGACACAAATTTGTTGAAGTTGAAATCATGATTCAATGCGAAAAAAACGATATCGACAATACCTCCATCATCCAATGGAACACTGTCCTTTGTATAAACTTTTCGTGATGTGGTGGAAAAAAAAGCACCTGAAATATTGTTGTTATGCGCTGAACTGGTTCCTAGCTGCACGTTTTCGATGCTTCTTAGATTAGTTTCTTCATAAATCGTTATCTCTTTGCTAACCGTATGAGACCGTTTGCTATTGGAAGCCTTTAACTTAAGTTGATGAATACCTGGAGTATCAACTGTAATAGTAGGGTTTGTCTCCAAACTTGAAGATGGAACGGCGGTATCAAAAGTCCATTCGAAACTGGTGCCACTTATACTTTTGTTGATAAGGTACAAGGTAACCGGAGCTTGAAAATCGTCGTCCTGAAAAGCAGCTACTATATCAAAATCAGCAAAAATATCAGGAGCAACCGTAATGGTATCGGAAATATGTTTTGATTCTCTACCATTTCCTGCTTCAAGCGCTATTATATGGTTTCCCGGTTCGTTAAAAACAATGTTTTGTGGTGACGCCGCAGATGAAGTGGCCGGAATTCCATTTTCAAATGTCCAATGATAGTGGCTCGCACCCGTGGTCATGTTTTCAATATTGACCGATATTGGCAGATACGCATCCTTTTCAATATTCACCTGAAAGCTAGGAACAATAGCCTCATCAATAGTAATTTGAAAGTTGGAAACTTCTTTGGTACCGTCCCTGTTTGATGCTTCCAAGGCAATGGTATAATTGCCAGGAACGGTGTAAAGAACCACGCCCGGGTTTTTATCAACAGAAGATGATGGTTCGCCCCCATTAAAAGTCCATTGAAATGTTTCCGCTCCCTCAGTTAGATTATTGATTTTTACATACACGGGCACTGAATAATCATCGTCCACTACTGCTACAGTAAAATTGGCATTGATCGGCAACGCAATTTCTTTGGCGCAGGATATCAAAAATCCCAATACCATTGAGAATACTATGAATTTTTGGTAATGCTTCATTATAGGATTACAAGCTTTCTGATTTCACTTCCTTTGGAAGTTTCCAACAATAAGAGGTATACGCCAGATGACAAATCCATTGTGTACAGTACTTCATAAAGAGCACTTCCTTTTAATTCTTGCTCATCATGGACATTGTTTGAGGTTAGACCAAACAAACGTAATGCTACAGTTGATGGCTCTTGAAGAGAAACCAAAACCGTGAAAGTGCCTGATGATGGATTGGGCGACACCTTGAATTCCTTTATGAAAGGTGTTACGGACTCCCCAACATCTGGAAGCTCCCTGGCTTCTGCCACGATGATGGTCTTAACAATATCCTTATAACAATCCTCTTGATAATTCCGCAGTATCACTTCGTAGGCACCGGTTTCTTCAAACCGAACTATTACGACACCCTTTTCTTGCTCAATGATTTCCATTCCCATGGGAAAGACCCATTCCTCATTGGTTCCAATAGGGTTGCTTGTGTTTACCAAAACAATATCTTCCCCTGCAAAGGCCTGTGAGGTAATCAAAAATTGGGAATCAATTTCAGTTTCTGTCGTGGTAACTTTGATGGTATCATACCCAGAGCAACCCAAACTATTGGTCACCGTTGCGGTATATACACCGGATTTTGATAACGCAACTTTGGGAGAGGTACTACTAAATCCATTATCAGAAGTCCACAGATACATGGCATTGGAATCGTTTATGGTAATATCCAATGTATGCTCTTGCCCATTGCAAAGCGTTCTATTTCCTCCCAAATCCACTTGCGTAGGGAATGGTGCTTCCAAAGTTACTTCTTTGCTAGTGGTGCAGCCAACAGCATCCGTAACTTCCATACTATAGCTACCCTGCCCAATATTGTCCAGGGATAAGGAAACTTCACCTGTATTCCATAAATAGGTATAAGGTGGTATTCCTCCTGAAATCTCCACACTCAAACTGCCATCCTCTGCATCATAACAGGTGGGTGAAACGGTATCAATCACATTTACAATTAACTCTTCGGGCTGGTCTATGGTCACCTGAGCACTTACTTCACATCCATAAAAATCCATCACGTAAACAAAATAGGTGCCTGCCATCAGGTTTTCTGCGACTTCGGTATCGCCTCCTGAGGACCATGAAATGGTATAAGGGGGCATCCCTCCTTCTATGGCTACAGATGCCCATCCATCGTTTCCATTATAGCAACTTACATCCAGCTTATCCAATTGCAAGGTGATTGGTTCCGTTTCCTGAACAGGGTATTCATAATCCGTTGGTTCTTCCAGCACATTGTTCACGTAAACACCTAGAATAATTCCGTTGGCATCTTCAATATTGACCGCATACTCACCTGCATCCACATTATCCAACACGTTACCGGTAACATTGGGAATAACTTGCCAGATGTTTTGTCCATCTTTCTTTTTCCATGTATAGCTATAGGCAAACTGACCCTCTATTAATGGATTAAAGGGTACTCCTCCAGATGCGATAGCCATCAATTGCCCATCATCTGATGGATTATTGAATTGATTTTCCCCATTACAGGAAATGGGCATGGTCTGTTCCACGCTCAATTCCAGAGCAGGTGGTTCGCCCAAAACCAACTCGGCAATGTAAGTACACCCTTCTTTTTGTGTGGCATTTCCGTAATTGACGTCAGTAACTGTAAGGGTATAAGTGCCCGCGGGGATGTCATGAACTTGTATAACATAGCCCTCCAGTGTAGTTTGAGCAGTTGTTGTATTGATAACATTATCCTGTTCGTCCCGCCATTGGTAGATATAACTATCATTGTTGAAAGGGGTTCCCCCATTTACTTGAACCGAGATACTCCCATTGGTAAAACCAAAGGCCGTAGGTTGCACATATTGTGGGTTGGAAATTGATACCGGAGCATCGGGTTGCCCAATGGTAATCTCCGCTTCGGCTTCGCAACCACGGGAATCCACAACATAAACTGTATGGTTGCCCAACCAAAGTCCTTCAGCTGTCTGCGTGGTAGCACCAGTTGACCATAAATACTCAAAGGGAGGTGTTCCGCCATTGACAATTGCTGTGGCTGTCCCATCCGTGCCTCCAAAGCAGTATATATCCGTTTTTTCTATCTGTACGGTTAGCAGTTCAGGTTCTTTCAATACATAGATTGCGGGAGAGGCTTGTTGCAATTGGTTGTTCACATAAGTTCCCATGATAATTCCATTGGCATCCTCAATATTCACGGCATATTGACCTGCTTCAAGATTACCGAGCACATTGGAATTGTTGTTGGGAATATCTTGCCATTGATTATTCTCATCTTTCTTGCTCCAAGAATAATCATAAGGTGGTACTCCTCCAGATGCAATGGCCGTTAACAGACCGTCATTGGAAGGATTGTTATACGCATTGGCGCTGTTGCAGGAAATGGGAATAGACTCTTCCACATTCAATTGTAGTTTGGGCGGTCCGGGTAGTTCAAAATCCTCGGTTAGCATACAGCCTCCTTTATCAGTTGCTTGATTGTAGTTGGCATCCGTAACCGCTAAAGTGTAAGTTCCAGCCGTTACATTCTCCAAGGTGATGTTATATACATTGTTCACATATTGCGCAGAGGTTGTATTGATAGGATTGTCATCTTCATCGTAACATGTGTAATCATAGCTATTGTTTTGATATGGAGTTCCACCTGAGACCTCCACAGTGATGCTGCCATCGGTAAAACCATAGGCGGTGGGTTCTACATATTGAAAAAGTTCTACTGAAACTGATTCGGACGGCTGGTCAATATGTTCTTCATGGTTTTCTTGAGACAGACATATGGTGTTTCCATTGACCCTCCTCACAGCCACCTCATAATCCCCTTCGGATAAATTGTTCACAATATGAAGGTTGGGATTGTTAAAATCTATCCAAGCTCCCTCATTGTTGACCCTAAATTGATACTTTCCGTCCCCTAAGCCTCCCGAGGCCGTAATTTTTAAACTGCCATCACTTCCTTCAAAACAATATACATCGTTGAGCTTTTGGAGAGTAAACGTGACCGGGTCGGGGTCTTCGATGGTAAAAGAGTCCTCAACCTCAACAAGGCTATCCCATGGTATATCTTCAACTTCTTGTTCATCTGGGTAGGTTTGATATTTGATTTTGTAATTTCCTTGATCTAATAGACTAGGATAGGTAAAGGTCTGATTGCCATTATCGACTAATTGATTTTCCTTAGCTGTTGAGGCATTTCCTTTTAGGTCAAAAACATTTGGATCATTTATATTCTGTGCATATACTGCCACAAATAATGCCTCTCCATCTTCCAAATCCCTATCCATTGTCATCGTAAAACTACCATCCTCTGCTCCTACGCAAGAGGTTTTGTGGGGGGTTAGATTGAGGAGTTCTGGGGAGCAGCCAATAATTTCAAGGTTAAGAATGTTTGTGGAAACTCCTTGGTAAAACCCCCTTATCTGTATAGGACCAGTATAGTTGAAATCCTTTGAAAATTCTTCAAAGCTGATATCCATTGAATAAGACAAATTTTCGATAGGTTGATTTTGATTATTTGGATTAGTTCCAAAGTCATACCATGTATTTCCGTCATTTATCATTTTATATTGCCAGCCTCTAGCTGATTTTAGAGGAATAGATTCTTTTTTGCAAAAAACATTATCAAGGTCCGGTTGTAGATAAAAAGGCTCTAAATAAAAAGGATATACATAACCATTAGCACCACAAGCTCCAATTGTAGTGCCTGTCATCTCGTGAAAATTAGCTGGCGTTATATCTTTTTCCCAACTATCTCCATCAATCCCACAAATAGGAAGATCACTGATTTCACCATATATGGTAAAATTCTCCGGTACTTCTATTATCTTCTCATTTGTTAATGGCGGCGAACCATTAGGATTTTGATTATGAAAAATAGAATTCACATTAAGTACCCCTACTTGCAATGATACCGCATATTGGTCACTAAAAAAGTCTTGAGCGGTTATATACGTTCTAAGAATTACACGTCTTTCTTGAGAGAAGAGACATGTCGACATTAACATCCCTACAATTAAAATTATTTTTTTCATCACTTAATATTTTACATCCAAGGTTGAAATTTCACTTACCCTCCCATCCCTAAAAACCACCCGAAATACATACTCGTAGGTGTTGTTCGGTTTTACTTTACTATCTACAATTCCTTTGCTCTCCATAGGCATTTCTTTTAGCAGGTTCATAGTATTCCCTTGTACTCCCTTGTAAATAGTTATTTTGGAAGCATTGGGTTCTTTATAAGCTTTCCAGTGAATGATTATGGTTCCAACTTCCCTATCTGCTTCTCCATACAATCCTTGCAAGGGTGGATATAAACTGGTCTTGGGTATAATTACTGTAAGTGGTGGTGCAGGGTCGGATTCCAATTTGCTGTCGTCAATGGCTATGATGGTGTAGCTGTATTGCTTTCCTTCGTTTATGTTTTCATCGGTCCAGTGGGTAATAGGCAGGGGTTCAGTGGGCAGTTGGTCAGTAGGCAGGGGTTCAGTAAGCAGTTTTGCAGTAGTCTGTATACTGCTATCTACATACTGCATACTACTGATTGTCTTCACCAATACCCAGTCTACACTATCTTGTGCTTTTCTGTAAATCTCGTGCTTAACGACATCCTCGCTAGAACTATTGGCCCAAGTGAGATGTACTTTGCCTTCCTTTATCTTATAAGATTTAAATACAGGTTGGGTAGGTTTTATAAAATCCGGTTTCTTGAGTTCCAAGATTTCCGAAGGTTCGGACATGTTGAAACGTTGATCTACAGCAATAATCTGATAGTATACCTTGCTATTTAAGTTCTTTACCGAAACACTGTCATAAAACATGATGCCCTGATGTGGTGAAACGGTTATCTGTGAATATTCCTCATCTCTATTATTGCCCCTAAAAACACGATAGCCCAGAATATCCTTCTCGGTATTTGCCGTCCAACTTAGGGTCACTACTCCCAAACTGTCCACTTTTCCTGTTAACCCTTTGGGTTTGGTTGGTGGCACAGAATCCACAGGTTGAATCAATGCTGGAAATGAGGTACGCTTGCTCCCATTTTTTCCTATGGCCGTAATGGTCATATAATTAGTGGGCATAAGGCTGTCATACCACACCTTTCGGGCTTCAGGCGGAATATTTTTCACTACAGTTTTATATGTCCCATCAACATTATCGCTTTGGTTGAGTTCAAACCCTGTGATCATCGTATTTCCCTCTTCCATAAACTCCCACTCCAACAATACCGCTTTATCGTCCTCATAATATCGGGAGGTAATGTGTGGGACATAAGGCAATTTTTTTTCTCCTTTTCCAGATACCACTTCGGAGACCGGACTCAACTCACCAAATGGGGTCTTCCCTCGAATTCGATAATAATACGTCTGACCATTGCTAATGGAATCTGTATAGAACATCCGCATCGGGTCTGTTTTTTCACCGTTGTTGAGTGTGGTAAGGGGTAAATTGTTCAAACCTTTAAAATTGACTCCATCAATAGACCTTTCCACGAAATAGCTATTATATATCTGGTTATGGATGGTATAGTTCCAACTCAACATGGATTTTCCATCAAAGAAGACCACCGCTAAATCCAAGGGTTTGGGTAAATCCTCATAATCTTGAAGACCGATAAAAACCCCTCCTTCTTTAATTTTCATTAAAGATTCAGGGACCAGAGCCGTTATTTTGTACACATATTTTTCGTTTATAAGTGCCTCTTGGTCTAAATATCCAAGACCTGCCATCTGGGACACTTCATAATCTTGATCGGCAGCATACAATCCCCATGTAAATCGTTGTTCCTGCTCTTCGGCTAGATTGATTATGGCCGACAGCTGATCCATACCCTCAATATCAAAAGCTTCCCCATAAATGGATTGGGCCATCACAGCTGCGTTGTTATTATTTTCTATCATTGGCATCCATTCATCCAATGGTTTGGGCTTGAAAATTCCCAACAGCTTTTCTATTGGGTTTGGGAGTGTACTTTTATTGCGTGTAACGGTGTATCGTTTTACTTCATAGCCATATTCGTTGAGTTTACGCCATGCCAATGGGGTGGTAACCGCCCAACGCAACATAATCTTTCCATCTTTTTGAGGACGTGCCATAACAACAATTTCAGGTTGTTGGACAGCTAGGGAATCCTGTTGTGATTGAGCCATTGAAAAACATCCGAAAGTCACAGCAAACACAAAACCCCTTGAAATCAGAAGCCTTTGAATAAGTTTTACCATTAGTAGGGATTGTTGTAGTTAAATATTTGGGAAGTCCCTTCTATCTGCCCTGGAAGCACATATTGGAACTTTACCTTATAATCTCCTGTCCGTATTGGCGGCATTATTCCATTGATGATATAGTTGTACTCACCAATTTGGGCCTGATACTTTGCTGGTTCGTGCAGATAGGCATTGACTACTTTATATTGGATATCTATAAAATCTTGTTTGTAGTAGTAGGGTAAATTGTAACGATACGGAATCCTTTTATCCAATAATGAATAGTCTGGATTGGATTCCAAATATGAGATGTACCACGTCATAATATCTACGCCTCTTTTTGGTGGTAGGCCCAATTCCTTAACATCTCGGTCAACCGTAAAGCCAGGTTCCAATGGATAACCTTCATAAATTAGCGGCTGTATGACTTCTTGGTAATAGCTATTATTTAAGATGGCTTCTCTTGAAATCATGGGCTCATTGTCCGAATATTCGGTCCCCAAAATTTCATCTTTCCCAAAGCGTTCTGATGGCACCTTGACATCTACCTGTAATGCATGAACATTGGAATATATAGGGTCCAATAAATACTGGTCCACTACCTTAGCTGCCACTTTTTGTTTAAAAGTGTTGTATTGGCTTGTAGTGAAATCATATGCTAAAATTTCAGTTTCTGAGGTTTGTTTTGCTGCTGTCCCTATTTCCCTATTACGCACCTCAATGGATGTACCTTCCTGACCGCTATTTTCTGAAACATAGTTTTCATTGACAATCCCCGAACTTGCTTCTTCTGGTGACAAACTGATTATTTTGAGAGTGTAGGTCTCTTGATTCTGAAGTTCTGGAAAATCAAAATGGACCATTTTATTCGAAGCGTTGTACGATACTTGGTTTGTGCCTAGGGATTGTGATTCTGTTTCAAATCTTGTGGATTGCACCCAATCGGTCTGTGGCGTAAATAAATAAGGTTGTCCTCTTTTTAATTTTACGTAGCCCGCGTTGCTTTCTTTTTGATAAAAGTATTGTTGGTCTACAACAGGATAGGTGTAAACCACATTTGTTATTGGAATATAATCTGGAGCCTCTCCGGTCGTAAACCTACGTTCTTCAATTTCTTTGGCCGGTTTTCCATCTTGGGTCAGTGTAATCCATCGGTTTCCTCCCCATTCTTGAAAACTTACCACAACCTTTACATCTATTGGAGCATTGGGAGGCAATATATCGTGGGAAACGAAATTTGCCAGATCATGATTTTCGTTCCATTCCAGCTCTCCATTGATGACAGTTCCCTCACTGGTCACCCGATACTCATCCAAAAGGATACGGTAGGTTTTTACCCCTTCATCATCCTCCAACTCAAAAGGATGGTCAATCCGCATATTAAATGCAGCCTGTGGAACAGCAAATACATCAATATCATTTGAACCATCCCTGGGGGTCACATCAGCAATCACTTTTAACCCACCCAAAGGAGATCCCCCAATAATTTCGCATTCTTCCCCAAGTTCAATTTTAAAGCGGAACCTTCCTTTGACCAATCCGCCCAAAAGGTTAAAATGTCCCCCCAGATATCCTTTGAACCATGAAGGATTGGGCAATTTTGCTTGCAATAAAACTGCTGCCCCAGCTTTTATAATGGGTATTTTCTTTTTTACAAACATCAGTCTTATGTTGATACCCAACTCTCCTTGGAGATAGGCATAAGCCTGGCCATTGGCATACCAGCCATCAATACCTATTTGTCCGCTACCCTTACAAGCTGTCTCGCCATAATCCTTTATCATGATGTCAAAACCAAAGCCTGCTTGAAATCTTGCATAGAATATCAAAAAGGTCATGTCCCCGGTATCTATACTAAAATCAGCACCAAAGGCAAAACCCATTCCACTTTCCAGGGCATTCAAATCCCGCATATAATCCAAGCTCGCCAAATCGACTCCCAAAATTTCTGCAACAATAGGTGGCGGTGGCGGACTTCCGGGCAAATCCTCACCAATCATTAAGTATGCAGTACTCTCAAGATTAAAATTTCCAAGACCAAGCTTTAACCCTATTCGGTCTTGAGGGGTTCCTATATGGAGATACCATTCTTCCGGTTCAATATGGAAAACAGCCCAACCAGCCCTTCCTTTTGGACCTACTCCTTGAAAAAAGCCACCAGGCGTGTTTACATAAATCTCCAATTCAGCATGGAATGTCCTGTGTTGAAAATCCATTTCCATGGCGAAGTGGGCATCGATTCCCACATCAAAGGTCAAACCGTCCTGAGGAAAGCTAACCTTACTGTAATCTACTAGATTGGTTTCTTTGAGACGTTGTATAGTTGGGTTATTCTCACCAAAGGAGTTGATCTTCTCCTCCATACCTTGCATTTTTTGTTTGAACTCATCCCCAAATTCAAAATCCAATGCCTTGACAATGTGACCTTCCCCGAAAAACATGACTCGGTTTAGGCCATAATGATTATTAAAATCCATTTCAAAACCAACCTTGCCATTGAATGCTTTTTCATTTGTAAGCGCAAACCCGATCAAAGCCCTAAATCCAAGGGCATTACTTGCATTGGGAACATAGGATTGTCCAGATGGAACCAAAGCCGAATAAGAGCCTGGCTTTTTACTCATTCTATAATATGCTCCACCGCCAAAACCGCTAACCTTGGCAGGTCCTATAAAAACTGGTGTGGGTGATTGAGAAAGATCCGCATAGGCATCTACAAACCAGTATCTAAAATCTGTTTTGCCAAACCATGCCGAAGCATCTACCGCTATGCCATTAAATGTGGCTCCCAATTCTCCGTAAAAACCATCTCCATAAACCGGGTCATCACTTTTAATATCCACCATTCCATTAATTTGTATGGTCCCCAAATCTGCTTCCAGGTAAATTTGATGTATTTCTATTCTCTGGAATCTCCAACGATGTAAATCCTCATTTTCATCAAATCCGCCAATAATGGAAAGGGTTGTATTTCCTGCAAACCCTTTCTCCATCATATTTACATCAAGATTAAAGGAAAGTGCCGCTGTGGTATTGGTAGAATTAAATTCGATTTCGGAAATAGTTACTGGAAAGTTGGCAAACTTCACATCTCCATTATAACCCATGTAATCTACTTGGAAATATGGCGAAACCGTTTGTAGTTGTAGATTTTGGAATGTGATTCCCTTAAAGTCCACCGTTCCTTTATCAGGATCAGAAGTACTGTTACTCCCTTTTATAGCTATATTACCATGTAGTACGGCTTTAGGCCTAAACTTCTTTTCCGATACCCGCAGTTCCACATAGGAGTTCGGTGTGATTGTGGCCCTGGCTTTAAAGATATCAAAAGGAATAGCGTCATTTGTGGTAGCGGTAAGAAGGTACTCCTCATTTAAAGGGTCAATAATTGCCTCATAACTCAACGTTTTTTGATTAACCGCTGCCAGGTCACTTTTCTCTTCAGGTGTTACTTCTTTGGTAACAGGCAGTACTATTTTGCCTTCAAATCCGGCCCCGACCAAATGGTTCGCCAATAAATCTACTTCGATATGGTCCACAGAGAATTGCCATTTTGAAGCATCCCCTTCGTCTATGGGCAAAATGTTGTCTACAGAGAAATTTCCTGAAACGCCGACACCATCAATAAGCAGATTGGCAGCCTGAAATGTTATGCGCTCCTCACTATTTCTTTTTTTAAACTGTTTGGGAAGTATTATTTGCAAATTGTCAACATAAACCCCTCGCCATAACTGTTCGTTCCCAGGAATTAGATATTGCTGGTAACCTTTGGGAAATAGTACACTCGATGAATTTCTGACATCACTAAAATCAAAAATAGCATTGGTAATTTCAAAAATGAGTCCTGCTTTACCATCACTATTTGGGCTTCCCGTTTTGGTTAATTGAAATGGAGGTAAATCTATTTCAACCAAAATATCATTCCAATCCCCAACAATGGTTTGAAAATGGCCCGTTACTTTCTCATTCGTATCAGGAATTACCTCATAATTCGAATCGACAGGTTCGAGCATACTTCGGGGAAAGAGTACATCTGCGGTAACTCCCATTTCTTTGAATCCCCCACAATCCATGGTAACATAGGTCAGGTTTTGGATATTTCCGGTTTGCACGTCAAAACCACCCTTAAGTGCCACCAATCCATTACCGCCATTTATAGGTATACCAATATCACCCAATAACACCAAATTGGCATCACCGTATATTCCTCCTTCATGGGAAATCTTAATGTCATCTGCTCCAAAAAACAGCTCAATAGGTTCCCCATTCGAATCAGTTTGTGGTAATTTGATATGAACATATGCAGTTACCCTAGTATATGTGGGAAATATTTCAGCCTTATTAATAGCAAGGGTATACCTTATTGTTCCAATTTCTTTTTTTACACCAATTGGTAGTGTTACCAAGTCACTTGAAGAAATTAGTCCTACATAATTTTGATCACGTTCAAGTTGCTCAATAACTGATTTGGCAATATTGAGTTGTTGAACAGTAACCGTATCCTTTGAAAAATTCTTGCTTATATAATTCTGGTCAAATTCACTTTTCTCCTGAGAAGAAAAAGAAAAGAAATCTTGGGACTTAATTTCTAACTCATTAAAATACCTATGAGTAGTCTTTGCGTTTAACAATGAATCATTTTCAACGTTGATTTTTGCTTTAACATGTCCAAAAAAAAGCAAACAACCAATGCATAAGGCTAATTTTGTTTTCCCCATAGTAAGTGTCTCGATTTGGGTGCGAAAGAAAATACTTCCAGTGCTGAAAGGGAAAATAGACTAAAATGTATCAAAAGGGTCTGTGAATTGACGGATGCCCCTTTTCAATTGATGGATGAGCCAACAAGCAAGTCTATAGACAAAAAAAATCCCAGACTTTACAGCCTGGGATTCTGAAACTTAAGGGTGGAAGACCAAGTTTACCTCGACTGCGCTCGGCATAGGCTTCTCTCCCTAATACTCCTAAAAACAAAAATCCCGGAACAATCAATGTCCGGGACTTTTTATAAACTTAAGGGTGGAAGACCGGGTTTACCTCGACTGCGCTCGGCACAGGCTTCTCTCCCTAATACTCCTAAAAACAAAAATCCCGGAACAATCAATGTCCGGGACTTTTTATAAACTTAAGGGTGGAAGACCGGGTTTACCTCGACTGCGCTCGGCACAGGCTTCTCTCCCTAATACTCCTAAAAACAAAAATCCCGGAACAATCAATGTCCGGGACTTTTTATAAACTTAAGGGTGGAAGACCGGGTTTACCTCGACTGCGCTCGGCACAGGCTTCTCTCCCTAATACTCCTAAAAACAAAAATCCCGGAACAATCAATGTCCGGGACTTTTTATAAACTTAAGGGTGGAAGACCGGGTTTACCTCGACTGCGCTCGGCACAGGCTTCTCTCCCTAATACTCCTAAAAACAAAAATCCCGGAACAATCAATGTCCGGGACTTTTTATAAACTTAAGGGTGGAAGACCGGGTTCGAACCGGCGACCTCTGGAACCACAATCCAGCGCTCTAACCAGCTGAGCTACAACCACCATTAAAAGCGGATGCAAAAATACTTTTTTGGTTTGATTCAACCAAAAGATTTTAATACTTCCCTCTATGAAAATTAAACTTTTTAAATACAAAGGGAAGAATGTATTCCAAATGACAAAGCTTCAGCAATTTACATTTTGTAGTCTTTTTCTTGTTATAATCGATGAAATGCATATTTTAACGGATAAAACACACATTTTTTGATGTTTCACAACATTTAGTTTCCTACAACGCCAAAGAGAAGGTATTTTTACCCTTGGTAGATTAACATAGTATGCCCCATAAAAATATCAACCTTATCCTCCACAAATTCCAACTTGGGAAAGTTAGCTTTCTTTTGGGTATGCTTCTTGTATCAGTATCACTACAATCCCAATTGACCAAAAAGGACAGTCTCGCTTTTAAGCTTAAGCGTTTAGAGTCCACTAGTAGGTTCAATCCAAAGGATACCACCCATATAAATCTACTCTCCAATCTGGCATTTTCATACCGTTTCATTAATAATGATAGCCTCCACTCCATTTCTAAGCGCGTACTGAAATTTAGTACTGAAATTGAATATACAGGTGGAATTATCAGGGCTTTGAGTGGATTGGCAAATTACAATTCCGATCAAGGTAATCGTGAAAAATCGATGGCCCTATTTAAAGAGGCTCTAATTCTAAGCGAAGAAATTGGGGATGAACTTGCTGAACTTGACATTATTAACGGACTGGCCCATGATTACAGCTATGAAGGCAATTACGCCGAAGCACTTAATCTTTATTTAAAAGGAATAGATGTAGCCCGTAAAGCCAAGTGCAATAAAATGCTGTCCATATTAAATGAAAACATTGCCAGTTTATATGCAGACCAAAAGGATTATAAAAATGCCTTGATTTTTTACGATACTGTTCAAAAAATCAATAGAAAAATAGGCGATGAGATCATTGATGCCGAAACTTCGAGCAATATGGCCTCACTATATAAGGATGCCAAGGATTTTGACCTGGCCATGTTCAACATCAACAAGAGTATCAACACTTTTGAAAAAAACAAAGTATATGATTGGTTGGCCTACGCCTATGAGGTAAAAGGTAGTATTTATTTGGAACAGGAGAAATATCAGTGGGCCCTATACTGGTATGACCAAAGTAATATGCTACATAACCAACAGTTGGATGATGATCGGGAAAAAATAAACCTGATGAACGGAATGGCCAAAGTATATCTTGGACTCGGTAGGGATAGCCTCTCTATGAAATATGCCAACGAAGGCCTGGAACTATCCAATAAAATACAATCATTACAAGGGCAAATAGATTGTTCCGAAACCTTGTACAAAGTCCACAAGAACAAAGCAGAACATGTAGCAGCTCTCAATTATCTGGAATCCTTCAAATCGTTGTCCGATTCCCTGTTCAGGGATAAAAACAAGCAAAGTCTTTCACTTCTGGAGACCAAACTGGAATACGAACTGGAAAAACAAGAACTCATCAAGAGCAATAAAATGGCTTTGGCCAAACAACGGAACTACATTTACTTTTCTGTTATTATTTTATTGATTTTAAGTATCATAACCTTTGTGATCCGCCGTAGTGAAAAAATCCAGAAAAAGCTGAACATTGAGCTCCAAGAAAAAACTCAGGCGGTAACCGAGCGGGAAAGTCAGTTGAATGAAGTGAACAAAACCAAGACCAAACTGTTTTCCATTATAGGGCATGATCTCAGGGGCCCCATTGGAGCATTGCATGGATTGTTAAAATTATATACTGATGGTGAGGTGGACAAAAACGAGTTTGTATCCTTTATCCCCAAACTTAAGGCCGATGTTGAAAATATTTCCTTTGCCCTAAATAATCTATTGTCATGGGGACAAACACAGCTCAATGGAGTGGTAACCAAACCCAAACGCGTCTCTTTGGATAACTTGGTCAATATCAACATACAGTTGCTCTCTGAAATAGCCTCTGGAAAATCCATCAAGATCATCAATCAATTGCCGGAAAACCCCCAAATATGGGCCGATCAAAACCAAATAGACATTGTAATCCGAAATCTGTTGAGCAATGCCATTAAGTTTACGCCGGACAATGGTCTTATTACCATTGAGGCTGAAGAAAAGGCCGGCATGTGGCAAGTTATGGTCAAGGACACCGGTATTGGGATGAATAAAGAAATCCAGAAAAAGATATTCGAAGATTCCTCCAACATTACCACTTACGGCACCAATAATGAGAGAGGTACCGGTCTAGGGCTTTCACTCTGCAAGGAAATGATTTTGAAGAACAAGGGTAAAATATGGGTGGAAAGTGTACCACGTAAGGGAACTTCGTTCTTCTTTACTGTGCCACAAGCACAAAAGCGCTACCAACAGGCCAGTTGATCAAATCAAGGCGTCCAAACTATCCACAGCAACAAAGCGTTCCACCGTAAAACCTTCGGCATGCTCCACACCTACCAGTCTACCTAAATCCCGGGCTCGGTAATTAACACTGTCCGTAAAATTTTTACTGCTGATGGGAGTTTCCGGTTCTTTACTCTTGGGGTCGTAAAACTGTGATGAATAAGCCATAATGGCTTCTGTTTTCTTTTCTATAAATCCTGAAACATCCACTACAAAATCCGGTTCCAGATTCTTCCATTGGATAAAATGATATACCAATTTAGGCCGCCAAGGTTCTTGCCATTCATCATCCCCTTCCATCTGGGTATCAATTTTCACCAAGCCGCTTAAAAAGCATGCATCACTTACCAGCTTACTTCCTTTGGGATGGTCAATATGGCGATCGTCCACGGCATTGCATAATACAATCTCCGGGCGATATTTTCGTATCATCTTGATAACCTCCAGTTGATGCTCCCTATCGTTCACAAAAAAACCGTCTGCAAACTCTAAGTTTTCCCTAACGGAAATTCCCAAAATCTTTGCAGCTTTGGTGGCTTCCTTATCGCGTAATTCGGCAGAACCACGGGTTCCCAATTCACCTCGGGTCAAATCAATGATTCCTACTTTTTTTCCACGGGAAACTTCTTTGGCTATGGTACCTCCTGCTCCTAGCTCGGCATCATCAGGATGGGCCCCAAAAACTAAAATATCTAACTTCATAGGTCTTCTTATGCGGGTATGGTCATGGTTTTGGCCTGTACAATGGCTTGTTCAATATCTATAACGAGGTCCTCTATATCCTCGATTCCCAAAGAGAAGCGGATTAAAGAATCCTTGATGTCCTGTTTTTCCCGATCTTCGGGACTCATCAGGGCATGGGAGGTGGTCACGGGTAAAATTACCGTACTTTCCACCCCGGCCAAACTCATTACCGGTTTTATCAATTTAAGGTGTTTAAAGAATTGGGATATATCCACATCGGGTAACTCAAAGGAGAGCATTCCCCCAAAGCCACTCATCTGTGATTGGGCCAATTCATAATCGGGATGACTCTTCAATCCGGGATAATATACTTTCTCTACATTTGGATTGCTTTCCAAATAGGTGGCCATTTTTAAGGCATTGTCATTCTGTGCCTTTACACGAATTCCCATGGTCTTGATGCTTCGTTCCAATAACCAAACCGTATAATCACTCAGGTTTCCCCCAAAGCAAATGGCCGATTGGAATACTTGATCCATATGAGCTTGTGAAGCCGCGACCACTCCTGCACAAATATCGGAATGCCCACCCATATATTTGGTGGCACTGTGCAGCACCACATCCACTCCAAAATCAATGGGGTTTTGGTTGATGGGACTGGCAAAGGTGTTATCTATCATCGAAATCAATCCTTTGGATTTGGACAATTGGGCCACGCCTTTGATATCCGTAATGGTAAGTAGAGGATTGGAAGGGGTTTCCAAATACACCACTTTGGTATTGGGTCTGATTTCCCTTTCAAAATCTTCCACCGCCCATCCATTGGTAAAGGAATATTCTATACCATACTTATTGAGCTGGGTAACGGCAAAGTGATAGGTCCCTCCATACATGGTTTGCTGCAACACAATATGATCTCCTGCCTTCAGAAAAGCCATCAAGGCTGTGCTGATGGCGGCCATGCCACTGCCAAAAATCAAAGCGGCCTCGGCATGTTCCAAGGCCGCCAGTTTTTTGCACAACGCTTCTTGGTTGGGCGTGTTGAAATATCTTGGGTATCGTTTTATGTCGACATCATCAAAAGGATAGGACGTGGCCATGTACAACGGGGACACGGCACCTCCAAAAACTGTATCGTCCAATTGCTCACTATGGGTGCAAATGGTATTGACTCCTTTATTTTTGGTATTCATGATGGTATATCTTTATTAGGTTAAAGATACGAAACCCATCATACTTGAACCTGCTTCCATTTTCCTTTTTTGAACCAGACCATGGCCATGATGGCCAATAGCACCTCGGCCAAGGTGATGGCAATAAAGACTCCTTTGGCCCCCCATCCCAAAACCAAAGCGGCCACATAGGCCAAAGGCAATTGAAATAACCAGAAAGAAATCAGGTTGATCTTGGTCGGGGTTTTGGTATCCCCCGCCCCATTGAACGCCTGACTGACCACCATACCATACGCATAGAAAACATACCCCAAGGCAATGATCTGGAGACACAGCGCTCCATTTTCCACCACACTGGGAGTTGCGTTGAACCAAGAAATGATGCTTTTGGCAAAAATGAGATACACCAAGGATACAGCGCCCATAAAATAGGCATTGTATTTTCCTGTTTTCCAAACGGATATTTCGGCCCGATCGGGTTGTTTTGCCCCCAAATTCTGTCCCACCAAAGTGGCTGCAGCATTACTCATGCCCCATGAGGGCATAAGGGTGAACATCATCACCCTGATGGCTATGGTATACCCGGCCAATACCTCACTACCGAACTCGGACATGATCCGCATGAGGAATACCCAACTCGAAGTGCCTATCAAAAACTGGGCAATGCCTCCTAGGGAAACCCTGATCAAATTCACCATGACCTTGACGTTCAACACCAAATCCTGAAGCACCAGTTTGATCTTTCCCCATCCAAAGAACAGGATTCCCAATTGAAACAAGACTGCCGTACCACGCCCAATATTGGTAGCTATGGCCGCTCCCATAACCCCGTACTCGGGAATGGGGCCCCAACCAAAAATAAAAATAGGGTCCAAAATAATGTTGAGTCCGTTGGAAAGCACCAAGGTCCACATGGCCATGGAGGCATTACCGGCACCCCTAAAAATGGCATTGATCAAGAACAAGAGCATGATGGTAATGTTCCCCCCGATCAAAAGTTTGGTATACCCGTATCCTTCGGCAATTAAATCGGGTTCTCCTCCCATGAGCGCCAAAATTTCCTTGGCATATAGGATTCCGACCACTCCCAAAACAAGGGAAACCAAAACACCCAAGCCTATAGCCTGAACGGCAGCCACCTTGGCCCCGTCAACGTCTTTCTCCCCTATTCTACGGGCCACTACTGCCGTTGCGGCCATGCTCAACCCAATGGCCAAGGCATATACCAAGGTGATGACGGATTCGGTCAATCCGATGGTAGCTACGGCGTTTACGCTTACTTTGGAAACGTAGGCAATATCCACCAAAGCAAAGATGGATTCCATCAACATCTCCAAAATCATGGGGATGGATAGCATAAAAATGGCCTTGCGGATGCTCCCGGTTGTAAATTCGGTTTCCTTACCGGATACGGCAATCCAGAAATACTTAAGATATTTCTTTACTGAAAAGTTTCTATGATTAGATTGTGTCATTTTAAAAAGAATTATGTGTGTAAAAAAGAAGTAATGTCAATGGTACCGAAAAGTATTTCGGTTACTTTTTTGGCGTAAAGCCAAAGATGACATCTATAGCGTACATAATTCTTATAACTTCATGATGAAGCAAATATGCAATTTTTTTTCAAGTGAAATCCCATAAAGGGCAAATTATTTTGCGTAGTGCACTTTATATCGCCACAAACTGACCCCTCCCAAAATGAATACCCCAAGTACGGTATACCAAATAAAAGTGGGGGTTATCACTTGATCTCCACTTGCATAACTGTGCAATCCCACCAAGTAGAAATTAACACCAAAATAAGTCATCATGATACTGGCAAAGGCAAGGATACTGGCAAAATTATAGATCCATTTCCCCCGAAGACCGGGTACCAAACGCATATGGAGCACAAAAGCATAGATCATTATGGAAATCAGGGCCCAAGTTTCCTTGGGGTCCCAACCCCAATACCGTCCCCAACTCTCATTGGCCCATTGTCCGCCCAAAAAGTTTCCAATGGTGAGCATTACCAGACCAGCGGTCAAGGCCAACTCATTGATTATGGTCAACTCTTTGATGCTCAGGTCCATTCGTTTCTTGTTCTTTTCGGTGGTCAAGATCATCAGGATAAGGGCTACAACCCCCAAAATCATCCCAACGGTTAGCGGTCCGTAGCTACCCACAATGACGGCCACATGGATCATGAGCCAATAACTGTCCAAAACAGGAACCAAATTTGATATAGCAGGATCCACCCAGCTTTGATGCGCAATGAACAAAAGCATACAGGTCACAAAGGCACTCGCCGCAATGGTAAGCTCACTCTTTTTGCCCAAAGCCAGCCCAATCCCCATGGTGGCCCAAGCCACATAAAGAATACTTTCATAAGCATCACTCCAAGGAGCATGCCCTGAAATGTACCAACGTAAAATCAGTCCGGCCGTATGCCATATAAACATGAGAATAATGGTCCCTTTGAGTAGATAGGCCGCTGCATTGTATATTTTCCTTTCCTTAAAAATTTTCAAAATGAGGATAAGGAAAAGGAGCCCTCCTATCAATCCGTAATATCTGTAAAGCCGATTGAAGATATCCAACTTGTTGTATACGATCTCAATCTTAATCTTTTTATCGGAAGGCAATATTTCCTCCCCATGATTTTTCTGGTTCTGCTTAAAAGCATCCAACAGCTTGTCTGGCTGGGAATAATCCCCCGTGGCTATGGCTTCCTGCAAGGAGCTTAGGTAATAGGGCATTGCATTTCGCACAAAATTGGAATAAAGGGAATCCTGCATCTGATGTTGACCGGAACGGTACTCTACTGCCGAAATCCATTTATTGTTCTCATCATCCAATAGTGGAAAAATCTTAACGATTTGACCACTCAAGGCAATGTTCAGGAGACTGAGTCGTTCCCCTACCTTTTTAAAATCCTTTTCAAAATTTGAAGGATTATTGGTTGATGTGGCCTTTTCCAAATAAGGTTGTAGCTTATAATTTCCTTTTGTATCGAAAAAGTCGGTGGCCTTTACATATTCTGTGTCTTTTGGTACTCCAATAACTTCTCGGATACTGTCATTTTCCCTTTTGGCAAGTTGAATAAACTCGGTACTGTACCAAACCCCCGGGTTCATCATCATGGAAAGAAAGACCTGATCGGCCGATAAATCCTGATAAGTGTCCTTTCCGCTCAATTTGCGCAAGAGTTCAGAGGCAAATGTGTGCACCGGCTTCATTCTTCCTCCTTCATCCTGGATGACCAAGGCACCAAACTTATCTGCATGTTCCTCAGCAACCACAGCAGAATGAATAATGGAATCTACCTGTTGTTGTGTGGGCAAGCCCACATGCTCATCATGGCCAGGGGTAGCCTCTTGGGCATTTGTCAAAGAGAATGTGAACAGCATCAAAATTGCCGTAAGTGCCGCTTTCTTTGCCTTGACCTTTTCAATGGCCTGCTGCAAATCCCTAAACCGGGTCTTACCAAAAAACATAATGCCCATCAACCCTATATACAATAAAAAATAACCTATATAGGTAATCCAAGTACCCCACATATCGTGGTTAACCGATAAAACGGTACCCTTTTCATCCGGGTGGAAACTGGATTGGAAAAAGCGGTAGCCCCTATGATCCAGTATATGGTTCATGTAGATGTCATAATCAAAGGAGCGATCATCCTGTACAGTTACCTTGCTCATAAACGAGGCATAGCCTGTTTCAGTGCCGGGATACTTCTCCGCGATAAAATCATTGAGCTGAATTGAAAAAGGAAGTTCATATACCTTGGAACCGTAGCTCAAAGAAAAGTCTAAACCGCCTACGGTGATCTTGTCCGAGAAATCGGCATAACCCCTAGCACCTAGAAGTTCTACCTGTTTGGTTTCCCCATTGGCCGTAATGGAAACAATCAAGGCGTCCTTGGAGCTTTCATCCACCTGTTCTTTGGGTAACTTGACCACCCCATAACTTCCCTTCACTATGGGCTCAGGAATTACAAATTGCATTCCGGCCAAGGAATAAAGGGAGCGCAATTGCAAGGGTTGAAGGCTATCGTTGGCCACTTCTCCTTGGAGTTGGTCCGCCATACGCATAAAATTCCCTTCAAATGGTGTCTTTATTTGATAATCATTACCATCATAAAAAATATTGATGGCTCCTTCCGTCTCCTTGTTTAGGGCAAACAACACATTATGTATACTGGCAATCTGGCCGTTTTCCAGATAATGCTCATGGCGTTGTCCATCCCCGGCTTCCACAACCTTTAAATATTCTTTTCCATTTTCATCGGGAACCAATCCTTCGTCTGCACCTTGAATAAAATCAACATAGGCAATGGTAAAGGGCTGGCCATTAAAATCGGATTTCCAAGGAAGACTGGAGCGACGTCCTTCAGGGGTGACAATCAGGTCATCTTCAAGTACCTTCCGTTTGATTTCCCCATTAAAATCGCCATCAACAAAAGCAGTCAGATATGTCTTGTCCGAAAACATTTTGTTCTCGGTAGCCCCTTCACGAATGGGCATTACCCCTTCATAACTGATATATCGGGTGACAAAAGCACCCAAGATGATCAATACCCATGATAAGTGTAGAACAAGAACTGGCCATTTTTTCCACTGCAGCAATTGATACCGAAAAATGTTCCCAATAAAATTGATTACAAAAAAGACCATGATCACTTCAAACCAAGTGGCGTTGTAGATATAAATACGTGCGGTTTCCGTGCTGTACCAACTTTCCACAAACGTACCAAAGGCCATTGCCGTGGCAAAAACCAAAAAAAGAACGGCCATAAGTCTGGTGGAAAAGAGGGTTTTCTTGAGAATGTTGATCATGTAAATGCGGTGTACTTTTCAACATGCAAAAATACGGCCTTTTTACAACTTAGTTGTTCGTGTCCACCACAAAAAATCAAACAATTTTGTTAATTCTTTGCCTATCCCATAGGTTCAAAATTTGTAGTTTTGGGCATGCTAAACATTGTTGTTTTAGGAACTGGAAACTTGGCAAAGCATCTGTTTCAGGCTTTCTCCAAAACGGATAAGGCCCAAGTGGTTCAAGTGGTGGGCAGAAACCAAGACCAATTACAATGGTTTGCCGATAGTGTTTCTGTTTCCAATGATTTTTCCTCGATACTGGATGCGGATGTCTACCTGGTCTCTGTCAAGGACGATGCCATAGCGGAGGTCTCCCAAGCATTATCGCATAAAAAAGGTGTGGTGGCCCATACCTCTGGGGCAGTTCCCCTAAATGCCATCGCGGCAGAACGAAAAGGGGTCTTTTATCCTTTACAGACTTTTACCAAAGGCGAAACTTTGGATTTTTCCACGATTCCTATTTGCATTGAAGGTAATGACAATGTTACACTTGGCATTCTTGAGGAATTGGCAAAAAGCATATCCGAACAGGTGTACCAAATCAATTCGGACCAACGAAAAAAATTGCATCTTGCAGCCGTTTTTGTGAATAATTTCACCAACTATCTTTATGGGGTTGGAGAAGCTATATGCATGGATAGCAACCTGTCCTTTGATTTGCTAAAACCCTTAATCATGGAAACAGCCGATAAAGTTCAGTATTTATCACCAAAGGAAGCCCAGACAGGTCCAGCCAGAAGAGGAGACCAAAACAGTATGCAGGAACACTTAAAATTGCTAAAGGACAAAAAACAAATTGAGCTTTACAAGTTGTGCAGTGTAGCTATAGAACGTATATATGAAAAAGAATTATAAAGAACTTTTAAGTGATATAACCACTTTTGTTTTTGATGTTGATGGTGTTTTTACAGATGGTTCTGTATTGATAACCTCAAAGGGCGAGTTATTGAGAAAAATGAGTGTCAAAGATGGCTATGCCCTTAAAACGGCCATCCAAAAGGGTTACAGGGTATGCATTATCACCGGAGGCACTAACGAAGGTGTCATGGAACGTTTGAAGGGTCTTGGGGTAACCGATTTTTACATGGGAGTACACCACAAACAAGAGCCCTTGGAGGAATATCTGGACATTTATAATATAGACCCGAAAAATGTACTGTACATGGGTGATGATATGCCAGATATCCCCCCTATGAAGATAGTCGCCGTGGCCGCTTCCCCACAAAATGCGGTACAAGAGGTTAAGGCCATTTCTGATTACGTGTCGCATAAAAACGGTGGTGATGGATGTGTTCGCGACATTATCGAACAAGTTCTAAAAGTGCGTGGTGATTGGAACGATAACTTCAGTGCTGAAAATGACTGAAAATCCACTCAACAAAAAGCTCAAGGGCCATAAGCTCATTTTAGGTTCAGGTTCTCCTAGGCGAAAAGCATTCTTGAAAGAGATGGGGCTGGATTTTGAAGTCCGTCCGAAAGCTGTGGAAGAGATTTATCCCCAACATTTACAGGGTGTGGAAATTTCGGAATATCTAGCACAGCTTAAGGCTGTTCCATTTAAAAGTGAACTACTCGAAAATGAGATTGTGGTCACCTCTGACACTGTGGTATGGCACAACACTACTTCCCTGGCCAAGGCGGCAACCAAAGAAGAGGCTTTTACTATGCTCCGGACCCTTTCTGGGGATTGGCACCAAGTAATCACATCCGTTTGTTTTACCACCTCTAAAATCCAAAAGACCGTTAGCCAAATTACTGAAGTTAAATTCATGGCGTTTACCGATGCTGAAATCAATTATTACATTGAAAATTTTAAACCTTATGATAAGGCCGGTGCTTATGGTATTCAGGAATGGATTGGTATGGTGGGAATATCAGAAATCAAGGGTTCCTATACCAATGTGGTTGGCCTACCTACCCATTTGGTTTACAAAACGTTAATGGATATGGTTTCTTGAGCTGGGATGCTTAACTTTACTGAAATCCATCTTCATGATACCTTTTCGCATTACCCTTTTTTCTTTCCTCATCCTTTTCTCATTTATTTCATGCAAGGAAAAATCCAGTTCAGAAAACCAATCCTTAGCTGCTTCTGACAGCGAGGTGGTATTGGAAGCCGTTGCACCAAAAAAACAACTCTCCAATGCGTTTAAGGCATACTGGTATGCTGGGGAAGCAGAGATTACTTCCTACAAATTGGAACAAGCCCGATATGGGGAACTCAGGGATGGAAATGCTGTGCTTATTTATGTGACAGAACCTTTCTTGCCCGAAAAACAGGTCAAAGCAGACACTAAAGACCCAGAAAATGTATCTGTGTTAAAACTCAATGCCACCAAAAACTTTTTAACGGGCATCTACCCCTACTCTATTCTCAGTAGCACCTTTTACCCTGTTCATGACAATCAACATGCTTTAAAAACAAGTTTATCAGTTCAAGAATGGTGTGGTCACGTATATGCCCAAATCAACAACAGAAATACTTTTGAGTTTACTTCGCATTCGTATTTTGAGGAGGAGGCCGACCAAAAGTTGAGCTTGGACAAAGAACTATTGGAGAATGAAGTTTGGACGAAGATACGGGTCAACCCATTTGATCTTCCCGTAGGGGAAATAAAAGTGATTCCTTCATTGGAATACCTTCGGCTAAGCCATAAAAAAATTGAAGCTTATGGTGCCACTGGTGCACTTTCTTCAGAAAATGGAATGGGAACATACACCCTAACCTATCCAGATTTGGAAAGAACGCTTCAAATTTATTTTTCCCCGGAATTTCCATATACAATTCAAGGATGGTCCGAAGAATTTAAAAGTGGATTTGGACCCAATGCCAAAGTGTTGACAACCAAAGCCACTAAAATCAAATCCCTGAATACACCCTATTGGAGCCAAAACAGCAATGCGGATTTAAGCCTTAGAGATAGTTTGGGACTATAAGTATGGGAGGTCAGACAGCCTGTTAAAGATGTTCTAAATTCCCACCCCCTGCTACTAATCTTTCTATATTTGGGGAACCACAAAAACCAAACTATGCGTCATTTTCTGGTTTGCGCCTTTTTCTTTGTTGGCATTATTTTCCATAGCGTTGCCCAAAAGCCGGACAAACCTACATCTGCTGAAATCTACCATAACCTTCAAAAGTTGAACTTTTTAGGGACTGCCCTCTATATCGCAGCGCACCCCGACGATGAAAATACCCGGTTGATCTCATATCTCTCTAACCATGACAAGGCCAGAACGGCATATCTATCACTTACGCGTGGAGATGGTGGACAAAATTTAATTGGTCCAGAGCTTAGGGAACTTTTAGGCGTACTTAGAACCCAAGAGCTATTGGCCGCAAGAAATATAGACGGTGGTGAACAACGATTTACGCGGGCCAATGATTTTGGTTTTTCAAAGCATCCCAAGGAAACCCTTAAAATTTGGGATAAGGATAAAGTATTGGGCGATGTGGTATGGGCCATCCGAAACCTAAAGCCTGATGTGGTTATCAATCGCTTTGATCACCGTACTCCAGGATCAACCCACGGCCACCACACATCTTCTGCCATGCTAAGTATGGAGGCTTTTGATTTGGCCAATAATCCCAATGCTTATCCAGAACAGTTGACCGAAACATCCATTTGGCAACCTAGGAGAGCTTTTTTTAATACCTCATGGTGGTTTTACGGTAGCGAGGAAAACTTTGAAAAGGCCGACAAATCCAAGATGATGAAATTGGATATTGGGGTATATTACCCAGAATTGGGACTTTCCAACAACGAAATAGCTTCATTGGCCAGCAGCCAACATCTTTGCCAAGGTTTTGGACGACTGACCGATAGAGGTTCCACGGATGAATATGTTGAACTGTTGAAAGGTGATTTACCTCAAGGAAATAGCCTTTTTGATGGTATTGATACAAGCTGGTCCCGTATAAAAGGGGGTGCGGCCATTGGGAATATCTTATACCCCATCGAGAAAAATTTCGATTTTACAAATCCTTCCAAGCATATTCCTGATTTGGTGAAAGCCTATCAGCTTTTACAAAAAGTGGAAAATGAACATTGGAAGACAGTAAAATCCGAAGAGTTAAAAAAGCTCCTTCTCGCTTGCGCTGGATTGTATTTGGAAGCCAGCTCCGAAAATGCCTCCACTACACCTGGAAGCACAGCCAAAATCAACATTGAAACAATCAACCGTAGTTCGCAAAACATAACACTCAAGGAAATACATCTTATTGGTGCCACTGCTTCCATACAGCCCAACAAAGTGCTCAAAAACAACCAAAAGGAAAACTTTTCCATGGACTTCCCCGTTCCCAATACGGCTGATTACTCCAGTCCCTATTGGTTAAATGAGCCTGGTACTTTGGGTATGTACACGGTAAACAAACAAGGCTTAATTGGTAAACCAGAAACTCCAGATGCCTTCGTGGCTCGGTTCGTTTTAGATTTCAATGGGATTCCAATCAATTTTGACAAACCTGTGGTCCATCGTTTTTCAAAACCGGATAAAGGCGAGCTGTATGAACCCTTTGTGGTACTTCCGCTAGTAACTTCCAAGATTGATGAAAAGGTTTTAATTTTTGCCGATGCATCTTCCAAGGAAATTCAGGTAAAGGTAACGGCAGGAAAAGACAATGTAAAAGGCGCGGTAAGTTTGAACCACCCAGCTGGATGGAAGGTCTCCCCTGCCAATATACCTTTTTCCATCCCCCAAAAAGGACAGGAACAAAGTGTGACGTTCACTGTTACTCCGCCTTCTTCCGAAAGTGAAGGAAAAATTTCCCCGATAGTTACCGTTGGAAATCAAGTTTATGGCAAGGAACTTGTGGAAATCAATTATGGACATATTCCCAAGCAATCCATTTTATTGCCTTCAGAAGCCAAAGTTGTCCGGATGGATATTCAAAAGACTGGTGAACACATCGGTTATATAATGGGCGCTGGCGATATGGTCCCAGAAAGCTTGGAACAAATTGGGTATACGGTTCATCTCATTGACCCCAACGATATTCAGCAAGGTGCTTTGGATAAGTACGATGCCGTTGTAGTAGGTATTAGGGCATACAATGTAGTGGATGCCTTAAAATTTAAACAACCTATTTTGTTTGATTATGTAAAAAATGGAGGAAATATGATTGTGCAGTACAACACGGCAGGAAGATGGGCCGAACAATTTGAAAACATAGCCCCATATAACCTTACACTGTCCAGGGATCGTGTAACAGATGAAACTGCCAAAGTAGACATTATTGCTTCCAACAATTCTTTGGTGAACTTTCCCAACACCATAAAAGAAAGCGATTTTGACGGGTGGGTCCAAGAAAGGGGATTGTATTTTCCATCCGAATGGAGTTCGGAATTTACACCTATACTTTCTATGCAAGATGAAGATGAATCTCCAAAAAACGGAAGCCTTTTGGTAGCACCTTATGGAGAAGGTCATTATATTTACACAGGACTCAGTTTTTTTAGAGAACTCCCAGCAGGAGTTTCTGGAGCCTACAAGCTTTTTGCCAATATGCTCTCCGTTGGAAAGGATGAAGTAAAAAAAGAAAGCCATGTCAAAGGATAATATGGAAACCAAGTTCGATTGGAAAAAGGAATATACTGTGGTGGTTGCATTGAACGCAGTGTATATCCTTATTTTTTATTTCATCATGATACTAAATAATTAAAACCTTAATGGCCTTATTAGATTGGATCATTCTTGGCAGCACATTGCTCTTTATTGTTGGATATGGCGTTTGGAAAACCCGCGGCAGCCAAAATGTTGATGACTATGTTCTGAGTGGCAATGATGCCAAATGGTGGACCATTGGTCTTTCGGTAATGGCAACCCAAGCCAGTGCCATAACTTTTTTGTCAACCCCGGGACAAGCATTTCATGATGGAATGGGATTTGTCCAGTTTTATTTTGGACTCCCGCTGGCCATGATCGTCATCTGCTTGGTATTTATCCCCATCTATAAAAAACTAAAGGTCTTTACTGCCTATGAAATGCTCGAGGGAAGGTTTGACCTAAAGACCCGTACGCTCACCGCCTTCCTTTTTTTAGTACAGCGTGGACTCGCGGCTGGTATTACCATCTTTGCACCATCTATAATTCTTTCGGCTGTGTTGGGTTGGGATTTACGCACATTGAACATCATCATAGGTATTTTGGTCATCATTTATACCGTGTCTGGGGGTACTAAAGCAGTAAGTGTTACCCAAAAACAGCAGATGTTCATCATTATGATGGGAATGTTCTTTGCCTTTTTCTTCATCTTGGGTTCTTTCCCTACTGATGTTTCCTTTGATAAAGCATTAAAGATTGCAGGGGCCAACAATAAATTGAACATACTGGATTTTACCTTCGACACCAACAATAGATATACCTTTTGGAGTGGAATTACTGGGGGATTCTTTTTGGCCTTGGCCTATTTTGGAACAGACCAAAGCCAAGTGCAACGCTATCTCTCCGGAAAATCGGTTCGGGAGAGTCAATTGGGATTAATTTTTAACGGTATCCTTAAAATCCCTATGCAGTTTTTTATACTATTGGTGGGCGCCATGGTCTTTGTTTTTTATCAATATAACCCATCTCCCCTTAATTTTAACCCAGCTGCCACCCAAGCCGTAATACAATCAGAATATCATAATGACTATAAGGCTTTGGAAGAGGACCATCAGGAACTCGAAATGGAGAAAAGAATTGCTCAAAACGCCTTTTCCGCTGCACTGGAATTAAAAGAATACAACGCCATTCAACAGGCCAAACAGAACATTATTAAGATTAATGAAAAGGAAAGGGCCAGTAGGGACACCGCAAAGGAGCTAATTTCCAAGGCAAGCACCACGGTGGAAACCAATGATAAGGATTACGTGTTCATTCATTTTATATTGAACAACCTCCCTACCGGGCTTATAGGACTGCTTTTGGCCGTTATTTTATCCGCTGCCATGTCTTCAACAGCTTCCGAACTTAATGCCTTGGGAACCATTACCGCTTTGGATCTTTACAAACGAAATGATAAAAAACCCAGGGATGAAAAGCATTATCTAATGGCAACAAAAGGGTTTACGCTTCTATGGGGTATTATTGCCATTGCCATTGCATGTGTGGCCAGTCTTTTTGATAATTTAATCCAACTGGTGAACATTATCGGGTCCATATTTTATGGAAATGTATTGGGTATTTTTCTTTTGGCGTTCTTCTTCAAGTTTGTAAAAGGAAACGCTGTTTTTGTAGCAGCAATCGTTACACAGATAATTGTGATAATTGGTTGGTACATGGACTGGATGTCCTATCTGTGGCTCAATGCATTTGGTTGTGTACTGGTCATTGTGCTTGCATTTATAACCCAAGCGTTCGATAATTTTCTGGGGAATTCTCCAGCAAAGGCATAAAAAAAGCCCGCTCGTATGAAGCAGGCTTTTTTCGAATAATCTAAAATTTTACTCAGTTTCCCATTCTTTCAAGGAATCCTTGTTCATTTTTACGTAATCTTGATTACCAGCAGATTGAGCTGCTACCAGAGATTTCTTAGCTGCCTCTATGGCTCCCTTTTTATCGCCCAATTTGGCATAGATCAAAGACTGGACACGTGTCATCCAATAGGTACTTCCATCTCCCATGGAAACTGCCTTGTCTATCCACTCTTTGGCTTTGCCCATGTTCATGCCTTCACTATGATAGTAAGAAGCAGCGGCGAAATAATCGTTGGCCGTTAAATTACCGGGGGTTGCCATTGCTGCCTCAATACTCGCTGTAGCCTTGGCCACGGTAGGTACCACAAACTTTACCCCAACATATACTTTTTCCCAAAGTATGCCCAAAGCACCGCCGTTGTTATGAAGGTCGTCAATGGTCATGGTAAAGGTTTCAATAGGAACAGGCATAGGGTACACTTCTACCTTTACTGTAGCCGCAACTTTGGAAGCATCCCATTCTTGTGGAGTACCCCAATTTTCAGTATCAGAATAGAAAATTACTTCCCAAACAGCTTCTCCCGGCTTGGTATAGATGGCATAAGACCCTGCTTTTAATTCTTTCCCTTCAACAACAACATCATCACTGAAAGTAATGGTAGAGTTCTTGTTTGCTCCAGTTCTCCATAGAGCATCATAGGGAACCAAATCACCAAAAATGGTTCTGCCGCGCATTGAAGGTCGGGAGTATTCCACTACCACATTGGTAAGACCTACGGTCTGTTCCAATTTAGACGCAGGACTAGGTGGTGGGCTTTGTATCTGCGCTTCCAAAGAAACTGAAAGCATAGCCACAAATAATAATAGTGCAAATTTTTTCATAGGAATAGTGTTTTAAATTGTTAGTGGAACAAAGCTAGTTATAAAGAAATGTTGTATTTGTTAACAAATCCTTAAAGAATATGACATCCAATATTTGTTTAACTTTAATGCAAATTTATTAAACATTTTGTATTTTTGTTAGGACTCTAATGATTGTGTATGTATCAACTAAAGGCCACACAGATATTGCCTATTTCAAAAAAAGAGGCTTGGGAATTCCTATCCAATCCAAAAAACTTGAAAACCATAACTCCCCGCCATATGGGATTCCATATTTTGGATGGAGCCGATGGTAAAATGTTCCCAGGGCAAATTATTCAATATAAAGTAAAGCCATTTCCTTTCGCCAATGTTAGATGGGTCACTGAAATTACCCATGTAGTGGATAATGATTATTTTGTTGATGAACAACGTTTTGGTCCTTATGTACTCTGGCACCACAAGCATTTTTTAAAGGAAACCTTGAACGGAACCGTTATGGAAGACATTGTGGACTACAAACTACCATTTGGGCTTTTTGGTCGATTGGCTCATTTCATGTGGATAGAAAAACAATTGAAGCATATTTTCAGGTACCGTGAGGAAAAGCTAACCCAACTGTTTGGTAATGTTAAGGACACCAAAAACTCAATATCGACCAAACGTATTTAATGGCAAAAACTGTGACTATATTTTGGTACCGCCGCGATTTAAGGTTAGAAGACAATGTGGGATTGTATCATGCCCTTAAAAGCGAGAACCCCGTACTTCCTATATTTATTTTTGATGCGGAAATACTGGATAAACTACCCAAAGACGATGCCCGGGTTACTTTTATTCATGAACAGCTTCAAAAAATCAGGGAAACTTTGCGAGCCAAATTTCAAGGAAACCTTGCCCTTTTTCATGGAAATCCAGTGACTATTTTTAAAAATCTCATTTCTAGCTATGCAATAGAGGCCGTCCATACCAATCACGACTACGAACCGTACGCCCTAAAACGAGATACTGAAGTAAAGACATTACTGGACAAGCATGGGATTGGATTCAGCACCTATAAAGATCAAGTAATATTCGAAAAAAATGAGGTGGTAAAAAATGATGGAGACCCCTATGTAGTGTATACTCCATACATGAAACGTTGGAAGGAAAGTTTCAATCCATCCAAACATCTGAATATGCACGATTCGTATGCATTGCTTCGAGAAGGTATCTTTAAGAATGTTGATTTACCAAACCTAAACCTGTCCGACATTGGGTTTTCCAAATCAAGTATTAAAGTCCATGACTATAATATCGCTCCAGAATTCATACAACAGTACGAGGAGACCCGGAACTTCCCTGCGCTGGAAAAGGGCACATCCAAATTGGGCCCACACTTACGGTTCGGTACGGTCTCTATCCGAAGAATGGTGCAAAAAGCAATTTCCGAAAAAAACGAAGTATTTTGGAACGAACTTATCTGGCGGGAGTTTTTCATGCAAATCCTGTGGCACTATCCACATACCGTCAATAAAGCGTTTAAACCTAAATATGACCGTATTTTATGGCGCAACAATGAGAACGAGTTTGAACTTTGGAAATCCGGGAATACCGGCTATGCCTTTGTGGATGCCGGCATGAGGGAACTCAACACCACAGGCTTTATGCATAACAGGGTTCGCATGATCGTAGCTAGTTTTTTGTGCAAGCATTTACTCATTGATTGGCGATGGGGAGAAGCCTATTTTGCTGAAAAATTATTGGATTACGAATTGGCCAGCAATGTTGGCAATTGGCAATGGGCTGCCGGAAGCGGTGTAGATGCCGCACCGTATTTCAGGATTTTCAACCCTATGACCCAAATTGAAAAATTCGACAAGCAGAAAGAGTACATTTTAAAGTGGGTCCCAGAATTACAGAAACTTACCTATCCTGAAAAAATGGTAGATCACAAAATGGCCAGAGAGCGCTGCTTAAAAGTTTACAAAGAGGCGGTGGGTTAATCCTTTTTCAGTATTTTTAGTATCCGTTCAATCTCTTGGGGTTTTAATCATTAATCCTAGGTGATTGAAACATTTAACCGACTCAAACATTTTGAAAATGAAGAAAATTGCAACCTTGCTCCTTTTGGGTTTCATTTCGTTGAACCTTTCCGCACAAAAACTTACATCAAACAAAAAGGCGATTATCGCTTCCGTGGAACACCACAAAGATAACTTGATCAAGATCAGTGATTCTATTTGGGCCTTGGCGGAAACCGCTTTTGAAGAATCAGAATCTGCTGAAATTCTGGCCAAGTACGCAGAAAAAAACGGGTTGAAGGTCACACGGGGCGTCGCGGACATCCCCACAGCCTTTACAGCAACCTATGGATCCGGAGAACCTGTGATCAGTGTTTTGGGTGAGTTCGATGCCCTTCCGGGTCTGTCCCAAAAAACCGTCCCTACCAAGGACCCTCGTATCGATGGGGCCCCTGGACATGGGTGCGGACATAACATGTTCGGAGCCGCCAGTTTAGGAGCTGCCATCGCCATAAAAGAACAGATTGAAGCGGGAAAAATAAAAGGCACGGTCAAGTTCCTGGGCACCCCTGCCGAAGAAAAATATTTTGCCAAAGTATGGATGGTAAAAGCAGGACTTTGGGATGATGTGGACGTGAACGTAAGCTGGCATCCCGGAGCCAATATTGAGGCTGATGTACAAAGTGGCCTCTCCCTCATTGATTTCATTGTGGAATTCTACGGACAAGCAGCACACGCTTCGGCCGACCCATGGAACGGACGAAGTGCTTCTGATGCATTGGAACTATACACCACTGGAATCAATTATTATAGGGAACATATAAGACCAACTTCCAGGATCCATTACCATATCCAAGATGGGGGTCAAGTGGTCAATGTGGTACCTGATTATTCCAAGATATGGGTGCGCGTTCGCGACCCCAAAAGAAAAGTGATGCTACCTACGTACGAGCAAGTAAAAAAAATGGCCGAAGGTGCGGCAATTATGGCCAATGTAGATTATAAAATCTCATTGGTTTCAGGAATTTATGAAACCTTGGTGAACCGTTCGGGAGGGGAAATCATGCAAAAAAATCTAGAACTCTTGGGTCCCATCACCTATACTGATGATGAGATTGCCTATGGCAAAGCCATCCAAGAGGCCACAGGAAAACCGCAGGTGGGCATGGATAGTAATATTAATCCACTTCTTGATACCCAAGAATTGCCCGGAGGCGGTTCAACCGATGTGGGGGATGTTAGTTGGAATGTACCCAACATCAACCTCAGTGTCACCGTTGCACCCAAAGATACCCCGTGGCACTCATGGGCAGTAGTGGCCTGTGGAGGAATGAGCATTGGTCATAAAGGTATGGTCTATGCTGCAAAAGCCATGGGAATGACCATGCTGGACCTTTTTGAAAACCCCAAATTGGTAGACAAGGTAAAAGAAGAATACAAGACCCGTAAAGGAGACGAAAAATATGAGGCCATGATAGATGGTCCCCCTCCTATTCAAGGACAATAAAAATGAAAAAAATACTATTTGTAAGCCTGCTTCTCGCAGGCTTTTTCAACTTACAATCGCAAAATCTTGATCTTTCAATTTTTGAACCCTTGATGGGCAAAACCTGGAAGGCCGAGGGAACTTGGGGAGATGGTTCCAAATTTCAACAGGAAATCACTTTTGCCTATGATTTGGGTTCTAGCTTGGTGGTAACCAAAAGCAAAGGATTCACCAATCAAGAGCAAACCATTTTTGGACCAAGAAATCATGGGATACGCAAATATGACCCACAAAACCAAACCATAGTTTTCTGGGAGTTTGATGTCTTTGGAGGTGTTACCCAAGGTACAGTTGCCCAAAAGGGAAAAGACATCATTTACACCTATGATTATGGAGGAACCCAAGTAACCGATTATTGGGAATATGTGGATGCCAACACCTATAATTTTACGGTAGGCAACTATAGTGATGGGATCTGGGCACAAACTTATCTTCAAACCCAGTTCAAAGCAGATTCACCCAACTTTGGTTTCACTTTTGACCATTATTCCTTGATTGTAACCAAATTGATGGAAACGGGTGATTTTTATCGGGATGTCTTTGGATTGACCGAGATTCCTCACCCAGATAAAGCTCCAGGTTTTAGGTGGTTTCAAATTCAAGGCAACTCACAATTACATCTTATTAAAAAGGACGTGGATGCTATTGTTAAGCACAAGAGCATGCACCTAAGCCTATCCACTCAAAACTTAGAAGGGTTTATTGAACATTTATTGGCGAAGGACATCGATTTTTATGATTGGCCTGGGAACAAGAGTTCCATAACAGACCGTTCAGATGGAGTAAAGCAAATCTACATTCAAGATCCAGAAGGGTATTGGATAGAAATTAATACAGTAAAGCATTAAACTTATGAGCACCCCTATTATACAAACAATTCCTTTAGGCTTTCCTTGGCAGACCCAAGATCCATTTCTTTTTGCTGTATACCATTTGGACCATTATCCCAAAGGAAATGGCGAAATGGGACCGGAACCAGAGCTCCTCAAAGGAAGAAATATGGGCAGTGACTTTGACCCCACCCTAAAATGGCGTATGTATCATGGCACAACTATACCAGGTTTTCCCTATCATCCCCATCGTGGTTTCGAGACCATAACCATTGTTAATAAAGGTTTCTGCGACCACTCTGATTCCTTGGGAGCCGCAGGAAGGTTTGGCGAAGGCGATGTACAATGGATGACAGCGGGACTAGGGGTACAACACTCCGAAATGTTCCCTTTGCTCCATGATGAAACTGACAATCCTTTGGAACTGTTTCAAATCTGGTTGAATTTACCCAAGGCCAATAAGTTTGTGGAACCCCACTTTAAGATGCTATGGCATGAGGATATTCCCGTCATCAAAGAAGGAAATGCCCAAATAAAGGTCATTGCAGGAAATTATAAAGATACCCTCGCTTTATCCCCCGCACCAGATTCTTGGGCTGCAAATCCAGAAAATGATGTAGCCATCTGGAATATCTTGGTGGAGGCCGATACTGAATATACGTTACCGAAATCAAATTCAGAAGTGACCCGAACACTCTATTTTTATGAAGGTTCCGAGATTTTTATAGGTGATCGTAAAGTAAATTCAAAATTTGGCATCGTGGTAAACCCCGCCGAAGACATCACCATAAAAATTGGGGCTGAAAAAGCTCATTTTTTACTCTTGCAAGGAAAACCCATTGCAGAACCTGTAGCAAAATACGGTCCCTTTGTAATGAATACCGAAGAGGAAATCCAACAGGCCATGGACGAATATCGCTTGACCCAATTTGGGGGTTGGCCATGGCCCTATCCAGACAATGTTCATGAGAAAGATAGAGGCAGATTTGCACTTTATCCTGATGGCTCACTAGTGGAAAAGGAATCGTAATTAGACTTATTTACCTGAAATAGAACAACAACCTTCCCTAGACGCATGCAAAATTTTCAAGAATTACTTGCGTAGTTAAATAGCTACACGTATATTTGTAGTCATATAGCTTCATATTTTAAATTTCTTCATGATGAAATTGAGACGAGATCCATTCCAAGCCATTGCCGACCCAACACGTAGGGCCATATTGGTCCTACTCACATCACAAACCATGACCGCTGGGGCCATTGCGGAAAACTTTGATGCGGCTCGGCCTACCATTTCCAAACATCTTCAAATCCTTAACGAATGTGATTTGGTCAAATCTAATCAACAGGGTAGGGAAATCTTCTATGAATTGAAGGTTGACAAGATGCAGGAAATTGACAGGTGGCTGGAACAGTTCAAAAAAATCTGGGAAAACCGTTTCGATAATCTGGACAGGTATTTGGCCGATCTCAAAAACGCAAAAAAGAATGGAAAACACTGAACGTAGACAACTATCAATCTCAAGAACCCTCAAAGCTCCCATTGAATTAGTGTGGGAAGTATGGACCACACCCGAGCATATTGCACAATGGTGGGGACCCAATAGTTTTACCAATAGCATACAGCAAATGGATGTTCGTGAAGGTGGTGAATGGAAACTGACCATGCACGGGCCAGATGGTACCAACTACCCTAACCGAAGTATTTACAAGGAAATTGTTCTCCACAAAAAAATTGTGTTTGAACACTTCAATCCACATTTTATTACCACCGTTGTCTTTGAGCCCAATGGAGAGGAAACTCACATGTCCTGGACCGCGGTGTTTGATTCTGAAGAAATCTTGCAGACCATAATCAAGGCCCACAAAGCTGATGAAGGCATGAAACAAAACATCGCTAAACTTGAAAACTACATATCCAAATTAAAACCCTCTCTATGAAGACCAATCTCTTATTTGATTTTACCGTAAACAAGCAAAACAGCAGTGTACATGTAAAGCGGGAGTTTGCCGCTGAACAGGATGTGGTATGGGATGCTTTCACAAAACCAGAAATCCTTGACCAATGGTGGGCCCCACAACCATGGGTGGCCAAAACCAAGTCCATGGTGTTCGAAGTAGGTGGAAGACGCCTTTATGCCATGTGTGGCCCTGAAGGAGAAGAACATTGGGCCGTGGCCGATTTCACTTCTATTTCGCCAAAGACCAACTTTCAGTATATGGATGCCTTCTGCGATGCAGACGGAAACATCAATGACGAATTTCCAAGATCTAACTGGAATCTGGATTTTGTGAATCAGGGAGATACCACCTTGGTGTACATTACCATCAAACATAAAAACTTGTCCGATCTGGAAAAAATAATCGAACTTGGTTTCAAGGAAGGCTTTACCATTGCTTTGCAAGGGTTGGATTCCATATTGTCAAACTCATAAATCATCGTAACCATGAAACAAAAAATCATCACTGTTGTCAGTGTGCTGTTCGGCCTGATGTTCATCAATGCAGGATTGAACAAATTTTTCAACTACATGCCCGTTCCCGAAGACCTTCCGGAAAGTCTAATGCAAATGATGCAAGCCATTATGACTATGGATTGGTTGATCCCTCTTGTGGGTCTTGTGGAACTTGTAGGCGGCATGCTGTTCCTTTTTAAAAAGACCAGGGCGCTTGGGGCCATTGTCATTCTTCCCGTAATGGTTGGAATATTATTGATCAATACCGTTACAGACACTTCTGGACTTCCCATAGCGCTTCCCTTATTTGCCATCAACCTTTGGGTAATCATTGAAAACTGGCCCAAATACAAACCAATGTTCCAATCCTAAACCAGCTGTAAACATGGATACAACACCCATTACAATAGACGTCAACATTACTACAACTTTAGATAAGGTGTGGAATTTTTACACCAAACCAGAACATATTACCCAGTGGAATTTTGCCGATGATAGTTGGCATTGTCCATCCGCAAAAAATGATTTGAGGAAAGGCGGAAAATACATAGCTCGAATGGAAGCCAAGGATGGCAGTTTTGGGTTTGACTTTGAAGCGGTTTACGACGAGGTCGTTCCTCAAAAGAAAATTGCCTTCACTTTAGAGGACGGAAGAAAAACAATCGTCCTTTTTGAAGAATCCCACAAAGAAACCAAAGTCACCATAACCTTCGATGCTGAAAAAGAGAACTCTCTGGAGATGCAAAAGAATGGCTGGCAGGCCATTCTAAACAATTTCAAGAAGTATACTGAATCCCATTGAGGTTTTAGACCCTTACGATTTTAGCCCCTATGGCGCGTAAGCGTTCATCAATGTTCTCATAACCACGGTCTATCTGCTCAATGTTGTGGATCGTGGAAGTCCCTTTGGCCGAAAGTGCCGCTATCAATAGGGAAACCCCTGCCCTAATATCGGGGGAAACCATGGTAGTGGCCTTTAAGGTCGATTTAAAGTCGTGTCCAATCACTGTGGCCCTGTGGGGATCACAAAGAATGATTTTTGCCCCCATGTCTATCAACTTGTCCACAAAGAAAAGTCGGCTTTCGAACATTTTTTGATGAATAAGCACCTCTCCTTTGGCTTGCGTGGCCACAACAAGAAGAATGCTCAACAAATCAGGTGTAAGGCCTGGCCATGGTGCATCGGCAATCGTTAAGATAGAGCCATCTATGAAATTTTGGATTTCATAGCCTTTATCGTGTTTGGGAATAAAGATGTCATCATTCTTACGCTCCACCGTTATGCCCAACTTACGAAACACACTGGGAATCAACCCTAAATTGTCCCAACTTACATTTTTTATGGTCAGCTCACTTTGGGTCATCGCCGCCAGTCCGATCCAACTTCCTATTTCGATCATATCGGGCAACATGGTGTGTTCTGTACCTCCCAGTTTATCAACCCCTTCTATGGTCAAAAGGTTAGATCCAATTCCTGAAATCTTGGCTCCCATTCTATTCAGCATTTTACACAATTGCTGAAGGTAGGGTTCACAAGCTGCATTGTATATGGTGGTGGTGCCTTCTGCAAGCACAGCGGCCATGACAATGTTGGCTGTTCCGGTAACCGATGCTTCATCCAAAAGCATGTAGGTACCTTTCAGCTTATTGGCTTCCACACCATAAAAATATTCTTCCTTATTGTATCGGAATTTTGCCCCCAGTTTAATAAATCCTTCAAAATGGGTGTCCAAACGCCGTCTACCTATTTTATCGCCTCCAGGTTTAGGAATATACCCCATGCCAAATCTGGCCAACAAAGGTCCAACCAACATGATAGAGCCTCTAAGACCTCTACCCTCTTCCTTGAACTTTGCTGATTGCAGATACTCTAAATTGACATCATCTGCCATAAATGAATAAGACCCCTTTCCTTTCTTTTGGATTTTTACACCCAAATCTTCCAAAAGGGCAATAAGCTTATTTACATCTACAATATCCGGGATGTTGTGAATCGTGACTTTTTCACCGGTCAAAAGTACGGCACAAAGAATTTGTAACGCCTCATTCTTTGCCCCTTGGGGTGTAATCTCACCATGAAGTTGATGCCCACCCTCTATTCGAAATGTTCCCATGGATTTCTTTGGAGTTTAGTACCTTTTTTTTCTGTTGCGCTGCCCCTTTTTGCTTCCGCCTCCATTTCTGTTGGATTTGGCCTGTCTGTTTTTTAGGAACTGCCCGCTCTCAGTTAGGTTTTCCCCATCACCAGCTAAATCGATTTCACCATTGCTAAGCTCTTTCAAGTGACCAAAAATAGCCGCATCTTCCACGGTATCTTTGTTCCAAGTGAGGTAGCATTTTTTCATGTGGTTGGCTATGGCATACTCCAATCCGGAACGCATATCACCTTTTTCCCATTTTACGGCCACATCAATCATTCTTTTGATATTGTTTCCATAAAATCGATACTTCGGATGGTTTTGAGGATATTCCAAAGGTTCTGGCCTTTGTTGTAGCACTTCCTTGGATGTAATGGGAAACGGAGAGTCCACATCCAATTTAAAATCGGACATAATGAACAATTGATCCCAAAGTTTATGTTGAAAATCAGGCACATCTCGCAAATGGGGTTGAAGATTTCCCATAACACTGATGATGGCCTTGGCCTCCTTATTGCGCTCTTCTCTATCCGCTATGGAAACCGCATGATCCACCATTTTTTGAAAATGACGACCATATTCTGGAATAAAGAGCTTTGGACGCTCTGTATTGTATTCTAAATTCTCTACTACGTTCAAATTGAAATGTTTAATGAAATTAAATTATCGGGAAGTCTATCCGATAACGTCTGCAAAATAATAAAATTATGGCAATCTGTGGTTTTATAGGGAAATTATGCCTTCCACGGTCGATACTTCTTTGTATTTGGCTATCACTTCGTCCGGGTCCTTCATGTTTACAGTGATGGAAACGCTTGTATAGGTTCCTTTTTTAGACTTCTTTGACTCGATCACGGCTCCGGTATTATCAAAAATGGCATTGATTTCCTCTATACGCTTTTCATCTGTTGGCACAATAAACTTGAACAAATAATTGGATGGCCAGCTTGTAGTTTCCAACAGTTGGTCTTTAAGTCGCGCATAAAACTCATCCGTGTTTTCTTTCTCCATCCTTTTTTTTACAAATATATGGCTTACTGCCCAATTTTTTTTCCATTGACTGATTTCATTACTTTGTAGTCGTAAATTAAAGTGTTTGGGCAAGAACAAAGTAGTTGTTACAGGAGCTCCGGGAACAGGAAAAACATCTATAATCCATGGTTTGGAGCAAAGAGGATTCCATTGTTTCCATGAGATCATTAGGGATATGACCTTCAAGGCAAGGCTAGAGGGCGATGGAGATACACATGTCTCCAATCCCTTGGTTTTTGTTGATGATGCCTTGCAATTCAACAAGGATTTGCTCTATGGAAGGGCAGAGCATTACCAAAAATCCCTCGAAATGGATGTCCCTCTAAGTTTTTTTGACCGCGGCATCCCAGATGTGCTTGCTTATATGGACTTCTTTGGACAACCTTATGGAAAGGAGTTTTTGGACACCTGTAGGCTTAACAGGTATGATACCATTTTCATTGTTCCGCCTTGGCAGGAAATCTATGTGTCGGACAATGAACGCTTGGAAACTTTTGAAGAGGCGGAGAACATCCATGATGCCCTGATTAATACGTACACCCAATTTGGCTATAACCCCATTGAAGTGCCAAAAGATGCAGTCCCCAATCGGATTGATTTTATTTTGGAAACCCTTAATCAACTTTAGTGCAAAAAGAAGCAACAGTTATTTTAAAGGAATTCTGGGGCTATGATGATTTCAGGGGATCCCAAAAGTCCATTATTGATGCAATCTTAAGCGGAAATGATGTGTTGGCGCTGATGCCAACAGGTGGAGGAAAATCGCTTTGCTACCAAGTTCCAGCAATGACCATGGACGGGCTTTGCATTGTAGTTTCCCCACTAGTAGCTTTAATACAAGACCAAGTAAAGCAATTAAAGGCACGAGGCATTAAGGCCATTGCACTAACCGGCGGCATTCCTTTTGAGGAACTCAACGACCTTTTGGACAATTGCCTGTTTGGCAATTACAAATTCCTCTACCTTTCGCCGGAAAGACTGCAACAATCCATTATTCAGGAAAGGATCCAAGAAATGAACGTGAACCTTATTGCCATTGATGAGGCCCACTGTATTTCGCAATGGGGAAACGATTTTAGACCTGCTTATTTGGATTGCTCCATACTCAAAGAGTTAAAACCAGATGTTCCCACTATTGCCTTAACAGCTACTGCCACGCCCCAAGTAGTTGATGACATCATCCAAAACTTGAAACTCGATAGTGCCGCCATTTTCAAGGATTCGTTTTCAAGGTCAAATATTGTCTTTAAGGTAAAACGAACCGAGGACAAGTTATATCAATTAAAAAAGTATATGGGCAAATTTCCGGGAAGTTCTATTGTTTATGTCCGTTCACGAAAGATGACCCAACAGCTCTCGGAATTTTTGAACCGGAATGGCGTAAAGGCTGCTTTTTTTCATGGAGGCATTACCAAAACAGAGAAGGAGGAAAAGCTCAACCTTTGGTTGGAAGGAAACATCAACACCATGGTGGCCACCAATGCTTTTGGTATGGGAGTGGACAAACCTGATGTCCGTTTGGTGGTACACTACCAAATCCCGGATAGTCTGGAAAGCTATTTTCAAGAGGCAGGAAGAGCAGGAAGGGATGGAAAACCTTCAACCGCCATTATTTTGACCACATTGGAAGACCAAGAAAGGGCAAAGCAGCAATTTCTTTCCAACTTGCCGGATGTAGCTTTTGTAAAGAATGTCTATTCCAAGTTGAACAACTATTTTCAGATTTCTTATGGAGAGTCCCTAGAAGAACCTTTGGAATTTAGATTCAATAAGTTCTGTAAACGGTATGACCTTAATCCAAATACCACATATAATGCACTGAGAATCCTGGACCAAAATTCCGTTCTCTCCCTATCGGAAAACTTTAAGGAAAAAACCCTGTTGCAATTTGTAGCATCAAAAGCGGGTATTTTTTCTTATCTGGACAAAAACCGTACCTCTGCACCAATTATACAGACCATTCTCCGGACCTATGGAGGAATAACGGAATATGAAACAAAAATAAACCTGCATCTACTATCCAAGAAAACCGGCAAGAATGAAAAAGCATTAAAAAAACTCTTGAAACAATTACAGGACGATGGTATTGTAAAATATCAGAACAATACAAGTGATTTGGAAATCAATTTTTTGGTTCCAAGGGAGGATGATCACACCATAAATCCCTTTGCCAAGAAAATTCGTGAACTCAATGCTGTGAAACAAGGCAACATGGAGGCCATGCTGGGTTACGTCCAGAACAAGAAAATTTGTAGAAGCATTTATCTTTTAAAGTATTTTGGAGAAAATGCGAAGGAAAAGTGTGGCACATGCGATATTTGCACTAAAGGGGACAAGTTAAAATCCCCTGTGAAATTGGAGGAAAGAATCTTAGCCCTTTTAAACCTTGGACCAAGTACCTCCAGAAAGTTGGAGAAAGCCACTGGGGCAAGTGAAAAGGATTTATTGCAGGCTCTACAGGGTCTTTTGGAAGATGAAATGATTGTTTTAAACCATATTAATGAGTATGCCATCAGAGAGTAAATTACGAATTGTTTTTATGGGCACCCCAGATTTTGCCGTGGCCAGTTTTAAAAGTATCCTTGAAGCGGGTTTTAAAGTTGTAGGAGCAATCACAGCTCCTGACAGACCTGCTGGCAGGGGACGAAAAGTGCAGGCATCAGCAGTAAAACAATTTGCTCTGGAACATCAAATAAAGGTATTGCAGCCAACCAATTTAAAGGATGAATCTTTTTTGGAAGCGCTACGGGAGCTAAAAGCTGATTTACACGTAGTGGTCGCTTTTCGGATGTTACCCAAAGTAGTATGGCAAATGCCAAAATATGGCACGTTTAACCTGCATGCCTCGCTCCTGCCCCAATATAGAGGTGCAGCGCCCATCAATTGGGCCATTATCAACGGGGAAACAGAAACAGGGGTTACTACATTTTTTATAGATGATAAAATAGACACAGGGAGTATCATCCTACAAAAGAAAGAAGACATACTTCCTGAAGACAATGCAGGGACATTGCACGACAGGTTGATGGAGGTAGGAGCCAGTTTGGTGGTGGAAACCTGCCAGCAGATAGTTTCCGGTACAGTGAAGCGTTTGCCCCAGAAGGAAACTGTAGACCTTAAACCTGCGCACAAAATCCATAAAGAAACCTGCCGTGTGGATTGGGAAGCACCATTAGAGGAAATACATAACCTTATCCGTGGCTTAAGCCCTTACCCTGCCGCATGGACCCATTTGGTGAACCATGGCAAGGAAGAGGCCATAAAAATATATGAAACCCAGATAGAGTCCAAAATCCACAAACAACCAAACGGGCAGCTTTTGGTTGAAAAAAAAGCATTGAAGGTTGCCGTGAGTGGCGGTTACCTGCACATTTTGGAATTGCAACTTCCAGGGAAACGAAAAATGAAAGTTTCTGAAGTTTTAAATGGTTTGAACCTGGATGAAAATGCACACCTTCGCTAAACCCCTACAGGTAAAGGGCTGGGAAAAATCCGTTGTTTTTTCTGACTTTATCAACAAACGTTTCAAGTTATCAACAAAAACCCCTATTTCCCACGGTTTTACTTGCGTTAAATGCAAATCCGTATAAATTTGTTCAGCATTAAAATTATTTTAACAACAATTAATTTAATTCCATTATGAACAAAACAGAGTTAATCGATGCTATGGCAGCCGATGCGGGCATCACTAAGGCAGCAGCCAAAAAAGCATTGGAATCTTTCTTGGGAAATGTAGAGGGATCTCTTAAAAAAGGAAACAGAGTTTCCTTGGTTGGTTTTGGTTCTTGGTCCGTTTCCAGAAGAAACGCCAGGGAAGGTAGAAATCCACAGACTGGTAAGACCATCAAAATTGCAGCTAAGAACGTAGTAAAGTTCAAAGCAGGTGCAGAATTGAGTGGTGCAGTAAACTAATCAATTAGTATTAAAATATATCAAAGCACTTCTGAGAAGAAGTGCTTTTTTATTTTCAGGATGCTTTTGTTTTTGTAAATGTTGTATATTATACAGCAATTAAAGTCAAGTAGTCCATGAAAATGGTGAGCCTAAAGCCTCAAAAAGGAAAGTTACTTGTTGCAGAACCTTCCCTGACTGGAGATGTTTCTTTCAACAGATCTGTGGTGCTTATCGCAGAGCATAACCACGAAGGCTCTGTTGGGTTTATTCTTAACAAACCTTTGGACTATACCATTTGTGATCTTGTTTCTGAAATCACCATTCCTTTTAAAGTATTCAATGGTGGCCCTGTAGAGCAAGACAATCTATATTTTATCCATAAAGTCCCGAATTTGATTGAGGACAGTGTTGAAATCTCAGATGGTATTTTTTGGGGAGGAAACTTTGAAAAAATCGTATCGCTCGTCAACAACGGAATTATTACCGAACAGGACATTCGTTTCTTTCTGGGTTATTCTGGGTGGGGTTCTAGGCAACTGGACCAAGAACTATCCTCTAAATCATGGGTAGTGGTAAAAAATGAGTATGAAAGCGGTATCCTGGAAAAATCATCCATTGCTTTTTGGAAAGAAAAAATGGTGGAACTGGGTGGGGATTACCTATTATGGTCCAACGCTCCTGAGAATCCTGCACTCAACTAGTCTGAGCCATCCTTGCCTTGGCGTTCAATTTTCCCACTAGATTTTTGCCAATCTCATTTTTAAATCCCTTTTTTCGATATTTACTTACTGGCTGGATTCCAACAATACTATTGGTTATAAAAAGCTCATCCGCTTTTTGAAGCTCAAAGGGAGAAATGGACTCTTCCGCAAATTGATAGGCTTCGGTAGCTTCCACAATCTCAATGATTTTTTTTCTGATAATACCGTCCAAACAACCATCTGCCAAAGGTGGAGTTTTAATTGTATCCCCATGGACCACAAAAAGATTACCTCCAATGGCTTCCACCACATGCTTGTCCGTATTGATCAACAAACAACTGTCATACCCATTTTCTTGGGCATACACGCTGGCAACTACATTGAGTATTTTATTTGTGCTCTTTAGATTAGACAACATATCTCTGTTGACATAATAGTCCTTAAAAAGCTCAACTTCATAAGCGTTTTCCGAAATCAGATAGAAAGGGGATTCCATTTTTTCAACCTCAATGAGGTAAGACACTGTATTGGTCAAGGGGCTGTATAACCCCCCATCATTTCTAAAAACAGTGACCCGTACCCGCACGGCTTCATTTTCCAACTGATTTTCAACTATAGTATTTTTGATTTCCCCTTCCAGAAACTCCGTGGTAAACTCCATTGGAATTTCCATTCGTACTATCCGCATGGAGGCCATCAACCTAAAATAATGGTCTTCCCAAAAGAAGAGGTCTCCCTTAATGCATCTGAGGGTTTCAAAAAGGGCATCACCGTATTTGAGCCCTCTGTTTTTGTGGGTAAGGATTTCCGCTTCGCTTGAAAAAAGCTTTCCGTTGAGATTCACCATATACACTCCTTGTCAAATCAAGGCCAAATATACGGCTTAGTTGAAAATACCCCTATTTGGAGCCAAGCACTTGTTTTAAGTCTGAAATTTGGTTTTCCCAGAGCATTTTTGCTTCATCAACTTCATCATCATCAGCAAAATCGGTGATGAAGAGTGAAACATCCTTGGTAATTTCATCCACTATGATTCGCATCTCAAAAAAAGAATCATCCTCATTGTCCACCCAAGTGAACTTGACAAATTCTTCGCTTTTTCGTTTAAGCATCTTTGCCTGTTCCTCTGCTCCATCCCAAATAAAAGTGAAAATTTCACCTCTGGAGTTAACATTGTCCGCATACCATTCTGATAGGCCAGACGGGGTGGAAATATATTGGTAAAGCAACTGTGGGGATGCTTGGATTACAAACTCAATTTCAAATTTTACCTTATCGCTCATTCTAATGTTCTATTATCCCTTTTCAACCATTGATATAATTTGGGAAGATAAAAAAATAAATATCAAATAATAAATTAATACTGAATTTTGATTCGGCAAAAATTAAACTTTATATTTGCAGCCGCTTAGCGAAACCACGGCGAGGTAGCTCAGGTGGTTAGAGCGCAGGATTCATAACCCTGAGGTCGGGAGTTCAAGTCTCCCTCTCGCTACATCCATGAGGGGTCAACCAATTGTTTATCAAATTGTTGGCCCTTCTTTTTTTACCCAGAACAGCAACAAATCTTGGTGACTTAATTTGCATGTATCTATTTTTGGGTACCAACCAGACCTCTATGAAATTTATGGGCTAATCGCTAAAATTGTGTGGTCTGCGGAAACAAAATCGTATCTTCCATCAAAATAGGCGAAATATGTTAGGAATCTTACTATCAAAAAAAGGAAAAACAAAGGCCATCCAATGGCTACTTGTGTTATCTGTATTCTTAATTGGTCTAGGGTTGGCCTTAATGCCCTAAGAAAATACCATTTTCCATTTACAGCTCCCTTTATAGCGGTTTTACCCCTAACTTTAGGGTATGAAGAACACCATCTCGGAACGGGTTGCGGATTTCTTGAAGAAATACCCTCCTTTCAACATTTTGGCAGAGCATCAACTGCAAAAGCTAGCCTATGAGGTAACCATAATCCATAAAGAGAACAATAGTATTGTCTTTGCCGAAAAAGAAGCACCCCACAATTATTTCTATGTAGTTCACAAAGGTGCTATTGCCCTTACCAAAAAAGGGTCCCAGCATATATTGGATATTTGTGATGAAGGGGACATATTTGGTTTGAGACCTCTAATGGCCCACGAAAAATACAAACTTCAGGCCACTGCACAAGAAGAGACCATATTATATGCCATACCCATTGAAGAGTTTAAACCCATTGCTTTGGAGAACCATCAAGTTGGGGATTTTTTAATTGAAAGCTTTGCCTCCAATACTAGAAATCCGTACTCCATTAAGCACAGAGGTAAGCTATACGGGGTTTCCAATGATGGCGAAGGCACAGCGGAGAATAAATTATTGGACCTTCAACCCGTAAGGTACTCCACAAATCTGGTAACCTGTGCCGAAGAAACTCAAATAAAAGTGTTGGCCAACGCCATGAGCCTTAATAGTGTCGGGTGCATTTTAGTTACAAAAAATGAGCTGCCCATAGGCATCATCACTGATAAAGATTTACGAAACAAAGTGGCTACAGGAATGGTCCCCATCACCAAGAATGCCAAGGCAATTATGTCCACTCCTGTAATTACCTATTCCAAGGAGCTGACCATTACCCAAGCCCAAATGGCCTTGATGAAAAGCCGTATAAGCCATCTTTGTCTAACCGAAGACGGAACAACGGATACACCTGCCGTGGGAATCCTATCCAAGCATGATGTCATGGTGGCCCTGGGAAACAATCCCTCTGTGCTAATGCGGGCTATAAAAAGGGCAACGGATTCCAAAAGGCTACGTACCATTAGGCATAGCATTATTAACCTTTTACAGGGGTATTTGGAACAGAACATCCCTATGGGGTTGGTATCCAAAATCATTTCGGAACTTAACGATGCTACCATAAAACAGGTCATTCAAGTTTGTATTGACCAAATGGAAACACCGCCTCCAGTAAAATTCACATGGCTGGCCATGGGTAGTCAGGGACGCGGGGAGCAGTTGCTTACAACAGACCAGGACAATGCCATTCTTTATGAAGATGTCCCGGAAGACAAAAAAGAGGAAACACAGTCTTATTTTCTTGCCTTGGGGAATCGCATTTCGGTTGAGTTGAACCATATCGGTTTTGAATACTGCCCTGCCGAAATGATGGCTTCCAACCCTTTGTGGTGTCATAGTTTGCAGGAATGGAAAGAAGTCACATCTCACTGGATGGGCAATCCGGGACCTGATGAAGTGCTTCTATCCTCCATTTTCTTCGATTTTAATGTCACCTATGGTGAAAAGGCATTGGCAGATGAACTTTCCTTGCACATTTTTGAAAATGCAAAAAAGTATCCACAGTTTCTTACCCATTTGGCCAGCGGAGCATTGCAGAACCCTTCCCCATCAGGATTTTTCAGGGACTTTTTGGTAGAGCAAGATGGAGCCCACAAAGATTTCTTCGATTTAAAACTACGTGCATTGATGCCTATAATTGATGCTGCCCGGGTTTTGATTCTGTCCCACTCCATAAAATCCATTAACAATACGGCGGAACGCTATGAAAAACTGGCGGAGCTGGAACCGAAAAACCAAGAACTCTATACTGCTTGTTCTTTTGCAAGCAAAGCTTTATTGAAATTTAGGACCAAACAAGGTCTCTTGCACAATGATTCGGGCAGGTTCATTGCTTTGGACCAATTGAACAAGGAAGAGAAAATCAAGCTTAAGAGGACGTTCAAGACCATTAAGGAAATACAAGAACTGATCCAGGTACGGTTTCAAGTAAAAAATCTTTTACGGTAATGTGGTTCTTTAAAAAGAAAAAAACGTTGGAGTTTCCAGAATTTTGGTTGGACTATACCCAACAATTTCAGGAGAAACTCCCACAGGAAGTGCTTGGCAATACTTTTGTGGTGCTGGATACGGAAACCACTGGATTAAACTTGACCAAGGACAGGATGTTATGCATTGGGGCCATTAAGCTTACAAACAACACCATCAGCATAAAAGAAAGTTTGGAAATCTATATAGAGCAGGAACATTACGATTCTGAAAGTGCCGAGATCCATGGCATTTTAAAAAGGAGTAAAAAAATACAGTTTTCGGAATTGGATGCCTTGCAACAGTTTCTGGCCTACGCAAAAAACCATGTGCTGGTCGGCCACCATGTATCATTTGATATTGCCATGATCAATGCGGCCCTAAAACGAAACGGTCTTCCCCATTTAAAAAACAAAACCTTGGATACTGGATTGCTCTACAAAAGAACGCTACTCATTTCTTCGGTTCTTCGAAAAAAAGAATCCTATTCGTTGGACGACTTGGCGGAAAAGTTCCGGATATCAAAAAAAGACAGGCACACCGCCCTAGGAGATGCGTTGATTACGGCGATAGCGTTCCTAGCGATTGTAGAAAAATTAAAGCCCAAAAACTTGAAAGACTTATTTCAAAAACAAAATCCTCCAAAATTTGGGCTTTAAGTCTTATAGACTTTCCTTCATGATAACCTCAACCACTTCTGGGTTCAACAAAGTTGATGTGTCTCCCAGATTACTGGTGTCCTTGGAAGCAATCTTTCTAAGGATTCGTCTCATAATCTTACCACTTCGGGTCTTGGGCAGACCAGGTACAAACTGAATCTTGTCCAACTTGGCAATAGGTCCGATATGTTCAGTGATCAATTGGTTAATCTCTTTAGCAAGGTTTTCCCTGTTTCTGGTTTCCCCTGTTTCCTTTAAAATGATATAACCATACAAAGCATTACCCTTAATATCATGTGGGAAGCCAACAATGGCAGACTCGGCAACAGCAGGGTGCTCGTTGATTGCATCTTCAATGGGTGCTGTACCCAGATTGTGTCCGGAAACAATGATCACATCATCTACCCTACCAGTGATTCGGTAGTAGCCCACTTCATCACGAAGCGCACCATCACCCGTAAAATATTTCCCTTCAAATGCTGAGAAATAGGTGTCTTTATAGCGTTGGTGGTCTCCCCAAATGGTCCGTGCTATGGAAGGCCATGGAAACTTAATGCACAACCTACCTTCCACTTGGTTCCCTTTCATCTCATTGCCACTCTCATCTACCAAAGCAGGTTGAACGCCTGGCATGGGTAAGGTAGCATATGTGGGTTTTGTGGGGGTTGAAAACGGTATCGGAGAAATCAGGATCCCTCCTGTCTCCGTTTGCCACCAGGTATCCACAATGGGACAATTCTTCTCTCCAACGTGATCGTTGTACCAGTGCCAAGCTTCTTCGTTGATGGGTTCTCCTACAGTTCCCAAAACCTTAAGGCTAGACAAATCATGCTTGGTCACAAAATCCAAATTCTCCTTCGCCAAGGCCCTAATGGCCGTTGGTGCGGTATAGAATTGTGTTACTTTATGCTTTTCAACCACTTCCCAGAACCGACCATAATCAGGGTAAGAAGGCACGCCTTCGAACATTACAGTAGTAGCTCCGTTGGCCAGAGGTCCATATACAATATAGGAGTGTCCGGTAATCCAGCCGATATCTGCCGTACACCAATACACATCCTCTTCTTTATATTGGAAGACATTCTTAAAGGTATAGGCCGTATAGACCATGTATCCTGCCGTGGTATGCATCATTCCTTTGGGCCTACCTGTAGAACCCGAAGTATACAGAATAAATAGTGGGTCTTCCGCCTCCATGATTTCTGGAACACAATCGGAATATGCCTTGTCCAAAAGAGGTTGTAACCATTTGTCACGACCGTCTTTCATCGGGATCTCTTCTCCGGTGCGTTTGGTCACCAGTACGGTTTCCACATTTGGACAATGCTGCAAAGCTTCGTCCACAATACCTTTTAGGTCGATGGTCTTGGTACCTCTGTACGAACCGTCAGAAGTCAATACCATTTTGGCTCCACAATCGTTGATACGTGTGGCCAAGGCCGTTGAAGAAAATCCAGCAAACACAACGGAATGAATGGCACCGATACGTGCACAGGCCAAGAGTGAAATGGCCAATTCGGGAATCATGGGCAAATAGATGACTACCCTATCCCCTTTCTTTATCCCTTGATCCTTTAGTACATTGGCAAACTTGCACACCCTCTCGTGCAACTCACGATAGGTAATATGCTCCGCCTCCTCATTGGGGTCATTGGGTTCAAAAAGAATGGCCGTTTTATCACCACGGCTCCGCAAATGACGGTCTATGCAGTTTTCGGTAATATTGAGCTGCGCTCCATCAAACCACTTAATTTCGGGTTTTGTAAAATCCCATTCCAAAACGGAGTTCCATCTTTTTCTCCAAAAAAAATGTTCCTCTGCCACTTCTTCCCAAAAATCCTCAGGGTTTCTAACAGACTTACGATACACCTGAAAATACTCTTCCAGATGCTTAATGTGGTAATTGCTCATTTAGGTATAGTAAATTTTTATGTGCCTTAAAATTAAAAAAAGAGAGGGACTTTCACCAGAATTAATGCTCAATAGCTTCACCGGCCCCACTAGGTATACGTATGTTTTCCACAATACCCTGTACTTCTTCCGGAGGAGCTGGTGTAAATCTTGATACTAAAATAGACACAGCAAAATTGACCAACATACCCATGGTTCCAAAACCTTCGGGTGAAATACCCCACCACCAGTACTCTTGTGTGCTGGTTTCTGGGTTTCCAATCCAACCAAGTTTAAAACGGGCAATGTAATAGCACGTAACACCAAGTCCGGCCACCATACCTGTAATGGCCCCCTCCCGGTTCATGCGCTTACTAAAGATTCCCATAATAATGGCGGGAAAGAATGAAGATGCGGCCAAACCAAAGGCCAAGGCCGTCACCGAGGCCACAAAGCCTGGTGGGTGAATCCCAAAATATCCGGCTACCACTACAGCCAAAAGTGCTGAGAAACGGGCAACCCATAGTTCTTTTTTATCCGAAATGTCCGGAGCAATCTGTTTTTTGATCAAATCATGGGAAATGGAAGTGGAAATTACCAAAAGTAATCCTGCGGCGGTAGAAAGCGCTGCGGCCAATCCCCCTGCTGCTACCAACGCAATGATCCAATTGGGCAATCCTGCAATTTCAGGGTTGGCCAAAACGGTGATATCACGGTCCACGTACAACTCATTGGCTGAAGAGCTGGCATTGGAGATCATCCGTTGTCCCTGTGCTCCCCTACCTTCAACAAACTCTGGTTGTCTGCCTTCAACAGCTTCCCCTGGGAGGTATTGGATCTTTCCATCACCATTCTTATCTGTCCAAGCGATAAGACCTGTATTTTCCCATTTGGTAAACCAAGCTGGAATTTCCTCATAAGGAGTATCCTCTACGGTTTCAATGAGGTTGGTACGTGCAAATACGGCAATTGCCGGAGCTGTGGTATACAGAATAGCAATAAACAGCAATGCATAACCCGCAGACTTACGGGCATCACTAACCTTGGGCACCGTAAAAAAGCGGATAATTACGTGAGGTAATCCCGCAGTTCCCATCATCAATGCCGCCGTAATGAACAACATATCGGTCATGGACTTGGTACCATCCGTATAGGCCGTAAAGCCCAGTTCAGTCATCAACCCATCCAACTTATCCAACAAATACACCCCATCTTCACCAGTGGAAGCGAACCCAATTTGAGGGACTGGATTTCCTGTGACCATAAGAGAGATAAAAATGGCGGGGACCATAAATGCAAAAATCAATACACAATACTGTGCCACTTGCGTATAGGTAATCCCTTTCATTCCTCCCAAAAACGCATAGAAAAAAACCACGGCCATACCAATGTACACGCCTGTATTTACCTCAACATCCAAGAAGCGCGAAAATACCACGCCAACTCCCCGCATTTGTCCGGCCACATAGGTGAACGACACGAACAAGGCTGCCACAACGGCAACGGTACGGGCCACGTTGCTATAATAACGATCCCCGATGAAATCAGGGACGGTGAATTTTCCAAATTTTCGCAGATAAGGGGCCAACAACAGTGCTAGAAGCACATATCCCCCGGTCCATCCCATAAGGTATACAGAACCATCATATCCTGCAAAAGCAATAATTCCTGCCATTCCCAAGAAAGATGCCGCAGACATCCAGTCCGCGCCTGTGGCCAATCCATTGGCCAAGGGAGACACTCCTCCTCCTGCAACGTAAAATTCTTTGGTAGATCCCGCTCTGGACCAAATAGCAATTCCAATATATAAAGCGAAAGTGAGCCCGACGATGATAAACGTCCAAGTTTGTATATCCATTATGCGTCAAGCTTATATTTTTTATCCAATTTGTTCATGAGTCGGACATAGACAAAGATCAAGATCACAAACACATAAATTGATCCTTGTTGGGCAAACCAAAAGCCCAATTTAACGCCTCCTAATTTAAAGGCATTGAGTTGATCCACAAGAAGGATTCCAAACCCAAAGGAGACCAAAAACCAAATGGCAAGAAGAATGCCCAGGTACTTTAAATTTTCTTTCCAATACTTTTCTCTCTGCTTAATGTCCATTTTATAATTTTAATGGCTGAAATATATGAAATCTTCATAAAACAGCACTCAAAATTATAAGGGATAACATTTTCAAGAAAGTTTGTTTAAATACTCCGAAATATTGAATTTGATACGTTCGTCAATGTTTGAAACATTTGCTTTTTCGAAATCTTTCCCTGTAATGCTCTCATACAGTTCAATATACCGTTCAGAAACCGAGTCGATGTAGTCATCAGTCATTTCGGGCACAACCTGACCTTCCAAGCCTTGAAAATTATTTGCAATCAACCACTGACGCACAAATTCTTTGGACAGTTGTTTTTGGGGTTCTCCTTTGGCCTGTCGTTCCTCATATCCATCGGCATAAAAATAACGGGAAGAATCGGGAGTATGTATTTCATCAATGAGCACAATCTCACCTTCTTTGGTCTTACCGAATTCATATTTGGTATCCACTAAAATCAATCCACGTTTGGCTGCAATTTCCGTACCTCTTTGAAACAAAGCTCTGGTATACTTTTCCAACACTTCGTAGTCTTCTTTGGAGACAATGCCGCGTTCTAAAATCTCTTCCCTGGAAATATCTTCGTCATGGTCTCCTTTTTCTGCCTTGGTTGCCGGAGTGATGATGGGCTCTGGGAACTTATCATTTTCCTTCATCCCTTCGGGCATAGGAACGCCACACAAAAGTCGTTTGCCAGCCTTGTATTCCCGTGCCGCATGACCAGAAAGGTATCCCCGTATCACCATTTCAACCTTAAAAGGCTCACAAGCCTTTCCTACAGCCACATTAGGGTCTGGAGTTGCCATTAACCAATTGGGTACAATGTCTTCCGTGGCCTGCATCATTTGGGTGGCGATCTGGTTCAGAATCTGCCCTTTGTATGGAATTCCTTTGGGCATGACCACATCAAAAGCAGAAAGCCTATCTGTGGCTACCATGACCAAAACATCGTTGCCAAGTGTGTAGACTTCCCGTACTTTTCCTTTGTATACTGATTTTTGCCCCGGAAAATGAAAATCCGTGTCCATCAAAGTATTCTTCCCCATGCGCTGTTAGAATTGGTTTTGGTGTTCTATGTTTTTGTATGCGTCAATAACCTTTTTGACCAATTTGTGACGAATTACGTCCTTATCATCCAAGTAGATAATACTGATACCTTCTACGTTTTTTAGAATGAGCAAAGCCTCTTTGAGACCGGAAATGACCCGTCGGGGCAAATCAATCTGCCCTGGATCTCCTGTCAACAAAAACTTGGCATTTTTACCCATCCGTGTGAGGAACATTTTCATTTGGGCATGGGTAGTGTTCTGGGCCTCATCCAAGATTACAAAGGCATTGTCCAAGGTGCGTCCGCGCATAAAGGCCATAGGAGCAATCTGGATTGTACCGTCCTCAATGTACTTTGCCAATTTTTCGGCAGGAATCATATCCCTAAGGGCATCATACAAAGGCTGCATGTAAGGGTCCAGCTTTTCCTTAAGGTCGCCGGGAAGAAAACCAAGGTTTTCCCCTGCTTCCACAGCTGGGCGGGTCAGGATGATGCGCCGGACCTGCTTTTCCTTCAAGGCTTTTACCGCCAAGGCCACTCCGGTATAAGTCTTTCCCGTACCTGCCGGACCAATGGCAAAGACCATATCGTCTTGTTTACAAGCATCTACCAATCTACGTTGGTTTACAGTCTGTGCCTTGATCAATCTACCACTAACACCATGGACCAACACATCTCCACTACTTTTGGATGCTGCATAATCCTCCTTGCCATTGCTGGTAAGTACACGCTCAATCATATTTTCGTCTAGCTTGTTGTACTTGGCAAACTGGCTGGTGAGCATATCAAAACGCTTATCGAACTCCTCCAAGAGTTCTTCATCACCATAAACTTTTATTTTGCTGCCGCGGGCAACAATTTTCAGTTTAGGAAAGTACTTTTTTAGCAGTTCAATATTCTCGTTCTGTTGCCCGAAGAAGTCTTGGGGGCTAATATCCGTGAGTTCAATTATAAGTTCGTTCAAAAAACGGGGTGTTTAGAGTTATTTTTTGAAGAATTGTATTCTTTCTTTTTTAATGTAATTTTACTCCACAAATCTAACCAAAAATCAATTTAGGCGTGGAAAAACATATCAACAGTATTGCATGGCAATCATAACCTTAACTACAGATTTTGGCTATAAAGATCACTTTGTTGGTGCTGTTAAAGGGACCATTCTAAGTAGTCTGCCAGAGGTGAACATTGTTGATATTTCGCATGCCATAAGCCCATTTAACATTCAAGAATGTGCCTACATCCTTAAAAATGCATACCGATCCTTCCCGGAAGGCACGGTACACATAGTTGGGGTAGATTCTGAACTTTCCCCAGAAAATGAGCATATTGTGGTACAGGTGGATGGACACTATTTTGTGAGTGCCAATAGTGGGGTGATCTCATTGATTACTTCTGAAATAACACCGGAAAAGGTGGTTGAAATCCATCTACCCAATACCAACTCAGGTTCTTTTCCAGTGTTGAATGTTTTTGTACAAGCGGCCTGCCACATTGCAAGAGGTGGAAAATTGGAAGTCATTGGGAAGCCTTTTGATTCACTAAAAGAGCTTAAAGAGTTTGAACCACGGGTTTCCAATGACGGTAAAACCATATCTGGCAATGTAATCTATATTGACAATTATGGGAATGTGGTCACCAACATACAAAAAAGCGTTTTTGAAGCCTACCGAAACGGAAGGGATTTTGAGCTGACGGCCCGGACCACAACCATCAAGAAGATTGAAAATAGCTATAACGGTATCATCAATTTTAATTTGGAAAGAAATCAACGTAAAGGTCCTGGAGATGCCTTGGCGCTTTTTAATTCTGCGGGTTATATTGAGTTGGCTATATACAAGAGTGACCTTAATTCTGTTGGTGGGGCTTCTTCTTTATTAGGCCTAAATTATAGGGATACCGTAACCATAAATTTTCTATAAATGCTGATACGCATCGTAAAACTCACTTTTAAACCCGAAAATATTCCTAGTTTTGAGCGAATATTTAATGAATCGAAAAACGGGATTTTAGCTTTTGAGGGGTGTTCGCTGGTTGAGCTTTACCAAGACCTAGGTAACCCTTGCGTGTTTTTCACATACAGTTTTTGGGAAAAAGAATCAGATTTGGAAAATTATAGAGCATCGTCATTTTTTAAGAACGTTTGGAGCCATACCAAAGTATTGTTTTCTGAAAAACCAGAAGCTTGGAGCGTGTCCAAGATCAATTCCTCAACCTCAGTATAATGTTTGCAATTTTTAAAAGAGAGGTCAGGTCTTTTTTCACTTCACCAATTGGGTATTTGATCGTGGGGTCTTTTTTACTGCTCAATGGTCTTTTTCTGTGGGTGTTCAAAGGAGACTATAACATTTTTGACTACGGCTTTGCCGATTTGGGCAACTTCTTTTTATTAACTCCTTGGATTTTCATCTTTTTGGTGCCTGCCATCACGATGAAAAGTTTTTCCGAAGAGCGCAAAATGGGTACTTTGGAATTATTGCTCATTAAGCCCATTTCTGTTTGGAAGTTGGTCCTAGGGAAATTTTGGGGTGCTTTCTTTTTATGCATCATTGCTGTGGTCCCTACAGTTGTCTATGTTTTTTCCATTTCAAGTTTGGGAGTCATAGAAGGCAATTATGACCTTGGTGTGGTGTTCGGTTCCTATTTTGGGCTATTGTTCCTTATTGGAGCCTATACAGCAATAGGAATTTTTGCCTCGTCCCTTTCCGATAACCAAATCATTGCTTTTTTGGTAGGCATACTTATCTGTTTTGTGGTGTTTAATGGGTTTGATGCCCTTTCATCCCTATTTACAAATGGAGAAACCCAGCAATTGATCAAGGGGTTTGGAGCCCAATCCCATTTTGAAAGCATTGCCAGAGGTGTCATGGACACAAGGGATTTAGTGTACTTCATTTCGCTGACATTGGTTTTTTTATATCTCACACTTCAACGTTTAAAACAATTGCCAAGATGAAGTCAACGTTTCTTATTTCATTGCTCAAGGCCATTGTTGGAGTAATCGTTATCAATCTAATTGCTGGTTTTATATACACCAGATTTGATTTAACCGAGGATCAACGCTATACGCTATCCCAGCCTTCTATTGATGTGGTTCAAAAATTTGATTCACCTGTCATTGTTGATGTATTGCTCGATGGTAATATCCCTCCGGAATTCTCCAAGCTAAAGACAGAGACCGTACAATTATTGGAATCCTTTGCCTCTAAAAACGGTAACATCAAATATAATTTGGTAAATCCGCTGGAGAACGAAAGTCAAACCCAACAAACCATTGCGGAGCTTCAAAGTTTAGGGCTACAACCTGCCAACGTCACCGTGGAGGAAAATGGCAAGGTATCCCAAGAATTGATATTCCCCTGGGCCATGGTGAACTATGGCGACAATACCGTTAAAGTTCCTCTACTAAAGAACAAACTGGGTTCCACCGCTGAAGATCGCATCAATAATTCGGTACAGCAATTGGAGTATGCCTTTGCCGATGCCTTTACCAAATTGAGCATCACGGAGAAAAAGAGTATTGCCGTAATTAAAGGAAATGGGGAATTGGACGATATTTATCTGGCCGATTACCTGACCACCATCCGTGATTATTACAATATTGGAGCCATTACCTTGGATTCCGTGGCCACAAATCCACAAAAAGCGTTGGACCAATTAAAAGGCTTCGACTTGGCTTTGGTGGCCAAGCCAACGCAGGCTTTTTCAGATGAGGAAAAATATGTTTTGGATCAATTTATGGTACAGGGCGGTAAATCTATTTGGTTGATTGATCAGGTGGCCATGGAAATGGACAGCATTTATAGCGGAGACGGAAGCGCAATTGCCATTCCTCGCGACCTAAACCTAAAAGATTTTTTCTTTCAATATGGATTGCGCATCAATCCTGCATTGGTAAATGACCTTTACTTTACCCAAATTGTATTGGCCACAGGAGAAGGAAACGATTCCCAATACAATCCCCTTCCCTGGTATTATAATCCCATGGTGTTCTCAAGAAATGACCATCCCATCAACACCAATATCGAGGCCGTGCGCTATCAATTCACCAGCCATATGGAGGTACTTGAAAATGGTTATGAAAAAACCGTATTGCTTCGTAGTTCACCTTTGTCCAAAACCGATGGTATCCCGAGGGAGATTAGCCTGAATATTTTAAACAATCCCCCGGATAGGGAATCCTATACAGATGGAAACCTTCCTCTTGCAGTACTTATAGAAGGGGATTTTACCTCTATGTACAAAAGCAGGATCAAGCCATTGGAGCTACAGAATACCATGGAGCAAGGAGCTTCCAACAAAATCATCGTGATCTCGGATGGAGACGTCATCAAAAATCAATTGCGCAATGGTAGACCTTTGGAATTAGGCTATGATAAATGGACCAATAGCTTTTATGGAAACAAAGAATTTTTAGTGAACTGCACCAATTATCTTTTAGATAATACTGGACTTATAAACATTAGAAACAGAAAAGTGTCCATACCATTACTAGACACGACCAAAATTATGGAACAAAAAACGAAATGGCAAGTGATAAATATCGGATTGCCAGTTATATTGACTCTAGTTCTCGGTATTTTCTTCAACTATATGAGAAAGCGAAAGTTTGCCAGTTAGCTGTTAATAAATTTGTTTCTTTCCTAAAACGTTTTAAGATATATTTGCTTTTGTCGATTTTACGACCCGTTTTCTTGGATTATAGGTCCAACGGACAACACACTAAAGAATTTCTTTGATGAAGTTTATTGTATCCAGTACATATTTATTAAAACAATTGCAGGTTTTGGGAGGAGTTATCAACAATAGCAATACCCTACCCATCCTAGACAATTTTTTGTTCGATTTAAAACAAAGTCAACTTACCGTTTCCGCATCGGATTTGGAAACCACAATGAGTTCGGTGCTTGAAGTAGACTCCGATACCGAAGGCACCATTGCCGTACCGGCCAGATTGTTGTTGGACACGCTAAAAACGTTTCCCGAACAGCCTTTGACCTTTGTTGTGGAGGACAACAATACTGTGGAAATCAGTTCCAACCATGGTAAATATGCCTTGGCGTATGCCGATGGCGCTGAATTCCCCAAGGCTGTGGAAGTTTCCAACCCTAGCTCCACCACCCTTTTGGGAGATGTTTTGGCCACGGCCATCAACAAAACCATTTTTGCCGCCGGCAATGATGATTTAAGACCTGTAATGAGCGGGGTGTTTTTCCAATTCTCCACAGAGAATCTAACATTTGTGGCCACAGATGCCCACAAATTGGTAAAATACCAACGCCAAGACGTAACGGCATCGGAAGTAGCAGAGTTCATCATGCCTAAAAAACCTTTGAACCTTTTAAAAGGAATTTTAGCAGGGTCCGAATCTGAAGTTACAATTGAGTACAATGACAGCAATGCCAAATTTATTTTTGACAATTCGGAATTGATATGCAGGCTCATCGATGGAAAGTATCCAAATTACGAAGCGGTGATTCCAAAGGAGAATCCAAATAAGCTGACCATATCCAGAAATCAGTTCTTAAGTTCTGTACGTCGGGTTTCTATTTTTTCAAACAAGACCACCCATCAAATTCGATTGAAAATTGCTGGGGCAGAGCTTAATATTTCTGCAGAGGATGTGGATTATAGCAATAAGGCCGAAGAGCGTTTGTCCTGTTCCTATCAAGGTGACGATATGCAAATAGGATTTAATTCGCGCTTTTTGGTGGAAATGCTCAACAACCTCTCATCAGATGATGTTGCCCTGGAAATGAGCTTACCCAATCGGGCAGGTATCCTCACCCCTATTGATGGTTTGGATGAAGGCGAACATGTTACCATGTTGGTGATGCCTGTAATGTTGAACAACTAAGTACACAACCTAACTATAAAAAAGGCTGGAATCTTAATTCCAGCCTTTTCTTTTTATAGGAAACGTATGGTCATAAAATTGGAGGGTAACTCGCCATTAGCTGCTTTAACAGCGTTTACAATAGGCAGGACAAATCCTAGGATTCCGACCGCCATAAGCCCCAATAGTCCTATTCCAAAGGCCAAGATTGCGGGAATACTGATTACGAGATAGAGCAATAAACTCAACTGTAGGTTGATTACTGCCTTGCCATGTTCGTCCATACCTTCCACCGTACGGCGCGTGGCCAACCACAGAACTAGAGGAACAATAAATCCACCAACTCCGGTAACATAATGCAATAATTGTGATAAATGTGTAAGGGCCAATAATGTATTGTCCTTTCTAACAACGTTTTGATTGATGACTTCCATTTTTGATTGATTTTGATGATGTACCTTATTAGTGTGACTTCACCATAAAATGTTACAGCCCGCGGTTAATTTGTACTTTTGCCATCATGTTGTACAATGATAACATCGTTGCCCTGGCCACCCCATCCGGAACCGGAGCCATAGCCGTAATCCGAATTTCAGGACCGGATGCTATTTCCATTGCCGATACGCATTTCCAATCCGTAAGAGGAAAAAAACTATCCAATCAAAAAAGCCATACCATTCATTTGGGTCATATTGTAGATAATGGGAAAATATTGGACGAAGTTTTAGTCTCCATATTTAAAGGGCCCAATTCCTACACCGGTGAAAATGTGGTGGAAATCTCCTGTCATGGCTCCCCATACATTCAGCAACAAATCATCCAATTAATTTTAAAGAAAGACTGTCGAACAGCTTCCGCTGGAGAGTTTACGCTTCGTGCATTTTTAAACGGAAAAATGGATTTAAGCCAAGCTGAAGCAGTTGCCGACCTCATTGCCAGTGATAGCGAAGCTGCACATGACATAGCCATGCAACAAATGCGTGGTGGTTTTAGCAATGAAATACAAAAGCTCAGGGAAGAACTCCTCAATTTTGCCTCTCTAATTGAGTTGGAGTTGGATTTCTCCCAAGAAGATGTGGAGTTTGCAGACCGTACACAGTTCAATGCGCTACTGAACCGAATCAGCGAAGTACTTAAAAAATTGATTGATTCTTTTGCATTGGGAAATGCCATAAAACATGGTATACCTGTTGCCATTGTTGGCCAACCCAATGTTGGCAAGTCCACCCTGCTCAACGCCCTACTGAATGAAGAAAGGGCTATTGTAAGCGACATTGCAGGAACCACGCGCGATACGGTAGAGGACCATATCAGTCTTAATGGCATCAATTTTAGGTTTATTGATACCGCAGGAATCCGGGAAACTGAAGATGTTGTGGAGAAAATTGGTATTGAACGTACTTTTGATAAAATTGAGAAAGCTCGCTTGATTATTTTCCTTTTTGATCGGATGGATTTTGACCGTTTGGAATTGGAAAAAATCAAACAAAAATACCCCAATAAGCAACTTCTAGTTATTTGCAACAAAGTTGACCTTCTCACCGAAGAGCAAAAACAAACACTCTCCAAAGAAATGCCCCATCTTCTTTTTCTATCTGCAAAGCAACAAGTGGGTATGGCCGCATTGGAAGAAAAGCTCCTAGATCTTGTTGATTCTGGTGCTTTAAGTGGAGATAGTACTATCATTTCCAACAGTAGGCACTATGATGCCCTGTTGAAAGCTCTTGAGGAAATCCAAAAAGTTAAGGAAGGCATGGATGCCGGACTGGCAAGTGACCTTGTAGCCATCGACATTAAGCAGGCGCTCTTCCATCTTGGTGAAATCACGGGAAGTGTTACCACCGATGACCTATTGGGAAATATCTTTTCCAATTTCTGCATCGGGAAATAACCCTCCCTATTCCGCTATAAAACCATTTGCTTCCAATTAGGTACTACGCTTTTAATATATTCTCCAATTGTATCCCATTAGATATGAAAACACGAACAAATCCTCTATTTTTAAGGCAGTTCCCATAAAAATTAGTAAAACATGCGAGCCATCAGGAACAATTTCAAGCTAGAACTTTTCGCTGTATTTTTCCTATTCCCGTTGTTTTTGATAGCCCAAGCGCAAAGGAGTGTAGATGTTTCGGTGGCCGAAAAGATTTATCTTCAATTAGGTTCCGGTGTTTATGCGAACGATCAAGAAATTTGGTTCAAGGCCATAGTTGTTGATTCTGAAAACCACTTGCCTACTGAAATAAGTGGTGTCCTTTATGTTGATCTGATAGATTTTAATCAAAAAATCATTGATCAAAAATTGGTGAAATTAAACTCGGGGTTGGGGTATGGTTCCTTTCAACTCAACAAAAGTTACCCGAGTGGCCGCTATTTAATTAGGGCCTATACCCAATGGAATCGGAATTTTGGTTCCGATTTCATGTTCGAAGCTTATTTGGATATTGTGTCTCCAGAATTGCGAACAAACCGCTTTCTTGATTCGCTGACAATGACACAAGACAAGTCTGGTAAATTTCTCCTTTCTGCCAAAATCAATCCTTCCATTGTAGGACCCCACAACAAGAACCAAATTCCCATTTACCTTAACTCCAATCAAGGTCGGGATACCATTGAAATCAAAAAAAGCAACGGCATTTTTTCATTGACGTATGAAACACCAATTACTGCAGAATGGATGACCTTAACTTTAGGCGAAAGCGAAAATTATAATCATTCCGAAACGGTACTTCTAAAAAACGCTGTAGATCTGCAGTTCTTTCCCGAAAGTGGAAAATTGGTCCATGGATTCACCAACAAAATTGGTGTTAAAGCTTTGGGAGTGGATGGAAAGGGACGAATTGTTAGCGGTTCTATCATGGACCAGAATGGGGAAACCATATGCAATTTCTCAACCAGCCCATTAGGAATGGGAACTTTTACGATGTTGGCGGACAGCAGTAAAACGTATCAGGCCAAAGTTTTGGTTTCCAATGATACCGTCAACAAAGGTGCGACTTTGCACCCTCTCCCCAAAGTGGTTTCACAGGGCAGTATCATGTCCGTGTCCAAAGTAGGAGAAAAACTCTGGGTACGGGTTTCCAGCAATCAATTGGTCGGTCAAGCATTCATCAAAATTTCAAGTCGTGGAAAAGATTTGTTTTTGATGGAAGGCCCTTTGAAAAATGGGTTCTTGGTCAAAGATCTAGCCTGCGGAAAACTGCCTAACGGGATTCTTGCCTTTACCTTGATGAATTCCCAAAAACAACCTGTAGCCGAACGCCTTTTCTTCAACTTCAGAGAGGATGAAACCTTGAACATTTCAGTAAAAACGGATAAAGCATCCTATACCCGAAGGGAAATGGCAAAATTGCATATAAACATTGATCAACAGGATTCCGGGCCTGTTCCGTTGAATGCTTCAATCCTAATTTTGAATAAAGAACATTTTCAGGAAAAATTGATAAACACCATACAATCCTATTTTTTGCTTGATTCTGAACTTAGGGGTAAAATAGAAGACCCCAGCTACTACTTTCGGGAGCAAACCCCAAGTAGGTTTGAGGATTTGGATGCTTTATTGCTTACCCAAGGTTGGCGAAATTATAAATATCCCATAGAGCGAGAAGGTGTTGCCTTCCATTGGCCAGAGAAAGGCATTGAAGTAAAGGGGTCAGTTTCCATCAACCCTAATAAACAAAAGAATAAGGAACATTTACAGATGGGCTTGGCAACCTTTGGCAAGGAGACCAAGTTCTATTCTACACCTGTAGATAGTTTAGGGAGGTTTGATTTTTTATTGGATGATGATTATGGCGCTACCATTCCGTATATGCTCAGTACGGTAGATTCTAAAGGGGAAAAAGTACATCATAAAATACATGTGAACACCGTAGACCCTCCAAAAATAGGGTATTCAGCAAAGCCTACGTATAGGGCATTGGACTCGGTGGTGAACACTGTGATGGAAGCAGGGAGGGAAAGAAATCGGATTGCTTCCGTATTTGATTCCCTTTATGGAGTCACCCAATTGGACGAAGTAGTGGTTTCCGATCTTTTGATCACCCCTGAACGTGCCCAACTCTACAAAAAATATGGCAAACCGGATGTAATCATCTCTGGAGATGATATTCGTGCTAAAGAAAAGGAATGGTCGTATGGTCTGTACAGTATCCTTTTGTTCAACTATGGTGACCAAATAGCCATTGAGCGATTTCCAGATGGGTTTATGCTGGCCCACGTAAGAGGCGGCAGCAAAGAAGCCACTCTATTGATGGTAGATGGCAAATTACTGGAAAACCATCTGTATGAATATGTGCCCAGTATGTCCCCAGAAATAGTGGAACGGGTGGAACTCATAAAATACGCCAAGTTTTTTAAATCTAGGTACCTTACCGTATTTCCCCAGGCCGACTTATTTGAAATCCCATCCTTGGGTCATATCATCTCCATTACCACCAAGGGCGGGGTAGGTATACAGGCGCCAAACCGCCCTGAACCGGGAACCCTAAAATCCACACTACCACTTTTCTCTCCAATAAGGGAGTTTTATAAACCAAAGTATGATGCCCCTTTAGCCACCAACGATGATAAACCGGATTTAAGGTCTCTCATTCATTGGGAACCATCAGTATTTTTGAACAAAGATGGAAATACCTCTTTGAATTTTTACAATGGTGATATTGTTGGAAAGTATGTAATTATAGTTGAAGCAATTTCAACCGATGGACGCCTAGGATATAAAACAGTGGAGTATCAGGTAAAAGAAAGATCTGACTGATTGGAGGAAAACGTCCATGAAAAAAAGAAGAAAAAGCCCGACCCCATTAACTAACCTTTAAAGCAAACAAATGAGAAACAGGGTCGGGCACAACACATCAATCAATAAACTATATTTTTCTTAGCTCACCTGACGCCATGGCTTCCTTAACATTTGCCGCGACTTGCCAGTGACTTCCAAAAAATCGGCTACCATCTGCTTTTTTTAGCTTGACCAAAAGGGTACCGTCTTTTTTCTCCTTAACCGAAGTGACCGTTACCTTGTTACCTTCTACACGTTTATAGTTAGCCAATCCACCACGCTTGATGATCAAATTGGGTTTTGGAAAGTCTATATGTTGATACTGGGCCGCATCCGGTCTCCCAATCTCAAAGGTGTCCCCTACTTCAATTTCTGCTTTGTTTGAAGATTGGGCATAAAGTCCCATAGCACAAATTGAAAATGTAAATGCTAAAATGTATTTTTTCATAATAGGTATAATTAAGATAAATAAGCTTGCTTTTTGTTCCAGTAAGGCAAAGGGCGTGCCTAAATTTTAAAGCGATTTTCTGAAATATGTAACGTGCTGAAAAACAGAAGTATAAATAACTGAAAATTCAATAACCGTAAAAATAAATTGGGGAATTTTTACCCGCATGGTACTTTTTTACCCGGTATCATTTGAGCTTTTCCCGAAGTGTCTTGCGGTCAATTTCCAATATTTGGGCCGCTTTGGTCTTGTTGTTCCCCGTGGCGATCAACACTTTTTCTATGTACTCTTTTTCCATTTGTCTCAACGGTTTCAGAGGCTGTTCTGGAAAATCTATCCTGAATTTCACTTGTTCGGGCAAGTGTTTTGCGGTAACCTGTCCATCACTCATGATGACCGCCCTTTGTACCACATTCTCCAATTCCCTTATATTTCCAGGCCACGCATAGCGTTTAAGTATTTCAAGGGCATCAGGGGTAATTCCAACCAAACGGTCTTTGTATTCCACTCCATACTTTTGAAGAAATCTATCTACCAAAAATGGAATGTCGGACATTCTGTCCCTTAGTGGTGGAACGGTTATGGAAACCACGGTTAACCTATAGTAAAGATCTTCCCTAAAGTGTTTTTTTTCAATAAGCTCATCCAAACTGGTATTGGTGGCTGCAATGACACGGACATTCAATTTTTCAGGTTTTTGGGAGCCTACCTTGGTTACTTCCTTTTCTTGTAATACCCTAAGTAGTTTTCCTTGCACAGCCATGGATGCATTACCAATCTCATCCAAAAAAATAGTACCATTATTGGCTGCCTGAAAGAAACCGTTCCTGGTCTCATAAGCGCCGGTAAAGGCTCCTTTGGTATAGCCAAACAATTCAGCTTCCAAAAGGTTTTCAGGGATGGCCCCACAATTCACCGCAATAAACGGGGCCCTCGCAAATCTACCGGAATAATGTATGGATCGCGCCACAAGTTCTTTTCCTGTTCCACTTTCACCCTGAACTAAGATTGTGGCATGATTGTCTTTTACCCTTTCTATGATTTCCACCACATTTTTAAAGGCAGCTGATGCTCCAATCATTTCCCCATATCCGTGCTGTTCTCTGGGTGCTACTTTTTTTATGGGGTTCTTGGGTTTAGCACCTTCCAAGGATTTTTTTACGGCCTCGGCCAATTCAGTTTTGGTGAATGGTTTGGTAATGTATTCGGTTGCCCCGGATTTAATGACACTCATGGCATCATCAATGGAAGGGAAGCCCGTTACCACCAATTTGGGAATATCGGGATAATGTTCGGCCATATACTTGATCAGTTGAATTCCATTGATATCTGGCATATTAATATCGGTGATCAATAAGTCTATGGCGGTATCCTTCAAAATATAAAGGGCCTCCTTAACAGATACCGCACTGTAGGTATGGTACTGCATGGAAGTGAGGTGCCTTTGCAATAATTCCAAGATTTGGATGTCATCATCCACCAACAATATGTTTTCCTTCTTCAACATCGTATTTGCTATATTATTTAGGGAATTCTATGGTAAAAATAGTGCCTTTAGGACGGTTTGGGGCATGATCTATGGTTCCCTGATGGCTTTTTACAATCCCGTGCACCACGCTAAGCCCCAGTCCACTACCCTCTCCCACAGGTTTTGAGGTAAAAAAGGGGTCAAACACATTGTCTGCTTTCTCCTCCGGTATACCAATACCTTCATCTGAAATTTTCAACACCACTTTTTTACGCTCCTCAAGAACTTCCACAACTATGGTGCTATTTGGGGGTGAAAAATATATGGCATTCATTATTAGGTTGAAAATTACCTGGGTAAGTTGAATTTTGTCAATTTTTAAAACAATCCGCTCTTTACTCACTACCAAGTCGCAACCTATCTCACTTCTATTAAGGGTAGTCCTTAAAAGATCTATGGCATCCTTGATGATTGGAACAATATTTAGACTCGTTCTTTCTTGAGGCATTTCGCAGGCAAAAAACATTAGTTTTTTAACCACTTCCCTAGAGAATATCGCATTGGAAATAATCTTGTCCAAATCCTTTTCGGCATGGACATCACCTTCAATGCGTTCCTTTAGCAGTTCTGCAAACCCAAGAATGTTGGCCAGCGGTGTGTTAAGTTCGTGGGCTATGCCCGCTGTAATCTCACCTAGAATACGCAAACGGTCAGCTTGCTCCACTTGCCTACGAATACCTGCCTGATTTTCCTTGATTTCCTTTCGCTCCAAGAGATTCCCAACCTCCATGCAAACATTGTCCAATAACCGTTGTTCCTCAACTAAAAAATCCGCAAGCGAATATTTATTCGAAGGATAGCCCACTTTTATGGTTCCTTCCTCTTCATTGAATACTCTAATAGTGGATTCTAGGTAGACACATTGGCCCATCCCATCAGATGTAGCAATATTCATGGTAGATGTCCGTAATTCAACGCAGGTATCCTCATCAAACTGAAAAGCACGTTGAAGACAAAATAAAATTGCACGCAAGACCTCTTCAATCTGATCATAATCACAATTAACGATCAAAGAGGTCACCTCATACAAACAGGTAAGTTCCTTGATCCGTTCCCTAAGTTTTTCTTCAGCTGTATGCAAGACATTTACTTTCTATGCAAATTACTAATTTCCTATCTACAAATTAAAGTGCTTCCTTAAGGAACCATGGAGCTTATGAATCTATACCTGTAGTATTCAATTTTTGAATTTCCATATCGGCTGCTTTAATCAAACATTCTAGGTATTCCGAATCTTTTTTAGGACATTGGTGAGATAACTGGTATTTCGAACTTTCGATAAGTCTCTGACAATAGGCAATTTGCTCATTGACCGGTAACTGGGATATGGTTTGGTTAAAAAGTCTATCAAGATGGGCCAATGGTTCTTTGGTTGAATTGCTACGTAAAAATTTAAACATTTAGTTAAGCGGTTGGTAGGATTATCCAAAACAAGCAACAAAAACCAAGCCACGTAGTTTCTTTTAAAGAAATTATTTTTCTTCTCCCACGCGAAGCATGAACCCTCTTCTGTTTACATTTACGATACTTATCCTGGAATCCCTTCCCAAATGTTTCCTTAAATGGGAAATAAAGACATTAAGGCTCTTTTTATTGAAATAATCATTCTTGTCCCAAATTGTGGTCAAGATTTCTTTATGTGTACAAAGTTGGTTTTTATTCATGGCCAACAGGGTCAATAGGTCAAATTCCTTCCCTGTAAGTTTTATGTTTTCCCCTTTATACTTTAGTTCGAAGGTATCTGTATCCAAAAAATAGTCCCCTATGATGTATGTGGTTGTTTTTCCCTGTTCCGACCCAGATGCCACCAATCTGGAGAGCAAGGCATTAATCCGGACCACCAGCTCTTCTTCATCTATGGGTTTTTTCAAATAATCCACCGCGCCAAGGGAAAAACCTTTAAGTACATCAATCTTTAAGGAGCGTGCGGTAAGAAACAAAAATGGCAAATTTGGGTTGATGGTCTTTATTTTCTGCGAAAGTTCAAAACCGTCCATATCCGGCAACATCACATCCAATATGGCCAAATCAAAAAAATTGGTTTTAACATTTAAGAGCGCTTCCTTTGCGTTTTTTGCCCAGAGTACCTCAAAACCCTTCATTCCCAAGTATTCCGAAAGTAGGTAACCCAAAGAAGCATCATCCTCAACCAATATTAATTTATATGTTTCATCCATTTTTAATCAAGTTAAACGAAAGGATAAATGTGGTTCCTTCCCCAAGTTTGCTTTCTACCTTAATCTTGCCGTGATGCATTTTCACAATTTTTTGCACATAAGACAATCCTATGCCGTATCCTTTTACCTTGTGAAGATTTCCGTTTTCCACTCTATAGTATTTTCTGAAAATTCGCTTGCTGTCCTTTTCAGAGATGCCATGCCCATTATCTGAAATAGCAATGTTCAATTTTCTCCGTTGAATGGTTGCCCTTAATTTAATTTTAGGGCTATCCGAGTACTTTTTTGCATTTTCCAGAAGGTTTCCAATAGCATTTTCCAAATGAAATTTTTCGGCACGGATTTGATAAGGACCGTCATCTAGCGTGTACAAAAATTCCAACTCTTCGTATTCAGAAAGCATTTTGAAATCTTCACAGATACGTTCCAGTTCCGGTTTAAAATCCAGCATTTCAAACTGCATAAGTTTTTTCCCTGATTCCAAACTGGACAATTCCAAAACTTTATCTATGTGCTGTTTTAATCTATCGGTCTCCCTCCTTATCAACTCTAAAACTGGTTTTTTATCTTCGGAAAGGCCCTCCTCCAAAATTTTACTTGCCAACCCAATTGAAAATACGGGAGTCTTTAGCTCATGGGTAAGGTTGTTGATGAAGTCATTGGTTGTAGTGATAATGCTACTTTGCCAATAAAAAGACCTAAGTACCCAAATCACCACTATTATTATGGCCACAATGAACAATAACCCTGGTAGGGTAAGACCGTTTAATTGTCTATAAAAATACGTGTTGATGTCTTCGAAACTCAACTCCAAAACAACATCCTTTTGTATATGTTCCGGAAGATACCCTTCAATTTTTATGGGATAAGTGAGTATACCATCTCCTTTTAGATGAGGTTTTTCAGATGCGATAAATTGAGTGGAGTCCCTAGCATATAAAGCATAGGTGAATGGCGCATCTATTCCTGACACTCCAAGTTGATAGGCTATATAATCGTTAAGATAGTAGCGGGAAGCCCTTTCCAAACTATCCAAACCAATATTTACTTCTGATGTATCCTTGGTAATGGCATTGACCAACGTATAGGACAATGGGTTAAGCTCGGAAAGCTCTGTGTTGATGTTTACCCGTACTTCATCTATTTTTTTTGAAAATTGTACACGGGCCAAACCTAAACCAACCCTTAAGTACTGGTATTGAACTACCAAAAGGCCAATTACGGATACAACAAAAACAGCGACATATACGTTTCTCTTTGTCAGCATATTGCGAAATAAGTAAAAAAACACCAGCAATTTACCCGTTGGTTAAGTAGATTAATCTTTCATTAATCTTTTTGTTTTTTTGTTAATCATATGTAATGGGAACATCCCATATTTTTACGTTTGAGTTTAGTTAATAAAAAAAGGTTCAAATACCTCCTTTAAAGTACTTCTAAGGTCAATCGTTGGATTGGCCTTTTTTTTGTACAGTTTCCTTAAGTGCAATAGCGATGTAAAAGTCCTTTGTAAATCAGACAACATCAATTTATCATATCCCTTATCTTTGTTTTCCAAATTTTAGGCATGTTTCATTTTTTTCAGAAAAAAATTTTCTTGGCCGATTATCTTCATGGGCTCGTAGATATACATAACCATATTCTTCCCGGTATTGACGATGGGGCGAAAACAGTCAACAAATCTGTGGAACTGTTACGAGGTTTTTCCGATTTAGGAGTAACTGAATTTATATGCACCCCCCATATCATGCACAATTATTACAACAATACAGAGGAAACCATCCTATCGGCCCATACGATGCTAAAAGAGCATCTAAGCAAAGTGGACTCGTTGGAAGTCTCTTTGGATTTTGCTGCGGAGCATATGATCGATGATAACTTTGAACATCTTCTATCCACAAAAAAAGTACTCCCTATTAAAGGGGAATATTTACTCATAGAAATGTCTTATCTACAACCTAGTATCAATTTTGATGTTTCTATTGAAAAAATCACAAAAGAGCGTCTTTTTCCAGTTTTGGCCCACCCTGAAAGATATCTCTACTTGAAACCCAAAAAAGATGAGTACATACGTTATAAACAGAAAGGCGTACACTTTCAACTCAACCTATTGTCTTTGGGTGGACACTATGGTGTGGATGTACAGAAAATTGCACACAGTTTGCTAGATTCCGGAATGTATGAATACGTAGGGTCAGATGTACATAAGATGCATCATATTGAGGCACTCAAAAGTGTAAAGCTAAATGAGCGCCTCCTGAACAAAGTTTTACCCGTTTTGGAAAATACCAAATCAACTTTTGGTTCCTAATCATTTCTTTAATATTAAAGAATGACTGGTGAGATGGTTTGATGAACTTACTAGAACCCTATAAATACCGTCTTGGAAAAAGTAGAGCGATTCCAATTCAATTTCGCCAGGAAAATTTGGAAACTCTTTTTCAAATATCAGCCTGTTTGAAGTTCCATAGATCATAACTCTCACGGTTTCACCCACCAATTCGTAATTCGATATTTTAAAGTAACCACTTGTTGGGTTCGGAAATATTCTAGTTCCCAAACTTTCCAAAGAATTAAAGGTAAATCCACCACTGCTTTGATCTACCTGACCAGTTGAAATTCCAGAGCGACCCGCTAAGGTATCAGGCAGCACGGTAAGGTTTATTGTAGTTTCACACCCTTCAGATGAAAGCAACACATAAGGTCCACTATGGGAAACCGTTACCGGCCCCAAATTGAAATCATCTCCAACAACAGTCCCATCAGCAAGGGTTACTGTAACCCCAACCGTATTCGGTAAAATACTGAACATTACCTCTGTCCCTTCCACAACGGTCAGATCATTCAATCCACTTGACCAAACACCATCAAGACGGTATTCTGGAATTATGGTTCCTGTTTCACAATAATTTGGATCCGTAACCACAATTCCAATCGTACTTGAATCCACTCTACCCTCCCCATCCTGTACGGTAAGGGTGGCCGTATAGCTTCCCGGTGAGGAATAGGTGTGGACGGGGTCCGCCAAGGTGGAGCTGCCACCGTCTCCAAAGTCCCAACTGTGCGACACCACCCCCACATCGTCCGTGGAGCCACTGCCCGTAAAACTGACCTCCAACGGCGAATTGCCCGTCAAAGGGCTCGCCGTGGCAACCGCTACCGGGGCCGAATTGCCACCACTGGAACTGCCCCCGCTGACCGTAACATTGTCCAGGACCGCATCCGCCAGCACTCCGTTCTTGTGTGAGGTAACCGCCAGGCCAACATACACACTGCTCCCCATCGGGATCTGTCTGCTGCCCAACAGGGACCAATCCGTTCCATTGGCCGAAGCATAACCGCTAAAGGTGTCCCCTTCCCTCACCAAACGAACATAATAGGGCATGCCCACATGGACAGGGCCCAGATTGTGCCCGCTGGAGGTCATCGTGCCACCATCAACACTGCGGTGCTGTAGCGTATAACCAGGACCGGAACCATAGCTCGGGTCCGGGGAGACCGACATCAGGGCCATTGCCGAGTTCCCGGACAGGTTGTTGCGGACCATGACACCGGCCTTGGCCCAATTGTCCGTATTCGACAGCGACACCACCCGGGCGCTGATCTCAAGGTCGCCCTCCAGTTGTTGGTACACATAATGGAAGCCATCGCTGGAACCCCAGATATCCGCCCCCGAACCGCTCACCTCATAGGTCTGGCCATCAGAACAGGCACTGCCGCCCGCAAGGACCGAGCCCACATCCGAGTTCGACCAAGGAGCCGAAAGTGCGGTGCACTCGCCCGGGGTGCCCTCCTGGGTCACCGTGATGGAGACCGTGTCAACATCCGTTTCGCCTTCCCCGTCCTCTACGGTTAGGGTGGCGGTATAGCTTCCCGGTGAGGAATAGGTGTGGACAGGGTCCGCCAAGGTGGAGCTGCCACCGTCACCAAAGTCCCAACTGTGCGACACCACCCCCACATCGTCCGTGGAGCCACTGCCCGTAAAACTGACCTCCAACGGTGGATTGCCCGTCAAAGGGCTCGCCGTGGCAACCGCTACCGGAGCCGAGCCCCCACCTTCAGAAGTTACTTGCAACGTTAAAGTCACTGTACACCCTTCACTACTGGTAAGCAAATAATCACCACTATCAGAAATATCTACATTGCCTAAATTATAATCATCCCCCACAACCGTACCATTTGGTAACGTAATGGAAACTCCCAAAGTATTGGGTAAAATACTCAACATTACCTCTGTGCCTTCCGCTACGGTAATATGATCGCTTCCACTTAACCACTCGCCATCTAGGCGATATTCTTGAATCACTTGAGTAGTACCTGGTGGGCAATCTGTAGAGGAGGGTATTTCCGTGTTCAGATTCACTACCGTTGGACATCCATCTGCCGTGGTAAGAACAAACTTTCCATAATTGGTAGGGTCTACCAGTCCATTATTTCTTTCAGGATTACCAAAGTTGTACACATAGGTATCAATCTGATACGCATTGAAGGCATTGTGATTTGATAAATCGTCCACAGAGCTGAATGTAGGTCCATCTTTCTGGGGAGTGGTCAAAAAGTATTCTCCGGAATAGCCCTTGGCTCTAATATATACCGTTTCACCATCAGAAACCTCAATGTTATTTCCTTCAATCCAAACACCATTATTTCCTATCATGTATTCTGCCACGATGCTATTCTGGGAACAATCTGCAAGATTGGGATTGTTTTGCAATTGCCCTTGTAGGTATTGGGAAACAATTTCGTTTCTTGAAAGAACGCGATTGTATACCTTAAGTTCGTCTATTCGTCCATCCAACTCATCCGTTACGCCACTACCATTATAATTGCCGGAAGGGTTCTGTAGTCTTTGATAAAACCCAGAAGTTGTAAAAGTGGAAAAATTGGATTCATTTGGATTTAGGATGAAATTTCCCTGAACGGGCATGCGGCTAATTTCTACACCATTGGCGTACAATATGGCATTATTTCCATCGTACGTAGCCGCAACATGAACCCATTGACCGGGAGGTGAATACCCTGCATAGCAGCTTGCCTCTCCTCCCGTATCTGTTGGAAACTCCCATTTGTAGAGACTATTGTGGAATCCAAAGAAAATGGATGGGTAATCATGACTGAAAATGCCCACATTGTGCTGCACTTCATCTCTATTCACCCATGCCATGAGGGTAATTTTATTGGTTAGGGCACCCATTGATTGCGAATGTGAAACTTCTCCAATAGTATTGCTTTGAAACTCATATCCATCTGTTTCCATTGCTCCACCAAACAAGCCTTGACCCCAATTATCGCTGCTTGGGTTCTTAATGCCCAAGTTATTATCCGTATCAAAAAATGAGAGGTCATTTCCGAAACTGGAACGATCAAAAGACATTGTGCCTTGACCTTCATCAAAACCAATATCCAAGATTAAGCTCTGATCTTGATTATTGGCCACATTTGCTCCAATTTGTATGGTTTCGGCTATGGAGGGAACCCCATTACCATCCAATGCAAAAAGCATATAGTACCCTGGTGGCAGAAGGTTGTTTCCTGGAATATTTACATTGTACGCCCCTTGGGATTGTGTGTGACTAACTGGAATTCTTCTCTGCTCATTATTGGTGCTATGTGTAGCAGATGAAAATCTAATCAAACAGAATTCTTGAATATTGGCACTTCCCGAAACATTGATTCCTGTATTGTAATTTGCTTTGTCCGGAGCACTAATTATGGGCCTGGCGGCCAAAGAGCCATTACCATTGAAAAGATAAGGTGGACTGTAGATCTCTGCATCAAAATGGTTTACACAACCCGGAGTACTGTCACAAAGACCTCCGCCCCCAACAAAGACCCGACCATCTGTCATTAAAATAGCTACGCTATGATAGGTCCTAGGCGTTACCATTCCGGCAACCGCACGCCACGTATTGGTTGAAGGATTATATAATTCAGCAGTAAGTCTTGACCCTATATCTGAAAACACTTCTGCCCTATCAAGTCCTCCGGTGACCAAAACATCACCATTGGGAAGGACTGTGCTGTTGTGCATGGTCCTGGAAAAGGAAAGCTGTCCAGCATTTGTAACATTGGGTGCTGTGCCATAAGGAACGTTTATATCGATGACATAAGCATTATTTTTGGCTGGATGACCACTGGAATAAGATTCAGAACCACCCACTTTCAAAATTTTGTCCACATCGAACATTACCGTGGTTCCTTTCATGGAATACGAATCATTGGATCGTTGACCCGCGCTCACGATACTCCCATTTCCCGAAACATCGATCCAATGCATCAATTCGCTCGGTCCAGCATGAAAAAGGCCTCCGTTGGACGCAGGCCATAACCAAGCATGGTTATCCGCTCTGTAAACACCTTCCGATTCAGTGGAAAGATCTCCCCCTGTGTAAATATCATCACCATCGATCCCAGATAACACAACCCATCCTGTACTCTCCGTCCATATTTCAGCATCCCGTGCCCCAGAGTTTCCGTTGCCACTCCAAGACCCCCCTAAAGTAAATACAGAACCATCTGATAAAGTTACATTGCCTTGATATCCTCGAGGGATGTTCATATCGTCTGCCACTTCCCATAGGCCTGTTACGGGGTCATAAATGCTCGTACGCTCACTGGAAGAACCTCCTGCCGACAAAATACGACCATCTGGAAGGTTATTAATGCCCGGGCAAAACATGTCATGATTTGTGTTGGCTGTAAATTCGCCCAATGCTTGCCCATGGGTGCCTATAAATGGATCGAATATTTCCGTGAAGGTAGCCCCATCTTGTCCCCCAAAGGTATCCCTGAATTTTGAAGACCAGGTAATGAGCCTGCCGTCGGGCAAATTAGCCACAGCCACAGGCACAATTCCAAACCCAACGGGATCACTCCATTGACCGTCTTGAGTTGGATTTTGGGTATAGACAAAATGAAAGCTGCAGATAGCAAGAATTGCTATATACGCACTCTTTTGCATGGTTGAAAAGGTTGATTTAGTTTAAAAAAACGGGGAATTTTCTTAAAGCTACTCAATAGTCGAGCGCATAAAAATCCAGCAGTTGTGAATTTCGACAAAACACCAGTTTTATCGTTAAACGGATTTCAGGGATCACAATATTATGAAAACAGCTTCGTTGCCCTTATTTCCCAAAAAAGCATACTAAAACCTATTTCTCTTGATCATTGCATCAATGACCGTAAGTCTGTTTTTGGAATTAAGCGTGTGTGTGGCCAAGAGGTCTTTCTCCCAATTGGGATAAATGGATTGCTCTTCCATTTCTTCATACTCCGTTTCGGTAAGTTTGGTAATCTTGCTCAACGTCATTCCGTGGCCATACCTTTTGGCGCAGTTTTGACCCGGTCTGTACAGATTACCATGGTATTCAATAACATTACCTGCCGGCCTGGCTTTTTTGACATCTGAAACGACAGGATTCATTGGATGCTCCTTCCATTCATTAAACAGGTCGTCTGCATAGAACAGGAAAAGTTCATCCCATGTAGAAGCTCCTTCATTGGTTCTGACATTGGCAAACATCCAATATTTTCCATCATATTGAAAAATTGTGGCATCATATGCACTGATGTTATCCAGAAGTACTTTTTTAAGTTTCCATTTTAGTGGGAATTCTTCGCACTCATAAAGCTCAACAGTATTATTATCAGCACTTTCGGGAATCATGTATATTTTGTCCCCATCTTCAAACAGGAAAGGGTACGAAAGATGGTAATCGGTTTCCAAAACCAATTTACAGTCTCCCACCATTCCCTTTTCATTTAACTCAATAACAGATATTACTCCTTTTCCCTTTTTGTAGATGTATTCTTCCAGAAACACAAAATACTTATTGTCCTTTACCGCAATGAAAGGATCTGCCCAAAAACGATCTCTAGGAGGAACCAACCTCTTGAACCTAAAAAATGACTGTGATATTTTATCCTGCTTTTCAAACTTATAGAGTAAAATCCACTGATCCAAAACAAAAAGTTCCCTTATCTTTTCTTTAATGGTATGCCATATTCTTTTTGTTATGTATTTCACCATGGTGAAATTCCCTGGAGTTATAAAAAGCTCATTATAATAAATGCTGGGCTTGTTGTTAAGTGGTGAAACACTTTTAAAAAAGTCTTTTTCCCCCATTTCATAAAGTTCTTTCAACTTTCTTGGGATAAAGGATTTTGCTTTCCAATAATAGTTGTTCCTGTTCCTTTGGATACTAGACTTATCAGTGGATGAATAGGATTCAAAAAGTTTCACTCCTCCATCCAAATCTTCAGTAAGTATCTGCAATATTACCCCTGTTTCATCCCAACCTTTAATAACTTCCCAAACTCCCGCAGGACCGCCCCTATTTACATTATTGTCCCCATGATGGTAAGACCATACACCATACTTGGAGCATTTTAGGATGTTACCCCTTAAAATTCTAAATCCAAAGCGTAAGAGGACATCCAACTTGTAGTCTTTTATTTTGGCTATGTCTTCCTCTACAACCCTATCACTAAAAGCGGTTTCGGTGGTCTCAACTGTCAACTCAGGGACAGAAACGGTTTCCCTAATGTCTTTGGGTTCAAACGCATCCGGAGAAAGGCTTATCAACCTTTGCTCAAGTTTCATATATTGTTCATACAAAAAAACCCGGCCGTATTTCTTTAATTTTTCAGAGAAAGTATCTTGGGTTGTTTTACCTACCTTTTTTTTTACCAATACGGTTATCTCTGCATAAGGAGAGTTCACCAATTCTTGTAGTATGCTGTTTTCCCAAGAGGAAATTTGGTATTGGTCTATCAACACACCAATCTTTAGTTTTTGCTTCATTTTTTGGTTGATCTCTTATTGAAAATATGGTTCAAGACAGTGGTTGTTTGCTCCGAATTGCTAATTGTATCATGCCAATTTCAATCAAAAATTTAGTGTAGTTCATCGAAAAAGACATGAAAATTGTTAAATAAAGTTAAAAGGAAAATCCATAGTTCGTAATCGGTTCGTACAAGGCTTTGTTCACAATTTTTAGTAACAAAAAGACAGTTAAAAAGTTAAAAAAGGTGGTGTGCTGTGCATTTCATCGAAAAATCATGTGTTTTTATCGATTTAATTTTTTTACGAATTAAATTTACGCCCCGTGATGAAGTCTCGAACGCCCCACAAATCTAGTTATTTATGAAAAAACCTCAAAGATTACTGATGAGCATTTTCTTAACCTACTTTCTGCTTATTACTTTTTCATCATGCCAAAAGGACGAGGATTTATTTACTCAAGCCATTGACGAAGAAATAGAGGAGGCCGTACAAGAAGAAAATAAAGATGACAATGCCGTAGATGCACCAGATTCCGATACTGACCCCATATTGGATGATGAGGTTTCTTATGGTGTTTTGGCATTCCCTTCCGCCGAAGGGGCCGGTGCTTATGCTACCGGTGGCCGTGGTGGAAAGGTTTTAGTTGTAACAACCCTTGCGGATAGTGGTGAGGGATCATTTAGATGGGCCATTCAACAAAGTGGTCCTAGAACTATTGTTTTTAATGTTTCCGGTGAAATTGAACTCCGTAGCAGTATTGTGCTTAGTGGTTCTGAACACAGTAATTTAACCATCGCAGGACAAACTGCCCCGCAAGGAGGAATCACCATCAAAGGGGCTCCGTTACAGTTTTACAGTGTCCAAAATGTTGTGATACGATATCTAAGGGTTAGACCTTTCAATTCGCAAGGTGCTGGTGAAGGAAATGATGCCATTACCTGTATGGGTTGCCGTTATGTGATCTATGATCACCTTTCTGTTTCAGGAGGTGGAGATGAAACCATAGATTTTTGGCACTTTGGAGGTTCACAATCTGGCAATGTTACCGTACAACGGGTTCTAACAGGCGAAAGTCAGAATGGAGGTTTGGCCGGTGGTGAGCAAAATCCAGATGTTTGGAGAACTTTGACTTATTTTTCATCGCACCACAATCTATCCATTCACGGATATAATAGAATGCCCTCGAATGCGGCTGGTGGTACCCACGAATATGTAAACAACCTAATTGGCAACTGGAAATTTAAACTTATCAGTGCCGAATGCAATGCAAGGGTAAATCAAATCAACAATTACTATAGACCTGGAGCCACTTCCAATACCAGTAAAGGAAATGGACTTAACATGTTAAGTGTAAAATCAGGTCACGACGTAAAAGTTTATGCCTCGGGTAATTACTATGAAGGTATGAATTTTGCCAACCAAGATAACCGAGATGGATGGACGATAACCATAAATGGACAAGCTGTAAGCCCTCCCAACCCTTGGGAAAGTTATTTTCAAAGCAGTCCGTTTAGCATAGAAGGGGTTCCTGTTACCGTAACCTCTGCCAGTGAAGCCGTAAATGATGTGACAGGCGATGTTGGAGCCAATAAATACCTAAAAGCTGATGGTTCTTATGGGACTTGGCAAGATGATTTGGATAAAGAATATATCAGTGATTTCCTAAACGACACCTACACCAACTGCAAAGGTTGTAGTGGATTTGTCTGGTATGATGGTGGAAGCTATGCTTACCCTAACATTCCAACCAACCAAAGAAGCAGTGATTACGATTCTGATTTGGATGGTATGGCGGATATTTGGGAAATGGCCAATTTTGGAACCTTGAATACTGGGGCCAATGATGATGCCGACCAAGATGGCTATACCAATTTGGAAGAGTTCTTGAACATGGTTGATAGATAGAAACTAAAAAAAGACTTTATTATTCCATCAAAAATAAAACTAAAGGAGGCTTAAGCCTCCTTTAGTTTTTTAGTAGTCTTTTTTCCAATCTTCCCATACTTCTGGCTAAGGACCATAAATGGTTTTTCAACCAAAAGATAGTACCCTGTAATCACAACAATTGAAAGTGGAACAAAAATCAAAGCTTGGGAAATAAAGGTAAATTCATAAGAATCAATAAAAGTAAGTCTATCCGAAAAGATCTTCATCACCAAATGGTAAAACGGAAAGTGAAGCAAATACAATGAATAAAACATTCCCCCTATGACCGTGACCCAATTGTTGGTCATTACCTTTTTCAAAATAGAGAGGTTGAAGGACGATATCAATATCAAGAATAAACTAAGTGTTCTTAGCATCCAATCGCCAAAAACAAAGAAAAACAGGAACAGATTTACCACAAAAAAGATATCCCATACCCAAAATCTTTCAAACTTAACATTCTTATATACATCCGCTGCTATTATCCCGGCAAGGAAATACCTCAAGTAGTCATTTAAATCCAAATCCGGGGTAACATCCAAATGTAAAGAAAGCATCAACATTAAGAAATAGAGGAAATAACGCCAAACTGCTTTGTTTATGAAACAGAAACCTAGAATGAAAATTGGCATCAATAGATAGAACTGCACCTCAATTTCTAAACTCCATGCCGGAGGAAGAATGTATGAATAGGAGTGGTAAGCTAGATTGTGCACATAAAAAAATGAGGCCACATAACGATCCCATAAAAAAGCAAAGTCATGTTGTCCCATTATAAAAAGGTGTACCAAAAAGAACACTGAGATCGCAATAAGATAGGGCGGTTCAATTCTGATAAGTCTACGCAGAAAATAACTCCTAAAGTCCAACTCCTTTATTTTTTTTCCAAGAAAAGGAAGTGCAAGGATAAATCCACTAATACCAAAAAACAGTTCCACTCCCAGATTTCCTTGATACATAACATACCGAAGTAAACTTTCACTTTCAATCAGCTCGCGATCAAAATTGGTGTTGTATTCCAAAAAAGCTTGGCTACAGTGCGCAAACATTACAGGAAGTATGGCAAAAAACCGTAAAGCATCGATCTCTGGGATAAATCTTTGTGAAGATTTCCTCCTAAGAAGATCAATGGCGTTTTGTCTAAATAGTTTGAACTTCATGACACTTGATGTTAGATTTTGTAATAGGCCTTGAACCATTCCACAAATCGTTTAATCCCAACAGAAATACTTGTGTTTGGTTCATAATTGTATTCGCTTACCAAATCATCTACATTGGCCCAGGTTTTTTTAACATCCCCTGGTTGCATGGGCAAATACTCTTTTTTGGCCTCTATGTTCAACTCCTTTTCCAAAGTTTCAATAAAATCGGTAAGCTTAACTGAATCATTGTTACCGATATTGAAAATCTTATATTTTGGCTCATCATCCGCAACAGGTTTTTCTATGATCCTTACAACCCCATTCACGATATCATCTATGTAGGTGAAATCCCTTTCCAAATCCCCATTATTGAATATTTTTATGGGATCGCCTTTTAGCATGGCATTGGTGAACAGAAACATGGCCATATCTGGTCTTCCCCATGGGCCATACACTGTAAAAAACCGTAGTCCAGTAGTCTTAAAACCGTAGAGATGGCTATAGGTGTGTGCCATAAGCTCATTACTTTTCTTGGAAGCGGCGTAAAGGCTAATTGGGTGGTCCACATTATCAGTAGTCTCAAAAGGAACCTTTTTGTTCAACCCATATACACTGGAACTACTGGCATATACCAAATGCTTTATTTCATGGCGCTTGCAGTTGTCCAAAATATTGAAGAACCCCACAATGTTGCTTTCAATATATGCAGAAGGGTTTTCCAAACTATATCTTACTCCTGCCTGGGCCGCTAAATTGCAAACTATTTCAAATTTATGCTCATTGAATAGTTTATCCATCGAAGCACTATCCTCCAATCCCAAACGAATGAAACTAAAATCTGGGTATGTACCGCTCTCTACAATAGTATTGAAATTTTTGGCCTTGTCTTCTTCAATACCCAACTGTTCCAGCCTTGAAAACTTAAGACTACGCGGATAGTAATCGTTGATATTGTCTAGCCCAACGACCTTATGTCCTTTGTCCAACAAAGATTTACATACATGGAATCCAATAAAGCCGGCGGCTCCTGTGACTAAAATGTTCATGAACTATTGTTTTTTTATGATAACGGTTATGGTTTTGAGTATAATGGACAAGTCTTTGAACATGCCTTTCTCGGCAATATATTTTTTATTGAGGCCTAGTTTGATAGGCATTATTTCCTCAATGTATTTTTTTTCGGGGTCTTCGGATTCTTTTAAAATATCATTTTCATTCCTGAAGGCAATAGAAGCATAGTCGGTTATTCCCGGTCTAACGGAAAGAACTTCCATATCTGATTCGGAATAGTGCTCAACATATTTTCTCACCTCCGGTCTTGGTCCTACCAAACTCATTTCACCCGTAAAAACATTAAAGAGTTGAGGAAGTTCGTCCAATTTAAACTTTCTCAGATAATACCCCACTTTGGTAACCCTAGGGTCTCTACCTCCTACTGTGAGCAGTCCTTTCTTGTCCGAACCAGTATACATGGTCCTAAACTTAAAAATCCTGAAATCCTTGTTTCCTTTACCAACCCTCACTTGCCTATAAAAAACAGGTCCTTTGGATGAAATCTTGACCAATATGGAAATAAGGACAAGTATTGGCGACAATACAAGTATCCCAAAAGAAGACAGTATTATGTCGAACAATCTTTTCATTTCAGGACATTTTCCACAGTCTCGGAAACCACCTTTACTATATAGGCAATATGTTCTTGGGACAATTGTGGGTATATGGGCAATGATATTTCATTTGTGTACATCTGCATGGCCATCGGATACGCTTCTTCTTGATATCCCATTTGTTTAAAAAGCGATAATCTGGGCAATGGCTGAAAATGTACGTTTACGGCCACCCCTCTTTCTCCAACTCCTTGAATGATCAAATCTCTTTGTTCTTCGGTTGCTCCTTTGATTCTAAGCGGATACAAATGGCAAGACGATTGTTGGTCGTCCGTACGAAAATGTGGTTCAATGGCCCAATCCTTTTCCTCAAAAAAGGAATTGTACTGCTCAAAAATCTCTTTTCGTTTTGGCAATATGTCATCCAAATACACCTCCATTTGACCTACACCAATTGCAGCCAAAACATCAGGAAGATTAATCTTAAGCCCTGGGTAAATAATATCGTATTTCCAGCTCCCTGCCTTGGATTTGGCCAAAGCATCCTTGGTCTGTCCATTTAAGGAATAACATCTCAGGGTACGATATAACTCATCATTATTGAATGGCTCTGGAAGATTTAAGCATATTGCCCCACCTTCTGCTGTGGTGACATTCTTTACTGCATGTAATGAAAAAATAGTGATATCCGTTAAAACACCCGTGCTTTTACCCTTATACATCGCACCTATGGAATGTGCAGCATCGGCCACCACCAAAATACGACCCAGTTTTTCCTGAACTTCACCTTGTGGAACAAACAATTCCCTTTTTTTGGTCACCAAGTCATTGATTCCATCATAATCACAAGGCCAGCCCGCAAAATCAACAGGGATTATGGCCTTAGTTCTAGGCGTAATTGCTTTTTCAATGTTCTCAATGGCAATATTAAAATCTTCACCAACATCTACCATAATTGGTCTTGCCCCTGCATGAATCACGGACATGGCCGTGGCCGCATACGTATATGCCGGTATGATTACTTCATCACCTTCACCTACTCCTAACCATTTTAAGACCAAAATGGCACCAGAAGTCCATGAGTTTACACAGACTACTTCGGGAGCATCTGTTGCTTCCTTGATTTGTTCTTCAAGTTTGCGTACTTGCGGACCTGTGGTTATCCACCCTGAATCCAAGGATTTAAGGACTTCCTCTTTTACTTTGTCGTTAATAAACGGAGGCGAAAAATCAATTTTCATATGCTTTTTGATATAGGTCTGAATAGGCTTTACTTACAACTTCCATGCTGTAATTCTGAACATTGAGCAGCGCATTCTTAGAAAGTTCGTCCGCTAACGTTTCATTTTCATATAAGGCAATTATGGCTTCCGCCAACGCCTCAGAATCCTTTGGCTTTACAATTAACCCTTCTTTCATGTGCCTTGCGATATCGGTAACTCCGGGTACATCTGTGGTCACCAAGGGTAATCCATATGCAGATGCTTCCAACAACACCCTTGCAAAACCTTCGCGATAGAAGGTAGGCAGCACAAAGACATCAGATCCCAATAGCAGATCTGGAACATCACTTCGTTTTCCCAGCCATTCTAAATATGGCGCATATTGGTTTAGGATTTTCTCGTTCAGCTTTTCTGAATTCTCTTCCAATGGGCCAACCAACAAAAACTTAAACCCAAATCCTTTGTCAGCACACATTTTAGCGGCTTCCAAATACTGGATGATTCCTTTGGCATAGACCAACCTTGAAACGCAAATTGCGGTAAAGGGGCTTCTGCTCCTGGCAGCCTTCTCTTTAATGCTTTTTAAATCTATGCCACTACCATAGATCATGGAATGGTTCTTTTCTGTTACCAACGCTTTTTCAAGAAAAAAGTTGCGATCATCCAAATTCTGGAAGGTAGTACAGAACACCCTTTTTCTGGCCAATGTATGCAAGAAAACATATACGGATTGGGCAATACGTGTTGATAGACCTTTGGAAACAAATAATTTTCCCAAACCAGTTATGGTACGTACCACCTTGTGGGGTTGTCCAAACGAAGCCAAGGGTACCAAGAAAGCAGGTTTGGTATCAAAGGTTTGTACAATATCAAACTTATGCTCCTTGAAAATTTTTCTGTATTGGAAAATGGATGCTATATCCGAGAACAGGTTCAATTTCCTGTTCAGGTTATATTTTATGAACTGGATATGTTCTGGGTAGTCATAATCCTTGGTGCCCAAAATGGTAATCTCAAAACCATGTTGAAGCAAATAATTTGAAAGCTCGATTCTTTTATGGGCGTCTTCCCCCCCAACCAAACATAATTTAATTTTTTTCTCCATTTGGATTTTTATTCTCTAAACTATTCCTTGATTGTTTTATCTGAAGAGCTTCAAAGGTATTGCAGGGCTGTCCAGAACATGGACAGCCTGCTTACTCTTTTAATTATTCCTGTTATTAGTTTCGAACAATGAGTCTTAAAGGTACTGTGTCCCCACTGTTTAGAACCAACTGCACTGTATACACGCCATTTGAAACCGCAAATATGGGCAGCTCGTATCCTCCGTCAACTTCTACTTCGGAAGGAACATAGGATGTAATATATCTTCCACTAGAGTCATGCAAATGAATTTGCGTGACTGTTATTTCATCAGCTGCAGTATCCACATATATCCTTGCGGTTCCTGTTGCAGGGTTAGGAGCCAAAATGGAAACCATTTCCGCGGATGGTTCTACCACTATGGTTATTGTGGCTGTATCCGTCAAACCTTCGGCATCTTCAACAGTCAATGTTACTTCATAGGTTCCTGAAACCTCAAATATATGAGTAGGATTTGCTTCATCTGATTGGCTACCGTCGTCAAAATTCCAAGTGTAGGATACCACCTCCACATCGTCTTGGGAGTTCGACCCAACAAAATAACTTCCAACGGTACCGTGCCATCTGCGGGGTTGGCGTCAATGACTGCAACCGGCGGCTGATTTTGGTTCCCCGCTGTAACTGTAACTTCCAACTGGACTTCACAGCCCTGATCTGTAGTGAAGGTATACACGCCAGCATCGGCTTGCGCTATATCCGTTAGTACCAAATCATCCGTACTCAGGGCTTTGTTGTTTCCATTGGGGCCTGCTACGGAGAAGGTAAGTCCATCAGGGAAAACACCCAAGGACAATTGGTCACCTTCCTCTACGGCAACAGTGGCCTGTCCTACAACAGCCGTATCACCGTTCAGGCTATACTCAGTCTGTAATCCTAGTGCAGTACAAGGATTGCTTACAGTAACTTCCAACTGGACTTCACAGCCCTGATCTGTAGTGAAGGTATACACGCCAGCATCGGCTTGCGCTATATCCGTAAGTACCAAATCATCAGTACTTAGGGCTTTGTTGTTTCCATTGGGGCCTGCTACGGAGAAGGTAAGTCCATCAGGGAAAACACCCAAGGACAATTGATCACCTTCCTCTACGGCAACTGTGGCCTGTCCTACAACAGCCGTATCACCGTTCAGGCTATACTCAGTCTGTAAGCCTAGTGCAATACATGGATCGCCTACAGTGACTTCCAACTGGACTTCACAGCCCTGATCTGTAGTGAAGGTATACACGCCAACATCGGCTTGCGCTATATCCGTAAGTACCAAATCATCCGTACTTAGGGCTTTGTTGTTTCCATTGGGGCCAGATATGGAGAAGGTAAGTCCATCAGGGAAAACACCCAAGGACAATTGATCTCCTTCCTCTACGGCAACTGTGGCCTGTCCTACAACAGCCGTATCACCGTTCAGGCTAAACTCAGTCTGTAATCCAAGTGAGGTACAGAATTCAACTACATTCAAGTCCAATTGAACTTCGCAGCCCTCTGCGGTAGTAAAGGTATATGTTCCACTATCAGCAAGAGTAACGCTGCCTAGTACAAGGTCGGTAAGATCCAAAGGTTTTGTATTTCCGTTGGGGCCAGCCACAGAGAATGTACGTCCATCAGGAATAATTCCAAGTGAAATGTTATCTCCTTCGACTACAGAAACTGAACTAGATCCAGTAACTGCCGCCTCGCCATTAAGGACGTATTCAGTTTCCAAACCAATGGTAGAACAGAAAGTGTTGACCGTTAAATCCAACATTACTACACATCCGCTACCTGTTGTAAAGGTATAAGTGCCACTATCCGCTGTGGTTAAACTTGTAATAGTCAAGTCATTGACTCCCATAGGTTTGTTGTTCCCATTAGGTCCATCGATTGAAAAAGCTGCGCCAAACGGTTCTATGCTCAACACAAGATTATCTCCTTCAATGGCCTCCAAGGTACTTGCACCTTCTACAAATGATCCACCATTTAAACTGTATTCCGTAACCACACCATAGGTGGCACAATCAACCGGATTTACAGTTAAATCCAGCGTAACCTCACACCCACTACCGCTTACAAATCTGTACAGACCACTGTCTGCAGGAACTAACGTAGTAATGATAAGATCATCAAAATCGAAGGGCTTATCATTGCCATTAGGGCCGATAATGGAATAAGGCAATCCTTGAGGTTGAATACTCAATTGCAACTTGTTTCCTTCATCCACCGTAAGCTCGGTAGCTCCTTCAAAAAATGAGTTGTCATTTATACTGTATTCTGTAACCATACCCAAAGTACCACAGTCCACTGGGTTCACAGTAAGGTTGATTGTAACCTCACAATCCCCGCCCGCAGTAAAGGTATATGTTCCAGAGTCTGCGGGAACCAAGTTGGAAATGGTTAAATCATTAAAATCGAAAGCTTTATTGTTGCCGTTTGGTCCAGTGATGGAAAACGGTAGATTAGGAGGCAGGATACTTAGAAAGAGAATATTGCCCTCATCAACGGTAACATCTGTTGCTCCCTCGATATAATTTTCCCCATCCAGGCTATACTCTGTAACCAATCCAAGTGTGCCACAATCAACATCATTGACAGTCACATCCAATGTCACAAAACAACCACTTCCTGTAGTAAATGTATATGTACCACTATCTGCGGGAGTTACATTGGGAATAATAAGGTCATCAGCGTTTAAGGGTTTATCATTCCCATTAGGCCCAGTGATGCTATATGGAATTCCTTGTGGTTCCGCTCCTAAATAAAGTACGCTGCCCTCGTCAATGGTAATATCCGTTGCGCCTTGCACATAGTTATTTCCGTCCAAACTATATTCGGTGGTCAAGCCCAATGCTACACAATCCACTTCATTAACGGTCAAATCCAAAGTGACGAAACAACCGTTACCTGTAGTAAATGTATATGTTCCACTATCTGCCGTAGTTAGGCTAGGAATGGTAAGATCGTTTAAATCATAAGGTTTGTCATTGCCATTAGGCCCTGTAATGGTAAAGGGAAATCCGCTGGGTTCTATACCCAAGATAAGAGAAAATCCTTCATCCACTTCCAGTTCACTAGCCCCTTCTACATAGGTATCCCCATCCAAACTATATTCAGTGACCAATCCAAAGGTTCCGCAGTCTACTGCATTTACCGTAAGATCTAAAGTTACAAAGCAGCCATTACCTGTTGTAAAGGTATAGGTGCCACTATCTGCCACTGTAAGGTTTGGAATGGTGAGGTCTGCTTCATTAAAAGGTTTGTCATTTCCGTTGGGTCCTGTAATTGTGAATGGGTACCCTCCTGGCTCAATACCCAATATCAATGGTAATCCTTCATCCAAAGTAAGCTCACTTGCTCCTTCAACATAATTGTCTCCGTCCAAACTATATTCGGTGACCAATCCTAAAGTAGCACAATCCACTGCATTTACGGTAAGGTCCAAGGTTACGAAGCAACCATTACCAGTAGTGAACGTATAGGTTCCACTATCCGCAGGAGTAAGATTAGCAATGGTCATGTCATTTTGGTCAAAGGTCTTGTTATTTCCATTAGGGCCCATAATTGTAAATGGATATCCTGTTGGTTCAATTCCTAATATAAGGGTAAGACCTTCATCAACTTCTAGGGCACTAGCTCCTTCAACATAGTTATTACCATCCAAACTATACTCAGTTACGAGACCAAATGTTCCGCAGTCTGGTGAAGTTACTTCTATCTCCAGTGTGGTAGTACACCCTTCAGGTGATGTGAAGATGTAGGTACCTGCCTGTATGGGGTCAATTGGTCCTAAATCATAATCGTCTCCCACCTCTGTACCATTAGGCAGTGTTATGGTGATTTCACCTACCTCATTTGGAGCTGCACTCAATACCACGGTGGTACCTTGCTCAACGGAGATGGTTTCATCTGCGACTCCTTCGTTCCAAACACCATTTAATTGGTATTCAGGATATATGGGTGTGTCTCCCGGATCACAAGACCCGGCAACATTTAAATTGATTACGGTTAAACAGCCGTCCGCAGTTGTAAGTACATATTTTCCTTCATTTCCAACACTTACCAAACCGTCATTTTTTTGTACATCGCCCTGTTGAGCAATGTTGGTATCTATTTGATAAGCTACATCTGCGTTAAATCCGGGTAAGTCGGCTACAGAGCTAAAGGTAGGGCCATCCACTTCCATGGTGGTAACAAAATATTCCCCTACATAGTCTTTTGCCCTAATGAATACCTCACTGCCTTCTGTGGCATTGATGTTATTCCCTTCTGTCCAAACGCCTGCTGCACCCACTTTGTACTCGGCCACAATGGGATTTCCGCTACAGTCTGGAATATTAGGGTTGCCTGTCTGTACACCTAACTGATAGTATACATCTATTTCACTAGGTGAAAGTGCGATGTTAAATACTTTTAATTCATCTATTCTACCATCCAACTCGTCGGTTACACCACTATCATTGTAGCCTGGATCAGGATCAGGATTTGTTTCATAAAATCCAGATGATGTAAATGACGAGAAATTAGGGTCCGTGGAATTTAAGTTGATATCCAAAGTCATTGGAACACTGCAAATCTCGATTCCATTGGCATAAAGTTTGGCTGTATGCCCATCATAGGTTGCGGCAATGTGTACCCATTGGCCCGGAGGTGTATATCCTGAGTAGCATGAAGCTTCCCCTCCTTCTCCATTGGTAAATTCCCATTTATACAAACTGTTGTGGAATCCAAAGAACATAGCTGGATAATCATGACTGAACACCCCGGCATTGTTTACCACTTCATCTCTATTTACCCAAGCCATCATGGTAATCTGTTGTCTTACTGTGGACATAGATGAAGAATATGGCACCTCAAAAATAGTGTTGCTTTGGAATTGGGCCCCATCGGTTTGCAAAGCACCTCCAAATACACCAGTACCCCAATTGTCAGTACTAGGTACTTTGGTGGCAGCATCATTATCTACATCATAAATGGTTCCGTTGTTTCCGTATTGTGAATCATCAGCTGCTGTAGAGCCTGAACCTTCATCAAACTTAACATCCAAAACCAAACTTGGGTTGTTGCTAAGAGGAATATCCGATCCTATCTGAACGGCCTCAGCTACAGAAGGAACTCCATTGGAATCGATGGCAAACAACATGTAGTAGCCTGGAGGCAACAATTCCCTTCCAGGAATATCAACCGAATAATCTCCGGGAGTTCCTGGAAAAAATGTAACCGGTATTCTTCTTTGTTCATTATTGGTACTATGTGTGGCAGCCGAAAATCTAATCAAGCTGAATTCTTGAATATCAGTACTTCCTGTTACATTTATAGAAGTATTGTAATCCGCAGTGGCTGGTGCACTTATGGTTGGCCGTGCGGCCAAAGACCCATCCGGATTGAACAAATAGGGCGGGCTGTAGATCTCAGCGTCGAAGTGATTGTAACATTCATCCAGGTTAGATGAATCACACAAACCACCACCACCTACAAAAACTCGGCCATCTATCATCAAGATGCCAACACTGTGATAAGTTCTAGCCATTTGCATCCCGGCAACGGATCGCCAGCTATTTGTGGTCGGATTATAGATTTCAGCCGTAAGTCTGGCCCCATCATCCGTAAATACTTCTGCGTGGTCCAAACCTCCAGTAACCAAGACCTCTCCATTAGGCAAAACCGTACTGTTGTGCATGGTTCTGGAAAATTCCAAATTGTTGACTGTCTGGGTTACGGTTGGTGTACCCCCATAAGCCACCCCGTTCAAGTCAATCACAAAGCTGTTGTCCTTGGCAGGAGGCGCTCCCACCAAATCACTATCCCCATACGATTCGGCACCGCCCACTTTTAATATTTTTCCGATATCGAACATTACGGTGGTGCCTTTCATGGAATAAGTATCATCTGCCCTAAGGCCTGCGTCGACGATAGAACCTGTACCAGAAACATCGATCCAGTGCATCATTTCACTAGGTCCTGCATGGAAAAGGTATCCGTTGGGTGCTGGCCAAAGCCACACATGGTTGTCCACTCTATACAAGCCTTGTAGTTCCAAGGCCAAATCGTTGGCGGTATAAATATCCTCCCCTGTAATTCCTGGCAAGGACACCCAGCCCGTTGCTTCTGTCCAAAGTTCTGCATCTTTACCGCCATTGGTTGCAGGTGTATCCGCATCGCTCCAAGACCCACCAACTGTAAAAACGGAGCCATCTGTCAAGGTTACATTACCCTGATATCCTCTGGGGATGTTCATTTCATCAGCCACTGCCCAATCTCCTGTGACCGGGTCATATATACTGGTACGTTGACTGGTAGTACCTCCTGCGGAAAGAATTCTTCCATCAGAAAGGTTATTGATTCCTGGACAGAACATATCATGATCTGTATTGGTGGTAAATTCACCAAGCGCCTGTCCATCAGGTCCCATAAATGGGTCGAAAATTTCAGTAAAAGTTGCTCCATCACCAGAACCCGTCCATGTGTCCCTAAACTGTGACGACCACGTTATCAAACGTCCGTCGGGAAGGTTGGCCACCGCAACTGGTACAATGCCAAATCCGATGGGGTCGCTCCATTGACCTACTTGATCAGGAGACTGAGCCTTGAGGTTGGTTGCAAAAAAGGTGAAAAAGCAAATTAAGATAAGTGAGATTGAAGGGGTAATTTTTTTCATTTCCATTTTTTTGAACAACCAAAGTTAACTTTAACAAAAAACTCTTCTCTATTAATATGTCAAAAGCGTTCAATTCTTCGATTAAAAACCACCCCAAAAGAAAAACCGCATTTCATCGTCAAAAATCTCAGGATGAAACTCATTGGGCATTCAGTTTAGGTACCAAGTGGTATCCTTTTCAACCTTTCCTTACTACTTTACAACCTCTAGTACATTTATTGAAAGAAGAATCTTATATCTCTTGGAGTTTTGTTGGATTCCCATGAAAACAAAAGCTTAAAGCTCCATTCATTTGCAAACAGATTTATCATTATTCTTAACCAAGGCTTTAGGATTTTTTTTGCACTTAAACGATAATATCTCGGCTTTAACGAAATTACATTTCAAACTTAATCAGGAGAATTGATCATTTGTATCTTCACCATGGCTTAACCCAAAAACCCAATCAAACAAATGATTTCAAAACTACTTGCAGAAACCACTAAAAAGCATATTTCCAAGTGGCTGGTATTAGTTATTGATTCCATAATAATCTCATTCTCCTTTGTCTTATCCTACATCATCAGGTTTAATCTTACCTTGGATTTTGATGTACAGCAACTTTTCTATCAGCTTCCTTTGGTTGTGTTGATTTCATGTGCTGCAATTTTGATTATTGGGTCTCACAAGGGAGTTATAAGGCATACTGGTGTAAAGGATGTGTATAATTTGTTCAACGCAACTTGCTTGGCGAGTATTTTCACCATCTTTTTTGTGGTATTGATCAAACAGTACGAGTTTGTGGAAGGGTTTACCATTCCGCTCTCCATTATCATTATACACAGTCTCATCTCTTTCATGGGATTAACGGCATCGAGGTTTCTTTTCAAGTATTTGCACCACCAATATCAAAGCAGGAACAACCTCAAAATCACAAAGAACGTTCTTATCTATGGTGCCAGCGAATCTGGGATCATCGCCCACAATGTTATCACCAACAGTCCTTTGAACACTGCCCGTGTCATAGGATACATTGACCATGATGGCAGAAAAGTTGGGAAACAAATCAATGGTGTCAAAATTTTCGGTAAAGAAGAACTGACGGAAAGCTTTATCCATAAAAACAAAATTTCCGAAGTCATCTTTTCCATACAAAAGATTGGACCAAATGAGCTACGGAAAGAAGTACAGGAATTGGTAAATCTACCCATTCAAGTAAAAATTGTTCCACCCGTGGAGGATTGGATCAATGGTGAGTTAAAGCCTTCCCAAATCAAAAAGGTTCAGATTGAGGATTTGTTGGACAGGCCACCCATTGACACCAAGAACAACAAAATTGGCGAAGCGCTTAAAAACCAGACCATCTTGGTGACCGGGGGCGCGGGATCCATTGGAAGCGAGCTTGTTAGGCAAATTTGCCTCTACGATTATACGTCATTGATCATTATTGACCAAGCGGAATCGGCCTTATACGATCTTCAACAAGAGTTGAAACAAAATGGTCACTACAACTATATTGCCTTAGTGGCCGATATCAGGGATAAAAATAGGATGAGCATGCTGTTTCAAGAGTATAAGCCAACCATGGTTTTCCATGCTGCCGCTTACAAGCATGTTCCGCTAATGGAATACAATTCTTACGAGGCCATTAAAATAAACATTGCAGGAACCAAGGTAATTGCAGACTTGGCCATTCAGAACAATGTGAGCAAGTTTGTTTTTGTGTCTACGGACAAAGCGGTAAACCCAACCAACGTCATGGGTGCCACCAAGAGAATTGCTGAAATGTACATCAGCTGTCTTCAACAAGAGAACAAAACCAAGTTCATCATAACAAGATTTGGCAATGTTCTGGGATCAAATGGGTCTGTAATTCCATTGTTTAAAAAGCAGATTGAAAAAGGTGGTCCGCTTACCGTTACCCATAAAGATATAACCCGTTATTTCATGACCATACCCGAAGCCTCGCAACTGGTTTTGGAAGCAGGGTCCATGGGCAATGGAGGTGAAATCTTTATTTTTGATATGGGAGAATGTGTAAAAATATTCGATTTGGCCAAGAATATGATAAAGCTCTCCGGATTATCCTATCCGCATGATATCGACATAGAAATCACAGGTCTGCGCCCTGGTGAAAAACTTTATGAAGAGTTGTTGGCCAATGGCGAAAACACAATGCCGACCTACCACAAGAAAATATTGATCAGCAAAACCAAATGTATCGATTATAATGCTGCAAGAACCAAAATAGAGGAGCTTTGCCTTACCAATATGTTCTTTTCGGGGAATACCGTTAGATTAATGAAGGAGATCGTACCCGAATATGTCTCTAAAAATTCTAAATTTACCCAGCTAGATCAAGAAAAGAAATTGGACACCCCCCACTTGTCCGATGTCAAAGAAAAAAACCTTACGTGAACTTTTACTAAAAACCTTACTTCATGCACAAAATTAAATCTTCAATCAAATGCTTAGGCATCACATTAGTCATTGGTGCCCTTTTTGCTTCATGCGCTTCTAAAAAAGATGTAGTCTATTTTCAAGATGCAAAGGATTTTGAAACTTTGGTGAGCAAGAATACTTTTTCATCCAAGTTCAAGGTAGACGATGTTTTAAGTATCCACGTCTCAACATTGGATCCGGAAGCAAGTGTGCCCTTTAACCTTTTTAAAGGTGCTGAGGAAGGTGGTTTTACCCCACAACAAGTAGATTATATCGTTGATAAGGAAGGAAATATTGACTTTCCCGTTATAGGAAGTGTAAAAATTCAAGGGCTTTCGCCGGAAGAGGTAAAGGTCTTATTGAAAGATAGGCTCAGCGATTATTTGAAAGATCCCATCATAAACGTCCGGTTAAAGAATTTTACCGTTACTGTATTGGGCGAAGTCAACAGACCTGGCACTTATCCCGTAGTAGGCGAGCAAATCACTATTTTCGAGGCCTTGGGATTGGCCAATGACCTTACCATTAAAGGTATGCGGAACAATGTTCTTGTTATCAGGGATTTTAACGGTACAAAAGTCTACAACAGAATAGATTTAACCAAGAAAGATGCCTTGAACTCCCCTGTGTACTATCTTACACAAAACGACATTGTCTATATTGAACCCAATCAATCCGCGGTTACATCGTCTACATTGGACAATAGGGCCGGTATTGCAGTATCCATTGCATCCTTGTTGATTACATCTACGGTTCTTATTCTTACAAGAAATTAATTTTACCCCCTCATCTTTTATAAAAAATGGACAAGACGTATTCTTCACCATTAGATAAAAAAACAGAATTGTCAGAAATTGTTTCCAGTTATACCAAACATTGGAAATGGTTTGCTCTTTCAGTGTTTATATGCTTGGTAGTTGCCTTCCTTTACCTGAGGTATGCAACTCCGATTTTTTCTGCCAGTGCACAGATTCAGGTTCTGGATGAGAATGCAGCCTCATCTGAATTGGGCGTTTTCAGGGAACTGGAAATATTTACCGGTGGCAACAAAACCAAGGTTCAGGACGAAATCGACATTTTTAAATCCCGTTCTAATTTTATTGAAGTTGCCAAACAACTAGGGCTTAACATTAGAATGACCGTACTTGGAAAAATTGCCGATACGGAAATTTATAATGATGCTCCGGTAAACATCAATTTTATTCCATCAGACTCCATAGTAGAGCAGTCCAAATTCAGTTTTTTCCTTGATTTGAGCAGCGAGACCCAATTTGGTCATAAAAGTGAGGAGAATGAATCGTTTAAATCGTATGTATACGGAAAACAAGTGCCCACCCCAATAGGCAATATGGTTATTACGCCCAATGATAACTTTAAAAGGTACAAGAATGAGAATTTAAGGGTAGATATTATGCCTATCCACGAAGTGGGTCAAAATTATATGAAGAAGATCAAGGTGTCCATGAAGGATGAGTTTTCCAACGTACTCAGCATAACCATTACGGACCCTAATCAAGATAAAGCCATAGACATTCTTAATGCGCTCATCAACACCTATAACAACAATGCCATTGCGGACAAAAAGGCTGTAGCTGACAAAACTTCGCTTTTTATTGATGATCGTATTGCGGACATTTATTCAGATCTTTCATCAGTAGATCAATCTGCAGAGGATTTCCGTACCGATAGAGGAATTGCCGACATAGCTTCCCAATCCAACATCAATTTAAATGTAAGCGCCACTGGTGAACAAGAATTGAGGGACGCCAATATTCAATTGAATATTGCTTCTTCTATGCGGGATTTGATTGAAACCCAAGAGAGTTTTGACATTATTCCATCCAATATTGGACTTTCAGACCCTTCCATTGCCAATGCAGCAGCCAAATACAACCAGCTGGTCGCGGAGAGGAACAGACTTCTTAAAAGTTCCAATGAAAAAAACCCTGTAATTGTTAACCTTGACGAACAGTTAAGAGGACTGAAAAGAACCATGCAGTCCAGTTTAAACAGTGTAGAAAACAATCTAAACCTACAGGTAAATGATTTGAGCAAACAGCTCTCCAGGGTAAACTCCAGAATTTATTCTGCTCCAAAAAATGAAAGGGCGTTAAGGGATATTACCCGTAAACAGCAAACAGCAGAATCGTTATATTTATACTTGCTTCAAAAGCGTGAAGAAGCACAAATATCTTTTGCTTCGTCCGCACCCAAGTCTAAAGTAATTGATTGGGCCTATGCAACCAGTTCCAATCCAGTTGCGCCCAAATCAAACATTATTCTTTTGGCCTCTCTCCTATTTGGTTTGGCCATCCCATTCTCTATTTTGTACACAAAGGATTTGCTGGATTCCAAAGTCCATAACAAATCAACATTGGAGAAGTTCATCCGTGAGGTTCCCGTACTGGGAGAGATTCCAAGATTGAAAAAGAACGAGTTGAAAATCATCAACGACCAAGACAGGTCTGTACTTGCCGAATCGCTTCGTATTTTAAGGACCAATTTGGACTATCTCATCAAATCCAAAAAGAACAAGTCCAAAAACAACATCATCTTTGTCACTTCGGGTGTTCCCGGAGAAGGTAAGACCTTTGTTTCGTCTAACTTGGCCATGGTCTTGGCCAGTACCAATAAAAAGGTCATTCTTATTGGTGCTGATATTAGGAACCCAAAAATTTACTCTTTCTTCAGCGGTGCAAATGTTGATAAGTTGAGTTTAGGGAAATCCCAAGATGGAATTGGTCTTTCGGAATTCCTACATGACCATAGCATTTCGTTATCAGATATGATCAATCCCATGTTGGCCTATTCCAATACCATTGATGTGGTATACTCCGGAAAAATTCCGCCAAACCCGGCAGAATTGCTAATGAGTGAGCGATTAAAGGAACTTTTTGATGAAGTTTCTGAAAAGTACGATTATGTAATTGTGGATACTGCCCCTCTCATGGTGGTTTCAGATACTTTATTGATAAGCACCTTTGCCGATTTCACAGTGTACGTAACTCGATCTGGAATGACAGAAAGAACTTCACTGGAGTTTCCCCGAAACCTTCAAAAAGAAGGTAAACTAAACGGATTGACATTTGTTGTAAATGGGGTTAAGCAATCTGAACTTGGATATGGTGGCAGATACGGATATGGGTATGGCGCTACGGTAAAAAAATGGTGGCATTTCTCAAGAACCTGATACTTTATACAAAATCTACACTTGACACCTATTCAGAAACGGATTCGAAAACGATAAAAGCATATCTAAAAACAAACAAGGTGATTAACCATGTTTTTTCATAATAATCCAACATTCACGGCGTTTACAAAGTGGTCCACAAGTATAACCCACATTAGTAGAAGGGCAATCTTGGTGTTTTTTAGACCAAAACAATGGACACAACTTTCTTATAGCCTTGAACACAACAATAGTGCAATAATTTTAAACGATAAAAAATCATTATGAACTTGACTGTAATTGGTACCGGTTATGTAGGACTTGTAAGTGGAACCTGCTTTGCCGAAATGGGCAACAAAGTAACTTGTATCGACATAGATAAAGCTAAAATTGAAAAACTAAATGGCGGTATAATCCCCATTTATGAGCCTGGTCTGGAACCCATGGTAAAACGTAATATTGAAAACAAAACTCTTTTCTTTAGCACAGACCTTTCCAGTAACCTACAAGGTTGCGATGTGGCCTTCATAGCCGTGGGCACACCAATGGGTGAAGATGGTTCGGCCGACCTTCAGTACGTTTTGCAAGTTGCCAAGGAAATTGGTCAAAACATGGAGCACAGCATTATCGTTGTTGATAAATCCACTGTACCTGTAGGAACTGCTGATAAGGTCAAGGAGACCATCCAAAAAGAATTGGACAAAAGAAACAAGGACATCGAATTTCATGTGGTGTCCAACCCCGAATTCCTTAAGGAAGGCGATGCCATAAACGATTTTATGAAACCCGACCGCGTTGTGGTTGGTTCGGACAATGAAGAGGCTTCCAAAAAAATGAGAAGTCTTTACAGTCCGTTTTTTAGAAGTAGCACAGACCGTCTAATTACCATGGATGTCCGTTCTGCTGAAATGACCAAATATGTTGCCAATGCCATGTTGGCCACCAAAATCTCATTCATGAATGAAATTGCCAATATCTGTGAATTGGTAGGTGCCGATGTGAACAAGGTAAGGATAGGGATAGGTTCTGATAGTAGGATTGGCTATAGCTTCATTTATCCAGGAAGTGGGTATGGAGGTTCTTGTTTTCCAAAAGATGTAAAAGCACTTAAGAAAACCGCTGAGCAAAACGGATATTCCCCAAAACTCATTGGGGCCGTGGAAGATGTGAACAATAAGCAAAAACTGGTGATTGCCGAAAAAATCATTGAACGCTTTGGTGAAGACCTTTCTGGAAAAACATTTGCTATCTGGGGACTCTCATTTAAACCAGGTACGGATGATATGAGAGAGGCACCAGCTATTTACATCATTAAGGAGTTGACCAAAAGAGGAGCCAAAATACAGGCCTATGATCCAAAAGCCATTGAAGAGGCCAAAGAATTTTACCTGAAGGATGTAGAGGGAATCACCTATGTCAACTCCAAATATGAAGCTCTTCACGGATGCGATGCCATGGTATTGCTAACCGAATGGAAAGAATTTAGAGCGCCTGATTTTGGAGAATTGAAAAAACAATTGAAGGAGCCGCTCATTTTTGATGGAAGAAACCAATACAATGACGAAATGCTTTTAAGTCAAGGCTTTGAATATCATCAAATTGGCAAAAAAAGAGTCGGGTAGATTGATGCTACGTTACAAATCGGAGACGTGAAATCAACCCGTATAAACCTTAAACCCTGAAAACGATTTCCGCATACATTTAAAAAGGATATTTTTTTCAGGGTTTGGTTTTATTATATGAATGAATGCATAAGTAAAAAAATGCACCCTATTTTGGAGAAATCCTTACCCCGAGAGGATTTAGCCAATAGACCACCAACTAAACCATAGAACTACCGAATGTCCAGGGTAAAACATGCTTTAAAGAATATCAAGGTAAATCTCATATTTTACCTTATCTACACTTTTGTTGGTTTTTTCAGCAGAAAAATATTCCTTGATTATCTTGGTGATGAGTTCGTTGGCTTGGTAGGTACTTTACAGAGTATTCTACGGTTTCTGAACTTAGCGGAATTGGGTATAGGTACCGCTATTGGTTTTGCACTTTATAAACCTATTTTTGACAATGACAGGGAAAAACTGAACAAGATTGTTTCCCTTTTGGGTTATCTCTACAAAAGGGTGGCCTTAATCATGTTGGGGGTTGGTATTGTTTGTTCATTTTTCTTTGGCCATTTTTTCGAGGAAACCACATTTTCCCTTTGGCTTATCCTCTATTGCTTTTATGCATTCCTTTTTTCTTCCCTATTGGGATATCTGGTCAATTACCACCAAAGTTTGCTTCAGGCCGACCAAAAAGAATACTTGGTTACCTCATATCTGCAGACCTCGAACATCATACGCCAAATTATACAGGCTTGTGTGGCCTATTACTTCCAGAACCTGTACTTATGGGTAAGTTTGGAACTTTTCTTCTCCATTGTATACAGTATTATTATACGAAGAGTAATCAAGAAGCAATATCCGTGGCTACATCTTAACCAAAAAGCCAGTAAGGATATTTTAAAGGAGTTCAAGGAAATCATCACAAAGGTCAAGCAAGTGTTTGTCCATCAAATATCAACCTTTGTTACCTACGGTACAGACCAACTCCTGATCTACTATTTTGTGAACATCCAAAGTGTGGCCTATTTTGGGAACTATTTCCTGATCTTTTCCATGATCCAGAACATTGTTGGTAAAATGTTCACAGGAATCAATGCGGGAATTGGAAACTTAATTGCGGAAGACGACCAAAAGCAGATTGAAAAGGTTTTCTGGGAGATGATGTCCCTCCGATTTTTCTTGGCGGGTTTCACCACATTGAATATTTATTTTCTGATCCATAGTTTTATATCCATTTGGGTTGGAGACAAATATTTGTTGGACAACGACATCATAATCTTCATGGCGCTAAATTATTTTGTCCTGATAGCAAGGTTGCCCATAGACAGTTTTCTCCATGCCTATGGTCTCTATAAAGACACTTGGGCCCCCATGGTAGAAATCGTATTGAACCTTGGTATATCGCTCATTTTTGGAAGTCTTTGGGGCATTAAGGGAATTGTGTTCGGAACCACCATCAGCGTAACTACTATTTTGATTCTTTGGAAACCCTATTATCTATATACCTCTGGGTTCAAAAAATCGCTACGCAAAGATTTCTGGCCCCATTTCCTAAAGCTGATACTGGTCTTTTTGGCCTCGGCATACATCACCCATCAATTAAAAAACATGGTGTTGGACTATACTCCAGTAAATTATTGGGAATGGTTCCTATATGCAGTAAAGTTGAATGTAATCATCATTCTTGTATTTGTTCCATTGATCTATTTCTTTGGAAAAGGCTTTAAAAGTTTAATCGAAAGAATAATTAAACGAAATGGTTGATCAAAGTCCCAAAATTACCGTAATCGTTCCTGTTTATAAGGTAGAAGATTATCTTGAAAGATGTTTGGACAGCATAATTGCCCAAACCTATAAGAACTTGGAAATCATTGTAGTAAATGATGGTTCTCCCGATAGTTGCGGTGAAATTTGTGACCGCTATGCTAAAATGGATGATCGGATAACGGTTCTCCATCAAGAAAATATGGGGCTTAGTATGGCCCGAAACAATGGAATGAAATTGGCCACAGGTAAATACGTTGCCTTTGTGGACAGTGATGATTACATTGAAAAAGAAATGTATGAGTCCATGCTAAAAGTAATGCTGGAAAACAATCTCAGGATGGTAGAAAGCAGTATGAACCTAAGTGGGGAATTCTTTTTTGAGCAAGACCCGAACGCCTTTTTTATCCAGACCATAGATGATGCACTGGAACGTGCCAAATATGCCGGTTTCAACAGCGCCATCAACAAACTATATGAATACGACCTCATCAAGGACATCCCTTTTAAAAAGGGCAAATTGTATGAGGATATTATTTTTAATTCAGAGGTTTGGCAGAAACTAGACAAAATAGGTTTTGTTCCCATGGGTTATTATGTTAACCCGCAACAGGGAGAGAGTATCCAACGCAGCGGATATAGTCTAAAAAAAGTGGAGGGACTTTGGGTCATCCATGAAGCCAATCAAAATTTTATGGCCATGGCCAGTACCGAAAAGGCAAAGGAAACCCTCAGAAGTAACTTCATGAACGCCCTTTTTTTTCATTTTCACTCTCTTTTAGAGGTAAAGCACCTAGATCCAGATAGAAAAAACCTGAAAAAAATGAGAAAGCTCATCAAAAAATATTCAAGATTTAAATTTACGAACATATACCTTCTCTTGATCAACGTACTGCCTTTACCCCTATACGAATTGTTTTTTGCAGCCAATTTGTACAGACAAAAATTGTTTAACAAACAATAAGGATACAATGGAAGAAAAAAGCAAACATGCACACCTGCCAAAAATAACTGTCATTGTACCTATATACAATGTTGAACCATATCTGGAACGCTGTATAAACAGCATTTTGAACCAATCTTATCAGAATCTAGAGATTATTTTGGTTGATGACGGTTCACCGGACAACTGTGGTGCCATCTGTGACGAGTTTGCCAAAAAAGACGACCGAATTGTAGTTATCCATCAAAAGAACAAAGGCTTGAGTGGTGCCCGAAACACAGGCTTGGAAAATGCAACGGGGGATTACATAGGCTTTGTGGACAGCGATGACTGGATAGATGAAGAAATGTACGGGGAGATGATGGATGCCATGCTGCAAAACGATGTAAACCTCGTAGAATGCGATTTTATCTTCAGGACCGAATATGGTGAGAAAGAACCCGAAGAGGGGACCCTGGAACATCAAAATAAACTACAGGCCTTACAGCGTATTTTGCGTAGAAGACAGTTTTCTGTTTGTAAAAGGCTTTATGAAAAAAGCCTGTTGGATGGATTGAAATTTCCAGAAGGTAAAATTTCTGAGGATGTGTATTTTACCAGCTATGTCTTTAAACGGGTTGATAAGATTGTTTACCTGAGCAACCACTTCTATAACTACTACCGAGCTTCGGAAAGTATTACCAGGGGGCCATACAATCCAAAAAACCTAAAACAGTCCATTGAGGCAGCATTCTTTTTAAGGGAAAATATTGGCTCAGTACAGCAAGACCCAGAATTACAGAGACTGGCCAATACCTTTTTAATGGACATTCTCCTGTACAATTATAAGTTGTTGCACCACAACCATGACCAAGATGATAATTTTGAGCTACGCATTTGGGTAAGAAAATTGTTCAAAGACATCAATGGTTCACTACCCATACAACATTCCATGGCTAAATTATTGCCGGTGCGGTTGTACTATGGCCTCATACGGACTTATACTGGACTTAAAAATGTACTCTCCTCAAAAAACCAAGCATAGCCTATGTCCAAAAAAAAATCCATAGCCTTTCTTTCATTTAACCTCACTTCTGGAGGAGCTGAACGGGTGTTTTCCAATTTGGCCAATGAATTTAGCGCGGATTATCCCGTAAGTATGATCACCATTGAAAAATGTACCCCTTTTTACGAATTGGACCAACGGGTACAGCGATGGGATTGTGGTCTCAGTATAGCCAAAAAAGGACCTGTTAGCAGGTATTTCAGCTATATTACCACTGCCATAAAACTGAGAAAACTTATAAAAGAGAAAAAGATAGATTTAGTGGTGAGTGCTTCGCCAACGGTAAATGTGTTTGCCATTTTGGGTTGTATGGGGACCAATACAAAATGCGTTATCAGTGAAGTGAACAATCCAATCGTAGACCCACCCAATCTATTTTGGAAAACATGGAGAGACTTGCTCTACAACAAATCGGATTGCCTTATTTCCCAAACACAATCCAGCAAGGATTTCTTTTCCAAAATCATGGATAACAACAAGATTGTGGTACTCCCCAATCCATTGAACCCCGAATTTCAAAGTCAGCGTGTACTTCCCATCAAAAGGCCTGATAATAAAACTATATTGACCGTGGGGAGATTAGATTCGAACAAGGCACAAGACATATTGATTCGTGCCTTTGCCAATATTCCCCATAAAGATTGGACCGTTAAACTCTTGGGAGATGGGGTGGAAATGGAAAGTTTAAAACAACTTTCCGAAGCATTGGGAGTTGGAGAGCAGATTCACTTTGCTGGCAGACAGTCCAATGTGGCTGACTATTATAAAAAAGCGGATATTTTTGTATTCACCTCTAGATCGGAAGGATTGCCCAATGCCTTGATTGAAGCCCAATATTTTGGATTACCTTGCATCTCAACGGATTGTCCATTTGGACCTTCGGAAATTATAGAGGATGGAACCAATGGATACCTCATTGAAGTTGATAGTGTGGAGCAACTCGAAGAAAAGCTTGTCCATCTTATCAATGAGCCCGGCGTTAGGGACACTTTCAGTGAAAACTCCATTAAAGCATCGAAAAAATATGAAATGGGTTCTGTGAAAAAACAATGGGAAGAATTGTTCAACTCCCTAGCTTAATAAACATCTGTGGCAAAAGTTTTAAAATATATCATCCTTATACTCACTATACTAAATGTGCCCTCCACTTTTTTCTTTTATGTGAATCCGGCCATCAGTACGGTATTGAGCTATCTTATATATGCCCTTTTAATGGCCTATTTTATCGTTGCCGAAAAACATCGCCCCAATCTTTGGATGATTGCCATTGGGGTTGCCTACTTTGCCATAGGAGGACTGAACTTTGCCGGCGATAAAGAAAGTGACTATTTCATCACCTTTACCAAGTACATTATAATGATCATCTGCGGAAGTGCTTTGGTAAAAAAGGTAACCAAGGACGATATTTTCTTTTTATATTTTTTGGGTTCCATCAGTATTATTGTCCATGCGGTGGCCTTTCCAGACAACTATGGAAGGTACAGCGGCTTTTACATTGATCCCAACCAAGCTGGTTTTGTGTGTTTAATGGCCTATGCCCTGACCTTTAGAATAAAAAAATTCCCTTTCCGGACGCTACTACAGGTTATTATTACCGTAGCAGGAGTTTTTACCTTTTCAAGGACATTTATTCTCATCTGGTTGTTGATCAATCTAATGTCAGTTAAAGTTGAATTTAAAAATATTAGGATTATTGGTGTGGGTGTTGGTCTGATTATTCTTATTGCCGCGATCGGCCCTCTCTTAAAATTGAACACGGACAGATTGGAAACATTTACTGCCGTGGTGAACCAAAACGAAGGTGCATTGCAAAAAGCAGGGGAAGCATCCCGATCAGAGACCTGGTCGTATTACTACGAACCTTTAAAGGAAAGCCCCATTTTAGGAAATGGTTACGGTTCATTCATGGGTGGTGTCTTTCAGACTTTTGGAGTACACAACACTTATATTTTGGTGCTGGGTGAAGCAGGTATCATTGCCTTTATCCTTCTCACCTCCCTCTATCTATATTTTTTATACATGGGGGTGGTCATGTTCAAGGATGAACACCATGTTTTAATGCAAAGCATAGCCTTGTTCCTGTTCTTATTGACATTTCACAACTATTTCACCACAGACCATGTTTTGATAGCATCTCTGTGGATAGCCAACCAAATTTCAAATTACAAGAAGAAAAAAAGAGCCGATGCCCTACCCCAACCATCTTAAACTGCCAACAAATTCTATGTTGTACAAAACGAGAAATATGTTAAAAGACAGTTGCTCAAAATATGAAGAGTAAGCGTAGTATGGCAAACCAGAAAATAAAGATTTCCATTTTTTTACCAAGCCTAACCGCTGGCGGTGCAGAACGAATAATGTCCTTTATTGCCCAAAAGCTGGACCGTTCCATTTTTTCTGTGACCCTTGTAGTGACCGGTTCAGAAAATGAGGTAAAGTATGATCTTACTGGGGTAGATGTAGTTTTCCTTAATAAAGACAGGGTCCTTTTTTCTATTCCCAAAATCATAGGATACCTGAGACGCTCGAAACCAGATATTTGTTTCAGTGCCATTCGCCATCTAAATATTGTCATGGGTACAGTGGCCTTTTTCTTCCCGAAAATAAAGTTTGTGGCCCGTGAAGTAAACGTCATGAGTGTGCTCAAGGACTACCCAGAAGAGAAAACCAGAAAATATCCTGCATTTATCTCCAAAATGAGTTTTACCCAATTGGATGCTATCATATGCCAATCCAATGACATGCTCAACGATATTCAATCTGAGCACCCTAATTCAAAGGAAAAGCTATTTGTAATAAACAATCCAATCACAGATGGCTTTTTACCCAAAGAGGAGCGTACAATAAACACCCCTCCTTATAAGTTCATTACAGTGGGAAGTCTTGAACCGAGGAAGGGTCATCAAAGAATTTTAAAAGGTCTTGCCAAACTTGATATGGATTTTGAGTATACCATGGTTGGAAGCGGATCACAAAAGAAACATTTGGATGGGCTCATTGACGAGCTTGGACTTGGAGGTAAAGTAAGACATGTCCCTTTTACCAAAACGGTAGGTAACTATCTAAAGGAAAGTCACATCTTTATACAGGGCTCATATGTAGAGGGGTTTCCCAATGCATTGCTGGAGAGCTGTGCCGTTGGAACTCCTGTAATCGCCTTTAGGGCGCCAGGGGGCATCAATGAAATTGTGGAGGAAGGTATAAACGGATATACTGTGGACAATGCGGAAGACTTGGTGAAGGCTATCCATAAAATCCTAGAATTGGATTTAGACCCAAAAGAAGTGAGTCAGTCGGTATACAAGAAATATGATTCCAAGATTATTTTGGACAAGTACCAAGACTTTTTTGTGGAGCTAATGCGTTAAAAAGACTTAATCAAAAAACACTAAACACCCAACTATAAACACATGTGCGGAATATACGGATCAACCATAGGTTACACAGAAAACCAAGTAAAGGAAAAACTGGAAAGAACCAATTTTAGGGGGCCCGACAAATTGGATTGGAAGATCATTCCAACCCAAAGTGGAAATGGAAAGGTCGCATTTGGCCATAATAGGCTATCCATTATCGACTTGGACCCCAGGTCTAACCAGCCTTTTAATTACCAAGGTTTGGTGGATATTGTGTTCAATGGGGAAATCTATAACTTCAAAACGATTAAGGAGACCTTGATCAAAGATGGTTTCGAGTTCAAGACCACCAGTGATACCGAAGTGATATGTGCCGCCTATCTAAAATATGGGGAAGAGTGCGTACAACATTTAAATGGCATGTTCGCCTTTGTTATTCTGGACAAACAAAAAGAAAAGCTCTTTGGCGCAAGGGATAGATTGGGGCAAAAGCCATTCTACTATTATCACAACGGCCTGGATTTTGAATTTGCCAGCCAAATTTCATCCATACAACTTTATAACGATAAACTATCCATATCGCAACGGGCCATTTTGGAGTATTTAAAATGGGGAGCTATTCCTGATCCTTTGTCCATTTTCAACGAGGTGAAAAAATTACTACCTGGACATCAGTTTAGCTTCGACCTAAAAACTGGTAAGCTTTCAACTCGAAAGTACTGGGATATTGATTATTTGACACCTCCCAGTTATAAAGGTTCGTACAATGATGCCTTGGCAGAACTGGAAGATTTGTTAAAGGATGCTGTCAGTACCAGAATGTATGCCGATGTACCGATCGGAGTATTTTTGTCTGGTGGTGTGGATTCTTCATTGGTTTCCGCCTTGGCTACAAAAACAGTCGCCAATAAGGTCAAAACATTCTCGGTAAAGTTTGATGAAAAAGGTTTTGACGAAAGTGGATATGCGCAACAAGTTGCGGACCACCTACAAACTGATCATACCGTAATCCGCTGCAATTATGAGGAAGGCTTGGATTTAATCAGCAATTTTAGCCATTATTATGATGAGCCTTTTGCAGACCCATCGGCAATTCCATCCATGTTGTTGGCCAAATATACCCGAAAGCATGTTACGGTGGCCTTGTCTGGTGATGCAGGGGATGAAAGTTTTATTGGTTATCATCGGTATAACTGGATGAAGAAGGTGAAATTTTTGTACTCCATGCCAGGTGCATTCCGAAAACTAGGGGCCAATATTGTAGAATTGGCACCCAACTACAGGCTAAAAGCCATTGCCAAAGGTTTACGACATGAAAGTTTAGAGTCGTTATATATGGCAACCTTGACCAATATTGATATGTCATGGATAGACCATCAATGGGACGAAAAGGACGTAATGGAACATGAATACCTGTTCCATAATAAGAAGAATCTGTATGAACGTATTTCAGATTTTGATTTAAAAGCATATCTCAATTGGGACATTAACACAAAAGTGGATAGAGCCACCATGGCCTATTCATTGGAGGCAAGGTCTCCCCTTATTGATCATAGGGTAGTCGAGTTTTCAAGATCACTCCCAACAGAATTTAAATTTAAAGGAGCCAATCAAAAAAGAATACTAAAAGATTTGTTGTACCAGCATGTGCCAAAAGAGATTTTCCAAAGGCCCAAAGCAGGGTTCACCATGCCTTTTCAGGAGTGGTTCCGAGGCGAACTAAAAGATATGGTCCTCACAGAACTCAATGAGCAAAGCCTTAAGGAAATCCCAGGGATAAATCCGCCGAAGGTTAAAAAAATGATTGATGAGCATTTGAGTGGCAGTTGGAACAGATACCCCACCATATGGAAATTATTGGTCTTAAAACAATGGTTGAACACCAATGGTAAAGGACTGTCCATAAAATAAGGCAAGGGATTTTTGACAACTTCAAAAAACATGATTTAAATGGATTCGTCCAAACCAAACCTCAGCATACTTGATATAAGTTTTACCAGTGGCGGTGCTGAAAAGGTCATTAGCCTACTGCTCAAGGAACTTATAAAGGATTACAATGTGACCCTCATTCTTTTTTACAATGAAATTCACTTTCCCATTCCCAAAGAGGTAGATACTATACTATTGTCCCAAAAAGGACCGGACCGCAGATACTATCAAAAAATAACGGATTTATTTCGATTTATCTTCAAATACCGATCTATCCTTAAAAGAAAGCAAATCCAATATGCAGTGTCTTTTCTTCCTTTTCCCAATTTGGTAAACGGAATCATAGGTATTTTTAACAAGAATGTGAAAATTCTGATCAGTGAGCGGGGGTTTCCTTCAGACAATACCACGAGTAGGTTGTCTTTGGGAATAGCCAAGGTTTTCTATCCTATTCTATATAATAAAGCGGATAGGCTTTTTTCAAATTCTGTTTATATCAACAAGGATTTAGAGGAAAATTTCAATATCAAGATTCCAATGGATGTAGTTTACAATCCCATTGAAGTACCTTCGACCACCATTGATCCCATTTCTTTGGGTAAAACAGAAGATGTCTTTAAGGTAATAAACGTTGGGTCTTTGAATGTGAGGAAAAACCAACGTATCATCATCGAAGCTTTGGGTAAACTGAACCTTCCAGACATGGAACTTGAGATTTTGGGCGTGGGTGATTTGCATAATGCATTGGAACAGGAAGCCAATGATCTAGGCTTGGAAAAGAAAGTACATTTAATGGGACGGAAGAAAAATGTAAATGATTACTTGGCCAAGAGTCACTGCTTTGTTTTGTCTTCCAATACTGAAGGCTTTCCCAATGCACTGCTCGAAGCACTTGCCGTAGGGTTGCCCAGTATCTCTACCAACTGCCTTTCAGGGCCTTTGGAATTGCTCAACGACAATGAACCGGTACAAATTTCCAATGGAGAATTTTACAAAGCCAAATACGGTATCCTTATCAACAACGGCGATGCTATTGCATTGGCAAAAGCTTTGGAGTTTTTCCATTCAAATCCAAATGAGAGGGAGAAATATGGTCGTTTGGCCCTAGAACGAGCCAAAAAGTATCATTTAAGCAATATTTATACGGAATTTAAAGAATTTGTTCACAAATAAACTTAGCCAACCATGTGCGGTATTAACGGTTTTATAAAAAAAAGCGACCCTGGTAATACAGAACTTAAGGCGCAAATAAATACCATGAACGATCTCATTTTCCATAGAGGTCCAGATGATGATGGTGTTTTTTGCAAGACTACCGGCAACTATGCGTTGGCCATGGGAATGAGGCGATTGTCCATTATTGACCTTTCTACAGGAAAGCAACCCATTTCAAACGATTCCGGTACCATTACCATTGTGTTTAATGGGGAAATATACAACTATCAAGTCCTACGAAATGAATTGCAATCCAAGGGAGTCACTTTTAAAACAAAGAGTGATACCGAAGTCATCCTAAAATTATATGAGTTGGAAGGGGAATCCTCTTTTAAAAAGTTGGATGGAATGTTTGCGTTCAGTATTCATGACAATGAAAGGGGAAAAGTTTTTATTGCCCGAGACTTTTTTGGGGAGAAACCACTGTATTACTCCAAATCGGACAATCAGTTTATCTGGGCATCTGAACTTAAGTCATTGGTGCCTTACTTGGAAGAGAAACCTAAAATAAGTGCCACTGGGGTAAATCTTTTTTTTAGGCTTACCTATATCCCCCCTCCGTTTACCATCTATGAAAATGTGCATAAACTGGAGGCTAATCATTATATCGAATATGATTTGGGAACCCATACCTATAGCACTCATCAAATAGAACCTGATAAACTGTCCCAAAAAAGCTCCATTGATTTCAATACGGCAAAGAACACAACAAAAGAGCTTGTAAAAGAAAGTGTGGGTTCACGATCTATTTCAGATGTTCCCCTGGGTACTTTTCTGTCGGGAGGTGTGGATTCATCCATTATCTCACTATGTCTTGCCCAATGCAAGGAGGAAAAAATCAACACTTTTTCAATTGGTTTTGAAAAAAAATCTTTTGATGAAACCGATAAATCCAGGGTTGTCTCCAAGCTCATCAACAGCAACCATAACGAGTTTATCATTGGGGAGAACGATTTAAAGGACAGCATCCATGAAATCATCATCAATTTTGATGAACCCTTTTCTGATACTGCTGCCCTTCCCACCCATTTGGTCTCAAAAAAAACTAGGGAGCGCGTTACCGTTGCCCTCACCGGGGATGGAGGGGACGAGATGTTCGGAGGGTACAACAAATACTATATTGGCAAGCTCAACCGAAGATATACCCGATTGGTTCCCAAGGGTATCCATTCTGCTTTTATGGGCATTGGTTCCAAGCTATTGAAAAGCAACAACGACCAAAGAGGGCTTAAGTTCAAAATCAACAAGCTGCTCAATTCCATAGATTACAATGGGCAATTTTACTGGGATATCATTTCTCTTGCCAACACCTCGGAACAAGCAAAAAAACTACTCCTGAATGAGATCCATGATTCCAATATCTTTAAAAGTTATATGGACCGGCATAACATACAAAACCCACGATCGGTGCATGATTTTAGGTATGTGGACAAGTTTTTGAGCTTGGATGGGGGTATGCTGGCCAAAGTGGATAGAACCAGTATGCAAAATTCCTTGGAATGTAGGGCTCCATTTCTAAACAAGGAGATTTGGCATTTTGCCAATAGCCTTCCAGAAGAATACCTAATGAAGGGATGGAGTAAAAAACATATTTTAAAAGAAGCCTTCAAGGACGAATTCCCGGAAAACTTTCTGGAGCGTGGAAAACAAGGATTCGGTTCTCCTGTGGGTGATTGGCTACGTTCCAATCTCAAAAAAGAACTTTTGTCCTATATTGAACCGGACTTTTTGGCCCGCCAAAGCCTTTTCAATATTGACTATGTAAATACGCTGGTCAATGACCACATTACAGGAAAAAAAGACAGTACCTACAGTGTTTGGGCCTATTACTGTTTTCAAAAATGGTATAAAAACATCTATCAACAACTATAACAACCTCTTTAAACCCATTGTCAAACATGTCCGCCAACAATCCCATAATTATTGAAAATCAAAAAGAAGGAGATGAAAACTGGGGGTTGACCCAACCTGCCATACATCGTGAGATTGAAGGATATGCTTCTAGAGCCAGTGTAACTTATGGAGAGTCCATTGCACTATTCGTTAGCACAAAATCTGAACAGTTTTCCCTTACAGTTTTCCGAATGGGGTGGTACAATGGCAAGGGCGCTAGGCAAGTTTTGGAACCGATAACGCTGAAAGGGAGTCATCAGGAAAAAATAATTGCCGATCCAGAAACCGGAATGGTAAAATGTGATTGGACAGCATCATATGCTCTAAACATTGAACAAGCATGGACCGCAGGTGTTTATTTGGTAAAGCTTGAAGAATTAAAGGAAAACAAGCAAAGCTATATCATTTTTGTTGTACGAAACGACGCTGAGCCAAATGATGTTTTGTTCCAATTGCCCGTAACCACCTACCAAGCCTATAATTTTTGGGGTGGTAAATCGCTTTATGATTGGGGAAGTGGTTCTGATACGGCATGGGGAACCATTGATGGGGCAAGAGCAAGTAAAGTGTCCTTTGACCGTCCATATATTGCCAGTAACAATCCCTCAGCAGCGTTTGGCATGGGTGCAGGGGAATTTTTGACCAATGTGCAACCCGTTACCACCCATGGATACCCCATAAATAGTGCTGCTTGGGATTATAATATGGTACGATGGTTGGAAAGACAAGGTTATCATCTGGGCTATACTACAAGTTTGGATACACATGAAAGACCTAAGCAGTTACTTTCCACCAAAGTTTTTTTATCCCAAGGGCATGATGAATATTGGTCTTACGAAATGCGGAAAAATGTGGAAAACGCTAGAAATCAAGGAACAAACCTTACTTTTTTCTCCTCCAATTCCATGTTCTGGCAAGTACGGTTTGAAAAAGATTCAGATCAAGAAGAACCTAGAACCATGGTCTGCTATAAAGATTCCGACATGGACCCCATAAAAGGGGAAAGAAGCACCATAAATTACAGGGATATCAAGGAGCTTAAGGGTGAAGCTGAAATTATTGGGGTACAGTATATTGCCGACCCGGTGATTGGTGATATTAAAGTCTCCAATGCCCAACATTGGATCTTTGAGGGAACCGGTCTGAAAAATGGTGATACCCTAAAAGGCCTATTGGGGTATGAAGTAGATTCTGTTTGTGAAGATTCCCCTTCGAACGTGGAAATTTTAGGCGCCACCCCAGCAAAAAAGATAGATGAGTACAACACCAAGTATATCCTCACCTATATGGGCGCCAAAATTGCTGGAATATTTAAATCCGTAGGTGAAAAATTAATAGGTGTCAGAATTGGAAACAAAGCCTTATTGGCCGTTATGCTAGTTTTAGGTGGATTTGGAAGTTTTGTTTTCATTAAGTTTATTGGTCTACCTTTCTTATTGGTCTTAATTGGGTTTGGCGCTCTGGTAATGATTCTTTGGTTTTTGAAGATTTACTATTCCAAAAATATTGTGTCCAACATGACCCTCTACAAGGCAGATAGCGGTGCCATGGTTTTTTCAACCGGTAGTATGCAGTGGTCTTGGGGACTTGATGATTTCAATGTGGGAACATTGCGTAAAAGTTGTCGTTCCGAACAAGCGGAAAAAATAACTGCCAATATTTTGGATAAGTTTATCGGGAATTGAGTTTTGCGGAATGGCAGTGGCTTGGTTTCAATATAAGATTGACTTATTTGGCCAATACCTGTTCTACCCTTCCGCAGGTTAACATGGCATCACCAAAATAGGGATTTAAAATATTCTCTTGGTAGCTAACCCAGCTTCCTCCCTTAAAATTGTCAGCACAATCACAGTGCTGCACATATAACGTATTTGTGGAATTTGATATCGCTGGCAACAGAGCTATCAAAGATTCCGAAAGATACTTAAACTCATACCGCTGCTCAGTAATATCCTTGGCTCGTCCAATATTTTGTAAATGGGTCTTAATATGCGTAAAACCTTCCCCTTGGGAATTTTTCAAAATTGAATTGTCATTGGTAAAAAGCACCAATAAAGCTTTTGCCTTATCCTTGGCTTGGTTTGCATCAGTGGCCACCAAAGCATCCTTTAAATCAATATAGCCATCCATGAATGGCCCAAAATTCCCTTCGAGACCAATGGTCATGGGCATATCTTTATTTTGATGTCCCTGATGGTCCATTGTCTTTTCAAGATTCTTTCCTTCAACATGCTCTAAAGACATCATGGATTTTTTTCCATTCAACTGGGCAGCTGCATCAACAGTGAATGTTCCTTCAGACACTACAATGTCCCCATTTTTTAATCCATCCAAAACTTCATATTCTCCATTGGCCATGTGTCCCAATTCCACTTCGACCATTTCAAAAACAGGTTTTCCCTCCATGGGTTGTTTATAGACCACAGAGCGCTTACCTGTCCAGAGTACCGCAGATTTGGGTATTCGGATAACATCTTCCGATAATTTTGCCGATACTGTGGCCTCAATAAAGGTTCCCGGTCTCAACTTTCCGCTTCGATTATCCAAGACAGCCCTTACAGAGACTGTTCTCTTTTCCTTGTCCATGACAGGTTCGATAAAATCTATTTTTGTTTTAATGGCCATGTTAGGGAGTCCTTTTGGACGTATTTCCAACTCTTGGCCTACTTCCAACAATTCCAATTGACTTTCGTAGCTGTCCAATACTGCCCAAACCGTTCGCAAATTCGATATTTTAAAAAGAGGGTCGCCTTGGGAATAGTATTTTCCTTCAGATGCCAAAACCTCCGTTACCGTACCCGTTACATCAGCATACAATGGAAAATTCATCATTGGCTTACCGCTTTCCAAAACGGCATCAATCTGCGCATCTGTCATTTTCCAAAGTCCAAGTGTATTTCGGGCCGCATTGAACAATTTTTCATGTGTGCCCCTGTAGGAAGCAGATGTGATGAGCTTATCTTGGGCCAAATAGAGCTCTGGGGAATATATGACCCCAATTTCTTGGCCTTTCACTATTTTCTTACCTACATAATCTGGATACAATTTGTCTATTCTCCCATCAAAAAGTGTAGTTTGTATCGCATCGGTTTCCCTGTTGGTTGCAATAAGCCCCGACAATTGTATCGTAGCTTCTTGATGTTTTAGGGAACCCACCCTAACGGTTTGGATATTGGAAAGAGCCAGAGCACTTTCAGACATTTTAAATTGATTCATGGACATATCCGCCATCTCATTTTGGACAAAGACCAGGTCCATGGCACAAAGCGGACACTTTCCATTTTCTTTACCATCCACTTGTGGATGCATAGAGCACGTCCACACGCCACTTTTCGCTACAACAAGATTCTCAGAGGTTTTGCCTTGAGCGTCTTCCTTACTAAAAACCAGGTATCCCAAGAGCAATCCCAAACCTGTCAACAATGCGTATGTGCCAATTCTCTTCAACATATTAAAGTTCAGTTTTTGCACTATTTAAAGTTACCTCTTTTTGCCAACAATACAGAACAGGTACGACGAAGAGTGTAATCAATGCCATGAACATCCCACCAAGAGCCGGAATGGCCATGGGAATCATGATATTGGCCCCCTTGCCATTGGATGTCAATACAGGCAACAATGCCAAAATGGTTGTAGCCGTAGTCATCAAACACGGTTTAACACGTCTTTTCCCGGCTTCTATTACGGCACTTCTAATGGCATCCTTACTGTTCAAAGGCTTATCTTGAAAAGATTGGTTCAAATAGGTCGCCATAACCACCCCGTCGTCTGTGGCTATACCAAAAAGGGCAATAAAGCCCACCCAAACGGCCACGCTCAGATTTACTGTTTTAACATTGAGCAATTCCCTAATGTTCACCGATCCCATCTGGATATCCAAAAACCAATTTTGACCATACAGCCACAACATGATAAATCCTCCTGCAAAAGCCACTGCCACTCCAGAAAAAACTATGAACGATATGGAAACCGACCTAAATTGTAGGTATAGCAAAACAAAAACGAGTAAAAGCACGGCAGGTATTACAAACTGCAATGTTTTTTGAGAATGGATATGGTTTTCATAGGTTCCGCTAAACACGTAGTGCACACCATCTGGAACAACAAGTTCTCCTTTATCCTCCAATTCTTGTAAGGTGGTTTTGGCCTCCTCAACAGCTGTAACTTCAGAGATGTCCCCTTTTTTATCGAAGATGACATAGCTCACCAAAAAACCATCCTCACTTTTTATACTCTGTGGCCCTCTTTGGTACTTTACTTGAACAAACTCCGTAAGAGGAATTGTGGACCCATTGGACAAAGTCATATAGACCGACGCCAAATCTTCCGGGGTTCCACGCAATTCTCTTGGGTAACGTACCCGTAGCGCATAGCGTTCCCTACCTTCTATACTATTGGAAAGTGTCTTTCCTCCAACTGCTACTTCCAAAGTTTGTTGTACATCTTCAATGGACAGTCCATATCTGGCTATTTTCTGCCGGTCAATATCAAAAAGAATATAGGGTTTCCCTGTAATCCTATCGGCAAAGACAGACTCGGGGATAATACCATCTACCGTCTTCAATTGTTTTTCCAACTCCAAGGCAAAGGCTTCCACATCCTTTAAGTTTTGTCCTTTGACCTTGATGCCCATTGGCGCCCTCATTCCTGTCTGAAGCATTACCAAACGGGTTTCTATGGGTTGGAGTTTAGGAGCGGAAGTTACTCCTGGTAGTTGGGTTGCTTTGGAAATTTCTTGCCAAATATCATCCACATTTTTAATATAAGGTCTCCAATTTCGGTAATACTCCCCTCCCCTGTCCAGTATTAAATCGTCTTGGGATACATCTTCACCTGAAGTTATATAATTTCCTTCCTTTGTTTTAAAGAGTCCTTCTTCATTTACCTCAAAACGCAAGGGAGTACCTTCTGCATCTAAAATATATTCGGGCTTATACGAAATTAAGTTTTCATACATGGATAACGGAGCGGGATCCAGCGGTGATTCCACTCGACCAGCTTTACCAACCACATTGCCCACTTCTGGTATTGCGGCTACGGCCATATCCAATTTTTTCAATACTTGTTGATTCTCTGAAACACCGGCATGTGGAAGCGAGGTAGGCATTAGAAGGAAATCGCCTTCTTCCAAACTAGGCATGAATTCTTTCCCCATATTCAGCATAATGCCCAATCCCAATATCACAAAAAACGATGGGACGGAAACACTGATCCATTTGTTCCGTAACACCCATTGCAACATATCCTCATACTTTGTGATAAAAAGCATTAACGGCAACAACACCAAACCAATGAGGAGCAAAACAAACAGGCCATTAAGTATCAGGTTATGCGAGAATCCCAAGGGTCTCCAATACACGGCCAACATGGTTACAATGAATAATAACATCACGCCATATGGAATGTACTTTTGGAACTCCTTATCTAAAATATTGTAGTGAACTAATAACTTCAACAATCCGAACAATACAATGAATGTCACCACAAGGTAAAATCCGGAAACTAGGGATATTGCCCCAAGAACAATCAATAAAATTGATAGGAACGGAACATTTCGGCGTTCCTTTTTCTTGGACATTATGAGGGCGGCCACAGGAGGTAGGGCAAAAAGAGCCAAGCCAATGGCAGCGCACAACGCAACAGTTTTAGTAAAAGCCAAAGGAATAAACAACTTTCCCTCTGCCCCTGTTAATGTGAAAACAGGTATAAAACTTACTATAGTGGTTAAACCAGCCGTTAGCAGAGCTCCGGAAACTTCATTTGAAGCATTGAGGATCGTTGTTTGTACATTTTGTTCAGGATTGGCCCTAAGATGCCTAGTGATATTCTCGGCAAGGACAATTCCCATATCCACCAAAGTTCCAATGGCAATGGCAATTCCTGATAGTGCCACAACATTGGCTTCAACATTGGCTAATTTCATAGCAATGAAAACACTTAGGACGGCCAAAGGCAATAATCCGGAAACCAAAAATGAAGCTTTTAGACTTCGCAGCATAACAATGACCACCAAAATCGCTATAATGATTTCAAAAAGAAGGGCATCGCCCAAGGTGTCCAGGGTTTCATGTATTAAGACGGATCTATCGTAAAAGGGTACAATGGTCAACTGGGATATGGTACCATCTTCCAATGTCTTTTTGGGCAATCCCTTGCTTATTTTATCAATTTGGGCAGTAAGATTTTGAGTCACCTGCATGGGGTTTGCCCCGTATTGTGCCGTAACCACTCCTCCTACAACTTCGGCCCCTTCTTTGTCTAAAATCCCTCTTCTTTCGGCAGGGCCCAAGGAAACTTTGGCTATGTCCTTGATCAAAACCGGGGTGAAATTTTTTACAGAAACACTTGTGTTTTCAATATCCTCTGTGGAAGTCACATACCCCAAGCCCCTGACAAAGTATTCTGTATGGTTGATTTCCAAGGTCTGGGCACCACTACTCTTGTTGCTCTTTTTCACAGCATCAACCACTTGGTTCAATGAGATGCCATATTGCCGCATAGCTTCTGGGTCAACATCGATATGGTATTCCTTTACAAAACCTCCTACGGAAGCTACTTCTGAAACCCCAGTGGTGGAAGCCAACGCATTTTTGATATAAAAGTCCTGGATGCTACGGAGTTCCTGTAAATTCCATCCCCCTGTGACCTTTCCTTCGGGGCTTCGTCCTTCTAATGTGTACCAATAAATTTGCCCCAAAGCAGTGGCATCTGGTCCTAATTTAGGCTGCACTCCTTCCGGAAGCAATTCTTTGGGTAAAGTGTTCAGTTTTTCTAGGATTCTCGTCCGGGACCAATAAAACTCTACATCGTCCTCAAAAATGATGTAGACACTAGAAAACCCAAACATAGAGGTACTCCGAATGGATTTGACCCCCGGAATCCCCAAAAAACTAGATGTTAAGGGGTAACTGATTTGATCCTCAATATCCTGGGGAGATTGACCATCCCAACGGGTAAAAACAATTTGTTGGTTTTCGCCAATATTTGGTATGGCATCAACACTGACAGGATTGCTGGGAAAAATATCTGTACCAAACTTAAATGGTGATGTAACCACTCCGAAGAAAATGATCAGTGCGATCCATACGAGAACAATGACCTTGTGTTTAATTAGGAAGTGGATACCCTTGTTCAACATTATATGAGGTTGGGTTTAAATCAAATTTGAGTGAAGTTAATCAACTTATTCCTGTTATTGCTAATCTCCATTAACCATAAAAACCATAAACGAATGTTTATGGTTTTTATGCAGTTGAGATTCGTATTTTACATCTTGATTATTAAAAACTCTGATCTTCTATTCTTTGAATGCTGCTCTTCGGTACAACGCACCCCATCTTTACAATCGTTCACCAATTGTGTTTCACCAAAGGCTTCATGCTCAATTCGCTCTTCCAAAATACCTTTGGAAATCACGTATTCCACTGTCCGTTCTGCCCTTCTTTCGGACAGCCATTGGTTATAGGTATGGGTTCCTCTGGAGTCTGTATGCGCCGTAATTCTGATATTCAATCCGGGCTCACTTTCCATAATGGCAACAAGCTCATCCAATAGTTCTTTATCCTTGGTAGTCAGGTAAGAGGAATTTAACCTGAAGTATACATTGCCTAAATCGTTGATTTTATTTTGAAGTGCTGCCCTTCTGGCATCCTCTGCCGCTTTTTTGGCTTTTTCGGCTGCGGCGAGTTCAGCAGCTTCTTTCTCTCTCTGTAGACGCTCAGCAAGCAAACGTGCTTCTTCCTCTGCCTTTGCAATGGAATCTTGCACTCTTTGCTGTTCTTTTTCCATTTCTTCCAACAAGGCCAATTTTTCCAATCCTTTTCTGGAAAGTCCTTTTTCGACCTCAAATCTGTAAGCCACACCCAAAGCATGCTGTATGTGGTTTGTTGCATTGTCAATGCTCATGGCCCACTTCCCTGTAGTGTTGAAGTCCAATCCCCAGTGATCGGAGAACCAGGTCCTAAAACCAACTGTAGCGTTGTAAGTTCCTCTACCCTGGTTATTTGCATCGGTGTATCCTGCACCAATCCCAATGTAAGGATCAAAAAAACCGGTTTCGCCCAAAATCATATTAAGATCATAGCTTACCCTAAAATCCAATCCAAAGTAATCTACATCTTCAGGGTTTATGGCCTTATCAATGATTTTTCCCTCCTTGTATTTGTTATAGCTCCCGATGGCCTCTAGCCCAAGCCCATTCTTAAAATAGCGACCAACGCTAATTCTAGACGGGTATGGAACCATGTTCCAAGCATTCTCTATGTCAAAAAGCCTGCTAAATTCGTGGCCTGAGTCATCCACCATATTGGTTCCCAAAGAAACCAACCAATAGCTCTGTACAATACTGTCTTTCTTGGTCATTTGGATATCCTGTGCAGAGATGGTCAATGCAAAGAAGCATACCAATACCGCAAGGGCCGGTTTTAAAGTATTCATGATAATTGATTTGAGGTTATCGTCAACAAAGCTATGTCAACTATACAAAAAGGTGAATTTTGCACTTTCAAGTGCTTTAATTTTCGACAAGACGCAATAAAAAAGGAATCTTACGTTATTTACCACCCAATCTTTTTAAAACTGATGTCTTTTGAAATAAGTGGCATTTTGTAAACATAAAAAGGATAGGAGACAACTTGACTGTTTTCTGTACTTTTCTTTATTGTTGAAAGTTCTACGGCAATTGAAAGTACATCATCCGTTTGCTCAATCTGTGATAACATTGGGTCCCTTTGCCCTTGAATCTCTCCCAAACAGACCACTAGAAGCATTTCCTTTGAAAAATCGACTGTAGGTACCGGAAGTCCTGGTTTTCGCGTCTTATTGATTTGTGCATAAAACTTGTTCAGGGATTTTTCGTCCTTTATGACACTTGCTTCATATTCCGAAATGCCACTATAACCATCTTGGGCAATCAAAATCAAATCTTCCATTTTTTCACCATACAAGGATTGGGCCTTACAGGAAAGTAAACATATCAACAATAAGGAAGACCAAAGGAATTTCATAAATCAGACTGTATTTTTAAAGCGGGAATTATAGGCCTTTTCATATATTTCCTCATAAAGTGGCAATATATTGACAATATCAAATTTGGAGGCCACATTGTAAGCATTTTGCTTGAACTTCTCCAAAGTTTTGGTATCCCCTAAAATTTGCAAGGCCTTGCTGGCCATGTCGTTCACATCTCCAACATCGGACAAAAAGCCGGACACCCCATCAATGTTTACTTCGGGAATTCCACCAGTATTGCTAGAGACCACAGCAACCTTATTGATCATGGCTTCCAGGGCTGCCAAACCAAAGCTTTCTGTTTCCGAAGGCAACAAAAACAAATCTGAAAAGCACAGAATTCTGTCAATCTCGGTACTATTCCCCAAGAACAATACCTTTTCCTTTAAGCCAAGATCATCACACATTTGTTCGGCCCTTTCCTTTTCAGGTCCTTCGCCTACCATGATCAGTTTTGCAGGCAGCTTTTTCTGAATACGGTCAAACACGCGAATCACATCTGGGATGCGTTTCACTTTTCTAAAATTACTGATATGTGTTATAATCCGCTCATTATCCTTGGCCATCAGCGAACGCTGGCAATCTTTATATTCCGTACTGTATTTTGATTTTTCAACGAAATTCGGGATAACTTCTATCTCCTTCTCAATATCAAAAATCTCTAAAGTACTTTTCTTCAAGGCTTCGGATACCGAAGTGACGACATCCGATTTATTGATACTGAAGGTAACCGCAGGCTTGTAAAACGGGTGTTTCCCCACTAGGGTAATATCTGTTCCGTGCAGGGTTGTGATCATAGGGATAAAAATCCCATACTCCTGAAGCATTTTTTTGGCCATGTACCCTGCATAAGCATGCGGAATAGCGTAATGCACATGTAAAAGCTCAATATCGTACATTTTAATGGTGTCCACCAATTTACTGGACAAGGCCAACTCGTACGGTTGGTAGTGGAACAGGGGATACTCCGGGACATGGACTTCATGAAAATGGATGTTATTCCCCAAAAGCCCCAAACGAACGGGCTGTTTGTAGGTAATAAAATGTACTTCGTGCCCTCTTTCTGCCAAGGCTATACCTAATTCGGTGGCCACAACACCACTACCTCCAAAAGTGGGATAACAAACAATTGCAATTTTCATGAAAACAAAGCTACGGTAATATTTGTTTCTTAATTGATAATGGAATCATAAATAGCTTGTTGAATCCTGGTCCTAAGACCTGACTTAATCAACAAGGTATTAGTAGCCGATGGATAGGTGCGGTTAGATAAAAACACGTACACCAGCTCCGCATCGGGGTCTGCCCATGTGTAGGTTCCTGTAAACCCGCTATGGCCAAAACTCTTGTGTGATACACATCCGCAAGTGGGTCCTTTTTCCTCTAGCTGTGGCTTATCAAACCCCACTCCTCTTCGTACATTTTTGTTGCAGAAGTAACAGGTATTGAATTTTTTCACCGTCCTGTCATTCAAAAAACGTACTCCTCCATAATATCCACCTTGTAAATACATTTGCATGATTTTGGCCACATCGCTGGCTGTACTGAACAATCCCGCATGTCCTCCTACTCCACCCTGCATGGCAGCTCCCATATCGTGTACATAACCTTGCAAGGTCTGATATCGGAAATAGTTATCTTCCTCTGAAGGCACAATATCCTCTTTAGAAAACTTGTGCAATGGGTTAAAGGCAGTGTGTTGCAAGCCCATAGGCGTAAATAGAAATTCATCTATCAGTTCATCAAGGGATTTGCCGTAAGTTTCCTCTATATACTTTTTAAAAACATAGTAGCCCACATCACTATACCGGTACCTATTGGATTTTAGGCTTTGCCTACCTATTCTGTTGTAAATGGAATCTTTATAGGCATTGGAAAGGTACAAGTGGTCCGCAACTTGATAAGAAAACCCCTCAGCTGGTGATTCTCTATAAAACTCTTCGGAAGGTTGCCTATCCTTGGTCAAAGTATCCAAATAAAAAGCTATCCACGCTGGAAGCCTACCATAATGTGACAATGCCTTCAATACGGTAACATCTTTTAATTCCGTATCTCCATATTCGGGTATCATCTCCTGAAACGTATTGTTAAGGGCTATCTTCCCTTCTTCCTCCATTTTCATTATCAAGGGTAGGGTCGATAGTATTTTTGTCAGCGAAGCCAAATCGTAGATAGAGTTTACATCTACTTGTTGAGTAGAATCGTATGTGGGTTTCCCAAAACTCTTATTATAGACTACCTTACCCTTTCTAGCAACCAAGACCTGTGCTCCTGGAAACATAAGGGAATCCAAACCGGAATGGACCAGACTGTCCACTTCGGCAAGTCTTGTGGAACTTAATCCCACCCGCTCAGGAATACTGTAGCCCAATCGTTTCAAGGATTCCATTTTTTGTCCTGTGTTTACCGGAAACTCAGGATGCGCGGACACTGGTAACTTACCATTGGCCCCAATTGCACCAAAAATGACCTCTGCTGCTTTTTCTTGCGCTATCTTACTATTCTGATAAGCCATGACCACGCCATCAATCGTGTCAAAATTCAACACATCCAACAACGCATAAGGCCTCGCAAAAACTGTTAAAATAGTATTACTGGTGCGCAATCTGGATATTTCTTGAAGCCAAAACAGCTCGTTTTTGGAAAATTTATATCCTTTCCATGGGTTTTGGTTGCTTTTGTGAAATCCTATGATGACCAAGTTATAGTCCGCCAATTCCTTTCGATACCCTGCCAAATCGCTGGCATTTATTGCTGTTACTTTAAAATACTGATTTAACGCATCCAAAAAAGGTTCGCCCTCGGCATCGCCAAAATGGACGTAGGCAATTTTTTTGTTCTCCAGTTTTTTGATGGGCATCAAGGAAAAGTTGTTCTTCACTACTGTTATGGCTCCCTCAATAGCCTCTTCATACAGCACATCGTTCTCTATATCGTTTAAATCTTCATAAAGATTTTCCAAGACAACGGGTTTATAGTTTGATAAACCAGCTTTATACTTGGCCATCAATATCTTTTTTACGGAATGCGAAAGACGTTCCTCGGTAATAACCCCTGTTTGATAGGCTTCCACTATCTTTTGCTTGGCAGCCATGACATTCACGGGCATCAACAACATATCATTCCCAGCCAAAAATGCCTGCAATTCCACCTCGCCATCCGGAGCAAACTCAGAAACTGCCTTCATGTTCAGTGCATCCGTGAAAACGAGTCCCTTGAATCCCATTTCCTTCTGAAGCAGGTCCAGCACAATATTTTTAGAAAGTGACGAGGGAAAACCTTCTCTTTGTTCTAAGCTTGGAACCGCCAAATGGGCAATCATCACAGAGCTCAAACCGCTATCAATGGCCCTACTGAAAGGATAGAGCTCAATGGAATCCAATTGCTTCCTGTCTGAAGCAATAATGGGTAACGACTTATGGGAGTCGGTTGCGGTATCGCCATGTCCCGGAAAGTGTTTTCCACAAGACAGAACACCTGCCTCCTCCATCCCCTTTGCAAAGGCCATTCCCTTTTGGGCAACATTTAAAGGGTCTTCTCCAAAGGAGCGGTTACCAATAATAGGATTTTGTGGATTGTTATTGACATCTAAATCGGGGGCGAAATTAATATGTACTCCCAATCGTTTCGCGTGCTTTCCAATTTGATACCCAACCTTTTCAACAACATCATTATCCTGTATGGCCCCCAAGGTCATGTTCCAAGGAAATGCATAAGTGGAATCCAAACGCATGGCAAGCCCCCATTCCGCATCCAGCCCAATCATCAATGGAATTTTGGATTGCGATTGGTACGTATTGGTTAACATAGCTTGTTTAACAGGACTGCCCGGTAAAAAAATAACCCCACCAATACCTTCTTCTTTGACCAACTTGGTAATCTTATCCGTAGAAGCTTTATCTTGATTTGAAGCAATGCTCACCATGAACAGTTGCCCAATCCGTTCTTCAAGAGACATCTGTCCATATTGGTTTTCCACCCAATTCATTTGGGTAATGGAATCTTTGGTGACCAAAGGATTGTTCTGACCGTTAAGGCACAAACAAAAGAATAAGAAAAGGGGAAAGTAGAGGTTTCTTCGCATAAATATCTTGTCTATGACATGAACTTATCGCAGATAAAAATATTGCATTTCATCGAAGAATGTACGGAAATTAAGATAATTTAAGACTTTTATGACACAAATCGGGCATGCCAACTTTCACTGGCGGGGACTTCCCAGTTCTCCAAATATTCCAGTTTACTGGCTACCAAATTGTTAAAAACAATGGTGTTTTTTGATACCGCCTTCTCTTTGGCCATTCTTTTAAAATCCTTCAACGGTTTATATGCGATATAATCTCCTTGCTTAAAGGAAACATTCATCCTGTCCAACAATGTCACATCGTATTTTTGCTCCAAAGTTTGGATAAAATGTACCGAAGCATCTATAGAGCAACCAGAAGCACTGGCATTCGACTGATCTAATCCTACAATAATAAATCTCTTGTATTTTATCTCAAATCCGGCATGCAGATCACTTCCATGGGCTGTCCATTGCCGTAGAAAATTGGATAATGCTTCCTCAATTTCTTCCTGTTCCGCATCGGTAAAGCTTCTATTGGATTGATAAATCCATATTCTTGAGTGACCTGGAAGGTCTTTAAATTCTGTCAACATAACTAAATAGAGTTTGCTAAAAGTTCGGCCACATCCATAACCGAAACAGTATCTTCCTTTTCATGGGCTTTAATCCCATCCGTCATCATGGTATTGCAATAAGGGCATCCTGTTGCGATAATATTGGGGTGGGTCTCCAAAGCATCTTTCGTTCGTAAAACATTAATGTCCATATCTCCCTTTTCCGGTTCTTTAAACATTTGTGCCCCTCCAGCACCGCAGCACAAAGCCCTGCTCTTGTGCCGTTTCATTTCTACCAATTCGGCATTGGTTTTGGAGAGCACGTCCCTGGGAGCTTCAAAAACTGAATTGGCACGACCTAGGTAACAGGGGTCATGGAAGGTTATGCGTTTTCCTTTGTACTTCTCACCTTCTATTGCTAAACGCCCAGAATCCAACAATTCCTTTAGGAATTGGGTATGGTGCACTACATCGTATTTTCCACCAAGATCCGGATATTCATTTTTAAGGGTATTGAAAGAATGCGGGTCACAGGTTACAATTCGCTTTATTTCGTAGCCATTCAACAATTGAATGTTCATCATGGCCTGCATCTGGAATAAAAACTCGTTTCCAGCTCTCTTAGCCACATCTCCAGTAGAACTTTCCTCTGATCCCAAGACGGCAAAATCCACGTTAGCTTTGTTCAGCAACTTTACAAAGGCCCGGGTTATCTTTTTGGCACGATCATCGTAACTGCCAGCAGAGCCCACCCAGAACAATATTTCCGGCTGCTTTCCTTCCGCCATAAATTGCTGCATGGTCTTTACTGTCAATTGCTCGCTCATAGTCCTAAAATTATTCGTTCACCCAATTTAAACGGTCCATTTGGTTGTACGGCCAAGGGGCTCCATTGTTTTCTATATTGGACATCATTACGTTCAATTCAGATGGTGCGGCAGATTGTTCCATTACCAAGAACCGCCTCATCTCCATAATAATGGACAAAGGGTCTATACTCACTGGGCAAGCCTGAACACAAGCATTACACGTAGTACATGCCCATAACTCTTCCCTGCTGATATAATCATCCAAGAGTTGTTTCCCATCCGAAACATACGTTCCCTTGTTGGCCTCTATTACCTTTCCTACTTCTTCCAAGCGATCTCGGGTATCCATCATAATCTTCCTTGGGGACAATTTTTTTCCGGTCTGATTGGCCGGACACTCCGAGGTACACCTTCCACATTCGGTACAGGTATAGGCATTGAGCAATTGCACCCAATTTAAATCCATTACGTCCGATGCCCCGAATTTCTCAGGTACTGGGGCATCGGCAGGTGGTGCTGCAAAAGGGTCTGCCGATGGGTCCATCATCAATTTTACTTCATTGGTGACAGACTCCAAGTTATTGAATTCCCCTTGGGGTTTGACCTTTCCATAGTATGTGTTGGGAAACGCCAAAAGGATATGCAAATGTTTTGAATAATAGAGGTAGTTCAAAAAAGTTAAAATACCCAAAATATGCAGCCACCATGCGGTACGCTCTATGATAACCAAAGTGGAAATGGACAATCCATCCATTAGGGGTAATAAAAATTGACTAACCGGAAAGGCTCCTGCTTGGGTATAATGTTCAGCTCCCGATTGTTGTAATTGAAAATCGGCAGCATTCATGGTCAAGAAAAGTACCATCAACACAAATTCTATGTATAGAATCATGTTCCCATCTTTCTTGGGCCATCCTTTCATTTCTGGTTTGATGAACCGTTTCAATCTGATGATGTTTCTTCGAATCCAAAAAATCGTTACGGCCACAATGACCAAAAGTGCTAAAACCTCAAATGAACCGATAAGAAAATCGTATAGGCCTCCTAAAGGAGAAAACAGTCTGTGAGTACCCAAAATACCATCTAGGGTGATTTCGAGCACTTCAATGTTAATGATAATGAACCCCACATAGACAATGATGTGCATAAGACCAGCAACAGGGCGAACAACCATTTTACTCTGTCCCAATGCAATCCTAACCATATTTCTCCATCGTTGTGGCTTATGGTCGCTTACATCAACATCTTTTCCCAATTTGATGTTTCTAGCGAGCTTTTTAACATTCTTGACAAAAAAACCGATACCCCCTATCAGGGCTATTAGAAAAAGAATGTTGGGAAGGTATTGCATATCTTAATTTTGGTCCTGTTCGGCAGGGTCTTTTTCCGGTAGGGTGTACTCTTTCTGTTTTTTACCGAATACGGATACATTTACATATCGTTTTGGGTTGAGCCTAAAGTCCTGAAGCAGTAAATCCAGTTCCCGCGAAGCTTCCGCAAGATTATTGTACAACTTATCATCGTGGGCAAGCTTGCCCAAAGACCCTTCCCCTTTTTCAATTTTTTCAAGAACTGTATTCAGACGGTCAACCGTAACCTGAAAATTGGAGACAGTCTGCGCCAATCCGGCATTGGCCAATGAATCGGACAATTTTGAGAAATTTGTAGTGATGTTGTCCACATTCTTCAATGAACTATCCAATTGCTCCTTGTTGTTTTCCAACAGGCCATTGAGTTTATCTGCACTGCCCTTAAAAGAATTTACCATTTCATGAAGGGCAACTATGGTTTGTTTAAGTTCCCTTTTTGTAGGATCGTCCAAAATCTGGTTCACGTTCATCAAAAGTGAATCGGCATTGGAAACAGCCCCTTCAACCTTCATCTGTAACGGAGTAAGTTTTTGCTGCACCAATTCCGTAATCCCTGGTTTAATGTTAGATGTAAGGGTGTCTCCGGATTTTGCACGCGGGGCGTCATCAAAAACAGGGTTTATCTGGATTCCTTTCCCCCCTATAATTCCAGTGTCATAAAGTTCTGCAACACTATTTTCGGAGAATTCAAATTCGTTGCTGACGGTAAAAGTGACCACCAATTTCCCTGAACTGTCTTTAAATTTAATATTGTTTACGTTGCCCACGTTCAACCCATTGATAGATACTTGGGTTCCGGCTTGCAGTCCTCCCACATTGTCATAAACAGCATGAAAAGTCTTGTTGTTTTCAAAAAGGGAGGCGGATTTTAGGTAACTCAACCCAAAAATAAAGGCTAAAATCCCAGCTAACACAATAACCCCAGTTTTGATTTCCCTGGATAGTTTCAAAAGATTCGGTTTATGGTTTTAAACAAAATTAGGAATATTTTTGACAAGGCTATCATTGTGTGGACAACCTAATTTACCGCTTGCGAAATGGGCACGCGTTTTCCGTTTTTATAGGCTACAATATACGATGTGGTATACCCCTTGGCATCTGCATTGGCCTTAAGCCTTTTGGCCTCTTCCAAAGTTGGGGCGTTACCATACATATATCTGTACAAATTTTTAAAAGGCTCTCTGGATAATTGGTCCAATCCATTAAAATTTTGTCCATTTAGTGGAATGCTCTTGGCGCTCGCCAAAAGCTGTACTTTAAAAACCACATCTGATTTACTTGCTGCCGATGGGATAACATCTTCTTTTTCTTCTTTAGTTACCGGCCGCTCAACTGTTTGTGGTTTGTTCTCCTTGATTTCTTCTGTTTTCGTTGGAGCTATATCTTTTTTTTCTTCAGGAATATTGGTCGCAACTTCTGTATCTTCAATCTCTAGACTGGTATTGCCCGGTTCAACACCACTGACAATGTCCGATTTATAGGCCAAAACAGCATCCGCAATTGCCTTTCCCATCTCAGCCTGCCCTTTTGATGAATTTAGGTAAGTTCCTTCATTTTTATTGGTTAAAAAGCCTGTTTCTACCAAAACACTGGGCATAAAAGTTTGATGTAGCACTATAAACCCTGCTTGCTTTACTTTTCTATCTTTTCTTTTGAGTTGTTTGGTGAAATTATCTTGAAGCCTTTTTCCAAGCATAATGCTCTGGTCCAAAAATTCTTCCTGCATAATGGTAAGGCCAATGACAGACTCTGGAGAATTGATATCGTACTCCGCATAACGTTGTTCGTAATCGTCCTCTAAGTAAATTACCGAGTTTTCCTTTTTGGCCACTTCAAAATTTTGTCGGTTGGCATGCAGTCCCAAAACAAAAGTACCGGCCCCATGAGCGTCCGAATTATGGGAATCACAATGTACGGATACAAAGAGGTCCGCATTGGCTTGATTGGCTATTTCCCCCCTTTTAAATAAATCAACAAAAGTGTCGTCCTTTCTAGTATAAACGACTTTGACATCCGGATGCTTGCCTAATTCCTCACCTGCCTTCAGCACAATTTTTAGCGCAATATCCTTTTCCAAATACCCATTTCCAAGGTTCCCCGGGTCATGCCCTCCATGTCCTGCATCCAAAACAACAACAAATTTATCCTTGGGAGGGAATTCGGTATTATTTTTGGTGAAGGACGTTAAAGTGAGTACTGATAGGAAAAAAACCAAAAATGTTGACCTGCTTTTATTCATAAGAACCGAGTAATTATAGTGTTCCTAATTGGTTAAAAATATCGTAATCCGCCATAATCAGAACAAAAAATATATGTAAGTTTGAGCCCAAAAACTGAGCCAAACCAGCACAAAAATAGGATTTATCACGTTGCAATCAAACAAACATCTTTTAGTTTTCCTATTTGTTCTTCTTTGTGGCACAGCATCCTTAGTGGCTCAGGAAGACCCTATTATGCCTTTGCCCATAAAAGCCATAGAGGATAGCATAACTGCTCCTTTGATGCCGGCCAATTTCCTTAAAGGTCCCAATGAGGTTGATTCTGTTGAGGTCGATTCCGCAGCCCAAAAACAGCCTTTATTGTTGGATAAAATCAAATATAAGGCCAAGGACTACGTAAAACTCAGCCAGAAAGATAACAAAATTTATTTGTACGACGAGGCAGAAATCTATTATCAAGATACCGAACTCAAAGCTGGTGTTATTGTAATGGATTATGTGAAAAATGAGGTTTATGCCGGTCGAATGAGGGATTCCACAGGTACTTTTTCGCAAATTCCTTATTTTAAACAAGGAGACAATGAGGTACGCCCTGACTCCATTCGTTTTAATTTTGACACCCAAAAAGCGTTGATCTGGAATTCCAGAACGGAACAACAAGCTGGACTTGGGCAATTGGGCAGCGATGCCATGAAGGTATATGCTGAGGTCACCAAAAAGGAAAACGACTCCGTGTACTTTCTAAGTGAGGCGAAATTGACTACCTCAAAGGACACTATAGATCCAGATTATTATATCCGTGTTCGCAAGGCCAAGTTCGTGCCCAAGAAAAAAATCATTGCTGGCTATAGCAATATGTATATTGTGGATGTTCCCACCCCCATTGCTTTGCCATTTGCATATTTTCCATTGACCACGGGACGAGTGGCCGGATTGCTCTTCCCTACTTTTGGTAATGATCCCCAAAGGGGATATTTCCTTCAGAATGGAGGGTATTATCTACCCATAAGCGAATATGTGGACCTTAGTGTTACCGGAGATTTCTATACTAATGGCAGCTATGGGTTTAGAGGCCAGTCCATATACGCCAAACGATACAATTTTAAGGGAAACATCAATTTTAGCTATGAGAACCTTATCCGAAGTCAAAAAGGGTTCGACGATTATAGCCGTACCAGTAATTACAACATTAGGATAACGCATACACAGGATCCCAAGGCAAGTCCCTATTCACGATTTTCAGCTTCTGTGAACCTGGGAAGCAGTCAATATTATACCAACTCCCTGAACCAAGTAAACCGAAACAATTCCCAAACGAACACTTTTGCTTCGTCCATAAGCTATTCCAAAACATTTCCGGCTTACCCTTCGGTAAATACAAGCTTAACTTTGACGCATACCCAAAATACGCGATCTGAAGAGAGAACCATAAACATGTCGTTGCCAACGTTCCAGGCCAGTATGGAACGTATTTTCCCATTTGCCAAACGCGATGGAATAAAAAAAGGCATCCTGCAGAACATCAACTTTCAGTATGATGTGAACGCCCAAAACAGTATAACTACCAATGAGGAAGACTTTTTTACGAGCAAAATGTTCGATGATGCCAAAATTGGGGCGAGGCACCGTATCCCTATTGGGACCAACTTCAAGGTCGCCAAATATTTGAGTGTTAGCTTAAATGGAAGTTATGAGGATGTATGGACCCTCGAGACCATCCGCCGCAGATATGTTGAAGAGGAAGAAAGGGTTGTAACAGATACAATTGCCGGGTTTGACCGATTTAACCGTTATAATCTAGGAGCGAGCATTGGTACCGTGGTATATGGTACCTTTAATTTTGGAGAGGACAAAAAAATCCAAGCTATCCGCCATGTTATGAGACCTTCCATTGGGTATAGCTATACGCCTTCCTTTGAACAATTTTATGAAAGCTATATAGATGGCGATGGTGATGAAGTACAGTATACCCCATATGAAACAAGTATCTATGGAAGGCCCTCGTTAAGCAAGGGAAGCTCCCTTAACTTCTCATTACAGAATACTTTGGAGGCCAAGGTCAGGGACAAGGACTCAACGGCCACTGAACCTAGAAAAGTGAGCATCCTTAGCAACCTTACCCTATCAACCAGTTATAATTTTGAAGCCGATTCGTTAAAGTTGAGCCCTTTCAACTTATCTGGTTCCACTGAAATCATTAAAAAAGTCCCTATTAACTTTGCCGCTACTTTTGATCCCTACGCCATAGACAACAATGGTAGAAGAATAAATACCCTGAACATAAAAAATGGGGGTGGTTTGGCACGATTGACATCAGCGCGTATAAATACCGGTTTTTCCTTGAACAGTGAAATGTTCAAGAAAGGAGCCAAAGACAAAAAAGAAGAGGATGACCAACAGGGGCAACCAGATTATGGTGCCAACCCGTTTGAACTTCAGGGCGCCCGTGATGGGGAACCGCATTTTAAAAAGGATGATGCCGGCACTGACGAAGTGGACAGTCCAACCTACAGAACGGACATTCCGTGGGATGTTAGACTTACCTACGTGGCCACATACAACAACAGAAACAGGGAAAAAGAGATTACCAACCATTCCTTAATGTTCTCTGGGAACGTGCAACTAACCCCCAAATGGGAAGTTGGTTTCAACTCTGGTTATGATCTAAAGAACAAAGGTTTTGCAGATACACGGTTCAACTTTAAAAGGGATCTAAGCAGTTTTAGGCTCAGTTTCGATTGGACACCTTTTGGTAGATATGAACGATGGTATTTCTTTATTGGTATAAAGAGTTCCATCCTTAGTGACCTGAAATGGGAAAATAGAAGTCAGCCTTTTAGTAGAAGATAATTTTAAATATCTTCAAACCTTATAACAGAATCAAAACCGTCCATCATGAAGAAAATCATAAATACTCCAAAAGCCCCTGCACCCATCGGACCATACAATCAAGCTGTACTGATTAAGGATACGCTATATATTTCGGGGCAAATCCCAATTGATCCCGCTACGGGAAAGTTGGTGGAGGGAGATATTAAAAAGGAAACCAAACAGTCCATGGAAAACCTAAAAGCCATCTTGGACGAAGCTGGGTTGACTTTTGAACATGTGGTAAAAACCTCAATTTTCATTAAGGACATGCATCAATTTTCTGAAATAAACGAAGTGTACGGCACTTACTTTGATGCTGCAACGGCACCAGCAAGGGAAACTGTTGAAGTGGCCAACCTCCCCAAGTTTGTAAATGTTGAAATTTCGATGATTGCCGTTAAATAGTTTGCTGGTGAAACTCTACCAAGCCTTCTATGGGCCTTCTTCGTATAACCCCAAGAATAAGATCGTTCCTTTCCAAACAAGCTTTTAGCTCGTCTTGAAGGAAGTGGGCAATACTGCCCACAAAGCTAATGGGAACCTTGGTGGCCAATTCAAACTGCATAATGTAGTTGTTCACAAATTGCTGCAATCCTTTCTCTATGACCCCTTTGCAATAAGGGTGTTCTTTATTTTCAATGATGAAACGGGCAAAAGTGGCCAGATAGGTGTTTGGGTTCGGCTGCTTGTACAGGTTTTCTTTGATCACATCTGCTTCAAGGTTATACTCTTTGGCAAACTTGATTCCCAAATCCTGTGGCATTTTATGAAAATAGTAATCCCTTAAAAGTTTTCTTCCGAAGAAATTACCACTTCCATCATCCATTAAAATGTAGCCCAATGAGGTTACTTTTTGCATTAATTGATGACCATCATAATAACTACAATTGGAGCCTGTTCCTAAAATACAGACAATCCCCTGACGTCCTATATTGGTAGTTGCATATATAGCTGCGTAGGTATCTTCCCTAACTTCTGCCTTTGCATTGGGGAAAAAGTCCTTGAAAATTTCCTTTAGGAAATTCTTCATGCGGTCTGTACCGCAACCTGCTCCGTAAAAATATAACTGACGTACTGTTTCCCTGTTCTTGGAAAGCTCAAAATTGTTGGCCAATCTATCCTCAATCACCTCTCGCGTAAGCACTTCTGGACTTAATCCCAGTGTTTGGGTAAGGAACAATTGTTTCCCTTTTTCATCCAATGCAATCCAATCGGATTTAGTGGCTCCACTATCCACAATCAAAATCATATACGTCGAAGTTTTTTGGTTGAATCCAAAAGAGGGTATTCACCCTCTTTTGGACCTATATGCAAGATACTAAATTAAAGGCTCGCGGCGTATTCGGCCAAGTCTACCAATTTATGGGAATATCCGGTCTCATTATCATACCATGATACCACTTTGAAAAACTTGGAATTTAGTTCAATCCCAGCTTCTGCATCAAAGATGCTCGTTCTGGTGTCGCCCACAAAATCTTGGGAAACCACAGCTTCATCCGTATAGCCCAAAACACCGGCCAATTCACCATCGGCTGCTTTTTTGAATGCCTTTTTGATTTCCTCATAGGAAGTTTCCTTTTCCAAACGAACCGTTAAATCCACAACGGATACATCGGCAGTAGGCACTCTAAAGGCCATACCGGTAAGTTTTCCTTCCAAAGAAGGAATAACCTTGGTCACTGCTTTGGCGGCTCCAGTAGCTGCAGGAATAATGTTCAAGAGAGCACTTCTTCCTCCTCTATAATCTTTTCTAGATGGTCCATCTACGGTCATCTGTGTAGCTGTAGTAGCGTGAACCGTGGTCATTAACCCTTCCTCAATTCCAAACTCATCATCAAGTACCTTGGCCAAAGGAGCCAAACAGTTGGTGGTACAAGAAGCGTTGGATATAATGGTATCCGAAGCTTTAACATCTTGATGGTTAACTCCCATTACAAACATAGGAGCGTCTTTTGATGGCGCAGAAATAACAACTTTCTTGGCGCCTCCGTCAATGTGATATTGAGCGGTTTCCAAAGTGGTGAAGATACCTGTACATTCAGCTACAACATCAGCACCAACCTCATCCCATTTTAAATTCTTGGGGTCGCGCTCAGCAGTAATTCTAATGGTTTTTCCGTCTACAATAAGATTTCCATCTTTAATTTCGATAGTTCCATCGAATCTACCGTGAACCGAGTCATACTCCAACAAATAGGCCAGGTGTTCCACATCCAGCAAGTCGTTGATCGCAACTACGTCTACATTGTCCCTTTTTACGGTTGCACGAAACACCAACCTTCCAATTCTACCGAATCCGTTGATTCCTATTTTCAATTTTGACATTTTCTCTCCTTTTTGTTTTTAAATTATGTTGTCATTATATCTGAAACTCTAATGAGTTCTTGGTCTATTTCTGTATGCGCCTTGATTGCTTCGGCAATTGGGGTAAGCACCAATTTGGTGTCTTTTATCCCTACCATGAAGTTGGATTTGCCCTCTAACAGGCTTTCCACTGCCTTTACACCCATTCTACTGGCCAAGACACGATCAAAACATGTTGGATTACCTCCTCTTTGCATATGTCCCAAAACAGATACCCTTACATCGTAGATAGGTAAATGCTCTTCTACATATTCTTTAAGCTCGAAAACGTTCTTCCCTATTTTATCACCTTCAGCGACAATAACTATACTGGAGGATTTTCCGGATTTTTTACTTCGCTTAAGGGACTCCACCAAACGCTCAAGGCCTAAATTCAACTCTGGGATCAAAATCTCTTCTGCACCAGCACCAACTCCCGCATTTAGGGCGATATGGCCCACATCCCTTCCCATTACCTCTACAAAGAACAAACGGTTATGGGAACTGGCCGTATCCCGTATTTTATCAACAGCCTCAACTACTGTATTGATGGCTGTATCAAAACCAATGGTATAGGAAGATCCTAAAATATCATTGTCTATGGTACCTGGAATTCCCATCACGGGAAAACCAAATTCCTCATTAAAAAGCATGGCTCCGTTAAAACTGCCATTACCCCCAATAACCACAAAGGCATCTATGCCTTCTTTTACCAATTGGTCGTATGCCTTTTGCCTTCCTTGCTTTGTTCTAAACTCTTCACAACGGGCAGATTTTAGGATGGTCCCGCCTTTATTTATAATATTGTTTACACTACGGGCATCCAAGGCCTTAAAATCACCCTCGATCATACCTTGATACCCTCTGTAAATACCTATACATTCAATTTTGAGATACGCACATGTACGGACAACAGAACGAATTGCCGCATTCATCCCAGGAGCGTCTCCCCCAGAGGTAAAAACCCCTATTTTCTTAATTTCAGAAGCCATTCAAATTTTTAAAGGATCAAAACTAGGAAACTTTATTTAAAATATGGATGCCTTAATAATTTATTTACTTCCATCCATTTTTTCAAACGTTTTCGTAAAGAATTAATCGAATTGCGTGAAAAAATACAAGGCTATTTTCTGCTTTTTGAGGGAGAATCTTTCTTGGGCAAAAAGCGGATCAAACTATCTTGGCCCATAACTTCTTGAGTCTCTATTTGCCTTGGACGTTCCGGTTCTTTTTCTTTCTTTTTGAAGACTCTCTGCATCAACTCCTTAAAACTATTGAAATCTACTTGATACGATAGTCCCACACCTTGGGTGTATCCTTGCCTTTCGGCCAAAAATCTTTGTATCTGATTTTCCCGATTAAAAATCTTGGCACTCAAGGTCCCTTGCTCGTTCAAGAGTACCTGCACCTCCACATCTCCGGCAACAACGGTCTCTGAAACTCCACCAACGGGCACCCCTACTCTTCCGTTCACCAGAATTTTATCTGAAATCTGTGTGGAAACTGTAACCCCAATCCTGTTTTCGGTCCGAGTACTGGCCTCAGGGTCCAATAGACCTTGCTCGTAAGACACGCCCAAATTGAACTTGTCATTCTCTCCTCCCAAAATTTGATTCAACAGCCCTGAAGCAGTTTGGATCAGGTTCCCTGTCACGGCTTGTTGATTAATCCCTGATTGCGAATCCACAAAAGTACCTTGGGCCAAGAGAAAAAATGCATTTCGCTCCTTTACGGTTGGATCTTGCAGCCTATACTGTAGTTCAGACTGTACTACCGAGCTTGTGCCCGGAAAATCAATATCAAAATTAATGTTTGGACTTTCCAGCTCTCCATCCAAACGAACAATTACCTCTGTTGGGATCCTTCCTGAAAAACCTGAGTTATCCAAAAGCGGAGCGGGGTTGGCATTAAGGGAATAGACGGCTTCTAAGTTTAATTGTGCAGCCAAGGGGTCTCGCTCCCAAAGAATGGTCCCTCCCGGTCGTACCTTAAATTTTTTATCGATGACCCCTCCGTATTTAAAGTTATACTCTCCGGTTACCGCTACGAATTCCCCATACATGTTAAACTTTCCGTTGGTATTGATCTCTATCAACAAAATTCCTTCCCCCGTACCTTTTAATGAGCTTCCCGTGCCCCTGTCCACCACTATCTCTACCTCGGCTTCTGGTGTTACGGCCAAGTCAAAAGCCATTTCCAAACCTTGATATTCCTGTAGCACCCGCTCTTCTTCGAAAGAATTTGATCCTCCTTTTTCTATGAAATTGATAAACGAATAGTCTCCCACACTGGTTACATCGCTCAATGGAATCTTGAGGGACGTCCCTCTGGCCGTTGTGGCATCCACGGCAATGGTGAGGGCATCGGTTGAACCATAAATGCTTCCCGTACCATTGATGAACCCTTGTCCGTAGTAGAGCGACTCCTCATCAAAATCAGTGTTCAGAATCATAAACCTGTTGTTCTTGGTGTCCACATCCAACCCAAGGTACCAATCCGAAAAACCGGTATGGCTAATGGTCCCATCCAGAGTTGCTTTGGTCCCCTCCGCCACATCGGAAAGTCCTACGTTTTCAAAATAAAAGGTCTGATCAAAAAGACGGACGCGGGAATAGGGTGCAAAATTATAATCCACATTAAGGTATGGAATCCCAAGGCCCGCATTGACCAAGCTTAAAGATCCATTGATTGAAGGATTGTATAAATCGCCCGTAATCTTGGCACTACCGATTATACTCCCTCTTATGTTGGAAATAACCCCATCACCCAATGGGCTAAAGGGTTCTAAACTAAAATCGGTGAAATTGGCGGCAAGATCTAATTGCTGTTGATTGTTAATATTACTCACCTTGCCATTGATACTCATTTTCTCCTTGCCGTTATCGTTCAACCATGTGCTTACCCCAAACTGGGTAAGGTTATTGTTCCCAAAAATGCCTACTTCCAAATCTCCCAAACGGATATCGTTGACACTAAAATCTTTTATGTTGAGACTGGACGTTGGCAAATATTTACCGTCTTTCTGTAAAATATTGAGGAACCCATCTACTGCGCCATTTAACTTAAGACTATCAATAGCCGGTGTGATCTTGTTCAAGGATACGATCTTAAACTGAAGGTCAAGGTCTTTGTATGTGGAATCTGCAAGCTCACCACGCAGTCTGATCTGTTCTTGGCTGTTGTTGTCCATAACAACATCCTCTATAATTATGCTGTCCAAGGTTTTGTTGATGATGACCTTGTTCTTGCTGTTACCGTCCTTGTTTAACACCCACTTATTTCCCTTAAAACTAATATCAGACTTTTTAAGTCCAATTACAGATCTGTTGTTTTCATTAAAGGTGTGATAGAAATTCAGATTATAGCTGTCATTGTACTCGCTGCCTCCTTTAAATTCGGTCCTAAAGAAAAGCGTATCCTTTAGTGTGGTGTTGATAAGACTAAAGTCTTTGATATCATAATAAACCGTTGACATATCCTCTACAGAAACAAAGGTGTTGAAGAGTGGGTTTTTATTGTCTACCTTGAGTTCAACATTATCGAATTTATTTTCAAAGGCCTCTATGCTGGGCGATTTAAACGTGAGCTTAAAATCCCCTTCATCCGCAATGATGCTTCCCCGCATGAAAGTATTGGGTCCAAAAACCAGATCGGGGAAGAAAACATCGACAATCTTATTGTAAATCTTAAAATTGAAATCCAGATGCTGACCTTCGGAAATTTCAAAGGGTTTATAATTGGTATATATGCTTCCTACGGAGTTTTGGACCAATTGACCTACCTCATTGACCTTGAATTTCCCCTTAACATAACCCGTAATAATATCTGGTGAATTGATCTCTATGGTTCGGACCGTATCTCGGTCAAACGATGAAAAGACGGCAAAATCCTCAAAATAATAGGTGGTATTTATATTTTGATAGGTGGTGTTGGAAAAACGCATTTGACCCACCATATCATCCAAGGTCCTTCCTTCAATATCCATATTCACATGACCTTTGAATATGGAAATGCTGTCATCAATAAAATTGAGTTCCTTAAGATCGGCGTAGTCCACGGCAGCAATAAAGTTGAATTTGTTCTCCGTACCGCCAAAATCTGCCAAACCTTTAAAATCGAATCGGAAATTTTCATCATTGCAAAGCAAAGTACCATCAAACAGTTGTTCCTTTAAAATCCCGGAAACCTTTATGTTGTTGTATTCGTAATTGTTGTACTCAAGTTTGTATACTTCGCCAATGACTTCCGTGTTCAAGTACTCGGCAATAAACCCATTTCCTTCAACATTTACATCCATTGATGTATGGCCGAGCTTATTATTGTCCACAAAATCACCCAAATCAAAATCTATGAGCGAAATAAACCCAATATAAGAAGCATTGTCTATGGTCTGGATGTTGGTCATTTGTAAATCCACATAACTGTCCCCAAGAGCCGTATTGAGATTTACCCTTGCATCCAAGGATGTTTCGGTGACCTCTGCATCTCCCCGAACCGTGAACTGTCCCAGTTTTTGTACTGAAGCTGGTATATTCTTACCCAATATATTAGGCAGGATGGCCCTTAGCTGATAATAGCTGGAAGTAAGATTGTCCAAATCGGCCTTCATAACAAATGGAGCCTCCTCACTAAAAATATTGCTAAACACAAAATCTCCATGAATACCTGTGTTCTCCATATGCACATACAGGTCATTCACCTCAAGTTGATTAAGTACCCCACCCATTTGCCCTGAAAATGTAACCACCCTGTCCTTACCAAATTCGTTGTAAAATGCATTGACATCATTCAGGGCCACACTGGATTCATCAAATTGGGCTTCAATGTTCACCTTATCCAAAAATTCGGAAAAGTCTTCCCTGTCATAATTAAAGACAAGATTTCCCTTGATCTCGGATTCCTCCGTATCGATAAGAAGGGAGTCAAATCGCATCTGCTCCTTGGTATAGGTGAAATCTGTTGCGAGTTTCTTAAGTCTGATTCCTCTTTTGGCCAATGTGGACAAGTCCTCTATTCTAAGGGTTACCTTGGGGCCCAAAATCTGGAAATCGCGCACCAACACTTTCAACTCTGAAAAATTCAGGGTTTCTTCCGATTCAAGGTTCTCATCAATCAATCGAAACCTACCGCTATTGATTTGGATCTCATCGGATGACATAAAAAATGGCGGTGTTCCCGGCGGTCTAGGTTTACCATCGTCCAATTTCGCCACAAAAATATCCAGATTGGTATCACTTTCCCCTTCATAGGTCTTTAGGTCAAAAATGATTCCATCCACTTCCATATCCCCAAACTCCAACGTGCCATTGGCCATGTTGCGGATATTCAATATGGAAGTATTCAACTTATGGATATAGGCCAAGGTGTCTTTTTTGTAGTCTTCAATATAGATTCCCTTGATACCTGCGTTGAGCGTAAAAAGTGACAAGCTAACCCGGTCAATCTGAATATTGGTCCCAAACTCTGTATTTATGGAATCTGTGGCATACTTTGCAATCTTTGTCTGCACCATGGGCATGGACAAAATAAGCGAGCCCAAGACCAATAAAAGCACCAAGGCCAACAGGGATCGTATTACTATTTTGCGAAGTTTTTTGATAGGGCTTTATGTTTTACCTTTGATGACCAATTTTTGTTCCAAAAACAGTGACAGACAAAAAAAATTATATCCTTGCCATAGAATCTTCATGTGACGACACTTCAGCTGCCGTTTTATGCAATACAAAGGTACTGAGCAATGTGGTGGCCACACAAGAAATACACAGGCAATATGGTGGCGTTGTCCCTGAGTTGGCATCACGGGCACATCAACAAAACATTGTTCCAGTGGTACATCAGGCCTTGGCCAAAGCAAATATCGATAAAAAACAACTATCTGCCATAGCATTTACACGAGGCCCTGGACTTATGGGTTCCCTGCTTGTGGGTACTTCTTTTGCCAAGTCTTTGGCATTGGGATTGAACATTCCCTTAATTGAAGTGAACCACATGGAAGCCCACATATTGGCACATTTTATTGAAGATGGAGATAAGACACCTCCCAAATTCCCGTTTTTGGGAATGACCATTAGTGGTGGGCATACACAAATTGTAAAAGTTTGTGACCATTTTGATATGGAAATTCTAGGTGAAACCTTGGATGATGCGGTGGGCGAAGCTTTTGATAAGAGTGCCAAACTTATGGGCTTACCGTATCCTGGAGGCCCGTTGGTAGATAAGTACTCCAAGTTAGGCAATCCAAATGCCTTTGAATTCCCGAAACCCAAGGTGGATGGGCTTAATTTCAGTTTTAGTGGCTTAAAGACCAGTATTCTTTATTTTCTTCAACGGGAGACACAAAAAAATCCAGCCTTTGTGGAAGAGAACATCAATGATATCTGCGCCTCAGTACAGTATACTATTTTAGAAATTTTAATGGACAAATTGACCCTGGCGGTTGAACAGACCGGAATCCAAGAAATTGCCATTGGGGGTGGCGTAGCGGCAAATTCCGGAATACGTGCTCGACTCAAGGAAGCTGAAGAAAAAATGGGATGGAAAACCTACATCCCAAAGTTTGAATATTGCACAGACAATGCCGCCATGATCGGTATTGTGGGGTACCTGAAGTTTTTAAAAGGGGATTTCACAAACCAAAGTGTGGCCGCCAAGGCCCGGTATGCAATTGGGAGCTAAGCCCTCCCTAGATTCAAGGATTATTCGGATATTTGGGAAAAGCAGAACTCCGGCACATGGCCTATAACGAAGAAACAGCGCGTAGGATACAACACCTTTTGGAGCTATTTCCAGAAGATTTTACCGAAAAGAAAATGTTCGGCGGGATTGCCTTTCTTTACCTCGGAAAAATGACTGTCGGTGTTGTAAAAGATGAATTAATGGTACGGGTAATCGGAGAGAAAATGGAACACGTGCTTTCCCAAAATTTTGTACGTCCCATGGATTTTACCGGGAAACCCATGAAAGAATTTGTTTTTGTCTCTTCGAACGGCTTTGCAACTGAGGAACAAATGCACCAATGGATAGAACTAGGTCTGGAACACGCCAAAAGCAAGCTATAGCCTATGCAACTTTTTTACAATCCTTCATTGGACAATAGTGCCACTCAATTCACTTTCCCTTCGGATGAAAGCAAACACATTGTAAAAGTCCTACGGAAAAAGGAAGGGGATATTCTCCATATCACCAATGGAAAAGGATACCGGTTTGAGGCCAAAATTATCAGTGCTGACCAGAAAAGATGCAAGGCTTCGATCATATCCAGTCATAAATCCATTCCCAAAAGATACACGCTGCATTTGGTCGTAGCACCCACAAAAATGAACGATCGTTATGAATGGTTTTTAGAGAAAGCCACTGAAATTGGTGTTGATGAAATCACTCCTGTCATTTGTGATCATTCAGAACGAAAAGTGGTCAAGCTGGACCGTATGGAACGGGTATTGCAATCTGCAATGAAGCAATCCTTACAGACCGTTTTACCAAAATTGAATCCAGCTATATCCCTTAAAACGTTTTTGGAACAAGAACAAACCGGGCTCAAGTTCATTGCGCATTGTGATGATGGTGAAAAAATGGAGCTCAAACGAAAGGTTATCGCCGACATGGACGCTACCATTCTTATTGGCCCGGAAGGAGACTTTTCCAAAGAAGAAATTGATTTGGCCCGCAAAAAGGGGTATAGACCAATCTCACTGGGAAACAATCGGTTACGTACAGAGACCGCAGCCATTGTGGCCTGCACCACGGTTTCAATTATAAATAGTTAGTGATGGATAGGTGCCTTAGCGGCTCCAGTGACCTCTAAATTCTCTGCTTCCACCAATACAACCAGTGTAAGATTGTCTGTTTTTGAAACCACATTGGGAATGGTAATGGAATCGGCCCCAGAAGACGCTTCCAAGTCCAAGTATTTTTCTTGGACTACAATATTGCTGTTGCGCAAGGTCCTATTCCGGTTTTCACCACGTTTCACCTCGGTAATACGTTCATCAATCACCAAAACAACACGCAACAATTTGTGATCTAAACTCCCCGTAACAGAATAATCAAACAAAATCTTGTTTGCTTCTGATGCAATCTTTCCTATTTGGACCCCATTTTGTGCTTTCCTTTTCAAATGGGCATTGATTTCAGAGTACAGTTTTGTTTCGTTCGAGCCTACAAAATGGATAACTCCATTAAGTACCATTTCGGGTGTATAATTGCCATCATAACCAAATTTACTATTGTATTCCCGTTGTTTTTTGGCGTGGCCCGACTTGGCAAATGGATCTTTCCAACCAATGTAATCCCAATAATCCACATGATATGATAATGAAAAAACCTCATCTGGAAACTCCAATTTTACTTTATCCAAAAGCGCATCGGCAGGCGGACAGCTAGAACAACCCTGGGAGGTAAAGAGTTCCAAAACCACGACTGGGGTATCTATAAATTCCATAAGCGGTGGATTAGAAACCTTTTTTGTCCTTGCTGTATATAGTGCCATTAAAGACATTCCAAAACACGCAAATGAAACAATTATCACCTTTTTAATCATGAATACCGTACTTTTGAGTAGTTGGTTAATCGCAAACTCATGGGACAACTTACCAAACTAGGTTGTATTTTAACTTTTTTTGTGATGGGCACTGTGGGTGCCCAAGAAATGGCAATCCTTAAATATGGAGGTGGTGGAGATTGGTATTCCAATCCTACTGCACTTCCCAATCTTATTGCATTTTGCAATAATACCATCGACACCAAAATCAATCCACAGCCCGAAACCGTAGAAGCAGGAAGTGTTACGCTCTTTAAATATCCTTTTCTTCATATGACCGGACACGGCAATGTCTTTTTTACTGATGAGGAAGCACAAAATCTCAGGACCTATCTCCTTTCCGGGGGTTTTTTACACATTGATGACAATTACGGAATGGAACCCTATCTAAAAAGGGAATTGCTTAAAGTGTTTCCCGATAAGCAATTGGAAGAATTAGGTGCAGACCATCCTATTTTTGACCAAAAATTTAAATTTCCGAATGGGTTACCCAAAATACATGAACACGACGGAAAGCGACCCCAAGCCTTTGGGATTTTTGACAAGGGAAGACTAGTGCTGCTTTTTACTTTTGAAAGCGACTTGGGTGATGGCTGGGAAGACCCGTCGGTTCACAACGACCCTGAAGAAGTGCGGTTGAAAGCCTTGCAAATGGGCTCCAATATTGTTGAATACGCCTTTAAAAGCTAATCTATGACTTCAAAAACCATAGCCAATGGAATCCTAAGGGCCGTTGCCGTAATTGCAGGAGTGCTTCTTTTGGGCTATTTCCTGTACAAGATACAATCCGTTATCACCTATCTGGCCATTGCGTCCGTAATTGCATTGTTGGGCAGGCCTGTTGTTCTTTTCTTGCGAAGAAAACTAAAGTTTCCCAACACGCTTGCTGTAATAGCCACCATGGTATTTATGCTGGCTATTTTTATGGGCATATTGGCACTTTTTGTGCCCTTGATCTCGGAACAGAGTAAAAACCTCTCCTTATTGGACATTGACGCTTTAAAGGAGGACATCAACAAATTATATTTTCAGATTTTGGAATATTTTGGAGCCACCACAGGAAATGTCGAGCGCTTGGTGGAGGAGTCCCATCTGGAAGAAAGTTTTCTAAAAGGTCTAGACTTGGGGTTCATCCCCAACTTTCTCAATTCATTTGTGAATGTCCTGAGTAATTTTAGCATTGGATTGTTTTCCGTTCTCTTTATCTCATTTTTCTTTTTAAAAGACAGTAAATTATTCCAAAATGGGATGCTCACTTTTGTGCCCGACGACAAGGAAAACAATTTGGTGAAATCCATCGATAAGATCAATGGATTGCTCTCAAGATATTTTGCAGGTATCCTTCTTCAGCTGTTTATTCTTTTTGTGATTTATACCATTGCATTGTTGATTGTTGGGGTGGAAAACGCTATAGTCATTGCTTTCCTCTGTGCCCTTTTCAATATCATCCCTTATGTTGGTCCCATCATAGGTGGGGTCATCATGGTGACCCTTACCATGACCAGTTTTTTGGGTGCAGATTTCAGCACAGTTATCTTGCCCAAGGCCATGTACGTTTTAATTGGTTTGGCCATTGGTCAACTGGTTGATAATTTCTTTTCCCAGCCCTTTATTTTTTCTACAAGTGTAAAATCACACCCGTTGGAAATATTCTTGGTGATCATTATTGCCGGACTTCTTTTTGGAGTGGTGGGTATGGTGGTAGCCGTCCCCGGATATACCGCAATCAAGGTGATTTTAAAGGAATTTTTAGCTGAATATTCCTTTGTGAAAAAGTTGACTAAAAATTTATAGTATCAGTTTGAATAAATTGATATTAAATACTGGTGTTCAATCTTTTATAGAAGAAAATTGGAATGCTGACATGATGTCAGTATTGCTCCAAAAACCCTTTTTTGATGGGGTATCCCAAAAAGAACTGGTTGAGCAACTCGAAGCCAAGAAAAAATGCAAGGATAAACTTCCAACTTGGTTCTCTACCCCTAGCATATTTTACCCCAACAAACTCAATATTGAACAAACAAGTTCAGAACAAACAGCAGGTTATAAATCAAGTTTAGTGGAAGGAAAAAACCTGTTGGACCTGACTGGCGGATTTGGTGTGGACACCTACTTTTTTTCAAAAAAAATAGAGGCGGTTTTTCATTGCGAAATCAACAAACAACTCAGTGAAATTGCCCAATATAATTTTAAGGTTTTAGGTCGAAATAATATCAATTGCATACCTGAAGATGGCATTCACTATATACAAAACCATCCTAAAAAATACGATTGGATCTATATAGATCCGTCTAGAAGAAATGAAAATATTGGAAAGGTTTTTCTGTTGAAGGATTGCCTACCCAATATACTGGAACATCTTTCTCTTTTATTTGATCACACCAAAAATATCTTGATCAAAGTCTCGCCGATTTTGGATCTTGTCCAAGGCTTGGAGGAACTCAGTTTTGTGAAGGAAATCCATGTGGTTGCTATTAACAACGAAGTAAAGGAATTGCTTTATGTACTGGAAAAGGATTACACTAAAAGTGTAACCGTTAAAACCATAAATCTAACGCGGGATGATGAAATGCACTTTGATTTTGAGCACGAGCATGAAAAATCATGCACCGCTGAGTTTGGTGACCCCCTTACATTCTTATATGAACCCAATGCGGCCATTTTAAAGTCTGGAGGATTCAAGGTCGTGGGGCACCATTACCAAGTAAAAAAGCTCCATACACACTCCCATTTGTACACTTCGGAAAACCTTGTGGAATTTCCTGGCAGGAGATTTGTCATTAAGGAGACTCTGCCTTACTCCAAAAAAACCATGAAAAGAATGGCGCAGACCAAGGCCAATATAACAACCCGAAACTTTCCTTTATCGGTTGCCGAACTACGAAAAAAACATAAGATCAAGGATGGTGGCGACCGCTACTTATTCTTTTCCACGAACTATGATGATTCTTTGTTGGTTCTTGACTGTTCAAAAGAATTGGATTAATCCAAATTATCAAGCCAAGCAACAAAAAGATCAAGCCAATTTTTCAGTCTTTCATTCTTGTGTCCTAAAGAAAAACCATGTCCACCCGAAGGATAAATGTGCATCGTAGTCGAAATATCATGGACTTTTAACGCTTGAAAAAACATAAGGCTGTTCTCTACGGGTACTGGAGTATCATCCGCAGCATGAAGTAAAAATGTTGGGGGTGTATTGTCTTTTATTTGTTTTTCGTTGGATAAATAGTTCAATTGTTCCATGGTAGGCTCCTTACCCACCAAGGATTCCCTTGATCCCATGTTCACAGCTGGCTCCATAAGCGTAATGACCGGATAAATCAAGGCCATAAAATCCGGGCGGGCGGAAATCCTATCGATGGAGTCCTGCTCTGGATAAACCTTATCCTCAAAATGGGTCCCCAAGGTCGAAGCCAAATGTCCTCCCGCCGAGAATCCCATGACACCAATTTTATTTTCCACCAAATTCCATTCTTTGGCTTTGCCGCGAACTATCCTGATGGCTCTTTGGGCATCTTGCAGGGGAACTATTTGTTGGTCTGCCACAATCGATTTGGATTCCGGCAATCGATACTTTACTACAATTCCAGCAACACCGTTTCCATTTAGGGCCTTGGCTATATCCCTACCTTCCCAATCATAAGCCAATCCGGAATATCCACCTCCAGGGAAAATAATCACTGCTTTTCCATTAGCGTTTCCCTTTGCGGGAAGGTACACCTCCAATGTTGGCTTTTGAACATTGGTAACCCAAATTATACCTGAATCCCTATATTCCACTTGCTCCCTTTCATCCGTATCCATGCTTTGGTTGGGTACTGCATTGGGCCAAAGTGGCACAATAGCATCCTGTGCCGACACACCTAGGGACATCATCACCAAAAACAGAAATTTTATTCTTGTTGCTTTCATTGTATTTTCATTTAGTCTTACTCTGGACATTCCCATTTAAAGTTGGCCACTTTATCATTTGAACCCGCTGAAAGATTATAATGCCACCATTCGGTCCTTATGGACCAAAACCCGTGTGCTTCCATGGTTTCCTTTAACAACTTCCGGTTTTTTAAAACTTGTTCGGGCAAGTCCATGTGATCATGGTGGGCTTTTTTTCCAAAAAAATCGAAGTCGGTTCCCATTTCCAACTCATTGCCCTCCAAATCTTCCAAGGTAATGTCTACCGCACCTCCTTTATTGTGGATGGAACCTTTTTCAGGATTGGCAACGTATTGCGGATTAGGAAAAATTTTCCACATCTTGTACTGTACAGAATTGGGGCGGTAACAGTCAAAAAACTTAATCCTTACCCCTTTTTTCATTAAATCTGCATTTGCCTTGATCAAAGCCTTGGCAGTTTTTACCCGGGTATAACATTCGGCACAGTCGTACACTTTTGTCTTGAGAAAATTGTTTTCAGTGGCATACCTCATATCATAGGCGAAATCATTGCTGAAATCAGCCAGGCGTACAAAGGTAGTATCGGCCAACCCTTCAAAAGTTTTTAGCTTTATTTCAGTTTCTTGGGGAACAATTGAGTCTTTCAGCACTACGGTCTTTACTTCAATTGCTTCTTCTACTTTGGCTTCTTCAGGCTTTTCTTTACAACTGGCAATAAGAATGCATAATCCCAGAAAAAGTACACCATATCTCATAAAAATCAGTTTATACGTTTTTGTTCCGCAAACCAAGTATACAACGAATCTGTGGTATAAGCCCTGTCCCATGCATTATGCCCCACTCCTTTGTACCTCGTATATCGAACATCGTAATTCATTTCTTTGAGTTTTTCCACCATGGCATCAGACTCTTCAACATTAATATTATCGTCCTCATCTCCGTGGAACACCCATATGGGCATTTTTTGATCTATCCAATGGGCATAAGGCAAAGGTGCCATACCGCAGACCACTGCCATGGCTGCGAACCTGTTAGGATATTGGGTGGCCAACTGCCATGCCGCACTTCCTCCCCTACTAAGTCCGGTAAGGTATATCCTATTCTTATCGACCCGATTCTCCGCTGTTACAGAATCCAAAAGCTGCATAACCGCCTGAATATTCCACCATTTCTTTTCATGGGGGTTGTGCGGTGCCAAAACCAGAAAAGGAAACTGCTTGCCTTCCTGTAAAAGTTTAGGGGGATTGTATTTCTTGACCTCCTCAAAGGGTAATCCAGACTCCCCACCGCCATGCAAAAACAGCAACAATCCAAATCTTTCGGTATCACTGGAAAAGTAATTCTCTGGATAGTACAAATAATATTGCAACTGCTCTTTGGTTACGGTCTGCAGTTCACCTTCAACCAAATGGGATTGTGCCACACAGCTTTGCATCAGTAAAAAAACTCCTGCCGAGAGTGTCCAAAAAAAGACTTGAGGCCAACGCATGCCCAAATTTACAAAAGTTTGTCTGCGATTTCCCTCCAATTATCCACACGTTCAAACTCGGTTACATCGATGTTATGTGGCGAAGTGAACATAATCTTTCTTCCCTCAAATGGTTTAAGATTACGATAATGGTCATCTATGAGCAAATCGCCTTTCAATATAAATTTATCGCCACAAAGAATTCTTTTCTGCCAAGGAATAAATGGAAAATGCTCATCCAACCAATCCGATTTATCCCGCAATGAATTAGGATATTCCATAGCAGCCGAGGCGATATATACTTCATGATCCTTGCACAACTCCCGCAAAACCTCTTGACTATCTGGAAATACTTTTAGGTTTCTAAAAAAACCATTACGACTTGTATACTCTTTCACCAAAGGTCTGTGTTGTTCAGGCACACATTGCCTAACCCCTTTGCCCTGGCAATCCTCGGGCTTTAATTGAGCATTAAACTCCATGTTATACAATTCTAAATGAGCTCCGTAGGTATCTGCGATAACCTCATCCATATCCACAAAAATGGTCATAATTATTTTTTTTGATGAAGTACGGCAAAAACCAAAACAAACCAAAGAAATTTACAGAATGATAATCATTGGATTATTTTTTGTTTCATTTTTCAATAAAAATAAACTTCTGTTGAAATTCTCTTTTCGATTGACTCAAATCTATGATTATTTTGTATTTAAAAGAAGTTCGAAATCCAATTTACAACTGATTACGTTTCATCGATGAGATGCTATTTTTATTGGTTATACCACAAGGCATGAATTAAGAAATATGCACTTCATCCCATATTATCCACCATTCGTATAAAGCTATCGCCTTGATGATTTCCATGCTGGAATCACACGCTATTTTTGCACCCGATTTAAAAAAATAGTTGTGAGAAGAATAAAATTTGCCATTGCTTCATTAACCGTTTTACTAGTGTTTTTTACCTCCTGTAGCAACTCATCGATAAGTGAAGAAGAAACTCTTTTTGTAACCAATAAGGCTTCCGAAATTGAAATGCAGGTTCTGCACCTTGTGAACGAATATCGCCTTTCAAAAAATCTGACTGCCTTGGAGTTCAATGCTATAGCGTATTCACATGCCGCAACTCATACCAATACTATGATAGAAGATGGGGAAATAACTCATAAGGACTTTGACAAGCGTGCATCCAACCTAGCTATGGAAGCAGATGCAAGTCATGTAGCTGAAAACTTAGGGCGTAGGTACGTCTCAGCAGAGGCTGTTGTTGAAGCTTGGTCCAAAAGCCCAACCCATAAAAAAGTCATGGAAGGGGATTATGTCTTTACCGCGGTCAGTATTAAATCTGATGGTGAAGGAGTGCTTTATTTTACACAGCTTTTTTTTAGGTAACTATTTCATTAGGTACATAAATGTCGGACAACAAACGTGCATAAGGCTCCTTTTTTTGATGTAGATTATAGATTCAGCACTTAATTCTTTCAAAAAAACATTTTCTCACAATCCTTTAAAAATCAACACTTTCATCTATTTTCCTTCTTTTTAAGTAAGTATTTTCCTTCGATTCAAAATATTTGCATTTTTTTTATGTTATATATAAATATAAAATGTTTTTAATATGGATCAATCAATACTTTTTAGAAATTATTACTTATTTCTTATTTTACTATTGTTGATGAAGCTCCCTGCTAAGGGGCAAACCTTTGCTTCAACGATTGTTAGCGAAGACGAAGTAGATCTCTCCGCCAATGCTGTCGATGGCAATTTGACAACCAATGCCGGAGTAAGGGCAAGTACAGGTATTTTATTGGGAGTTGGGGACTACTCAGGCTATCTTGAGATGGAATTCCCGTCAACCTTAAACCCAAATACTACATCATATGTTAAGCTGGAAACGGAGGATGATCTTCTTCCTTATCTTCTTGGAGGCAGCCTTGGTGGTCTCCTATCCGATATCGCCGGAGCTATTCTTATAGGTAATCAAGAGTTCACGGTCACGGCTAAAAATGGTGGTGCTACGGTATTGGAAGAATCCTCTGGAGGTGTTAATGCATTTACTACAGATCAACTAAAAGTGGTCACCAATGTTAATGGTGATTACTTTATGGCCATCACCCCAGATGTTCAATACAACCGTATACGGATGACCAACCAGATAGGAGCTTTGGTGGGGTTGAACAATATCCGGATCTTAGATGTTTTTGGAGCTTACCATAATCAAGGGCTGGCCTCGTGCGGGCTTCCCACCTATACTTCATTTACAGGTACTGGACTTACTTTGGACTTACTGGATTTGGGAGGAGCAGGCGTTTCCAATCCCCATCTGATCCTAGATGGTGATATGGATACTTTCTCAGACCTAAGTCTTGGTATTTTGGGAGTTACTGCAAGCATAGAGCAAACCATCTATTTTGATACCCCCTCCAATTTAGATGAAAGCTACTACATAACCATGGCCATAAACCCGTCCTTGTTGCAAGCAGGTGTGGCCAATTCCATTGAGATAATTGCCCAAAACGGTTCGGAAACCCCTTTTTATACAGAAAACTTGAGTAGTTTGTTGAACCTTGATCTTTTGAACCTACTCCAAAGTGGTCAAAAAGCAACTATCCCCATAGCACCAGGAGATGAAGCCAGCCGAATTACAGTCCGCTTAACATCCTTATTGAATGTGGGCTTGGAACAAAACCTTCTACTTTATGACATCTACCGAGCTCCTGCCTTACCTGTATTGGACTCTGACTCGGAAGATGTAAGCATCTGTACTGGAAACTCAGTAGATCTCATCGCTACTACTACAGTCGGCAATGAACTTAGATGGTATGATTCGGAAACAGGTGGAACCCTGTTGAATACCGTAAACTCAGGAGAAGCCTATACAACCCCCGTGTTGAACACAACTACCACATATTATGTGGCCGCGGCCGAGCCGGGCTGTCCAGAGGAATCCCCAAGGGTAGCCGTTACTGTCACTGTAGTGGATATCCCTACTGCAATCGACATCGATATAACCGGTGATGAAAATCCTGTATGTTCATCGAATGATGTGACCTTGGTTCCATCAAGCACAATCAATGGTACCTATAGCTGGTATTTTGATGCCAATGCCACCAATGAAATCACAGACGGCCTTGTTCAAGGCCCCGTCACCTACTCCATTGATTCAAATGGTATTCTCTCCATAACCGGATTGGATGAAGCAGGTGGTCCCTATAATTTTTATGTCAGGATAACCGAAGCCTCCGCAGGTTGCGAAAATGCTGCTGGGGATTTGGCACAGGCCACTGTGGATATTATTGATTCTGCCAACAGCATTACCATTGATTCAACTCCAGTTATTAGTTTAACCAATCTAATTGATTTCTTTCAAGGTTCCCCATCGTACAATATAACCGGAACGGTAAATGGCGATGCCAGTATTGGGGATGATGTTACCCTTTCTATCAACGGACAGACCTATACCGGTGTTTTGGATGCCAATTTGGATTTTGATATTGCTGTTGATGGAACTGATTTGGCCTTGGATGTAGATGGCTTGATAGAGGCATACATAGACGGGGCTCTCTGTACACTGACCGGAGAAATCACCGTGGACCTCCCCGAACTTATCGTAGATGATCTTCTCCAAGTTTTCTGCGCTTCAGACAACCCCACCCTTTTGGATTTGGATGTCAGTGGTAGCGATATTGTATTCTTTGACAGCTTGGATGCCACTACGGCCCTTGACTTCAACACCCCTTTGGCAGATGGCTCAGTATATTTTGCGGGTATCTTGGATATTCCCATATCTGTCTTGACCAGGGTTGGCATTACGGTTAATCTTACCGACCTATTGCCCCCCACAACCATTTCCTTGACCCAGACATTATGTGCAAGTGCAAATCCCACTATTCTAGATATTCAGGTTAATGAGTCCAATGTGGTTTTCTACGATGTGCTTACAGGAGGCTTGGAGCTGAGTGCCAGTACCCCATTGGTAGATGGAGGAGTATATTTCGGGGCCACTAGGGATTCAGACGGTTGTGAAAGTTTGGTCCGTATACAGATAACCATCACTCTGCAGGATGATCAACCCATAACCTTGACGGGGCAAACAGATGAACTATGCCTGGAAGAAGAACAATACACCTATTCCACAGAAAGTGGAAAACAGAACTACACTTGGACCGTTACAGGAGGTACCATAGTGGATGGCGGTACTACTACCGATGACTATGCCACCGTGGTGTGGAACAGCCTTCAGAATACTTCGATCAGTGTATTGTATGAGGACAACACCAGTTGTACCCCAACCCAGGCTACTGAATTGGATGTGGAAGTTCAGGACGAACAACCCATAACCTTGACGGGGCAAACTGATGAGCTTTGTTTGGAAGAGGAACAATACACCTATTCCACAGAAAGTGGAAAACAAAATTACACATGGACCATCACTGGGGGTGCCATAGTGGATGGTGGCACCACAACCGATGACTACGCCACCGTGGTATGGAACAACCTTCAGAATACTTCAATCAGTATACTGTACGAGGACAGCACAAGCTGTACCCCAACCGAAGCTACGGTATGGGATGTGGAAGTCCAGGATTGTGGAGAAGTCATGGGTGAAGAATTCTGTTTATTGGTCTACAACGAATTTACTCCCAACAATGATGGGTACAACGATTTCTTTGAAATAGAATGCATTGAAAACTATTCCAACTCAATCCAGATTTTCAATCGTAATGGCAATAAGGTTTTTGAAACCATGGATTATCAAAACAATTGGGACGGGATTGCCAATGTAAATGGCATTATGGGAAAAGGAGAACATCTTCCCTCTGGCACCTACTACTATGTCATAAACATTCCCGAACTCAACAGAAACCTTGTGGGCTGGCTTCAATTGGCCCGATAAAATCCAAATCCCAAACCTATAAATCCGATAAGAATGAAAATTCATACAAAGAATCTCGGCATACTTACATGTCTGATTTTGGTCCTGCAACTGACCAAAACCCAGGCACAACAATCCCCGCAATATACCCAATACATGTATAACACCACCGTCCTTAACCCAGGTTATACGGGAACAGCGGGAAACTTTGAGGCCAATGTGCTCTACCGTTCCCAATGGGTTGGACTGGATGGCGCGCCCGAAACGCAATCCTTCACCGTACAAGGACGTACTGGCAAACGCGTTGGGCTTGGACTAACAGCCATCAACGACAATATTGGGGCCTCCAACAATGTAAAGGTCAATGGACACTTTGCCTATGAAATTCCGGTTGGGCAAGAGACCAAGCTATCGCTGGGCCTGAACGCTGGGCTGGACATTCTCTCCATTGATTGGTCCAAAGGAATTTATGCAGACGACCAAGACCCCGTTTTTGCAGAAAATCTAAACAAGACAAGACCCATTTTTGGAGTTGGTGCCTTCCTATATGGCAGTAATTGGTACTTGGGAGCCTCAAGTGACAACATCATGAATTCACAGATCTACAATGATGACGAGCTTACCGTTACCGATAGAAAAACCCAATATTATTTTATGGGCGGTTATGTGGTTGATGTATCGAGTGCCATCAAGTTTAAGCCTGCTTTCTTGACGAAGCACGTTTCCGGAGCACCCTTAACTTTGGATGTATCTGCAAACTTCCTGTTTCAGGAGAAGGTAAATATTGGACTTGCCTATCGCTATGACGATGCCATCAGTGCATTGGCCGGGTTTCACTTGGCCAAAAAATTCTTTATAGGATATGCCTATGATTATTCCATCACAGGATTGGACAACTACAATGATGGCTCGCATGAAATCATTTTAAAATACACCGTTTTTGATGCTAGTAAAAGGGCATTGTCCCCCAGATTCTTTTAAAAATCACGATGATGAGAAAAATAATACTTTTCATAACACTCTGTACCTTTACCAGTGCCCTTCCACAAAGCAAATTGGAAAGGGCCGACCAACTCTTCAACGATTTCAAATTTGAAAAGGCCATTGAGCTCTATCAAGATTTGGCCATGCGCAAAAGCAATCCTTCCACCCATGTGGTCCAAAGACTGGCCGATAGTCATTTTAACCAAAATGAATATCAAAAGGCCAAGGACTGGTATCAAAAACTCTATGCCATTGAAGGCAAAAGAATGGGGGAACACAATATCATTAAACTGGTACAATGTCTAAAAGCCAGCATGCAAGCTGCCCAGGCCGATGAGCTTCTGCGCGATTTCTATTCCGATCAAAACCGATTGGATATGATCATGGCCCAGAAAAGAAACCTGGATACACTTTTGTTGAAAGACCCAAAATATGAAGTGCAAAATCTGGCTTTCAACAGTGACAAATCGGATTTTGCCCCTTCCATGTATGATGATATGTTGGTGTTCGCTTCGGCTAGAGATACCCTAAAATCCAATGGAAAATTGTATCCCTGGAACAACCAACCCTATCTGGATCTATACCTTACCGATCCACACATGTCACAATTTGTTCCCGAAAAATTTCTGGAAAATCTAGAATCCTCTTTTCACGATTCCAATGTGACCTTTGACCCAAGATCCAACACCATCTATTTTACCCGAAACTTTATAAAAAAGAACAAATTGAACGCCAACAGCGAAGGTCTGTCCCATATGCAGATTTTAAAGGGCACCATCTATAAAAATGCTCTTGTGGATGTAACCTCCCTGTCATTCAATAGCAAGGAATATTCCTGTGGGCACCCAGCATTGAGCCCGGATGGCAAGTATCTGTATTTTACCTCCAACATGCCGGGCGGACAAGGTGAAAGTGACCTGTACGTGGTTGAACTTGGCCTGAACGGCGATGCGCTTACCCCTCCCATGAATTTGGGAGAGACCGTCAATACCCGGGGCAGGGAAATGTTCCCTTTTGTTGTGGGCGACACCTTATATTTTTCCTCGGACAGTCACTATGGTTTGGGTGGTCTGGATATTTTTGCGTCTAGGATCAAATCCAAATCCAGCTATGGCCTGCCCCAAAACCTTGGCAAGCCCATCAACAGCAATATGGATGATTTTTCCTTAGTTATGGATCATATCTCCGGCGATGGTTATTTTGCCTCCAACCGATTTGGTGGTGCAGGGGATGATGATATCTACTACCTGAAAAAAGCGAAACCCATAAACTGTCTTGAATATTCAGGGTATGTACTGGATGAAAAAACGGGAGAACCCATCCCTTTGGCCAGTGTTGAACTCTATGATGTAAACGCAGGGCTCATGGATGCCATGAAAACTGATGAAACTGGATTCTTCAGTTTTGTGCTGCCCTGTAACAAAGAAAATAAGCTGGTGTTCATCAAACCAAAATATGTGAAAAAGGAAATCACGGTGTCCACAGGTGAAAATCCCCAGGCAGCATCCACCAACAACATGGTGTACTTAACACCCTTTGAAAGTTTGGTCATAAAAGACGGGGATGTGGAAAAAATAAAGGTCAATCCCATCTACTTTGAATACGACAAATCGGATATTACCCCCCGGGCCGAAATTGAGTTGGAAAAAGTACTATTTGCCATGCGTGAATTCCCTGGTATAAAAATCAAGATTGAATCACATACCGATGCCCGAGGCTCCGACCAATACAATTTGCGATTGTCCGATGACCGTGCCAAATCCACCATGCGATATCTTATTGCCAAAGGCATTGATTCCAACAGAATTGAAAGCGCAAAAGGTTATGGCGAATACCAATTGAAAAATCACTGCTCCAATGGTGTAAGGTGCAGTGAACAGGAACATTTGATCAACCGCCGATCGGACTTTATTATCGTAGAAAAGGATTTGGGTGAACAAAATGCCAGAAAATAGTGGTCTAGGGCTGTTCCGTAACGGATTACTTTTTAATCATGTCCGTGTCCAGAACGGTCCTAAATCCCAAATGTTCCAACGAGGAATCCAGACTAGTGGCCATTCTTGCTGAAATCCGGTAACTAGCACAATAGGAGGCACTGCATAGGAACGACCCTCCCTTCATGATCTTTTCTTGGGCATACGGATTAGTGGCATTGTAGGGTCTTGATGCACCTTTCGGGTTATATTCCACTCCCGACTTGGCCTTTACCTCTGCATAGTATTTCGTATTATACCAATCGCTGGTCCATTCCCAAACATTACCGGCCATGTCGTATAGACCATAGCCGTTTTTTGGGTAAGACATCACCGGGGCACGTTCCTCGTAACCATCAGCAAGTGTATTTTCGACTGGAAACTCCCCTTCCCATGTGTTCGCATGTGAACTAAGTTGTCCCAAATCGTTCCCCCAGAAAAAAATGGCATCTTTTCTCCCACCACGGGCAGCATACTCCCATTCCGCTTCGGTGGGCAAGCGCCTGCCCGCCCAATCGCAATAGGCAACTGCATCTTCATAGGCAATATGTACCACGGGGTGGTTCTCTTTTCCTTCAATGGTACTTTTAGGTCCCTTGGGGTGTTTCCAGTTGGTTCCGATACCCCACTGCCACCATTGGGAGTAATCGTAAAGGTTGGGCACACTGGACTTTGTTTTTTTGAAGAGCAGCGAACCCGGCTGCAAAATGGAATCATGGGGCTTGGGCGTTCCTTCAGGAAGTTGTTTTTTCATTTCCTCCCACTTAATTTCCCGCTCTGCCACGGTTACATATCCGGTTTCCTCCACAAATGCGGCAAATTGTGCATTGGTTACCTCATGTTCGTCCATGTAGAACCCATTCACCAAAACTTCATGGGCCGGTTTTTCATGGGGCATGGCCATTTTATCTGATTCTTTGGCTCCTTGCACAAATTTCCCACCTGAAATCCAAACCATCCCGGTTGGCGCTTCAATAGGAGGAACAGTGATAACTATAGGGGCATTTTGGGTATTATCGATCTTTGGTTCCGTTCTTTCCTTTTGTTCTTTGTCCTTCTGCCCACAACCCATCAAAACCAATACAATGGCCAATACTGCTAAATGACCCACTCCGTTCTTACCACTAAAGAATTTCTCCATACTACTTACACTTCTTAATCCAATTTTTATAGTGCTACCTTGAAGATTGCAAGATATCAAATCTAATATTTACCAATTCCAATACCCGCATGAAATCCAGTTTTTATTTAGAAAAATATCCGTTACCTTCACATGGCATTCTAGTTAATGTCAACCACCAACTATGCTCCCAAAAGGTAATTTTCCAGAAAAAGTTTTTCTGAACGGAACCATCTATTCAAGTAATGATGCCCATATTTCGGTATTTGACCGGGGATTTCTTTTTGGCGATGGTATCTACGAAGTCATGGTACAATTGGGCAATGGCATTTTTTATAAGAAAGCACATTTAGACCGATTACAGGAAAACCTAGACAAAATCAATATCCCATATAATGTTTCCCATTTAGAGGCCCAAATAAATCCTTTACTTGATTCTTGCAATCTTGGCGATAAGACCTGCCTTATCTATATGCAAGTAACCCGTGGTGTGGCACCCAGAAAGCATGCTTACCCAAAGGATGTACCTGCCACAGTTATGATGTACGCACTACCCTTTTCCCTTCCGCACATCAATACTAAAAACATGCAGGTTATTTTGCAACCTGATTTTCGTTGGCACAGGTGTGATATCAAGTCCATTTCATTACTGGGCAATATCATGACAAATGAAGCTGCCATGACCCAAAATACGGATGAAGCCGTATTGGTCAGGGATGGCATAATTACAGAGGGCTCCCATACCAACATCTTTTTTATAAAAGATGAAAAAGTATATACGCATCCGGCCAATGAACATATTTTAGATGGCATCACCCGAAAAATTGTATTGGAACTGTGCCGGGATTTGGAGATTACCGTGATGGAAAAGGCTATTCCAGCCGATAAAATTTCCTCTATGGATGAGGCATTCTTGACCGGGACCACAACCCAAATTGCCTCAATCTTTAAATTGGGTGAACATGTGTTCCATACTTCTGATGTTATTGGACCAATTACCTTAAAACTACAGGAAGCCTTTGCCAAATTAAAGGGACTGGATTCCTCCACACTCATATTATAACCATGAATAACCTTAAAAAAACCAATACTCACCCCTTTCAAACCATTTTCAAGAAAGTAGGTGTGGGATTATGCTTCCTGTTCTTTTTATCCTGCTCAAATACAGACACCTATGACTTGGTGATTTTGAATGGAACCCTTTATGATGGTTCAGGGGAAGCACCTAGTACAGCTGATATTGCCATTAAAGATTCGATTATCGTGGCCATCGGCAATTTAAAAAATGTCAACGCTATCCGAACCATAGATTCACAGGGGCTTGCTGTTTCCCCTGGTTTCATTGATATGCATGCCCATCTGGAACCAATTATGGAACTATCCTCCTGCGAAAGTCTAATCAGGCAAGGAGTCACTACTGCCTTGGGTGGGCCAGATGGAGGTTCCCCATGGCCTTTAGGGTCTTACATGGACAGTCTTGAAAATAAAGGTGTTGGTATGAATGTAGCCTATTTGATAGGTCACAATACCATCCGAAAGAATATTATGGGATTGGAGAATAGAGCTCCCACCCAAATGGAACAACAGGCCATGGAAGCACAAGTGGATAGTGCCATGCAAGCTGGAGCCTATGGGATTTCAACAGGACTCAAATACCTGCCCGGCACCTTTTCCAATGTTGATGAAGTCATTGCCTTGTCCAAAATAGCTTCAAAATATAGAGGCATCTATACTTCACATCTTCGCGAAGAGGGATTGGGTCTTTTTGATGCGGTTGCCGAAGCCATCCAAATTTCCGAAAAGGCAAACATTCCCGTGGTGCTTACCCATCACAAGGCCATTGGAAAACCCATGTGGGGGAAAAGTGTCCGTACCTTGGCCATGGTAGATTCTGCAAGGGCAAAGGGATTGGACATTAAAATGGACCAATACCCCTATGCCGCCAGCTATACAGGTATTTCGGTTCTTATTCCCAGTTGGTCCATGGCAGGTGGTCTTGATGCCTTTACGGAAAGGGCAGCAAACCCAAAACTTAGGGACAGTACTAGAAATGGTATTGTGTTCAATATTCTCAATGATCGTGGAGGTTCGGATTTGGACCGGATTCAATTTGCAAAAGTGGAATGGCAACCAGAACTGGAAGGAAAAACGTTAAAATACTGGGCTCAACAACAGGGAATGGAGCCATCCGTTGAAAATGGTGCAGAACTGGTTATTGAAGCCCAACTCAAGGGTGGGGCTTCCTGTGTTTTTCATGCCATGGCCGAAGAAGATGTAGTTCGAATCATGCAACACCCTCAGACCATGATTGGTTCCGATGGTCGGCTGGTAGAGCCAGGCATGGGACATCCGCACCCTAGATGGTACGGCACCTTTCCCCGTGTAATTGGCCATTATGCTCGGGAAAAAGCTGTTTTGGAACTATCGGAAGCCATCCGAAAAATGACTCTTTCCCCCGCCCAAAGTCTCCATCTAACAGACAGAGGACAACTTAAAGAAGGTTTGAAAGCCGATATTGTAATCTTTGACCCTAAAACTATTATAGACAAAGCCACCTTTGAGAAACCCCATCAATATCCAGAGGGCATTCCCTTTGTTATCGTAAATGGCAATTTGGCTGTAGATAACGGTGAGTTCATAGATATCCGATCCGGTAAAGTATTACGAAAAACAACAGAATAGAACGTATGAAATCATTTGCAAAAGTTTCCATTGTGGCCATTGCCCTTATGTCAACCTGTGTTTCAGCACAGGAAAACATCAATATCGAAAAGAAATACACTAAAGAAATTGCCAAACTGGTCAAGTCTAAAAAGGTCGAGGCCGCCTTCGGTCATATTGATCAACAAGAAGAGCAAACCATGAAAGACCTTGTTACCCTTACCGAAATCTTGGCACCTCCCTTTAAAGAAGCGGAACGGGGCAAAGCCTTTGCCCAAATGCTCATTGCAGCGGGTGTGGATAGTTTATGGACAGACAAGGTGGGTAATGTAATCGGGTTGCGGAAAGGAACTTCAGGAGAATCGGGCTTTGTTGGGGTAGATGCCCATTTGGATGTTGTTTTTCCTGAAGGCACCAATATAAGCGTAACCAAAGTTGGTGATACGCTAAAAGCTCCAGGCATTGGAGATGATACCCGTGGTCTTACTATGCTTATCAGTATGTTGAAAGCCATGAACAAATCCGGAATCCAGACCCAAAAAGACCTGCTCATTGTAGGAACCGTTGGTGAAGAAGGCTTGGGAGACCTTCGGGGTATGAAATATCTGTTCAACGAATCTGGATTACCCATAGACTCATGGATAGCTATTGATGGTGGCGATATAGGCCGAATAAGCAACGCTGGACTAGGGTCTAAACGATACAAGGTTATCGTACGCGGTAAAGGCGGTCATTCGTGGGGTCATTTTGGCCTGGCCAATCCGCACCATGCCCTTGGTAAAATTATATCACTTTTTTCATCGGATGCATGGGCCTATACCTCTGGAAACATTCCCAAAACCAGTTTTAATGTGGGTAGGATTGGTGGAGGAACTTCGGTCAATTCCATTCCTTTTGAATCTTGGATGGAGGTTGATATGCGTGCCTTGCACCCCAATAATTTGGATGAAATAGAAAAGCTCTTCAAACTGTCCGTGGATAAAGCTATTTCGGAATATAATTCAAGTGGTATAACGGACGAGGTCACCTATGAATTGGTTCAAATTGGAGATCGACCTTCTGGTGAACTTTCTCCCTCCCTACCCTTGATTCAAAAAACAATGGCTGCTACGAAACATTTTGGCGTAGAACCTAAATTGGGGCGTGGTTCAACCAATATCAACATTCCCGTATCAAAAGGAATCCCTTCCGTTTGTATTGGCCGGGGCGGAAAAGGTGGTGGTGCACATTCCCTTCACGAATGGTATTTAAATGATGAAACAGGACCAACATCCATTAAACTGGCACTATTGATCACTTTGGCCGAAGCGGGATTCAATAAGTAATATTATGATGCGTACTTTTTACAATCCATTTTTCCTCCTAGCTTTTCTCTTCTGGGGAATCTCATCTGCCCAATTACCTGCGGATAAAGCCGCTAAAATTGACAGCCTGTTTCTTGAATGGAACCGTCCCAACCATCCTGGAGGTTCCATCGCTATTATGCAAGGGGACAAAACGGTTTTCTCCAAAGCGTATGGTTTGGCCAGTATGGAATATTTGGTGCCCAACTCCCCTAGCACACAATACAATGTGGCATCAGTTTCCAAACAGTTCAGTGCCTTGGGTATTGTACGCTTGCATTTACAGGGCAGGTTATCTATAGATGACACCATTGACAACTATATTGATCAACTACCAGAGTTTGGTCAAAGAATCACCATTCGCCATATGTTGCATCATACCAGCGGGCTAAGAAGTCTCCACGCGCTTCTTGCCCTGGCAGGATGGCGAGGAGATGATTACAAGACCAATGCAGATTTAAATCGCATTATTGTTGATCAGGAAGAATTAAATTTTGAGCCGGGAGCAGAATACCTGTATTGCAATACGGGTTATATGTTTTTGGCAAATATCATTGAAAAGGTTACTGGAAAAACTTTTGTGGGTTACATGCAGCAAGAAATCTTTGCTCCCCTTGGTATGGAAAACACCTATGTAGAAGACCAATATAACCGAGTGGTCCCCAATAATGCCACTTCGTATAATTCAACTTTCTCTGGGTTTAACCGTGCAGTGGAGTATTGGGGTTATGTGGGGTCCGGGAATATGCACACCACAGCCGCTGACCTTCTTAAATACCTAAGAAATTTCTATGCCCCTCTTCCGGGTTGGGAAAAAGCATTCGAACTTATGGAAACTATGGACCCGCTCAACGATGGCAGTCATAACCAATATGCCTTTGGGGTGAATGTGGACGATTTTTTTGGGGAAAAACGAATAAGCCATGGAGGATCCATTGGAGGGTTCCGTTCCAATGTTGCTGTATTTCCCGAAAAAGAAATCAGTATTGTAGTACTCACCAATTTTTCTAGATCAGGCCCGGCTTCCAAAGTTTCCAAAATTGCAGAGATTCTCTTAGGAGATGTTACCCTACCCATTTCTATATCCGCAAAGAAAATCTCAAAGAGCAAAATGAAATCTTACGAAGGGTATTATTGGGATGATGTAACCTTACAGGAACAAAAAATCGAAGTAAGTGGGGACACCCTATTCTTGGGCAATGGAAATTCCAAGTTTATCCCAGTGGACATAGACAGATTTGAAGCAATTGACAGGGATAATAAAACCATACTCACTTTTCAGAAAAACACAATGACCATGCTCCGAAACAGTGGAGGTCCTTTGATTTTTAAAAAGTATACTCCCCTGAAGTCGAATGCAAAAAACGCCGAAGAGTTTATAGGCACGTATTATAGCCCTGAAATACAAACAGCCTACACCGTCCATTTTTCAGACGGTAAACTATATGCCCACCACATTAGGCATGGCAAATTATATCTCGACCAAAAGCAAGAAGACCTATTTACAGGGGAATATCCTTTGAGTGTGCTAAAATTTATCAGAGATGGCGATAGGAAAATAAAAGGTGTACGGATATCCAACGGTAGGGCCCGGAATCTGTGGTTCCTCAAACAGCGTAATTCAAAATAAAACGGCTAGCTAACAGTATTCCTAGACCAGTTATGTTTTATGGGAAGTTGTTGATGTCCAACAGATGGAGCGGTTTCCATATCATCGGTAAATATTGGATTGAGACCTACCCCTTTTAAGTTGTATGTATTAAAGTTACACCACAATAACTTCAACGTTGTGTTTTTCAAGTGCTTTAATCTGATCTTCTGTAATACCACTGTCCGTAATCAATTTGTGGATGTGGTTGCTGGTGCAAATAAATGCCATTCCAGATTTGGCAAATTTCGAGCTATCGGATACCAAAATTACCTCTTCGGCCAAATTGATCATCAGCTGGTTCAATTGGGCTTCTTCAACATGATGGGTGAACACACCTTTATCCGGTTTAATACTATCAACACCCAAGAATAGTTTATTACACGACAACTGTTTTAGATTTCGCTCGGCCAACGGACCTACCAAAGACATTGAAAATTCCTTGAGATAGCCTCCGGGCATAAACACTTCCAAATTTTCTTGCTGGGCCAAGTTGTTTACTATATCAAGGGCATTGGTAATAACTGTCAACTTTTGGAAGTCACGTAAAAATCGGGATATCTCAAAAGTAGTTGTCCCTGAATCCAGTATAATGGTGTCCCCTTCCTCTATAATTGATGCAGCCTTCTTCCCAATCTTGGTCTTTACCTCCATGTTCAGTTTTTTCTTCTGACTGAAGGTTAAAACAATATTGTTGGACTTGAATGCCCCGCCATGGGCCCTGACGAGTAGATTATTCTTCTCGAGCTTATCCAGATCATTTCTAATGGTGACTTCGCTGACACCAAAGAGTTTGCTGAGCTTATTAACATTTACTTGTCCATCCTTATCCAGTTCTTCAAGGATTTTGGCCCTTCGGTATGCTGTTTTTTTCATCAAAATTCTGTTGGCTTCGGTTAGCTATAAAAACAAATATAACTTTAATCTTATAACCAAAAACTACCAACCTCCATTAATTCCTATTGAATATCTACCCCAAAACACTCATATTAACCCCTGTAGTAGCTCCTTTTTCCAAAGAAATGTCTACCGGGGCGTTGTTTTCCCAGCTACCACGGGTAAAATCAGGAATATCAATGGATTGTGCCCTATTGGCCACAGATTGCTCACTTAAAGGCGCAATGGCACTCCAAAGTGCTGCATCATAAACGTCTTGATCTAAGGGCAATCCATTTCTCAAACAGTCTATAAGTCTCCAATCCATTATGAAATCCATTCCACCATGTCCGCCAACTTTTTTAGCCATTTCACCAACCTTTTTCACAATTTTGGGCGTGTATTGCTCCTCTAGGGCTTTCATTTCCTCCTCACTGAACCATGAATGTCCAGTGGCCACTCTAGATGGTTCAGGCCATTTACGGGCAATGCCTTTGGAGCCGCTTACCAAATGTATTCTGGAATACGGCCTAGGGGAACTTACGTCGTGTTGGATCATGATACTTTTTCCTTTCTTGGTCTTGACCAATGTAGTATTCATATTTCCCCTGAAGGTATCATCAGTATACTCTTGGAAAAAAGAGTCATCCTTGGCCAGCTCCACCGCCTTTTGATGCATAGAGAAATCATTGGAGGACAATGAAGTAAGATAGTCCATATTATCCCCTCTGTTAATGTCCATGATTTGGCAGATGGGTCCCAATCCATGCGTAGGATACAAACTTCCGTTACGTGATGCATTTTCCTTTAGGCGCCACATATTTTCATATCCATCCTTCTTATTGAAATTAAGCCCCACCAGGTCATGGATGTAAGCACCTTCACCATGAATGATTTCTCCAAAAAATCCTTGGCGTGCCATATTCAAGGTCAATAGCTCAAAGAAATCATAGCAGCAATTTTCGAGCATCATGCAATGCTTCTTGGTCTTTTCGGAAGTTTCCACCAACTGCCAGCATTCGTCTACGGTTTTGGCCGCTGGAACTTCAACAGCCACATGCTTCCCTGCTTCCATGGCGTACACGGCCATTGGAGTGTGCAGTGCCCACGGAGTTGCAATGTAAATCAGGTCGATATCATCGCGGTCGCACATTTCTTTCCATGCCTCTTCACTACCGGAATAGGTGTCTGGGGTATGCGTGGTATCTTCCAATATTTTTTTGGCCTTTTCCACTTTTTCGGGAATCAAATCGCAAAGTGCCTTGATTTCAACACCCTCAATAAGCCTAATGCGACCAACAGCTCCTGGTCCTCTCATTCCAAGGCCAACAAAACCAATACGAACAGTTTCTAGAGCAGGTGCAGCATAACCAGACATATTAAATGTCTGCTTTCCGTAATCCTTTGTCGTTGCGGCTACTTCTGTTCCCAATGCGGTGGATGAGGATTCATTTTTGCAAGAAACCAATGCATTGGCCCCAGCTACGCCAATTCCTGCCATGGAAAGTGAACGAATAAAATTTCTCCTGTTGTTTTTCATAAGGTTGGTTTTTTAGTTTGTCAGACTCCGGGAACCCCGTAAGTGTTGACTGCATTTGAATAAAATATTTTTTCCAGCACCGTATCGGGCAAGGCAAGGCCTTTAAATTTTCCCTTGAATTCCGGTGCCTCCATAGTATTGTCCGTTGCGAAGAAATCCCAATGGAATTTCCACAAGTGTTCCAATCTATCTGCCACTTCTTGTGCCGATAGCGAACCATCATCAATCATATCGGTGCCATAAATGATCCTGTCCTGGTACTTGACAAAAAAATCCTTCACCCTGTTGTGGTCCTTTGCAGCTTGATACTGTACATGACAAATTCGCTCTGCAAGGTCGGTCATGGTCTCTGGAAAATCATCCAACCGTTTGGCCACTTCATCCAAATTCCACTCTAGACTGAAAAGGTGCAACCCCACAAACTTTAATTTAGGATGACGTCTCAATACATTGTCCCTTGCTACAATCTGGGCTTCATAGGAAGGATATTCAGGATTAAGATACATATGATATTCAGGATGGGCACTAAAATAGTTGCGATCCGAATCCACGGTCATTTCATCCAAAGGCAGCCAGCAGTTCTTGGGCTCCCCTTGATGGCCGATCAAAACTAGATCATTGGCTTGGATGTATTCATATATGGGGTCAAATACAGGATGATCCAACATCAGAAAATTTCCATTTTCATCCCTGAGTTCTGCATCCATTCCAATATTTTTCCACATCTTCACTCCTTTTGCACCGCGGGCTATACCCTGTTGAATTTGTTTCAACACAGTTGGCAACCAATCTTCCTTTCCCCATCGCTTCATATCAAAAGAACATATATAGATTGCCCTATCATTGAAAACTTGGTTCAGCTCATGAACTGTGTTTTCTTGCTCTTCCAAAGAAGGAAAAAAGGGAATATCGGTATTTATGGACAAGAAATAGGCATCATGGCCAATGGCCATTTTCATCTTTTCCCCACTTGTTGTATTCAGATGCACATGCGCATCAAAGAATGGTCGTAGCATGGTTTTCATTCTTTACCATCAATAGTTTGGTCTTTACCAATTCCGTAACAGCCTCAGTCGCTACTGGAAAGACCTTTCTAAGGTCGATTTCCTCATTACTCCTTAATCTATCTTGGAGTGTTTTCATAAAGATGTTCTTGATTTCTGTGGCCAAGTTTATCTTGCATATGCCCAGGGAAATGGCCTTCTGCACTTGATCATGGGGAACACCCGAACTACCGTGCAACACCAAGGTTGAAGGGGTTACAGAAGCGATTTCCTGTAGTAGTTCCAGTTGAAGCTTAGGCTCGCTCTTGTAAAATCCGTGGGCTGTACCAATGGCGATGGCCAAAGCATCAACTCCGGTTTTTTCAACAAAATCCTTGGCTTCATTGGGTTGTGTAAATCCAGCTCCCTCGGTAGATTGACCTAATTTGGCCACAAAGCCAAGCTCGGCCTCTACATGGGCCTTGTATTGTTTTGCCAATTCTACCACTTTTTGGGTGATAGCCACATTTTCATTGAATGGGAGTTCACTACCGTCAATCATCACAGAATCAAATCCTGCATCCAAGCATTTGTGTGCCAATTCTACGGAACCACCGTGATCCAAGTGTATCCAACCCGTTACCCCAAACTGTTTAAGTCCAGAGCGACCTAAATTCACCGCTGTTTCAAGCCCCATATAATCAATGGAACTCTTGGTCAACTGTAATATAATGGGTTCATTCAAATCGGATGCCGCCTTAAGTACGCCATGCAAGGTTTCCACATTGTAGTAGTTGGTTGCCAAAAGCCCTCGCCCCTGTCTTGTGAATTCTTTCAGTGTTTGTTTAAGCTCCATACTAGGATGTTGTTTTGATATGTTGAAGTTGTTCTATTTTCTTTTGTAAAGCTTTTTTATCCTTGAAAGCTTCCGTGCCTCCTGCCATTGTGGTGTTGATGGCCCCCATCAAGTTACCGTTCAAGAGACAATCCCCAAGTTCTGCTCCTTGTAGATATTTTGCAATGAATCCTGCATTGAATGAATCCCCAGCCCCTATGGAGTCCACATAGACATCTGCTTTGAAGGCTGACGCTTGGACCCGTTCCCCATTCTTTATCCCCAAACTACCTTTACTTCCCATTTTTAGGGCAATGGTATTGGCATAAGGTTCCACTTGTTTCAATGCGCTTTCTACATCATTCTCTTGGGTAAGCCTCAAAATCTCCGCTTCATTGGGCATAAAGACATCAATATATGGAAGACATTCTTTATAATCGAAATTCCATACATCTGCAGGGTCCCATTGCAAATCCAATGATGTGGTAAGTCCTTTACCCTTCACCTTTTTGAAAATGGCCGTTATATCTTGATGCAGTCCTTTCTGCAAAAAGAAATTGGAAAGGTGAAAGTGTTTGAAGTTCGACATTTCAAACCACGGAATATCCAAAATGGTCATAGCCTCCATGGCGCCACAATAGGTAACGTTGGCTCTATCCTCATCGTAATTCATCACCACGGTCACCCCGGTTTGATGGCTATCCGACCTTCTTACAAAAGCAGTGCTTACATTACGGTCTTCCAAGGTTTCCATAACATAATCTCCAAATTGGTCGTTGCCCACCATGCCCCCAAATGCAGTAGAAACCCCCAACGCAGCGGCATTGGCCGCCATGATTGCGGAAGAGCTTCCCAAAGTGAGCGTAAGATCGTTGGCCACAATTTCCTTTCCTATCTGGGGGAAACCTTGGATTCCATTCAGAATAAGGTCCACATTAAGCTCCCCAACTACCAGTAGTTCGTTTTTAGCCATGGCACAAAAGTTTGGTTTCTGTCGATGGTAAAAAGTCCATTACATCTTTATGTTTTAGCATGCCCAAATCGTCATTGACACAATTGGCGGCTCCAAAGGCCGCTCCATATCGGGCTACTTGTTCCAAGGACATATTTTCGGACAAGGCATACAATATTCCTGCGGTAAGGCAATCCCCACTGCCCACGGTACTAATTACTTTCTCCAAGGGTTTTAGGGCATGTACCACTTCTTTTCCATCAGCTAGGTAAAGTCCCTTTTTGCCTTTGGTCAAGGCCAATAATTGGACACTACCCTTTAATCCTTCCTGTACTTTTTCAGCTTCCTCTGTTCCGAAAAGGTCTTTGGCTTCATGCTCATTGACATGAAGTCCATAAAATCCCATCTTGAGGGCATTCTTTAATTGCCCCCCTGTTCCATCCAACAGTAGTTTCTTGTTCAACTCCTTACAGGTTTGGGCAACAGCTTGGCTAGCATTTTCCGGTACGCCTTTGGGCCAAGAGCCCGATAGGTTGACCATTTCCGATAATCCTACAAGTTCCTGTAGTTTTAGGGTAAACGATTCCCAGTCTTTGGGGCTTATGGTTGGTCCCGGCTCCAAAATTTCAGTATTGGCGATAGAGGAATCATCCGAACGGAAGGTATAACATTGTCTGTTATTTTCAGAAAGTTCCACTCCTTCTATCTGTATCCCTCTTTTTTCGCATTCCATTTTAATCCATTGACCTGTGGTTCCTCCCCAAAATCCAAAGAGAGTGACCTTCTTTCCCATTTCGGCCAAAGCCAAGGCAACATGGGTCGCTTTGCCTCCCGGATAGGCTTTTATTTTTTCCATACGGTTGACCGACCCTATTTCAAATTCCTTGAAATAGGCATAACTGTCAATGGATGGATTTGGACAGATACAAAGAATCATGTCACTTCTTGTAAATTGTTACTCCTTGCACTACTCTACTGATGGCACCGTTAACTGATGGATTATCTGGATTCAATCCCAATTCCTGTGATTTATAGAGTCCTAAAAGCTGACCTATGACCACATAGGGTAAGATAAAAATACCAGCCACATCATTAGAGTGTTTGGTTATTGGCATCATGTAGTTGGATTCCATGGTTCCATTGCCTTGACCAACCAATACCATATCAAGATAACCCCCTCCCTGAACAATACTGGATACTAGGTCATTCTCATATTTGGCCACATGGGAATCTGGAGACAGGAAGAAAACCAAAAGGGTGTTTTCCTTTACCACTGCCCTGGGCCCATGTCTGAAACCCAAACAAGAATCATATTTACAAATCACATGGCCATCCGTGAGTTCCTGTAACTTCAGATGACATTCATTGGCAATTCCTTGAAGAGGTCCCGAGCCTAAAAATATGGCCCGATCAAAATCCAAATGGGCCACCCCTTTCAAAAGTTCTGCATTATCAAAAATCTTTTGTGTTTCCTGTGCCGAATGCGCTACCCAAGTTTCGGCCTCATCCAACCTGTCCAAGTTAAACACCAACAAACTGGAAAGCAGCATGGATGAAAAGCTGCTGGTCATTGCCAAAGACTTATCATTGGTTTCCTCTGGCAATACTATACAATAATGTGTAGAGGAATCCTGTTCCGCCATTTTAGCCAACGCCCCATCGGGATTACAGGTAATCACCAAATGCTTGAGATTCCCTAATCTCGCCTCCAACAGTTTTACAGTTTCCACACTTTCCGGACTATTGCCCGATCGCGCAAAGGATATTAAAATAACAGGGGACTCAGATAAGGTATCCACTACTTCAGGGTGTGTCACTAAATCCGTTGTGGCAATGGCCCTAGTACTAAGCCCTGTAGCCCCAGCAATGGCCAACTCAACCGATTCACCGATAAAGGCAGACGACCCGGCGCCGGTCAGTAAAATAGTTGTGTTGCCATCTGATAAGTGTGAGGTAAGAAACTTGTTGATTCCGTCTCGTTGTCCTTGAATTTCCTTAAAGACCTTTTTCCAAACTTCAGGTTGTTGAAAAATCTCTATTTCGGTATGGGTTCTATTCTTTTCCACCATTTCCATGGTCATGTTCTACTTTAATGGTTAGGTATGGCCAACCTTATTTAATCGACCTTTGAACAAAATAAACTAAAATGTTTCATAAAAAAAAGCTTTCGATTCCTTTTTATTTGAAATAATTTTATTTTCAAAACATTTTTATTTTTGAATTAGGCGTTAGACAACTTGGGAGCACTTGATAAATATCAATATCTGAGGAACAAATGTTCATTTTTCAAAAAAACATTACGTCAAATACATATCAAACCGTATCTTTCGGGTTCAAAAATACCTGTCCCGCCCCATTTTGGTGTTTTTGATGCATTGTTCAATACTTTTACCAAAACCAGCATTCCAAATGCATTCCAGCCAGAATTTAGAGAAAAATCTCTTCATCATCCTGTACCTTAATTCCATTTACCCACTCAGCCCAAGCCTTAAGGCGTATTTGGCCAATAAAATTAAAAGCTGCTATTTCAGAAAAAACGAAATCATAAGCAGGGCCGGGGAAGTCTGCAATAGACTATACCTTATTAAAAAAGGTATGGTCCGGGGCTATTTTTTGAGTGATTCCACGGAGATCACCACATGGATCGATACAGAAAATGAAATCTTCACCTCCATAACTGGCTTCTTCAGGAATGAGAAAAGTAGAGAGTATATCCAAAGTCTCGAAGAAACCCATTGCGACTATCTGGACTATGAGGATTACAAGTATTGTCTCAATAATTTTCCCGAAATACGCCAAATTAATAGAATCATGCTCGAGGAATACTATATTTTGGCGGAGCATAGAGTGTATTTGGCTCGAATTCCCAATGCCAAAAAACGGGTTCTCTATTTTAAGGAAAACATTAGACCCGATATTGTAGGAAGAATCCCCAGAAAACATCTGGCTTCTTTTTTGGCGATGAGGGCAGAAACCCTTTCCCGTATCATGAAGGAAATCCTATAGAGGTACCATATACATCCTATAATGCATTTTCTACACCTATATTTTTGTAGGAATCATTCCACATCACACCCTTGAAACAGTGTTTTTAGGTTCATTTAGCTTCATTCAATGTAAGAAAATGACTCTAAATTGATATTTGTCAATTCCTCGAACGATTTCATAAAATAAGACCATACCACCTCCGTTTCTTAGGTGAAGAATAAGAAAATCTGTACAGTTCTTCTTGTTGTGAATGTAGGAAAATGACAGACGCAACAGCCTAAAAAACATTTAAAAATAGTTCTTTTTATGGAAGAGATTTACTAGAACCTGTCCAATACATTTTCAAGATTTTAAGGCGGCCTTATTCAACTTGGGCCACTAAGCGAATTGCCTCGATTTTGCAGGCGTGACCTTCCCATGCCTTTACTGAACGAAAATAAAAATCAAAAAAAATCACAATTGACACAACCTTAAACAAAAATCAATGAAAGATTTAATCAACAAGAAAGTTTTGCAATCCTTTTTTTACCTGTTCCTCTTTACTGTGACAGGAACCATGGCACAAACCAACAGTATTGTAATCGTGGATGCCAAGTATTCACAGAAACAACAAGTACTCGACAATTTACCGAGCAATACAGAGGTATTGGAAATCGATGGAAATGGGAACCCCTGGAAATCCATTCGTGAGCATTTGGAAAACAATCGCTCTACAGTTGCTGTTCATTTGTTTGTCAATGCAAGCTATAATGCCTTTGAATTGGGAAACACCACATACGATTCGGACGCAGTTGACCAAGAATTTGAACTATCCATGTTGGAAGGTCTCTACCAAGGTGACCACATTCAGCTTATAGTCTATGACTGCAACCTGGGCTCCAACACGGAAGGCCTTGCCCTACTCAAGAAAATTAGTGACAAATCTTACTTCAACATTGCAGTGCCCACCAACTGTAGTTCGGTTTTTAGGAGCAATCTGAAGTTTGATCATACCACCATGAACCAACCCACCCAAAATTCAATATTTCAATAGATCAACCAACCATGAAACAGACTTTTACAAGCATTTTATCGCTTTTCGTACTATTTCTACTGGTAGGGACCGTACAGGCCCAAACCGTGGATATGACCGTACAGCAAGGACCCAACGTAGATGTTATGGTAACCGTTGGATCGGCCAACGTGGACCTATCCACTTTTGAGGACGATCTGGAACAAGCCATGCACTTAAAAGGAATTCCTCTGGGCAAACTCAGGGTAGAAGCCTTTCAACGAAGTTCCATATCCTCTGATCAAGCCGATGCCAGTGACATTTTCAACAGCTGGAACAAGATGGACTTTAATGGAGCTGAACCACCAAATGCCCATAATTATTTGGGCAGTGCCGGGGGAGGTTCCTACAGCGGGCCTTACTTTTCCTTTGATTCCGGCACTAACCAAATCTTGGCAGATCCCGTGGCCCGGAACTCAGGCAATTATGGAGTGGCCATGTACGACCCCACCGGCGATGTATCGGATGGGACCATCTCCGCCACTTTTGGTCTTTCGGGGGCACCATATACCCATGCCGAGGTAGGCTTTATCTTCAGAAAAGTAGACAATGACAATTTTTACGCCTACATCATAGACAACCACACGGCTTGTGGAAACTTATCCAATTATGCTCCTGGAGACGGTTATCCCGCCGAAGCCATCTTAAAAAGAGAAAATGGGGTCACCACTATCTTGGCTGTAAACACCAATAGTGGAAGAACGGGAACGGCAACCTACGGATGGGAAGCCAATAGGGCGGACATGTTTGCTGCCTTCTATAACGGACAGAAAATTGATTTTAAAATAGAGATGTCCGGAAACAACATTAAAGTATCCCGTAGAGGCGGCGGTGGAGATGCCGGAACCGAATGGATCCAATCTTTTGACATTTCGGATACAACACACCCCTCTGGAAGTTATGGATTCTATGTCCATGAACAGCAAAATGCCTATTTCAAAGACATCAACATTGAAAAATTGGAACTCCGTGCCTTTAAAGATGTATTGCGTGAGCCCCAATGGAGAAACAGCGCTTTACGCTTCAACGTAAACTTGGACGACCTTGAGGTAGCGGATTTTGATTCTGATACCGACCTATCAGAAATCTTAATGCGTACCATCAATGAGGACATTCATTATATTGGTTGGGGTACCAATACCAATCAGGCCCAATTTGAGCGCTTTATTGTACAAAACAACGATCAAGGTACATTCATCAACAGGGATGCCGGAAGCTGGGCTTCATGGATTGATGATATGGCACAATACATCTATGAACAATATCAATTTGGTACAGTAAGCGCCGGGGAGTTCTTCATCGCCGGGACATCCGTTGAAATCGATGTAGATCCAGCACAGCTTAAAACCAATACGGCCAATGCAAGCTACCCTAGCGGACGCTGGAACATAACCCATGACGAAACCTATTTTGACAACAATACGGGAAAAGTTTCCTGGAACGGATTGTATTTGGAAGACGTACCGGAATACTACGAAAAACCGGGTAAGTATACCTTCACTTTTGAAGACCTGCCAACAGCACCAACAACCCTGTTTTTCCACCGTAAGCCCGTAGCGAGTTTTACCTATAGCGGGGATACAGGTTTTATCAACAACACTTCATACGATTTGGATGGTGGTGCCAATAATGGTATTGCCCAATCCGAATGGAAATGGAAATCCGTGGATGCAGCTTCCACAAACGATTGGAACACGGGGGCCTTTGATAAGAATTCCGTCAGTGATGGCCAATATTTGGTTATGCTACGGGTACAGGACCACCAAGGCACTTGGAGTAGCCCAACCAGTATCTATGTAGAAAAAACTTCAGGCTCGGGAGGTTCAAGTGACCTTCCCATTGCTCAGTTCAATATCCTTCCGGATATGCTCAATACCTATACGGGTACCATGACCATTGCCATTGAGGACAACTCTGTAGATCCCTACGGCAGAACTTTGAGCACACAAGAGTGGATTGTTACCCAACGCGTCTATGATACCAATGGAGACCCGACCGATACGGAAATTTACAATGCGGGTACTCCAATGACCGATTTCTCTGCCTACAACAATGTATCCGCAGAATACATCATCCGCCTACGGACGCAGACCGATACGGGTGTTTGGTCTGAGCCTTTTTATCGCACGTTGACCATTGTTGATGACAACACTGACCCAACCATTACGGCAACGCCATCCAGTGGAAATCTGGATACCAATACGGACATTCAATTGGTTTTTACCGATGAAAACGGAGGTAGTGGTTTTGATGTACAACGCTTTGCCAAAATTCAGAGTGCAACCCCACCTGCTACCGACAATGCAGCGTGGACTTCATGGAGCAACAGTCAATCCAAGACCACATCATTTGCTTCAGGTGGCTCGGGATGGTACATTCATGCCGAAGTCAAAGATAACGCCGGTAATACGGGTACTGCAACCTTTGGTCCCTATGATGTGACCTTGGTGGTAAGCGCCGATGACGATTTGGCCATTTTGGATGAGGATACCACTTCCAGTCCCATAGATGTGCTCTTTAATGATGTGTACGATACCAACGTTACCCCAACCGTGACCATTACGGTTCAGGGTGCCAAGGGTAATGCCGTGGTCAATGGAAGCAATCAGGTAGTGTATACCGCAAATGCCAATGAAAATGGAACGGATACCGTTACCTATGAATTGGATGATCAGGGACAGAAAGTAACGGCCAACATTACCCTTTCCATTTTGCCAAAAGATGACTTGCCCGTGGCAAATGCAGATGCCTTTACCATGGATGAGAGCGATACTTTGAATGAGGACGTTTCAACCAATGATGTAGAGATTGATGGGGATGATTTGGTGTACCACCTCATTTCAGGGCCATCACATGCCACTTCCTTTACCTTTAATCCAGATGGAACCTTTTCATATGAACATGATGGGGATGAATCTGGTTCAGATAGCTTCACCTACAATTTTGAAGATGAGGTATCCTTCACGCAAACTGTGACTGCTACCCTTACCATCAATAATGTAAATGATATCCCTGAAGGAGGCAATATCTCCGTAGATGTGCTTCAAGATGCAGGATACGCGTTTGCCATGGAAGATTTCACCTTTTCCGATGATGATCCAAGCGATGGTTTCAATGGAATACAAATTATCTCATTGCCTGTAAAAGGTACATTGACCTACAACGGAAACCCTATTTCCATCAATGATATGATTAATGATGTAACCCTTTTGGTGTACACAACAGAAAATGGTGAATTTGGCGCAAACTATACCTCCTTCACATTTAAAGTCAAAGATGGTTCCGATGCATTGAGCTCCACTACGTATAGTGCAGATATTGCAGCAGCCCAAGATACTGATGGTGATGGGATCCCAAATGATTTGGACCCGGATGATGACAACGACGGAACGCCCGATACCGAGGATGATTTCCCATTGGATGACTCCGAGGATACCGATACCGATGGTGACGGAACGGGCGACAATGCCGATGACGACGATGACAATGACGGAACCCCTGATTCCGAGGATGCATTCCCAAAGGATGACTCCGAGGATACCGATACCGATGGCGACGGGACAGGCGACAATGCCGATGACGACGATGACAACGACGGTACCCCTGATTCCGAGGATGCTTTCCCATTGGATGATTCAGAGGATACCGATACCGATGGCGACGGGACAGGCGACAATGCCGATGACGACGATGACAACGACGGGACCCCTGATTCCGAGGATGCATTCCCATTGGATGATTCGGAGGATACAGATACCGATGGTGACGGGACAGGCGACAATGCCGATGACGACGATGACAACGACGGGACCCCTGATTCAGAGGATGCTTTCCCATTGGATGATTCAGAGGATACCGATACCGATGGCGACGGGACAGGCGACAATGCCGATGACGACGATGACAACGATGGTACTCCTGATTCCGAGGATGCTTTCCCTAAAGATGATTCAGAGGATACCGATGCCGATGGTGACGGGACAGGCGACAATGCCGATGACGACGATGACAACGACGGGACCCCTGATTCCGAGGATGCGTTCCCAAAGGATGATTCAGAGGATACCGATACCGATGGTGACGGAACCGGCGACAATGCTGATGACGATGATGACAATGACGGGACCCCTGATTCCGAGGATGCGTTCCCAAAGGATGATTCGGAGGATACCGATACCGATGGTGACGGGACAGGCGACAATGCCGATGACGACGATGACAACGACGGGACCCCTGATTCAGAGGATGCATTCCCTAAAGATGATTCGGAGGATACAGATACCGATGGAGATGGTGTTGGAGACAATGCCGATGATGATGCCGATAATGATGGCACACCGGATTCTGAGGATGCATTTCCTAACGATCCCAATGAAGATTCAGACGTTGATGGTGATGGCATTGGAGACAATCAAGACAATGATGACGACAACGATGGTGTTACCGATGTAGATAATGATGGGGATGGTCTTGGTGACAATGTGGATACTGATGATGACAACGATGGAATTCCCGATAGCGAGGATGATTTCCCAAATGACGCTTCGGAAACCACAGATACCGATGGGGATGGAATTGGGAACAATGCCGATTCCGACGATGACAACGATGGCTATTCCGATGAGGTTGAAGAATCCCAAGGTACGGACCCAATGGATGCATCCAGCATTCCTGTTGATACGGACGGTGATGGTATTCCAGACAGCATGGATGATGATGATGACAACGATGGTGTACCAGATGCCAACGATGCTTTCCCAACCAGCAATGAACCTACCTTGGTACCTGCACAAGCTTTTACCCCTAACGGAGATGGCAACAACGATGCTTGGATTATACCGGGGATCGATAACTATCCCAATAATACCGTATCGGTCTACAACCGATGGGGCCATGAAGTATATGCAACGAGGTCCTACCGAAACAACTGGGAAGGTTTCTACAAAAGCAGAAATGAAAAGCTTCCTGCAGGATCGTACCTATACATCATTGATTTGGGTGATGGAAGTGCTCCATTACAAGGCTGGATCTTTATCAACTATTAACCACAACAACAGAAAACACACAATACAGACATGAACCTAATTAATAAATTACAGATACTGTTGGCGGCCATGGCTTTTACCGCAACAGTGAGTGCCCAGCAAGATCCCAACTATACCTTTTACCGGTATAACATGAACATATACAACCCGGCTTTTGCCGGAAGCTCCGAGGCTGCCGAATTCTCATTGGGAATTCGGAGCCAGTGGGCAGGTATAGAAGGTGCACCGGAGAGTCAAAGTGCCATCTTTGGTATGCCCGTTGGAAAGAATGTGGGATTGGGAGCATCCATTCTCAATGACCGCACTTTTATCGAACAACAGACTTGGGTGGCCATAGATATTTCGTATTTCATCCAATTGAATGAAGACCATCGCCTTTATTTTGGCATCAAGGGTAGTGCCAACTCTTATGATGCGAACACCGATGGATTGATTACCTACGGTGTGGGACAAGATGGCACGCTCATGAACTATGAAAGTAGGTTTACGCCCAATGTGGGTGCAGGGGCCTACTTGAAACACGATAGATACTTTGTGTCCCTTTCGGCTCCTAAACTCCTTACCCCTGATAGATTACAGGAACGGGATGGAAACGCATATTTAGGCGTTGACCGAATGCACGCCTATCTAAGTGGAGGCTACAGTTTTATCTTGGGCAAAACTTTGGACCTAAAGACCATGGGAATGTTTCGCTATGTGGATGCCTCCCCTATATCTTTGGAACTTACCGGTATCTTGGATTTTGGGGAACGATTTGAATTTGGGGCATCCTATCGCTTTGATGAAAGCGTCAGTGGTTTGTTCCTATTCAACATAAGTAATGGTTTCAACTTGGGGTATGCCTACGAGACTTCCATCCAGAATTCCATTGATGGATTGGACAACAATACCCATGAACTCTTCATGCGGTTGCGTATGTAAGACCAAATTCCATTTTGAACGTAACAAATGCCCCATCAATTGTGGGGCATTTTTTTTATCGGTTTCCTTACGTTTTCTTATTCAGGCTGAGAGTATCACAACTTAATGCCCAATACCGTAATATCTAACAAGATTTTTCACCGCGGACCCCATCGTTTTTTTTAGCTTTGCCAGCATTCAACCAAATTGCAAAAATGCAGCGCCTTTACGTATTGTTCTTTTTTCTCGTTAGCCTAACGACCTATTCCCAAGATGTAGAAATTTTTAAACCCAATCCCAATAAAAATAAGCTGGAAGCCATGGAGACTTCGGGTCCCATCAAAGTGGACGGCATACTGGACGAAGCAGATTGGGCAAAAACAAAGCCTCACCCTAGGTTTACCCAGGTAGACCCTTATCAAGGCGAAGCTCCCAATCACGATACGGAAATCAAGGTGCTCTTTGATGAGGACAATTTATATTTCGGGATTTTCTGCAAGGATTCATTGGGAAAAAAGGCCATTCGTGCCACGGATTTCAAACGTGATTTTAATTTTAGGACCCATGATTTGGTAACCCTGTGTTTTGATGGGTTCAATGATGAGCGAAATGCGATGTCCATTGTGGTCAACCCCTATGGTGTGCAACGGGACTACCTATCCTTTGATGCCATGTACTACGATATTGAATGGGATGGTAGATGGACTACCCGGACTACTCGGACAGACAAAGGTTGGATTGCCGAAATTGCCATTCCATGGAAGACCTTAAGATATCCCAAGACCGATGACCCCACTCAAATTTGGGGCTTTCAATTGTATCGTAACCGAAGATTGACCAACGAGATTACCGCTTTCTCCCCATTTCCACGTTCGTTCAGTGCGGCGAGAATGGATTATGCAGGAAGGCTTACCAACCTTAAACCACCTCCGCCAACGCCCAATATCCAAGTAAAGCCTTACCTCCTCACCTCCTACAATCGGTATAAGGGAAACAACCCTGATATTGAAGATGAAAATACGGATGTGAAAGCAGGGGGAGAATTTAAATGGGCCATTGACCCCAACAATGTTTTGGACATTACCGTAAACACTGATTTTGCCCAAGCCGATGTTGACCGACAGGTAAACAATATCAGTCGTTTTTCCGTTTTCTTCCCGGAACGGCGACAGTTTTTTCTGGAGAATGCTTCCCTTTTCGGAATCAATGTAGGCCCAGGCGATCGTTCACAGGGCGGATCTATGGTAGTACAGCCATTTTTTAGTCGAAGCATTGGTCTTGACAACGAAGGGAATCCGCTTCCCATTGATGTTGGTGGACGTTTTGTGCATCGTGCATCAAGAAGAAATTATGGTGGTATTTATATTCGCCAAGCAGGAAATTCCACCATATCCGGAACCAACTTTTTGGTGGGAAGATACTCGGAGAATTTTGGAAAACAGAACCGCATCGGGGCACTGGTAACCGCTAAAAATGGTTCTGAAAATACCAACATTACCGGAACTGTGGATGCTTTTATACGATTGGGCGAACCACATTCCATCAATGCCCTTTTGAGTTACTCAGGGAATACGGAAATAGGTGGCGGCGGTTTCTCCGGAATTGCTCAATATTATTACACTTCCAACAAATGGAAAGCATGGTGGACCCAATCCGTGATCACCAAGGATTTCAATCCGGAAATGGGATTTGTTTCCCGAAGTGATGTGATAGGGACCACACCCGGAGTCACTCGGTTCTTTCGAGGGGAAAAGATGCCTTTCAAGAAATGGTTACGTGCTTATGAACCCAGTGTGCATGCACAGTTTTATCATCAAGCTTCCACGGGAAAATTGATTGAGCGCCAGTTAACGGGAAATCCCTTATACCTCAATCTTCAAAATGGAGGGAATTTTGGCTATGAGGTCACCAGTTTTTTCCAAAATCTGACCGAAACCTTTACGCCTCTCGGCCTTTCCGTTCCCGTTGGCGAGTATGATTATGTGCAACATTCCGTTTTTGGGAACAGCGACCCTTCCAAAAAACTCAATTTTGGAGGAGAAGTACAGTGGGGAAGCTACTTTGATGGTGATTTGACCTCGTACAACGCCCAGATAGGATACTCTCCCCTACCCCATATTTCCTTGGGTGGGAGTTTTAATAGAATTGAGTTTGATGCAGTAGGGACAGGAAGTATCAGCAAAAAAGTAGACCTGTTCAGCTTGGAGTCCCGCTTGGCCCTGAACCCTAGGGTCCAGCTTTCTGGGTTCCTTCAAAAGAACACGGAAAACGACCTCACCAACATCAATGTCCGTTTTTCATGGGAATACAGCCCACTGTCCTTTGTGTATTTGGTGTTCAATGATCGGGACTTCAATGAGACCCTTTATGGCAATCAAACCGAACAACAGGCCATTGTAAAAATCAACTTCTTGAAACAATTCTAGTCTTTCCCTACTAAGATTTGCTTCAATTCTTGTTCATTAACGGGTTTAATGATATAATTGCCCACTACCTCATACTTCTTGGCGCGCTCTTGGTCTAATGGATGAATGGATGAGCTGACCACATAAATAGTGACCCTTTCCCTATTATGGTGGGGTATTTTAACAAAATCATCCAAAAAGCCCCAACCGTCTTTGATAGGCATGTTCAAATCCAAGAAAATGATCGAAGGCAACGGTCTTCCGGCCCCCAGCATATCCAAAAGACCGTCAATGGCTTCCTGTCCATTTTGGAACACCAACACCTCATCGGAAAAGTCCAGCCTTTTCATGAGGATCTTCATCCCAAATAAGTGTATGGGGTCGTCATCCACAATACAAGCACTTTGCAACTGACTCATTGGTTTTACGCTTTTAATAGTTTTACCCTGAACTTTGTTCCTATGTTGATTTCACTTTCAACCTCTATACGCCCACCCATGGACTCTATTTGGTTTTTGGTGATGAATAGTCCAATACCCCGGGCATCTTTGTTGCCATGAAAGGTTTTGTACATTCCAAATAACTTCTGGCCGTACCTCTCTAGGTCGATTCCAAGTCCATTATCCTCTACTATCAATTCAATGTACTGTCCTTCAGCGTTGGCATAAATGGTAAGTGTACATTCCTTTTTATGGTCACGGTACTTGATGGCATTGGTCACTAGATTCAGGATGATACTTTCCATATAGGCCACGACTCCTTTAATGTTCATTTCGTTAGGAACATCTACCCTGACCTGAATATTGTTCTCATTGATCAAGGCATGTACATCCATTAAAATCTTATCCACGGTTTTTCGTAGAGGGACCACTTTCAATTTCTTTTCCGTTTCCAGTTTCACCTGTACCACTTCGTTAAGATGCGCAATGGTCTCATTAAGTCCGTGGGAAGCTCTTCCCAGCATCATCAACGTATCTTTGCGTTCTTCCTTGGCCAATGTTTCATCCAAAAGAAACTCACTGATCATGGTCAGGTTGGCCGCATGGGAACGCAAATTATGCGAAACAATATGCGCAAAATTGAGAAGGCTGTTATTTTGGTTGGTGGTCAACTGCAACAAGCCTTTTAATTTCTTTTCTGCAGTAATTCGGGATGAGATGTCCACGATTTGCGATATAAAATGGGATATTTCCCCATCTATTTTCTTTACCGAAGTCACAGTTAAAAGCACATACACCAATTGTCCTTTTTTATCAAAATAGCGTTTCTCAATTTGATATGTAGATCGTTTCCCTTCCACAACTTCGCGAAGCAAGGCCAGATCTATTTCCAGATCATCTGGATGCGTAATGTCCTGAAACGTCAATTGTAGCAATTCTGAATTGGCATAGCCCAAACTGTTGCAAAAGCTTTGGTTCACCTGAATGAACCTACCATCCATACCCACCAATGCCATCCCCACCGAAGAGTTCTCAAAAGCTCCTTGGAGCGACTCTTCACTGGTGACCAACTGCAATTGGGCAATCTTTAACTCGGTAATATTTGTGTTGATTCCGATCATTCGCAGGGCTACACCTTGTTCATTTCTTATCACTGTGGCCTCCGCCTTTATCCATCGGACCTCACCATTGGGCCATTTCACTCTAAACGTAGTGTTGAATTCCCTTTTTCCTTCGATGGCATCCTGTACCGCCTTGGTGGTTCTTTCCGAGTCTTCCGGTAGCACACAGGCCTGCCATGCTTCATATACTCCCTCAAAATTGGATGCTTCTATGCCATAGAGCATATACATGTTTGGATCCCAAAATACTTCATTGGTCTCAATATCGTATTCCCATATTCCTATTCCGGCCGCTTTTGTGGCCAACGCCAGCCTTCCACTGACATTTTTGTGTTCAATTTCGGCTTTCTTCCGTCTTTCAATATCCTGAAAAGTTCCTGTTATTCGAACACATTTACCATCGATCACTTCAGGTTCCCCTATGGCTCTTACCCAAACCTCCCTGTCATTGGCAGTGACAATTTGAAGTTCTGTGTCCCAAGCCGTTCCGTGCTCAATACCTTCTTGCACCAACCGTGTTATGGTATCCCTGCTAAATCCCTCTTTGAAGAAAAATATCCAATCCTTTAGATTGGGGATATAATCATCTGGCACTTCATGGATTTCCCTGGTAATGCTTGACCAATAAATAGTATTATTCACAAGCTCAACTTCCCAACCACCTATCCTTGCCACCTGCTGGGATTTTATCAAATGGGTCTCATCCAATTTTCTCCCAGTGATGTCTTCCAAAACCAAGATCACTCCACTTACCTCTTCATCGTCGTCTTTTACAGAATCTATCTTCCATTCGTACCATACACTGTCACCATTTTCTAAAATCATCCTCATGGTATCTGTTCTAAAACTGACACCTTCCAAGCAATAATCGATGTCTAGTTTTAGCTCTTCGGGCAATTTTGGCATGGATTCAAAAAAGGGTTTTCCCAAAGTATTTCGTGATAGTCCAAAATGGTTGAGCCATCGATCTGAAAAATCCACAAAAGTCAATTGGGCATCCAATAACGCTATTGGTACGGGGGTTCTTTGAAATAGAGATTGGTCAATCGTCATGTAGCACGCTGGGTTATTAAACTAAATTTAGGAAAAATGTCGCTAATAGTTTGTCATGATTACCTACAATAACGATAAAAAAAACTGTGTTAGTATTCAGAAACAATGTCAATCCCTTACTGTTCCAAAAAAATATTTACCCATGGACCCGAATCCATTTTTAATGTCTATACTTGATTTATCAAAATTCATATGAGGATATGAAAATCAAAGGTTATTTTTTGGTGATTTGTTCATTAATTCTCTTGGAACATTGAAAACATGGATTAGTGCCAAAAACTTTCGTATTTGATATATTTCAACTAATAGACACTTAAACACAAGGAATTATAACAAACAAATTGTTTCTTTTCTAAGGGGTTACCATGAATTATAAGTAAATTGTAGGCAATGATGGAATGCTATATCCACTCCTTTGAATTTACAAGATAATCCTAACCATGAAAGCAAAGAAACAGCTCGAAATTAAAGACGGGGCGGCTGATTCATGCCCAACCACCGAAACCACCAAAACTGAAACACATTTTACACGTCGCGAAGCATTGGGACTGACCGGAATGGCCGGTTTAGCGGCACTAATGGGATTGACTTCCAGTACCATTCCAATGCAGCCACAAAAAAAGGTGCGTATTGCATGTCTTACCACCTATTGGGCCGCAACCCGGTCGCATGCAGATTGGATTTTTACCAAGTTGTTGGATGGCTATTGGTGGCAAGGTGCTTACATGGAGTCACGTGTGGAGGTCGTTTCCGTTTACATTCACCAACTTAAGGAAAGTGGTCTGGGCCAGAAAATATGCAAAGCCAAGGGCATTCCCATTTTTGATACCGTTGGCGAAGCCGTGACGCTTGGTGGTGATGAACTTGCGGTGGATGGTGTGGTCATCGTTGGGGAACATGGAAACTACCCTACGGACCTTAAAGGCCATTGGCTTTTACCCCGATGGTGGATCTATAATCAAGTTGTTCGGGTTTTTGAGCGGAGTAATCGCTCTGTTCCCGTTTTCAATGACAAGCACCTTTCCTATAATTGGGACGAGGCCAAGTGGATGTTCGACAAATCCCGCGAGTTAAACTTTCCACTCACCGGAGGTTCTTCCATCCCTATTTATTACAGGACACCTGCAAAGGACCTTCCCGTAGACACTCCCATAAAACATTCCATCGTACTTGGTGGAACTTCAGATGAAGGTGCTATTTTCCATGCTGTTGATGTACTCCAAGCCTTTGTGGAACGCCGTAAAGGAGGAGAAACAGGGGTCAGGTCCGTTCAATCCATACGCGGTCCGGAAACCTGGAAATGGGTAGAAAATACCCCATGGGCGCGTAAATTATTAGGTTCCGTGGAGAAAAAATTTGAACTCGAAGCAGGACATTTTCAACAGCACCCCCAAACCAATATGTGCCTGATAGAATATAATGATGGTACCATGGCCGCTGGTATTGGTGGTCGAGGTGTGGGATGGACCTATGCCGGAGAAATTGAAGGGCAAAATGACCCTACAATCATCTCCATGTTGGGTTGGGCAGGCCCTTTTGACCAATATCATGCCTCTAATGCACAACCGCACTGGATTACCGAAATGATGGTGACCAAAAAAGAACCTTTCCATGCAGAGCGACTGCTATTGTCAACAGGAATTGTAAACCACTATATGGAATCCAACTGGGAGAACAGTGAATATTCCCCGATAGGTCGCCGAATTGAAACCCCAGTACTCAATATGAAATACCACACTACTCGGGGAGCGCAGTTCAATACGGGGGAACGGCCACCAAGTCGCCCATACATAAGAGGATTTAGTGAATAGAGCAAGACTCAATAATGATTAAAAGCAATACACATATGCAACGAAGAGAACTAGTAAAGAGTTTATCCATGCTTCCCTTGGCTGGAAGTGTTTTTCCCCTAACATCCTTGTTGTCCACTCCCGTTGTGGGAAATAAAACACCTTTGAATTTTGACCAACAAACCATGCCCGAGTTACACCGGAATGCTTTTGTGATGGACGGACACACCCATGTTATGACCCGTGAACTGTTGATGGGAACCGACATTGGCCAACGTTATTCAGATGGTACCGTGGACCTTCCAAGGGCCATAGAGGGGGGGCTAGATGCCATGTTCTTCTCCGTATATACCCCGGAACATTATTATCCGGGAAGATTGGAGACCAAAAACACCTTTCGTGTGATCAATCTAGCTTTGGAACAGATTGAAAAGAACAACGATGTCATTGAATTGGCACTCAATGCTTCCGATATAGAACGCATCAACAAAAAAGGGAAAATGGCTGCTTTTCTGGATTTGGAGGGCGGTTACGACCTTGATGGGGATATTCTATTGCTTCAAGCCCTCTATCGCTTGGGACTTAGATCGATCCAGTTGACGGCTCACAATACAACCAATGCCTTCATCGACACGTGTAATGATGTGAGCCGTTGGGGCGGAATCAACAATCTTGGCAAAGAGGTCATTGCAGAAATGAACAGGCTTGGTATGGTCATCAATGTTGCCCATGCCTCCAATGATGCCATCTTACAGACGGTTGAGGCCAGTAAGCATCCGGTCACCTACAGCCATGGTGGATTTTATAGTATTGTGAACCACCCACGCTGTATTACGGATGAGGCAGCTAAAGCGGTCGCGGCAAAGGGAGGTGTGATCGGCATTCACTTTGGCAGTCTTTTCAACAATCCAAAATATTTTGGCTGGCAACAGAAGGCCGCAAACGAGACCACTCCGTCTTCGGTACAGAATTTTGCAAAAACCCTTGAGGAAGCAGATAGGGCGGTTGCCAAAGAAGTTCCATTAAATTTCAAGGGAACCATTCCTGATGAGTACTGGATGCATGTGGACCAACTGGCCAAGGTCATCGATTATGGTGTGAATTTAGTGGGAGAAGACCATATGGCCATCGGTTCCGATTTGGATGGTGGCCCTGAGTTGCCCCGTGAAATCAAAGACATCAGTGACTTTCCCCAAATCACTATGGCCATGCAAAGGCTGGGTTATAGCGACGAACGAATCAAGAAAATCCTTGGTCTCAACTGGCTCCGCGTGATTCGGGAGGTGACTGGAGGATAGTGGAAAGAACGGAAAATCCAAATCGTACAAAACAAAAAAGCAAGCTTTAAGCTTGCTTTTTTTCTGTGATCGCGGAAGGATTCGAACTCCATTCGCTACCCCTTATTTTTACTGGCTTTTACCTTGCTGATGTTTTGTTACTAACCGAATTACAGACCACTAATAGTTTTCTGTCTTCGTATGATACAAAACTAACCAATTAATACTAATTTAGTTAGGCTTAGTACCTAGATACTAATATTAGATAATATATTATTTGGAAAATGTTTTGTTTCTGATAGTAGATAAATCAACCTTTAGAACGATTTTTTCAAAACTACTATAATTATTGACCTGCATTTTTAATTCGCTACTGGTTTTGGAACCAATTGTTTAGGGTCATAAAAAAATTGTTCTTTACAAATAAGTTCGTCTTGCCATTCTTGATAGGCAATTTCTTCTATTTCACTATAGGTGTCATTTTTCCATTCAAAGCGAAAATGCCACTTTATAACAACCATATTTCCACTAACAAAATAAGGATGGATACATTTTGAACTTATTGATTTTGCTTTGGCCAATGTTTTAGCTTCATTTTCAACAAGGAAAGTTCTGCCCACCCTTGGAGCGGATTGATTTTCCTGCATAGATGCATTTTCAGTATAGAATTGTTCTATGGCCAAATCATGTTTGTTGGACTCAACAGATTTTATAAACTGTTCCAAGGTTTCGGTTCTAGGCATTTTTTAACTGTTTTAATAGGTTAATGCAACGTTCTTCAAAGAATTTTGTCTCAATGGGAGAGACAATGGAATCGAACAATTCCATAAATTTTGAAGCATGTTTGCCCGTTTTTTTCGTTTTAATGTTAAAATGTGTGAATCTAACCCAAATAACAGATTTGAGTGTGGTTTCTTCCTCGTTCCACATTCTCATTTCAACCAACAGATTGGTATCTGAAAATTGGTTTAATTGAGATTCTATTATAACTGTATCACCTGTATTTACTGGACTTAAGTATTGTATTTGATTTGATGTTACAACCCAAGTGTTTCCTGTAGTGAGCATATCTTCAAAAACATTTAGGTTATAGTTTTCCAATAACTGTTCCTCCCTGGCATTGATAAAATAGTCAATGTATCTGGAATTGTTTAAATGGTTAAAAGGATCACAATCCTGGAACCGTATCTTTACTTTGCTTTTCAATACTTTTTTCATGACGGGTTATAGTTTCATTTCCATTTTAAATTGGTCAACGGTATTTTTGAGACCAAAATGATTTAGATAGTGTAATTTGTCGGTTAATGATTCATCAACATTATTGATCTTTATGGTCCCTGAAATGCCCTTGATAGCAGTGAACAAACGGATCCAATTATCATTTGTATTACAGAACGTATCGAACTGGGCCAAATAACCATTTTCTGGATTGATGATAAAATAGGCTACGATTGTGCTGTTGTTGAGAACGGCATAAAAATCATACGCACCTCTTTTAATGGTTTTAATGTGATTGTCCCAAGAATAGACATCTTGATTCACCGAGCTCCATTCAAAAAAATCAGCATCCACCTTTTTTGTATTGGAAAATATAGATTGGGTTTCCAAATTTATACTGCCGTTGAAGCATTTATAGGTTTTCGTTTTGGCAAAACCTATTCGTTCATATACTTTTAAGGCTTTTATATTGTCTTTAATGACCTCAAGGGTGCATTTTTCAATACCATTTTTTCTCAATTCCGGAATGGCAAATTCATAAATGGAGTCAACAACGTGTTGTCCCCTATATTCAGGAAGAACACCTGTTCCCGTGTTAAATGCAAGCAATTCATTATTACGTATGTCAACCGCATTTAGGAGAAAGCCTACCAATTCATCTTTATCAAACATGCCATAGGACAATGCAAAATCTACATTGGCCATCTTCCAACGTTCTTTATAATAGTCGTGGTCCGTAGGCATTTTTACAAAATAGTTTTCAAAGGACTTATGGAAACAGTCCATTACCACCGAAAAATTGATATGCCCTAAATTTCTAACTTTCACAATGTAGTGGTTTACTTATGAAACATTCTGTACTTTTCATCAATTGAGTTTGAATTGTCACATTGCACTGTGTCATCGAATAACGCCTTACTTAAACTTTCAACATATGCATTGAACAACTTGAGAAACAGTTTGCCCAATTTATTGATCCTTTCGTTCTCTATTGAAGAGGTATGGTCCAAATAGCATTCTTTCATGGTCAATTCGTTTTACTTTTAGTAGCAATTTCAACAGCTTTGTAGGCGTGGATCCTTCCTGTATCAAAAGTGGGAATGGTAACATCGGTTTCTGGGATAAGGGTAGGAAGTTCAGTGCATCCTAAAATGACACCTTCGGCACCTTTTAAAATAAGTTCATTGATGATATTGATAATTAATTGCTTTGACGCTTCCGTAAATATTCCCTTTACCAGTTCATTATAAATAATATCATGTACAAGTTGCCTATCACTTTTTGATGGTATAATGGTTTCAATTTGATAATGGTCATTTAATATCCTTGTATAAAAATCCTTTTCCATGGTGAATTTTGTTCCCAAGAGTGCAACTTTACCCAGGTTTCTGTCTTGAATCGCTTGGGCCGTAGCGTCTGCAATATGCAGAAAAGGAATATGGGTGTTTTCAGTAATGTAATGCTCTACCATATGGATGGTATTGGTGCCCAACAGTATTAAATCAGCACCAGCATTTTCCAATTGTTTTGTGGCTTTCTTCATTAGGATACCTATGGCATCCCACTGGTTGGCAAAGGTGAGTTTCTCTATTTCAGAAAAATCAACTGATACCATGACCATTTTTGCAGAATGTGAACCCCCTAAAACCGTATTGGTTCTTTTATTTATAAACTCGTAGTATAATTTGGATGATTCCCAACCCATTCCTCCAATTAGTCCTATTGTTTTCATCTATCTAAATTTTATTGTTTTAATCGGTCAGACCTGCCTATGCCAGTAGGTAGGTATAACTCGCCATTAAACATCCCATTTGGTTTCAATAATTGTCATGTCTCAATGGTTCTTTTATTCAAAAACTAATAAAAGCGATACGTAGCCTTTATTAAAAAAGTGTTTTCAGGTTGCCTGTTTAAAATCTGGTTATCAAAGCTGGATGCTAAACTTCCGTTGGGCCTCCCATAGTCCGTCAACCCTTGAGACCATACCAAGAAAATTTCAGACCCTGGTTTGTACTCATATCGTACTACCAGATTAGAACGAAACTGTGCAAATGAAAAATCAGGGTCGTTAAAAGTATAATTGGTCACTCCATTATTATTTGTATCAACCTCATAATGGTTGTTTGCCTCATTATAGGTCAATTGAGAATCACTGTAAAACAATATCTGCTCGTCTTGCGACTTTGCCAAAGGGTCAACCATATGTCCAAAATCATCATATAATCCGGTCGAGATGTAAGGTTCGGCATAGTATTGTATGGACAGATTAGGGTTGATGGTATAATTCATTCTGAAAGCCAAACCAAATGTGTCTTGGTCCAATCGAGACATAATGTATTGGTAAGTGTCATTGTAAACCAAACTTTCATTAAACTGAATGCGATGTCTAATGATATTATATCTTGGAGATACCGAAACACCTAGTTGATTGATTGGTTGGTAAACAATCCCGATTCCAGTTTCAAACAAAAAATAGCTGTCGCCATTACCGGTTTTGGTCCAACCATCCATATTTACGGATAGTTTTTTTCTGGTATCGGTGCCCAGAGCCCACCATGCACCATATTGATCAGGAAGGTACATACGTGGTCCGCCCTGAAGCAATGAATTGGAATAAATATGGGGCTGCTGAAAAAAGCCTATCGTTGCATTCCAGTTATTGTTAAATGTGCCTTTTGCCTCTACATCCCAATCCATATAGTTTAGATTGCCGCCAAAGTCCCATTTAACCCAGTGCTTGTAACCAACTGATGCTTTTCTAAACCATCCGAAAGGTTTTAATGAGCTATACGTGACCCCAGCATAGTTTTGAACGTCATCGGCTTCGCGCATAAAGCCCAAATCGTTAAGTTCCAGTTCAGGTGAACGCCAAGTAACACCAGTTTCAAATCTTAAATTTCCCTGACCAGCTTTGCCAAATCTAATATCCCCGCCTGTACCAGTGAGTGAAGTTCTATTGGAGTCTACTTCAACATAATCCGCATGTGGCCTTTGAAACAAGTGTGCAATGGATTGTTGCGTTCTTAAAATGGATTCCTCACTACCTTCCACATGGCTCATGACCAGATTGGCCCCAAAGTACCAAGTTCTGTCCTTCCACTGGTGCATAAAATCAAGACCGGCAGTGGTGGCCGATTTGTGCAGAAAATCAATATTTGGCTCAAGCTGTCTAATGGTCGAGGTAATGATCCCTCCCAGAAATGTGTTTCGATTGTTGAAATCCTTTTGAATGCGTCCAACAAAATAGTTGGTAAGGGGCTCCACCAATGTGTTTCGTTCATTGCCATCGTTACTGATATTGGCATATTCCTTGGCGGTCAAACTTTCCATAACACCTATTGACAAGCCATTTTTTGTTTTACCGCTGAATTTAACGGCACCCAATATGGTCGAGCGTTCAGGGATTTCCACATAATCACTTTCCGAAGCTTGCACCATTCCCTGGGGGTTTCTGCCTATGCGCCTGGAGTAAAATAAATTATCACTGCTAAAAGGGCCGCCTACTACGGAATTTGAAAATTGATAATTGAATATGTTCTTGTTCTCCACAAAAAATGGGCGTTGTTCTTCAAAGAACAATTGAAATCCATCCAACGCTATGGCAGCTGGGTCAGCTTCTACCTGTCCAAAATCCGGATTAATGGTAAAATCCAAAGTAAGGTCATTAGTGATGCCTATTTTACCATCCACACCTGCGTTTACGGATGTAATATTTTTATTTCGATATGGATTGTTGGGTTCTTTTTCAAAGGTTTCCAAAGCGGCAACTACAAAGGGTTGTATCTCAAACTGCTTTTGAGGCCTTAATCCATTTAACCCATGTAGTTCTCCAAATTCACTTATCCATCCTGGAGCATCTAATGGTATACGTTGCCAAACGGAAGTTTCATCATTCTTAAAGTACTTTCTAATGACTTGAAGCCCCCAAACTTGGCTTTTATCATTGCCAAATCGCAGCTGGCTCAAAGGTATTTTTAGTTCAGCCATCCAGCCTTGTTCGTTAATGGAGCTTTTGGCATACCAAATGGGATTCCAGGTAATATCTTCATTTTTTCCATTTAGCGTAATGATCTTATCGCCTTTTACGCCAGCAGCAGTAACTGTAAACGAAAATGCCGAGCGTAGATCCTGATAACTATCCAAAATTATTTCCACCCAATCGCCTTCAAATCCGTCACGTCTGGACATCCAATTGGTGATACTTTCTGGATTTGCATCGAAATTTTTGATCCCCACATAGAGGTACTTTGAATCATAACCTATTTTAAACGCGGTTACCTCGGTAGGCGGAGTGTTTTCATTGGGTTCACGTTGAATAAAGTTTGATTCCCAACCATCGCCATTCAACCAAAAGGGGTCCTTTAAGATTCCGTCAATAGTTGGGGTCTCAGTTTCGGTAATCAGTTTTGTGGTATAGTATTTCTTCTCTATGGATCTCTCGCTTTGAGAAAAAACAAACAAGTGAACAAGAAAAAGAAGTGCTGTTATGATATTTGATCTTTGCATAGTGTATCGCTATAATTTTTGACAAAATTATGCCGATAAAAAGCTTATAACCAGAAAGTTATATGAATAGTTAGTGAGGCGTGATTGAAATGTTTTCAGTTATAAAAAAGCCTTTTGAAATGTTATCAAAAGGCCTTTTCCTCGAATTATGGTTGACTAATTCCCTAACAGGACCTTGTCAATAACATGCAAATAACCATTGGAAGCCATAATATCTGTTTTTATGATGGTTGCTGTCCTATCCTGTGGGTCGGTTAAAGTAAAAAATTCACTATCGTCCAGGGCCACATGTAAGTCATCCGTTAAGGTCGAAATAGTACCATCAATAGCATCTTCTATGTCGCCTGAGTTAAAATGCATATTGGGCAGCATGTGCACTTCAACGATATCCTCAATGATGCTTGAAGGAAAATCAATTAAACTATTGACACCGCCTTCTTCATAGAGGCTTTCAAATGCTGAATTGTTCGGTATAAAAGCTGAATAGGCTATGGCATTGGTAAAATCTTCCTGTATGGTGGAACCTTGCATGACGGCAATATTTTCCAGAGCTTCATTCATAATACTAAAATCAGGATCGGTCTCAATGAAAGTGGTCAGCGTTGGTATTGGAATAACGTTGTCAATTATATGTATCACACCATTAGTGGCATACATATCTGCCTCAATGATCATAGCTATTCCATTTAGTGTAATAGCGTTATTTGAGGAGTTGAAAAACATGCTTATCCCATCATCGGTAAATGTAGTCAGGTATCCCGAACCTTCTTCTTTCATCATATCACTGATTGTTTCCAGTTGGGTGATATGACCGTGAATGTAGCTCCATAAAAAAGCAAAATCATCTGGATTGTCCATATCAATGGCTTCAACACCATCATACCCATTATTGAGCAGAAATGTATCAAAGGCATCATTGGTAGGTGCAAAAACAGTGAAGGTATTTACAGATATTGCGAGTTCAGTGGAGTCATTCAATATATTTTTAGTAGATACCAGTTTATCCAAAGCCATTGTAAAGGAGGTCAAGTTTGGATTGTCTACGAGCTCTTTATAAATGGTTTTTATAGGTTCATTGGGCATTGGGCCTGTAACGGAGTCATCATTGCCGCAAGAATATGTTCCAATCAGCATTAATATAAATAGATAGTTTGTGGTCAATCTTATAAAAGGTTTCATACTAAAATGTTTTTTCAACAAAACTATCCCAGCAAATACCAATGAACCAGAATGTTAGTTGAATGCTTTTTTGGACATGATTGAAAAATATTCAACTACAACATTATACTTTGGATCATATCTTTGTGATATGGAACTAAAATATTTTAGACTCATAAAGACCATTGCGGAAGAAGGGAGCATTGCCAATTCTTCAGAACGTTTGTTCTTGACCCAATCTGCATTAAGCCATCAGTTGCGCGATCTGGAAGAACGATTGGGATTTAAGGTCTTTCATAGAACCAGAAATCAATGGGAGCTTACGCAAGAAGGAGAAGAGCTGTACAAACTGGCCAATAAGCTGTTCAGTTCCATAGATGAGAGTTTCAGCAATATAAAAGACATTAAAGAAGGCTCAAAAGGGGCCATAAAGTTGAGTGCCGAATGTCAATCATTTTTTCACACCATTCCATCTTTCATACAAAAGATGGGGATACTATATCCTGAAATTGATATTGATCTGACTTTGGGCGCTACCCACCAAACGGTATCACAAGTATTGTCCGGCGATATTGATATTGCCATTGTCACGACCCAGCCAGAAGACGAAACACTCACAACCATTAAGGTTCACGAAGATGAGATTTTTGCCATAATGCACAAGGAGAACAGGCTCGATCAAAAAGAATACTTGGAGGCAAGTGATTTTTCCAGTGAGCATTTACTCATCAACTCGTTTCCAATGGAAGGGGTTTGGGCCTATGAGTATTTTTTAAAGCCCAATAAGATTCATCCAAAGAAAATTTCAGCTATTCCATTTACCGAAATATCCCTGGAAATGGTAACTGCCAATATGGGCGTAATGTGCGCTCCTAAATGGCAATTAAAATCTTTCAGGCTTTCAGAAGATTTGGTTTTTAAGCGCATTGGTAAAAATGGTTTAAAACGAACACACCATTTAGTGGTAAAAAAAACAAATAGAAATAAAAAATACATTCACGATTTTATATCGAGTTTTGAAGACGAATTCTTGAATTCGTATTAGTAGACCCTTCACTTCTTCTTTACCGGAATAGTATTAAACTTCAAATACACAACGTTATGTTAGGACGCTGCATAAACATAATGACAGATGACCATTTCCAAATAATTGCTACTTTGTGGGAAACTTCAGGCATACCTAAAGGTTACGTTCAAATCAACCCGGGTACAGGAATACCGCAACACTTTTATAGGCACTTTGCCAAATATCTGGCCCAAAGAGGCTATATCGTCATTACATTTGATTATCGAGGGATTGGACTTTCAAAACCAAAAACCTTAAAACGGTTTGTAGCTACGATCATCCACTGGGGTATAGACATAGATGCAGTGCTTGATTGGGGAATCAAAAATTACCCAAGTTTAAAAAAAACAGTTGTTGGGCATAGTATGGGAGGACAACTGATTGGAATTCTAAAAAATGCCCATAAAATAGATAACGCACTATTGATTGCTTCAGGTACTGGTTATTGGAAAGATATGCCAAAGTCCCCAATGAAATATTTCATGCCTTTGCTTTGGCATGTATACATGCCCTTATCCACCCTTATTTATGGATATGCCAATGCCAAGTTAATTGGAAGGGGCGAAAACTTACCCAAGGGTGTTGCTCTACAATGGCGTAGATGGTGCTTAAGCGCAAACTATTGGGAGATAGATTTTGGAAAGACCATTAACCAAGACACATTCAATGACCTATCTGGGAACATAAAATCCTATGTTTTTAGTGATGACAAAATAACCAGTAAGAAATCTGCCGAAAAGCTTCTGAAATACTTCACAAAGGCGGAGAAAAGCGTAGCGCTCTTAAATCCAGTTGATTTTGGTTTGGAAAGAACCGGTCATTTAGGTTTTTTCTCAAGAAATTCACAACCCTTGTGGGAATACGTTTCTGGTTCATTTTTAAATTGAAAAGTTTTCAATCAAGGGAACAAGAAAACTCAAATTCATTCTTTCGCCATTGGTTCGTAAAAAACGAAGTTTGCCCTATAAAAAGGTAAACTATGAACATTTTGGTAAAACAATATGTAATCTGTTTGGCGCTATGTCTGTTTATGGCGCTTACAGGTTGCGGTAATGATGACGATCCTGGTCCATTGCCACAATTTGAAGTACAAGAGCTATTAACTTCTGGTAGATGGTATTTGGAATCCATAGAAAGTCATGAAGAATTGAACAGTTGTAGAAAACAAACCTACTACGAGTTCATTGATGAAGGAACATTGATTGTAAAGGCGTATCTAAATTCAGGGGATGAATGCGCTTTGATCACCAATAAAATTGCAAGTTACACACTGCTGGACAACAATTCCATTGAGGTTACCGGAGCTTTGGAATTGATGATTACCGTCCTGTCCATTTCAGAACAGGAACTCACATTTCAAATAGAAGGAGCACAAGCTCAGACTTTTGATAAAACCGAAGGATAATAACCCTGTAAAAAACATAAAATATGAAAGCATTGAAAAAGAATTCAAGATTCCTAAAACACAATTTTGAAAAACCTGTCCTACTTGCAATTATGTCATTCTCATTATTACTCCAAACAGGGTGCAGCAATGATGATTCCGAACCAATACCAGAACCAACGGTACATGAATTGTTGATGTCTGGCAGATGGTATGTGCAATCGGTAGTAAGCGCCGGCGAATTGGATTATTGTGTTCGTACCACTTATTATGATTTTGTAAGCGAGCAAACCATGATTGCCGAATTGTTTAATCTAGTGGATGGTGAATGTGAATCTGTAGATTATGGGGCACTAGATTATGAAGTTATTAATGATGCAGAAATCCGCTTTACACTTAATGACGGAGAGACATATATCTATTGGGAGATTATTTCCATTTCGGAAGAGGAGTTGGTGACGCAGAGACTAAATACTGGAGCCATCATTACCTACGATAAAACTGAGGGGTAAGCGTCTCAAATCCCTTTAGATTAACTTTCTATTTAAACCATTGTTTATGATGTTGAAAAGAGGGGATCCAGGGGGAGAATCATAACTGATTATCCATTTTTTGTTGCAAGTCCATGCTTATTTAAATCGTTTATTTGAACTTTAGTAACGACTAGTGCATATGATGTGAGATGCGTAGCGAGCATATGCACATTGTTAGTGGTCGTTTTTCTGACTTATTCCGTTTCAGGGTAATCAATAAAAACTAGTTTTTCATCCTCATCAAGATAAACGGTGGTGTAAAGCTTTTTTTTACTATTTAAACGATAATATCTTAGTTTGTGAATGTCCACATTAAAGATATTAACTCCATTATTTTGCACGTTTTTTTCACCCAACAATGTAATTGATTCAGTTTTCGATATTGACTTTTTTAAATTTTTAGAATAATAGGAAATTGGGAAGTTTTGATTGACATTTTCGTTTGCTGCGTTTGAAGTTATTCTCTGAAAAAAATCTATATGACTATTCGTCAACTCTGTATTGGTGTCTTCAACAGGTGATTTTTTTGACAGTCGCTCTAGTTCAGGATAGTATAGCGATGCAAGTTTTTTAGTCAAGGTAAAACTGGCGCCACTATATGAGCTGTCTGGCCCCTTCAAATTAGTCAATACAATTACTACAAATTTATCTTCGGGGATAACCAAGGACTGACTGCTAAATCCAGTTCTAAAACCTCCACTGTGTTCGGAAATGGGAATTCCTCCAAGGGGCCAATTCATCCAGCCTGCCCCTGTTGAAATAAAGTCTCCATTGTCCAGTGTTGCGGGCTCGAACATCATCTTCCTTGATTGCTCATTAAGTAGCTTTGTGGTAAAGAGGGCATTATAAAATTTTAGTAAGTCATTTGCTGTAGTTCGAATGCCTGCATCTCCTCTCCCATTAGCAACCGGAGCAATTACAAGTCCATTTCCAAGCCCAGATACTGGACTATTTATGATATCAGGGTCATGGATAAAATATCCAGAAACCCTGTGAGGGATAATCTTGTAAGGGTGGTCAACGAATGTTTCATTGAGAGATAAAGGCTTGAAGATGTTCTTTTCAAGATATGCTCCATAAAATTCACCAGTTATCCTTTCAATCACAATCCCTAAAACAAAGTGTCCACTTGCGTAGGATACATCTGTTCCAGGATTAAATTTTAGTTCTTCTTCAAAATGAATTTTTAGAAAGTCAGCGTCCGTCTGCGTTTTCAAAAACAATTCATTTGATTCATTCCAACTGTATAGACTCCAATCCTCAACTATCCCAGATGAATGGGTGAGAAGATGCTTGATGGTAATTGGTTCCCAAGTATCGGGGGCTTCTGGAATATACTTTTTGATGGAATCATCTAATTTCAACAATCCTTTTTCTCCCATCAATAGAATAGCCGCAGCTGTATAGGTCTTGCTCATAGAAGCAATGGCAAAAACAGACTTCTTTGTTACCTCAACATCTAATTCCAAATTTGCCTTTCCATAATATCCTTCGTCAAGTATTTTTCCATCTTTGGCAATTAGAAAAGTCATTCCCGGAATATTCTTGGAATCCATTCTTTCCTTAACAATTCGATGTGCTTCATTCTGGGAATTAGCAATTGAATAATACAGGAAAATGACCAGGAATATTAATACACTTCTTTTCATTATTTTCAATTCTTAATGACCAATAACGTATGGATATAGCACATATGATCTATATATCTTAATGCTTGGAACTAAGTTAAGATAAATTTCAAGTGCAATTTGTGGCTACTTGATTGGGATTGGTAAAATGAGTCAAACAACAGCCAACAGGTTAAGTTTCCAGACCACAATAGTATCACCGTCGCTAACATATTTTAAATGTTAGCTCAAACCCTTTCGTTCTTCCTTAGCACTTGATACTTTGTCCCAAGGTACTAAGCCGTGCATATCCAAAAACATAACCTGAAAGTTTAAATAAACGTCAGAATGTAAACGATTTAATTAGTACGGGGAAATGAACTTTAACAAACCAGTGGACTCGTTTCCATATGAAAGTTCAATAAAACGGTGCCTAAAAAACCCGTTCTTGAAATAGAAATAGAGGCGAACGCAACGAAGTGGAGTGCTGCAAGCACCAAATTTTGCCAAACTAACCTTTCTGAGCAAGGCAAGTTTTGACCAATACTTGTTCTTAATGGTCTTTTTTGCAAAAAATGCCTTGGTTTTTATAAATGCTCAATTACAATTTTTTCAATTGCATTTCTATGTTTTGAATTCCAACAGCTCCAAACGTTTACCGCCCATGCTCTTACCTTTTGTTCGTGTTCTCCCAAATTGGATGCTGGCAGTACATCCAACACCGTTTTTTGTCCGTTTGGAAATGGTGGCTCCAACCATTCAAATTCTGGTTTCTTTGCCAAGAGTTTTCCAATTTTTTGGGTTGCCTCCTTCCCACCTACATTTTTAACCAATACAAGGTATAGACTTGCCAAGTGTACATTTACGGATTTCTTGGATTGTCTTCCTAGCATGCCGGGGTGTTGTATTGCATACGTGTCAACCGTAAGCCTGTGCGTTAATTCAGGATAGTTGTATTCGCCATATTCCTTTGCCAAAATTTGCACATATAGGTCCCAGCAGCCTTGTGTTGCTCCAATGTATTTGTGGGGCACACCCTCAATATGGTCAACCAATGCACCACAACCATAACATTTGGTTTTCTCAACAGTCACTCTTGTCCTCCTCATTTTGTTTATTTAAGTGCTGGGCTCGTCATTAGGCTATTTCTACCTGTATGATTGTTGAGTACATAGTACATCCGTTCAACTTGGTCATTGGTAAAAATATTCATTACATCATCATCACTATAATTCATATAGTTGCCAATCATAATAGTTTCACCATCACATCCTGCATAGGGAGTTCTCCCATATACGGCATCAGCAACAGCCGGTGTATCGTCACAATAGTCATTATGTTCACAGTCCTTTCCGCCCCAGGTGTGCAGTAATCCCAGAAAATGCCCCATCTCATGGGTCAAGGTTCGTCCGTATTTTACATGACAGTCAATTTCAGACTCCCCAAAATGAATCCAGTTGATCAAAATACCATCTGCATCACCATCTCCCGGAATTGAGAGAAGCGCTGTGCCAGGAAGATTTGTTAAGGGACCGGACGCCATCCCCAGTGCTATGCACTCCGTATCTTCTGGCAATGGTGTCACCCAGATGTTTATATATCTATTTGGATCCCAATATGCATATTGCGCATAGTGGTTTTGGTTGTATCCCAAATTTTCAACCTGCATTGCAGAGGCATCAATTCGATTGATCCCGTCCGTTGGGTTTGATTCGGGGTCCAACTTGGCCAGTACGAATTCAATTTTGGCATCTGCCCCATCCACATGGTCGTTGTAGCCCCTCGTTCCTTCTTTCTTTCTGAAGTCTTCATTGAGGATTTCTATTTGGCGTAGTATCCTATCGGTTGATAGATTGGGGCCAGCCCCGGTTTCATCTCCAAAATGAACGATATGGACCACTATGGGAAGCTGTACGACATCAATGCCGGGTTCCGGTTTTTCCGGATCTGCTGGTGACGGAATACTATCGCTTTCGCTGCATGAAACTGCTAAAAGACAAACTAGCGCTAACAGAAATTTTTTGTTATTGATTTTCATTACTTTACTAAAATACGGAGGGTGATAATGGTTTTAGTTATGCTTCCCAATTTTTTTTGAATGCACAAAAGTAAATAGGATAAATAACCTAAAATGAGATTTAGCCTTGATCTATGTTAGAATCAAGTTCCTTGTCCCTAAAAATTAAGGTTGTAAGTTACTCTATCTATTTAATTCAACTTACAAGACACCATCTGAGCATGAAGTAAATGATTTATGTTCAAAGGGTTAGTAAAATTCATTGGTTAGATTTCAGGCTGTCGCATCATAAAATTTGTAATTTCGTATTCAACTCTAATCCTGGGTAAGATGTCGTTCCTCGAATTTTATAACTCGACTTTAGGTACTACGATCATTTCCTACGAGGCCCTTCCCTACCCGGTTCAAAAAGTACGGTTCAAAAAGGGCATGGTTGTAACCGGCTACGGCCAAATCGAGAAATCCATATATTTTCTAAACTCGGGTATTGTCGAAATGACCATAAAAAGTTATATGTCGGAAAAAATAATAGATTTCTTTTACGAAAATGACCTGTTCACCTCGCTCACTTCTTTTTTGAACCAACAACCATCAGATGTCCAAATAATTGCCTTGATGGACTGTGAGGCAGAACTGATTTCCCATGAAGACTTAATGAAGGCATATAACAATTCTTTTGAAGCCAATAAACTGGGGAGAATTGTTTTGGAACAGGCCTATTTGAACAAAGCCCGACGTGAAAAGGACTTTTTAACCTTGACCGCTGAAGAGCGATATGCCGAAATGTTCCGGACGCATTCGAAATACATTTCTAACATTCCCGTGAATAAAATAGCCAAATATTTGGGTATCCATCCTGAGAGTCTTAGTCGAATTAGAAGCAAAATGAATTCCTAACATAGGTCAAGCCTCTTTTTTAGTTTAGGTTTATTACCGCACATATTTTTGCCGTCTAAAATTTTAAACTAAAAATCATGGGAAATTTCATTTCACAACTTCCAGCACCGACCGATTTAATTTTTGACCCCATTTCCTATATAGTTTTTGCTATGTATGGAGTGTTAATGATATGGGAAGGAGTTTTTCCCGCCAGAGAGCTTCCCAAGGTTAAATTTTGGAAGTTAAAAGGAATCCTTGCATTCATCATGTTCTTTTTTGTATCCTCCTATCTTCCCCTTATCTGGGACGGTTATTTGGCCAATTATCAAGTGTTTGACCTCAGTGGTCTGGGAACTATTTGGGGAGCGATCGTAGGTATCCTTATTTATGAATTTGGGCTGTACATTTGGCATAGATCCATGCACAAGAGCGACTCCTTATGGAAGATATTCCACCAAATGCATCATAGTGCGGAACGTTTGGACAGCTACGGGGCCTTCTATTTCAGTCCCACAGATGTGATCGGGTTGACCTTTTTGGGAAGCCTGTCCCTAGTAGTCATTGCTGGATTTACACCGGAGGCCACGACCTTGTTTATCCTCGGTACCACCTTTCTTTCCATATTTCAGCACAGCAATATCAAGACCCCGGTATGGTTGGGGTATATCATTCAACGGCCAGAGGCACATGCAATACATCACGCAAGGGGAATCCACGCCTTCAATTACTCAGATATATCCATATTCGACATTGTTTTCGGAACATTCAAAAACCCGAAAAATTATGAACACGAAACGGGATTCTACGACGGGGCCTCCTCAAAGGTGAAGGAAATGCTATTGTTCAAGGACATTTCGAAAACCCAACTTGTGACGGAACATAAGAAAAAGTATGTCCAAAAGTAAATCAGGTTCAGGTATGGTTGGCCCCCATTTAGTTTGTCTAGTCTAGAAACTTACCATGTAAGGCCACACCTTACGCATTCATTTAATGTAAGCCTATATGCATGGACCTATAAAAAGATTGTCAACTCAAAAGTTTATCAAATGAAGAAAACAAGTATTCTGGTCATATTCATTTTACTACAAATAGTACTTTTTGCGCAAGAAGGCCATTTTGCAAATTTGAATGGCACAAAGCTGCATTACAAAGTTTATGGGAAAGGAGAACCCTTGGTTCTGTTGCACTATTATGAGGGGAGCAATGCTGTCTGGGGTCCCTGGGTCGATAGCCTTTCCAAGGATTATCAGTTGATTATCCCAGATTTAAGGGGGCATGGCAAGTCAACCAATCCGTCGGATAAGTTTAGGCATGATGATGCCGCAAAGGACATATATGCTTTAATGGATGAGTTGAAAATTGAAAAATTCAAAGCAATGGGCATGAGCTCTGGAGGCATGGTACTAATCCACATGGCAACTATGGATACTACAAGAATCGATGCCATGGTACTCATTGGGGCCACTACCTTTTTTCCAGAACAGGCTCGAAAAATAATGAGGGATAATTATTATGAAACGGAACCTCCAAGCTCATTGAGCGATCTGCATGAACTCCATCCAGATGGTGAAATCCAAATCAGGAATTTAAAAAAGCAATTTAGGGAAATGGCCCATTCCTATGACGATATGAATTTTACGTCCGCATATCTCACTCAAATCAAGTGTCCAACGCTTATTATCCATGGGGATAGGGATTCATACTTTCCACTGGATATTCCTGTTGATGCCTATAAAGCAATTCCCAACGCTTACTTATGGATCGTTCCAGGTGGGGGGCATCTGCCCAATTTCAAGGATCTCTGGTCCGATAAGTTTTTAGAGGTTTCCAAATTATTTATGGCCGCTGGGCGGTTATAATCCAAGGCTCAAACAATAGATAAAAAGAATTTGGCAGATTTTTTACAAGGAACTCTGCATGGTGCCAATTTCCAAAACCTTAGCGACAACATGGATTATATAATCAGAAACTTGAAGACAGAAGATATAAATGACGTTGCCAGATTGTATGCTTTGTTTTGGAACGATAAAATGCACATTGCCAAAATGAAGGAAAAGTTCGGTCAAATTTCCGAAAACCCGGACTATATTTTTTTATGTGCCGAAAAAAATGGGACTGTAATCGGAACTATCCAGGGAATTGTTTGCGAGGAAATATACGGTGACTGTACTCCTTTTTTGGTAATGGAAAATTTTGTGGTTGACAAAGATCATCGTGGAAAAGGTATAGGCGGGAATTTATTCAATGAGCTTGAGAAAATCGGAAAAGAAAAAGGATGCTCTCAAATCATTTTTATAACAGAAACCGATAGAAAAGAAACCATTGCGTTTTACAAAAAACTCGGATTTGACCCAATTTCCCACAAAGGATTTAAAAGGACATTAAAATAAAAACTGACCAAAAAATGTATCACCACAATTATGGCGTATTCAGTTCTTAACCGATAACGCATATAAGCACGCAACAGGCAGTTATACCAGGTTGTTTACCCATCAATACAGATCAGGTCAAAAACAAAATCAAGTAATAATGCAAGATTCAAATTTTGAAATAAATAGAATACGAGGCCCTTTAAATTCGTGGCTATTCCATATTCTTTCCGGCTACTTGGACCATTTATTCGGAGCATCTAAAAGAGTGCTCTTTAAGGACCACCCCGATACCGTCGTTGAAATTGGGCCCGGTGCAGGAGCAAATATGCGTTATTTAAGAAAGGGAACCCGCTTGATGGCCATTGAACCGAATGTCTACATGCACAACAACCTAAGAAAAACCGCAAAAAAGTATGGTGTCAATTTGGATATAAGAACCCTAAAAGGAGAGTCAATTGATCTAGAGGACAATTCCTGTGATTTTGTGATCAGCACCTTGGTCCTGTGCACGGTAAAAGACCCAGAGCAGTGCGTACAACAGATAAAACGAATTTTGAAACCCTCGGGCAGTTTTGTTTTTATTGAACATGTTAAGGCAAGGGACAACAGTTTTCTGGCCATTTTCCAAAAGATAGTACATAAACCATGGCATTGGTTCTTTGAAGGTTGTCATACGAACAGGGATACAAGGTCATTATTGGAATCGAGTGGTTTCAGTAGTTTGGATCTGATCTCGTACAAGCTGTATTCGCCATTCATTCCGATCATCCCTCAAATAAGGGGAAAGGCAATTAAATAAATCAGATAAAACTGTAGATTACTAAGAAGCGTTTAGTTTCTCAATCATCCTTTTCTATCGGTTGCAGAAATAGGGTTCAAAATAGTCTTTTGTTAGATCCCATTCAGTTTGTCAAGTCTAGAAACTTACCATGTAAGGCCACACTTTACGCATTCATTTAATAATATGTAGATACAAGCCGATATGCATGGCCTGTATAAAAATATGATATATACTTATGAGAAAGCAAATTGTTACAATCATAGCATTATTGGTGTTGATTACTTATGGTCAATCCCAGACAACACTTTTGGAACAGGAATGGGCGACATTTCACCAACACATGCAATTTAAAACGGACGCTAAGGTCGAGTTCCGGTTTTCGGCCAACCTAAAAGGACAACGAGGGAGTGAAAATAGTTCCATGTCGATATGGTTCGAAGCAAAAGACTCTGATGGCAACAGTCTCTTTGCCGAATATAGCGCAGCTGAACAGATGGGGGAACAGGATTTTGAAACCATATCCATTGAAGGTCCCATGGACGAAAATATCTATGAAATTGCTTTTGGTGGGTTGGTCGTTGGTGAAGGGGAATTCCTTTTTGATGATTTCAAGTTGGAAATTGGGGACGGTTTGAGGGGGTTCATCAACTATCCTTTGTTGAACCCAAGCTTTGACAAACCTTCCAATAACAACACCATTCCTGATTGGTTCACTTCCATCGACGGAACGGAGACCAATGTAAATATCAAAGGTTATACCCTCGAAACCATAATGGAGGACAATGGCAATGTTTTAAGAATTATCGGAAAGAATCTGAAAAGGGACGAATCTTTTCTTTTGTATCCGCACGAAGGGTATTCCCCTCAAATTGGTTCCCTTGTTGCTATGATGGAGAATTTGAAGGAGCGGGTCATCAATATCGTGAAGGAAATGTCCCAAGACCAAATCGACCATTTATGGGATGAAAATGCAAACTCGATCGGGGCGTTGATCTTTCATTTGGCGGCGGCAGAGAAATATTATCAAGTGATGACTTTTGAGAATAGAACATTCAATAAAGAAGAAATTGCGTTTTGGCAAGCAGCACTTGATCTTGATGAACAAGGTAGGTCTAAGATCAAGGGCCATGATGTTTTGTACTATTTGGAACTCTACGAGAATGTCAGGGCACATACATTGGAAGAATTACATAAAAGGGACGATGAATGGCTGTTACATACACCACCGGGGAGTATAATGAACAATCATTATAGTTGGTTTCATGTCATGGAACATCAAGCAGGGCACTTGGGGCAAATCAAAATGCTTAAGAAAAGATTGCCTAAGAAGGAAGAGCCTATTATCCTAGAGGACCAATTGAAAGGATAGTGTAAAGAGAATGGCGTAATACACCACCCTATCTGGAAAATGGGGCGCAATACCCATCCCATCCACTTAAACATTAAAAAGTCTAACCCATCCCATTCTCTTGAAATCCAAAATGTTGAATTAAACAGGAGCCCGGTTAGCTATTGAATTGAAATTGAATCCCTCAAAATATTTAGTAACCCATTAATCAGAAACAATGACGAATAAACTTAAAGTCAATACCAGGATTTGGTTTGGTTGGCACAGTGCATTTACGAAAACAAAACGGCCAAAAGGTATCAAGAAAACAAAATGAAAAATCAAACAATTAATTCTATTCATAAATCATTTAACAACAACATGAAAAAGTACACAATTAGTCTAATCGCAAGCGTGGTATCAATTGCGGGCATCGCGCAAAATTCAAACCCTAAAATTGACAGAGATCTTTTGAAAACGGGAAAAGCTGTAATCATTAACTCCGAATATCTAAATAAGGTCCAAGATGACCATACTTCAGAGTCAATCAAGGAATTTCATCTTCTGGTCTCCTCATTGGATATAACGAAGACCAAGAGTTTTGATAAACGAAAGTCACTCTTTGAAATTGTCTGTAAGTCTGATAAAGGCTCCATAATAGCCTTTTATAATTCAAAAGGAGAAATTGAAGCCACTTATGAAAATTTCGAAAACATTGCCCTTCCCAAAAAAACGATGATCAATATTTTGAAAGATCATCCTGGCTCGACCATTATGCAAACAAAGTCCAGTCTTAATTATAGCAAGGATTTTGGATTGCAGAGACAGTATCGTGTTCTGTTATTCAAGAATGAAGACAAAGAATGGGTTAAATTGGATGCGTCATAGGCATCCAGTTTAATCCAAAATGTTCTAGAAATAGTAACATTTATCAAACACAAGAGTTTTCCTGAGCTAGTAAGTAGTGATTTTTCTAATATAAGGATATCTCGAACAAAATGACAACACCTTTGTCAACTGTATCGGAATCTTTGGGTTTGAACTTTAGTCAAAACTATTTCAGACATTATGCGTGATAAGAAGTAAAAACGGCAATAAAATTATTTAAAATTGAATATACTTTATAAATTGAGATGTGACCGATAAACAATCGTGCATATTAAAAATATCTTAGATCAAGTCTTCCACTTTTCTATGTGCCTAGAGTTCGTCCACTTCCAGTATGTCATAAGTTCAATAAAACGGTGCCTTAAAAACCATAGTCTTGAAATAGAAATCGGAATAAAAGCGAACGCAACGAAGTGGAGTGCTGCAAGCCCCATATCTTACCCTTAACTAATACTACTGAGTGAGGCAATTTAATCCATTAATCTGATATAATCTTCTCATCATTTGACGTAATCCAATGGTCTGTTGGGCTCTATTTTATATCGTTCTAATCTCAATTCTGTTTCCTCAAGATTCAGGTAACTCTTTCCAAAACTGTTCTTGTCCACCGGCTCCTTTCTTTGTTCTACCGTTTGTTGATTGTTTTTCCATAGGTTCGATTTTGTTTTTTAGTGAAATTGCGTCAATTTTTTCGTCAAAAATTTCCAGTGTTTACAGGGCCTGCCAAAGGGTTTACTGTAGATTTCGGAAAAGTCTACTGTAGCCCCAGATTTTACATAGTATTCCAAAATCAATTCAACAGACTGGTTTTCAAATTGTTGAAGACCCGAAAACCACCGTGATGGCGCAATATGCGCATCACCCTCTTGCTATTCGTTTTTTCACGCGAGCGTGAAAACCCAAATACCTTTCTTTGGTGTGCCGAGCCATCAACAAATTCAGTGGTTATTATTGATTAGAAGTTGTTGATTAAACATATCTTCCAGAACACCATAAAAACCAAATAGAAGCCAAACTCAAACGTTAAAGGAAGGACTTGGGACAAAACATACGATGTGCATTTATGAATGGCTTTTCAGAATTACAAATCAAAAGTCAAGATTTCCAAACTTTTCCATATTGTCATTTGAATCTGAAAACTTCGAATCCAGAATCGTTTCTAGACCACTCATATCTTCACTGATTTTCTTATCCAATACTCTTGCATAAACTTGGGTAGTGGCCAATTTTGTATGCCCTAATATTTTGGAAACCGTCTCAATGGGCACCCCATTACTTAAAGTAATAGTTGTGGCGAAAGTATGTCTGGCCACATGGAAGGTTACATTTTTTGTAATGTCACATGCATCTGCAATTTCCTTTAAATAACTGTTTAATTTTTGATTGGATATTCTGGGGAACAGTTTTTCAGAATCCCGTTTAGGATGATATTGATATCGTTTAATAATAGACAATGCTGGGCCTACCAATGGAAGCTTAAAGCTATTTTTGGTCTTCATCCTTTTTGTACTTATCCAATACTTTCTATCTATCCCCAATACTAGGTTATCTTCAGACAAGTCCATGATATCGCAATAAGAAATGCCCGTATAGCAACTAAAAACAAATAAGTCTTTCACAATTCGTAACCGTTCAATCCCTGTAAAATAATCTTGAATTTTTTGAAGCTCCGATAAAGTCAAAAACTCTCTTTCCTTTCTTTCCATCCTGACCTTGAACTTTTGAAATGGATCTTTATCTATCCATTCATTGTCAACGGCTATCCTAATCATTTTACGTAGGCGTTGAATATGCTTCATAGCTCCATTGTTTGAAAGGTTTGCATGATGGTTAATGGGATGCAGTTTTCGTAAATATGTTTCAAACCCAACAATAAATTGATGATTGAGTTGTGATAATCTGTAATCATCACATTTATATTGCTTTTTGATATACCTTAATAAGTACTTTTGACAGGTCTTGTAATGACTAAGAGTAGCCCTGCAAAGAATATGTGCATTATGCGTATTGTGATACTCGAACAAATTCTTTAAAGTAAATTCACTCACATCTTCTCCAAAATAGTGAGCCTTGACCATCTGTGGAGTTATATGGGGCGTTCTAGATCGAATTTCACGATAGCATTGGAATAGTTCTGTTTCAACTTCCATCAGATAAGTATTAATTTCTTGAGCTTCTTTTGTTCGCCCCAGAACCTTCGACCCCTTACTGTCCCATATCTCTTTTGGGATAATATACTTTAAACTCATGTTTGCCCTTTGCGAATCAACGGTTATACGGGCATAAATCTTAGCGGTGTTGTCACTCCTCCGGGAAGTGCTTATCCAGAAACTGATTGAAAATGTAGACCGGGTTCTCATAGGTTTTGTTTTAAATTGAACGAAAATCACCTACGAAAGTCAAATACTAAGTGGTTGTAATATAGTTAATTACATGCTTATTCGGTTAACACTTTAAAGAAAATATTTTGCTAACCGAATTACAAACCAAAACATACCATTTCAAACCAATTCAAATGGGGCTCCTAAAACATTAAAGCCTTGCAAATCAATAAGATATGCAAGGCTTTGTTTTTATTTAAACTCTTATAGTGATCGCGGAAGGATTCGAACCTTCGACCGTCTGCTTAGAAGGCAGTATTTATAACATAATATATATGTTTATCAAATACTTAAATGGAATTTAAAAGTATAAGGTCGGGAATAAGTCGGAATATTTTATTTATTATTTATAATAGACCTGTGTCCCTTCAATATCTAAAGGGTCATATTAAAATCCTAGATTGAATTGTTTATTTGAACTTTATTTTATCTCAGTTAAAAGTTGAGTCTAGTTTTTTGTTCTTTCAAACACGCCATTTCTCATACTCATTTCTTTGAAATTCTTGACGTAGGACCTAAATGTAATATGGTTTTCATCAATCACTTCTAATAACTCTATAATCATTCCTCCATCACCGTTCACCATTTTCATTTCATCTGTGAGTTTCATTTTACTCTTATCAAATTTTTGAACATAGCTACAATCACTTATCCATTTTACGGTATAGTAAACTTCGTCTCCATATTCATTGGTTTCAATTTGACTTGAATCGGTTCTATTTATGGTGTAGTATGATTCTGAATCTTCGGACATAAATATTTTATATGAGCCTAATTTGAAATCAGTACAACTTTTAGATTCATAATCATATGAGGTGAAAGAGGTTAATAAAATCAAGTAAGGGAGAATTACACATTTCATGGTATCGTTTATTTGAACTTTGGAATTGTTTTATTGGCCAAAACCTGCTTAATGTAATTCGATATTTTGTTCATTCCCTCACCTACAGCAGTATCGACATTTGAAATTATCACTGCTGTAATTTTATCTTTCTCAAAATACATCAACTCACACTGAACTCCATACCAACCACCAGTATGGCCAACAATGGTTTGTTCCCATCGTTCATCCACTGAAATCCCAAACCCATAATTTGTATAATATCCTTTTACCAGTGGTGACATCATTTTTTTAGTCAAAGGTTCAGAGATCAATCGATAATTCTTCAAAGCTTCAAAAAACATATAAATGTCATTGACGGTGGAATAATAAAATCCAGCTGGATTGGCATACCCAAGATAGGAATCGTTCTTGCTTAAATGGGCGGATTCTCCAAAATAGCTGGTATATCCACTTGCCTTGTTTTTGACAATGGAGTCTATCGGTATGGCAATTGTATTTTTCATCCCAGCCTTTTTAAACAATTTATCTTTCATGTATTTATGATAGCTCTCACCATTCAGTTTTTCAATCAAGAGACCAAGAACAACATACCCCGCAGCACTGTATGAATATTTAGATCCAGGGGTAAACAAAAGTGGCTTGGATGCAAATAGCGGTATATAGTCCTTAGGAGCCTTTAGGTTTAATTTCCCCATATCTTTAAAATCATCCACTAGAAAGTTGTTCAATCCAGCAGTATGGGTCAAAAGTTGAAATGCTGTTACAGAATCACGAACTGTCTTGTTGGGATAATCTGGCAAGTACTTACCTACTGGCATATCTAAGTCCAATAGACCTCTATCTACCAATTGAAGAGCTGCCACAGCGGTCATTGTTTTTGTTATTGATGCTACATTGAAAAGTGTATTGACATTGTTTTCAACTTCATATTCAATACTTGAATAACCATATGCCCTTTCAAAAAGAAGACTGTCCTTTTCTGCTAAAAGTATTACGCCTGAAAACTCTGGATAGGAAATACGGTTCAAGTAATCAATAATACTTTCTTTATTCTCCTTGCTGGCCTGCGAACTTGCAATTTTGCCCAACAATAAAAAACAGATAAGGTAGAAATATTTTCTATGCATATCGTTTTATTGAACTTTTATTAGGCTTCTTGTCATCATCAATAATTTGAGCGGTTTACTGAGTACTGATGTGACTTGCCATTTTCATCTATATACACATACAAAAACAACTTTGTATTATTTGTTAATCCAGAGAATTTATACCATTTATCATTCTCTAGAAATCCGATTCTTTCAACTTCATTTTTGTTATCCATCCTAATCCATTTCCAATCATACTCTGAATCAAAATTTACTTGTTTTATTTCTCTTTCGCCAAAATGCGCTCTGTAATGGAACGAAGAACTACCTATAAAATCTTTATCATTTAAAAATCCTTTGTCTAAATAGTAATAGACAGAATCATTAACTACCGATACTTCTTGTATAGTCAACCCATTTCGTCCTTCCTTTGGGTCTGGACTCCAATTTTCATTTAAAATTTTATCCTTTGTAATTGTTATCGGATGATTTCCACAAGCAGAAAATACAATTAATCCTATTGAATATATTATAGATTTCATCAAAATGAATTGCATATTTCTCCTAGTTTCCTCAATCGTTTATTTGAACTTTTTTACTTGCTATGAAGTAATGAATTTTTAATATTGTTCCTTTCCAGAGAAAATTCATTCCTTTCACCATCAAGGTAACTTATTAGCTGGATAATGGTTCTCTCTAATCTTTCAACAGAATTGGTTTTATCATTCATCATTTTGCCGTAAAGATGGACAGCAAGTCTATCCAGTTCCTTTGTATTTATATTTTTTAGTTTAATCGACCAGTTTGAAAATGGGAGTTTCAACGTTTCTTTAAGTGTAAGATTACCTTGAGCTATCAATGCTTTTTCCAACTCCTTTTCACTGGGTTCCATATTACCATTGCCCTCAATTAATCTTTGAAGAAAATCAGCAAATGACTCTATAAGTATCCCTAATCCTCTTTCAGTTGATCCCATTCATTAATAGTTTACTTGGACTATTGGTTATTTATTATACACTTCTAATTATCAAAATCAGCCCCCAAAGAAGAAATATTATGGATATAGCCCATATGTTTACAAAAGCTTTCCAAGATCCTAATCCATGCTCACTCATTTTGAAAGACTCCTTTTTACCATATTGATAGTTGAAAATTAATATCCCACATACAATCATAAAAATACCTGTTATTAAAGGGTATGAATCTATTAAATTTACTAGGAAGTCTTTAAGCCTTTCCATCCAATCGTTTATTTGAACTTTATTTCTCTTTCCTTACGTTTTCCATTTCTGCAAAAATGGTATCCATTTTCTTTTGAATATATTCAAGTTGATGTGGAGTGGCAAACTCTGAAATTCCATTTCTCCAATAAAAACTTACATCATGATTTTTCTTATGAACTAGCACTTCAATAGGAACCCCTCTTTGCATGTCCATAAATGAAAAATCTTCTGAATCCTCTAGAATTAAAGAGTCATTTACAAAATATTCATATTTGATTTCTTTCAAGTAAGGATCATCCAAAATCGTTTTGGTCTGCTTTGCAGAAATAATAATTCCTTGGGTCTTGTAAAATTCACTTTCATCATATTCTTCAAATGATTTTTCACGACATGAAAACATCAAAAAAAATGAAATATATACGATTAGTGATTTATTAGACATCAAGATCGTTTATTTGAACTCCAATGTTATATATTTCAACCAAGCACTAAGTATATCAGAAAAATCATTGCAATAAAAGATAAACCATAAATCCAGATCCAAAGACCAAGTTCAAAGAACTTCTTAAAGGTTGTTTTCATGACTTTCTCATAAATTGATTAGTATAATTAATCATTGACATTTGATGAACTATGGTTAAATAAGCTATCTAAATAGTATTTCTATGATTGGGATTAATATGAAAACTAAAACCAAGATACCAATCAAACCATTGTTTAATCTATGTCCCATCTCATCAAAATAATCCGGATTATCCGGGCCATATAGATATTCCCTCCATTTATATTTTGGTTTGTTAAAGAGAGTTCTCCAAATGGACCCCCAAATCCATCTTGCACCTGCCTGCTCCGATGAAATTAAATATTGCTCTAACAAACCTTGAACTCATTTCTCATTTATTTGTATTTCATACCTGTTTTGCCTTCAGACTTATCAGAAATCTTGTCAACCTACCTAAATTGGAAAGCATTAGGTATCCAATCAATATGTTTATGCCAGAGACAAACCATCTGAAATAATCCAGAAAATCGGATAAGCCTGGTGCCTCAAATGGACTTAAACCAGTTGCGGAAATTTCCTTTTTGAAACCTAGATAGCAATAATGGAGAAATTCAGGCAAGTGGTCTAGAATCATAAAACCGCCAATAAAGATCAGTGCAATTTTGACAATCTCTAGACTTCCCAAATTGCCAAACTCTATTCTGTCATCATCAAATCCTTTATCCAATTTGAGCACTTCAATAACATTATCAGATTTTCGAAGTAGAAATAAAAACAACAATATCATTAATACGGTGGATCCAAATATGATTAGAATTGGCCACATTGAAAACTCAAAGGTCAAGTAACTTATATTAGAAGGAATAAAGTTGAATATTACCAGTAATAATAGATAAAGGGCAAATAATCTAATTACAATCCGGAAAAAATCTCTTTTGGTCATAGTTCGATTTTTAATTGCAAAGTTGAATGCTAAATTTAGATTAAAACAGTATCGTGCAATCTTAGCTTAAAAGTTAATATGGATTAACTTTTTATTCAGAGTCAGCATTTACGATTTCGAGGCTCTCCTGTAGTTTCTTATGGAGCACCAAGATTGCAGCCACACTTTTTTGGTCTATTCTATGACAGTTTAGAGCTGCATTTTCCATGGAACTCATCATTCTATCTAATCCTCCATTTTCAAATATATTGCCTGTTTCCAGTTTAAATTTTCCATCTTCAACAATAGCATTCCTTAACTCATCCGGGGTATCAATGTTGGGCATAGGAACAAAATTGATACTATCCAAAACCCGTATTTCTTCATTTAGGGCAGCAATGGACTGTTTTATATTATGCATAAGGGCGTTGATTACCCCGTGGGTTATTTCTCCCTGTGCCTGAGCTTCCTGTAATTTCTTATATATTGCTGATTTGGTTCCTGCAATCGCCCGATAAACCCTTACAATTCCTCGATGTTGTTCATAAAGACTGAATAAAGTGGTTTCTTCCCCAACTTTCTCAGCAAGCGCATAATGAAAAGCGCAAAAGGTGTTATCCCATTCTTTAAATGATTCTTCAAATAGTTTTTCGCGTTGTTGCAACAAATAATTATAGCCTTGTTGTAAATTCTTTTTCCCGTAGGTGATTCCATGTATCGAAAAGGTACTATCCTTTGTGGTCCCTTCAGCAATCTGTTGCGCCTTTAACATCAATGCATCCAATTCAGCCACAGGTTTTAATCGTGATGCCAAATCAGCTTTTATTCTTGCCAACATAGATGCATCAATCGACGTTACTTTTTTGGCGGCCTGTTTAAGTTCTAGTGGCCCTGGAATCTGCATAAACCTATTTTCAAAAGTATTGCTATATTCCCCAAATAATTCGCTTCCCAAAGTTTCTGCTTTGATAAAATCTTCAAAAGCTTCCGTGGTGATATAGGTTTCAGGACTCTGGTTCAAATATTCTTTATAGAGCAATTCGGTCATTTTTTCCTGCAGTTGCTTCTTTTCCCCAAACAAAAGCCATGGTGACCGTTGGTCTTCCTCGCAAGCCACATAGGGTACTTTGGCATTATTTTGACGTTTATCATTTGGAGGATGACTGGCATACATGCTGACCTTTGACACCTCAGAGTCCAAAAAGTATAGTTTTCCACCTCTTGGATCTTCTGGCAAATTGGACAACAACTCTAATAGTTCCTTGTCCTTTCGTTTTATGGCCATACCGTTATGGAGGTACAAATTCCGAACAAAATTCTTCTTTTGTGAAGCCAAATGTGCGTGATTCAGGGTACTGTTCCAATGAGTTACTCCCCAATCCAACTTCCATAGCGCCGAGATGATGGCATCGCTCCCAGATGTACTTACTGCCACCTTGTCTGCGTTGAACTCCATTTCCCTTGAAAGGGATGAGTACATGATATTAAGGAATTGGTAAAATAAGATTAGTATTTGACGAATTATCCAAATTATGGGGGTAATTACCCAGGCAGCGGCTGAAAACCGAATATCTGAAGCTCTCCACTGATCCAACAGATCATCCCATTTATCCCGGGCAAAAATCATATCATGTATAATAGTATTGGCTGAAATAATATAACTACCTATTTTCATACTGCTTTGGGCAAAATGACCAAATTCGTGGCTGATCACTGCCTTGAACTCAGAAAGATTAAGACAATCCACCAATCCCATTCCAATGGTAAGCTCCTTGCGTACAGGAAGAAAAAGACTCAACCACATATTGGTATACGATACATATGCATTGACATCTGGATCAACATAAATAGATTTGGGCTTTGGGGCTCCGGTTTCTTTGCAAACCTGATCTACAAAACCGTAGAGTTCAGGATGTTCTTCCTTTACCAGTTTAATACGGTTATAGGGCTTATGGTTCTTAAGTTTTAAAATAAACTTCAATGTGAACACAAAAAGCATTGTGGCTCCCGCAATAGCGCCCACTTTCATTAAAATAGTGAGCTTATTGATCATTCCCATTTCATAGGTTACGGCATAATAAAGCAAGTACCCCAATGAGACCACTAAAGCCGCATAGAGTATAAAAAAAAGTACAATTGAAAGGATTGCCAGAAAGGCTTTAAACCGATAGGATGGAGTTAAACTTGTTAATTTTTTGGCTGAAAGAACGGGACTTTTGGGGTAGTACGTGGTAGTCATTGAAAAGAAAGGTTCGGTTTTAATGAAATGAAAATAAAAAAAACAAGTATTTTACTACAAGAAATAAGCTAAAAAACTTCTTTTTGGGTTAAAAACAACCATGCTTGTTTGAGCATTGATAGTATGATAAGAACAGTTTATTTGAACTATCCTATTATTTCCAATCTGGTTAAAAATTACCATTTAAAATCAGAACCATATCGGCAAGTAAAATATCATGATTATTATCGCACCTATGAAACTAAAACCAACTCCATAATATGGATAATCTCCATAGCGATTTTTTTGTAAGGAATTTTTATCCATAAAAGGTCCAATACTTCTAAATACTCCAAAACTCATTTTGATTCTTGTATCGTTTATTTGAACCCTTGTTTCTTCAGTACTTGCTTCCACATTTCTGATTCAGCAAACTCTTTGATTGTTTGATTGCGTTTTTCAAGTAATACCTTCATGTATTTTTTTAAAAACAAACGATCAGCCAAATTTCCCAAAATTCCTAAAGGAGATTTATACTCAAAATAGTCAATCATCAACGTACCGCGATCAAGCTTTTTAAATTCATGCCTATGACTAAAGCTTTTAAAGGCTCCTTTTACCATTTCATCTACAAAGTAATCTGGTCTTTCAAATTCAATGATTTTAGATGTTAGGATTTGGTAAATTCCGAAATGTTTGGCTCTCCAAGTCACCCATTCACCGTCACCGATGAGCCCAGAAACCTTTCCTCCAATTGCTTCTTCCTTAGTATGCTCAGTTGAAATCTTATGTAAATCAATACTTCTTGATAAATCAAAAACTATTTCCTTATCAGCTTTAATTTCAGTTTTCAATTCAATCTTCGGCATTGTTCATTTAAGTTTGGATATCCTCTGCCTCATACTTTTTCATGCTGTACTCAAAACGTAAAACTCTCAAGTTCCATAAAGTTAACGTTTGTACGGCAGCTATTTTTCCATTATCGCTGGTCATTACCAGTTTATCTTTAAATGATCTGATGAATTTAGCCCATAGTTCTCCTTTTGAGCCTTCTAGTAAAAAGTAAAATCCGCAATCACCAATTTGTTGTCCCGATGACTCCAAGATTAGGTCACCTTTCTCACTGACCCTAGGAGTTAAAATGACTGTTGCACTTCCATTTGGTAAAGGAAAAATTGCTTTTATACATGCCTGACCTGAAGGAAGTTTACAAGTTTCATATACTCCTGAATATACTACTTGTCCCGTTGTCTTAAATGATCTGAGCCAGATTGTCCGTTTTAGTTCATTCGTTTTTCTATCAAGCAAATGGATTATTTCGCTTTTCAATCCTTTAGAATCTGTAATATTTTGAATAGGAACATTTAATTGTTCTATTCTTTTACTAAAAATCATTCTCAATAAAATGCCAAAAACCTTGAAGAATGGATTCCACCTAACTTTTAACTGAAGGTCATAATTCGATGTTTTTTCATAAAAGTCAATAACCGGTTGGGACAGGGTTGCCAATTCACTTTCAGGTAGATTGAACTGATCTATTGATTGGATCAAACCTCTTTCTTCTGTTTGGTCATCAACAACCAAATTTTCCTTCTCCGCTAATTGTTTTATAAATTTTAAACCAATACCATTTGTTCTACCAAAAGGGCCAAGTAGCCATTGGTAATTTACTCTGTCAATTCTATGGCCAAAAAGAATGACCCACTGTTGTGTGATCCGATCTTGAAAGGTTTGTTTTTTATCCGGTGTTCCCATTTATCCTTAAAATTCTTTAAGTTTTGGGAATATAATTCGATTGACCCTTCCACACACCAAATTCAGTTATGGGTTTAAACCTTAAAGTTGTGAATTCAAAGTGAAAGTCTTTTCGTTCTCTTTCTTTCATTGCAAGCTCATGTCTTTTTGGTTTTTCAATAGTACTATGTCCATGTACCATATCGGTCATATGTTTTTCAGTCTTCCAAATTGAAAAAGTAGAGACTGTATTAGGAAACTTCACAGAAGCCAACGCAAGGGTTGTTCCTGGATGGTCTCGTACCAGTTTTTCCACGGGTCTTCCCCAATGAATAAATCGCGGTACAGCAAAAGGCTTCATTCTTGCTATGGTCACAGCAACCACAGTAGAATCTGGATTATCTAATCTGTCTTCATGCTGTGGGACCTTGAATCCACTGAATTTCCCCCATTGCCTTATAAAAGACAAGCGAACATGCCAGCCTTTTGCCAAGGTTTTTCCAAAATTGGTTTGTTCCAAATAATTTTGAAGTGCGATTTCATTTTCCCATTGTGCAAAAACCGCTACCTGTCCTATTAGAACTCTGGAGGTGGAAATAATTGGAGAACCTAAGGTCATCACTGTCATATATTCGGAGTGAATCAGTCCTTTAGTGTTTTTGCAAATAGGACTGGAGAATATTCCTCTTATCGCTTTAAAAAAGGGAATCTCGACCAAATGATAAGAGAATATGCTCACTTTTATTGGTTGGGTTTGGTCAGATGGATTTTACTGTCCAAAGGCTTACCCATAGGTTTTGTTTGTTTAATCATTTTCAAAAAATCCTGTATGTCCTTTGTCCACTTGTCTTGATATTTTGACAAATAGTTTTCATGCCCCGCTTCCGGATAAATTATCAGGCTTTTGGCTCCTGAAAGGTTTTTATAAATCCCATCAATTTCTCTTCTGCTCACTTTCTCGTCTTTTGCTCCGTAGAGCAATAGTGTTGGGCAATTAATTTTATTAGCATATTCAGTTGGACTGTGTCCAAATGCCCAAAAACCATTTTGCACGCCGCCCCAAAAAACCAAAAGTCCCGCCATTGGAAAAGTCGGAGCATTCATTGCTTTGAATCTTGTGCAAACCGTCTGGTACATTGAGCCAAATGGACATTCAATGATTATCCCTTTAGTTTGGAGCTGATAGTCATAAATGGACTTCATAATTGCAACGGCCCCCATTGAAGTTCCAAATAGATAAATGTTTTTCTCCCCTTTTTCCGTCAAAAAATCAAAACACGTTTTTACCTGTTCCGCTTCTAAGAATCCGATTGTAGTTTGGTTCCCCTCGGAGCCACCCGAGCCCATAAAATCGACAAGAAAGGTATTATAGCCGAGTTTAAGGAATATGTCAGATTTGTCCAGCATTGAAGATTTTTTACCACCGAAACCATGAAAAAGAATTACTGTTCCCTTGGGATTATCTGTCTTTATGCTCCAGCCTTCTATTTCTCTGTTGCTCTTGAGTTTGATTGTCTCATAGTCCATTGTTGGCCCCACGATGTTTTTAGGTCTTGGATTGGAAACACCAAAAACCAATGTCCTTATTTTTTGCCCTGCTGTTAATTTTTCAGGGGCTTTTGTCTTTTCAATTTTACTGTCCGTAAAGTGGGTAAACTTGTATGAGTGGAATAGGGCAACAGCATTCATCAACGCGAAAATTGTCAAAAAAGTCCAAAGACCATATTTGATCCATTTTCGTTTATCAATCAAGTCATTCTTTGGTTTGATTATTGTCTTTTTGGTTATCACTAATTTGTTTACATCGTTTATTTGAACTTTAAAAAATTAATTATCCAAAGTGTTGACAACTATAGTATTGATATTAAACATAGTTTGATAATAAACACCAAGAACAATTGCTAACCTATTTTCAAATATTTTTAAGTCATATTCACTTGTTCTGTACAATTGTTTTTTAGCAAGCTTTGGACTTAACCGATATTTTGAGTTTACTCTTAAAAAACTATTTGTCCCAAGCATCCAATCGATTTTATTCGCAAGGCAAATTGAAAAATCAGGGTTTAATTTGACTCGAATTGGATTCATTGAGTCAACATTGTACAATTTTTTCTCCAAATCCAAATCCTTATCTGAGCGATTGGACTCTGCCCATATATTCAAATTCCTAATCTTTAATTTCAATGAATCTATGAAAAAGTTCATAGGTAATTCATTATTTGCCCAATCGGAGATGAATTCAAAATAAGCTGCTTCTTTAGAAATCTCAGGATATTGTTCCTCAACTTTAAATTCAAACAATTCTACCGCCTTTTCTAAAGTTTTCATTTGTTCCTTTTCAACACATTCTTTTGAAGTTGTATTGGTTAAGGTGGAATCAAAGCCTGTTTTACAGGCACAAAGTCCAAAGAATAATATTAAAATTAGCTTTTTCAACAATTTGTTCTTCGGTTGTAATGCATTATATATACGTTGTTGGTCATCGTTTATTTGAACTTTGTTTTGCCTCCACTAGTTGTTGTGTACAGGTTTTAAGGTTTTGTATATGTTGGCTCCAAACACAAAAATTGAAACTGTACTGACTATTAAAATTGATGGTCCAAATCGGTCATTCACAATTCCTATAACTACTGTGCCAATGAAAATGATAAAATGAGCGATGGATAAATTCAAGTTGGTTTTTTTTCTAATAAAGCGGCAATTCCATAACCTATTATAAAAATCAACCAAGAGCCAAAAACAATGTACAATGTTATTATCCACATATTAGAATAGTCATATGACCAACCAACTGTTTTATTCAATTCACGTATTTCGTTTTCACTAAAATAATTTCCGATTAAACAGGATATGATAAATATCCAGAACATTCCTTTTTCAAAAATCCATTTACAACTCATCGTTTATTTGAACTATTCTGCTTTTAATACAAAATTCTTTTTCATTTGTGTTTAGCGGAAATTGAAGCGGTCATCCTTTAATTGAACTTTTAATCATTTTTCTTTAACTCCTTTCAATTTTTTTAGAAGTGCCCATCCATATAAGGGGTAATGTTGTCCTTAGAAAAAGAAAAACAATTATTTAATCGAATATATAAATATAAATATCGAAACACCCTACATTAAATGTTGAATTTTAAGTTCCTTTTCTATATTTGAAAAATGAAGAAAACTCTCCTCTTACTTTCTGCCTTATCAGTTAGTTATTTCAATTTAGCACAGGAAAAAATACCATTTGTTGACTTTGATTCGATTATTAGTCAGGTTGCCGAAGAGCAACAAAAAGGACAATATGATAAAGCCCTTGAGTTGTTAGACCAAATAATCCCGAATGATTCCACATATTTGTCCAGTATTGTCACCAAGTCATATTTTAACATTTTGCTTAAAAAGTATGATGAGGTGATTCGGTTGACTGACCTTGGTCTTCAAGAAGATTGCAAAGATTTATGCAGCTCATACATCATCAACAAAGTAGTGGCATTACTTGGTAAAGAGAAATACCATGAGGCTTTAACCCTGTGTGATGAAGGGCTCCAAAAATTTCCCATGAACAAAACCCTTTGGTTCAATAAGGGGTTGAGTTTTGAAAGCTTAGGCCAGATAGAAGATGCTGTCAAAATGTATCAAAAGGTCATCCTTCTAGATCCGCTATATAAAAAAGTGTATTTGCAGTTGGGAAATATATGTTACAAGCAGGAGTTAATGAGTCAAGCTTTAATGTGTTTTGATATGTACTTGTTGCTTGAACCAGATGCCGAGAACGCATTTGCTACTCTAAAATCCCTTAATGATGTTGTAAGGTCCAAAAATGAAAACTCCAGAAACCCTAATTTGAATATTTCCATTGACGACAACAGCTTTGAAGAGATAGATCTGATTCTTAACAACAGGGTGGCTATGAATGAGAAATATGAAACTGGCAATGAAATTGACATTGCATTAACCAGACAGAATCATGCTCTTTTGGAATCCTTGAAGAACTTTAAGGGTAATGGTGGGTTTTGGGATAAAAAGTTTGTTCCATTTTATCAATGGATTGTAAACAATGAGTATTTCGATGTTTTTAGCTATACGCTTTCATACTCTATCGAAAATGAATCTTTCAAAAAAATAGTAGAAAAAAAGACAGATGAGATTTCTGAATTTTATGGCATAGCCAAACAAAAATGGGCAGATATTGTCCAAAAGAACATCGAAAAGTGGTATGGAAAAACAGAAACCATTACCTATTACTATGAAAATGGAAAATTGGGAGCTATTGGTAAAATGGAAGATAATACTCCCTCTGGAAAATGGAATTTTTATAACGATCAAGGCAGACTAACAGTTACAGGCAATTTTAATTCATCAGGAAATAGAGAGGGAGATTGGGCGTGGTACAATTATAATGGACAAAAAAGCGAGACTGGAAATTACATTGATGGAAATTCAAATGGATTGAATCACCAATATTATGAGAATGGTAATGAAAAAATCATTTCTTCTTATAAAGAGGGTAAGCTTGATGGTGAGTACAGATATTTCACAGAAAAGGGTGCCCTACAACAGAAAAAGTATTTTAAGAATGGTTTGTTGGCTGGGACTTATCAATCTTTCTATGATGTTGGTGAAGAGTTGTTAGAGTCAAAAGTAGCATATATTGAGGGTAACGCCCAAGGTACTTATTTTGAATATTACCCAACAGGTACGGTAAAGTCTGAAATAAATTTTGTGAATGGTGAGAACAATGGCCCCGAACACAGTTACTACCTTAACGGAAAGCTTTCAATGGATGCAAATAGCAAGGATGGTTATTGGAATGGCCCTTATAAAACTTACCATCCTAATGGTAATGCCAAAGAGGTGGGGCAAACCAATTCCGGTTATTATGTTGGTCACTGGCAAACCTTTTACAGTAATGGAACACTTGAAAGTGATTTCTATTATGATGATGAGGGGAAAACTACAGGTGAATACAAGTACTATGATAAAGATGGAAAAATCCATTACGAATACGAATACCGAAAAGGAGAAGTAATCGCATATAAGTTTTATGACAAAAAAGGTGCTGTCATAGAAGAAAACCGAAAGAAAGGGGGTGAATTTTACTATAAAGGACATTCTCCATATGGGAAAATAACTTCCGAAGGCTTATATGACATTAAAGGGGGTAAAATTGGTATGTGGAAATATTATTCATCTCATGGGGTGATTACTGGTGAAGGAAATTATAAAGACAATAAACTGAGTGGTGAGTATAAAGAGTATTATGGCAATGGTAAACTTCATTCTGTTTCTCCCTATAACAATGATACGCTAAATGGATACTATATAGATTATCATCTTAATGGCAAGATGAAGACACAAGGGTGGTACAAGAACAATCTACATCATGGTGAGTGGAGAACGTATTCTCCTGCTGGTATAGTAACGACAATCAACTTCTTTCACAAAGGAATGCTACATGGAGAACAACAGTTTTTTTCTGGAGAAGGAATTAAGAAGACCTCTAGCATATATGATTTTGGAGAGAATGTAAAAGACATTGCATATGATAAACAAGGTAAAGTTGTTTATGAAATCGATCATCAAGGACATGACGGAAAATATGAAATGATAGTTTACCATTATAACAAAAAGCCAAGTGTTAAATTCACTTATGTAAATGGGGTAAAACATGGTCCATGTACCCTCTTTGATTTTTACGGAAGAAAAAAGACCACAGGTGAATATTTAAATGGAGAAATGCATGGTAAGTGGATATGGTTTCATGATAATGGCAACGTTGAAACAGAAGCAAATTATGTGAATGGTGAGTTGGAGGGAGATTACGTATTTTACCATGAAGATGCAAGTATCGATCTTAAATACAATTACTTGTTAGGCAAACGGGAAGGCGAAGTCAACTCCTATTATGAGAATGGAAATATTTATACAAAGGTTAAGTATTTAAATGATGAATACCATGGAAGAAGAGAAGCGTATGGCCCAGATGGGAACCTGCAAATCGTTAGGTTTTATGAATATGGCCGCATGATTGGATATAGTTATTTGGATGAAAATTCAAAAGAACTACCAATGATTTCAATTGAAAATGAAACGGCAAAAATTGTCACCTATTATGACAATGGCAAGGTTTCTAGGGAAATGGAATACAAGAATGGACTGTTGATTAATGAGTTTAAGGAATATTATTATTCGGGCCAATTATTAGAAGAGGGATTTTACATTGATGGAGAGTTTGATGGGAAGAGATTGGAGTATTTTTCAAATGGAAATGTAAAAGAAGAAGAGATTTATCAGTTAGGGAAAAGGGATGGAATTGCCAAAGAATATTATTCTAACGGTAATCTAAGAAAAGAAGTGAACTACTTGTACGACATTAAGGAAGGAGTTTCCAAATCATATAATGAAGATGGTAAATTGCAAAAAGAAGAATTATATTTTGATGACAGTATCATATCATCTAAGACCCTGTAGGGAATTTTTAGTCGCTTTATGCGCTTTCTTTTTTGTGTTTAGTTCATACTCTCAAATTACTTCTGAGTATAAAAGATATAAGGAACTATACCCAAATTCGCATTCAATAAGATTGAGCCAGGAATCGACATTGACGATTGGCCTTGATGATGGTAGATTTAAGATAACTCAAGACTTTTCTGAGGAAGACATCTACTTGGACGATGGGGCAAAAAATAATGCCAAACAATCTTTGAGTTTTTCGACCTTTTATGATTTAGAGAGTATAGAAGCATCTTCTTACGCTATCGAAGGAGATCAGTATCAAGAATTCAGTGTTTCTGACTTCAAAGAAAAGGATGATTTGGACAATGCATTCTACGATGACTTAAAATCCATAAATTTTATTTTTCCTCGGTTAGGTACAGGAACCAAAACCAAGCTAAAGTATAAGCAAACCATAAAGAACCCAAGGTTTTTGAATGCCCACTATTTTGGGAACTTTTACCCTATCAAGAATAATAAGTTTACGATTATTGTGGATAAGGATATAAACCTTCGTTTTAAGGAATTCAACACGGATAGTATTCCCATTAAGTTTTCAAAGAGTCAAACTAGGAAAAGTAATATCTATACTTGGGAGTCGAGGGATATGGATGAATTTAAGTATGAGAGCCGTTCGCCAACTTATAAAAGCATATTGCCTCATATAATCCCAATAATTTCTTCCTATAAATACAATGGTGAAACAATTGATGTCGGGAACGATGTTTCTAACCTTTATAGCTGGTACTACTCCTTAACTAAAAATATCAATAAAGAAAAAACTTCAGATGAGTTGGTTCAAATTGTAAATGACTTAACCAAAAACAAAAAGAATGAACTGGAAAAAGTCAAGGCAATCTACTATTGGGTCCAAGAAAACATTAAGTATATAGCTTTTGAATATGCTTTAGGAGGGTTCGTGCCAAGAGAAGCAAATGAAGTTTTCAATAAAAAGTATGGGGATTGCAAGGACAATACAAGCCTACTATTTAAAATGTTGGAGATTGCGGGTATTAAAGGAAATTTAGCTTGGATAGGCACAAGGAGTATTCCCTATAGCTATTCGGATGTTCCTACTCCATCTGTTGACAACCACATGATTTTGCACTACGAAAACCAAGGCAAATCATATTATTTAGATGCAACTGGGAGATATAATCCTTTAGAGGTTCCTACTTCATTTATTCAGGGAAAAGAAGCACTTGTTTCTATTGGAAGGGATTCATTTATGCTTAAAAAAGTGCCTGTTATTAAATCGCAAAAAAGTGTATATAAAGATTTTGCCACTATAAAATTAAATGGAAATGATTTAACAGGAACTTCCAACGCAGCATTAACAGGGTATACCAAAATAAACTTTTTCTATGATCTCGAAAAACAAGATTCAAACGATAAAATAAGAGACTATTACAAGTGGTTTTTTGAAAAAGGAAACAATAGTTTTTTGATAACCGAATTCGCAGAAACAAATAGATTTGATTATGACAAAGATTTTATAGTTGATTATGGCTTCAATGTGTCCAACTATGCCAAGACAATAGGCAATGAAATCTATATAAATCTAAACCTTAACAGAGACATAGCATTATTGAAAACAGATGATGATAGAGAAATGCCCTTGGAACATAAATACTTGGATTCATTCGAGTTTCAAAACACTTTTATTATTCCTGAAGGATACAAAGTAGACTATCTACCTGAGAATATCGATATTTCAAACGAATACATAAGCAGCAGCATTAGATATGAATTGGTGGACAGCCAAATAATTTATAAACACCATATAGACCACAATAGCTTAATACTTGACATCAATACTCAAAAGAAGGTCAACGACCTTATAAAGAAGATTGAACAGGGATATAAAGAAGTTGTGGTATTGAAGAAAATATAATTGACAATGAGCATTTTAAATAAAAAACTACCCATATTAATCATTCTCCTCTTACCAGCTTTGGTAACTTATTCTCAGAACACTCTTTATGTGTCCAATTATGATTGGGATAGCAACCCGGGTTATTCCATAGGTACTTCGAATGAGAAGCCAATGATGGCATTAAAAGAAAAATATGTTGTTGAATTTGCCTATTCTGAAGATGGTGCCCTTGAGGAGTATTATTTGGAACATAAAGCTTTATGGCTAAATAGCAACGAACGAATAGATGCATATAACAAGATATATCTGCCATATTCCAATACATCCGAATTGCTTAAAAGCAAGGCCCGAGTAATTACAAAAGGAGGAAAGATAATTGAGCTTGATGATTCAAAAATATTGAGCGCTCAAGATGAAGAGACAGGTAAGCATTATAAGTATTTTGCCTTTGAAGGTATTGAAAAAGAGAGTATTATAGAATATTTTTATGTGGAAAAAAAGCAGCCAAGTTTTAGAGGGATAGCTTTTCGATTGCAGACTGAATATGACAAAAGAGATATAGGTTTTGATTTGTTCTCCCCTTCCAACTTGATATTTGCATTTAAATCCTATAATAGTTTGCCGGAGGTCACTAAGGACACTTTAGTGAAAGATCGATTGCATTGGAAACTAGATATTGAAGCCATAGATGGTCTTGATAACGAAACACAGTCTCCTTACGATGCATCAAGGGCCTATTTAGTCTATAAATTGGATAGGAACACCGCCAAAAATCTGAGTGATATTTCCTCGTACGGAGATGTGTCACAAAACATATATAATTATTATTACAATGAACCCACAAAGAAGGCAACATCATTAATCGAAAGTTTTATTGCACAGACAATACAAAAAGAAGATGAAAGCGTAGAGGCAAAAATTAGAAGGCTAGATAACACCATAAAAGCTGATTTCTATTTGTCAAAGGGAGGGGATGATGCGCTAAAGGATTTGGAAGAGGTTTTATCTAAAAAAGTTGCTAATAACAGTGGTATGATGAGGCTATATATTGCTCTTCTTAACCATTTGGGGATTGATCATGAAATAGTAATCACGAGCAACAGAGGGAACTTAAAATTTGACAAGGAATTTGAGGCTCACAATTTTCTAAATGACTACCTTATTTATTTCCCAAAGTTCAAAACATATTTGTCGGCAACGGAAACAAACTCAAGATATGGGTATCCGCCAGCATGGTTAACCGACAATTATGGCCTATTTATAAAGGAGGTCAGTGTTGGAAGTTTTAAGTCAGGAGTTGGCAAAATAAAGTATATACACCCGTTGAGCGCAGATAAAACCATTGATGAAATGGTTCTTGACGTTCAGTTTGACCTTGATGACCTTACTTCTAATTCCATTGCTTTGGATCGTTCTTTTACCGGGTATTATGGCCTTCCAATGCATCCGTATATGAATCTGGTCAAAGAGGATGATAGAACAAATATCATTGAAAGTTTAGCCAAATTCATGAATGAGAACGTAACAGTAGAAGAGTCTACCATAGTGAACGAAGACCCTAACCTTTTCGGTGTAGAGCCCATTCATTTTGTAATAGAGGCCAAGTCAAACGCGTTTGTTGAAAAAGCTGGGAGAAAGTATCTGTTCAAGATAGGCGAGCTCATTGGTCCGCAAATTGAAATGTATCAAGAAAAAGAACGAAAACTGCCCTTGGAAAACGAACATACCAGAAGCTATATCCGGACTATAAATGTAAATGTTCCTAAAGGATATAAGGTGGCCAATTTGGATGAATTGGTCATGGAAAATGTCTATAAAAAAAATGGAGAAAGCCTTTTTTCCTTCATTTCATCCTACAAAGTTAATGGCAATACCATAACTGTAAAAGCGGATGAATATTATAAGACCAATATTGTTCCTCCATCAATATTTGAAGAATATAGAAAAGTGATTAATAGCGCGGCAGACTTCAACAAAATTACATTGGTATTAGAGCCAACTAATTAATTTATCCATACAACAACGGATTCGCTATAGTTTATCGTTTTTTTGAACTTTAAAGATTATGAATTTAATCTATTGTTGAGGAATTCCATGAAAACTCTTAATAATCTATTCTCCTCACTTCTAATAAAATTCAGTAATCCAATAATTAGAATTGGAAACAATAACAAGGCAATCAAGAAAACAGGGAATTCTACTCTCAGGAAACTTTGAAATATTAAAACCAAGACAGGTAGAACTATCATAAGCACCAGAAGAAAAGACTTCTTTTCGGTTTCCAACTTGATTTCTGTTTTTGAATCCTCCATCTCAGCCAAACTCCCGTAAAAAATAATATCACTTTTGGTATTTGGATAGTTCGTGTCAAATGCCAAATTAGTTCCAAATGAAAAATTTAAACTTATCACGAAGCTGTTTTCAGACAGCCATTTGAAATGAAACTTTTTGTGGCCGTCATTCAATAGTTCTTTCAAATCCACTAAACTTATTTTCACTCCAAGGCTTTCCGTTTGGTTATTGAATAATGACTGAAATCTCATCGTTTATTTGAACTTTAAAACAGCTCTGAAAAGTTTTTCCAATCTGCATTGTAAATTACGAATAGCAAGATGATAATAAGTATTGGAAGACCAATAAGAGATATTTAATCGTTAAATTTGGTATAATCACTGGTCTCAGTATCTTTTTTTGCTCTTAGCGTGATTATGATTCGTGCAATCAATATCAAAACCGTAATTATTAAAAAAGGAATTGATTCTGAGGGCCAATTATACAAGTATCCCATTATCGTTTATTTGAACTTTGATGCTTAATTTTATAATTAAAGCCTAGACATATAATCTCTCATATACCTATTGCCTCCATCAATTATTTCCTGAACTCTATCTTTAGTGATTTTGACTTCATTTACGGCTTTTCCATTCCGAATGAAGAGTTTAATCTTTTCAGCATCAAACTCTTCAGTAGTTACCCAAGTTTCAATATAAACCAAGGACCCTTTCTTGTAATAATAGCTGTCAGTATAAACTGGATTATCCCCGCCAGAAATTTTCACTTGGATTAATTCTCTGGTTTCTGGGTAAATAAATTCGGTTATGTTTTGCTTTGCCTTACCCGAAATATAATCACCATACCTCAGTTCTATTGTTACTGTTTGTGACTTTAATTCTCTATCAATACTCCTAAAATATATGTAATCTGATATTTCTCTAATTTGATCCTTAGGGTAAAGTTTCGATGTCTTAACTTTTCTAAAAACCGCTCCTTTTTTAAGTTTCCCTTTCTTTTCATAATAATAGACAAGCTTGGTTCCATTTAGCCTGAAATGATTTGTGAAAATCGAATCTCCACCTATCTCTTTGAAATGTAAATACTCGCCCTTCTTGGTGAACTTACCTGTTGAAATTTTTGGAATGAAATTCCGACATTGATCCCTTTCTCTCTTACTCCTTATTTTATAATAACTCAGAATAAAAGTTGAGTCAGAATAAATGATCATCTCATTTATCGAATACTTATTCTTCTTTTCAAATGTTCTACCTTTTGAAATAAATGTAGTCCCAATTGATTGCGCTTGGCAGCCAAATGAAGCCAAAATCAATATTATCATAATTTGAAATCTCAGGACTTTATTAAGTTTTGTCAATCGTTTAATTGAACTTTTAGGTAAGTATCCCAATTAATTATCACTTCAAAATACTTCATTTCATATTTAAAATTGCTTCCGACATTTAGAATTTTGCCCTCATATTCCAATGACTCATAAGGATGCATTTTGGTAATCTTAATATCTAGGGTTAGCTTTCTTCTATGTTTATTAATAATCTCTCCAATAATTACATAGTCATAATCTTCTTCCTTACAATTCTTACAATGAGAATAATAAGTATTTATTCTTTTTTTCGATTTATCTAATCCAAATGGGATTTTTACAATGTCACCTTTATTTAAACCTTTAAAGTCATTTTTATTCACTCTTCTGAATTCCATTAATTCTCTACTTATCCTATCCAAAACAGGTTTGTCAGGTTCAAATTCCCTTTCAAAACAGGGGGATTCTGTTATGAAAAGTTCATTTTGAAAAGCTTTTGAATGTAACTCTGGTAGTCGGTCAAACTTCTTTTTTCGAAGTCGGTCAATTTTATTAGATGACATAAAATCATAAGTACCATCCATTAATAATATTATTTCCAAATTTTCACAACCTTTTGAGATTGATATTTTTGACCACTCCATACCGAGATCTGCAATGATTAGGGTATCGGAATCTTCTGGTAAATTTATCTTGAAATAACCATCCCAGTCAGATGTTCCCAACAGGGTAGTGTCTCTATCGAAAATCTTGGCTCCTGGCAGTATTTCAAAATATTCTGTAATAACTCTTCCATGAAGATTTTTCTGTCCCATGGATAAGTGAAAACAAAGGAGGGTAAATGAAAAAAGTAAATAATGAAATCTAAAGACCATTAATTTTTAATTTACACCACCACAATCGTTTATTTGAACTTTTAATAATCAAAACTTTTCAAATTTCATTTATTAATTCAAAAACAACAGGGGAATATCAAACTCTTCTTCCTTTACACCTTTGTTAATTTCAAGACCTTTAATCTGAATAAATATCCTTCCGCTTTTCTCAAGTTTCCCAATAGTGAACTTATAGTTCTTTGCAACCAAACTCTGGACATCCTTCAACATTTCACTATTCAGTCCTTCTGGAAACTCATATGCCCAATTATGACCATCCCATCTACTTTTAAATCCGTTTTGATCATTGTCAACATTGACGGCACCTGAATATGATAATTTGACTTCACCAATTTCAATTTCATTTTTAACGGAATGAATTTTAACAATGTTCAGAATTTGCAACTTTCCTGTGCTATTGAATGAAATTGTTGAATCCGTTTTGAATATTTCCACATTTTCCCTTCCAGAGGAAGCAATCTCAATATTTTTACTCAGGTTTTGAAGTTCGTTAAACTCGTCTTCCGTTATACCAAGATTTGGATGATATTGAATAGGCTCTCCCGGCGTTGTATTTGCCATGTATTCAACGAACCATTCATAATTGTCCCGAACACCTTGTTGAAACTTTGAAGCCAATTCTTGCTGTCTTGGACTTTGAACAATTTTGTTCATTACATCAACCATCGTTTTTCCATCTATTAACCAGTTGTAAATATCGGTTTGCGCCTGCTCGGTTTTTTGTGATTGGGAATAACAATGGTTCAACAGAAAACAAACAGTAATAAACATTATAGATTTCTTCATCGTTTATTTGAACTTTACTGTTTTCTTACCCATCTAAGCCCGCTGTATTTCTCACTTAAAAGTAAGTTCTCTCGACTGTGAAAAAATACCCGAAAAAAGTAAACCAAGATTAATAAGATAAACCTATCTGGTATTATCAATAAGGCATATTTTAAAAATGCTTTATCCAAATGACAGTTTCTTCTATTTGGCAAGGAGACTTTAAATAGTTTCATGCCCAAGCTACAATTAAAAAGAAATTCCATCATTGTGAAAAACACAAAATATATCAATAACCTGAAAAGCCAAGGATAATCAATACCCAAGCCAAGTTGAGCTTTAAACAAGTATTCTATTGTCAAAAAGAGAAGGCTGAAAACTAGATAATCCGTGAAAAGAATAGCAAGCTTTAACTTATTTGATAGTTCATGGGGATTATTATCCATTACTATTGGTTGAATCGTTTTTTTGAACTTTATTTAATCCTAAGGTTTCCAAATTTAGGTGACAGTAATTTTTTCCAACTTCTCGGATACTCCGTTTCAAGAGTACTATCATAATATTTAATTCGTCTATTACTTTTGATAATAAATACTTCGGGCTTTTTAGCTGGATTATCTTTCTGTTTCAATATCAACGTGTCTCCAATTATTGAATACATCCCAAAAGTCTTCACAACTCTCCATGGTAGACTTTTCTTATATAATTTCCTGGTCAGATATGATTCATTGATGTCTACATAAGTACTATCCCTTTGCAGAATTAAAACACTTCTTTGAAACAAAGCTCCTGCTGTACCATAACTCCATCCCTTTATAGAATAGCCAAGACTAAACGAATCTTGAGAAAAGATTTCAATTGAGACAAGAAAAAAAAGAGTTGACATAAAGAAATACTTCATCGAGAGAATTATCGTTTATCAATACTTTTTAGTTAAATAACTCTTCCAATTTTGCATTCAGTCTTTCCCCTCGGATATCACGTTCTATTATGATACCATTTTGGTCTATTAAGAAATTGTCTGGAATATGATTAATCCCATAAATTAAAGAAGCTGTGTTGTTATGGCCTTTTAAATCACTGACTTGAATCCAAGGCAATTGATCGTCTTTAATTGCCTTCAGCCAACTTTCTCTTTTTGTGTCCTGTGACACAGCAAAAATCTCGAATCCGTTAGGTTGGTGTTTTTCATAGGTTTTAACCAAGTTTGGATTTTCCTTCCTGCATGGAAGGCAACCTGAACCCCAAAATTCCAACAGGACCAATCTGCCCTTAATATCGGATAGTCTTCTTATTTCACCATTGGGATCCTCCATTTCAAAATCCACATAACTTTCCCCTATTTCTGGGTTCTTGTTTAGCTTTATATAATTGGCTATTTTCTTTCCGTACTCCGTTTCCTTGATTTCGATTGAAAGATTGTCATAAAGTTCTTTGGTCTTTTCTCTTCCCCAGGTTGTTAAATATACCGAGAGAACGTAGGCACTATGAATACTATTTGGATGCTGCTCTACAAATTGTTGCTCTTTTCTTATCCTTTCATCCCTGGGAAGCGTATCAGTTTCCTTGTTCAGTTTGTAGCTCAAGTTCTCTTCAACGGAACCTGTGACAAGTGCATTTCTGAAATCGGAATTGGTGGCATCAAAGGTCATGGAGCTGTTTTCTAACCACATAAAACGATAATGGGAAAAATTCTTTGTTCTCAAAACCACTTGCAAAGGTGATTTTGGCAATTTGGTTTTGAAATGGAAGGAATTGTTTTCTACAATCGCTGAATCGATAAAGGTTTCAGTACCAGTGTCATCAAAGTATAGGACAGTTCCATTTTCAATGCCGTTGGTAATACCGCTTAATTGAAATGTTTCTCTTGATTTTGTACTGCAAGCGATAATTAAAAATGGAACTAACCCTAAAATTAATTTTTTCATAAGGCAATATGCTTAATGGTATGGTGCTAATGGACCATTAAAATACATATTATTCTTACAACTAAATAATCAGCGTCCTTTGCTGGGTGCCAACCCTTGCATATCCAAACTTCATCTTAGGGGCAATAAAGGGTATATAAGGTAAACTATTCAAATGTACCGATAAAGTAAACTCCTTATAATCAATAAACTTGTATTAGGGTGAAAGTTCAATAAAAGTTGGTTAAAAACTGCTCAATCAATCATTAAGGGATTGCCGATATAGATAATCTGCTATTTGGAAAATTGCGAAGTTTTTTTCTCCTATCGAACCTCTATTCATTGAATTTTTGGTGAGTATGTCAATTTTTTCTGCTAGAACCATAGAACTGTTTTTTAACAAAATTCCATCATATTCAATCTGCCATGGAGCATTAAGATAATTTGGTGTGAACTCAGAGTTCATTAGCTTTAATATTTTTCCATCTTGAAATGTAATTTCTATTTTTTTCCAATTTGTTGTTGTACTCCAAATAGTGGAGCCTCTTTGGAATACTTTGTCCACAATTGAATCCGGAAGCGTATAAAACCTATTTGCCACATCCTTGTAAAAATCAAAATCAGTATTTTCCCCAGGAAATGAATAGGCATTCATATAGCCAAGTCGATCAATACCTTTTTTATTGATTCTTTCCTCAGTTTTGGATACAAATCCTATAAAGTCATCCAAGTCTTTTTTGGTAATCTTTAAATCGGAGATTTTATTGGTATAGAAACGGGATTCGTCAACTGTTTCAATAAGTTTATTTATTTCTTGGGATGATATTTCTCTTGGAATGTTGGAAAAAATCTTGCCTCCAGGGTTTTTGACAATGAATTCATTGTTTTTCCGTCTATATTCAATGGTTTCACTGTTGTTATGGAAACAACCATAGCTCCCGATACCGAATGAAACGTATTTAACAGAGTTGGAGGTTAAATCAAACAGTTTTTCCGGTAAAGAATATGGTATGACCGTTTTGTTTGCTATATCCAGGGCAAACCTTTTATCAAGTTCTTGACTTGCCAATACTATTTTACTATCCATTACCACAGCGTTCGCAACATCAAACTCAACCTCCATGTAACGATACCATTGATTCTTCTCCTTGTTAAACTTATATACTGAACTTCCAGTAAAGCCATAAGACTCATTTTCATAAATCATTCTAAGTGAAGGTCTAGGTATTTCGATATCGTCCGTCAATAATTTGGATACTGTAAATTCCTGAGGTCCAATTTTATTAATTTCACTGGATGTAAGAGCAAACAAACAATTGTTTCTAACCGCCACCGCCAAAGGAAAACTGTTTAACTTTTTTTCCGATTCGAAAAGAGTTTGGAAATTGGAGTCCTTCAGTTCAACCTTTAAATCCTTATGGATTAGATAAACGGACTCATTTTCGGAAACTTCAAAATCGACTATTTGCGGAAGTTCCATCCAATTGATGGAATCTTTATGCGTACGGAACACCTTTCCTTGTTGGTTGACAATATAATAATCCCCGAAAACACGAATTTTTCTTATATCGGGTCGATGTTCCTTTGAAAGTCTTTGGTATTTTCCTTGCGATAACGGAGTTTGGATACTTTCCCATGATTCACAATTATCGTTGGTCTTATAAATTTTATTCCAAAAAGAACCGAACAAACCTATACTTTCGTCTTTAGAGAAATGGATTGTCGAAAACCTCAGGACGCTCTTTCTTTTTTCAATTTTCGGGAATTCCCTCCAAGTCCTTCCACTATCCTCAGTGTAGTAAATCAGTTGGGATGATCCACTCATCCATGCCTTGCCATTTTGGTTTATATAGGCGGCATCAATCCAACTGCCATTGCCAAATTTAATTTCTTCCCAAGTTTTACCTTTATTTCCCGACCATAATACAAAATCTGTATCGGATTTATCACCATGAATATATCCAGAAATCATCAGCATGTTCTCTGAAAAAAAATTGATACGTTCAAAAATACCTCCCCCGGTTATGCCTTTTGGCTGTAAGGGTCCAAAATGCCAAATCCCATTTATGCTATCGGTATAATATGTGTTGCCTGGTTTTGTTGCTATCCAAATTCTTTCTGAGGGAGAAACACCTAGTTCGGATACCACTCCCCTTATTTGAAGTTCAGCCAAATAATCTTCTTGTGAAAAGCTCACAATGGATACAAAAAGCAAAAAAAGAGGAAATATCTTCATGGTTCATGTTTTTTGCTAAACTAAGGGCTCAATAATTATTCCAAAATGAGCAATGAGCAAACTATCCGTTTGAGTTAGGCAATGTGCCTAAACTCGTTTTATCTACACATTGGTTGGCCGCTCAAAGTTCAATTAAACGGTAACCTTTTTACCCCCTCCTAAAATTTCTTCTGAGTAAAATTTCCACTGGGGTGCGATGTTCAATTAAAAAACATAAAGTTGTTTCCACCCCATATCCCCTATTTTTGAAAAACCAAAAAAATAAATTCTATGTCTTGATAATCCTTCGATGCGTAGACAATTATGGGATAACCCTTTTTGTTTTCTTTGATTTTCTTTTGTTGACAGTAATTGACAGATTCATAATGGGTCGGAAATAGGTCGGAAATAATTCCTTTAAAGTACCTATTTAGACGGAATTTCACCCTATAATCATCTAACAAAAAAAATGCGTAAAATGAAAAACCCCCATAAATACTGGGGGTTTCGGGCGGTGATCGCGGAAGGATTCGAACCTTCGACCGTCTGCTTAGAAGGCAGATGCTCTATCCAGCTGAGCTACGCGACCTAAGTTTGCGGGTGCAAAGATACTAATGTCTTCGGTTGTAAAAAATATTTTTTTGATTTCTTACCCCCTTCATCCCTATTTCCTCTGATTCTCTAGTGAAATCCTATTTTCTTGAGTCCTTCGTGGCTTATTTTAATCACTTCCAAGGGTTCCTTGTCCCAGGTCATATCCTGCTCAACGAAATATTTTAACATTCCAGAAGCTTCTTTTTGAGCCAAAATCCTTTTAAAATCAATGGTACCTTCACCAACTGGGGCAAATTTTCCCTCCTCATCCATATCCTTGACATGCCATGCCTTAAATCGACCCGGATACTTTTCAAAATAAGCAAGTGGGTCCGCCCCTGCCTTGGTCACCCAGTATAAATCCATTTGAAAGTTCACATACTTTGGGTCTGTGTGCTCCAAAAGGTAATCAATGGGTACAATACCCTCTTCATTCGTTTGATACTCGAAATCGTGGTTATGGTATAACAATTTCAATCCAGCGGCTTCACATTTTTTTCCCATTTGGGTAAGTATTTCTGCCAAATCGGATACAGAACCTTTCATTCCCATACTTCTGGTCTCAGCATTGTAGGTAAAAAGTCCCATTGGAGGTACTGGAATAACAAAGTACTCAAATCCCACTCTTTTGGCAGCTTCCAATTCAGTATCAATATTGTCCAAAGTGGCGGATGCCTGATGCGTACTTACCGGCTGTAGTCCCAGACCATTCAAATACGCCTTAAAATCCTCGGGAGCCATTCCATAGTACTTCCCATCATTGTAACCAGCGGCCTCCACATAGGCGTAGCCTGCCTCCTTTACCTTCTCCAAGGTAGCCTTGGCATCATCTCCCATATTATCCCGGACCGTATACAAGGCCAGTCCGCCAAAACTCTCTTGAGCATTTAAACTTACTGTTAAAAGCAGTGTTAAAAATATACCTAAAACACCTTTAGCTGATATTAAAACTGTTTTCATCTTCATCTGTAATAATTAATTCCAGTTCAATATAGGATTTTCTTGGGGATATTCTTGCCACAAATACTGCGGTTCTTTACTTGGGATTCCTGATGACTGTAAACGATACATATTATTCAAAAATAAAGCCAACAACAAAAATTCTTTGCTATTGGCTTTACAGATTCATAATGGGCTTACCCTACATTCAGAGTCCGCTCCGGATTTCCTTAATATTCTTTAATGTATCTCTGACCAATGCTTCCAGTCCGGCATAGTCTTGATCGGCCAAAACTTGTTTGCTAATCAGTTGAGATCCCATGCCTACGCAAGTGACCCCAGAGGTAAACCATGCTTTCAGGTTGTCGGTTTCCGTGCTTACCCCTCCGGTAGGCATAATGCTCGTCCAAGGTTGCGGTCCCTTTATTGCTTTCACAAAATCGGGGCCATAGGTCGATCCCGGGAACAGTTTAATGATCTCCACACCCAACTCCTCGGCTCGGTTAATCTCCGTTAGACTACCACAGCCTGGTGAATACATTATCTTTCTACGGTTACAGGTCACTGCAATGTCCTCACGCAATGATGGGGTCACAATGAAATTTGCCCCCATCTGTATAAAAAGTGAAGCCGCTGCTGCATCTGTAATGGACCCAACTCCCATAATCATACCTGGAAGTTCGGCCAATGCATATTTGTTGAGTTCTGAAAAGACCTCGTAGGCAAAATCGCCACGGGCCGTGAATTCCAACAAACGTGCCCCACCATCATAACATGCTTTGAGCACTTTTTTTCCAAGTTCCACATCAGGGTGATAGAACAACGGGACCATACCCGTTTCCTGCATGACCTGTGCTACTTCCAATCTACTGTACCTTGCCATATATCTTCTTCTGTTATATGATTATTATCGGGCAACCCTTCCAGAAGCATCTCCTCCCATGAGTTTCTCCACTTCATCCACGGTTACCAAGTTTGCATCTCCTTTGATGGTGTGTTTAAGGCAAGAAGCCGCTACCGCAAAGTCCAATGCATTTTGATCATCTTCTGGATATTTGAGCAATCCATAAATAAGGCCTCCCATGAACGAATCCCCGCCTCCTACACGGTCCACAATATGAGTGATTTGATACTCACTGGACTTGTACATGGTATTCCCGTCATACAAAACCCCTGCCCAAGTATTGTGCGAAGCTGATATGGATCCCCTTAGGGTGGTAATCACTTTTTTGGCATTTGGAAAACGTTCCATCATCTGCTTACAAACGGACAAAAAGGCCTCTGCCTTGACATGTTCACCTTGAGTAGTGATATCCAGTCCTTCCGGTTTGATTCCAAAGTGCTTTTCGGCATCTTCCTCGTTTCCTAGGACGATATCACAATATGAGGTCAGTTCGGACATGATCTCCTCACGCTTGGCATCGTCACAAAATTTCCAAAGTTTGGCTCTATAATTAAGGTCCGTGGAAACGGTAAGTCCCAATTTTTTCGCGGCTTTAACGGCTTCAATACAGGCGTCTGCAGCTCCTTGCGAAATGGCAGGAGTAATCCCTGTCCAGTGAAACCATTCGGCTCCTTTGAACACTGTGTCCCAATCCACCATACCTTTGGTAATCTCGGCCATGGCTGAATGGGCACGGTCATAGACCACTTTACTTCCCCTACTCACTGCACCGGTTTCCAAAAAGTATATTCCAAGACGGTCACCACCAAATACAATATGTTCGGTACCAACACCTCTTTTCCGCATCTCCATAAGGGCACATTCCCCTATGTCGTTCTTGGGAAGTCGCGTCACAAAATCCACTGGAACCCCATAATTGGCCAAGGAAACCGCCACATTGGACTCTCCCCCACCGTACACCACATCAAAACTGCTTGCTTGCGAAAACCTTAAAAAACCTTCAGGGGCCAATCGAAGCATAATCTCTCCAAATGTCACAACTCTTTTCATTCCTTTTACTAATCGTATTTTTTGTTTGTTATTTTTTAATTTAATCTAGTTTCTTATTCTTTATCTTCCTCGATCTCTTCTCCTTTTGGAGGTCTTTTGTGCCAGTACGATGCCAAGATAGATCCTGTAATGTTCATAAGGGGGCCAAATACCGCAGGAGCGAGCCCCATAGTGGCAATCTTACCCAAGGAGTTTGCAATACCTGAGGCCAATCCACCATTTTGCATTCCTACTTCTATGGATATGGTCCTGGAATCCCGCTCAGACATGCCCACAAGTCGTGCAAACCAATATCCTAATGTGTACCCAAAAAGGTTGTGTACCAACACCAGTACCATCAACAGACCACCTATATCCAAAAGACTGTCCCTTCCGGCCGCAGTGATCACTACTATGATTAGTCCTATCCCTAGCATAGAAATCACTGGCATGGCTTTATCCAACCATTTGGCGCCATCACCCCTCAATTTGTTGAACAACAGACCGGCACCAATGGGCAGGATAATCATCTTGACGATGCTCCACATCATACCCAATACATCTATTTCAATGAACTCCCCTGCCAATAGTTTCATCAACAAAGGGGTTACAAAGGGAGCTATCAGTGTAGCAATGGAAGTAATGGTTATGGACAGGGCCAAATTTGCCTTGGCCAAGTAGGCCATTACATTTGAGGCCACACCGCTAGGCGAGCAGCCTATCAACACTATACCTGCAGCAATCTCCGGTGGAAAATCACTTAAGGTTGCCAATATAAAACCCATGACCGGCATAATGGCCAACTGGGCGGTAACCCCTACCAAAACCCCTTTTGGGGTCTTGATTATTCCTACAAAATCATTGACGCTCATGGAGGTTCCCATCCCAAACATGATTATCTGGATCAAAGGGATGATCAAACCTGTGAGTTTAAAGTCGCCTATATAAGTAAAATATTGTGGGTAATATAGTGCCAATGTTACCCCGGCAAATATCAAGGCCGTGAATACATTGCCGTTCAAGGATTCGTACCCGCTGAAACCATAGGCGCAAAAAGCAAATACTCCGATGATTACCAGACCGGCACTGGCCAAATTACCCGTTACGGCCATTCCTATGGCAATGCACAGCAACAGCAGTGAAATCCACAATGAAATCGAATGTTTGTTTAATTTTTTCAAAAGTTGAGTTTGTTTTGGTTATTCTTATGTGTACTGTTCCTGTGCATGGAACAGATACCTATAGCTTAAAGGCTTGTCTGGCCAGTAATTGCCATTCTCCTTCTTGGGAGAGTTCATAAATCTGCATGTTCCCTATTTTGATTTCCAGGGGTTCCCCATCTTTTGTGGCACTGGCCAAAAAAATGTTCCGTACCACCGCAGTATTCCCCGATAAGGTAATAGTCTGCTCTGGTCCGGTCACTGATTGAAAATCAAAAGGGCCATTGAGCACATCATCAATAAAGGTTGCTTTATCCTGGACCAATCCACTGGAATGGCCGTAGGTCATCTTGTCCGAGCAAAGTTTTTCCAACACTTCTCTGGTTGGATTTTCCAATGCCTTATTAAATTCCAAAACCACAGCTTCCACGTCCGATACTTTAGGCGCAGGGGCTGCGGATTCAACCACTGTTGTTATCTCTTCCGGTTTCTGTTGGGTATCCCCGCAGGAAGCTAGGGATAGCAACAGGGCCATTGCCGAAAGGGCAATGGCCGTACTATTTTTTACAGTCATAAATATTTATTAATCTTTAATTCTCATTACCAAGTTCTCTTACTTAAGACCTTGTCCAGTTCTTCCCTGGTCATTTTTCCAAGTTCAGGTTTTCCTTTTAACCAATTGATAAAGTCATTTTTGATTTTATCGCTCCACTGACTATCGATTTCCCCTGTGGTGTACTTTTTGGTTCTTACCATTTCAAAACCGAACACATCCTTTAGTGCAACGAATTCTGCGGTAGCCACTACTTGTTCCGCCAAATGGGCTGGCACAAAAAGGACACCTTCTTGTTTGGCAATCACCAAATCACCGGGAAGTACTATGGCAGCACCCATACGGATGGGCACATTGAGTCCCATGGTTACCATTTCCTCCAAAAAAGAAGGATGGAAATCCCGTACAAAAGCATTGAAACCTTCCAATTCCTTGACGGTTTCCAAATCCCTTGCACTTCCGTTGAAGACCACACCATTGCCCGACTTGCTAAAAATTGACGTGGCCAATGTGGCTCCCATAAGTGTACCGGCATCAATTTTTCCGAAGCCATCCGCAACATAAACGTCACCTTGGGAAAGCATTTCGATAGGCCAGGAATTGGTATTTCCTTTTCTGCCCTCGGCATGTCCACGCGCTTTGATGTTACTTTCCACATCGGGTCGGCTTGGCATGTACATGGCCGTTAGCGCACGGCCCACTACCGGAACATCATCATGGATTATTTTCCAATTCCCTTCGAACTGGTTGGTATACCCTTCGTTATTGAGTACGGTCCAAGCATCATCTATCCCTATTTTCTTGGCTCTCTCCAAAATACCATCCGGAATACGGGGGCGTCCATCATCAAAACGTTCACCCTTCCATTCCGAAGTCAAGAAAATCAACTCCTCTTTTGGGATTGTCTGACCTTTCAGACCTATTGAGATAAAAAATAAAAATACTATGGCAATGTTCAGTTTGAACATATGTTTCATCATGTTTAAGTTAATCGTTTGTACTATTTGTTTAGTCCAAAGCAGCTATACAATCAATCTCCACCAAGGAATCCCCAGGAACACCACCATAGGTAGCGACAGTAGTTCTTACAGGAGGGTTTTTACCGAAACGTCCACGGTACACTTCATTCATTGCATGATAATCGTTAAGGTCTGCCAAATACACATTTACTTTAAGGACCTTATCCATTGAGGAACCGTTCTTTTCCAATTCTTTCTGGATATTATCCAATACAATCTTGGTGTGCGCTTTTATTTCGAAAGGTTCAACGTGAGCTCCTTTACCTGCTATGTATAAAGTATTTCCATGCTTTACTGCTCCAGAGAACAAAGGAACATCCTGATCGGTAATGATATCACCAACAACCTCTTTTTTAGCCTTGGCGCCTCCGGTCATGGCCTTTGCAGCTGTTGTAGCCCCAACTCCAAAAAGAGCTGCCAATCCTACTCCTATTCGTTTGAACGATGATCTTCTTGTTTGATTTTCCATATTACAATGTTTAAAAATGATTAAGGTTTGTTTACTATTCTAGCTTTTTTAATGATCAAGTGGCCAATGGTGGACCTCCGGGCACATTTAGTTTTGTGCGATTTTGTCTGTAAGATACCTTTTTGGCAGCGAACTTCGCTGTTAAATATTCTCCAAGGAATACGGAGCCACTAAGCTCCCCGTTGGAAATCTTACCAATGAACCAAAAACTGATACCATTTCCTGGAATCCTGAAATTACTTCTAAGCACTACTTCATCCCCTTCTATCATACCAATAATATCCTGACTGGCATATTCACTGGTGTGCGAGCCTGAAATCCAGTTACCATCTTGCTCCAAGAAAAACTTATGGCCACTGTTGCTTGTAAAGTATGCTACGTCCACTTCCCAATGTCCGGAGATATCCTCACTTGGAGATACCATTTCATCTGAAATTGGTTCTCTTTTTTGTGAAAGTACCTCATACAACCTGTCCGCTACCACTTTTGCATTTCCTGGGCGCATTTGGCTGGGAGTAATGTTGATGGAAGTACTATCACCCCTACTCCAACCACCAATAGCTATCCTTGGCTTGTTGCGGGCCACTTCCTCGGCCACTTCCTCTCCTGTTATATTAAGTTTGTCCGGATCCCATTTTAAAATTAATCTAGGGGTCCTGTTGTTCAATCCTTTGGGCAAGGTCACTTCTGAAGTGATTCCATCAATCTTGGTCAATTTGGAAGAAATCTCATCCAACCAACCCAACCAAGTCTGCCATTCCTTATCATGATCTCTGGTGGTCCAAGCCTCAACAGCAGCCAACATCCCCAACATCTCCTCTTTTCCTACCTTATTGTCCCTTCCAGGTCCGTGGTGTGGAGAACTAGCTTGCCATGCTGCCATGAGCAGGTCCTTATCTCCCAATAAAAGTCCCGCACACTGTGGCCCGCAAATGGCTTTCCCACCACTATAGGCTACCACTGTGGCGCCACGCTCCAAGTGCACGCAAGGAATGCTTAAATCCTCTGCGGCTGCATCGGCCAAAATTGGAATATTCTTTGGTTTGGCAATTTCACTGATCACTTCCAACGAAAGTGGTTTTCCTGTTTCATTGTCATCCCCGGTCATGATATAGATCATGGCTGTTCTTGGGTTGATGGCCTCCCGCATTTCTTCAGGGGAATCCACTGTGATCACTTTAACCCCGATATTCCGGATAGCGTGATCGTAGTAGTTTCGTGAACTTCTTGGGATGATGACCTCATTCTTCTCGAAATCATCAATATGTGGTATCCTGATCAATTTTTCTGGGTTACCTCCCGTTACACAGGCGGCAGTAACATGTTTCATTCCGGCTGCACATCCCGCAGAAACCATTCCCCAATCCGCCTTGGTGATTTCCGCCAAACGACGGCCAATACCTTCCGCAAGCTCATCATATTGTACAAAATAACCAGATGCGGCTTCTATGGCCTCTATAACCTCAGGACGTTCCGTGGAGCCTCCCAAAATGGTAAAGGTACCTCTACAGTTTATAATGGTGTCTACTCCCAAGGATTCATAAATGTTGGGGCCTTTGGATGATTTTGTCATCAACGGGCCTACATTACCCAATGTGCCGCCAAGCATAGATTGGCTGGCCATTAGGCTTCCCGCTACAGGAACAACGCCTAACTGTTTGATTATTTCCCTTCGTTTCATGCTCATGTTTTTAAGTATTAGTTTGTTTTCGTTTGGTCCTTTCTATTTGTCCCATTCTTTACTGGACAATCCATTGAGATCATAAACTACCTTCCCATCCTTTAAAGTCACTTCGCACTCAAATTTTTGATCTCCCATCATTTTTTGGTTTCTCGTGTCCACAAAACCAAATTCTCCTTTCTTAACACTAAGGATGGCCACATCGGCAATGGCACCAACACTCAATTGACCCAAATCGGTCCTGTTGATATATTGGGCAGGTTTCCAAGTTGAAATTTCTATTACTTCTTCAACCGACATGTCCATGTTCAAAAACTTGGACATGATGTTTGTCATATCCTTCATGCCACCATTCATACTTCCGATGTGCAGGTCAGTACTTATTGAATTGGGTTTGAACCCTTGTTGCATGGAAGGAATTGCCTGCGAAAAAGCAAAGCTTCCTCCGCCATGGCCTACATCAAAAACAATTCCTCTTTTTTGGGCTTCGAACACAAAGGGCTTAACCTTTCCTTGATCATCTACCACACGCTCCCTGCTGCCAAGCGATGCATAGGCATGGGTAAAGATATCACCTGGTCTCAATTTCTCCATAAAAAGGGTTTCTATGGATAGGGTCGGGGTACTACCCCCAAAATCAATCATTACCGGTACTTCCGCAATGGTGCCCGCTTCAACTGCTCTTTCGGTTGGGGTCCACTCAAACCCAGAATAGTGGGCCAATTTTACACCAACCAATTCAGGAAATCTTTTCACGGTCAAGGCCGTCATTTTTGGGTCCATGTCATTAATATTCTGCTCAATAACACCGCCTTTCATACCAGAGCCTACGATGTTCAGAAATGCCAATACCCTGGTCTTGGATTCGTCAATGACATTCTTCTTGAAAATCTGGAAATTACGCCAACCTGAACTTCCCGCATCCACGATGGTAGTGACCCCACTTCTAAACGTGAAATTGTCGGGGGCTACACTATGCGAACCGCCGCTATACATTGAATTCTCTTCGGTTCCGAAGAACACGTGCCCGTGAAGATCTATAAGTCCCGGAGTGACCAATTTATCTTGGGCGTCGATTATTTTTTTACCTTTTTTGGCCGATATATTACTAGCAACTTCAGCGATTTTTCCCTCTGAAATGGCCACATCCATTTTCTTGTTTATACCATTTTTGGCATCGATAAGTGTCCCGTTCTTTATCACCAAATCATATTCCTGGGCTTGAACGGCCTTAGAACAAAACAAGACTGCCAAAGCAATAAGTGTGTACTTTAATTTATGTATTTTCATTATGTTATGAGATTAGGTTATTCTTTTCTTTCTTTCATCATTTGAAATGCCCTTCCAGGACTGTCTACAGTAAAGGTCTCCACATTTCCATTGTCCTGTAGGGTTACGAAAGCTTGGGTGCCTTCCTTACCCCCAAATGCAATATTGGAAGCTCTCTTTCCGGTCAATGAAATCTCTTCGAGGATTTCTCCACTTGTTGTGGATATTTTGGCAACGGTACCTTTTCCATGCCGGGTCACATACAAATTCCCATCTGCATCGGTACGCATGCCATCCATGCCAAAATCTTCAAATTTGATCAGCAGGCGCTTGTTGCTGATTTCACCTTCAGGGGAAAGGTCATAGGCCCATATATTTCGTTGTACGGATTCGTTCACATAAAGTGTTTTGTTGTCCGGACTTACTTCAATACCGTTTGTGGTTCCCATATCCCCTTCGAGCAGGGTAAAGGTCCCCTCTTCCACTCTCCAAATCTGTCCTTTTGAATTGGCCCAATCAGGGTCGCTGGCAAAGATGATATCATTGTCCATAATGGCAATATCATTGGGTTGATTTAATCCATCATTATGGGCGTAAACACTAATTTCCTTGGTATCCATGTCTACTTTTAGAACATTGTGCATGGTATAATCCGCAATGAACATATCCCCATTACTGTTGAACCGGATGCCATTTCCAATGCTCCCTTCGGGAAGGGTTACAAAGAGTGAGGCATTCCCTTCGGCATCAACTTGGCCAATGGTACCCTGCTTTTCAAAGTTTACCACATAAAGGGTTCCATTTGCATCCACAGCAGGTCCTTCAATTCCTCCTGTGAAGCCTGATGGTTCCGTTAAAACGCTACTCTGGTACAATGTTGATTCTTCTTTAGTGGTATTTTCCTGATCTTCCGTTGTTGACTGATCATTTGATTTTTGTTTACACGCTGTGGATAGCAGCACAAAACATACCGTCATCAGCTTAAAGTTACGGAAGCAATTGGAAACGCCCCTGTTCTTAACAGCCATTGTTATACGATATACAGATTTCATAAAAAAAGTGGTTTAATTGGTTATCTTATGGTGTTTCGTTGGTCTTTCTCACTTTGGCCACTTCTTCCGGGGTTATTTTTGAACCCTTGTTTCCAAAACTTCCACGCACATAGGTCAATATACCCGCTATCTCCTCATCTGAAAGTCTATCCAACTTTGGCATTACGTTGTTATATGATTTTTCATGCACAAATATTTCCCCACGTAGGCCTTGAAGCACTACATTGATCAAGCGTGTCTTGTCTCCCAAAATCCACTCCGCGTCATCTAAAGGTGGGAAACGATCGTTACCTAAACCATTTCGCTGGTGGCATACAGAACAATAGGTGTTGTAAAGCTTTCCACCTTCTCCTACATTTTCATCGCTATATATATCGTCCTCATCATTCGGTTTAACCACCAAGTCTTCGAACTCAACAGGGGTTTTAATATTGGAAGCGGTTCTTTTGCGCTCTTCCATCCCGGCCAATTCAGCTTCCCCAAATTCGTCTTTATCTCCTTTGTACATGATTCTCCAAATCTTACCTTTTTCAGAATCCGACACATATAAAGAACCATCAGGTCCAACTGCTAATCCCATGGGACGATAGGTTGCATCACTGGTATTCTTAATGATTTCCTGCTCCGCAAAACCATCAGCAAATACTTCCCAAGGTCCTGTTGGAATCCCATTTTCCATAGGGACAAATCCAATAAAATAACCTGTTTGGGGGTATGGGGCACTACTGGTAGAACCATGGAATGCAATAAAAGCTCCATTTTTATATCTCTCTGGGAACTGATCTCCCTCGTAGAACATTATATCATTTGGTGCATAGTGACCATGGAAACCAACCACTGGATCCGTAAGCTCATCCTTATCTTCTCCTTGCTTTTCACCATCACCTCCATATTCAGGGTTAAGGAAATAGTCTCCTTTTATCTGATCATAATAATGGTATGGCCATCCGGCATCGTCCCCTTCCTTAAGTCTCACAAATACTTCCGATGGCAATACTGAACCTTCCCAAGCTGTAAATTCAGCTGGCCATGTATTGTGCAAATAATCCCTTCCATGGACCACAGCGTATAGGTTGTCATCTTGATCGTTCCAATCCATTCCCACAACGCTTCGCAAACCTGTGGCGAATTTTACTCCATCTTCCTGAAACTGGTTCAATTTGTTGGCATCGAATTTCCAAACACCTCCCCGATGTTCCAAAAGTGGACAAGGGAATATTCCAGGGGACAATGGTGACCTATCATCTACCTGACAGGCATCTGAAGGGGCACCAAACACTGTATACAAGTTCCCTTCGTTATCAAAAGCTATAGGTTTGGTATCGTGCTGTCTGGGGGGCTGCCTATCCGTTAGAATTAGTTCCAGTTCAGTATCTGGCACCAATTGGTCTGTTAGTTTTTGACGATAGATCCGTGTTACAGAGCTAAAATATAGGTAGCCATTATGAATCCGCATCTCGGTACCGTAACTACTTCGATCTATATAATCATCAAATGTTTCAATGATATCTGCCTTACCATCATTATCGGTATCCCGGAGTGCAGCATTTCCTCCCTCGTCATTTGGAAATCTCAACTTTACATATATATCACCATTGGTATTCACGGTAAGGTGCCTAGCCCTTCCCTTTAAGCTGTCTACAACGGCTACGACCTCAAATCCATCTGGAACAAAAAGGCCTGCGTTGTCTGGGTCGCCTGCAGGCAATCCATTATCCTTTGAGGTACATTGTACAAGAAAAATTGCAGCGATAACGCAAAGTAAGGGATATACAAAAACACGCTTCTTGTTAGCGTATTTAGTATTAGGTTGGTTGGTTTGGTTTAAAAAATCATTCATTTTAGTTAGCGTTATTACTCCATTTTTTGGTATTGGTTCAACTTAGTTTAGTTCTTTATTCTTTGTGTTTCGGCTATCATTGCTTTTAGGGTATTTACCACTCCGGTACTGGCCTCATCTGGTTTTTCGCTGTAGTAATTTTCCAAAAAAGAATCAGCGGAAGACCACACCGTATGCATTACCCCTAAATATTTTTCTGCCATTTCCGGTGTTGAATTCTGTTTAAAGGAATGCATCATCTGCACTTGTTGTTCGGCTACTTCGGGTCTTCGCCATGGACAGGCAATAACCTGCAATCCGTTCATTGCAAAATAGGCAGGTGTTGGAATGGCTTTCTCATAGTGCCAATCGCATATGACCACAGATTTTGAAATTAGGTTCACTGCATTGGCCGTGTTGTTGTAACTTCCTTCCCACATGCCTATACCAGAGTCTGTTCCATCGATTAGTCGATCACCCCATATCCAAAGTTCTTTTCCTCCTTTTTGTAAATGGTCACTAATCTTATTGACTTCTCCTGCGAACAACATAGCAGGGTCTTTGCCTTGGCAGCGGGGGCAATCTGGATGGGCCAGATAAAATACCTCATCCATACCAGCGTGAAAGGCTTTGGCCTCAAACACCTCTACAATCTCGTCCACAATATCAAAAACCACATCATGTACCTCAGGGTGCAATGGACAGTAGCTTTTGCAATAAAGCCGATCTGCGTTGGGCCATTCGTATTTTTCTGGAAGCTTCACATTTGGGGTTTCATCAAAATCTGGGTAAACCTCAAGCAGTTTGCTCAAATCGCTATGCCAAGATTGATGCCCTAAAAGATTGACCTGTGGAATCAGGCTGATATTGTGTTTCTTACTGGCCGCAACCATTTTTTTGACATCTTCCTTGCTCAAAGGGTTTTCATCCCTAAGCTCTGGCCTGGACTCATAAGCGTACTTGTAGTCCACCCGAAGAATAATGGTGTTGATCCCTCCGGGGGCCAGTTCATCTTCAATGAATTTTACAAAATCGTTCACCTTGTCCTTTGACGGGGCCGCAATGCAAAAGCCTTTAACCGCAAATGAGGATTGACCAAAACCCAGGGTTGTGGCAAGCAACAAAATCAGCAATGTTATTTTTCTTCCCATGATAATATGATTTACAGTTTGAGTTTAATTCCTTTTTTCTCCAGCCAACCCGTAATCGCAACAACAAGTAGGGCAAATACCATGGAGCCTATGAGCCCTATCACCCCCGTATTCAAAACATCTGGCAATGTGAAATCCACAAATGTGCGCATTGGATAAATAATATAAGGCAACATGTAGCAGGTCAATGTAGCCGTTCCCGCGGGAGCTATAATCTTGGCCCATTTTGTAATGTTCCTTTTATCTGCGATATAATGTAGAATAGCAAAAAGGAAAAAACCCATGGCCGAACATATGGCAAGCCATGAAGGTGTAGCCCCAAGTTTGGAGATTCCCCACATTGGTCGTGTACCCAATCCATATGCAAGACATACAATTCCCAAGACAGCAAGGATTGTGTATACTTGCTTTAAGCTGACCTTAGACCATTTTTCGAATATCAAGGATGCAACAATTCCTCCAGTGGTCAATCCTGGTATAGTACCTCCCACAATGGTTGAAAGATACCTGAATGGTCCTGACAATTGAATGGCCATGTCTGTTTGAGCCCAAACAGAAAGTATGTTGAAGAGAACCCAAACGCCAATCATTACAGCAAAATTTCCTCTAACAAATAAAAAGATAAGTGCATTGACCAAATATGCCCAACCTATCAATCCTAAAATACCCCACCATTGAGGGCGCATCCAATGTTCCCCGGAAGCACCTCCTTTATAAATAATGGCTAAAAACACGAAAACCGCCAGCCCTAGAATTTGTAATGGCAGATGCCATTGTTTTGGAATTGGGCTTTTCTTATAATGTGTCCATATTAAAAACACCCCAAGTGCCATTAGAATACACCAAAGATATTTTCCTATAATGATGCCTTCATGATAGGCAGATTCATAATTTACCATGAAAACGCCAATAAAAAGCAAAGAAAAAGAGCGGATTAGAATATGCTTGGCTATGTCTCTACGAGAATCTCCTTTTTGCAACCGGTTTTTAATAGCAAAGGGAATGCTTAGCCCTACAATGAATAGAAAAAGTGGGAATATCACATCTGAAAATCCTAAATAATCCTCACCAGCTTTGGCATGCAAAAGCCATTTGGGCAAGCCTTGCAGTGTCCAAAAGTCGTTTACCCATATCATAAAAAACATGGTCAGAGCTCTAAGAATGTCAATTGACTTAAGTCGCATAATGATTTAAATTGACCTTACACCTCTGTAATTTTTTTACCAATTTCATTGCACTCATATTATAAGTACGCACGAAACTTTAATAACCCTATACTTTTTTATGATTTTTAATAAAATATCTTCAGATGTGCACAATATCGCAATCTATTAAATTTTCGATTTCCTTTGGTTTAAAAGGGTAATAATTATTGTACATCTAAAACAAAGCCTTCAAAAAAGGTAGCTCCCAGAGTTTTGTCGGAGTCTTATGCATTCAATTTTTGAATTAAATATCCTATACCAATATTTCCAATAGAAAAAAAAGCGGGCGAGAAAACTGGCTTCCCCACCCGCGGCTTCAAACTTAACTCAACTTAAACATGTAAACTTCTAAAAATTAGGGGCGCCAGTATCCCACCAAAGCCTAGTGCCTCCATTGTCAGGTCCGCCAAGTTTAGTAACGGCTCCCGCAACACCTTCGGCATTGGTTGAAAGTTCACTATCCACAAATGGGATTCTTCGTATTTGAATATCCGTATCTATGGTTCCAGGGCTTTGATTGCTCACTACCGGGAAAATTTTGGGGTATCCCGTACGACGGAACTCGCTCCATGCCTCTTGTCCATCAGGAAATACTGCAATCCATTTTTGGGTGATGATCTTTTCCAATTTGGTTTCGTTGTCATCGGCCCCATCCCATGCAATGGTAACATTGGTAAGGGCATTGATGTTATTTGACGGATATACGGGATCCACATAATCTGCAGATACGGAAGTATTGTCCGCTATGTAATCGTCCGCACTACCTACACCTCTTTGCTCAAAAGAAAGGGCTATACCCATTTCATAATTGGCCTGTGCATCACCAGCACCAGTCCATCCCCTCAAAGCAGCTTCTGCTTTAAGGAAAGCTACCTCAGCAGCCGTCATTAGCTGTACGGTGTACTGGGTTAAATCGTCATTGATTACCGCAAATCTTACATAGTCGGCCTTTTGAGCCGATGCATCTGCATATCCATCCAACAAGGGCAACCCGTTTCTGATTCCTTTCAGTGTTCCGGGAACAATGGGTTCTGTTTCCGAATCACCAGGGTTCACTTCCGAAAAATAGGCATTGATTCGAGGATCGTTATATCCACCCATAATGGACTCCATGGATGCATTCATACGGGTATCTCCCCATGAATTATCTATCTGGGCCAACGGATGGCTATTGGTACTGGTCACAAAGAATCCATCGTCATTGCCAGCCATCACACCCAGAGGATGGCTCAAAGCTTTTTCTCCTTGTAACTTGGCCTTTTCAGGGGCTACTTTGGAAATTCGAATAGCCAGTCTTAACCGCAAGGAATTTGCAAATCTTACCCATTTGGAGTAATCTCCTCCATAAGCTAGGTCAAATGCAGTAAACCTTGGGCTTTCTATATCGGCCATAAGATTATCCACGGCAGTGTCCAAATCAGCAAAAAATGCATCATAGGCTTCCTCTTGTGAGTCATAAACCCCAGCATTGTCCAAATCGCCGAAATTGGTATATACAATAGGACCAAAAACATCTGAAACCCTGTGCATGGCCTCCACCTTTAAAATCAGGGACACTGCATAAAGGGTAGGATATTCCCCTTGGGTGAGGCTTTCAATGTCCTTGACATTGTTCATGACATTGGAATAAGGAACGGACCAGATGGTATTGTTCCAGCCACTCACCAAGTTATAGGTGGTGTTGTTGGACCCATTCTGAAAAGGGTTTGGAGGGGTCAAATATCCTGCATAGGCATCCGCGTTCAAGTTCTGTTGAAGCTGGTATTGCCACCCTGGGTTGAAAATATAGATACTTTCAAACACGGGCTTATATTTGGATCCCACATGTTGAAAATCCCCTTCGAGCTGTTCTTGGGTTATTTCCCTTGGGTTTTTATTGAGTTCTTCAAAATTCTCAGTACAGGACGTTGCCAAAAACCCTAAAGTTGCTGCCAAAACGCCCAATCTATATATATTTTTCATGAGTTTTTTTTAAAAAGTTAGTTTTACGTTTAGACCTGTGCTCCTTGTAGAGGGAAGACCTAAAACATCCACTCCCTGTAGTGCATTGCCCGTACTTAAACTGACATTGGGGTCATGTGGGGCGTCCTTGTAGAAAAAGAACAGATTGCTCCCTACCAAGGAAGCGCTCACATTGCTAAAGAAAGATTCTTCTCCCAAATCAAAGGTGTAGCCCAATGCCAATTCGGCCAACCGTACATTGGTAGCACTGTAGACGTATTCACCCGTAAAACCATTCCTTCCACCTGCTGCACCGTAGTATTGTTGTGCCGTCCAAGTTTCTGGATTACCATTGATATCAACCACTTCGATGTTTCCATTGGCTGTTTCACGAGCGGTGTTATTGCTCAAGCCTTCCACAGCGGCCTGGGTCATGCTCATGGTCTCACCACCAAACTTCCCATCAATCAAAAAGTCAAGACTAAAGTTTTTGTAGCTAAAGGAGTTGTTCCATCCCAAAGTAAAGTCTGGATTGGCATTCCCCACTTTTTCCAAACCTTCTATAACATTGTCGGGGTTTTGGTCATTTTCCACCAAACCACCATCAACTACAACAGGTCTACCCTGCTCATCCCTTTTTACCACCCGGCCATAGATGTCCCCAAAGGAACCTCCTTCAACCAAATAGGAAGCAAAGGAATTGTTCCCAGCTCCGGAAAGGGTAAAATAGGTAGGTTCAATAAGTCCATCGGCAACCGTACCGTCATAGATGCTTTCCACTACGTTCTTGTTTCGCGCAAAGTTCACTGTGGTCTTCCAACGGAAATCCTCACTTTGGATGGGTGTGGCAAAAATAGTGGCCTCAATACCCCTGTTGACAATCTCTCCTGAATTTAACCCTGCATTGGGCGCCCCAATAACCGCAACCGAAGTTGGGAAGGGGAAATACTGGTTAACCGTCTTCGTGTTGTAGTACCCAACATCAAAGCCTAAACGATTGTTGAAAAATCTCCATTCGGTACCCAATTCAAAAGACTTCTGCTTTTCCGGCTTTGGCGTGGTCCCTGGAAATGGCCTGATAGGATCGGTAGGACTGATTCCATTACCAAACAAAATAGTCCTGTTTGGGCTAATTTGGTTAGGGGCAAAATCATTACCCACTTCTGCATATGAGCTTCTTATTTTGGCAAAGGAAACCTTATCTCCAAAATCAAACATTTCACTCAAAACCCCAGTAATACCCACAGAAGGATAGAAAAATGAATTGTTTTCTGGTGGAAGTGTGGACGACCAGTCATTTCTGGCGGTAAGATCCACAAAAATCTTCTCTTCATAGCCCAAGGTAGTACTTGCAAAAACAGAATTGATTTGTCTATTCAATGAGGTCTGTGACAAGGCCACTTGGGAATTGGCATTAAAGTTCTGAACGGTGAACACATTGGCAAACTGAAGCCCTCCCTGTGATCCTGAATCTGCATTTAGAATTTCAGTGGTATTTCGCTTAACACTGCCACCTACGTTGGCTGTCAAAGAAATCTTCTCGGTGATATCATAATTGATATTGGCAATGATATCCCCATATAGTTGACGGATATCCTGTTCGTTAAAAGTGTATCGGCCATTCTCATGGGCCAATGTGGCCTGGGTGGAAGCATAGGCCTTTCGTTCAAAATCCAAAAATGATTGGTCATAGGTTCCCCTGGTCTGAATCGACAACCAATCAGTCACCTTAAAATTCAGGTTCAATGAAGCCAGTAATTTTCTATTGGTGTCTTCTCTTGGGTTTCGGTACACGATCCAATAAGGGTTCTGCTCAATATCAGCCAATGGTCTTACCCATCTTTGTACCTGAATGTTCCTGTCCGGGTTGTACTCTTCAAAATCAGCATAATCTGTTAAACGCCCCTCTGCTGTTGGGAACACATAGGTACCTACCAAAGGATTGAAATAAAATCCTGAAACGGCCCTATTGTGTATCTTTTGGGTCGATGCCATAATACTGGCATTCATGGTCAACACATCATCAAAAAACTTGGCGGTTTCCCTCAAGTTTATGGTATGTTGTTTTAAGGTATTGTCGGGAAGAATTCCTGAAGCAAAACTGTTACTATAAGAAAAATAGGTCTGCGCCTTTTCTGTTCCACCGGACAAAGACACGGAATTGATGTTGTTCACTCCTGTTTCCAAAAAATCATCAACATTCTGCTGCGCTTCATCATTAAAATCAATCATATAAGCAGCTCTATCCACCGTAAGGTTGGAAGAAAAATCCACTTTAAAGGTGCCATCACGACCTTTCTTGGTGGTAATCAATATTACCCCGTTAAGACCTGCATTTCCGTAGAGTGCCGATGCGGAAGCACCTTTCAATACGGTCAAGGATTCAATATCGTCAGGGTTGATCAAGGAAAGGGCATCGCCCCCGTCCCTACCTCCACCAAAGGTGCTTGTAGGTTGGGCAGCAGTTGGGTTGGACAACGGTACACCATCCACCACATACAAGGGCTGGTTGTTTCCAAAAGAGTTGTTACCCCTCAAGGTAACCTTTACAGACCCCCCTACACCAGATGAACTTCTGGTAATGGCCACACCGGCCACCTTACCGGACAAGCTGTTCATAGGGTTGGACTGTTTTACACGGTTCAATTCATCAGAATCGATGTCCTGTGCTGCATAAGTCAGGGACTTTCTGGTTTTTTGAATACCGAGGGCAGTTACAATCACTTCACTAAGTTGATTGGCATCCTCCACTAAGGTAACATCGATGGACGATTGTCCGTTAACGGAAATTTCCTTTGTTTGAAAGCCAATATAGCTGATAACCAAAATGGCATTGTCATCTACTGAAATGGCATAATTTCCATCAAAATCGGTTTGTGTTCCATTGGTGGTTCCCTTTTCAACAATATTGGCCCCAGCCAATGGAATTCCCTGTTGATCTACAATAGTACCGCTTACTTGTTGCTGCAAACGCTCTACGGTTTCCACTTTCGATTCTTCAATCTTTATCTCAGATTTCTCTTTCTTCCGAACAACAATGGTATTGTTGGCAGTGAATTCGTAAGTGAAATCTACAGGGGTAAGGAGCATATCAAGAAGTTGTTTTGCTTTAACAACACCTTGTTTCACAGAAATTTCAGGAGCATTTTCCAACAAGTCGTTCCTATAAATAAATTTATAGTCGGCTTGTTTGTTCATCAGTTTAAATACTTGCTTAACATTGAGCACCTTATCCTTTGCAATCAAAATGTCAGCATCTTGGGAAAAGCCCTTTTCGGATCCCAGAGCAAAGGCAAGGGTACAACATAAGAAAATAAAAGTTTTCATAAGAAACTTTAAGAGTCGAAATCTTGTTTTAGATCGACCCAGATTCAAGTTAATTTTCATAAATTAGCAATTGGTTTAGTTATACTTAGTTTTAATTAATCCGCTGAGGACAAAGGCTATTACGGTGGAATGTGTTAGCCTTTTCCTTTTTTTATGCATTTAGCAATTTCTTGTCATATTGTTTTATTTAATATGTACGGTCTTATCCTTTACTTCAAATGTGACTTCTCCTTGGGCCGCTACTTCCATTACGCCCAAGATATCATCAAATGATTTGGTTCTTTCCAGTATCCCTGTAAAACTAAAATCTTTACGCTGGGCCGATTCAAAGACCACCTCTATATCGTACCATCTGGAAAGCACTTTCATTATTTCATCCAAAGTATCTCCTTCAAAAGTGAACACACCATTTACCCAAGACATTACTTGGGATGCATCCACATCCACAACAACTATATCATCCAAAGATTTATGAATCCTGGATTGCTGGTTGGGTCGGAGCATTTTCTTGGAAGCTCCCCTCTCAAGTGCAATGCTGCCACCGATTAAAGTGGTCACAATTTCATCATCATCTTTATACGCACTAACGTTGAATTCTGTACCCAAGACATCTATTTTCTGATCGTTGGAAACCACTTGAAAACCTGCTCCGTTGTTAAGGGTGCTTGGTGTCACCTCAAAATAGGCTTCCCCATGCAAAAGTTCCACTTTACGGGTCTCCATTCCATTAAAAGATACTGGATATTTTAGCTTGGTCTCCGAATTTAACCACACTTTTGTTCCATCTGAAAGCTGCACAAAAAACTGTCCCCCTCTCGGTATGGATAAGTAGTTGTTCAACTCCCCTTCTTCATTACTTATACTTTCTTTGCTGGAGTACACAATTTGCTCACCATTACTTTTGATCATTGGCGTACTGAAGTTCTTGCCTTTTTCCAACGCTACTTGATCCCCGTTTTCCAAGGTAAGTACAGCTTTGTCAGAACCAATTACAATCTTGTTAGGCTTCTCTTGAATTGCTTCTTCTCCATAATACCCGTTAAGAACCAGTCCCAAAACCAACAAAACCGAAGCAGCAACAGAAACTCTTCTATAAAGCTGTAGCCTTTGCTTCTTTTTTTCGGATTTGACTTTTTGCTTAATGGATTCCTTGGCTTCATTTAAATTATAGTTTGCCATACCGTTAGCGGTTAGATATTGGATTCTAACTAAATTGTTAAAGGTTGTGATATTCTCCTTGTCGTGCAAACTGTCCTCCAACCTCTCCAATTCTTCTTGATTGGCTTCCTTATTAAGGAACTTGACAATAAGTCTATGACGTTTGGCTGATTCCATGTTTTGTAATTACTCTTAAATACGTGTGAAAGTTTTGAGACCCTGCATTTTTTTATGATATTTTTTTATAATTTTTCCAACGAAAACGATAAAGTGGATAGGAAATCATCAACCTCCAATGGACTATACCGACGATAATTACTTTTTGACTAAACGACTGGTCAAAGGTGATGAGAAAGCATACGAATACTTAATGGACACCTATTACCAAAGACTCTGTAGCTATGCCTACACCTTGACGAACGATCATGGTAAAGCAGAAGATATTGTACAAAATGTCTTTGTAAGGGTTTGGACGAAGCGAAAAAAACTCAATCCTAACTTTTTAATCAAGAACTTCCTTTATAAAGCGGTTTATAATGAGTTTATAGACGAGTATAGAAAGAATAAGTCTGTTCTGTACTTGGAAAAAAAATACTTGGAGGCCATAGACATTGCTGTTGAAAATGAGCAAGACAATCTGGAAGAGATCATTATGCTAGTGAATTTGGAGATAAACAATCTACCTCCAAAATGCAGGCGTATTTTCCTTCTCAACAAAAAAGAAGGGCTTACCCACACAGAAATTGCCGAGCATTTAGGTATTTCCATTAAAACTATTGAGGCGCACATGACCAGGGCATTTAAAATCCTAGAGAAAAAATTGGGGCATAAATATGAGACCATTTTTTTTCTAGCCTGTAACCCTAAACTACGGTAGAAAAGACATTCATTAATCTTCAACGGGTATGATTGTTTTTATCTCTTGAGGCCTTAACGTTTTATGACCTGCTAAATTGAACATTTACACAACCTGATATCACATTTTCAACAATGAAAAAAACCAAACCAATCACAGTATTTTTATGCGCTATCCTGTACTTATCCTGCAATACCAAACAAAAACAGGACAATACCAATACAACTGAAACAACCCAAACCATGACTGAAAACAACACCGGAAAACTGCCAACAATTACCATAAACAAGGAATCCTTTACCCAATTGGGAGACCTCCATTTTAAGCACAGCGTTGGTGGAGAGCCCATTAAAGAAGAAACCTTGGTATTGGTAAAATATGATGATGAATTTCTTGAAATACAATTTGAATGCAGGGACAACCCTAGAATGGACCAGAATTATTTCACGGAAGATAACACCCCCATGTTCACACAAGAGGTCTTTGAGCTTTTTATCAGCAAAGGAAAAGAACCTATGGAGGACTATGTTGAGATTCAATTAAACCCCAACAATGCCATGTTCCTGGCCACCATACATAACAACTTCAAAGGTGACGGAAAATTTAGCTCGGAGCATTTGGATCCCAACGCCATGGGTGTGGAACACAGTGCCTCCAAGGACCAAAACACCAATACATGGAGCGGACACATGAGAATTCCATTAAAATTGCTACAGTACCCTGAAAACACGCCTGACAATGTATATAGATTGAATTTTTACCGAATCATTTCCCAAGAAGACCAAACCGAAAAGGGCTGGAGAAACAATGCAGAAAATTCCACCTTTGCCTGTTGGAGTTCCACCATGGCCAAAAGACCTGCTTTCCACAGGCCTGAATACTTTGGCTATATGGTTTTGGAATAAAAGGCCGTAAAAATCAAAGTGCACTCATTTCAAAACAAAAATGGGGCGCAGGTGATAACCAGCGCCCCATGCAATCTAAAAAACTAACCAAACAATTCCAATGATTGCTCGATCTTACACACTGTAATAAAATGTACAGTGGGGCCAATCATCCTACATCTGATATTGGCCAAATTTCTTACTTAAACGGCCTTAATCAACACATCTGCCAAACGTTCGGCCACATAATCAACCTGTTCAGGCTTCAATAGTACAACACCGACACTCAATCTGTCCGCAGCACCATCCCTTCCTCTTCTTATATTGGTTACTATACTTGGATTTTCAGCTTTTAAGGCATCACTAACCTCTTTGGGGCTCATCTTCACCTTTTCTTCATCCCAGCTTACCAACATACTTGGAAAAGCATTTGCGGGACCAGGACTTACATGGGTCTCACCACTCACGGTCTCAATAGTTGTTATCTTTGTTTTGATACGCTCAATACGATCCAACCAATCTTGCCATTCCTTCTCATGGTCCAGTTCCAAATAAGCCTTAAGGGCGGCATACATACCAAAAATCTCCTCTTTGTTGACTTTCATGGGCCTACCTATTGGAGCTTCATGCGGGCTATGGTTGAATTTAGCCGCTTCAATAAGGTCTTTTCTACCAAAAAGAAGCCCGGCACTTTGTGGCCCCCTAATCATTTTTCCTCCTGAAAAAGTGATTAAATCAAAACCAATTTTTTGAAACTTGAACAAGTTCTCCTTTGGGGGCACATCAGCAGCAGCATCAATGAACGTAGGTACATTATGGCGCTTGGCTATGGCCACAAATTCCTCGTGTAAAATTGGGCCACTTGCTGCATTGAAGTACAAGGCCATTACCGTATTCTCATTGATGGCAGCTTCCATTTCCTCCGCACCATCGACCTCTACAATCCTGGCTCCTGCCGTAGGAATTGCTTGATCAAAAACATATCTATGGCTTTTCTGCATGATAACTTCCGGACGTGGATCTGGAAGATCGGGTAATTGCCTTCTTTTCTTCAGGTCCATGCCCGTTATGGTCGCAGCGGTACCCAATACCATGGCACAGGCCGCACCGGAGGTTACCATAGCCGCTTCCACGTTGAGCATTTCAGCTATCTTTTCCCCTACCTTGTCCTGTAGTTGGTACATATTGGCAAAATCATGGGCGGTGGAGTTAATGGCCGCCATAACCTCTGGACGCATCAACGAGCCCGATAGAAAGGTCATGGTAACCCCCGCATTGATTACCGGGGTCACGCCCAGTTCCTCAAAAAAGTTCCTGGTCGCTTCCTCTGTTCCAGCTCCTGGGTCGGTCTTGCTGAATTCGCAGGCCGATACCATACCGGTACCTACCAATCCACCTACTACCGGAACAGCCGATAAGTTTTTCAATAATTTTCTCCTTGTAATCATTTGTTATTGTTTTTGGGTTATTCCAATTCCATGATACGTTCCACTTCCTCCCAATTGTACTAAAAAGACAGTGACCGAGTGCCACAGAACTCCCTCTGGTGGCACCCATCACTGTTCAACTTATTTTAGTTTTCCTCTGTCAGTAAAAATGGACCAATTACCATCCTTGTCGTTGAACAAGGTTTTCATTGGTATCTATTTCTTCCTGAGGCAATGGATAATATCTGTTTCGCTCTGCATAACCGTTAGGGCCCAATACATCTTGAGCCAATCCCCATCTTCTCAAATCATTGAAACGATGGTACTCAAAGGCCAATTCTACTTGTCTTTCATGTACAATGGCATCGAACAAAGCTTCCTTGGTCCCAGTGGTGCCGGCATCCAACAAAGGCATTCCTACACGGTCCCGAACCTCGTTCACCGCATCACGGGCATCATCTCTCATATCCAACTCATTGGCAGCTTCTGCATACATCAACAAAACATCTGCGTATCTGATAGCTGGGAAGTTGGTTCCTCGGTTGTTCACATACATTACAGGGAACAAGCCTTTTTTCAGGTTATATCCTGTAGCGGACCATACCGATTGATAGGTATCCAAATTAAGACTCTCCGTGCTCAGTTCAGGAGCAAAAACATCTCCATCAATGAAGATGGATTCGTTGAGCCTTGGATCTCCATCTTCAAAAGCATCAACAATAGATTGGGTAGGCAAGTGATTTCCAAAACCTCCATTAACCTGTGGATTATTGTAAGATACCCTTAGTGTACCAACATCTCCTTCACCCACTTCGGCAAACTGGATTTCAAAAATGGACTCTACATTGTTCTCATTGTTGATATTGATGATATCCCCAAAGTTCTCCACCAAGTCATATAATTCTGAATCTATGACCTCACCTAGCCAAACTTCGGCTTGCTGATAGTTTTCATCGTACAGGTAGACCTTTCCCAAAAGGGCCTGGGCAGCTCCTTTGGTGGCCCTACCCAAATCTGAAGCCCCATACACCTCGGGAAGCACTGCCTCGGCATCAATCAAATCCTGAATCATCACTTCATAGATGGCAGCTCTGGTCGATTTGGCCACAAGGGCATCAGAAGGCACATCAAAAGGCTCTGTGAACAGGGGCACATCTTCCCACAAGGTGGTCAAGTGCCAATAATAGAACGCGCGTAGAAACTTGGCTTCTCCCACAAACCTAGCCTGAAGGCTTGCATCGATTTCTTCCATTAAAGGTACTTCCTTGATTACTGTATTGGCTCTAAAGACTCCTTCATATAGCTTTCCATACACATCCATTAGAATACCATCAGCAGCTGAATAGGTAAAATCATTGAATCCATAGCCACCAGTGTTGGTAAGGACGGTCTCGCCTGTTGGGGGATCGTACAACTTTGCCATGGTGTTCGAATACAATTCGGTGGTCTGTAGGGTCGCATAGATTGCATTCACCCCTTGTTCCGCACGCTCAGCAGAGTTAAAAAATCCGTCAACTGGAATGGCATCTGGCGGAGTTTTATCCAAAAAATCTTTTTCGCAACTGCCTAGAGATAAAGCCAAGCAGCTAAGAGTGAGTATTTTATATATATATTTCATGATCTCTATTTTTTTTCGATTTATTTTCCTCGGTTTCCTACAATCCTATTTGCACGCCCATTTGTATGGTTCTAGGCAAAGGGTAAGTTCCCGTATCAACCCCTACTGCAAGAGGATTCAAATCGTTGGTCGCCCAACCAGATCCACCAAGTACATCAGGATTATATCCTGAATAATCGGTAATGGTAAACACATTTTGGGCGCTTAAATAAATCCTGGCATTGGTCAGCCCAACGGAATCCAAGATGCTCTTTGGGAATCTATACCCAACCTGTATGTTGCGTAATTTCAGGAAAGAGGCATTTTCAAGAAAACGTGTGGATGGACGCGTGTTGTCGTTAGGGTTTCCACGTACTGCCCTTGGGAAGGTATTTGTGGAACCTTCACTGGTCCAACGGTTCAACGTAGTGGCCATTTGTCCGTGTTCACCGTCCATACTTTCCAAATATGCTCTTTGGCTATTGTATAGCTCCTTTCCTGCAATTCCTTGAAAGCTCAAGCTCAGATCAAAGTTCTTGTAAGACATGCTTCCGTTGATACCGTAACTGAAATCAGGAAATGGATCTCCTATCACCTTTCTATCCGCATCGGTAATGGCACCATCTCCGTTCAAGTCTTTGAATCTTACGTCTCCAGGTGCTGCTCCAGGCTGTGTGGCATGGCTGGCTACTTCTTGATCGTTCTGGAAAATTCCATCGGCAACATAACCATAGAAACTGGACATGCTCTCTCCAACTGTGGTACGGGTAAAGGTTCCATAGTTATAGGCGTTGTTCACCAAGTTGATGATGGATGTAGTTCCATCTCCCAAACTGGTCACCTCATTCTTAACTGTGGATAAATTAACCGATACCTCATAGTTGAAATCCTCACGATCTTTTCTATATCCCAACAAGAACTCAAAACCGGAGTTTTTGATCCCTGCGGAATTCTCATATGGGCCCGAAGACCTATCAATACCGGTGGCCACCGAAATCGGGGTACGCAACAAAACGCCATCGGTATCCTTAACCCAGTAATCCGCGGTAAAGAAAATAGATCCGTCCAACAATCCTAGATCAACACCTACGTTGGTCTGTGTTGTGGATTCCCATTTCAAGGCGGGATTACCCAAGCTTGTGACCGCTGCAGCAGCAGCTATACCTTGACCTGATCCTAAAATATACCTTGGTGTGGTATCAATGGTGGTCTGGTTCACATAATTATCATTGGTATCCTGGTTACCCAATTTACCCCAGCTTCCCCTTAACTTCAAGTTGCTGATGGCCGGTATGGCGGACATAAAGTTTTCCCTGGAAATGTTCCATCCCAAAGCTAAGGATGGGAAATTACCGAACCTGTTCTCACTACCAAATCTTGAAGAACCATCACGACGGAAAGTCGCTGTGAACAAATACTTGTCCAAAACGGTGATGTTGGCCCTTCCCAAATAAGATCTCAATGCCCATTCGGACTCATTCCCTTGAAGCGTGAAGCTTCCTGTTCCTGCATCGATTACACGTAGTTCGTTGCTGGGGAATTCGCGAATTGATCCACCGATGTTGCTATAAAAAGCATTCTGTTCGGTGTATCCACCCAATAGAGATAGGGAGAAATCTTCGAATTGCTTGTCATAGGTCAAAATATTCTCAACCAAATACTCGTAAGATTCGTTCTTGCTCTCCGTTAATTGCTGAACAAGATTGGTCCTGTTTTCCATTTCAAACTTGGGCACATACAATTTTGATGTATTGAAACCGGCATTGATACCCAAATTCAAACGATATTTCAAGTTAGGAATGATTTGATACTCGGCATACAAGCTTCCCAAGATTTTATTGATGGTGGTATAGGTACGTCTAAAGTTCCTTCTACCTACAATATTCTCACGGTTGTTCCTGCCAGTTTCGGCAGCATTGGGACCGGCATACCCTCCAAGGTTTCCTTCCCTAAAGATGGGCATCGTTGGGGACGCTCCCAAGAGGTAAGCAAAGTCCAAGTTGTTTCCTTGACCCATGTTTAGACCCAATCCCCTACTTAGGTTGATGGATTCTCCAATGGTCAGTTTTTCTCCAATCTTGAATTCACTCTTTACCCTAGCGGTGTATCTTTTAAAGTTACTGAACACCATGATACCCTCTTGATCAAAATACCCACCAGAAACAGAATACTTGGCATTTTCACTACCTCCAGATATAGACACGTTATAGTTTTGTATCGGAGCAGCCTGATAGGCCGCCTTCTGCCAGTCAGTATTTACGGTTATGCCATCAGGGTTGGCAAATGCAGGTTCAACTGTTGCTCCTGCTGCGGCGGAAGCATCAATATTCAATTGGGCATATTGTCTAGAGTTCAACATTGGAATGAAATCCGTAAACTCTTGTATACCGTAGTAGCTGTCTATAGTTACTTTGGGCTTACCACTTTTACCTGCTTTGGTGGTGATCAATACCACTCCATTGGCAGCTCTTGATCCATAAATGGCAGAGGCAGAGGCATCTTTTAAGATATCCATGGACTCAATGGAATTGGGGTCTATGGAGTTCACATCGGTAACGTTTACCGGCATACCATCCACAACATATAGTGGACCGGTATTTCCAAAAGTACCCATACCACGCACTCTTATCTGTAAAGGCGCGCCGGGCTCTCCCGAGCTAGAGGTAATTTCAACACCGGGAATCCTTCCCTGAACGGCTTCGTTGATATTGGCAACAGGCTGTCCTTGTACATCATCCGAGGAAACAGATGAAATGGCTCCGGTCAAATCACTTTTTCTCTGGGTACCATACCCTACAATCACCACCTCATCAAGACTCTGTGCATCTTCCATCAAGGTCACATTTAAGGTAGTGGCGGTTCCTACGGCAATCTCTTGGGTAGAGAATCCCAATGAACTGAACACCAACACGGCGTCAGGACCGGAAACTTGTAGCACATAGTTCCCATCGAAGTCGGCCGCGGTACCATTAGTGGTCCCTTTTTCTATGACCGAGGCTCCAAGAATAGGAACTCCGTTGCTGTCTACAATAGTCCCACTAATGGAAATCTGAGGAACAGGTTGTTCCGCATTGGCCATAGGGGTTTTTCCAGAAAAGACAGGCTGCACGGGTCTGTTGCTCTTCAGTACAATCTGGTTCTTTACGGTTACAAAAGAGATATTGTCCCCTACAAAGATTTTGTGCAACAAATCTTTAATAGGTATGTTCTTCACATTGATGGTCACCTTTTTGTTCACATCAACTTCACCTGTTTTGTAAAAGAATTTGAATTTGCTTTGGTTCTCTATCTGGCCCAATACCATTTCAATAGGGGCGTTGTTCACACTCACCGTCACTTTTGTGTTCTGGGAATATGAGCTCGCATGGAGATTGAACAAGACACATATAAATAATAAGATCGAAACCTTCAATGTTCGGTTCTTGTTTAAAATGTTTTCCAAAAAACAGGAAAACCAATGGTTGTTTTTCATAATTTTGAGAGATTTTGATTGATTATTAATCCTTCAGTTAAAATCATTTTTTAGGGGAACGTGGCCGCGTTCCCTTTTTTTTTGAGTCAGTTTGTTTTAATTCATTGGCAAGTGGGTTTTTAGTTGGGTTGATTAATTATCACTTTATTATCTTGAATGTAGTAGTCAAATCCGGCACTTTCCTTGAAGGTATCCAATAGATCAATGATGGTTTCGTTTCCAAACTTACCATTGAATCGTATGGGATCCAGTTCTGTATAGGCATTGTTGATCTCTACATTGTATCTTCTTTCAATTTTGTAGACAATTTCTTGGAAAGACTCATTGTTGAAAATCAACCTTCCTTGTCTCCATTCCAAGTAATCGTTCACATCCACCTCCTCAACAGCAAACCCGTTGGAGGTCAAAGATGCTTTTTGCCCAGGAACGATGACTTGGGATATTCTTCCTTCTTCTTCCTGCTGCTTATCCGACACAGAAACGCTTCCTTCAACCAGTACGGTAAAAGGTTCGGTGCCTTTATATGAGCTTACATTAAAATGTGTTCCTAAAACCTGGACATCTATATCATTGGCCTCAACCAAAAATGGGCGCTTCTCGTCTTTGGCCACCTCAAAATAGGCTTCGCCATCCAAGAATACCCTTCTTTCCTGACCTGGAAGAAAGTTGACTGGAAATTTCATGGAAGTGCCCGAATTGAGGTGCACCAAGGAACCATCCGAAAGTACCAACTGAAATGTCTTTCCATGGGGTACCTTTATCTCATTATACACCAACTCCTTAATGGATTCATTGGCATTGTACACAATCTTGTTCCCCACTTGGGTAGCAAATACTTTTCCTCCTTGGGTCGAGAAGTTCTGCTCTGAGTTCACATTGAGTTTCTCGGTGGTATTGTCACCCGTACTAAGAACAACGGCACTGTCTTCAATGATCAATCCTGGATTTTCCACTGGTTCTTGGGACAACCAAACATAGGCCCCTGCAACAAGTCCAACAAAAATGGCCGCGTATTTAAGGGTATTGGCCCGTTTTCTCCTGCGTGACATGATCTTGAGGCGTCCTTGAATTTCATACCAAGCCTTTTCAATGTCTTCATCTCCCTTGGTACCCAAGGCCCAAATCTTCTTTATTTCCATGAATGCCTCCTTGTTGCTTGGAGAGGCTTCTATCCATTCAAAAATTTGCGCCACCTCGGCTTCGGAAGCTGCTTCTGATAGGTATTTGGTTATCAAACGATATTCCATTGAAAGTCTTTGGTGTTTGTAGTAGGTACACGTCAAACACTTTCTACCCTATATGACAGTTAAGTTTTTTTTAAAAAAGCGTTAAAAAAATTAAAATAAGAATGTAAGGGATGTAGCTGGCGAGCCTCAATTTAAGGAATTTGAGCGCCCGGGTCATATTGGCCTCCACTGCTTTTAGGGTGATGTCCATTTCTTCAGCTATCTCCTTGTTCTTCTTGTTCTCCATGCGCTTCTTCATAAAGATCTGCCTACATTTTTCAGGCATCTCGGCAATGGATTTTTCCACCAATTCCTCAAGTTCTGAAAAGGTCATGGAATCAAACTTTAGAGAATCCAGGATTTCCATGTCCAGTAATCTTTCCTTTTCTTGAAGTTTCAAGGATTCATATCTTCTCTTAACTTTTTTATGACGAAGCAAGTTCAAACAATCCGTCTTGGCCGACGTGAACAAAAAAGAACGGATACCCCCTATTTTAATGATTTTATCCCTGTTGGTCCACAATTTGATAAAGGCATCCTGGGAAACACTCTTGGCCTTATCCCGATCACCAATGAACTTTTGGCTAAATCCAACAATGTCGTTAAAGTATTTATTGAAAAAAAACTCAAAAGCACGGTTGTCCCCTTTTTTAAATTGGGAAAACTGAAAGTCCTCTGCGCTATAAAAATCTTTTTTCATTTTCTGGCGATAGAAACAATAGGGGGAAATACTTTTAATGTCGCTTATCCGAACTGTTGGATTTGGATGCCTTCAAGTATGTTCGCTATGCATCCACTTTTTTTCTATATTAAGCGTATCATCAAGTACATCACCGCCAATTCTTGAAAATTCCTGTAAATTTTCAAATTTTTAACGATATTCTTTGGGTAAAATCCTAAAATTACAATGTTTTTTTGTGATATTTCAAAACAGTCGTGTTTCTGGATTCCTCTTTAACCGCTTTTCTCTAGCAAAATCAAGAATTTCGCTAATATAACTTATTGTCAGTCATTTTTCTGATATTTATAAATTGCAACTAACAAGCATGCTTTTATTTACTTGATTTACAGAAACATATGATATGTTAAAAGACAAACCCGCTTTGAGTTTTAAAAGTTTTCTATTTTATGAAGGCTGGTTGAAAACATATCATATTTATTAATTCTATATTATCATTATATCACTCTTGCGTTATTTCTATAGCTTTTTAATTACGGATACCACCATTGTTGCACACCGAGAATCTTTTATTGATTATAGAAAATAAAGAAAAGGGAATACGCAACTTAATGTACAATTTGAACCTTTATGTGCTATTTTTATAGAAGACCCTCAATCCAAATTAAAAGTCCGTTATGATCATCAACCGTTTTGATACAACTCCTTCCGTGCTGAATACCTTTATTGCAGAAATACGAGATGTGGGGGTGCAGAAAGATGCCATGCGGTTCAGAAGGAACATTGAACGGATTGGTGAGGTTTTGGGATATGAAATGAGCAAGACCCTTACCTATCGGGAAAAGGAAATTACCACACCTTTGGGTTCCAAAAAAATTCTTGGCTGTACTGATCAACTGGTTCTTTGTTCAGTACTCAGGGCGGGGTTACCCTTACATCATGGCATTCTGAACTACTTTGATGCTGCCGAAAATGCATTCATCTCGGCATACCGGCACCATCCCAACAATTCGGATGATTTTGAAGTGGTGGTAAAGTACTTTGCCGCACCTTCGTTAGAAAGTAAAGTATTGGTATTGACCGACCCCATGTTGGCCACGGGAAAAACCTTGGAAAATGTACTCAATGTTCTAAAAGAACATGGTACGCCAAAAAAAATCCACATTATCTCTGTAATTGGTTCCAAGGCCGGAGTTGAAAAAGTGAAAGAAGTCTTTCCTAAAGATACCCATTTGTGGATTGCTGCCATTGACGATAAGCTTTCCAGCAGAGGCTATATAGTGCCTGGTCTGGGTGATGCGGGTGATTTGAGTTATGGAATCAAATTATGATGCCCTCGCCCAAGGTGTCAAAGTAAAATCTCAACGGTTTCATGGAGTTTAGGAATATGGGTGTGCCATCCGAACACCTCTTCAATCTTGGCCTTGAAAATGGACATGGTCTCGGTTTCCCCATGTATGAGGAACACTTTTTCCGGTATGTTGTCCACACCTTTAAGCCAGTGCAACAATTCTCCTTGGTCCGCATGGGCCGATAAACTTTCCAAATGCTGTACACTGGCCTTGATCGGCACATACTTTCCAAACATTTTCAATTCTTGTGCGCCCTCCAACAAATCCCTGCCCCGGGTTCCTTCGGCTTGGTACCCCACCAGCAATATGGAAGTGGATTCCATATCCGCCAGTTGTTTGATATAAGTAAGCACCCTCCCTCCTGTGACCATGCCACTGCCCGCAATGACAATCTTGGGCCTGGGATCATCTATGGTTTCCCAGGTTTCCCGGTACGAACTCACTAAAGTAACATGGTTGCACATGTTATGGTATTCTTCCGGGGCGAGCTTATGCCATTTGGGAAATCGACCAAAAACCTCCAATACATTTATTCCCATGGGACTGTCCACAAAAATGGGAATGTTGGGGATTTTGTTCCTGTCATAGAGCTTCCACAATACGTACATGAGCGATTGTAATCGTTCCACTGCAAAAGATGGGATGATCAAGGTGCCCCTCCTTTGTATGGTCCGTTGGATAAGTTCCCGTAAAATAGTTTCCAAGTCTTCTTCTGGATGCTTTCTATCCCCATAGGTACTTTCCACAAAAAGATAGTCGGCCCATTGTGGCCGCTTGGGCGGGTCTAGCAGGTCGTCCTTTAGACGCCCCACATCCCCAGAGAAAACCAACTTTTTACCAAAAAGGTCTATTTCAATAAAGGTTGAACCAATGATATGGCCATTATACCTAAAACGTACCGAACAATGGGGTGAAATCCCTATACTTTCCTCTTCCTCTATACTTTTAAAGAGTTTCAAGGTGGCCACTACATCATGTTGGTCAAACAACGGAAGTGCCGGGTCGTGCTTGCTGTATCCTTCCTTATTGGCCCTTTCGGCTTCTTCTTCCAGTATTTTGGCACTGTCTTCAAGAATGATCTTGGCAATCTCCAAAGTGGGCGCCGTTCCCAAAATGCTTCCTTGAAACCCCTGCTTCACCAATAGGGGAAGATATCCACAGTGATCTAAGTGACCATGCGTTAACAGAACCACATCAATCTGGGAAACCTCAATGGGCAAAGGTTCCCAGTTCTGTATCCGAAGTTCCTTGTTCCCTTGAAACATGCCACAGTCCACCAGTATCTTGACCTCATTGGTTTCCAAATAAAACTTGGAGCCCGTTACCGTGCCGGCAGCACCCAAAAAATGAATTTTAAGTCTTTCCATATACTAAATCTGGATGTGACACAGGGATTGCATTTCTTTGATAATCCTGCTCTTCCTCCCATTGGAAATCCCCAAATGGTCCAAATAAAAGCTATCTTCCAGCAATTGCTTGCACAACACAACATCCCTGTTCAACAAGAACTGTTTTTCTTTTGCGGACAGCAAGGTGGAGACCGTGATGGGATATAACCTTAGCCTGTCTATCCTATCCTTCAGTCCATTCCCAGAGGGATGGTCCCAACTCAACAAGTTCAATCCAGCACACTGACCATATTGGAGCGCATCTGTGGTGAAACGGGTGTTGGTGACCACCCATCCTGCGGTCTTTTCATACTCCTTTTCCTTTTCCGATTCAAGCGGTCCTTTGACATCATGGTATCTGGAAGCAATATACAGCGGCACCTTTACATTGCACTTAAGGCCATCCTCACCATGAAACTTACATTCAATGATATTCAAGATCCCATCTTTACGAGCCAATACATCTATTTCGTGGGACACACAGGTGCCCTGCACCATCTGCCCCACTTGGGTGGTGTATCCCGAATAGTACAAAATGCCACTTATAAACCGTTCAAAGGGAAATCCCGTGGGACCCAGCTCATAAATGGCCTTCTTCAATTTATATTTTGAAGCACAGACCGATTTAGCCTTTTTGAGCATGGCAAATGCCCTGTTGTAGATTTCCTTGGTGGAAATCCCCGGATAGAGTTCATCCATGACCACGCTGACGATTTTTTTCACCAAGGCATCGTCAGCTCCACTGGCTTTTAGTGAATTTTCCAGCTTTGTAACGGAAAACTTGGTTTTCTCCCCTGTGGATTTTATAATATCGAACTCCTGTTTTTGCATACTCTTTTTGATGTGGACAAGCTTCCATAAATATCTTGAAAATATCTTTACCCGTCAATGCAATTGGAGTCTAATTCCGTTACGAATTGGGCATCAATTTTTGGATCAGCTCCTCTTTCCGTCTTACAGCGACTTCAACCTTGGTTCCATCGGATAAGACCACATACCCACCCTTGCCCTTGATATAATTGTCCACAAAGGAAAGGTTCACCAAATGGGACTTGTGGGTCCTGAAAAATGCATCCGTATCCAACAGCCCCTCAAAATGTTTCAAGGTCCTTGCGGCAGTTATCCGTTTGTTCGAGGTGGTATATATATGGGTATAATTGCCGTCTGACTGCAACCTGATGATATCTTTCACATCTACCATGGCGAACCCATCCATGGTGGGCACCGCTATTCTTTTGGATGTTCCGGCCCCGTCCTTGAAGTTATGGAAGAGCACATCGATTTTCTGGGAAGTCTCCTTTAATTTTTTGGCCTGCTGTACCCTATTGACAGCTTCTTTCAAATCATCCTTGTCTATAGGTTTTAACAGATAATCTAATGCTGAAAATTTAAACGCTTGCAGGGCATAGCTATCGAAGGACGTAGTGAATATGAGTTCAAAATCCATGGTGTCCAACTGGGAAAGTAAATCAAACCCGGTCACATCTCCCAAATGCACATCCAGAAACAGGATGTCCGGCCCAAAGTTCCCTATCTGCTGTTTGGCCTCCTCCAACGTTTTGCAACATGATACGATCTGGATTTCCTCCTTGTGTTCCTGCAAGAGTTCTTCCAAACGGTTGATGCAATGTTGTTCGTCGTCAACGATAATAGCCTTTAGCATACTTTTTTAAAATTGAAGTTCCAAGGGCAGTTTCAGCTCTACCCGAAGTCCCATTTCCTTATCGATCATGGCAATGGAACCCTTGGTGTTTTTAAGATGGTTGATAATATCGATACGGTTCTTGGTAATCTTCACCCCCAAAGAACTTTTATGCTCCTCTTGGGGCACCTTCTTGGAACGCCCTACTCCATTGTCCTCCACTACGCATAACAACATATCCCCCTCATTCTTGATGGTAATGTCAATGGTTCCGTCCGTGGTTCGCTTGGCAATCCCATGCCAAATACTGTTTTCCACAAAAGGCTGCAAAATCATTGGGGGCACCAAGGTATTGTCCGGGTCAATGCTTTCATCCACCACAATGCTGTAATGAAGCTTGTTCTCCAATCGGAGGGACTCCAACTGCATGTACAGCTCCATCAATTCCAGATCTTCTTCAAGGCTGATCCATTTTTTCTCTGAATTCTCCAGAATGGAACGGGTGAGCTTGGCAAATTTTACCAGATAGTCATCGGCCTGCTTCACATCCTTTTTTGAAATGAAATCACTTATGGAATTCAACGAATTGAAAATAAAATGCGGGTTCATTTGGCTCCTTAGGGCCTTTAGTTCCGTTTCGGCCACTTTTGCATTGAATTCCGCCACTTTCTTTTTCTCAAGGGCATCCCGTCTTCGCTTGTAGACAAAATAACCGGCAACAGAAATCAATGCCAAGACCACAGCACCCGCTAAATACCCGTTTTTCACCAGTTGTTGGCGCTTGATTTCCTCATCCGCAACTGCTTGCTGCCTTTCCATCTGAAACTGCATTTCCTTACGGGTCAATTCCATTTTCTTTTCCTCACTCAATACACTATCCTGTAACCGGACATGGTTTTTATAAGCCTCCAGGGCCTCTGTCATTTTCCCATCGTGTTCATAGATTTCGCTGAGTACCTTCCACGAATCGGCCTGCCATTCCACCGCCTCAATTTCCTGGGACAATTCCAGAGCTTTCTGTCCCACCCCACTGGCCGCATCATAATTTCCCACGAGTATGTTCACTATCCCGATACTGTTCAAGGCGGACGCCTCAATATATTTATTGCCAATCGTATGGGCCAGAACCGCGGCATCTTGATAATGCTCCAATGCCTTTGGGTACTGTTCCAATTTTTTATACGCCAAGGCCAAATTATTGGTAATGGCGGCTACAAAAAGTTCATTCCCTTCCTCTTTGGCCAATGCCAAGGCTTTTTCCAGATAAGCCACTCCTTCGGTGTATCGTTCCGTATCGTTATAGACGATGGCAATGTTGGAAAGTCCTTTGATCTGTTCATTGATATTCCCCGTGGATTCCGCAAAGGCAAGATAGCTTTCATAGTTTTCCAAGGCCTTGTCATACTGTTTCAAATCGGCATAAATGTTCCCAATATTGCTTATCAAGGTCGACTCCAACTCCTTGTCCTGCATAGCGTGACTCAACTGTAAAGCGCTTTGATAGGCATCCAAGGCATTGAGTTCATCGGCCATGACATAGTGCAGATGTCCTTTTTGACGAAGCGCCAAGGCTTCTCCTTTGGTCCAATCCAGTGTCTTGGATATACTTATGGCCTCCTCCACATAGGGAAAAGCTCCTTGTGGTTCGGAATAGGTCATGCTCCCTGCAATTTTGATGAGCAAATTGGCCCTGACCGAATCCTTGGCAGTATGGGAAGCCAATTCCTGTTGTAACGAATCCAAAGGATTCTCTTGGGAAATTCCCCAAAGGGGAACAAAACAAATCAAAAAAAGGGTAATGGCTCTTTTGAAGGGTACTGGCATGTTTGGAAATTGGTGTAGTTCCAAATTTAACGGTTTTGCCCCATTATACCGCTTTAGTTTCACTACAATACGAATATTGCACAAACCACAACGATAATCCAACAATATATAACGATAACTAAATGGTCATGGTGTATCGTTCAGGAATCCCATAGTTTAGAGGTTCATCAAGACCAAATCCTTGTTACAATGCTTAAAACACCTCTATTCTCCCTTTTTTTTCTATCGATTACCCTTTTTTTCAATTGTGCTTCGGATGATGGAAATACAACCGAAAACATAGCAACCGAAAAAGCAAGCGGAAGCATTCAATTGTCCGGTGAAGAAACCTCGGAATTTGGAAATTCCCTTACCGTGGCCAACATAGCCGTGGCCCAAGTGGGACTCACGGGAACAGATAAATCCGTAATATTGCTCTCCGAAAACATCCGGGTGGAAAACAACGAATTGGTCTACACCAATGACCAAAATGGCTTTGTAATCGTTGCTGCGGATTTTTCAACCGGGGGATCTCCGGATATTGAAAAGACCATCTCCATGACCATCGTAAAGAATGGTGAAGAATTCCGGCATGCCTGCTCATCACCCTACCAAGGCTTTTTTACCGCCTGTGGCGATGGATACAGTGTTGACTTCAATGCCAAGAAAGTTGTTTTTAATGGCACTACCGTAATCAACACGGACAGCGATTTGGTTTTGACCATGGATGGTGTCGTTACTTGGGAATAACTGCTCAACATGAAAAAACTATCACTAAAATACTACCTCTGGGCCATCACCTTGGTTTTCGCCGTACATATTCATGCTCAGCAAGAATCGAATGGTTTATTGGTTTTTGACCCGCCATCGGACCAATTTATCCCCATTGTGCTGCAGTCCCATAAAGGATTGCCAAGATTTGGCGCAAGGGACAACTACAAAATCCAAAACAACACAGGGAAAACTCCCGGGCGAACCGTAAGACCGGTACGGGGCTCCTACGATACCGAAAAAAGCAAGGAGGTTGGTTTAGGCTACAGAAACTTCTCCCTCCTCCTGGGGCTCAAGTATAGGACACCCTTTATGGGTGATCTTGATCGGGAACGTTTGACCACAATTTCGGGAAATATGTCGCAAGAGCAACGCAACTCGGCCTACCTGCAAAACTATCTTCGTAACCAAATAGCGCAGAGCATGGGTACGGGTCCGGTTTGCGAAAATGCCAATCGTGGGGCCAACGAGTTTGAACGAATCCGGAATTATAAGGCTTTTATAGAGCAATGCTTAGATCCCTTGGTGCAATGGAGCCAAAGTTTCTTCAAAAATGAGAAAATGGTGGGCTATCACGTTTCCACCCTGCATGTGGGCAACAACTACGATTTTGACCAAAAGGGGTATTGGTTGGTACATCCGCTCCAATTGAATGATGTTTTTTTCCTAAAACCCAGTGGTATCCATTCGATGACCTTCCTGCCGTCAGCCTCCTTTGAAACCGAACTGATGAAAAAAACCAGCTCAAAAAACCATGTGGACTTCTTCCTTCAAATGGATGAAGGGACTGCAGAGCGATTAATGAAAGAAGGCATTAGTAAACTGTACTTGGTAAAGAAAATAAAGATGGTGTACTCGGGCAAGCCCTTATCTCGACCAAATGACCGCTTGGAATTCAATTACTCCCATGTGAACAAGGAAATGGATGTGTATCTGGATGAAGCCCTGACCCAACACTTCACCACCTTGTCCATGGACAACCTTATCCTTAAAACCCCGTAACAAATGAAAAAAATCGTATATGTGCTTCTGACCTTGGCCGTATTGTCCAGCTTAAAATCTCAAGAGGAGAAGGTCTTTACATCGCCATCGCCCAATTTTATATCCCTTTCATTGCAGACCTATAACAACAAGCTGCGCTTTGGGATACAGGACGAGTATTTTGTAAAGGCCGATGGTACCTATGTAAGTTCCAAAGCTGAAAATTACTTTGAGGTGGACAAAAAATCCAGCCACAACCGGGCCAGTAGACACGCTTTGCTGGAACTTTTGAAAATCCGTTTTAAAGCGGACATGTTCAGTGCCATGGATCGTAATCTTTTTACGGAACGCACCCAATCCATGTTTGAAAAGGATTTGAAATCCTACACGGCCCAACAACATGTGCTGGCCTTGGCCAATGCCCTATCCTCGAAGAGCGAATTAAAACGGTTTTTCTGCAATGAAAAGGAGGAAGATTGTGCTTCCATCTTCAAAGAAGATGGGTACTACAACGAACCGAGGAACATCCGCTCCTGGGGTGGTCGGGGAGCTTCCGAGTTCCAACAATTGAGGGCCTACACAGCTTTTGTGAATGAACTGTTCCCAAAATTGGAAAAATGGGGCAACTCGCTATACCCCAACAACACCATTGACGGGTATTATGTGGCAAAGACCCAGCTCGGTACCTACAGTTTTAAGGATGGCGGATATTGGTTACACACCCACCAAATGCACCAAAACGATTTTTTATTGCGATGGTGGGAGCTTCAACCTTCCAATTCCGCAGAGCGAAAACTGGTGCATCCCAACGGCTCATCGATCTTGCTTAAAATGGCACCGGAAAAAGCAGAAGCCTTTTCGGAAAACCATCAAACCATATTTCTGGTGCTTGACATCACTGCATCCCTCAACGGATTGGAAAACTATAGGGCAGACCAATTGAAAACCACATTTACCTTGAACAGCCCCACGATCATGATCTATTCCGATGACAGTCTCACCCAAAAAGTAGGTGAAATCGATATCAGCACCATGGTATCCAAAACCAGATAATCCAAAAAAGCATGAAAAAGATGAACATCAAAATACACTATATCCTGTTCGTTATCCTGTTGGGGGTGGCCGCCCCTACCCATTTGCAGGGACAGTTCCTGAAAAAATTGAAGAAAAGTGTTGAGGAAAAGATTGCCCAAAAAGCGGACGAAAAGACCGATGAAATCCTGAATGGCACAAACGGGAATACCTCCTCAACCAAAAAAGAAACGGAAAAGTCCACCAATACCCAGAGTGAAACAAAGACACCGTCATCGGTACCCAATCAAAAGAAAACCTCCACAACCTATCCTGTTGGTACGGAAGGTTCCGTGATTACCTATACATCGCCCAGTTCAGATTTTATTGACATCACCATACAGTCCCACAAGGGACTCCCAAGGTATGGTGCGCTTTATTTTGTGCGGGGGACTACAAAACCTACCGACAACAAAGCGTATGAAAAACTCATGGAGCTCCAATTTTTAAAGGAAATCTATGCCGATATCAATCGCTCCAAATTGACAAAGTCCAACTCTTCCCAACAAGAAAAGGGGCAGGAATTCAAAAATTCCGAGTTTGCCCAACACCATCTGCTACAACTTGCCGGATATGTTTCTTCGGATAAGGTGCTCATGGAATATTTTTGCGACCCAGAGGCAAAATCGCCATGCAATTTCTATAATCCTGCCGGGGAAAGAAAACACGTAGCCTATTGGGGCGGGGCCGGAAAAAATGAATTTGCCCAAAACCGTAGCTATACAAGTTTCGTCAAGAACTATTTGGAGCCTTTACAAGAATGGAGCCGAACGTTTTATGCAAACGGCAGTGAAACGGTCTATTATGTGAACAGGGCACTCGTTTCGGAGAAATACGATTTTAAAAACAAGGGGTGCTGGATAAACAATATCTTCTCCTTGGTAGGTAGCAGTTTCATGCTCCACCATTCCGAGTTTTTACCCTTCACTGAAAATGAAAAGGCATTGGCCAACAACGCCAAGAAACACTTTGTACCCATTGATCCTTCCATGGCGAAGACCTTGAACCTTCAACAAAGGTCCCCTGTATTTGCCGTTCTTAAGGTAAAGGTATCCCCAAGGCTCAGCAACCCAACCCATGTGGCTTGGGAGTATGAGCTGGAAGATTCGGTCATTGAAATTTATCGCGATGCGGCCCTTACCAATAAAATGGGGGAAATAGACCTAAAGACATTGCAATCCAAATACTAGAAACCATGCGAGCCACATATATCTTTGTTGTAATAATTCTCTGTTTCTTTTCCCAGACCACGGATGCAAATGCCCAATTTTTAAAAAAATTGAAGCAAAAAGCCGAAGAAAAACTATTGAAAAAGGCCGATGAGCAAGTGGATGCTGTTTTTGAGGGCACAGATCCACAACCCGAAAAACCAAATAAAGACAACGTGCCTTCAACTGGGAAAGAATCCTCCCAACAAAAACAGAGCACCCCAAAAAAACAGACATCTCCTTCTCCTGACATTTCTGAATTTATGGTATTGCCGTCCCCAAACCCTGCTTTCAAGGATATTGTCCTCCAAAAACATAAAGATCTTCCCCGGTTTGGGGCCATAGATTTTTATATGATGCGCGACAATCCGAAAAAAGTGGACCTTTCCAAAGAGGCAGCCGAGAAAAGAAATTTGACTGGTTTGGGATATACGGGTTTTGCCCATCTGGCCCGTATCCATATTTTAAAAGATCATTTTAAGGTAATGGACCGGACCGCCCTTACCCAAAGAACCAAAGGAACCATTGTGGAAGAGGAAGCCAAATCGAGTCTCGCCCAAAAAACCTTGTTGGAATTTGCATTCAGCATGGGGACCGATGCTTTGAAAAAAGAGTATTTTATGAACGATTGGAGTGGTGACGGTAAAAGTCCATTTGTAAGAAAATGGGGTGGGCACCAATCTGATGACTTCACTGAAAATGAGCGATACGTGTCCTTTGTTGAGAAATACTTGGATATCATCCTAAAATGGAGCGAAGACTTTTTTGCTGATGGCACCCATGATTTCCAGCTTGTATATGCTGTTAAATTTCAAGGTCAATATGATTTTGACCACGGAGGTTTTTGGTTACGACTTCCCATAAAGAGACCTCCTTTAGGGGTTTCAGCTTTGGAATACTTCAACACCTTTTCACCAGAAACCACATACGGGAATCAATTCTATGGAAAAACGGAGCAAGTGGACTACATCAATGCCGAGGTGCTTTTCAAAATGAATCCGGAAAAGGCCGAGGCCCTTATCAACGACAAAAGTGTTCTGCTACAACTGACCATGAAGGTAAAGTCTGTTTTCAAGGACTTTGATACTGCCAACCCTTTTGTTTACAATCCAAACTTCACCTACCATTTCTTGGATCCCGTTATGGAGTTATATACAGACGCCCAATTGACCAGAAAACTGGGTGAAATCAGGTTGGACCAACTCATCTACAAGGGACCCCAATAAAATCCAACAGTGGAGAATAGGTAGTTATTAGAACAATTTTTATAAGTTTGCTTCATGTCTGAACAAAAGAACATGGACAACCTTAAGTCCCTAAGCATAGACCATGACAGCCCTGTGCCCCTACATCTACAGGTTGAGGAGATACTCCGTGACATGATCAATGACCCGGAATACCAGAATGGAAAATTCTTGCCCAAAGAGGTAGATCTCTCCAAAAGGCTTGGTATTTCACGGAACACTATCCGGCAGGCCACCAATAGGTTGGTCCAGGAAAAACTTTTAATCAGAAAAAAAGGAGTTGGTACCAAAGTAGCCAAAAAACAGGTCGAGACCAAACTGTCCAATTGGGTAAGTTTCAGTCAGGAGATGCATGCCCAGGGGATTGATTTCAGAAATTATGAGATCAAGGTTTCCAAGATCATGGCCGATATTGAAATTGCCGGGGAACTGGAAATCAAGGAAGGCCAAGAAGTTTTTAAATTGGAAAGGCTCAGAGGGCTGGACAATGGACCCTTTGTGTATTTCATAAGTTATTTTCACCCCAGAATTGGCATCACGGGAGATGAGGATTTTGGACGCCACCTCTACGATATTTTGGAGCATGAATACCATACTGTCCCAGTACTTTCAAGGGAACAGATAAGTGCCATTTTAGCCAACAAACCCCTTTCAGAAAAGTTGGGGGTACCCGTAAACTCGGCCATTCTCCAGAGAAAACGGGTAGTCTACGACCCCGGTAACAGGCCCATAGAATACAACATTGGGTATTACAGGGCCGATCAGTTCACCTACAGTATAGACATTAAACGTTGAAACCCTATTCCAAAGGAATCTCAAGGAATCTAGGTCGATAAAGGTTGGGGTCCTTTAAAATATCTGCCCAAAAATCGAATGAATTTACATTGTAACTGGCCAAGAGGCTTCCCGGCTTGGAAAGATGCGGGTAGGCCTTGGCGTTATAGGTGAAATACGTTTTGTTCGTGTTGTTTTCAGTGGTGTTGTAAACAACTTTGGGTTCGGCAAATGGTCCTACAAGGGACTCCCCAACTTGTATGGCAACTTCCGGTCCCATGGTGTAACGTTGGTAGGTAAGTATAATGCTGCCATCCGATAGCGGAGAAACACTCATTTCGTTGGAAACATCCCTGGCAATCAATGCCGCATCTGCCATATTGGCCACCCAATCGGTCCCATTCCAAAATTTCCATTGTCCAAAATTGACAAAATCCTTCGGTAAGGCCCTAGCCACCAATAGTCCCTTTGTCCCGTCCTGGTTGGAAACTGCATAGGTATAGATATATCCATCAGGGTTAGGTGCTCCTGCCGACACTGTATTCACGTAAATGGCACTGCCGAATGAGGTTTGGGTTTCCGAATCAAAAAATGGGGTCTCCAATTGCTTATGCTCCACATATGGAGGTTGACTGTTCTTTGGAATTTGCAATAGGTTCACCCCTACCTGTTCAAACGTGAACCCACCAATCCCGGTGGTATCTTTTTCCCTTACAGGATACGCGTAAATATACAGGTTGCCATCCCCTTCCGTATTGACAAAGCCATCCCCCAACCAATAATAATCATGGGGTCTTGCGTTTTCTGTATTGGGTTTGAAAAGGCCCTCGGCCTTACCTTCACTGCTTTGTTTCCAGTGAAAGGTGATCTTTTCCGAATCCGGTTCTTTTCCTGTAAGGATACCCACCGAATTATTGATCATCAAAAAGTCTTCCGGCAAGAGGGTTTCCCCATCATGGTGGCCAATCATGGTATCCCCAAAAGTAAACAGCGTCACCGTACTCTCCGTCGCCGGGACAAACTCCTTACCATCCATAGGAATTCCAAAAATACCATCTCCTCCAAACCATCCTTCATTTTTAATGAAGAGTTCACTCCACGCTGTTGATTCGCCTGCCATGGCAATATTTACTTCCGGTGCACTGTCCTTGTCGTTCTTTTTTGTCTCTTTTTTGTCAACGCAGGAGGTGCACAACAATGTAATCGCCGCAACGCCCATCCATTGTTGCTTAAAAGAACGTATTGATTTTATGTATTCCATATGTCATCTTTTTAGGCTCCAAGACCCGTTATTTATTCATTTTACCATTACAATCCATCACTAAAATGCATGGGGATCGTAGCTATATCTATTCTTTTCTGTACTCAACTCAAAATCATCGGTTCTAAAAGGAAAGACCGGGAGTCCATCCGTATTTACCAAATCCAATGGTCCTGGGTTATCAGACCAAGCATACCTGACATACATTGGCTTTTTAATATCCCCATGATATACCGCCACCTGGGTATCATTCAAAACCTTGGCTTTGGCCCAATAAAACTTTCCATCTGCTCCCGCCATGGCAAAACCTCTTACATAGCCATGCTTATCCATACTTTTCAATGGACTGCCATAGGTCTCAAACTCAATGGTGATAATAGAATCCGACAGGGTACTGCTTTTAAAAACAGGACTTTTTTTAAGGGTTTTACCATAGGTATGGTGTTGTGCCAAAAGGGCCAATCGCCTACCCACTTCTTTTTTGTTGTAAGGGTGGATATCATTGGCATCCCCAATGTCTATTGCATTCACTATATCCACGTGCTCCAGTTCGGTGGCCTTCATTTGGGACTCCCGCAATTCGGCCCACTGACTATTCTTAGGTTCAGCATCCTCTTGCCTATAGTTTGCCAATTGAACAACCAAAAAAGGCATTTTAGGATTGTTCCATTGCTTCCGCCAATCTTGTATCATGGCCGGTAACAAGGAGCCATATTCCACAGCCCTGGATTCATTGGATTCCCCTTGGTACCAGATCACCCCGGTTATAGGTAGTTTGTGTAATGGTGCTATACTGGCATTGTACAGGAGCATGGGATGTGAAAACGGACTGCCATTGGCCACTTCGGGTTTTGGAAACCGACTGCTATCTATACGTACGCCTTTTTTATATTTCCAAGTCCCATTAAGGATGGAATTGCCCCAAAAAGCATTGGTATAGATTCCTCCTTTCCCGCCAACATCAAAGACACGTACCGTAAGTATATTCCCTTTTTCCCGAAGGATGTCCTTGGGTGCGGAATAATTCCTGAAATTACTTTTCCCAAAGGACTCCCCTATTTGCACCCCATTGACCCAAACCCTGTCGTAGTCATCAATTTGGTTGAGTACTATGTTGAAATCGCTTTCCATTTGAACGGAGTCCAAATCAAAGGTTCGCTTAAACCACATGCTACCGTCATGAGAAGCGTACCCAAAATCGTCCCAGAAAGCGGGCAAGGTACATTCTTCCCAATTGGAATAATCATACCCTTCTTCGTACCATTTCCCCTGAATTCCAGGTCCTTTTAAATAATATTTATCATCCCATTTCTTTCTGAACTTTTCCAATTCAGTATCCAGGGTTTTAAAACTTTTGTTGATTTTACCCACCTTCTGCGTAACCTCATCAAACTGCGGAAATATCTTGAGAACGTCCATACCCATCCAGGTTTCTATGGCCGTAGCCCCCAAATTACTACTGATGAGACCTATGGGAACTTCTTGTTCCCCAGCTAGGTTTTTCCCGAAAAAGTATCCAACGGCACTAAAGTTCCGGGCGGTTTCCTTGGACACTTCCTGCCATACGGCATTGGGTACATCCTTTCTTGGAAGATAATCCCGGTCTACCCATACCGAGCACAACCGAAGGTTGGGGGAATCATAGTTGTCATCCGGGGTTTCCTTATACCGCAGCATGTTCAGGGTGTACTGCATATTGGATTGCCCTGCACATAACCATAGGTCCCCGACCAATAGGTTGTCCAATGTCAATTCCCTCCCTTGATCATCTTCAATTTGGAGAACGAAAGGTCCTCCGGCAACCATGGGTTGCAGATTCACTTTCCAAACTCCATTTTTATCCGCTTTCGCCGTATGGCTTTGGCTTCCAATGGTAATGGTCAATGTAGTCCTTGGCTCTGCCTTCCCTTCAAGAGGAATTTGCTTATTCCTTGGCAATACCATATGGGAAGAAAAAATGGGAGGCAACTCTATCTGCCCGCACACCAACATGGGTACAAGTACTGTAAAGGAACATAAGAGCTTTAAAGCTATTTTCTTCATGATTAGATTTATTTTTTCCATCCCATTTCAATTTCCTCCAAGGTCTTGCCCTTGGTCTCAGGAATCATCCTATACGTGAAAACCCACAGGAAAATGGCATTTAACATAAACAACCAAAATGTATAGGAGGGTCCTAGGTCACTCAATAATACGGGAGTGAATTGTGATATTAGCATAACCCCTATCCATAAGACCATTATACATATGGACATGGCCACTCCCCGTACTTTTGTTGGAAAAATTTCAGAAATCAACACCCACGGAATAGGCCCTAAGGAAGACGCAAAGCAAGCCACAAATCCCAAGATGAAAATCAGTAGCCAAGGTCCTTCAAGGGCATCGAACTGATATAAGGCCCCAATGACCAACAGGCAAACGATCATTCCCAAAATTCCCCATAACAATAGTTTTTTCCGACCTGCCTTATCAATGTACTTAATGGCCACAAAGGTGAAAATTGAATTGATCACTCCTATCAGAACGGTCTGCATAAGGGCTGAATCCACGCCAAAACCAGCAGATTTCAATATTTCAGGGGCGTAATACATGATGGCATTGATACCTGTAATCTGTGAAAAAAGAGCCAATACCACCCCAATAATGATTGCAGTACGAAAGCCTTTTTCAAAGAGTTCGGATAATTTGCCTTTTTCCTGCTGCAACGCTTTTTGGATGCCTTGATGGATTTCTGTGGCTTTCTCCTTCGGATTCAGTTTTTCCAGAATGTGAAGGGCCGCCGCATTGTTCCCGTTCTTGGACAACCACCGAGGGCTCTCGGGAACCAAGAACAGGGCGCCCAAAAACAATAGGGCTGGCAAAGCCTCTGACCCCAACATATAGCGCCACCCATATGCAACGTTCCAAGCTTCATCCCCTGCCTGTGCCACCAAATAATTGCAGAAATACACAATAATTATCCCCAACACTATCCCTAATTGATATAGGGAGACCAGAGACCCTCTTTTTTCCGCTGGCGAAATCTCCGATATATACAATGGCGAAAGCATGGAAGCAGCACCAACACCTACACCCCCAATAATCCGCGCAATGACCAAAAGGGTAAAACTTGGGGCCAACAGACAACCAATGGCCGATATGGCGAACAGCAAAGCTGTTATGATGAGGGCCTTTTTCCGGCCGATCCGGTCGGCCACATACCCAGCGGTTAGCGCACCTAAGATGCAACCCAAAATGGCACTGGATACGGCCCAACCTTTTAGTGAAGGGGTCAAGGAAAACTTGGTTTCCATAAAACCAATGGCTCCCGAAATCACGGCTGTGTCGTAACCAAACAAAAATCCCCCCAATGCTCCAATGGCGGTAATCTTAAAAAGGTAGCTGTTCTTTTGTGCTTCCATGCTTTTATCAATGATTAAAATCCGGTTTTACAGAATTCTGGTTTTACATTGGATTGGATCACTTTTGCCTCTCCCTCACCCAAATTTTCAATCTTGTAACGTCCTACCGCGGCAGGGACCACAAAGGTTTCGGCGTAGTGGATGTCCATACTCCTGTTTTGGGCCACCACCCGTATTTTAGTGCCTTCCACCAAATTGAGGATGTGGCATTGTTCTTCTGTATCAATGATCATTTCGTCAGTGAACTCAAATCTATGGATTTCATAAAAATGCTTTGGGTGGGTGGGTAACTTTACCTTCTTCCAATGATTACCGGATTGGACCACTTGTGGTTTGGAAATGTATTCCGCTTCTACCCTATCTCCTTGACATTCCATATTCAGGTTGGCCACACCGCGTTCAATATTCAATGGTCTTGGTTTTCCATCCAGATCCATGCGCATCCAATCGTACATCTTAAAAGTGAATATGTAAGGAGTACTGCTAATTTCCAAAACCAAGTTCCCTATACCGGAACAATGCACGGTTCCATTTGGAATAAGAAAAAGGTCATGTTTTTTGGCATCGAACGTTTGCACATAATTCTCTACCGGCATGGGCTTTGCTTGGGCATGGCTCTGCTCCAAGGCCTCTTGGAATTCCTCTTTTCGCACCCCTTCCTTAAATCCAAGATACACCTGGGCACCGGCGTCGGCATCCAAAATATAATAGGTTTCATCTTGGGTAAAGTTTTCCCCAAAATTTTCCCGCATGTATTCCAAAGTAGGATGGCACTGCACGGATAGGTTCTGTCCATTCACCGTATCCAAATAATCGAACCGTATGGGAAAATCCGTTCCAAAAACATCTGCTGCCTTGCCCAAAATGGACTGGTTATCCTGGAACATCAAAAAATCAAAGGAAACCTCCAACCGTGCACCGTTCTTTGAAATCACAATTCCATTTTCTGGCGCAATGAGTTCAAAGGACCATGCATAGTTGGGCACATTTTGCGCCAGTCCGTCAATTTTTCCCTTCATCCAATCCCCTCCCCAAATCCCGGGTGAGAACCAAGGTCTTGGTCTAAAGGCATGGGCAGTCATTTCCTGAAGTGCTGTTCGCAAGGTATCTCCCGAACACCATGAGACATCACCTTCAAACTGCCCGTCCACAACATAGTCCATATCCTTCAGCAATTGGTGTTTATGTCTGTTCAAGACTGGCCAATCAATAAAGTACATGCGCTTGTATTGATGTTTTTTATCAGCCACCATAATATTGCCCAAATTGGTAACCTGCCCTGCCCTGGAACGAAATTGTATCTCATTTTTTGGAATATCCATATAAATCACGGTTCCTTTCCAACCACTCAAGGCTGCCCCAGGCCCATAGATAATATTTAGGACACCCTCCTCCGGTTTGATGGATTGCAATTTTTCCTCATCGAAAAAATCCTTTAAATCTCCGGGAAATATCTTTCCAAAAACAGGGTCGTCGCCTCCCAAATAGGGAGCCACCATCTCTTCTATGACCGAAACCTCCTTGTACGCAGAAGCCATAGCATAATTGATATGCTTTACATTTCTTTTTTGGAGTTCACTGGACAAACGGGCCATAAATTCTTCCCAGTATCCCCCCATATAACCGTCTATGAGAACACATCCTGTTTTGGGAAGTTCATCCACGAGGCTCTCCACGCCCATGGAAACAGTCCCCGTAGAAATCTCAAAAGAGGGGTACACCATATAGCCTTCATCTGTTCTTGACCCATCTGCCTGCATTGGCATCACATACTGCTCCGTGTTTCTTTTTGTGCTCAATTTATTCTGTTTAATGGTTAAATGTATGACGGCACCTAAAATGGCCGCATGGGCCGTGCCTTTTGTAATATGAATATTAGGGAGGACGGGGAAACAAGCTTCAAAAGCTTCGTTGAAAAGGTGATAACTCTTGGATATGCTTCCTCCAATAACAAGGGCATCTGGTTTGAACTCTTCCGAAAGAGAAGTCATTACTTCACCCAAATGCTGTCCGTATTGTTCAAAAATTTCCTTGGCCTTTTCCAAAGTTTCCGCATGCTCGGCAATTTCCTTCACATTGCCCACCGTGATGCCCGTGGTCTTGGTAAAAGTTTCCAAAAACCATTGGGTGGAAATCCAATCCTCCACTCTCTTGTTTTTAAAGGGAAGGTTATAAATATTGCCTTCATTGGGTATGTTGGCATGTTCGGTGACCACATTTCCATCAATGACAAAGCCCGAGCCTATTCCGGTTCCCAAGGTTACCCCCAAAACCTTTCCCTTATCGAGATTGTTGGTATAGGTCTCCCCTAGAACAAAACTGTCCGCATCGTTGATAAAGGCAATACTTTCTGGAGAGGGCAAGGCATCCTGTAAGTGAGTCCACAGAAAGAGTTTCAGGTTGACCCCAAACAGTGCGTCGTATTTGTTGAGTCCACGGATATGGGAAACCCCATTGGCATAGTCAAATGGACCGGGCACGGACAGACCAATGCCCCTTATGGGCCTTTTGAACTTTTGAATGGATTCCCTTATGGCAGAGAGCAATTGGTCCAAAAAATCCTGAGCCGGTAGATTACTGTCCACAGGATAACGTTCCACCGTTTCCATGAGCAAGCCCATTTGCGAAGCATCCACCATACCAAGGGCAAAATGGCTACCTCCTATATCAATCCCCAGATAATATTTGTTTTGGTCCTGCATGGACTTTACTTCTGTTTTGTGTTAAACTTAATCTTGGCATTCTTGGGCAATTGCACCTTTCTGGTGGATTGGGACAAATACCCCTCGCCATTATAGAATTCCATTTTTCGTTGTTTTCCATTTTCCAAGGTGATGATGCCCGATTGCGCATCTTGCGGGACCATTAACATGTTTTCCAAACCTTGGTTTATTCGATGTATCTTAAGGCTATCATTATTGATGGAAGAAACCAACAGCTCTCCTTCTTTTCCCAATACCCGGACCAAAGCGCGGGCATTTCCATTGATCATAAAGCCGGTATTTTTTTGATTTTTTGGTTTGAAGTTTCCCCTACCATCCCCTTTTAGGACAAGTCCCAAAAAGGCATCGTTCTGTCCATAGCCCACCTCGTACTCGTAAAAGTTGCCTATAAGGATGACATCCAAGTTCCCATCCAAGTCCACATCTGTGATGGTAGTGCCCATAATTGGCGCCCATTGGGCCTCCGTGGGCAAGGGCTTTACATTGAATTTGCCCCCTCCCTTGTTTTCAATATATAGGCTCTTCAAATTTTCTACGGTTCTCTTGATAGGATTATCGGCCATATTGTTCAAAAGGAGGTCTTCAATCTGGACATCGGCATAGGATCGATAATTTTTATATCTACTTTTAATGGAAACCATTTGTTCTGCCAATAAATCCCTTGATGCCAGCGGGTAGCTCATCATAGCCCCATCGGGACTTAGACCATATTGCGTGATCAAGGGGTCCACTCTGCCATCCTTGTCAAAATCCCCAACATACAGTTCCATGGGATATTCCCCTGATGCCCTATACACGCTATTGGTTCCTTGGTTCCCGACGATATAATCCACATCCCCGTCATTGTCAAAGTCCCCACCATTGACGCTGTTCCACCAACCCGATGAATTGGGCAATACAGCTTTTTCAAAACTTCCTTTTTGATTCTTGTACAGGGTTACCGGCATCCATTTCCCCACAACCACTAAATCTACCCAACCATCATTGTCCACATCGGTCCAAAGGGCCGCGGTAACCATTCCCAATTCCTGTTCACCCAATTTTGAGTGGGTGACATCGATGAACCTCCCTTGGTTGTTTTCCAATACATAACTTTTGGGAGCCACCCCATAGCTTCCGGGAACAACCATTCCGCCTACAAAAAGGTCCAAATCCCCATCTTGGTCATAATCAGAAGCAATCACACTACCCCCACTCGTGTTCATGTTGGGCAAAGCATCCTCGGCCATGGTTAAATTCCCCTGACCATCATTTATATACAATCTATCCTGATAATGTCCTGGCTTCATCAGCGAGAATTCGGACCCTCCACTGACCACATATAAGTCATTATCTCCATCGTTATCCGCATCAAACCATATCGCCCCTGCATCTTCATGCTCTGCATTACTTTCAAAGGTTTTATTTTCAAAGCGTCCCTCTTTGCGTTGGATATACAACTGCCCTGAAAAACCATACGAGCCTCCAATGAAAAGATCATCCAGACCATCACCATTGGCATCGGCAACTGCAAGTGAAGGTCCATTGCTGGAAAACTTTTGCGGAATGAGCGGCTCTATATCAAAATCTGAAAAAGGGATTTCCTGATGTTCAAAAGAAATCATCTTATCAACCTTGGAAAACATTTGATTTTTTTCAACCGTACGAATCTGTTCAAATACCTCAGAAGCATCGGAATACTTTAGTGTCAACGTAGTATCCATCCCTCCATTGGAATAGGTCTTTCCTTTTCCATCTGGCCAAACCACGATAAGGCTGTCCATTTTTTGATTTTCCGGAAATGCAAAATACAGTGAGGGTGCCACGCTGGATTGAAACCCTCTGGTGGTATAGTTCTCTGAAAACTGAACCGTACTCCCGGCATAGGCCCATACTTTTGCCCCTATCCCATTTGGATTGGTCTTTGGGCCTTTAAAAATGAGTTTTAAGGAATGTCCTCCATTGTGGGAAGAGGTGTTCTCCAGTACACTGGCTTTCTCATTGATGTTGTTGGTGACAATGTCAAGGTCTCCATCATTGTCCAGATCTGCGTACACCGCCCCATTTGAAAAACCAGGGGATTCAGGGGCCCATGTAGATGAAGTGTTCATGAACTTCAACCTGCCATTGTTCTTATAAAAATAGTTTTGGAGCTTTACCTCGGGCAGTCTGTTGATACTGGCCAAGTATATACTGTCCGCTTCCTCCCTAGTCCTAAACTTGAACTGTTTTCTGCGATACACGATGAAATCCAAATCGGTCATATCCTTGAGGTAGCCCGTAGTGATGAACATATCCTTTAGACCATCGCGGTCATAATCAGCCATCAATCCACCCCAACTCCAGTCCGTACTGCTAATACCCATAAGTTGACCCACCTCACTGAACGGGGCCTGGCTTCCATTGTTCAATTGGAAGGTGTTCCGCATATATTGGGGTTGATAGCCTACACTTTTGCTGAATTCAAAAAGGTTGTGGTTGGGTTTGTTCAGCATCAGTTTCCTACGACGATTATCCGAAGGCAGCATATCCAATACCAAAACATCGGTAAGACCGTCATTGTTGATATCGGCAATGTCATTGCCCATCCCGTTATGGCTTTGGTGATTGAGAAGCTCCTTGGATCTGTCCTTAAAAGTCCCATCCCCTTGGTTGATATACAGGATATCATTGGAAATGAAATCGTTAGACACGTAAATATCCGGATACCCATCTTGATTAAGGTCGCTTATCCCTACCCCAAGACCAAACCCTTCAATCGTAATACCAGCTTCATCAGAAACATCCGTAAAGACCGGGTGCCCCAATGGACCAACACCATCGTTGCGGTACAGATTGTCATTGCTTTCGGATTCCCCATTCAGTTTTCGTGGCACAGGATTGTTCATCCCGGTCATTTGGTGCATATGGTTGAGCAGGTACATGTCCAAATCACCATCCTTGTCATAATCCAAAAAAGCGGATTGTGTGGAATACGAAGCATCTGCCAACCCGTATTCCTGGGCCATTTCCTCGAAGGTTCCATCACCTTGGTTGATGTAAAGCAGATTTTTTCGTTGTTCTGGATCTAAATGTCCAGATCTGGACACATAAATATCCAACCAACCATCTGTATTGATATCCACCATGCTCACTCCAGAAGACCATCCTTTGGACTCCAGACCTGCTTCTTCGGTGATGTCCTTGAACCTTAGATTGCCTTGGTTCAGGTATAATTTGTTGGAAACTTGGTTTCCAGTAAAGAAAAGATCGTCCCATCCATCATTATTGATGTCGCCTACCGCAACACCTCCACCATTGAAGTAGTAGATGTAGTTGAGGATATTCAAATCGTCATCCAAGGGAAGGTCATTGGAAAAATGGATTCCAGAGACTTTGGCCGCCACTGGCTGGAAGAGGTATTCCCCCCGCTTTGTACCCTCTGTGCACGACGCACCCAAAATCAAGAGTACAAAAGACCAAATCCCAGATGTTACAATCCCATTTTTCATTGCTGATTCCTTCTGTTGATGGAAGGTTCCTTTTTGCTATACGTTCAATCTTGAATTCCCCAATTGGTATTGGGTTCAGGCCCAAGTTGCAGGATAAGCTCCCCTCCCTTTTGAAAAACATCATGGGTAAACCAAAATGTTTGGAGCGGCTCATTGTTCAACCTTGCCTTTTGGATATAACTGTTCTCTTTACTGTTGTCCAAGGTTTTGATGGTAAACTCTTTTCCTTGGTAATAGGTTGGGTTGAGTTTTATGGTTATCTCGTCAAAAACCGGACTGGTAATTTCATATTTTGGTGTGAGGGAATTGTTCCCCGTCAAGCTAAAAAGTCCCATGGACATCAACGCACTTACGCCACTCATCTGGCCTTGGTCCTCATCATGTCCGCCATAGCCTTGGTCCACGGTCGTGGCACCATAGGCTTGCTCATTCACCCTTCTCACCCAATATTGTGTAAGCCATGGTTTTTGCACATGATTAAAGATATGGGCGTTGGAACAGCCCGGCTGGTTGGCATAACTGACATATCCATCCGAATATCCAAATACAAAATCCTGGGGAGCTGCTTGCTCAAAAGCAAAGTTGAGTTTGTCCGATAATACATCGTTTCCACCCATAAGCTTAGACAATTCCGTAATACCGTGGGACACCGACCAGGTTCCTTGCCACGCGTTGGACTCTACCCAACCCTGACCGGATAGCAAATCCGTATGAAGCCAATTCCCCGATCGGTCTTTGGGCAATACCAGCTTTAAGTCGGGATGGAACAATTTGGACCACCCTTCAGCTCTTTTTGAAAAATAGGCATAATCCTTTGTCTTCCCCATCTTCTTTGCCATTTGGGAAAGCGACCAATCCTGAAAAGCCCACTCCAGGGTCTTTCCGGCATTATCGGGGCAGTATCCATTGGCCATATAAAACTCAAGGTCCTCTGCGGAATCGCTCATCATACCACCGGGCATGTGATTGCGTTTCATCACTTGGAAGGCATGTTTGGGATTTGTTTTTGTCATCAAATCCTTCATGTAGGTGCTCACCAACATATTCGTTGCCGGGTTTCCTGTCATGATATAGGAATATCCGCCTGCTATGGCACCTCTGGGCAACAGTCCGCCATTATCGGCATATTGTACCAAGGAAGCTGAGAAATCATCCAAAATTTCCGGCCAAGCCAACCCCCAAACAATGTTCAGGTTCCATTGGGTAAGCCAAAGTGCATCAAAATTGTACATATTGAATCTTGACTTGCCATCTTTATCCTTCGGCAGCGTTCTCACTTTCAGGTCGGCTTTTGTGAAGGTTCCTTGGCGCTCTCCCTGGGTATAATCGGGATAATCCCCGCTGACATCGTTCAGGATCCTTCTTCCCAACAAAATGTGCCATAGGTCTGTGTAGAATTTTATCCGTTGTTGTTCTGTTCCTCCCTTGACCTCAATCTTTCCCAACTGCTCTTCCCATATGTTGAAAGTATCTTCCTTATAGCGGTCAAAGTCCCAATGGGGTGCTTCGGTTTGAAGATTTTTACGGGCGTTTTCCACGGAGGTGTACGAAATGGCCACCTTCATTTGAATTTCATCCCCTGCATTAACATTATAGGTAGCAGCAACACCGGTAGTGGGCGCATTCCAATAACTCTGGGTAATTCCGGCAAAAACGACCGAATCCCTACGGGTCATGGTATCGGAGCCTTTTATAGTGGTAATATCGCTGAATCTCTCCTTATCCTTCCATCCATCCAAGGTCTGGAAAGGTTTATCAAACTGGATAACAAAAAACACTTTGACTTTCTCCGGTCCGCCCCAAAATCTTCCAGCTGAATCAAACGAGCCCTCCAGTTCATTTTGGCTGACTTTACGGACATCTGCATTGATCATGGTTGAATTTCCCAAATAGCCTCCCAAATTGGTCAATATACTGGCTTTGTCCGCTTGGGTATATGTAAAGCGATATAGGGTAGTACGCTTGGTACTGGTCAGTTCTGTCCAAACATGATGTTTTTTTAGATACAGACGTTGATATCCCGGCATGGCCACTTCATCGTCATGGCTAAAACTGGATTTCCAACCTTGATCTCCCAAGGTAGGGTCTATGTTACCCAACGTGGGCATGATCTGTATTCCTGAAAGGCACCAACCGTGAATCTGTCCGAAACCCAATACTTCCGTGGAATTGTAACTGTACCCTCCACCATATTGATTTTTATTGCGGGTCACGGGTGCCGCAGCCACCATTCCCATGGGGTGGGCACCTGGGGTAAAGAAAAAATACCGGCCTTTGGCCGACTCCACAAACGGATTCACCCAATGCAAGGGATTTGTGCTGTCACTGGGCGAGGCAAACACTTCCATTTCAGATAGACCAAGGTGGAGCCCTTCCCCATCGGTGACCTCAAAGCGGACCCATTCCACTGTTTTTGTTGGGAACTCCACTTTCTTGGCATCGCCATTGTTGGGAATGGTGTTTACGCGAATCAGGGAACCATCGCTGAACCTTAAAACCCCTCCAGCAGTGTGCTCCTCCAAACCGGGACGATCATAAATGACAATGCTGTTGATGCTCCGTGGTCCGTCCCAATCCATTTGGAGCCAAGGCAATGTATTGGCCCCCCATGCCTTGCGCTCACCGATGCAGGCCCATTCGCCCTGCCCATCCAAGCGGATCAATCCATCAATCAAATTAGAGGCTTCATTTCCTACCAATTGGGAAGAGACTTTCACAGTGGCTTCCTTGGCAATGTTTTCAGACGCCAAAGCCGAGAAACCATCCAAGGTTGCCAGCAGCACACAAGCTACCTTGAGGGCTTTAAAAAAAGTGTTGTTCATATCAATAGCCTGTGTTCTGTGTCAGGTTTTGGTTAATATCCCTTTCTCTTTGGGGTATGGGAAGCAGGTTATGTCTTGCTGCCACGGGAACCCCGGGCTTGGCCTCGGTAACCTTTTCTTCCAGTTTGCCAAATCGAACCAAATCGAACCAACGATGGCCTTCCCACGTAAGTTCTTTTTTTCGTTCTTCCAGTATGGCTTCTTTGAAAGCTTCGTATCCCATTGCGGATAAATCTGGAAGAATATTGCGCTCCACGCCATCGGCAAATCTTGCCCTTTTCCGCACTTCATTGATGGCATCCAATGCAGCGGGAGTGCTTCCATTGTTCTGCTCATTCAACACTTCGGCATACATAAGTAATATGTCCGCATAACGGATGAGCTGAAGGTCATTGGCCGTATTGTTCACCAGAGGCTCGGCTACCCGGTCCCAATATTTTACGATATGGGGCGCATCAAATTCCACCAACACCCCGTTGATGACATCTTCGGTCATGAAGGTCACTTCTTTTCTTCTATCCTCATCATCAAAGGAATTGTACAGGGCCATGGTAGGTATCTCCAAGCCTCCACCATTGGGCCTACCGCCATATACCCCGCCTGGGAGTGTCCTGTAGACCAAATGTCCACCTTCCCACAGGGTGGTGAACAAATCCGTACCCTCCAAAAAGCTTATGGCAAACAAGACTTCCTTACCGTTGTTGTTGGCAATTTTGAAAACGTCCGCGTAGTCTTCCCAAAGCTCAAAACGTCCGCTGGTCATGATTTCTTCCAGCTTACTTTTTGCCAATTGAAGGTTTTCCCCTTGCTGAAGGGCTGCTTTTGCCATGTAAGCCTTGGCCGACCAGCTGGTGGGCCTACCATTGTCCACCCCAATCTGTTCGGAGGGAAGGCTGCTTTCTGCTATGGACAAATCTTCAAAAATCTGGGTGTAGACTTCGGAAACGGATGTCCTACCCAAGAAAGCACTTGAAGTAAATACTTTTTGGGGTTCCAATTGCAACGGTACATCGCCAAAGAAGCGCACCAATTCAAAATAGAGAAGCCCTCTCAAGAAATGGGCTTCGCCCAACAAATCATCTTTGGTATCCCCATTCATTTCAACGTCCGGGATGTTAACGATGGCCATGTTGGCCGCGTTGATGCCCAAGTAAAGATTGGACCAAATTTCCAATGCTATGGTATTCTCTGGTGTATGGGCCATTGCAGAGAGCTGGTTGTATCCATCCCCTCTATTGAAACTGGTTTCCCCTTCATCCGACAGCAAAGCATTCGCCGTCCAATAGTTGGCAAAATATAGCCCCTTGGCGTTCAATGTTTCATCAAAAGTGGCCCCCAAATGTCCATAAATCCCATTAATGGCCAATTTGACGTCCTGCTCTGTTTGGTAAAATGTATCCTCGGTATAAAAGGTCTTCACTTCCTCTTCCAAGGCACTTTCACAACCCAAGATCAAAATCAGGGCAGCGAAGTACATTCTATATTTTTTGAATTGTTTCATGATTTTGACTTTTAAAAGTTTACGTTAAGACCCAAGAGAAAGGTCCTTGAGGTAGGATATCCCCCAAAATCTGCTCCTGCACTAAGGTTGTTGTTCTGTCCTCCAAAGCTGACTTCAGGGTCCACTCCGCTATAATCGGTAAGGGTGAACAGGTTCTTTCCCGTGAGATAAAATCTAAGTTTGTTGATTTTCATCCTGGACAAAAATTTACCCGGTATGGAATACCCCAAAGTGGCCGATTTTAATCTCAAGTAAGAGCCATCCTCTACATAATGGTCGGAAAACACAATGTTCCGAGGACCATCCGCGGCCCTAGTGTAGGTATTGCTAGGGTTGTTCGGGGTCCATCTGTTTGAGAAAGCCTCCAACAGTACGTTACCTTGTCCATTTAAATTTTCAAGGTTGATCCTGTTGAAGTTGGCTATTTCATTGCCGTACACCCCTTGCATGAAAATGTTAAGGTCCCAGTTCTTCCAGGTTATGGTATTGTTTATCCCAAAGGTGTATTCTGGAATGGGATTTCCGATGAAGGTTCTATCGTTATCGGCGTCGATGACCCCATCTCCATTTAAATCCTTATACTTTCGCTCTCCGGGGGTAAAGGTGTCCGTTGCAAACCTTGGGGTTGTAGCAGGGTCATCATCCAATTGAACGATACCATCCGAAACATAACCGTAGAATGCTCCGATCTCGCCACCTTCCACAAGCAACTGCCAATTGTTAATACCCAGAATCCCAAAGCCTGTTGGAATATTGTCCAAGCCGGCCAAATCCAAAATCTTGTTCTTGTTATAGGCCCCGGTCAGGTTAACGTCCCAATTGAACTTCCCCTTGAACATTTGTGCATTGATGCCCAATTCAATTCCTTCGTTGCGCACACTTCCGGCATTGACCACACTTTGGATGTATCCGGTTTGTGAAGGCACTTGGAGGTTCAGTAACAAATCTTCCGTATTTTTTCGGTATCCATCAATAGTGAATCCCAATCGGTCATTGAAAAAACCGAGGTCCAAACCAATGTTGTATTGTTCGGTGCGCTCCCATTTAAGGGCACTGTTGGCCGGTGTGCTGGGCAATTGCCCCACCACCTCATTATCATTAAAGGAATGATAGGTAGGCTTGAATGTGGATTGCGCAGAATAGGGTGCGATGGACTCGTTTCCTATGATTCCATACCCCAAACGCAGTTTTAGATAGAGTCCTGAATCCTGAAGAAAATCTTCTTCCGAAACATTCCATGCGAAAGCCCCTGATGGGAAAAATCCATATTTATTGCCATCCCCAAATTTGGAGGAGCCATCAACCCGCGAAGTGGCCGTAAAGATGTACTTGTTGTCCAAAATGTAGTTGACCCTTCCAAAGTAGGATATCAATCTGGACTCTATGATGTTGGAACTGACCCCAGGGTTCAATCCAAGCCCCAAGTTGTTGGAACCGAAATTCTCCGTAGGGAATCCCAAGGCATTCCCAGAAAGGGACTCAATGGTAAAATCTTGCCACGAAGCCCCTACCAAGGCATTCACACGATGTCTATTGTTGAAGGTATTGGTATAATTCAAAGTGGATTCCGCCAAATAGCTGGTGGCCGTATTCTTGGCTTGGGCCGCAAATGCCCCCGGTGAATTTCCAAAATCGATTTCCTCAGTCCTAAAATAAAACTGTTCGTTGATGTTCAAATCCACCCCCAAAGTAGTCTTCAACTGTAGATTTTTGGCCACATCCCATTTAATGGCCAAATTGTCCAATATCCTTGTGGCCTTCCCCTTGCTTTCCGATAGGTTTTGATAAGCCACTGGGCTTGGGAAATTAGGAATCTGTTCTTGGATGTTGCTTACTTCGTTTACAAAGGTTCCATCGTCCTGAACAATGAAATTTCCTTTGGTATAATTTCCTTCAGGGTCAAAAACAGGTAACAGGGGATTAAACTGGTATGCCCCGGTTATGGCACTACTGGCCACTTCTACCCCGCCTGTGGTCTCGGTCCTAGCCGTATTGAAATTGGTCCTGTTCAAGCTCAAGGAGTTCTCAATAGACAATTTTTCCGTAGCCTTAAAATCGAGGTTTACCCGAAAATTGTACCGTTTAAAATCGGTTTCAATAACCACTCCTTCCTGATCTAAATACGACCCGGAAACAGCATACTTGATATCTTGGTTCCCTCCCTTTATGGAAAGGTCGTGGCTTTTGGTAATGGCGGTCCTAAAAATTTCATCCTGCCAATCGGTACCCACTCCAAAAGAGGTTGGGTTTGTATAAAACCTAGGGGCTCCCGAACCATTATACCTGGACTCGTTCACGTAAAATGCAAATTGTGATGCATTGAGCACATCCAGCTTTTTTATAACCTCACTGACCCCTAAATAGGTGTCGTAATTGATTTGGGCATCCCCGTTCAATCCTCTTTTGGTGGTAATTATGATGACCCCATTGGCTCCACGGGAACCATAAATGGCCGTAGCGGAAGCATCCTTCAACACATCTATGGAGGCAATATCGTTGGCACTCAAGGTAGAAAGGGCATTGATGGAAGGCCCCTCGGCCACACCTGCGGAAAGGTTGTCGCTGTTGTTGTCCACAGGGAAACCGTCTATTACATATAATGGTTCATTACTTGCATTGATGGAACTACTCCCTCGAATCCGGACAGAAGTGGCACCCCCGGGTTGACCCGAAGTTTGGGTCAATAACAGTCCCGAGACCCTTCCTTGCACAAAGTCATCGGCGGTAGTGGAACGTACCGACTCCAAATCCTCTGATTTAATCGTGGCAATAGACCCCGTAAGATCTTTCTTGGTCGTGCTTCCATAACCAATAATGACCACCTCGTCCAATTCATTCACATCCGTTTTCAAGGCCACATTGATGCTTCGTTGTCCGCCCACCGGAACTTCTTGGGAACTAAACCCCTGATAGCTGAAGACCAAGGTTACATCCCCACTCGGGACTTCCAAGGTATATTCTCCATCAAAGTTGGCGGAGGCACCAATGGCCATACCCTTCACCACTACGTTGGCCCCGGGTAGCGGAAGACCATCGTCTTCTGCGGTGATCACCCCTTGAATGGTAATATTTTGTGCAAAGGCCATAAGATTGCCAAGCACCAAAAAAATGACAACAAGGCCTTTTGTTCTGTTTTTCATAATCGTCATGTTTTTAATTCGTACAGTTGGCTATTAGTTGAAAGTCTTCCCCGGTATCTGGATTCTTGACCTCGACATCTCTATTTTCATTGATAAAACTGAAGGTGATATCCGCAATTTCCTGACTTGGCAAAGCATTGAAAAGCTGTCTGGGCCATATGGATATTTCCCATTGGTCATTGCCGGTACTGCGCATTTTGGTGATACTGGCATTATCGCACACCTCAACAGCTTGTCCGTCTATAACAGCCTTCGCACAGAGATATACATCAGTAGCCCCTGAAAGCGCTGTTGGTGATCCTTCGGGTCCCTTTGTGGCATCAAACCCAATATGGATAATGTCATCATACGTATATTCCGCCGGTTGAAAGGTCACTGGAAAGGGAAGTGGACCACAGAGGTCTATCAACGGATTGGACCCTCCGGTCACTTCCATGCAAGGGGTGAACCTTATATCGGTCTCTCCCGCAGTGATGCCGTACCCTGAAGTTCCCACAATATATCCCAGTTGTGTTTTAAGGTTATCGGTCCCGACATCCATGGAAAGTTGGATCTGTCCGGAAAAGTTTACGCCATTTGCACCGGATACCGTTTCATCGGAGATGAACACCACCCACTCTACCAGACCATAATTTTCACCGATTCCGGCAAGATCCATAATGGGAGTAGTATAATCCGGGTCGGCACCATTGGCCAGTCGCATGGTCCCATTTCCATTATCAGAAGTATAGGAAACCGTGGCATTGGAAGCTATGTCCCAAGCCTCAGGAGCCAAAACGCCAAATATAATGTTGTGGGCCGCATCTTCGGCAGGGGCAACATCAACATCTATAGTGATGTCCATTCTCTCTCCGACACCCATGGAAGAGGGTTGATTTACATTATTGATGGTAATGCACATGCTCAACAACAAAAACAGCAGAAACAGTGTTTTTTGCTGAAACAGGATGCGTTTTAGTTTGTATAGTTTGTTTTTCATTTCAGTGCATGTTAGTTTCTGGTTATTTGCTCAATCGGTATGTATACGTATTAGAGGTACAGCCCATAGGAACGGTCACTGTAAGCTCATCCCCACCGGAAAGCACTGCTCCCTGAATATCCAGGCTTGTACCATCCGAAAAATTGATCTTGGTAGGATATACAGGATCATCAAATGACCAGCTCCCACTCGCCTGCTCCAAAGCAAAAGGTGTTGTTAAATTGGAAAGGGTATACGAAGATGGTATCCCGTTTTCATACGATAATTGCAGGGAAAAGGATTGAAAATCTATAAGATCGGTGATATCGTTCCCATTCTGGAGCACTTGGTCAATCTTCCAGTCACCATCAATGTTGGTGACGAACTCGGTAAACCCTTCAGGGTTTTGTTCTGGGTCGTCATCACAACTTAATACAGCCATGACCGACAGTAATAAAATCAATCGCAAACATTTCATAAATACATAGTTTGAAGGATAGTTTAGTTAACGGTACACTTTGTTGAACAAGTCATCAAATGAAAATGGGAAGACCGAAAGCATTGAATCGACACTTCCTTCTTCCCATCATCCATTTTTAGAACTAAACCCAACAACTCAAATAATTCTATTAAAATATCATCTCTTTTACCCAACCCGGTCCATCTTTGGCCAATCAAAAATCAGGTACATTATGTTCATATGTTCATACATATGTTCAAATATAGATATTTATTGCATGTTGCCAAAAAAAATGTTTCTTTTTTGTCAATTCATTATTATAGCAACCCTTGAATTATTGATAGCCTAAATATGGCACTTATAGTAAACTTTGGCTGGGCCGCCTCAATAGAACCAATAAAACGTTTTCGTAAACTGTTTACCTATAAACATGTTCATATGTTCATACATAAAAAGTAATATATTTGAACAAAGTGAAATACGACCAACTTATGGAATTCTTGAATGCAGTTTTTGAGGAAATAATGAATTTTATGGGCTTCGCCAGCATACTGGAAGCCTTAAAAACAGAAAACTACGCCTTTTTCAAAAGTTTTGATGGTATCATGTCCTGTATCTTCCTAGCGCTTCCCATTTTACTTTTTGTTGAGTTCTTCATTGTTTTTTTCAGGGAAAGGAAACAATTAAAGACGTACAAAGTAAATTTCTTCATTATTGTCTTTAATAGGGTTATTGGCCGTATTCTTTCATTGGGCACCATTGTGTGGTGTATCGGTTTCTTTCAAGAATATGCACCTTTTCAGACCTCTTACACTTGGTATTGGTTCATTTATGGATATGTAGTCTGGGAATTGGGCAGTTTTATCTATCACTATTTTGGCCACAAAGTTCGTTTGCTCTGGTGCCTCCACTCCCCACACCATGCGGCGGAGACCATGAACTTATCTGTAAACCATGCGCATTTTTTTCTCGAGTTCCCGTATGCTGATTTTATCCGCACCGCAACATGCATGCTCCTTGGAGTTGACCCAAAGCTGTTCTTTTCCATTCTTCTGCTGGATATTACCTATGCCACTTTTATCCATGTTGGTGAGCATGTACTGCAAAAGGGACGTTTAGGGTTCCTTGGAAAACTTATTTTAACTCCCTCGCACCATCGGGTTCACCATGGTAGAAATCCCCTGTATATGGACACCAACTTCTGTAATCTCTTGAACATTTGGGATAGGGTTTTTGGAACCTATCAAGATGAGGAAGACCACCTTCCCATCCAATATGGTATAACCCGTGAGATGGATTCGGGAAGTTTCTTTGATGTATATTTTGGTGAATTCAAAGCACTCTACAAAGATGTGGTCAATGCTCCAGGCCTAAAAAACAAAATATTATATCTGTTCATGCCCCCGGGATGGAGTCATACGGGGGAACATCAAACCGCTAAACTCGTTCGCAAAAAATATTTGGACCTTCAAAAAGAAACTGCCCATATACGCTAAGCTATGAGAGATTCAATTTTCCCCACCTTTGCTTTCAGGTAATGCAAAAGCCATGATATACCCTCCTGGCTCATCCTCGTTTCCTGCCAGGGAAATGACCAAATATTGCTTTCCATCCATCATATAGGTACTGGGAGTGGCCGTTCCCGATGCGGGAAGCAAGGTTTCCCAAAGCAGTTCCCCACTATCCTTGTCGAAAGCAAATAGTTTTTGATCGTGGGTTCCCGTCAAAAACACAATTCCACCAGCGGTCACAATGGGTCCGGCCGAACCTCCCGTTCCCGTTATGGGTGCTCCTTCCTCTTGCAGGTCAGGATAGTTTCCCACTGGAATTTTCCACTCATATTCACCAGTGTTCAGGTTAATGGCGTTCAACATACCCCATGGTGGCTTAATTCCAGGTCTGCCTTCGCTGTCCCTGAAATACCCATAGGCCCGAATGTTCAAATATCTTGGTAGGGTATCCTGCTGTTCCTCAGTATTGGCCTTTTCATTGGCCTGCACTTCCTTAAGCCAACGATCCTCCCGTCTGGACCTTGCATTTTTTTGTTCGAACAGATACGCCAAAATAGCTTCTTCCTCTCCGGGAAGTACACTGGAAAACGAAGGCATTTTCCCGGCACCGTCCTCAATCTTTTTCAAGACTTCCCCACGATCCATCTTCATTTTCAAGCCCAAAAGTGATGGATAGTCGGGTTCCTGTCCATTTTTATCTGCTCCATGGCAACTCAAACAAAAATTCTTGTAAAACTGTTCCCCTTTTTCATACAGTGAAGCGTTTTCATCTTCGCTTTTCGTTTTTTCCACTCTTTTCAACATACTGATTTCGGGGGAATCATTGGATTTTACATACAGTACACTCGTATTGGGGTCGTAAGCGCCTCCTCCCCAGCTTGAACCTCCCCTGCTGCCCGGAAACATAAAGGTTCCTACGGTATCGGGCGGTGTGAAGAGTCCTTCATAACGATATGAATTGAATTCTTTCAACAAGGAATCGTGGGATGCTTGGGAGTAAAAACTTAAATCGTCCACGGTGATGGATTGCCTCGCATAGGGTGCGGGCTTAAGCGGAAAGGGCTGGGTGGGCCAAGCGTATTCCCCAGGTATATTGGATGCCGGAACCTCCCTCTCTTCCACAGGGAACAAAGGCTCTCCAGTTTCCCTATCCAACACATACAGAAACCCCACTTTGGAAGTTTGTGCAACGGCATCCACTTTTTTTCCGTCCCGTTCCAAGGTCACCAAATTTGGAGGTGCCGCCAAATCGTAATCCCATAGATCATGATGAATGGTCTGAAAGTGCCATATATACTCCCCAGTTCCCGCATCAAGGGCAACCACACAATTACCAAACAAGTTCATACCCACCCGGTCGGCACCATAATAATCATAGGTAGGAGACCCCAAGGAAACGAAGACCATGCCCCGCTTTTCATCCACACTCATACCGCCCCAATTGTTGGCACCGCCTGCATACTTATAGGCATCTTTGGGCCAAGTATCGTAACCGACTTCTCCGGGCTTGGGAATGGTATGAAACTTCCATTTTAAAGCGCCAGTCCTAATATCATATGCCCTAATATATCCAGGTTCAGCGCCATACAACTCAGAGACCTCGGTCCCCATGATCAACAGGCCACCATAGACAATTCCGGGCGATGTTGGGATAACCGAAATGGCGTCTGGGTCGCCCCTAAGTCCAACATTCATACTGGCCTTACCTTCTTCTCCAAAGGACAGAACAGGCTCTCCTGTCTCTGCGTCCACAGCAAAAAGCTGGTCGCCCGCGGTAAATAATATCCTTTTGTCGTCGCCATCCTCCCAATAGGTCACTCCCCTACTAACTCCTCCCCCGGTTCCTCCATCGAAAGGGTCAAAGGACCATACTAACTTTCCAGTACTTGCTTCCAGCGCATATAATCTGTGTCTAGCCGAAGTAGTGTACATTACCCCATCCACTACGATTGGGTTGGACTCATTTCTGGAAAATCTAGTGCCCTCTCGGGCATCGTTGGGCCTAAAGGTCCATGCAGGCTGCAGTTTGGCAACGTTTTCCTTACTTATCTGCTTTAAAGGAGAAAAACTACTGCTATGCTTATCCGCTTTGTAAATGCTCCATGTTCGTTCCATATGGGTGTTTTCTCCACATCCCACACTCAACAATTGTGCGCAAAGGATAAATCCAATGATTCTCTTAGTTTTCAATTTAGCTCTTTTTAAAAATGGTCGCTTAAATATAAAGCTCATATCCTGAACATTAATTTAAATTTTGTATGCTGATATCACAAATCGAATCATCAAATATGCATCTTGTTTCCAACGACATAGCAAAACAAGAGTATAGGGTAATGCCCTTTTCAAGTGTACTATTATATGAGCTGGAAAAGCAAAAGAACCTTTTTGTCCTCAAACGCTTTCCCAAGCTGCAAAGCCATATATCAACAGATTCACTAAACCAACTAAACCACATGAATTTCCACACCAACCTAAACCGACTGTGTTTCTTACTTCCCATATTTTTATTTGCCATAAGCTTGGGGCTACATGCCCAAGAATATGATCTACTTCTGAAAGGAGGTCACCTTATTGATACGAAAAATAATATCAATACCCCTATGGATATAGGCATTAAGGATGGAAAAATAAAAACCGTATCCAAGAGCATTTCTGTGAAAAAAACTGAAAAATCCATCGATATTTCCGGGTATTTTGTAACGCCTGGCCTTATAGATATGCACGTCCATGTGTTTATGGGCAACGAGCTGGATGACTATATTGCCAATGCCCAGACCAGTGTAATGCCGGATGGGTTTACCTTTAGGTCCGGGGTAACCACGGTTGTGGATGCAGGTTCATCCGGTTGGAGGAATTTTCCCTTGTTCAAAGAGCAAACCATTGACAAAGCCAAAACGCGGGTGCTGGCAATGCTCAATATTGTGGGTCATGGCATGAAAAGTAGGTTCGATGAGCAAAATTTAAGCGACATGAACCCTGAGATGACGGCTTACTCCATCACAAAACTCTATCCTGAAATTTTGGTTGGAATAAAAGCGGCCCACTATTGGGGCGGTTTCGACCAAGTGGATTTGGCCGTTGAAGCCGGTAAAAGGGCCAACGTCCCCGTAATGGTCGATTTTGGTGAGCATGACCCACCCAACTCCATAGAATCTCTGTTCATGGAGCATCTCCGTCCTGGGGATATCTTTACCCATACCTATTCCTATGGACCAACACAACGTGAAACCATAGTGGACGAAAATGACAAGGTGAAACCTTTTGTCTTCAAGGCACAGGAAAGAGGTATTATCTTTGATGTAGGCCACGGAGGCGGTGCATTTTCTTGGCGTCAGGCTGTACCTGCATCCCAACAAGGGTTTAAGGCCAATGTGATCAGTACCGACCTACATACCCAGAGTATGAATGCCGGAATGAAGGATTTAAGCAATGTTCTTTCCAAATTTATGGCCATGGGATTCTCTTTGGAAGATGTTATTGCCAGGGCAACTTGGGCCCCTGCAAAGGTCATTGGCAGGACGGACTTGGGGCATTTGGACGTTGGGGCCGAAGCGGATATCGCCGTATTCAGCTTACGTGAAGGAGATTTTGGTTTTTTGGATGTGCGAAGGAACACCCTTAAAGGAAAAAAGAAGCTGGAGACCCAACTCACTCTTAGAGCCGGAAAAGTCGTCTGGGACCTGAACGGATTGGCTGGAACTGAGTTCAACAATAAATAACATATGCAAAAAGTCCATTACAATGTATTAATTTGGCTATTCACAGCTCTTCTCAGCTCGGGCATCTATGCCCAAGAGGTTGATTTACTCCTTAAAAACAGACATGTTTTTGATCCAGCGAACCAGGTGGACACCATTGCCGATGTTTCCATTTTAAATGGACGAATCTCGGAAGTTTCCCAAAATATTTCCAGTAAGACGGCCAAAGTGGTCGTAGATGCAACAGGATTGTATGTGGTACCAGGCTTGATCGATACGCACACCCACGTTTTTGTTGGCCCTGAGGCGAAAAAATTTGCCAATGGAATCTACAGTCTATCCCCTGACGATTTCAGTTTTAAGGCAGGGGTCACCACGGTTGTGGATGCCGGAACCTCTGGTTGGCGAAATTTCCCCCAATTCAAGGAACAGGTCATAGACCATTCGAAGACCCGCATCTTGGCGTTTATCAATATTTCTGGCTATGGGATGACCGGGGATGAGCTTGAAAATGACATCAGTGAAATGAATGTGGCCAAGACCGTGGAAATGATTAACCAATATCCCAACACCATCGTTGGCATCAAGATTGGGCACTACAATGGTAAGGATTGGACACCATTCAATCGCACTATTGAAGCTGGGGAAAAGACCAATCGACCCATTTTTGTGGAATGCCATCTGCCCGAATACACCTTGGAGGAACAGTTGGCCCATATGCGGCCCGGGGATATCATCACCCATACTTTTGAAAACATCTCGGAACGTAGGCCCATTGTAGATCAAAATGGTACCGTTTTGCCTGTGGTAATGGAAGCCAAGGAACGGGGCATTCTCTTTGATGTGGGACATGGAGGTGCCGGCTTTTGGTTTGACCAAGGCATTCCAGCCATTGAACAGGGATTTTGGCCCAATTCATTTGGTACAGACTTACATAGGTTTAGCATGAATGCCGGCATGAAGGATTTCCTCAACGTCATGTCCAAATTCCTGAATATGGGCATTCCCTTAAAGGAAGTATTCAAGCGTGGTTCCTGGTATCCTGCCAAAGCTATTGGACGCAATGACTTGGGCCATTTGGGTGTAGGTGCCGTCGCTGATATAGCCGTACTCCGGCTTAGAAAAGGATCATTTGGCTATATCGATGCCCGTAACAATTTGCTCAAGGGCTACCAAAAATTGGAAGCGGAACTCACTATAAAAGACGGTAAAATTGTGTGGGATCTAAATGGACTGGCCGCAAATCCTATTGATTAGTACACCTATACATCCCTAAAAACCAACCTATTCATTACTAAACTCCAATCGCGCAAATACCGGTAAGTGATCGGATGGATACCTAAGGTCTTTTGAATCGCTTAGGATAGAACTCTTAAGAACTTTAAACCCATTGGAAACAAAAATGTAATCGATTCTTTTGTCCACAGGTTTGCTAAAATCAAACCCATTGAAGGTTCCGTTTGGACCAAAGGCATTGGCCCCTGCCTCAACATGAGTGTCCTTCATCTGCTGAACAATCAGTTGGATGCCTTTACTATCGCTTTCCAGATTAAAATCGCCCATCAATACTGTTGGATGATTATCAGGATTCAACTCTTTTATCTTTTGCAGGATGAGTTGGGCACTTTCTTCGCGTGCCTGCACACCTACATGATCAAAATGGGTGTTGAACACAAAAAAAAGAACTCCGCTCTTTTTATCTTTAAAAAGCCCGTAAGTACAAATTCTGGGCAATGCGGCATCCCAATCCTTGGAAGGGACTTCCGGTGTAGTGGACAACCAAAATGTACCTTCTTTGAGCAATTCAATATTCCCCTTACTATAAAAAATGGCGGTAAACTCCCCTCTTTCGTCACCATGGTCACGCCCTATTCCAAAATAGGTGTAATCTTCAAGACCATTGTCCATATCCTTAAGTTGATTGATAAGCCCCTCTTGTATCCCAAAAACATCAGGTGCATAGAAATTCAATTGGGAAATGAGAAAATCTTTTCGATTGTCCCAGTGGTTAGGTTTGTCATTAGGATTATCGTAGCGGATGTTATAAGTCATCACATCTATAGTTTGTGCTTGGATCCCGTAAAGGACTCCCAATATAAAGACAAGGGTAATGTACTTTTTCATGGTTTGGTTATCTGTTCTATTGTTTTGCGGTCTCTAATGAAATGGCAAGCTACTTTTTTCCGGGTAATTGCCACATTATTCCATGTTATTAAAAAATTAGGTGTGCTCTTGCTCCCCTTTTAATGTTTTGTCCACTTCGTTAAAAATTTCAGGTCTATCGGCCAGGACAACCAATTTGTCCCAAGCCTCTATTACCGTTGAACCGTGTGGGGTAACGTAGCCATCATCCCTTTTGATCATGGCAATAATAGCGTTCTTGGGAAAACCCAATTCCACTATTTTTTTATCTGCAGCGAAGCAATTCGGGGACACTAAAATCTCTTTCATTTCCGCTTTTGGGTTTTCCGCCAACAATAAATCGGTTGGGCTGGCTCTTTTTACTTTTTCCGGCAATGCTACATGCAACCATTTTGCTACAATGGAAAGTGTGGTTCCTTGTATAAGTATTGAAGTCACCGAAATAAAGAATACAATATTGAAGATCATATTCGCCTTATCGATTCCTGCCAACAAAGGATAGGTTGCAAACACAATAGGTACTGCCCCCCTAAGACCTACCCAAGAAATATAGAACCGTCTTCTGAGCTTCATTCTGTAGGGCAAAAGGCTCAGGAAAACACCCACAGGGCGGGCTACCATGATCAAGAAAAGTGAAATGAGCAGACCTATACCCATAAAAGGAATCACCTGTTTTGGGAAAACAAGCAACCCCAAAGTCAAGAAGAGTACAATTTCCATTAACCACGCCAAACCATCATACATTTTTAAGATGGTTTTTTTGTGGATCAAATCTTGGTTACCCAAGTACACGGCACATATATAAATAGCCAAAAACCCATTTCCGCCCACAAAATCCGTAGCTGAAAAAGTGGTAAACATCAAAGCAATGACCAAAACAGGGTAAAGTCCTTCAAAATCCAGTTTAATCTTATTGATGATAAACTTACTGAGCTTTCCAAAGGCAAAACCACTAAGTCCACCCAAAACCATTTGCTGGAAAAACATGGGAACAATCGACATAAAACTCTGGTCTTGATTGACCACCAAGGTCAAAAAAGCGATGGTAAGGACATAGGCCATTGGATCATTACTACCACTTTCCAACTCCAATGTAGGTCTAAGGTTAGCCTTTAGTGCCAAACTCTTGGACCTTAAAATGGAGAATACCGCAGCCGCATCCGTGGAGGACACAATGGAACCCAGCAACATACTTTCATAAAACGTAAAATCCGTAATATACCATACAAACAATCCCAAGGTCAACGCAGTGAACAAAACTCCCAAGGTAGATAGGGTCACTCCTTCCTTGAGTATGGGTTTTACGGCTTTCCAATTGGTATCCAGTCCACCAGAGAAAAGAATAAAATTTAGGGACACTATACCTATGAACTGGGCAATCTTGGGATCATCAAAATGAATTCCCCCAATCCCATCCGAGCCAGCCAACATTCCTACCGCCAAAAAGAGCAACAAGGTAGGGACGCCAAACTTATAGGAAGTTTTCCCTGCAAATACACTCAATAGAAGCAACAGGGAGCCTACCAACAATATGTTCTCAATGGTCAAGTTCATTTACGGTCATTCAAAAAAAACGTGCTCAACAAAGGTATTGCTTCATCACCTGAAAACAGCTAATGCAAATTATCTTTTTTTGGAATATGGCAGGCTTTTGGATAGGTTATAACATTTTAGGATTGATGGCCAAGTTCCTAAACAATTTTGCCTTGGTATGGAAAAATTTATTCTCCATTTCATTCCGTTTTAAATAGGTGTCGATGAGTTTACTTTCCCTTGAATTGATCAAGAAAAGTGAACTTTCCCCAAAACCGAACTTGCGCTCCTCAGCCTTTAGCAATGCAGTGTAGTCCGTTACGATATCGGCAATCAATTGGTTTTGGACTTCGTAGGATTCCAATTCCCCATAAATGGCAAATACCTTGTTTTGAAGTGCCACCTGTGCATTGTCTCTTTCAAACTCAGCATCCATAAGCTTAAATTTGGCTAATTTTAAATCACCTCTTTCTTTCCTTAAAAAAAGCGGGAGCTGAAACGTAACGCCGCCTTTAAAGTTATCCACGAGAAGGGAGTTTATCCTATCCGGTGTTTCAGTAATGAAATTATACTCTACATCCAGTTTGGGGAGCAGTTTGTTGGCTTTTAGCCGTTTATCCACTAAAAGCTGTTCTATTTTATATTCCAAGGAACGTAGCTTGGGATGGTTTTCCATACTGAAACTGTCCAAGGGTTTGCCCAAAATCTCCAATACATCATCTATCTGGCCTGCGGTATCCAAGTCTGGTCCCACTTCGGGTTGTAATTCCACAGGAACATCGTTTATCCATAAAAAATTAGAGAGTTCAAGGGATTTTTTCAATAACTCCACCTTACTCTGCTCATATCCCAAAGCACGGTTTCTTACTGCTATTTTGGCCTCTACAGTATCGATCATGGCCACATCGCCAGCCAAGGCACTTTGGCGAACGCCTTGAAACCGGGTTTGGGCGTTGCCCAAAAAATCCTTGAAAACCAATGCATCCCGATATGCCTTCAACCAATCAAAATAAGCAGCTGACGCATGATAGAGTACCTCATTGACCATAATATCCTGATCTGCCTTGGTCTGCTCCCTATACAGTTTGGCCTTTCTCAAGGTGGCCATACGTTCGTTGATCCAAAATCCTTTTCCCAAAGACATGGATATACCCGCACTGTACAAGCCATCTTCGGGAAGGGTTTCATCAGGGTTTAGGTAAGCCCCTTCGCGTTGATCAAAACTTCCTTTTAACTCAATGCCAAACCATGTAGGTATCTTGAAAGTTGTGTTGAGACGGTCCCAATATTCGGTTCCCTTGAACTCTTTCCGGTCATAATCCACTTCAATCTTTGGGTCAAAGCCTCCCCTAGCCTTCATTAAATTAGCCTGACCTACGTTTAATGTCAATTGGGCTTGTTTTGCAATGGGGTGGTACTTTTTAACATACCCTAAATATTCTTTGAACCCTAACACCAAGCTATCCTGCTGTGCAGAAGCTCCAAAAACCATGAAGAAACAAATACCTATAAAAATCCGCATTTTACTTCTTTTCTCCATCCTTGTTTGTGTTTTGGGGTTGATAGTAATTTGGCGGGAAGCCGTTGAGCTGCCTCCACAGTTCAAACCAAATGGGGACATCTTCCAAAAGAGCCATGGTCATGGCGCCCGACCCTACCCTAATATCCTTGGGCCATGGAACATCTTCCTCATCCGGGGCCAATAACACGCGATACTTTCCATTGGTACTTATAAAAGTCTCTATGGCCACTATTTTTCCACCGAAAGTACCATAGGAGACATTGGGCCAACCACTGAAAACCAAGGCAGGCCATCCATCAAACTGAATACGCACCTTTTCTCCCAAGTTGACAAGCGGTAGGTCTATGGGGTTCACATAGGTTTCAACCGCCAGATCGTATTCCGAAGGCATAATTCCCACCAAACGGTCACCTTCCTTAAAAGTTTCCCCTATTCCGGATTGGATGGCTTTATTGATATAGCCATTTTGTGGGGCCCTTATATAAAGTAGGCTGTTCCGCATTTCATAGTTGGTGTACTCATTTTCCAATTTCGTCACTTGGGCCTCGGAGTCAAATTGGTTGGATTGGGCCGTGAACAGATCGCTCTGCGCCTTGGAAATCTTATCGGTATATTCCGCCTGTACCCTGTTGATTTCCACCTGGGCATTAATGACCTCATTCTTGCTGGCCAACCATTTATTTTCCTGTGAAACCAACTTTGCCTGTGTTTCTTGGAGCTTCAACCGCTTTTCTTCCAAATCGGTCACTGCTTTCAATCCTTCATTTTCCAACTGTACCACCCGATCATATTGCCTTTGGGCAATAGCAATATTGGTCTTGGCTGCTTCAAGGTCAATACTATCGCTTTTTACCTTTAATTTAGATTGCTCCCATTTGTTCTTTGCCTGCTCCAGTTTTAATCCGCGCTCTTGGGTCAAAGCCCTGATCTGTGTTTCCAAAGCCTTTACCTTTTCTTGGTACGAGGTCACGGCCATTGACTTTGCCTTGATCTGTTTTCCGGTGCGCTCTACCAAACTGGGGTCAAAGTATTCACTCTTTACTTCGGAGATGTGGAGAATCGTGTCTCCTTTTTCCACATAGTCCCCTTCCCGAACATACCATTTTTCTATACGCCCCGGGATTGGGGATTGAATGGTCTGAGGTCGTTGATCGGGAGTTAAAGTAGTTAAATAGCCCCGACCAGATATCGTCTGGGTCCATGGGAGAAAAAGAATCCCCAAAAGGATTATGGAAAATACAGCCAAAAACCTATTGAACTGCTTGTAATGTCGTTTGTGGATAACCTTGGCACCTGCCTGGAACCTGGATAAGTCCACTTTTTGATTCAACTTGTTATGTGAAATGTTCAGCATGGTCCTTAACTTGGATTGATCAATTTTCCGTTTTCTATGGTCAGTATCCTATTGCATCGACCTACCCATTTTGGGTTTTCACTTACAACCACCAAGGCCCATCCATTCGAAGAATCAGTCAGAAAATCCATTACTTGTTCTGCTTCTTTTTCTTCAAATTGGTCCAATGGGTCCTTAAGAATCAAGAGCTTTGGTCGGTGCACTACACTACGGGCCAAAACAATTTTCTTTGAAATGGTGTGGGGAATCTTTTTCCCTTCGGGATAAAGCATGGTCTGGAGTCCATGGGGTTGTTCCTTCACAAATTGTGTAAGGCCTGTTTTCTCCAATACCCAGTATACATCTTCCATGGGAATACTCTTATTGTCAAAAGTTATATTCTCCAAAATGGTACCTTCAAACGGATATTCTTCTGTTAACGATTGCCCTAAAAGTGAGCGATATTCGTTAAGATATATCCCTTGGAGCGCTACATTGTTCACATAGATCTTGCCTTCATTGGGTTCATGAATCCCCGCAATTAATCGAAGTAGTGTAGATCGCCCCGATCCGCTGGTGCCTTTTAGCAAAATAGCACATTGGGGAGTTATGGTAAACGATATGCCATTCAAGATTTTTTTATCCCTACCAGGTACGGTATAGGTCACATCCTGAAGTTCTACCGTGAGCCCGTTAGTGCCCTCGAAAGGTGTTTCACCCTGTTGTGGCTCCATCTCCTTGTCCACTACCTGTCCCATTTTTTCAAGGGAGGTCAATAAATCATAAAAGGTTTCCAGTCCTAAAATGAGTTTCTCAACCGAGCCAATTACCAACAGAATGATAATCTCTGCCGCTACAAACTGACCTATGTTCATTTGTTGGTCCAATACCAAAAGTCCTCCAATCAATAACAAGCCTGCCGTAACCAGCACCTTAAACCCTATCATCTGGATGAATTGCAGCACCAATATCCTAAAGTGACTTTCCCGTGCATCCAAATAATGAGCCACTAGATGATCATTCCTGTCCATGGCGTGCGACGTCTTCCCGGAAAGTTTAAAGCTGATAATCGATCGGGAAATTTCCTGGATCCAATGGGCCACTCTATACTTATGTTGGGACTCCTCCAAACTGGTCTCCAAACCCTTTTGGGCCGTAAACTTGAGCACCACATATATTAAGAGTACCAAGAGTAATCCATATAGAATAAAAAATGGGTGGTAAAAAGACAGTAACAAAAGACCAAATACAATTTGTAACAATGCAGCGGGAAAATCAATCAGTATTTTGGAGAGTGATTTTTGAATCGTGAGCGTATCAAAAAAACGATTGGCCAATTCTGGCGGATAATGGTTGCTGAATTCGCTCATCTTGATTTTCGGAAACCGATAGGCAAACTCAAATGAAGACCTAGTAAATATTTTTTGCTGAACGTTTTCTATGATTCTGATCTGCATTAGTTGCAAGGCGCCGACAAAGGCTACCCCAACGGTCACCAAAACTACAAGAACCACCCATGAGGTACTTATCTGAGCACCTTGTATGAGATTGATGATTGCTTGAATTCCCAATGGAAGGGAAAGATTGACCAATCCAGCAAAAATTGCATAGTAAAATACCTGAAAGATATCCTTCTTATCCAAGGTAAGCATGCCCATCAGTCGTTGCCATGCCGTTAGAATGTTCTTAGCCATTGGGCTTTGCTTTTAAAGTTCTAAAAATCAAGTCTGTAAAATATTCGGTTGGGGTTACCGTTTCGTTGCAATTGGTAAGTGCAGGGAAGTGTTCTTTCAAAAAAAACTGGTGCAGGGTTCCTTCCATGACCATACTGGCCAAACTGGATGGATATGGGTATTCTGGATCTACAGCAATAATCATCTCACTGAGCCTGTCCACCAATCGTTTATAAATGGCAAAATACCCTTGTTTGTTTTCATTGTCTACCTCTTTGGTAAGATATGATTTGGAGTACTCATTAATTACGATTTTGTTCAATATCACTTCATTGATGTGGGTAAAGGATTCATCTTCCTCAACAGTCTGGGCAAGTATTTCCATAGCTTTTTGCAATTTTTCAACACTATCCGAAATACCATGCGTTGCAAATACCAACTTATATTCTGTCCAACCCCAATACCATGAAGCCAAATAGAGCAACAACTTGTGCTTGTTCTCAAAATAACGATAAATGGAGCTTTCATTGGAGCCAATCTTTGTTCCCAACTTTTTAAAGGTGAAACTTTCAAAACCAACTTCATCTATCATGAGAATACCCTGCTCAATGATTTTTTTTCCCAAGGAAGATGATTCAGGGTCCTTCACATAGAGTTTTTCATTGATTCCCATCTTAAGCGACTGCATCAACCTATCCATACTTCATATTTTAAAACTAACAATCGCAAATATAATAGTATTACTATCAAAATGTGATAGTTTAACTTTCAATTAACTTTATGTAGTGAGTACAATAAGAATCCAATGTGATAACCTAATCAGAAAAGAATACCCAAATAAGGGTAGTGAAAATAGAACGCGTTTTAAAACACCATTTATTCTGTTTTGGTTATCCTTAGCCTATCAGAAAAAAGCATTGAAGTGTCAATATTTTTTTTAAGGGAAAGTTCGTATAATTGTATTTGTGTATTTTTAACACAAAAAGTCAAGCTGAACAATATGCACACAAATAGACCAACTGATAAAACCCTTGTAGGTGCTTTCAAATCTACCTCTCATGAACCAAAAAGAGCCCTATTGTTGCTCTGCATGCTTTGTTTTGTGCCATTTTTGGTATGGTGCCAAGATGCTCCTACCAAAAAGTTACTTGTTTTTTCCAAAACCAAAGGCTTTCGCCATGAATCCATTGAGGTGGGCATTGATGCCTTACAAAAACTGGGGACCGAAAATGGCATCAAGGTTGAAGTGACTGAAAAATCCAAATGGTTCAACTCCAAAAAACTCAAGGAGTATGATGCCGTCCTCTTTCTAAGCACTAGTGGAAATGTATTTAACCGAAAGCAAGAGACCGCTTTCAAGAACTTCATACAATCTGGTGGAGGTTTTATGGGAATCCACGGGGCATCCACAACAGAATATGAATGGGACTGGTATGGCAAACTGATCGGTGGTTATTTTGATGGGCATCCAGAACCCCAGGAAGCCACACTCATTGTCCATGACAACACGCATTTGTCTACCCAGCATTTATCCGAAACCTGGGAACGTTTTGACGAATGGTACAATTTTAGGTGGATGGATGAGAATTTCAATCTCCTTATTTCTGTGGATGAGTCCACCTATACAGGCGGAAAGCACAAAAACGTGCATCCCATATCATGGTACAAGCCCTTTGAAGGTGGACGAATGTTTTATACCGCTTTGGGCCACACCAAGGAATCCTATTCTGATGAACGTTTTTTAAATCATGTTTTAGGAGGTATCCTTTACGTTATGGGCAAATCCGAAAGTGAATAAAACTCCTCCCAGTATGTCGACCCAAATGCAACCAATCCCTGCAAAAGATAACTCTGTCTATCCATGGATGACTTTTGTGTTGCTCATTGGAATTATTTTTGCCTCAGGATGCAAATCTGAAAAGGAACCTAAATGGAACGGAGACATCATCCAGGGTAAAGCCTTATTTAATCAATATTGCGCTTCTTGCCATGATTTGAGGATGAATGGCATGGGACCAAAGTTGGGAGGAATAACCGCAGTAGTTGAAAAAGATTGGCTTCTACAGTTTGTACAGAATCCCGAAAAACTCATTAAAGACAAGGATGAACGGGCAACAAAGCTGTTCGATGAGTATAAAAGTTATATGCCATCCTTTTCCTTTCTGCCGCAAGAAGAGGTGGAATCCATACTTACCTATATCCATAAAACATCGGATAGTTTGGGATTAACCTTTGACAGCAGTGAAGCAGAGATTTCAAAAAGTGAAGATTCCTCCCAAAGAACCGAACCGGACTTAAGCACGATTCCAAAAGTACAACACTCCAACTTATCCATTGTGCTGGAGGATTTCATGAAAATGCCCAAAACTGGAGAAAACCCACCTTCCAGATTGGCCAGTATGCGCTCCGTTCCCTTGCAGAACGGAGAGTCACTGCTTTTTGTCCATGATCAAAGAGGAAGTATCTACCAATTGCAAAACGGAAAGGCCACTGTTTTTCTCAACCTAAAGGATAGAACAGACAACTTTATAGATGGTCCGGGGCTTGCATCGGGGCTTGGTACTTTTACCTTCCACCCAGAGTATTTAAAAAATGGAAAAATCTATACCATACATACTGAAAAACCGCAAGGCGTTACTCCCGACTTTCCATTGGGAGAAGGAATGGAAGTGGCCATGCAATGGATTCTTACCGAATGGGTGAACAGTAATCCCACACAACCCATTTTCCAAGGAAGCAGGAAAGAACTGCTCCGAATTGATGTACCCACCCGATTGCACGGTATGCAGGACATTATTTTTTCAAACGTTACTGATCAAAACGATCCAGATTATGGCATGTTATATCTGGGCATTGGAGATGGGGGCGCTACCATTGCTGGTTATCCAGAGTTATGCCATAGCATCCACTCCCCTCTTGGCACCATCCTTAGAATAGACCCCAAAGGGAACAATTCCAGAAACGGAAAATATGGAATCCCAATGGATAATCCTTATGCCAATAGTAAGGACGGTGGTGTATGGAAAGAAATATATGCTTATGGGTTTAGAAATCCGCATCGGATTACCTGGATCGGGAAGGGAGAAAACGCTCGCCTTATCGCAGCAGATGTGGGAGAATTGACCGTGGAAGAAATCAATATGGTAAAGCCGGGCAGTGATTATGGATGGAACGAACGTGAGGGGTATTTTGGAATCAACCCAAAAAAAATAAAAGAACTTTATACCCTTACCCAAAGCGATATGCGGTATGAGCTTCCTTATGCGCTCTTTGGCCATGAAACCGGGAATGCCATATCTGGAGGTTATGTCTATGAAGGTCCCATCAAAGAACTAAACAATCACTACATTTTTGGGGATATTGTCCAAGGAAAAGTCTTTTCCCTCAACGTGTTTTCTACGGAACCTCAACCCATTCCCATCAAAGAACTTGGTGTATTTTATAATGGGAAACATACCCATTTCAAAAAAATCGTTGGAAACTCTCGAACAGATCTTCGCATAGGAAAGGATGGGAAAGGAAATTTCTACACGATGAACAAAGCAGATGGCACTATCCGAAAAATTACAGGAGTAGTACCCCATAAGACTCCATAACTCCAAGCTGGAAAGAACATAGAAATAAGCTTTGCACTTCAAATTTTAAGCAAGAATCCATAATTCTCTGGTGTACATCGATATACCATCCTTTTATCAAGCAAGCATCCAACCAAAACATTGATTTACAGCTAAAAATTTGTCCTGAACGACATAAATTCTTTTGCGCATATTAAATGTCACTATATTTATGACACACATAAAAATAACAACATTTTGAAACCTAATAAATCAGAAAAAGGAACAACTCAAAAATTTTTTATCTTACATAAGCTTTGGGCTATACTATTATCTGTGGGTCCAGGTATTTTTTGTATCGGGTACACTATAGGGACTGGAAGCGTAACAGCAATGATAAAAGCGGGGAGCATGTATGGCATGCAATTGCTGTGGGTCTTATGTTTAAGTGCCTTTTTCTCATGGATTTTAATGGATGCCTATGGTCGTTTTGCCGTGGTTACAGGCAAAACTGCCATGAATGCTTTTAAGAACCATCTTAAGTGGGGGAAAATCCTAGCCGTTTTCACTATTGCAGGTGTTGTCATGGGACAATGGAGCTCACTTTCCGGTATATTGGGTTTGACAAGCAATGCTCTTTATGAATTCATGCGTATGTTCTTTCCAAGCTTGAATGAAAATAATTATTGGGCCGTATTGGCAATATCCATTCTGCTCATTGCCATCATGTACATTTTTTTATTAGTGGGCAAGTATTCATTCTTCGAGAAAATTTTGGTTGTTTTTGTGACACTCATGGGATTATCTTTTATTCTTTCCATGTTTATGGTTTTGCCTTCTTCTGAAGATATTGTAAAGGGTTTGATTCCTCGGATTCCTCCTGGTGGCAACTTAATGGTTGCTGCATTTGTGGGAACTACCATGGCAGCCCCAACCTTTGTGGTACGTCCCATTTTATTGAAGGAAAAGGGATGGGGCACTTCCAATTTAAGCGATCAACGAAAAGATGCCTTGGTTTCTGCATTTTTTCTTTTGACCATTTCCGCAACCATAATGATTGCTGCCACCGGGGCCTTGTTTTATGATGGAAAAGTTGTTACCAACGTACTGGATATGGTTCAGGCTTTGGAGCCAGTAGCTGGTAAAATGGCTGTGGCCGTATTTATGATGGGCGCCATGAGTGCTGGAATATCATCCATATTCCCTATTCTTATGGTATTACCTTTGCTGATCAGTGATTATAAAAGCGGGAAAATGGAGACCAAAACCCCTACCTTCAAAATTTTGGTGGCCATAGCCTGTTTGGTTGGACTAATTGTCCCTATATTGGGTGCCAACCCCATCGTTGCCCAAATAGCCACTCAAGTTGCCAATGTTTTTGTACTTCCATTAGTCATCGGTGGGATAATTGTATTGATCAATAGCAAAAAACTCATGGGTACACAAAGTGCAAACCTGTTCATGAACATAAGTTTGGTAACTGCATTCTGTTTTTCACTGATTATATCCTATAAGGCTGTGATTGCACTGACGGACTTTTTAAACTGATACCAATTATTTGCTTCCCTTAATCTGCTGTATAAAACTTCTCGCTTTTTCCATTACTACACTCGGCCTGTCAGTTTTGTCCATTTTGGTAAGCTCACTACCAATGCCAAAACCATCGGCTCCCGCCAGCATCCACTCCTTTATATTCTCTGTATTTATTCCACCAACAACAAAAAATTTGAGATTACTTAGTGGCCCTTTTATGGCTTTGAAATAATCCATCCCAAAGATTCCTGCCGGGAATAGTTTAATAATGTCCGCACCATGTTCATTGGCCACACATATCTCAGAAGGGGTCAATGCACCCATTATTACCGGGATACCATGTGAATGCGCCACTGGAATAATGGACACATCTACGTTTGGTGTGACCAAAAATTGAGCTCCTGCAGCTACAGCTTCTTCAGCCAAGTTCTTATTGGTAATCGTTCCGGCTCCAACCAAAATATTGGGATACAAGTTTCTAGCATTCCTGATTTCCTCTAAAAATCCTGGGGTATTGGATGTGATTTCCAAGACCTTTATACCGCCATCGACCAACGCGCTTATTATAGGTTGAATTTTTTGCCGATCTTTTTGTCTGATTATGGCAATCAACTTCTCTTCTTCAAGAAAAGAGATGATTTCGTTTTTATTCATCTTAGTACGTATCCTTGAGTATTTCCGTTCATTATAGAGGTTATTTCCTCCTCACTGCTGGTATGCTGATCCCCCTTTATGGTATGTTTAAGTGCAAAGGCCGCCGTGGCAAAATCGAGTGCTTTTTTAGTATCCCATTGATTTCCCAAACCATGCAGAAGTCCAGCCGCAAACGCATCACCAGTACCAAAGCGATCAGTGATGTTAACCTCATAACTCCCTCTGGATACTATATTTTCATTATCCACACGCAGCAATCCAGATAATCGGTTTTGACTTGCGGAAAAATGATCGCGAACGGTAAAGGCTATTTTGGAGATCCCCAACAAACTTTCTGCTTCTTCTATGGCATCTATGGATTTTTCCATTGAATCTTTCCCTTTTGGCAGATATCCAAATACATCTTGCAACATTCCGTAGTTGCCCAAAAGCAAATCGGTGTTCTCAAGTATGGGCAGATATACTTTTCTGGCTTTGGAGGAAGACTCCCAAAGAGTTCTTCTAAAATTGGGGTCGAAAGCAACCTTTACTCCAAGTTTTTTGGCAACTTGAGCAACTTTAAGGGTTTCCTTTGCACAGTTCTCTGAAAGTGCAGGTGTAATTCCAGAAATGAAAAGCCAATCTTGTTTTGCCAAGATTTGGTTCCAATCAAATTCTTGCTCGGATATATCGCAGATTGCCGAACCCTTTCTATCGTAAATGACTTTAGAAGGTCTTATGGAGCTGCCCGTTTCTATAAAATAGATTCCAATCCTATTTCCTCCAAACTGTATATTAGCGGTTCCAATACCATAAGACAAAAGAGACCCACATGCAGCTCGCCCCAAATCATTATTGGGAAGTTTTGTTACAAATTGGACCGAGTTTCCTAAAATTGCCAATGAGGATGCAACATTGGACTCTGAGCCTGCAAAATTCGTCTCCATGTACTTGGAAGAATAAAGTTTTGACCCATTCTCAAAAGGTGTAAATCGCATTAGTATTTCCCCAAATGCCACAAAGCTCATAATCTTATTTTAATGGTTAGTCCTTAAACGAAAGTGGAATTTTCATTGTACTCAAATTTAAAGAATTGAAGAGTGATATGAGAAATAGCGGTGAACTAATTTTAGAATTAAAACTTGGCTCTTTGGGATTGCTTTACCCCACAATTTGCACATCTACAATTTCAGAAGTAAAACTCTGTGGTATCAATAATGTCTTTAAGGACAAAATAACTTTCCAAGACGCCTATATTTTCAATCTTGGATAGCTTTGTCCGGACAAAATCATGGTACTCATCAAGACCCGAAACATTTATTTTTAGGAAGAAATCTACTTTTCCGGCCATGTGATAGCATTCTTGGACCTCACTGAGCTTTCTGATTTGGGAATCAAACTTATCTATGAACCCTTCATTATGATACCTTAAAGACACCATGCAAATAGCCGTGACAGGTTTGTTTATCCGCTTTTTATTTAAAAGTGCCACATATTTTTTGATGTATCCTTCCTTTTCCAGCTTTCTGATCCGTTCGTAAACGGGCGAAGCAGTTAGGTTCAAAGCACTTGCAATTTTCTTTGTGGACATGCTTGAATCCTTTTGAAGAATTCTTAGAATCTTGAGATCATACTCATCCAGTCTTTCCATGGGAAGATAAAATTACTTGTATCAATTACATATCAAACATAATAAAATACTTTTTATGGTAAAATACATAAATAAACATAATATTTACTGATTTTAAACTAAAACATAGATAATAACACTATTGATACCTAAAATATTATAATTTCATACTTTAAAATCACACAATGAAAAGGGAGGAAAAAATCTTGATAACTGGTTCTGGAGGACAACTGGGAACCACCTTGGTTAAAGCTTTGATAGACCGGTATGGAATTGAAAATGTTACGGCAACCGACCTTCATCCCAAAACAATGGATACATGGGATATTGGTTTTTTGGACACCACGGATACTAACAGTGTGGAAGCAATTGTAAAAAAGAACAAAATCTCGCAGATATACCATCTTGCCGCCATATTGTCGGCCAATGGGGAGTCCAATCCAATCCAAACATGGGACATTAACATAAAAAGCTGGCTCAACGTGTTGGAAGCCGCAAGAAAATATCAAGTCACCAAAGTTTTTTTCCCCAGCTCAATAGCAGTCTTCGGACCATCAGCAAGTAAAGCAAACACTTCCCAGACAGATTTTTTGGACCCTTTGACAGTTTATGGAATAAGTAAAGCGGCAGGGGAACAATGGGGACACTACTTTTTTTCAAAATACGGATTGGATGTTCGCTCCCTGCGTTATCCGGGTGTTATTAGTCATGGCACATTGCCTGGCGGGGGCACTACGGATTATGCCGTGGATATTTACCATAAAGCCGTACAAAACATACCCTATACCTGTTATCTTACAGAGGATACTGCACTGCCCATGATCTATATGGATGATGCGGTAAGGGCCACGTTAGAATTAATGGATGCCCCGAAGGACAAAATACGGACCAGGACATCATATAACTTGAACGGTCTAACCATTACTCCAAAACAAATGGTTGATTCCATACGGCAATGGTTTCCACAATTTGAAATTGCCTACACTCCAGATTTTAGACAGTCCATTGCCAATGCATGGCCCTCTTCCATTGATGGGCTCCATGCCAAAAACGATTGGAATTGGTCGCCCAAATATTCGTTGGATGACATCTCCAATGAAATGATTTCCCAATTGTCCAAAATGTACAACTCAAAAAAAGCCAATATCATGTAACCAATACTTTTAACAAACTATTTTCTTAATGAGAAATACGATGGGTAGCTTAACCCTAGTTGTTTGGTAGTAGATCGGGAATACAATTTATAAAGACACGCCCCCCCAAACGATTCCAAATTTGTGCAAAGGGTTATTTAGCTATTATATTTGAATTAAACGGCATCCAACTTCTTGCTTCCATGTTTTTAAAAAGAGAACAGGAAACCTGAAATAAGTGTTGAGAATGTAAGTATACTTTTTAACCATCAAAGCATCTGAATGCACCTCCTGTATCCAAAGACCAGTATATTTTTCCTATTGATTTTCTTTGTGTGTCCTTCCATGGTTTATCCACAGAAAACATACAATGACTCCATAAACACCTATTTCGGGCAGATAGAAGACCTGTTAAAAAAAAGCAAGGACCATAAGGAGGATTTTTTGGACATAGACTTTCTTTTGGACAAACAAGAACGGGTAAGCGGTACCGAAAAAGTATGCACACTGCTCAAACTATATTCCGCTTACGCATACAAATCATTGGAGAATGCACGCAGCTATAACCAAAAAGCCCTTCAGCTTTCAGAAAATATAGGTTATGTAAAAGGAGAACTTTCCGCAAAGTTCAATGAAGCTTATCTATTGTTCGTCAATGGACAGTTTAATGAAGCCATGCTATTGGCGGAAAATGTTTCAAGAAAGGCCACTTTTGAAAACTATCCCGAAGTGCATGCAGATACCTATGCCTTGATTTCATATATCCACACGGAAAGAGGGGAATATGATATGGCCTTGGAAACAGGATTACGGTTATTGGACATTGCTGAAAAATCCCAAAATGAATATCTTTTTATGAGGGCAAGCGCAGCACTTTCCCACTACTATCTCCGGATGGAAAATTACCGTATGGCCCTGAGCTATTGCCTAAAAGGACTACACTATGTCATTCGATTGAAAAAAATCCAATTTATATTTCCCAAGATTGATGAGATAGGGAGAATGACCGCCAAATTGGAGGGTGCGGAAAAAGCCTTGGAAGTGTATTCTTTTTACCTCGATGTCGAAAAAAAAATAGCTTCGCCTGGAAGCTACATCCAAAGCATTGTATACATGAACATTGCGGATATCTACATCTCAACAAATCAATATGAAAAGGCTCAGGAATATTTGACCCAGGCCTTGGAACTGAACTACCAAAACAATTACCGTTTCAGAATTCCAAGAGCATTGATCCTACAGGCCGAATTGTTCCTAAAAACAAAAGATACCACTAACGCCCTGCTGTATTATGAAAAAAGTATAGATGCCGCAAAAGATATTAATGCGTTTGATGTGGTAAAAACCAGTAGTGCCATTTTGGCCAATCTTTATGAAAAAACCAACCAGCTTTCCAAAGCTTATGAATACAACACACTTCATAAAGCAATTCGGGACTCTTTGTTCAGTAATGAAAAGGAACAAAAAATCGTAATTCTGGAAACCAGACGAAAAATAAAAGAGGTCACCCAAAAACAAAAAATACTAGAGCTTGAAAACGAAACACAAAAGGCTCGCTACAATACCATCATCATTGTTTTAGTTTTTATTCTTCTTATTGGCTCATTTGGCGCGTATGCCTATTTCAAGGTAAGAAACAAAAATCGGTTGTTGTACCGAAAGACCATTGAGTTGGCACAAGTGCAGGTCAGCATGAGACAAAAGTTGCAGCAACTCGAGACTAAGGAAACCAAGGTCAGCGAAATAGACCCTTCGGAAGATGACCGTCGGTTAAAAACCAGCAAAACCTTGGACGACACCATAACGAACATTATTTTAAAGCGGCTTGATACATTGGAACAGGAGCACTTTTTCCTGGACCATTCCTGTAGTTTAAGAGAGGTGGCCAAACAACTGAAAACCAATCCCAAATATTTGTCCCAAGTGGTCAATCAAGAAAAGAGAATGAGTTTCAGCAACTATATCAATGAGCTCAGAATAGGCTACTTATTGACATTCTTATTGGAAGACCCTGATTTTAAGTACAACAAACTAAGTTATATCGCCACATGCGTAGGCTATAACAACCTTAATACCTTTAACGCCGCCTTTAAAAAAAGGCAGGGCATACTACCTTCTTTTTTTATCAACGAACTGATTCAGGAATCAAAGCCCAAAAAAGTGTAACCCTTTATCCATTTAAAGATCCCTTACTAATTGGATATTTTAGGCTCTTTTCCCATATGGAAGGTTAGGATTCCACCTTCAACAATCTGACCGTGCCTTAGTTTCAAGCCTTTTAACTCTACACCATTGAGTTCCATTTTTTGGACATAAATATTTTCCTTCCCCTGATTTTTGGTCTCAATGACAAATTCCTTTCCATTGTCCAATCGTATAGTTGCCCTGTTTACCATCGGGCTTCCTATGGCATATTCATCAGAGCCTGGTAACACAGGATAGAATCCCAACGAACTAAAAACATACCAAGCAGACATTTGACCGGCATCATCATTGCCACAAAGCCCGTCTTCTTTATTGCTGTACATCGTGTCCAGAATCATCCTGACCCTTTCCTGTGTTTTCCATGGACTATCTGTCCAATTATACAAATACGGGATATGATGTCCCGGTTCATTGCCATGCACATAATTCCCTATGATTCCATCCCTGGTAATGTCCTCGTTCTTCTCAATATACCTGTCTTCTATTTCTGTGGTGAAAATCTTGTCCAAGTGATTTGGGAATTCTTTCCTCCCCCCCATCATTTCCACCATTTTATCAATATCATGAGGCACATAGAGTCCATAATTCAATGCATTGCCCTCAATAAATCCCTGGCCATGGGTATCAAAGGGGTTGAATTTCTTTCGCCATGTACCATCAGACAATTTGGGACGCATATAATTGGATTTGGGGTCAAAAACTTTGGCATAATTGTTGGACCGTGCCATATAATATTTATGGGCATCTTTGTTTCCCGCCCTTTGCGCTATCTGGGCAATGCACCAATCATCGTAAGCAAACTCCAGCGTTTTTGAGACTGATGAAGTACTTTTGTCCTCGGGAACATACCCTAGGGCCATATAACTATCAATTCCATCAAAATATCCTACGGTGGATGTATTTTTCGAAGCATGAAACGCCCTTAAAAGGTCTATATCAGTAGTTCCCTTGACAATGGCGTCCGCTATCACCGAAACAGAATGATACCCGATCATGCACCAGTTTTCATTCGCATAATGGCTCCAAATGGGCAACATTTTGTGTACGCTTTGATCATGATGGGCCAACATGGACTTAATCATATCATTGCTCCGTTGTGGTTGAATAATGTTAAATAGGGGATGCAATGCCCTATACGTATCCCAAAGGGAAAAAATGGTGTAGTTCTGGAATCCATCAGATTGATGGATGTTTTGGTCCAATCCCCGGTACCTTCCATCCACATCCTCATAAATAATGGGAGACAGCATCGTATGATACAGTGCTGTATAAAAAGTTTCTTTTTGTTCTGGGCTTTCGGTTTCAGCAACTATCTTGGATAGCTCCCTGTTCCACTTGTCTTGGGTTTCTTTTTTTGTTTGGTCAAAATCCCAATGGGGGATTTCTGCTTCCATATTCTTTAAGGCTCCTCTTGTACTTACAGAAGACAATGCCATTTTCACCTTTATTTTCTCATTCTCATCGGTATTGAACGTAAAATAGGCCCTTAGATTCTTTCCTGCCATTTCGGGAAAATTCTTCTCTTCATTGAACCTACGGTAAAATCCGCCATATTGAATGGTATCGTATTTTTTGTGGCCGTAGGATTGAAATGGTTTGGAGAATTTCATGGCAAAGAAAACCTTTCTGGTCCTTGCCCATCCAGTGGTCTGCCTATATCCTGTGACCAAGGAGTCATTTTCCACCCTAACAAAAGTCCATACATTTTTATCTTTATGGTGATAAATATTGGACACCAAGTCAAGTACAATATGTGAACTATTGGATTTTGGAAAAGTGTATTGATGGAGACCCACCCTATCAGTGGCAGTCAGTTCGGCCAATACATTGTAGTCTTCAAGCTTTACTTTGTAATATCCTGGAACTGCCTGTTCATTTTCATGGGAAAACTTTGAATGATAACCGCTATTGGGTTCCGAAGCATCTCCAGGTTGCAGTTGTAATTTACCTACCGTGGGCATTATTACAAGATCCCCTAAGTCTGAATGGCCCGTACCACTAAAATGTGTGTGTCCAAAACCAAAAATGGTAGAATCTGCATATTGGTATCCAGAACAGTATTCGTAGGTTCGTTTATTGTACCTCCCCCCTGTGGCATAGGGTTGGTTGTTGGTTTGGGGACTAAGCTGTACCATTCCAAAAGGAGAAGTTGCCCCAGGAAAGGTATGCCCCATATTCTTGGTGCCCACCATTGGATTTACATACTGGATAAAGTTGTCATGCGTGCGAATTTCCGTTTTTAAATCAGAAACAGCTTCTTTTTGCTTGCATGAAAAAGAAATGGATAACAACACAAGGGTTGTCATGTGGGCAATACTATATTTCACTGAAAACATTTCAATACTCTATAAATGCGATAAAATCGTTTACCTATTGTGGGGAAGATATTATTGATGAGAAAGGCAGTATCCAAGGAGGACACTGCCCTTCATCGCTGATCTGCAGGATTGGATTACGCACAATCCCACCTCTCGAATTAAAAAACTAAACTAACTCAAAAACTAATATCCGGGGTTTTGTTGTAAAACACCTCTTGATGTATTAATGGCCTCAAGTGGTATTGGATAGTATTCGTTGGTTCCGGAAGTAAAAACTGCACCTTGCAGGTATACTCTTTTGGATTGTTCCCCGGAAACATATTCGTTCAATACTTCATCAGCAATTCCCCAGCGAACCAAATCAAAGAATCGGTGTCCTTCAGAAGCCAATTCCAATCGTCTTTCAAACCGAACCGCTTTTCTGGCATAGTCTTGGCTTGGAAAATCCGTATATAGTCCTATAACATAATTGGCCGCATCCATTCCTTCCGTATCTTTAACAAACCCATCAGGGTTGGCCGCCCTGCTACGGACTTGGTTAACCAAGCCCATGGCTTCTGGAAGTTCATTGTCTTCCACATGTACTTCAGCTCTCCACAACAACACATCGGAATATCTGATCAAAGGAGTATTGATTGCATTGTACTGAGGTAGGCCTGCTGCAGAAATGGTTCCTTCTTGCGACTTAAGGATCTCATGCTTTTTGGCTACATACGGACCTCCATTGGATTGGTCCCTGACCCATCTCATACCGGGCATGGGGCCCCATTCCAAATATTCTACCCCCCTTCTTCCAACAGTCCAGTCCAGTCTAGGATCTAGATTGCCCACGTAAGGATCAAAAGGGTCTTCGGAGGGTATACCTTGGTCGTTCGTTACGTCCACATCATTGAAAGTATCCAACAAAGGAAGTCCATTCGCATCTGTTTTAAAGGCGTTCACAAGATTTTGGCTAGGTTGGAAAAATCCACAGCATCCTCCTCCGGGAGCATCATTGGAGTAGGGGTGGTTCAATCGGTTTCCCCTATTCCCATTGATATAACCATCCCCACCATCATTCACCGAATTTTGAACGGCAAAAACAGACTCTGAATTGTTATTCTTCTCCCCATTGAAGTTATCATGGTAATTGGTCACCAAGCTGTAAGGGCCATTATCAATAATATCATCCAAGATTGGCTTTGCAGCTGCCATATCTTTCTGAAACATATGGGCTTTGGCCAAATAGGCTTTGGCCGTCCAAGAGGTTGGTCTGCCCGCATCATCTTGGACAGCAGGGAGATTGGACACGGCATACTCCAAATCTGCCTCTATACTTGGCCAAGCATCAATATCATTGGACACGGCCTCTGTGGTGGTCTCCAATATATAAGGAATATTGTTCCATATTTTCTTGGCATCCATATGGTAGTGTGCCCTTAAAAAGCGCGCTTCAGCCCCTAAGGTAGTCAAAGCACTTTCCGCCGTGCCATTTTCTATGGCCAATCCAATGGAGTTCAAGGTTTGGTTGCACCTATGTATCCCTTCATAAATGGCTTGCCATTTTCTGATCAAATAAATATTGGTGGTCCCAGGGGTATACCGTTCTATCTCATTCAAAGGGGGTTGGTCAGAGATATCGCTACCTTTGTAAAAGTCATCGGACGCTACATCGCCAACCGTCCAATTAGATGCTGGCGCCCAAAAATATCCTGGATTTCCATCCAACATTGCATAGGCACTCACCAATTGTTGGCCCACCCATTCCTCATTGATCTCAATAACTCCTTCCGAAAGGCTTCCCTGCGGATTTATCTCCAGCTCATTTTCACATGAAGCAAGGGTAAGAACTGTAAAAAGTGAAAATAATATTACGTTTCTCATGATAGTTTTTTATAAAGTTAGATTTAGGCCGAACAATACCGACTTGGCAATTGGATATGCCCCTCGGTCTATCCCTATGTCTAGGTTTACATCATCCCCCCCATAGCTCTGAAGGTTGATTTCCGGATCAAGACCAGAGTATTGGGTCCAAGTGAACAGATTCTTTCCTTGAATGAAAAGTCTCAATGACTCCACCCCTATCTTGGAAGTCAATGCTTCCGGCAAATTATAGCCTAATTGGATGTTCTTTAATCTCAGATAGGAGCCATCCTCAATATAGTAGGTGCTTGCACTTGAGTAATGTTGTGCAGGATTATTGGTCAATTGGGGCAACCCTCCACTTGTATTGTCAGGGCTCCATGAATTTTGGTACCTATAGCTTTTGGCACCTGGGAAGCTATTGAAATCGGTAAAGAATCGGGTGAAGTTATAGATATCGTTCCCTTCACTTCCTTGGAAAAGCACAGATAAATCAAAGTTTTTGTATTCCATCCCTAGGTTCAATCCGTAGGTAAAATCGGGGTGTGGACTACCAATAAAGGTACGGTCATTGTCATCAATGACTCCATCAGGAACCACATCTCTATATTTAAAGGTACCCACATCTTTTCCACCGTAGTCCGCAGCGGCATCACGCTCTGCTTCATTTTGGATTATTCCATCAATTATAAATCCATGGAACGAAGCCAGTGCCTGACCAGCCTGAGTTCGAGAAGGATAGGTTTCCCGAGCAGCATTACCGTTCAAAAAGTAATCTGGGTTATCCGTTAGGCTAAGTACTTTATTCTTGTATGCAGATATATTGGCCGATGCATTGAACTTAAGCTCCTCACCTATTCTACCGTTATATCCAACGGAAAAATCAAATCCTTTGTTCTCCATGGACCCCAAGTTGGCATATGGTGCGGTCACGTGCCCTATAATGGTGATATCACCGGCACTTTGTAATAGCATATCCTTGGTTTCCGATATGTAGTACTCAAAACTAAAATTGAGCTTGTTGTCAAAAAGAATTCCATCAACACCAATATTCTTGGTGGTAGTGGTTTCCCATTTAAGGTCTGGATTGCCAATAGAAGTCAGATTATAACCTGGGGCCACAGAACTATTGCTCCCGGTAACTGAGTAATTGGAGGTATTTATATCATTCCCGTACAAGTTTTCCACTCTTCCCTGTGGGATACTCTCATTCCCCAATTCACCATATCCCAATTTGAGTTTAAGATCATTTATGACGTTTGAATCCTCAAGAAACTTCTCATTGGACAGTCTCCACGCTGCGCTGTAGGATGGAAAATAGCCCACCCTTGTATTCTTTGCAAAACGTGAAGTGGCATCCCTACGCATTGAAAATGAAACCAAATATTTATCTGAATAGTTATAGTCTATTTTCCCAAAGGATGAGAAATAAGACCGCTTGCCCCCATAACCATAGTTTGTACTTGTACCCGTACCGGCATCCAGATATCTATAATCCAGGGAATTTGTAAAGAATTCGTTTCTGGTTGCCCCAAATTGCTTGAACTGGTTTTTGAAAAACTCCGTTCCCAACAATACATTGATATTGTGCTGGCCAAAATCCTTTGCATAGTTAAGGGTATTGAACCAAGTTGAGGAAATCGTGTATATGGTATTCTCGGTCAACCCATTGACTGCATTGGGTTCGGCTACTTCAGGATTCAGGAACCTGAATGTTGACCAATGGGAAGTATCATAATCCAACCCAATATTGGTCTTGAACGTGAGTCCCTCCAAAAGATCGACCTCCACATATACATTACCCAGTGCCCGTAATGACCTAAATATATTATCCTTGTTTCGTTTTGCAGCCGCAACGGAATTAAAGCCATTTCCTAAACCAACACTTCTGGTTCCCGCATAATTCCCCGCGATATCGTAAACTGGTAAAATGGGATCGGCGCGATAAAGAAATGATATATCACCACCCGTATTTTGATTGCCCCCTGCAGCAACTCTGTCTGAATAAGAAATATTGAACGATTCCCCTATTCTAATGTTTTCTGTTGCCTTGAACTCAGAATTCACCCTTAGAGTGTATCTGTCAAAATAGGTTTCCAGAGCTACACCATCTTGCTTTAGGAAGCCCATACCCACATTGAACTTGGCCGATTCTGACCCTCCGGACATACCCAAGGTATAGTTTTGGACCAGTGCAGGGTCAAAATATTCATCAAACCAATTGGTCCCTTTTTTATTGGCTCTGGTGATTTTATTGGTCAACGGGTCATACGTGGATTCATCTACAGAATCCGCTCCCGTGGGTGTCAAATAATTGGGCAGTACTGGAGAGGCTCCATTACCGTATTGAGGATGTGATGGTGCAACACCGTCATTTTGAAACCGTTGCCATATTACATTGGCCGATTCTTGAGGACTCAAAAACTTTGGAAAATCGGATTTGGCAACAAAATCAATGCCTGTGCTTACCCCAATCTCTACTTTGGATTTGCTATTATATTTTCCACCCTTGGTGGTAATGATGATTACCCCGTTTGCAGCCCGAAAACCATAAATAGCAGCTGACGAAGCGTCTTTAAGGATTTGTATGGACTCTATATCCGCAGGATTGAGCTGTCGAATTCCAGAAGTTGTTGGTGTACCATCTATAATATAGAGCGGGTCATTATTGTTTATGGTTCCAAAACCTCTGATTCGGACAAGGGCCTCTCCTCCAGGACCACCTTCCGAACCTACCACTACTCCTGAAGCCTGCCCTTGAAGGGATTGCTCCACGTTTACAGGTGATGTGGCCGCAAGGTCTTCCGTGTTCACTACGGTTACCGAACCTGTAATATTTCGGGTAGACTGTTTGGAATATCCTGTCACCACAACCTCATCAAGAAGATTTGTGTCTTCCTGCAACACAACATCTATGGTGTTGGTACTGGACACCACCACAGAAGCTGCTATCATTCCAATATAGGAGAATCGTAACACCTCTCCTTCAGATACTTCTATGGAGTAATTTCCATCAAAGTCTGTTTGTGTTCCATTGACAGTGCCATCAACAACAACATTTACCCCTGGTAATGGGGTTCCTTGGTTGTCCTGTACTGTTCCCGAAACAATCTTTGTCTGTGCAAGAATTACATTTGAAGCAAGTGCAAATCCAAGCAACAGTATCTTTTTGTATAAACAATACTTCATAATTTGAATAGTTTGTTAGTTATTAATTTTCAGTGTTTTATCCCGATATCGTTTATGGGACATTAGGTATCAATGCCAATACTGCACAAAACCTTCACCTTTATCATTAATGAACCTAAACCTTCATCAATCCAAAAAAGAAGTATATTTTTGTAGTTTCAGATATTGTATGTACAATATTGGAATTTCAGGCCTAGAAAAGCTCCAACATTTTCTAGGCTTTTTTATTAGAATCCTGTTTTCATGTAATCGCTGTTTAAGTTAATTAGTTTCTTGTTTTCCCATTTATATATCATTGACTTTTCAATGAGTTATGGGTTATTCCATGGTCAAGTTATTCATTGACCTAAACCTTTTGCTTTTTTTAAAAAGAAAAGGCTCTAAAATTCATGAATTTTACTTTTTTAAACCTTTTATTGTCTCGTTTTCAAAAAAACATCATCAAAATTTGATATTTCAAATATTTGAACTCTTTGAAAAGTGCACTGTATTTTTTTCGATATACATATACTTAAAGCTCTGACATATCAAATATCATCTCGGCATATTTGTAAGGCTTATTAAAAAGGGGATCGCAGATGTCTTTTTTATCACTATGTCTTACATATATCTATTTAAGATTTAGATATATTCCAAAAATTCAGCGTAGCCACAAAGGATTCCTTTAAAATTGCGGTTATCTAATGTTTAGTTGACCGAACTGAAATAATCAAACCCATTTCCCTGGGCTACCCAACAAGACATTCACTTGGGTATTCATATAAGAAATTTTGCCCTTGCAAAAACAGTGGTTATTGACTTTGATATAATTGGAAAAAATATTTTACCCATTTGCCAAAGAAGGTAGTTTGGACATGAAGGGTTGTTGGTAATATCTTTCGCCCGTAGCTTTGTACAGGGCATTGGCCAATGCGGCAAAAATTGGCGGAAAGGTAGGCTCGCCCAATCCAGTTGGATCAATCTTATTTTCCACAAAATGTACTTCAATTTCCTTAGGGCTTTCTTGCATCCGGATCATCCGATAGGAATCAAAATTATTTTTGGAGGGTATCCCGTCTTCAAACCTTAACTCTCCAAAAAAGGCATTGCCAATACCGTCCACAATTCCCCCTTCTGCCATATTCTTGGCCCCATCTGGGTTGACTACCATACCGCAGTCCAAAACACAAGTTACTTTTTCCACTCTGGGTTTTCCATCTTCCATAACCAAATCCAATACTTGGGCTGCATAAGAGTTATGACAAAAATAAGCGGCTACGCCACGGCTTAGGTTTGGCTGTTGGTCTTCCCAATTTGACTTCTCCTTGACCTTTTTCAAAACTCCCGCATAGCGAGTGGGGTCATAGTCATTTGTTGTGCCCTCCAAGGGGCTATTGATGGCCTTCTCCAAGAGTTCCAAACGAAAATCTATAGGGTCTTTCTCAGCTAGTTCGGCCACTTCATCCAAAAAAGATTGTTCTGCACTTGCCATAAAATTGGAGCTCGGCGCCCTAAAAGAGCCTACCGTAATATTGCTATCTATTGTCCAGCTTTCTGCCAAATAGTTGTCCACAGCTCCAGCAGGGAATCTATTCTCATGCAAAGGGCTTTCGGGGATACCACCTGCGTTGACATGATAGGCAATTAGATTATTATTGGCATCCAAACCTGCTTTTAGTTTTATAAGATAGGTTGGCCGATAGACCCCATCCGTCATATCATCCTCCCGAGTATAGATCAATTTAACCGGAGCCTTCATACGCTCGGAAATCAAGGCAGCTTCCACAGCCCAATGGGCGTAAGAGCGTCTACCATACCCTCCACCTAAACGAGTCATTTTAATATCAATGTTTTCCAATGGAATTCCCATACGTGCCGATAACGTCTGTTCCGTAAATTCTGGCTTTTGTAATGGTCCTATCAATTCTGCCTTTCCGTCCTTCACATCGGCAAAAAAGTTCATAGGCTCCATGCAGTTGTGTGCCAAAAATGGCGCTGTATAGGTACGCTCTATTGTTTTGACCGCTCGTTTGAACGCTGCTTCGGGATCACCATCCCTACGACGGACCTCCCCTCCTTTGGCCGCTCTATCTTCCATATTGGCCAAATGATTTTCTGTACTTTCAAGCCCGGCAGGTGTATGCTGTTCCCATGCATTCCCAAACCTATCTCTAGTATCGGTTGAACTTTCAATAGGTTCACATGCTATCTTGATTGCTTTCTTGGCCTGCATCACCTCCCATGTGGAATCACCCACAATTACCGCTACCTCATTATAGGTCCGGGTATCAAAAAAAGTCTTAACGTAGTCATCGTTGAAGACTTTAATTTTGAAAATATCCCTAATGCCCGGCATGTTTCTTGCTTCGTCATCATCTATTGATTTAAGTTTCAAACCGAAAGCTGGGGGATGCACAATCATGGCAATGAGCATACCTTCCTTTTGGGTATCCATCCCAAAAAGAGGCTTGCCAGTAACAATATCAGATCCGTCTACATTTTTACGGGAAGTACCAATAATGTTGAACTCATTGTATTCCTTTAGTTGAACCTCCTCAGGAACTTCAAACTTTGCTGCGACAGAAGCCACCTCCCCATATCCTACGGAGTTTCCGGAATCTTCGTGAGTTAGTCTGCCCTTTGCTGTTTTTATCTCACTCATTGGAACCTTCCAAGCATCAGCCGCGGCCATCTTCAGCATGTGTCTTGCCGATGCTCCCGCCATTCGCAGTCCGGGCCATCCTCTTCTAATGGCTTGGCTACCCCCAATAAATTGAAAACTGAAAGCATCCGTGTCCAAAGGGGCCTGTTCAACAATGACATCTTTCCAGTCTACATCCAATTCATCAGCCACAATCATGGGCATGGAAGTCTTAACGTTCTGACCTCCCTCAGGATTAGGGGAAAGAATGGTTACTAGACCATTTTCACCAATCTTTAAATACCCATTCATTTGGAACCATTCCTTGGGCATTTCTTTGCCTGTCAAACTTCCAGTGTCTTTTGGTCTACAAGAATTTAGCCAGCTAAATCCCAAAACCAGCCCACCACTGGCCAAACTGGTATTTTTGATAAAAGTCCGTCTGCCTATTTTGGTTTTTACAAGTGTCATATTTGCCAATTGGCCAATCGTATTTTAACCTATTAAAGGAGGTTTGTCCGTTATAAAAGGTTGATGGTAATACCTCCTACCTGTAGCTTTGTACAGAGCGTTTGCCAAAGCACCCATAATGGGTGGGAAGGGGGGTTCACCCATTCCTGTAGGGTCTATATCACTTTCTACAAAATGGGTTTCAACGGCTTTTGGCGCCTCACGATGTCGTATTAAGCGATAGCGGTCAAAATTGATTTGTTCCGGAGCACCATCTTTAAAGGTAAGTCCACTGTACATGGCATGCCCAATTCCATCAACAGCACCACCTTCAGATAAGTTTGATGCAGCATCAGGGTTTACCACGATACCACAATCTATGGCGGCAGTGACTTTTTGAACCACAGGAGTATCATTCTCCATAACAACATCCAAAACTTGGGCCACATAACTTTGATGACAGAAATAAGCCGAAACACCTCTGTGTACGCCAGCTTCATTTTGACCCCAATTTGCCTTTTCCCGAACCAATTTTAACACTCCCGCATATCGTGAAGCATCATAATCGTTGGATTCTGGACTACCCACAGGATTTTCTTCTGCCCTTTTCAAAAGCTCCAATCTAAAATCGATGGGGTCTTTGCCCATTTCCTCTGCCAATTCGTCTAAAAAGGATTGCTCCGCCCCGGCAATAAAATTGGAACGTGGAGCCCGGAATGCCCCTGTGGTTATGTTTGTGTCAACGGTGAAATCTTCTGCTAAATAATTATCAATGGAACCTGCTGGAAAGCGATTCGCAAAGAGCGGACTCTCAGGGATGCCTCCTGCCTTGACATGGAAACCAATCAAATTATTATCCGCATCCAACGCAGCACGGTAAGTGGCATAATACGATGGGCGATAAATACCTTGGGACATATCATCTTCACGAGTATACACCAGCTTCACAGGTGCATTCATCCTTTGCGAGATAACTGCAACTTCTACCATAAAATGGCCGTATAATCTACGTCCAAAACCACCCCCTTGGCGGGTCATCTGAATATCTACTTTCTCCAAAGGAAGACCCAAACGTTCAGCAACGGCCACCTCCATCCATTCCGGGGTTTGTGTTGGCCCCAATAGTTCGGCATGGTCTTCGGTTACATTGGCAAAGAAATTCATGGGTTCCATAGTGTTATGGGCCAAAAACGGACAACTGTAGCTTCTTTCGATAACCTTGGCCGCATTCTTAAAGGCCTGCTCTGGGTTACCATCCCTTCGGGCCACTTTTGCAGTACTGGCAATCAGTTCTTTCAACCTCTTGGTATGACTTTCCGAATCTTCCATACCGGCAGGATGTTTCACCTTCATCTCGTTTCCGAACAAGGTAAGATTTTGTGTGACCTCCGGGGCATCTTCCCATTCTACATTCAATGCTTTCTTAGCTTGGAATACTTGCCAAGTGGTTTCCCCAACCACTACGACCACTTCATTAAAGGCCGTAAAATGGAATGCCATTTTATCGAAATCGTCATCATATAATTTTATGGAAAAAACATCTCGAATACCGGGCATTTTTTTGACCTCCTCCGCATCAAAGGATTTCAATTGCTTTCCAAACGCCGGTGGGTGGACCAAAGAAGCAATCAACATACCTTCCCGCATCACATCGATACCAAATAGCGGTTTTCCAGTCACTATTTTTTTACCATCCACATTTTTACGGGATGTTCCAATAATGGAGAATTCTGAATTTTTCTTTAATTCGACCTCCTCGGGCACTTCAATTTGTGCAGCTGCGGAAGCCATTTCTCCATAACCAGCAGAATTGCCACTGGCTTCATGCGTCAAAACCCCAGCTATTGCGGTAATCTCGCTAGCAGGAACCTGCCAAGCTTGGGCGGCAGCCTCTTTCAGCATATGGCGTGCTGTTGCACCTGCCATACGTAGGTTTTGCCAAGAACTGCTTATAGATCTACTACCTCCTGCAACTTGCCAACTATACAAATTGGTGTTGAGTGGTGCTTGCTCCACAACCACATTTTTCCAATCAATTTCCAATTCGTCCGCCACGATCATGGGCATGGAAGTTCTAACGTTCTGGCCAATTTCAGGATTGGGAGACATGATCGTTACTACGCCATTGTCTCCAATTTTTAGATATCCGTTGATTTCATACCACGTTTCGGGCATTTCCAACTCCATGGCAACGGCTTCGGCAACCTTAGGCTTGCAAGCATTAAAAAAGCTAAACCCAAGTACCAATCCACCCCCAGCCATGCCGGTATTTTTTATAAAGGCCCTGCGACCCAATTGTGTTCTTACTAGTGTCATTTTTTAAGGATTAGGGTGAATTAAGAGTTGTTTTCCGCAGCCAACTTAACGGCTTTTTTTATACGGGTATAGGTTCCGCAACGACAAATATTGCCATTCATGGCCGTAGCAATTTCATCATCCGTTGGGGATGGGTTTCTTTTTAAAAGGGCTGAAGCGCTCATGATTTGCCCTGCTTGGCAATAACCGCATTGTGGGACATCAATCTCCAACCAAGCTTTTTGAACAGGATGGTCGCCGTGTTCCGATAAACCTTCTATGGTCGTAATTTCCTCATCGCCTACGGCGGATACCGGTAATTGGCAGGAACGTACCGCATTGTCTCCCAAATGAATGGTACAAGCACCGCACTGTGCAATCCCACAGCCAAATTTTGTGCCCACCATCTGCAAGTGGTCACGTAATACCCAAAGCATTGGAGTAGCGCCATCTACATCTACTGTTTGGGTTTTTCCATTGATTTTTAGATTATATGTTGCCATAATGAAAGCGTTTGCATTAAAATACTGAATTATGTGTTTGGATTCTATCTAAATTATTGATTTATTATCGACTAAACGTTAATTTTTCTTCTTCTTTCCAATTCGTTTGTTGGTGTTTCCAAAACTATAGTTCAAGGATATGTTCCATGTAAAATCATCTTCCGGAACAATCTCTGTATCAATTGCTTTGTTAAAAATAGCCGAGATGGACAAGGGAAAGTCGTTTTTTGCCAAAGTCAAAAAGGTCACCACATAAAATCCCTCATCCTCATCCATTCTTAAATAATAGGTTTGGGGCGAAACATTAAAGTATACGTCTTTCGTTATGCCAAGGTTATTGATATAGGAGTTAAGGACAATAAAATTGGTTTGTTTTACGCCTTCATCGAAACCCCTACCGTGCAAATAGTAAATACCAATCCCCGTATTTTCTCCCAATTTATAAATCGGAACAATTTCTGCGGCCAAATAACGTCTAGACTCCAGTATCTCCTCGGACTGTCCGTCACGAATTACACTAACGGTCCTGAAATTCAACGCCGGGTGTGCCCCCACTCGAAGCGAAAATCGCTCTTTTTGAACGGCTTTATAGCGGAACCAAAACAAAAAGGACCAAGGTTTGCCTTCCAGTGCAAAACGCATATCAGGTTCAAAGCTTAGTTTTCCCTTGGTAAATTTTAAATCGAACAACAAAGCCGGGTCTCCCAATGAAAAGGATGGGACCAATGAAATTCCGTTGTGCGTTACACTGGCCGAACCCCTGAAATCATCCAAAAATTTGCGCTCATCCTCTTGAGAATACCCCTGGTAAAATAAGGTTACAAAAAGTACGGGTAAAAGATTGGCGTTTTTCATTTTTCGACTTAGCTACAAATTCATTGTATGTTTTGCTTTACTAGCTTTTAAAGGGGCATTACTCACTCAACTTTTTTGCTAAGCTGTCATAATATTCTTGGGTAACCACTTCTGTCCAGACAGTAGGTGTTTCTCCTCCGTAGATGGCCAGATAGGTCACATCACTGTTCTTGGAAGACGAATGCCAATGTTCTGTGTCTTTTTCGCATCTGATTACATCACCCTCTTTCAGAACCGTTGGTTCCTTTCCTTTTTCTTGATAGTAGCATTCACCATCAACGATAATCAATACTTGTACAGATTCATGCTTATGCCAGTCCAAGGTGGAGTTCGCCTTAAATGTTGCCTTGGTAATATTGTACGTTAAATCCCCATCTGCTTGTAGAACAGGATTTAACCAAGCTTCACCAATATAATGTGTGTTTGGTGCTTTGATACCTTCGGTGAAATAGGAAGAAACAGTGTATGCTGAATTTTGGGCAGAAATGCTTGCAGATATGGCAAACACGATGAAGCAAATTATTTTTTTCATGATATTATTTTTTAAAGATTTTCCATCAAACCAAAAATATTCATCTATGTAAGTGGAAGTAATACCCAGATCACGGATGTTCATACCATTATTACGGATTTTATGTATTTGGGTTGATTAACTGACAATCAATCTCTTATCTTTAAATAAAATTTAACAATAGATGGAAAACGTGTATCACATAAAATCTGTAGCCGATTATTTTGCCTGGCGCAATTCTAAACCTGAACATCCGCTGGTGGGTATTTTGGATTATGAGCGAACAACCGCATATCCTGATTATTCGTACGACGGTCTGCAGTTTGATTGCTTCGCCGTTTTCCTGAAGGATGCCAAGAATTGCAAGTTAAAATATGGCGGTGGCGAATATGATTTTGACGAAGGTTCCATGGTATTTATGGGTCCGGGTCAAAAAGCGGGTATCAGTTATGACCCAGATTACAAGCCCAAAGGGTATGCCTTGATTTTTCACCCAGATTTGTTGTTGGGAAGTGATTTGGGGCGAAAAATCAATAGCTATACTTTCTTTTCCTACTCTGTGAAAGAAGCCTTGCATTTATCTGCTCGGGAACGGAGCTTAATTTTAAGTGTTATCGATAAAATTCAATATGAGTTGGAGCAAAATCTGGACAAGCACAGCAAAAAATTGATTGTGAGCAATATTGAGCTCTTGCTGGATTACTGTCTACGGTTTTATGACCGACAGTTTTTGACCCGTGAGATTCCCCATCAGGGAGCCTTGGAAAAATTTGATGTGTTGCTCAATGATTACCTTTCTTCGGAAAAACCACAAAAACATGGCTTGCCCTCCGTAGGGTATTTTGCGGACCAACTCAATCTGTCCCCCAACTATTTTGGGGATTTGGTGAAAAAGGAAATGGGCTATTCGGCACAAGAATACATTCAGAACAAGCTTATTGATGTGGCCAAGGAAAAGGTGTTCAATCCCAACAAATCAGTCAGTGAGATAGCATATGAGCTTGGATTTAAATATCCGCAGCACTTTAGTAGGTTGTTCAAAAAGCAAGTAGGGCATTCGCCGAAAGAATTTAGAAGTCTTAATTGACCTGAAAGTAATGGCCGAGGAAGAAAATAGCATTTTTGAGCTAATGCTTATTGGCGGCATTGTTCCAAAGGAACATTCGGGCTGGCCAAAGGCATGGAAGTTGGTGGATCGCGCCATAAAGCTTTCGGCAGATTTAAATACTTCTACAAGTGTTGACCAAATTCGAGAAAGACTTTCGGAACTTATTGGCAATCCTGTCGATAGCAGTACAATGGTATTTATTCCTTTCTATACCAATTTTGGTCGGCATATCAAACTTGGTAAAAATGTTTTTGTCAATCATGCTTGTACTTTTCTCGATTTGGGAGGAATTACTATTGAAGACGACGTACAAATCGGGCCAAAGGTAAATTTGATTACAGAAAACCACCCACTTGCTCCTTTGAACCGAAAATCCTTGGATTTGGGTTCTATTCTGATAAAAAGGAATGCTTGGTTGGGGGCGGCCTGCACTATTTTGCCAGGGGTAACTGTTGGAGAAAATTCGGTGGTCGCTGCCGGGGCTGTAGTAACCAAGGATGTACCTGACAATACGGTGGTAGCGGGAATACCAGCGAAGGTGGTAAAGCATTTGGATGCAAATTAATAGAACAGATATGAAAAAAAGTAACTTAATTACCATACTGATTGTTCTATTATTAGGTTCATGTAATAAGAGCGATATAAATAAGACTACGGTAGATCATGATAGTATGATGGTACGTATTGCCGAGATTGAAATTGAGCCAGAATCCCTAGATGGCTATTTGACAATTTTAAAAGAAGAAGCGGAAGCTTCAGTACGGTTGGAACCTGGAGTTATTTGTATCTATCCGATGTACCAAAACGACAACCCTAACCAAATCAGGCTACTGGAAATTTATGCCAATAAGGAAGCTTACCAATCGCATTTACAAACCCCTCATTTCAAACATTACAAAACAGCTACTTTGCCCATGGTTAAATCGTTAAGATTGATAGATATGACAGCAATTGACCCAGAAACCATGTCTCAAATATTTTCAAAAATCAGCCATTGATTTTTCTTCAAACACCTAAGTAAGCATTTTTGGTTGCTTTTGAAGCTTCTCCTATTTACACACTATTTTTTTTGGTTCAATTTCACAATTGACAGCATCATCTATACATCAGGGTATCATGGCCCAATACGATATATTACCGCATTATCGCCATCTGTAAGCGCATAAAGGGCACCGTCCGCTCCATCCAAAATATCTCTAAACCGTCGCCCCTCACTTTCCAATAACCTTTCTTCTCCCACAACCACATTATCCTCGATGACCAGCCTTACGATGTGCTGACCACTCAATGCGCCTAAAAATAAGTTGTTGGTCCATTCTGGAATCAAATTACCGGAATAGAAGTCTATGCCACTGGGTGATACAGCAGGATCCCAATAATAGACAGGTTGTTCCATTCCAGTTGCTTGTGTAATACCTGCCCCGATTGGGTTACCACTATATTCCAAACCATATGAAATAGTTGGCCAGCCATAGTCTGCCCCAGCTTCGATAAGGTTAACTTCATCTCCTCCCAGTGGACCAAATTCGGCCTCCCAAAGGTCACCGGTAACGGGATGGATTGCCAATCCTTGTACATTTCTATGCCCGTACGAGTATATTTCTGGTAACGCATCAGCATTTGATTCAAATGGATTTCCAGAAGCGGGATCTCCATTTTTGGTTATTCGCAATACCTTGCCCAAAGCAGCATCCAATTCCTGAGCTTCTGGTCGAGTTACCGAGCTAGATCTATCCCCTGTGCTCACAAATAGATTTCCCTGTCCATCCCAAGCCAAACGAGACCCATAATGTGCGGTACTATTAAACTCTGGAATGGCCGTGTAAATCACGGTAGCATCCTCCACCTGATCTTCGCTATCGGACAACCTTCCTTTGGCCACGGCAGTAGCTGTTCCATCGGGTCCATTTTGGGAAAATGACCAGTATAACATCCTATTTTCCTCAAAATTGGGGTCTACGGCCACATCCAAAAGCCCTCCCTGTCCAGAACTGTTTACCGATGGAATACCGGTAATGGGTGACCCTAAAACTCCTGAAACCGAGACCAAACGCATTGATCCTGCCTTTTCAGTCACTATAATCCTGCCATCTGGCAAGTTGGCCATTCCCCAGGGACTTGAAAGACCAGTTGCAAACACCGATGCGGTATATTCTGTTTGTGTTTGAACGCCTTCAATTCTTGTTTGTCCTTCAAAAGCAGGTGAATAATCGCTATTGGGGTCTTGTGTTTCCACTGGATCCAAAGGTTCATCAGGAGTTGATGTATCATCGTCGTTGGTTGATGCATCATCATCATTATTGTCACCAGAGCCATCAGGTTCTTCAACATCTGGAGTTTTTTTATCGTCACTTGAACTGCATGAAAGCTCCATACCCCCTACGAATGCCAAAAAGGCCAAAACTATGATATTCCTTATCCAAAAATTCATAATAAAGTGTTTTTAAGTAAGTTACAATCCATTTGTTAACAAGACCATATTTTTAACTTTTATGTTAATCCGGAGTAGTTTCCTTCCCATCACTTATCGTACCCTGAAGTCAAAACATTAACTATGTTCAACAGCAATGGGAAAGAGATAGCTCTTGGAATAGGGCACTTTGCCAGCTGCAAAGTTGAAGTATCCCCACAAATCGGTTATGGGTAAATACGAAAGTCCACCGTCATGGTCCACATCCTTATCCCTTAAACGGTATCGGACTATTTTCATGACTACACCCATTGCTACAAATTAAGATTGTACATGCCGGCCACAAGTACTCTATATTTGTAATAGTTAGGAAGTTTCAATACCCATATGTTAGCGACCATACTCATAATCGTTTACATTATCATTGGACTGATCATAGTAGTCAGTCTACTTCTTAATGGTGTACGACCTAGTAAAACATTGGCCTGGCTCCTAGCAATCTTCACCATTCCCATAGGGGGTGTTTTACTCTATCTCCTACTTGGCAGAAATCGAAGAAAGAGCAAGCTGTTTTCATTACAAAGAGACTTATGGGAAAGAAACTACCCTCCAAATGGTACCGATACGGTCAAGATTTCTGAGTACAACAAGAAAATCTCCAATCTTATCTACAAGACTTCAAAATGCCCAGTTACCGACCATAATAAACTTACCGTTTTAAAAGATGGCAGAAATACCTTTGAAAGTATTTTTGAGGCCTTGGAAAGTGCCAAGGAGCATATTCATTTACAATACTATATCTATGAAGATGGCATCTTGGCGGAAAAGTTATTGGAAATATTTGAACGCAAGGTAGCGGAAAACGTTACCATTAGGGTTTTATATGATGGTATTGGTAGCTATTCGCTCAGCAGGGAATACCTGAATAGACTTCGGAAATGCAATGTCGAGGTAGCACAGTTCCTCCCATTTAGATTTGGGAAATTTCTATCCTCATTAAACTATAGAAACCATAGAAAAATCATTGTCGTTGATAATAAAATAGGCTTTACCGGAGGGATCAACATCTCGGATAAATACCTTAAAGGAGACCCTCATTTGGGAAAATGGCACGATACACATTTAAGGATTGAAGGGGAGGCTGTAGACTATTTAAATGGACTTTTTATTACAGATTGGTATTTGGCCAGTAATAAAAAAGTGGATACCACACCATACCAAATAAAAAAGACGGAGAAAAAAGAAACTCCCATGCAAATAGTCCCAAGCGGTCCAGATGATGATTTTGCTGCCATAGAGCAGGTATATTTCTCCATCATGAACAACGCAAAAGAATATGTTTACATCACAAACCCTTACGTAATACCAAACCACGCCATTCTCCAAAGTATGCAAACGGCTGCATTGAGTGGGGTTGATGTAAGGCTGTTGATGTCCTCTAGTACCGACATTAAATTGGTGGATTGGTGTGTCCGCTCCTACTATGAGTCATACCTAAAGGCAGGTATTAAAGTTTACCTATATCCAGACGGGTTTCTTCATAGTAAGGTAATGCTCTGTGATGACAAAATCGCCAGCATTGGAACCGCCAACTTGGACAACCGTAGCCTACAACAAAACTACGAGGCCAATGCCATTGTTTATGATGCCACACTTTGCAAGCAAATGAAAACCGACTTCTTACAGGACTGTTCCAAATCGATCATGCTAGATGATTATCAAATTTTCAGCAATCGCCCATGGACCCATAAATTGATAGAGGGCACTGCCAAGCTTTTAAGCCCAATCCTATAAAAAGTCCCTATCTACCCCAAATATGACTCCTTCACAAAAATCAGGTGCGCTGTTGTCCTAAACCAAAAAGGGAACTTTGCAGTACAACCCAATATTTCTTGAGACAATACCATGACCTTTGTCATAAAAAAACAGGCATAATTGGTACTACCTTTATCTAAATTTAAATCCTTGGATATGCTCAACTCAGAAAAAATAGGAAACGAATTCTATCAAAATCTAGGAATGCTTTTTTACGCCGTGGCCATGGCCGATAATAATGTGAGGCCCATTGAAACAAAAAGACTACGGAAATATGTCCGCCAACATTGGTTGGATGTAGATGATATTGAGGATGAGTTTCATACAGATGCCGCCTATCAGATTGAAATTGTTTTTGATTGGCTGGAAAGTGAGGAAAAAGATGGTGATGACTATTTTGATACGTTCAAAGAGTTCTACAAGGAGCATCCAGAAAAGTTCACCCCAAAAGTTAAGACGCTCATCGTAGAAACCTCAGAAAGTATTGCCAATGCATTTGCAGGGAAAAACAAATCGGAGATGTTGGCTATCTTTAAGCTGAAACAGCTCTTTAACCATTGATATGATTTTATCCAATTTTATTGACCATACCAATTTAAAACCAACGGCGTCCCTATCAGAAATCCAAAAACTGTGCGGAGAGGCCAAATATTATGGGTTTTATGCGGTATGTGTTAACGGTTGCCATGTTTCCTTAGCAGCTGAAGAGTTAAAAAACACCAAGGTGAAAATTGCGGCGGTCGTGGGCTTTCCACTGGGGGCAATGTCTACTGAGGCAAAAGTCTTTGAAGCAAGGGAGTGTGTAAAAAATGGGGCGGATGAAATAGACATGGTCATCAATATAGGTTGGTTAAAATCCAATGAGGATTCCAGGGTCCGCAATGAAATTAAATCCATAAAACGGGTCATCGGGGATAATATATTGAAGGTAATCCTGGAAAACTGTTACCTGACGACATCCGAAAAGGAAAAAGCTTGTACTTTGGCAGTTGAGGCAGGGGCCGATTTTGTAAAAACCTCAACCGGATTTGGAAGTGGCGGAGCCACTTTTGAAGATGTTATCCTAATGAAAAAAATAGTTGGGGATAAATTAGGTGTCAAGGCATCAGGTGGAATAAAGGATAAAGAGACCGCATTGAAATATATTGATTTGGGAGTCTCTAGAATTGGGACATCTTCGGGAATCATATTGTTGAATTGATCCATACCATGAGCATACACTTAGAAGCCAAAAAAGGAGATATTGCAGATACCGTGCTTATGCCGGGAGATCCCCTGCGGGCCAAATGGATAGCGGAATCGTTTTTGGAGAACTCCATCTGCTACAACAAAATCCGAGGTATGCTAGGGTATACGGGAACCTATCAAGGAAAGAAGGTTTCCGTACAGGGAAGCGGTATGGGAATGCCATCTTCCATGATCTATTTTCATGAGCTCATTAAAGATTATGGGGTAAAGAACATTATTCGTGTAGGTTCCGCAGGGTCATACCAAAAAGAAGTGGAATTGAACGATGTGGTATTGGCAATGGCTGCTTCCACTACCTCGGGCATAAACAACTCAAGATTTATTAATTCCGACTATTCCCCCACCGCCAATTTTGAACTTTTCCAAAAAGCGGTGAACTATGCCCAACAACAAAATATTCCCATAAAAGCGGGCAATGTACTTTCCTCAGATGAATTCTATGTAGATGACCCCGAAGAATACAAGCTATGGGCCGAGTATGGAATTTTATGTGTGGAAATGGAAACAGCCGGTTTGTACACCATTGCTGCCAAATACAATGTGCGTGCGCTTTCTATTTTGACCATCTCTGACTCCTTGGTCACCGGGAAATCCCTTTCCGCCCTTAAACGTGAAACTTCCTTCAGGGATATGGTGGAAATTGCCTTGGCAGCATCCGTATCCTAGAAAGAACTTGTAGATGCAAGTCCAGTCCATTATTCGCCGAAATTTTAAAAAAAATTAATCCAAAATTCCCTTTTTGGTAAGAGCTTTGGATATGGCCATAGCGTAACCCACCATTCCATGATCATTTGGGTGTGTTCCATCCACAAAACTTTCCTTGCCCAAATTAATATCTTCCTTTTTCACCAAATGAAGAAAATTTATCCCTTGGGATTTAAGATAGGTAAAGGCCCTTTGGGTTGCCTTATTCAAATTTTCATAGATCTCAAGTCTTTCGTTTTGGACGAAACCATCTGAATATCCAGCATGCTCAATCAATAAAATGGGAACAGTATCGTTCGTAGCCCTGATCCGTTCAATAGATTTAATGATACTTTCCTCTGCCTTTTGGGAATCTCTAAAATTGGGCATACAATCCAAAACTATTATTGAAGGACTCGCTCTTAAAATAAAATCAATGACTTCCGGTTCCAGTTTTCCATTTCCCGAAAAACCCAAGTTCACAACCGGCTTGTCAATATATCTTCCCAAAATGGAGGTCCAGGCCAACCCTGGGCGTGAAGCACATGCCCCTTGAACAATGGAAGTGCCATAAACTACAATTGGGTTTTGCACTTTGGTCTTGATGGGTTTAAAGATTGAATTTTCAGCTACTCCAATTCTTAACGATCTCACCGTATTGTATAAAGGAAGATATAGTCTAAAAGTTCTCAAACTTCCTTTTATGGCTGGCTTTATGCCTTTATACCGGTAAGAGATTGTGTCCTTAAAACTATAGATGCCTCTAACCCATTGCCAAACACTATTTTCTTCCATGGCATACAAATCCAATCCGCTAACTCCTGTGGCAGGCATATGAGGGAATGAAAATTGATCTTCCACATCGTATTCCACAATTATGTCTGAAGCATCTGATTCGAAGTCGATATACAATCCTGCCGAATTTCTGGACAGTTGCCAAACAGGTTCCCTAACCTCTTTTTGCAATTCTTGGGGGAATCGTTGAAAAGAAGCCGTCCCTTGCGGCTCTAATCTCCCTTGAACAATCTCTTCAGGCACGTTCTCCCATTGCATGGCCAATTTTTCCTGACCAATAGAAACTATTGGAACATGCACCATTACTAAAATTGAAAAAAGTAAAATCTTGTTCCAATCCATACTTCAGATATTTATATCGTCAAAAAACTTTAAGACCATATTACAACCTTTTCCCTTCTTAATTCTTTTTTACACAATATTATTCAATCTTAATCCTAAACGTTGAGGCCGGCAATTTCTCTGAATTGATCAGATTAGCTTCAGTCCATGGTTGCCATCCATAGTATAAAAAATCAGGTCTTTTGGAAACTGGTATCACAATGTTATCATCCACAACAAAAGCTTCTATCGGGTTTTTTCCGTCTACTGAAAAACCTTTAATGGTTTGCCCGCCGCTTACAGAAAGTCCATGGCCATATTTGAACGACACGATAACCCGACCATTTTTATAAATGGCTTTTTTGGGAAGCGGCCCCGAAGGTATTACATCATGGCCATACACATCTTTTAAGGCCCATCTGGCCAAACGCTCCCCCACATCTTTCTTATTGGTGGGATGAACATCGTTCCTAGCCCCAATGTCACTTGACACAGCCATTCCACCATGCTTAATTCGGACCAATGAATTACGTTGCGCGTCCCGAAAAAGAGGCCAGTATTGTGACTTATATTGTATTGAGTCAATAGATGATAGTTGGACCCAATAAAAGGGCAAATCGGGTGTTTTCCATTTTTTCCTATAATCCAAGATCATTAGTTCTTGCAGGTCGGCGTATTCTTGAACCCGCTCAATTTCTTGGGCATTACTTTCTCCTTGATACCAAATTATGCCCTTTATGGGCATGTGCAACATGGATTCTATTCCTGCGGAATAGGCAAATCCTGGTTTGAAAGCATGGTTTGGACCCAAACTATCGGAAGGTATATTTGCTGCGGTCTTGGTATTTTGAGTTGCCCTTTCCCGCACCCAAATAGGTAGGTTGTTGTTGTGTATCCAATCTTTTCTGGCCTTCCCGGAAAAGCGAACATCATTTTTTAAGGTCGTTAGACTGATGAAGGTTTCCAAAGGGGCTCCCCCAATGGCCAAATTAATCAACCCAATGGGTATTTTTTCTTCCTCACCTATTTTTTTTCCAAAATAATAGCCCACCGCACTCATTGTTTTTATAGTGCTGCTGTCATTCAATTGCCAGTTGCCCTCAAAAAACCTATCGACCTGTAACCTTTTCCCAATGGAATCGCTAAAAACCCTACCATAAACATTCTTTCCCGCATACGTAGGATTGTAGAACCGTAACGAAGTTTGGCCAATATTTTTGAGTTCTTCCTCAAAGTGCATCTCCTTTTCCATAGGCCATTCCATATTGGATTGTCCTATGCAAAGCCACACATCGCCAATCAAAATATTGGATAGAACAATTTTCTCCTGTCCTTGGAAAAAATGAACGGTACCAGGTGTACTGATTGCATCCCTTGCCTTAAAATAGACACTCCATGTTGAGTCCTTGGCCACGCGTACTTGTTTCGCTTCACCGAAGAACCTTACACGCACCAACCTATCGGGTTTGCCCTTGCCCCAAAAATGAATGGGTTTATCCCTTTGAAGGACCATATGATCACAAAAGAAATGTGGTAAACTCAATTGGGCAGCAATCAGGTTAATTCCAAGAAGACAAAACACAAACGCCACCAAACCCTTCATCCTTCAATTCTTTTCTTTGAACACCAAACTAAAAATGTAGCCCAAAACGAAACAGGATACCATACCAAAAAAAGCATACATTAAGAAGCTGATTTCGGTATACGCGCTTATGTACCATATCAATACCGCGCTGGATACCAATCCAAGGAGGGTGCCAACACCATTGGCCTTTTTGGTAAGAATCCCCAAGAGAAACATCCCCCCTAGACCTCCAGTAAACAATCCTAGATAGCGATAGAATTCATCCCAAAGGGATTTAATATTGGAATTGGCCATCCAAAGTGCCAATACCATCCCCACAAGACCGGTGAGCACGGTTGCAATACGTGCAATCTTCAACAGTTTTCTGTCAGGAATGTCATTGTTGAAACGCTTATAGAAATCATTACAAAAAGCGGTGGAAACTGAATTAAGACTACTGCTTATGCTGCTCATTGCTGCTGAAAAAATACCTGCCACCAACAGCCCTGAAACCCCAACGGGAAGTTCCCTGACAATATACCATGGAAAAATGGAGTCATTGTTTGAAATGCTAGGGGACAATCGTTCCGGGGCTTCCGAGTAAAAAATGAACAACAAGGTTCCCAATCCAAAGAAAATAATGGTTGCCGGAAGGGTCAATACCGCATTGGTATACAGGGTTTTCCTAGAATTTTTCACATCGCTACTGGTCAAATAGCGCTGTACTATGGTCTGATCGGTTCCTTGAGTGACCAAAGCCGAGGCCAATCCGCCAATGGTAACGACCCAAAAGGTAGCAGTCGTAAAATCAAAATCCATATTGGCTATATTGAACTTGTTCCTTTCCGAAGCATAGGAAACCATCTCCCCAAAAGAAGCCTCGGTATTCAACAGTATCCAGACCACGGCCAAAATACTTCCTCCCAAAAGAACAATGACCTGCATCACATCGGTCCAAATCACAGCTTCAATACCGCCAAAGGCGGTATATATGATGCAAAGCAAACTCATGATCAGAATACAGGTTTCCACAGGGATTCCCGTTACAATGGTTATCGCCAACGAAGGCAATAAAAGTACAATCCCTATTCTTCCAAACTGGAATAGAATGAACGATAGACTACCAAAGGCCCTTGCCAAGTAATTAAAACGCTCTTCCAGAAATTCATAGGCCGTGGTAATCTTAAGTCGGTTGAAAAAGGGAATGAACACCATTGCTATTACCGGTGTGATGATGATTGCCGTCATATTCAGCATAAAAAATGACCAATCCGTGACAAATGCTTTTGCCGGTATGGCCATAAATGTAATGGCACTCAACAGCGTTCCAAAGACACTGAGTCCACTGGCCCACCAAGGAATACGTCCTCCCCCAATGAAGTAATCGTTGGTTGACTTTTGTTTATAGGAAAAATACACTCCTATCAATAAGGATAACAATAAATAGGCTATCAGTACTATATAATTTGTGGTCCCAAATGGATTGGCAGCTTCTCCCAAAATCAGGGTTTGCACCATTGGTGTCCTGACCCCCGGGGAAATCTCGCCCGAAACAATTCTAAGCCCCTGATTTTCGGTCATTGGGAAAGAAAGGGCCGTTACAGGGAGGGGTCGGGGCAACGTATCGTACACAAACCACGTTTGGGTAATGGTATTATAGGCCAATATCTCTTTTGAAAATCCAGGGTGGTTGTTCAAGATGGAGTCTCTTTTTCGAATCATTCCTCTAGCAATGGAATCGTTTTGTTCCGATGGAACCTGCAAGGCAATCTCTTCCAACTTGTTGAATAGGAGTTCATCCGATCCCCCATAAATCAAAAGATGCATGGAACCCATTGCTTGCCCTGATGCGCCCATGACAACCCTTGGCTTTCCATCAATCGCAATATTGCCTTCTTCCTGCCATGTACCACTACCAAGGTCATACGAGACAAAAGAGGTCAACGGTGTGGATTTTTGACCTGAAATTTGGTTTCGGCCTCCAATGAGAAAGAGTTTTCGGGAGTGCTGGGTTTCTTGAACCAATGCCACATGCAGTGCACGTGGTTCCCCCGGAAATTCAGGCAGCTTTTCCCACTTTTCTGATTCCAATGACATTCGGTAAAAAGCATTGGTACTTCTATCATCGTTTTTCCCTCCAGCTACATACACATATCCTCCTTCAAGGACTGCTGTGGTATAGGCCAAGGGTTCAGGAAGAGGTGGATAATCCGTAAAAGTGACTTTTCCACTATCTGGGTCATATCCTATCAGAAAAACCAAATTACTGGTATTACTTGCATTTTCACCGCCAATGCATAAGATACCACTGGGCAATTGTACCGATGCCCCGTATGCCAATGGTTTTGGCAATTTCTCTTCAGCAATATGCCAAACTCCGTTTTCAAAAAGGTAGATGTCATCGCTCCATACTTTCTCACCTCCCTCCCACGGTCGTCCATTGGGAAAATTGGCCCCACCAGCGGCCAAAACCACATCATCCAGTTGGCCTCCCAGCATTCCAGCGTATCCCAAAGCGGTTTCACCTTGCAATTTTGAGGGCAATGCAACTCCTTCTTCAATTTTGACCTTATCCGCTAACTGCTGTGCCCTGACATTACATCCAAACAATAAAACGGTTGCAATCAATATATGGCCGACTATTTTTTTCATTCGGTAACCGGTTTAGTGGAAAATTCGATGCCTTGCTGCCCTATGGCAAAAGTGAACATCCAGTTTTGGTATGAATTGGTCCCAGGCACTTTTATCTCCACTTCGTTCCATCCTTTTTTTAAATGCACTTTGGTGGGCTCCCTAGTCCAATACAGTTCTTCTTTTTCCCATGGTGTTTCCTGATCTTGAGGTGTACCCCAACCCTCCGTTTTTGAGGGCTTCCATCCGGGGTTCTTCCATTCTGGTGACGGCAAGGGTTGTCCATTCAACAAAACTGTACCTCCATTCGCATCCCATTTTCCCCTTTGGGGAATACCCGAATATACCCTATTGGCCCTATATGGAGTTTCAAAACTTATCCAGGTATCTACTTCCTGTTCTTTACTGGAGTGAACATATGTTTTTGCAACATAGGTTTCTCCGGGTTGGGCCTCTGGAAATTGGCCTCCTTGTTTAAAACGATCGCGGATATAGACCGTATTTCCGGATGCCAGCTTCTTGACCTTACTTTTTTGGGCAGTCTCCATGGGGCCCGTTAGTTCCCAAACCGTATTGGCCTGTGACACATAGGGAAAGGGCTTATTCTTAAAATAAGCTTCCTTGTGGTGCATCAAGAATTTCTCGAACGCATCAAAATACTCATTTTCAACCGTTCCTTTTGGAGGTACCATGGTCAAATACTCCTTTGAGGCTTTCTGTACATCGGAGGTCCAAGTGGTCCATGCGTAGGTGAGCAGGGAAGGATACAACGGATTGGTGGTGATGGCCTCTTGCTCTTCATTGAGATTGACATCGGGCCATAAGCAAATGATTCCCCCCAATATTTTATTTTTTGAACCATTTCCGATGGGCTTAAAGAAAAGTTTTGGGATATGGATAAACGGATCGCCATTATTGATGTAATTGTTCCAAGAGTCCACTTCCCTGTATCCCTTTTCATCTACAAAATCAGGTTTCCAAGTTTGACGGATAACATCATTATCGGCTTCCAGTCCCGGGTTCCAAACCATGACCTCCCTGTCATGGTCCCGAACAAAGTTCACCATGTGGTCCATAAATCCTTTGGGGTCCTCTATCTCAACTTCATCAGAACCAATGTGTAGGATTGGACAGTAGCTTTTGGGAACCTCATTAAAAAATTCCTCCAAAATCCTTTCAAGAATTTTAATCCCTTCCCTTGACTCCATTTTATGTCCGGTAGCCGTTGTGAAGGCATCACTATGTCCCGGCATATCTATTTCCGGTATAACCTGTATCTGTCGTTCAGCGGCATATTCAATAAGACCTCGTATTTCAGCATAGGTATAGAACATGCCGGGGTCTCGCGAAGGTCTATGGTTTTTGGGGTCATTGAGTTCTGGATGGACCTTACTTTCAATACGCCATGCCGGTCTATCGGTCAAATGCCATTGGAAGGTATTCAGTTTGTACCTCGCCATCACATCCAATTGTTCCTTGAGCGATTGGATACTTTGAAAATTTCTACCCACATCCAACATATAGCCCCTTATGGAAAAGGCAGGCCAATCTGAGATTGTGCATTGCTGTAGTAAAATGACATCCTCCTGATGGAAAATTAATTGTCTTAGGGTCTGTAGGGCATAAAACTGACCTTTTTCTGTAGCAGCGGTAATATGAATTGCCTTTTCCGTAACAGTGAGATCATATCCTTCATCTGGAAGGGAAGGGTCTTTATGGAAATGTATTACGTCCTTGGCCTTGCCATCTATTAGGATTCCTGTGTCATTACAAATAGATTCCAACTCTGACTGAATGGATTCAGGCAAAATCGAATCGGCCTCCACCCGAAAAGATGAAATCGTTCGTACTGCTTTACCCCATTCCACCTTCTGCGGAAAGGGAATCAATTTTACAGGAGCATTATTCAGTGTTTCAACGGTGAACTTAGACTGAAAACTCTGTGAACATACTACGTTGGTGGTCAATAAGGAAGTTAATATCCAACACAGGGCATAACCTTTTTTCAATCGCTCCATGGTTTATTGTATCAAATCCGAAATCGGAATCTTTTGGAAATACAGCTCCTTGACTCCTTCATAAAGGATTCCAATGTGATCTTCATCAACCATGGTAAGACAAGAATAACCATATGTTCCCTCTTCATAAAGCTCTAGTTGGTTCTTCTCGGGCCAGCTCATTCCTCCATCGAAACTGGTCTTTATGGTGATATGGTCCCGTTTGGTCTTTGAATTGGGGTTTGAAAAAAACAGGATTTTTCCCCGTTCAGGATGTTCGTATGCCAAAATACTGGCCATACAATTGGGTTCGATCAATGCTTTTCGGGAGGTGGGGTGTTCTTCCCATGTTTTACCCATGTCAGTGCTAATGGCCACAGAACGACCATTGATAGAATCGTTTCGATTGGCCCGATTTCTATCGTCCCTCATGTTCAGCATAAGAACCCCGTTGGAGATTTCCACCACTTGCGCTTCGGTAGTCTCTGATTTTGCTCCAGTTCCAACGACCCAAGATTGACCACCATCTTCACTGTAGATGATAGTGGAATGCGGTATCCTATCCTTGTCCTTATACTGAGCGGCAAAGACCAACGTCCCGTTCTCCATCGTTATGCCAGAGCCCGGCCCGTTGAAAAACAATTGCCATTCTGGTTTCTTGGTCATGGATGTGATATTGATGGGCTTGGACCAAGTAACCCCATCATCTTCACTTTTCACCAAAATCAATTGGCCTGTCTCCCTTGGTGACATTCCAGGCTGGGAAGCATTCCATGCACGCTCTCCCGGATGACCATGGAGCCAAAGGGCCGCCACCCAAATGGTATTTGTGTTTTTGTCTACAAGCACTGCGGGATCTCCAATACCGTTTTGATCTTCGGATAGACCTCCGTACTCTCCCATATCCATGATAACTTTCATAGGTTCCCACGTTTGCCCTCCGTCCGTGCTTCGACTCATACCAACATCAATATCTTCTTGAAGATCCACAGGATCATTATACCGGTTATCGTACACCGCAATCAAGGTTCCCTTGTTCGTGGTGGCCAGACCTGGTATGCGATAGGTATCAATATTATCCTCATCTGCTTGCTTAAGGGCAATTCCTATACGTTGGGAACCCATCCCTGAAGTAATTTTAGGGCTTATCTCTGTTCCGCCTGCAAGCTTAATAGATACAAGCTTAGCATTAATCTTATGGGTCAATTCCGGAGTGCCCTCCAATTCAACAGATAGCCAAAAGTTATGTTCACCGGACCGTATGGGGCTATTCCCGGTGATGGTAAATATTGCAGTTGGTTTTGTGATCTTGCCAAAAACAGTTCCCTCTTCCATGTTACCGATTTCACTGTATAAAACTGTTGCCTCGGCAATATCATTGATATCCGTGGTACCTTCCAATGAAAATGTAAAGGCTTCCAGTTGCCTACTTTCCAAAGTATCGGTCAAGCTTATGCCCATACGTAAAACCGCATTCCGTTCCTTCTTGGCCAAGACAGGCATAGTTGGCTGCTTTGTTTCTATTTGGATTCCGGAATCCGTTTCTTGTCCACATGATATAATCCCTGCCAATGCAAGGGCCGTAATTGTCATCCCGAGTTTATTCTTCACCAATCCCATTGATTATTTATTTTCTTTGTTTTCTATTCTTTCAAATGTTTTCCAGCATTGATACAGGGCCATTGGGACATGAAAACAACCTCTCCACTTTCCTCCCTTGAGCGTTACATGAGGTTCTCCCTGTCGGTTTAAATATCCGAACCACTCCCCAAAAAGTGCATTTTTAAATGTTTCATAATATGTATGACATAATACAAATATACAATATATTTTAAATATCTTTGCCACTATAGACGTAAAAGATGTTATGTTTATATCATGGTGAGTTATAGCAATCCGCCATCAGCTTAAATTTCCATTATAGTTAACCAAAAGCTTTATGAAGCAATTAAAAAAGTTAAAGCCAGTTGACACCCTTTCACTAGTTGATAAAGTTGAACTAAGGCTATTGGAGTTTTTTAAGGAAAATAATCTTGGACCTGGCGACCCCATCCCAAAAGAATTGGATTTTGCCACCAACCTTGGGGTCAGCAGAACTGTTGTTCGTGAAGCTCTATTGCGGTTGCGGACCTTAGGGCTCATTGAATCCAAAAAACATAGGGGGATGATATTGAAACAACCTGATATCATCAACAATTTTGAGCGGATAATGGATCCCACCCTATTGGGCACGAAGACCTTAAAAAATCTGTTTGAGCTTCGGATGATTCTTGAAATGGGCATGGCCGATTTTCTTTTTGAGCACAAGACACAGAAAGAGCTTGATGAACTGGAAGAAATAGTTGAGGCGGAAGAGGCCACGAGCACAAGTAAGGTCAGGTTCTCATTGGACAAGGAGGTTGCCTTTCATGGAAAACTTTATCAGATTTCCAAGAATGATACCCTACAGAGGTTCCAAGGGTTGCTCTTGCCTGTTTTTGAATATGTTTATTTAAAAGAGACCAAGAACCGTGATTTGGATGATTATCATTACACAAAAGGCACATTTGTTACCCATAGAATGCTTTTGGACAATCTAAAAGTAGGCACTCCCGAGACGTTTAGAAATGCCATGCGAAGACATTTAGAGCCCCATTTTGACCATATTTTCAAAAACGGAAAAAAGTAACTTACCACACCTTTGGCACAATGGGCAAAAAGATTTTATTGCCCTTCCTCCTTTAATTCAGACCCTCTGGAAATAAAAAGGGGCCGACCAATGTCGAGCCCCTTTCTCTTGAACTAAACTAAACTAACTCAAAACAATCAATCAGATTTTACTGCCATCCGGGTGTTTGTTCCAACAATGGGTTTCTTCCTATCATATCTTCCGTAATGGGCAATATCAATTTATACTCATCGCCAGAGTTAAGAAAACTTACATTATCTATCACAAAGCTGTCTCCGGCACGCCTTAGATCCCACCAACGTTTTCCCTCACCAATAAACTCCTTATAACGCTCATTCAAAATAGCATTGGCATTGGCGGTTTGGGAACCATTCACATAGGCATGGGTGGCAGGTTCATAATTTTCACCATAAGCCCTTTGACGTATTTGGTTGATTTCACCAGAGGGGTCTTCCCCAAGAAGGTTCTTGGCTTCGGCCAATAACAAGAGTACATCAGCATATCTGTACAATGGCACATCATTTTCAAAAATTCGTTCAGAGCCATCTACTTGGCCCAAAAACTTTTTGAATATGGACCCAAAATATGTTGGTTCGCTATAGGTGGGATAACCAGCTCCGCCATTGTCATCTGTATACAATCTAATGAATGTTGCATCCTTTCGGGCATCGTCATTGTCATCCAACAATAAAATAGTTTTCTCGGATTGTCCATATCTATTTGCCCCTGCAATAATAAAATCTGCCATGGATTCTCCCGCAGCGTTGAACTGGGGATTGATTTCCGTACTTCTCCCTGTAAAACTGTTATAAATATTGGAGGCTTCATCACGCTGGTACTGAACAGCAAAAATAAACTCACTGTTTCCCTCGTTTGGCACTCCCCACAAATTATCGATGCTGGGTTCCAGGCTTATCCCAAAAGAAGCGATTTGTTGTAGAGCCGTTTTGGCCTCAGTAAGGTCGGCATTTCCACCTCCCATTAAATTCCCAGACCATATATAGACATCGCCTTTGAGCGCTAAGGTGGCCGCCTTGCTCCAAAAATTCTTGTTGCCCGCCCAAAAACTATTGTCCGAACCAAAAGCGTTCAACGAAGCTTCAATATCCGATTTTATGAGGGCCATAACATCACTTTGGGGCGATCTTTCCCTACTTAACCCGGCTGGGTCAACGGTTGCCAAAGGTTCCAAAATGATAGGCACATCACCCCAGGTTTTCAATAAAGTGTAGTAATACAATGCCCTTAATCCGTAGGCTTGACCAATTAGATGATCTTTATCGGATTCGTTGACAAAATCTATTCCCGGCACATTGATCAAAAAGTCATTGATCCGATGAATCTGGGTATACAATCCTGCCCAACCTCCAAAAGGAGCGGTTGAGACCGTAAAGCTCGATTCTATCAATGACTCATTTGCTGGCGATTCATAGGTTCTTCCTCCCCATACATCGCTTCGTATTTCTCCGAACAACCACAGGGTTCCAAATGCATCCCTTAAATTCGCAAACATTCCCGTATGTGCTGTCCTTGCGCCTTCTTCGGTATCCCAATATCCGGCAGTTGTCAATTGACTTGGTGCAACCAGTTCCAATTCGCTTTCACAAGCAAAGAGGCCCAGTGCTGCTATCACTATTACGATATACTTTTTCATTTCTGTATTTTTTAAAATGTTACGTTAAGTCCAATGGTAATGGTTTTGGGTACTGGAAATTCACCGTACTGTACACCACCAACCTCAGGGGTATCCCCGCTCATACTCTTAAAATAATGTAGGTTGGTCCCTGTTAGATTGATGCTCAACCTTTTAATTACGTCATTAAAATATTCAGTAGGCACATTGTACGTCAACGTTACCTCCCTCAAGGCCAAATAATCTCCTTTTTCCCAAAACTTTTCGTTGCCTTCGGTCTGCAAACTTCCTACACTTTCGCTTCCCCTCCAGACGTTCTTGGTTCCGTTTACGAACACAAAACGGGGCCAGTCAGTATCGGTGTTGTCAGGTGTCCATGAATCCAAGACCTCGATGGGTTGTTCCAAATTACCCTGCGTCTGTGCATATCCCTTATTTCTGATATGGTTCCATACCAAGTGTCCTGTGGCAAAATCCGTTTGAACGAACAGACTAAAGTTTTTGTAGGTAAGGCTCGTGTTGAAACCTCCGATAAAATCTGGCGTGGTACGCCCTATGACCTTTCTGTCAAGGTTATTGATTACACCATCCCCATTTTGATCTACCCACTTTACATCACCTGCCCATCTTTGGTTACGGCTGGCCCCGGGCACATACTCGTCGGTAATGCCATTGTCGGCATCAGCCTCGGCTTGATTGGCATAAATGGACTCTTGTTCAAAGGCCACCACCAAATCACCTCCATAACGTTGTCCTTCCTGAAGTCCTCCGACCCACTCTTCTTGGCCCGTAGCAGGATTCCAAATCAAGGTTCCGCCCTGTCTGTTCAAATCATTGTCATTCTCAGGTAACTCCACCACATAATTTTTGTTGGATGTGATGGTAGCTCCTAAATTCAAAGTAAAATCATCTTTTCTGATGACATCACCATTCACCTGCAGCTCAAAACCTTTGTTCCTATAGGTCCCGTTGTTGGTAAGTATGCCACTAAAGCCCGTATAATACGGTAATGTAAGACTTGCCAACTTATCTTTGATATCCCTAGTATAGATATCCGCGATGAACGACAGTCTATTATCAAACAAAGACACATCCAACCCTACATTGAACGTGGTTGCTTTTTCCCATTTCAAATCCAGTGTTGACAAGCTGGAGTTGGCATATCCCGTTTGACCATTGTACACGCCTTGCGAACCATAAGAACCATATACTCCATAATTGCTCAAAACATCTTGATTCCCGTTTACACCGTAACTCAATCTAGGTTTAAATATGCTTATGGCCTTGCCCAACCCTGAATTTTGGAAGAAGTCTTCGTTATGCGCATTCCAACCAAGTGATACCCCTGGAAAGAACCCAAACTTATTGTTGCCCAATCTTGAAGAACCATCATTTCTGAATGTAAACCCAACCAGATATTTATTGTCGTAATCATATAACAATCTTCCAAAAGTTGAAGTAATCACGTACTCTGTTTCAAAACTGTAAGGAATGCCATTAGCTTCGGCTCCTGCATTGAGTGTCTGAATCAAATCCGTTGGTGAATTTCTTGTACCAGCCGATGTTTGAAAAACATTATCCTTAAAATATTCCGCCCCAACCAATGCATTGACATTATGGTTACCAAAAGACTTAATGTAGCTCAAGGTTCCAGTCAACTGGTTTCTCAGGGTCCTTTCCAAACTAACACTTGCTTCACGGCCTGTACGCAAAGGTCCAGTAGTGCTGCCCACTCTATAGGCCTTGTTAAAACTCTCGTTATGGTCATTAATGGTAAAGTGGCTTCCGCTCAAAGAGAACTTCAATTCATCCATTAGATTCCAATCGAGACCTACTGAAGCTGTTAAACGCTGTTCCAAGTTCTTTCTTACAAACTTATCCTGATAATACAGAGGGTTACCAAAACCTTGGTTCTGCCCTACCGCATATTGATCGGACCAAGTTCCATCAGGGTTGCTGTCATAAGTTCTGGAAGTTGCAGCCTGTCCTTGGAACCTTCTGAACACGGTATCTTCATTACCCAATCCGCCTAGGCTTAAATTGGAATGGGAATATAAAATGTTGGAGTTTACCTTTACCCTGTCACTGATCTTGTAAGACCCACTAAACTTTCCGGAATACCTTTTAAAACCTGTACCCAATGTAAGTCCATCGTTGTCCAAAAGGCCCAATCCTAAGTAGTACGTACCTTTTTCGTTGCCTCCATCAAAGGATATATAATGGTCCTTGGATTCACTGGTTTGATAAATTCGGTCCCCCACATCCTTATTGTCATAAAATAGGATCTGTTGACCAGGGTTTAAAATATCCGGAATGGATTGCCATCCTGGCTGATTAAGAAGGTATTGATTATCCGAGGTCAACAATTGCGTGGTAAAGGGGTCATTTGTGGCATTGTTCCCTGTGGCCGCACTATGGTTACCGTCCAAAAAGGCACTAAATGCGCCTGGATTGGCTGTTGCCTCACGATACCAAGCCACTGATTGCCTATTGTAGTTGATATGATCTGCGGCACCAATATATTTCTGGTCGTTCCGCTCATTGTTTATACTGTATCTGTACTTATAATTAATAGAAGACTTACCTGATTTACCCGACTTGGTCGTGATCAAAATAACCCCGTTGGCCGATCGTGCACCATAAATGGCCGTGGCCGCCGCATCTTTTAAGACCTCCATCGACTCAATATCATCTGAGTTTAAGGCGTAAAAAGAGCTGGGAACTCCATCTACTAAAATCAGTGGTGAGTCACTACCACTAAAATTGGTTCCTCCACGCAGTACAATTTCTGGAGTAGATCCAGGTTGCCCCGTAGTATTGGTCACCCGTAAACCGGCAATAGTCCCTTGCAAGGCCGTGGCCGGATTGGAACGTGTGGCGCTTTCCAAAACTTGGGTGTCCAACTTTGCCACCGATGAAGTCAGGGTTGCCCTTGACTGACTACCATATCCTGTTACCACAACTTCATCCAGCATAGCTGTGTTTTCGGCTAAAATCACATCGATGTTGGTTTGGTTGGCAACCATAATTTCTTGGGTAGTAAACCCAATATAACTGAACACCAAAATATCGCCGGAACTTGCTTCAATGACATAATTTCCATCGAAGTCTGTCTGGGTACCATTTGAAGTGTTCTTTACCAAAACAGTGGCTCCCGGCAAGGGAACACCATCCGTACCTGTTACATTACCAGTTACCCGTACTTCCTGACCGTACATAGTGGCCGAAAACAGGCTTAACAAAGTAAAAAGGAAAAAATGAGTAAGTCTTCCCTTTTTCCAAGGGCACTCCCACAAATTGCTCCTTGTGCATTTTTCTACATAGTTTGAGAGTTTCATAGATTTTAAAGTTTGATTATCTAAGTGTTATGAAGGCGAATATATTAATTTTTGTATTATGTATAACATAATTCATTAAATTTTTTTGCTACTGTGCTGTATCTTGATAAAATGGCTTGGACATACATTCCGATATTTCTTCCTTTTCAAAAAGTAGTTTTGCCTTGTTCATCTTTTCGTCGTCAAAAGCCTTATGCGGAAAGCGACTGGGGCCCATGTCCAATCCAAATGATTTCATTAAGCTTTTACTACCCCCATGAAATCCACCCAAAGACTCTAAAATGTTAACAAAAGAAATAGCCTTAGCCTGAAGTAGTTTTGCCTTTTCCATTTCACCTTGAGATACGTAGGAGGCAATATCAATATACAATGGAGCCAAATGGTTATAGGTACTACCCACCCACCCTGTGGCTCCAGCTATCAGACTATCCAAAAATTTTTCATCTATCCCAAAGAAGAGTTTTATTTTTTGGGAATCATACTTTAAGCATTTGCCGAAATCTTGCATATGATCATTGGTGTACTTGATTCCTGCAAAATTTGGGATATTGGTCGAGGCTTTTTCCAAAAAATCGGCCATCAAAAAATCTACCCTTGTCAATACCGGTATGTGATAGTAGTAGAAAGGAATATTGGGAGCAGATAGTGCTACTTCTTTGCAATAATGGAGCAAATCATCCATTGTTCTAGGCTTAAAGTAAAAAGGAGGTAAAGCCGCGATGGCATCCACCATTTCAGCCGAATGTTCTGCCAATTCCCTGGATTCACGCAAATTGGTATGCCCCACATGGTTGATCAGGTAAAATTCTTCGGGTTTATTTTTAGCCCAAACTTCTATTAATTGTTTGCGCTCCGTGGTGCTCAATGATGTAAAATCACCTGTTGAACCGTTCACAAATGCTCCACTTACCTCATTATCTGTTAAAAACCCTGCATAATCTTTGATAATAGATAGATTCAAGGATGCGTCTGTCTGCATTGGAGCGTACGTGGCTGCTATCAAATTCTTCATATGTATTATGTATTACATATTGCTAAATAAAGCAATTTATATAATTTATCAAACAAAATTTTAGAATATCTGAATACCCCACCGTTCGCCAGTATTCCTGGACTTTAATTTTCTGTGATATTTTGGCATGGACCATACTGTTTACTAAAAGCGAAAACTATGTAAATTAATTCCCTACTACTTGGTCTGTTATCAGCAACTGAATTGAGCATGAAAATTCATCTCAGCAAGCGTACTCATCAAGGTACAGGATAAGTTGGAGCACAATACCTATCCAAATCGTTAAATCTTTCTAGAGATACCTCAGCTCAAGTTGGTTTTGCATAATTTTAGTTCCGATAAAATAAATTGAATGCCAATCTGTTTTATCCATACGGCCAATATTTTTTTTGAGTTTGAGCATTTGGCATCACTCATGACATCATCCAATGAATCCTAAAGATTTGTTTGGTCAACTTTTAAAGTAATACCACATAGGAACAAGTAACCAGTTATCAATGAATCCAACACTAGAACCATTCTTCAACCAGTCTTTGGATGGTCTTTGCATTGCCGATTATGAAGGGTATTTTGTAAAAGTAAACCCTTCATTAAAATTACTTTTGGGATATTCGGAAAAGGAGTTAAAATCAAGATTAATTTCCAGCTTTATCCATCCAATGGATCGGGAAATGACCGCTAACCACCGTGGAAAGTTGTTGAAAAACAAGCCTTTGGTCAACTTTGAAAACAGATATGTCACCAAATCAGGGGAGCATGTTTGGCTGCATTGGACTGCCATTCCCATATCTAAAAAGGGTCTCATTTATGCCATTGCAAAGGATATTACCCATACTAAAAAATTGGAACAGGATCGCATAACCCATTTAGACCAACTTTCTAAGATCAATGAAACCCTTAGACAACAAAATTATGCCACCCCGCATGATCTAAGATCCCCCCTCAATAATTTACTTTCCCTGCTCAATTTAATAGACCTTTCCAAAATTGATGACAAGGATACCCTCGAAATACTAGGCTTGATATCGCTCTCTGCAGAGGGTTTAAAGAGTTCCCTCAACACCTACTTAGATTCGTTGAAGCAACGTGAAGTATCCACAGAAAAATTGGAAAAAGTCAACTTTGACCAAGTGTTCCGGAAAGTCAAAAATTCTATTGGCGCATTGATTCAAAAAGAAGGTGTTGTGTTCAATACGGATTTTTCAGAAATGGAAGACATCGTCTTCAAACAACAGTTCATGGAAAGTATTTTTTTAAACCTTATCACAAATTCCATAAAATATGCGCAACCGGGTGTTCCCCCCATCATTTCCATTGCCACTGGGGACACAAATGGAAAAAAAACACTCGTCTACGAAGATAATGGTGCAGGAATGGATTTGAACAAAATGGGCAGTTCAATTTTTGAGATACGAGATAGGGACAGCGGAAACCAAGAGAGTAAAGGTGTGGGGCTATATTTGATAAAAAGCCAAATAACCAGCCTTGGGGGAAGTATTGAGGTGAAAAGTACCCTAAACAAAGGCACAACTTTCAACCTAATTTTTAAATAATCGTTTTAATTGAAACAAAGACCACCAAATCAATATGTTCAGTGGTCTTTATTCTTTTCAAACCAATCTGGGAGAAAGGTAAATAGAGGCTATAAATTGCCAAAAGCAATATCCCTACCAAGCAAGGTTTAAGGGTTTAAGCTATACGTAAAGGTAATTACGGTCTGTACGGAATTCCCATTTATCTCAGTCACAGTATAGTTATCCGAAAAGCTAAAGGTAGTTTCATCTGCGCTGAAGGAAATGGTAATATTTTGAAGCGTACAGCTCCTTAACAGACTCAAGGTCTGTGAAACTAATTGCCAGTTTCCTTCGGTTGTAGCTGCGTTTTCGCACCCTTCAAAATTTCCCTCTTGGCCAATTTGGTATGATCTATCGGCATTAAATGTATAGAAAGTGCTCTTTTGACAATCCGAATATTGGGCATATATATCATTACTGGGATTATCTTCGCCATCATCGGTGATATCCACTTCTTCCACCGAAACTATGGCGGAGAGAGACCATGTTCCAACCAATTTTTGCTCATTTGCGGTGAGGGCTCCGGTAAAATCTTCCGGACAATCCGCTCCATCATCAGAATTGCAAGCAGTCATAAAAATTCCCATTGCCATCGCTGCAAGGGCCATTAAAGCATTTTTTTTCATAAAGTATGTTTCTATTATATATAGATGGATGATATAAATGCATTAAGGTTGCATGTAAATGTGATAGATTTTTTTATCAAACAACTAAACCCACTTCTGATTTACCGACTTTATGGCCATTTCTTGAGGTTTATTGGAATTTTTTTGCGTAACTGGAAGAATCTTCTACAACCAATAGAAAAAGTATACAAAGGTTGAAATATATGTTATGTTTCATCAATGAATCCTACAGCCCAAAATGTATAAAATAGATATGAAAAAGCTTTAGGTTTCTCACAAATATTTCCTGAGGATGTCTTTAAAGGGTACACTAAGAAACTGAAAGCTCTTACGGTAAAAAATTCTGCTACCATCGAAGCTCACAAAAGGAGCAAAATCAGGCCCTTTGCTGTTTAACTCTTTTAAGGCTTTTGGTTTTGTCCACTCCCCCTCTTTGAAGAATGAAATGTATAAATCGCAGGTAGCATTCCAGTCGCTTGCATCATAGCCTGTAAAAACAAGATAATCACCATTTTTGGATATATGTGGGTCTGCAGTTTCTTTATCAAATTCCGGAAAATCAATCCTATTCCCTCTTGGTGTATCCACCCCTTTGAAAACTGTTTCAAACAAATGATGCTGGGATTTACCATTAATGATGACCTCTTTACAATGCACCAATCTTAACGATGCTGAAACTGTAGCGTAGGATTCTTCAAACCCAGATGTGTTTATCTTTTTTAAAGATTGAGGTTCTTGCCAAACGCCATTTTTTAATATACTCACCCAAATATTATTTTTTGTCTCGGCAACAGAATCTTTTAAGGGTCTTCTTGAGTTAAAGAGAAGTGTCTTTCCATCGGGCAAGATTGTAGGCTCATAATCTATGATATTGCCTGAAAAATTGAATAATTTAGGTTCTGACCATGTGCCATCTACATTACGGTATGATTCATACATGGCCAATCTGGGTGTACTGTCATTCACCGTTTTTCCCATTGCCCTTAACCGCTCTTTGTGTGGTAGCGTGTAATACATCCTTTTGGAGTCTGGGGAAATGCTGATTCCCTGTACCAGACGATTATAATCTTCAGGAAAGGGTTGAAAATTTTGTGACCAAACCCCAAATCCATTCAGAACAAAAACAATGGGTAAAATATATTTTCTTTCAAGTACTTTTGCGAAAGTCAATTTGCAAGTCATCTTGTATCCATTTTCCGTTTTCTTTTGAATAATATTGCCAATAATGATGTTTGGGACTCTTGATAGTCAAAATGATCTTTTTGTCCCCTTCATAAAACGCTACTCGGTATCCTTGTCCCTCTCTTTGAGGTATTCCCCTTAAAATGTGTGGCCCCAAGTCAATATTGTATAATCCAATACTAACTACTTCTTTGGTCTTTGTGTCGTACCCAAAAAAACCCAACTGTTCAATTTCTGAATCATAAAATGTCTCGCAGAAGAAAAGGATCTGTCCATTAAAATGCTGTTCTGTTTTTCTCTTTCCTCTTCTTACAATTTGTTTGGATTTAGGTTTGCCCATGGTCCATTCGAAATTGCCGGACATATTTTCGACTATTTCGTGGGGTTTTATTTCTTGGGCTAAAATGAAGTTTGAATAACTCAAAAACAATAAGCAAAATATAGAATTAGATTTCATTCTATTTCAATTCGACTTGTTTGTAGCTTAAAGATTCCTGTTCTACTATCACTCCATATCAATTGAAAACTACCATCAACCCTTGTGGTGATTCCCAGATAATGTCCGCCGGGTTGAAACTTATTTGCAACATCCGCATTCTTTTCTGTTCTGGGATTTGAGCTAACATCTGTGACCCTAATCGGTCTTTGGAAGCTTTTGCCGCCATCTTTAGAGATTGTAAAGTATACGTCATACGATCTTTGATCAGCTGAATGCTGTCCATCTACCCAAGAAATACCCACCACTCCATTACTATTGACAGCAACACTGGCCACATTGGCTTTGCTTAACTTGCCATTGTCAAAAAGGTCTACCCTGCATTCCTTGCTCCATGTCTTGCCCAAATCGGAGGAATAGTTCAACCAAACGCCTTTTGAGCTTGTACCATCAGCAACGGCCCGAACAAAATATATCCTATCTGTAAACTTTGAATTGGCGTTGGTATCTGCAGCCATTCGCGAATAACCTCTACCCAGCTTAGGATTGTCAGATATGATATAGGTTTCTGAAAGTTGTTTTCGCTTTGGGTCATACAGGTTGGCCCAAATCTTGCCACCACCATACATGGTCGGAACCACTACGGAACCATCTGTAAGAATCGCAGGTTCACAAAAGTTGAGTCTCCTTCCTTTGCTGTCTACTTTTGCCACTTCTTTAAAAGATCCGCCGTTTATTGACTCGTACAACACTACATCGGCACCCATATTTGCATTGAAACGAACCGTGGTCAAATAAAAACTATCTTCAAAGCCTACCAGTTTTGTGCCGTCATGCCCATGGCCAAGACCATTGAATACCTGTACTTTGCTATCCCAGTTTTTACCGGAATTATTGGAAGTAAATACGTTCAAAGGAAACTCATGTCGGAAACTACCAGATGTTCCCAGCCAGCTCATGGCCGCCTTACCATCTGGAAGAATGGCAGTCCATGGATCGTAACCCCAGTGGTTGTGAGTGGTCTCAATCCACGTTCTTCCGCCATCTTTCGAATGGAAGCTTGACAATCTACAACTTTGATAAGGTCTCTCCTCATCTGTTACAATCATTGCAGAAGCCAAAAGGATGTTATTGTCTGATGGATGTGCAGAAATACTCGGTTCTACGACTGGATTGCTTACAAATTGTGATTTGATTGGAATATTTGGGCCTGCTATTGCATCATTTTCCTTATCTAGATCCACAAAGGCAATATCTGACTGCGCATTTGCATTTAGGAAGACAAATCCCAATAAAATGATGGTTATGAAAGGTTTGACACCCATATTAAAGGCTTTGAACATTAGTAATTCTATTTTGTCTTTCTGCTCTTAAAATCACCTGTGTTCCCTCAACAGTTTTGGAAAGTCTGAGTTCAACATTGCCCATCCCCAGATTTCTGTGGTCGTAAATTCCAATGATCGCGTTTTTAGATGAGTTTGTGACCTTGAATCCATCAACACCTCTCATCTCATTTTCCACTAGTGTCATAAATTCGTTATGGTCCACACCATCCCAAAGAATAAAGCGGTACTCCCAAACATTCATGTTGCCTTCTGAATAGGTATATCGCGTAGCAAATTGCATTACCAAACTTTTCAAACTATCGATATAGTTATCTGCCAATTGGGTTCTGGCATAGTCATTTCTTCGTTTCCAGGGGTACTCCATTCTGTTGGCAATATCTTGCGCCCTACCAACCCCATAGTATTTTGAAACCACCTCAAAAGAGGCATCAATACCGGATGACAGTCCAGATGACGTTATTACATGGCCATTATTGGTGTATTTTACATTGTTTAGCACCTTGGCTTTAGGAAATTGCTCCTTAAGATCAGGAATGAGTGTGGCAAAAGTTGTTGCTTCATTACCATCTAAAATACCGGCCAATCCTAAAAAGAAAGCCCCACTACAGACTGAAAACATAGTATCTGTATTACCATTTCTTTCCTTTAGCCAATTGACTATATCCATATCTTGATTAGATTCGGCAGGACCACCACCAGGTACCATGATTACATCTACTTGAGGTAGATTGTCAAGGGTAAAATTTGGTTGTAGTGGTGTGTACATACCAATGGTTTTGGGTTTCATATCTTTTGCAACCGTTACGACATTAAAACCTGCATGCTCAAAAACTGACATGGGACCAGTGACGTCCATTATGTCTGCATAATCAAAAAGAAGTATTGCTGCTGTACGTCTTGGAGACTCACCCCTAGGCTTATCATCAAGTCCCTTTACCCTGGATAAGTAAGTCATGTTGCAAACCGGACAGACATCAGGTGAATCAAAAATTTTATCATCCTCTGAGCAACCACAAGGTGGACAGTAGTATTCAACAGAATATTTTGATGTTTTGGACACATCGTTGGACTGTGCACAGGCGGCAACAGATACTAATACAATGTGCAGAATAAGAATGATGCTCTTCATGGTACTTTGTAGTTTGCGCAAGCGCTATTTTAACCACAAAGTATTTGTAATACGTACCCAAGAATTGTACAAAATAGACATTAACTCTGCTTTAACAGATCTAGTGCCCTACCTGTTTAGCGGGTAACCTGCGCGAACGCACGTACTGGAAAAGTGCCCATTCCTACTATTTTGGGCGGAACTGCCGTAAAAGTAAAATGGTTCTCCGGAACTTGTTCTAGATTGCACAGGTGCTCCACAATACATATCTCTTTCTGCAATAAGTTTGAGTGAACCGGCCTTGTGTTTTTGGAAGTATCATCGATATTATAAGAGTCAATGCCCACAAGTTTAACGCCTTGGTCCACCAAATATTGGGCTGCATCCTCAGTTAGGTAGGGATGATTTTCAAAATACTTCTCCGTTTGCCAAAATTCTGACCAACCCGTTTGAACAAGAACTGCTTTATCCTTTACATCCAAATTTTCAAAGTGTGATTTGTCAATCTCTAGTGTTTCTTGGAAGGGGACCTTGACCTTAAGCCCTGAAATATTGGCCAACCGCTCGAGTGAGGTTTCAGACAAATCTTTTCCTTCTTTGTAGCGATGGAAGGGACAATCCAAGTACGTTCCTGTATTTGAAACCATTTTTATGTGTCCTATGTGGAACTCTGTGCCTTTTTCATAGAATTTTCTTGAATCTTCATGACTGTAATAATCACAAATAATAGGAGCCGGAAGACCCTTGTAAGTGATTGTACCGTCCTCTATTGTGTGACTTAAATCGATAAATTCCATATTATTCTTGAAATAATAAAACATCACTTCCCCTAAAGCAAGAAATGAAAATATCCATTAATCCGTCTCCATTGAAATCTGCAATTTCAGTATCAACCCCATCAGCTTGAAGCATCCCAATTGATTTTTCCGTTATGTCGGTAAAATAACCTTTCCCATCATTTTGAAATAGTTTTGGTCCTTTGTGCGTGAGAAGCAATAGGTCTTGGTCACCGTCTTTATCCAAGTCCGCAAAAGTCCCATCCAGAATACTCAACTCTTTGGTAAAACCAAGTCTTTTTTCCGTCTCATCACTAAACTTATCTCCATTGCCCGGATTTATGAGCAATCGCTGTATGGGCTCAAGCTGTTGAAACATATAAACATTGGCAAAGTAGATATCAAAATCACCATCATTATCTACGTCTGCAAAGGTGGCCTCACGGGTTTCATCGGCCAATACCCCATCTTCAAAATATACGGATGTCACATCTTTAAAAGCACCTTTCCCATCATTCAGTAAAAAGCGATTTTCCTTTTCATTGGCCACGATAACATCCAAGTCTCCGTCATTATCAAAATCTATTGATTGCATATCTTGGGTGATGTCCTCTACCATAGGTAAGTACTTTTCAGTTTTATCCATAAATCCTTCTTCATTGTTGTCAAGATAAATGTTTTGGCCATTGTTTCCGACGATTATTTCTAGCCATCCATCGCTATCGAAATCTCCAGCCAAAACACTATTTGAAACTCCTTCGGTTGGGAATTTATCAGTGTTGTCAATAAAATAGCCCCTTCCATCATTCAAGTAGTATTCATTTACCTTATCGTCCTCAGTCACGAATATAATGTCTAGATCACCATCCTTGTCAAAATCTTCCAATGCTACGTCTTCCGTATCATGATAGGGATAATAGGGATATGGTTTTGGGTCTTTATCTGCTTTTAAATCGGGGAGCCTTTCTCGCCCGTCCATGAAGTTCCCTTTGCCATCATTAATTAGTATGATGTTTTTAAAGAACTCCACGGCAACCACGATATCCAAATCACCATCAGTGTCAATGTCGCCCACTTTGGCGTCCATTGAGTTTTTCTTCGCGGAATGGCTTATTTCGGGAAGGTTGGTTTCCGTTACATTTTTGAATGTCAGATTTTGTGCATTTGAAACAAATGCGGAAGACAATAGTAGTACAATGGTTAACTTTTTCACGTTTTTATGAATTCAGAATTCTATGTAATCCTCACTTCTTTCCTAACACTGCACCGTCGGTATCCAAAATTGAATCGTAGTTGAGTCCAAAATCTGTTCTATCCATAGGTCGTGTTCTTTTAAACCATGGTTTTAAATTGTATTGCGCCATATTCAATTTAGCATTGGCAATTAAAATATAACCTCCAAGATGCTTATTATGAATTGCCTCCAATTCATTTTTCAGCATTTAGTTGCAGGATGCTATCCTTTATTTCTGCTATCTCATTCTTTGTTATGACCCGACCATCTTTAATAACAGATGAGATTTGTCCCACCTTTTGAATGTTCTCCAAAGGGTTGCCCTCAAGAATTACCAAATCGGCTATTTTACCAGCTTCAACAGTTCCATACTCATTTTCTATTTCAAAAAACAGGGCAGGATTAACGGTTGCCGTCTTTAAAGCTTCCGCTGGCGTAAGACCAGCGTCCACAAAAGCCTGTAGTTCAATATGGAGCCCCACTCCGGGATGACAAAGTGGATTGGCACCCATATCGGTTCCCGCCAGGAGTTTAATCCCCTTTTGATTCATTTTATGCACCATTTGTAGATAAAGTCGGTATAGTCGCTGCTTGATTTCAATAAAATCCTGATTATTTCTATACTGCAGGTGGTCATTATGCTCTGGCGTCCAATAGGCCCTTATGTAAGGAGGCAATAGAGCCACCAATTCTTCATCTTTTGGATATTCTGATTCGTACCAAGCATTTTTATACCACATGCTTAGCGTTGGGCAATGCCATATGTCATTTGCTTTGAAGAGACTGTACAATGAATCTGCTTTTGTTTCATTGAATGTTCTTAGTCTAAAATCATTGATTTTATTGGAACGTTCTATACGGTCTTCCATTCTTCCTATTTCAGCCAAATATGCCTCGGAAGGTTGGTCTGCGCATTCTTTCAAAATTTCCAGTAGATGCTCCTGACTTTTCATTCCAGTGAGGGCAGCTTCCGACGGCGGCACGGTAAAGGGTACGTGGCCCACAAAAGGATAATCAATTTCATTTGCATATTTACTCAGGGCCAAATACGTTTCCCTTGGCAACAATGAATACACTTTTAAAAAGTCAACCCCTTCATCTATTAAGGAATCTACCACCATTCTTACCTGATCTGGACTATTGATACCAACGGAACCGTCCCACATGGGATTTGGACCATCCAATAAAGGACCTCCAGCAAATATCTTTGGAGCGAGCAAAGAGTCAGATTCTGCCATTTTTCGCCATCGCTTAATCAGGTTTAAGTCTCCTGCCATATCCCGTATGCCTGTAACTCCATTGACCACAAAAAGCGGTAGCAACCTATCTTTTTCTCTGGTATTGGGGTTCATACGCCATACCTCAGGGTCATCGGGGTGGGCATGCATATCCCAGAGTCCGGGAATCAAATAGTTGCCCGCTGCTTTAACATTTGTATCTACTTTGAAATTTTGAGTTCCATTGGCCTCACCTATGTAAATAATTAGATTATCGTTTAAAAGAACATTTTGATTGGGAATTATACTTGCATTCACGACATCAACTATATTGATGTTTTCAATCAAAACAGTACCTTCCAGTTTCTCGGTTTTTTGACAAGCCACGACCAACAGGCTTACTATTAAATAAACTAAATGTGTCGTTTTCATGATTTTAACTTGAATGATCCGTTATCATTTTCCAATCACCATTGATACGCTTCATATTTACGGAAAACCATCCTTGGGCCAAATCATCCCGGCCAGGAAACTTAAGATTGAATCTTCCTGTAACGAAATAGAGATTATCACTCAGTCGTCTTGTGCTGATGTTATCAAAATGAAGCTTCCCCATTCTCCCTTTTGGAAAATATTTTTTGTACCCCCCAATAATGTCATCGTAACCATATGTTACACCTGCTGTTGAAGCTGTTTGTATAGGCTCTGAGGTTGCATAGGCTTGCATATAACATTCTATATCTTCCTGATTCCAACACTTTTCCTGTTCGGCAAAGTTTTGCCGAATTTTAAACTCATCGATTCCACCCAGATGCTTTTCAATGGTAAGTTCCATCTCATAAAGAATTTGTTGCATAAGTGGGTAAGCCCCATCATCATTTATCTGTATGGCTATGGCATACTGGCGGTTTTTTGAATATTCAACATGGGAAACATACCCCGGAAAAAAACCGGAATGGCCATAACGCTCATCCTCCATTTTACTCCAAATAAACGACCCCAGACCATAACCGTTGTCATACGGCTCACCAGTTGTCATGCTTACAGCGGATATGAGCTGTTTTTTGGTTTCTTCATTTAAATATGAACTCTCATGTATATACCTAACCAACTTCGTTAAATCTGCTGGATTGGTAGCAAAGCCACCACCCGTCCATTCAAAGGATGGATTTAAAACGAGATTGCCATTTGCATCAAGTACTTTACTGGGCAGCTGAAACGGGTTTTGTGGGCCAATATGGCCTTGGGCCAAGCCATCAATAGCCAATGTGTTTGAAGGTACCGTGAGATGAAGTGCCAAGGGTTTTATGAGTTCTGCATCGACCAGGTCATAAATATTCTTAGCGGTAATTTTTTCTATTATCAGTCCCAATAGAATGTAGTTGGTATCTGAATATGCCCAACCCCGGCCAACGGGATGAACCGCAGGTTTGTTTGAAATGGATTGTATGCAATCCTCTGGAGCTCTTTCCGATAAAGGATTTTTTATGAAGTCTTCTAAAAACTCTGGCTGAAATAAATGTCTTGGAAGTCCTGAGGTATGATTCAACAAGTTTTTGATTCTTATTTCTGAATGGTTTGGAAAGGTTTTGTACCATTCTTCGCTACCCAAATATTCAAGAACCTTATCGTCTAGGCCTAATTGACCTTCTTGAATCATTTTAAGGGCAATGGTACTGAAAAATAGTTTGCCTGTGCTTCCCGACAACATTTTAGCCAATGGGTCCAGTTCCGCTTTTTTTTCAAAATCGGAATAACCCGAAGCTAGATTTATTTGATGTTTCCCATCCAATAGCAAAGAAAAAGTAATACCCGGTATCCCTTTTTCTTTCACGATTTTGTTTAGGTTACCTTGAAGGTCACTTTCTAGTTTGGAATACGGGTTTTGGGCATAGCCCAAATGGAATATCCCTAAAGCTAAGAGCAGGGTAATTTTGAGGTTTACTGTTTTTTTCTGCATTTGTATTTTCGAATTTTTCTTTGATTTGTGTTTTCGGTACCATTACTTGAAAAAGTAAGCCAAAAAGTTTCCTTATTGAGAACAACTGGTATAAAGGCAAAACTATTCTCACCAGACAAGACATAATTGTAAAAAATAGACACTAAAACCTAGTCCATCTGGAAATTAGCATATCTATCAAAACACTTTCCGATGAAGACATTTCCTTTGAAAAAAAATCTTTTGGGGTCAATGAAGAGAATGACTTAAATTCCCTAATAAAATGGGATTGGTCGAAAAAACCAACTTCATTTCCTAACTGGGTAAGATTCAATTGCCCTAGCTCATTCTTTAAGTGAATACACGAATTAAACCGAATTATTCTGATGTATACCTTAGGAGCCATACCCAAATAGAACTGGAACAGACGCTCTATTTTTTTATAGCTGATGTTAAAGTGTTCAGCAAGCTGGTTTAACCTAATTGCCCCTCTTTTGTATCTTATGTACTTTACAATTTGTGAAAAAAGGACATAATCCACTTTTGAATTCAAATTCACAATTCTTTCCAACATAAAGTCTTCAACGGTTTTGATTTTGTCCTGAACGATAGACTTTTCAAATACCTTGGCTTCCAATTCCATTAAAGCTTTGTTGGATAAGCAATCCAGACCAACATGTGAATTCTTGATCTCCTTGGAACCCGCATCCAAGAATAATGGCAAACCTTCAGGATTGATTTTTATACCAAATGATTGGGTACTGCCGGGAGAATAAAAGTAGTTTACGGCTTTGGTTTTCTGACCAAAGAGGCTCGACTTTTTTAATGTTTTGGGAATTGTGGATGTAGACAAGTTTCTTTTAACGGAATCCTTGGAATCCATGAACCAGATACCGAAAGTACCATCTGGCAGGACCAAATCCGTAATATTTTCAGAGACGAGCGAAGTGTCCAGTGTAAAATAACTAACAATGTATTTTGAAAAAAAAGTATCTGGATAATATTCTTTTAAATACATGATTAAATCTGTTCTACATTTTTACAGTGTCCAAAAAGTACAATTTGTTACGTTTCTTACTACTTAATTTTGAAGTATTTAACATATAAAAATATGCCTCGTAATAATCTTAAGGTCTCAAATTTCGTTTTTGTGACAATCATCTTGATCAGTGTCAGCACCTTTTTAATCAGTCTAAGCAAGCCTAAAAGCAAGGAAATCAAAACCACCAAGCAACTGGTACAATTTATCAAGGATCACCATAGCCAAAATCATCTAAAGTCTTTTACGTTCATTCAAGAAACGGTCCGGTACAGTCCTCAACAACAACCAATGGATACAAGCATATGGTATGAAGCCATACGCTATCCCAAAGAGTTCAGGATAGATTTTGGCAATCCGGAAAAAGGGAATGCCAACATCAACAGAAATGACAGCATTTATGTTTATCGTGGCAACAAATTGGTTCACAGCGGTCCGGAAATACAAGAGTTTTTGATTCTAGAAGGAGGGCTGTTCCATTACTCTGTTACAGAAACCATAGGACGGCTTCAGGGCTTAGGAATTGATACGGCTCTTTTCACCACAGCTATCTTTGAAAACAAACCTATCTACATCATTGGTGCAGAAGATACCAACTTTGATAAACCCCAAATTTGGATGGACGCGGAGAAATTCTATGTCGTTAGACGTCTAAGCAAAGGAAAAAACGGCGAACTCTATGAAGCAAGATATGATGGTTTCAAAAACGTGGACGGATACTGGATTGAAACTTGGATAGAGTTTTTGATTGATGACAAAATCATTCAAACAGAACGATATACCAATATCGATGTGCGACCAAACTTAGACGATAGGGTTTTCAACCCCGATATGTTTGGTAAATACTACTGGTTCGAAAAATAGAATACAACAATAAAAAAAGGTTTTCCCCGCACTAGTCTTTAATTTTAATATAGAAATGCATAGAAAAATGGATTTAAAACCTTGTGGCAGTTTTAGCAAAATGATTAAAAACAGACAATCAATACTTATGTCAAGTGGCTTAAATTTATTTAAGCTGCTTATCATATTTTTTATGTTCCTATCCTGCAATAACCATAGAAGAACAAATTCTTTGGACAAGTATAGCAATACGGACATAGAAATCTTCGAAAAAGGAATCATTTCAACAAGCGGCCATCATGAGGGTCTCTCATACCTGTCCCCTGAACAGGATGTGGCCATCTTTACCAGAAGCACAAAAAACTTCTCGGAATCTGGTATCTATATATCAAAATTCAGCGATAATGAATGGTCAATTCCTGAGAAAATAAACTTTGGCCATGGCAATTATCAAGCAGGGTTAGCCTTTAGTCCTGATGGCAAAAAGGCTTTCTTCACCAACAAGATGGCCATTACAGATGGAGACAGTACCAATCTGTGGAATGTCTGGGAAGTTGAGGTTAACGACAACCTTGAATTTATGGAGCAAACCGTAAAACCAATTACTTCAACCATTAATTCGGAATCCCAGGATTGTTGCCTCACTATGAACTCTAATGGAAAAGCCTTTTTTTCATCCGATAGAGATGGCACATGGGACATTTATACTGCCGACTATATCAGCGGCTCATTTTTGAACATCCAAAAGTTAAAATCTCCCATTAACCATGTTGATAGTGGCGAATGGCCCAGCTATATAAGTGAGAATGGCAGGTCGTTATACTTCAGTTCAATAAGAAATAATGGTTTTGGTGGCGATGACATATACGTTTCCAATTTTTCTGAAGGAAGTTGGCAAGCCCCAAAATTAATGAATGAACCTATCAATAGCGCATCTTATGAAGATAGTGCAACGTTTACCAAAGACCTTCAGTTTCTCTTTTTTGCAAGTTGGCGTGATTCCGAATTTTCCAAAGGTGTAAGCAATATTTACATCAAAAAAAATGACGGTTCCAAATCTTAGTTCTGGCAAGCACTATGATACACTAATCCCCTTTTACAAAACTGACCCTCCAATTTTTTACGAGAAAACAATGCCCAACAACGACTGACTAAAATTAAGTTGGGCCTGTTTACACCAGCCCATTTATGGCACAAACAGTTTTATATGAATAAAGCCTCTGAAGAAAATCAGAGGCCCTACTCATTAAACTAACTCAAACAATTAAAAAATAAATCACTGTTTTTTAAATTCTGTATATCAAGGGAGTTCCAAGTTTGAAAAGTCAATATTGGGTGCTTCCTGGGTAGAAGTGCGAATAAATGTTGTGCCTACTTCTACATTCCCATTAAAAAAGCCACAGTTCCTCAAGAAAAAATGGTCTTCTTGGGTTCCTCCCACATAATCCAATCTATGGCCTTGGGAAGCTGTTGCATCTGCGGTAAAGGTTGCCTTATCCAATTCAATCCAATCCCCTTCCGTGGTATATACCCATTGATTTCCAAACTGCACTTCCCTGGCAATGAACCCCGTACTGGGCACAAAGTTTTCCAAAAAAGAGTGCGGTCGTTTTAAAAAGGTTGATGTTTGGGGTCTTCGCAAGCTGGCAATCAATTGCCACTCCCCTATCTCCGGAGCATAAAAATATGCTGTGTAGTCTGTTGAATTATCCGTGGAAGGCTCCCCTTTCAACAAAAACTTGTAGGTGGTCCCTGCCTTCCAATCAAACACCTTAAAACTTTGTTTTCCAGACCCTTCATTTCCAAAATCCTGAACAGTGACATCATTGCCATTTCCAAGGTTTATTACTTTATAATCTTCTGGTATCTGGTTAGGGTCGTCTGTACTGAAAGCACTCCATATAGAGAACAAAATCCTTCGTTCCGATTCTGAGTTCACCTGCATGCCAAAGTAGCCTTGGGCATGGCCGTTGGCCATAAAAAAAGATCCTATTACATCCTCTCCCTCCGGAACGGTAACCTCATTGTAGAACCACTGTATGTTCTTTCCAGCGGGTTCTTCATAGCTCATATGTACCGATGGTCCTCTTCTACCAAAGTAGTGATTCTCAGTAGGAACAAAGGTTGTGGAGCTTGCTGCCGGGCCTCCGATCAAAATGTCACTGATATCCCCAATATAAGTCCCTGATTTACTGATTCCCTGAATTTCTATGTAGTGGTATCCTGAAGACTCCAGTTCAAACTTGCCTACTTCAATGGTTTTATATTCGTTATTGGAGATAACCACTTCTTTGGACTCGGTTCCTACCGTTACTTTAACCTTGGATTCACCTTGTGGAGATTTCATTTTAAGTCCCAGATGCAATTCTCCTTGAGATTCCGTTCTAAAGTAGGTGCGTACAACATCGTCAAGATTTGTCCAGTTATGTATTCCTGTATCAAATATGACCTCAGTATCCCTTGCGGTATCATTTATCACCCAACTGTTGGCACCGGCCGGTATTATCACGGAAAGGTCAAGGCCTTGTTCAGGTGGATCAACGGGGACTGTCCCATTATCCGATTGACATGCAAAAACCGTCATTCCAAAAAATGAAAAAAGACAGTAATAGATTAGGGTTATTTTTTTAGGGATGCTCACAATTAGTTGCTTTTTATTTTATAATACTGATGGCCAGCATTGTTATTGGCAATTAAAATAGCTTCTTGGGTTCCATGGTGTATCAGTTGCATATCCTTAACATCACCACTTGCAAAAAATCCTGTTTTCAAATTGTCCCAATGGGCAAATTTGTTGTCTCCCAGCCCACTCAAGAATACTCCAATACCAGCGTCTGCCCTTGTGGTTTCCACTTCCGATCCATAATTATTGCCTGCCAATAATAGATCTTTAATGGAATCTTTGTTAAAATCATGGTACACAATACTGTTGATCGGACTCAATTGGGCTTCAATAGGAAAGGGGACAAATTGGAACTGTTCATCATTATTGATAAAGTAGCCTGATCTAAACTCAATTGCTTGCAAATGCATTGCCTTGGTGATGTCTTCCCCTAGTATGTGTTGCAGGTCGCTACTTGCAAACTCTTGATAGGTCTTTATTCTTTCTTTCAAATAGGGCATTTGTTGAGAGGTACAGTTTTTACCCCGAACAGGTACCAGTTTTTCGTTGTAATACTTTGCCAGCATAATATCTTCCACGCCATTCTCATCAAAATCGTTCGTGTAGACATGAAATGGCTTTTCCGAAGATGCATGGAACTTATAGTTAAGCCCCAAATTCCCGGCAATAATGTCCAAGTCGCCATCATTGTCCAAATCTTCCAGGGCAATCTTGTTCCACCAACCTGTTTGATTGGAGAGGTTTGCGTATTTTTCGTTCTTGGAAAGTCGCCCTTGGTCATTTAAAAAGACTTCCAGACCCATCCATTCTCCCGACACTACCAAATCTTGGTCCCCATCATTATCAATATCTCCCCATTGGGCAGTGGTGACCAATCCTATTTCTTCCAAATCCGGGGCCAATTCCGAAATGGCATTCCTAAATTGCCCACCCTCATTGATCAGCAAAACACTCTTTGGAGCATAGGGATACTTTCCAGGGATTACCCGGCTGCCCACAAACAAATCCTCATCCCCATCCCCATCATAGTCTGAAGCAATAACCACGGCAGCGGCAGAACTTATTTTGGGGAGTTTAGAATTTGCCCTTTTAAAATTGCCTTTATCATTTATATAGAGTCGGTCTTGCAGTTGTTCCCCATTTTCGGTGAACTCGTAACTTCCACTTGCCACGTACAGGTCTTTGTCCCCATCATTATCGGCATCAAAAAAGCAAGCGGATACATCTTCATATGATCTATCCTCTATAAAATCTTGGATTCGCTGTGGAGTATACTCCCCTTCGGTATTGGAAATTAACAGCTGTGCTGTTTTGTTATGGGAAGCTCCCAGAAAAATATCATCAATACCATCCCCGTTCAAATCTGCTTTGGCAACCGCTGGCCCCAACTGTGAGAGTTTGTGTGGCAACAACAATTGCACATCAAAATCATTGAACTCATTTTCCTCATGGGAATACGGAAAGGGTTCTTCAAGAAAAAATGTGTCATCTTTCCCGACCACAGAACTATGTGCAGGATCTTTCGCATTGGCATGATCTACATGCAAGAGTTGATTGGCTTTAACTCCGAGTATTTTTTGTTCCTTGCCATCCAACCAAGTAATCTTAACGGAATCCAACTCGGCAATCGGTCCAAGTCCAAAATGCAATTTGTTCGAAGTTGAAGAAAGATAGCCCCTGGCATTAATGAGCTGTTTGACCCTATGCTTGCCATCTTGCCCATAGAGGGTCACCTTTGTTCCCGCTCCAAAAGGGTTTTTGGGAGTTCCACTAAAAGTAACTTGTAGGTAGTTGCCCTTACCTTGCTCCCTGCTGTTATTTCTTAAAAGTGTGGCCTTCTCATCCAAATTATTGGTCACAATATCCAAGTCTCCGTCATTATCCAAATCTACATATACGGCACCGTTGGAGAATGTACCTTTCATATCCGACCAGTCTTCAGTTTTATTGTTGAAGGTTAAATTACCCTCATTTTTAAAGAGGTAATTGGTCAGTTTTTGTTGAGGCAGTTTTTGGGTAAACTTGTAGAAATCCTCTTCTTTTAGGTTTTGCCTGTTTTGGCTGATGTATTTGTTGATTTCATTGTTGACATCCCTATCGACCACATCCCTATAAATCCCATTTGTAACATAAAGGTCATCATACCCATCCAAGTCAAAGTCTGCAAACAAAGCGGACCAACTCCAATCTGTTTTGGCGACCCCGGATAGTTGTGCAATCTCACTGAAATTTCCTTTTCCGTTATTCAGTTGAAGTACATTGTGCATGTATTGGTAGTGATGGTCATTGGCCACCATGGTATAAAACCGATCTATGGACATCATTGACATGGTGGTCTTGGACCTTACATAATCTTCAGGGCTCATATCCAAAACCAAGAGGTCCTGCAAGCCATCATTATTGATGTCTGCAATATCTGCCCCCATGCTGTAATAGGACATGTGTTTGAACAGTTCATCCTTTTTATCGGTAAAGGTGCCATCACCATTGTTGATGTATGCAAAATCGGGCATTATAAAGTCGTTGCTCACATAAATATCCAGCAAGCCGTCATTGTTCAAATCCCCAACTTGGGCGTTAAGGCCAAATCCAACTTCGGGCAGGATACCTGCCTCTTCGGATACATTGGTAAAATGACCATTCCCGTCATTATTGTATAATCTATCGCTACTTTTAAAGGTTTCCGTTTCCTTGCTCTTCTGTATTTTTTCCAAATCCAACACCTTGCCCGTATGCCCTATTCCAGAAGGTGCATTGGCAATGTATACATCCAAATCCCCATCATTGTCGTAATCAAAAAAAGTAGAGGAGATAGATCGGTTGGTATCTGCCAATCCAAACTCTTCTGCCTTTTCAGTAAAGGTGAGGTCTCCATTGTTTATGTAGAGCATATTGGCCAGTTTTTGCTCGCCATTGTACCAGCCTGCCCTATTGATATAGATATCCAAGAAACCATCGTTGTTCACATCCGCTACCGAGACCCCAGTGTCAAAACCTGCTCTCTTTTCAATTCCTGCCTTAAGGGTGATATCCTCAAACTTAAAATCCCCTTTATTAAGAAACAGTTTGTTGTGATAAATGTTGGAAGTGAAGAAAAGGTCTTGTAAGCCATCATTGTTGAAGTCTGCAGCGGCCACTCCTCCCCCAATATAGATATACAGGTATTTGTAGTAATGCAGTTTCTCCGACTCCATTACCTTATTGGTAAAGGTTATACCTGAAATTTCCGATGGGATTTCGGAAAAGAGTTTTCCTTGTGGTATATCCTTAATTGATTTGGAACAGGACAACATTGCCATGGAACAAATGGCCAGACAACAATATTTTAGGTTTTTGGTCTTCATCAGCTTTTAAAAAAACTCCCAGGAAAGGAGACAAGGTTCCTTTCTTGGGAGTTATATTTTATCATGGATTTTGTTCCAATGACGGTTGTAAAATAATCTGCTGCTCCGGTATAAATTCAATTACCCTTGGGTGGTTCGCCGGTATTTCAAAAAATGGGTTTGCATTGTTCAAGTGTGTCCCTGGATACCTTCTGCTCAGAGTACGTCCATTTCTGTACACATCATATCTTCTATGCCCTTCAAAAGCCAACTCCAATCTACGCTCATCCAAAACCACATCCAATACGGTCTTGCCATCGGGAAGGTTGCCCAATGTATATTCGGGTACTCCCGCTCTTTGCCTTAAGATGTTGATGTTATCCAAAGCATCTTGATCGGCACTGCGTTTGGCCAAGGATTCTGCTTTGTTCAAGTACATTTCCGCAAATCTGGATACCGTGGGCGACCACATATGTAAATCGTCTTCCTGTAGAGAAGCTTTGAGAATAAAGAACTTAGGATGTCCGTTCCTTTTCTGCAAATCAAAATCATAGATAACGTCTTGACGACCATTTGGACCATTAAAATAGTAAACTGTCTCACCATCCACATCCTCAGATTGCAAGGTGTAGTTGCTGTCCTCATAATCAAATGTTATGGTTCCTCCAGTATCCGTGGTCTGTGCAAACTGGTACACATAGTTCTCATTTACCCAATACACTGCCGGTATTTTGGCACCTGCATCATCGGTTAAATATTGGGGCTCGATAAATGATTTTCTAGCATCTTCGGGATTTTCGTCAATTAAATCCAAATATGACCTTGAGGCATACATTTCTCCCCAACCGGTACCTTCAACCGTGGCATAGAACGAACCAATAGTATACCAATCGTCCCACTGTCCCAACAAGTCGGACGAACTGCTTAAGGTAACTGCAAAGATTGCTTCCGGATTTTGGTCAGGTCTCAATCTGTTCATTTCGGAAAATTCCGATGTAGGCAATAGGGAATAGAATCCAGAGTTGATTACCTTATCGGCATATTCCTCTGCCTTGGCGTTGTCCTCCATATACAAATAGACTCTTGACAGTAATGCTTGTGCCGCTTCCTTGGACGCAAAGGATGCTCCTTTGTTTTCGGTCATCAAGGATTCTGCTTTCAGCAAATCGCTAATGACTTGGTCATAGACCTCTTGAACCGTACTCCTGTCAGGTCTATCTTCCGTATCGGACGTAAGTTTCAAAGGAATGGAAGGGTTTGCCCCACCTTGGTTATATGGTCTTCCAAAAACATTTCCCATTTGAAAGAACACCAATGCCCTCAAATAATAATTCTCGCCCAACAACTGATCTCCTTCAACAGATTCGCCTTCGGCTATTTTTTCAATCATCAGGTTTGTGCCCACAACAATCTTGTAGGAATTTCTCCAGAACCTATCAACCCTGGAGTTTGTGGCAATGGATTGATAGTTGTAGAGGAAAAACAGATGGTCTGTTGTACCTCCGCTCAAGGTTATATTATCACCGGCATATTCTGAGATCCTATGTAGATCATCTACCCAACCGTCATAACCAACATCACCTTTCAACAAGGCATAATTGCCTATTGTGGCTGTTGTAACGGACCCTGGGTCACTAAAAAGATCATCAACTGCTATTTGATCATAAGGGTTTCGCTCTATATCGCAAGAGTAAAACACAAATGCGGTAACGGATAAAATAGTATATATTATTCTTTTCATTACGTTGCAATTAAGTTTTTTAAAAAGTTACGCTTAGTCCCAATACATACCTTCTTGGAACGGGGTAGGTTAAACTTACCGAGCCAGATAATCCTGGAATGGCATCTCCGGGATTACCCCTTACTACTGGGTCTACCCCAGTAAAGTCAGTAATGGTAAATAGATTGTCCCCTGCCAAATAAATGTTGGCATTGCTTACACCCAACTTGGTCAGGATGTTTTGGGGCAAACTATAAGAGAGCGTTACATTGTTCAACCTTAGGTAGCTTGCATCTTCCAAATATCTTGAAGAACGCTTATTGGAATTGTTGTTCCCTCCTTCTATGGCTTGGGGATGTGTTGCAATATCGCCAGGTTGCTGCCATCTGGACCATCCATCGGCCAGTACCATCTGATTGAATGTTGAATAGAATCCATCAGAATCAAACAGCTCTCGGGAAGCATTGTACAATGTTCCCCCTTTGGAGAAACTAAAGTTGGATGTCAAAGACACATTCTTGTACCTAAGACTGGTATTAAACCCACCAATAAAATCGGGTGTTGAAGTGCCTACTGTTTGTAATGTAGCCTCATTCCAATCGCTTGTTTCCGACTTTGCCCCGGTATCTGGGTCGACCACTTCCCATAATGGCAGACCATTATCTGGATTTACACCCAACCATTTTCTAATGTACCAAGTGTCCGCATCTTCTCCTATCTTGAAGATTTTTGAACCTACTGGTATTTCTTCTTGCTCATCAAAAAGTTCAGTGATCTCATTTCTATTGACCCCAATATTGAAACCAACATTGAAGTTAAAGTCAGGCTTTGATACAATGTCGGCAGATACCGAAGCTTCAAAACCTTTGTTGGTCAATCCTCCTACGTTTTCCCAGAATCCTTGAAATCCGGTAAGATCAGGGAGACTCACAAAATAGAGTAGATCTGATGTATTCTTGTTGTAATATTCAAACGTTAGGCTTACAACATCCAAAATCCTTGTATCCAAGGCCAAGTTGGTCTCATAGGACTTCTCCCACCCTAAATCTGGATTTCCAAATTGATCCAATATGGCCCCCGGGGTTCCAATATACTGGGTGTTTACCCTATATGTTCCTTGGTAAGGATATAATGATGATGGTCTGTTGCCCACCGAACCATAACTGGCCCTAAGTTTTAATTGATTGAAAACATCGGTATTAAAGAAGTCTTCTTTATGAATGTTCCAACCCAAACCGATAGAAAAGAAATTACCGTATTGATTGTCCAATCCAAAGTTTGAGGCCCCGTCCCTTCTAATGGAAGCCTTTGCAAAATACTTGCTCTGGTAGTCATACTCTGCAGCCAAGAAAAAGGATTGCAGGGCATATTCATTCTTGCGACCTTCTATCTCTCCTGTCTCACTGGCGGCATTAAGGATCTCACCTCCTGCGATGATTCCATTTCCAGAGGCTCCAAAATCCTCATACTCGTAATCATTGTATTCATATCCACCTAAGATACTTACTGTATGGTTATCATTGAAAATATTGCTGTATTTCAGCATTTGCGTTGTTAACCTAGTGTTCCTATTGGCCGTAAAGTTTCTGATGCTCCCACCATTGGCCAGACCTGAATTGGACCTTGGGTCTGTATATTGGAGATCCTTTCTTCTGTAGAGCGTAAAGTTATTGGTTGAATGAAAGACTAAATTCGGTACAATTTCATATTCAAAGTCAAAGTTTGCACTGAAGTTAAAGTTGTTGCTGGAAGAGTAGTTCCACTGTTGATCATAGAAGTAGTTTCTTTGATCCCTACCCAACCAGTCTTGGGAATCTTGTGCATTTACTGGAATTCCTTCACTATCAAAGGGTACGTCCCAAGGTAAGTTTAGGTACAACTCATACAGAGGAGCTTCGGCAATGCGGTCCCTATTATCAAAACTAAACGCCAACTTTGGTTTTATGGTCAGCTTTTTGTTCATTTTATAATCCACATTTGTACGGAAGGTATACCTGTCCAGTTCATTTCCTTTTACGGTACCCTCTTCATTGTAATACCCCATGTTCAAGAACAGGTTCAAAGTTTCCGTGGCAGAAGTAAAGGATACATTGGCATCCCTTACCAAAGCATTCCTTGTACCTCCTTTTACCCAATCTGTGTTCCTACTCAGCAGGCTTTCATCAAACCATGGCTGCGAGTTTTCAAATTGAGTGTGGTAATCATACAATTGCTGTGAGTCCATTACCTCAAACTGGCCGCTATTGAACTGATTGATGGCCAATTTGGTACTCACTTGAATCTGGGGTTTTTCACCCATGGGAGCTCTTTTGGTGGTTACCACTACCACACCGTTGGCACCTCTGGATCCGTATAATGCTGTTGCCGAAGCATCCTTCAGCACAGATATATTGGCCACATCATTTGGGTTGATAATAGGAACACCATGCTGGATTACGCCATCCACTACCCATAAGGGAGTAATGTTCCCGTTCAAGGAGGCAACACCCCGTATCAGGATATTTGGAGCAGAACCAGGAGATCCGCTGGAAGCGGCCACTTGAACGCCCGCGGCTTTTCCTTGTAGCATCGAGGAAACCTCGGGAGTGGTTATATCTTTTAGTTTTTCAGAGTCAATACTGACCAAAGACGAAGTCACCGTCTCTCTTTTCTGTGTACCATAAGCCACTACAACCACCTCTTCCAATTGACTCACATCTTCTTGGAGCGTGACTGTTATGTTGGTCCGGTTTCCAACTTGTGTTTCTTGAGTGGTAAATCCTATGGAAGATATTACCAAAACATCATCGGAGGTTACATTGTCTATAGTAAACATTCCGTCAAAATCCGTTACGGCGCCTTTCGCTTGATCCTTGACCAATACGTTGGCACCAACAACAGGCTGTCCTGTACCGTCAACAACAGTACCGGTAATTGGCTTCTCTTGTGACCACGAAACCATGGCAAAGAGAAATAGCGGAATTAATAAAATTAATTTGCGGTTTTTCATAAAGAGTTATTTAGTTAGTAAACAGATGATTGTTAAGTTCAAAAGGTTTCTTTAATCCAATTATAGGGTTTGCGTTTGATCCACATACCTCTGGTGAAGTCAGGAAAATCCTGCGGTTCCCCGTTGTTTTCAATTGAAGCTTCAGATAGCGGGGTCACTGCACTCCAAGCGGCAGCGTCATAAGCGTCCATTGGTGGTGCTATATTTTGTTTTGCAGATTCCACAAAGGCATTCATGACAAAGAAATCCATACCTCCGTGTCCAGATCCCATGGCATACTCGCCAAATTTTTCCCAAAGGGGATGATCGTACTTCTTGAGCCAAGCATCCATATCTTCCCAGGAATGACTTTTTGAAACCCCTTCAACATAAATTCGACGGGTGTGATAATCAAAATCCGTAATTCCTTTGGATCCTTGCACCGTAAATCCCAATGAATAGGGTCTTGGTGAGTTTACATCGTGCGTTACAATGATTGTCTCTCCATTTGCTGTCTCAATGGTAGAGGTTATCACATCTCCTTGTTTCCATTTCAATTTGGCATTTGGATGGTTCTCTCCACCGTTATCCACAATATATTTGTGCAGTCCAACACCCTTGGTTGCATGCGATGTCATGGACACAAAACGGTTTCCTCGATTGACATCGGCCATTACGGCAATGGGACCCAAACCATGGGTTGGGTATACATCTGCATTCCGAAGTAAAGAATGCTGCGTCCTCCATTTGGATTCGGATATGCCCTTTTCCCCAAATTCAACGCCCTTGCCATATGCAGTTTGACCATCATTGAATTTAACACCTCTAAGGTCGTGTTTGTAGCCACAGGTAAAGTGCAACATTTCTCCAAACACATTCTTTTTTACCATATTAAGAACAGCCAGAATATCTCTTCTATAGCACACATTTTCCAATATCATCAGATGGCTTCCCGTCCTTTCATGCGTATTCACCAAATCCCAACATTCTTCAAGCGTATTGGCAGCCGATACTTCTAGGCCCGTATACTTACCCGCCTCCATGGCATCAACGGCCATTTTGGTGTGCCATAGCCACGGGGTTGAAATTATCACAGCATCCACTTCCTGTAATTCCAGTAAGTTTTTATAATCGAGCGTGTTTTCTCCAAAAACCTTTGGCTTTTTAAACCCAGCTTCAGACAATTTCCCCAATGCAATCTCAATACGCTTGGGGTCTATATCACAAATGGCGGTGATTTCAACGTCTTTCCTCTGAAGGGCATTGTTCAAGTGGTTGGTACCCCTAAGGCCCACCCCAATGAAAGCCAGCCGTAGTTTGCTGTCATAGATATTTAACTTTTTCCCAAAAACCGTCTCTGGAACCATGGCCATTCCGGCTGAAGCCAAAGCAGCTGTCTTAACAAAGCCTCTTCTTGAATTCATGTTTTAATTTAGTTTGACCCAAATTTGGGGGTTTAAACGGATAACGTTTTTATGGTTTTCAATCAAAAACAGGGTGTATTTCTTCCTTTTTATAAGGCATGACGAAATACTACACCTTTATGACTGATTTTGTGCAAGTGCAAGAAGCTCTTCCTGATGCGTTGGAATCCACCGATGAATAGTTGTAAAGGCAAACTTGGTTATTCAACTTGGAAAATCTTGACGACAAAGTGTTTTCATTTTTATATATATTTTTGAATGTATAATGACCCCTTGCATTGCATTAGGCTGGAAATGTACCCCTTGAAGCCCCATCTGATCATATTTTCCACCTTTTTAGTGGAAATGTCCAATCAATATTGAGCGGAAATGACAAAATTTGTGTCTATGTTGGTCATTTACCTTGTAAAATGAATTGCGTAACGTGCTCACCCTTTAAGAAAACGATTGTTCTATTGACCCTTTTCCTATTTCATCTGGCAGGGGGGTATGTTCTTGGACAGGATCAGGTGTACTTTAAATCCTTGACCCCAACGCACAACAACAAACAGCAATTTGTCAGCAACGTAGCCCAAGATTCATTAGGAAATATCTGGATGTCTTCTTCCCAAGGAGTATTGATTTACAATGGCTATACCTTTTCCTTGATTGACAAGGAGAGTATCTTTCCTACCATTGACGAGCAAGACAGGATTGAGTATATCATAAATGATAATTCAAAAAATATTTGGATCAATACACGCAACGGCCTTTTGGCAAAGTATGAAACGAGGCGTGGCCAATTTGAAAGTTTTGATCACAAATTGGGTAAAAAATTGATTTGGAGGATTCGTCCCAATGGCAAACAGGTATGGATGGCCACAAAAAGTGGTGACATTTATATTTATTCCAAGCAAAAGTTTGACAGCATCACCACTATCCCAAATATCAACATGGCGGACAACATGGTGAACAATTTGGATTTTGATAAGAATGACAATGTTTATGTAGGCACCACCCAAGGTAAAATCTACAAATACTCGGTACAGTCCGGAAGACAGACCGAAATTATTGGGCCTTTCACTGACTATCCTGGCGGTATCGTGTTAAGAATGGACAAGGAAAATAGGCTTTGGATTGGAACTGAAGGAAATGGATTGCACATTTATGATATTGCCCAACAAAAAATCATATCAAAAGACTTCTTAAAAGGAGATACAAAGAATATTGAATCCTCTCTCTTCTTAAGCCTGTTTTTGGACAGCGATGAAAATATTTGGGCAGGAACCGATGGCAACGGAGTCTACAAGATAAACAACAACACAGGACATGTCCAGAGCTATAAAAAAAGATACCTTGATGAATTTTCCATTGAGAGCAACACTATATTGGATATTAGCGAGGATGATCATAAAAATATATGGCTGACCAACAAATATGGAACGCTGAGCATAATCCCCAAAACCAACAAAGATGTAAATTATCATACAGGGTCTGACAATACCATTCCAATGAGGGTATTGAGCATTTTTAAAGCCTCGGACCAAACACTTTGGATTGGGACTGATGGCAACGGACTGACCAGAATACTTAATAATGGTACATCAAAACAATTTTTTAATGATTCGGAAAATTCGTTTTACGTCCAATCCATAATCGAAGATGAACGGCAAAATCTCTGGTTTGGAACCTATAGAAATGGTCTCTGGCATTACAATTTTGGAACAAAAGCTTTCAAGTCCCTATCCGTTGTAAACGAGAAAGGGCAGATGGCCCAGGACATTAGGGAATTGTTCAAAGATTCAAAAGGAAGAATATGGGTTGGATCCAATGTATCACTCAATATTTATAATTCCGAGCAAAAGCTATTGGCTTCATTCGGTAACAATAAAAATGGGCTACATGGTGTAATCGTTGAAAAAATAATAGAGGATTCTCAAGGAAACATTTGGGCTGGACAAATTGGTGGCGGTTTATTCAAGTTTGTGGAAAACAACCAAAACATCAACCATTCGTTTTTTGAAAATTATCCTTCCCCTTCAGGGGAAATTGTACCCCGCATCATTTCAATGATATGCAGTTCCGATGATAAGATTTGGCTCATCAATGAACAATTTAAATTGAATGTCTTTGATATAAAAAACAAAACATTCACTGATTTTGAAAATTTTAAAACCATCAAAGACTTAACTTTTAAGGCCATTAACCTGGTTGACAAGGACAATATTTGGGCCAGTACCGGAAATGCAATCGTTCATTTAAACGCAAAGACCTGTACAACCAAAATGTACTATTCTTCAGATGGCCTACCGGATGGCTCCTTCATGTTAAAAAGTACATTTAAGGATAAGGATGGACAACTCTATTTTGGCAGCACAAAAGGAGTTGCCCATTTTTTCCCTGAAAAATTGAAAAAGGAACCTTTGAACCCCAAATTAGTGGTCCATGATGTCCAAGTTCTGAACAAACCTGCCAAAGACCTACTCCCCGATCAGATAAAATCTGAAGTGTTCAACCTTGACCATCTAAATCTGGGATACAATCAATCTTCTTTTTCAATTCGGTTTTCGGCCATAGACAATATTCTAAACCCCAATTATTTTTATTCGTATAGATTAATGGGTTTTGATGATGAATGGAAAAGTACCTATACAGAAGGCTTCGCATCATATACCAATGTGCCTCCAGGTGGCTATACCCTTGAGATAAAAGCGTATGGGATGAACGATCTATCATCAAGCGTTGAAAAGAAGATAAACATCACAATTCAGCAACCTTTTTGGAACAAGCCATTGGCGTATGTCATCTATTTTGCACTTTTATCCTTATTGGTTTTTATCATCGTAAAATGGTATAGGGTTAGAAAAAAACTATTTATCAATAGGGTCATTCATGCCAAGGAACATGATCTGCACAACACGAAAATGGACTTTTTCACCAAAATGTCCCATGAAATACAAACCCCCATCACCTTAATATTGGGTCCCATAGATGACATGCTCAAAAGAGCAGAGCTCAATGGGAACATGCTCTTGAAGGAAAGGCTGAACATTATAGCCAACAATGCAAAGAAACTTAGCCGAATCGCACGGGAACTTACCTTGGTCAGGAGCAGTGATTCCAACAGGCTCAATCTGCTGGTCAGCCAGAATAACCTACACAGTGATATATTGGATATTTGTTCCTCGTTCAAGGAACTTGCACGAAATAAACAAATCGACTTTTCCATAAGCTGCCCAAAAAATCTGGACCATACATGGTACGACAAAGAAAAATTGGAACACATCCTGTACAATCTACTTTCAAATGCCTTTAAATATACCCCTACAGAAGGTAACGTTCAATTACACGTGTCGCCCATAAACAAAAAAAGTTTTGTGAAGATTTCTGTATCCGATTCAGGTCTTGGCATTGAAAAGGAAGAACTGGACAAGATTTTTGAAATTTTCTATCGGTCCAATACCAACAGGCAATACAAAGGGGCAGGAATTGGTTTGGCCTTGACCAAAGACTTAGTGACACTGCATAAAGGTAAAATTAAAGTGAAAAGTGTTCCACATGAAGGGACAACTTTTGCTGTAAAGATTCCTGTTGCCGAAAAATTCTATGATGATTCGGAAAAAATTGCAATAAATCATTTTACACCAAACAAAGTACAGGTAGAAAACATCCAACCACAAGAAGAACCCCAAAATACCCAACACAAGAAAAGTATCTTGGTGGTTGAGGACAACTATGAATTACAGCAACTTCTAAAAGATCTATTGTCTCCCCAATATAATATTTTGCTAGCAGATAATGGAGAAGAAGGCTTCTATCATGCAAAAAACAATATCCCAGATTTGATCATAAGTGATATCATGATGCCCCAAATGGATGGTATAGCTATGAGCAAAGAACTTAAAAAACATAATTTGACCAAACACATCCCCATTGTGTTGTTGACAGCAAAGAACTCCACCAAGGCCAAGATTGAAGGGCTCAAAACAGGGGCTATTGAGTTTATAAACAAACCTTTCAATACCAATGAGTTACTATTGAAAGTAAATAACTTGCTTTTGTCCAAAGAACATATCATTTCAAAATATCGGAAAGAACTGATCAATCGCCCCCAATTTGTCCAAAACCAGTCGCAAGACGAGATTTTTTTGGAGAATTTGGTAGACCATATCAACAGAAATATGGCAGATCCTGATTTTAAGGTTCAACAATTGGCGCAGTCATTGAATATGAGTTATTCCAGCTTGTACAGAAAATGTCTCAATATCACAGGGTTGAGTGTAATTGATTTCATTAGGGACATGCGCTTAAAAAAAGGAGCCGTTCTCTTGACAAAATTCGGGTATTCCATCTCGGAAGCTGCTCATTTGGTAGGGTTTAACGACTCCAAATATTTTTCCAAAAGCTTTAAAGGACAATTTGGAACTACCCCAAAAGATTTTAAAAAGCGTGCCCATACAGCTGAAAACATAGAATCCTACCTTTCCATTTACCAAATAAACAATACGGATTTTGATTATGGATCTTAGGCTAGGCATTCACTAACATAACCCTTTTTTAAAGTCAGTTAATTATAGACGGTAAACTTACAACTCCAGAAAACAACCCTTCTTTTTGGTGACTATATGATCCCATTCAACTATGGTGGAATTGGGGAAACCCATAAATTAAAAAAACTATATACACAGGGGGTTCAAGTGGTCGGGACAGCAGGGTGTGCAAATATTTTATATCTCACTAAAAACCAACCATATAACTTCAGTATTTTGTAATAAGTCACTTTTTCAGATCGTTATGGCTTGTCAAAACTTGAAGGTACCAAATAATATCATTTAACTCTATCTTTCATTAATTGATGCACCTCAAATCATGACTATTTCAACAGGCTAAAAATTTGATTTGTCGGTTTCGCAAATATGTAACTACGCCAACTAGCAGTATATGATTATGATATTAAATCAAGAGACACCTTTGACATTGAAATGACTAAACAATATTTGAGAAGGAAGTTTAAACCAAAACCTACTGCATTTATATGTCCAGGCATTGCGGATATTGACTCCAAATTGCCATATATGCATTTCACTGCCATTTTTTGAAAGAAAACTATTTTCTTACCGCGTATGAGGTTTTAAAATCCGTATTTTGTTTTTATAAAACCAATTTCCTAGAAAGAAAATGTGTGTTCAACCTCCATCAGGCATTATTTGATGTCAAATTTGTATTTCTTGTCTGTATTGACCAAAAAAAGAAGTGCCAGAAATATGGTGCTTTTTTTAGATCAAAATTTTTGGGTCAAACTTTTTATTCTCGCCTTTTTGTCAATCCCGGTTGAAGTGCAAGCTCAGAACAACAGAATAGACAGCTTAAAAAATGAATTGACGCTTCATACCAAAAAGGACTCGGCGAGAGTGAACCTGTTAAATGACCTTGCTTTTGCCTATTTCAGTAGTGACATTCCTAAATCCCTCGAGTATTTAGATGAATCGGGCGCGTTGGCCGATGCTATTGATTTTAAAAAAGGTAAAGCCAGAAGCATTTATATTGGAGGTATTACCGAGGCCATACAATCGAATTTTGAGAAAGCACTCGAAAATTACAATGAGGCACTGAACATATTTGTAGCCATCGATAACAAAACCGGGGTTGCCAATTGTTACAATGCCATAGGAATAACCTATAAAAACAAGGGTGAGCTAAGAAAAGCAATATCGTACTTTGAGAAATCAATTCGCTTGGAAGAGGAGATTGATGAAAATATTAATTCAAGAGCCCTAATAAACTTAGGTGCCACATATGAAGATTTGGGTGAATTTGACGAAGCCATTTCGTATTTAAAGAAGGCACTCCTTATTGCTAAAAAAAATAAGGACGAACAATTGATTGCCTATAGTTTAAATAATATCGGAACTGTTTATGTGGCCCAAGGCAATTATCCGCTTGCTCTAGAACACTTTAAAGAATCCTTGTACATTGATGAAAAGCTTGGAGACAGTTTGGGGATTGCCAATCACCTTTCTAATATCGGCCAAATTTATCAGACTCAGAAATCCTATGATAAGGCAATGGATTACTTTAAGAAATCATTGGAAATCCACAAGCGAACCAATAAAAAACAAGGAATATCACAAGTATTGAGCGATATAGGAACCATACATAAGGAGAATGGAAATTATAAAAGTGCTTTGGATTATTATACGGATGCACTACGTATTAGCAGACAAATTGGCGCTAAAAACGGGGATCCTTATATCCTAATCAATACTGGTGAGGTTAACTTGGCTCTGAAAGATTATAACCTTGCAAAACAATTCTATACCGAGGCAAAAAAAATCAGTCTTAAAACTGAAAATAAAAAAACACTGTGTGAGGCATATATTGGACTTGCAAAAGTCTATGAAAATCAAAAAGAATACAGTATTGCCCTAAAGAATGTGCTAAAAGCGAATGAAATTTCCAAAGAGTTTGGTTTTTTAAAAAATCAAAAGGAATCTGCGAAAATACTTTCCTCAATATATAATGATACAGGCAACTACAAAAAAGCCTTAGAAAGCCACCAACAATACAAAATATTGAATGACAGCCTTTTTAACAAGGAGAATGTCGAAAAAATTGCCCAACTTGAGTACGAGTACAAATACAAACAAGCCCTGGACTCCGCCAGTATTCGTGAATTGAAGCTTACCAAGACTGTACTGACCACCTCGCAAGATCTGGCAAAGACCAAACAAAATTACTTATGGGCTGTTATCGGCATTCTGGTCATCTCTATTCTGTCCGGTTCCTTTGTTTTCCATCAAAAATACAAGACTGTTAAAATCAGGAACCAAAACATTGTGACCGAGCAAAAACTTTTGCGTTCCCAAATGACGCCTCATTTTATATTCAATTCGCTTTCGGTCTTGCAGGGAATGATCTTGAACAAGGAAGAGAAAAAATCGGTCACCTATCTTTCGAAGTTTTCCAAGCTCTTACGTATCGTTTTGGAAAATTCAAGGGATAAAATCGTTCCTCTGATTCAGGAACTGGATGCCATTGACAATTATATGATATTGCAGAATTTGGATGCCGACCCACCTTATGGTTATAGTTTAGTGGTTGACGAGAACATAGATATTAACTTATTTTTGATACCACCCATGCTCATTCAGCCCTTCATCGAAAATGCCATAGAACATGCCTTTATCAATGACCAAGAACAATGTGAAATAGAGATTCACCTAAGTTTCAAGAATCAAAAGTTAAACTGTACTATAATGGACAACGGTGTTGGAATAGATGCCATGCTCCAAAAAACGAGTACAAAAAAGAAGTCGTTGGCCACCACCATTACCAGTGAGCGGCTAAACCTCTTGGCCAAAGATTTCAACATGTCAGGGGCTATATTTGTTGAGGATAGAAAAAAATATAATGAGCAAGGAACCAAAGTTACCTTGATCATTCCCTATAAAATAATCGAAAATTCATGAAGGCACTTATCGTTGAAGACAAAGCCTATATCAGAAAAGGATTGATAAACCTTTTGGAAACGGTTGAAACCAATGTAGAAATCATAGGTGAATGTACTTCGGTCAAGGAGGCCGTGGTGGTCTCGAACGCCTGTAAACCAGAATTGATATTTCTGGATATTAATCTCACCGATGGTACTGGATTCGACTTTCTCGACCAAACCGAGCATCTTAGCTTCAAAACCGTATTCATTACCGCCTATGAAGAATATGCTTTGAAGGCACTTAAGGCTGGAGCCGTAGATTATCTTTTAAAACCTGTTGACATTGAGGAATTGGATTTGGCGTTAAAAAAGATAAAGACATTACCTATTACCGAACAAAAAAAGCAAATAAATACGGTAAAAAAGGTTTGGTATCAAGATGATGCTACTTTGGTTCTTTCGCTCAGCGACAGTTTTCAGGTCATAAACCTACAAGAATTATTGTACTGCGAATCCGACAAGGGATATACGACATTCTACTTGGCCAATGATAAAAAATACGTGGCTTCCAAGCCATTGAAGGAATACGAAGATAAACTTGAAAAGGTCAACTTCACCAGACCTCATCAGTCTTTTATGGTAAACTTGAAGTTCATCGACAAGTACGATAAGTCGGGAATTATCTATTTGAAGAATGGTCAAAAAATTCCCGTTTCTTCACGAAAAAAAGAGGCTTTTATAACCACTTTTTTGAGGTACAATAGTCATTAAGAACTATTGTCCCAATGACCGTAATCACCAGAAATAGCTATCTCTCCAAAACGCATATTCCCTTACATCACTCAAATAACAATTCCCGGTTCACGAAAATGGATTGCCCATTTCATAGGAAATACCATTGACCCATCTTTACCCTGACCAAACCATTTCTTACTTAAGTCCTCTACGAAAATCACACTTTTCCAATGGTGCTTATCAAGAAATATTAAAATCAAACTTTAATGGAAAACATCAAATCCAAACTAGGCCAAGGGGGCCTTGTACTTGCAGCTATGGGCCTAATTTCTGCCCTATTGTCAATTTTTAATTACAACATCAGATTACTTGCCTGGATAGATAGCTGGGGCAGTACCACGGGATGGGTGCTCAGGGTAGTATTAATTCTAGCAGGTGGCGCTCTGTTTTTTTTATTCGGAAGAGCAGAAGAGGAATAATCAACCTAAAGAATGATACCAATGAAAATACATCTGATAATTTTAATGATAGCGATAACGCTGGTTTCCTGTGGAGGAGACGCAGCAAAACAGCCTGCCAACGCCGATGGCTTTGCAGGTATTGAGAAAGAACTGAAAAGTGAATTTGGCGATGATGCCCACTATACAGAATTGACCATCATTTACAATGAATCCATCGGCAATAGCATTTCGACCACGGTAACCGATGCCCCTGAATCTTTGAAAATGGGGCAATGGACCTACTCATTGGGCAACTGGAACCAAACTTCTGAAGTAACCTTGGAAATACCAGAGGGTACCAAGGCGGCAGATTTTATGTTTCAACTGGGTGAAAAAATCAGTCTGGTGCAATTAGGAGAACTCATAGAAAAATCAAGTGAGCAACTAAAGACAGAGAAAGACATCGACAACCCTCGACTTGAAATGGCATTTGTCAAATACCCAAAGAACGGTGATGTAAATGATGCCCAATACATTGTAAAACTGCAACCTGAAAATGGGGGGACTTCCTTCACTTTTTCATATCAAATGGACGGTACATTAATTGAAATGGACTATTAAAATTTCGTACGGATTATCCTAATAAACCAAAGTCATAAAACCAATGGAGAACTTAATTCGAATAAAAAAACCATACAATTCTTTAGATGAACTCTATGATTTCTTAAAAAAAGAATCAGGTTTTGAATGCTCGAAAGAATATGATGTCTGGGAACAACGCACGGATGCCAGCGGGCAAATGGCACAATGTATTGTACTTAAAAAAAGTGGCATGCACGCAGTAAAGTTATTTTTTGTGAATGAAAACACGGTAAAAGTAAACCATATCATTCCCAATAAATTAATGAATGCCTACTTCGGAAAAAGTGTAAAGGCTCGCAGAAGCATCTTAGAGGTGATTGCAGGAGCCATAAAGCAGGCCATCTTGGTAAAGCCCCAACAGCAAGCATTTAAGGAATTAGAGGGTGAAATTAAAAACTTAGCGGCCTAAAGCTAGGGATGTAATCCAATTAATGACAAAACAAAAATGGATAAAAGCAGCACGTATTTTCCACCAATAAATACCAAAAAATCATCGACAAGGCAGGATGAAAAATGGGATGAGGCAGTGGCCCTTTTTAACGACAAACAGTACGATAAGATAGTCCCAGCCCTATTGGATTATGTCGGAAATCACCTTTCCAGTAAAAAAAAGGGCGACACCTATGAAATTCCCCATGGGTCGGTAGTGGTATCCATTACCCAAACAACCGATGAACTGTTGGTCAAATGCCCGTTTTTGAATATAGAAAATGCCAAAAAGGTACCAATGATGCGAAAATTGGCGGAACTGCGCATGTATCCCCTTAATTTGACCAATGTGGTCTTGGAGGATGATTTGGTGTATTTTACCTTTTCATGCCCCACTACCCTTTGCGAGCCTTATAAAATTTATGGTGTTCTTCGGGAGATTTGTTTTTATGCCGATAGCTTTGATGATGAGTTTATTGAAAAGTTTGAAGCGGAACATCTACAAGAGCCAAAAACCATTTCTTTTTCCGAGGATGTAAAACAGGAAGCCTATACCAATTGTCAAAAAATAGTTGCGGATGGTCTGCAACGTTTTGACCGGTATATGGAAAAACGCCATGGCAACAACGCTTGGTATACCTTGAACATCGCCCTAAAAAAAATAGAATTTCATGCGGAACCTCAAGGGTATTTGCGCACCTTGCTGGAAAAGTCCATTGACGAACTTTATGATGGAAAAATACCCTTTCATGACCGATTGATGAACGGAAAATCGGCCTTGGAAAAGTTGAAGGACTTCCCCCGGGATAAATTTATGGCGGACCTCTACCAAATTGAAACCTTCATCCCCTATAAATACAGTAGCAAAAAGGAGAATATCAGGGAAAACTGGCAAGAAAGTTATGAAGAGGCGCAGGATATGATTTCCAATTCTCGATTTGAAGATGCCGCAAATTTGTTACAGTCCTGTTTTTACAACCTGTTCTATTACAATTTGGTCAACGAAGAGCTCAGCAAGCCCATCACCGACGCCTTGGTACAGTCCAGTGGTCTGGAGTGGAACCAAGCGGCCCCTATCCTTTTAAATGGAATGCAGGCTATAATGGAGGATACCCTAATGGGTGCGGATTTTGGCATGGACCTCTCAAAATTGATGGGCGAACAAATGCAGCAATCCATGGCAATGATGCAACAGATCATGGCAAACTACAAAACCAATTAAGGCAAGAAATTATGGACAATATTGAAAGTTCAGTATATAAAATAAATACCGCAAACGGTACGGGTACAGGATTTTACAACCATGATAACGATATCATCATAACCAATTACCATGTGGTGGCGGGATGTCATACCGTTAGTTTGGAGGGAAAGGACAAGAATAGATACCTGACCCAGGTACTTTATATAAACCCAGGAAAGGATATTGCCTTCCTTAGGGCAAATAACCTTCCCAAACCCGTTGGCGCAGTTCTACTGAACCATAGTACTGTTTCACAGACTCGAGATAAAGTAATTGTCTTGGGTTATCCTTACGGCATGCCATTTACGGTAACCGAGGGAATAGTTTCAAACCCCCGTCAAAGCATAGGTGGCAGCTATTACATTCAGACAGATGCAGCCATAAATCCCGGTAATAGTGGTGGCCCTGTAATCAACGAAAAAGGGGAACTGATGGGTATTGTAACCTCCAAGTTTTCCGATGCAGACAATATGGGCTTTGCCATCCCTTTGGAAACCCTTCGGGAAGAATTGGAGATTGTAAGTGAATTGTCAAATACATTTACCCTCGGTTGTTCCAACTGTGGGGGGCTTATTGAAGAAAAGACAGATTATTGTCCCAATTGTGGAACCAACGTAGACGAAAAACTGTTTGAAGAAATGGCCTTATCGGACTTTAGTCTAAAGGTAGAAGAGGCCATAACTAAGTTGCGCATAAATCCCGTTTTGGCTAGATCTGGCAGGGAGCGTTGGTATTTTCACCAAGGCAGTGCGGAAATACGAATGTTCGTTTACGACAATAATTACCTGTTTGCCACTTCGCCCTTAAACGACTTGCCGCGTACAAATCTGGCCGAGATTTATGAGTATATCTTAACCGCAAATATGGGCCCGCATCGATTATCCATTTCTGACAATCAAATCTACTTATCATATCGCATCCATATCAGCGATTTGTATTCCGACCGTAAAAATGAAATTCTGGAATGTCTGGCCCAGCTTGCCACTAAAGCGGATGAACTCGACAATACATTCGTGAACGATTTTGGGGCAGAAATGACGCATTATAGCAAATAGGGTTTTCTTGGGCCAACAACCCACCCTAACCAAATAGCGATTACAGAACGGTTTTTAGCATCAGGAATAAAAAGCAAGCAACATAAGATCAAAAAAAGGAGAACCATTCATGATGACGTTTGCCCAAACTCTATTTTCTGCATCGGCTATTTTCTGTCTTCTGATATTGGCACTTTTAGCGCTGTCAAAAAAGAGAATCTTTACCGTGGCATTGTTGGTAATAGCCGGTATTTTCCTTGCAACGGCATCATTTTATGCCTATATCGAGTATTCTGCGTATACAAAAAGAAAGGAACGTTACGCAATTCAAGAAATGCACGTTTATGAATTATCCGATAAAGATCCTTCAGCCAGTAAAGAGCTTACAGCTTTTAAGCACTTTCAAGAATATAGAAATGCCTTGCATGGTTACGAAATCTTCCTGTTGGATGTTGGTCTGAACAGTATGGATCATGTTTCCTATCAAAACACGATAAGAGATGAAATAATGGCCGGTTTGGAAAGTCAGGAATATGGGGAAGCATACTGGAATACCATTTTGAACATCACATTTGAATACAATAAAAACACAAAAGAATTCCACAGACCAAACTACGGGTCATTGCGTGTTGTGCCAAGTGTGTATGAATACCATGATTTGGAAGAAAATTATGGCGATTTGGGAGATGCGGAGAACTATGCTTTTTTTGAGCGTATGAGCCAACTAGTGTACATGGGGCAAAAGATAAAATCGTTTGACCGATCTGCAGAAAGTATCTCCGGCCTATGGAATCACAACAAATCCTATATCTATACCTTTTTCTCGAAAAGGAAATACGACAAGCTGTGCAAACAAGTTGTCAACGATTTAGTAGAAGTACATGACTCCATAACCGCAACCCCAAACTATGCAGAGTTTTATGCGGAATATGATATTTCCGACGATGGTTTTCTGGATTTCCCTTCCCAGGAATATACCCGCTCGTTCTACTATTCCTGGCCGTTCAGTTTTTGGGACCGTCGTTTTTCCGAGAACAATGCTGTCGAAGTATATGGCATACTAAAGGAAATTCAAGAACATTATAAAGATTGATATGAAAAAAATAGTTGTCATTTTAACCATTGTCGGTCTTTGCCTTGTAGGATTGGCCTATTATTTTTCATCCGAATCGCTAAGGTTGATTGAAAGGAAACAGGAAGGTGATTCTTTCAATGAATCTATTGAGAAACAAATGATTGCTGATAGGTCTGCCAGGGAAGAGTTACTTTTTGGCAACACCGTCAGCTATCAATCCATTGACTTGAGCAAACCAGATCATGCCAAAATTAACCTATGCATGCAGCACTATGGGGCCAAAGGTGAACTTGATGCGATATGCTTAAACAACCTATTGAAGGTTATAGTGGATGATTTTGGGGAACTGGCATTTTTAAAAGCTACGATTGGTTCTTGTATAAACTACGATAATCTTGTTTTTGATCATAGGTTTTTACCCGATCTGCTTAACAAGAACACCTCGTTGGCCAATAGACTTACCCTCGGCTTTTTGAACCGATTCCGTAACCCTGAACACTTACGATATGCTTTTGACAAACATAAAGGCGACCTTTTTAAAAACACTCCCAAAAGTCTATATCAAAAGATTTTTGAAAAACAAGTGAACGAATTGTTGTCCACTTATAAAGAAATAAAAGATCAGAAAAACAAAGAAGCCTTTTTTGAAGATCTCTATTTTAAAGCAGACTCCCAAAATTTACATGGGCAATATTGGAAGTACACCTTTTGGAAAAGAAGGGAAATAGAAAAAACCGACAGGGTCATTTTCACAATCCTAAATGAAATAAAACAACATTATAACCAATAGCATAACCTGTAACAGTAAACAACTCCATGGAAGTAATCCTTGTCATCTTTCTGCTCCTCTTATTGGCTAGCCTAGTACTCTTGGGCACTGTGCTTGTCAAGTGGGTTTTACGAAAGAAAATCAGGGTAAGGGTATCTTTAACATTACTGGCGTTTGCCACCCTTGGGATAAGCATCAACCACTTCTTTTTTAAAAATATGCGGTTCATTCAGTCCGAAGTATATCCAAATCTGTATTTGGTAAAATATCCGGATAGAGACTATTCCATGGTAGAGCGAGCCATCCGAGAAAAAATAAAGGAGCATCTGAAAACCGAGCATAAAATCGGAAAAACACTTGCTTATACTAACGAAAATGGTATTCACTTTTATGAATACGGAGGTATGTCCCTTGGTTTTTTTGGAGATGCAGGTACGGGCTATTTTATTGACCACGAAGAAGATTTAGGGGGCTTTGTTACCGAAGAATTGGGCATGTACCAAAAGTATCGATTGGCAGAATTTTATTATGACCCATGCCCAAATGATTCTACGGTGTATTGTGGTGAGGTCAATTATTTCAATCAAGGGGAATTTAGTAAGGTCGATAGTCTAAAAAATTTGGCTTCGATACCTATTCATCCTAACAATAAAGCTTTAAAATGAAGTTGTTATTCATCTTTTTCATATTCTTATTACTGTCTTGCGGTCAGGGGAACAACCGTGTTGAAAAAGAGCAAAAAGCTAAAGATTCGGTGAATACCAACCTTGTGGAACCGTCAGAAAACTTAAACAAGGACGAATGGGAAGCTCCGGCCGTGGTTCAAGAAAAAAATCCATTGGAAATCAGCATCCTAAATCTGTATAAATCCATGGAAGATAAGGATGAGCAAGAGTTTCTACGGCAGTTTCCTAAAGATTTTAAACAATTCCAAAGCTATTTTGGCTGGGATACGCCAAATGATGCTCCCCATGAGCTATACGAACACAGTGTACATTATATTGAATACTTGTTTTACCTACTTCGCACCAACAAATACCCCGAATATGAAAACAACATCCTATCGATTTGCGAGAATGGCCAATGGGAAGAAGATGGGGTCAACTACTTTCAAAACCATGTACTGAACCACATTAAGGAAAACGAAAAGTACTATTTAATAGACGAACTGGATGATACCAGGGCTAAATCTGTACTATTCTTTCTCTTTGACGGGCCGCATCCAAAGTTTGATGATGATTTTGCATCCCATTTAAATACTCCAAAAAAACAGATTTTAGAAGATTTATTTGAAACAGGGTTTTTTGATGACAATGAAAATCCGGACCCCTTTCCAGATGACCAAACCAATAGCACCTACACCTTATCGGATTACATGGAAAACGAGCACTTTTTCATCAGGAATATCGACATCAACAACGATGGCGTACTTGATAAAATAGTAAGTGCCGGACCTTATCAAGGTGACGAACTGTTGCTCTTTACAAATGATGGGGAAGAATTTCACTTCACCTTAAAAACAACCAATTTTTCGGAAGATGGAGGCAACCAAATTGTTGATGTGGTCGTAGAACAGGACGGTTTTTTCATTAAAACAGCATTTCCTGATAGAGGGCTAAACGAGGCATACCATCACATAATCTTTAAAGACAATAGTTGGATACTGACCAATTCGGTCTACAGAACCCAAAATAGCAATCAAAAAGATGCTTTTATCTATGTATGCGATGTGGATCAAGGATTAAATATGGCCGACACCCATTTTTTTGAGAAACTAAAGAGGATGCCCAATGAAGTTGAAAGAGACACTATTTGCACAAAAGAAATGTTATAGATGCAAATTTTAAAACACCTATTGGCCTACCTGTTTTGGATCCTTTTGTCATTGTTCATTGGCATTGGATATATGCGTCTAGTTCTTGGTCCCAATGATGTATCAGAAGATGGGTTTTGGTATTTGCTGCATCTATTTTATGATATTGGAATGATTCAGGTTGGTCTGTGGGTTGGAGCTGCTATTGCAATTTGCTTCGTGTTGTTGGATGTCTTTTACCTACGAAAAAAACTGAAAAATAGTCCCAAAAAGTTGGTTATCCGTTTGGTGGCACTGCTGACCATTACGGTACTCGTTGTCATAGTTCATTATTTACTCGAAAAAGTCATTGACGTAATATAGAATAAGAAATGAAATACCGAATCTTTATACTGTTCCTTTCGTTCGTTTCCTGTAATCAAGGTGTTAAAGAGAAAAAAATACCTGAAACAAAAGTGCAGCAAATAGAACCAATTCAAGAGAAAATCGACACCATTCCAGCGGATAAAAAAACCACAAAATTCAGTAGTGCATTGCGGCCCAAGGAACCGGTAGTGTTGAATGAAATATATACCGATACGCTAGAATTTATTGACTACAACGACGATTATGACTATCGATATATTATTGGCCATAAAAATGGTATGGAGGTTTCCCTTTTCTACAACTGGGATTGGTTCGATAATGAAGTTTACAATTTTTTACAGGGGGATGTAATAGCCGTACAATGGAAAATGGAACGTATGGCCATATCGGGCGACCAAGAAACGGTAGGTATCGCAGAGATGGCGTTGGATGCAAAAAAAATAGCTTCAGGGCGTAAGCCCATTCAATTTTTAAAACGGGTAGACGTTTACGATGAATCCGCGCAGGCCAATGTTAATGGCATGGCGATCAACCATAGCTATCTCCACAATATCACGCCTCCAGAAAAGGCAGCCTTGGCCTATGTGGCCTATGACATTGGCAACGAATGTGAATGGGGCTACGACTCGGATGGAAACGGACGTGTCCTGTGGTGCCGTATAGTATCAGCATTGGATTTGGGCCACCAATGTTCCGACAAACAGCTCAACTTTTTACGAAAGTGGTTTGCCAAGGATACTGTCTCCCTAAAAAAACTGGAGAGTTGTCCCACGATGCCCAACACAGCCACCATTCAGACCACTTTTGATGAGATTCTGATACAGAAAAACGTAGCCGAGAAAACAATTACGGTGAGCTATAAGATTACGGGCATAAATATGCGCAAGTCAAAATCATGGCAATGGTCACAGACCGATGTTTTTGAATATGATTCCGAACACATTGTTTTGGTCGATTCCAAAAAATCGGATGTATCAGAAGATGACATCAATATGAATCCAGATGCAGTTGAAAATATTGACCCTCAAAACTTTGTTTTGGCCCTTAAAGACCACATACTGGACGAATGGAAGAAACAGGACAATTTTGATTCCCTTAAAATCACATTTACCAATAATGTTTTAAGCATTGAGGGCAATGAAGGCTTTACTTTAAGTAATTATGATTTTAACGAGATGGTCATCAACGGCACCGATGACCCACAGATTTTATACCTGACCATTGGTAATGAAGGAGGCGGTGCCGGTGGCAATGTAATGCTGGAAGAAACCTATTCTTTAACAGTTCTGGATGCTGAAAATTTTGAGATAGCGAGCGTAAAATCCTTATTGCTGGACTAAATAGTAAAGCTTTAAAAAGTAGCAAATGAAAATTCAATATCACATAGCCTTATTAGCACTTACCATCTCCTGTGGCCACGTCCCCAAAAAGGAAAAAGAACCGGAAATCGACACCCAAGGCGCCGTTGAAATCATTGAAACGGCTCTGGACACATTACCTAAAAGCGTGCCTTTGGATTTTGCCGAAGTAATTGCCAATATCCAAACTAAAAAATTGCCACATATCGAAGACACAAATTTTAACAGTTTTATCGATGAGGAAGATTATGATGAAGTAGATGCCGAAGCTTTGAAATTGGACCAAATCTATCCTGATTTCAATACCGAAGGGTACAACTACAGGGCCATCGGCAAGTACAAAGTTCCAGTATCCAACAACTTTCACACCTTGGTGACAACCGTTTTGAAAGGAGATCATGAAATGGAGACGATTATGATCAATTACGATACGGAGGGAAACATCATAGATCACAAACAAGTAGCTTTCGATGAAATAGCCGAAAGTATGTCAAGGACAGTCTCCCGCATAAGCGAAAACAAATTAGTAGTAAACAGAATCTTTTGGGGCAACATCAGAGAAGTGGAGAAAATTGAATATGAAATTAGGGGTGATGGGAGCATTAAAAAAACAGATGCCAAAAGATTGAACGATTCCTTTGAAAATTTCACACTGATCAATAGTGTTTTAATGGACCTGAAATTGGATTGGGTGCAAACAAAGACCGATTTGATCACTACCCTGGAACACCCTGACAATCCCAATGAAACCATTGTGGTCATCCCGGAAGTTGTGGATGAAGGCGAACAGTATTTTGACCTCAACAGCCACATTGTTATTGCGGACAACCGTTCTGGAAAAATAACGCACAACCACTTTGAAAGCTCCCAAACAAATAATTGGGTTTCCGATGCCATAGAACTAAATAAAATTCAAATAAACGCTACCCCATTCAAGATTGCCGAAAACAAAATGGCCTTCGGGTTAAGCGTTTCGTATTTTGGACATTCAAGAGTTAATCCGTACACCAATAAAACACTGTCCCTTTTTGTGAAATCAGGGGATAGTTTATTAAAAGTGCTCGCCGATTATCCCGTTGAAAGTAGTGGTGGCGAATGGAACGGCGATTGCGAGGGGGAATTTGTGGAGGAAAGGAAAACATTGGTGGAAAGTACAGAAAAGACCAACGGCTATTTCGATTTACGCATTACCAAAGAAATTACCTACTCAGAGAGTGCAAAGGATAAAAACGGGGATTGCGTCTCTACCGATAGGAGTGAAACAATAACAGCAATGCTGAAATTTAATGGTACAACCTATACCGAAACAGAAATTGATGCTGTCTTATTTTCCGAATTTCATCCCCAAAAATTAGAAGGCCTACAGCTAGGAAATTTTGATGTAAACCATGCCTTTGAATTGGACAATTTTAAATATGTGTCTGGAAATTACCAACCTGAAGATGGGCAAATCGCATCACCGGATACCGAAACGGATTGGGGCGATAGGCTTTTGATGTTGGATGAATCAAACAAAATAGTATACCAATCAAAAGGTATAGGTGACGCCTATCTATTTGAACCCCATTTTTATAAAAGTGATGCATCAAACAAAATCATCATTATTTGCCAAATGGCATTCGAATATCCATTTGGGGGCGAGGCTTTTATTCTCGAAAAAGGAACCATAAAACATCTTGGCACTCTCGACATTGAAGGAGATGGTGAAAAATATCTGACCGAAATCATAACAATAATAGAATGGAACGACAGTATTGAATTCACCTTTAAATCGGACAAGCTGGTTTTGGGACCTGGCTCAGAAAACGTGACCATAGCCAACGACAACGTGAGATATGTGTATAGAAACAATGAACTGATTCTAAAGACGAAGGGCAAATGACGGCTATTAAAACATATTTTTTATCAGTGTGCTTTTTAATTCATGGGCTCTGCGCACAAAAGAATCCAGCCCATCCAGAACTGGCAAGATCGGGAAAGGAAATGCAGGATTTGGTTCCTTATGGCTGGCGAGTCTTGTCGCAGGCTTCAGGAGACTTAAATGGGGACGGCCGTGAGGATTTGGTATTTGCCCTACAAAATACCCTAAAAGAAAACTATGAATACAATGATGGGCTTGGAGTTGATACGCTGGACCTTAATCCCAGAATGCTGGGCATCTACTTTGGCAAACGGAATGGAAAACTCAAAAAGGCACTGCAATCCAATACGTTTATCATAAATCGTGATGTACCAACCATGGACGAGCCTTTAGACGGTCTTCAAATCCTCCCCAATGGTGACCTTCAAATAGATTTTCGTTTTTGGTACAGTGCCGGAAGTTGGCACATGTCCAATGACACGTATAGGTTCAGGTTTCAAAACAAGGCTTTTGAATTGGTTGCATATGAGAAAAGTGAACGTCATCGGGGCACTGGTGATGAAATTGACCACAGTATCGATTTTGAAAATGGAATCCTAAAAATCATAACCACAATCATTGATGCCAACGAAGAGCGGCAATATGAGGAAGAATCCAAAAAGTTTGAGCTACGCCGATTAAAATCAATAAAAACATTAGGGAAGCCTTTTGAATGGGAATTTCAACAGCTTCGCATATAACCATTAGAAACCTTCAATCCATGAAAATAAGTATCATAATCATTTTTGCCATACTGGCCTTTATGGGCATTGTTGCCATAATCATTAACAACAAAATCATAGCCAGAAAAAATCAAGTTAAACAGGCCTACGGTAGCATAGAAATCTACCTTAAAAAGCGGTTTGACCTGATTCCGAACCTTATTGCCATGCTCAACAAATACTTGGCGCATGAAAAGGAAACCCTCTTAAAAATCACCGAGTTGCGCAGTAACATTGAAAAAGCCTCAGAAGCCAACGAAAAAATCAGGGCTTCAAACGAGCTGACCCATATTATGGGCGGTTTGAACATCAATATGGAAAACTATCCCGATTTGAAAGCCGATAAGCAATTTGCAAACATCGAATTTGAACTTTCTGATATAGAAAATCAAATTTCCGCAGCTCGGCGAGCATATAATGCAGCAGTGACATGCTATAACAATACCATACAAATGTTTCCAGCGAGTATAATTGCGCGAATTCGAAAAGATAGGGCCCAAATGCTGTTGGAAATCCCAAAATCGGACCAAAAAGAAATACGTATCAACCAATTGTTGAATTCTTAAACCCATCAATTATGCAAGTGTTTGAAAACTTGCCCTGGTACGGCTATGTGATATTCGCCATCGCCATTGTCTCCTACGCCTATCGCTATTTTAAAATCGGAAAAAAAGAATATGATGCACCAGATAAGGTCGATGCCAAATTCAAAAAATCTTTAGATAGTAAGCTGGTTAACGAGCAGTTATTTGCCATAGCCTTTTACACCCCCATTTCAGAATGGTGGAAAGCCAATACCAACACTTTATCATTCCTGACCGCCAAAGAAATAAAACCCTATTTGGAAGGCTGGGGAATCGATACTCAAGAAGGATATTGGGAATTGACCGAATATTTTATGAAAGATGGTCGACGTTGGTATTTTGATTTCATTTCCCAAATGGTCAAAAACGTGCCAAAGCAAAAATGGAATGACCTCATGGAGCAAAAATTTGGCAGCAATGAACGCGCATACCGTTACCTGAAGTTATTGGGAACCGGCGAAGCTTTGGATACCCTGAAACAAAAAGGAATCTTCACCTTCGATTCTGAATTGGAACTCGGTGTTGCGGGCTACGACGCTGCCATTTTAGTGGGGCAAGCAAGGAAAGCTTATACCGCAAACATCATTTCTGGGGAAGAAGCGTGGAAAGTCATCAATTTTGCAAAAAGATTGGCACTGGACCATTTTTCTTCTTGGGAAGATTTTGGTAAAAGTTTTGCACTAGGCTTCTCTTTGGATATGAAGGCTGATTACAATACCTACAAAGAGGAAGTGTACCATATCTACAAGCAGGTTCTGGAAAAATCCGATAGCCCCTGGAACACCATAACATGGCCACAGAATTAAGATAATGCAAGAGCGTATATCACTTGCTTATTCCGAAACCCGTGATGTGTTAAACACACTTTACAAAAAGAGAAAACTAACCCTATTTTTTCAAAAAATAATGTGGGGCATTACCGGTATCTACTTTATATTGATGCTGGTGATTTTAATGGTGCCCTATTTTCCGGAATACGAAAATGGTACATTAGCCATAATCAAGCAATATCAACCATCCCCAAGCAATCCCTACGGTACTGTATACCCTATAGCTGGACTTATATTGCTTCTTTACCCGACCACAGTAGTTTTTACCAGAGCTTTTCAGAAATTCAAGACAATAGAAAAAGAGACCATGGCCAAAATGGTAAAAATGCTCTTTCCAAATGTGGAATTCACACAAGGGGCCAATGCTCCTACCAAAGAAATTGTACAGAGCAAACTCTTCTCTTGGATAAAAAAAGAAGCCCCTATTTATAGTTATGGCCAGATAAGAAGCTCCGCAAATAACACACAAGTAAATATTGCAGATATTGGCATTATTGAGAACAACCTGTCAAACAAGTTTTTAAAAGCCATAATGCAGGTCCCTATACTGAACATGTTCGCGGTATTGTACCAAAATGTATTAAAAAACATTGCTACAAGTAAATTGGCAGATAATACCAATTATACCTACAGGGGTATGTTCTGTTGGTTAAATTTTAAAAAGACCTTAAATGGACACACCGTTGTATTGCCCAAAAACCAAAAGGTTAGATTTGACCGATGGGCCAGTTTAAATTTTAGGCAAGAACAAGAAATACATTTGGAAGATCCGAGATTTACCGAAAATTTTATCGTATATGGTACTGACCAAGTAGAAGCTAGATATATTTTATCTTCATCACTAATGGAAAGTGTCGTTGCCTTAAAGGAAAAATTTCATCGTCCCATATTCATGTCCTTTGAGAATAAACAGATGTATTTGGCCGTGAAAAATGAAAATGGATTGTTCTCTTTTTCATCTGGGAAGCTCTATAGTATAGCAATCGTGGAAGAATTGGCCCATGAAATTGAAATCGCCTTGCAAGTTTCAGAAACATTATAAGCATCCTATTTAGACAGATACACTTTTAAACCTGGTAGAAACAAAAATTCCGTTTTCTATCCTTTACTACCATAGAATGACGGTATTTGTGTGGGACTCCGATTTTACTTTTTAAGTCAATCCAATAAAAATTACCTTAATAAAACAAAAAATGCCTATTAATTGATTACCATCTTTTAGGTGGTCAACAAAATGTTAACGTTAGGGTGGTAGAACAGGGAATCCAATCTGTAACCTCCTAAAAACAAAAAGTTTAAATATTTTTCCTTAACAAGGACGTCCCAGGGGACATCTTCATGTGAAAATTGACTTTCACATAATAAGTATGGCGGATTCAAAGCAAACCCAACCAATTATGTATAAAAATCACCCATCATCACCTTCTTTACAAAAACAACCAAATCCTAATCATTACAGATGTAAAGATGGTTCTCACCGGTTTCCACGGTGTCAATATTTCCAAGTCCCAAGGTATTTACCGTACCACGGAATGTATTGGCCATCATGTTCTTTACACCAGTAGTGTTCATCAAGCGTTTGGCTTGGGCTTCAACGGCACTCATGATCTGCCGTTCAAAATAGGTGGTGAGACCGGGTAAAAAAGCCTGTACGGGACCGTTTATGGTAAAATGCCCCTTCAATTCGGTACCTGTGGCTTCAAAAGCAATGGAATTGTTGTGGACGATGGGCTTTAATTCAATGATAAGCTCCCGATTTCCCAACCAGTTGATATCAGGGGCGCGACTGTCCTCATATCGGTTTATACACCCTGGGCATTTTCCTTTTATCTCGCTACGATCCCCTTCAAAGGTAATCTTCAAATAAAACCTTCTGTTCTGTTCATCAAAGGTAGCAACAGCTTTGGTTGAGTTTACATCATTCATGAAGTATACCCAATCATGGGCAGGTTTTTTAACCTTGTAATCAGAGATTGACAGCCTTTGCGTTTGACCGTTAAAACGGATGTACGAATCTTCCCTGTCCAATTTTACGCTGAGGGTATGGGCAAGGACCTTGGTAAGGATGGTATTGACACTGGCAGCCGCTAGTGGCCTACAACCCTTCGTCTCCCTAATTTGTACCACTGCCGTTTGTGTATTGGCAGGAATTGCCCTTACCTCAGGGGTCTTCTTTACAGGCTTCTTAACCTTGGCGGTCGTAGCGGGTTTTTTGGGCACAAATTGGGCTTGACCCAAACATGGACCAAGGAGCAGCATTTGTACAAAGAATATTTTTAGAGTTTTCATAATAAGCCCCTGTCCCAAGAAAGGAATACCTATCAGGGGTGAATAGGGTTTTTAATGGTTAATGTATGGCGATGATCCCCTTTCTTGGGAACCGTACCTTGATGATATTATTTTGAGAATGCCATTAACACAGTGGTACCCTGCAGTTTTCCATTGGCATTGTAATATTCGTTCTTTACCATGCCCACACCTTCGGCCAGCCAAGTTTTTTGAATCCCTTTTTGATTGGCCACCATCATTTTAACCTGTGAGGTCTGTGTAATGGCCACGCACTTAAATGTACCTGCGGGGGTGGTTATGGTTTCCATGCCGATTACCTTTCTATCGGTTATCCGGGTCTCCATGTTCATTTTCATGCCCCCCATGTCCATGGTGATGTTCACCGAAGCATCTGCCAGGGTCTGCTCAGGTATTAGTGTATTGGGAATCTCCACATTGGTACCGGTAATCGTTGCTTCCCCGTTTTGAAACTGTTGCATCCTTGCAGAGTTCACCAACGATTTGAAATCCATGGTCACAATGGAACCATCACATCTCATATCGAATTCGTTTGTCATTATGACTTGCCCTTTTTTGTCAAACAGCTCTGAATTAATCGTTGCCGTTGTGGCCCCTCCAGTATGGGACACATTGTTCACGGTATACTTCATTTTGGCCTCTAACTTGCCCTTTCTGTCATAGGATTCAAATTCGGAGACAGTACCCTCACCAAAAGGGTAATACTTACTGCAATCGCCCTGCCCAAAAATGGTCAAAGCAAACAATAGCATTACTGTGGTAATCCAAGTTTTCATTTTTTCTGATTTTTTGATTTATACTATTTCAACCCTCTACCGGTCTATTTGGGCAAAACCAATAGTTCTACCCTACGATTTTTTTGCCGGTTTTCATCATTGTCATTAGGAGCTATGGGTTGGGTATCTCCAAGACCCTTTATTTCCCAACTAAAATGGTCCGCCGAAGCTTTCATCAAACTTTTCAATAGGGTACTAACGCTATTGGCCCGTTGTTCGGAAAGTTGCTTATTGGCTTGGGTACTGCCCACGTTGTCCGTGTGGCCCTCCACCACAATGGTTCCCTTGCCCATACCCTCTATCTGTGGAATCAGTTCCATAAGCAATGTTTCTGCTTCCGGTCTTAGGTCGTACTTCCCAAATTCAAACAATACCGAACTGTCCAGATTCAACCGAAGCGCACCTCCAATGGCTGCCACGGCATCCACATCTGCACCGGGAACCCCGCTTCTTGTTTCCAAATCGGTCAGGCGGACGTAGGTGAAGGTTTCTCCTGGTTTTACAAAGTCATGGATATCCACCATGGCCGTACCCCCTTCGATCTTGCCTACCTCTAGCCAATTATTTCCATCTTTGGACAGCTCCAGAACCGTAGGTTCTATGGCACCCGCTTCAAATACATAAAGGTCTGGGCCATTCACATCAGTAATGGCATTGTCCAAGAATTGCAGCGTAAGCACTCCTTTTAATCCAATGCTGCACATTTCCGGCTTGGCTTGATTGAGCCGGGCAAGTTCCACGGTCAAATCGGGTTCGTGTAGGGCCCCTTCTGGATATTGACCGCCATTTCCAGGGTCAAAATCAACCACCGCATCCGCAAAGGAACGCTTGCCCAAGGGCAGATATATTTGCTTGTTTCGGGTATCGGCATAGGTATTCCCGATTTCATCCGACGTCTCTGAGTACCATCCCGGATTAAGCTTATAAAAGGCTTCCCGAGCACTGGATGACTTTTTCAGGAACTTGTTCGCACTTCGCTTTTGCATTTCCTTGTTTTCTTTTATCAATGCCTTAAAGTTTGAAGATGTATTCGAATCTTCAAGAGCCATCTCCACCTCATTGCTATAAACAGGGTCTTTAAGTTTCTGGGCCTGCTTCTCATTGAGAATGCCCGATTGTTTTTCAATGTTTTTTAAGAGCTCTACTTCTTTAAGGTCAATGCCATAATGATTGGCCAATTGTTGTTCGGCCTCCTCCGGACTGGCATCCCTAAGATTTTGGTACAATCTTTTGTTCTCCACCCTTTTTTGTATGCTTCCACTGGAAACTTCTTTGAGGTCCTGCTCAAAAAAAGTGCCGGCAAACGGATGATCCGGCCTCCTTGATCCAGCGGCTGCTGAACTTGTAATCTTGGGAAGGATGCCATTTAGTGTATTGAAGTCTTGTGGCTCCATTTCGGAAACAGCCCCTAAAAATTTTGAAAAGTCTACATCCACCGTGTTTTCTTCAACAGCGATGGCTTGACTTAAATTGGGATGCTGTTCCAAAAGACTTTTTAAGGAGTCAATATCGGCTTGGACAAGCGTTTTTTTCTCAATGGAGATCGTTCCCATCATTTGGGAAAAGACCATGGCCGCACCTTCAATATCCACATCCCCTTTGAACATATCCTCTAGGTTCAAACCCGAAGGACTATCGACATCCTCTTCACTGTTGGCGATTTCGGTATCCGCTGCTCCTGTTTCCATTTCATCGGATTGTGTGCCCTTTTTGTTCTGTTCTTGATCTTTACATGAAAAATTAAAGACCGCCAAGACCATCGCTATGTAGATCCATCTTTCCATCACCGTATTATGCGTTTCATGTTTTTGCTGCAACCATCCGAGCTGTCATCCTTGTAAGTATCTCCCTGAATCGTAATGGTCACTTTTTTCCAGGTCTCAGCACCTGTGGTACTACGCCATTTTACCGATCCTGTGTAAGTTCCCGAACTTTGTTTCACCACTTGATACCCTATTTCGTCTTGGGAGAAGTTGTACTTTTTAAGTCCGCCCAATTGGGTGTATCGACCATAAATCTCGCCATTTTCCTCTTGGGTGAAGGTTACCTCGCGTCCATCGCATCCCTCCCAAGAACCAACAATGTCTGTGTTGATGTTGGAAATGACCGTTCCCACAGACTGGGTTTTGCAGCCGGACCAAAGGGTCACGCAAAAAACAAAAATCAATGTTGGCACAAAAGGTTTCATAACTCAGTCTTTTCTTGCATATTTCTCTTTCATAAATTCAAAATACATGTAGCCAAAGCGATCGTACCAATCCTCCACGCCATATTTGGCCTCGCATACGTTAAGTTCCATCATGGCATCGGCCAGGTCTTGCAGCATTTCGGCATATTTTTTGTCGTATGCTTTTTCAAGGTCTTCTACCGATTTTAGTATTTTGATGCGTTCGCCCTGCCAAGCCAAACCTGCCACACCATGCACTCCAGAGGCATTGTCTCCAAAGGCTATGGCCGCATTGGTGAACTTTTTAGTGCATTTGTAGATGGTGGCCAAACGTTCAAAAAGATAGCGTCTCTCATTGAACTTTTGCCGAGCTTCCACAAAACAGCTCGCGCAGCCCTCGTCCTCATCCTCCAATATTTTACCATCTTCATCCAATGAGATTTCTGTACAGATGGATGGAATACTAGGTGCACCGGCCGGTGGCGTGGAGTTGATACACGAACTCAATCCCGTATATGAGCTGTACAGATTTTTAACCGTGGTCCAAGTGGATCGTATATTGGAAAGGGTCTTGTTTAGGTTTTCAATTCCCTTTTTCATACCGGCCCTTTCGCTTTTGAGCACTTCCAACTCGGTTTTCAACATATCTTGATCATGCTCGAACTGAGTTTTCCAATTTTCAAATTGCTCCATGGTCATGACATTTCCCTCCCAATAATTTTGGGCTGTTGTGCCAAGGGGAACCATGAAGATGAAGCACAACAACATTGTAGTGTTCTTTCCCTTTTTACCCATTAATTTTCCAGCGAGTACTCCAATGACCAGAAGTGCTACGCCCAACGCAATGTAGAGCCAAGTACCACCGCCTTTGCCGTTGTTGCCATTTCCATCTGATGATACGGCCCCTGTACTTGTATTGACCCCTGCATCACCTCCAGATTTCATCTCACTCGGTTTGATTTTTCTAAAGGCGCTGCCCAGATAACTCTTTTCTTCTGGACTTGCCAGCACGGTAATGTTGTAAAGTGAGTTGGTGGGATTGTCCGTCTCTATTTTGATGCCGAACTTGCCCTCTGCCCGGAGTTGAAACCTGACCATTCCGTCCGGGGACGAGGCTGTGCTTTTTTTGTTGTACTCATCGTTCCAAATATCCTGGTTTAAACTGACCTCCAAAGGGCTTCCATCCAAGCTGGTGACCAAAACATCCAAAAATTGGAACATGGAATGCCCGGTCACAAAGTGATACATGATAGAATCAGTCATTCGATTGAAGAACACCATCCCTTTCTCCCCTTCATGCCCATCTCGGGTATCTTCCGAAAGCATCAATTCAATAGGCTTTATGGCTTTGTCCAACGTGTAGGGCTGGGCAAATGCTTGAAGGCATCCCAGGGAGAGAAAACCGAACAATAATATGATCTTTATCTGTTTCATGATATTAGTTCTTGTATTTTTCGATTAAGTAATCAATTGCCTGAATACCTTTCTGTTCCAGATATTCGCTTTGGGTCTTGTCCACCTTGAACAAGGTTCTATACCGGATTTGGATCCCATTGGCGTAGTTTGGATTTTGAAGGATGAAATACCCCTGATTGGGATGTTTCCAGATATAGTGATCGCCTGAATTGCTTATCCTTAAAAATTTTTTCTCATAAGAACCCGATTGCCAACTTGAGATTTCCGACCGTACATCGGACATGGGTTTCTGAAAGAATGTCAAGCCAAAAACGGATTGGCTGCCATCCTTGAGCGTTAGATTGTAACTGCATAAATATCCTTGACCACTGGGGCCATTGGAGATCTCCTTCATATCCGTAACAGAAATACCGTAGAGGGTGGCTACTTCTTCAGCTGTTAACTTACATTGGGAGCTGGAGGCGTAAAGGTTGGTATAATCCCCATGTTGCTCAAGGCCAATTCCGTTTGTGTTTACTTTACTCTTGGCGGTAGTCTCCACCTTCGCCTCCGAAGTGGCCTCCCCTCTTTTTTTGTTTGACTGCCCGCAGGCCATGAAGAGCACTACTGCAAAAAAAATGATTGAAATCTTTTTGGTTTCCATACTGATTCTGATTGATTATTCCTTTTCCCTTACCAATGTCACCACAGCCCCACTCATATCATCTTTCATAACCAACCGGTTTTGGGTCTGTTCCATAATGGTCTGGGTGGTGGTTATCTTGGTTGTGCTCATCTCATCCTTTGCCTCGGCAGTAACTTTCATGATGTTGTCCTCCAACTCAAAAGTGCCCCCACTATCGGTAAGTAGATTACAGTCATTATCATAAAACTGGACATGATAGTTGTTGGCCGAATAGGTGATGTTGGATTTCTTGCCACAATCGTTCAGGTTTTCGTATCCGGGCACCCCTTCAAGGGATTCATAGTACCAAATACCCTCAAGGCCATTCCCCTCGTTATCTTCCTTTTTGTCCATCACACTTTTGGGAACGCCAAAAACGGTTTCAATGGCTTTTTCCGTACTCTCTTCAGCTTTTTGTTCCGCCTTGCGTTCCACGGTTCGTTCCACCCCACGTTCAGCACCTTCTTTGGCTTTTTTGCCCAACTTTTTAAGAAACTGCGCCTCGGTGTGCTGTAAAGGAATCAGCAATGTTCCTCCCAGAAGAATAAGCATGATTGTCTTTGTTTTCATGATGTGTTTACTTTTTGTTGAAATGTATCTTCTTGATCAACTTGTGTTTGTTGATGATGTTCAGTTCATAATGGCCCTTCTCCAAATACTTTATGTTCAAATAGATCCTGGTATTGGGGAGATGGTCCATTTCCCCTCTATAGTGCAGGGGTTTGCCGTTGCGTGACTTCATTGTTCCAAAGCTATGGGATGCTTTGGACAGCATCATGTAATTATGTAACAGATACCATGGGTATATGTAACATAGGGAACACTCCCTTTAAAAGGGCATGCTATGGGATTAAGAAATAAGGGAAATCAGGTAGTCTTCCTAAAATCGGATGGGGAAAGACCGTAAACATCCTTAAAGCATTTCGAGAAATAGGTGGCTTCGTTGAAACCTGAACTATAGGCTACCTCGGCAATACTGAGTTTAGGGTTTTTCAGAAGTTCCGAGGCTGCTTTCAATCGTTCGTTACGAACGAACTCTGTGGCGGAGACCCCCAATAGGGATTTTAGTTTTCTATGCAGTTGCATCCGGCTCAGGTTCATCCGCGAAGCAAAATCATCGGTGGTAAAATCGGGATTGGTCAATTCGGCGTCCATAACGGTTTCCAATCGTTGTATAAATCTTTCATCAGCCGTATTGATGGCAATATCCACAGGTCTTAAAATGAGTTCTCGGCTATACCTTTCCTGTAGTTTTTTGCGTTCATGGAGAAGCTGATGAACCGTTGCCTTCACAATTTTGTGATTGAAGGGCTTGGTAAGATACCCATCAGCTTGGGTCAGCAAACCTTTCAATCTGGCTTCATCCCCTGCCTTGGCGGTGAGCAACACTATCGGAACAGAAGACGTGAGTTCATTTTCCTTCAATTCCTTTACCAATGCATACCCGTCCTTTTTGGGCATCATGATATCTGAAATTATCATATCAGGAATTTCCTTTTGGGCCAATTCAAAAGCTTCTTCCCCATTACTGGCTTCAAGTATGGTGAAATCTTCCTTGAAAATATCCTTGAGCACGGTCCGAATATCCGGATGATCGTCTGCAATGAGCAAAACGGGAACCTCATCACTTTCAATTTTAATGACCTGTTCCTGTTGATCGGAATGTGAATCATTGTTGTCCTCTATTAAAATGGCTTCTTTCAAATCCTTTTTCAACGGCATTTCAACGGAGATCATCACTTTTCCCTTATCCAAACTTGCATGAATGGAACCTTCGCAAATAGTCACCAGATTCTTCACCAAGGCCAGCCCTATTCCAAAACCAACCGCAGTGCCATCCTTTTGATAAAAACGCTCAAAGAATCTGGGTAGGTCTTTCTCTTTCACTTGACCATTGCGGTTTTCAATTTCCAACTCAAGTCTTTCATTGTGTATCCTTGAAACAAAGGAAACAGGCCCACCTTCCCTATATTTAAAAGCATTGGAAAGTAAATTGACAACAATCTTCGCCAGAATGTCCCTATCGAAATAATGAGGCTCCTCTGAAACCTGTACATTAACTTCGAATGGAACCCCCTCTTCTTTGGCCCGAAACTGAAACGGCTCCAGAAGGGTATTTAAAAAAGAGGAAACATTCCCCTTTTTCAGGATAATCTTCAATTGGCCTCCCTCTATTTTTGAGAGTTCCAATAGCTGGTCCACAAGTTCCAACATCCGATCGGCATTGTTGTCGATCAGGTCCAATTGTTTTTGGTTCGTTCCATCCGAGATGGACCTTAATTGCTGCACCGGACTCTTGATCAGGGTCAATGGGGTTCTAAACTCGTGTGAGACGTTGGCAAAGAAACGGGATTTGAGCGTGTCGAGTTCCTTTATCCTTTCGGCTGTCCTTAGCTTGTTCCTATATCCATAAAACAAAAGGCTCGCAATTGCCAAGAACAGCCCCAAGAGCCCAATATATAGGATTTTTTGATTTTTCCTGCGTTGTTCAGAGAGTTTGTTCCGGGCTGAGAGCAGGGTTATTTCCTGCTCCTTTTTTTCGGTTTGGTATTTGGCTTCCAGCTCGTAGAATTTTTCGGCTTCCATCCTATCCGTAAGAATGGCTTCAAGGGAGTCTTTTTCCCTGAGCAAGGGAACGGCCTTTTCCAAAGCCCCATTTTCAATCAATACGTCGATATGGTTCTTTAAAACCTCTATCTGTATAGGTGAGAACTCCCGGCGCTTTATCAAACCATAAGCTTTGTTTGATTGGTCCAAAGCGGTCGTATTGTTTCCCAAGGTCAAGTTGTTGGTTGCCTTGGCCGAGAGTGTTTCGGCCAGACTGAGACTATCGCCCAATTCTGTATAAATGGTCTCGGCACTGTCCAAATAAACTATGGAGGATTGCAGACTATCCTGTTTCTGAAATCCGATTCCCAAGAACAGCGCGCTGCTTCCTTGGAAGTATTTCTCCCCAATATCCGTAAAGTACCCATATGTACTTTTCAAATGCCCTGTACCTTTCGATGGATCTCCCAAAACAACCTCGGTGATTCCCTTATTGAGCAACAGGTTCATCACATTAAAGGTATCTTTCTTCTTTCTGGCCATCTCCAGACCTGCATCAATGTACTCCAGGGAACTCCTATACTTTTTTAGTTCGCGGTAGCATTGCGCTATGTTGTTGTACACCTTGAACCTATATACATCTGCAAGGGGATTATCCGGTTGTATGTTCTTTTCGACATTGATATAGTTCTCGATCGAGCGATTTAAAAAGCCTCTTTCGTAATCCAAAATGGCCAACAGGAAGTAATTGTCCTCTATTCCTGTTTTGTCCTCGTCTTCCTCGACTTCTGCGATGAGGTTGGTAAGCACTTTCTCCGTCTCATCAAACATTTTGTTGCTCAGGTACTCTTGGGCAATCCATGCCCTAGATTTTCTATATAAAAAAGTATCCCCAGCTTTTTGGGCCAGTTCGGAAGCCTTCTCATAATAAGCAATGGCATTTTTCAAGTCCCCACCGGATGCATGGTAATGCCCATAAAAAAAATGACCAAGCGCCAAGCATTCCAAACAATCCCCGTCATTGTCCAGTGCCAGTACGTTTTCAATTTCAGTTTTTGCTTTTTCCCTATCGATGGTCAAGTAGATATCCACCATCTTTACCTTTATCCTTGCCTTTTCTTTGATATCTGTGGTGCCTTCATATACTTTGTTGAGCGAGTCAAGCTTGGAATCGTATTGGGCAAAGACCAGAGCGGGTAAGAAAAATAACGTAACTAATAACCTTTTCATCTCAAACTAAAGCTTAGGACAACCAATAGTACAATATTTTAACCGGGGGGCTGGATAGTGTGGTAACAACTAAAGTTACATAATTTAATCCATGTGATCAAAATGACCATTACATCCTTAGTAATCAATAGGTTGTAGAATCAAGAATGAACCGGTTCATATTCAGTCCTGAATATCAAAATTTTAAAGGGTTCAGATTATATAGGAATCTTATAAGGGACTAGTAGATTAAAAAAATTGAGCTTGGTTCAAGGTGTAAAAAACTTATACTATGATTATTAAAGCCCATACTATATTGACATAATGTTGAAGTCAGGGCCAGTAGATATAATAATATTCAATTAGTACCTAAAACCAATTATAAATACACTGCGTTTTACAATTGCTCGCCCTTTCGGTCTCTCTTTTCTAGATCTTCACAAAAAAGAAGACAACAAATAGCATCGCTTGATATGCCATTTCACTAAATAACAATACTATTTTCATTGCAGTGGCGTACCTCTTAGTCTTTTGAAAACCTCGTACGTTTTATCCACTTTCTCTTTTGGGGTATTCTCAAATTCCTTTTCAGTTACCTTATAGTAGGTCTGAAGGCTGTCCAATTTTTGATGCATTGTGACTATGATGTCTTTGTATTGTTCATCATTAATGGCATTGTGAACTTCTTGGGGGTCCTTTTGTAGGTCATAGAATTCCCATTCATCGATATCATCATAAAAATGGATGAGTTTGTATCTGTCCGTTCGCACACCATATTGTCTTTTGACCATATGAAATGCTGGAAAGTCATAATAGTGATAGTAAATGGCATCCTTAAAATCCGTTCTGGAACCTTCCAATACATCTCGAAAAGATGCACCTTGCATTTCCGAAGCATATTGCGAACCTCCAACCAAATCAAGAAAAGTAGGGGCAAAATCCAAGTTTTGGACTAGGGCATCAATAGTTGTTTCCGGTTCAATAACTCCGGGCAGTTGCATCAACAATGGCATTTTCATGGACTCCTCGTACATAAAACGCTTATCGAACCAACCATGCTCTCCCAAATAAAATCCTTGATCCGATGTGTATACCACCAAAGTGTTTTCATCCAAACCTGTTTCTTCCAAATAATCCAAGATCTTGCCGATGCCTTCATCCACAGCCTTTACCGTTGCCAAATACTCTTGTAGATAGCGCTGTCCCTTCCATTCAGCCAACTCTTTTCCATGCAAATTCGCTTCCCAAAAGGCATTGTTCTTGGCCAAGTAGGCCTCGTCCCACACTTTGCGTTGCTCAGGGGTCATTCGGTCAAAATCTGTGGTCCACGGATTATGGGCCAATTCAGTACTACCATAGCCATCACTCATTTTTAAATCGTGGCCCTCGTACATGTCCTCATAAATGGTCTGTTGCTGTTCAGCTGCTGCCCTCTGGTCCTCAAATTCTGGAAAATAGGTGTCGGGCAATGGGAATGTAATGGAATCGTACACATTTAAATGACGCAATGCAGGCATCCAATTTCGATGTGGGGCTTTATGGTGCACCATTAAATAGAAAGGTTCCTGTGTGCTATCTCTCTGTTTTAGCCAATTCAGACTTTTTTCTGTAATCAAATCCGTAGCGTACCCTTCAACTATGGTGGTGTCTTCCCCTGAAATGAATTCTGGATTGTAATAATTCCCTTGGTCATTTAATATATCCCAATAATCAAATCCGGTAGGTGCTCCATGCAAATGCCATTTTCCAATAATCGCAGTTTCATATCCCAATTTTTTTAAATGCTTGGGCAATGTGGGTTGATTGCCATCAAATCGCTCTCCATTCATCCGAAACCCATTGATATGGCTGTGCTTTCCTGTTAGGATAACCGCCCTACTGGGTCCACAAATGGAATTCGTACAGAAATTATTCCGGAATAGGGCTCCATTTTTGGCAATCCGGTCGATATTAGGGGTGGGAGCCAACTTGCCCAGTTCATGTCCATACGCACTGATGGCTTGAAAGGCATGGTCGTCCGACATAATGAAAATGATGTTTGGTGGACCTGTTGCCACTTCTTCTTCTGATTTTCCTTCTTGCTTACAGGCCAAAACCAATAGCAAACCTGCCAAAACTGCAAAAATGCGCATAGTGTATTATTTTAAGGTGAATGTTTTTGAAAGTTGGGCATCTGAGTCGGTGCCTACAAAAACCTCAAATTCGCCCGGTTCAGCCACAAAATCCAAGTGACTATTATAAAACTTTAGGTCATCTGGAGCCAATGTGATGGTCACTTCTTTTCGTTCTCCTTTTTTCAATGTTATTTTTTGAAATCCTTTCAATTCCCTCTTTGGTGGAGTGATGCTTCTCACCACATCCCTTAGATACAGCTGCACCACTTCTTCCCCGTCATAATCACCGGTGTTGGCAATGGTTACCGTGGCCGATATGGATTCATTTTGCCCAATGGTTGTTTTGTCCAGCCTAAGGCTGGAATAGGAAAAAGTGGTATAGCTCAGCCCATATCCAAAAGGCAACAATGGTGAATTTGGGGAATCCAAATAATTGGATTTAAATTTTTGGAACTCTTCACTCCCTGGCGCAGGTCTCCCTGTATTTTTCACACTGTGGTAAATTGGAATCTGTCCTACATTTCGGGGCCAAGTTGCCGTTAGTTTTCCTGATGGATTGTAATCTCCAAAGACCACATCGGCTATCGCATTCCCCGCTTCCACACCGGGATGCCAAACTTGTAAAATGGCAACGGGGAGTTCAAATTCCTCAGGAATGGTCAACGGTCTTCCACTCATGAGAACCAAGGCCACCGGCTTACCAGTTTCTATCAATATCTTGATTAATTTCTTCTGACTTTCTGGGATTGAAAGGTCGGTACGACTCGCGGCTTCCCCACTCATCTCAGTGGCTTCACCCACAACAACGACAACAACCTCTGAGTTTTTGGCCACATCAACCGCCTCTTTCAACATCACCTCAGGTGACCGTTCATCGATTTCTATTCGAGGTCCAAACATGTTCACGTGCTTGGCAAATTCAGGGTCATCCGAAATGTTGGCTCCTTTCGCATATTGAATGGTGGCGTTGGGTGCCACATTTTTGAAACCTTCCCTAATCGTCACGGCCAATTTTACATCCCCAGTTGGGGCCCAAGTACCTAACATATTGTTTCGGCTATCCGCCAATGGGCCAATTAGGGCAATTTTTTTGCCTTTTTGAAAGGGTAAGATATTTTGGTGGTTCTTCAATAGCACAAAGGAATGGGTCGCCAATTTCCGGGCCAAAGCCCTATTTTCTATGGTTAGGATGTCTTTTTCTGGGCGATTGCCATCCAAATATCGATAAGGGTCCTCAAAAAGTCCTGATTGGTATTTGGCTTCCAAAATTCGTCGGCATGCATTGGTGATTGCTTCCTCGGTAACCTTACCTTCTTCCCAGGATTTCTTTAAAGTGGTCAAAAAACCTTCACCCACCATATCCATATCCAATCCTGCATTTAAAGATAATGCTGAAACAGTTTGTAAATCGCCAAGTCCATGGGCAATCATTTCATTCAATGAGGTATAATCCGAAACCACAAATCCCCGGAATCCCCAACGGTCACGCAACAAATCGGTGAGTAACCATTTGTTTCCGGTTGCCGGAACACCATCAACATCATTAAATGAACTCATAACACTGGCCACACCAGCGTCTATGGCCGCTTTATACGGAGGCAAATATTGATTGAACATTTTTATTTTGCTCATGTCCACGGAATGGTAATCGCGCCCTGCCTCCGCTGCTCCATAAAGCGCAAAGTGTTTTACACAGGCTAACATGGTGTAGGTTGCCGCCAAATCATTTCCTTGATAACCTTTTATCATAGCCTCGGCTATTTTTGATCCCAAATAGGGGTCTTCCCCTGCTCCTTCTGCAATCCGGCCCCAGCGGGGGTCACGGGCAATATCCACCATGGGAGAAAAATTCCAGTTGATACCATCAGCCGTGGCTTCTTTTGCCGCCATCTGTGCGGCTTGTCCCACCAACTCCATATCCCAACTGGAAGACAATCCCAAAGGGATTGGATAGGTAGTTTTATATCCGTGGATTACATCGGAACCAATAAGCAATGGAATCCCCAAACGACTTTCTTTAACGGCCAGTTCTTGGGCAACCCGTACTTTATCGGGCCCTGCGACTCCAAAAAGACCTCCTACCTGTCCGGCCTTTATCTTGGCTTCAACATTTTTGCTCACTACCTCGCCAGTAGCCACACCACCGCCTGGTGTCACAAGGTTCAATTGACCTATTTTCTCTTCCAAGGTCATTTTCTGCAATAGGGCTTCCACTTCAGGAATCCTTTCTTGTGCATTCACCGCCCATGTGCATAACGCTACAATGGTTATCACTATTCCTTTTATGTGCATGAACAGATTTTTTAAGTTGACTTATTCTGATTTTACAATGGGAGTCCTTGCGGAAATTCCATTGTTGTTGAATGCCTCTATCTGAAAATAGTAGGCATCGGCTCGGTCCATTCCTGAAAAATAATATTCATTGGTACCATATACCATGATGCTACCGTATAGCTTATCCTCTGATTTCCCGAAATAGATGACATAGCCGTCGGCTACATCATTTTGCTTCCAGCGGAGCCAGGAGTTTCTACGTTCTCCAAATTTTTCAGGATTGTTTCTGAGCACAACAAAATTCTCCACAGCTGCAGGTTTTTCACCATTACCCTTTCCAAAGACCCGAAAGCCGCTCAACGCAAATTTTCCTGTTGGCATTTTTATGTTTTCCAGTTTTAGGAATCGGGCTTTTGCTGGTTTATCAAACTCAATATAATCATGGGGAACATCGGTCACATTGTTACTATTATCTACCAGAACAGACCACTTTTTTCCATCGTTGGAAGCATAAATCTTATACTGATGGTAAACTCCTGTGGATTTCCCCAGAAATTCAGCTTCCTGATCGGCATAGTTGATTTGAATGGCATTTATGGTAGACACCTCTCCCAAATCTGTTTGAAAATACTCCCCTTTATGTCCGGATTTGGCGCTCCAATAGGTTCGCATATTTTCATCCACAGCATAGTTGGGTTGATACCCCCCCAATGTAGAAGATACTTGTACAGGTTTGTTGTAATTCAATATCATCCAACCGGTAAAAAGCCCTTTTATATGATCTGCGTTTTCTTGAGGCAGGTATGTGGGGTAATCGCCATAGGCCGTATTGCAATACATAACATCCTCTTGATCAAAACCTGCGGGCCAAATACCAATTCTTCGCTCAAAATTGTTTTTATTGTTAAGGATGATTGTAGAGACATGCCACCAATTGCCGTACGTATCCTGATATGTGGCTCCATGCCCAGCACCTCTGGCAAATCCTCCCGGTTTATATGAAAATGGGTTGTGTTTCTGATAGGCAAATCCCTTCAACGGATGATCACTTACATATACCCCATCGGCATAGCCGCTGAATTCGGTTCCTGGGGCACCGTATTGCAAATAATACTTTTCGTTATGTTTGGTAACCCAGGCCCCTTCCATGAAAGGTTGCAAAAAGGTATTGTCATTATGTTCACCAAAACGTTCCCAACCATGGTCTTCGGGTGCCAAGTTCATCAAAGGCTTTACATAACCCTCGGATTGCATGGTTTTTGTGTTAATTTTTGTTCCAAACAAAGGATGTACATTGCTTGACCCCCAATAGAGGTAGAGGTCATCGGTATCTTCCTCGTACAAAAATGCGGGGTCCCATGCCCCAACTTTAAGGGAGTCCACTGCGATTTCCCAATTATCCGTAGTTGGATCCTTGCTCTTCCATAAAGAAAATCCCGGACCATGTGTGGAACCAATCAGATAGAGTTCATCTTTCATTACAAATGCCGCAGGAGCGCAAAGTTCGTCATAGACCTTATTTCGTTCACGTAAAAACTTCCTTGGGATAAATTTCCAATTGTACATATCATCGCTCCACCAATACCCCCATTGGTTGGTCGAAAACAAAAAATACTTGTCCTTAAAAGTGACTATTACAGGGTCGGCAGTAGCTCGATGTTTTCCATGCCTTGCAAAGCGGGGTATGGGCGTGTACCCATAATCTATATTGATTGGATTGCAATAGGTTTTTTGTTGTGCTGATATAACCTGAGTTGTGCCTATTATTGTTAGGGCAATACATATGGAGCAAATTTTATTCATAATCGGAGGGTTTCTGATGTGAAAACAACCAGGGCATTAGGTCAGGTTCAGCAAACGTAGGATCCCAACTGTTGTGATTGGCAAAATCATATATTGTAAATTTTGGATAGGCCCCTACCTTTAAGAGAGCGGATACTATTTCCATGGATTGAAGTGGATTTACCACATTGTCTTGGGCACCATGAAACACCCATAATGGAGTTTCATTGGCATAAACGGACACAGATTCAGGATCTCCACCACCACAAATTGGGATTGCAGCAGCAAAAGTATTGGGTTTTCGACTTAACAATTCGAAGGTTCCCATTCCTCCCATTGATAATCCCATTAAATATATTTGATGATCATTTGTGTATGATTTCCGTATGGTCGTGTCTAGCAAATCCATGACCATTTTCAAAGGTTTGGTAGGGCCATCTTTGTAATTAAAATTCAATTTAACGGGATATGTGCTTCGATCCACATCTACATTGGACCAATAACTTTCCTTGGGGCATTGTGGAAAAATGACAATTGCGGGATAGCGTTCTTGCAGGTAATCCGTAGCAAACAACTTACCGCCATGGGTCAATTGGCTTTGATTATCGCTGCCACGCTCCCCTGCTCCATGTAAAAAAAGCACCACTGGGTAATTTCCATCTTCTTGGAAATTCTTCGGATACATAATCCGATATTGTAACGTATCATTCCCATCAATCAACATTTTGGATTCATATTTTGATTGCCATTGCGCAACAATCAAATTACATGCAAGGAGTAAAAGAAATAACGATAGTTGTCTCATCATATCAAAATCCAAGTTTGGTCAAACCGGTCTGTACATCTTCATTGCCCATAAATAAGTTCCAAAGCAATCCAGTTCTATAGTTCTCGATCATAATGATCTGGGGGCCTTGGTCTATGGCCAAATAAGCTTCGGCCACCCAATAGTTGTTTTGCGGGCTGAAGGCGTCATAAAATCCAGCCGGGCCTAAAAGTTTATCCTTGTTTTTATAGAAATAGTGCATCGCTTTCAAGGATTCTTCGGGTGTATAGGGAATGGAACTTATGGCGGCCGTGGGCGATATAACCCCTGTATCATTGGATGGGTTATGGGCGTTATAGCCAATACTCCCATCGTTATTTCTGGAATAGCTTGCCGTTAATCCCCAACAGTCTTCCCCATAATCCAAATAATTGTTGGGATTGTCCACGCAATATGCATAGTTGATTTTGGAATGATTCACATTCACATCCCAATAATCAACAAATTCATCCGACAGTGTAGTTGGGTCAAGCCCTAAATAGGAATAGTGTGCCCAGAACAGGGGGCCACCAAATTGTTCCGATCCATTGTGCTTCACCAAAAGCGGGTGCCCATATTGGGTATTGGCTGAGACTATACTGCCGTCCGAGGCCCATCCACTTGTGTATACTTCCTTGGATATGTCATAATCAGGGGAAGCTGCAGCCATGATGTAGGTAATCAGCACTTCATTATACCCTCTAAGCTGAAAATTGATGTCGAATCCAAAGTTTGGACTCCAATGCCAGTACAGCACATTTTGTCCTTGGGTATACCAGTCCCATTCCACTCCTTTCCAAAGGTCATCCGCTTGTTGTGCCAGCGTTTGTTCCGAAGCACTTCCGCTCTTAAAATATTCCTTTACACATATTAGGCCCTGCGCCAAAAATGCGGTTTCCACCAAATCGCCTCCATCATCCATTGCACTGAATGGAATCACAGATCCGTTGGTACCATTGATCCAATGCGACCATGCACCATGAAAACGGTCTGCGTTCTCCAAGAAATCGAGAAGGGTGGTCAATCGTTCCACACCTTGTTCCTTGCTGATAAAACCTCTTTCCATTCCCACTATCAAGGCCATGAGACCAAAGCCCGTACCTCCTGCTGTAACCACATTTGCGTCCCTGCCTGGGTCATTAGGATGGTATCGTTCCCGGGCGCCCCCTGAATTTTCTTCAGCGTGATCCCAGAAATATTTAAAGGTTTCAGCTTGAGTGAGGTCCATGAGTTCTTCATCTGTGATGTTCGGTTCTTCCTCTTCCTCTCCCTCTTCAACGGGAACCTCATCGTCCGTAGGCAATTCTGATAACCCCGTAGGTCCTTTTCCATCATCGGAACAGGAGAAAAAGAAAAGTGTACAAAGCAAAAAATATCCAACTATGTTTTTTACCATCTTATTCTTGGGTTTTAAAACCTAGTTTATCCAATCCTTTCTGTACATCTGTATTGGCCATGAACAATTTCCATAACAAGCCACTCCTGTGATTTTCAATCATTACGGGAATTGGGCCTTGGTCTATGGCTAAATATCTGGGTAAATACCAGTTGTTTTCCAAACTAAAAGCGTCATAGGGGCCGTACTTGCCAACCAGACTGTCTTGTTTAGTGTAGATAAAGCGTAAAAACTGCATGCTTTCCTTTGGTGTATACGGCATGGAAGAGAGTGCCGCAGTTGGAGAAATCACTCCCAAATCCATGCCAGGACGGTGACCAGCGTATCCTTTAATGGAGTAGCTCGATGTAAGCCCCCAACAATTTTCACCGTATCCCTTGTAACCTTTGGGGTTATCCACAGCATATTTGTATTGAATCATGGCATGATTCACATTCAACTTCCAGTAATCCGCATACTGATCTGTAAGACCCTTCGGGTTCAACCCCAAATAGGAGTAATGGGCCCAAAACAATGGGCCTACTTGGGCTTTATCATGCTCATAATGGTTCAGTTCGGTTTCCAAACCATAGTAGGTAGTGTCATTGGTTATTTTGCCGTTCAAGGCCCAACCTTTTTCGTACACGCTTTTTTTGATGGAATGGGTAGGCGAAGCAGCCGCCAACACGTACATGATCAAGCATTCATTGTACCCGCCCACGGGAAAATTCATTTCCCAGTTGTACTCGGGGCTCCAGTGCCAATAGAGCACATCTTCCCCGTTTTTGGTATACCAGTCCCACTCAACACCTTCCCAAAGTTTCTGGATTTTATCCGCTAGCTTTAGTTCACGTTCATTACCGTCTTTGAAGTATTCCTTTACTGCTAGGAGTCCTTGAACCAGAAAGGCAGTTTCTACCAAATCGCCTCCATTATCTTTTTTGCTGAAGGGGGTCACTTTACCCGAAGGTAAAAGCCAGTGGGGCCATGCGCCATGAAAACGGTCTGCTCTTTCCAAAAAACCCACAATTTTCTCGAACCGCTCAAGTGCTTGTTGACGTGTAATGAACTTTCGTTCGACTCCCACTAGAATGGCCATGAGTCCAAATCCGGACCCACCTGTGGTAATGATATCCTTATCGTGGTTTGGATACACATTGTCCATATGAAACCGTTCCCTAGCCAAACCTGAAATGGGTTCTGCCCCATCCCAAAAGTAATTGAAGGTTTGGTATTGAACGGAATCCAACAATTCTTCATCCGAATATGCTTTGGTAGCCGAAGTATTATCTGCTACACTTTTTTCCTTTTTAGTTTTTTGGCCATTGCACCCCATAACCAGGGATGCAACAGCCAAAGCAATTGAAATTAAAATTAACCTCATACAAAATCAACTAACTCAAAAAACTTAACTTTTTTGATTTTTATTAATCATTCATTATTTCTTGTATTTCCTCTTGGGTCAAGGCCTTATCAAAGAGGTACAGCTCATCAATAAAGCTTGAGTCCGACAGGTGGTTCCACCCAATAAAATTGGGTGCACCCGAACCAATGGAGAGTATGGAACAGTTTTCCCAACTGATGGTCTTGTCCGTCATATCCCCCATGTTTGCCACAGGTTCTCCATTAAAATAAATCAGTGTAGCGGTTTCGGTCACGGTAAAGGCTACGTGTACCCATTCCCCTACAGTGACATCGATCACCTCTCCATCATTCCACACATCTCCGGCATCACTGCCCACATGAAGTTTAATGCGCTGTGATGCGGCATCTCCTTCCCTAAACAATCTGAAACCAGCACTTAAATCATTGTCGCCTCCATTCATCGGTGGGCTTACTGTAAGCAGTCCTGCCCTATCAGGGGCACCGTTTACTTTGTACCAAAAAGCGCCACTGAACTGATTATTGAACAATCCATCTATAGGGAATGTGAGATACGAATCTGCTGCACCAGCATAGGCATCTGTTCCCACACTGCTTTCGCCAGCAAATCCCGGTGTTCCTTCAATCGTGGGTTCTGTATTGCTATTGGCCTCGATATAGGTACCATCAAAAGGCATGTAGAAGGTAGACCCGTAGTTTGGAACAGTAACCGTACCTCCAGCCACAGCTGCCACTTCTTCTGGGGTAAGTGCCTTATTGAAGAAACGAAGGTCATCTATGGCACTATTGTCCGACAAGTGATTCCAATAACTGAATGTAGGGCCTCCCGAACCAATGGTGAAGGTTTCACAGCCAGTCCAATCAATAGGCGCGGACATGGCAGAAGAAAGTACTTCAGTTCCATTGAAATAAATGGTGTTCTTATCGCTGGCAATGGTAAAGGCAATGTGCACCCATTCGCCAGCGGCAACATCAATGACATCACCATCGTTCCAGCTTTCACCAGCTCCGGTTCCTACATTGAGTTTTATACGTTGCTGGTTGGCATCCCCTTCCCTAAAGAGCCTGAATCCTTGGAAACGATCCACTTCATCATCACCAATGACAATAATACCGGCTCTATCAGGGTCTGCATCCACTTTGTACCAGAATGCACCACTGAATTCAGGGGTAAGTAATGCTTCATTGGCAGGGTATTGAATATATGAATCTGTTGCTCCGGCATAGGCCTGGTCACCTACCTGACTTTCATTGGTAAAGCCAGGTGTACCTACTTTAGTGGCTGACCTACTTCCCACCAAATCAATATAATCCCCATCAAAAGGCATATAGAACGACTCGCCGGGATATTGTGGCATATAAGGATTCAAAGAATTCAACATAATTTGAATATCAATATCGGTCAACGCCTTGTTGAAGATACGGAGTTCATCTATTTCACTGTAGTCTGATAAATGGTTCCAGTAATCAAAAGTAGGACCCCCTGAACCAATGGTTAAAATTTCACAACCTGTCCAGTCGATTGGGGCCGATAAATCTGCGGATAGCATTTCTATTCCGTTGAAATAAATGGTGGTCTTGGTTTGGGAGATGGACATGGCCACATGAACCCATTCACCAGCGGGAACATCAATGACACCCCCATCGTTCCAGCTTTCACCGGCTCCGGTACCCACGTTCAGTTTGATACGTTGTTCAGCTCCATTACCTTCCCTGAACAATCTAAAGCCTTGAAAACGATCTTCGGCATCATCACCAACTACAAGTATTCCTGCTCTATCCGGGACTGGGTTTACCTTATACCAAAATGCTGCACTGAATTCTGGAGTCTTAAGACCATTCATTGGGAAATTGAGGTATGAATCTTGTGCTCCTTTATACGCATCGGAACCTACATAACCATCGCCATTGAAGCCGGGTGTACCTACTTCTTCGGGTTGTTGGAAACTAATAAGGTCCATATATTGACCATCAAAAGGCATGTACATTACCTCACCATCAAACATGGCTTCGTATGGTGGAGATTTAGAGAAATTGACTTCCTCTGTGGATGTTTTCCCTTCAAGGTCTGTGGCTGTTACCACAAGTTTGTGATCTCCATCATCTAAATTGTCATAAGCGAACTCTTTAAGTACAACACGATAATCCAAGAACGAGTTGAAATTGGCTATTTGTGTACCGTTTAACATCACCTTAATGTCCGTGACCTCAATATCGTCCGTGACTTCAAAATCTATGTCAAGACTCGTTATCTCCTCAAAAACCTGTATTTGGGTTCCCTCGGTAGGATAGTTTATGGTAATTTGAGGAGCCGATTCATCAGTTCCTGGTATAATTTCCGTAATGGGATCAATCCCTTGGTCACATCCATAAAAGAACAGGATGATCAGGCAATTGACCAGTATTAATCTTATGGTTTTCATCTTTCTGCTGTGTTAGTTGTTAATTATGTCTCCCAAAATGGGGAATTCATCAATTTGGTCTTGATGATAGGTGACGTAGGCCTTATCTGCCGTAAACGTCCTTCCTTCAAAGCTGAGCTCATCATATCTACCCAACCGAACCATGTCTAAAAACCGCTTGCCCCATTCCATGGCCAATTCGGCATATTTTTCGTCTACAAGTTGATCCATGGTAACACCAGTAATGGGTGGAAGTCCTGCCCTATCCCTTACCATGTTCACTGCTTGGTCTGCACTGATGGCTGAGCCAGAGGCTCCATGCAACAAGGCCTCGGCATAGATCAATAAGGTTTCGGCATATCTATATACGATGTAGTGTTTGTTACTTCCGTATGCGGTACGCCCCGAAATGAGTTGACTACTTGGCAGATAATGTTTGCCACTGCAGAATATGGCTCTTTCATTGTCCAATAGTACATCGCCATACCGTGTTTCGGGGGAAACAAAATCGGGTAAGGTCTCTGCTGTATAATCTGTTGTGTTAATGATACTGTCAATACCGTTCTGGGTGAACAATACAGTTGTTTCCAAACGCTCGGTTTCACCTCTATCCAGCATAAAAGTCACATACTTCATACTTGGTTCAAAAAAGCCCCAGCCACCTGCGGATCCAGCCACAGCTGGGGTCCAACCGTTTGGCCCGTAAGGGGCATAGAGATGTCCTACCCGGTCTCCTTGACCTGAATTAAAATCAGAATATTGGAATTCAAACAGGTTTTCATCACTGAGCTTACCCGGTGTTTTGAACAATTCATAGTAATCTTGCATCAAACTAAACTTGCCCGAACTGATTATTGCTCCCGCAGCATCAGCAACGGCTTGATAGTTTTCCAATTCTTGGTTTGCCAATGCTTTGATCATCAAGGCTGTATACCGGGTAACGCCTCCGGGCAAATCTGTACGCTCGTTTGGGCGCATATTTGGCAAAAATGGCAGGGCTTCATCCATTTGATCGGAAATATGCTGCATTACCTCTTCTTTACTTGGTACTGAGGTCACATTTTCAAAGGCACTCAAATCCGAAGACTCAGGGATAAAGACGGCTCCATATACCTGCGACAATTGGAAAAGCAATATGGATCGCAAAACCTTTGCCTCGGCAATATATTGGTTGCCAAGGGCAACTCCTTCCTCATTAGCTAATTCCATATACCTACCAATCTGTTCCATTCCGGTATGGGCTGCTATTATATCACCGTAATAGGTTTCCCATAGGGTCCTTGAACCAAAAAAGGAGTTATCGTATACGTAACGGTCTTGGTTTTTGAGTCCTTGTTGATCTCCTGCTGCGTTGACGTCGTCTCCCCGGGTTGCCACAACCAAAGGTTGTTCCCAGCCTCTGGAATTTACCGCTTGATAAATCCCTACCAAGGAGAATATCATGTCATCGGTCTTTGAAAAGTCGGTACCGCCCGCAAAATTGTTATTGAGTTCTGGTTGCTCAAGTTCACTGGAGCAGCTTGAAACCAAGATGCCCAGAAATGCTACGAGTGCAAAAAAATTGTTTGTTTTTATAAATTTCATAGCTGTCTTTTTAGATTTTAACATTAACTCCCACTGTATAAACTCCCGGTATAGGATACGTTTGATTATCCCGACCATCTGGCACCTCTGGTGTAAAACCATTGTAATCAAACAAGGTCAGAGGCCTCTCAGCGGTTATATAAAACCGTATTTCGGGATTAAATTTCCCTGTCAATTCTGGCAGGGTGTATCCCAAGGTCACATTTTGCAGTCTGACAAAATCTCCTTTTTCCACAAAAAAGCTGTTCAGGAATTGGTTGCTCCATGGGTTTCTGATCCCCCTTGCTGATGGATAAGAATTGGTGGAACCAGGCCCATTCCAGCGATTTATGGCAAAGTCTCTGTCTATATTTGGATCAGGGGTTTGGCGAATTGCGAATCGTTTTTGATTGGCGATGACATTTCCACCTTGTCCAATGACATTCAATGCAAAATCCCATGCTTTATAATTAAGTCCCAAATTGAATCCGAAGGTATATGTGGGCAAGTATGATCCTAAATCGACCCTATCTTGGGCATCAATCATCATATCTCCATTGTGATCTACGAATCTAAAATCCCCAGGCTCTACCGTAAGACCGTTTCCAATAGCAGCTTGTGCAGCAGGGTCTGATTGGATTTCTTCAGGCGTTTGGTACACTCCTGCCACTTCGAGACCAAAGAAAGGGTTTATAGTACCTCCGACCACGGTTCTTTGGGCAAGGTCACCTCCACTCGTCAGGTTTTCTTGTCCTTTTAAATCCAACACTTCATTGTCCAAGGTCGAAAAATTTGCTCCAACAGTGTAACTGAAATCCTTAGAAACCCTTTTATTCCAATTCAATACCACCTCAAAACCGGTGTTTCTGATTTTTCCAACATTCTGTCTGGTGGTACCTGGCACCAATAATCTGGATACTGGAATTACCGCATCCCTGGTATCCCTTCTAAAATAATCAGCATCCAAAGACAATTGGTTATTGAACATTCTTGCTGTTATTCCTACGTTGGTCTCTTCGGTCACTTCCCATTTCAAGGCTTCAAAGTCACTACTGGTCACCAATCCTGAATATCTGGTATCTCCAAAAGCAGCATCAACTTCTTCGGAAGTTATACCTCCAGTACTTGAGGCAACATTGGCATTACCCAATTCGCCCCAGCTACCTCTAAATTTTAGAAAATTGATGGCATCTGTTTGTGGGAAGAAAGATTCTTCTGAAATGACCCATCCGGCACCAATGGTTGGAAAATAACCCCATTTTTCTTGATACTTACTTGTTCCGTCCGCTCGGAATGTTCCGTAAAGTAGATATCGGTCATCAAAATTATAGGCAACCCGGCCAAAATAGGAGAAAAAGTATTGTCGACTTCCATCATCTCCAACACCATCAACATCTATTGTTTTGGATAAATCCAAAAAATAGGACTCATCTCCAATTCCAGGGCCATTAGGAAAATTCAACCCTTTAGCTTCCAAAAGTTCAAAAGACCTATCCCGAAATGCCGTACCTGCCAAAACCGTTAGATTGTGTTTCCCAAAACTGTCGTTATAGGTTAAGGTATTGTCCCAAGTCTGTTCTGAAAAGGTTTCAGACCTTTTGATCAATTCTGCATTTTCTCTAAAAGCGTTTCCATTACCAAAAAAGAAGGGCAATCTTACTTCCCTTACTTCCAAGGTTTCAAAATTGTGATAATAAGCCGTTTTGAATGTCAATTTATCTGGAACCAATTGATAGCTCAAATCAATGCTCATCAACGTATTTCGTATTTTATTCCTGTTTTCCGTGTTATCCAGTATTGGGAAAGGGTTTTGTGTACCCCTATATCCTAAATCCTGTGCATTTGCATAAGGTTTTGGAAAGGCATCGGTTTTGGAAGGATCCAAAACAGGCATTACTGGAACTGCAAAATATGCGAGTGCAAATGCAGTGTCTTCAGGTCTGTATCTTGTAGCGTTACTGAAAAGTGTTGACACCCCTACATTGAGACGATCACTGATATCAAAGCTCAACTTGCTTCGAACATTGAGTCGTTCAAAGTCATTCTTCATTTTTAGAATCCCTTCTTGCTCAAAATAATTCAGTCCCACGGAATAGACGATATTTTCGGATCCTCCTGTAACGCCAAAACTGTGATTTTGCTGTAAGGCATGACGAAGAATCAAATCGTACCAATCTGTATTAACATTTGGCACATTGGGGTTTACCCTGCTCCTCCCGTAACGTTGCATGGCATTTTCAATAAACTGTGCCTCAGCAGCTGACCCAGATTTCCTTGCAAGGGTGGCAAACTGTTCTGTGTTGGAAAGTGTCACCAAATTTTGTGCTACTTGCACCCCTTGATACCCATTATAGGTAATTTGTGGTTTTTGATTTTTTCTACCGGATTTGGTCTCGACCAATACCACACCGTTTGCCGCTCTAACACCATAAATAGCAGCTGCCGAAGCATCTTTCAAAACCGAAATACTTTCAATATCTTCTGGGTTGAGAAAGTCAATGTCGTCAAAAAATGTTCCGTCTACCACATACAAAGGATTGGAAGCTCCATCTACATACGAACCAATACCCCTGACCCTGATAGTGGGTCCTGTTCCAGGTGCACCGCTACTCACAACCTGTAATCCTGCTACCTTTCCTTGAAGGGCTTGCATAGCCGCACCGGATGGGGTTCGGGTTATATCCTCTGATTTGATCGTAGCAATGGAACCAGTTAAATCTGCTTTCTTTTGAGTACCATACCCAACCACGACTACCTCATCCAAACTTTGTGTGCCTTCTTGGAGTGAGACATTAATGATGGTTTGGCCATTAATAGGAATTTCTTGGTCGGTAAAACCAATGTAACTGAATGCAATCGTTCCGTTACTGGGAACGTTGTCCAAACTGTAATTTCCATCAAAATCTGTCTGAACACCGTTTGTAGTACCCATTAAAATAACACTAGCCCCGGGCAATGGCTGTCCCTGATCGTCGGTAACCGTTCCCGAGACCGTTATATTGTTTTGGGCATAAAGCAGCGCCTGAAACAATATAAATGAGATTGTTAATAGTTTGCTTCTAATTTTCATAATTGTGCAAAAATTGAGTTAGATTTTTACTAAATTAATAAAGAGTGCATTTGATGGTCAGATGTACCATTACATAATAAATACATCATTAAAATATCGCGCATAATGCCCTATTTCGCTTGTTCTGCAGTAACATCACTCCTATTTGATGTAAAAAAATTTAACAGAGTGATGTAGTAATGATGTAATTGAAAACTTGCCGAAATACCTGTTGCTTTAGCTACAGCAACCCTATTAAAAGGTTATTAGGAAATTGGAGAGGTTATCCGAACTGTCCATATCAAGCTTTTTTCGAAGTCTGTACCTATGTATCTCTACCCCCCTCACGGTTATTGCCATTAGCGGTGCAATCTCCTTCGTTGAAAGGTTCATTTTAAGGTACGCACATAATTTTAGGTCCTTGGGGGTCAATGAAGGATATTCTTTTAGGAGTCGTTCAAAAAAATCCTCATGTAGTTCCTTGAAGTTCACTTCAAATCGTTTCCAGTCTTCAGTATCTTGAATGGATTTGTTCAGTTTTGTAATGAACGACCTATATCGCTGGGAGTTGGAGAATTTTTCCTTGTTCATCAAGAGCATATTTTTGAGCTCTAGAATCATTTCGTTCTTTTTGGCGATGTTAAGGGTTGTGCTCGCCAACTCATTCTGCTTGAGTTTAACTTCTTTAGCCAATTTTTCCTTTTCCAATTGGGAAAAGCGCTCCTGCTGCTCTTTCTCCATCTGTTCCTGCTGCTCTTTTTGCTTTCGCATAAATTTCCTTCGGTTGTATTGCCGTACCGCGACAACGAACAATATTGCACATATACCATAAAATATCATACTGATGGTTGAAAGATACCAAGGCGGCGCAATCTCAAAATGGATGATGTTGGGTTCAGATATTTTGTTGTCCATACCTGCAGTAGAAATCTTAAAGGTATACTCCCCATGTGGTAGGTTCTGGAAATTTATAAATCCATTTTCCGCATATTCGGAATATTCTTTTGGCCCTTCCAATTCATAAAAGTATCTAGATTGGATTATTTCTGGACAGGACGCTTCAATGATAATGGACTCAGCATTATTAAAAGGTATTTTAACTGTACCATTTGCTGAATAGGTGTTTTTCTCATCCCTGAGTACAGTAACATCAGGAATGGGGAGTACATACTGATTGGTTTGACTCTGCAACTTTGAATCATCAACCTTGGCAAAACCGTCGCTAAGTGTAATATAAGAGGTGGAATCGTTCATTTTAATTACCCGCTGGGATGCTGGAATCAATCTCTCCCGTAGCGATAAATCTGTAATCATCAAGTTATCGCCTTTTAAATCGGTATAAATGATTGACTTTCTCCCTTCGCCATCTACGAACCAAAAATGTCTGTCATCAAAAAACAATAACTCCTTGTTGGCGTAATCTATAAATTCCTCAAACGGAACAATACGCTCACCTATGGGGTTGTACTTGTACCATTTTCCCTCACTCGAGAATACCATCTGGTTTTTAATGTTAAACACTTTTACGTTGTATTCGCTCGGAGCGCTATCTTGATCGAACCTTTGTGTCTGTACAACTTCTTCGTAATTATCCGCTAAATGAATCCTATAAAATCCTTTGTAGGGATGGGCCGCCCACAAAATATTGGGAGTTTCAAAGGATAAATGCTTTACAGGGAAGTCAACACCTCTTATTTTTTTGATTTCCCATTGTCCGCTAGGTTGTTTCTTAAACTTTACCAACCCATTATACGTACCTTGGATATATGTTGCATTCTGATCCGGAACCTTTATGATTTGATACCCTCCCGATTGTGAAGTCAGTAACTGAAATCCATTTTCCCCTATTTTGTATGTGCCTGTATTATGGCCACAAAGTAGATCACCTTCAATCTCAATCAAGTCCCAAACATGTCCTTGGGAACCTTTGACAAATTTTAATGTATTATTCTCAAAATAGAATACTCCAGTATTACTTCCTAAATATAGCCTACCGTTATAATCCACCATATCATAGACCATTCCCAAGGTACCGGAATAGTCGGTGTAATACATAATCGAATTATTGAGTTTTGCCCTTGCGATTCCATTATCGAGACCTAACCACAAGTGATCGTTAAAGAGTAGCATGGAAAGAACCGTATTGTTCTGAAGCCCCGATTCACGATTCAATATCTGGTAAGAGTCAGTATTGGTATTAAAAAGGTACATCCCATTTTTAATGGTGCCAAAGCCAATTTTATCATCTTCCAAAAGGAGAATCTTATTTAATTGATGAAGTTTAAGTTCTTCATTTATCAGAGGATTCCATGCTTGCAAACGCTGACCATCATACAGGTAACAACCACTCAACTTGGTACCGACCAAAAGCTTGCCCTTGAACACCACCATATCGGTAACAGTTTTCCCTTGTAAAAGCTCTTGATTTTGTAATGGTACAAGTTCATCACTTTTGAGCTCAAAAAGCCCGCTCAATCCACCCGCAACAATAATTTTATCGTTGAATTCGATAAAATCAGAAATGACCTGCGGTGGGTCTAACACTTTTATACTATTGCCATCATAGCTATAAATGGATGAGAATGATCTAAATAGAACATTGTTGTTGGCAGATAGGATTTCCCAAAACTCTTCGCTAGTGAATTCATGGTCCTTTATTAGTTGTTTAAGTGACGTATACTCTAGCTCGCCCAAACGATTTTTCTTCCAATAGCCAAATTCTTCATAAGAACCCGTGTAAATCTTATCACCAATAGATTCGACCGACCTAATAATTGTGTTATTGGGTAGTTTGTTTAAATTCCATTCCTCTCCATTAAAATGCAATAATCCACTATTATTGGCTACAAATAGCTCTCCATTGGCATTTACCGACAAATCCCAATTCTTGCTGGCGCCTTTGTATTCCAGTAAACGATAATTATAAATGGGAGGCAATAGGTTTTGGCCATTCAACAATAAGGGGATGAATAAAACTATAACCCGAAATAGCATAAAAGAATGTTTTTTTGATTGTAGTTCAGGGCTCATTTGTATAACCCAATATACAAAACTGTCACAAAGAAAAGATACAGTAAGCATACCTAGGTCAAAAATAGAAGAACCATAAATTTAAAGACATCAAAAGAAGCAGTTTCACTGAGACCCGAATCGTCAAGACCTTGGAACTGTACAAGGTCGGTATTTCTGTAAAGAAGCTGCGCAAGAAACAGAGCATCATTACATCCATGTTCAATAATTGGGAGGGCAAATACAGAGGAATGAATTCCTCTCAACTAAAGAAGTTGAAAGTGGAACTTTCCAACTACAAGCAGATGTATAGCGAGCTTGCACTTACAACCAAATCAATCATACAGGATTGACATTCAACACTTTGAATAATTACATTGAGGTTAAACTCCTTAGGTTGACATTACAAGTATTTCACTTTCCTGCAATAAACTAAATACACAATATTTAAGTTCGAATCCATGATCCATTGGAACCACAATACTTGACCCCTTTATTGATGGGGCCAGGAAGATATCTAAAAAAATAGGACACCTAACATTACGTTTTGGTGCGCTTTGAATTGATTTGGGGTTTCGTTCAAAAAACAAAAAAACTCTGATTATCAGAAGATTACCAGGGTTATTTTGTTGATAAAATGTTAAGGTAAGAGTGGCAGAAACCACATCCGATTTATATATATTTAAAAATAAATGTTTTAACACCTTAATCTTAAGGGCATTCCCGTTAAGAACACGGAAAACAAAAAACAACTACTGAACACAATTTTCATGTGCTTAACCATCCATAAAAATAGTAATAATATTCAAGCTATTTGTGTTCAACCTAAAAAGCTTTATTATTAAGCCTCAAATCAATCAGTATATTAATGTTTATTAGCACTTTTAGTTGAAGGTTTAAAGTTATAATGAAAGTAACTGGTGGCAGCAAGCCTATCGCCAAATAAGAATTTGGCAATGAAACACTTAGCTTATTACTGAATCAAATATGTGTATTTATTTAATCGCAGTACAAAATCTACATGGTTGGATATTGTCAAAGAAATTAACAAAACATGTTCTAAGGTGTTGAAAATGAAAAGATATATCCTGTTTAAAAACGATTAAAGGGGAAGATGAATTATGAATAAAATAGTTATTACAGGAAGTAGTGGAAGAATAGGGCGTGCCTTACATTGGAAGCTTTGTCAAAACTATGATGTTTCTGGCATTGACACATTTCCATCTTCAGTGACCTCAAAAATTGTTGACATCAGAGACTATGAACAGCTTCTATGGAACTTTGAAGGAATGGACACCATTTTTCATGTAGCGGCTCTACACGCACCACATGTAGGCATTGCTTCAGAGAAGGAGTTTTATGATATTAATGTAACCGCAACAGAAAAAATTTGCAGGGCAGCAATAGAGACGGGGGTGTCCCAAATAATTTTTACCAGTACCACAGCTTTGTACGGTTTTTCAAATAATGGGTCGCAAAAAGCAGTTTGGATAAATGAACAAACCATACCCAAGCCAAAAACCATTTATCACAAAACAAAACTGGAAGCCGAAACTATAATGAAGGAATACTCAAAAAAAAGCCTAGCTGTTAGTGTAATTAGAATGTCTCGATGTTTTCCTGAGCCGGTGCAAATTATGGCATCTTACAGACTTCACAGAGGAGTGGACTATAGGGATGTTGCGGAAGCTCACCTATTGGCCGCCCAACTGGAAAAAAATAAAAACTTTGATGTATACCTTATTTCAGCAGACACACCATTTCTTAAAACCGACAGCCAATTGTTGTTTGAAAATCCTGAAGCTGTTATTCGTATGCGGCACCCCCTTTTGGCCAAGGAGCTTGATAAAAGAGGTTGGAAATTCCCAGAGTCCATTGATAGGGTATATGATTCATCTTATTCTCAAAAAATACTTGGTTGGCGACCAAAAAACGGCCCACTTGAAGTGTTCAAGCAGTTCGATAATGGTGATTATGAAATACTACCACCTTCTTGAACCTCAATTTCAAATCGGCTGAATATATAGTCTTTACTTAAAAAGTAGTTCCATCTTTATAATCTTTTTCAAATTCGTAAAATCACTGTTGGAATCAATTCTGGTCATCGCTTTGAAATATGTTAAAGTATAAAAATCTTGTAAAGTTTTAACTTAAAACAAGACTGCTTAAATCAAATCAATGGTTTTATAGTGTTGTAAAAAGCATTTATAATGCCATTCAATAGTTTGGTGAGGCCATGAAAAAGGTACTTATTGTTGAGGACGATCTTCAAATTGTTCGTCTGCTACAAATACATCTAAAGGACTTAGGGTGTGAAGTCGTAAACGAAACCAATGGTATCAAAGGACTTTCCTCTGCAATCAATGAAAATCTTGATCTCATAATCTTGGATGTCATGCTTCCAGAAATGGATGGTATTGAAATATGCCAAAAAATAAGAGCAAGCAACAATACCACTCCCGTTATGATGCTTACTTCAAGATCTGAAGAAATTGATAAGGTCTTGGGCCTTGAGGTAGGAGCAGATGATTACTTGACCAAACCTTTCAGTGTTCGGGAATTCATCGCTAGGGTCAAGGCCATTTTTAGGCGACAGAAATTAGATAATCTAGAGCAATCCATCGACAACTCTAAAATACTTCAGTTTGAGACCCTGATCATTGACATTGAAATGCGAAAGGTGGTTTTAAAGGGTGAAAAAGTGGAGCTTTCCCCAAAGGAATTTGAATTATTGGTGCTACTGTCCTCCAACCCAGGGAAAAGTTATGACCGCTCCAAATTATTGAACCTAATCTGGGGGTATGACTTTCGTGGGTATGAGCATACCGTAAATTCTCATATTAATCGCCTTAGATCCAAGATAGAACCCGATATGGGCAAGCCCAAATATATTCTAACCACTTGGGGGGTCGGGTATAAATTCAATGAAGAGCTTGTTATTGCATAATTATTCTATCATGGGAAAAAGTGAAGTTCTTACCACAAAGTTTATTGTAAAATTAATATTGACTTTCTTTACTATAATCTTGATGGCCGGTATTGGATACACGGTTACATCTGTTTATTTCTCAAATCAATATTTCCAGCAAACCACCCAGCGTTTAAATGCCAGCTTAGCCCAGGACCTTATTGATGAAAAATTCGGTGCTAATCAACCATTCGACTCTACTGGAACTGTAAACAAAGTTCTTTTTGGGGATATCATGCACAATATGATGGCTGTAAACAGGGCCATTGAAGTATATCTATTGGATGCCCAAGGGTATGTGCAATACTCTGTGGTTTTAGATCATAATATCCCCGAGACCAATCAAAAAAAGATAGACCTTGCCCCCATTCATGAATTCATCCAGAGTGGAGGAAAGGATTACATATTGGGCGAAGACCCCAAAGACCCTACCCAACAAACCATTTTTTCAGCAGCCAGGTTTAACAAAAATGGCCATAACGGGTATATTTATATTGTTCTGGCTGGAAAGGATTTCTTGGCAACACGGAGCGACTTGTTCAGCGGTTACCTTATGCATATAGGTCTTGGAGGCTCGTTATTGACCCTCTTTTTCTCAACCTTTCTAGGCATACTAGCCATTTGGCACCTTACTCGGAGCCTCAGAAAGATTATTTATGCCGCAAAACGCTTTCAGGAAGGGGATTTAGACTATCGCATCCAAAATGCAGACAAGACAGATTTGGCCAATGTGGCCACCACTTTCAATAGCATGGCAGACACCATTCTTTCCGATATAGAAAAAATAAAATCCATAGATCAACTAAGGCAGGAATTAATCGCAAATATCTCGCATGATCTTAGAACACCTCTTTCGGTTGTTCAAGGGTATATTGAAACTTTGCATATGAAGAATGACCAGCTTTCCGTTGAAGAACAACAAGGCTATTTAAAAATAATTTCTTCGGGCAGTGAACGACTCTCCAACTTAATTTCGCAATTATTTGAATATTCTAAACTTGAATCCAACCAAATCCAGCCTCTAAAAGAACCGTTCTTAATCAGTGAACTGGCCAATGACATTCATAGGAACTACTCCATTCTTGCCCAAAACAAGAACATTGATTTAAAGTTATCCATGTCCGATGATATCCCATTGGTCTTTGCTGATATTTCATTGGTGGAACGGGCCATTCAAAATCTTATGGACAATGCTATAAAGTTTACTCCAGAAAATGGCAAAATTGTGATGAAGGTAAAAGCTTTGAAAACCCATGTGGAGATTGTTGTACAGGATTCAGGGCCGGGTATTGATAAAGAAAGTCAAGCTTTAATCTTTGAGCGGTATAGGCAAACCAAAATTGGAAAAGAAAAAGAAGGTTCTGGATTGGGGTTGGCCATCGTAAAAAAGATCATGGATATTCATGATAGCGAAATCACTGTCCTCAGTAATCCAAATGAAGGAACAGAATTTAGCTTTGAATTACCCATTTATAGTGCTATTTAAAATTTTTAAAATAAACCATGGTTCCTACAATAGGTAATCCCTACTTTATTTTAACCTGGAAAGATCGTTATCCCTCTTGAAGCTGTAAAAATCGTGCCACTCGTTTACCTTCTCCCCATTTTTATATTTTTCCGCTGAGGCCAATTTTTTGTTCTCATATCGTAAACAATATCCATCCTTTATACCATTGGTAAGTTGGCATTTATGATTAACAGTACCCTGGTCATCATAAAATAACCACCAATGCTCCATGTTTCCATTTACAAAATGCCCTTCCTTTTCCAAAACACCATTTACAGCATAGAAATACCAATACCCTTCCTTCGTATTGTTCATATAATGTCCTTTTTTCATAAGGGCTCCATTGGAATAATAATATTTCCAATACCGGATTTTGTCATTTCCCTTCACCCAGCCCTCGGATCTAAGTAAACCTGTTGGGTAAAATTCCTTGACGTATCTCTCAGAAACTTCCTTGCTCATGGAAATAAGGCTAAAAACAATATAAAATAAGAAGTGTAGAACTTTCAAAATTTGATTTTTTGGACTGTTGTTCAGACTTGCAACAAACCGTTTAAAGCAAATTAATGCCAAAAACATCACGAAAGAATCACCAAATTGTATAAGAAGTGGCACTACTTTAAACCCAAACGACCCTATGGGGTGTTGCTCCGTTTCAATAATGAAGATTTGACATTTTTGTGACCTCTGTGGGATATGTTCATAATTTCTTTGAACTATTAAAACAGTTTTGAAATAGATTCGATGTAAACATGAAAACAAGAAACTTTTTGATTATCTGCGCTTTAACAATGGGCTTATCATATAGCTATGGCCAAGACACTTCCCATTTTTTTGAAAAGGCCAATACAATCTTTGGCCAATATGTGAAAGATGGTAGGGTCAATTACCAACAAATTCATTCAAACCCTGAAAAACTGGACAGGGTATTGGAATTGGCCAAAAATATTTCGGTAACAAAAAACAATCCCAAAACCTATCAAGCCTTTTGGATAAACGCCTACAACCTGTGTGTTATTAAGGGTGTGGTGGACAACTATCCCATTAATTCCCCATTGGATGTACAGGGCTTTTTTGATGCGAAAACCTATACCATTGCCAATACAGACAGAACATTGAATGAGATAGAGAACAAATTGCTCCGAGCCAACTTTCCTGAAGAGCCGCGGTTTCATTTTGCCTTGGTTTGTGCAGGTCTGGGGTGCCCCCCAATTATTGATAAAGCGTATTTACCAAAAACGCTGGACAAACAATTGCAAGAGCAGACAGAACTTTCTTTGAACAACCCTCATTTTATCCGCATTGATGGTGACAAGGTTGGGTTGTCCCAAATTTTTGAATGGTATGCGGGTGATTTCACAAAAAATGGAAAAAGCTTTATCGACTTTGTAAACATGTATAGAACCAAAAAATTAAACCCTGATTCAAAAGTCGTTTTTTACCCCTACGATTGGTCTTTGAACAAGATGAAATAACGCTCCATTTTAGCTGGTCAACATTAAAAAAGCCGCCTGAATTCTTTTGTTATGTAATCGTGATTTTTCTGTGATAGGTTACCCATAGGTTTGAAATCGAAATTCATAAGGTTTGAAAAATCCATAATGAATTTCAAAAAACAAATTAAGAATAATTAAACCTAAATTGATGAAAAGAAAATTTGCACTACTAACCAGTATTTTTTCAGTGTTTGCCTTTGTCCTTGTCGGCTGTTCCGATGATGATTCTGATTCTGAAATTATAACTGTTGACACGGCACTGCCTGTTGGTGATTTTGAAGTCGACCGACAAGGAGACCTGGTCGCAGAAAGTGGAACCCCCACCCAAGGGACCGTTCAATTGGGAACTGATTCGGAAGGAACTGATTTTTTACGTTTCTCCAATGATTTCACCACCGAACTCGGAACAGGTACTGTGGCCATATTCTTTTCCACATCATCCGTTTACAACGCCGATCCGGCCAACGGAAATCCGGATTTAAAGTTGATTGGAAACGTGGAAAGTAATGGAGAAATGTTCGTTAAACTGAATGAAGGACCGGAAGCAAAGTTCACCCATGTAATTTTATGGTGTGCTACCGCCAACATCCCTTTTGGAAACGCTGAACTTCAGTAAAAGCGGATTATGTAAACAATTGCCTTCGGGGACAATAATAAAAACCTATGGTTTCCAACTACTTCCCGAAGGTTCTTAATTAATAATACTATGATAAAGTATTGGTATACTCTTGTGGTTTTTTCACTAATGATACCCCAAACCCAAGCCCAAAGTGGCTGGACAAGGAAAGCCAAAAGTTTTTACGTACAATCTTCGGTTTCCCACTATTCTTCAAAAGATTACTATACTACGGAAGGCAATCTATCTGATTCTGGAAGCAGGTTCAACAGTAGCGCACTATTCCTGTATGGCGAATATGGCATAACAGATCGCATTACTGCCATTGTCGATTTTCCGGTGATAATGCTGAACAGTTTCAGTTCAACCGAAACCGTTGCAGGAGTGGGAAGCGTAAAAGTTGGTCTAAAATATAAAGTGTTCAACAACATTCCCATAGCTGTTCAGGCCGATTTTGAAATCCCCACTGACGATGGAACAAACTTCGCAAGGTCAAAACGTCCCAACGCTCTGGGCACTTTTGATGAAATTAACCTCCCAACTTCTGATGGGGAGTTTAATGTATGGACCAATATTATTGGGTCCCATTCCTTTGGAGATGGAAAGACCTATGGAAGTTTATATACCGGGATAAATTTTAGAACCGAATCCTTTAGCAATCAATTTCAGGCCGGGGCTGAAGTCGGACACCTATTTTTTGATAAACTGTATTTGATCGGTAAATTGCGCATATTGGAAAAACTATCTTCCGGTGACGGATTCCAAGGTGGCTCCTTTCTTTATGGAGAGGGTACAACATTTACATCTTATGGGTTCAATGCCATTTATAAATTGGGAGGACATTTGAGTTTGGTATCTTCTTATTCAGATTATGCCGGTTTTCTGGTAGAACGCAAAAATATTTATGACGGAGCAACCTTCTCTTTGGGCATTTCCATAGAGTATTGAGACTCTCCACAAACAAAATCACCTTACTTCCATTTGTATATTATATCTGGAGGTAAGGTTTTCTTTTTTAAGGAATTAAAATAACGAGCTTTTACTTTATATGCTTAAATTCATGGTACAAAGTGAGTCCGGTACTCCTTATCGATTTTTGATGCCTAAACAAACAACTATCCAATCCAGTGTCGAGTAAAAAATCTCTGATAAATTATGTGAACAACTTTGTTGTATTGTCCGACGAAGAAACCCGTCAATTTATCTCAAATTTTGAAGAGTTAAAAGTAAAAAAGAGACAGTTCATTGTTCAGCCCGGGTTTACCAACATGCACAGGGCTTTTGTGGTAAAAGGTGCGTTCAGAGCCTATATAATCACCCCTGATGGACAAGAACAAACCCTTCAATTTGCCATAGAGAATTGGTGGGTTTCAGATTTTAACAGCTATATCTACCAACATCCAGCCACGCTATTCATCGTTGCCTTGGAAGACAGTACCATTTTACAAATAGAATATAACCAAGAACAAAATCTAAAAAAATCCAACCACAAGTTCGAAACCTTTTTTAGAATCATGGCCGAAAAAGGGCTTGCCTTTGAACACCGAAGGATTCTTTTTAACCTCACCAATTCTGCAGAGGCCCGGTATGAAAACTTTTTGTTGAACTTTCCCAATTTTGTGAACCGGGTACCACAATATGCCCTAGCCTCCTATTTAGGGATGACCAAAGAATTTCTCTCCAGAATCAGAAACAAAAAGGCCAATAAAAGTTGACCTAGTTCAATTATATTTTTTGATATACTTCATTTTTTTCTGCCTCCAATGGTAGGACATTTGTCCTGTCGATATTGACATAGAATTAAAACCTTAAAAATGGAACAATCATTAAATGAAGTCCTTTCGGCCAAAAATGAAATGGTCAAAAATGGACAAATTGTGGAGGCCACCGAAAAGTATTTTTCTCCGGATGCCAAAACGTATGATTTTGATGGAACGGTTACCAATAACAAAGCCGAGATGCTAGCCAAAATGCAAGGGTTTGCTGGAGCTATTGACAAAGTCAACGGTATCACCTTGCATCATGCATCATTATCAGGAGATGTCTCTTTTACAGAATTCACCTTCGACTTTGATATGAAAGACGGTAGTAAAATCTTATGGCACGAAATTCTGCGTACCGTCTGGCATAATGGACAGATTGTGGAAGAACAATATTTTAAAGGATAAAACAGATACTATGGGATTTGTAACAAAAAAAATACATGCGTATCTGGATTACCCAGTAGCGTTGGCGTTGATGGCCCTACCTTTTGTATTGGGATTGGGATCTTCTAACCCAATGGCTTGGAAACTTTCCCTTATTGTGGGAATAGCTGCACTCATTTTAACCCTGTTGACAGATCATCAGTTTGGGGTTTTGAAAATTATTCCCTACAAGGGGCACCTCATTGTTGATGGAATGGTGGGAGGCTTGTTTGTAATAGCCCCCTCTTTGCTCGGTTTTGAGGGGATGGATGCCTACTACTATTGGGTCAATGGTATTGCCGTTTTAACGGTGGTTAGTTTACATAAACCAGAAAATAATTTACAAAAAGCAAAAAATTAAATCATTATGAAATCATTATTATTGGCGGCAACGCTACTAATCGCATCATTGGGTTATTCACAAAATTTAAAAGAAAGTAATAACATTGATGACAGCAAAATTGCATTGCAAGGATACAGCCCGGTCTCCTATTTGGATTTGGGTATTGCACAAAGGGGAGTTAAAGAGCATAAAGCTTCTCATAATGGAATATCTTACTACTTTACTAGTGCGGATCAAAAGAAAACTTTTGAAGCTGCTCCTGAGAAATACCTTCCCCAATATGGCGGCTATTGCGCTTTTGGTGTTTCCGTAGGTGCTAAGTTTAGAGTTGATCCCACAAAATTTGTGGTTAAGGATGGAAAGTATTTTTTGTTTCTTTACGATGTAGAAGTGGATGCCCAACAACTTTGGTTGGCAGAAAATCACCAACAAGTAAAGAAAAAGGCAGATGCCAATTGGAAGAAGTTAAGTAAGTAACACTAAAAAGGCCCATTGGAAAATACTTCCTCTGGGCCTTTTTTATTTGCTCATATTTTGGTTGTTCCTTTTTTTGCGTTCATATTTAAAATAATCACCGATAAGAAGTGTAACTGTAATTTCTACCATCGAACTTCTACTAATTCAACAAAATAATTCTATAGCACCAGCCCAGTATGAATATTAGTTTTAGACCCTGTAGCGTTTCAGATTTTGCTACGGTCACAGATTTGATCATTAAATTATACAATGAGGACCCTGGTCTTATACAAATGACCAAGGAAAAAGCACTCGGCACTCTGGAACTGCTTTCTAAAAAAGCGGATTTAGGTTCTGTTTTGGTCATTGAAGTCAAAGGTGAAACCATAGGGTACTGCATGCTCATCAATTATTGGAGCAACGAATATGGCGGGAACATTTTGCATATTGATGAGCTATTTATAAAAGAGGAGTATCGCTCTAAAGGGATAGGCTCCCAACTGATCTACCGATTGGCCAAATCCAAATTTGCTGATGCTGTAGGTCTTCAACTAGAAGTTACCCCTGATAATGCTAGGGCCAAAAAATTGTATGAAAAACTTGGTTTTACCCTTCGCAAAAACAGTGCCTACGAAATGGGCTTGGACTAATACCCACTCAATTTGAAGATTTTTTGACCTGGATCAAACTTTCCGCCAGTTTTTTTAACCGATAAACGGGCTCTTGATTTCGTTGCAGCTTGCTTTCAATAATGGCGTTCTCGAAAAGGGAATAAATAATATAGGCCAACTCCTTATCCTGTACTTCGTGTTCAAAAAAAAGAAGTAGCCCACTCTTGTGGTTTTGAATCTCGTCATAGACCAATTTCTTTTCCGGGCTGGTTTCAGAAAGCATATTTAAAAAACTACAGCCTCTAAAATCGTCTGCTATATTTCGGTCAGCCAAAAAATCAAATGCAGACAAGGCCTTTTTATTTTTGTCTCTGAGAAACTCATAAAAGGCCTTGTTCCAAATTTCATTGCGCCGTTGCAAATAGGCCACACACAAATCTTCTTTAGATTTAAAGTGATAGTAAAGACTGGCCTTAGCAATATTGGCCTCACTGATTATTTGATTGATTCCCGTCTCGTTGAACCCCTGTTCTTGGAACAATCTATCAGCCGTAATGAGAATTCTATCCCTTACATCTTGATTCTGCTGTACCATGACATCTTACAATTTCTCCATAAAGGAACGTATTTTTTTGATGATCGCCTCACCATCTTCCTCCAGGGCAAAATGACCAGTATCGTAAACATTGTAATCAACAGTTTTTAAATCATTTGTGTAGGCTTTGGCACCCGATTCGGGGAAAAATTCATCGTTCTTGCCCCAAACAATGAGCATGGGAGGTTGGTATTTTCGCAAATACTCCTGCCACTTGGGATAAAGCTTTACGTTGTTTTGGTAATCGTAGAATAAATCCAAGTTGACTTCGTGGGAACCCGGCCGGGATAAACGCAGATAATCCAGTTGCCAAGCATCTGGGTTTATGTTTTCTGGGTTTCTGGTCCCATGGGTGTATTGCCATTTGAGCCCTTCCAAAGAAAATGCCCCCAAGAGTGCATTTCTATTTTCCTCGCTATTTTCTGCCCATAGTTTTCGAATACTTGCCCAAGCATCTCCCAATCCAGCTTCATAAGCATTGCCATTTTGATTAATGATGGCCGTTATCTTTTCGGGATGGGCCGTAGCAATCCTAAAACCAATTGGCGCCCCATAATCCTGTATCATCAACGCATAATTTTCCAGATTGAAACTCGCAATAAACTCATCCATCAATTTGGCGATAGTATCAAAGGTATAATTGAATTTATCGGGCGAAGGAAAATCACTTTCACCAAATCCGGGATAATCTGGAGCAATCAGATGATATTCATCAGCGAGTTCGTCCAAGACCTTTCTATACATATGTGAAGATGTGGGGAATCCATGTAACAGCACAATAGCTGGATTTTTGGGGTCTCCCGCTTCCCTATAAAAAATATTGATGCCGCTAATTTTCTTTCTTTTAAACTGTATTTGTGTAGATGTCATATCATTATAATTTTTGTTCAACGTATCGGTAAGACCATTCTTTGGGCATACCTGTGTGCTTATAAAAAACAGTAGTGCAACTAGTATTTTTTGAGCTATCATATTCCAAATTCTTGTTTTGTTTGAATTGAATTTTTAATCCATATCAAAAGTAATCATCATATTTTTATTCAGACAAGTCTGTATATATAAATTAACATATATTTATGGTATTTGACATGGAACTACCTTTTCATAATTTGAAAAAATACTGTCTAGTTATCCTAGAGAGATCAACCTTATGTAAGGCTATTTTGTTTTGGCCAAAAATGCTTTGGTTCTTGAGATAAAGACTTTCTTGTTTGGACCGGTATGGGCGCTATGGGCAACATTTGGCAAAATCCAGACATCTACGTGGGTTAGATATTTTTGAACCCTGGCTATTTCAAATAAGTCAACACCTGGGTCATCATCGCCATAGATAATAAGTACTTTGGATTGAATTTGTTGCAGTTCTTCATCCGTAAGATAAATGGTGTAATTCTGAAACTGGTCCATTAATATCTTTACTTGTTCTTCACTAGTTTGCGCTTCCTGAAGCCACTTGTATTGTTCCCTGTTTTCATAGGTGAAACTCTCTCTAAGTTGAGGAAAATCCGCAATGGTCCACGAACCAACGGAGCCAATACTAATCATTGCCGTAATCAACTGTGGATTGATCAGTGTAAGTTGAAAAAGTACATCGCCTCCAAAACTGAAACCAATTGCATTGATGCGTTTCAGTCCTATTTTATCTAGCATTTTGTTCACATCCTCTGCGACTTCTTTTACAGAAAGGTCTTCCTGAAAATTATCTGACCTACCATGCCCAGGCAAGTCAATGAGGTAGACTGTATAATCTTGGCTAAAGTCTTTCACATAAGATTTCCATGATTCTGATGACAAGCCATATCCATGTAAAAAAATAAGGGGGTCCCCTACTCCATATTTTTCAAAATAAATGTGCCTGCCATCTGCAATAATGGTTCCCGATTCAAAATCTGTTTGGGAGTAAAGGTTGTTGTTTGCCATACCAATAAAAAAGATGAAAATCATAAAAACTGCATAACAATGTCGGCGCATATATTGAACAGCTAAATCTGGATAGCTAATTTTCTCAGTATTGGTCGATTTTTATCACTTCACTTACAATAGAAATGGATTTGGAACCAAGAAAGAAGATCAAGGCACCAAATCCATACATCAAGTTCCCATTCCTATTTAACATGGGTTGTGGCCAATGGAAGTGCCATGGGCCTCATTGGAGCTCCACTAGCTCCCCTTAATTTTAATGATGATGCAATGAAGGCAAATTCATACACATGATCTGATGCCATCCCTTCCAAGTTTAATTGCTCCATGAACATAACTCCTTTTTCAGCGAGCAAGTAGCTATGAATTGGCACCCAACTTTCTTTATGTTTCGATGGAAAGGCTTCAAGACCTAGATTATCTGCGCCTAGAATCATAATATTTTGATCTTCTACCAACCATTTTACAGCTTCAAGACTCACACCAGGGTATTGACCCAAATACTTTGCAGCATCATTGTAATAGGTTGCTTGTCCAGTCCGAATGAGGACAACGTCCCCCTTTCTAAGTTCAACCTTTTGTCTTTTGAGCGTTCCTTTAAGGTCATCCGCGCTTATTCTATAATTTTTATCCAAAACAGCTTTGTTCTTATATCCTGCAACATCAATGAGCACACCTCGCGCAATAATCGGTGGTATTTTTTCCGCCCCGGCCTTTTTCCAACCCTTATCCCCTAAATGTTCATTCGCGGAAAAACCATTCCAAATTTGACCGTTTAGACCGAAGTGATTCAAGGCATCAATGTGGGTGCCCGAGTGGGTAAGCATGGAAATGGCGTCGGATGTATAGCTTACTTTCTTGTTCATTGCCTCACCTTGATAGTTTGGATTGTCTACCAATGTGCCATGAGGTGTATGGGTAAGCCAATACTGATACTGTGGATCCCCAAAAAAATTAAACCCGGGCATTCCCACAAAATATTCCACGCCCAAATCATATGTTTTTCCTGAACCTATGGATTTCAAGACCTGTAATTTGGACGCATCGGTCATCATGTTTAATGTTCCAATTTGGTCTTCTTTGCCCCATGGACTAGTTCCAGCCTTTTGTTGGCAATGGGAGAAATGAACAAATAAAATTGAAATAGTTGCGATAATCAAAGTTCTTTTCATCATATTATTTTTCGATTTATATGGCGCAAATTTTATACAGTGAAAACCGAAAAAAAATAAGAAATCTTAAAAAGCTAATTTGATCGTCTTATATAACTCAAAAATTCTTTGGTCATACCAAGATAAGAAGCTATCATGTATTGCGGGACCCGTTGCTCCAAATCCTTGAACTTATTCCTAAATTGTTCATACCGCTCCCGGGCATTCCTACTTAAATTTGTAAGATGTCGCTCCTGAAGTTCACTATGGGCATTTTCAAACTTAATTCTAAAAAAACGTTCCAAGGGTGGTATTTCATCGAATAGGTTTTCCAACTGTTTTTGGCGGATTTGTAATACAACCGAAGGCTCAATGGCCTGAATGAACTGTTCTGATGCCTTTTTGCCCAAATAAGCCTGAAGATCGCTGACGCAAGACCCTTTAACCCCAAATTGAATGATTACTTCGCGATCCAGTGCTATCTTAAAAACCCGGACACAACCGTCAGCAACAAAAAAAAGTGAGTCAGCCTTTGATCCAGGTCGAAGTAGAAACTGTTTTTTATGGAGTTCTACAACCTTAAATGAATCTTTTATTTTAGAGAGCTGTTCGTCGGTAAAATTTGTGTTATCCGTCAACACTTTCATGATGGGAGCATAATAATCCGTATCCATTGATGTTTAATTAAATTTATCCACAAATTAGGGATAACCCTAGAATTATACAGAGGGAAAGATAAAGTTTCCCAAACGTTGTAAAAACAAACCTCAAATTGAAAATAACTTGGTTCTATGGACAAATTCCTCAAGTGTCTTGAAAAAAATTGCTATATACTTTTACACTTTAACTAAATAGCTAAGGTAAAACTTGAATGTAAAAGCAGTCGAAAGGTACACAATGTACCTCCCGAACCGCCCTTACTTCAACAACCAATCAAATTTTAGCGACTAAGTAAAATATCATGAAATTTGCAGTACAACACAGCTTAGAAGCCTGGGGCATAAATCAATTCAACCCTAAAATGCCCTATTTTTAATTAGATGGTCATTCTTTTATCCATTCAATACGGCAGTCAATTCTAACTTCTCGTCCAATGGAGAGCCCCCCGGCTTCCAACAGGCTATTATATTTGAGGTCATAGTCATAACGATCCAATACTCCCCAAATCTTTAACCCAGCACGTGTGCCACCCCAAGGGTCTTTAACTATACCACCAAATTTTGCATCCAATTCTATGTTCTTTGTAACCCCATGCATTTGAAGGGTCCCCGACAACTTATAATTACCGTTGTTGGATTTATAAAGTTTATCCGATTTAAATACTATTTGGGGATATTGTTCGACATCAAAAAAGTCAGCACTTTGTAGATGTTTATCTCGTTCTTTATCATTGGTATCTATGCTTTGCGTTTCTATCACAAGTTCTATTGTGGCGTCTGAAAAATCTTTCTCATCTGATTTCACCATTGCCGAATAGTCATTAAATTTCCCTGTTGTTTCCGAAACGACCAAATGATCAATGGAAAACCCCAATGTTGAATGTGCTGGATCAATATTCCAAACCGTGTTTTGACTATAACCAAGGGAAACAATACCCATCACTATTAGTAACGATATGTTCTTTTGCAATTTTTCTTTCATCAATTTGACAATTTTTACTGTTTTATCAAACAAAATTGAATCAAATCGGCTGGAAGAAAAATAAGATAAATTAAAAAAGTTGATTAAACTAGATTAACATTGCCATCTTGTGCAGTCATTATTTGAATCCTATTTTGCTCATTTTTTTTGGTTGTCCCTAAAGTAAGACGCAATCATTTCTTGAAGGAATCTTTGTTAAACTTCATTGGTAAACGTAATCAGAACATCAACGTTTCTTCTCATATAACCATTTGAAGTTTGGGAGATTTTAATAGGTGCCTTATCAATTGAGAAATTGTTTTGAAGTAACAATTTTGGAAATAATGGCAAATTGAAAATAAGATTCTCGTAAGCATTGCGACTATTCCAAACAATGCTATGAAAATTAGTTTTTTTAACAATAAATGGATTGGGCATTAAGGTTGGGTTACATGTTTTTTAAGCAAGACTTATCTTCTAACAAGTTCAAATCGTTTCGCACAATATCACTAAATCAAACAATGAACAATGAAAAATTTCAACTCATCTTTATCGGTCTTACTAGTTATACTATTCCAACTGCTTGCGGGTACATTAAGGGGACAATTGGACTTTTTACCAAGAAGTAGTCAAGCGGCAACCTTGTCCCAACGAATTGGGATTACCGATCTTACCATCCAATAATCAAGACCCAGTGTAAGTGGAAGGGAAGTATGGGGTGGCTTGGTTCCTTATGGTATGAAGTATCTCGGTGGCGAAGCTCCCAAATCCCCTTGGAGGGCAGGGGCCAAGAAGATATCTAAAAAAATAGGACACCTAACATTACGTTTTGGTGCGTTTTGAATTGATTTGGAGTTTTGTCTAAAAACAAAAAACACTGATAATCATACGATTAACAGTGTTTTGATATTACCTATTTCTAGGTTCGTCGGGGTGGCAGGATTCGAACCTGCGACCTCCTGCTCCCAAAGCAGGCGCGATAACCGGGCTACGCTACACCCCGAACATAATTTAATTCCAAATACTTAGGAAAAAGCGGAGAGACTGGGACTCGAACCCAGGCGACAGTTACCCGCCGACAGATTAGCAATCTGCTCCGTTACCACTCCGGCACCTCTCCCAATACTTCTTATGAACTTGCACTCTAAAAATGCGGATGCAAATGTACCTTTTCATCCGAAATAACGCAACTATTTTCCGTTTTTTTTAATTAGGAACTGATTTTATGAACATTACTCTGGATACTCAACCCGTAGATGGTAGATATTGGTCAGTTTTTGCTTCAATACTTTCTTGACCATCTCTATTTCCTTTAGGGTGATATTGGCATTTAAAAATTGGTTGGCCTGCATCTGTCCCTTCACTATTTTCTCCACAAATTCATCAATTACCAAAAAAGTTGGGTTCTTCAAACTCTTGGAGGCTGCCTCAACGGCATCTGACATCATTAAAATGGCGGTTTCTTTTGAAAATGGAATTGGACCCGGATACCTAAAGTCGTTTTCATCTACTTCCGCCTCCATCTCCTGCTGTTTCTTATAGAAATAGTATACCAATGTGGTGCCATGATGGGTTCTGATAAAATCTATGATTCTATCGGGTAGATTGTTCCTTCTTGCAATTTCAATTCCCTGGATCACATGATCAATTATAATTTTGGCGCTCTCGCGAGGTGGCAGGTCATCATGTGGGTTAACATTGGTCACCTGATTCTCTGTAAAGAACGTTGGCTTCTCCATCTTGCCAACATCATGATAAAGGGCTCCAACCCTAACCAGCATGGCATTGGCCCCTATCTCATTGGCTGCTGCTTCGGCCAAGTTGGCCACCTGTAAAGAATGGTGAAAAGTTCCTGGGGCCTTGTCTGAAAGTTCTTTTAACAGTTTAGAATTAGTGTCTGAAAGCTCTAATAGGGAAACATCGGATATTAGCCCAAACAATTTTTCAAACATATAGATAAGAGGCTGTGCAAAAAGTGTCAATAGTCCATTTAATACAAATACCCCAAACAATATCCATTCTATGTTCTCAAGGTTTCCTTCGTGAATGGCATGGAATGCAAAATAACCTATGATATAAATCAAGGTAATCTGCCCAACGGATATGAACAAATTAGCCCGTTTATACAGTTCAGATGCCGTTAAAATGGTAACTATACCTGCTATGGTCTGCAAAAAAATATACTCGAAGCTATTGGGCACCACAAAACCAAGAATCAATACGGTGAGTACATGTACAAAGAGTCCCAACCTCGCATCAAAAAAATTCTTGAGTACCAAAGGAAGAATACACAATGGTACTCCATACACATAACTTTCATTGTTCTTTACCATTAACGTAGTGGCAAGGACCATGAGCAATATGTTGAAAAAGATGAAAGTTACTTTATTGTTGTTCTTAAAAATTTCATTTCTGTACCGCTTTAAAAACAGGAACAACATAATAAGCACCAAGGCCACCAATATAGTGTAACCCAAAATGATATAATAATAGTTATTCCCTCTCCATAATTCGGACTCATATTCCTCTTTTAAGGAATTAAGTATCTTAAAATTCTCAGCTTCAACAACCTCTCCCTTAGCTATGATCAATCTGCCTTGGGACACTTCCCCCCTAGTATATGAAATTCTTGACAGCTCTTGTTCCAAAGCACTTTCCGTAAGCGCTTCATCATAAAAAAGGTTGATTCTCAAGTTGGTTTGTATTACACTTTCCAGCCCAATCCTGTTTTCAATAGCGCTATTTGATAGTTCTGCGGAGACACGCCTTTTTGCACTTTCCAAATCAAGAAAATCACTGGGAGCTACCGGAACGGCTTCATTGTTTCTTACCACTATAATGGAGTTGGAACCAGGATGTTTTTCAAATACCCCGAGCGAGTATATGTTGTCAATGACATCCATACCTATTTTCAGGGCATCACGCTGTTGCCTTGCTGTGAAAGTATTGGTGGCAAACCATCGCTCCAACCCTTTTTGTACATCATTCTTTACGGTTGTAACAATAGACCCATCAAAAGTATAATAATCAGTTTTGCTATTGCGGATGGAAAGTTGTTCTTGGGCAATCTCTTCTTGGCTTTTCTTTATGGAGAAATCAATGGGTGCATATAAATTCTCATACTGCCAAGGCTTGCCTTTTTGAAACTCGTACTTAAACTTGCCTCCTTTTGGGAAAAAGAAGACAATCAACGCTACAGATATCAGATATAGAAAATACTTGTAGGCAAGTGATTGATGTTTATATACATTGTCCAAAGCTTTTCCCATTCCGAATACTGTTATCATCAAAAATAGAAAATATAAATTAAGGAAAACGACACCAAGTCGACTTAAACCTTTGGATTTAATTTTAGTATTTTCGTAACCTAATAATGCACATATGAACAAAGTTGTAATCGTTTCAGCAGCAAGGACGCCTATAGGAAGTTTTATGGGAGCCTTGTCCACTATACCAGCACCCAAATTAGGCGCCGTAGCCATTAAAGGCGCTTTGGATAAGATTGGCTTGGCCCCGGAAAAGGTCGAAGAAGTTTTGATGGGTAATGTAGTACAAGCAGGAACAGGACAAGCTCCGGCAAGACAAGCAGCCCTTTATGCAGGTATTCCGAACACGGTTCCTTGCACCACTGTAAATAAAGTGTGCTCTTCAGGAATGAAAGCTATTATGCAAGGAGCCCAATCCATTGCTTTGGGAGAAAATTCCATTGTTGTGGCCGGTGGTATGGAGAACATGAGCCTTATTCCCCATTATGCTTACATGAGAAATGGACTGAAATTTGGCCCAGCTACCATGGTTGATGGCATGCAAAAAGATGGCCTTGTGGATGCTTACGACCAAAATGCCATGGGCGTTTGTGCAGATGCCTGCGCTGCTAAATATGATTTTAGCAGGGAAGACCAAGATGCCTTTGCCGTACAATCCTATCAAAGGTCGGCTGAAGCTTGGAAAGCAGGCAAATTCAAGAATGAAGTAGTTCCCGTGGAAGTGCCCCAACGCAGAGGTGAACCTGTCATTGTAGATCAGGATGAAGAATATACAAACGTAAAGATTGATAAAATACCCGCATTACGACCAGCTTTTACCAAAGATGGTACTGTGACTGCCGCAAATGCATCCACCATTAATGATGGTGCCGCTGCCGTGGTACTTATGAGTGAAGAGAAAGCCAAAGAATTAGGGTTACAACCGTTGGCATATATCAAAAGTTATGCAGATGCCGCCCAAGAACCTGAATGGTTCACCACGGCTCCTGCAAAAGCACTGCCAAAAGCACTGGACCGTGCCGGGATTACCATGGATGATATTGACTTTTTTGAGCTCAATGAAGCCTTCTCAGTGGTCGGTCTGGCAAACATGAAAATCTTGGGGCTAAACGATTCCAACGTTAATGTGAATGGCGGTGCGGTTTCATTGGGCCATCCTTTAGGATGTTCTGGAGCTAGAATTACCATTACGCTCCTCAATGTCCTTGAACAGAATAATGCAAAATTAGGTGCAGCTGCCATTTGTAACGGTGGTGGAGGTGCTTCTGCCATAGTTTTGGAAAGAATTTAGACATCCTATATCATCAATAAATGCAATATGGAATTTGCCCACTGAGCATCGTTGCCATCCGGACACTTCCCGAAGATCATTCCGAAATGATTTCCCAAGTATTGTACGGGGAACATTTTAAAGTTTTGGAATATCGAAAAAAATGGAGCAGGATCAGAGTGGCCCATGATAAATGTGAGGGATGGATTTCCAACAATCAATATAAATTGATTTCTGAGGAGGTATATGTTGAAATGGACCAAAGAATCAGTCAAATGATTTCTTCTGACATTGTCTCCCACGTCTGCACTGAAGATGGCATGCTACTCCCCATTGTATTAGGTTCCACGGTATCATCAACAGCACTCTTAAACCATACCTTTGAGGGGAGTTTTATTGAAGGGAAAAACCAAAAAAGCGAATTGATAGACACTGCCTTTCTCTACCTAAAAGCTCCTTATCAATGTGGCGGTAAAACGCCTTTTGGTATAGATAGTTCTGGTTTTACCCAAATGGTTTACAAAATTAATGGTGTGGCATTGAGTAGGGATGCTGAAGGTCAATCCAAACAAGGTGAAGCCCTGAGCTTTATTGAAGAGAGCGAACCTGGCGACCTTGCCTTTTTTGACAATAATGAAGGGGTTATTGATCATGTTGGAATTATTTTAAAGGACAACTATATTATCCATTCCAATGGCCATGTCCGAATTGATCGTTTGGACCACACAGGAATTTTCAATACCGAAGAAAAACTATACACCCATAAACTTCGGGTCATTAAAAAAATTATCTAACAAAAAAAAGGGACCAAATTGGTCCCTTTCTATTTTTATCAAGAGCTGTATTACTCGCCCAAGAGCTTTTTAATTCTCATAAAGTTATCGGTATCTCCCAAGGCTCCGTAAATATTCTTCAACTGGGAAAGAATACTTTGGTTATCGGGATTGGTTTTTACCGCATTTTCCAAAACTGTGGCACCTTCCAAGAACAAGCTGTCTTTTTTATCTTTAAGTTGATCGTACTTGGTAATATCCGCTTTTGAGCTTCCAAGTGCGTTCATTTCATCAATAAGTCCATTACCTTCATTCACATAGGTGGTAGAAAGGTTCAAAAGGGCATTGATGTATCCTGGATCAATGGCCAAGGTTTTTTTGTAAGCATCCCTTGCTTCTTCCAAGTTGCCTTGTTCCATATTGATTACCCCAATGTTGTACAACAAATCTGGGTTGTCAGGTTCCATTTCTGAAGCTTTGGCCATCAATTCCTTGAACTTATCCTTATCTCCCATGGAGTAATAAAGGTTGGCCTCTCCCAATACCAAGTTCACATCGTCTGGGTTTTCAGACCTAGCATCAGAATAAGCAGCAAGTGCTTTTTCATTATCTCCCAATTGCTGATAGATTAGAGCAATATTCTTTACGATCTCCGGTTTTTTGGAAGGACTTCTTTCCTCGTTTGGATCTTTGTGGGTACCTGCCTTTACATACAGGTCACGGGTACTCTTGTCCATGGTTTCTACCTCACCGGACTCAACATTCACTGCGGTGTAAGTAACTCCACTACCATCATAATCCAACTCTTTCAATTCGTTATAATAGGTCAATGCGTTCTCATAATCTTGACCATTTACTGCACTACTTGCGGCATAGTAAAGGTAGATGGTATCAGTTGGGCTGAGTTTATAGCCTAGGTATAATTTTTCGGCAGCTTCAGTAAACTTTTGGTTATTATTATCCTCTACAGCAGCATTTACCAAATCTCCAGTAATCTGTGCCAATTTCTGTCTTGCTACGGTAGCGTATTTTTCTTTACCACTGGCTTCTTCAACTGAAATTACCTTATTATAAGCATCAATGGCAGGTTGAAATGCAGTGGCATCCCCTTTTTGGGCCAAATCGGAATACACATTTCCTTTTAAGGCATAATACTGGGCCTGAAGTTTTTCATCGGCAGCATCAATTGTGGATGCAGCTCCCTCCAAAGCAGTCTTGGCACCTGCTGTATCTCCGCCTTTCAAAGCTTTTTCAGCTGCCTTGATCTCATCCTTTTGAGAGAATCCCATCACTGAAACCCCCATGGCAATTAGTATCAAAAATTTAGTCTTCATGTCAAAAATGTAATTATTTAGTGTTTATGATTATTTATTTTCTTCATTGTCAGTATCAATAGCCGTGCCATCTTACCCCTTGACCTCAATATCCATGATATCGGTATCATCCAAAGGATCATCTTCTTTCATCACTTTGGCCACTGCCGCTATGGAATCGGAATCCTTGAGATTTATAAGTCGGACACCTTGTGTGGCCCTTCCCATAACTCTTAGATCTTCAACACTCATTCTGATGGCAATTCCCGATTTGTTAATGATCATAAGGTCATCTGTATCCGTAACATTCTTAATGGCCACAAGACCACCGGTCTTCTCTGTGATGGAAATGGTCTTGACCCCTTTTCCTCCTCTATTGGTTACCCTATAGTCTTCTATGGAAGATCGTTTTCCATAGCCATTTTCAGAAACGACCAAAATGTCATCTTCAAAATTGTGTACTGATACCATTCCAATTACCTCATCATTGTCATCAGCAAGGGTAATACCACGTACCCCAGATGCATTTCTACCCATGGGGCGGGTCTTTCCTTCCTCAAATCGGATAGCTTTTCCAGACCTTAAACCTAGGAATATCTGACTCGTTCCTGTAGTGAGTTTGGCTTCCAACAGCTCATCTCCATCACGAACGGTAATAGCATTGATTCCATTTTGACGCGGTCTTGAATATTGCTCCAAAGATGTTTTCTTGACCACACCTTTCTTGGTAGCCATAATTACATAGTGGCTGTTCACATAATCCTCATCCTTAAGATCTTGGGTACAGATAAAGGCCTTTACCTTATCCTCAGTTTCAATGTTGATAAGGTTCTGTATAGCCCTTCCCTTAGAGGTTCTGCTTCCTTCAGGGATTTCATAGACACGCATCCAGAAACATTTTCCGTTTTGGGTAAAGAACAGCATATATTGGTGGTTGGTACCTACAAACAAGTGTTCCAAGAAGTCTTCATTCCTAGTGGATGAAGCCTTTTGTCCAACACCTCCCCTATTTTGGGTCTTGTATTCGGTTAGCGGTGTTCTTTTGATATAACCAGCATGAGAAATGGTAATGACCACTTGCTCATCGGGAATCATATCCTCTATACTTAGGTCACCTCCCGCAAAATTGATTTCCGATCTTCTCTCATCGCCATATTTTTCCTTAACCTCAAGCAGTTCATCTTTGATGATCTGCATTCTACGTTCTTTCTTGGCAAGAATATCCTTCAAATCCTCAATGGTCTTCAACAGCTCGGCATGCTCATCTCGCAGTTTGTCCTGCTCCAAACCAGTAAGTTGACGTAAGCGCATCTCTACAATGGCCTTGGCTTGCACTTCGCTGAGCTTGAAACGCTCCATTAAACTGTTTCGGGCCTCATCCACATTGGCAGAGCCACGGATAATGGCAATTACCTCATCAATATTATCGGAAGCTATGATAAGACCTTCCAAGATATGGGCACGGTCTTCGGCCTTTTTCAGCTCATAGGTAGTCCGGCGTACCACCACTTCATGTCTGTGCTCCACAAAATGATGGATGATTTCCTTAAGGTTCAACAACTGTGGTCTTCCTTTTACCAAGGCAATGTTGTTGACACTAAAGGAAGATTGAAGTGCTGTATACTTGTACAGCATATTCAATACAATATTGGGAATGGCATCTCGCTTAAGGATATAAACGATACGCATCCCTTTTCTATCGGACTCATCCCTAATGGATGCTATACCCTCTATTTTCTTATCGTTAACCAAGTCGGCAGTCTTCTTGATCATATCTGCCTTGTTTACCTGGTAAGGGATTTCGGTGACAATAATGCATTCCCTTCCCTGAACTTCCTCAAAGTGGGCCTTGGCCCGCATTACTACACGACCTCTTCCTGTATGGAATGCTTCTTTGACACCATCATACCCATAAATGATTCCTCCTGTTGGAAAATCCGGGGCTTTAATGTGTGTTATAAGTTCATCGATTTCAATATCGCTGTTATCAATGTAAGCCACGGTCCCATCCACCACTTCGGAAAGGTTATGTGGAGGCATATTGGTAGCCATACCTACCGCAATACCTGAAGCTCCGTTTACCAATAGGTTTGGAACCCGGGTTGGCAATACGGTTGGTTCTTGCAGCGAATCATCAAAATTGAGTTGGTGATCTACCGTGTCCTTATCTATATCCGCCAACATTTCGTCAGCGATCTTTCGCATTCTGGCCTCGGTATATCGCATGGCCGCCGGACTATCTCCATCAACGGAACCAAAGTTACCTTGACCATCGATCAACATATACCTAAGACTCCATTCTTGGGCCATACGCACCATGGTATCGTAAACCGAAGTATCACCATGGGGGTGATACTTACCCAATACCTCTCCTACAATACGGGCCGATTTTTTATGTGAACTGGTAGATCTGACCCCCAATTCGTGCATTCCAAAAAGCACTCTTCTGTGAACTGGTTTGAGTCCATCACGAACATCTGGCAGGGCACGTGACACAATGACCGACATTGAATAATCAATGTAGGCAGATTTCATCTCATCCTCTATATTGATAGGAATTAACTTTTCTCCTTCCGCCATGCTAAAATCTTATAGTTTTTTGTGGTTAAAATATCATGGCAATATACGGAAAATAGGCCCTTTATAAACAATAGGGGCTTACTTTATTAAAAAAATTATCAACAGTTCAATCTGTGTTCCGCTGTAGTGATAAACCTTTGTTAAACTGTTAAAAAATGGCCATTATTTCGACAATTACCTATAGTTTATCGATAATGGGTACGGTATTTGACCACGGTAACGATACTTTTATTAATTTTAATTGCGAAAAAGAAAGGTATGGACGATAATTTTTCCCCCAGAGTAAAGGACGTAATAGCATACAGTAAAGAAGAGGCCCTGCGATTGGGCCATGATTTTATTGGTACGGAACACCTTATGCTTGGTCTTTTGCGAGATGGGAACGGCAAGGCCATTAGTATTTTGGATGCTCTTGATGTGGACCTAGATCATCTTCGCAGGAAAGTGGAAATTCTGAGTCCCGCAAATCCAAACACCGGGACAATGCAAAAGGACAAGAAAAATCTGCACCTGACCAGACAGGCAGAACGTGCATTGAAAACCACATTTTTGGAAGCTAAACTTTTCCAGAGCTCATCCATTAATACCGCACACCTACTGTTGTGCATTCTTAGAAATGAAAATGATCCAACTACGAAGCTCCTCCACAAATTAAAGGTGGACTATGATAACGTGAAAGAACAATTTAAGTCCATGATCACCAGCGATGATGACTACATAGATTCCCCACAGTCGGAATCCTTCCCAAGTGATCCCGATGATGTTGGGGATTCCAAGGAAAGTACTTTTGGTTCAAGCTCTGCGCAAAAGGGAACCAAAAAATCCAAAACTCCCGTTCTTGATAACTTTGGGCGAGACCTTACCCGTTTGGCCGAAGAGAACAAGTTGGATCCTGTGGTAGGTCGCGAAAAAGAAATAGAACGTGTTTCACAAATATTAAGTAGGAGAAAGAAAAACAATCCCTTACTCATTGGTGAACCCGGTGTTGGTAAGAGCGCCATTGCCGAAGGTCTGGCCCTGCGCATCATCAACAAAAAGGTTTCCAGAATTCTTTACAATAAAAGAGTGGTTACCCTGGACTTGGCCTCTTTGGTTGCGGGAACAAAATATCGCGGACAGTTTGAAGAACGCATGAAGGCGGTGATGAACGAATTGGAAAAGAATGATGACATTATTCTCTTCATTGATGAAATCCACACCATTGTAGGTGCCGGTGGCGCCACAGGAAGTTTGGACGCCTCCAACATGTTTAAGCCAGCTTTGGCACGAGGAGAAATCCAATGTATCGGTGCCACTACCTTGGATGAGTACAGACAGTATATTGAAAAGGATGGTGCCTTGGAGCGTCGTTTCCAGAAGGTAATGGTAGAGCCCACAAGTGTTGAGGAGACCATTGAAATCCTTATGAACATCAAGGGCAAGTACGAGGATCACCACAACGTTAACTACACCGATGAGGCCATTTTGGCATGTGTAAAGTTGACTAATAGATATATGACAGACCGTTTCTTGCCAGATAAGGCCATTGATGCCTTGGATGAAGCTGGTTCCCGAGTACACATTGTTAACATGGACGTTCCTAAACAGATTTTGGAATTGGAAAGTCAACTGGAAGACGTTCGTGAGTTGAAGAACAGTGTCGTTAAAAAACAAAAATACGAAGAGGCCGCAAAACTTCGGGATGACGAGAAACGTCTCGAAAAAGAATTGGCCTCAGCACAAGAACGTTGGGAAGAAGAAAGCAAATTACACAGAGAAACTGTCAGTGAGGACAATGTGGCCGATGTGGTTTCCATGATGAGTGGTATTCCGGTAAACCGAATAGCACAGACCGAAAGCAACAAATTGGCCAAACTGCCAGACCTCATCAAAGGTTTTGTCATTGGACAAGATGAGGCCGTGGCCAAAGTGGCCAAGGCTATCCAACGTAACCGTGCCGGTCTGAAAGACCCCAACAAACCTATAGGTTCATTTATTTTCTTGGGCCAAACAGGAGTTGGAAAAACCCAATTGGCCAAAATTTTGGCCAAAGAACTCTTTGATTCCGAAGATGCCCTTATCCGGATAGATATGAGCGAATACATGGAAAAATTCGCCATTTCCCGATTGGTAGGAGCGCCTCCCGGATATGTAGGTTATGAAGAAGGTGGACAATTGACCGAAAAGGTCAGACGTAAACCCTACTCTGTTATCCTTTTGGATGAGGTTGAAAAAGCCCATCCAGATGTATTCAACATGCTTTTGCAAGTATTGGATGATGGATTCTTGACAGACAGCCTTGGCAGAAAAATCGATTTTAGGAATACCATCATCATCATGACCTCCAACATTGGTGCACGCCAATTGAAGGATTTTGGACAAGGTGTGGGGTTTGGTACCGCCGCCAAGAAAGCGCAAGAGGACAGCCATCAGAAAAGCGTTATAGAAAATGCCCTGAAAAAAGCTTTTGCACCTGAATTCCTTAACCGTATAGATGATGTAATTGTCTTTAATCCATTGGAAAAAGAGGACATCCACAAAATCATTGATATAGAATTGGACAAGCTGTACAAAAGAATCAAGGACATCGGTTATGATCTTAGCCTTTCTGACAAGGCCAAGGACTATATAGCAGATAAAGGTTTTGATAAACAGTATGGCGCAAGACCTTTGAAAAGAGCAATTCAAAAGTATATTGAGGATACTCTTGCCGAAGAAATTGTAAATTCCAAACTGGAGGAAGGTGACAGTATCTTTATGGATTTAGATGAAAAGAAAGAAGAACTTACCATCAAAATAAAGAAAACGGAAAAGTCACCGGAAACCGAAAAATAAAATGAAAGGTACAAGCCTAAAAAAGCTGACAGATGTCAGCTTTTTTTATACCCCGACTTTACCATACAAACGATATTTGCGCCTTTAATCTAATATTTTTCCCCTCCGTTGCCTTTCAATCTATTTTCGCCATGAGACACTATAACTTTTTGGGGAATGAAATTTACTTCTACGAAGAAGACCATCGTGGTACGAGAGTATCAATTGGACATTGGATCTATACAGGTCTTTGACAATTATATGGTCGCTAACTTTGATGAAGGCGCTACGGTCACACTGGAAAGGGCCTATCAAATTATCGGAATATCGGAAATACATTTTAGGGACAGGGATTTTGGATACATCAGCCTGCGTAAAAATTCCTATGCGGTAGACCCTACCATCTACAACTACTTGCGAGGGTTGGAAAATCTAAAAGCATTTGCCATTGTTTCCAAAAAGGAGATAGACATGCACAACTTTAAGATTGAGAAGTTATTCTACAAAAAACCTATGGAATTCTTTATTGAGTTTGAAAACGCCTTGGCATGGGTAAAAAAACGCATCAAGCCCAAAAAATAAATTAAAACGCCTATTCTTTATTCCCTTTCTGCATTTTCCGTTTCTGGAGGGCTCAACAACTGTTTATAGGCCTCACCTAGATTTCCAACAATATCAGAAGCTTTCAAAGCCTCATAACCTTTTTGGGATGCAGAAATGTCTCCTGCCAGTCCATGTAGATATACGCCAAAAACAGCCGCATGCAAAGGCTCGTATCCTTGTGCCAACAAACCTGTGAGCACTCCTGCAAGCACATCTCCACTTCCTGCCGTGGCCATTCCCGGATTGCCAGTAGTGTTCACATATCCCTTGTCTTTGTAAACTGTTATCGTGTGCGCACCTTTGATTACCAGAACAATATCGTGCTTGGTTGAAAAAGCCTTTGCCTTTTCCAATTTCTCGAAATCGTCCTTCCATGCACCAATTAATCGCTCCAGTTCTTTGGGATGTGGGGTTAAAATAGATAATGCCGGCACATCTTTTAACAATTTCGGCTGCAATGCCAGAATGTTGAGCCCATCGGCGTCCACCACCATTGGCTCCTTAAAGTACTTCACTAGATTCTTGAACGCCGTTATAGTTTTTTCATTCGTTCCAATGCCCACTCCGACCCCTACCGTTTCGGGAACAAATGGTATATTGACTTCTGTAATGAAATCGTGTTCTTTATCAGTTAACACCATCACTTCTGGCAAAGCCGTTTGTAGGGAATGATACCCGCATTGGGGCACAAATACAGTCACCAAACCGGCCCCTGAGGTTAAACAGGCATTACTTGCCAATTGTACTGCCCCTATTTTACCGTGGCTTCCCCCTACCATCAAAGCATGCCCGTAGGTGCCTTTATGCGAAAACTTTAGCCGTGGTTTGTATAAAGGCAATAGTTCGGGTTTTCCAATTAATTCATATGCTACTTCTTCGCCATTCAAGAATTCGGGATCCAATCCAATATCCAAAATTTCCCACTGGTTTACATATACCCCAGTGCCCGGTAGAAAAAAAGTCAATTTGGGCACTTGAAAACTAAGCACGTAACTCGCCGCTATCACACAATCCGGGTTCCAAGGCGCTCTATTTGTGGGTAATCCCGAAGGAATATCAACAGACAACACAAAAGCTTGGGATGCATTAATATGTGCAATCAATTGGCCTACCCAATCGTCTGGGGAGCGATTGAGACCAATGCCAAAAATAGCGTCCACAACAATGTCGTTGGGTGAAATTTCGGGAAATCCACTCTCCTCATTGATAAAGTCTGGCCAAATCTTTCTGTCCTTCAACCGTTCCAAGTTCAAGAGAAAATCTTTGGACCGCTTTTCACTATAATTTACCACATGCACCTTTATGGAATAATCATGCTCCTGAAGGTGTCTGGCCAGCGCTATTCCATCGCCACCATTATTTCCGATTCCACAGAACAATTGAATATTGATACTCGTCCCACGCAAACGGGAGTGTATCCATTCAAAAAGTTTGGTTGCCGCCTGCTCCATAAGAACATCACTGGTAATCTGTTGTTTCTCTATTGTGAATTTATCAGCTTGATATATTTGTTGGGCGGAAAAAATTTTCATTCAACACAAAAATTTGATTATTTGTACGGATTTCGCAAAAACGACCAGAATCATTTGACGAAGTTTCCAAAAGTACTACTTTTATCACCTCATTAATTACCAATGCAAGTTAAACAAACGGATAGTAATCTTTTATTGATGAAAACTACTTCATCTATCTTCACCGTGATTACCACCACCCCTTTGGGGTAAGTCTGCTATATATCATCCGTCCGTTTATACAATTCATTTTTTCAATATTTCATATTCATATTTCATCATGAAAGTCTTAAAATTTGGTGGCACTTCAGTAGCCAATCCAGAAAATATACGCAAGGTAAAAGTCATAGTACAAAACCTTGGAAATCAAAAATCTGCCGTTGTAGTATCCGCATTTGGAGGAGTAACAGATTTATTGCTCAATACCTCAAAGTTGGCATCGGAACAAAGCCAAGATTACAAAAAAACACTACAGGAAATAGAAAACAGGCACATTGGTGCTATCAAAGAACTTATTCCCGTACAAAACCAAAGTGCTGTTCTGAGCAAGGTAAAAAGTGATTTGAACGTCTTGGAAACCTTATTGGAGGGTTCCTTCCTGATTGGGGAACTCACCCCAAAACTTTCGGATAAGATTGTAAGCTATGGCGAACTGCTTTCGGCCTACATCATCAGCGAATTTTTTAAGTCCGAAGGTTTGGACGCCATTTTTAAAGACAGCAGGGAACTTATCATTACCGATGATAATTATGGAAAGGCCAATGTAGACTTTAAAAAAACCAATACCCACTGCAATACTTTTTTTAAGTCCAATCAACATGATGTTGTTTTATTGCCAGGTTTTGTAGCTTCAAGTGATTCCGGAGATTCCACCACTTTGGGGAGAGGTGGTTCCGACTATACCGCCGCTATCATCGCCGCGGCCCAAGATGTAGATATCTTGGAGATTTGGACCGATGTAAGTGGTATGTACACGGCCAACCCAAAATTGGTAAAACAGGCAAAATGCGTTTCAAACATAAGCTATGAGGAAGCCATGGAACTTTCCCATTTTGGCGCAAAAGTGTTGTATCCCCCTACTATTCAACCAGTTTTGGGCAAGGAAATTCCCATTGCCATAAAGAACACATTTGACCCTGAAAACCCAGGGACATTGATTGCAAAAAACAACAATGGTAATGGTAAAACCGTTCGTGGTATCAGCCATGTTGACGATATCTGCTTGCTTTCCTTGGAAGGCCCCGGTATGATCGGCATTCCCGGAATATCCAAACGCTTTTTTGAAACCCTATCGCTCAAGAATATTAGCGTGGTGCTCATTACCCAAGCCTCTTCGGAACACTCCATTTGTGTAGGAATATCGGATAACGATGCCCAAAAAGCGGAAAAAGCGGTCAATGAAGCTTTTGAATATGAAATGGCCACCAAAAAAATAAAGCCCGTTATCGTAGAAAAAGACCTTACAATTGTAGCTCTGGTGGGCGACAATATGAAAAGTCATCAAGGACTGAGCGGGAAAATGTTCAGCACCCTTGGTAAGAACAACGTAAATATCAGGGCCATTGCACAAGGAGCATCAGAACGAAACATTTCTGCGGTAATCCGAAAAGAAGATGTTAAAAAGGCACTAAACTCACTTCATGAGACCTTTTTTGAGGAAAACATCAAACAGCTCAACCTGTTTGTAATGGGAGTAGGTAATGTAGGTTCTAAATTTCTGGAACAGATACGTCAACAGAAAAAATATTTGAAAGATGAACTTAAACTCAATGTTAGGGTCATTGGCATCAGCAACTCCAGAAACATGGTCTTTAATGAGAACGGAATTGCCCTGAATGACTGGGATACCCTCTTGTCCCAAGGCGAAAAAGCGGACAAGCAGGCATTTTTTGACCGCGTAAAATTGCTGAATTTCCGCAATAGTGTTTTTGTGGACAATACGGCCAGCGAAGAAGTATCAAAAAGTTACCCAGATTATTTACGGAATAGTATTTCCGTGGTTACCTGCAATAAAATTGCGTGTTCTTCGGATTATGCTTATTACAAGGAATTAAAACAACTGGCCAAAAAGTACAACGCTCCCTTTCTGTTTGAAACCAATGTTGGGGCCGGACTTCCCATCATCGACACCCTAAAACATTTAATTGCATCGGGCGATAAAGTGAAGAAAATCCAAGCGGTACTTTCGGGCAGTCTTAATTTTGTGTTCAACACCTTCAATGACGCTGTTACTTTCCACGATGTGGTAAAAGAGGCCCAGGAACAGGGGTACACCGAGCCAGACCCCACCATAGATCTAAGCGGTATAGATGTTATGCGAAAGATTTTGATTCTGGCCAGGGAAAGTGGACATGAATTAAATATTGAGGACATTGAAAACGAAGCCTTTTTACCCAAAGAAAGTTTGGAGACCAACTCCAATGAAGCCTTTTTTGAATCCTTGAAGAAATATGAAGCTGACTTTCAAAAAATGTATAAGGAGGCCACAGGTGCAAACAGCAAACTCAAATATATAGCCCAATTTGAGGAGGGCAAGGCCAAAGTTGGACTTCAAAAGATACCAAAAGGACACGATTTTTATAATTTGGAGGGGAGCGACAACATTGTATTGTTCTTCACGGAGCGATACCCCAACCAACCCTTGATCATAAAGGGAGCCGGAGCGGGAGCAGATGTTACTGCTTCAGGTATCTTTGCGGATATCATTAGAATTGGAAACTATTGATCATGGAAGAAATCAAAGTTTTTTGCCCGGCCACTATTGCCAATGTTTCGTGCGGATTTGACGTCCTCGGTCTAGCCTTGGATTCCGTGGGAGATAAAATGGTGGTTCGTAAAACTGAAGAAAAGGGCATCAGGATCACCAAAATCAAAGGACAAGATTTGCCCTTGGAAACCAATAAAAATGTTTCTGGTGTAGCAGGTCTTGCCCTCTTGGAAAAGAGTGGTTACAATGGTGGTTTTGAGATTGAAATAGACAAGCGCATAAAGCCCGGTAGCGGTATTGGCAGCAGTGCTGCCAGTTCCGCAGGGGCGGTTTGGGCCATGAACGAATTGTTGGGAAAGCCCTTTTCCAAACTCGAACTGGTACAATTTGCCATGCAAGGCGAAAAATTGGCCAGTGATGTAGCCCATGCTGATAATGTGGCGCCCGCTATTTATGGTGGCTTCACCTTGGTTCGCAGCTATGAGCCTTTGGATATTGTTGCCATTCCCACTCCAGACGAACTTTTCGCCACGGTGATCCATCCACAAATAGAAATAAAGACATCGGATTCCAGGAAAATCTTAAAAACAACCCTTTCCCTTGAAAAAGGCATAAAGCAATGGGGAAACCTAGGCGGACTTATTGCTGGCCTCTTCCAAAGCGATTATGATTTGATCGGACGCTCCCTTCAGGATCATATTGTAGAGCCTATTCGCTCCATATTGATTCCAGCCTTTGACGACATCAAAACCAACGCCATGGCCGCTGGGGCATTGGGTGGTGGAATTTCCGGTTCCGGCCCATCCATCTTTGCGTTGAGCAAGGGAGAAAAAATAGCTCAAAATGTCGCTAAATCCATGGAAGCGACCTATAAGACCATTGGGGTTCCTTTTGACATCCATATATCGAAAGTGAACGTCCAAGGCGTTAAAAAATTAGCATAGAACATGAAGTTTTACAGTTTAAACGATTTAAACATACAAGCCACTTTTAAGGAAGCCGTGATAGCGGGTATTGCTCCAGACAAGGGTTTATATTTTCCAGAACGGATAACACCGTTATCCCCCGATTTTTTTGACAACATCGAGTCGCTTTCAAACCATGAGATTGCCTTTAAGGCCATTCAGCAGTTTGTAAGTGATGATATTCCGGATGCGGTTTTGAAAGAAATCATTGCCAATACCTTGGATTTTGATTTTCCTGTGGTGGATATCGAAGAAAATGTAGCTACGCTTGAGCTGTTCCACGGTCCAACCATGGCTTTTAAGGATGTAGGTGCCCGGTTTATGGCCAACTGCTTGGGGTATTTTTCCCAAGGCGAAACCACAGAAGTTACCGTGTTGGTGGCCACTTCCGGAGATACCGGTGGTGCTGTGGCCAATGGCTTTTTGGGGGTTGATGGTGTAAATGTGGTGATTTTGTACCCCAGCGGCAAAGTGAGCGACATTCAAGAAAAGCAATTGACCACCTTGGGGCAGAATATTGTGGCCATGGAGGTCAATGGCACGTTTGACGATTGCCAACGTATGGTGAAAGCTGCTTTTTTGGATTCGGAGATTACGGACCATAAAAAGTTGACATCGGCGAACAGCATCAATGTAGCCCGTTGGCTGCCTCAGCTGTTCTACTTTTTGTTTGCCTACAAGCAAGCCAAATCCAAGGGAAAGGAAATCGTTTTTTCGGTACCTTCCGGAAACTTTGGAAATATCTGTGCCGGAATGGTCGCCCAAAAATTGGGTATGCCCGTAAAGCACTTTGTTGCCGCTACCAATGTGAACAAAGTGGTGCCCAATTTCATGCAGAAAGGAGTTTATGAGCCTATGCCTTCCATAGCTACTATTTCCAATGCCATGGATGTGGGCGATCCCAGCAATTTTGTCCGTATCAGACATTTGTACCAAGACGATTTATCCTCACTTCAAGGAAGTCTTTCCTCCTTTTCCTTTACCGATAAAGAGACCAGAACAGCCATGGAAAAGATACATTCCCAAACAGGATATGTAATGGATCCACATGGTGCTGTTGGATACCTTGGGTTGAAGGAATATCAAAAAAATCACCCAAATACCTATGGTATTTTCTTGGAAACAGCACATCCTGTAAAGTTTTTGGACGTTGTTGAAGAGACCTTGGGAATCACTCCTGAAATTCCGGCGCAAATTCAAAAGGTATTGGGTAAAACAAAAAAATCAAACAAGATTACCAATTATGAAGAGCTAAAATCTTATCTACTGGAGGATTAGAAGGTTTTGGTTTTCAATTAACAAAGGTTTGTTCAAAACAATGATCAAGATCGAAGTTGGTCTAGCCTGAAATCAATAAATTTATCCCATAAATTAATTGAAATGAAAACTACAGCATTGTACGATACCCATGTTGCCTTAGGCGCAAAAATGGTTCCCTTTGCAGGATATAATATGCCCGTTTCCTATGAGGGGGTGAACATTGAACATGAAACCGTCAGAAAGAGTGTCGGCGTATTTGATGTTTCCCACATGGGTGAGTTTTTAGTTGAAGGCCCCAAAGCTTTGGAACTCATTCAAAAAGTATCTTCCAACGATGCATCCAAGTTAAGCATTGGTAAAGCCCAATATAGCTGCATGCCCAACGAAACAGGAGGTATAGTGGATGATCTTATCATCTATCAAATAAAAGAGGAAACTTATCTTTTGGTGGTCAATGCTTCCAACATCCAGAAAGATTGGGACCATATCTCAAAATATAATGCGTCCATAGGTGCCGATATGCGAAATTTATCTGATGATTATTCGCTTTTGGCCATTCAAGGCCCAAAGGCAGTGGAGGCTATGCAATCGCTATCCTCCGTAGACCTCTCTGCCATTAAATTTTACAATTTTGTGGTGGGTGATTTTGCAGGGGTGGAACACGTCATCATTTCGGCAACAGGATATACTGGTTCTGGTGGGTTTGAAATTTACTGTAAGAATTCCGAAGTCAAACAAGTATGGGACAACGTATTTAAAGCTGGTGCCGATTATGGTATCAAACCCATTGGTTTGGCGGCCCGCGACACCCTTAGATTGGAAATGGGTTATTGCCTTTACGGAAACGATATTGATGACACTACTTCGCCTTTGGAAGCTGGATTGGGCTGGATCACCAAGTTCACCAAAGATTTTGTAAATAGTGATGCCTTGTCCAAAGAAAAAGAGGTAGGCCCCAAACGGAAACTCATCGCTTTTCAGATGGAGGAAAGAGGGATTCCCAGAACGGGTTATCCCATTTTGGATACTGAAGGCAATCAAATAGGAAAAGTGACCTCGGGAACCATGTCGCCATCACTTTCAAAAGGAATTGGTTTGGGCTATGTTCCTGTAGAGCACGCCAAGATAGACCAGTCCATTTCTATTCAAATCCGAATTAACAAAGTGCCGGCAACCGTAGTGAAACTGCCATTTTATAAACCTTCATCGTAGCGTTTGGACAAAAAAAAGATATTGATACTGGGAGCAAGCGGTTTTGTGGGCAATGCCATATACAAAGAGCTCTGCTCCTATTTTGATACCTATGGCACCTATTGTTCCAACACTTCTTTTGCTTCGAACAAGCAATTTTTGAGATATGATTTGCAGGAGGACGACATTTTTCAGGTACTTGAAAATGTACGACCCGATGTCATCATTTCAGCTTTAAGGGGAAGTTTTGGCGCCCAAATCCAAGCGCATCAACATTTGATGGAGTACTTGATGAAGTACAAGACCAAACTGTATTTTATCTCATCAGCCAATGTTTTTGACGCTTACAGCAAGTTTCCTTCCTATGAGTATGACAAGACTCTATCTGAAAGTGTCTATGGTCGTCTCAAGATCAAAATTGAGAATATGATGATGCGACTTCCGAAGGAAAAAACCGCAATTTTGAGGATTCCCATGGTCTTTGGCAATACTTCCCCCCGGGTCAGGGAAATAAAAACGAGCTTGGAGAATAACGAGGCCATTGAAGTGTTTCCCAATCTTATCATCAATGTAACCAACGATGACCGTTTGACCCAACAAATCCATTACCTGATCAACAGGAACAAAACCGGGATCTTTCATTTGGGCAGTACCGATCTTATTCATCATGAAGATTTCATCAAGGATATTATAAAGCGCATGGGCAACTATCACCCGTTGATAAAGCGGGTTTACACCACTAATGAGGATCGTTATCTTGCAGCACTTCCCAAAGACCATATGTTACCCAAAAACCTAATGATCACAAGTCAAGAAATTATTGACCACCACATTCCTGTGGATTAAGAGGTTCTTTCTCTTTCTTTGGTTTCTTTCAGACTAAAATGGTAAACGAAAGAAAATATGCTTATTTTTAAGTGCGATAGCCATCTAACATCAACCTTAAAAACCAACCGTGAATAAGTATCGTTTTTTTTTGATCATAGCTTTGACAAGTCTTGTAACTGCCATGGGGCAAAATTCAAAATCCAAAGAAAGCATAAGCCATCCACCTTGTAACGAGTTTGCGATTCCAAGGTATATTGCCCAAAAAATTAAAAGCCCAATTACACTTGATGGTAAACCAGATGAAGAAATCTGGCAAAAAGCAAAAAAATCAAGAAATTTTGTAGACTTGATTTACGACACTGAGACCATACACGAAACCAAGGCGGCAGTAGTTTGGGATGATGAATACCTATATGTGGCCTATTGGGTAACCGAACCGGATGTTACGGCCACATTGACCGAACGTGATTCTCCGATATACAAAAATAATGATGTTGAACTGTTCGTTGCCGGTAAGGATGCGTATTACGAGTTTGAAATAAATTCATTCGGCACTATTTACGAAGTATTTTTTGTTTGGGAAGATGCTTACCTGTCCCAGGGATATGACAAAGTACCTAATCTTGGTCCCAACGCAGAGAAAAAAAGGGATTTTCGGGGAGTTGGCTACAGACACCCCCGAGGGAATCGTTATGGGTTTTGGAACTGGGACCTTGAAGGGTTAAAAACCGCCGTCCATGTAGACGGAACCATAAATAAGTCTGATGATAGGGACCGGGGCTGGACTGTTGAACTTGCGCTTCCTTGGAGCAGTTTGGATATCCTGACCCGAAATAGCGATAAAACCACCCCCCCAAAAAACGGTGATGAATGGCGGATGGATTTCTCCCGTTTCAATCAATATAAAGAAGCAGAGCCCGCCAAAGATTCAGGCGGATGGGCATGGAGCAGCCACCGTGTTTGGGATTCGCATGTTCCAGAATGTTTTACCTTTATTCAATTTTCAGATACCTATGTCGAAGCGCCTTGAAAAAATAGAAATTGAAGAACGTCTTGCACAGATGCAAGGATGGACATTTGAGGATGGCTCAATCACAAAATCGTTCAAATTCAAGGATTTTAAGGATGCTTTTGCCACCATGACCCGCATTGCCTTTGAGTGTGAAAAGATGAACCATCACCCTGATTGGGAAAATGTGTACAACACCCTCAACATTACATTGAACACCCATGATGTTGGAGGAGTGACCGAGAAGGATTTTAAATTGGCCCAAGTTATCGAGACTATTATTGCCTCTTGATTACGGAACTGCATTCTACCACTTGACAGGGCTTCTTTTTTTGCTAAATTTGCCCCCATCCATAAGCAAACTTTTATATGGGAAGAGCATTTGAATTTAGAAAGACACGTAAACTGAAGCGTTGGGCGGCCATGTCCAAGGCGTTTACCCGAATTGGAAAGGACATTGTAATGGCGGTAAAGGAGGGTGGCCCAGACCCTGACGCCAATTCAAAGCTACGTGCGGTAATTCAGAATGCCAAGGCAGTGAACATGCCCAAGGACAATATTGAACGAGCCATTAAAAGGGCTTCGGACAAAAGTCTTGGAGACTATAAAGAGGTTTTGTTTGAAGGATATGCTCCCCATGGTATTGCCATATTGATTGAGACCGCCACGGACAACAATACCCGAACTGTGGCCAACATCCGAAGCTATTTCAACAAATGTAATGGTAGCTTGGGAACTTCTGGCTCTGTGGAATTCATGTTTGACCATACGTGTAACTTTACCATAAATGGTGAAGGATTGGATCCAGAGGAACTGGAACTGGAGCTGATAGATTTTGGTGCCGAAGAGGTTTTTGTGGATGAGGACGGCATCCATATCTATGCGCCCTTTGAAAACTTTGGGGCCATCCAAAAGGAACTGGAGTCCCGGGAGATTGAAATTATTTCTTCAGGTTTTGACCGTATTCCACAGGTAACCAAGGAGCTTTCTGAGGAAGAAGCAGCCGATGTGGAAAAACTACTGGAAAAAATTGAGGAGGACGATGACGTGCAGAACGTCTTCCATAGTATGAAAGAATAGTTTATACCCTCAGACAGCATTTTTTCAAATCCCTTGGTCCAAATTGGCTAAGGCCAGCATCACACCTTCTTGTTTTTGTTATACTTAAGTTGAAAATCAAGATTTCATGTCTAGAGGATAAAAATGATTAAAAATGTAAAGTTTATTTGTTATAATGTAAAATATACTTTACATTTAAACGTCTAATTTTCAGTTTTTAATCCAAAACTTCCTATTATGAATACTAATTATTTGCTTCCCAATAAATACAAGTCCATTGGTTGGATACTGTTTACTATAGGTATCATCAGTGGTGTGTTCTCCTACTTTATCCCGATGGAGAAAGAACCCATACAAACCAAAGTACTCTCTATTTTAAATAATTTTGCCGCTGGGCCAAATGAAATGGAATACTTTAAAATCATTGAAGCCGGGATTGGTTTTGAACTTATTCTCCTATCCATTATAATTGGAGGGTTGATAGTTGGCTTTACACGAGAAAAAATAGAAGATGAATTCACCTATAAACTTCGGAACGATTCCTTGGTTTGGGCTATTATTTTAAACTACCTTGTTTTAATTGTGTTAGTTCTTTTTGTACACAGTTTCACCTTCATTTATGTCATGACCTTAAATATCTTAACCCCATTGATATTTTTTATTTTACGCTTCAACTTTATACAATTAAGACATCGAAGTCATGAAGAATAATATTAAGGTACAGCGGGCCATTCATGACATGACTCAAGCAGATTTAGCTGAAAAGATTGGTGTGAGCAGACAAACCATAAATGCTATTGAAAAAAATAAATATGTGCCTTCCACTGTACTTTCTTTGAAAATAGCCAAGCTTTTTGGCAAACCCCTTGAAGAACTATTTTTTCTGGATGAAACGGATTAGGATTCTTATCCTTACAAATCTCAATCACTAAAACTATACTCGGGTACCCTTCCTAAGACTCCGCGATAAAATTCGTGGATTTTTTCAAAGTCCTGTTCCATATTTTCTGTTGGATGAAAAGGTTCGGAAATTTTCACCTCTTTTTTGCCAAAATCGAAGGCCACCATTACAATAGGCACTTTGGCCTTTTGGGCAATATGGTAAAAACCCGTTCTTAATTTGTCCACTTTCTTTCGGGTACCTTCAGGGGCAAGTGCAAATCTAAAAATGGTCCTCTCGTTAAAAATTTGAACCACCCCGTCCACGGTATTGGAACTTTTGGAGCGATCTACGGGCGCACCGCCAGTCCAACGAAAAAACCATCCAAAGGGAGGTCTAAACAAACTTTTTTTGCCGATATAGTTAATTTCTTGGTTTACAACCTTTCGCACCAAAAGGCCCAAGAAAAAATCCAACCAATGGGTATGGGGCACCACGATAACCACACACTTGTCCAAATCAGGAAAAAAACCATTTAGTTTCCATCCCAAAATCCTAAAATATATGAATTTGGAGAACCGGTGCATTTTTATGTGGCAAGCTAATTAGCTTTTATATTTTTTGGTACAGGGACTGTAATCGTTCAGGAGTCATTATTTTTTTCCATCCTTCTCCCAGCGCATTTTCCCAAAGGGGTTCCATACCCAATGAAACATTCACCATAATATCAAAATCGTTTTGGGTGAGGTGGGAACAGATGCCTTGGGGCAATTGAATATTGTGCTTTTCCTGCATTTTTCGAAAAAGCTCTACTCCTTTAGGGTAAAACTCTTCCAAATGCTGAAACACCAAACAGTTACCAATACCGTGCTTGGTACCCAAAAGATATGAAAGTCCATAACTCATGGCATGGGCAATCCCTACTTGTGAGTAGGCAATGCTCATTCCACCGTGCCAAGAGGCCATCATCAATTTATCCCTAGATTCGCTTGCTGGTATATCTTCCAAAAATACCTCCTTACAAAGTTCCATGGCTTTTTCACCATAACTCTGACTAAATGCGTTCAAATAACTTCCCGTAAGTGATTCCACACAATGGATAAAACAGTCCATCCCCGTAAAAAACCATTGTTCCTTGGGAACTGTTATAGTGAGGTCTGGATCAAGGACAACTTGATCATAGGTTGTATAATCGGAATTGATTCCCAATTTTTTTTCTGGTCCCAATAAAACCGTAGTTCTTGAAACTTCGGCACCTGTACCGCTTATAGTAGGAATCCCAACATGATATACGGAAGGTCTACTGACCAAGTCCCAACCTTGATAATCTTTGGCCATACCATTATTGTTGAGCAAAATGGAAACGGCCTTGGCCAAATCCAAAAGTGTACCCCCTCCAATTCCAATGATTCCGGATGGGGATTCATCGAACCTTTCTTTTATAAGGGCCACCAAAGCATCCACTTGTGCCGTTTTGGGTTCTTCTTCGGCAGAAACAAAAATAATTTCATCATTGAACATCAAGGGAATCTTGGATACAAACTCCTTGTTCTCAAAAAAGTCATCCACCAAAAAGATAAATGGTGCATCTGAGTTCTTCCGTTTGGGCAATAAAATTTCTTCCAATTGGGAAAAACTACCTTGTCCAAACACCACTCTGGGCACCATGGGAAAATTGCGGTATGTCTTTTTGTTTGATGTGATTACGTCTTTTTTCAAATCGCTACGAATCTTCATTAATCCAATAAATACTTTAAAATATCCTTGATGCTATTAAGCTTCAAGTGGTCGTTCACCTGTTCCGTTTCTGCTACCATCTCGTGTATCCAAGTGGTATGGAAAGGAACATGGACTGCTTTTGCCCCAATATTCAATATAGGCAATACATCCGATTTCAAGGAATTCCCTATCATCAAAAATTCATCGACATTTATCTTGAGATGTTCCAATAGATTGCTATAGTTGGCTTCTTTTTTTTCACTAAGTACCTCTACATGATGAAAGTACTTTGATAGGCCGGATTTTTCCAATTTTCTTTCTTGATCCAATAGATCGCCCTTGGTTAGTACGATCAACCTGTATTTACCCTCAAGCTTGGAAAGCACCTCCTCTACCCCATCCAACAATTCTACGGGGTGGGCAATCATTTTTTTACCCAAATTAAGTATTTCCGATATAGTCTCCTGGGAAACTTTGCCGTTGGACAAATCCAAAGCAGATTCTATCATGGACAACATAAATCCTTTAACACCATATCCGTAAAGGTCCAAGTTATCCATTTCCATCTTAAAGAGCTCTTGGTCTACCTTGTTCTTAGTCTCGTACTCCTCCAGAAGTTCGGCAAAACGTTCTTCGGTTTCCCGAAAGTAGGTCTCGTTCACCCAAAGGGTGTCATCCGCATCAAATCCAACTACTTTTATGTTTCCAAAATCTATTTCCATGCTTTAATAGCTCTTTCCAAATCTTCAGGGGTATCAATTTCTATACCAGTTACATGGGTTTCCACCATTTTTATTTTTTTTCCATATTCCAAAAAGCGGATGGCTTCAATTTTTTCTTTGGCCTCCAAAGGCAGCATGGGCAGTTTCTTAAAATCCATCAATGCCCTTTTTCTAAAGGCATAAATGCCCTTGTGTTTGTAATAAGTGGCTTCCACCTCTTTATCCCTTGGATAGGGTATGGGGGAACGTGAAAAATACAATGCGCAATTTTGGTTGTCCACAATCACCTTGACTGTATTGGGATTGGAAATTTCTTCCCAATCGGTTATTGGGGTCATCAATGAAGCCAAATCTATCTCTTTTTTTTCATCCTTGTTGAACACTTCTATAATCTTTTCCAAACTTTCGCCGTCTATAAAAGGTTCATCTCCCTGCACATTGATCACAATATCCACATCCATATCTTCCACTGCCTCTGCGATTCTATCGCTTCCACTTTCATGTTTCTGTTTGCTCATAATGACCTTTCCCCCAACTTCTGAGACTACTTTGGAGATAATGTCACTATCGGTTACTACATACACCTCATCAAAAAGTCCTGTGTTCACCGCAGCTTCATACGTTCTGAGGATAACAGGTTTGCCCTGTAGGTCCTGCATAAGTTTTGCGGGGAATCTAGAGGCCTGATATCGGGCCGGAATCATGGAAATTATCTTCACTACTTTAAGGTTTTTTGATTGATTGTTATTTTTTTGGGCGCATTTTTCTGTAAATCCGAAAAATGACCACAAGAATGATGATCACAAGAATTGCTGCAATGGGTGGGGCCAAAATAGAAGCTGTGGAAACGGCCACCGCCGTTCCTGTCTCCAAGGTAGATACAATAGGGTTGGCCACTCCTCCTGTAGTTGTGGTGGATGCCATTCTTCCTGCGGCATTGGCCCCTTTTATTGCCGTAGCGGTTCCTCCTCCTGCAATAATAGCCAAAGACCAAGTAACTACGGGATCCAAATTGGCCACGGTAGATACCATTACCGCCGTTCCGGCAATCCCAGCCAAGGGTACTGCCAAACTATCCAAAACATTGTCCACCCATGGAATAAAATATGCGAATATCTCAACAAGTGTTGCCACCCCCAAGGTAATCACGGCTGCCAAGCTACCAATCCACTGCCAGCTTTCATTGAGTTCCCAAACATTTAAATAGGCTGCCAAACTAAGGGCAAAAAGTGGAAGAAATACCCTAAACCCAACGGAAGCCGCTAGGCCAATACCCAAGAATATACTTATAATTGTATCTGGTTCAATGTTCATGGTATTGACTAAAATAGCGTATTCCTAGTCAAGAAAAAAATCATCCTTGAATCCAATTAGAAAGAGTTGACGTTTGGCCCTTGTAACTGCTGTGTACAACCATCTTAAATAATCTTTGTCCACCCCATTGGGCAAATAAGGTTGTTCCACAAAAACTGTATCCCACTGACCTCCCTGGGACTTATGGCAAGTAATCGCGTAAGAAAATTTAACTTGAAGTGCATTAAAAAAACGGTTGTTCTTTACCCCAAGGAACTTTTTGTATTTAGATTTCTCATGTGCATAATCCTTCATGACCTCTTGATACAGTCTATTGCCATCTTCATAGGAAAGTGATGGTGTCTCGGAATTGATGGTATCCAAGAGGAGAACTGTTTCAAAAGGTTTCTGATTGGGATAATCCACCATCTTCACCTTCACCTCGGCAAATTTAAAACCATACAGTTCTTTTATCGACATCAGTTCCAAAATCTCAATAATATCACCATTGGCAATAAATCCAGCTTCCGAATTGGGTCGCAACCAAAAGTAATTGTTCTTCACCACCATCATGTAGTCTCCAACAGCAATTTCATGGTCCAGAAAGAGTATGCGTTCCCTAATATTCTGATTGTACAGATTGGCACGCTTGTTTGAACGGACTATGATGGCAGTTTCTTCTTTCCCGTTTTCATGGTAGGAACTGTCTATGGCTTCCTGAATTTCTGTGCCATCCACCAGCCTAATGACATCCGTGAATGGGCCTATCTCAAATTTAAATTCATCGAAAAAATGACTTTGCAATTGTTCCCGTAAGTTGGTCGCATTGTGTAAAATTCCAGAGTCATCGGTCTGCCGCATCACCTCATCCAATTCCAAACAATTCACTTCCTTATCATAATTAAGGGATAACCGATTTTCATCAAGGGCAGGGCTCAATTCCAATTTCACCGGTGGCAACTGGGCCGTATCCCCTATTAATACCAACTTGCAATTATGCCCCGAATGCACATAAAATATAAGGTCGTCCAACAAAGAACCATTTTCAAAAAGTTTGGAATCTGCTGGACTATCGGGTATCATGGAGGCTTCATCCACGATAAACAAAGTATTCCTATGCTTGTTGGGGGCCAACACAAATTGTATGCCGCCACCCGACTGTTTCTTTGGAAAGTATATCTTCTTATGAATAGTAAAAGCTTGATTTCCAGAGTAAACCGACATTACCTTGGCTGCGCGCCCTGTAGGTGCCATGAGCACTGCACTTTTCTTTATCTTCCAAAGACTACTCACAATGGTGGCCACTATGGTCGTTTTTCCCGTACCTGCAAACCCCTTAAGAAGGAAAACTTCGTCCTTTTTATCACTCAATACAAACTGAGCCAATTTGGTCAGGGCCAATTCCTGTTTTTGGGTAGGAATATGGGGAAACTTTTCGGTTAGAATTGCTAAAAATTTTGGTGCTGTGGGATGGTCCATGAACGACTAAAGTAAGCATGGATTTTTAAAGCAAAAAGTTTCGTGATTAAAAAAAAATTGTAGATTTGTCTGTAACCACTAAATTAACTTAGAAAGACAGAAGCAGATATGTTAAACTTAATCCTTATCGTTGTATTGATTGCCCTTCTGACCATAGGGCTTGTATTCTTGATTGACAGATTTTTACCTCAAAAAATAAAGCCTGTTCTCGTTATTGCCTTTGGTCTTTTGAGCATTTTCCTTGGTTATAAAATTTACCAATCCATCAATGCACCCATTGAATTTAACAAAATAAGAAAGGAAAGATTTTCTCAGGTAATTGCCAAACTTAAGGACATCAGGGATTCCCAAGAAGCATATAAAACCGTTAATGGAAGGTATGCCAACAATTTCAATAGCCTTATTCAGTTTATCGATACCGGCAACTACACCATCACATCCCAAAAGGATTCTTCCTTCATGAGATTTGACAAAACGTATCAGATTGAACTTCAGCAGGATACCATCGTCATCGATACCCTTGGACAGGTAAAGGTGAAAGATTCCTTGTTTGGAGCCGATAACCGTTATAAAACTATGATGGACGTTCCTTATGCCCAAAACGGAGAAAAGTTCGAAATGAAAGCGGCAATTATTGACAAGAGTGGATATAAAGCTCCTGTTTTTGAAGCCAAAGTGAAGAAAAATGTTGTTCTGTATGACCAACCCAAGGATTTATTGGATAGAGAAAATGCACACCAGAGTGTAGAGGAGGTCAACGGTACAGAAATTAAAGTAGGTTCACTTACCGACGTAAGCACAAATGGTAACTGGCCTCCTATCTATGATAGAAAAAACAACTGATATAACACAGTCAAAGAAAAATAACACCTTTAGAAAATTGTCCATTCAAGTCGGCTTGAATGGACTTTCTTTTTGTGTTCTGGACACTATTTCCAAAAAAATATTGGCTTTTGAAAAAATAGCGTTCAAAACACCTTCCACCCCCTATCTCATGCTAAAAGAGTTAAAGGGAATGCTTGGGCAAAAGAGTAAAATTGGGAATGAGTTTTCCGAAGTGGTGGTCATCCATAAGAACAATATGTTCAGTTTAGTGCCCAAACCGCTCTTCAATACCGATGAACTGCCCAACTATTTAAAGTTCAATGCCAAGATTATGGCCAATGACCTTATTGCCCATGATGAAATTCCCAATCAGGATATTGTCAATGTCTATGTTCCTTATACCAACATCAACAATTACATTTTCGACCTTTTTGGTGAGTTTGAATTTAAACATAGTGGTACGGTCCTCATCAATACTTTACTGAACCAAAATAGAGTTTCCAATCAACCTATTTGCTACATCCAGGTGGCCGAAAAGGATATGGAAATGATGGTGGTTTCCGAAAAAAAGTTACTTTTTTACAATCAGTTTGAGTACAAAACAAAGGAAGACTTTTTGTACTACCTGCTTTTTAGTCTGGAACAGTTGCAAATAGATTTGACGAAAATCCAATTAAAGCTTTTTGGAAGCGTAGAAGAAGGGGACGGTATTTACGAATTGTCGCGAAACTATATTGAACATGTATCGGTTTTTGTTCCAGGGAACTTGTCCTTCCCTTTTGAGCAACTGGCAGACGAAACCATTGACTTCTCTATACTCAGCACGCTCTAATGCGAATTATCTCTGGAAAATATAAAGGGAAACGCATAACAGCTCCCAAAAAACTTCCCGTACGTCCTACCACGGATATGGCCAAGGAAGGGCTTTTCAACATCCTTAACAATCGCTTTTATTTTGATGGACTTAAGGTGTTGGATCTCTTTTCTGGGACCGGGAACATCAGTTTTGAATTTGCATCACGGGATGCTGGCGAAATATTGGCCGTGGACAGTTTTGCCGGTTGTGTACATTTCATCTCCAAAACAGCCAAGGAAATGGACCTATCCATTATCCCCATTAAAGCCGATGTATTTAAATTTTTACAGCGAACTTCGGATACCTTTGATATCATATTTGCTGACCCTCCATACGATTTTGAAGAGGACAAATTTTTAAATATTGCCCATTTGGTTTTTGAAAGACAACTACTACTTGAAGATGGCCTTTTGGTCATTGAACATTCAGATAAGACCAATTTGTCAAATCATCCCCATTTTTCAGAAAGTCGAAAATACGGAGGTAGTGTGTTCAGCTTTTTTGAAGCTTAAAAAAGCAGGCCATAAGCCGGATTCTGTCGAGCCTTACCATTTATCTAGACTTTTGGTTGCCCAAAAGCTCTAACCGCCTACCCTCCAACTTGGGCGTGCAACCCTCAAGCATTGGTTTACATGGCGTTTCACCGCATAGAGTTTACCTGATTTCACTACAGCCGAACTGTACTTGCTTTCTGTTGCACTTGTCCTCGCCTTTCGGCGGACGGGCGTTACCCGCTATGCCGCACTATGGTGTCCGGACTTTCCTCCCTGTCCTGAACTTGATTCAGGATCCATAATGGATGCCGAAACTAGTTCGGCACACGGCGGTAAGGTGGCCTGCTGGCGGCAAAGGTAACTTAATTGTTAATAAAAAAAAGGTTCCTAGAGCCAGCAGATACAACTTTGATGCGTGCTATTTTTATATTTGTAGAAACTCAATTAGTACCAGATTTTGGAACCCTTTATTGTTTCAGCAAGAAAATATCGTCCCCAGACGTTTAAGGATGTAGTGGGCCAAGCGGCCATTACCAATACCTTGCTGAATGCCATAGAGAATAACCACTTGGCGCAGGCACTTTTGTTTTGCGGACCGCGGGGTGTAGGAAAGACTACATGTGCCCGAATCTTAGCCAAAAAGATAAACCAGGATGGTACAGAAAGGGAAGATGAGGATTTCGCCTTTAATATTTTTGAGCTTGATGCTGCCTCCAACAATTCTGTAGATGACATCCGAAGCCTGATTGATCAGGTTCGGATACCTCCGCAGGTAGGAAAATACAAGGTTTACATCATTGATGAGGTACACATGCTCTCCCAGTCAGCGTTCAATGCTTTTTTAAAGACATTGGAAGAGCCTCCTAAGCATGCTATCTTTATATTGGCAACCACGGAAAAGCACAAAATAATCCCCACTATTCTGTCCCGATGTCAGATATTCGATTTCAAGCGCATTACCGTAAAGGATGCCACAGAATATCTAAAATACATAGCGGAGCAACAAGGAATTGAAGCCGAGGAAAGCGCTTTGCATATTATTGCACAAAAAGCGGACGGAGCCATGCGTGATGCCCTTTCCATTTTTGATAGGGTAGTTAGTTTTTCCGGTAAGGAACTAACCCGAAAAGCCGTTACCGAAAACCTGAACGTGCTCGATTACGATACTTACTTTTCTGCTACGGACCTTATTCTGGATAACAACATCCCGGAACTTTTGATACTTCTCAATGAAACCCTGTCCTATGGTTTTGATGGACATCACTTTATTACTGGGTTAGCGTCTCACTTTAGGGACCTAATGGTATGTCAGCATGCGGAGACCATTGAATTATTGGAAGTTGGTGAAGATGTAAAACAACATTATAAGGAACAAGCCGGAAAAGCCTCAAAAACGTTTCTATTGCAAGCCATAGATATGGCCAATGATTGCGATCTAAAATATAAGTCCAGTAAAAACCAACGTTTATTGGTTGAACTCACCCTTATGAAATTGGCCTCCATCACTTTCGATGGAGAAAAAAAAAACTCTAATTTCATAATCCCGGCTTCCCACTTTTCCACAAAGGTCCCAAAAAATGGCATTTCTGTTCCCAAAATAAATGAGCAACCTAAGATAGAGGTAGAGATTGCTCCGCCAACCACTTCGAAACTATCAAAAACCGAAGAGACTGTTGTTCAAGAGCATAAGGAACCCCAAAAAACAGTAAAGAAGATTAATATCATATCTTCTGAAAAAAGAGTTTCCGGGTTATCCCTATCCAGTATCAAGGCCAAAAAAGCCCATGAAAACACCAAAGCTCCCGAGGTTGACCATGATGAGCTTCCAAAGGAAATTTTTACCGAAGAGGAAATGCAACAACATTGGGATGATTTTGTAGACCAATTAGAGCAAAAGGGTCGAAAGATACTGGCCAGCAACCTTCAGACCGATGTGCCCAAATTAAAAAATGACCATACCATCTGGATAGAACTTCCCAATAGCACCATGAAAAAAGAGGTGGAACGGGAACAAAGCCTAATGCTGGATTACTTAAAGGAGAAACTGAACAACTATTCCATTAGCCTACATATTACCGTAAATGAGGAAGTGGCCAAAAAATTCGCCTTTACTCCTGAGGAAAAATACCAAAAGCTTCGGGAAAAGAACCCGGCCATAGATTTACTCAGGAAGGAGTTCGACCTAGATTTTTAACGGTACCATTACATTATCTTTGTATTTGAAAATAAAAAAGTGCCATTATGCTAGGGCTTAAATTACCAACTGACCCAAGATGGGTAAACATTGTTGAAAAGAATATAGAGGAAATCCTTACCGACCACGCATATTGCGAGCAAAAAGCAGCCAGTACGGCCATTTCGCTTATTATTGGTTTTCCCGAAAAATCAGAGTTGGTAAAGGAAATGACTGCTCTAGCACGCGAAGAAATGGGGCACTTTAACATGGTGCACGACAAAATCTTAAAAAGAGGTTGGGTCTTAGGGCGCGAACGAAAGGACGAGTATGTGATTGAGTTGATGAAGTTTTTCCCAAAAGGAGGTAGCAAAGAAACCCATTTGGTACATAAGCTGCTCTATGCCGCTTTGATAGAAGCCCGTAGCTGCGAACGTTTCCGATTGCTTTCCGAAGAAATTGCAGATGAAGAACTCTCCGAATTTTATCGCAATCTTATGGTAAGCGAAGCCAACCATTATACCATGTTCCTAAAGTTCGCCCGAAAATATGGAAACAAGGAAGAGGTAGAACAAAAATGGCAAGAGCTATTGGAGTATGAAGCCGGCCTTATGAAAGATTTGGGCAAAAAGGAAACCATGCACGGTTAGGCCTCTTGATAATATAGGGTTTTGATCATTCCATCGGCCAAGCCTATTTTGGGTACATGAATTTTCTTGGCCCTGCTCCACTTCGCCGCATTCAAGAATATTTTGGTTGCAGGTATGATTACATCCGCCCGGTCTTGGTTTAGACCTAACTCGGCAATTCGGTCTTCATAATCCATACTGTTCAGAAAATGATACTGGGCATTCAACCAGATATAGGACAAAGGCTGCCCAATTTTTCTACCGGACATCTTGTGGAGCTTATTAATGTTTCCTCCCGAACCAATAATTTCAAGCTGCCTATCCTGTCCAATGTGGGATATTATCCAGGATTTAATATCATCCCAAACTGTTTCCGTGACCAAATTGTTCAGAATACGTACCGTTCCTATTTCAAAAGAACGGGACAGAACGGGTGCTCCCTTATCAAAAATTGTAAATTCCGTACTTCCTCCACCTACATCAACGTAGAGATATAAACGGTCCGTCTTAATGACATCCTTTAAATCTGTGGAAGCAATAATCTCAGCTTCACGTTTGCCATCTATAATCTCTATTTTAATATTGGATTCTTGTTGAATCCGTTCAATGATTTCCTGGCCATTTTTTGCATCGCGCAATGCAGAAGTGGCACAGGCCATGTACTTTTCCACACCATAAACCTGCATTAGAAGGTCAAAGGATTGCATGGTTTTAATGAGACGTTTTAGGCTGATATCTGAAATAGCACCCCGTAAAAATGCATCTTCCCCTAATCGTACAGGCACCCTTACCAGTTCACTCTTCTTGAAAAGCGTAGGCCTGTCTTTTTGTTCTATGACGTTATTGATGAGCAACCGTATAGCATTTGACCCAATGTCTATAGCCGCAAATTTTCGTATGACCAAATTTCAAAGTTTTAGGATTGCAGTTTCCTCTGATAGTAATGGTACAATTCAAATTGAGATCTTAATTCTGGCTCACCCTTTGGACGCTGTCTGTACGCATTGTCCTGTTTATCTGAAAACACACGGGCCTTGAGGTTGTCCATCCATGAGATTTCAAAGGTATCCAACATTTCCTGTTTTATTTCAGGATCGTAAATAGGGCAACCAACTTCTACCCTAAAGTCGAGGTTTCGTGTCATCCAATCTGCCGAAGAAATGTAAACCTTTGGGTCTCCCCCGTTGCCAAAAATGAACAATCTGGGGTGTTCCAAAAATTTATCCACTATACTAATGGCCTCAATGTTCTCACTCATGCCTGGAACACCTGGTACAAGACAACAAATTCCCCTCACGATCATTTGGATCTTCACACCTGCCCTACTTGCTTCGTACAGCTTATCTACCATCTTGTACGAAGTAAGACTGTTCATCTTTATTTTGATGTAGGCCTCGCGTCCTGCCTTAGCATTATTGATTTCCTTATCAATGAGTTTAATAAAAGTGGACTTGGTATAATGCGGCGATACAATCAAGTGTTTGTACTTATTGATTTTATAATTGGTCTCAAAAAAGCCAAAAACCTTGTTCATGTCCTTAAGAATACCATCATGAGCGGTAAATAACGTATAGTCTGTATAGATTTTTGCTGTGGACTCATTGAAGTTTCCTGTACTGATGAAACCATACCTTCGTATTCCATGGGCTTCTTCACGCTCAATCAAACAAATCTTACTGTGCACTTTTAGCCCAGGAACACCAAAAATCAAATTGATGCCTTCAGCTTGAAGCTGGTTGGCATACTCAATATTGGCCTGCTCATCAAACCGGGCCTGAAGCTCAATTTGTACCGTAACCTGTTTTCCATTCTTTACCGCGTTTATTAAAGCGGAAGCTATTTGGCTATCATTTGCCAATCTATACACGGTGATTTTGATGGTCCTCACCTTGGGGTCCAATGCTGCTTCCCTTAAAAACTTGGTCACATAGCTAAAAGTATGATAGGGTGCATAGATCATATAATCCTTGTGGGTTATCATTTCCAAAAGACTTCCCTTCATGCTCAGTCCTTTTACCGGTAAGGGATTAATCTTTTCGTACATAAGGTCATGTCTCCCCAAACTTGGAAAGCCCATATAATCTCGTCGATTATGGTAACGTCCTCCAGGAATCACACTATCCGTTCCCATAATATCCATTTTTTCCTTGAGAAACTGGAGTGTGTCCTTATCTATATTTTTATCGTAGACAAAACGAACCGGGTCACTTATTTTTCTATGCTCAACGCTGGAGGATATTTTTTCTATAAAACTCTTGCTCAGGTCGTTGTCTATATCCAGTTCGGCGTCCCGGGTTATCTTGATCATATGGGCCGAAATGGATTCAAATTCGAACATGGTGAAGACACTATCCAAGCAGAACCGTATCAAATCATCCAAAATGATGATATAATCCTTATCGCCTTCCTTTGGCAAGACCACAAAGCGGTCTATCCCTTTTGGTATCTCAATTAGGGCGTATCGGTTATGTTTCCCATTTCCAGAACCATTTTTCATAACGATCTTTACCGCCAAATAGGCCGCTGTATCTTTCAGAATGGGAAACTCTGTAAGATCGTTCAGGATAATGGTCATCAACTCTTGGTTGACCTTGTGGAAGAAATAATCCCGTATAAATTCGGCTTGGTTCTCGTTGACTTCCTTTTCATTGATGATGAAAATGTTTTCAGATTCGAGTTCCTTCTCAATGGTCTTAAAAATTTCAAGGCTACGGGCCTGCTGGGCAATCACAATTTTGGTGATCTCTTCCAAAAGATCTTTTGCTCTTTCTCCACCTAAGACACTTTTCCCAGTTTTTCCTGCATCCACAATGCGTTTTACGGTGGCATATCTAACTTTAAAGAATTCATCCAGATTGTTGCTGAAAATTCCCAAAAACCGAAGTCGGTCAATCAAGGGCACTTTCTTGTCGGCACTTTCCTGAAGTACCCTCGCATTAAAATGCAACCAGCTGATTTCCCTATTTATATATTCATTCTTTGTTTTGACCATTATTTATTTTAAGTGTTTTGGAAAGATGGCTTGCTCTGTTTTTCCCTTTGAAATTTTGGACCAGTCCTCTGTATTAAATATGATATGAACCAGTCCGGCGGTGGGAACGTTTTCAATATACTGATCTCCCCATGTATTTGCAAGCGAAGTGAACGCATAATTATGGCCAAAGAGCGCCACTACTTGGATGGTATTGTCCAGTTTCTCCACAAAACGTTGCACATTGTCCCCGGAAAAGTCATAGAGTGCCTTATCTACCCGAAATTGGTTTAGGTCAAAGTTCAGGTTTCGTAAACAGATCATGCTGGTGTGAAGCGCTCTGTTCGCTGGGCTGGAATATGCAAAATCTATTTTTGGCGCTTTGTTCTTAAAAGTGTTCGATACCAGATGGGCATCGTTGATACCCCTTTGAAGTAGCGGCCTATCCTTATCGGACACCTCATAGTCCCAAGAGGACTTTCCATGTCGCATCAATATCAGTTGTTTCATATTCGATTGAATTAGGGTGCCAAACGTTCTATTTTCCAGTTATAATCTTCTTGGAGGGTATATCTTATCCTGTCGTGAAGCCTGTTGGGTCTGCCTTGCCAAAATTCCAAGGAAATGGGGCGAACCAAATAACCTCCCCAGTATGAAGGTCTTGGGATTTCCTTCCCCTCATATTCTTTTTCCAAGGCTTCCAAATCCTTTTCCAAAGCTTCGCGTGATCCAATGACCTCGCTTTGATTGGAAACCACCGCTCCCAATTGGCTTCCCAAAGGTCTGGACTCAAAATATCCATCGGAAAGATTTTCCGCGATTTTTTCGGCTGTGCCCTTTATTATGACCTGGCGTTCCATATTGGGCCAAAAAAAGGACAAACAGACGGAGGGGTTACTTGCTATGGCCCTTCCTTTTTCGCTTTGGTAATTGGTGTAGAAAATAAACCCTTCATGGGTGAACTTTTTCATCAGCACCACCCTATTTTTAGGAAACCCATCCAAACCCATAGTAGAAATAGTCATGGCATTGGGTTCGTCCACTCCATTGGCTGCTTCCACCTCATAGAACCATTTTTGGAACTGTTCCATGGGATTTTCCTTAATGGTACTTTCCAATAAGGCTCTTTTTTCGTAGGATTTACGGTAGTCGCTCAAATCTTTCTGCATGATGTGAATTTCGTCAAAATTCAAATCTCAGCAAAGAATAGCGGTTGGAAAAGTTGTTTTATTTGTGTTAAGATACCTTCTCTAGATTTCAAAGGTTTTTCCATCATCTGCAAGAGCAACATTCGGGAACATTTTTAAAGCTTCCTCCCTAAAAAGCTCTATGGACTTATACCTAGTGGAGTAATGTCCCAGAATTAACTCTCCCACCTTGGCTTTCTTGGCAATTTGAGCCGCTTGCTTGGCTGTGGAATGCTTTGTTTTGGCACAAAGATGGGCTTCGGACTCTAGAAAAGTGGATTCATGATAGAGCACATCAACCTCTTTAATAATCGGCACAATGGATTCATTATAGGCCGTATCGCTACAGAATGCATAACTTTTTGGCTTTGGTGGATCCAACGTTAATTTGGCGTTGGCAATAGCCTCGCCATTTGGGGATACACCATCCATTCCTTTCTTGATGTTGTTGAACTGGCTGCGGTCCACACCCATTTTTTTGGCTGCTTCCACATTCAATGTTCTTGGAGCGGGCTTTTCCTGAAACACAAAGCCGTTGGTGTACACCCTATGATCCAGTGGAACGGTACTCACACTTACTTTTTCGTCTTCAAAAAGAAGTTCAGGTTCCTTAGTGTCCAATTCATGGAAAATAAGGGGAAAATTGGTCCAAGAATCCCCAAGCTTCAATAAAAGGGTAATGGCATTTTTTATTCCTTTTGGTCCATAAATATGCATTTCGTCCTCTCTTCCCAAAAGGCGAAAGGTTGAAATCAGCCCTGGTAAACCAAAAAAATGATCCCCATGAAGGTGCGATATAAAAATATGCTTGATTCTGGAGAATTTAAGTTTGTACTTTCTGAGTTGTACTTGGGTACCTTCTCCGCAATCGATTAAAAAAAGATGGTTTTTAATCTCTAATACCTGAGAAGTTGGATTGGTAAACGTTCTTGGAGTTGCGGAATAACATCCTAGAATGGTCAACTTCATAGATCCAAATCACGTTCAATTTCTTCCATTTCAATCAGGTCCTTTGCTTCTTGAATGGTTGGAACAACGCTGATTTCATCTGGAACATCATCATATGATACTTTGTTGGTAACCAATACAAAGGATTTCCCAGAACTCTTATGTGTATTTGAGATGTCCAAAAATTCCAAAATATCATCCGATGTTAACTTGGAAAAAGAAAATAGGTTAACAATAATGTGGTCATGCTTAAGCTTTGGATAAGCCTTGTTCAAATTTTCCATAAAAATGGAAAGAGAGGTCTTTTCTTGGAAAACAATGGTCGTTGTTCCTGCTTTGTCGAAAATCATCCTACTGAATTTTTGATGCCAATAAATATAATACTGCCATACGGATGGCCACTCCATTCTCCACTTGATGCAAGATAATGGACTGGTCTGAATCCGCCACATCACTTGTAATTTCCACTCCCCTGTTGATCGGGCCGGGGTGCATGATCACAATTTGCTTGTCCAAGGAGTCCAACAGCTGTCTGTTTACCCCAAATTGTTGGGTGTATTCACGTATGGAGGGAAAGTAGCTGATATCCATTCTTTCGTGTTGAACACGCAGCATATTGGCTACATCGCACCATTCCAATGCCTTTTTTAAATTGGTCTCCACAGTCACCCCTAATGATTCAATATATTTGGGCATCAGGGTTTTGGGGCCGCACACTTTTACATTGGCCCCTTGCAATTTTAGGGCAAAAATATTGGAAAGCGCCACTCTGGAGTGCAAAATATCACCCACAATCACTACATTCTTACCTCCCACGTCCCCCAATTTTTCACGAATGGAATACGAATCCAACAGGGCTTGGGTAGGATGTTCATGTGCGCCATCACCCGCATTGACAATCGCTGCCTTAACATGTTTGGACAGAAAAATTCCCGCTCCCGGGTTAGGGTGACGCATCACTACCAAGTCCACTTTCATGGACAAAATGTTGTTGACCGTATCAATGAGGGTTTCTCCTTTTTTTACTGAAGATTGGCCCGCAGAAAAATTGACAACATCTGCTGAAAGCCTTTTCTCGGCCAGCTCAAAAGAAAGTCGGGTACGGGTGCTGTTTTCAAAGAAAATATTGGCAATTGTAGTATCCCGCAAGGTAGGAACCTTTTTAATTGATCTGTTGATGACTTCCTTAAAATGGTCCGCCGTTTCAAAAATGAGCGCTATATCTTTTTTGTTCAGATACTTTATTCCCAGCAAGTGATTTACACTCAGTTCACTCATCTTAACTTATTTGCTTACTAAATATACCATATCCTCACCGTCATTTTCCTCCCACATTACCTTTACTTTTTCCTCATTGATGGCATCTACCTGTCGACCTCTATAATTAGGCTGAATAGGCAAATGCCTGCTAAAACGCCTGTCTATCAAAGTTAATAATTCAATGCTCTGGGGTCTGCCAAAAGATTGGATGGCCGTTAAGGCGGCTCGGATGCTTCTTCCTGTATAAAGTACGTCATCTATGAACACTACTTTCTTTTCCTCGACCAAAAAATTCATTTTGGTGGAATTGGCCTTGAGGATTTCCCCTCTTCCAAAATCGTCCCGAAAAAAAGTGATATCCAAGAATCCTAGGGCAATTTCTTTCACCTTGTACTCTTGCTTAAGTATTTTGGCCAAACGTTCGGCCAAAAAAACACCTCTCGGCTGTATGCCGATCAGGGCTGTATCCTTAAAATCCAAATGGTTTTCTAAAAGCTGACAGGCCAGCCGGTGCAGTATGATATTTATTTCTTTTGAAGTAAGCAGTACTTTTTGGCTCATATGCGTTGCGACCGACTCATTTGTATGCAAAAGTAAGCAATTCTTTAAAATGCCAACACCATAAAAAAAGCCCTGCTGTTTCCAGCAGGGCTTCTTGTATATTCAGGAAGGTTCTGATTACTTCTTTTTGGAATCAGCTTCCATTTTATCCTTCAATGCTTGCAATTGTGCATTGGCATCACCAAGGGTTGGTGCTGCTTCGTCAGACGAAGTAGACCTTTTCTTGGCAGCTCTGACATTTTTCTCTTCTTGCTCTCTAAAGATTGCGGTGTGGCTGGCCACAACACGCTTGAAATCCTTATTGAACTCGATGATCTTGAATTCAGCTTCTTCACCTTTCACAAGTTTTTTGCCATCTTCTTTCTCCAAGTGTCTTGATGGAACAAATCCAACAATATCCTCATTGAAGTCAATGGTAGCTCCTTTATCCACAATCTCTGCAATGGAAGCTTTGTGAATAGTACCTTCAGCAAACTCTTCGGAGTATTTGTCCCAAGGGTTTTCTGTGGTTTGCTTGTGACCTAGGCTCAACTTACGGCCTTCAACGTCCAATTCCAAAACTTCCACTTCCAAGGTATCACCAACGGCAACAAACTCGGATGGATGTTTGATTTTCTTGGTCCATGAAAGGTCAGAGATATAGATCAAACCATCGATACCTTCTTCCATTTCAACAAATACACCAAAGTTGGTAAAGTTCCTTACAATTCCTTTGTGTTTGGAACCAACTGGGTATTTAGTAGTGATATCGGTCCATGGGTCTGGAGTCAATTGCTTGATACCCAAAGACATTTTGCGATCTTCACGGTCCAAGGTAAGTACAACAGCCTCAACCTCATCACCAACGTTTACGAAATCCTGGGCAGAACGCAAGTGCGTAGACCAAGACATTTCAGAAACGTGGATCAATCCTTCCACACCTTCGGCCACTTCGATAAAGGCACCGTAATCAGCGATCACAACAACTTTACCTTTTACCTTGTCACCTACTTTGATCTCATCACCCAAGGCATCCCATGGGTGTTTCTCCAATTGTTTAAGACCCAATTGGATTCTTGATTTGTTATCATCGAAGTCAAGGATAACCACGTTCAATTTCTGATCCAACTCCACAACTTCGTTGGGGTGGTTGATACGGCTCCAAGAAAGGTCGGTAATATGGATCAATCCATCTACACCTCCAAGGTCGATAAATACCCCGTAAGACGTGATGTTTTTCACTACACCTTCCAATACCTGGCCTTTTTCCAATTGACCAATGATCTCTTTTTTCTGTTCTTCGATATCCGCTTCGATCAAGGCTTTGTGCGAAACCACTACGTTCTTGAACTCGTGGTTGATCTTCACTACCTTGAACTCCATGGTCTTACCTACATACTGATCGTAATCACGGATAGGCTTCACATCGATTTGCGAACCGGGCAAGAACGCCTCAATTCCAAAAACATCAACGATCATACCTCCTTTGGTACGACATTTAACAAAACCGGTAACGATTTCTTCTTTGTCGTGGGCCGCATTTACGCGATCCCAAGCCATAATGGTCCTAGCCTTTCTGTGTGAAAGTACCAATTGACCTGTCTTGTCCTCACGGATGTCTATTAGGACCTCAACTTTGTCACCTACTTTTAGGTCTGGGTTGTAACGGAACTCGTTCAATGAGATAACACCTTCAGACTTCGCATTGATGTCGATGATGGCCTCGCGATCGGTCATGTGGACCACGGTTCCTTCAACAACTTCCTCATCTGCGGTGTCCACAAAGTTCTCCTCAACCAAAGTTTCAAATTCCTTGAGTTTTTTATCGTCTACACGCTCAATTCCTTCTTCGTACTTGTCCCAATCAAAATTCTCAAGGTACTCCTTAGGGTCCTGTTGGGTCTGAACTTCTTCTTTTACTTCTGGTGCTGCTACAGTTTCTTCTACGGCAGCGCTTGTTTTTTCTTCAGCCATTTGCTGATTTAAATTTGTATTCCACGTTTTACAAGAGCGGGGCGATTCCGTGAAAGTGATTTATACTTGTTTTTTCTAATTCCTTTTTTCTCCTGATATTCGCCAAAAAGGAGTGCAAAATTACAATTAATCTTTTGATTTACAAAGTATCTAAGGCAAAGCTTTATCCCCAAAAAAGTATTACAAAAATTTAATGGTAAAACATTTCCATAATGGCTATCTTGAAAGCTCTAATTGTTAACTAAAAAAATACCATTATGAGTGTAAAAGCAAAGTATCAGCCTGTTTTGGACCTTGGTCTTAAATTGGGCATCAAGGACGGTGATGTTTCTGAGGAAAACGGTATCCTTAAAATAAAGGGAATGGCCTCAACACAGTATGAAAAGAACATCCTTTGGGACAAAATAAAAGAAATCGGTGGGGAGAAACCTTCCGATATCAAGGCCAATATCACTGTGGAGGATGATTCCGTATACCACAGACATACGGTAAAGAGTGGGGAATCCTTGAGCAAGATTGCCAAGCACTATTACGGCGACCCCATGAAGTATACCAAGATTTTTGATGCGAACACCAATATTTTAAAAAATCCGGATGTGATCCACCCCGATCAGGTGTTGGTGATCCCGAATTTGTAATGATTGTCTGTTCGAGCGCAGTCGAGAACATACAACCAACCAAAAAAAGACGCCCATATGGGCGTTTTTTTATTGATAACTGTTTTGTCCGTCAACTGAAAATCGTGTTCTACCAGCCCAAAAAGCTTATCCATCAATTCCATCTAGGTTATCATCCAAAAAAATGCGAACTTCACAAATCTGTTAAGATATAACCCACATAACAGATGTTTAAAAGGGAAACTTTGGATGTTACTTTCCTTTTACCTAAAAACAACTAAAACGACAACACCTTATGGACAACGATTTTCTGACACTGATAAAAAGAATAAAAGAAGTCAAAAACCTTGAAGAGTTGGACGATTTAAAGGAATTGAGCGAAAACTTTCTCAGGAATAAGAAACGCCAAGCCATTCTAACCTTATTGTCCATTTCTGAGGAAATGGGGGAAGAAGAGATTTTAAGTTCCATAAAAGACTTATCCGGTTATTTGGAAAGTATTGCCAAACAAGGGAATAAATAAAGGTTTATCAATACAAAACCAAGTATGGCATATTCATCTCGTTCTAGTGAAATCTGATTCTAAAAAACCTTGCTATATTTAAAAGTGTTGAACTCATTTCTGGCTCTTTTTGCCAAAATATCATTAAATGATATTTAGCTTAATAGTTCTATGCTGGTTGAAACAATCACTTTTCTATTAAAATTTACTTAAAAATCCAATATTACGTAACCAGTTACAATAATATTCATACATTTGCGTAACCAGTTACAAATATTTGAACAATGGATTTTTTACAACAAATAGGTTTTGCAGGATTGAACAGTAGAATAAAGCGTTTAAGTGATGAACTCTTATACAGCACCAGAGACTATTACAAAAATGCAGGGCTTGATATTGAACCTAATTGGCATTTAATTTTCTTGCTTTTAGAAAAGCATGAATCCTTTACGATTACCGAAATCTCCCAAGAATTGAGAATGTCGCATCCTGCTTGTGTAAAAATCATCAATAAAATGAAGAAAAAGAATTACATCGATACCAAAACGGATAAAGATGACTCACGAAAACAACTTTTAGAGCTATCTGATAAAGCCAAAAATAAACTACCGGAGTTTCACAAACACTGGGGCGCCTGTATAAAAACAACCGAAGAACTCATTGAAAAAAGCCCCTATTTTATTCGAGATTTGTCAGAATTTGAAAACTTATTAACTGAAAAAAATTATATGGAAAGGACATTAAGAAATTTCAATGAATTATGACTTTAGTAACAGAAACATTAGGGTATTTGGCAATTGCAACAGGATTTTTTGCCATCACAAAAAAAGATATGGGTTCTTTTCGCTTATGGCATCTTCTTTCAAGTTTTTTCTATATTATTTATGGGTTTCTACTACAATCAAGCCCGTTAATCATTGCTGGTATTATTTTCTGCATCATACATCTTTATCATATAAGAAAATTGAAAATAGATACTAAGAACAAAGCACAAACATTATGATAAAAGTATTTATTGCGGGCGGAACAGGTTGGGCTGGTTCAGCATTGAGCAAAGGCGTTTTTAACAGCCTAAATATGGAACTTGTTGGAGCAATATCGCGAAAACACAAAGGACTAAACTTGGGCAAAGTTCTAGATTTGGGTTCGGCAAATATTCCAATTTATGACAATATAGAAACGGCTTTGAACGAAACCGATTTTGACGTTCTTGTAGAATATACAAAACCAAATATTGCCAAAACAAACATTCTATCGGCACTTAAAAAAGGAAAAAAAGTTGTTATCGGAACTTCAGGGCTGACGGAAACAGATTATGCCGAAATTGAGAAAGTTGCCAATGAAAATAATACTTCGGTTTTGGCAGTTGGCAATTTTGCGATAACGGTTGTTCTACTTCAAAAGTTTTCGGAAATGGCGGCAAAATATATTCCCAATTTTGAAATTATCGATTATACCCACGAAGATAAAATTGATGCCCCGAGTGGAACAGCAAGGGAATTGGCATACCGACTTTCAAAAGTCCAAAAACCGAACAAATTCGTAACCGAAGAGAAATTAATTGGTGAAAAATCAAGTCGTGGAGCAAATCTAAATGATGTTCAAGTCCATTCGGTCAGACTTCCAGGGCATGTTATTTCTATAGAAACAATTTTCGGACTTAAAGACGAGAAACTATCCATTAGACACGATTCGGGAACGAGTGCTGAACCATATGTAAAAGGCGGTCTTTTGGCAATCGAAAAAATTGGAACATTTAAAGGATTAAAAAGGGGGCTTGATACTGTAATGGAATTTTAAAAAATGTGCACAAAACCCTATTTAAATTACCGATAAGTGCAACTCAAAAACCATCTTTCCCTTACCCCTGCTTCGCGATCACCCGTTGGGAAAAGTCGTAAATGCGTTCAAACTGTTCTTCCAAGCCCATATCGCTATTGTCAAACTCAATGGCATCCTTGGCTTTTTGTAGCGGGGATATGCTCCGGGTAGAGTCTATCCGGTCCCGTTCCTGTACGTTTTTCAATACCTCCTCAAAGGTCACCTGCTCCCCCTTGTCCAACAATTCCTTGTAGCGTCTTGTGGCCCTGATCTCTGGGGAGGCGGTCATAAACAGTTTTAGCTCGGCATCCGGGAACACCACGGTACCAATGTCACGGCCATCCATAACAATGCCCTTGTCCTTGCCCATTTGCTGCTGCATTTCCACCAACTTGGTACGCACCTCGCCAATGGCGGCCACTTTGCTGACCTGCCCGGATACCCTCATGGTCCGGATTTCCTCTTCCACATTTTGGCCGTTCAAGTACATATCGGATTTTCCAGAATCGGGGTTGGGCACAAACTTCAACTCCATTTCGGGCAAATGCGTGATCAATTCGGGGATATTGTCCTCCCCATCCACAAATCCATGGTCAAGGGCAAACAAGGCCACGGCCCGGTACATGGCACCGGTATCCACATAAATATAGTTCAAGGCTTTGGCCAAACGCTTGGCAATGGTACTTTTTCCAGTGGAAGAATAGCCATCAATGGCTATGGTGATTTTTTTCATGCCGCAAAAATAGGTAGAAAAGGTTTTACCGAATCATGACATCTGTCATTCCATTATAGGGTTTTGGCATTTTTCACCTTTTGCTTGGTGATGGCAATGTCAATTACCTCGCTCATATCAGTTACGTAATGGAATGTCAATCCTTTTAGATATTCTTCCTTAATTTCTTCAATATCCTTTCTGTTATCAGCACAAAGAATGATTTCCTTAATCCGTGCGCGTTTTGCCGCCAAGATTTTCTCCTTGATTCCGCCAACAGGCAATACTTTACCTCTCAAGGTAATCTCGCCGGTCATGGCCAAGCTTTTCTTCACCTTGCGTTGGGTAAACAGCGACACCAAAGAAGTCAACATGGTAATCCCAGCACTAGGTCCATCCTTGGGTGTTGCCCCTTCGGGAACGTGGATGTGCACATTGTACTTTTCAAACACATTGGGATCCATGCCAAAAGCCTCGGCATTGGATTTTATGTATTCCATGGCAATGGTGGCCGATTCCTTCATCACTTTACCAAGGTTTCCTGTGATGTTCAGGGTACCTTTCCCTTTGGACAAAATGGATTCTATAAAGAGGATATCGCCTCCAACACTGGTCCATGCCAATCCCGTGACCACCCCGGCCACATCGTTGTTCTCATATTTATCGCGTTCCAATCGTGCAGGTCCCAATATCTTTTCTACATCCTCATTGGTAACCTTAATGTTGTATTCTTCCTCTATGGCGATGGACTTTGCGGCATACCGTACCATTTTGGCCAGTTGCTTTTCCAATCCACGTACCCCGGATTCACGGGTATAGCCCTCCACGATTTTCTCCAACTGGCGTTTGCCGATCTTCAAATCGTTGATGGACAGTCCGTGTTCCTTCAATTGTTTGGGCAGCAAATGCCTTTTGGCGATTTCCACCTTTTCTTCAATGGTGTATCCTGTCACATTGATGATCTCCATCCGGTCGCGCAATGCAGGCTGAATGGTGGCCAGATTGTTGGCCGTGGCGATGAACATCACTTTGGATAGGTCATACCCCATCTCCAAGAAATTATCGTGGAACTCGGCATTCTGCTCTGGGTCCAATACCTCCAGCATGGCAGAGGACGGGTCCCCCTGATGACTGTTGGAAAGTTTATCGATCTCATCCAGTATAAAAACAGGGTTCGATGTCCCGGCTTTTTTCAAGCTTTGGATGATACGACCGGGCATGGCCCCGATATAGGTTTTTCGGTGACCGCGAATCTCCGCTTCGTCCCGAAGTCCACCCAAGGACATACGCACATATTCCCTGCCCAAAGCCTCGGCCACAGATTTACCCAAAGAGGTCTTCCCCACTCCGGGAGGGCCATATAGACAAAGGATGGGCGATTTCATATCGTTTCGAAGCTTCAAAACCGCCAAATACTCAATGATCCTACGTTTTACATCCTCAAGACCGTAATGGTCACGGTCCAAAATCTGCTGGGCACGTTTTAAATCAAATTTATCCTTGGAGAATTCGTTCCAAGGCAGATCCAATATCAAATCCAGATAATTGCGCTGGATGGAATACTCGGCCACTTGGGGATTCATACGTTGCATTTTGGCCAATTCCTTCTCGAAATGCTCCTTGACCTTTTTGCTCCATTTCTTCTTTTTGGCCTTAACCCGCATTTCCTCCACTTCTTCTTCATAGGACATGCCACCCAACTCTTCTTGAATGGTCTTCATTTGTTGGTGAAGGAAATATTCGCGCTGTTGTTGGTCCATGTCGCTACGAACCTTGGACTGGATATCGTTCTTCAATTCCAGTTTTTGAAGCTCCATGTTCATATACCGTAGCGTGGCCAAGGCCCTATCCTGCAAATTCGGGATTTCCAGAAGTTGCTGTTTTTCGGCAACTGTTAAATTAAGGTTGGACGAAACAAAATTGATCAAGAACGAATTGCTCTGGATATTCTTGATCGCAAAAGTGGCCTCGCTGGGAATATTGGGGTTGTCCTTGATAATCTTAAAGGCCAATTCCTTGATGGAATCAATAATAGCCCCAAATTCCTCACTTTTCTCATCAGGTCGCACCTCAGTAGCCTCTTTCACTTTGGCGGTCAAATAGGGTTTTTCGGAAATAACCTGCTCTATTTGAAAACGTTTTTTTCCTTGAATGATCACCGTGGTATTCCCGTCGGGCATTTGGAGTACCCGTAAAATACGTGCAACCGTTCCCAAGGTATTAATATCGTCCACACCAGGATTTTCGGTCTCCTCATCTTTTTGGGAAACCACCCCAATGGTCTTTGAGCCATTATTGGCATCACGGATCAGGTTAATGGATTTATCCCTACCCGCTGTTATTGGAATAACCACCCCGGGGAACAACACCGTATTTCTCAGGGGAAGCACGGGCAATGTTTCCGGCAAACTTTCTCGATTCATCTGTTCCTCATCCTCTGGGGTAAGCAACGGAATCAATTCGGCATCCTCATCCAAGCCTTGAAAGTCTATATTGTCAAAATTTGAAATTTTTATCTCTCCCATATCCTATTTTCGGTCATTTTGTCATAAACGACAAAAACAATTCACTTTTTTTGCATCGTTTCTCCCATTTAAACTCCTAAAAATCAACAACTAAAAAGGAAAAACGATTTTTTTACAATTGTTAAAAGGCAATTCCTGTGCCATTAAAATTTAAAAATTCCAAAAAAAGTGTAACAATTGATAAATTCATACCTCTATAAGACAAACCATTCATTTTTTGAGCCACCAAAATGAACATATTGACGCACTGCTGGAGCTGTGCCTAAAAGGCAAACAAAGTGCACAAATGGAGATTTACAATCGGTACTACAAGGCCATGTTCAACACGGCATACCGGATTGTAAAAGACTCGGCCGAAGCGGAAGATGTAATGCAGGAATCGTTCTTGAGCGCGTTCACGAAACTGCACACATTTAAAGGGGAGGTCACTTTTGGCGCATGGTTAAAGCGGATCGTGATCAATAACAGCATTTATCAGTACAAAAAGCAGCAAAAAACAAGGGCTGTGGACTTGGATGACATAATGTACAAGGTCGAAGATAATGATGAAGTTGCTCCGGACCACAATGGTTATACAGAACTGAAGGCTCAAAAAGTAATGGAAACCATGAAAAGTTTGAAAGACAATTACAGAGTTTCTTTGACCTTACATTTAATTGAAGGTTACGATTATGAAGAAATCAGTGAGATTATGAATATAAGCTACGCTAATTGCAGGACCACCATATCAAGGGCCAAGGAAAGCTTACGTAAAAAATTGAACCAAAACGTTTTGCCATGAAAAAGGATACTATAGACCAACTGTTTGAGAGGCTACACGGACAATTTGACCTTGAAGAACCCCAAAGTGGGCATCAGGGGCGGTTTTTGGAGAAATTGAACCAAGACAAGGGCACAATTTCCCTGAACAAAAAGAAAATGAACTGGTGGAAGCCTTTATCCATTGCAGCATCCATTGCGCTGATCGGCGTACTGTCCTTTCAGGCATTTGGACCAAAGCCCAGCTTGAAAGAGCAAGTGGTCAAGATCGCTCCAGAGGTTTCCCAGACCGAGTTTTACTTTGCCAACCTCATTGAACAACAGGTACAACAGTTGGAGAGTGAAAAATCGCCCGAAACGGCCCAATTGGTGGATGACACCTTATTTCAGTTGCAAAAACTAAAAAACGACTATGAATCCCTGGAAGAGGATTTGGTCAATGGCGGCGACAGTAAAATTATTTTGAATGCCATGATCACCAACTTCCAGACCCGTATAGATTTATTAAAAGAGGTACTGAACCAAATAGAAAATATTAAAAATTTAAATTCATTCAATGATGAAAACATTACGATATAAAGTTACCCTTTTGGCCTTGGCCTTACTTCCTCTTGCACTATGTGCAGGTACGGGGGAGATGGAAGGCAAGTACACCAAGGAGAAGACCATTAAGAAAGAGTTCAACGTAAACTCCGATGCGCTCTTTAAAGTGAACAACAGCTATGGCAACCTCAACATTACCTCATGGAATGAAAACCGGGTGGTCATCGAGGTCAATATCAAGACCAATGGCAATGACGAAGATCGTGTACAGGAGCGATTGGATGAGATTGATGTGGACTTTGAGAACAGCTCCAGCATGGTATCGGCCCGCACCCTCTTTGGGGACCGTGGCAGCAGCTGGGGATGGAACTGGGGCAAGCGCAGAAATGTAAATGTCCAAGTGAACTATACCATCAAGCTCCCTGTAAAGAACAGTGTAAACTTGAGCAATGACTATGGAAACATCTTCTTGGACCGCATAGACGGACACGCCAAGATAAAATGTGATTATGGTAAAATTGATGTGGGTGAGCTGCGGGGCCGAAACAACGAGCTTAAGTTCGACTATACTTCTAGATCTACCTTCGACTACATTAACAGTGGTGAAATTGTTGCTGATTACTCAGGCTTCACCATCCAAAAAGCCGGAAACTTGCGTATTAGGGCCGATTATACCAATGCGGTCATAGAGGAAATGGGAGATTTGGACTATTCCAGCGATTATGGGTCCATAGAAGTGAACAATGTCAAAAACGTGTCTGGAAATGGGGATTACATTGGAGTGAAATTGGGAGAAATCCATGGCAATGTTTCCATTACCGGGGATTATGGCTCCTTAAAAATAGATCAACTGGCCCCTGATGCCGGTGATGTAACCATCAGAACGGACTATACAGGGATAAAAATAGGATACCATCCCGAGTATGCTTTTGATTTTGAAATCAGGACGGAATACGCTGGGGTAAGTGGCAAGGATGATTTTGAGCTGAACATCAGTATAGAAAAATCACATGAAAAATATTTCAAGGGATATTACGGAAAAGAAAACTCTGGTAACATGGTAAACATTACCAGTGACTATGGAGGCATCACTTTCTATCAGAATTAATAAGTCGAATCAAAAAACAAAACTAAAAAACACCATCATGAAAAAACTCATCACACTGACACTGGCTTTTTGTTCAGTAATTGCAACCAATGCCCAATGGGGAAAACGAATCCATGGGGACGGCAATGTAGTAACCATTGAACGTTCCGTGGGTAATTATGAAGAAGTGGCCTTGGCCGGTTGGTTCGATGTGGACCTTGTATCAGGAAATGAAGGCGAACTTACCCTTGAAGGAGAATCCAATCTTTTGGAACACATTAAAACCGAAGTAAAGAATGGCACCCTGCTCATTAAAGTTGAAAAAGGGGTAAATCTAAAGCCTTCCTCATGGGGAAAGGGAATTCGTATCACCGTACCCGTTGAATCCATAAATTCGGTCACCCTGTCAGGTTCAGGAGATATTGTGGGCAAAACTACCTTGGTCACGGATAGGTTCAGTACGCGGATTTCTGGGTCTGGAGATATTTCCTTGACCGTGGAGGCCAAAAGTGTTGATGCTGCCTTATCAGGTTCAGGGGACATCAACCTAACTGGAAAAACCACCGATTTGGATATTCAAGTATCTGGTTCTGGGGACGTAAAGGCCTATGAACTTGATGCCGATTTTGTTACCATCGCTGTATCCGGTTCTGCCGATGTGAGGGTGACCGCAAATCAGTCCATTGATGCCCGGGTATCGGGGTCTGGGGATATCAGTTACCGAGGCAATCCCAAAAAAATTAACAGCAAATCATCAGGTTCCGGGGATATTTCAAAAGGATAACGGAGTTTAGCCATCAATCAATAAATTGTAAAAGCCCCGACATGTAGATGTCGGGGCTTTTGCATATGGCGTACGGTGTTTTTTATTTTTTGATGCTATTGACCCTTGTGAGTAGATAAATCCCCATTAAAAAGAACAAGCCCAAAAATATGGTACTGTTTCGCATGCTTCCCGTAAGTTGGGCCACTGCCCCATATAAAAATGTACCAATGATGATTCCTATTTTTTCGGCCACATCATAAAAACTGAAAAAAGAGGTGGTATCGGTAGTCTCCGGCAAAAACTTGGAATATGTGGATCGGGACAAGGCTTGGATTCCTCCCATTACCACACCAACAAAACCTGCTGCTATGTAAAAATCCATAGGGGTTTGCAAGAAATAGGCATACACACACAAGGCCACCCAAATGCAATTGATGACCATAAGAGTATTAATGTTTCCATACTTTTTTGAAACCTTTGCAGTGACTGTAGCTCCAAAAATGGCTACAATCTGAATCACCAGAATACTGATGATCAACCCTGTGGTACGCTCACTATCGGTCCCCCAATTGATTTCCTCTTCACCAAAATAGGTAGCGATAAGCATAATGGTCTGTACGGCCATACTATACACAAAGAAGGCTCCCAGATACCGTTTCAACCTTACGTTTTCACCTAATTGATGCCAAACACTCTTTAATTCCTTGAAGCCGTTGAGTACAATATTTTTTCGTTCACCTTCCCGTTTGTAACCTTTAGGTAGATGGGCAAAAGTGTACTGACTGAAAAGTATCCACCATATCCCTACTGAGATGAAGGAATATTTCATCGCCTTAATCTCGGCCACTTCGCCACCATTGTCCGTAATACCAAACACATCTGGCTTCATCACCATGGCCAAATTGAACACAAGCAAAATGACACTGCCCACGTATCCCAAAGAAAATCCTTTCGCACTGATTCCATCCTGTTGTTCGGGGAAGGCAATATCTGGCAAGTAGGAGTTGTTTATGGCGAAGCTCACCCAAAATCCCACCAAACCAAAGAAATAGCATATCAACCCAAAATAGATGTTTTCCAAGGAAAACCAATACAATCCAATACACGACAAGGCGCCGAGGTAACAGAAAAATTTTAGGAACAATCTTTTGTTCCCCAGATAATCCGCAATACCGGAAACCAGCGGGGTAACAATGGCAATAAATACAAAGGCCAAGGAAGTTACGTAGCTGATTAAGGGAGCCCGTGCAATTTCGCCCCCAAATATCATAACTTTTTCAATCCCGGCAACCCGGAACAAGGCCCCATAAAAAATGGGGAAAATGGCTGAGGAAATCACCAAACTGTATACAGAATTGGCCCAGTCGTAAAAGGCCCAAGCGTTCAATAACTTTTTACTTCCTTTCAATGCCAATGCTTGTGCCATGTGTTGTTTTTAAAAAAAGAAGATGTCATCCCGATTGTTAAAGAAACCCATCGCAGATAAAAATAGGTCTTTTAACGGAATCGAAATGACATCTTTTTGTTATATATCAATTCACTTAAATGAGGTTACTCCAAATTTTCTTGCTTCCTGTTTGGCTGCAGGGGCCCAAGCGGTCAAATTTTGGATTCTGGTATCATTGGAAGGGTGCGTACTCATAAATTCAGGGGGGGCTTGTCCACCTGATTTTTCTTTCATCCGTCTCCATAGATTGGCAGCCTCATCAGGATTATAACCAGCAATGGCCATAATCTGTAATCCAATCCTATCGGCTTCGGTTTCATGGCCTCTACTAAAGGGGAGCATAACCCCCAAGGTAGACCCCAATCCATAGGCTTGGTTGAACATATTTCGCTTTTCCGGATCTTGAATGGCCACATTCCCTGCCACAGCCCCAATCTGCTGTACCATACCGGCACTCATTCGTTGTGCCCCATGGTCTGCCAAGGCATGTGCCACTTCGTGCCCCATTACCACCGCTACTCCTGTCTCTCCTTGGGTAATGGGCAAAATCCCGGTATAGAATACAATCTTTCCACCAGGCATGCACCACGCATTAACCGTTTCATCCTGTACTAAATTGTATTCCCATTTATAATCTTTAAGGTATCCTGGATAGCCATTGGCATCCAACCAACGTTCCGCAGCCGAAGCAATCCGCTGCCCTACCCTAGTGATCATTTGGGCATCAGATGTTCCGGTAATCACCTTATTGTCGCCCAAAAACTGATCGTACTGGGCAAAGGCCATGGGAAATATTTGGCTATTGGGATAAAAGTTCAATGTGCTCTTCCCCGTAAATGGATTTGTCTTACATGCTGCTACCGCCAAAAAAATGGAAGCGGTAATAAGAAGTCTTTTCATAATATTTAATAGTGTTTAGTCTATGTAAATTACAAAAAAATTATTTTCCGATTAGGTGGAGTTCGGTGAAATCCTTGCTCACTTCTATGGAGTTGTTGCCATTCAGTTTTATTTCCGAAAAGTCCACTTCCTCATTATCTACCTCTACTGTTCCAATGGTAAAAGGAAGTCCATGGAAATTTAATTTGAAGGTAGTGTATGATGTGGTAAAGTTTCCATCCTTAAACTGCTGTATGATCAATTCATTCTCCTTGCCCCTCAATCTAAACTTTCTTAAACTGAAACGTCCTTTCTTGTAATCATACCCGTCTTGTTGGTCCTCGTACACACTGGAATTCTCTATTCCCTCCTTATAGTAAACGTCAATCCTCAACTCCTTGATTTCCTTTTCACCCACATACTGCTGTACGGGATATTTGGGTATCATTGCACCTTCCTTCACGTAAAGAGGAATTTTATGGAGTTCTGCCGGCACCCATCTTTCCACTCCTCCGGCTATCACTTCATCAGTCCAATAACTAAACCAATTTCCCTTTGGGAAATACATTCGTCTACCCTGTGCATTGGGTTCCTGTACCGGACATACCAACATATGCTCCCCGAACAGGAATTCATCGGTTCTAAAATGGGTCTGGGAATCTTCTTGATCGTAAAAAACCAAGGATTGTAACATGGGCATACCATTATTGATATACTTGTAGAACATGGTATACAGATAAGGCAACAATTGGTACCTCAGCTCTATATATTTTCTGACAATATTGGTGATTTCTTCTCCAAAAGACCATGGTTCTTGGTCTCCATGATCCCCACTGGAATGTACCCTGCAAAAGGGATGGAAGATTGCCAACTGTACCCATCGGGCAAACAATTCACCGTTGGGCTGTTCCGCAAATCCCCCTATGTCTGAACCTACAAAAGAGTATCCGCTCATGCACATCCGTTGCATTTGCACATTGGCAATCCATAGGTGTTCCCAAGTTGCCACATTATCCCCGGTCCAAGTGGCACAATAGCGCTGGGTCCCAGAATATGCAGCCCTAGTCAACACAAAAGGTCTTCTTGGAAAAGTATACTTCTTTATGCCCTCATAGGTAGCCCTTACCATTTGCATGCCGTAAACATTGTGTGCCTTTCTATGACTGCAAGGATGGCCATCATAATCATGGCGCACGTCCAAATTGGCAGTTTTGCTGGGGACTTCCATGACAGCAGGTTCATTCATATCATTCCATACCCCGCGCACTCCTATTTCAGCGATCATTTCCTTATATAGCCCTGCCCACCATTCCCGTACTTCAGGATTGGTGAAATCCGGGAATTTACACTCCCCTGGCCATACCTTGCCCTTGAAGTGGGGGCCATCTGCCCTTCTGCAGAAAAAGCCATGGTCCATAGCCTGTTGGTACACCCAATAATCCCTATCAATCTTGATTCCGGGATCGATCATGGTCACTACCTTAAAACCATCCTTTTCCAGGTCTTGCACCATTTTTTTGGGATTGGGAAAGTAACGGTTGTTCCAAGTGAAACACCTGAACCCTTCCATATAGTCAATGTCCAGATAAATGGCATCACAGGGTATATTGAGTTTTCTAAAGGTAGAGGCTATCTTTTTTACGTTTCGTTCCGGATAGTAGCTCCATTTGGATTGATGAAAGCCCAAGGCCCACAGCGGAGGTAGCTCTGGAACACCGGTCAAATCAGTATAGGCTTCCACTACTTGGCTCATTTTGGGTCCATAGAAAAAGTAGTAGTTCATTTCTCCCCCATCGGCCCAAAAACTGGTTACATTCCTTTTCTCATTGGCAAAATCAAAATAGGTGCTGAAAGAATTGTCAAAAAAGATACCGTAAGCAATACTTTCCTTGAGTCCCACATAAAAGGGAATGGCCTTGTACAATGGCTCCTGATCCTTGCCATAAGCGTAGGAATCCGTTACCCAATTGTTTAACCGCTTACCTTTTAAATTGGTATGCGAAGCCTTGTCTCCCATTCCGTAATAGCTTTCCCCGGAATGACATATCTTGCTCATTTTAACAATGTTTCCCCCATAATCATAATTCTCTTCCCAGTGGAATCCCAACTCATCTTCATTGAGCACATTGTCTTCCAAATCCGTAATCTGTACTTTAAGATCGGATTTATTGATGAAAATCTTGATTTTATTCGTGGTGATAACATACTCGGGGATTTCATCCTGTACGTCTAGTTGGTTGAATCCAGTGTTCACATCATCACTGATGGCGTATGAAAAATCAGGTTCAAAAACGTGTTCGGTAGCATATCGAAACCTGACCACACTATCCCGTAAGATGGAAATTTCCAAAACAACCCCATTTTGGGTGGTAAAGAGCAGTTTCCGATTCTCTTGTTTAAAATCGACTATATGGTTGGGGTGCTGATTCCCCCTTTTCTCTATTTCGGTGTTGGTTATCATTGTTAGTTTATTGAGACTAACAAAAGAAATACTTTAGACGGACAAAATAAAATGATGTTTTGAACAACTCACCAACTATATCGTTGTAGTTTTTTCGCTACTTGTAGACAACAATAGACAAGGGTGGAAGGGTCATTAAAACCGATTGCGGATGACCATTCCATGCGGTCTTACCTGGCTTTAGTGTTTTCTTGCCCATACCACTTCCCGAATACTTGGCATCATCGCTATTAAAAACCACCTTCAATTGGGAGTTCTTAGGTACTCCTACCCTATAGTTTTCACGGGGTACCGGGGTAAAATTGCAGACCACGATCAAGTCGTCCTTGGGGTCACTTCCTTTTCTCATGTAACTGACCACGGTATTTTCCCTATCGTTATATTCTATCCATTGAAAACCCTCTGGATCGAACTGTTTTTCATAAAGTGCCGGACTTGTTTTGTAAACCGAATTAAGATCTTTGATAACTTTCTGTATTCCAGAGTGGAAATCGTATTGCGTAAGGTGCCAATCCAAACTTTCTTGAAAATTCCACTCGGATGATTGCCCGAACTCTCCTCCCATGAACAAGAGATTTCCCCCGGGATGGGTGAACATATATCCAAAGAGCAAACGTAAATTGGCAAAACGTTGCCATTCGCCCCCGGGCATACGATACAAAAGGGATTGTTTTCCGTAGACCACTTCATCGTGCGAAAAAGGAAGCATAAAATTTTCGGTGAAGGCGTAGGTCATGCTAAAAGTTATTTCATTAAGGTCATACGATCGGTGGATGGGGTCTTTTTTAAAGAACTCCAAAGTATCGTGCATCCAACCCATCATCCATTTCATACCAAAACCAAGCCCGCCAAAATGTACAGGTTTGCTTACCCCGGAAAAGGCTGTAGACTCTTCGGCAATGGTCTGAACCCCTTTAAAGCTACCATATACTTCTTGGTTCATTTCCCTTAAAAAGGAAATTGCCTCTAAATTTTCATTATTACCATAGATGTTGGGTTCCCATTCCCCATCTTCACGCGAATAATCCAGATATAACATCGAAGCTACGGCATCCACCCGTAGTCCATCCACATGATACTGATCCAACCAAAAAACGGCATTGCTGATCAAAAAGGCCCTTACTTCATTCCTTCCATAGTTAAAGATTAGGCTTTTCCAATCTGGGTGATACCCACGTCTACGATCCGGATGCTCATACAAGTGGGAACCATCAAAAAAGCCAAGACCATGGGCATCTTCCGGAAAATGGGACGGCACCCAATCCAAAATCACCCCAATGCCCTTTTGATGGAATTTATCCACCAACAATTTAAAATCCTCAGGCTTTCCAAATCGGGACGTCGGGGCAAAATACCCTGTTAACTGATACCCCCATGAAGGATCATACGGATATTCCATAATTGGCATGAACTCCACATGGGTAAAACCCATCTCGTCCACATAGTCCACCAACTCATCGGCCAATTCCATATAAGAAAGGTATTCCCAACCATTTTTTTTACGCCAAGAACCCAAATGCACCTCGTAAACGGAATAAGGCCTGTCCAACCCATTATGCTTTTCCCTGGAGTCCATCCATTTTTTATCCTTCCATTCATGCTTTGCGCTCCAAACAAGCGAGGCTGTATTTGGGGGCCGTTCACAGTATCGGGCAAAAGGGTCCGCCTTCTCGGTCCAAATGTCATTGTTGTGCGACTGTATTTTGTACTTGTATTTGGTGCCTTGGTCAACACCGGGGATGAACCCCTCCCAAATACCGCTGGAGTCCCAACGGACATTGAGCTTGTGCTCCTCGGCATTCCAGTAATTAAAATCCCCAATTACCGAAACCGATTTTGCCGAAGGTGCCCAAACAGCAAAATAAGTACCCTTTTTACCATCCACTTCCGTTAGATGGGAACCCAATTTTTCATACAATCGAAAATGTTTTCCAGCCTTAAAAAGGTCAATATCAAACTCCGTGAACAAACTATGGGTAACTACCTTGGACATATTTCTGTTTTAGTATTCACAATATAATACTTCTTGGCTAAGATTACCATTTTCAGCTAATCCTTTCCAATAAAATTGCAATTGTTCCAAAAATGGAATGCTTTTTGATTTTGATGAAAAAAGAAACCGAATGAAAACAAATCAAAAATCTAGAATCATGAATAAATTCAACACAATTATTGGCGCTTTTTTAGTCTTGTTCACCGTTGCCTGCGAAGGTCCCGAAGGCCCTCCAGGATTTGATGGTGCACCAGGTCTACAAGGCCCTCCCGGTGAGGACGGCATTCAAGGTCAGGTCGTAGAGGTAGATGGGGTAAACTTTGGCTACGATGGCGATGCCAATCTGTTTAACACCCTAATTACTTTTGAAGATGTCACTGATTTTGAAGTCTTTGAAGCCGATGCCGTTTTGGTATACCGTTACACTGGAACCATAGAACTGAACGATGGTAGTACCGCTGACGCCTGGAGCCAAATTCCACAAAATTATTTCTTACCAGAAGGCACCATACAATATGTCTTTGAACACACTTTTGTGGATCTGGAGCTATTCATTGATGGAAACTTTGACCTCTCTACCCTGAGTACTGATTTTACAGACAATCAGCTTTTTAGAATTGTTTTTGTACCTAGTGTGTACGCCAACGCTTCTAAAATGGATACTTCAAATATCAATAATGTAATGTCCTCCTTGGGTATTGGGGAAGATCAAGTGAAAAAATTGGAATTGCAGTGATTCCCAGTCCAAACATGATTAAAAGCCTCTTTCCGAAAAAGGGGCTTTTGTTTTTGTGTTATTTTTGAAAGGATACCAGCTAAACCTCGTCTATTCAATAAAAGAGTCGAACAATGGGAAAAAATTTGCTTTTTATTGCCCTTCTGATCTTTGCAGGCTGCAAGGGCACATCACAGGAAAAGAAAAAGGAGTCCAATAAAGAGGTTGCTTATAAAGTGACCAAAACCGATGCAGAATGGAAATCGGAACTTACCGAAGTGGAATATTATGTTTTACGGAAGGCCGCTACGGAAAATCCTTTTACCAGCGATTTGTTGGAAAATAAACAAAAAGGAACCTATGTCTGTGCAGGTTGTAGCACTCCATTGTTCAGGAGCGAACACAAATACAGATCTGGAACAGGCTGGCCCAGTTTTGATCGCGAAATAGAAGGAAATGTGGCTTATGAAGAGGACAATTCATATGGCGTTACCCGCATAGAGGAACATTGCGCTGTGTGTGGCGGACATTTGGGACACGTTTTTAACGATGGGCCAAAAAAAACCACGGGTAAGAGACACTGCATCAATGGAGCTGCTTTGGATTTTATCCCTGATTAAGAATTAATCAATCTACTTCACTTTTATGGATATGAAATACGGCATACAAAAAACAGAGGAAGAATGGAAACAATCCCTTACTCCTGAAGAATATTACGTTCTGCGACAAAAAGGCACAGAGCGTCCCTTTACAGGGCAGTATAATCTCCATTTTGAAAATGGAGACTATTTCTGCAAAGCGTGCAATGCAAAACTGTTTGAAAGCCAGCACAAGTTTGAAAGTGGTTGCGGATGGCCCTCTTTTGACCAAGCTGTTGAAGGTGCCATAGAATATATCCGTGATACCTCACATGGTATGATCCGCACCGAAACTGTCTGTGCCAATTGTGGTGGTCATTTGGGACATGTGTTCAATGATGGCCCCCAAGAGACCACGGGGCAACGATATTGCATAAATTCCGTGAGTATTGGCTTTGACCCATCCGAAGAATAATGGACTTTCCCAAAAACTTTGTAGCCAGCGCTCTCTTCGAGTTACATCGTTATAAAACCATGGGCGATAAAACCTTTGCCCAACTTTCCAATGACGATATCCTATGGAAGTACAGTGAAACGGATAACTCCATTGCCATCATCGTAAAACATATGGTAGGGAATATGTTAAGCAGGTGGACCAACTTTCTTACCGAAGACGGTGAGAAAACATGGCGAAATCGGGAAATGGAGTTTGAAGAACCCTATGCCTCAAAAGAAGAAATGGTGGCAGCATGGGATAAAGGATGGCAGTGCCTATTCAATGCCTTGGAAAGTATAAATTCCAAAAACTTTGAGACCAAGGTCAAAATACGGGACCAAGAGCATACCGTTGTAGAAGCCATAAACCGGCAACTGGCCCACTACGCCAGTCACGTTGGGCAAATAGCCTTTGTGGGCAGAATGATAAAAGGAGAGCAATGGGTTTCGCTTTCCATACCAAAAGGGGGCTCCGAAGCTTTTAACCAAAAGATGTTCGGAAAAAGGCATAGCTGATTTCACAAACAAAGCCAATTTTGGCTTTTTCAAGCTTGGGATTTGGGGATTGAATTCCGTACTTTTGCACCTGCCCGCTCAAAGGCAGGCTTCAAATCTAACAACTAAAATCAAGATCTAATGAGCAAGTTCGATGTAATTGTTCTGGGCAGTGGTCCCGGTGGATATGTTACCGCAATCAGAGCCTCACAGCTAGGATTAAAAACCGCCATTGTGGAAAAGGAAAGTTTGGGAGGTGTATGTCTTAACTGGGGATGTATTCCAACCAAAGCACTTTTAAAGTCTGCCCAAGTTTTTGAGTATTTGAAGCATGCCGAGGATTACGGATTGAGCGCAAAAGAAGTGGATTACGATTTTGGCGCCGTTGTAAAAAGGAGCCGTGGCGTTGCTGATGGCATGAGCAAAGGGGTACAATTCTTAATGAAGAAGAACAAGATTGAGGTCCTGAACGGTTACGGAAAAGTACAGCCGGGCAAAAAAGTTCTAGTAAAGGGAGATCACGGTGACACAGCGGAATATACCGCAGACCATATCATCATTGCTACAGGTGCAAGAAGCAGGGAATTACCCAGTCTTCCACAAGATGGAAAGAAAGTCATTGGATACCGTGAGGCCATGTCATTGGAAAAACAACCCAAAAAAATGATTGTGGTTGGTAGTGGCGCCATTGGTATTGAATTTGCTTATTTCTATAACTCAATGGGTACCGAGGTTACCGTTGTGGAGTATCTTCCCAATATTGTCCCTGTTGAGGATGAGGATGTATCCAAGCAATTGGAACGCAGCTTCAAAAAAGCTGGGGTAAAAATAAAGACGTCTGCCGAGGTGACAAAAGTAGACACCTCTGGCGATGGTGTGAAGGCTACCGTGAAAACTTCCAAAGGTGAAGAAGTATTGGAAGCCGATATAGTCCTTTCTGCTGTTGGCATCAAAACAAACATTGAAAATATTGGCCTTGAGGATGTGGGCATTGCAGTAGACCGAGATAAAATTTTGGTAAACGATTATTACCAGACCAATATCCCCGGATATTATGCCATTGGTGATGTAACTCCAGGACAAGCTTTGGCACACGTAGCCTCTGCGGAAGGTATTCTTTGTGTTGAAAAAATTGCAGGAATGCATGTTGAGCCTCTGGATTACGGCAATATTCCCGGTTGTACCTATTGTATGCCCGAAGTGGCTTCTGTTGGTTTGACCGAGGAACAAGCCAAGGAACAAGGGTATGATATAAAAGTGGGTAAATTTCCGTTTTCTGCCAGTGGGAAAGCAAAAGCATCTGGTAATGCCGATGGGTTTGTGAAAGTAATTTTTGATGCCAAATATGGCGAATGGTTAGGATGTCATATGATCGGTGCAGGGGTTACCGATATGATTGCCGAAGCTGTGGTGGCCAGAAAATTGGAAACCACTGGTCATGAAATCCTTAAAGCTGTTCACCCGCACCCTACCATGAGTGAGGCTGTTATGGAAGCCGTTGCCGCTGCCTATGATGAAGTTATCCACCTATAATCAAGAACATGCTTAAACTTTTTAGGGCAACAGCCATTCTTGAAGGGATTTCTTATTTGGCTTTATTTGGATTGACCATGCCTTTAAAATATTGGGCAGATATCATGGAACCCAACAAAATAGTGGGATATGCCCATGGGGCGCTTTTTATTCTTTATGTGATATTGGCCGTGGTATTTTGTTGGCAACGGAAATGGAGCATTAAACGTTTTGTGATGCTATTTATAGCTTCTTTGCTCCCATTCGGAACCTTCTATGCTGATGAGAAGTATTTAAAAGGTTTAGCCTAAGAAACTCTGTATGGCCAAATCATAGCTTTGGAGTCCGAAACCTAGGATTACCCCCTTGGCTCCTGAAGATATGAACGAAACATGCCTGTATTCCTCCCGTTGATGGGTATTGGATATATGCACCTCAATTACTGGGGTGGTCACCGCTTTTACCGCATCTCCCATACCTACCGATGTATGCGTATAAGCTGCGGCGTTCAGGATAATCCCGTCATACTCAAAACCCACTTCCTGTATTTTGCCAATAAGCTCCCCTTCAATATTGGACTGAAAATATTCCAGTTCCACTTGCGGAAATTTTTGTTGTAATTCGGCAAAATAGTCTTCAAAAGTGGTGGTGCCATACACTTCGGGCTCCCGTTTTCCCAACAGGTTTAGATTGGGCCCATTGATAATCATTAGTTTCATACAGTAAAAGTACCAATAATTTTAAGGCATAAAAAAAGCGGAAGCATAGACTTCCGCTTTTTGTTCTTTTTATGGACTTGGCTTAGTTAAACCTGTAACCAGCTCCAAAAGTAAGGGTGTTGATGTCCACAACATCACCAAAATCCCCTCCTCTGGAAATCTGGAAACCGTATCTAGCCTCTACAAACCAGTTATCATCAATCTGGTATCCACCACCAAAAGCGATATCAAGACCAAACTCACCATCAGGAATATCCTCCAACAAATAATTAATCTGTGGACCTGCCTGAATGTTAAAGTTGTTTATTTTGTACTTGGCCATCACAGGAATGTACAATGAAGTCAAATCATCTACAAAACTAAAAAGTACAGAAGGTTCAATATCAAATTCCTCCGATGCTACAAAGTTATAGCTACCACCTAGATAGAATCCAAGCTCGCTATCGCTTATACTTCCGAAAAAGTCATCTCCCGTATCCACTTTAACGGATACATTGTTAAGACCTGCCTTGACCGCGAATCCTTCTTGGCCGTAGGTGTTTGAAACAATTACACTAGTAAAAAATACTGCTAAAACGATTAATTTTCTCACGATGTATAAATTTTAGTTGAGGGGACAAATATAGCAATGCCCCGAGGTTAAGAATAATAGGATATTCAAAATGTTTTTGCTATATGTGTATTGAAATCCTACGTTTTATCACATACAAAAAGAATGGGGAAATACCCCCATTCTCTGTTTGATTGTTTAATATAACGATTTAATTAAAGGCAAATTGTAGTCCAAATCCAAAGGCGCCTACTTCATTGTCCCCATCACTAAGTACAATGGCTGGTCGCCAATCAAAATTGGCCACAAAGGGCACTCCATTTATCTTAAAATCCAATCCTAAATGGGGACGTAATGCAAAAACATTGTCTACGTCGTCCACCAAAATAATGCTTGGTCCTGCTCCAGCGTACCAACGCAATCCTCCGGCTCTGGTAAACCCTTTATGGTAGGAATAGAGGACTGTGATCATAGTGGCCCCATCCTCAAAACCCAAATCGGCCTGACCGACATGGTTACTGGTAAAAAAATACTTTCCTGTAGCGCCAATAAAAGTTGCACTATCAACGGCATCAACACCTAGCCCCAATGCTGCCTTATAACTGGTTTGTGCCTTTACGGCAACAGTGCCCAACATAGCTAAAGCTACAACAAATACAAATTTTTTCATTTTTCTGTGTTTAAGTTAATATTAATGGTTCAACTGTATCAGATTTGAGGCTGTGACCAGTTTATTTTTATGCTATCCAAGGTATCAGAAGAGGAACAAAATCCCCAAGGCTACTATAGAGAAATTCCCATCGTTGCTGATATTGATGTATGATACGTTTAGCTCCGTATTTCCAGTAATATTGTATCCTACTGAAGGTCTTACATAAAACCCGCCCTCATTTCCGTCATTGATCCCCACAGCATAGCCCACATCGGCTCCCAACTTAAAATCGTAGGTGGGGTAAAGCCTTAGCGACCCCGTTAAGGGTACAAATTGAAAATCCTCGAACTCGTTCTCCACAGTTACATTGCCTACCGTAACAGTTTTGGTTTCCCCAAAGGCATTAATGAACCCTGAGGCCAAACCAATATCAACAAGTTCCGATACGCTCCAATGGTAAGCCAAATCCAATCCAATGCTGAATTTGGATATTTCCGAAGCATCCCCAACAGGAATACCTGCATTAAACCCTGCTTTAAAACTACTTCTGTCCACATGCTGTGCCATTGCCGAAAATGTCAGTGCAAATAGTCCTAGTGTCAATAAGAATATTCTTTTCATTGTTTTGGTTTTTTATTCAGGATAAAAACGTTTCAATGCCGGATATAGTGTTTTTTGTAATAAAAAACGTATTAAATCCACTGAACGTCTCTACTTGTAACTCAAAACCTTGGCGGAAAATATTCAATCCCATCTACCCATAGACCTCTAATTTGATCAAAGGCCCGTTTCAATTGACCAATCGCCCAATAGCATTCATAATTTTCATTCTTATTGTTTCTATCTTTAACCCATGAACTGGCAACAAGCAATAAAGGATTACCAAAATTATTTGAAGATTGAGCGCGGCCTCAGCAAAAATTCCATTACCAGTTACAGCTTGGATCTTCAAAAAATGATACGCTATTTTGACGACCATGAAGTCAAAGTATCGCCAATAAGAGTAGATATGGAAACTGTGCAGCAGTTTGTCCATGATGTTGCCAAAACTGTAAATCCACGTTCACAAGCACGTATTATTTCTGGATTGAAAGGTTTTTTCAATTATTTGGTTTTTGAGGATTACAGAAATGATAACCCCATGGATCTCATAGAAACTCCAAAAATAGGCCGCAAACTTCCGGACACTTTATCTGTTGATGAGATCAATGCACTTATTTTGGCCATAGACCTGTCCAAACCCGAAGGAGAACGCAATCGAGCCATTCTGGAAACCCTTTATGGCTGTGGACTCCGGGTTTCCGAGCTGTTGAACTTAAAGCTTTCCGATCTTTATTTTGATGAAGATTTTATAAAGGTTACAGGAAAAGGCAATAAACAACGCTTTGTACCCATAAGCGATGTCAATAAAAAATACATCAACATTTACCAATATGAGGTTAGGGTGCACCTGCCCATCATGAAAGAACACCAAGATTTTCTTTTTTTGAACCGAAGGGGAAAACAGCTCACCCGGGCCATGGTTTTTACCATTACCAAGCGCTTGGCCGAAAAAATAGGGCTGAAAAAAAATATAAGCCCACATACATTTAGGCATTCTTTTGCCACACATCTCTTGGAAAATGGAGCAGATTTACGGGCCATTCAGCAAATGTTGGGTCATGAGAGTATCACTACCACCGAGGTATATATGCATGTGAACCGGTCGCATCTGGCCAAGGTCTTGAACCAATACCATCCCAGGAAATAAAATTCAATGGAAGTATTGGTGGCCAATCCGCATCAACTTCCCTTTTTCAATTGATTCTTCAATCCTTGGTTTTGTTTTTTGTAGGGTCTAATAATCAATCGGGCTTCGCGATCAAAACGAATGTAATTATATACCCAATTGATGAATACCACTACCCTATTCCGGAAACCTATCAAGAAATACAAGTGTACAAACATCCAGACAAACCACGCAAAAACCCCTTGAAACCTAAACCTGGGCAAATCCACCACAGCCTTGTTTCGGCCTATGGTGGCCATACTTCCCTTATCCTTGTAGACAAAGGGTTTCATGGGCTTACCTTCAACCAACCTCACCAAATTGTCCCCTAAATTTCTACCCTGTTGTATGGCGGGTTGCGCCATCATGGGATGTCCATTTGGAAAGGCTTTAGTTTCCATTTGGGCTACATCGCCTATGGCGAAAATATTTTCAAACCCATCAACCTGATGAAAGTCATTTACTTTTAAACGGTTACCCCTACCCAATAATTCTTTGCCGTCCAATCCTTTTATACTTACTGCACTCACTCCAGCGGCCCATACCAAAGTAGCTGACTCAAAAACGGTATCTGTGTTGGTGGTAACCATGTTTCCATCATAATCCAAAACCCTAAGGTCCTTCCACACATTTACCCCAAGTTTTTCCAAGAATTGTTCTGCTTTTCTGGAAGCCACTTCACTCATTGCCGGTAAAATACGGTCGCCACTTTGTACCAAGTTTATTTGTGCCCGTCGGGTATCCAAATCAGGATAATCCTTCGGCAAAATCCCTTTTTTTATCTCTGCCAAGGCTCCTGCCAACTCTACTCCTGTTGGGCCTCCACCCACAATCACAAAGCTCATGAGCGCATCCCGTTCGTGCAGATCATCGGTAAGTAAGGCTTGTTCAAAGTTTTCAAGAATAAGACTCCGGAGATTCAAGGACTGTGGAATACTCTTCATGGCCATGCCCTTGGTCTCTATATTTTCATTACCAAAAAAATTGGTCTCTGAACCTGTAGCCACGATCAAATAATCAAACTTGATTTCGCCAATATTGGTCTTTACCCACCTCTTTTTAGTATCTATACCGATTACTTTGGCCAACCGAAAGAAAAAATTAGGGTAGCCTTGCAATACTTTCCTAATGGGGTACGCAATGGAATCCGGCTCCAGTCCTCCTGTTGAAACTTGGTACAATAGAGGTTGAAAATTGTGGTAATTATGTTTGTCCAACAAAATTACCTGCATTTCTTTTTTACTGAGCTTTTTGGCCAGTGCGATGCCCCCAAAACCGCCGCCAATGATTACGACCCTTGGGAAGCTGGATTGTGGAATATTCATTGTAGACATGGCTGTAAATTTACACATTCCGTTAAGGGCAATACCATTTATAGGAGGCTTTTTTTAGTATCTTTAAAACCTGACCAAAAACTTGAAACAATGAAAAAAACGCTACTTCTCAGTATGGCCCTTGTTGCATTTGCCACAAATGCATTTTCACAAAAAGACCAAAAAACCGTATTAAATGGTTTGGATGCAAAAACCCAAAAGTATGGGGATATCGCCCATGAAATATGGGAACTTGCTGAAATGGGCTATCTGGAGGAAAAAAGCTCTGCCTTGCTACAAACCACATTATCCGAAGCTGGTTTCACTATAAAAAAAGGAATCGCTGGTATTCCTACGGCGTTTATGGCCGAATATGGTTCTGGATTCCCTGTAATTGCGGTTTTGGGGGAATATGATGCCCTTCCTGGGTTATCCCAGCAGGCCGTTGCCGAGAAAAAATCTGCCAACAAAGCTGCCGGGCATGCTTGTGGGCACCATCTTTTTGGGACAGCCTCAACGGCAGCAGCCATAGCTGTTAAAGATTGGCTACAGACCAATAAAATACAAGGAACCATCCGTTTTTATGGCTGTCCTGCCGAAGAAGGGGGATCAGGAAAGGTATACATGGTTCGTGAAGGTGTGTTCAATGATGTGGACGTTGCCTTGCATTGGCATCCAGGAGCACAGAACGCAGCCAGTGCCGGTGCCGCCCTGGCCAACAAATCGGCTAAATTTAGATTCCATGGAATTTCTGCCCATGCTGCCGGTGCACCGGAAAGGGGAAGGTCGGCTCTAGATGGTGTTGAAGCCATGAACAATATGGTAAATATGATGCGGGAACATATTCCACAAGATGCACGGATTCATTATGTAATCACCGATGGTGGAAAAGCACCCAATGTGGTTCCAGACTTTGCCGAAGTGTATTATTATGCCCGACACGGAAAAAGAGATGTGGTCATCGATATTTTTGACCGTATTGTAAAGGCCGCCGAAGGAGCTGCTTTGGGAACAGGTACTACTATGGACTTTGAAATGATTGGAGGTACCCATGAACTTTTGCCCAACCTTGCCATCCAAAAAATCATGTATGATAACTTGACCAAAGTTGGAGGTATTACATATTCGGATGAAGAAAAGGATTTTGCTGAAAAAATTTCCAAAACCTTGGGGGCAACAACTCTGGATATGGAGACCGCAAAAAACATACAACCCTATAAAGAAGAAGCTCGGGCCTACGGCTCTACGGATGTCGGCGATGTGAGTTTTACGGTTCCCACAGCTGGTTTGAGTGCAGCCACTTGGGTTCCCGGAACACCCGCACACAGTTGGCAAGCCGTTGCTGCCGGGGGAACCTCCATCGGCACCAAAGGTATGATGGTTGCAGCAAAGACCCTGACCTTGACCGCCATGGACTTGTTTAAAAATCCAAAGACCATTGAAGCAGCCAAAGCAGAGCTCGTAGAACGACGGGGAAAAGATTTTAAATACATTCCGTTGTTGGGCAATAGACCCCCTGCATTGGATTATCGAAAATAGGTGCTTTTTGGAGTAGTGTAACAAAAACTGCTTTATTGCTACAAATAAGCAAATCACTTACCAACCATTGAACAAAGAACTGGAACATCGTTTTGTGACGGAGCTTGAGGACAATCAGAATATTGTTCATAAAGTATGCAGCCTCTATACCAACGATAGGGATTCCCATAATGACCTCTTTCAAGAGATTACCATTCAATTATGGAAAGCCTATCCAAAGTTTAGGGGAGACTCCAAATTCAGCACATGGATGTACCGAGTGGCACTGAACACGGCCATTACTCTGTACCGAAAATCAAAAAGAAGGGTCCAGACCCAAGATTACGATTCCGTTGTGCATAGAATCAAGGCCGATGCCTATGACGATACAGAGGAACGACAGTTGAAGCTAATGTACGATGCTGTCAGACAACTGGGTGATATTGACAAAGCGTTGGTATTTCTATACCTTGAAGACAAAGATTATTCAGAGATTGCAGAGACCTTGGGAATCACCGAAGTAAATGCAAGGGTTAAAATGAACCGTGTGAAAAATAAATTAAGAACCATATTAAATCCTTAGATTATGGTAGATGAACTGGAGCTCTTGAAAAAAGACTGGCAGAGAAAGGAAGCCCAGCTTCCCAAACTTACCTATGATGAAATCTATAAAATGATATGGAAAAAATCATCTTCCATTGTAAAATGGATCTTTTATATCAGTCTTATTGAATTTGTGTTCTGGGCTGGGCTGAATATCATCTTTAGTGATGCCGAAAGTATGGAAGAGCTCAAGGCCATGCACATCCATACTGCCATAATTGTCTTGAATTTCATCAATTATGGAATCATTTTATATTTCATTTATAAGTTTTACATCAACTATCGCAAAATATCCTTTACCGATTCCTCCAAAAAACTGATGAAGACCATCCTGAGTGTCAAAAGAACTGTTACACAGTATGTCTGGTTCAATCTTGCCATATTCACCGTATCCATGATCATCAGCATTTATGGCGTTCTTATTTATGACTCCAAAGGTCAGCAAGTAGTGGATAACGCCATCCAGAATGGGAATACCACTGTTTTTTGGATATTGGTCGTAATCATATCCATAGTACTCATTGCCTTGCTTTTACTACTGATATGGCTATTTTATAGACTGCTCTATGGCATTCTTTTAAAACGACTCAAACAAAATTATAGGGAATTGGAACAATTGGAGGTTTAATCTCCTCGATAGCTATATCTCCTTTTTTGATGTTCTGCTTCATAAGCAGCCAGTTCTTGTTTGGAGATAACCTTCAAAAAAGACGGGTGTTGCTCAATGGCATACTCCAGTTTTTCCAAGATAGAGTCGATGGACTCATTGTCATAATCAATCTCCAGAGGGGGTTTAATCTGCATGGATTGCAATATCCCTTTCTTTTTTACACGAAGTCCTTTTTTATCGAACGACCGTCTAAATCCGTCGATAACAACGGGTACCACTACAGGTTTGTACCGCTTAATAATATGGGCCGTACCTTTTCGTAGAGGCTTCCAAGGGGTTGTGGTACCTTGGGGAAAGGTAATCACCCACCCATCATCCAAAGCCTTGGCTATATTGCTTATATCACTGAATTTCACTTGTCGGTTCACGTCTTGCCCATCTGCACGCCACGTTCGTTCAATACTAATGGATCCCGCATAGGCCAAAATCTTGGTAAGCAGACTTTTCTTCATGGTTTCCTTAGCAGCAACATAATAGATGTTAAGTTTTGGATTCCAGAGATAACCCAAATTTTTAATGGAATCGTCCCTGCCCTTTAAACTGGCATTAAACACATGGAACATGGCCACAACATCGGCAAAATAGGTCTGGTGATTGCTCACGAAGAGCACATTGGTTTCGGGCAGATCCCGTATGATCTGCGAACCTTCAATCTCAAGCGTATTGAAACCCTTGTAGCGTTGATGTGTCATTGCACCCGCAACTCGAATCAGCCAACGTTTTAAAAACAGGATATGACCAAAAGGATTTCTCTTGAATAGACCCATTAGAATGTTTGTTGTCGGCAAATTTACAAAATAGCGGTCAAAGCACTTGCCGTAAAAGTTCCCTAATCTCGCTCAACATCATGGCTGTGGCTCCCCAAACAGTATAACCGTTTAATTTATAAGCAGGTACACGAATGTTTTTTGCATAAGAAGTGGTTAGCGTTTCCTCTATATGGTTGGCATCGTCCAAAAAATCCTTCAGATATACCTCCACCAAGCGTTCAACTTCACTTTCTTGGGGCACAAAGGGTTCTGGTTGAGGATAGATTCCAACATAAGGCGTTACCATAAAATTACTGGGCGGAATATAAACATTGCTCAATTCCTTAAGCACCTCAACAGCAGTAGGATTTACCCCTACCTCTTCATGGGTTTCCCTAAGAGCGGTAGCCATAAGGTCTTTATCTTGACGTTCTTCCTTACCTCCGGGAAATCCTATTTGGTTGGAATGGACCCCTTCATACGCTTTGCGGAGAATGAGCAATAATCTGGTCTGCTGCTCCACATCTGGATAAAACAAAGCCATTACCCCCGCCTTTTTCGGGTTTCTTCCCTCAATGGAATTGTTCTTTAACCACTGTACCCTGAGTTCTGGGGACATTTTATAGTGGGATTCTTCCCCGGGTAGGGGAAGATCTTTTATTTTTAGGGCTATTTCACTAAAATCGATAAAATTCATGGTATTGAAATCATCGGCTTTGGCCACAAGTATACTATTATTTTTTCTGGTATCCTGCGGAGGAAATTCTAAAAAAGAAGCCCCCAAAGCCAAAGAAACTACTACCAAGAATGATTCCATCCCTGAAGAAGTTGACAAAATGACGGCTCAAGAGGAGGAAAAGGAAGAAGAAGCTTTTGTACTGGATGAGGAAAATGCCATCGACTTCTTTTTTGGATATGCCAAGAAGCTCAAGAAGAATAGGGTAAAACTTACCACCACAATGGGGAGTTTTACCATAGAACTCTATGACAATGTTCCCTACCACAAGGCAAATTTCATTTACTTGGCACGGAAAAAGTATTTTGATAGCACCCAATTTCATCGTGTGGTGAAGGATTTCATCATACAAGGCGGGAATTCGGATGATAGAAAAACAGCCAGAAAGCGAAGTGAAATTGGCAGATACCTTCTTCCGCCAGATACCCAAAAGGGACATAAACACCATAGAGGCACCATATCCATGCCCAGCAGTGAGCGTGACAACCCCCATAAATTGGCTTCTCCGTATGAGTTCTTTATTGTGGTCACCAATCCAGGATCCTACCATTTGGATGGTTCTTATACCCCTTTTGGCCGGGTGATTGAGGGGATGGATGTCGTGGATGCCATAAACCAAGTTCCTGTGGGCGATGGAGACTGGCCTTGGCAAAACATATATATCCTAAAGGCTGAAGTTTTATAAAGCCCCTATTTTGAAGAGCTGTGCTTTTTTATAAAAGCAAATTTTCCAAAATCCATGGAAGGAAGTTTTACCCACCCTATCTTTCTTCCTATACTATTCCATAAATCCGCCATACCAAAGTCCGCTAGATTGATGAGTGCTGCAACAATGATCAAGTTTTTTACAATATACTGCCCCAATAGGGTCAAATAAAGTGGCCCTTCCCCAAACGCCTGTTCAGGAAAAAAAAGCAAAGGTGCAAAGGTGAATACCATATGCACTAAGGCCAATACAGCCATAGTTCTGCGCCATAGGTTAAAAATTAGGAATACCCCGATAGTTGTTTCCCAAAGGGCCAACAACACTATGGACACTGTATCTGGAATAAGTCCGAACGTAAGCATATGGATGGTACTCTTGGCCAAGCCTTCGGCCGGGCTTAGATCTGGAAAAAACTTCAATGCTCCAAACCACAGATATACTACCCCAATTGAAACCGCCAGGATATTGTGCTTTGTGCTCAGCTTCATAAGATCCCTTAGTTTTTGAATTCGTTCATCAAGGCAGGATCTACCTTTACTTTTTTGTTGGCAAATCGATAGGATACTCCAACATTGATCAAATAGTCTGCAAAAGCGGCATCCCCGTTCCTTGGATTTCCAGTATTCTCCTCAGTTTGTTTGTCGGTCACACTTTGGGGACGATCTCTCCGCACCGCGAAGGGCACATTCAGGTTCAATGAGAAATTATCTTTCATAAAAGCCATTCCTGGATCAATGGAAAGTACGTTCCCCGGTCTTCTAAACCCTTCATTACCCCCGATAAGATCCTTTACAGGTACACCTTCATATCGTGCCCCCAATGAACCGGAAATGGTATTGGAAAAGCTATGGCTCACCCCAGCTCGTATCGAGAATTGGTCCGGAACGGCCATGATGGCCTCATTTTCAAGAATGGGGCTCAAGGTTTCCCGAAACGTTCTGGTTCCGTTGGTTTCTCTAGGGTTGAGCAAATAAAATCCTCCACCATAGGCAAAAAACTTTTCGGCTATCTTTTGGTAAAATTGAAAATCCAAGGTAATCCCAAAACCACCATCTCCTGGTTGAATACTTTGATCTACCGGTCTTACTTGTGGACTTCCTTCCGGGCCTACATTATAGAATATATCCGAAGCATTGTAATTTCCTGTGGGCAATTTTACACCCAGTCCCAGGGCCAAGTTTCCGTTTTGGTGCTTTTCCAAATCGAACAACCAATAGCCCACTCCAACCCTAATATCGGCAAGACCCCTAGAATATGTGGTGTTCCTTTCATCCCTGCCGTGTTCATATAATGAGGAACGTGTATTGATTACTGTTGGGATGGTGATGCTAGTGTACAATCTATCCGTTATACCATAGGTAAGGAAAAAATCCCATGAATGGGAATGGTTGATCACTTCGGTTTCGTTGGATACCCTATCTGGTTCTTCTTCCGTACCCCTGAAATGCCTAAAGGATTTAAAATATCTGTAGTTACTCCCTATTTGGATATCGCCGGGCCCGAGCAAATTATTTTCCAAGGTGTTGCCCACGCATGACGAAAAGTGCCGAATGGCTACACATCCTTGTGCTTGGATTTCTTCAACACTAAAAAAAAGAACAACCATACTGCATATGGCAAAAAATATGTTTTGAGGTTTCATGATGGTGTTTGATTGATTGGTTCAAAAGGCCGACCAAAAGAGGACGGCCTTGAAATTATTTATAAAGACAGCTAAACTTGGAGCCAAAGTAGGGCTATATCCTATACAAGAAGATTAATGCCAATGTAAAAAAGGTTAACAAAAGATTAATCACATTAAGCAAAGACTAATACAAATTAGGATAGGCTTTTCATCCCAAATGAAACTATGACATGTTGAATCAACCTTCTTTGTTATAGATATTGGGCAACCGAATATCAAACCGTACTGCCAATAACCTAAGAGAAATCACCACAAAAATTGCGGCGATGTAGGCATAACTCTCTGGAACAGATAATCGGGTAAATAGAAAGTAACTTGCTCCACCCAAAATACAGGTAGTGGCATATATTTCCTTTCTTCTGAAAATTATGGGAATCTCATTACAGAGCATATCCCGGATAACACCACCAAAACAGGCTGTCATGGTGCCCAAGGCTATACACATTACGGGTAATAATTCTGCCTGTAATCCCTTTTCTATGCCCAGCATAGTGTAGAGTCCAATTCCAATGGTATCAAACAAAAACAGAGATCGTCTTAAATATTTGAGTTGGTTCACAAAAATGATGGCCAATACCACGGTAATAAATATGGTTGAAACATAGGTAAGGTCCCGCATCCATACAACCGGGGTATTACCAATAAGAAGATCCCGAAGGGTACCACCGCCAATTGACGTTACAAATGCAATAATGAGTACCCCAAAAAGGTCCAATTTCTTCTCCATGGCCACTAAAACCCCTGAAATGGCAAAGGCCACTGTTCCCAAGATATCTATTACCTGATAAAACATGCTTACATTTTTTGGGTATAGTAGTTATAATCCTTGATCACGACATCCACAAATTCCAATGGCCTCAAATTGGTTTGGATTTCGGTCACTTCCTTTATTTTCTTGTCCAAAGAAACTATAACATTATGATCTCCGTTCCATTTGGCCTTATCGTACAGTTCTTTAATGGTCTGCATTTCATTGTCCTTGAAAACAGTTACTTGCGGAAATCTGGGTTGGTAATCCTCTGGTAATTCGCGCAACAATGTATCCCGTAAAGATACTTTCCTCTTTTCGCTGATAACCGTTGTACCTGCCGCAATATCCCCAATGCGCTGTCCCTTTCCCCTGATCAGTATAGTAAGCACCGCCCCTCCTCCAGATGTAAGGCTTACATCGATTATTCGGAGTACCCATCGGATAAAATAATTGGCAAAGCTGGGCTTGGACCCATCCAATTTTACCACCCTCAAAGACATGATTCCCTTACCAACGGTCTTACCATTGGAAAAGGTTTCAAAAAGCAGGTAATAGAGAAATGCCGGTAAGGAACATATTAAATAGAATGCCCATTGATCTTCAAAATCCAAATCCAACGAAGCCAACAAAATGAACACCAGTATAGTATAGACCACAATTACGAAACTGTCTATGATATAAGCCAACATCCGTTCCCCCAAGTTAGAGGTGTTTTGGTTGATGGTTATATTTTGGGCCGTTTCTATTTGAAATTGTTCCATATTTTAGTTTCTTTACTTACAAACCAAAAGATTTAATGCGAGAGGCCGCTTTTGTTAAGCAAAATAAGGATAAATGGGCCGCTTTTGAAAATGCCCTCAACAATAAAGGTCGGCTTCATCCTGATGAACTTTCGGATCTTTACATTGAGATTACGGACCATCTGAGCTACGCAAAGACTTTTTACCCTAACAGCAACACACAACTTTATCTTAATTCGCTTGCCTCGCAAGCGCATCAAAAAATCTATAAGACCAAACGGGAATCCAAGAATCGTATTGTAAGCTTTTGGAAAACTGAATTTCCGCACATGTTCCATAGCCATCATCGGGAACTGTTGATTTCTTTTCTGGTGTTTGCCTTTTTTGTGGTAGTAGGTGCTTTTTCATCGGCCAATGAAGGTAATTTTGTTCGTTCCATTTTGGGAAATGGTTATGTGAACATGACCTTGGAAAATATAGAAAAGGGGGATCCCATGGCCGTATACAAACAGCAGGGAGAATTTAATATGTTTTTAGGGATTACCATCAACAACATAAAAGTTGCCATTTATGCGTTTGCCTTTGGAATATTTTTGGGAGTAGGCACCCTTATGATTTTACTCCAAAATGGAATAATGTTGGGAAGTTTTCAATATTTCTTTTATGAAAAAGGGCTGTTATGGGAGTCTGCTAGGACCATATGGATCCATGGTACCATAGAAATAGCGGTCATTATCATTGCCGGATGCGCTGGATTGGTTCTGGCCAATGGGATTCTTTTTCCTGGAACCTATACCCGCTTGGAGTCCTTTAAAAGAGGGGTGAAAAATGGACTTAAAATTATGATCAGCACGGTTCCATTTTTTATTGTTGCCGGCTTTTTGGAAGGCTTTGTAACCCGCCATACCGAGATGCCCGATTGGCTGGCCATCCTGATTATTCTTAGCTCTTTGGGGTTGATTATTTACTATTACATTGTATATCCATACCAAATCAAAAGAAAAATAGCTTATGCAGACAAACAACTACATTGAGTTCAAAAAACAACGCGAATTGGGAGAAATCCTCTCCGATTCGTTCAGTTTTATCAGAAGCCAATTCAAGCCCTTTTTTGGAACCATTCTAAAAATAGTGGGGCCTTACTTATTGGTAATGTTGATTTCCATGGGGTTTTATCTGTACACCATTGGTGATATTTTCAATATCACGGCCATAGGTAATGGCGCCATGGACACACTATCCCCTTTTATAATGGTCATTGCCATTTTGGCCTTGCTGCTAAGTTCCATTGCTGCTTATGTATTGGCTCAGGGAACGGTTTTACATTACATCAAATCATACATAGATCATAGGGGCGAACCTGTTTATGAAGAAATCAAGCAGCAAGTATACAGTTCATTTTGGTCCTTGATCGGATTGGGTATTTTGGTGGGACTCTCTGTTGGTGTCGGGTTTATATTTTGCCTTATTCCAGGGATTTACTTGGCGGTTCCCCTATGCCTCTCTTTTGCAATTCTCGTATTCTTAAAAAAAGATGCCATGGATTCCTACCAATATAGTTTTACCCTTGTAAAAGAAAATTGGTGGATCACATTTGCCACTTTAATGGTCGTTTATATTATTGTGGCGGTTGCCTCCTATGCGTTTACTTTGCCATCCGTGATCTATATGTGGATTAAAATGGGGGTCTTTTCAGGTGAAATGGATGCAGAAAACCTGAATATCTTCAACGATCCCGTATACCTAATCCTAAATGTTTTGGGGACTATGGTTCAGTTCCTTATGAACATCATATTTTTGGTGACCACTTGTCTTATCTTTTTCAATCTCAACGAAAAGAAAAATTTTACGGGCACCTACGAGCGTATTGAAAATCTTGGTAAATCTACTGAGGACTAAATGCAACAAAAGTGGCTTTTCTCTTTATTCCTGTTTTCTTGGACAATTGGTTTTGCCCAAAACGATTCCATTGTAAAATTTGATGATTCCAGCAGACAGCCCGTTGCGGTTTCGCAAGAAGAAATTGATGCTTATTTGACGGATAGTGCTTTTGATTATGAGGTAGTGCAGCAAGAAGAAATTGGATGGTGGAACGATATCACCAACTGGTTTTACAATGTCCTCATACAATTTTTCGAATGGCTTTTTGGGGTGGAAAGTGCCGTGGGTTATTTGGCCATATTCCTAAGAATATTGCCATATATTTTGTTGGCCATTTTTTTGTACCTCATCATTCGCTTTTTCCTAAAAGTAAATGTCCGTTCCCTTATCCATAACGAGAAAAATCCCAACACGGTGGTTTTGTCGGAAGAGGAACGCATCATAAAAACAGAGGATATTCAGCAATTGATTAAAAATGCCCTTGCAGAGAACAATTACCGCCTTGCCATACGGTATTATTATCTCTTCATCCTAAAATTACTGTCTGAACGTGAACTGATAGATTGGCAGCGTCAGAAAACTAATGACGACTACAGCAATGAGCTCTCCAACAGCCCTTTAAAGGATCATTTCAACAAAGCCACATGGCTGTATGATTATATTTGGTATGGCGAATTCAACATAGACCAAGAGCACTATAACAAGGCAGAGACTGTATTTGCGTCTTTAAAAAAATCAATTCTGGGGAATGCTTAAAAAGGGATGGATTTACATAGCGATCGGTGTTCTGGCCATAGCAGGTATTTTACTCTTGGAGTACAATAAACCCAAGCAGGTAAATTGGTTTCCATCTTTTGTATCCCACCATAAAATCCCTTATGGGACCTATGTCCTGAACGATTTGATGGAAAAAAAATTTCCCTTACAACAGGTCCATGTACCCCCTTTTGAGTTCCTAATCCGAAACGATTCTGTAAAAGGCACCTATTTTTTTGTAAATGAAACTGTAAACTTTGAGGAGGCAGAACTGAACGCTCTCTTGGACTGGGCAGATCGTGGAAACACCCTATTCATTGCTTCCGATAGCTTCGAGGAGCGACTTATGGACACTCTTCATCTAGAGCAGACCAACCTTTATAACAATGGTCAGTTAAAACCTGCTTTCTTTTATGAACTGGTAAATGCCAACCTTGGCAAAAAGGCTATTTCTTTTGAAAAAGACTACTACACCTCATATTTTGATAAGCTTGATACCCTACAAACCATTGTTTTGGGACAAGTTTACGAGCAAGCGGACAGCACACGTGCCATCAGTAAAAATGTGAATGTAATTCAACAAACCTTTGGCCAGGGCAAGATTATATTATCCAGTTTTCCCAAGGCCTTTACCAATTATTTCATCCTAAAGGATGACAATAGGGAATATACCGCCGGGCTTTTGTCTTATTTGGATGTCAATGGACAGGTTTATATGGACAACTTTCATAAATCGGGAAAATCTTTTTACACTTCCCCCATGTATCTTTTCTTGAATACCAAAGAGTTAAAATGGGCTTATTATTTGGTACTTATCGGCGCTCTTATTTATGTGATTTTTGAAGGAAAACGAAAACAAAGGGCCATTCCAGTGGTAACCCCTTTGAAAAACCAGACCCTGGCATTTACTAGAACCATTGCCGATATGTACTATGAAAATGGGGAACAAGATCTTATAACCAAACATAAAATAGCTTATTTTCTGGAGTATATACGTACCAGATTACACATGCCCACAACGGAAAGGAATGACGAATTTTTACGAACCTTGGCGCTGCGAAGCAACAACTCCATAGAGGATATCAGGGAATTGTTTGGATTGATTGACAAATTGGAAACAAAAAATGGGATTACCAATACAGAATTGGAAAACCTGAACCATAAAATAGAAGCATTTAAAGCAAAAATTGATGGAAAATAACGATTTAAACTTTGACAATAGAGTACCCCTTGAAGAGCTCCGCAACACCGTAGGGCAAATAAAACAGGAACTCTCCACCGTAATTGTGGGGCAAAAAGATTTTATTGAACTGCTCATTGTTTCGGTTTTGGCAGATGGCCATGCTTTGATTGAAGGTGTGCCCGGGATTGCAAAGACCATTACCGCCAAACTTTTCGCAAAAACCTTAAAGACCAACTTTAGCCGTATTCAATTTACACCAGACCTAATGCCCAGTGACATTTTGGGCACCTCGGTGTTCAATGTAAAAACGTCTGAGTTTGAATTCAAGAAAGGACCAATATTTTCCAATGTCATTCTTATTGATGAAATTAACAGAGCTCCTGCAAAAACCCAAGCGGCCCTGTTTGAAACCATGGAAGAAAGGCAGGCTACCATCGACGGCACCACCTATGCTATGGTAGAGCCCTTCATAGTATTGGCTACTCAAAACCCTATAGAGCAAGAGGGCACCTATGCACTTCCCGAGGCACAATTGGACCGTTTCTTATTTAAAATCAAGGTAGACTATCCCAGTGCTGAAGAGGAAGTTTTAATCTTAAAGACCCATCATGAGCGAAAAGGAGAAAAGCCCCAAGACCAAATCAAAGCGGTTTTAACCCCTAAAAAACTGGCCGAGTTTAAAAAGAACATCCATGAAGTTGTCGTGGAACAAAAGATCATGGATTACATAGCACAAATCATTACCAATACAAGGAATCACCCGCATTTGTACCTTGGTGCCTCACCAAGAGCTTCCATTGCTACGCTTACCGCCGCCAAAGCCTTTGCCGCCATATCGGGCCGAGATTTTGTAATTCCGGAAGATGTCAAAAAAGCCTTGGTTCCCGTACTCAACCATAGAGTAATCTTGACCCCTGAACGGGAAATGGAGGGAATGACCACGGAGAATGTGGTAAACATGATTATGGAATCTGTTGAAATTCCACGTTAGCCATGCGATTTCTGAAATCGTTCTACATACACAATAAATTCTTCTGGTACATAGCCCTACTGGCGGCTGGTTTTGTAATCTCTTACTGGATGCCATTTCTGTATCCCATTATCTGGGTATTGGTGTTCGTATTGATGACTCTTTTCCTGTTGGACATCTATCTTTTGTACAACACGGCCCAAGCCGTAAAGGCTGAACGCGGTCTACCCCAAAAACTATCAAATAGCGATAACAATCTACTTTCAATTCAACTGGATTCCAAATATCCTTTCAAAATTGAAGTCTCTATTATTGATGAGCTACCCAATCAATTCCAAAAAAGGGATTTTGAGCACAAAGCCCAATTGGTAAAAGCAAAACCCTACACCTTTGAATATATGGTAAGGCCCGTGGAGCGTGGCGAATATATTTTTGGGAACCTCAATGTATACGCTTCAACCTCCTTGGGAATCATAAAGCGAAGATTTGTATTCCTAAAGAATCAAATGGTACCGGTTTACCCCTCCATCATACAAATGCAACAGTATGATTTTTTGGCTTCCAGTAACCATCTAACGGAATTTGGATTAAAAAAAATCAGACGAATAGGGCATACACAGGAATTTGAGCAAATAAAGGAATATATAAAAGGTGATGATATCCGTACCATCAACTGGAAAGCTACCGCAAAGAAAAATCAGTTAATGGTAAACCAATATCAAGATGAGCGTTCACAACCCATTTATTCCATCATAGACACTGGAAGGGTCATGAAGATGCCCTTTAATGGTCTTAGCCTTTTGGATTACGCCATCAATTCCTCTTTGGCTTTTTCCAACGTGGCCTTAAAGCGTAATGACAAAACGGGTTTGCTTACATTTTCCAAAAACATTGAAACCCTTGTCCCTGCTGTCCAGAAGATTACCCACCTCAATACCATTTTGGAGAGTTTGTACAACATTTCAACGGCTTTCTCCGATTCAGATTTTGGATTGCTCTATGCCCAGGTCAAAAGAAAAATAAACCAAAGAAGCCTACTCCTTCTTTACACTAATTTTGAACACATATCAGCCTTGAAAAGGCAATTGCCCTATTTGGCGGCCATTGCCAAAAAACACGTATTGGTGGTCATTTTCTTTGAAAACACCGAATTGGAATCTTTAATTGCCACTGATGCTGAAAACCTTCAGGCCATTTACCATAAAACCATTGCAGAAAAGTTTTCTTTGGAAAAAAGGCTTATGCAGCGGGAGCTTCAACAACATGGTATCCAAACCATTTTGACCAAACCGGAAAGCTTGACCATCAACACCATCAACAAATATTTGGAGATAAAAGCGAGGGGATTGATCTAGTAGGAAACTTTGCTTTCCAAAAAATCTGGTGAGAGTACCAGTGAATTTAGCGACAATGGCATAGATTGTAAAGCCAGAGTCCTAGACTTCTTTTTGAAACCCTGAAAAGATGTTTTTTCCAATTCTACAGCTGCATAACTGCCCCGAAGTCTTCTCTTATCCCTTTTCTTTGAAACCAAATCAATGGTAATGCCCACGGTTACTCCTCCAAGAATAGTGGCCGCCAAATCATCGTTATCCCATCCATTCCCGTCCTGCCCGGAATCCACAGCTTCCTTGGCAACACCGATTAAGGTACTACTGGCAACTGCTCCTACAAAAGTCCATACACGGTTACCTTCAGAAATATTTTTTGCGATACCAGCTCCGGCTAGACCAAATAGGCCGCCACCTAAAAAGTGAAGTGCTTTATCCCGCTCAATTTGGCCATAGCCATTAGAGACGAGCATAAAAAAGACCAATGTGGGGATTAGTGTTCTCATGCGGGGTAAATGTATGAAAAGTTGCGGATTTATGCCGTTAAACTACTAATACTCTTGCGTAAAATGTTTGGCCTCGTTGAATTCCCTAACGATTTCTTCCATAATCTGGGCTGCTGGCTTAATATCATGTATTAAACCTGATACTTGGCCAATTTCCAATTCGCCTTCTTCCATATCTCCTTCAAACATGCCTCGTTTGGCCCTTGCCCTACCCAATAAAGCTTTAAGTTCGGTAACCGAAGCTCCTTGGGCATATGCTTCTTGAACATCTTGGTAAAACTTGTTCTTCAACAGTCTCACAGGAGCTAACTCCTTTAAGGTCAATTGGGTGTCTCCTTCTTGGGCCCTTACGACCCATTCCTTGAAAAGTTGATGGGAAGATGCCTCTGGACTGGCTACAAAACGACTTCCGATTTGAACACCATCAGCCCCTAAAACCATGGCTGCTAGCATTGCTCTTCCGCTGGCAATTCCCCCAGCGGCAATCAGTGGGATTTCTATTTTTTCCTTCACCGAAGGAATCAAAACCATGGTTGTGGTCTCGTCCCTTCCATTATGCCCTCCCGCCTCAAAACCTTCAGCCACTATGGCGTCCACTCCAGCTTCTTGGGCTTTCAACGCAAACTTTACACTACTTACCACATGTACCACGGTTATCCCTTTCTCTTTGAGAAAACTAGTCCATGTCTTGGGATTTCCTGCAGAAGTGAAGACGATTTTCACCTCGCCGTCCACAATAATCTGCATTAACTTGTCTATATCGGGATAGAGCATGGGAACATTGACCCCAAACGGTTTATTTGTTGCCTGCTTGCACTTTTCAATGTGCTCTTCCAAAACATCGGGATACATGCTGCCAGCACCCAAGAGCCCCAAACCACCAGCATTGGAAACCGCAGAGGCCAAGCGCCATCCACTCGCCCAAATCATTCCTGCTTGGATAATGGGATATTCAATTCCGAAAAGTTCAGTGATTCTGTTGCGCATTTATAATCTATCAAAAAAAAGCATTGTTGACACATAAGCCATAAAAACTACTCCTGCCAGAGTAATAATCCAATTCCACTCATTTGCAAAAATGCGTGTCAACAAATAAATTATGATTGTAAAAACTCCTATCAGACCAGGAAAAAAAAGATTAGCCAGTCCACCTAATCCCGCTCTATCAAGGTCCGGTGCGGACATGGCAAAAACTGTAAAAACAAAAATCGAAGTACACACTATACCAATATTCCACCATACATCTTCTAGTATACTTTTCAATTTAGGATTCATTCAATCATTTTTTTGATTATGATATCACTCCCGAGCCCACCAATTCATCTTCTAGGTACCACGCTACAAATTGACCCTCAGTAATGGCAGATTGCTTCTCTTCAAAATCCACATACAATCCAGTATCGGTTTTGTACAAAGTGGCTTTCTGCAAAGGTTGTCTGTACCGTATTCGTGCCATGACCTGCATGGTCCCGTCCACGTCCAAGGCCAAATCGGTGCGTACCCAGTGTAATTCGTCCTCTTTTACAAACAAAGTATGACGGTACAATCCGGGATGGGATTTCCCCTGTCCGGTATAAATGATATTTTTATCCACATCGGTTTCAATAACAAACAAAGGTTCCTTGGTACCCCCTACATTAAGCCCTTTTCGTTGACCAATGGTAAAATAATGTGCGCCTTGGTGCTGGCCCACAACTTTTCCGTCCGCTTCTGAGTAAACAGGTTTTTCGGCATTGAAGGCCAGTTCTTCCCGTTTGTTCTTAAAATTGGGAACAGAAACCGAAAATTGGGATGCGGTTTGGGGTACTTCAACAATGACACCTGCTTTGGGCTTTAACTTTTGTTGAAGAAATTCCGGCAAATGCACCTTTCCAATAAAACACAATCCTTGTGAATCTTTCTTATCTGCAGTGATCAAATCATTTTCAGTGGCTATCTGTCGAACTTCTGGTTTGGTAAGCTCGCCAATGGGAAACAGTGTTTTTGAAAGTTGCTCCTGTGAAAGCTGACATAAAAAATACGATTGGTCCTTATTAGTGTCCTTTCCTGCCAAAAGTTGATACGTTTCAGAGCCATCTTCGTTTATAATGGTTCCTTTGCGACAATAGTGACCCGTGGCCACATAATCTGCACCTAGTTGCAAGGCAATTTTTAGAAAAACATCAAACTTAATTTCCCTATTGCACAAAACATCTGGATTCGGGGTCCTTCCTTTTTCGTATTCATTGAACATATAGTCCACAATACGCTCCTTATACTCGGCACTTAAATCCACTGTCTGAAATGGTATTCCCAGTTTTTCGGCTACAATAAGCGCATCATTGCTATCCTCAACCCAAGGACATTCTTCGGATATGATTACGGAATCATCTACCCAATTCTTCATAAAAAGTCCAATGACCTCGTACCCTTGCTCCTTCAACAAGTAAGCCGACACACTGGAATCTACTCCGCCCGAAAGTCCTATAACTACCTTTTTCATCACCTATAAATAAGATGCAAAATTACAAAATACCAATTAGTAAACCATGAAACAATCAGTAGCTAATTTCTATTAGAACTTACTGAAAATGATATCGATACATTTTTTTGTTAAACTTTTTATAAAAATTGTTAAACACAATTAATTTATTTTGTTTAACTTTATATTCGTAACGTTAAACACTTTTAAACAACAATCCCATGAAAGCACTAATTAAATGTATTCGATTACCCTTATTGATTTTTACATTATTGTTCGTGTCCTGTTCGGACGATGATAATGGAACGACCCCTCCACCTGAGACTACGACAACCATTGTCGATGCCGCCCAAGCCACAGCAGAACTGAGCAGCTTGGTAAGTGCTCTACAAAAAGCCGATGAAAGTGCCAACAATAACTTGGTTAGTGCTTTAAGTGGCGAAGGGCCTTTCACGGTCTTTGCACCTACCAATGCTGCTTTTTCAGATTTGTTGACCCAATTGGATGGTTTTGATTCTTTGGACGATTTTAATTCTGAGCAACTTCAAGACTTGCTCGCTGTAATTCTTACCTATCATGTAATTAGCGGAACGGCCGCCACGTCTTCCGATTTAAGTAACGGTCAAACCTTAACCACTTTGCAGGGTGCAACACTTACGGTAAGTACCGAAGGTGGTGTATTCATTGGTGACGCTACCGATACTCCCGCCCAAGTAACGACTGCCAATGTTACCACCAGCAATGGAGTGGTTCACATCATAGACAAAGTTCTTCTTCCACAAACCATTCTAGATGCATTGTCCGATATTCTTTTGGTTCCCATCACCGATTTGGCCATTGGAAATGAAAATCTTGAAAATCTTGTTGCCGCTCTAATTGCTGCGGATGGCGATTTACCAAATGCCTTGCGAGGCGATGGTCCATTCACTGTACTTGCCCCAACCGATGAGGCTTTTGAAACCTTCTTGGATGGTGCGTCTTTGGATGATGTTCCTGTTGAAGTACTTACCCAAATTTTATTAAACCATGTTATTGAAGGTGCTATCTACAGTACAGACCTCACAGGTCTTGGTTCTGGGTATACCTCAACATTGGCCAGAGGTGCACAAGATGCCAATATGAGTATCTTCTTTGATGCTTCTGATGGAGTAACTTTCAACGGAGTTTCCTCTGTGGTGATTCCTGATGTAAAAGCACTCAATGGTGTAGTACACGTAGTTGATGCGGTAATTGATCTGCCCAATATTGTAGATCATGCAGTAGCCAATCCCAACTTAACTTCTTTGGTAGCTGCCCTTACCGATGGAGGAAACACCACCTTCACAGATTTGTTGTCCAATGAAGAAGAGGAATTCACCGTTTTTGCACCAGTCAATGATGCGTTTGCAGCATTTACCAATCCCAATTCCAATGATTTGAATGCCATTCTATCCAATCATGTTGTGGTAGGTGCTTCGGCCTTCTCTTCCGGATTGACCAACTCGTATGTAAACACGGCTGCTGAATTTGACACTGACGAGAACCTAAGTTTGTATATCAATACAGATGATGGTGTTACCTTAAATGGTGTGAGCAACGTAGCCATTGCCGATATTGTGGCCACCAACGGGGTGATACATGCCGTAGATGCAGTTATTGACCTTCCAACAGTAGTAACCTTTGCCGTCGCAGACCCTAATTTCTCCACTTTGGTACAAGCCTTGACCGAGCTTACCCCAAGTGTTGATTTTGTTAGTGTACTATCTGCCCAAGGTGGAGCTGGCAATGATCCATTCACCGTATTTGCTCCAACCAATGATGCCTTCGCAGCTCTTGCATCCATTCCAGCAGAAGGTGACTTAATTCCTATTTTGCAACATCACGTGGTTGCTGGCGCCAATGTACGCTCTGGAGATTTAACCGATGGTATCATGGCCACAACTCTGGAAGGGGATGATATTACCATTAATCTACCCGGAACTGGAGATAATATAGCCGATGTAACCGATGGTTCAGGAAACACAGGCATTGGTATTGATGCTGTTGATGTACAAGCCATAAACGGTGTAATCCATGTTTTGGACGGGGTACTTGTTCCCGATACCATGAATTAGCATATACAAGTAAGCTGATTACTACAAAAAAAGCCCCCAAGGAATTCTTCTTGGGGGCTTTTTATCGATATACATTTACCGTTCATCGATGACACATCAAAAGGGGTTCTTTTACCATACAAAAACACCCATTTTGACAACTATTAATTTTTTACCCAACAGTAATGCCGCATCTTTGAAGTCCCAAATCTTTCCAAACTATACCTGCAAATGGAAAACTCCCCCAAAGTTCTTGAGGGAGTTTTTTTATTTACTTCTGTAACGTTCCAAAAGTCTTAATGCATTTCAGCTTAAAAGAACATACCATTTATAGGTAATGGCAAGTGATAATTTTCAGGGCTATTATCTTTTTCCAGTCCTTTTCTGCTCTTCGGCCTGTTCCATCATCTCACGCATCTTGCGTTGGAACTTGTTTTCCTTTTTCGGTTTCTTTTTGTTTTCCTGAATCTGTGCGTGGATCTTGTTCTCATCCAAAATGTAGTTCTTAATGGCCAACATGATAAAGATCGTGATCAGGTTGGAGATGAAATAATACAAACTCAAGCCACTGGCGTAGTTGTTGAAGAAAATCAACATAATCAGTGGAGACAGGTACATAATGAACTTCATGTTGGGCATACCGGGCTGCTGTTGCATCTGCATGCTCTGCCCCGTGGTCATCATCATATAGAAGAAGATGGCAATGGAGGCCAAAATCGGGAACAAACTCACGTGGTTTCCATAGAAACTGGATATGACCGGAATATTGGTAGTCCATTCAAAAATAGAGTCATACGAAGCCAAATCCTCTGCCCACAAAAATGGTTTTTGACGCAACGCAAATGAGGTCGGGAAAAACATAAACAATGCATAGAAAATAGGCAACTGCATCAATGCTGGAATACAACCGCTCATTGGGCTCACTCCCGCCTTGTTGTACAGCTTCATGGTCTCTTGCTGCTTTTTCATGGCGTTGTCCTTGTACTTCTCGTTGATTTCCGTAATCTCAGGCTTCAACACTTTCATTTTAGCTTGTGAGAGATAGGATTTATAGGTAACAGGCGATAATGCCAAACGTACCAAAATGGTCATCACCACAATGGCGATCCCGAACGGAAGGAAGGAACTTAAGAAACCATAAAACGGTGTAAATATATATCGATTGATCCATCCAAAAATTCCCCAACCAAAGGGAATAGAGTCAGCTAAGCCCAAATCTTTATAATCATCCAATACCTTAACATCGGTGGGGCCATAATACCAATGCATGTTCTGCGACAGTTCTCCACCTTGCAGCTCTAGGGGCGCTTTGGTGCTGTATGCCTTAGTGAACATAACATCTTTGCCTTCTTCTTCCACTAAATTTTTGGAACTGAGTTCCGCAGTTTTAAAGTGGTTGTCCGAAGCCAAGATGGAGCTGAAGAAGTGTTGTCGATAAGAAAGCCATTTGATATCCTCTTCGGTTTCTTCATCCAAATCGCTACTCTCGGAAAGTTTACTGATCTTACCATCTTCATGGTTGTATGTCAAACGGGTATAGCGGTTCTCGTACTGTACACTTTTGTTGTGTCGTATTCCATTCATTTCCCAATTGAGGGTAATGGGCCTAGTGCTATTGATAACCCCATTTAATCCTTGGGAACGAATGGTAAAATCCACCAAATAATCATTGGGCTTCATTTCATATCGGTATTCCAAAAAACGATTGTCGGCCACCTTGGCCTTCATGGAAAGTACCTGATTATCTCCATTTTTGGATAGTGACGGCTCAAAATACAGGTCTGCCGTATTGAGCACCCTATTATCATTGGCCGAAAAGTTGAGGGCAAAATTGGCGTTGCCATCCTTTACCAAGTAAACAGGGACGGAGTCGTAGGTGACAAAATTTTTAACCCTTGCCTCTATAATCTGACCACCTTTATTGGCCACCTCCAAGAAAAGCACTTCGTTCTCCAGTTTGGTGGTTCCTTCAGCAGCTTGGGTAAAACCAAATGCCCCAACGGCACTCTTGTAATTGGCCACCGCAGTGGAATCGTTTAAATCTACGCTCTGTGCTTGTTGTACCGGGGTTGGGGTTACCTCAACCTGTTCTTCCTGTTTTGCCGCAGCCTCAATCTTTTCTTGCTCTGCTTTCTGTGCTTCCAGCTCTTCTGGTGTAGGCTGATTCTGGTAAAACATAAAAATAAGTATCCCAAAAATCAGTACAAATCCAATAATGGAATTGATATCCAGCTTCTTTTCTTCCATGAAAATTATTTAGTAGAAATCTTCTTTATCGGTATTCAGCTCGCAAATATATGCCCAAAACCGCACTTTATGCCAAACTGGCATTCTTTTGTTTCTGTTTCTGTTCCAGTACGGCCTTTACAAAACCCACGAACAAGGGATGTGGGCTGGCAACAGTACTTTTATACTCTGGATGATATTGTACACCAATGAACCAAGGGTGCGAAGGTATTTCCACGACCTCCACCAAACCGGTCTTGGGGTTAAACCCAGTAGGTACCAATCCAGCTTCTTCCATCTGCTGTTTGTAGGCGTTGTTAAACTCATAACGGTGACGGTGGCGTTCCGCAATATCCGAAGTGCCATACACCTCATGTACCAAACTACCCTCGGTAAGATGGCAATCCCAGGCACCCAAACGCATGGTCCCGCCCATATCGGTCACGGATTTCTGCTCTTCCATCAAACTTATGACAGGATAAGCCGTTTCCTTATCCATTTCGGTGGAATTGGCACCTGCCATATCCAAAACGTTACGTGCAAATTCTATTACAGCCATCTGCATACCAAGACAAATGCCCAAAAATGGCATATCGTTCTCCCGGGCATACCGCACTGCCATCACTTTACCCTCAATACCACGTTCCCCAAAACCAGGTGCCACCAAAAGACCGTCCAGTCCCATCAATTTTTTGTCGATATTCTTGGCAGTAAGATGCTCCGAATGGATGGAACGCACCTCAACTTCAACTTCATTGGTTGCTCCAGCGTGGATAAATGCTTCTTGAATGGATTTATAGGAATCTGGAAGTTCCACGTATTTTCCAATCAACCCAATAACCACTTTGTTTTTTGGATTTTTGTGTCGTTTCAAGAACTCTTTCCACTGATCCAAATTGGGTTCGGTATCTTTTGGTAAAGCCAATTTCTCCAAGGCAACAGTATCCAACCCTTCCTCCTGCATTAAAATGGGAACATCATAAATAGTAGATGCATCAATCGACTGAACCACAGCTTCTTTCTTTACATTACAGAACAGGGCCAATTTTTCTTTGATGTCTTCGGAAATATTGTGTTCGGTACGGCATACCAAAATATCGGCCTTTATCCCACTTTCCATCAAGGTTTTTACGGAGTGCTGTGTAGGTTTGGTCTTCAACTCACCAGCAGCCGACAAGAATGGCACCAAGGTAAGGTGTACCACAATACCGTTGTGCTCCCCCAGTTCCCAAAGCAACTGACGCACGGCTTCAATATAAGGTAGGGACTCAATATCCCCCACGGTACCGCCGATTTCGGTGATCACGATATCATAATCGCCACTTTTGCCCAAAATCTGGATACGCTCTTTAATTTCATTGGTAATATGGGGTACCACCTGCACGGTCTTCCCCAAAAATTCCCCTCTTCGCTCCTTCTCAATCACACTTTGGTAGATACGTCCTGTGGTAACGTTATTGGCTTGGGAAGTGCGCACGTTCAAAAAACGCTCGTAGTGTCCCAAATCCAAGTCGGTCTCTGCACCATCATCGGTCACATAACACTCGCCATGCTCGTAAGGATTCAGGGTCCCTGGATCTACGTTGATATAGGGGTCTAATTTTTGTATGGTGGTCCGGTAACCCCTGGCCTGTAGCAATTTGGCCAAAGATGCGGCGATGATTCCTTTACCCAAGGATGAAGTTACGCCTCCCGTAACGAAAATGTACTTGGTCTGTGACATATTAATCTTTCTATTACGGGGCGTAAAGGTACAAATTGCAGCTCAGAAATCAGGAGGATTCCTTCGGAAATTCTTTTTGAAGTTTTCTGATGAGCGGTTCCAGGTTGTTGTCCTTAATGGTAAGCATGGTATTCAGGTAGTTGCCCAATTTCCCTTCGGGAAAGCCTTTTTGCCTAAACCACACCAAATAAGGCAGCGGCAAGTCCACCAAATACCGCCCCTTGTACTTGCCAAAGGGCATTCTGTAATGGGCCATTTCCAACAGCTGTTCTCTATCCGGTTGCATTTCCATTTGAAGGGGCAATGTACTATCTTTCCCGGAACAATCACTCCGAAAACATGAAGCGAAGAAATTTTATTGCCACGGCGGCCGCGGGTTCAGCGGGTTTGGCATCGGTTTCCGGCCTTGCGCAAGACCAAACGCCACAGAAAGAATTCAAACTGAAGAACAACATCAACCATAGTGTCTGCCACTGGTGTTTTTCCGATATTCCCTTGGAGGATTTCCTGAAGACCCTGAATAGTTTGGGCGTAAAAGCCGTTGACCTGATCGGTCCCAAGGATTGGCCCTTGTTGAAAAAATACGACATCCACTGCTCCATGTGCAACGGGGCCGAGATAAGCCTTACCGAAGGGTGGAACGACCCCAAATACCACGAACAACTCATTAAAAATTATACGGAGATGATCCCCAAGGTGGCTGAGGCCGGTTACACCAACCTCATCTGCTTTAGTGGTAACCGCAGGGGCATGAACGATTATGTGGGACTGCAAAACTGTGTGGACGGACTGTCACAGATCATCCCCTTGGCCGAAGAGCACGGGGTGGTCATCCAGATGGAGCTGTTCAACCAAGTGGACCATAAGGATTATATGTGCGATAACTCGCTTTGGGGGGTGGAACTCTGCAAGCACTTGGGCAGCGATAACTTTAAGTTGTTGTTCGATATTTACCATATGCAGATACAAGAGGGTGACATTATCCGCAGTATACGCAACTACCATCCCTATTTTGGGCACTACCATACCGCAGGGGTTCCCGGTCGCAACGAAATCGATGAGACCCAAGAGCTTTACTACCCGGCCATTATCAAGGCCATCCATGAAACCGGGTTTACAGGGTATGTGGCCCAAGAGTTTATCACCACTTGGGAGGACAAAATCGCTGCCTTAAAGGATGGATTTTTACGGTGTGATATTTAGCAATACCAATTCATCGATACATGGAACTCAAACCTAAAATTGGGATAGACAATTTAAAATTTGGAATGACCCAAAAGGAAGTCATTGAAATTTTGGGCAACCCCGATCAGATTTTTCATTTGGATGATCATGGAGACAGCGAAACGATCTTTGAATGGCATGAAAAATTGCTTCGCTTAACTTTCTATAGAAACGAAAATGACCGCCTTGGATATATCCGAACAATGCACCCTGAACTGAGTTGTAAGGGCAATCCGATCATACGGGCAAAATCTGAACTTGTCATGGAGCAGGGTTTCCCCGAAGTACAGGAATGGGAAAAAGACGAGTTTGAATTTCTGACCATGTACTTCAACGAAGCGTATTGGCTAAGCCTAAATTGTGAGTATGGCGTAGTTCTGGATGTGGAAATGGGAGTTCCATTTAAAGATGATGAAACCTATGATTGGCCATGAACCTTGTAAACGTTCAACACTATTCATAAAAGCTTCTTTATGGAAATGCCGCAAAAAAGTCGCAAACAGACCATCTGGTTTTTAAGCATGGGGACATACTTTTGACCTGAACTTCAAAAATTTAAAAATGGATGATCTAGGCCAGAGCATCTGCACGCTCAGAAAATCAAAAGGACTGACCCAAGAAAAACTGGCAGACAGTGCCCAAATCAATCTTCGGACGCTACAAAGGATAGAAAAAGGGCATACCAATCCCCACGGGGAAACCCTCAAAAGAATTGCGGACGCTCTAGAAGTTCCGATGGATGAGCTTATGGAACATGGGCCCAAAAGCAATATGGGATATATAAAGGCGATGCATTTTTCCACCTTGGTCTTTGTTGTCCTGCCTCTGGGAAACATTATTCTCCCCTTGATTTTATGGTTGATGCGTAAGAACAATGTCAAAAACATTGATTTTTATGCCAAAAACCTATTGAATTTTCAGATTACTTGGACCATAGTGTTTGCGCTCCCCTATGTTTGGTTCATCATAAACCGGTTTTTCGACTTTTCCATTTCAACCAGCAACACCTATCTTAGTCCTTGGAACGTACTGATTACTTATATCTTTGGTCTTTATCTTTTAAATATTATTTATATATTGGTCGTGGCGATTACCCTAAAGGACAGGATGAAAAACTATTTCCCGATTGCATTGCGATTTATTCGATAGAACTTATAAGATATCCCCAACACCCACCACCACATCCTTAAAGATCAAGGTTACCTGAAAGGATGAAATCCCTTCTAAAGGAATGAATTTTTAGGTACGATATCTGGCCACATCTTTTTTATAAGTAGTGTTCGCGCTGGCTCTAAACACATACTTTACAATAACATAAAACCACCGCAAACATATAATCCGTTGTAATTCACTACATTTATACACACATAAAGCTCCCCAAACTGCACATTGAATAAGAAAACCTCTGTACCATAATTTTGGTCAGTGTACATTTTGATGCCAATGGACAAGAGATATATCATTACGGCTCACGATTACCCAAAGCAGCTCAAAAGAATGATTGATAGGCTCAGTGATGAAAATTCAACCTTTTATATCCACGTTGACCTTAAGAGCGATATTACCCGATTTAAGAACATCGTCTCCAACACTAATGTGAGATTCATCAATACCAGGGTAGATTGTATCTGGGGCGATATTTCCCAAGTAACTGCAACACTAAACTTGTTGGAGGTTGCCATGAAGGACGCTCCCAAAAATTCCATGATCATCTTTATAAGTGGGCAGGACTACCCTATTAAAAGCCCAAAATACATTGATGCCTATCTGGAGTCCTATGGAGAATACGATTTTTTGGACTATACCACTACCCCAATTCCCAAAGACAGTGACATATACAGAACCCGGGTTAAAAAGTATAAAATCAACCTATCGTCCCAGCGGGAAGATTTTGTTATTCTGGACAGCATTTTTTCATTCAATCCCGAAAATCTAAAAACCATTCTACAATTGTTGGTCAAGGGCAAGCTGAGGGCCAAGGATTTTTTTATGTTGTTCAACCCCAAGCGTAAATCCATCTTCAAAGAACACTACAAGGGTACCAATTGGTTCTGTCTTACCTGTGCCACGTTGGAGAAAATCATGGCATACTTAGATCTGCACAAGGACAGACTGCTCAAGTATTATAAGTACACTTTGTGTCCAGATGAGCAAATCTTTCATACCATACTCCATGAAATCATGAAAGAAGATAAGACCATTAAGCTTATGGACAATCTTCACTTTGTGGATTGGGAACGAAAAAATGTACCCCTACCCGTTACCTTTTCCAAAGAAGACAAAGGCTTACTTCTAGACCAACCTGAACACAAATTGTTTGCGCGCAAGTTTAGAATGGATGTGGATGGGGAAATATTGGACTTAATAGACCAAAAAGTACAAAGCCGTTCAGTGGCTCCATGAAAAATTATATTTATTTGCCCTGTAGCACCCGCATTACACTCATGAGCGCCGAAGCCACTTCCTGCAGTTCCCTTCGGGAAAAGGTATCCTCTTCCACATAAAACAGCATTTCCACCGCGAGATCTAACTGTTGGGCAAAGGCTTCAGGAGAGCCGTAGGTGTCCTCTATAAAATTGGATAGTTCGATGAATGGATTATTGGATGGCATATTGGCTTGTATTAATTCGTTTCCGCAAGTTCTCGAATTGTTTTCAAAACAGTAGCCCTATCTATCGTACCATTTGAATTTGCTACCTTTAAATTTTCAAACCCATCCAACACCATGAGGTCTAAACCCGTATATATGTTACCCCTTCTCCTTATCTCCTTCCTTATTGGATGTAAGGACACCCCAAAAGAACAAGCAGAAACCACCAAGGAACGGCCCAACATCCTATTTATCATGAGCGATGACCATGCCTACCAAGCCATCAGCGCCTATGACACCACCTTGATACAGACCCCCAACATAGACCGTTTGGCCAAGGAAGGGATGTTGTTCACCAACGCCTCGGTCACCAACTCCATCTGTGCACCTTCACGGGCCACCATTTTAACCGGGAAGCACACCCACATCAATGGAAAAATAGACAACCTCTCCCCTTTTGATACCACACAGGTGACTTTTCCACAGTTGTTGCAAAAGGCGGGATACCAAACGGCCATGTTCGGCAAGTTGCATTTTGGCAACAGTCCCAAGGGTTTTGATGAATTTATGATCGTGCCCGGGCAGGGACGCTACATGAATCCGGATTTTATAACGCCCAAGGGCGATACCATCCAAAAAATGGGTTATGCATCAGACATTATCACCGATATGACCTTGGAGTGGTTGGACCAAAAGCGGGACCCTGAAAAACCGTTTTTGATGATGTACCTACACAAGGCCCCACACCGCCCGTGGTGGCCCAAAGCGGACAAGTTCAAAGCCTATCTGGAAAAGGAAATCCCTGAACCTGCCTCCCTTTTTGATGATTATTCTGGTAGGGGTGCCGCGGCCCGTACCGCCGAAATGAACATTTTTAAGCACATGCTCCTCAGCTACGATTGCAAGGTCTATCCCGAGCTTGCCGATAAGCTGGGCATGAACACCGACCCTAGGAACGGACCGCTTTTCAGTCGTGGGGAAGTGGCGCGCCTCACCGAGGAACAACAGGCAGAGTACCTTCCCATTCTGGATGCCATTGCCGAAGATTTCAAGGCCAAGTGGCCAAATATGGACGATACCGAAAAGACCCGCTGGAAATACCAACGCTATATGCAGGATTATCTGGCCACCATCGCCTCCGTGGATGATAATGTGGGTCGGATGCTGGACTATTTGGATGAAACTGATTTGGCCGAGAACACCTTGGTGGTCTACACTTCGGACCAAGGGTTTTACCTAGGTGAGCATGGTTGGTTCGATAAGCGGTTCATGTACCAGGAATCCTTTGGAACACCATTATTGATTCGTTGGCCCAACACCATTAAACCCGGAATCACCAGTGATGAAATGGTCCAAAACCTGGATTTTGCCCAAACCTTTTTGGAAGCTGCCGGGGCCGCTATTCCGGATGACATGCAAGGAGAAAGCCTAATGCCCATCTTGACGGGGAATTTGGAACAGTGGGATAGGGAAAATGTGTATTACCACTATTACGAATATCCTGCCGAGCATGCTGTAAAAAGGCATTACGGTATGGCCAACAAACGGTATAAGTTGATTCATTTTTACCATGATGTGGACGAATGGGAGCTGTACGACCTTGCCAAAGACCCCCACGAAATGCAAAATGTATACGATGACCCGGCCTATGCCGAAATTCGGGAGGAATTGAAGGAAGAATTAAAGGCCCTGCGGGTGAAGTACAAGGATTCCGAGGAATTGGACCAGAAGTTCATCGATAAATACAAGAAATAAAATCTAGCGTTCGCTCGTCGGTTCGAGTGGTTTTTGACGTGCAACGGAAAAAATCGTATCGAGAATTGGAAACAAGTTCTCGATACATTTTCCTTCGGAAAATACTCGAACCCTCGTTGGGAAATTATTCCACTGCCTGAAGTTCCTTAGCAATTTTAGCGTTCCATTCCAATTGCTTTTCCACATTCCGGGAAAAGTTGGTCTCCCAATCGTAGGCTTCCTGAAACTCTTTGAGTTCCTGTAAAATCTCTTGATAGATTTCCCGGACCTCAGCCTTTACATTATCTGAAAAAGAGGTGCGGTCCAATCTGTTTCGCATCTTACGGGCAAAGAGCTCCGCAATGTCAAAATGCAACTGTTCGTGGCTCAATATGGTATCATTGGCCAGAGATGGTTTGTACCAAGACTCGTTGGGATAAAAATAGGCGGTGACCTCATAATCCAATTCTACCTCATGGTGCATTAAATTGGCAGAGTAGGTATAACTGATGCCACTGGCCGTTGTGGCCGCAGGAACGGCTGCCGGGGGCACTTTCCCCTTAAAATCGGCCCAAACAAGGCGTTTACCGGCATCCCAAGGGACCCCTTCCTCAATTTCCTGTGCAAAACCCAAAAAACCAAGGAACAACAAACATCCTATGGCTGCTATTTTACCCAATGAAAATCGATTACACGTTCAATATCGGGATGCAAACTGTAATGTACAGGGCATGTATTGGCGGTATGTACCAAAATTTTTCGGTGTTTTTCAGAAACACTGGCGGGCAGCTCCAATTTCACCTCAATCTTTGAAATGCGCCTTGGATTGGCGGCCATATGCTTGGTCACCTCAGCCGTGGAACCTGTTAAATCCACCTCCATATCCCTAGCCTTGATGCCCATCATGGTCATCATGCAATTGGCCAATCCTGTGGCCACGGTATCTGTGGGCGAAAAGGCTTCCCCCTTCCCATTATTGTCTATGGGAGCATCTGTAATATATTCACTTCCGGACCTGATATGCGTACAAGTGGTCCGAAGATTTCCGTTATAGGTTACTTTTGAGGTCATCCAACTTTACTTCTTTGATTTGCAAACTATCATACTCCATGATGTAACAGGCCCTATTGAAATACCCGGAGGACCAATCATTGATATAATCAAAACTATTCCCTGTATATTCCGTTTGGCCTATAATCTTGGAGGTTTCAAAAAGATTGTTCTTGTGCGCCAGTTTCAACAATACGTCATAGGTCACATCAAACCCACGTACGGCGTACCGATCGGGGCTTAATCCATTGTATCGTTTCTCATAAGCTCGGGTAAAGAAATCGTTGCCCGTTTCCCTATAAAATGAGGGGTAGGTAAACCTTAAATTGGACAAATGCGTATTAGAGACTGCATCGTCTTCATAAGCATTGTTGTTATAGCTTGTGGTGAACATACGTACTTTAACGTCTTCCGTAATGGCCGAGTTAAGGATGGATGTGACACTTGAGATCATATTGGGCTGGTCGGTTTCCAAAAACACCCAATTTTCCTTCGTTTCAGATAGTTTTAATAGAAACCTATCTAAATGCAAGGATTTATTGTCGATGATTTTTGCAATCTGGGCAGCCGGAAACTTGCTCAAAATGGAATCGTGCGCCACTTGATGGGTAGAATCCGCAATAATGATCACATTCTCGTTCTTATGGATTTTCTTTACATAAGAAAGCATCTTCTCCCTGAGTATTTCTTCCTTGGGCACCGAAAAGAACACATTACTATGGCTCAATTGACTATCTGAAGCCACTGGGGCAATCACTGGGATATTTTTGGTTGCCGCCACAACAGCAACTTCACTCAAAGCACCGGAAGCAATAGGGCCAATAATGGCATTTACGCCTTGTAGGTTTTCCCTAAAAAGAATCTCCTTCACTTTGGCCTGACTCAACTCGGTATCGTAAGTTTTCACATCAACAGAAACCCCCATCTTTTTAATGGAATCAAGAGCTACCAAAGCCCCGGAATAAAACCCAAGACTCAAGGCCATATCCCGTCTGGTCTTGATCTGACTTTCAGTTTTTTCTTTGTTGTTCACTTCAACCCTATCCAATCGGAATGGCAGCATAAAGACGAGTTTGGGTTTATTTTCAACATTGATACTATCCACCAAGTTAACTCTGTCCAATACCAAAGCGTTCTTCACTTGAAGTCCTGCAGCTTTCTCTTTTGGAAGTTTGAGTACCATCCCAGCTTTTAGGCCATTTTCCAAATCAGGGTTTAAACGGAAAAGTTCTTCCCTCGAAATCTTTAAATTTTGGGTCAGCCTGAATATATTTTGTTTGGGTTTTACCTCATAAAAGATGAAGTTATCCGTATTTACCACTCCAGTATTATCCCTCTTTTTAGGGAGACGGATGACCATTCCCTCCTTTAATCCCCCTTGATTCATGATTTCGGGGTTAAGCTTGACAATGGAATCTGAAGGAACTCCATACTCCTTGCCCAGACTATACAAAGTCATTTTTGGGGGCACCGTATATGACGTAAACAAGTCTACTTGTTGCTCCTTGAGACTATCCCCTTTTGGACGTGGCAATTTTAGTTCTTGCCCTGCTGCCAAATAGTTGGATGTTTTGCTCAAATCAGGGTTCAACACCAATAGACTATCTACGGAAATACCATATTTATGGGCAATGCTCCACCGGGTTTCCTTAGGTTGAACGGTATAGGTTTCAAAGTCCAGTTCACGCTCATCGTTAGGGTCCATCTCCGGAAATTTGGGAATCTGTAACACCATTCCTTTTTTAAGAGGTTCGGAATATAAATCCCGGTTGTAGCGTTTCAATTGCTCTTCGGTGATTTCGTATTTCTGGGTAAGTCCAAAAAGGGTTTCCTTCCTTCTTACTCTATGACGGGTAAACCTTAAGGGTTTGATTTCCTCCTGCTCTTCTTCTTTCGGCTTTTCTTTTTGAACAATGGGACCCTTCAACGGTATGACCAAAATGGTATTTGGTTTTACATCGGAAGCACTTTTGATTTCCTTATTGGCCTGTAAAATGCTATAAGGCGTAACCCTATACTGTTGGGAAATACTCTGTAAGGTCTCTCCCTCCTTTACGGCGTGTGTTGCATATTCTTGCGCGAAAACTTGGAAAGAGGTCATAAAAATAACCGCCAAGCCCAGTTGTAAGATATATTTTTTCATTCCCATTCTATAGTTGCAGGTGGCTTTGAGCTAATGTCATACACTACTCTATTAACGCCCTTGACCTTATTTATTATATCATTTGAGGTCTTTTGTAAAAATTCATAGGGTAGATTTACCCAATCTGCCGTCATTCCGTCCGTGCTTTCCACAGCCCTGAGCGCCACACACTTTTCATAGGTACGCTCATCTCCCATGACCCCTACACTATTTACGGGCAAAAGCATGGCTCCGGCCTGCCAGACCTTATCATAAAGTCCCCATTTTTTCAAACCATCAATAAAAATGGCATCAACTTCCTGTAAAATGGCCACTTTTTCTGCGGTAATGTCCCCCAAGATACGGATTCCCAGACCAGGTCCGGGAAAAGGATGTCTCCCCAAAATAAAATCTTCCATACCCATACTTGCCCCAACTCTTCTTACCTCATCTTTGAACAACATTTTTAAGGGCTCCACAATTTTTAGTTTCATATAATCCGGTAATCCGCCTACATTGTGGTGGCTCTTGATCACTGCCGAAGGGCCTCCACTGGCCGAAACGGATTCAATCCGATCGGGATAAATGGTGCCTTGGGCCAGCCACTTTGCGTTTTCCACTTTGTGGGATTCGTCATCAAAGACCTCAATAAAGACCCTTCCAATGATCTTTCGTTTCTTCTCCGGGTCCGATTCTCCTTTCAATGCTTCCAAAAAACGTGCCGAAGCATCAACTCCCTTCACATTGAGCCCCATGTGCTCGTATTGGTCCAACACACTTTCAAACTCATTTTTGCGCAACAATCCGTTGTTCACAAAAATGCAGTGGAGATGACTGCCAATGGCCTTGTGCAACAACATGGCCGCTACGCTGGAATCCACACCCCCTGAAAGTCCAAGGATCACCTTCTCATCGCCTATTTCCTTTTTTAGCTCTGCCACGGTGGTCTCTACAAACGCATCCGGGGTCCAATCCTGTTTCAATCCGGCTATTTTTACCAAAAAGTTCTCCAACAGTTTAGAGCCATCGGTAGTATGGTATACTTCGGGGTGAAACTGGATTCCGTAGGTATTCTCACCTTTAATTTTATAGGCTGCGTTCTCCACATCGTGGGTGCTCGCCAGCCGGACTGCCCCGTCAGGAAGTTCCTTGATGGTATCACTATGGCTCATCCACACTTGGCTTCCTTCTCCCAGGCCTTCCAAAAAGGCTTCCCCTTCTTTTACAAAGGAGAGATTGGCTCGGCCATACTCCCGGGTAGCGGAAGGAGCCACATTCCCACCATTGAAATGGGACAGGTATTGGGCACCATAGCAAATTCCGAGCAAAGGTTTTTTCCCCTTGATTTCGGATAGATCGGGATGCGGGGCATTTTCACCTCTTACGGAAGACGGTGACCCCGATAGGATAACTGCCTTATACTCCGATAAATCCTCGGGCAACTTGTTGTATGGTTTTATTTCTGAGTAAATGTTCAGTTCCCTAACGCGTCTCGCGATCAATTGTGTGTACTGGGAACCAAAGTCTAGGATGAGTACGTTGTTATGCATGGGCAAAAATAGCAATTTGGTTTTTTTGGAAAGGGATCTTTTAAAGGATATTTATGACAACTTTTCAAAAGTTTTCAGGTGTGAAATGCTAATTGCAGATTTTCAGTAAAGTGTATTCTTTTTTCTAAACGGAAACCCATTAGGGCTCAACAAAAATTATTCCCCTGAACTGAACATAACGTTTTGTAGTTTTTTTCTTAACACTTTTCGTCATTTCTTTGCATTTCTTTAAAACACTGAACCATGATCAAAGGTTTCATCTTCGATTTGGATGGAGTAATTACCGATACTGCAGAATTACATTACGAAGCTTGGAAAAAGCTGTCTGATGAAATGAGTTGGGATTTTGACCGGGAACTCAATGAAAAACTTCGGGGCATCTCCCGAATGGATTCCATTAAAGTTATTATGGACCATAACAAAGTTACCCTGGATGAACAGACGGTAATTGATCTAGCCACCAAAAAAAATGACCTCTACGTGGCCAGTTTGGACCATATGACCCCGGAAGATTATCTATCTGGTGCAAAGGAATTATTAACGCACCTAAGAACAGAAGGTTTCAGCGTAGCCTTGGGAAGCGCCAGTAAAAATGCCCTTAAAGTATTGCAGCAGTTAAATGCCATGCCCTATTTTGATGTCATTGGGGACGGCAATAGCGTAGCCAAAAGCAAACCTGAGCCAGATATTTTCCTTTACGCCGCAGAAAAGTTAAGGCTACCCCCCAATAACTGTATTGTGGTGGAAGATGCCGAAAAAGGTATTGATGCTGCCAAAGCAGGAGGTTTCCATAGTGTGGGTATTGGACCCGAAGACCGTGTGGGCCATGCAGATTTAAGGTTTGACACCATGAAAGAGGCCACTTTGTTTGAGGTGAAATCCCACTTCGCTGATTTGTTCTAATAGCTTAAGCCATAAAAAACAAAAAGCCCTGGGAACCACTCCAGGGCTTTTTAAATAAAATCAAAACCAACCTAAACATATGAGTTAACCAACTCATTCATTTAAATTCTTCATAGCAATTTTCACTAGTAAAACAACTACAAGGAAAAATACCCTACTTTGTTTTTGATTTTTTTTTGCTGATTGAAAAATACTTGACCCAGTTAGTATTTTAAAATTGAAAACGTCCCCGAAAATGGATCAAGGGAATCCAAAAGATTGGGAATCAGATTTTCTCCCAGCTCTAGATATAGTTCTGAGAAATTGAGTTGGCGCTCTTGAAGGGATTTGTTCGGGAAGAGTTCATTCTGGATGTCAGTCATTCTGACCACATGATCTCTCAACTTTCGTTTTTGTGCCTTTAAAAGTCTTTTCTCCAAAGCATCCAGACCCTTTTTTTGCTTGATTTCTTGGGCCTTTACCGCACCCAAAAAGCTTTTATCGGTTTCTTCAGCAAGTTGATACATCTGCTCAAACTGCTCTTCCAAATATTTTTTCTGGGGAGAAAAATCAATATCGATATTGGAAATTTCCCTGATCTTTTTGTTAATGAACGTATTCTGTTTCAAAAAAAGATGGGATACTTTTAAATCCAGCCTGTTTATTTTATCGGCCTGTTTTTCTGTAATCACCAAAGCAGAGTTACGGAGCATCAACATAGGAAAAGTGATGTCCATTTCATCAAAATACGATTTCAGTTCCAACCAATAGGCCAATTCCCCTCCACCACCAATGTAGGCAAGATTGGGCAAAATCACTTCTTGGTACAAAGGACGGGCAATCACATTTGGGGAAAATCGTTCAGGGTGTTTATGCAGTTCCTCGCTAAGTTCTTTTTTGGAAAATTCTATTTCGGTATTCACCACATGAAACTTCCCATGCTGTTCCACAATCCGTTCCCGGAGCCCTTCTTTAAGGTAGAAATAATTGATTTCCCTCGGATTTACTTGTATTGTATAGTCAGAAGACACCTTTTCCAGTTCTCCTATGGATTCCGTTACCTTGTTATAAGGAATCTGTTCAAAAATGTCCTTTTCAGCATAGGGAACCAGTAGTTTTTTAAGCGATGGGGCATCTCCATCCACGATCACCAATCCATGTTCACCAAACAGTTCGTTCACCAAATACCGGGTGGCCTTTGCCAAATTTGAATGCTCCAAATATGCTTTTTTGAAAAGCACTTTTAAAGTTTCTGCATTTCCGGTTTTTCCCAATTCGGCCGATAAAGTCTCAAACACCGCATCTAGACCTTTCGTATCCAACATGCCTACAGCTCCTGAGGACGACCTGCTCCATTGCACCTTTTTTCCATGAAGATTGAAGTAATTGATTTCCTCAAAATCGTGGTCTTCGGTGGCCATCCAATACACCGGTACAAATTGATGTTCGGGATATATGCGCTTTAGTTCCTTGGCAAGATTAATGGTTGATACAATCTTGTACAAAAAGTACAGCGGTCCTGTAAAAAGGTTTAACTGATGCCCTGTGACCACCGTAAACGTATTTTTCTCCTCTAAAGAGGTTACATTGGCCTCGGTCACCTCTGAGATTGCCATACCCTTATATTGTTCTCGCAAAGCTTGTACAAGTATCGCCCGGTTCGAAAAAGTGTAGGCATCACTCTTCTCCTTGATCTGTTCCGCAAAATTTTCAGGTGAGGGGAATCGGTTATAAAATTGTTCTAAGTCTTTCCGTTGGTCTAGATAATCACAAATAAGCTTGGAAAAATAACCGGTTTCCTTAAAGGGTATACAATCTACTTCCATTAAAACTGTAATGAGGTGATCAAAGATAAACCTCTTCTTTTTTTCTCATCCTAAAAATACGTTAATTACGTTTTCCTGGATACCCTTCTCCGCACAGATACAAAAAAGTAGGTCTGTCATCCAATTTATTGTTAGATTTGATTACGACTAATTGACCCATACATGACAAAATTTTTATTTTTTCTCACAGCATTATTCACTTTAGCAATATCGGCCCAACAGTTAAAATCCCCCTCCGAGTTTTTGGGGTACGAATTGGGCACCGAATTTACCCGTCATCATGAGGTGGTGGATTACTACGAGTATTTGGCCGAACAAGCCCCTGACAGGGTGAAGCTTACCGTTTATGGCCAGACCAATGAACGACGCCCTTTATTGTTGGCTTATGTCACGTCTGCAGCCAACATGTCCAATTTGGAAACCATCCGACAAGAACACTTAAAGGATATGGACGGAACCGGAACCAACACCAAGGCAATTGTTTGGTTGAGCTACAACGTTCATGGCAACGAAAGTGTGAGTACCGAAGCTTCCATGAAGACCATTTATGAGCTTTTGACCAGCAAGAGTTCCTATCTTGAAAACACCGTGGTCATCATGGATCCTTGCATAAACCCTGATGGAAGGGACCGTTACAGCAATTGGTACAATCAATATAAAAACACACCCTATCAGGTAGACCCCAATAGTAAGGAACACCATGAAGGTTGGTGGAATGGAAGGAGCAATCACTATATGTTTGACTTAAACCGTGATTGGGCCTGGCTTACCCAAATTGAAAGCCAACAACGTATAGAAGTCTATAATGACTGGTTGCCCCACGTACATGTGGACTTTCACGAACAGGGTGTGGACAATCCATACTATTTTGCCCCTGCTGCGGAACCTTACCACGAAGTGATCACTGATTTTCAGAGAAATTTCCAAATTACCCTTGGACGAAACCACGCCAAATATTTTGATGCCAATGGTTGGTTTTATTTCACCAAGGAAGTATTTGACCTTTTCTATCCAAGCTACGGGGACACCTACCCCATGTACAATGGAGCCATTGGAATGACCTACGAGCAAGGAGGGAGCGGACGCGCTGGTTTAGGAATCATTACCAGGATTGGCGACACCCTTACCCTAAAGGATAGGATTGCACACCACTTTACCACAGGACTTTCCACAGTGGAAGTATCTTCCCAAAATGCCGATAAATTGAACACCGAATTCAGGAAGTTTTATCAAAATCAAAATTTCAAGTACAAAAGTTATGTCTTAAATGGGGATAAGGATAAAATAGATGCGCTTAAAACGTTATTGGAAAAGCATAGGATTACTTTTGGGCACCCTTCAAATGGGTTGGTAAAAGGCTTCGATTACAGTACAGGCTCCAACGGCAGTATGGCAACCTCCTCCAACAGTGTTGTTGTCTCCACCAATCAGCCTAAGGGTACCTTGGTAAAGGTTCTGTTTGAACCCAATGCCAAGCTTACCGATTCGCTCACCTATGACATTACGGCCTGGTCCCTGCCCTATGCCTATGGGTTGGATGCCATTGCTTCTACCTCGTTGATCAATGCAACACCAACAAATACAAACAAAGATTCTGTGGCAAGTATTAGTGTTGGAAGACCTAATGATCAAGCATACGCCTATCTGTTTGATTGGAACAGCATGAAAGATGCCCGTTTTTTGGCAGAATTGCTCACAAAAGGAATTCGCGTGAGAAAAGCAGACCATCCGTTTACCTTGGATGGGAAGTCTTTTGAAAGGGGAACATTGATTGTTACCCAGGGAGACAATCAACACAAATCTGACTTTTACACCTCCCTCTTGGAATTGATGTCCAAGCACCAAAAAGACTTCACCTTGGCCAATACTGGCTTTGTGGATTCTGGTAAGGATTTCGGATCTAGTTATGTAAAAATGATTTCCAAACCCAAGGTGGCCATTTTATCGGGGGGACCAACCTCGACCTTAAGGTTTGGAGAAATCTGGCATTTCTTTGAGCAACAATTGCACTATCCCTTAACGGTTATAGACGACTCATATGCACAAAGGGTCAATTTGGACGACTACAACATTTTAATCTTGCCCGATGGAAGATATGGGAACTATTTTGACGAAAAACAACTCAAAAGACTTCGCGAATGGGTACAAAAGGGTGGTAAGCTCATTGCCATGGGCGATGCTATTGGCGCCATTGATGGCGAAAATGGATTTGGTATTGAAAAAAAGGAAATGGATACCGACTCAACCAGCAATGTCCCGAGTCCCCATGAAAATTTGGAAAGAGAACAGATAAAGAGGGCCATCACCGGCGCTATTTTTAAGACCAAAGTAGATAACACCCATCCCTTGGCCTATGGGTACGGTAAAGATTATTTCACGCTAAAACTTGGAAATGTCAGCTATAACTATCTGAAAAATGGCAATGCCGTTTTCTTGGAAAAAACTACGAAACCTTTTTCGGGATTCGCGGGAAGCGATGCTCAGGCCCAAGTGGCGGAATCTCTTATTTACGGCGCGGAAAACTTTGGTTCAGGCCAAGTGGTCTACATGATAGACAACCCACTTTTTAGAGGCTTCTGGGAAAATGGAAAACTGTTTTTCGCCAATGCACTTTTTATGGTAGACTAATCTCTTTTTATCTGATTTAAAACCAATTAGTACTGATATTTTAAGAATTTTGAACGCACCATAAACTTCAAAATTTTGTATCTTTAAAGGTAACAACAAGTATACGGTTATGGGTACAAAATGTGCTATTAGGTGTTTTTTCAAGAAAAAATTAGTGAAGGGAACCTTGTTTTTGGTACTCATTGCTTTACAGTGGAATCCATCCAAAGTGCTGGCCTTTCAGGAAAATGTGGACACCACTGTCGACTTTAATCAGTATCAAGGTGAAGTGGTAGACGAGTCTACAAACAACCCTTTGGTATTTGCCACACTTGCGGTTGAAGGCACCAACATAAGTACCATAACCAATACGGAAGGTGGTTTTTTGCTCAAGGTTCCAAAAAACATAACCGATGGCAATGTGATCGTATCCTTTTTGGGATACAAAAACAAGACAATCCCACTATCAAGCTTACAACCTGAAAAAAACAGAATTTCATTGTCGGTCTCCATTACCGAGCTTTCGGAAATCAACATCAACGTGCCCAAAGATGCTGCAGCATTGGTTAAGGAAACTTTGGCACGAAAAGGTGATAACTATTTCAGCGACCCTACTTTGATGACCGCTTTCTATAGGGAAACCATTAGGAAGCGCAGAAAAAATGTATCGCTGTCCGAGGCCGTTGTCAGTATCTATAAATCGCCCTATAATTCTGCGCGCAATGATGCCCTGGAACTTTACAAGGCTCGAAAAAGTACAGATTACAGCAAATTGGACACCGTTGCCCTTAAGTTACAGGGGGGGCCATTCAACACACTGTATGTGGACATTATGAAATACCCAGAGTTTCTATTTGGAGAGGGATCCCTTTCAGATTATACGTTTTCTTTTGGTCGGTCTACCCGAATTAATGACCGCCTGATCTATGTCATTAAATTCAATCAGCGGGAAACCGTAACCGCTCCTTTGTACAATGGCGAACTTTTTATTGATGTAGAAAACAAAACTTTGACGAGTGCCGTGTATTCCCTGAATATTACAGACAAGGATTTAGCTTCGCAACTTTTTGTCAGACGAAAACCTATGGGTGTGGATGTTTGGCCTACTGAGGTCGCCTATCGTGTGGATTACCGCGAAAAAGGCGGGAAATGGTATTATGGGTATAGCAGTGTAATGCTGGAATTTAAAATAGATTGGGAAGACCGTCTGTTCAATTCGGTATATAGCATGACCGCTGAAATGGCTGTTACGGATTGGGAACGAAACGAGAGCGGACAATTGCCCAAAAACCGGGAACGCATAAAAAAATCCATTATACTCAGTGATGAAGCAATTGGGTTTTCAGACCCAGACTTTTGGGGCGAATATAACATCATAGAACCCGAAAGGTCCATTGAGTCTGCCATCAAGAAAATCCAAAGACAACTGCGTAGAATAGAACGCCGAAGCAAATAGTTGTCAAAACCATCCATTCCGTTTACTTTTATAGCAGTTCCATGGCTCAGCCAAGGATTCTTTATATCATAATCCAAACTTCATGTCAAAAAGAAGAACCTTTTTAAAATCAGCTTCCGCCTTGGGAGCTACTTTTATGTTGCCAAAAATTGGTACGGGAAATGAAAATCGGCCTACCACTGCTACCCCAACAAGGATTAAACCTAAAAAATTAAGAAAAGGAGACACGATAGGTTTGGTCGCTCCCGGTTACGCCATAAAACCGGACGTATTGCAGAAAGCATTGGAAACACTTCACAAAATGGGGTTTAAGACCTTTCATACCAACCGAATCATAGGAAACCACGGATATTTTAGCAATACGGATGTGGAGCGTGTAAAAGATTTGCATGAAATGTTCGCCAATCCAGAAATAGATGCCATTCTATGTGCAAGAGGGGGGTATGGTTGCACCCGAATTCTTACTCATTTGGATTATGATATCATCCGGAACAACCCCAAGGCCCTGATTGGTTTTAGTGACATTACCGCATTGATTCAGGGTATTTACAAAGAAACGGGACTTATCTGTTTTCATGGTCCAGTAGGTAGTACCATTGGCGATGCCTATAGCCAAAAATACTTTAAAAAAGTGCTGATGAAGGGCAAGGATTCCCAAATCATAGAAAATGTGAAGTTAAAGGACCTTGAACTTTTGAACCATAGCGAGTACGAACAGTATACCATTACCTCGGGAAATTGCAAAGGCGAGTTGGTCGGGGGAAGCCTTACCTTGGTTAATGCATTGGTGGGAACCCCCCATGAAATCGATTTTACGGATAAATTGGTTTTCTTGGAAGATGTGGAAGAAGCTCCCTACCGAATGGACCGTATGCTCACCCAACTCATTGAAGGCTCTACTTTTTCAAAAGCCAAGGGAATTGTATTTGGAGTATGCAAAGGTTGTGATCGAGAAAAGAAGCCCGATAATTTTACTCTTAAAGAGGTTATCATGGACCGTATTGCCCCACTGGGATTGCCCTCGGCCTATGGAATGAGCTTCGGGCATGTTCCCAATAATTTTACTGTTCCGGTAGGCATTCATGCTGCTTTTGATGCAGACGATATGACTTTGGAACTGTTAGAGGCAGCGGTGATATAACCACTTCTTTTATACTTCGAAGTCTTGAATCGTTTTGGTAATAATGGAAATACAATCCATCAATTGCTCGCGGTTCATCACCAAAGGTGGTGCAAATCGAATAATATTCCCATGGGTTGGTTTGGCCAAAAGACCATTTTCCTTCAGGGCCATACAAATATCCCAAGCCGTGGAGCTTTCCTCGGAATCGTTGATCACAATGGCATTCAGAAGACCTTTTCCCCTAACCTTCAACACTAAATCCGAAGTTGCCACAAACTTGTTGAGCTCTTCCCGGAACAATTCACCTAATTCTTCTGCATTTTGGGCCAACCCTTCCTCTTTAACTACCTCTAAGGCCGCTATGCCAACGGCTGCGGCTACCGGGTTACCACCAAAGGTGCTTCCATGGCTTCCAGGGGTAATCACTTCCATGATGGAATCATTGGCCAAAACGGCCGAAACTGGATAGGCTCCCCCAGACAATGCCTTTCCTAAAATCAGAATATCCGGTTTTACATTTTCATGATCTACAGCCAATAGTTTTCCGGTACGTGCAATACCAGTCTGCACCTCGTCTGCAATAAAAAGAACATTGTACTTTTCGCAAAGGGCCTTTGCGGCAGCCAGATATCCTTCAGAAGGTACATAGACGCCAGCTTCACCTTGAATGGGTTCCACCAAAAACCCAGCTACATGCGGATTGCCCTGCAATGCATTTTCCAAAGCGGATAAATTATCATATTCTATTTTGATAAAGCCTTCGGTATACGGCCCATAATCTGTATTGGCCACTGGGTCGTTTGAAAATGAAATGATAGTGGTAGTCCTTCCATGAAAATTGTTTTCGCAAACCACAATTTTGGCCTGGTTTTCTGGAACATTTTTCTTGCGATATGCCCATCGCCTACAAATTTTCAGTGCAGTCTCCACGGCCTCGGCCCCTGTGTTCATGGGCAAAAGCTTATCAAATCCAAAAGTGGTCGTGGCATATTTCTCAAAGTTCCCCAACATATCGTTGTAAAAAGCGCGGGAGGTCAAGGTCAAGGTCTTGGCCTGTTCTACCATGGCTCCAACAATCTTGGGATGGCAATGCCCTTGGTTCACTGCAGAGTAGGCCGACAAAAAATCATAGTACTTTTTACCTTCCACGTCCCAGACATACACGCCTTCACCCCTACTCAAGACCACAGGAAGTGGGTGGTAATTGTGGGCGCCATACTTGTTTTCCAAATCTATCGCTTGCTGCGATGTTAAATGCTCTAAAACAGCCATTTTAGTTTAAATTAAATTTATAAAACAACCATTCCTACAGTACCTTTATTCTTTCGAGGTCTCGAAAAAGCAGCGTGGGAGAGAAATCATCCCTTGAAGTGGACGCAAATTACAAATTATTGTGTAAAAAAGAGGCTTCCCCTACCCGATTCCTTGTCCAAAATCCTTCAAAGTTTAAAGTCAATTTAAGAAGCATGGCAATGTCAAATAGCAAAAAGAACTTACTTTTGCCCCATGCGTAGAAAAAGTAGGCGACAAACCTTTGAACAGGTTGAAGTGGTTGATGCAGGAGCTAAGGGAAAAGCCGTAGGCAAAGCCCCAGACGGACGGGTCATTTTTTTATCCAATGCCGTTCCCGGCGATGTGGTTGATGTAATGACCACCAAAAAACGAAAGGCCTATTTTGAAGGTATAGCCACCCATTTTCACACACTTTCGGATAGGAGAACCGAAGCAAAGTGTGAACATTTTGGAGTTTGCGGTGGATGCAAATGGCAACACATGGCTTATGAGCATCAACTTCATTTTAAACAAAAAGAGGTGGAGAACAATTTAAAGCGTATTGGCCATTTGGACCTTCCGGATACCAATCCTATTCTGGGTTCCAAAAAACAATATTTCTATCGCAACAAAATGGAGTTTTCATTTTCCAATAGTAGATGGCTTACCCAAGCCGAAATTAATTCTGAAAAGGATTTTGAAAATAGAAATGCCCTTGGTTTTCACATTCCGGGCATGTGGGACAAAATTTTGGACATAAAAAAATGCCATTTACAGGAAGATCCTTCCAATGCTATTCGACTTGAAGTTAAAAAGTTTGCCGTAAACCACGGCATGTCTTTTTTTGACCCACGAAAACAAGAGGGTCTATTGCGCACCTTGATGATCAGAACGTCATCAACCGGTGAGATCATGGTGTTTTTTCAATTTTTTGAGGATAATACGGAACAACGAGAATTATTATTGAACCACGTTCAACAAAATTTCCCGAAGATTACCTCCCTACTCTACGTTATCAATTCCAAACAAAATGACACCATTTATGATCAAGAGGTGATTTGCTTTTCTGGAAGAGATCACATTTTTGAAGAAATGGAAGGGCTTCAGTTTAAAATCAACGCAAAATCCTTTTATCAGACCAATTCAGAACAAGCTTATGAGTTGTACAAGGTAACCCGTGATTTTGCCAATCTTAGTGGCCATGAACTGGTATACGACCTGTATACGGGAACTGGCACTATTGCACAGTTCGTTTCCAAACAAGCCAAAAAAGTAATTGGAGTGGAGTCTGTTCCGGAGGCCATTGCAGATGCCAAAGCCAACGCTGAGCACAACCAAATTTCCAATGTGGAATTTTTTGTGGGTGATATGAAGAATGTCTTCAACTCGGAATTTATAGCACAGCACGGACAACCCGATGTGATCATAACAGACCCTCCCCGGGATGGCATGCACAAACTGGTAGTGGAGCAGTTGCTCCAAGTTGCTCCCAAAAAAATAGTCTATGTAAGCTGCAATAGCGCCACACAGGCACGGGATCTGGCCTTAATGAAGGAATTGTACCACGTGGCCAAAGTACAGCCCGTTGATATGTTCCCCCAGACCCATCACGTTGAAAATGTTGTACTTTTGGAAAAACGGGTATAGTCTTTGATGAAAAATCTGCTTTATACACGAATGAAAAAAATTCTCCCCATTGTATTGATTGCCACTGTGCTCGTTTATTTCTCCTCTTGCGAGAAAGATGATATCTGTGTGGAAGGTGACACTCCACTCTTGGTCATTGGTTTTTACGATATTGATGATACAACAGCAACCAAAGATGTTCCTTTGATGCGTATCAAAGAAATTATTTTGGATGAAACGGTAAACACTTTTACCGATCGCTCAAGCAATCTGGATTCCATAGGAATACCCCTCCGGGCCAGTGCAAGTAGCACCCAATTTGCATTTATTACCAATTCTGCCGATGATGCTGAAACTGGTGTGGAAACCGGCAATATAGATACGTTGACCGTATCATACCAAAACACTGAAGCATTCATATCAAGGGCTTGCGGTTTTGTTGCCAACTATGGAGACCTTACCGTAACATTACCAGAAAGCGCCAATAACTGGATCCAGGATATCCGAATCGTCCAACAAACCGTAGAAAATTCCAACAGCGTCCATGTCAAAATATTTCACTAGCCTTTTTATTCTCCTTTTACCATTGTTGGTAATGGGGCAAAGCAAACCTATTGACTTACAGGCCAAGGATACTATAGAGTACAAAGATGAATATGGTTTACGTATCGGTGCCGATCTTAGCAGGTTGGTACTTTCATTTGCGGACGAAGATTATACGGGAATCGAACTGGTTGGTGACTACAGGCTTACCCAAAAACTTTATCTGGCCGCAGAAATAGGCAATGAAACAAAAAAACAATCCGAGGATTTGGGTGGAACCGAACTATATAGCTTTGAAACAGCTGGAAGCTACATTAAAGCTGGGGTTGACCTAAATACCTATCAGAATTGGTTTGGAATGAACAACGCCATTACCATTGGAGGGCGATATGCCTTTGCCAGTTTTAGCCAAACCTTGAATGATTACAGTCTTTTCAATAGCGACCGCTTTTATGAACCGGGTTTTTTACCAGGACCCAACCCGAATGTGGAGTTCAGTGGACTCAGTGCCTCATGGCTAGAGTTTGTGGTAGGTATAAAAGCAGAGCTTTTTGCCAATATCTATCTTGGTATGAGTGCCCGTTTAGGGTTTTTGGTCACCAATAAGGAAGATGAACGTTTTCCCAACCTTTGGATTCCCGGATTTAACAAGGTAACGGAGGGCAGTAACTTTGGCGTAGGTTACAACTATTCCATTTCATACTTTATACCACTATACAAAAAATCCAAGAAGAAAAAAGCAGAGTCGCAAGAACCATAGAAATAGCTTACGTCTACTGAATACAAATAAAAAGAGCCTGAATCATCAGGCTCTTTTTTTGGTAATTGAATTGAGTTAGTCTAGAATTTTCCTTCTATTTTTTTGAGTTAATTGCCAAAACTTTCAAGAAAACCCAAACTTTTGTTAGGGTAAAGTTAACTAAATTTTAATTGATTGTAAAAAAGTCCGAATACTTAGACATTGTCTTTTTGATATTTTGCCTTTTTGCTACCCTCATACATTTCATAATATACAAGCCTAGCTTCCAGTTTTCCATTGAATGCCTTGATCTTTCTTGAAGGTTTGAGTCCCACATGCTTTAAGGCCTCTAAATTGGACGTGATCATCCAAGCATCCGTTCCAGGATAGTTTTGCTTTAATGTATCCCCTATTTTGCTGTAAAACTCTTCCATTTCTATGGGCAATCGTTCCCCGTAAGGCGGGTTAAACACCATATGAAGCCTAGAATCAACCGGTTTTTCTGTTCTAAAAAAGTCTTTCCGCTCCACGGTAATGTATTCAGAAAGATTTGCATTATCAACGTTCTCTTGGGTCTTTCGTACCGCAGATGGGGCCTTGTCATACCCTAATATCTTATGGTGAAATTCCCGGACCTTATTCAAACTGGCATCAACAATCTTTTGATACAATTCCGCATCATAATCGCGCCAATGCATAAAAGCGTACGACTCTCTGTTAATGTTGGCCGGAACATTACAGGCCATCATGGCCGCTTCAATCAAAAAAGTACCGCTTCCGCACATAGGATCTAAAAAATCTGTTCGGCCATCCCAGCCGCTTTTCAACAAAAGTCCAGCCGCCAAAACTTCGTTTATCGGGGCAATATTCGTCAACATACGGTAACCTCTCTGGTGCAATGAACTACCGGAACTATCCAATGAGACAGTACAGTTATGGTCATGAATGTGGATGTGAATCCTAACATCCGGGTCTTGGGTACTCACATTGGGGCGTTCTCTCTCAACTCTTCTGAATTTATCTACAATGGCATCTTTAGCCTTCAATGAAACGAACATTGAATTGTTGAAAATTTCAGTGTTCATGGTAGTATCAACAGCAAAAGTCTTATCCGAAGTAAACATTTTGGACCAATCCAAATCGTATACTCCTTTGTACAGATCCTTCTCGTTACGTACCCTGAATGTCCGTAAGGGCTTATAAATCTTTAATGCTGTCCTCAAACACAGGTTGGCCTTATACATAAAGCCCGTATCCCCTTCAAAGGAAACATTCCTGACCCCTTCTTCCACATTTCCAGCTCCCAAATTTCGAAGCTCCTTTGCCAAAAGGGGTTCAAACCCGTACAAAGTTTTGGCCAACATCTTAAAATTTCCTGCCATGTTTTCCTGAAATCTTTCCACAAAAATAGGCTATTTTTGCCCCCTGAACCTTTTTTATGGATTTTCCGGCATACATCGTGTACATTGCTCCCATTCTAGCTGTTTGGACCAGTTTTGCCTTTGCTTTTATTGTACGCCCAAAAAACAACAAGAACATAAAATTGTTGCTGGCCTTTAGTGGGGCTTTCCTTTTATCGTTGACCTTTTTGGAATTGTTGCCCGATGTGTACGAAGGACACGACCCAAAGACCATTGCGCTTTATATTTTGGCCGGTATATTACTTCAGGTGTTTTTAGAGTTTTTCTCCAAAGGTGCAGAACACGGGCATATGCATATCGATATCAAGGAAAATCAATTTCCCTTCCTGCTCTTTTTAAGTTTGTCTATCCATTCCTTGGTCGAAGGGGTTCCCATTCACGGGAATAATTCCATTTTATATGGCATTATTATCCATAAAATTCCGGTTGCCATCATTCTCAGTATATTTTTGATCAATTCCAAAATGAAAATGGGATGGGCCATTCTTTTTATCCTCGTATTTTCATTAATGACTCCTTTGGGCAGTTTCCTGTCTGACCAATTGCCCAAATTACAAGGTTATGGCCATATATTGACCTCTTTAGCCATTGGGGTGTTTTTTCATATTTCTACCATTATTCTTTTTGAAAGTTCTAAAGGACATTCTTTTAATCTGCAAAAATTGTTGGTTATCATCTTGGGCATTGCCAGTGCCTATTTTACCCTCCACGTCTAACAATTAAAGGTATTAAATCTGGTTTTATCCCCCTGCTTTTGATGTTGCCTATCAATTCATATCCTATCTATGTATTGATAAGTTACATCCATTAATTAGAGACAAATAGTGGAGCTTACTTGGCAGAATGTAGAGTTAGATACTAAAAAATTTATCACTCCGATATTGATCACTTCAGATGGGCAAGGTCGTTATCAAAGTTTAGCATTAATCCCGGCCTGTTTTTCCTAGAAAAACAACCAACCTATCAATTAACTGTAGAGAGGGTGAATAAAATTGCCCTCCTTATTTTAGAGATCAGTCCAAAATTTCTCTCAAATCATCAAACTTCACAATATTTTCTTACAAAAAAGTATTATGTTTATCCCTACCAAACCTCACCAGTTATGAACAGATACTTACTCTGTGCCCTTGCTAACCTTATGCTATTTTTTGCCTTTTCCTGCTCCTCAGATTCTGAAGATCCTACGCCAGAACCAGATGTTACTGCGCCAAAAGTGGATTTCTCCATTTCAGGTGCTCCTAGCAATGTGGGTTCAGGTCCGATTGTGGTCAGCAATCAAATCCAAGTCAATATCAATGCGCAAGATGCTGGGGGCGTAGCCAAAGTTGAAGCGTTCATCAATGATCAGAAAGTTGGAGAGGATAACACGTCACCTTATCAAATTACAATCGATCTCTCAGGCTACACCTCAAAAAATTCACTGACCGCCAAATTTCAGGATTATGTACTCAAGGTCACTGTGACCGATACCTCTGGGAACGCCACTTCCGAACAGCAAGTAATCCATATAGACAATGAGCTTCCCTCAATAACCGAGGTATCACTTCAAGAAGGCCAAATTATTGGCGGGGAAACCAACACGATAACGTTCAATGTAATCGACAATGAGGGACTTTCGTCTGTGAAATGCTATGCTGGTGAACGGTTCCTGATGGAAATAACCGATAATAAATTTGAAGTGAATATCAATACACTTCACCTTACTTATGGAGAGAATATATTTAAAATTGAAGCATTCGATTTGGCTGAAAACAAGACAACCTACGAAACTGTGTTTTATGCTGATAATTCTGGTCCCACAATTGAATTGGAAAGATTAATTGAAAACCCCATTATTGATGAAGTCTCTATATTATCTCCTATGGTGATTGATGAGTATTCAGAAGTGATGAGCGTAGAATTTTTGGTGGGTGAAGATTCACAAACTATAATTGAGAAAGGAAATCCTTTTCAATGGGAGATCGACCCTGACAGTTTTAATACTGGTTCTAAATTCCTATACATAAAGGCAAAGGATTCTTTTGGAAATGAAAGCATTAATGAATTCCCAATGGAAATCATGAGAAGGTTGATTGTGGTGAATATTCCGGAAGACCGATTGACCAGTGATATTACGGTTCCCATCATTTTTATTTCACTTATGGATGGTTCCCTTGTTACATATAAAGAATTTTCAAGGGATGATCGACAAATTGTATTGAACACATATGATGACTTTCCTGACAATACCGAATTCATGCTTTCCTTTTATTTGCAATCATATACTGGACATGCCAGTATTTCTACACATCAGAATTTAACCAAGAATAATCCAGAGGTATTGACACTAGCTGAGCCCAAAAGAAAATGGGCAGAACTCGGAAATACAATTAAAATTCCTATAGCCAACTTTTTTTCACAAGATCAGATTTCTTCCAGAAGTGGTAGAACCGTTGAATCGTACCTTTGGAACTATGCTCCCGCATTGTACGAAGCAACATTGAACCATTCTGAAAACACGTTAGATCTTTGGACAGATGTTGCCGTGAATGATAATAATCCTTTTTCATCATTCTATGTCTATGATCATACATCTGATTATAGATACTTGATTTTGGAAAACCAAATTGACGAAAATTATGTTCTTGACAAGGAGAATTTCACCACAGAAAATCTTGAAGACAAGACCTTAACAATTCAACTGGCCAAATCTGATGCTTTTTCTTATTATTTCAGAGTATATGGAGCAAGCACTTATGATGACAAAATCAGTAACAAGTATCACGAAATTTATAATTCTGGAGGAAAGGTATTTTCATTAAACTCCTTAGATTACAAATTAAACAGTATGTTCCAATATTATAGACATACTTTATTCATCGATAATTTTTATTTGGAAAGCAATGGTCCGCCCCCTACATCTTATGAGGTCCCCAATCTAAGTTTTAGCTACACTTATGCTGATGGACGGATTAGTTTGGATGTCCAAGGAACGGAACATATTGTTGGAAGAATTAGATGTGCAACCCAAAATGACAACACATCTTTGTATAATTGGTCCATCACCTTTGATAGTCAAAAAACTCAATCTTTGGTATTACCGGATTTGCCACCCGGTATAACGCACGAGATTAGAACAAGGGTTGAAAACAATAATGTTGAGGTCTCTGGTGTCGAGTTAATATCCTATGAAGGTATTACTAGTTATGATGAGTATATTCAAAAAGTAACCAAAAATCAAGCTAATGTTTTGGACGTATCTAATTGGTATAAAATGATCAAATCAACTGCTACATTACAGGTAGCACCAACACGGGAATTTATGTTCAACTAAATGTTTTTCAATCTTTAATAAACTGATTTCTTTGATAATCC